>NZ_CP087731.1:0-3143268 GCF_044792155.1 Halomonas sp. BLK-85
GTGTCTCTCGCGCTTTGGCAGCAATGTCTCGATTATCTGCAGGACGAGCTGAATTCGCAGCAGTTCAACACCTGGATCCGCCCTCTTCAGGCCGAGGAAGGCGAATCCAATGAGCTGTGTCTTTTAGCACCTAACCGGTTTGTACGTGATTGGGTCAATGATAAATATGCGAAGAGAATCAGTGAGTTAGTTAGAGAGCTTGCACCGGCAAAGCCGCCCAAGGTAAGTCTGACAGTGGGTAGCCGGCGCGTGGTGGCTGCCGCACCGCAACCGCGTCAGCTGGGCACTCCTGTCTCAGCCTCATCCAACAGGCCACCGTCACCCTCTGTTGCTACGTCTTCACGCACTCATATGAACGATGATCGCGAAATTGATCAATTACGCGAGGAGTCTGCTTCCAAACGCGCGGGTGAGCGTCAGGTGCAGGTTGAAGGCAGTCTGAAACACACGAGTGGCCTTAACCCTAACTTTACGTTTGAAACCTTTGTTGAAGGTAAATCCAACCAATTGGCGCGAGCGGCATCACGTCAGGTATCAGAAAACCCTGGTGGGGCTTATAACCCATTGTTTTTATATGGCGGTGTAGGTTTGGGTAAAACCCACCTGATGCATGCGGTGGGTAATGCGCTCGCTGAGCGGCGTGAAAATGCGCGGGTGGTGTATTTGCACTCAGAGCGTTTTGTCGCGGATATGGTCAAAGCCTTGCAATTGAATGCCATCAATGACTTCAAGCGTTTCTACCGGAGTGTTGATGCTCTTTTGATTGATGATATTCAGTTCTTTGCTGGCAAGGAGCGCTCTCAGGAAGAGTTTTTCCATACGTTTAATGCTTTATTGGAAGGTGGGCAGCAGATGATTCTCACCTCTGACCGTTATCCTAAAGAAATCAGTGGCGTTGAAGAACGTTTGAAATCACGCTTTGGCTGGGGACTGACGGTGGCTATTGAACCACCCGAGCTTGAAACCCGTGTGGCTATTCTGATGAAAAAAGCGGATCAATCGAAAGTCGATCTTCCTCATGATGCGGCCTTCTTTATCGCCCAGAAAATTCGCTCCAACGTCCGTGAGCTTGAAGGGGCCCTGAAAAAAGTGATTGCTGACTCACACTTTATGGGCAAGACCATCACTCAGGACTTTATTCGCGAATCGCTGAAAGACCTTTTGGCTCTCCAGGACAAGCAGGTGGGTGTGGATAATATTCAGCGCACAGTGGCAGAATATTACAAAATCAAGGTTGCCGATCTGCTGTCCAAAAGGCGTTCTCGCTCTGTTGCAAGGCCGCGTCAGGTGGCGATGGCACTGGCCAAAGAGCTTACTAATCACAGTCTGCCGGAGATTGGCGACGCCTTTGGTGGGCGTGACCACACCACTGTGTTGCACGCTTGCCGTAAGGTAAAAGCTCTACAGGAAGAGAATGCGGATATCCGCGAGGACTATAAAAACCTGTTGCGTCTGCTGACCAGCTAATTACCGTTTAATCTGGAGCGTTAATGAAATTTTCCATTTCCCGAGAGGCGTTGCTGCGTCCACTGACACTGGTAGCCGGCGTGGTTGAGCGTCGCCAAACGTTACCTGTCCTCTCGAATGTACTCATTGAAATCGAAGGTGATCAAGTCGCCTTGACGGGCACAGACCTTGAGGTTGAACTGATAGGGCGCACGGTCGCCAGTGCTGTTGAACAGGAAGGAGCCGCGACTGTTCCTGCCCGTAAGCTGATGGATATCTGTAAATCGCTGCCCGAACAGGCTGAGGTTCAACTGGCTGTCGAAGAGGGTCGAGCGGTATTACGTAGTGGTCGCTCACGCTTTACACTTTCTACGCTTCCAGCGGCAGAATTCCCGAGTATTGAAGAAGCGGAAGGAGGTCAGGAATTAAGCGTTCCAAGAGGCACGCTCAAACACCTGATAGATTCGACGGCATTTGCCATGGCTCAGCAGGATGTACGCTATTATCTGAACGGGCTGCTACTGGAAATACAGACCAACCTGCTGCGTGCTGTTGCCACTGACGGGCATCGTCTGGCGATGTGTTCACGTTCGGTAGAGGTTGTTGTCGAGCAGTCACAGAAGTTGATTGTGCCGCGTAAAGGTATTCTTGAGCTATCTCGCTTGCTGGATGACAGCGACGAGCCGGTCAGTTTGACGCTGGGCTCAACGCATGTGCGTATACATACCGGTGATTTCACTTTTACGTCCAAATTGATTGATGGCAAGTTCCCTGATTACGAACGGGTTGTACCGCGTAACGGCGACAAGGTACTCCTTGCTGAACGCGCGGATCTGCGCCAGATGCTGTCGCGCACAGCCATTCTTTCCAATGAGAAATACCGGGGCGTGCGGCTCTACCTGGAACCCGGCAACCTCAAGGTCATGGCAAACAACCCTGAGCAGGAAGAGGCTGAGGAAAATATTGCGGTTGAATACAATGGTGCCGCGATGGAAATCGGTTTTAATGTCGGTTATCTCGTCGACGTGCTTTCGGTATTGAATGAAGATCGCATGCAAATGACGCTGGCAAATTCAAACAGCAGCGCTTTGATGGAAGAGCCCGGTGGTGGTGATGCCCTGTATGTTGTTATGCCAATGCGTCTGTAGTGATTGGCTTGGCGTTTTTTCCATTCATCATCGTATTTTTGATTCGGCGGCGCCACTTCTTCATGGTGGCTGCTGTCTGTGTAATCATGCCTGCCAATAGCACCTCCACAGGGTTGCGTCTCTGATGAGCATCCAGCAGCTCAATTTTCATGGTATAAGGAACCTCCAGCCGGTTACTGCCTTTCCCTCAAGCCGGATCAATATCATTAGTGGTGTCAACGGGAGTGGTAAAACCAGTCTGCTTGAAGGAATCCACATCCTCGGACTGGGGCGTTCATTTCGTACTCGTCAGCTAAAGAATGTCATCCAGCAAGGCGTCTCTGAAATGACATTGTTTGCTCGGCTCCATGACGATCAGGCAACTACCCTGGGTGTTCGTCGCCTACGTGAACAACGCGAATTAGAGCTGCGTATTAAAAACCGCAAACAGGTTCGTCTGGTTGAACTTGCTGAAATAATGCCACTGCAACTCATCAACCCGGATGCATTCCGCTTGCTTGAAGGCCCACCTGCCGGAAGAAGAGAGTTTCTGGATTGGGGGGTGTTTCACGTGAAACATGAATTTTTCAGTGTCTGGAAACGGGCGAGGCGAGCACTGAAACATCGGAATGCGCTTCTCAGGCGTGGTAGAATACAACCTGACGAGCTTGATGTATGGGAGAAAGAGCTGGCAAACAGCGGTGAAAGAATCGACCAGCAACGTCGCGAATGGTTTAGCAATTTTTTGCCGGTGTTTGAAGAAACCTTGCAATCATTATTATCGTTACAAGGCTTGACGCTCCATTATGCGCGAGGGTGGGATAAAAATCGCCCATTGGCGGATGTCCTGGCATCAAGTCGTGCAACGGATGAGCAGATGGGATTTACTCAGCAGGGCCCGCAGCGCGCCGACCTGAGAATAAAGATTAACAAGCAGCCAGCCATTGAGGTGCTTTCCAGAGGTCAGCAAAAGTTAGTAGTGAGTGCCCTTAAGCTGGCACAAGGTCGATTTCTGGAAAGAACGGCCAAGAGGCATTGCGTGTACCTGATTGATGATCTGCCAGCTGAACTGGATGAGCAACACCGCCAGCGGTTTTGTCAACTTCTTGAATCTATTCAATGTCAGGCATTTATAACGAGCGTCGAACCAACCGCCTTACAGAGTCAATGGCTTTCCGATACTGAAGTGAAGATGTTTCACGTGAAACATGCCGAGCAGAATGGGGGAGTGCACTCATTGTTAGGCCAGCTAAATGAAACTGGGCAGTGAACTTTGCGAGATACGTAAATCACCAGGCAAAAGTGAAACCAGGCGGTTCGGTGAGACGGACAAGACAGAATTCACGATGGAGTGGTCAATGAGCGAGCAGGCTTACGATTCATCAAGTATCAAAGTGCTCAAAGGGCTGGACGCAGTTCGCAAACGTCCAGGGATGTATATCGGCGACACAGATGACGGGACAGGTTTACACCACATGGTGTTTGAATTGGTGGATAACTCCATCGATGAAGCCTTGGCAGGTCACTGCAGCGAAATTCGCGTTATCATCCATCCTGATGAATCTATCAGCGTTAGCGATAATGGTCGAGGTGTGCCCACCGAGCTGCATGAAGAAGAGGGTGTATCAGCCGCCGAAGTCATCATGACGGTGCTTCACGCCGGTGGTAAGTTTGATGATAACTCCTACAAGGTCTCGGGTGGCCTGCATGGGGTCGGGGTATCGGTTGTCAACGCACTCTCATCAGAGTTGCGATTGACGATTTGGCGCCAAGGTGACGTGTTCGAACAGATCTACCACCACGGTGTGCCACAGGCACCACTTTCTATAGTGGGTAAAACGGAGCAAAGTGGTACCAAGGTTCATTTCCGGCCCTCAACTGATACGTTTGCCAATATCGAATTTCACTACGATATTCTCGCCAAGCGTTTGCGTGAGTTGTCATTCCTGAACTCAGGTGTCGCTATTCGGCTGATGGATGAACGCAGCGGCAAAGAAGAGCTTTTCCATTACGAAGGTGGCCTTAAAGCATTTGTCGACCACCTTAATAGTAAAAAGACTGTGCTCAACCCTGTGTTCCATTTCAATGCCGTGCGCGAAGATGGTGTCGAGGTGGAGGTTGCCATGCAGTGGAGCGATACCTTCACTGAAAGTATCTTCTGCTATACCAACAATATTCCCCAGCGGGACGGTGGCACCCACTTGGCGGGTTTTCGTGCTGCGTTGACACGTACGCTCAATCACTATATCGAAGCGGAAGGCCTGCTCAAGAAATCCAAGGTGAATACGTCAGGTGATGATGCACGTGAAGGGTTAACGGCAATTATCTCTGTCAAGGTGCCTGACCCCAAGTTCTCATCCCAGACCAAGGAAAAACTGGTATCCAGTGAGGTTAAAACAGCTGTAGAACAAGAGATGGGGCGGTTGTTTTCTGACTACCTGATTGAAAAGCCAAACGAAGCCAAGTCCATCGTTAACAAGATGCTGGATGCTGCCCGCGCCCGCGAAGCCGCGCGCAAGGCGCGCGATATGACGCGTAGAAAGGGCGCACTGGATATAGCAGGGCTACCTGGAAAGCTGGCCGATTGTCAGGAAAAGGATCCCAGCTTTTCTGAACTCTATCTGGTCGAGGGTGACTCTGCCGGAGGAAGTGCCAAGCAGGGACGTGATCGTCGGACACAGGCCATATTGCCGCTGAAGGGTAAAATCCTCAACGTCGAAAAGGCACGTTTTGATAAGATGCTGTCTTCAGCTGAAGTGGGAACGCTGATTACGGCCTTGGGCTGTGGTATTGGACGGGAAGAATTTAACCCGGACAAGCTACGCTACCACTCAATTATTATCATGACCGATGCGGATGTGGACGGTTCACATATCCGTACCCTGTTGCTGACATTTTTCTTCCGGCAGATGCCAGAGCTGATTGAACGTGGCCATGTGTTTATTGCTCAGCCGCCGCTGTACAAAATCAAGCGGGGCAAGCAGGAGCTTTATCTCAAGGATGAACAGGCCATGGTGGATTACCTGACATCTACCGCGTTAGATGGCGCTCGCTTGCATGTCAATGCGGATGCGCCTGGTATTGCCGGCTCTCAGCTGGAAGCTCTGGTGACTCAATATCGTGGTGTGATGAAGCGCATTGATCGCTTGTCTCGGGTTTATCCTATCGAGGTGCTAAAGCAGGTGGTGCATGCGTCCGGGCTTATGGGTGAAGAAAGCCTGAAAGATAACCTGACCATGCAGAACTGGATTGCAGAATTGCAGAAAGCCATGGATGATCAGGTTGCCTATGAGGGCGGGCCTCGCTATCACTTCCATCTTAAGGAAGATACTGAGCGCGGCCTTTTTCTACCCACCGTGTCTTTGCTTGCTCATGGTGTCACCACAGACTATATCTGGGGCCTGGATTTCTTTGAAAGTGCTGACTATCGCGCCATGGTAGCTTTGGGTGAAACGCTGAATGGTCTATTGGAAGAAGGCGCCTATATCGCTCGAGGTGAGCGCCAGAAACCCGTCAGGCAGTTTGCTGATGTGTTGACCTGGCTAATGCAGGAAGGGCAGCGAGGCCTCTCTGTACAGCGTTATAAAGGGCTGGGCGAGATGAACCCGGACCAGCTATGGGAAACTACCATGGACCCGGACAGCCGGCGTATGCTCAGGGTTACCATTGAAGATGCCGTAGCCGCTGATATGATGTTCAATACCCTGATGGGTGACGAGGTTGAGCCGCGTCGCGACTTTATTGAAACCAACGCGCTTGTTGCTAACCTTGATATATAGTCAGCAATGAGCCTGAGAAAGTAGACGATGTTTCACGTGAAACATCGTCTGCCTCTCTGATTTAAAGTAGATTACGCAATCGAAAACGCCGTTGAACCATTGGGTTCGGCGGCGTTTTGCTTTTATCCATGAAGAGTCAGTAACCAGTCAGCAAAGGCCGCGAGATCATCAAAGATTTTGCCTGCTCCAGGCCTTGGGCCTTTTACCTGTGTTTGCCTGCTTTGCCCTAGGTTGTAGTAAGCGATATGAGCAATTTTTCGCATAAATTGGCATGACGCGGTTCAGTGTTTCACGTGAAACATCGTCAGTGAGTAAGACATAAAAAAACCCGGCATAGCCGGGTTTTCGATTAGCATATATAAACTTAATGCGTCAGCGTATTACTGAGGCAGTTCAGAAATATCGGCAACTTCAAGGAATAACGCCTGCAGGCTGGCCAACAATGCCAGGCGATTGTTACGCACGGCAGTGTCGTCTGCCATCACCATTACCTGATCAAAGAAGTCATCAATTGGTCGGCGTAGTGTTGCCAAGGTGTCGAGAGCTTCCATGTAATGACCCCCTGCAAGCAGCGGAGCAACACTTTCCCGCCGATTGGTAATTTCATGGTAAAGATTCTGTTCAGCCTCTTCATTCAACAGGCTGGCATTTACCTGGGCGCTACCCTCATGAGGTTGCTTGGTCAGGATGTTGGAAACACGCTTGTTGGCAGCGGCGAGGGCGGCTGCTTCTTCACGCTGAGCAAAGGCTTTTACCGCACGTAGGCGGCGGGCAAAATCAAGGGGCTTGGTAACCGGACGGGCACGAACAGCAAGGTACATTTCAGCGCTGATACCTTCTTCCTGACCCCAGGCGCGGAAGCGATCCATCACATAGGTCAATACATCCTCTACCAGGCCCTCTGTTTTGGGAAGATCATCATGTTGCTCAGCGGCACAGGCGAACAGCTCGCGCAAATCCAGATTCAGCTCGCCCTTGATCAGGATGTTGAGCACACCAATAGAGGCGCGGCGCAGAGCGAAGGGATCTTTGGCGCCGGTTGGGCGTTGCCCAATCCCAAAAATGCCTACCAGGGTATCCAGGCGGTCAGCAAGCGCCAGCGCCTTGCCGGTCGAGGTATGTGGGATATCATCGGTGGCAAAGCGAGGTAGGTACTGTTCTTCCAGCGCTGTTGCTACTTCGTGGGGTTCGCCATCCTGTTTGGCATAATAGTGGCCCATAATGCCCTGCAGTTCAGGGAATTCCAATACCATTTCAGTGACCAGGTCACACTTGGCAAGTTCGGCGGCGCGTTGGGCCAAAGCCGGATCACCGCCAATCTGAGTGGCAATCAGTTGGGCAATGGTGCTTGTACGGCGCGCCTTATCCGCCAGGGTGCCCAGCTTCTGCTGGAAGACAACGCTTTCCAGCATGGGAATACGGCTGGCCAGGGTGCGCTTGCGGTCTGTTTCATAGAAGAAAGCAGCATCAGCCAGGCGGGGTCGAATGACCTTTTCGTTACCCTGGATAACCTGATCCGGATCCTGGCTTTCGATGTTGGCAATGGTGATAAACAGCGGTTTGAGCTGGCCGCTGTCATCGACCAGGTGGAAGTATTTCTGGTTGGCTTTCATCGAAGAGATCAGACATTCGGCAGGCACTTCCAGGAAACGCTCATCGAAGCTGCCGGTCAGAGCAACGGGCCATTCAACCAGGCCACTGACCTCTGCCAGCAGTGACTCGTCAATCACGGCGGTGGCTTCCTGAACTTCCGCCTCAGACAGGACCTGTTCACGAATTCGCTCCCGGCGCCTGTCGCGGTCGGCCAGTACATAGGCATCTTCAAGCGCTGCCAGGTAGTCATCTGCATGAGCCAACTGGATGGCATCCGGGGCGTGGAAGCGGTGGCCGAAGGTGGTGCGGCTGGCTTCAAGGCCCAGGGCTTCAGCGGCAATGACATCACTGCCATACAGGGCGACCAACCAGTGAACCGGTCGGGAGAACTCAACCCGTGAGGCCCCCCAGCGCATGTTCTTGGGTACGGGTAGCCCGCCAATGGCCTTGCGCACGATCTCTGGCAGTAAAGCCTGAACGGTCTCACCGGCTTGCTGTTCGTGATAACCCAGCCAGGTACCTTTATCGGTTTCGAGGTGGATCAGCTGATCAACCGTAACACCGCAGGAGCGCGCAAAGCCCTCAGCGGCCTTGGTGGGTTGGCCATCCTTGAAGGCCGCGGCCAGGGCTGGCCCGCGGCGCTCCACGTTACGGTCCGGCTGTTTCTCGGCCAGTTCGCGCACCTGGACGGCCAGGCGGCGTGGGGTGGCATAGGCGATGACGTTATCAAAGGCGACACCGGCGTCTTCCAGGCCGCGCTGAATGCCATTGGCAAAGGCATCTGACAGCGTATCCAGCGCCGAGGGCGGAAGTTCTTCTGCGCCAAGTTCCAATAGAAGCGTATTAACAGCCATTATGCGTCTCCCAGATCGGCCAATAGTTCACGCCGTAAGGCCTCTGGCGCCATGGGGAAACCTTCGGCTTTGCGTGAGTCATAATAGGAATGGGCAACATTGCGCGCCATGGTACGTACCCGCAGGATAAAGCGTTGACGCTCGGTCACTGAGATGGCGTGACGGGCATCCAGCAGGTTGAAGGTATGAGATGCTTTCAGCACCTGTTCGTAAGCGGGTAACGGTAGCTTGGCGTCAAGCAGCTTGCCGCACTCCTGTTCCTGATGGTCAAAGGCCTTGAACAGTTGCTCAACGTCGGCATATTCAAAATTATAGGTGGATTGCTCCCGCTCGTTCTGAAGGTAAACGTCGCCATAGGTGACCTTGCTGCCATCCGGTGCGACGGTCCATACCAGATCATAGACGCTGTCCACGTCCTGCAGGTACATGGCAATCCGCTCGATGCCGTAGGTCAACTCACCGGTGACAGGGAAGCACTCAATGCCGCCTGCCTGCTGGAAATAGGTAAACTGGGTGACTTCCATGCCGTTCAGCCAGATCTCCCATCCCAGGCCCCAGGCGCCCAGAGTAGGGGATTCCCAGTTGTCTTCGACAAAGCGGATATCATGCACCAGGGGGTCGAGCCCCAGACGCTTCAATGAGCCCAGGTAAAGCTCCTGAAAGTTGGCCGGTGATGGCTTCATTACCACCTGGAACTGGTAGTAATGCTGCAGGCGGTTAGGGTTTTCACCATAGCGGCCGTCAGTAGGGCGGCGTGACGGCTGAACATAGGCAGCATTCCAGGTTTCAGGACCAATGGAGCGCAAAAAGGTGGCCGGATGAAAGGTACCCGCGCCAACTTCCATATCCAGTGGTTGTAGCACAACACAACCTTGCTCTGCCCAATATTGCTGCAGGGCAAGAATTAGTCCTTGAAAGGTCGACACATCAGGTGCCGCGCTAGGGGTTGAATCACTCATCGGAAAAAGCACCATTGGCCATGAATTCAAAGAGCGTCAAGTATACAATTACTCGCAGGCAGGTTATAGGCACATACAATATCCGGTACTGTCAGTTAAGCCATGCCCATCCTTTTTCGTACTTCGGAGCACGTGATGAATGAATGAGCCTGTAAAGCGGCTATTGGTCATGGGTCCAAGCTGTCTGGCAGAACTTGTCATGGCGCAAAGTCTATTCATCACCCTGAAACAGCGTGAACCGGAGGCGACGCTGGGTGTAGTGGCGCCTGCGTGGTCCCAACCGATTATGGCGCGCATGCCAGAGGTAGATGAGGTATGGTCGTCAGGCCTTCGGTATGATGAGTTCGATATCAGATCAAGCTGTGAACTGGCTGCCAAGCTTAAAGGGCGCTATGACCGCGCAATAGTACTTCCGCATTCTTGGAAGGCCGCTCTGATACCATTTCTGGCGCGTATTCCTGAGCGTATCGGCTTTTTAGGTAAGCAACGCTATGGCGTGCTCAACGAGCGTCGCAGACTCGATAACCTGGTGCTTGACCAGACGGTGAAGCGTTTTGTGTCATTAGGATTGCCGGAGGACGAAGTCAGTACGGGTCAGTTTGCCATTCCACGCCCGCGCTTGACGATTGATCGCGATAATCTGGTCAATCTACGCATTGCCCATCAACTGTCTTCGCGGCCCGCGATCGGCCTGATGCCTGCAACTCAATGCGGCTCTGCCCAGCAGTGGCCACCGGCCAATTTTCATCAGCTGGCAGAGCGTCTGGTGAATGACGGCTATGAGGTGCGTATCTTCGGTGACCCCAAGGATCAAGTGGTCGGTGATGCGATTGCCCAAGGGTTGCTGCATACCCATAATCTGTGTGACAAGACGGGCCTTGCGGATGCCGTTGATCTTTTGGCGGATTGTGTCCAGATGGTGACCAACGATTCGGGGCTGATGCACGTTGCCGCTGCAGTCGGTACTCGGGTGCATGCTGTTTGTTCTTCATCACCTGCCTGCACGCCACCCTTGACTGCCAACGCACAGATTCACTATCAGGCACTGGAAGGTTCTCCCAGCTTTCAGCGTGAATGCCCGCTGGGCCACACAAACTGCTTGAAGAACCTGGACGTTGAGAGTGTCTATACGGCTGTTAGCGCCACGCCACGTCCAGTGAGGTTTAATGCGCAATAGGATGTTCTTCCGGAGTGTCCTGCGGGGTTTCGAGTACCTGTGACTCTGTGCCTGGTCGGCTGTCGGATTCTGACGACCTTTGAGGCGCCAGCCCTTCCCAGAGTCGCTCCTGAAGCTCGCTTTCTGCATGTAAACGTTCATTGATAGATTGAACCCCGTGACGCTCAACCAGTGTTTCCGCATCACTGAGCAGAGAAACGCCCAGGCCTGCCTGTGAGTCATTGGGAGTATAACCAAGCGCATCCAGCAGGGTCGGAAAAATGTCCATGGTGGAAGCACTGCGCGATATACGCTGTGGCGCCTGATCGGTACCCAAGAGAATAAACGTATTGTCCCGATCCAGAGTGGTCAGCTCATCCCACACTGAAACGCGCATGGTGAGATGATCACTGAGAATCGCTACCACGGTGTTATCAAGCAGACCACCTGCTTCGAGGCGTTCAACAAGGTTGCGCGCCAGCCAGGCCGAACATTCCACAGAATACAGGATATCAATCTCATCCCATGCGCCTTGTCTTTCAACACAGCTCTGGGCTGGATATCCGTTGGGCGCATGACCGGTAATACTCAGGTTAACGACCCCCCAAGGCTGGTCAGACTGGCTTTCCATGCGTTCAATCTCTTCCACTGTCAGGTCATAGAGGGTGTCATCATAAAGCCCCCAGTCATTGACGTATTCGGGATCTTCCAGACGGCTCTGTAGCGCCTTAAAACCGAAGACATTCTCAAACCCGTGATCGCTGTAAAAACGTCCTTTACCGGCGAACTCGGTACTGGCACCGCCCAGAAAGCTTAGCTGATAGCCTTGTGCACTGAGCAGGTCGCCCAGGCATTCAACCCCGGGTACCACCGATGAAAGGGGCTCAAACTGTCGGTCATGCAGGAGTCCGGCAGGCATCAAGGGGGCTCCGCACTGGCTGGCAATCATGCCGGCCATTGTCCAGCCGGTATTATCAAGCTGCTTGACACCTTCAAATACCAGGCCCTCTTCACCCAGATGGGCGAGATCTGCATAGGCATCACCAAAGACAGGATGACTATAAGTGCGCTCAATGCTTTCCAGGTATAACACCAGCAGGTTGGGAGGCGAAGACTGTGAAGAAATCTCAGGCGTGATATAACGCCTTTCCAGCCAACCATGGTCATCCGCCACCACCACCGCACCGCGCTGGCCGAGGCTGTAAAGCAGCGGATTCGTAGCCAGCAACAATACGGCGAGAAAGGGTTCTGAACGTCGCCAGCGCCAATCATTGCGTGCCAGCCAGGTGATTGAGATCAGCATTGCCAGCATGGTCAGGGTGTACAGAACTGCTGCCACGAGTCGCCCCGAGCCTCCATGGTCTTCCATGCCTGCCTGGAGATGGTAAAAAACAGCTCCGATGTCCACATCTCCGAAGCTGTCAGCCAGGTAAATGTACAAGCCCCAAAGGCACAGTGGCAGCAATGACCACGGAGTCAGCTTGCGATAACGACGATAGCATGGCTGCCCGCTTCCCAGACGGCGTCCAAGCCAGACAAAGGCGATGGCTACAAACGCAAACGACCACCAGGGTAACCGGGTCAATATGACAATGGCATAGCCCAGCCCGATACCGATAATAACGAGTGGTAACCAGGTGCCAGGTGGCGGAAGTTTGAATCGGGGCATGGGGCTCCTACATAGCTAGGATTCAAATGGCTACTCAGCCTATGCCAATGCTTCTCACGGCATGGCTGTTAAATACAGTGAAAGCTTACCATGAGAAAGGGCCTGGCGGGCGATGAAGGGGGTGTGCGGCCAGGACAGATCAGTCACCCACTACGCTGGATAAGCGCGTCAAGGCGGGGAACTACACACACTGAACGGGATCGATGAATTCTGTTTGCGCTTTAGCCTGGAAATGATGCCTCAGCGGTTAAGAGAAACCGTCAGATATGCCAGAATGCGTTGTCATGAAAGAAGAGAAGTGCCGTCGAAGGCCGATTGTGCAAGAATTATAAACCTGTGACTGCTCGTTTGAGCTTTTTTTTAACGTTTATGGAGCATCCATTTGACTACTCTGGTGACTGGCGCGGCAGGATTTATTGGGTCTGCAGTCGTGAAGCGCTTGCTTGAAAATGGCGAGAGTGTTGTCGGTCTGGACAATCATAATGCGTATTACGATCCCGAACTGAAAGAAGCGCGGGTGTCACGTCTTGTTGGTCATAGCGGCTATGCACATCTGCGCATCGATGTAGCAGACCGGGAAGCAATGGCAGATGTATTTCGGCGGTATTCCTTCAGCCGTGTGATTCATCTGGCCGCCCAGGTAGGCGTGCGCTACTCACTCGAGAACCCTGCTTCCTATATTGACAGCAATCTGACTGGGTTCGGCAATATCCTTGAAGGTTGCCGACAACAGGCCGTCGATCATCTTGTTTACGCCAGCAGTTCCAGTGTATACGGCGCCAATGAAGAGATGCCCTTTTCTACCCATCACACTGTCGACCATCCGATAAGCCTTTACGCAGCGACCAAGAAAGCCAATGAATCCATGGCGCACAGTTACAGTCACCTGTATGGCATTCCGACCACAGGTCTGCGTTTCTTTACAGTCTATGGCCCATGGGGACGCCCTGACATGGCTCTTTTCAAATTCACTCGAGCGATTTTAGCCGGAGAAACCATCCCGGTGTATCACTTTGGTCAGCATCGGCGCGATTTCACCTATATTGATGACATTGTGGAAGGCATTATTCGCGTACTGGAAAAGCCTGCGCAACCCAACCCTCAGTGGTCAGGCCAATCCCCGGACCCGGCCACCAGTATGGCTCCCTGGCGTCTTTACAATATCGGCAATCAGGAGCCTGTTGTGCTGATGGATTATATTGCTGCCCTGGAGGGTGCGCTGGGTATCAACGCCAACAAACAGTTGTTGCCCATGCAGCCCGGTGATGTGCCGGATACCTATGCGGATGTGGAGGATCTGGTTGAACAGTTTGGTTACCAGCCTGCCACCCGCGTTGAGGATGGCGTAGCAAAGTTTGTGGCCTGGTATCGGGACTTTTATTGTGTTTGATTTGCTGATTAATACCAAAATCATAATGAAATATTCTGTAATAAAGAAAATATTATGAATACAAGAGTTGAATTACGAAATAGCTATTACAAACCGGTAATCCATATTGTTGTTATTGAGTTTCATCACCACAGCGAGCTCATATGTAACCTTATAAGGGTGCTTGAGCTTGAGAGCTTCAAAATTTCTTTAATCACAGTGCCAGAAGTGCTACAGCAAATTGATAGAAAAGCTCTAGACGAAATAAGCCAGTTAACTGTGTTTTGCAAAAATGATAACGAAAATATAAATTCATTCATAGAAAGCATGAATTCTGTTTTTGAGTCAGCAGATATACTCTACTTTAATACAGTAAGGCATTTTTGGTCTGAGTTATGTAACATACCCATTAAGGCACCGGCAATCATTCGTATTCATAACTCTCACGCGGATCTTGCACCGTCCAGCCATTTTTATCGGCCGATGTTAAACTTTCCTGCCATATTTTCACATATGGTAAGAAAGGTTTGGATTTCTGGCGAATGGCGAAATAGAGAGAGGTTTCTTAGTCAGATTGACTACTTCATGTTTCCTAACCAAGCAATAACTGATTATGTTTCAGGTAAAGGTTGGGTAAATAACGATAGAATACTGCCACCTGTTATGCCATTTGGTTTTCTCGGAAATGCTGAGGTTTCTATAGATAAAAAAATAAATGAACGTATAACTATAGCAATTACGGGTAAAGTAGATAGCACAAGAAAAAATTATAATCTTGTTTATGACGCGCTAAAAATCTGTATTAATAGACTGCATTATCCTGTTCGTCTGGTGTTGCTTGGGAAAGCAAGTGGTAAGCAAGCCTCCCGTATTATTGAAAATTTAAAGTCTCTTGAGTCTGATAGGTTTTCTCTAGAATATAGTAATGACTATATTTCACAAAAGAAATTTAATGACATCATCTCTGAAGTTGATTTTATATTGGCGCCAATAGAAGTTCAGACCCGGTTTAGAAAATATAGAGAAATATACGGTAAAAGTAAGATGTCAGGCATTGAAAACGATATTCTTTTGTATAGAAAACCTTCTATCATAACGTCTGAGTACATAATTAAAGGAGAAATTAGTAAAGTTGTTAAATTCGTGGAACCTTTACCTGAGGATTTAGCGGATGCAATAGTTGAGTGGGTGAACAAAAAAAGGTACGTTAAGTTAAAAAGAAATTTCTCCGAGATGAAAGCTTATCAACCCGAATCCGTGGCCAAAATGTTTTATGAACTGTGCTCAAATTTAATTCGCAAGTAGCCTGGGCTTCTAAGTGTAAAGTTGTTTAAATAACGCTTTAAATTTTTTTAAGAAAGTTTTATTACAAATTTTTTACAAATGATCATAAAGCCAGTATATAGCTTGCTTAAAAATCTTGGTTTTTACAATACTTACCATTGTTTTTTGTAATTATCATCACAAATACCGTCTTGCTATTGTTTCAAGCTGGTTGAACTTTTTTAGGAAGCTAGTTCTAGTCAGTGGATTATATGACCAAGGCTTTGGTGGTTCGTACTGTACACAATGTAGAAAATCTTCAGCAATAGGCAGGATTTCATGAGGTCTGTGTTTTAGATTATTTGCTTCTTGTTTAGTCAGTGGCATGAAAGGATAGTAACCGCACTTTCTTTTCTTTTCTGCTATTTTCAGGGCAATGGTTTTCTTTTTTCCTCGATAAGCAGGTACTTCAGGAAGCCACATTGCAAATGGAGCGTAGAGGTACCCTAATTTTGAGAATCTTTTTTCTGCTGCGCTATTATTTGCGGGTTCTGATCTTAAAAAGGACCATTGTGCAGTAATAAGGCGTTCTGGTTTTGTTATCAGTAGAGCAGAAAAATATGTACCTGAACTACGCTTTGAATTCTCTCTGAAGTAAAGGTTGAGATCTTTATTATATGAGTATTGCGCTCCTTTTGTAAGATTTATTCCACGTATAAAACATGGACTGATAAATCCTAAAGAAGGTGAACTTGCGAATGCTCTTTTAATCTCAATTATATCTTCTTCATCAATAGGTCTTACTAGTTGGGTGTCATCTTGTAGGTAGCAAAGCAGTTCAGCACTTGAATATGCCTCAAATGCTTTCTGCATATTTCCATACAGCCCTCCCAGGTGATGTCTTGAATTAATATTTTCATCAGGCTGATAAACCATATACTTTTTTTTAATTTCTTTCAGTATTTCAATTGTTTCGGGGTCATCGCTATTGTCATCAAATATAGCGACTGTGTGATTTGGAGCACACTTTTCTATTGAAGATATACAGTTTTGTAGAAAACGCCCTCTGTTAAAAGAGAATACGCAAAAAATCATTTTATTTCCTCAAGTTGTCTTAAACCGCAAGGTGTCTGTTTGATATTATTCTTTTTTGAATTAATTCTGAGTGCTTTGTTTTCAGCTACTAATTCAGGATCTTTATATCCACGTTTATGATCTAGATGAATGACGATAGCATTATAGCGAACATGTTTTGGACGGACCCCTGAATTTACAAGCCTTATACCAAATTCTCGATCGAGCCCACCCCATGGCATTCTTTCGTCAAACCCATTGACGTTGATAATATCTTTAAGCCAAACAGAGCCATTAGATCCTTTAAAGTTACAAGAGGTTGGTGTTAGTTTGTTATAAATTTTTGCTTTGATCTGACCAGCGGTAAGTTTGCTGTTTTTATAGCTCTTTTTCAGCCCGTGTTCTTTCAGCCAATCAATATTAAAGCACTTACCTGAGGTGATGTGTTCACGAGTAATTGCTTTGCTCGTACTCATAGGTAATTTATGGTATCCACCCGATAAGTAAGTGTCAGGACATGCCTCTTGCGCGTGTACTTTTAAAAAATCAGACCGTGGTATACAATCTCCGTCAGTGAAAACTACGTATTCCGAATCTACCTGACGAATAGACTTATTGAGTATGCGACATTTACGAAAACCCTTGTCTTCTTGCCACACATGTTTTATTAGCAAATTCGTTTCGTTGCGTAATCGATCAATTACCTGTCGTGTCTCTTCACTTGAACCATCATCACCGATAATGATTTCGAAGTCTTTATGCTGTTGGACACTGTAGCCCCATAATACCTTTTCAAGCCAGACCGGTGAGTTATAAGTCGTCATAATAACTGATAGTTTCATTTTCTTTCCTGATTCAGCCCGTGATGAGGGTTGTCAAAAAAAACCTAGCTTTAGCTTTTTATCATTATCTTGTAAATAAAATATGTTCTAATATATCATATTGATTCTTAATGTTGAACCTTGGTGAAACACTTGCGCTGATTCTTTTTATATACGCTTATGATAACATTGCTTTTTTTAACCCCTGTCATTTTAATTGGTGCTGTAAAGTCAGACTTTGACCAATAAAATATCCCGAACCTCTGCCTGTATCGGGCAAGAATTTATGAGCTATTTAGTTACGATTTATTTTTGGCTACTGTCTTAAACACTTGATTCGGGACGCGGGCAATATGCGGCGAGCATTCTCTCATATACTTGCCTACTTGGTATAGTGGCATTCTACCAAGTTATGAGCTAATTGTATGAAAGGCATGAGGCACCGCCTTACTTAATAAGTATCGTTCCGAAGTAAAGTAGGTGGTACTTTCACTTTAATTCCGAATATCTATTTAGTTTGCACCACATCCAAATATAAACTACAGGAAACCAGATTATTATCCAGTACGTCTTCACTGAGTATATTATTCCTTGGCCTGTAGTAGAGCCTAGTAAAGAAACAAGTAATAACAGGCTTAAGAGCCTGATTTTTATACTAGTGCTATATGGAACATAGAAAATACTTTTTATTACTATTATGCACATGGTTATCATAAATAGCGAGCCAATGATGCCTGTTTCGAATAAAGTTCCCAAAAAAATACTGTGGGGGTGAGTAACTACGACATCGTTAGGCTCCCAATACGCGTTTGTTGCAGGCAGCATTTGAGGATCATTGTCCAGCCCAAAACCTATCCACCACGAGTCAGGCGGAAAATTTAAGTAACCATACCAAATATCTAACCGATATGACATGCCTCTTGATAAAAGATCAGCAACGTATTGTTCAGTACCATTTATAGCTACTGCGATTATGCATCCTGCCAGAAAAAAAGAAAGAACAGATAGACCAAACTTTATATTCGCCCTAGCCCAAATTTCGATAGATGCTATAAATATAGTGTATATAAATAATGCTCCTATTGGACCTCGGCTCTCTGAAAAAAGCACTGCCAAGACAACACTTAATGCAGTGACTGAAAATAATATAAGGTGAGGTTTATTATTCAATTGCTTGTTCGTGACCAACATGAAATGGGAAATCGCCAAAAGTATAATCAGGACGCTACTAGCCTGAATTGGATTATGGAGACCTCCAAGGCCCGATAGTCGCCCCTCTAAATTATCGAATAGCAAGAATTTAAAAATGGCAGCAAGTGCTGAAAATAAAGTAATCCACAGCAGGAATTTAGACCACCATTCCTGTTTTGTAATAACATTTGGCATCCAAATCCAGAAAGCAAGTAAACAGAATGATACTTCGATTGTCCAACGTATTGCCCTTATTTGAGATTGGGTATTACCATAATCTGTAAAAAACGTAGCTGCAGCTGCGTATAAAAAAAAGAGTAATGCTGTAAACAGCAGTGGGTCCTTATAGTTCGTTATATTCTTTCTTTTAAAAAATAAAATTACTAGGGAAGGAATAACTATTACATGAAAAAAAATTTTATACATTTCTTGGTGTGGAGCCAAAACAGCTAAAAACAGCCAAATTGGTAAAAGAAGCTGTATTTTATCTTCGACTAATTGAGATGCATATTCCCAAACTGTCGTTTGCGGGTTATCTTGCTTCATTTATGAGTAAGGCCTTTATAATATAAAAAATTTTAGCAAATTTTATTTTTTTTATCCCGCCAACGAGATTGCCACACGCGTAATATCTTTCTTAACTTACTGTGTGCTTTATTTTCACCATACCGCCCTTTGGCCACATGTCGGATTCGGTAGACGCCGGGTATGTTGATAGGCTTTCCCTGGGTTCTGAGTAACCAGCGGAAAGCGCGGTCTTCGTGACATTTGGCGAAGCTGTTCACCGGTTGTTGATACAAGCCAATGGCTTGGCAGTAGCCCACTTTTCGGCACACATCGCCGTGGGCAATCTGTAACGGTCCGGTGGCTTTAGTAATGGTTCTGGACGTAAACGCTGTCGTATCAATATCCAAGACCTTTGGTTCTTTGTTTCCTGTCTGCAGCATGGGATTATTTTCTGCCAGCAGGTCTGTTGTACGTTCTTCTTGTGGAAACAGTAATGCATCCTGGCGACCCTGAAGGCTGGCAGCGAGGCTGTCGAGGCAGTTTTCGCGGAACATAAGGTCACAGTCAGTAAACCAGACCCAGTCCGCGGTTGTTGCAAGCGCTGCACGGTTTCGTCCAATGCTCCGCCGAAATAACGACTGTTTTGGAATAGGCTGCCAGTTCCAGGTTACCCCGGGCACCTGCTGTGTTTTGAAGAAGGCCAGCAGCTGGGCTGTGTGTACATCCTCGGGGCTATAGAACACCGTCATGGTGACATCAAGCTTGTGAGGCGGAAATAAAACCAGTGAACTGAGCTGATAAACAAGGAAATGAGAATAATTCCAGCAGTGGCTGACAACTTCCAACTGAAGCTGTCCGGTGTTAGCTGCCCTGTTCTGTCGCAAGGGGAGGTTAGGTTCGAACCATTGTGCTGGTACCTTACCGCCGGCTGCAAAACGGAAGAAAGCCAGTTTTATCGTATTCCACATCATTAATTTTCCTGGCAGTGCTGTTTCATGTGGCTGAAGGTAAATCGTGCTTTGCAGCCGCGCCGTCAAGGGGGCATGGATATTAACATAGCAGATTAATTCATATCATCTTAAGACAAGCGTGGAGTGCCTAATAATGGCGTTGCGATCACCATGGGTCAGTCGGTTGTTCGGTATCCTTGAAGTAGAGGCGTGACCGAGACGCTTGGATCAAATTTGTGTATGGAGCTTTCAATTCTGTTCAGGTTTGCTTTTTTCCATTCCCCGGGGCGTCGTAACCGACATCGGTCCAGATCAATCAGCCAGGGTTTGTGTTGTGAATCAATCAGAATATTGCGTGCGTTAAGATCTACATGATCCAGGCAGTGGTCATGGAAGCGGCGAATCATGCGCCCAACGGCTATGAGCAAGGCTTTCAACGTGTCTTTTGATATCTGCTGGTCGTTTAAGCAATCTGCCAACGCGCGGGCACCCGGTATGCGCTGGGTAATAAGCGCAGCCTCATAGGTGAGTCCATGACGACTGACCCAGGCGGCAATTGGACGAGGAACGGGCAGTCCCCGTTCAAAAAGATGTGCATTCAGGCGCATTTCAGCAAAGGCGCGAGTGCGTTCGCGTCCCATCCATAGATACTGGTTACGGCTTAGCCTGGCAATCAGTCCGCCGCGCAGGTAATGGCGAATGACCCATTCCTGGTAGCAATCGGGATCTGGCTTCACGAAAAGACTGTTGCCACGGCCGGGGGCCTCACCGGTTATGCGGCCACGTCTCTGCCAGTAGGAGGCGGTAAACAGTGCTGGCTGAATCTGGTGCGACCCTGCTGCATCACATAAACTGTCTGCATCGTATAAGATCAGGCAGTCCTGCTGTTGTATAGTGGTTAAGCGCATGAGGTTCTCTTTGCTCGGCCAAGCCCGTTCAGGCTTCGTCATCAGACGAAATATGCAACAGGGTGCCGGCCGTTCGGGCTTGCCAGTGTTATTGTCATCAGGCGCTTATTACCTGAATAATCAATTTGATGGTGTACAGTTTACTGGCTTGGGGGTGAGCGGTCGAGGTGGTCGTTTCTGGTAGATTCTCTCCCCATTGATTGAAACCCCATGCTGGACATATTGCTGGGGAGAACCGCCATGCGCCAGAGGAGGCGACGTTATAGTGCTTAGCTTTGAAGGCCGAATTTTCATCACGGCAATGATCGCCACCATACTGGATCGTGAAGGGTGAGGGTGGACTGGCCGCGTTTAGGTTATTCAGCCGCTCTGTATGCGCTGTCCCCGTTGGTCTGGTGGCGGGTGTGGGGTGAGCAAGTGCCCACTTACCAACGCCGGCAGCGGCTTGGCATTGAGTCGTCAGCACGTTCAGGGCATGCCTATATCTGGCTGCACTGCGCGTCAGTGGGTGAAGTGCGCGCCGCCCAGCCGCTTATCAAGGCGTTGCTGGCGCGTTATCCAGGCCATCATCTGTTGTTGACTACCATGACCGCTAGCGGCGCACAGCAGGTGCAAGCACTTACTCACCTATCCTCGCGATTGATTCACCGTTTTATACCACTAGACTTCCCTGGCAGCGCCAAACGCTTTATACACCACTGGCAGCCTGCGTTGGCCATCCTGTTTGAAACCGAGCTTTGGCCCAATCTGATTGCCTGCTGTCGGCTAAATCACATCCCCGTCGCTGTGGTCAATGGCCGACTGTCGCCCCGGGCATTCGAGCGTTATCAGCGAATTCGCCCGTTAATGGCCAATACCTTACGTCGTATTAACTGGCTGGCAGCCAAGTCTCAAGCCGATGCCGAGCGTTTTGAGTTACTCGGCATGTCAGCCAAACGGACTCAGGTCGTTGGCTCGCTCAAGTTTGAAATTACCCACAAAAAAGGCACTGAAATTGATAGTAAGTGCTTACTTCGTGAGCTGGGGCTGGATACCAGTAAACGCCCTGTCTGGGTCGCTGGCTCAACTCGGGAAGGAGAAGAAGCCGTGCTGCTTGCGGCCCACCGCAAGCTTTGCCAGCGGTACCCTGATGCGTTATTGATACTCGCGCCGCGTCATCCGCAGCGCTTTGGCACGGTGGCACAACTGTGTGAGGCGGCGGAGTGTGTTACAGCGCGTAGAAGCCTGCAGCAGCCGGTAACATCACAAACCCAGGTGTACCTGGCAGATACCCTGGGTGAACTGGAGCAGTTCTACACAGTAGGGGATGTGGCCTTTGTCGGCGGTAGCCTGGTGCCTTTAGGTGGCCATAACGTGGTGGAACCGGCAAGCCTAGGGCGCTTCACCCTCTGCGGTCCGTCTCTGGAGAACTTTGAGGATGTGGCCAAGCCTCTGCACGCTGCCGGAGCGCTGGAAAGCGTGGCCGATGAGCAGGCACTTGTGGCAGTACTGGTAGACGCTTTTGATGACCCCGAGGAGGCGGCGCGCAAAGGGACCTTGGGGCAGCAGGTTGTCGAACAGCAGCGCGGCGCGCTTGAGCATACGCTGGCAGGTCTGGTTCAGTTACTGCCAGCGGATGGGCAATATCCGGATTAGCGCAGCGCAGTTCGCTCGACGCCCTTTGGCGTGCCCAATAGCAGCGTATCGGCACCACGAGCGGCAAACAGGCCATTGGTCACCACGCCGACAATATTGTTCAGGCGAGTTTCCATGCCTTCTGGATCATCAATCATGAATTCATAGCAGTCGATGATCTGGTTGCCGTTATCCGTCACCACCCCTTCACGGTAAACCGGCTCAGCGCCGAGTTTGACAAGCTCACGGGCCACATAGGAGCGTGCCATGGGAATCACTTCAATGGGCAGGGGGAATTCACCCAATCGAGCCACGGACTTTGAGCCATCCGCAATGCAGATAAAGCGCTCAGCGCAGGCGGCGACGATTTTTTCCCGCGTCAAGGCTGCACCGCCGCCCTTGATCATATGTAAGTGAGCATTTACTTCGTCTGCGCCATCGATATAAAAAGGGAGCGTGCCAACCGAGTTAAGTTCGAGCACGTCAATGCCCTGTGCTTTCAGGCGGCTGGCACTGGCATCAGAACTGGCAACAGCGCCCTTGAAACGGTCACCCAAACGTCCAAGGCGGTCGATAAAGAGGTTGGCTGTGGAACCTGTGCCAATGCCCAGCACAGAATCTTTTTCAAGCCATGGTTCGATTTCCTTGATAGCGGCATCTGCTACTGCCGCTTTGAGTTCATCCTGGGTCATGGTCAGCCTTTTTAAGCAATAAAAACCAAAAAGTGTGTCGTCATACATGCAGTATAAAGGTTCAAACAGTCCTAGACGACACTGGCCAGAATCTGCTAACAATATCCGCTTTATCTTAAATCAGTCTGATAAGCCGCCAACGAGAAACCTACATGCTTGAAGCTACAGTGAAAAAGATCCTTAACGCTCGCGTTTACGGCGCTGCGCGTGAGACCCCCATTTCTTCCGCGCCTCTTCTGTCACGTCGCTTCAACAACAAGATTCTGATAAAACGCGAAGACCTGCAGCCGGTGAATTCTTTCAAGATTCGCGGCGCCTTCAACAAGATGTCCCAGCTGACAGAAGAACAGAAGGCCAAGGGCGTGATAGCGGCATCAGCGGGAAATCATGCCCAGGGGCTGGCCATGGCAGCCAAGCAGATGGGTGTCAAGGCGGTGATTGTCATGCCGCGTATCACGCCGGAGATCAAGGTACAGGCTGTACGCGGTTGGGGCGCCAAGGTGGTACTGAAAGGTGATGCCTTTGCCGCTGCGGCTGAACATGCCCAAACGCTGATAGCCGAGCATGGTTATACCTACATTCCCCCCTTTGACGATATTGATGTGATTGCTGGCCAGGGCACCATAGCGGTGGAAATGCTGCGCCAACATCCCGAACCGATCGATACCCTTTTTGTGGCGGTGGGCGGCGGCGGGTTACTGGCCGGCGTTCTGGCTTATGTCAAGTATCTTCGTCCCGAGATCAAGGTAATAGGTGTGGAATCAGAGGATAGCGCCTGCCTCAAGGCCGCCATGGACGTCGGTGAGCGGGTGGTGCTGGATCAGGTGGGGGTCTTTGCTGAAGGGGTGGCGGTTGCTCAGGTCGGAGAAGTGCCTTTCAGCATTATTCAGGGGCTTGTGGATGATGTCATCACTGTCAATGCCGACGAAATGTGTGCTGCCGTTAAGGATATTTTTGAGGATACACGGGCAGTTCCCGAGACGTCCGGAGCGCTTTCCCTGGCGGGGTTGAAAAAATATGTTCAGCAAACAGGGGTCGAAGGCCAGACGCTGATGTGCATCAACTGCGGGGCCAATATCAATTTTGATCGCCTTCAGCATATTGCCGAACGTGCCTCCTTGGGTGAGCAGCGTGAAGCTATTCTGGCGGTCACCATTGATGAAAAGCCCGGCAGCTTCAAGAAGTTCTGTCGCACTCTTGGCAAGCGCATGGTAACGGAATTTGGCTACCGCTATTCGAATGCCAGCGACGCACATATCTTTGTGGGTGTGCAGGTCAAGCCGGGGGGAGAAGACCGCCTGGCGGTTATCGAAAAGCTGGAAGAGGCGGGCTATCAGGTTGAAGACCTGACTGAAAACGAACTGGCCAAACTGCATACCCGTCATCTGGCAGGTGGGCGCCCAAGCGAGCACTTTGAAGAAGAACTTTATCGCTTTGAGTTTCCTGAGCGTCCGGGGGCACTCATGAACTTCCTGACCAAGCTGCCTCATGATTGGAACATTTCACTGTTTCATTATCGCAATCATGGCGCAGCTTATGGGCGCGTACTGGTGGGTATGCAAGTGCCTAATGGTCACCGAAAATATGTTGAAACGAATCTGGATGCCATCGGCTATCGCTATTGGAAGGAAAGCGACAATCCGGCGTATCGCCTGTTTATGGCCTAGGGTCTGTTGACGGCATGTCAGTTGATTGTTGATGGGTCTGACGCCCTGAGTGATGCCAATAAAATTAATCAGAGTTAAGTTTACGTTGAAGAGCGTTGGGATTCCTGATTGGGCATTGATTGAAGGTACCCATTGGCTCTATAGTCGACGCATCAACTTATCTACTATTCATTTGTTCTCGCCATGGGTGATACGTCATTATCAGGCTTGAACCTTTTGAAGTGCACTTGAATAGTCATCTTGATCACTGCAACCATTCTTGGAGAAGGACAACATGCGCCGTAAAAAGCCGGATGCGATCATGGCATTATTCGTGATCTTTGTACTGGGAGTCTTGGTCACCGGGTACGCTCAGGCGTTATCCGGTAACTGACAGGCGAGTATACAGGGCTGCATTCTTCCCAGGGTGCGTCTTCTTCTGGAACTTCTGGCGTCCGTGTCGGCTACTGACTGACACGGACGTTTTTATTGGCTTGAATGTCACTGCTGCGGAGAGGGGCTGGGCGGATAACTCTCTTATCTGTCACGATCGCGCTGAGCGGGATGTCCCAGGGTTCGACAGGAAGCGAGTCAACTTCCTGGCAGGCGTGGGCAACTCCCATCAAGCGTGGCGCAGGTCGACGGTGACGAACAAATGCCAGGGTGCGATCATAATAGCCCCCTCCCATTCCCATCCGGTTGGCCTTTGCATCAAAGCCGACCAAGGGCACCAGCATCGTATCCAGTGCCCAGGGGGGGATACGGTTGCGCTTGTGAGCACTGAACTGGGCGGCAGGTTCCCAGATGCTATAACGGTTCTTTACCATGGGCGTATCTGGCCGGTAAGCGACAAACCATAATGTATTATCTGCCAATGGACGCAATACAGGTAGGTAAACCTTAACACCTCGGCGATATAGCCAGGGCAGCAAAGGCCTGGGGTCAATTTCACCGTTGAGCGGTAAATACAAACTGATGCGACGGGCGCGCTGGATTTCGGGCAATTGCTTTAATTGCGCGCATAGTTTGTGCGAGGCAAGGCGTTGAGCCTGGATTGAAAGGCTTTTCCGGCGGCGTCTGAGTTCGCGGCGTAAAGAAGCCTTGTCTTTACCTGATGCCAGAATCACTGTGGGCGCCTGAGGCAGCGCTGGCGAGGCGAAGCTGTCGTGCGTCATATTAAGGTTCCCCAGAATGCCGCTGTCGTTCTGGCCCTGAACCCAAAGGTTCAGGTGGGTGGCCGCAGCCAGCCCATCAGGCTTTCCGTCACGCGGACATGCACACAGGACTGGCTAGCATTTGGCCCCCTAGGTATTGCGCATAGGCTCAAGGGACGTAAACGACTGGCGAACACCCCAGGGAACTGGACCATACTAACAGAGCCACTCCATATCCCAAAGATGAGCTGCACATTTTGCGAACTGATTGTGCAATGGTTGGCTAACCCGCATTTGGAAACAATACGTTGTGGTTGTCATGATGGTTTATCGGTGCCGCTGGCCGGTTCGCGGCTTTTTGTCAGTGCGGTTTCCAGGCGTTCACTCAGTCGGGTGATATCGGCCTCGTAATTTCGTTGGGCGTCTCTGGTTTCCAACAGTTCATTGGTAATGTTGAGCGCGGCCATAATGGCAACCCGTTCGGTACCCAACACACTGCTCTGTGCCTGGATGCCCTGCATGGCACGGTCCAGGTAGCGAGCGACCCGCTCGAGTTTCTGCTCTTCACCCGGGTCACAGGCAATGGTGTAGTACCGCCCTAACAGGGTGATATTCGTGGTTGGACGCTTGGCGTCACTCATTGATAGCTCCGGCGCGGGCCAGCGTGGGCCCGATGCGTTAATATCAACGCATGGAAACATGCGCACAACCTCAACTATAAGGAGCCACTGTTGCGGGGTCAATCCACGCCGTCAGCAAGACGAGCGCAGGCGACAGTCGCACCAGGGTAATACGCACTCTTACATACCCCAACACCTGATGGATTCTTTTATGTCCCTGATCGATGAACGCCAAGAGTTTTCTGATATTGCTGATGTATTTCTGCTGCATGGCAGCATGCAGTCGCCCGCTTTTCTTGACGGTCGCTTATGCGGGCTGTTGGCGCTTCGAGATATTTCAGCGTCGGCATGGCTGGAAGAGGTATGCCTGAGTCTGGGCGTCGAACAGCCGGCGGATACCCGCAGTGGTGAGCGTCTGCTGGGTTGGCGCAAGCAGACGCTGGAGGCCTTGAGTGCCAGCGATCTCAACTACACCCCCTTGCTGCCGGATGAGCTTTTCTCTCTGGCAGAGCAGGCACAAGGGCTGAAGGACTGGGCGCAAGGTTTTAATGAAGTCATTGACGATGTGGTGGATGATGAAACGCGTAAGCGCTGGTCCCAGCCCTTGTGCGAGGCCCTTGATGATATGCCAGCCATTGCAGGGATCGACGCCGATATTGATGATAGCCCTGAAAATGAAAACGATCTGTTTGCGCTGACCGAGCACGTGCGTATGACGGCAATGTTGCTGTATACCGAACAGCACCCCGGCCAGCCGCAGGTTGAACAGGCCGATGCGCCCACTCACTAGATAGAGGCAGGTTACTGGACACAAGCAAGATATTGAAAAGCTGACATGACTGGAGACGCTATGCAGTCCGATTTGATGTTACCGCCCGCCCCGATTGCACCACAGGTTTATCAGGCACGCCGTGCGCGGTTGATGCAGAAGCTGCCAAGCCACTCGGCGGCCTTGATCCCGGGGGCATGCCTGGTAACCCGCTCCCGCGACAGTGAATACCCGTTCCGCCAGGACAGTGATTTTTATTACCTGACCGGCATCGTCGAGCCTGACGCCCTTCTGGTGTTGTTGCCTGACGGTAGCGATGAGGGGGGGCAGAGCGTGGTGTTCTGCCTGGATCGTGACCCGACCATGGAGGCCTGGACGGGTCGACGCCTGGGGGCTGAAGGCGTTATGCGTGAGCATTTGATTGAGCAAGCATTTGAAAACGCAGAGCGTGAGAAGCAGCTCAACAACCTGCTTGGTGGGCGTGAAATGCTTTATTTTCCCTTATCCAATCCAGAGGCTCAAAGGTTGGCCGAACAAGCCTATCGGCAAGCGCAGGCGGCTCAAAGGCGCGGGCACCCGACGCTACAAGGTTGGTTGGATATTGCGCCCTTGATCCATTCCATGCGACTTATCAAGGGTGAAGAAGAGCTCACCTTGCTTCGTCATGCGGCCGCTATTTCGGCCCGAGCTCACTGTCGTGCCATGCGCGTTGCCGCACCCGGGCTGCATGAATATCAACTGCAGGCTGATCTGGAACATGAGTTCGTGTGGCAGGGCGGCAGCGGTCCTGCCTACAGCACCATTGTGGGCAGTGGTGCAAACGCTTGTGTTCTGCACTACATTGAAAATGCTGCTCCGCTCAAAGCGGGGGAACTGGTGTTGATAGACGCTGGCGCAGAATATGCCCTTTATGCCGGCGATATCACGCGCACCTTCCCTGTGTCAGGTGTCTTCAGCACGCCACAGCGGGCACTTTATAGCCTTGTTCTCGAAGCTCAAAAAAATGCGGTTGCAGCTGTTCGCCCTGGGACAACGCTTAATGAGATTCATCAGGGCGTCGTGGATGACCTGACAAAAGGCCTGATAGCGCTGGGATTGCTTGAAGGTGAGCTTGATGAGTGCATCAAGGCTGAAAGCTATCGGCGCTTCTATCTGCATTCCACTTCTCATTGGCTGGGTCTGGATGTCCATGATGTGGGCACTTACCGCCTGGACCCTGACACCCCTCGTCCCTTGGAGGCGGGTATGGTGATCACTGTTGAGCCAGGGCTTTACATACCGAACGACGATGACATTCCTGACGACTATCGTGGCATCGGCATACGCATCGAGGATGATGTGGTGGTGACTGCTGAAGGCCACGAGGTGATCACCTCTGATGTGCCTAAGGAGATGGACGATATTGAAGCTCTGATGGCTAATAAATAACCGTCTGCCGGCATGGCTTATTATCTATTATGTAATTTACATTACGATATAAATAGTTGATTTTTAATTATTATGCTTACTGCTGAGCTTTCAGCCTGGAAAGCATAACGAAGGTCTAGGACTGAGAGGGCGCAACGATGGCGATGTCCAAGCAAACAGTCACTCACGATATTGTGATCATAGGAGGAGGACTGGTGGGTGCCAGCCTGGGCTGTGCGCTGGCACCCCTGATCAAGCAATACGGGTTGCGCGTGGCGGTGATTGAAGCAACCACCCTGCCTGAGGCTACTGAACCGCCTGGCTGGCAGCCAAGTTTTGATGCCCGTGCCAGCGCAATAGCCGAGGGTTCAGCGCAGCGTTTTCGTCGCTTGGGTATATGGGAGGCGATGCAACAGGAAGCCTCTCCGATCCGGCGCATTCACATCAGTGAGCGTGGGCGGTTGGGCGCAACGCGGTTGAATGCGCAAGATGTTGGCGTTGCGGCGTTGGGGCACGTCATTCCGAATGCCTGGATGGGACGCGTCTTGCATCATGAACTAAGCGGTTTGCCGCTTGAATGGCATTGCCCGGCGCGCGTTGAGCAGCTGGCTCCGGTGGTTGAGGGGCACCATCTGACATTATCGGATGGCAGTAAACTGGTAGCAGGACTAACGGTGCTGGCGGATGGTGGTCGCTCAGGGCTCAAGGAACAACTGGGTATTCCCAGTGCGCAGACGTCCTATCAACAGACGGCCCTGATTACTCATGTAGGTGTCAGCCAGCCCCATCAAGGCATTGCCTATGAGCGTTTCACAACGGATGGCCCCATTGCACTCCTGCCGTTGCCGGGCAATGCCATGGAACTGGTATGGACGCACCCCAGCGGGGATGAAAAGGCCAGGTTAGCGCTGAGCGACAGTGATTTTCTTGCCCAGTTGCAAAAGGCGTTTGGTGACCGCGCCGGGCGTTTCACCCGGGTAGGCAAGCGGCATGTCTATCCGCTCAAACTCACTACCGCAGATGAGCCGGTCAGGCCCGGCCTGGTGGTGTTAGGTAATGCGGCGCATGCGCTACACCCAGTGGCCGGGCAAGGCTTTAATCTGGCGTTGCGAGGGGTGATGGATCTTGTCGACACCCTGACTCAAGCCCTGGCACAGGCCCGTTTTGAGAAAGCGGAGAATCACTTGAATGTTGCGGATACTCTGGGTGCGATGGAGACGCTGACC
Organism: Halomonas sp. BLK-85; assembly: GCF_044792155.1. Classification (NCBI taxonomy): domain Bacteria; kingdom Pseudomonadati; phylum Pseudomonadota; class Gammaproteobacteria; order Oceanospirillales; family Halomonadaceae; genus Halomonas; species Halomonas sp. BLK-85. Next base: position 29,795 of record NZ_CP087731.1, read on the forward strand.
CGCTTTGAACAGTGCCGCGAACGCGATCGCGCTAACGTGATCCGCTTCAGCGACGGTCTGGTAAAGCTGTTTGGCCTCGATTGGCCGCTGTTGGGACATGCGCGTGCGGCGGGTTTGATCGGCCTTAATCTGGCCGGGCCGCTGCGCCGCAGCCTGGCTCGCCGGGCAATGGGTATAGAACGTTGAGTAAGCAGCTGTCAGAAAAAGGACGACCAGAAACGTATTGCCATAGGATGTCGAGTCAATGCAATCAGTGGATCAACAACGAGCGGCATTTGATGTCGTGATAGTGGGAGCCGGTATGGTGGGCGCCAGCTTGAGTGCTCTTTTGAGCAATGCCGGCATGCGGGTTGGGCTGGTAGAAACCCGGCCAGCGCCGCTGATGCCAGCAGAGCGGGGTGTTGATACACCGCCAACGCCCAGGGTCAGCGCCTTGACGCCTGTTTCCCAGCGTTTGCTGGCCCATCTTCAGGCATGGCCCGATATGCAGGCTGACCGTGTCACGCCTTATTTCTTCATGCACGTCTGGGATGGAGAGGGCAGCGGAGATATTCATTTTTCAGCCGATGAAGCCGGGGTGGCAGTGCTTGGGCATATTGTTGAAAACGACGTCACCCTGGCGGCACTGAATCAGCAGTTGATCCATCACCCCAAGGTGACACGTTTTAATGGCGCAACGGTGCAGGCCTTGCAGACGGGCGCCAGGCAGCGCTATCTGGTACTTGATGATAGCCGCCAACTTCAGGCGCCTCTGGTCGTTGCAGCGGACGGAGCGCGTTCACTGCTAAGGGAGATGGCAGAAATCGAAGTGCGCGAAGAAGATATGGGACACACTGCAGTGGTGGCCACGGTGCGCTGTGAAAAGCCTCATGGCAATACCGCGCGGCAGGTGTTTGTGGAGGGTCAGCCATTGGCCTTTCTACCCTTGACGGTACAGGGTGATGATCATTATTGCTCGATTGTCTGGTCTGTTGAGCCCTCCAGGGCTGAAGAGCTGTGTGCTCTATCCAGCGATGGTTTGGGCAAGGCGCTGGCAACCGCCCTTGAGCATCGACTTGGCGAGGTCGACGTGCGTGATCAGGCCCATTGCTTTCCATTGGTTCAGCGCCATGCGCGGCATTACGTGTCAGCGAATTTTGCACTCGTGGGTGATGCGGCACACAGCATTCACCCGCTAGCCGGGCAAGGGGTTAACCTTGGCCTGATGGATGCAGCTGTATTGGCAGAAGAGGTTATCAATGCCTGGCAGCGTGGTGCCGCCTGGGGTGATGAGCGTATCCTCAGCCGCTATGAGCGTCGCCGCCGTACAGACAACACGGCCATGCTGGCGCTGATGAAAGGCTTCAAGGCATTGTTTGGCTCGCGGCATCCAGCCCTGATGCTGGCGCGGAATATGGGCATGAGCAGTGTCGATCACCTGGCGCCTCTCAAGCGTGCTCTTATGCACCAGGCAACTGGCGAGCGGGGCCGCCTGCCCGCCAGCTGCCGCTGAGGCTTTTGTCAACGTCGGCGGCGTTCCACCACATTCAGCGCTTTGAGCAGGTTGAGTGCTTCGCCCAGCTGATAATCATCGCGCAATCGCTGCGACATTGCCTGGCGGTCGCGGGCTTCATTTTGCGACTCAAGGTGTCCTTCAAGGTCGGCTTCGCGAACTTCCCGACGGCTTTCAGCGACTTCCAGCCGACCGCGCACAACATCAACATCGGGGCTGATGCCTTGTGCCTGAATGGAGCGACCGTCAGGCGTGTAATAAAGCGCAGTGGTCAGCTTCAGGCCTTCGCCATTGTCCAGCGGCATAATCTGCTGTACTGAGCCTTTACCAAAGCTGTCAGTGCCCATGATGACACCGCGGCGTTGATCCTGAATGGCACCTGCGACGATTTCTGCCGCTGAGGCGCTACCGCTGTTGATCAGCACCACCAGTGGAACTTCGGCAGCCGGCGTATCAGTAGTCGCTGAATAGGACATCTGTGTATTCGACAGGCGCCCCTCGGTATAGACGACCAGGCCGTCATCCAGGAAAAGATCAGCAATATCCACAGCACTTTGCAGGATACCGCCAGGGTTATTACGTAAATCCAGCACCAGGCCCTTAAGCGCTTGGTCAGCGGACATGCGTTGTAGTGCCTGACGTGCCTGCTCGGCAGTACGCGACTGGAACTGGCTGATACGCAGGTAGCCATAACCGCTTTCGAGCAGTTCATGCTTGACGCTTTCGCTGCGAATGGCTTCACGGATCAGGGTGACATCCCGTGGGGTCTCCTCACCAGGGCGCAGGATGCCCAGGGTCAATTCGCTGCCTGGTTCGCCGCGCATCAGGCTGACGGCTTCCTGCAGCGACATGCTGTCAGTCGGTGCGTCGTCAATACTGATGATCAGGTCTCGCGACATCAGCCCTGCGCGGGAAGCTGGGGTGTCGTCAACCGGCGTAATAATGGTTAACTGGCCATTTTCCATGCCCACCTCAATACCGATACCGCCAAATTCACCCTGTGTCGACTCTCTCAGGCTGGTGAACTCGTCTTCATCCAGGTAGGCAGAGTGTGGGTCGAGCTCACTGAGCATTCCGCGCATGGCATTACGTAACAGGGTACGGTCATCAACGTCTTCGACATAGGCGCGCTTGATGCGCTCAAACACTTCGGCAAAGGTCTTGATTTCCTCAAGTGGAAGATCGTCAAACTGACCTTCTGCATCAGGGCTGATAGAATCAGGCGACTGTGCTGTGGCAATGACCGGAGCCGTCAGCAGAGTAACGGGAATAAGTACCGCCAGTGCCTGCTTGACGAGGGTTCTTACCACCTCAACTGATAGCGTCATGATGACTCCGCAAAGCGTTAGGCAGTTATGCTGCCGAATGTATGTTGGCTAATCATGCCGTTCGCACAGCAGACAACACATTAGCCGCCCCAGCTTATCCCGTCAGCGCCGTGCAATCCATTGCTCTGGATTGGTAGGCTTACCGCTCTGGCGTACTTCAAAGTAAAGCCCTGCTCGAGGCTGCCCGCCAGTGTCACCCACCCGGCCTATTTCATCACCGCGCTCAACGGCTTGGCCCGGGCTGATACTAAAGCGCTGCAGGTGAGCGTAAAGCGTCATCATATGGTCACCATGGTCAATAATCAGCAGGTTGCCAAAACCGCGCATCCAGTCAGCAAAGACCACACGCCCTTGGTGCACGGCGGTGACCGGGGTGCCGGCACTGGCCTGAATCATGATGCCCTCACGGTGTACCCCGGTGTCCTGATGAAAACCTTGTTGCAGGCGACCCTGAACCGGCCAGGGCATATCGCCCTGAGTCTGAGTGAAACGGGTACTCGGTGATGGGCTGGAGAGGTTCACCATTTCCTCTCGAATGCGCTGAAGTGTTTTACGTGCTGCTTCCTGATCCGCCTCTAATGCAGCCAATCGTTGTTCTTCGTTTTGATGGCGGGCATCCAGCTGACTGACCAGCTGCTGTCGCTGAGCGGTTCGGCTGGCCAGTGCTTCACGCTGCGTTTCCAGCTCGCTGGCAAGTTCATCCAGACGGGCCTGGTGGGTCTGCAGTTCATCCGCAGAGCTGGCCAGGCGGGTATCCAGTTCGGCAATTGCCGCCATGCGCCTTTGGCGTGCCTGGCCAAGCCGGTTCAGATAGGCTTGCATGCGGTCCAGCTTTGCTGGGTCTTCCTGGTTAAGTAGCAGCTTGATCTGTCGGGTTGGCCCCAGCCGATGAAGCGCGACGAGTTGTTCACTCAGAGCCGCTGTCTGCCGGTGGCGCTCTTGTATTAGCTGCTCACGCTGTTGACGCACTTGGCTGGCTTTGTCGTCAAGCTCTCTTCGTTCGCGCTGAAGTGCGTCCAGGCGCTTGTGTGTCTCGGCAAGCTCAGTTTCGATCGCCTGGAGCTCGCGGCTGGCCTTGTCGCGCTCTGAGCCTGTGGCGGTCAAACGTTTGGCGACGTTTTCAATCTTCTGACCAATGCTTTCCAGTAGTCGTTGGGCACCGGATTCACTTTCCGCCTGCCCCAGGGCTGGTGTGACCAGCCCTATGCAGCATATAAAACCCAATGCGGCAAAACACTTCATGATGATCTCTCAGTCGAGGGAGATCAGCGGGGTTCCCGTCATGGCGTCGGGCACTGGCTGATCCATCAGCGTAAGCAGGGTAGGGGCAAGATCACAAAGCCGTCCATTGGTTAATGTTCCCGAGCGTTCACCCACATAGACAAGCGGCACAACAAAAGTGGTATGGGCCGTTTGAGGCTCACCGGTTTGCGGGTGAACCATCTGTTCGGCATTGCCGTGATCCGCCGTGATCAGGCAGGCGCCATGGACGCGCTCAATGGCCTCAACAACACGGCCAACGCATTCATCAACGGTTTCAATGGCTTTGACGGCGGCAGCAAAATCACCGGTATGGCCGACCATATCGCCATTGGCGTAATTGCAGACAATCAGGTCAAAGCGATTATCGTCAATGGCATCAACCAGTTTGTCGGTAATGTCCCGTGCACTCATTTCGGGCTTTTCATCATAGGTGCGCACATCCTGTGGAGATGGCAGCAGGATGCGTGTTTCGCCGTCGAATTCGTTTTCCCGGCCACCCGAAAAGAAGAAAGTCACGTGCGGGTATTTTTCTGTTTCAGCAATGCGCAGCTGGGTCAGCCCACGCTTGGCGACCACTTCACCCAGCGTATCGTTGAGATCTGATGGCGGGAACGCCGTTGGTGCAGGGATATCAGCGGCGTAGCGGGTCATCATTACCAGGCCATCGCCTGCCAGCCGGGGGCAGGTGCGGCGCTCAAAACCACTAAAGTCGGGTTCAGCGAAGGCGCGGGTCAACTCACGTGCCCGATCAGCGCGGAAGTTGGCAAAAATCGCGGCGTCACCGTTTTGCAGCGTGACTGACTCACCGTTATTGACAATACGGGTCGCTGATACAAATTCGTCGGTTTCTCCGCGCGCGTAAGCCTCCTGCAGAGCCTCTTCAGCACTGGCGGCGGTAAAGTCGGCACGGCCTTCGGTCAGCAGTTCATAGGCCTGACTGACGCGTTCCCAGCGATTGTCACGATCCATGGCGTAAAAACGCCCAATCACTGAGGCAACAAAGCCATTATCGGCCCCAACCAGCGTTGCCAGGTGAGCATTGGCACGTTCAATAGACGGGCGTGCGCTTTCCGGCGGCATATCGCGACCATCCAGAAAGGCATGGATATAAATGTGCTTGGCGCCGCGCCGTGCCGCGAGTTCAGCCAGGGCCAGTAAATGATCTTCATGGCTGTGAACACCGCCGGGTGAGAGCAGCCCGATCAGGTGGACGGGGCGCTGGTTAGCCACGGCAGCGTCAATCGGCTGAGTGAAGACCGGATTGCCATCCAGGTCGCCGTCTTCAATGGCCTTGGTAATGCGGGTGAAATCCTGGTAAACAATGCGTCCGGCACCCAGATTCATATGACCGACTTCCGAGTTGCCCATCTGGCCGTCAGGCAACCCGACATGGCGACCATCGGTATGTACGAAAGCGTGGGGGCGCTGAGACAATAACGCATCCATGACAGGCGTATTGGCGCTGGCGACAGCGTTATGTTGAGCATCAGGGTTGTGGCCGTAGCCATCCAGGATAATCAGCGCAACTGGGCGCGGTGTACTTGTTGTGTCCATTAAAGCCTCTTTATTGCCGAATGCAGATCGGTTCGGGGGTCGCGACTCACCGACGCTTCGGGCATCATAGCGCAGGCCGTGCGGGTTCGTCATGATATCAGCCTGCGCACAACCGTATGTGGCGTGTATACTGTGGCGTTTAAACGGCGGCAGTGCCGCTTTATTTCCGCATTGACCAAGAGATTTTGCACGCGATGATCGATCAGCTGTTCGAATTCGTACAAAACCATCCCTTGCTGGTGGGCGCTTTTCTGCTCGTTCTTACCGCCTGGCTTGTCTATGAAACGCGTAATGCTGCTACCAGCGGTGTGACGTCTACTCAGGCGACCCAGCTTATCAACCGTGAAGATGCAGTGGTGCTTGATCTGCGCGAAAGCAAGGATTACAAGGCCGGGCATATCGCGGGTGCGTATAATATCCCGCAAAGCAGTCTTGATAGCCGCATGAACGAACTGGAAAAGCATAAAAGCAAACCGGTAATCGTTGTCTGCAAACATGGCCAGAGTTCAGGCGCCGTACAGGCGAAACTGACCAAAGCCGGGTTTGAGCGTGCGGTGAAGCTCAAGGGCGGCATGATGCAATGGCAGGCGGATAGCCTACCCATGGTGAAAAAATAACCCCCGATCCAAATTGAATTCAAGGAGTCTCCAATGGCAGAAGACAACAATACCAACCAGGCAGCCGGTGCCCAGTCTGAAGACAAGCCGCAGCTGAAATTCTCGCTGCAGCGCATTTATGTCAAGGATATTTCGTTTGAAGCGCCGAATTCGCCCGAGGTCTTCAAGCAGCCGTTCAAGCCCAAGGTGAACCTGGATCTGAACACTACCAGCAATCAGGTGGCAGATGATCAGTTTGAAGTCGTCGTCAAGGTCACTGCGCGGGTCGATGATAACGAAAGCGGGACGGCATCCTTCCTGGTTGAAGTCGAGCAGGCCGGCCTGTTCCGTATTTCCGGTATTGAAGGGGCCCAGCTGGATCAGACCCTGGGTGCATTTTGCCCGAACCTGCTGTTTCCCTACGCACGTGAATGTGTCGATAGCCTGGTCAACCGTGGCGGTTTCCCGCCGCTGATGCTGGCGCCCGTCAACTTCGAGGCCATGTATGCCCAGCGCAAGCAGCGTGAAGCACAGCAGGCAGAAGACACTCAAGCCTGATCAGCATGGATAGCGTTGAGTGGTCTTCTGAATATGCCAGAATGCCACGTATCCATGTGCCAGCGGCTCTGACTGAAGGGGCCACATTGGCCTTGCCCGAAGGACCGGCGCGTCACATCACCCGCGTGTTGAGAATGTCGCCGGGGGCGCCGCTGGTGATCTTCGACGGTCACGGTCTTGAGGCCGGCGTGCGTCTGGCAGAGGTGACACGCAAGCAGGTCACGGTAAGCGTGGAAGCCTTGTGGCCCGGGCAAGGTGAGTCGCCGCTGATGATTCACCTCGGCCAGGCCGTTTCCAAAGGTGATCGTATGGACTACGCCATTCAGAAGGCGGTGGAGTTAGGCGTGAGCTGTATCACGCCGCTCTATACGCAACGCACCGAGGTGCGTCTGAAAGGCGAGCGGCAAGCACGCAAGCAGGCTCACTGGCAGGCTGTTGCGGCCAGTGCCAGTGAGCAGTGCGGGCGCGCCGTGGTTCCTGAAGTACATCCTCCCCAAACGCTCGCGAGCTGGCTTGAGCAGCGCGATGAAACGCTGCGATTGATGCTGCATCTGGCCACCGGGCGTCCTTTTCATTGTGCTGAGACACCTGCCAGTGTGGCCTTGCTGATTGGCCCGGAGGGTGGCCTGGCAGCTGACGATATCAAGGCAGCTGAACGTGTCGACTTCACCCCATTGACGCTGGGGCCGCGTGTGTTGCGCACTGAAACCGCCCCTGTTGTTGCCCTGTCGCTGCTTCAATATCATTTCGGTGATCTTTAGCCCTGATGCTGGGCAGACATGCTTCTCTTTTCTCATTATCTTCAGGACACCTTCGCCATGGCTTCTGATCCACGCTCTTCTTCCCCTCCTGCCTCCGCCGTCAGCGCGTCAATCGGAGAAGTTGCCTACCTGACCGTGACGGCTGTCACCAGCGTGGGTGCCTTTCTGCGCTGGGGGCCACCCAAGGATGTCCTGCTGCCTTACAGCGAGCAATCATTCCGTCCGGAGGTTGGCAAACGTGTTCTGGTCAAGTTGTATGAGGATGATCAGCAGCGTCCGGTGGCCTCGATGCGCCTTGAGCGCTTTTTACAGGATGAAGCCTGGTCGCTTTCCCAGGGTGACCAAGTGACTCTGGTGGTGGCAGAGCGCACAGATCTGGGCATGAAAGTGGTGGTTAATCACACCTATTGGGGGCTGATCTATCAGGATGATCTCACTCAGCCACTGCGTCGTGGTCAGGGGCTGACCGGTTTTGTCAAAAGGCGTCGTGAAGATGGCCGTCTGGATATCTCGTTGTTACCCCCCGGTGAGTCTCGGCTGGATGTGGTCGGGGAAAAAGTGCTTCAGGCGTTGCGTGAAAGTGGGGGGTATCTGCCTCTGGGCGATAAAAGTAGTGCCCAGGAGATAAAGGCGCGCCTGGGTGTCAGCAAAAGTGCCTACAAGCAGGCGATAGGGCGCCTTTACAAGCGTGAACTGATCACTATTGAACCGTTGGCCATTCGCCTGCAGCCGGGTGTGGCCGCTACCCTGATGCAGTAATCAGCCCGATAGGCGTCAGGTTTGGCGTCAGGCACACCCTGTTGCATACTGCCTGTCAAGAAAGCAGAACCTGTTTACCAGGGGCAACTACTTACCTGTCTAATTCCGGAAGCACTGTTCAATGAGTCAATCAAGTCTCCGTCTGGGCGTGGTGATGGATCCCATCGCCGATATTGCCTACAAGAAAGATACTACCCTGGCTTTGCTGTGGGCCGCTCAGGATCGCGGCTACCAGCTTTATTACATGGAGCAGGAAGACCTGTTCCTTCAGGAGGGGAAAGCATTTGCCCTTATGCGCCCGCTGAATGTCCATCGCGATGCCGGGCACTGGTATGATCTGGGGGATGCTGAAGCACGCGCGCTGTCCGAGTTGGATACTATTCTGATGCGCAAGGACCCGCCGGTCGATGCAGACTTCGTCAATGCGGTTCACCTGCTGGGGTTTGCTGAGCGGGAAGGGGTTCAGGTTGTTAATCCCACCGCTGCCTTGCTGCAATGCAATGAAAAACTGTTTGCCCAACAGTTTCCGCAGTGCTGTGCGCCTACCCTCGTCTCCAGCCGAGATGAGGTGCTCCGTACTTTTCAGGCAGAGCATGGCAACGTGATCTTCAAACCGCTAGACGGTATGGGCGGTACTGGCATCTTCCATATTGGCCCGGATGGTCGCAATATTGGTGCTGTGATTGAACAGCTGACCCTGCGTGGCCAGCGTCAGATTATGGCCCAGCGTTATCTGCCGGAAATCAAGGATGGCGATACGCGTATTCTTCTGGTGGATGGCGAGCCTGTGCCCTTTGGTCTGGCGCGCATACCCTCAGCGGGTGAAACCCGTGGTAATCTGGCTGTCGGAGGGCGGGGTATCACCCGAGAACTAACCGAGCGCGATCATTGGTTGATCCAGCAGGTACAGCCGATGATCCGTGAAAAAGGACTGCTGTTTGTGGGGCTGGATGTGATCGGTGACTACGTCACCGAGATTAATGTCACCAGCCCTACCTGCGTACGCGAAATTGACGATCAGCGTGGTACCCATATTGCCGGTCTGCTGCTCGATGCTATTGAGCGCCGAGTCATACCGTCAGCCCGAGACTGAAAAATTTGCCCGTAAAGGTAAATGTTAGGAGCCGCATGCAAAGTCTGAAACATCATTTCCTGTTGGCCATGCCGCATATGGAAGATGCCAATTTTGCTTCCAGCCTGGTGTATCTCTGCGACCACGATGACAATGGTTGCATGGGTGTCATTGTCAATAAACCACTGGAAGTCACTCTGGATGCGCTGTTTGATCAGCTTTCTCTGGGAGGCGAACGTAGCCTGCATCGCAGTGAGCCTGTTTATTATGGCGGTCCCATGCACAAGGATCGCGGTTTTATCCTTCACCAGGGTAGCAGTCAGGAGTGGGATTCAAGTATTCAGGTGACCGCCGATATCGCGCTGACAACGTCCATTGACATACTTCAGGCACTGGCCAATAACACAGGGCCGAAGCATTTCTTGATCTGCCTGGGATGCGCCGGTTGGGATGTGGGTCAGTTGGAAGACGAACTGAAGGATAACGCCTGGTTGACGGTTGATGCTGCCCTGGGCGTGCTGTTTGAAACGCCGCCTGCCGAACGGCTCTCCGGCGCCGCAGGCATTTTAGGGGTTGATCTTAATCTGATGACCCGGGATGCGGGGCACGCCTGATGGCGACCTTGGGGCAACGCCTGGTGCTGGCATTTGATTTTGGTACGCGGCGTATTGGTGTTGCCGTGGGTAATGAACTTTTAAAAAGCGCCAGAGAACTCACGCCGCTTCCAGCGCGTGATGGCATTCCCGACTGGAACCAGTTAGCACGACTAGTCGAAGAGTGGCAGCCGGATCTTTTCGTGGTGGGTTTGCCGCTTAACATGGACGGCAGTGAATCAGCCATGAGCACTCGGGCACGCAAGTTTGGCAACCGTCTGCATGGCCGCTACGGCAAACCATGCACGCTGGTGGATGAGCGTGGCACCACACGAGAAGCCAAGCAGATTGCGCATGCATCCGGTCATCGCGGCAACTATCGCGAAGACAGCGTTGATGGCATTGCCGCTGTGCTTATTCTGGAAGGCTGGTTTGCTCATCTGGAAGGGTTGCCAGAGGGGCGTGAATCTCAGTAGCCAACCCCCTCTCATCACGCCTGCAGTCAAAGCCTGGCGACAACCGCGATAGCTTGCGTAGGTTAGCGGTCCAGCGTGCCCGTCTGCTCAGGAACAAACCAGCGCACTGGTCGCATGTCTTTTTCGATCAATTCATCGACCTGTAATAGCGTAGCGAAAATCGCCATGCGCATTGGAATACCATTGTCTGTCTGGCGGAAGATAGCCAGACGCGGGTCACCGTTCAGGTTCACATTCAGATCATTGGCCCCCGGGCGGCTATCGCGGGGCAGCGGGTGCATGATAATGGTGCTTTGGCTACAGCGCTGATCAACAAAGTCCCGGTTAACCATGTAGTCCTGAGAGAGCCCCTGAAAGCTCTCATTCATCTCATCGGTAAAACGTTCTTTCTGGATGCGAGTGGTATAGACAACGTCCAGATCTGAAAAGTCGCAGGCCAGGGAATCACGCTGCTCGACACTGTGGCCGCGGGAGATGACCCGGTCAATCAAGGTTGATGGCATTTCAAGGCCTGGCGGAGACACCAGGGTAAAGCGCAGCGGGTCATAAAGGGAAAGCAGCTTGATCAACGAATGCACGGTGCGTCCATACTTCAAATCACCGGTAAGCAGGATATGGGCGCCCTTGAGTGATTTACCCAGTCGCTGGAACTCTTTGTCAATGGTGTAGAGATCCAGCAGTGCCTGACTGGGGTGTTCGCCCGGGCCATCACCACCATTAATAACCGGCACGTTGGTCGCTGCTGCAAACTCTGCCACTGAACCCTGATCTGGATGACGCATGACAATGGCATCGCAGTAGCCGCTCATGACACGGCTGGTGTCATAGAGTGACTCCCCCTTGGCCATAGAAGAAAAGGTAAAGCCGGTAGTATCACAGACGCTGCCGCCCAAACGGCAGAAGGCCGCGTTGAAGCTTACCCGTGTGCGTGTGCTGGCTTCAAAGAACAGGTTACCGAGTACCGCACCCTCTAGTACTCGCGTAACCTGACGGCGACTGGCAATCGGCTCCATGCGCGCGGCGACGCGTAACAGGTGATCGACACTTTCTCGGTTTAAAGAATCGATGGTTAGCAGGTGCTGGCTCATCGTGGACCTCGGGTTCAGGCAAGAATGCGGATATCAACAAAAATAGATGCATAGTGTAACTGGCAACCAGCCAATGCTCGAAGCGCTTTTCATCGGCGTTTTTGATGAAGGTGAGTTCAAGGAAGAAATCGATCAGGTGACGTTTTTCCATAAAGCCCTTGCATCCTGTGCAGCGAAGCCTTAGAGTACGCATCCGCTGCCGGGGACGCACACTGTCACCTGCGGTGGATGAAGGTAAAACCTTCGGTTTGTCAATAAGTTAGCGAGTGGTGGTAATAAAGCACGCTGGCGACGCCGCTGAAATCAGTCGTTGACAAACACACAGGAAGCCGTAGAATATGTCTTCCTCGCTGAGGCAAGCCAATCAGGTCATCGACTGGCAAGGCAGTATCGCCGCCTCGCGAACAGCTCTTTAACAATTTGATCAGGTAATTCATGTGGGTGCTTGCCGATGAGGGTGATAAATCACCAACTATCAAGGCAAGCGGTCATGACAATGTAAATTGAAATGAATTCGTTTGACCCTTGAGCCAAGTTTGATGCGCTTCTGTTGCCCCAGGGTGACAGGTAAGCATCACAATGATTTTAAACTGAAGAGTTTGATCATGGCTCAGATTGAACGCTGGCGGCAGGCCTAACACATGCAAGTCGAGCGGTAACAGATCCAGCTTGCTGGATGCTGACGAGCGGCGGACGGGTGAGTAACGCATAGGAATTTACCCGATAGTGGGGGATAACCTGGGGAAACTCAGGCTAATACCGCATACGTCCTACGGGAGAAAGGGGGCCTTGGCTCCCGCTATCGGATGAGCCTATGCCGGATTAGCTGGTTGGTGAGGTAATGGCTCACCAAGGCGACGATCCGTAGCTGGTCTGAGAGGATGATCAGCCACATCGGGACTGAGACACGGCCCGAACTCCTACGGGAGGCAGCAGTGGGGAATATTGGACAATGGGGGCAACCCTGATCCAGCCATGCCGCGTGTGTGAAGAAGGCCCTCGGGTTGTAAAGCACTTTCAGCGAGGAAGAACGCCTGGCGGTTAATACCCGCCAGGAAAGACATCACTCGCAGAAGAAGCACCGGCTAACTCCGTGCCAGCAGCCGCGGTAATACGGAGGGTGCAAGCGTTAATCGGAATTACTGGGCGTAAAGCGCGCGTAGGTGGCTTGATAAGCCGGTTGTGAAAGCCCCGGGCTCAACCTGGGAACGGCATCCGGAACTGTCAGGCTAGAGTGCAGGAGAGGAAGGTAGAATTCCCGGTGTAGCGGTGAAATGCGTAGAGATCGGGAGGAATACCAGTGGCGAAGGCGGCCTTCTGGACTGACACTGACACTGAGGTGCGAAAGCGTGGGTAGCAAACAGGATTAGATACCCTGGTAGTCCACGCCGTAAACGATGTCGACCAGCCGTTGGGTGCCTAGCGCACTTTGTGGCGAAGTTAACGCGATAAGTCGACCGCCTGGGGAGTACGGCCGCAAGGTTAAAACTCAAATGAATTGACGGGGGCCCGCACAAGCGGTGGAGCATGTGGTTTAATTCGATGCAACGCGAAGAACCTTACCTACTCTTGACATCCTGCGAACTTGGTAGAGATACCTTGGTGCCTTCGGGAGCGCAGAGACAGGTGCTGCATGGCTGTCGTCAGCTCGTGTTGTGAAATGTTGGGTTAAGTCCCGTAACGAGCGCAACCCTTGTCCTTATTTGCCAGCACGTAATGGTGGGAACTCTAAGGAGACTGCCGGTGACAAACCGGAGGAAGGTGGGGACGACGTCAAGTCATCATGGCCCTTACGAGTAGGGCTACACACGTGCTACAATGGCCGGTACAAAGGGTTGCGAACTCGCGAGAGTCAGCGAATCCCTTAAAGCCGGTCTCAGTCCGGATCGGAGTCTGCAACTCGACTCCGTGAAGTCGGAATCGCTAGTAATCGTGCATCAGAATGGCACGGTGAATACGTTCCCGGGCCTTGTACACACCGCCCGTCACACCATGGGAGTGGACTGCACCAGAAGTGGTTAGCCTAACGCAAGAGGGCGATCACCACGGTGTGGTTCATGACTGGGGTGAAGTCGTAACAAGGTAGCCGTAGGGGAACCTGCGGCTGGATCACCTCCTTAAACGATGCATCATCCTCGCGGTAAGCGCTCACAATGAATTACCTGATCAGATAATAGAGCAAACGGTAGAAGCTTGACCCCCTCTTGGGTCTGTAGCTCAGTTGGTTAGAGCGCACCCCTGATAAGGGTGAGGTCGGCAGTTCAAGTCTGCCCAGACCCACCAAATTCCTGCGATACTGCGTTAAAATGCTCCTCGTATAGCAGGCTATACGTCGTCGCATTTTGCCTTGTCTCACAGAAATTTATGGCAAGAGGAGGGCTTATTAGCAAAAGCTTAGCAAAAACATTGGGGCCATAGCTCAGCTGGGAGAGCGCCTGCCTTGCACGCAGGAGGTCAGCGGTTCGATCCCGCTTGGCTCCACCATTACGTCCGATGCTGGGCTGACCATGTTGGGTCAGCGGTTCGAGCGAAACGTCGCACCGCCCGCTTGGTTCCACCATTACCTGCCATGCTAGCAACCGTTTGTTGTTGTTTTGTGACCATTGATAAGTCAGTTCGCCCGCGGGCGTTGCCTTATCACTGTTCATCGAACAGTCGCTCTTTAACAAGATATAGCAATGCTGATAATCCTTCTGAAGGTCAGCGATTCACAACGCACCGCGTGGTGAGTCCCTGCCCGACGAAGGTGTACGTAATAGTGTTATGTGATACGTCTCAAGCGTATCCGGCACTCGTTATCATTGTGCGACCAGACTCCTTCGGGTTATAGGGTCAAGCAATGAAGCGCACACGGTGGATGCCTAGGCAGCCAGAGGCGATGAAAGACGTGGAAGCCTGCGATAAGGCTCGGCGAGGTGGCAAACAACCTGTGACCCGGGCATTTCTGAATGGGGAAACCCACTCACCAACAGGTGAGTATCTTGCGCTGAACACATAGGCGCAAGAGGCGAACCAGGGGAACTGAAACATCTAAGTACCCTGAGGAAAAGAAATCAACCGAGATTCCCCCAGTAGCGGCGAGCGAACGGGGAGCAGCCCTTAAGCATGTGACTGATTAGACGAAGGCGCTGGGAAGCGCGGCCATAGCGGGTGATAGCCCCATAGTCGAAAATCTGATCATGTGAAATCGAGTAGGTCGGGGCACGAGAAACCTTGACTGAAGACGGGGGGACCATCCTCCAAGGCTAAATACTCCTGGCTGACCGATAGTGAACCAGTACCGTGAGGGAAAGGCGAAAAGAACCCCGGAGAGGGGAGTGAAATAGACCCTGAAACCGTGTGCGTACAAGCAGTCGGAGCGGACATGTTCCGTGACGGCGTACCTTTTGTATAATGGGTCAGCGACTTATATTCCGTGGCAAGGTTAACCGATTAGGGGAGCCGTAGCGAAAGCGAGTCTTAACTGGGCGAAGCAGTCGCGGGATATAGACCCGAAACCGAGCGATCTATCCATGAGCAGGGTGAAGATTGAGTAACATCAATTGGAGGCCCGAACCAGGATCTGTTGAAAAAGATTTGGATGACTTGTGGATCGGAGTGAAAGGCTAATCAAGCTCGGAGATAGCTGGTTCTCCTCGAAAGCTATTTAGGTAGCGCCTCAGGCAGCACCACCGGGGGTAGAGCACTGTTTCGGCTAGGGGGTCATCCCGACTTACCAACCCGAGGCAAACTCCGAATACCGGTGAGTGACGCGTGGGAGACACACAGCGGGTGCTAACGTCCGTTGTGAAAAGGGAAACAACCCAGACCGTCAGCTAAGGTCCCGAAATCCTGATTAAGTGGGAAACGATGTGGGAAGGCTCAGACAGCTAGGAGGTTGGCTTAGAAGCAGCCATCCTTTAAAGAAAGCGTAATAGCTCACTAGTCGAGTCGGCCTGCGCGGAAGATGTAACGGGGCTAAATCAGGTACCGAAGCTACGGGTTCACACTTAGGTGTGAGCGGTAGAGGAGCGTCGTGTACGCCAATGAAGGTGAGTTGAGAAGCTTGCTGGAGGTATCACGAGTGCGAATGCTGACATGAGTAACGATAAAGGGTGTGAAAAACACCCTCGCCGGAAGACCAAGGGTTTCTGTTCGACGCTAATCGGAGCAGAGTGAGTCGGCCCCTAAGGCGAGGCCGAAAGGCGTAGTCGATGGGAAACGGGTCAATATTCCCGTACCGGACATGATTGCGATGGGGGGACGGAGAAGGCTAGGTGAGCCAGGCGTTGGTTGTCCTGGTGAAAGCATGTAGGCCGAGCGCTCAGGTAAATCCGGGTGCTCAACGCCGAGATGCGAAACGAACTGACCACGGTCAGGAAGTCATCGATGCCACGCTTCCAGGAAAAGCCTCTAAGCTTCAGATCATGTGCGACCGTACCCCAAACCGACACAGGTGGTCAGGGTGAGAATCCCCAGGCGCTTGAGAGAACTCGGGTGAAGGAACTAGGCAAAATGGTGCCGTAACTTCGGGAGAAGGCACGCCGGCCTAGGGTGACAGGACTTGCTCCTCGAGCCCGAACCGGTCGAAGATACCAGGTGGCTGCAACTGTTTAGTAAAAACACAGCACTCTGCCAAGTCGCAAGACGACGTATAGGGTGTGACGCCTGCCCGGTGCCGGAAGGTTAAGTGATGGTGTTATCCTCGGAGAAGCTCCTGATCGAAGCCCCGGTAAACGGCGGCCGTAACTATAACGGTCCTAAGGTAGCGAAATTCCTTGTCGGGTAAGTTCCGACCTGCACGAATGGCGTAATGATGGCCACGCTGTCTCCACCCGAGACTCAGTGAAATTGAAATCGCCGTGAAGATGCGGTGTACCCGCGGCTAGACGGAAAGACCCCGTGAACCTTTACTATAGCTTCACACTGGACGCTGATGTTGCCTGTGTAGGATAGCTGGGAGGCTTGGAACCCCGGACGCCAGTTCGGGGGGAGCCAACCTTGAAATACCAGCCTGGCATCATGGGCGTTCTCACTCAGGTCCGTTATCCGGATCGAGGACAGTGTGTGGTGGGTAGTTTGACTGGGGCGGTCTCCTCCCAAAGCGTAACGGAGGAGCACGAAGGTACCCTCAGCACGGTCGGACATCGTGCAATGAGTGCAAGAGCATAAGGGTGCTTGACTGCGAGACAGACACGTCGAGCAGGTGCGAAAGCAGGTTCTAGTGATCCGGTGGTTCTGTATGGAAGGGCCATCGCTCAACGGATAAAAGGTACTCCGGGGATAACAGGCTGATACCGCCCAAGAGTTCACATCGACGGCGGTGTTTGGCACCTCGATGTCGGCTCATCACATCCTGGGGCTGAAGTCGGTCCCAAGGGTATGGCTGTTCGCCATTTAAAGTGGTACGCGAGCTGGGTTTAGAACGTCGTGAGACAGTTCGGTCCCTATCTGCCGTGGGCGTAGGATGTTTGAGAAGGGCTGCTCCTAGTACGAGAGGACCGGAGTGGACGCACCTCTGGTGTTCCGGTTGTCACGCCAGTGGCATTGCCGGGTAGCTAAGTGCGGACGGGATAACCGCTGAAAGCATCTAAGCGGGAAGCCCCCTTCAAGATGAGACATCCCTGAGGCCTAGAGCCTCCTGAAGGGCCCAGCGAGACCAGCTGGTTGATAGGCACGGTGTGGAAGCGCTGCAAGGCGTTGAGCTAACGTGTACTAATGGCCCGTGAGGCTTGACCCTATAACACCCAAGGGGTCTGGTCGCAGTGATAACGACGCGCGAAAGCGCAGAGCTTGCAACAGCAGAACTTGCAACAGCAAGAAAGCGAAACGCAAGAAAGCCGGATACGAAGAGACGATCACAGACATTACGCAGTGGCCCAGAACGCCGCTGAATCAGCCTGCTATATCACCTGTTACGCCTGACGACCATAGCGAGTGGGAACCACCTGATCCCTTGCCGAACTCAGCAGTGAAACCGCTTAGCGCCGATGGTAGTGTGGGGCCTCCCCATGCGAGAGTAGGTCATCGTCAGGCACTTATTAAGAAAAACCCCGGACAGGTACCTGTTCGGGGTTTTTTGTGTTCACGAATCACGACTCACGATTCACCATTCGATGGATTCACCCGCCCAATCCCAGAAGCTACCTGTGTCATCGGGTGTACGTTGCGACATGACGTCCAGGAGACTTGCCGCCACAAAGTCAGGTGTAAACAGCTTATGCTCAGGAACACGCCCCTGAAAAGGCCTGGAAAGCCCCGTATCTGTGGTGCCTGGATGCAAGCTAAGGACAATAGACTGCTTGTTGAGCCGTTTAAGCTCGATCGAAAGCGTCTTCATCAACATGTTGTGGGCTGACTTGCTGGCACGATAGCTGTACCAACCTCCAAAGCCATTATCGCCAATAGACCCCACGCGCGCTGACAGACTGCCAATCACGACAGGATGTTTACCTTGCAGGGAACGCTTGATAGCGGCCAACAGCAAGGCAGGCGTGGCCGCATTGATATGCATGACCCTGGCAAAATGATCAGCGTCGATGTCGTCCATGCGCTTTTCAGGGGCGATACCATCAGTGTCATCATGAAGGATACCGATGGCATTGAATACCAGGTGGACGGGTTGTTTATCGAGATGCTGTTGAAGAGCAGTACGGCCATTTTCCTGACTGAGATCAGCAGTTAATGCTTCGATACGCGGGTCAGAAAACGTTAGGGGTGAGCGACTGACAGCAATGATACGCGAAGGTCGCTGTGAATCAGATAACGCCTTGACCACTGCCTGACCGATACCACCGCCAGCGCCGACTACCACGGCAGTAAATGCATCAGGTAAATGGGGCAATAACATAACAAGCTCCAGTCAGTAAGTATCCTACTATTGAAGCTTTTTGTATAACATTTGTCCATGCCCAATACAAATACTGGGAAAAAACCAGGATGTTGAACCGCGCTGATGAGTCAGTACTTGCTATGGTGTCGGTCAGCGCCATGGGACATAGTATGGCTTGCTATAGTAAAAGCTGGATGACGTCAGAGTCATCATGGATTCCTACTTACGGCCAAACATTGGGCGATAAAGCATAGGTGGGGGTAACCGTTTGACAACCGGAAGACCGCTGGGAACTCCTGGTGGCCTTGGCTGATCAGGCCAAGAACCTTAACAACATGCCGTGCCTAGCCGGTTAGATGGGGCTGAAGGGGGTCTAGCATAATGTTACGCGCTCTGCTGAGCCGCTGGATGTCACCACGCCGCGCCACCTGGAGCGCTTGTGCGCTGCTGGCCGGTCTGCTGGGACTGGTTGCCTGGGAAATGCGCCATTATTATTACAATCAACAGCAACTGGCTCAGGCGCGTACCGAATCCAGCGCCCAGATGGTAGCCCAATGGCTGGAGAGCGCGCTAAAGACTTCGCTGCATTCACTGCGCGGGGTCAATGAACTGTATCAACTCATGGCCTTAGGGCATCTGTCGGCTCATGAGCTGAACAGGCTGATGGACAGCCGCCGCCATAGCCTGCCGGTCTGGAACGAGGTGACGCTTATCACGCCGGAAGGCAGCGTCATAGCCGGCACTCATGGCATTTCTCTTTCTGCGGAAGATTGGACGCTACTGCTTGCCTTGAACACCGATAACGGCCAGCAAAGTGGTGTCTCTCGGGTTTTTCACGTCAACGATGACGAACAGACGCCCTACCTGCTGCATGCGTTACGAATTGAAAACAGTGAAAGGCAATTGGAAGCTCTGGTGGTGGCCTGGCTATCGCCCAACCATCTGGTGAATCTGGTCAATCAATTGCCCTTAGGTGACGGTAACAGCATAGCGCTGTTGGACACTTCCCGGCTTTTGATGGTGCAGCGCAGCGGCGAGGATGGTCAGGCGTCCACCCTGATTGACAAAAGGGTAGACACACCGCAACTGGCCAGGTTTCTGGAATCCCACCATCACAGCGATAGCTGGATACGTCGGTCACCGCAGGATGGCGATCAGCGCCTGTTTACCGGCTACAAGTTGGCAATGGCGCCTTGGTTGGTGATCGTAGGAGAAAATACCACTGTCTACCTGTATGACTGGTGGCGGCGTTTCTGGGCATTGCTGATAGGATGCCTATTATTGATTGGCACGGGCATCCTGGCATTGCGCCACTATCGCCAGCTGTATGAGGCCGAGCAGGATCTGCGCGAGCATCGCAACCAGCTGGCCAAGGAAGTAGCTGCTCGCACCCAGGCCCAGCAGGCTACCGAGCTTGAAGCTGCCCAGCTCAAGATTGCTGCCATGGCGTTTGAAACTCATCTGGGCATGTTTATCGCTGATGCCCACAACCGCATTATTCAGGTTAACCACACTTTTAGCGATATCACCGGCTACCGCGAAGACGAGGTAATGGGTAAAACCCCAGCGCTGCTCAGCTCCGGTCAACATGACAAGGCCTTCTACCGTGCTATGTGGCACGATCTGAACAAGTACAACCGGTGGCAGGGTGAAGTGTGGAATCGGCGCAAGAGTGGCGACGTTTACCTGCAATGGTTAACCATCAGTGTGGTGCGCAATGACCAGCATGAGGTGACCCACTATGTAGCCACGCTGAGCGATATTACCCAGCGTAAGGCCGCCGAGCAGGAGATTCATCAGCTGGCCTTTTACGATTCGCTGACCCTGTTACCCAATCGCCGCCTGCTGATCGACCGCCTGGAAGCCGCCCTCAAGGAAACTCAGCGGGAAGGGCTCTATAGTGGGCTGATGTTTATTGACCTGGATAATTTCAAGACCATCAATGACAGTCTCGGCCATTATCTGGGAGATGAACTGTTGAAAGGGGTCGCTGAGCGGCTGGCAAGTATGGTCAGAGACAGCGATACCGTGGCGCGCCTGGGCGGAGACGAATTTGTGGTCTTGCTCCACGAGTTGGGCGAGAGTGAAGCGGCCGCCACGCAGGGCGCCGACGCCACTGCCCGGAAACTGCTGGATGCCCTGCTGGAACCCATTGAGGTAGAAGGCCACACCTTGCAGATCAGTGGCAGTATCGGGATTACCCTTTTTCATGGCGATGCTATCGGGGTCAGCGCGATTCTCCAGCAGGCCGACCTGGCCATGTATCAGGCCAAGGCCGCCGGACGCAACGCGCTGCGCTTCTTCGACCCCTCGATGCGTGCAGCGGTGGTTGACCGCGCCCAGCTGGAAGGTGATCTGCGCTATGCCTTTGAGCGTCACGAATTGGCGCTTTTCTACCAGACCCAGGTCAACGCAGAAGGCGATGTGATGGGCGTTGAGGCACTGGTGCGCTGGCATCATCCTGTTCGCGGTGTAGTGCCTCCAGATATTTTTATTCCGGTCGCTGAAGAGAGCCACCTGATCGGTGAAATCGGGGAGTGGGTGCTCGAAACGGCTTGCCACCAGTTGGCGCAATGGGGCTGTTCAGCGGCCACCCAAGGATTGACGGTAGCGGTCAATGTCAGCCCCAATCAGTTCCGCCAGCCGCATTTTGTTTCTCAGGTGGAAGCGGTGCTTGAGCGAACCGGCGCCAACCCTCACCGGCTCAAACTGGAAGTCACCGAAAACCTGCTGATGGAGGATCTTGACGTGATTCGCGCCCGGATGAAGCAGTTGCGCCAGCTGGGGGTGCGCTTCTCGCTGGACGATTTTGGTACCGGTTACTCATCACTGGCGTATCTCAAACGTCTGCCGCTGGATCAGCTAAAGATTGATCAGTCCTTTGTACGCGACGTATTGGAAGACCCGGCGGATGCGGCGATCGTACGCACCGTCATTGCTCTGGCCCACAGTCTGGAACTTGAGGTCATCGCTGAGGGCGTGGAAACCTGCGCCCATCGCGATTGGCTGTACGCTGAAGGCTGTCGGACCTATCAGGGTTATTGGTTCTCGCGACCATCTCCCATCGAGACGCTTTCGCTGTAAAGTGACGTCGGCGGGTGGAACTCGTCTCGTTCATCCTTACGACCATCATTGGAGCAGCCTGCCTGGAGGCGGGTCAAAGCGGCGCCGGCGCCTTGCAGGCTGAACGTCATGTGCCAGGGGTCGCGCTCATCCTGTTCAAAGGCCACAAACAGCTGATCGCCAGCTGGCATTTCTTCCAGCAGATTATTCAGGTCGTTCAGGTAAAAGTGAACGTAAAAGCCGTCGTCGCCACGCTGGGTGATAAACTCGGCTACCCCCTGATGAATCGGTCGGTCGTCGACACGTACCAGGGTAGGCACCATATTCACAGTGGTGTCCTCACCCTGAAGGTTTTCCAGGGTAACGCGCAACTCAAGCCAGGGCAGGTCACAAATGCCCTGGGTGGCATTGACGCTGAAGGTGGCATCCGAATAGCTATGGGTTTCTACCGCGCGAAAATGCCGCTCATCCCCAAGCGATAGCGCCATTGACTGCCAATGTTGATGGCGCTGGGCCTCGCTGATGTTGTAGGGCGTGGCCAGCGCCAGGGCGGGTAAACAGCCAATAGCCAAAAGGGTAAAGGATAATGTCTTACAAAAGGTGCGCGTACCCATGGCAGGTTCTTCCCAGGCAAAAATGCTAGCCTACAACGGCATTGGCTGAGGCAAAAGGCTAAGCTGCTGATTTTTCTATATCTAGTATTTTTTTACAAAAAAATTAGCCTATATGGTGTCTATCATGTCTATACTTCTGAGTTGTTGATCGTATAATGCCCAGCGTTTTGGGCCGAGAATAACCCGTAGATGAAGGAGTTTTGCCACATGAGTACTGCTGCCAACGCCGTAAAGACATCCAATGCTGTTCCCTTGCAGGCGCCTTCACAGGAAATCTGGGACTCCAAGTATCGGCTCAAGGACCGCCACAGCCAACCGGTGGATCAGGATGTCAGTGCCACTTATGAGCGCGTGGCCCGCGCCCTGGCAGCGGTAGAAGGTGACAAGGCGGATGAGTGGCTGCCGCGCTTTCAATGGGCGCTGGAGCACGGCGCCATTCCGGCAGGGCGGATTCTGTCCAATGCCGGGGCTGAAGCGTACAAACCTGCCGTCAGTCTGATCAACTGCACCGTGTCGCGCACCATCCGCGATTCCATGCGTGATATTCTCGACTCGGTTGTTGATGCCGGCATGACGCTGAAGTCCGGGGCGGGCATTGGCTATGATTTCTCGACCCTGCGCCACAAGGGCGCTTTTGTGTTCGGTGCCGGTGCCGGCACCAATGGCCCTCTGGCGTTCATGGATATCTACGACAAAATGTGTTTCACCGTGGCTTCCGCCGGTGGTCGTCGTGGTGCCCAGATGGGCACCTTCGATGTCGGCCACCCGGACGTGCGTGAGTTCATTCAGGCCAAGCGTGAGTCTGGTCGTCTGCGTCAGTTCAATCTCAGCCTGCTGATTACCGATGAATTCATGGAAGCGGTCAAGGACAATGCCGATTGGCCGCTGGCGTTCCCGCTACATCCGGGCGAGAAGGACGACGTCAAGCCGGAAGACTTGATCTACCGGGACTGGCCGGTAGTAGAAGACGGCTACACGCTTGACGATGAAGGCCGAGTGGCCTGTCGCATCGTGGAAGTTATCAAGGCGCGCGAGCTGTGGGACACCATCATGTCGTCCACCTATGACTACGCAGAACCGGGTTTCATCCTGATCGATCAGGTTAACCGCATGAACAATAACTGGTTCTGCGAGGATATCCGGGCCACCAACCCTTGCGGTGAGCAGCCGCTGCCGCCGGAAGGTGCGTGCCTTTTAGGCTCTGTCAACCTGACCAAGTTTGTGATTGACCCCTTCGGTGACAAGCCCCGCTTTGACTGGGAGCGCTACCGTAAAGTAGTAGCGGTGTTCACCCGCATGCTCGACAACGTAGTGGAAATTGCCGGCCTGCCGCTTGACCAGCAGCAGCGTGAAATCGAAAACAAGCGCCGTCACGGCATGGGTTTTCTGGGCCTGGGATCCACCATGACCATGCTCAAGATTCCCTATGGTTCCAGGGAATCACTGGCCTTCACCGAGGAAGTCAGCCGCCACCTGGCGCTGGAAGGCTGGAAGCAGGCGCTGGAGCTGTCCAGGGAAAAAGGTATGGCGCCGGTGCTGGCAGAAGAGCACACCATTACCGCCAAGATGATGCGTGAGCGCCCCCAGCTGAAAAAAGACGGCTACGAAATCGGTGATAAAGTGCCAGGGCGCATTCTGCATGCCCGTTACAGTCAGTATATGGCCAAGGTCGCTGAGCTTGAACCGGAACTGGTTGCCCAGCTGGCGGAGCACGGCGCGCGCTTTACCCACCATAGCTCGATCGCCCCGACCGGCACCATTTCGCTGTCGATGGGCAATAACGCCTCCAACGGCATCGAGCCTTCGTTCTCGCACCGTTATTTCCGCAATATTATCCAGTCAGGCAAAAAGACCAAGGAGCAGGTCGAGGTTGTCTCGTTTGAGCTGGCCGCCTACCGTCACTTTATTGCCTCGGACGCGGTAGAAAGCGATCTGCCGGATTACTTTATTACCGCTGATGCGGTGACCCCTGAGCAGCATGTTGCCGTTCAGGCGGCTGCCCAGCAGTGGGTGGATTCAGCGATTTCTAAAACCGTTAACGTGCCCACTGAATTCCCGTTCGAGAAGTTCCAGGATCTTTACCTGCAGGCCTATGAAAGCCGTTTGAAAGGCTGCACCACCTTCCGCTTCAACCCGGAGGCCTTTCAGGGCGTACTGGTACGCGAAGATGACCTGAAAAACACCACCTATGTGTTTGAGCTTGAAAATGGTGAAACCGTCGAGCTGAGCGGTGATGAAAAAGTCATTTACGATGGTGAAGAACACAACGCCGCCAACCTGTTTGATGGCTTGAAAGAAGGCACTTACGGCAAATGGTAAGGGCCGCCCGCTGCGCCGCCGGGCGTAGCGGATGCCCTATACTGCTACCATCACTTGCTTGGTTTCGTGGAGAACACACATGACGGTTGAAATTACCTCGAAGATTGTCGGTTATCGCATCAAACAGGACGAGCCTGCCCCTCAGGCGGCAGCGTTGCTGGAAGAGGACCCGCTGACGGTGCGCATTCCGTCGCGTCCGGAAGGCACTCTGGAAGCGGTGTCTGAAAAGATTTCCTATGTGGGCGCTGAGGGCCGCAAGAAAGTCTATTTGCTGGTGTCCTTCATGCCGGTAGAGGGCGTGGTTGGTGGCAAGCGGGTGGTGATTGAGCGCCCGGTAGAGTTCTTTTTCCCCTCCGGCCAGCTTTCCAGCGAGCACCAGTGGATCACCGCGACCATGCGTAGTCTGTCACTGGCCGCACGCGGTGGTTATGTGACTCAGGCTGTGGCCGATCTGCGCAAGGTCGCCTGGGACAAGGGGCTGGTGCGCTGCGGTTGGAACCGCTGGGGCAAGCCCATGTTCCACGATTCGGAAGTCTCGGCGATTGCCTGGTCGATCCAGCAGATTCTTTACCGCCGCGGGTTTCTTGACCAGGACGGAAATCAGGTGCCGGTGGAAACCCTGGTGGAGCGCTATCATCACCGTATGCAACACGGCCACGCCTGGCAGCCGCCCGCGAATGAGCCGGAAGCGGATACCGCAAGCGGTGCCGTTGAGCCGATCGGTGGCGCGGCCAACGAGGCAGATAGCAGCGCAAAAAAGCCTGAAGGCAGTGGCCCCGCTGTGGTTGGCCACTGCCCGGAATGCCGCGGCGAGCTGATCATGATGGACGGCTGCCCCACCTGCTATGCCGGTTGCGGCTGGTCGAAATGCGGTTGAAGTCTGGCTAAATAGCCCATCTGAAAGCCCGGAAGCGCTCCTCGTTTCCGGGTTTTTCTTTTTCAGCCCAGCAAGTGTTCGATCAGCCGATGGTAAAGCGGTATGCCTAACATGACGTTAAGCGGGAAAGTAATGCCCAGCGACGCCAGCATGGCCAAACCGATATTGGCCTGGGGAACCGCTGCGCGCATGGCGGCAGGCGCGGCAATATAGGAGGCACTGGCGGCCAGGGCGGCCAGAATCACCACCGAGCCCAGCGGTAAACCAATCAGCATGCCGACCAATATGCCCAGCATTGACAGCACCATCGGCGTGACCAGGGCAAAGGTGACCAGCCGCCAGTGGTGCCAGGGAACAGGGCGCAAGGTCTGTGCGGCGGTCAGGCCCATTTCCAGCAGGAAGAGCGCCAAAACGCCCTTGAAGGCATTGGTAAAAAGATCGGTGACCGCAGCGCCTTGAACAGGGCCGTAAAGTGCACCGATCAGCACACCGCCGGTCAGCAGAATCACCCCTCGGTTGGTCAGGGTTTCATGCCATAGCTTGCTGGTGCTTTCCTTGACGGCAGCGCCCTGGTGGCGCCGGAACAAGGCAATCGCCACCATGATGGCCGGCAGCTCCATGGCCACCAGGTACAGCGTCACCTCGCTGCCGACTGTCAGTTGACGCGCTTCCACATAGGCCAGTGCCACTGCGAAGGTGCCCGCGCTGACCGAGCCGTAGTGGGCCGCAATGCTGGCGCTATCAGCAGAAGACAGGCGTACCACACGGCGCAGTATCGGCATCAGCATCAGCGGAATGAAGGCTGACAGCAGCGCCACTCCCAGCAGTTCGGGCACCAGCCCCCAGTGGATATTGCCGTAAAGTGCCATGCCGCCCTTCAGGCCGATGGTCAGCATTAACAGCAGGCTCAGGGTGTCGTAGGTGGCCTTGGGCACTTCAAGATCGGATTTCACTGCCCCGGCAACCAGCCCCAGCAAGAAAAACATCACCACAATATCCGGCATACAAGGCGCTCCTTAGCGTCGGCAAAGCTTGAACCACAAAAAAGAAGCTGCATTTTGCGAGCGAGTTCACTAGATAACTAATAATATATTCAATGAACAGTATAGATAATTATCTATGTAAACCCAGGAAGCTTTGCTGTGAACATACGCCATCTCACGTTTCGGCTGCTGCAAGTCTACGTCACCGTTGTCCGCTGCGGTTCAGTGAGCGCGGCGGCACGCCAACTGCATCTTACCCAGCCCACCGTGTCGCAACAGCTCAAGCGGCTGAGCGAAGCGGTCGGCAGCCCGCTGCTTGAACAGCATGCTCAGGGGCTAACTCTGACGGCAACCGGCCAGGCACTGTATCAGGCCAGTCGGGACGTGCTGGGGCGCTTTGACGATTTAGCCGACCAGCTGAGTGATTTGCAGCATGGTCGTAAGGGCCGCTTCAGCATTGTGCTGGTGAATACCGCCCAGTATGTGCTGCCGCGGCTGCTGGGGCCCTTCAGCCAGGCGTTTCCCGATGTGGATGTGACCGTGCATATCGGCAATCGTCGCCAGGTGCTGGCACGTTTTGACCGTCATGAAGATGATCTGTATGTGTTCAGCCATCCGCCTGCATTGGCCCATGCGGTGGCAGCGCGTTTTATGCGCAACCCTTTGGTAGCCATTGCGGCCGTAGACCATCCGCTGGCACAGCAGCCGGCGATCAGCCTGGAACAGCTTTTAACAGAACGCTTACTTCTGCGGGAGCCCGGCTCAGCCACCCGTATGCTGCTGGATAGCTGGTTGCAGGAACAGGGCGTGAGCATGCAGAAGACCTTGCAGATGGCCAGCAATGAGGCCATCCGCGTGGGCGTTGCCGCCCGTATGGGCGTGGCGGTGTTGTCAGAGCACGTCTTGCCCAAGGAGCACCCCGAGCTTGCCGTGCTGCCAGTGGAAGGCTTGCCGATTGAAAGCCACTGGCAGTTTATCGTGCGCAGCGATCAACGCCTGCCGCAATCAGCCCAGCGTTTTCTGCATTACGTCCATGAGCACCTTGGCCACTGGATCGAACCGCGCTTTGTGTGTAACGAACTGGATAGCCTGCTCGCCGCCTACCCGGCTTTTCCCCTGCGCAACTGACGCTCCAGCAGTGGCTTGAGAAAACGCCCGGTGTGGGAAACATCCTGTTGGGCGACCTGTTCAGGGGTGCCTTCAGCGATGATCTGCCCGCCGCCGGAGCCGCCTTCCGGGCCAAGGTCAATCAGCCAGTCAGCGGTCTTGATCACATCCAGGTTGTGCTCGATCACCACAATGCTGTTGCCATGATCACGCAGGCGATGCAGGACCGTCAGGAGTTGACGGATATCCTCGAAATGTAGCCCGGTAGTGGGCTCGTCAAGAATATACAGGGTCTTGCCGGTATCACGCTTGGCCAGCTCTCGAGCCAGCTTGACCCGCTGGGCCTCGCCGCCAGATAGCGTGGTTGCGCTCTGCCCAAGACGAATATAGGACAGCCCCACATCGAGCAGAGTCTGCAGGCGTCGGGCGATGGCAGGCACCGGGCTGAAAAACGCCAGAGCGTCTTCCACGGTCATTTCCAGCACCTGATGGATGGTTTTGCCCTTGTAGTGGATATCCAGAGTCTCGCGGTTATAACGCTTGCCTTTGCACACATCACAGGGCACGTAGATATCCGGCAGAAAATGCATTTCCACCTTGATCATGCCCTCACCCTGGCAGGCCTCGCAGCGTCCGCCCTTGACGTTGAACGAGAATCGCCCCGGCTTGTAGCCCCGCGATCGGGCTTCCTGGGTGCCCGCAAACAGCTCACGAATGGGGGTAAAAATGCCGGTATAGGTGGCCGGGTTGGAGCGCGGTGTGCGGCCAATCGGGCTCTGATCGATATCAATGACTTTATCGAGTTGATCCAGCCCCGCGATCTTGCGGTAAGGCGCGGCCTTCAGGGTAGTGGCCCGATTCAGCTCGCGGGCGGCAATCGGCATCAGGGTGCCGTTGATCAGCGTCGATTTGCCCGAGCCGGACACCCCGGTAATGCACACAAAGCAGCCCAGCGGCAGGTTCAGGGTGACATCCTGCAGGTTGTTGCCGGTGGCACCGCTTAGCACCAGCTGCTTTTCAGGGTTAGCGGGGATGCGGTGGGGCGGCACGGCAATCTCGCGGTTACCGGAAAGGTATTGGCCAGTCAGCGAATCCGGGTTATCCATGATCTGTTGGGGCGTACCCTGGGCAACGATCTGGCCACCATGTACCCCGGCGCCGGGGCCGATATCCAGCACATGGTCGGCGGCGCGGATAGCGTCTTCGTCGTGTTCCACCACGATCACGGTATTGCCCAGATCACGCAGGCGCTCCAGGGTTTTCAGCAGGCGATCGTTGTCGCGCTGGTGCAGGCCGATGGAGGGCTCATCGAGAATATACATGACCCCGACCAGGCCGGCGCCGATCTGGCTGGCCAGGCGGATACGCTGGGCCTCACCGCCGGAAAGGGTATCCGCGCTGCGCTCCAGATTGAGATAATCCAGCCCGACGTTGACCAGGAATTCCAGCCGCGCATGGATTTCATTGACGATCTTTTCAGCGATTTCACCCTTGCGGCCGGGCAGTGCCAGAGAAGCAAAATAGCGCCAGGCCTCGCCGATGGGGAAGTGGACGATATCGGCAATGGTATGGTCATCGACAAACACATGGCGCGACTCCTTGCGCAATCGCGAGCCCTGGCAGGTGGCGCAGGGCTGCACGGCAATGTATTTGACCAGATCATCGCGCACCATGTTGGATTCGGTTTCCCGATAACGGCGCTGCAGGTTGGGCAATACCCCTTCAAAGGGGTGTTCTCGGGTAACCTTACGGCCTCGGTCGCTGACGTAGCTGAACGGCACCGGCTCATTACCGCTGCCGTTAAGAATCAGGTCCCGGTCATACTGAGTAAGTTCCTGCCAAGGAGTTTCCAGCTTAAATCCATAGTGCTTGGCCAGCGCCTGCAACTGGGTGAAGTAATAGACACTGCGCCTGTCCCAGCCCTTGATCACCCCTTCGGCCAGGGAAAGTTCCGGGTGGCTGATGAGTTTTTCAGGGTCGAAATACTGCTGCACGCCCAGGCCATCACAGGTCGGGCAGGCGCCTGCGGGGTTGTTGAATGAGAACATGCGAGGTTCAAGTTCAGCCAGGGAGTAGCCGCACACCGGGCAGGCAAACCGCGACGAGAAGGCCAGGTCTTCCTGGTCGCCGTCCATAAAGTGGATCATGGCCGTGCCGTCGGCCAGATTGATGGCGGTCTCGAAGGATTCCGCCAGGCGCTGGGCAATATCATCGCGCACCTTGAAGCGGTCAACCACCACGCTGATATCGTGTTTCTTGCGTTTGTCCAGCGGTGCAATATCGTCCAGTTCCAGCACCTGGCCGTCGATCAGCACGCGCACAAACCCCTGGGCACGCAGTTCCGCCAGCAGCTGCAGATGTTCACCCTTACGGCCTTTTACCACCGGCGCCAGCAGCATCAGCTTGGTGCCCTCGGCCAGGTTCATGACCTGATCGACCATCTGTGAAATGGTCTGGGCCTCGAGGTCCTCACCGTGTTCCGGGCAGCGTGGCGTTCCGGCACGAGCAAACAGCAGGCGCAGGTAATCGTAGATCTCGGTGATGGTGCCCACAGTGGAACGCGGATTGTGGGAAGTTGACTTCTGCTCGATGGAAATTGCCGGTGACAGGCCTTCAATATGGTCAACGTCGGGCTTTTCCATCATTGACAGAAACTGGCGTGCATAGGTCGACAGCGATTCCACATAGCGCCGCTGGCCTTCCGCATACAGGGTGTCAAACGCCAGCGAAGACTTACCGGAGCCGGAAAGCCCGGTAATCACGATCAGTCTGTCGCGGGGAAGCTCAACATCGATCTCTTTGAGGTTATGGGTGCGGGCACCCCTGACCAGAATGCTGTCCATCAACACCTCGTGGTGTACGGCAAAAGGATAATTATACGTTTCTTATACCTCATGGGGCAAAAAGGATGCGTAATCAAACCACGTCTTTACCGCGCGGATAATGTCAACGTTGCCCGCAAAGCGTTAGAATAGCAGGCTGCCTTGCGTACTTGTGCGGTGTTTTTTGATTCGCGCGGTGTTCGGATCAAGCCTGTTTTAATCAAGACTGTTTTCAAGGACTCAGTCCCTCAAGGACCTTATGCGACACGTTTTTGCACACTTGCTGACGTCTGAGCGCCGCGCGATCAGTGGCCTGGCCGGGCTTTATGCCTCGCGCATGCTGGGGCTGTTCATGGTGTTGCCGGTGCTGGCGCTCTCTGCAGATGAGCTGGCTGGCGCCACCCCGCTGTTGGTTGGCCTGGCGCTGGGGATTTATGGCTTGACCCAGGCGTGCCTGCAGATTCCGTTTGGCTGGCTGTCGGATCGTTTTGGCCGCAAGCGCATGATTGTGATTGGCCTGGTGCTGTTCGGGCTGGGCAGTGTGGTTGCGGCGCTGGCGGATTCCATGACCGGGATCATCATCGGCCGCGCCCTGCAGGGCAGCGGTGCCGTGGCGGCGGTGATCATGGCGCTGCTGGCCGACCAGACCCGCGAGCAGGTGCGTACCCTGGCCATGGCGGCCATCGGTTTGTCGATCGGCCTTTCCTTTGCCCTGGCCATGGTGCTTGGCCCCTGGCTGGCCGCACGCACCGGGCTTGCCAGCGTTTTCTGGTTTACCGCCTTGTTGACGCTGGTGGGGCTGCTGGTGCTGTGGCGTTGGGTGCCGGCCGCTCCCCGGCGGCTGAAGCACCGCGATGTCGGTATGGATCATCGCCAGTTGCGCCATGTCATCACCCGGCCTGACCTGTGGCGCCTGGATATATCGATCTTTGCGTTGCACCTGGTACTGATGGCGATCTTCGTCGCGGTGCCGTTTCGTCTGCTGGACGCGGGTATTGGCGTGGAGCGTCATGGCATGGCCTATCTGGCCATCATGGGGGCTGCCTTTGTGTTGATGCTGCCTCTGGTGGTCATCGCCGAGAAATATCAGCATATGAAGGCGGTCTGCCTGTTGGCCGTGGGCGCCATTACCCTGAGCCTGGCGGCGCTGGGCCTGCCGTTGGCGGAGGACAGGGGGCTTTTTGTCTGGCTGCTGGTGTTTTTTACCGGGTTTAACTTGCTTGAAGCCACCTTGCCTTCCATGCTCAGTAAACTGGCGCCTGCGGGGGCAAAAGGTACGGCCATGGGGGTTTATTCCACCGGGCAGTTTCTGGGCGCCTTTATAGGCGGCACTCTGGGCGGTTTTCTGGCCCATCACTGGGGGCTGGATGCGGTTTTTTTCGGCAGTGCCGGCCTGGCCCTGCTGTGGTGGCTGGTCATGTGGTCGATGCCTGCGCCGCCGCCGCTTTCCAGTGAAGTGGTTGCCCTGGGTGATAACCATGGCGACACGCTTGACACCCTGATGGCGCGTCTGGCGGATGTGGCCGGCGTGGAAGATGTCATGGTCGTGCCGGAAGAGCGTCTGGCTTACCTCAAAGTGAATCGTAAGCAACTGGATCAGGACGCATTAACGCGTCTGCTGACACCCCCACGGCAGTAAGGCGGCCAAGCGAGTGGGCGGCCCTCACATTATTACGAATGGTATCAAGGAGCATTATTTATGGCGCGCGGAATCAATAAAGTCATCCTGATCGGCAATCTCGGCCAGGATCCAGAAGTACGTTTTACCCCCTCGGGCACGGCCGTGGCCAACCTCAGTCTGGCGACCAGTGATACCTGGATGGACAAGCAGACCGGCCAGCGTCAGGAACGCACCGAGTGGCATCGCATTGTGCTGTTCAACAAGACGGCAGAAATCGCCCAGCAGTACCTGAAAAAAGGTTCCAAGGTCTACATTGAAGGCCGCCTGCAGACACGCAAATGGCAGGATCAGAACGGCCAGGATAAATACAGCACGGAAGTGGTTGCCAACGACATGCAGATGCTTGACTCGCGCGGCGGCGGTGATTTTCAGGGCGGCGGTAGCTACCCGAACAATCAGTCCCAGCAGGGTGGCGGCTACCCGCCGCAGGGTAATAACCAGTTCCAGGGCAATAACCCGCCCCCACAGCAGCAGCCACAACGCCCGCCTCAGCAACAGCCAGCACCCCAGCCACCTCAGCAGGGCGGCCAACCGAATCACCAGCAGAATAATCAGGGTGGTCAGTACGGTGCGCCTGATCCGGGCAGCTTTGATGATTTTGATGACGAAATTCCCTTCTAGCCTAAAACCAGCTGAGCGACTGCGTCTGTCTCGACAAAGCCTCTTTTCAGAGGCTTTTATGGTTTAGGCGCCGTTGCTGCAGCTCAGATGTTTGAAACAGCAGACTCAATTTTCTGAACGCAGTTGTTCCAGCTCGGGGCTCAGGGTCACGGAATAACCACTTTTGCCGTCATCAAGCGCAAGGGCATCGGCTGGCAGCTGTGTCAGTGCCTGGGCAACGCGCTCCCTGGCATCATCGGCGTGGGCCATCTCGTCGGCGTCGAGCTTGCCTGCCACTACCAGGGGCCGAAGTAAGGGCTCACATCGTTCAGCGCTGTTGTCCAGGGCTTCATCGCGCAGGGCGATCACATCACCGAGATAGCCGCCGTCGTCGGCGTAGCGGCGATAGACCTGCTTGCCACAGGGCAGGTTGGTCTTGCCGGTGGAGTGCTTGACGCGTGGTTGGCCAGCGTAAGCCACCAGCTTGTAGGAAAGGTCAATCACGGGCGCATCCGCCGAGACGCCCATCTGGGTGCCCACACCAAACGCATCAATGGGGGCGCCGTCTTCCAGCAGGGTATTGATAGCATGCTCATCAAGGCCGCTGCTGGCGATGATACGCACCTTGCTGTGCCCGGCGTTATCCAACAGCTGGCGGGCCTGTTTGGCCAAGTCGCCAAGGTCGCCGGAATCCAGGCGGATGGCCTGCACCCGTATGTCGGGCTCCTCACGCATCAGCTCAATCACCTTGCGGACGCCTTCCAGAGTGTCGTGGGTATCAACCAGCAGGGTGGTGTCCGGGTAATGGCGGGCGAACAGCCGGAAGGCCTCGTATTCATCGTCGTGGGCAAGTATATAGCTGTGGGCCATGGTGCCGTTGATGGCCAGGCCGTGGCGCAAGCCGCCCAGCACATTGCTGGTGCCCGCCAGCCCGGCAGTGCGGTAGGCCCGCACGCCGCGCACGGCGGCATCGATGCCGTGCATACGGCGCATGCCGAAATCCACTACTGGGCGGCCCTGGGCAGCAATTACCAGGCGCACCGCCTTGGAGGCGAGCACGGTTTCCAGCTGCACCAGGTTCATCAGCAGGCTTTCCAGCAACTGGGCATGGGCAATCGGCGCATCCACTTCAAGCAGCGACTCGTTAGGAAACACCGGGGTGCCTTCGGGCAGGGTGTGAATATCCCCTTCAAAGCGCCAGTCGTGCAGCCAATCCAGAAAGCCCGTCTCGAACAGGCCCGTCTCAGCAAGTTTTGCCAGCGCGGCCTCGCCAAAGCGCAGTTCATTGACCAGGGCAGCGGCATGCTGCTGGCCGCAGGCAAGCATGAAGCGCCGCGCCGGTGGCAGTTTGCGAAAGAACAGGCTGAAAGTGGCGCGCTGGTCATAGGCTTCTTTCCAGTACGCCTGGGTCATGGTCAGCTGATACAGATCTGTGAGCAGGGCCAGTTCGCTATCGTCGACCCTCGGGGAGCCCATCATGCGCGCACCTCGGCACCGGCGTCGTGAAATGCCTGACGACAATTCGGCACGGCCTGCGGGTCAACGGCAGCACTCAGGGGTTCCAGCAGCAGGGTGGCAAAGCCTTCCTGGCGGGCATCCAGCACGGTGGCGTGAACGCACACATCGAGTGCCAGCCCGCACACGACTACGGTCTTGATGCCTTTTTCCCTGAGATAGCCACCCAGGCCAGTGCCATCGAAACCGGAGTAGGCGTCCGCATCAAAGGCGCTGGCCTTGCTGACGCGAATGACCTCAGCGGGCAGTTGCAGATCCGGGTGGAAATCCGCGCCCGGGGTATCCTGCACGCAGTGTACCGGCCAGGGCCCACCGCGATGCGCAAAACTCACATGGTCGACCGGGTGCCAATCGCGGGTCGCCACCACCAGCGCACCAGCGGCTTGGGCGGCCTCAATTTCAGCGTTGATACCCGGCACCAGGGCAGCGCCACCGGCCACCCCCAGGGCACCGCCTTCACAGAAATCGTTTTGCATGTCGACCACAATCAACGCAGTCGTCGGTGTGTAATTAACCTTCATGCTCATCAGGCACCTCCCGAAGGGGTTGTGGCTAAGTTACCAGAGGTTTCAGTCTCGCAGTGTGACGCCCGAGACTCAAGGGTGGCTTATCTCACCAGCCCCCAGGCAAAAAGAAATTTCCTTGCTATTTTTTACTTCCCTCGTTGTGTGAGTCCGCGCCTACCTTCTTTCAGTCAAGGTTACTCAGCGACCTTACCGCTGAACTGGTAGAGTATGCGCGCGTGTCAGGTTGCCCACCCGCTGGGCAACCGTCATACACCTCTGCATACCACAATAGGGAGAGCTGGCAAATGAAGCCACCCAGGTTGCCCGTGCCCCGAAAGGCCGGGTTAATTCAGCGCGCCGGCCATTACCGCACGATTGGCCGGGGCTTGCTGGTGTGCGTGACCATTGCGCTGGCGACCACCTTCATTGCCGATCATTACGGTGGTCCGACGCTGCTTTATGCGCTGCTTTTGGGGATGTCGTTGCACTTTCTGAGCGAGGAGGGGCGTTGCCAGGCGGGCATTGAATTTGCCGCACGTAGCGTGTTGCGCCTGGGGGTGGCCTTGCTAGGGGCGCGGATGACGTTCGAGCAGGTGGGCGCGCTGGGTATCGGCCCCGTGCTGATGGTGGTTGCCACGGTGGTCTGTGTAATTCTGGCCGGTGCCGTGATGGCCAGGATGCTGGGGCTTTCGCGTGAGCTGGGGCTGTTAACCGGCGGTGCGGTGGGCATCTGTGGTGCCTCGGCGGCGCTGGCGCTGTCGGCGGTGATGCCGCGCGACGCGAACACTGAGCGCAATACCATTCTTACCGTGGTGGGGGTCACCACCCTGTCAACGCTGGCCATGGTGATTTACCCCCTGATTGCCGGTGGGCTGTCATTGGCCAACCCCCAGGCCGGTATTTTTCTGGGCGCTACCATTCACGATGTTGCTCAGGTGGTGGGCGCCGGGTATATGATTTCCGAGCAGACTGGTGATACCTCAACGCTCGTCAAGCTGGTGCGGGTGGCCATGCTGGTCCCCGCGGTCATGGCGTTTATGTGGCTTTTTCGCGCCTCGCGCCAGGTACAGGGCGGTGCGACCAGGGTGCCCATGCTGCCCGGTTTCCTGGTCGGTTTTGTGGTGCTGGTGGTGATCAATAGCCTGGGGCTGATTCCCGAGGCAGTCAGCGAGGGCATGTCGACGCTGTCCCGCGGGTGCCTGGTAACGGCCATTGCCGCCCTGGGCATCAAGACCTCCTTCCAGAAGCTGGCCGTGGTGGGGTGGAAACCGGTGATCCTGATGGTGCTGGAAACCCTGCTTTTACTGGGCCTTGTATTGGGTGTGGTGGTGTTGGCAGGGCTGGGTACCTGAGCCGCTGAAAGGCGTGCGCCGCGCGTCAGCCTTGCCTTGCAGCATGGCGGTGATCACACGGCATGTGCCGATTTGTCCGTTAGGGTTTAGAATGGTCATCCACAAACACTATCGGATACAGCGTGGTGATCAACACGCCCAAAGGGAGAGGCTTTCGTGAAGCTGCTGATTCTGGATGCGGGACACTGTCTGAGCCTGGCGCTGGCGCGGGAAGCCTGCCGCCGCTCGGATACCGAGTTGGTAATAGAAGCAGGAACGGCGCTGAGTGCCAAGCGGGTGGCGGCAGTATCGCCCGATGCCGTGATTATCCCGCCCTTGGCGCATCCTCTGAACATGGTGCCTGCCGAGGTGACCGCCCATGCTGATGCGGTGGATGCCTGCCTGGATGCCTGCAAGGCTCATCAGACAACGCTGGTGTGGTGCGTCTCTGATCAGCTCTATGAGGAGGGGTTTGAGGTACCGATTGACGAGCACCTGGTGCCGGCACCCAGGGATGAAAGCCTGCGCCGCCTGGTCAGGACCGGGGATCGTATTCGCGCTGAATATGCCCAGCACCTGATTGTGCGCCTGGGGCCACTGTTTGCGTTGGAAGGCAGCCATGCCTGGCTGAACGAGGTAATCGACAGCCTGGTCATCGGGGAGAATGTCAGCGCCGCCGAGGATGTGATTTTCTGCCCCACCAGTACCGATGCCGTGGCGCTGGCGCTGGTGGGCATGCTCCAGCAGCTTGGCTGTGGGGTACAAGCCTGGGGGGCCTATCATCTGGCGGGCACGGAGCCGGTCAGTGCCTTCACCTTTACCTCCATGGTGCGTACCCAGCTGGGGACCCGCCTGGAAGGTCGCGGTGAAGAGGTGGCGCTTGGCGAAGTACAGGCACAGAAACACCATCACGATGCCAAGTTGCGCCGAGTGTTGAACTGCCGGCGCGTACTGGAAACCTTTGGTGTCCACCAGAAGCCCTGGCGGTTGGAAGTCGGACGCATGCTGGATGCCTGGTGCATGATGCGCGATGACGACCATACCCGCGCAGCGGAGGGTCGCCCGCGATGAATGTGCTGCGCAGTGTGATTTTTTATATCGGCTACTTTGCTGCCATGCTGTTGATTGGCCTTCTGTGTTTGCCTGTCGCACCCTTCCTGCCGCTTGCCGGGCGCTATCGCCTGCTGAACCTCTACAACCATTTTTTGATGGTCTGGTTTCGCGTGGCCTGCGGCGTGCGCTATGAAATTGAAGGACGAGACAACCTGCCTGATGGCCCCTGCGTGATACAGGCCAACCATCAGTGCGAGTGGGAGACGGTGTTTTTGCAGGTCATGAAGCCGCCGGTATGCACGGTGCTGAAGCAGGAGCTACTGCGTTTCCCGATTTTCGGCTGGGCGCTCAGGCTGCTCCATCCGATCGCGCTTGACCGTTCGCGGCCTGCCCGTGCCATGAAGCAGGTACTCACTCAAGGGGTCATCCGGCTGCAGAGCGGGCTATCCGTGCTGATTTTCCCTGAAGGCACGCGGGTGGAGCCCGGGGTTCGCAAGCGTTATAACAAGAGTGGCAGCGTGATTGCCTGCCGTGCCGGCGTGCCGGTGCTGCCCGTGGCGCACAACGCGGGTGAGCGCTGGCCGGGGCGTCACTGGGTCAAGCGCCCGGGCGTTCTGCGCGTACGCATTGGCGCACCGATCACCACGCACGGTAAAACGTCTGATAGCGTGAATGCCGAAGTGGAAACCTGGATTGAAGCCCAGCTGCAGGAAATTTCAGACGTGCCGCGTCCGCTTAAAGTGTCCTGACCGCAACCGGGCTGCAAGCTCTGGAACCAGAACGGCGCCAACCTTGTGGGTTGGCGCCGTTCTGTCAGTGCCGGATTGTCGGATGCGATAGCCGATCAGCTGGCATAGCGCTGGAACACCAGGCAGGCATTGGTGCCGCCAAAGCCGAAGCTGTTGGAAAGCACGCGCTGCAGGTTAACGCCATCCCGGCGCTGGGTGACGATATCAAACCCATCCGCCTGTTCATCAAGCGTGTCAATGTTCGCTGACGCAGAGACAAAGTCATGCTTCATCATCAGCAGCGAGTAGATGGCTTCCTGCACCCCGGTCGCCCCCAGTGAATGGCCGGTAAGTGACTTGGTAGAGCTCATCGCCGGGGTAGTATCGCCGAACAGCGCACGCACTGCCTGAAGCTCGGCGACATCCCCCACCGGCGTTGAGGTCCCGTGAGTGTTGATGTAATCAATGTCGCCGTCGACAGTATCCAGGGCCTGCTGCATGCAGCGCACAGCGCCTTCGCCGGAAGGCGCGACCATGTCGTAGCCATCGGAGGTGGCGCCATAGCCCACCAGTTCGGCGTAGATGTGGGCACCCCGCGCCTTGGCATGCTCAAGCTCTTCCAGTACCAGCATGCCGCCGCCGCCGGCAATCACGAAGCCGTCGCGCGTCTGGTCGTAGGGGCGCGACGCTTTCTCAGGGGCCTCGTTATATTGGGTGGACAGGGCACCCATGGCATCGAACAGGCAGGTAAGCGTCCAGTGCTCCTCTTCGCCGCCGCCGGCAAAAACAACATCCTGCTTGCCCAGCTGGATCTGCTCCATGGCACTGCCGATACAGTGAGCCGAGGTGGCGCAGGCCGAGGAAATCGAATAGTTGACGCCCTTTATCTTGAACGGTGTGGCCAGACAGGCGGATACCGTGCTGCCCATGGTACGGGTCACGCGATAGGGGCCGACCCGGCGCAAGCCTTTCTCACGCAGTACATCAGCCGCTTCTACCTGATTGGCACTGGAGGCACCGCCCGAGCCGGCAATCAGGCCGGTGCGTTCGTTGGAGACCTGTTCTTCCGAAAGGCCAGCGTCTTCAATAGCTTGCGCCATGGAGACATAGGCATAGGCGGCCGCGTCGCCCATGAAGCGCAACAGTTTGCGGTCAATCAACTCATTCAGATCAATATCGACGCTGCCGGCAACATGACTGCGCATGCCGCGTTCGGCGTACTCTTCCTTGAAGCTAATGCCACTGCGCCCGTTCTTGAGCGCATCCAGGACCTGTTGCTGATCATTGCCGAGACAAGACACGATGCCCAGGCCGGTGACTACCACTCGTCGCATGGGAGCCTCCTGTTAAAAATTCGCAGTGGAGGTAAATAGGCCAACGCGCAGGTCGTTTGCCTGATAGATTTCACGCCCGTCGACGGTCACTGTACCGTCGGCAATGCCCAGTATCAGGCGACGGGTAATGATGCGCTTGATATTGATGTTGTAGGTAACCTTTTGAGCGCCGGGCAGAATCTGGCCGGTGAATTTGACGTCACCACAGCCCAGGGCTCGCCCGCGACCCGGGTGACCCAGCCAGCCGAGATAGAAGCCGACCAGTTGCCACATGGCATCCAGACCCAGGCAGCCAGGCATGACCGGATCGCCCGGGAAGTGGCAATCAAAAAACCACAGGTCCGGGGTGATGTCCAGTTCGGCAATAAGCTCACCTTTATTACTTTCACCGCCGTCTTCGGTAATGCTGGTAATGCGATCAAGCATCAGCATGTTGGGTGCTGGCAATTGGGCATTGCCCGGGCCAAAAAGCTCGCCGCGTGAGCAGGCCAGCAGTTCATCGCGATCAAAAGAGTGTTGCTTGGTCACTGAAACGTTCCGAATATCGAGATTATTGTTGGCCGCGTGCGGCACCCAAGCCGAAGCGGAGTGCCAGTGCACAGGCCGCAAGGCCATCACTAGTTTACTTCCCGACGCTTGCGAATGCACGTCGACTGTTCAGCCAAGACTGCCAGAATGCCTTCTTGCAAAGCCATACAAGGCACTAATGGCTTGCAGCGTGACACTTTCAGGCCGGGTGATGCAAACAGCGTTGAGGCCGGCTGATCAGCAGCACTGCGCAAATGATGCCCGATCATCGCTCAGGAAGCGAGGGCCCGTCAGAGATCTCGCCATTTTGTCATCATGGTTTACATAGCCGAAAATGGAAAAAGCCTATAAGCGATAGCCAGCTGATCCTCTAGGGTGTCTTTCTTGCATCTCACAGTGATGCCTCCTAGACTTCCTGTTCAACAGCTTGACGGGGTGCCGGTGAATCCGGCTGAGATAGCGCAGGGCGTATCCTTCTGATATTTGCCAAAGCGCTGGTCCCGCTGAACCTGATCCGGCTAATGCGCTGCGGCTTACACAAGTTCGCAGCGCGGGTACCGGCGTAGGGATCAAGCGATGGCCGCGGCTATCCTCACGCCACCTTCCGGGCCATTTTCTCGGTCTTGTGCTTACGCCTACCCTCCGGATCCTTATTTCTGGAGGCCTTATGGGTTATTGCTTTACTGATCTGACGACTAGTTGCCACACCGACTGGCGCGCCTATATTGAGCATGATTTTGTGCGTCAACTGGGCATTGCCACGCTTCCCGAACCCGCGTTTCGCCACTATCTGAAACAGGATTACCTGTTTCTGATTCACTTTGCCCGCGCCTATGCCTTGGCCGCCTATAAAAGCCCGACGCTGGCTGATCTGCGCCAGGCCCATGAAGGGTTGAAAGCCATTGTGGATGTCGAACTCGGCCTGCACGTGAGCTTTTGCCAGGAGTGGGGCATTTCCGAAGACGAGCTGGCCCAGCTGCCGGAAGCGCGCGCCACCCTGGCCTATACCCGCTACGTGCTGGATACCGGCAACCGCGGTGACCTGCTCGATCTGCACGTGGCACTTGCCCCTTGCCTGGTGGGCTATGGGGACATTGCCAACTGGCTGAATGCCCAGCCTTTTACCCTGCGTGGTGCGAAAAACCCCTATGACGCCTGGATCGCCATGTACGCAAGCGAGGAGTATCAGGCCGCCAGACAGGCCGAGCTGGAATGGCTCAACGCCCGTCTGGCTGATGTGACCCCCGCCCGCTTTGCCGAGCTTAGTCGTATCTTCCACGATGCCACTCGCCTGGAAATCGACTTCTGGCAGATGGGGCTGGATCTTGCTCATTAACCCCGCGAAGCCAGACATCACGACGAAATCCTGCCCAAGGATTCTGCCAAGGTGGCGCACTTCTGCTCCCACCCGTTCAATCGGTAAGCACTGCGCAAGCCGGTTGTTGGTCAGCGCGCGCGTGACAACCCCAGCACGATAATCCCACCGATGACCACGGCGCCGCCTACCAGCTGGCCAGGGGTCAGCATCTGCCCCAGAAAGAGATAACCCAGCAGTAGAGACGCCACCGGTTCGAAATTCATGACCGGTGCGTTTCTCGCCATATCCAGGCGCGGGACACTGATAAACAGGATGGAAAACGCGCTGCCGTACAACACTGCCAGCAGCATCAGCCCTGTCCAGCCGGTGGTGTTGTCCGGCAGGTTCATGCCGCCGGGCATCGCGCCCAGCAGCCCACCCAGGATCATGGCAATAAACACCGTCTGCATGGTCAGCCAGCTGCGTAGGGTACTGCCTACCCTGGCCAGCCGGTGTTCGGTAATCCATAGGGTGCTGGCCAGGGCGAAGGCGGCGGCCAATCCAAAGCCAATACCTGTCAGCCATTCAGGCCCCATGGCCGCCGCATTGGCCAGCCAGGCAGGAATATCAAGCACCACAAGGAGCCCGATCAGGATGGTGCCCATGATCAGGCAGCTGCGCAGTGAAGGCCGTGGCCCACCCAGCGCCCAGGTCAATAGCGCCAGCTGGAGGGGAAAGGTGTTCACCAGCAGCAGGGCGATGACCACGGGCAGGCGGGCAACCGCTGAATAGAGGCAGACGCTTTGAATGGCAATCAGCACGCCTGCGGCAAGCTGCCATGGCCAGGTGCCGGGTGGCAGCCAGAAACGCTTTTTCTGCATCATCAAAAGCGCCAGCAGGATCAGGCAGGCCACTCCTGAGCGCATCAATACCGCAAGCAACAGGCCCGTGCCATTATCAAATGCCAGCCGCGCCGCGACATGGTTGGCGGCAAACAGGGTGGCGACCGACATGATCAAGGGGATGGCCAGGTGGCGGGGCAGAACGTCAGATGATGCGGCGGAGGACATAATGTTTGATCCAACCTGAGCAGGATAATAAGCACAGCAAAGTGAAAGTCAGCCAGATCAAGCATACTATGCAGCCTATGATAGGAGAATTGAATGGCTGCAGATTCCAATGCCCTTAATGTAGCACTATCCCTGTTGATCAACCTGGATGCGGCGCTGGTCGATATCGTGCTGCTTTCCTTGCAGGTATCGCTCCTGG
Organism: Halomonas sp. BLK-85; assembly: GCF_044792155.1. Taxonomy (NCBI): domain Bacteria; kingdom Pseudomonadati; phylum Pseudomonadota; class Gammaproteobacteria; order Oceanospirillales; family Halomonadaceae; genus Halomonas; species Halomonas sp. BLK-85. Next base: position 71,773 of record NZ_CP087731.1, read on the forward strand.
CGGTATGCCTGGCGGCGGTGATCGGTTTCCCCATGGGGGCGGCGGTGGCACTATGGCAGTTTCCTGGCCGCGGCCTGATGGTGGTGGCGCTGAATGCCTTGATGGGTTTGCCGCCCGTGGTAGCCGGCCTTGCCGTGTACCTGCTGCTATCCCGGGCCGGCCCGTTGGGCGAGTGGGGGCTGCTGTTTACCCCGAGCGCCATGGTGATTGCCCAGGTGGTGCTGGTACTGCCGATCCTGGCGGCGCTGTCGCGTCAGAAGGTTGAAGAACTCCTGGCTGAGTATCAGGAACAGTTTGTGTCGCTGGGTATGTCACGCCTGCGCATGATGCCGACCCTGCTGTGGGATGCGCGCTTTGCGTTGCTTACCGTGCTGTTGGCCGGATTCGGGCGGGCCAGCGCGGAAGTCGGCGCGGTCATGATGGTGGGCGGCAATATAGACGGAGTGACCCGAGTCATGACCACCTCCATTGTGCTTGAAACCAGCAAGGGCAACCTTCCGCTGGCGCTCGGCTTGGGGATCGTGCTGTTAACTCTGGTGTTGATGATCAATGCGGCGGCCTATCTCGTCGGTGAGTGGGCGCGGAGGCGAACCGGATGACCGTTTTACAGCCACTGGATACCCATGTTGACGTGTACCCACGAGCATCACTGATATTTGACCGGGTCACGTTCAGTTATCAGGGTAAACACCTGTTGGGCCCCTGCTCGTTTACGCTTCAGGGGGCTGGCCCGACCCTGGTGATGGGTCCCAACGGTGCGGGCAAAAGTTTGTTACTGCGCCTGGCCCACGGCTTGCTGGCGCCTGCGTCCGGACGCGTTCACTGGTTGCCGCAGCGCCCGCGCCAGGCCATGGTTTTCCAGCAGCCCGTCATGCTACGCCGCTCGGCCATTGCCAACCTGATGCATGCGCTGGCGGTTAACAAGACACCGCGCCGCCAGCGCCGTGAAATGGCACATGCGGCGCTGACGCGCTTCGGCCTGGCAGCCAGTGCGGAGACGCCAGCCAGGGTACTTTCCGGCGGTGAGCAGCAGCGTCTGGCTCTGGCGCGTGCCTGGGTGCTGGCCCCTCAGGTACTGTTTCTGGATGAGCCGACCTCCGCTCTTGATCCTGCCGCTATCAAGGCAGTGGAGGAAGCCGTGTCCGCTTTTCAGCGCCAGGGCACACGCGTGGTGATGACCACCCATGATATTCATCAGGCACGGCGGCTTGCCGCCGATGTCCTGTTTATGGCGGGTGGCCAGGTGCTTGAGCATACGGTTGCCCAGCGCTTTTTTGAACAGCCTGCCTCACCCGGCGCGCAGGCGTATCTACGCGGTGACATTATTGAGTAATGCCGATGCCCCAGATGTTAAATGGCATGTTCAAGAGACATGCAGTGCTTAAAGCCCTGACGCTGGCGACCATGATCAGTGGCGCTTTGATGACTCAGGCCCACGCCGATGATTTTATTACCCTGGCATCCACCACCTCGACGGAGAATTCGGGGCTGTTTGCAGCCATTGTGCCGGCTTTTGAAGCCGCAACAGGGATTGAAGTGCGAGTGGTGGCGGTGGGTACCGGCCAGGCGTTCGAGATCGCCCGGCGTGGCGATGCCGACAGCCTGCTGGTGCATGACACGATCGGTGAGGAGCAGTTTGTGGCCGAGGGTGGCGCCAGCGAACGTGCGGATGTGATGTATAACGATTTTGTGATCATTGGCCCTTCTGATGATCCGGCAGGTATTGCCGATGCCAAGAGTGCGACAGATGCGTTAGCCCTGATAGCGGATGCCAAAGCGCCTTTTACCTCCCGTGGGGATGATAGCGGCACCCACCGTGCCGAACAGCGCTTGTGGGAAAAGGCAGGGATGGACCCCGAGGGCGGCTGGTACCGTGAACTGGGTAGCGGTATGGGGCCAACCCTGAATATTGCCGCCGCTATGGATGCCTACGTAATGGCAGACCGGGCTACCTGGGTGGCGTTTGAAAACCCTCAGAATCTGGCGTTGCTGTTTGCCGGCGATGAGGGGCTCTTCAATCAGTATGGCAGCCTGGTGCTGTCTGCCGAGCGCCACCCGCACCTGAAGCATGATCTGGCAGCGCAGTGGCAACGTTGGCTACTCTCGGAAGACGGTCAGCAGGCGATTGGCGCCTTTGAGGTAGACGGCCAGCCGCTGTTCTTCCCCAATGCGCAATAATGTCGCAGGGTTGGGGGCTGAGGTTGTAATATCGCTGCCGCGTACCCATGGTATAGGCTATATAGGTGGCGCATGCTGGCGCCTGCCATTAGTCAGCTTGCGGTTGTTCAACTTGCTTGAAATAAGGAGTATGTGATGTCGTTACGCATTAATGAAGTTGTGCCGGATTTTGAAGCCGATACCAGCCAGGGGCCGATTCGCTTTCACGACTGGATTGGAGATAGCTGGGCGATTCTTTTTTCACATCCCAAAGATTTTACGCCGGTCTGCACCACCGAGTTTGGCGCGGTGGCTACGCTGGATGCCGAGTGGAAAAAGCGCGGTACCAAGGTGATTGGTGTTTCCGTTGATGGTGTTGAAGAGCATAAGCGCTGGATCAACGACATCGAGACGTATTGCGGTAACGATGTTCACTTCCCGATCATTGCTGATGAAGAGCTGAAAGTATCCAAGCTGTTCAACATGCTGCCAGCAGAAGCCTATATGCCGGATGGCCGCACCCCGGCAGACAGTGCGACGGTGCGCTCTGTCTTCATTATTGGCCCGGATAAGCAGCTGAAGCTTTCCATGACTTACCCGATGACGGTTGGCCGTAACTTTGCCGAAGTACTGCGCGCCCTGGATGCCCTGCAGACCAGCGCCAGCCACGGGGTTGCCATGCCAGCCGACTGGACCCTGGGCCAGGATGTCATCATTCCTACCAGTGTTTCCGAAGAAGACGCCAAGACGAAGTTTGGTGAATATGACACTGTCTTTCCTTATCTGCGCAAGGCCAAACTGCCTGAGTAAGTGGCGAGTCTAATATTGGCTATAAACCTGAACCACCCTGACGGTCAGCCCGCCAGGGTGGTGTTATATATCAGGTAGTGGTGGTACAGAAAGCTATCTCAGCCAGCTGACCGTATCCCAGGCATGCTGCTCAGGCGTCAGTATGTTCTCGCGCGCTTTTTCCAACTCATCTTGGCTGATATCACCCAACCCATAGGCGTGCCCATGGCGTTTGGCATGACCTTCAATCCACCCATTGGTATAGCGAAACCCGGGAATGCCTTTTTGGGTTTCATGAGGCTGGCCTTGCTCACCATCAAGAAAGCCACGAATCCAGGCACGACGATAGCTATAGATGAACATGTAGATACCTTGATTACCCGACTGGATAAACAGACGCTTTTTAGCGTTTGGTTTTAAGCTAATAGTATAATATTGTAAAATATCTTATGTTGCAATGCAGCGTTAATTCACAGCGTCAAGCAGGCCCGTAGAGGAGATGGAAGTTGATGACAGCATGGTATCTGGCAGGCTTGCTGGCAGGATTGGTACTGCTGGGCGTGGCATTGCAGCGGCGTTTTCACCGTCGTCTTCATCGCGAGTTGGCGGCCCCTCGAGAAGCCGTCAACCGCTCGTTGGAAGACGTTGGGCTGCAGGGTGAAACCGTGCATTTCATGACAATGAGAGAGCGGATGCTGGAAGCCTGGTGGCTGCCTGCAAAGGCACCAGAGGGGCAAGTGGTGATTACCCATGGCTGGGGAGCCAACCGTGAGACGCTGCTGCCGCTTGCGCCCTTGCTGCTCGAGGCGGGATGGAGTGTCTTGCTGATTGATGTGCGCAACCACGGCAATAGCGATGATGATACCTTCTCCTCCATGCCGCGCTTTGCCGAAGATATTGACGCCGCCCTGAGCTGGCTGAAGCACCATCAGCCCGCTTTGCCTACGGCACTGATTGGCCACTCGGTCGGGGCTGCGGCGACCTTGCTATGCGCCTCACGGCGCGATGATATTGCCGCTGTGGTCAGCCTGAGCAGCTTCGCCCATCCGGATGGCATGATGCGCCGCTGGCTGGATGCCAAAGGCTTGCCGTTCTTCCCGCTGGGCTGGTACGTGATCCGCTATGTGGAAAAAGTTATCGGCCATCGCTTTGAGGCCATCGCCCCGGTCACGACACTCCCTCAGATCTGCTGCCCGGTCCTGCTGGTGCATGGCGAGAGCGACGATATCATTCCGTTAAGCGACGCGCAGCGGCTCACCCGGAAACAGACGCCCGGTGTGACCTTGCGGGTGGTGCCCGGAGGGCATGATCTGAGCGACAGCCTGGCGCGTCATGGTGATGAGCTGCTGGCGTTTCTGAATGCCGCCATTGATACGCCCGCCAGCGAACGCTGTGCATAAACGAAAAAGCGCTCTTCAGCGAGCGCTTTTAATTTCCTGGATGGGAATGCCATCAGTCCTGCTTGGAAAAACTGTCAAAGGCTTCCAATGCCTGTGCGGCATAGGTGTAGGCCGGGCCACCGCCCATATACATACATACGCCCAGCATTTCCATGAACTCTTCACGGGTAGCGCCCAGTTCGGCGGCTGCCTTGGAGTGAAAAGCAATACAGCCGTCGCAGCGGATGCTGATGCCAATGGCCAGCGCCATCAGTTCCTTGTGTTTGTGTGACAGCGCCCCTTCCTTGTTGGCACCCTTGGCCATCTGCGTGAAACCCTTGGCGACATCAGGAATGTTCTTGCCGATTTCCTGCATCAGGGCGGAAAGGTCCTGGGTCGTTTTCTGCCAGTCTTTATGCATGTGTTTTTTGCTCCTTTCAAGAAATCATTGTGCCTGGAAAAGCCGCATTGTAATCGATGGTTATGCTATTTAATAATCAATATATTCAACATTTGATGCAGGTCAGATTAGCCACCCTCGGGGGGCGTAATCAGGCTAGCCGGTGTCGTGCATAACCATGTCCAGTACGGGGAATTAGCCTACCATCGCCGCATAACGTTTATCGGGGTGGTGGTATGTTTGATACGTCAATAAACACCAGGCGGATGAAAAAGACGGCGCTTGATAGCGCCGATATTCGTATCCTCAGCGCCCTGCAGCGCCATGGTCAGCTCAGCAAGACCAAGCTTGCCGAGCTGGTCAACCTTTCCCCTACGCCCTGCTGGGCACGTCTGGATCGCCTGAAATCGGCGGGCTATATCCGGGGTTACCATGCCGATATTGCCCTTGAGCGTGTACTTGATATCACCCGTGTCATGGTCACTCTGTCGTTGATGCATCACCGCAAGGAAGATTTCGAACGTTTCGAGAGCTATATCCGCAACGTTGAAGAAATCACCGAGTGTTACGTCACCGGCGGGGGAATGGATTATGTATTTCAGGTCGTGGTGCCAAGTCTCGCTGCCTTCCAACACCTGATGGACCGACTGTTATCCGAAGACCTGAGTATCGATCGCTACTACACCTATTTCATCACCCGCCAGGTCAAGTCTACCCAGCCGAACCTTTCGGCCCTGACACCTCATTCCAGCCCATAACCAATTGGTCTGCAGTCAATCAAAAACGAGTCTTTTCGGTCGTCTAAAGAACCTGTTTTCAGTCTGCATGATCAATTTCCAGGCGCTATTCTTCTCGAACAATTAAACATCACGGTACGTCGTGCCGCTGATTGAAAAAAGAGGCCAACGTCATGTCATCATCCGTCAACACCGGTTTCGGTACACAGATCCGTAAATCCCCTTACTTTGATGCCACTGTGCGGTGGGGTGTACAAGGGTTTTCTGTTTATAACCACATGTATATTCCGCGCGATTTCGGTAGCCCGGAGCAGAATTTCTGGAACCTGGTGAATACCGCCATCCTGTGTGATGTGGCCGTTGAGCGCCAGGTTGAAATTACCGGGCCTGATGCAGCGGTATTCACCCAGTTGCTGACCCCGCGCAACCTGTCGAACATGGCCGTTGGGCAATGCAAGTACGTGCTGATCACCAATGCCAGCGGCGGTATTCTCAATGATCCTATCCTGCTGCGTTTAGGCGAAAATCACTTCTGGCTGTCGCTGGCCGATAGCGACATCCTGTTATGGGCCCAGGGCGTTGCTGTGAATTCGGGGCTGGATGTCACCATCAGCGAGCCGGATGTTTCGCCTCTGCAGCTGCAGGGCCCGGTGTCGGGCGAGATCATGAAAAGCCTGTTTGGTGAAAGCATCATGGATCTGCGCTATTACTGGCTGCGCGAGGTGGAACTGGACGGTATCCCGATGATCGTTTCCCGTACGGGGTGGTCCAGCGAGTTAGGGTATGAAATCTACCTGCGTGATGGCAGCCGGGGTGATGAGCTGTGGGAAAAAATCATGGCGGCGGGCCAACCCTTCGGGCTTCAGCCCGGCCATACCTCGACTATTCGCCGAATTGAAGGCGGCATGCTGTCCTATCATGCCGATGCCGATATTCATACCAACCCCTATGAAGTGGGCCTGGGTCGTCTGGTGGATTTGGAAATGGAAGCAGACTTTATCGGCAAGGCGGCGCTCAAGCGCATCCAGCAGGACGGGGTTCGCCGCAAGCAGGTGGGTCTGTGCATTGATGGTGTGGAGCCGTTGAGCAGGCCGAATAGTGATTTCTGGCCGATTGACTGCCAGGGTAAAACAGTGGGCAAGGTGACCTCTGCAGTCCATTCCCCGCGTCTGGCACGCAACATTGCATTGGCCATGGTGGATATCGACTATGCCGACATTGGCACCCAGGTGGAAGTGATGATCGCAGGGGAACCGGTGCAGGCTATTGTGGCTGAAAAGCCGTTTTATGACCCTAAAAAGCAGCTGGCCGCGGCCTGAATGTAGTCATCGGAAAGGAAAACTGTATGTCAGCACTCTCTATCGAACTCGAATGGACACGCAATGCCGATGAACTGACACCGGGTGCCTATGCCAATGCGCATCGAATTGACTATAACGATGACACCGCGGTAATGGTAGACGCGGCCCCGGACTGGGGAGGGCATCCGGCCAATACCAACCCGGAACAGGCCCTGGCGGCGGCACTTTCCAGCTGTCATATGATGACGTTTCTGGCGCTGGCGGCGAAGGCAGGCTGGCCGGTTGCCCGCTATCATGATCAGGCAACTGCCGAGCTTGGCAAGAATGCCAAAGGGCAGATGTCGGTCACCCGTATCGACCTGCACCCACACGTCCATTTTGACGCGGGTTTTGAGGTGGATGACGCAGAACTGGACAAGATGCAACAACGCGCGCACCGTTACTGCTTTATTGCCAATACCCTGGCCAGCGATGTTGCCATCGGTATCCAGTCACGTTAAGGACAGCCGCGCCTATGAACAATCATTACAATAATAATGATCGCCAGGCCTCGCATACGGCCGGGAAAGCCCCTAACCCGTATAACCAGGGGCTGGATCGCAACCCGGCCAACTTCCAGCCGCTGACGCCGCTGCAGTTTCTGGAACGCGCTGCCAGCGTCTTCCCTGAGCATATTGCAATCGTGCATGGTCGCCTGCGCCGTAACTATGCAGATTTCTATGCCCGCTCCCGCCAACTGGCATCAGCGCTTACCGAGCGCTATGCCATTGGCCGCGGCGATACGGTCAGCGTAGTGTTGGCCAACACGCCGGAAATGCTGGAATGCCATTACGGTGTGCCGATGTGCGGTGGCGTATTACACTCGATCAATACCCGCCTGGATGCGGCGACGATTGCCTTTCAGCTTGATCATGCCATGTCGAAAGTGGTGATTGCCGATCGCGCTTTCATGGTGTTGGTGAAAGAGGCACTGGCGTTGGCCTCTGTCAGGCCTGTACTGATTGAGGTCAATGACCCTGAAGACGATTCGCCCCTTTCCTCTGCTGAGCTGCCGGGCGATATCCCCGACTATGAAGACGTGATCGCCACCGGCAGCCCATACTTTGCCTGGCTGATGCCGGAAGACGAATGGGACGCGATTTCCATCAATTACACCTCGGGCACTACCGGCAACCCCAAAGGTGTGGTCTCTCATCATCGCGGTGCCTATCTGCTGGCGCAGGGCAATGCGCTGACCACGTCGATGCAGAAACATGCCGTCTACCTGTGGACGCTGCCGATGTTTCACTGCAACGGCTGGTGCTTCCCGTGGACACTTTCGGCGATTGTCGGTACTCATGTTTGCCTGCGTCAGGTGCGCGCCGAGCCCATCTGGGCAGCGCTGGCCGATGAAGGCGTCACGCACCTGTGCGGTGCGCCGATAGTGATGTCGCTGCTGATTGATACCCCTGAGGCCGAACGGCCTCCGTTGGACCGTCAGGTGCAGTTCTTTACTGCCGCTGCCCCGCCGCCCGAGCGGGTGCTGGCCAGCATGAACACCCTTGGGTTTGATGTCACTCACCTCTACGGCCTGACAGAAACCTATGGCCCTGCGGTGGTGAATGACTGGCACCTTGACTGGTCAGACTGCACCCAGGAGGAGCAGGCGCGGCTCAAGGCCCGCCAGGGCGTTCGCTACCTGCCGTTGGAACAACTGGAGGTGCTTGACCCGATCAGCAGCGAACCGGTTCCCCATGACGGTGAAACCCTGGGCGAGGTGATGTTCCGCGGCAACGTGGTGATGAAAGGCTACTTCCGCAACCCGGACGCCACGGCTGAGGCGTTTGCCAACGGCTGGTTTCATTCCGGTGACCTGGCGGTAGTGCACCCGGACGGCTATCTGCAGCTCAAGGATCGCACCAAGGATGTGATTATTTCTGGCGGCGAAAACATCTCGTCCATCGAGATTGAGGAAGTGCTCTATCGTCACCCCGCCGTCAGCGTGGCAGCTGTAGTCGCCATGCCCCATGAAAAGTGGGGGGAGACGCCTTGCGCCTTTATTGAGCTTACCCCCAACAGCGAGGCAGATGAAGGCACCTTACGGCAGTGGTGCCGCGACCACCTGGCGCCTTACAAGGTACCGCGTGAATTTGTGTTCGCCAGCATTCCACGCACCTCCACCGGCAAGATCCGCAAGGTCGCGCTGAGAGATCAAATGCGCGAACCTTCTTAGGCATTATTAAGTGCTTAGGCATTATTAAGTGCTAGGTAGTGTGAAATGCTTAGGTATTGTGAAAAGAGTAATGACCAAGCTAAAAAAGCCCCGAATCATCGGGGCTTTTTACTGCGAGCCTGCTAAGTGTCGTGTCACCACTTATCGTTGCGTAGTCTGATCGATGGCAAACACCGTGGTGGTGCCGCTGACTTCATTACCGACAATCAATAGCGGCCGACCGTCAGCATCCGGGCTCTTGTCGGCAGACACAAAATACAGGCCCTCTGCTCCAAGGTCAGTCTGGGTCAGCGCTTCAGGCTCGTTGGCAAGACTGAAATCACGGTGGTTGATGTAGTCCACCAGGGTGGTATCAGCCGGTGAAGTGATATCGTACATCATGATGCCACCGATCCTTTCCAGGCCGACAAAGGCATAGGTGCTATCATCAATGTGGCCGATCGCAATGCCTTCAGGCTCAGGGCCTTTGTCATCTGAACGTGCGTCAAAGCTGTCGTTTTCATCGTTGTTTGAATTGAAGTCATCCGGGAACATCGCCGCGATGGTTTCTTCCATCTGTGATCCAGTGTCGAAGACTTTCTTAAGGCCGTCAGCAGTCACCTGGAAAATGGACATGGAGCGTGCTCCATAGGCATACAGGGTGTCGTAAACGCACGCACGTTCAATATCCGTTGACAGGGCCGACGGGTCGCAGCCGTTACTCACACCCAATGTCGAGGTTACGCGCAGACGGCCAAGATTTTCTTCCTTCTGGAGAGTGTCAGCATCCGGGAAGGCAGTCGGGTCCAGTTGCAGGTCCTTGACCCGGAATTCCTCACTCCAGGCATCATAATCACGGGCATCACCTTCATTGGCGGTGACGACATACGTCTCGCCGTCGGTCTCGTAGACGCGAATCGTATCGGGCTGATAAACGCCCATGACTGGCCAGTGCTGGATGTTGATGGCGTCATCCCGGTTGCTGGCGTCGAGCCCCTTGCCCGACCAATCACCATCAGCGGACCAATCCTTGAAACCTAGTGGGAAAACATCGCTGACCGTTGCAGATGCGATATCGACAACCCCGATGGCATTGTTTTCCTGCAAAGAAATATAGGCGGTGCTGGAATCGGCGGAAACCTCTACCCATTCAGGTTCCATATCCTGGGCGGCACTGGCGCCTGGGCCAAAGATCCGCACACCTGCTTCACGCAGGGCATCTTCCTGGCCGTTAAACGCTTGAAAGTGGGCGTGACGAACGTCTGCCTGGGTCAGGTTTTCAATACCGACGGAAAGGTCAATGACCGAGACACTGCCTTCAGGGTCAATAGTATAGTCGTCATTGGGCTCGCCTTCGTTGGCGACGACGACGTAACGGCCGTCTGGTGAGAAGGTCAGGGCATCAGGAAGGGCGCCAGCTTCAACAAAGCTCAGGCGATTGCCGTTGGTGTCATAAAAAGCCACGACGCCGGGGTTCGTGGCTTCCTGGGCTTCTACCGCGATCGCGAGGGTGCCATTCATGACGGCAATACTGTTGGCGTCCGCCCCCAGGTCTGAAACATCAATGGTGGACACCCGTTTCAGACGGCTGGGATTGCTCATATCGAAAATATCAACTTGACCGCTGGCCGCGTTGATGACAAAGGTGCGCTCAGACGCTGGGTCAAACGCGGTAATTTCAGCGGCGCTTTCGTCAAAAACACCGCTTTGATAGTGACCAATGGCAGAAAGCGTATGCGCTTTGGTTGGCTGAGCAGAAACGTTAGCCTGGGCGTAACCGGCCACAAAAGCACCGTTGACAAGAGTGGCCAGAATAGCGGCGGCGAGAGGTTTGGGCTGCATAAAGGGAAATCCTCTATCAATCAACAGTGAAGGTCAGAGCGAGCGGCGAACACGCGTAAAGAGAGTGAATGCCGCAAAGTACTGTTAATACTCTATGCCGCTCAGATGACAGTCAGATGTCGCTATCTTTGCCATCTAATCAGGCAGCATCGATCGGTTTGTCAGCGAATGCGGGGATATAAATTTAGTGGTGCCTTTAGTAAGCAGCAATGTATTACTATGTTGCTTTTAAACTGGCTAATACAGGAAGGCAGAATGAAAAAATGGTTAGCACTGGCGGGCGTGATGGTGATTACCAGCGGTTGTCAGAATATGGATGCGATGGGGCCCTTGATGGATGCCGGCTCGCAAATGGGCGCTATGTCCGGCGAGAGTGAGGCGTCTCCTCTGGCCAGTGGTATCAAGCAGGCGCTGGCGCTTAGCTCAGAGCGGGCCAGCGACAACCTTTCCATGCCTGGCGCCTTCGATATACCGCTTCCTGGCCCTGGGCAGCAGATTGCCGATACCCTGCGCCAGTTGGGTATGGGGCAGTATGTCGACCCGGTGCAGAATGCCATGAATCGAGGGGCTGAACAGGCCGTGGCCGAAGCGGCACCGGTGTTCAAGACAGCGGTGCAGGAAATGAGTGTGGATGATGCCATGGGCATTATTCGCGGTGGCGATACCGCGGCTACCCAGTACTTCCGTGCCAATACGGAAGATGCCCTGCGTTCACGTTTCGCACCTATTGTGCAAAGCAACCTGGAACAGACGGGCTTTTATGATCAGTACCAGTCGATGTTGCAGGTCTACGATCAGCTACCCATGACCAACCTGCCGGAGATGGATCTGGAGCGCCATGTCGTTGATAACAGTATGGAAGCCCTGTTCAGTGAGATTGGCGCACAGGAAAGCCTGATTCGCCAGGACCCAGCGGGGCAGGGAAGCGCCCTGATCGGTCAGGCGTTCGGGCTGCTGGGTAATCAGTCCGAATAGATCGAACAGCGGTAAGCGACTTCGCCGGAGGTTGTCGGGGCGTTTTCAGGCTTCGTCAACCAGCAGTTTGACCATCTTGTCATGGCCTTCCAGGGCTGCCCAATGCAGGGCATTCTGGCCGTCCTGGTCGGCCAGCAGAGGGTCGGCGCCGTGGTCAAGCAAGGCGTTGGCCAGGCCAAGGTTATTTTGCTTGGCGGCCCATATCAGCGCTGTCCAACCCAGGTCGTCCTGATGATTGGGGTTGGCGCCTTTTTCCAGCAGGATGCTGGCGATGGCGGGCTGTTCGCTGACAACCGCAATCATCAAGGGCGTGTACTGGCTGTCATCCTGGTGCTCCAGGCTGGCGCCTGCCTGATAAAGCGCTTTGACCATAGCCATATTGCCCAGCGAGGCGGCTTTCATCAGCGGGGAAAATCCACAGTTATCGGCCATATCAAGGGCGGCGCCGCGTTTTATCAGAGCTTCAACGTCATCCTGCTGCTGTTTTTCCACGGCCAGAAAAAGTGCCGTGCGGCCGTAGTGGTCGCGCTGGTTGATATCGTGGGTGGCCAGTTGATACAGGCCGACAAGCATGGCGCCAACCAGTAAGGTTGACGCCATGCCTGCCAGCATTGGAAATTGCTGCAAAAATGCTTTGAAAGCTCTCATTAATGAGAACTTACTCGCGTTTTTCAATGAGAAGATAGCTTAAAGGATGCACGGTAAAGAAGGTAATGACCATAGTGGCGATCACGCCCCCTATGATGGCAACCCAGTCAAAAACGGTATCCACATAGCCTAACTCTGAGTTGGTAAACCACGGTATCCAGAACAGGGCAGAAAGACCCAGCGCAAGCGCCAGGAGCATTGCCACGATGCTATGATGTTGACTGAATTGATAGCCGCGTAGATAGGCAAACAGGTGTATCGCCAGAAAAATGGCAACTCCTCCCGCAATCAACCAGGCAAAGGGTGCCAGGGCATACATGAGAATGGTCATTGCACCGGTAAATGTCATAATACGATCTCCTGTCAGGCCTGGCCGTCAAGCACGGCATAATAAGCGGGTTGCAGCATGCGATCCTTCATGACCCAAGCCGCCCAGGATTCGTCTTTAGGGTCAATGAACGGGAAGGACGGCATAAAGGCAAAATTGTCGTCATAGCCAAATTCCACCAGCATGGCCTTACCAACACCCGTAATCAGCGGGCAGGAGGTATAGCCATCGTGGCGTGCCGTCAGGCTCTTGCCCTGAATGGCTGAAAGCAGGTTAGCTTCCACGACCGGTGCCTGTGCCTTGACGCTGGCGGCGGTCTTGTTGATGGGTGCACCGATAACATCACCAATGCCGAAAACTTCCGGGTACCGCTTGTGCTGCAGGGTGTGGATATCCACATCCAGCCATTCCCCCTGATGCGGCCCATCCTTGGCAATCAGGTCGCTTTGTTTGACGAAATCAGGCGCGCTCATGGGGGGCACAACGTGGATAAAGTCATAATCCGCGATAATGGTGGGTTTTCCCTGGTCATTATCGTCGCCTGCACGCAGGTCGTCAGGGACTGCAAGGCTGTCTTTCTCACCTTCAAAGGTAAACTCTGCCTGCTTGGCCTGTGGGTCAATAGCCGAAAGGCGATAATGGTGGCGGCGGTTGACGCCTTGCTCATCAAAGCGCTGTTTGACGAAGTCGTTGACCCAGGGTTGAGAAAAAAGCCCGCCTGTCGGGGACATGAAGTCAACATCAAACGCATCCCGATGACCACTTTCTTCCAGGTGTGTCAGTGTAGTGAAGGTCATTTTCAGCGGCGCGCCCGCGCATTTCACTGCCGTCGGGGCGGCGGTAAAAATGCCCTTGCCTTCACCCTTGTCGATCCAGCCCTTGATCGCCTGGCGGGTGCGGGTAGCTCCTTCGATACTGGCATAGACACTGCCAATACCGTGTTGCCCCACCAGATCGGGCGACATACCGTCAATCAGGTTGTAGTTAAGCTGCAGGCCGGTTGCAACTACCAGGTAGTCATAGTCCAGGCTCTCACCATTGGCCAGATCAACACGGCGGTTTTCGGCATCAATACCGGCGGCGTATTGACGTACCCAGTTAATACCTTGCGGGATGAAATCAGCGTTGGGGCGCATGGTCTTGTCTGGGCCCCATATGCCGGAGGCGACAAGCGTCCAGCCGGGCTGGTAGTGATGGGTATCGCGCGGTTCAATCAGGGTAATGGTGCCACCACGCAGACGGGTAGCAAGGCGGTTGGCCATGGCCATGCCTGACGCACCACCACCGACTACCACGATGCTTGCCTGAGTATCGATGGTATTGGCCTGCAGCGCGCTGGTGTAGAGCAGACCGCTGGCGCTGAGACCCGCGCCGGCCTTGAGCAGCTGGCGACGGCTGAGAGTGAAAGGGGAATTTTTCATAACGAGCTCCGAGATGTGTGCCTCGATGAAATTTGGTTATATTCTTATAATTAATATAGCGTTAATCCGGTCAGTCTGTCATCGTCATTTAGTCCAAAGGGCCGCAATACGACCGTTGACAGGCACTGGCCTTATAATTAACCACTGTTTAAATAAAATTAGCAATAGCTAATAATAAGGCATCGAGTAGCCTAAATTGAAAGAAATCAAAACAGAGTGTCGATGATGTGGGCGGGCAGATAGGCACGTTTAAGCGGGTAACCGTTTGGGGTAAATACCCGGCATGGGTGCCGGGCAATCATCAAGCGTGCTGGGTGTCCGTCCTTCGATATCCGGAAGTGACGATCAGAATTCGAAAACCGGAATGGCCGGGTCGCGCATCATTTCGGCCATCGGGCCTGGCGAAGCAACCCCGACACCTTCAAGAAGATCTTCTTCCTCATGATCGGTATTGGGAAGATAGATGGCGCAGACATCCACTGAAACGCCTTCGCCCATCATCATTTTAAGCAGGCCTTCCGGGGCGAGCTTTTCCATGGGGTTGCCGGGCGGCGTGTTGATGGGTGCTTCGCTGGCATAACCATCAACGGCCAGGTCACCGGCTGTATCGCACAGCAGAATGTGCAGGTCAGTGCCTTGCTGACGCATGGCATTGCCCAGGATCATGGCCATGCTCTGGGTTTCAATCGCATCGCTGGTCACAATCATCAGAGCCTGATCATCTGTCTCAGCGTGATCGCCATGGTTTTCGGCCAGGGCATGAGTAGAAAGGGCAGCAGTGGCTGCGAGAGTGGCGGTTGCAATCAGTGTAAGGCGCATAATGTCTCCAGTCGCTAAGTTGTGGTGCATGAACAATCAAAACACAGGGTGAAACAGATCAGGATTGATAAGTAAGTTTAATCTTCTGCGTGCCAGGCAACATCAGGGTCAACCGAATAGCTCCAGGGCAGATCAGAGTTGCGCCAACCATTGCGGGCACGAACACCCTCTGAATCGCCTTCGGCCAGCTTGCCGCCCTCAAAGCCATCGCTTACTGAGTAAACCTGAGAAAAGCCCATCTCGGTAATCGCATCAGCGGCAGGTGCACTGCGCGTGGCGCCCGAACGGCACATGACGATAATGGGGGTATCTTCCTCAGCGCCATGTTCTTCAAGAGCGCTACGGATCTGGGCGTCGAAATCGTTATTACGGCTGATCGGCCAGGTCTGGGCATCAGCATCAAACTGGGAGCGGTCAGCCAGTACCCAAGGCACATGAATGTCCGTAGGTTCGGCAGAACCGGTAAACTTGATCTCGATCGGGTCGCGTACATCAATCAAGAGTGCGTCGTCTTCCTGCTGGATCAGGTCATAGGCTTCCGCGGCGGTGACATACAGACCCAACTGGGTCTCACGGTAGGCAGAAGCGTCTTCTTCAGCCTGAGCGTTGGTACTCACCGCCATGGCGGAAACCAGCGCCAGTGGAATGGCAAAGCGAAAAATGGAATGTTGCGGTGTTTGACGACTATTTTTCATAGCTAATCCTTATAAGTAAATAACTATAACTTCAGGATAGCTGAGAATGACGTCTAACAAATGTGGTTTTTTGCCGCATAGGCAAAGGTCTCATGGAGCTGGGCAGTATCGTGTATGGAGTGCTTTAATGGATCGCATGCTGGAAGGCATACATAGCAAAAAATGCCAGCACAACGGTGGTGGCGACTGAGCTGGAAGGCGCATTTTCAAGGGCATCAGGGAGAATCTCCGAGAACACCATCCACATCATGGCGCCCGCTGCGAGGCCCAGCC
Organism: Halomonas sp. BLK-85; assembly: GCF_044792155.1. Classification (NCBI taxonomy): domain Bacteria; kingdom Pseudomonadati; phylum Pseudomonadota; class Gammaproteobacteria; order Oceanospirillales; family Halomonadaceae; genus Halomonas; species Halomonas sp. BLK-85. The sequence continues at coordinate 87,728 of NZ_CP087731.1, forward strand.
CAATAGGCAGGAAGGGGGCAAACCAGGTCACAAACACAAAGGCCGGAATGGCCATCAGGGGTTGCGGCAAACTGGTGAAGATACTCCAGCCTGCTGCCTTCATAACGGACATACCCCGTGGAATCAGAATCAGGCTGATCGCTAACCCTTCAGGGATATTATGGATGGCAATGGCGGCACTGATAAACATGCCCAAGGACTCACCGCCGCCGTAAGAAACGCCGACGCCAACCCCCTCGGCAAAGGAGTGCATGGTCATGATGCCCAGTATCAGCAAGGCTTTGCGTGCATTGGCACCGTTGAGTTCACTCACATCAGGCGAACCACGCCGCTGAATACCCCAATCTGAAATAATGACCAATGCAAGGCCGATCGCCATGCCGGCAAGCGTTAACCAGGGGGCATCGCGGCTGCCTTCGCTGACCAGGCTATGGCTGGCGGCCAGCATCAGGCCGGCAGCCAGGGCATTGAACAGGCTCAGCCAGCGGGCACTGAAGGTTTTTACAAACAGAAAGGGCAATGCCCCAAGGCCAGTCGCCAGCGCGGTAATCAGGGCAGCGACAAACACAACCCATAGGGTGACATCGACCGACATGCAAATGCCCTCTCATTGGCTCAATCGTTGATACCCCGTCTGTATCGTGTTGTCACAAAGTGGTGGTGAGGTTTCAGCGTTGATGGGTGGCCGTCTGTTCAAGTAAAGCACGCCGCTCTTCGAGGTCGTGGCCGGCTTCACGCGCAGCGGTCAAGAGAGCAGGAATATCACAGCTGGCGGCCTGACTTTTTGAATGTGCCCAGAGGTGAACGGCACGCTTGCCACTCCGGCAGAAGGCCAGAATCGGCGTTGACAGGTCATCAAGGGCCTTGCCAAACGCGGCAATATCAGCCTCGCTGTAGTTGCCCGGCGTCACCGGGATGCAACGCCATTCGATGCCCAGCGCCTTGGCCCTGGCACTCAGGTCAGCATCATCCGGGTGATCGTCAGCTTCGCCGGGTCGGCGATTGCAGATCACTGATTTGAAGCCGCGCTGGGCCACTTCATCCAGATCACCGGGGGTAAGGGCCTCACTGATGGCAAAACCGGGCTCAAGTTCGTGAATATTCAAGGGTATCTCCTTAGCATCAAACGCCATCGCGGTGTCTGCGATGGCGTTATTGAGTATAGCACCGCACGGCTGCGTTATTCCCAGGCGGCGCCTTCCAGGGCGTCGAGAGGAATTTTCAGGTAGCGCTTACCGTTGGCTTCCGGTTCGGGCAGGCGCCCACCTCGGGTGTTGACCTGCAGGGCATGCAGAATCAACTTGGGCATCGGCAGTTCGCTGTCGCGCTGGTTGCGCAGGGCAATAAAGCCTTCTTCACTGACATTGGCCAGATGAGGATTGACCGCCTTCTGCTCTTTTACCGTGCTTTCCCACTGGGGCTCACGGCCATCAGGCATGTAATCATGGCCGGTAAACAGGCGGGTGTCGTCCGGCAGGGCGAGAATGGCCTGAATGGAATCCCATAGCGTCTTGGCGCTGCCGCCGGGGAAGTCCGCCCGGGCGGTGCCAAAATCCGGCTGGAACATAGTGTCGTGGATAAAGGCGGCATCGCCAATCACGTAGGTGATGGAAGCCAGCGTATGGCCGGGAGAGAACATGACGCGTGCGTCCATATCACCCAGCTTGAAGGTATCACCCTCGCTGAACAGGTGATCCCACTGGCGGCCATCGGCCGGGAAGTCAGGCCAGTGATAGATACCCTTCCAGAGCTCCTGGACATCTTTGACATAACGGCCGATGGCGGTGGGCGCTCCGGTTTTTTCCTTCAGATAATGGGCGGCGGAAAAATGATCGGCATGGGGGTGGGTGTCAAGGATCCATTCGATTTCAAACCCCTGTTCTGCCACATACGCCAGCAATTCGTCAGCATGATGGGTAGCGGTAGCGCCTGATTTTTCATCGTAATCAAGCACCGGGTCAATAATGGCGCATTTTTTCGTTGCCGGATCGCTGACGATGTACTGGACGCTGAAGGTACGTGGCTCAAAAAAGCCCGCGACGTCCGGGGTATGGGCGCCGGTGCTGCGAGAGAGAGAGAATTTTTGCATGTCAGCCTCCTGGAATGTCTGCGCTGGAGCCGCAAGGGTGGGCTGGCCACCCCAGAGGACAGGATATATCAAAAAGTGATGAGTTTATGCACTTGTCTGCCTATATGCTGGTGACAGGGTGCTTTTACAAGGTGCCGATATGTTTATTGCTCCAGCCGGATCAATGTCGTCGGGTCAGGGCAAGTGTTACACTTTGCCTTATTGTTATAATCTTAGCATATTTTATTATATAAACAAGTGTATCCAGATTATCAATAAGATAGGCGCAGATTATGTCGATCTTGAGGCCAAAAAAAGGCGCCACTTGGGGCGCCTGAAGTCCGGCCACCTGGCCAGAGGAGAAAAGGTCGATCAGCTATCAGTGGTAGCCTTCGCCCACCTTGACCTTGCCGCGGAAGACCCAATAGGACCAGGCGGTGTAAGCCAGCACAATAGGGATGACAAACAGCACGCCAATCAACAGGAACAGCTGTGATTCCGGCGCTGATGAAGCATCCCAGATGGTGTAGTCGGGCGGGACAATCACCGGCCACTTACTGGCAATCAGGCCCAGGTAAGTGAAGATGAACAGGCCCAGCGACATGACAAAGGGCAAGCCTTCGTCCTGACGCTTGACGGCCCTGAAAAGCAGGCCCGCACAGAGCAAGGCAAGAATCGGGAAGACCCAGATCAGGTGTAGTTGGCTGAGCCAGCGCTCGCGCACATCAAGGCTGACCAGCGGCGTCCACAGGCTGACGATGGCAAACACGGCCAATACCGCGAGCAGCAGCTTGGGCGTGATGCGGTAAGCCCACTGCTGGACGTGCCCTTCCGACTTCAGGATCAGCCAGGTGGCACCCAGCAGCGCATAGCCTGCCATAAGGCCAAGCCCTGTCAGAACAGTAAAGGGCGTCAGCCAGTCCAGCGCGCCGCCGACGTAGACAAAGTCCTCGACCGCGAAGCCCTGGATATAGGCACCGACCACCGCCCCCTGGGCAAAGGTGGCAATGGCGGAGCCCCAGCAGAATGCGCGGTTCCACCAGTGGCGGTTTTTCTTTGACTTGAAGCGGAACTCAAAGGAAATGCCGCGAAAGATAAGTCCGGCCAGCATCAGGAAAACCCCAATGTAAAGCGCTGGCAGAAAAACCGAGTAGACCAGCGGGAAGGCGCCGAGCAGCCCGGCGCCCCCGAGTACCAGCCAGGTTTCATTGCCATCCCAGACGGGGGCAACCGAGTTCATCATCACATCCCGGGACTCTTCATCCGGGGCAAAGGGGTAGAGAATCCCCAACCCCAGATCAAAGCCGTCCATGATGACGTACATGATGATGCCAAAGCCGATGATGCCGGCCCAGATAATAGCCAGGTCAAAGGTAATCATGCTTTAGCTCCTTCAATGCTATCGTCCATGTCGTCATCAAACGGTGTGTGGGCGGCTGAGAACGGACGCTTGGCGCGTTCGACTTCGCCCTCAACTTCTGCAGGTTCTTCCAGCATGCCGTTACGCACCACCCGGCTCAGGTAGTAGGCACCGATCAGGAAGACCACACTATAGACGCCGACATAGCCGATCAGGGTGAACAGGGCCATGCCGCCGGTCAGCGAGGGCGTTAAGCCTTCGGCATGGGACATGACGCCATACACCAGCCAGGGTGCGCGGCCTGCCTCGGTCACGATCCAGCCTGCCAGCACGGCGACAAAGGGCGAGGCAATCATGCCGACCAGCACTTTATGAAAGAGCGGGCTTTCAAAGACGCGGCCTTTGCGACGCAGGAAGAGCCCCGCAAGTGCCACCCCTATCATCAGAAAGCCCAGGCCCACCATTATGCGGAACGACCAGAACACAATCGCCACCGGGGGCTGCTCGTCTTCGGGTACTGCACTGACGCCCGGTACTTCACCCTCGGCACTGTGCGTCAGCACAATGCTTGCCAGGTTGGGAATGCCAATCTCGAACAGGTTGCTCTGGGATTCACTGTCAGGGATGGCAAACAGCAACAACGGTACATTACTGCTGGTTTCCCAGTTACCTTCCATGGCCGCGACCTTGGTCGGCTGGTGCTCCAGGGTATTCAGGCCATGGAAATCGCCAACCACTGCCTGGGCAGGGGTCAGGATGAGCAGCAGCCACAGGCACATGGACAGTGCTTTCTTGTTGGCTTCCACGTCACGCTTGCGCAACAGGAACCAGGCGCTGACGCCTGCCACCACAAATCCACCGGTCAGGAAGGAAGCCAGCCCCATGTGAGTGAAGCGGTACCAGAACGACGGATTGAAGATCGCTTCAGTCCAGGAAACGATATGGAAACGACCGTCGATCATTTCAAAGCCTGCGGGTGTCTGCATCCAGCTGTTGGCCGACAGAATCCAGAACGATGAAATAAAGGTACCGATGGCCACCATGATGGCCGCAAACAGGTGAACACCTTCCGGCACCTTGTTACGCCCAAACAGTAGAACCCCGAGAAAAGCGGCTTCCAGGAAGAAGGCCGTCACCACTTCATAACTGAGGACCGGCCCCAGGAAGTTGGCGGTGGCATAGGAGAAATTACTCCAGTTGGTACCAAACTGGAACGACATCACGATGCCTGATACCACGCCCATACCGAAGACCACGGCAAACACCTTGGTCCAGAACAGTGCCAACCGGTCCCAGGCGGGGTTCTCCGTCTTGTAGAACAGGCCATGAAGCACGGCGATATAGGATGCCAGTCCGATGGTGAACACCGGAAAGATAGCGTGGAAAGACACCACAAAGGCGAATTGCAGCCTGGATAACAATAGCGGATCTAGGTCCATGTTGACCTCCAGCTTGTTTCAGGAAAAACCGATGCAAATATTCTTTTTAAGAATAAGTTTATTGCATAATGCGTATTTTAAAGTAAAGCGGTACAACTGACAGCTTTTAAAGCGCGTTTTGGCACGGCGTATTGTCGCAGTGTCTCTTTTCGTGTATGCACCGCCTCCATCAGTCTCCATCAGTGCGTTGCAAGCGCCAGCTGTCGGCTAACACCGGGCAGATAGCGCTCACCCTGCCGGGATGAAGGGCGCTGACGCTGATGGACCAGATAGATAACGCTGCGCTGTTGTAGCCAGGCATCCAGCCTGGCGGCTAACCGCTGTGCCGTTGCGCTGTCGACGCCGGCAAAGGGTTCATCCAGCAGCACCAGATCCGGGTCACGCAGGTAAAGGCGTGCCAGTGCCACGCGGCGCGCCTGGCCGCCGGAAAGCTGACGGCCCCCTTCACCGACACGGGTACGCAGGCCCTTGGGCAGGCTTTTAGCCCAGTCGCCAAGGTCGACGTTTTCCAGTGCCTGCCAGAGCAAGTCATCATCGGCTTCAGGGCAGGCCACGCGCAGGTTGGCCGCGAGACTGTCGTCAAACAGCTCGCTGTGCTGGGTGAGAACAGCCACCCGCTGGCGCAGCTCATGTTCAGGCCAGTCAGCCAGGTGGATGCCACTCAATAGGATGCGCCCCTGAGTGGGTGCCAGCTGGCGGCTGATCAGCGCTGCCAGGGTGGATTTGCCTGACCCTGAGTTGCCGGTAACCGCCAGGCGCTCACCGGGCGCCAAGGATAACGACAGCGTATCCAGCGCTGGCTGCAAGGCGCCTGGATAAACGACGCTGACCGCGTCGAGCGTAAGCGTTCCAGCCTCCTGCGGTGGCGTCGTGGGGCTGGCTGAATACGTCACCCGCTTGGCGTCCAGCTGATTCAGGCGAGCCGCTGCCCCCTTGGTCGCGCCCAGCCAGGTGAAGGACGCTGGCAGCGCACCGAGAGCTTCATTCATGGCCAGCACTGCCATGGGCAGCATGACCATGACGGCCCCGCTGATACTGCCGGCTTGCCAGGCCAGCGCGGCCAGCCACAGGGTCATCAGGGTCGCGGCGCTGACCAGCCAGGCCTGAAGAGCATTCCCCAGGGCGGCATAATGGCCCAGCTGACGCTGATCCTGCTGCAGTTGCTGTTCGATGGCGACCAGTTTGCGGCGATGATCATCAAGACCTGAGTAGGCCTCCAGTTCTGCCAGCCCCTGGAGCTGCTCGATCGTCCGACTGCGCAGTGCCTCCAACTGGTGAACATGCCGCTCACTGGCGGCCATGCCCAGCCGTGCCTGGCCCAGGGTCAGCCACAGCCAGCCAATCAGTAGCACACCACCGAGCAGCAGCCCGGCCCGGGGGACGAATATCGCCACACCACCGCTGAGCAACAAGATCGCCAGCAGGGCGACCGCCGGCGGCGCCATCAGGCGCAGGTATAGGCTATCCAGGGTATCGATGTCGGCGGTCAGGCGATTGAGCCAGTCACTGGCGCGACGCTTGGCCAGGCTGTGACCGTCAAGTTCAGACAGAACACCGAACATCTGGGTACGTAAGTCAGCCAGCAGGCGCAGCACGGTATCGTGGTTGTAGATGCGTTCGATGTAGCGGGTAACGGTTCGGCTGACAGCGAAAAAACGAATCGCGCCCCCCGGGATGTAGACTTCCAGGCTGGCGGCGATTCCCGCCGCCAGCAGTAAACCGGTCATCCCGGTGGCGGTAATAAACCAGCCAGACACCGCCAGCAGGCCAAGAGCAGACAGCAGCGTCAGCAGCATGATGAAGCCGCCCAGCCACAGGCGCTTGCGCCGCCTGTTCAGCGCGGCCAGCCAGGGGCGTAAGGTGACAATCAAGCTATCATGTGTCGTCATGCTGGGCCTCCGCTGCGCTTTCACGCTCGCTGAACTGGCCTTGGTCGATATGCCAGCGACGATCTGCCAGCGCCATCAGTGCCGGGTGGTGAGTGGCAATCACCAGGCTGCGGCCTTCCTGCTGAAGCGCCTTTAGCGCGCTCATTACCGCTTGTTCAGTGGCTTCATCCAGGCTTGCGGTGGGCTCATCAAGCAGTACCAGCGGTGCCTGGGAAAGGAAAACACGTGCCAGCGCCAGACGCTGAGCCTGGCCACCGGAGAGTCCGACGCCCCGTTCGCTGATGGCGCTATTGATACCCTCAGGCAATTGGCGTATGAGTTTTCCCAGATGGGCTTTTTCCAGCGCTTCAAGCAGAACGGCATCGCTGGCCTCCGGCGCGGCAAGGCGCAGGTTATCGGCCAGGGTGCCCTGAATCAGCAGTGGGCGCTGGTCCATCCAGGCAAAGCGCAGGTCGGCAGCGCAATGGCGCTGGCCTTCCCCTGCATCAATGAAGCCTGCCAGTAGCTGGAGTAATGTTGATTTGCCACTGCCTGATGGGCCTGTCAGTACGACAGTTTCTCCCGCCTGGAGTTTCAATGTCAGCGGCCCAAGCACACGGCCGCGCCCAGGGTGTGTCACCGTTGCGTTTTTCAGGCTCAGCAAACCCTCAGAGGGTGATACGGCTGGGGTTGCCTGATCTCCAGTCTCGCGATTGGGCGGCGGCGCTTCATCGAGCAGTTTGGTCAGGCTATCGGCAGCGCCCAGGGCGGCTGCACGGTCATGATAGTGCTGCGCCAGGCTGCGCAGCGGCTGGAAGAACTCCGGAGCCAGCAGCAGAATCAACAGGCCGCTGAACAGGGTGAGCTGATCAGAAGGGCCATAATCGATATAGCCCAGCAGCCCGAAGCCGATGTAGATAGCCACCACGGCAATCGCGACCGACGCGAAAAATTCGAGTACGGCCGAGGACAGAAACGCCAGCCGTAGAGTGCGCATACTGCGGATACGATACCCGTCAGAGGCCAGGTGAACGCTTTGCTTTGCGCTGGCCGTCTGACCAAACAGCTGAAGTGTGGTCAGGCTGCGCACGCGATCAATAAAGTGCCCGGAAAGACGCGCGACGGCGGCAAACTGGTCACGATTGAGGCGTTCGGCGCCCATGCCGACCAGCGACATGAAAAGCGGAATCATCGGCGCGGACAGAAACAGAAACAGCGCTGCCAGCCAGTCAAGGCTCAAGGTGATGATCAACACGCCCATCGGCAGCAGGACCGAGAGCCACATCTGCACCCGGAAACGGGCAAAATAGCCGTCCAGGGCTTCCACCTGCTCAACCAGCTGATGCGCCAATGACGCTGAATGGTAGCTGGCCAGGCGCACAGGCCCAAGCGCTGCCAGGTGAGACAACAATTCGCCGCGCAGGCGCTGGCGAATGGCCAGCGACGCCTGCTGGCTGACTCTCTCCTGTACGTAGCTGAGCAGGCCGCGCAACGGCAGAATCAGCAGCCACAGCACAAACAGCGACGTCAGGCTTTGCAATGATTGTGAGTTGACCACCAGAGCACTGACCAACCAGGCAAACAGCAGCATCTGTCCCCAGGTCATTGCGCCTGCCAGGGTGCCGCACACAACCGCTATCGCCAGGCGGTGCCGCTCGGTCGCTGCCAGCCGAGTCAATAATTGTTGTGCGCCGGGCGCCGCCATAATCATTCCTTAATTGCGTGTACAAACTATGTACTGGAATTAGAGACTACGACGAAAGATGAGTTTCACCAAGGGGAGTGCGTCAAAGCGACTCGTAGGTCAGAATACACACATTTGCTGAACAGTATCATTACAAGAAACTGATTGATCTGCTGGCTGCCAGCAACCATCGCTCACCCATTAACGGCAGCTTAAGGCCTCAGGTTAAGGGTACCACCCACCCTAGCCTGTCGATGCCCGCTCGCATCAACCATGAAACAGGTCACAGGAGTCCTGGAGTCTATGTTGGAAACATACGGTGCCGGCCTACTGGCCGGGCAGTTTTTTGGCCTGGTGGCCCTGGCCATCTGCATAGCCGCCTTTGCCAGCAAGCAGGATGACCGCTTGATGGTGCTGCTGATTTCCGCCAATGTGGCCTTCGCCCTGCAGTTCATGTTCTTTGCCAGCTGGACGGCTGCCGTGCTGACCCTGCTGGTCATCGTGCGGATCATGCTGGCGCGCCATTATGTGGGCAGCCGCAAGGTGCTTGCGGCGGTTCTGCTCGCCAACCTCTTGGCGGCAGCGCTCACCTGGCAACACTGGGTCGATGTGTTTCCGCTGATTGCCGCGATTCTGGGGTCGTTGAGCATGTTCCTGCTGCGTGGCATTGCCATGCGGGTCGGCCTGGGGCTGGCAGCGCTTGCGTGGATGCTTAATAACATCCTGATCGGCTCGGTTGGCGGCACCCTGGCAGAAGGCTTGGTGGTGGTGACCAATGCCATTACCATCTGGCGTCTGTTGAGGATTCGGCGCAAATACCCGGCAGTATTTGATGCCAGCCTTGAGGAAGCCGCCGGCGAACCCCGCCCCTGATCCATCCTGCCCGTCAGGATCGATCATCCGGATGGCGCGTATCTGCACGAAGAGCGAGAATTTTCGAACGAGCAAGTGACGCCAGTGGTTTATGGTAAGAAGTGGATTCTTGTCATTTTCTGGAGTGCCTCATGACCTTGTGGGTTAGCCCCGATCATATACGCGACCGCTTTTCCCAAGCGATGTCGGCCATGTACCAGCGCGAAGTGCCTCAATATGGCACCTTGCTGGCGCTGGTAGCGAGCGTCAATCAGCAGGTGCTGTCCCAGTCGCCTGAACTGCATAGCCGCCTGCAGCAAGGTGGCGACTTGCCCCGCCTGGGCGTGGAGCGTCACGGCGCCATTCGGGTGGGCACGCCCGCAGAGCTTGCCATGTTGCGCCGCCTGTTTGCGGTGATGGGCATGTTCCCGGTGGGATATTACGATCTCTCGGAAGCCGGTGTGCCGGTTCATTCAACCGCCTTTCGGCCAATTGACGACGCATCTCTGCGTTACAACCCCTTCAGGGTGTTTACCTCTCTGTTGCGACCTGAGCTGATTGATGACCCGGCACTGCGTGAGCAGGCCATTGCCATTCTGGCCGAGCGGGATATTTTCACGCCCGAGGCCAGGGCACTGGTTGAACGCTATGAGCGCCAGGGCGGCCTGAACCAGCAGGATGCTGAGCAGTTTGTTGAACAGGCGCTGGAGACGTTCCGCTGGCATGAAGAGGCAACGGTAGCGGTGGGCACCTATCAGGCGCTTAGCCAGGAACACCGCCTGATCGCCGATGTGGTATGTTTTCGCGGCCCGCATATCAATCACCTTACGCCGCGCACCCTGGATATTGATGCTGTGCAGCAGCAGATGCCGGAACACGGCATCGACCCCAAGGTGGTCATTGAAGGCCCACCCCGCCGCCAGTGCCCCATTCTGCTGCGCCAGACCAGCTTCAAGGCGCTGGAGGAGCCAATTCGTTTTGCGGATGCCGCTGAAGGCTACCACAGCGCCCGTTTTGGCGAGATTGAGCAGCGCGGGGTGGCCCTGACGCGGAAAGGCCGGGCCCTGTATGACCGCTTGCTGGCCAAGGCACGCCAGACGCCGGCGGCTGACAACGCTGCCCATCAAGCTGTACTGCAGGACGCATTCAATGACTTTCCCGATGATGAAACCACGCTGCGCCGCGAAAAACTGGCGTTCTTTCGCTATCAGGCTGTTCCGGGCGTGAACGTCACCCCTTCACAGGATGTCGAGTCGCTGATTGGTGCGGGCGCTTTGCTTGCCACCCCCATGATCTACGAAGATTTTCTGCCTATCAGTGCTGCCGGTATCTTTCAGTCCAATCTGGGTGATGCCCAGCGTGACGAGTATCAGAGCCGCTCACACCAGGCAGCGTTTGAACAGGCGCTGGGCGGCCAGGTAACCGACGAGATCAGTCTGTATGCAGAGCGTGAAAAAGCCTCGCTTGATCAGGCGCTGGCGGCGCTAGGCATGAGTGAACAGCCAGCGACGGGCTGATGGGGATTGCAGCTCATGCCCGGCCGTGATGTAGTTCTTCGCCTTGATGGATACAAAAGGCAGGTAAGTGGATGATACACACAAATGGATTTTTTGAAGGCATAGGAGAAACTATTGGCGAGGTGATCAGCGCTCTGGTAACCGGGCTTCTGTCCCTGTCGGACGGATCCCTGGGTGCCTTTGAAGACTTTATCAGGGGGCTGGCCGGGTCGCTGGGCATAAGCCCGTCATTTTTCAGCATACTGGTGCTGGTGATCGGGCTCTGGGCACTGTGGCGGGGCATCAACGCTCTGCTGCGCGGTGCACTGCTGGGCGCCATCGTGCGCATTGTGCTGGGGCTGATGATTCTTTCCTGGCTGCTGACCTGACCGCTTCAAAATGAGCCTAGCGCAGTGCCAGCAGATGCCTTTCCAGCGCCATGATGTGCTCATCTTCGACGGCCATCTCGCGTAGCGCCTGGGCCAGGTTAAGCAGGTAATCGCGGTTCGGGCCACTTGGGCCGTGGGCACGATCAATCTGCTCAGCAATAGCCGCGAGGGGAGACTCCCCCAGGAAAGCCGGATTATCCTGAGTGGCCATGTAGACCAGGCCGCTTGCGGTACTGTCATCGCGGAAATGCAGGCGAACGGTTTCCCGCAAATAGCCGTTTTTTTCACGGATATCCAGCGGTTTGAGTGTCTCGCCGCTGATCCGGTAGGCCATGCCATGGCAGGGCATGCCCGGCGAGGCAATCAGGGTTGCCACCCGGCCCGGTGATGCAAGGGTGCCGCGGTGGTCATGGGAGCCTTGCCAGAAGCGCCGCTCCCAGCCATAAATAGTGGCGCGCCGACACTCCAGATAAGGGAAGTCCACTTTCCAGATTAGCGAGCCATAGCCAAACAGCCAGACCGATTCGTCATCCCCAATCGGATGGCGCTGCTGGTTGAGCGCGCTGGTATCCTGCATCATGGGCGTTTGCTCCCGTGTGAAATCGAGTGTCTGACAATGCCGCTGACCGTTATTCATCATCCTGGCTACACCATAGAGCTGCCAGATAACCATCCTTTTCCGATGCTCAAATTTCGGGTGCTGCGCGAGCAGTTGGCCAAGGCGCAGCTGGCGATGCCCATCGGTTGGGAAACGCCACAGCCAGTCAGCTTGCAGGCGTTACATCGCGTACACAGCGAAGAGTATATCAGTGCGCTGATCAACGGGCAGCTTGACCCTGCCGCCCAGCGGCGCAGCGGCTTTGGCTGGTCGCCTGATCTGGTTGAGCGGGTGCGGCTTGAAACCGGCGGCACCCTGCTGACGGTGGAAGCGGCACTGGCTACAGGGCTTGCTTGCAATTCCGCCGGCGGCACTCACCATGCGCATGCGGATGCAGCCAGTGGCTACTGCCTGATCAATGACCTGGCGGTGGCCGCCGCCGATGCACTCGCCAGGGGCTGGGTCTCCCGGGTGCTGATCGTGGATCTCGATGTGCATCAGGGCGACGGCACGGCGCGGCTGTTTACCCATGAGATGGGCGTATTTACCTTGTCCGTGCATGCTGGTCGCAACTTTCCGGTGCGCAAGGCACGCAGTGACCTGGATATTGCCCTGGCGAATGGCCTGGAAGACGCTGACTATCTCAGTGCGCTCCAGGCGCGCTTGCCGGGGCTGCTCGCCGCCTACCAGCCGGATCTGGTGCTGTATGATGCCGGGGTGGATGTACACCGGGATGACCGGCTGGGCTACCTGTCGCTGAGTGATGCTGGCCTGTATCAGCGTGACTTTTACGTGCTCGCCGCCTGCCGCGAGCGTAATATTCCGGTTGCGGCGGTGATCGGTGGTGGTTACGACCGTGATATTGCCGCGTTGGCTGCGCGGCATGCCCAGCTGCATCGTGCCGCCGCTGATGTGTTAGCCAGTGGTTGAATCCGTATCCCCTACATAGTCAGGAGACAGCATGCAGGCAATTTTTCTGGTCGATAACGGTTCCTTGCGGCCCGAGGCTACCCTCAATCTGCGCCGCGTGGCGGCCCTGTTGAGTGAACGTAGCGGTTACTCTGTGCAGGCGGCCTCACTGTTGCACTCCAACAAGGTGCCTGCCGAGGATCTGGACGGTGAACCCGCTGTGACGCTTGGGCCTGCCGTTGAGAAAGCGGCTCAGGCAGGTGTTGATGAGGTTATTGTGCTGCCGTTCTTTTTCGGCCCCAGTCTTGCCCTCACCGACTACCTGCCGGAACGTATGGCGGCAGCACAGGGACGTTTTCCGGGGCTGCGCGTGCGGGTGGCCATGCCACTGGTGGATGAGTTGGGCAAGGTGGATACGCGCCTGGCGCAATGGCTGGCTGACAATGTACGTGAGCAATTGACGCCGGAGACCCGGCCCAGCGTGGTGCTGGTGGATCACGGCAGCCCTATCCCGGAGGTGGCGGCCATTCGTCAGCGCCTGACCGGGCAGTTGAGCATGCTGCTGGCAGACGAGGTGGGGTGTGTCACTTCGGCCTCCATGGAGCGCCGTGAAGGCGATGCCTACCGCTTTAACGACCCCCTGCTGGAAACCCTGTTGGCTAATCCGGCTCTGCCAGAAGGTGAAGTCATTCTCGCCATGCTGTTTTTATCGCCGGGCCGACATGCCGGTGAAGGCGGGGATATTGCCGCTATTAATGCCGCTGCCATGAGTGAACGTCCGGGATTGAACATTGTTCCCACGCGTCTGGTGGGTGAGCATGTCGGTATTGTGGACCTGCTTCAGTCCCGGTTGCAGGCAGCACTGCTAGGCGAGTGTCTGGTTGAGTGTTAACGCCGCTGCCAGGGCCAGCGGCGTTTTTTTGTCTCGTCAATATGCAGGATGGCTGCGTCAAGCGGTTCCAGAATGGCGCTGAGCTGACGGTAGCAGACGGCACTACTGAGCACTCCCGGGCACTGCTTGAGCAGCAGGTCGCTGCCCTGTGAAGCGACCAGCAACTGTTTGGCGAGGAGCAGATCGTTAAATGTCGCCTGTTGATAGCAGCGTTTCAGTTCACGGCTCAACAGGGCGAGCAGGCTGGCATCCATCCAGCAGGGGAGGGGATCATCCAGGCGCCCCGCCATGGAGCCTTGAATAGCCTCGAAGGAGGTGCGAATAAAGATCAGCGTTTGACGCAGTTGACGCGTTTCAGAGTTCATCGTGCCAAACCTTTGAAGACCCCGGCGGTTTAAGGATAACGACTCAGGCCGAAGGAGGGTTGCAAATAATATTTATTCTCATTTAATCTAGACGCATAAGCCGGTTCTGTCAATCCGCACGGCAAAATGGCCATATCTGATAAAAGCTGTCGCACTGGAACTCACTTTCACAGCGCGCCAGCTGCCCGCGGTAACGGTTGGCCCGCTGAGCGACCTGACGTGCGGCCCGCTGAACGGCCGGTTTTTGGCGATAGCTGCCACGCTGATAACCACCTGCGCCTTCATGATAGGCCAGATACAGATGTTCAGGGTTATTCAGTGATATCCCCGTCTGAGCCTGGGTACGGGTGTTATACCAGCCGATAAAATCGGTGGCATGTTTCATGTGAGTGCGGCGCGCAAAGGTGCTGCCTGCCTGATCACGGTATTCTCCCCATACCGGGTCCTGGGCCTGGGCGTAACCTTTCGCTGACGACGGCCTGGGCCCGGGAATGAAGCCCAGAATCTTGCTGCGCGGCGGTTTGACATGGCTTCTGAATGACGATTCCTGCTGGATGAATGCCATCTGTGTGGCAATCGATGTGCCCCACTTTTTCTGGGAATCTTTGGCATGATCATACCAGTCTGGCTGTTCACGAAAGATCTCGCAGATGTTGCTTTGTTCCTGTGGCGGGCTGGGGGCCATGATCGCGCAGCCTGTCAGGGTAAACACCAGCCCTGTCAGGCTGAACATCCGTAGCAGCAATTTTCGGTGCATGATCGTTAACCGTTTTGTCCTGGCGTAAGGTGGTTTGAAAGGGGCAACCTGACTGGGTGTCAGTCTACTACTTGCCGCCGAAAGACGCTCATGCGTCTGCGTCTAATCTTCCTCAGCGTGCGTGCTGTCAACGAAAAGTGTCAGCTGACGACTGGATACGCTGCGGCGTGACGAACGTCGCCGCCCTTTAGTGGCACTCTGGCTGGCAAGCTTGCCCAGCAGCATCTGGCTTTGCTGGCGCGCCTGCGGTGTCCGCCTTAGCTGATAAAGGCAATCTTTCCAGTGGCGTGCTTCGGGTTCGAAATCATGTGGTAAAGGGTAGTCCCTTCCCGGCTGAAACCCGAAGTGCTGGCGTAAGGATGTTGGCAATGCCCAGGGCTTTCTGCGCCAGTCAAGCGGCAAGGTCGTCAGCTCCGGCACCCAATGAGCAACGAAATCCCCATTCGGGTCGTTGTCTTCCGCCTGTTTAAGCGGGTTGTAGACACGCAGCGCATTGGTACCCGTGGCGCCTGATTGCATCTGGATCTGAGGGTAGTGAATGCCAGGCTCGTAATCGGTAAACAGCCGTGCCAGATGCAGCGCGGGTTCCCGCCAGTGTAGCCCCAGCCCAAAGGTGGCGAAGGAGATCAGCATGGCGCGCATGCGAAAATTCAGCCAACCGGTGGCGCTCAGGCTACGCATACAGGCATCGACCAGCGGTACCCCGGTCTGCCCCTGCTGCCAGGCCAACAGGCGCGGGTGCTGGGGATCACGTTCACGCAGGCCGCGAAGCGCGGGGTGAAGCGTGCGGTATTCCATGTCCGGCTGGCTCTCCAGCTTCTGGATAAAGTGGCAGTGCCAGTAAAGCCTTGATGTAAAAGCCTTAAGAGAAGCCGACCAGCGTGGGTCATTCGGGTGCTTTTGACGTTGACGGCGCAGTGACTGGACGACTTCACGCAGTGACAGGGTTCCCCAGGCCAGGTGTGGTGACAGGCGCGAGCCATACTCCCAGGCCAGCAAAGGGTTGGAAAGTGAGCCGCGATAGCGCCGCCCACGGTGTTGCACGAAACTGCGCCAAAGGGCCCGGCCAGCCTGGCGGCCGCCAGGCTGGCGCTGGGGGCAGGGCGTCTGATCGTGACCCAGAGAAAGTGCAGTGAGCGCGGTGAGGCTGACGTGATGAAAATTTTCCCAGCCGTCAGCCGGATCGGCGCGTGGGGGGGCGGGGGAAGTCGCTGCTGCCATCAAGGTTTCCCACTGGGCTTCCCACTGCTGGCGCTGCGTCAGTCCACGTATAACGCCATGCTGGCGGGCCTGATGCCAGCTGACTGCGTTTGTCTGACACCAGGCAGCCACGGCGTCATCGCGGGCATGGCTCCAGGCGTTGCCGGTTTCCTGGTGTGAATGCAGGACAAAGTGGCCATAGCGTGTTTTAAGCGCCTCGAGCAGCGCCAGCATACTGCCCTGCCAGCAGCACAGTGGCAGGCCTAACCCGGCAAGTGCCTCGGCCAGGTCCACAAGGCACTCAGCCGCGAACTGCCAGTGGCGCAAGGCGCTATCCGGCGTTTGCCACTGCGCAGGCTCAATGGCAAAAACAGGCAGTACCGGGCCATCGGCGGCTGCCTGATGTAAGGGCTGATGATCATGTATCCGCAGGTCGCGTTTGAACCATACGACCTGAACAATACGGTCTTCTGGCATGGGGCATCCTGTTGGCGACCCTTGCTGGGCCAATGGCACCTGGCGCTTGAGATGTCATTCCTGATCATGGCGCATGGGCATGACCGGACGCACCGATGCATCCATTTCCAGCGTTTCGCCATTATCAAAGTTCAGGCTCAGCTGGACCTGATCACCTTCGGTGACAGAGGTCTGCAGGCCAATCAGCATAAGATGCAGGCCACCGGGTGCCAGCGTCGTAGAAGCACCCGCGGGTACCTCAATGGCTTCAACCTGACGCATTTGCATCACGCCGTCTACATCAACATGGTTATGCAGCTCGGTATGCTCGGCAATACTGTTGTCGGCACTGATCAGACGAACCGCACGCTCACTGTTATTGTGCAAGGTCATGAAGGCGGCGGTGGCAGGAGAGCCAGGCGGCACCTCACGCACGTAAGGGTCATCAACGGCCAGGTTATCGGCACTGGCCGTGGCAGCCACTAACAGGGTGCCCAGGGCAAGCATTGCAAAGCGTAATCTTGGCATAAGAATTCTCTGGTGTGGTAGTGGAAAAAGCAGTAGAAAAACAGTGGTCGCTAATGTCCATAGTCTACTGTTTTTATTATAGGCGTTTTAATGGGATATCTTCGCTGCTGTGCGACACTTCGCTCCAGGCGGACGAAGATGGGCACCAGCCTTGCTGCCATAAACGATGGTTTTCAAGGGTGCCGGAACAGGGTAGCGTTAACCTTTTTCAAAATCAGAGGCTCATTTCAAGGAGGCATCAGGATGTATATCGCCATGAACCGTTTTCGTATTGCGCCGGGTCGGGAAGAGGACTTCCTGGACATCTGGCGTAACCGTGACAGCTATCTGGATGAAGTGCCGGGCTTCAAGTCGTTTCATATGCTCCAGGGCGAGCGCAAGGAAGACTGCACAGTCTTTATTTCCCACAGCGAATGGGCATCGGAAGACGCCTTTCGCGCCTGGACCAGATCCGAGGCGTTCCGCAAAGCGCATGCCAACGCCAAGGCGCCTGAGGGTATCTACCTGGGCCCACCGCAGTTTGAAGGCTATGAGGTCGTGCTTTGAGCCAACACCTCTGGTAGTGACGTCTGATCCGTGTCGGCCCGTCGGTCCCGTCGGGCCTCCTCAACCAGCCAGTCATGTACGGCAGCCACGCGGCGGTCATCCAGTGCCCCCGGCGCATGCACAATGCCATATTGTTTGCCGGTGGCCACACGCTGGCCAAACAGTGTGGTCAAGGCCCCACTTTCCAGCTCATCGGTGATCAGGGTGCGTCGGGCAATGGCAACCCCCATACCGGCAATGGCGGCTTCCATGGTCAGTTGATTGCGGTTGAAGGTATAACCGCGGTGCACGTTGATATGCGGCGCCGCGATAGCGTTCAGGTAATGCTCCCACTCGGCGTAGTCATGGCTGCCGCGCCAGGCCGTCACGTCGTGCAGGAGCGGAAAATGCGCCAGGTCTTCCGGGCGCTCCAGCGGTGGGCGGCCTGCCAACAGGGCGGGGGCGCATACCGGGAAAATCAGTTCATCCATCAAAGGGGTAATACTGAAGCCCGGGTAATAGCCGTCGTTGAGATCAATCGCCAGGTCAAAATCCCCGTCGCGCAGTGAGATATTGCTGTCTTCGGCGATAATCTGCAGTTCAATATCCGGAAAGCGTGCCTGAAGCGTTGGCAGGCGCGGCATCACCCATTTGTTCAGAAATGACGGTACGCTGCGCAGGCGCAGAATGCCGCTCATCACCCCTGAGCGCAGCCGGTGCACCTCCTGTTCCACTGCCTGATAAGCCTCCCCTGTCACTGCCGCCAGGCGTTGTCCTTCGTCGGTGAGCTCCAGGCGTCGGGTCAGGCGCCGGAAAAGACGGAACCCCAGGCGCGATTCAAGCTGCTTGATCTGCTGGCTGATAGCCCCCGTAGTGACATGCAGCTCTTCAGCTGCGCGGGTGAAGGATAGGTGCCTGGCGCTGACGCTGAAGACCTTGAGCCAGGCATGGGTCTGGGCATTGAGGTGTCGGTTCATCGTTTAGTTTTACTAAATTCAGGGAGAGATATTTTCGATTGTATTGCCTGGCTGCCCCATCAACAATAGGTTTCACGTTTAACTGAAGCTGATGGACTGAAAGATGCTTTAGTAAAATTAACTTATAACCATAACATTGTCTTGAAGGCGATGCTCGGTGTCGCCTGGGGGTAAGCAGGATGTCAATCAGTGTGTTCGATCTGTTCAAGATAGGTGTAGGGCCATCAAGCTCGCATACCGTGGGGCCAATGCGTGCGGCCTTTGATTTTCTGGCTGAACTGCGTGTTCAGCAAGTGGTGTCTCAGGTGGCGAGGGTTGAAGTGCAGCTCTATGGTTCCTTGTCTGCCACCGGCATTGGGCATGGTACCGATCGGGCCGTGATCATGGGGTTGATGGGAGAGCGCCCGGACCGGATTGACCCAGGCGTGATCGGATCGCGTATTGAAACCCTGCTGGCCACCCAGACATTGCTGCTCGACAACCGGTTGGCCATTTCCTTCGACTGGGTGAGGAATATGCAGCTACACGATGAATCTCTGCCTCATCATCCGAACGCCATGCGCCTGATTGCCTACGGTGCCAGGGGTGAGCTGTATCGCAATACCTATTATTCGGTGGGCGGCGGCTTTGTGGTGGACGATGCCCAGGCACAGGAGGGTGTTCTGGATAGTGACACCACCGTGCTGCCCTATGATTTCAACTCTGCCGCCGAACTGATGGCACTGTGTCACCAGCATGGCCTGAGCATCAGTGGCTTGATGCTGGAAAACGAGAAGGCCTGGCGCAGCGAAGCCCAGGTGCGCGCCGGGCTGTGGGAGATCTGGCGGGCCATGCAGGCCTGCGTGGAAGCCGGATTGCAGAGCACGGAACGTATCCTGCCGGGCGGTTTGAACGTCAGGCGCCGGGCAGCCAGCCTGCATCGGCGGCTGGAGATCTTTGAGGATAACCCCAGCCTGATCACCTCGACGTTTTCGGCCATGGACTGGGTCAACGTCTTTGCCCTGGCAGTCAACGAAGAGAACGCCGCCGGTGGGCGCATGGTCACTGCTCCCACCAACGGGGCCGCCGGAATCATCCCTGCCGTGCTGCACTATTATATGAAATTTCAGCCGGATGCCTGTGAACGCAATGTGGTGGATTTTCTGCTTGCGGCCGGAGCGGTGGGTATTCTGTGCAAGAAAAATGCCTCTATTTCCGGTGCCGAGGTAGGGTGTCAGGGAGAAGTCGGCTCGGCCTGCGCCATGGCCGCTGCCGGGTTGGCCGAGGTGATGGGTGGCAGTGTCGGCCAGGTGGAAAACGCAGCTGAAATTGGCCTGGAACATAATCTGGGGCTGACCTGCGACCCGGTAGGCGGGCTGGTGCAGGTGCCGTGTATCGAGCGTAATGCGATTGCCTCCGTCAAGGCGATCAACGCTGCCCAGATGGCGCTACGCGGCGACGGTGAACACTTTATCTCTCTGGATAAGGCCATTCGTACCATGCGCGATACCGGCCGTGACATGCAGGACAAGTATAAGGAAACCTCCAAGGGAGGTCTGGCGGTCAATGCCATTGAGTGCTGATCATTGAGCGTCTGATTAACGTTTGGAGAGGCAGTGGATAACACCCTGGTCAGAGAAGGGAGTCACCTCCCGCGT
This sequence comes from Halomonas sp. BLK-85, assembly GCF_044792155.1. Lineage (NCBI taxonomy): Bacteria > Pseudomonadati > Pseudomonadota > Gammaproteobacteria > Oceanospirillales > Halomonadaceae > Halomonas > Halomonas sp. BLK-85. Next base: position 107,728 of record NZ_CP087731.1, read on the forward strand.
GTCTTTTCTGACCAGCCTCGAGAGCGACACTGGCATATGCAAAAGCGACGCTTGTCGAGCCTGGAAGCGCTGAAACATGAATTTGTAGAAAATGCATATGCCAAAATGCCTCATAAGCGTTACATTCGCGCTAGGCATGCCTTTCGGCGACAGACCACCCACAGGCCAGGTCGCAGAAAGACTGAAAACAGATACAAAAAATCGCTGAAGCGATGGGTGGCTGAGAGGAGGTTCAATCATGACAACCAACAAGGAGAGGACGGGTGCGCCTGCGGTACAGACCATTGGTTTTTTACTGTTGGATAACTTCACACTGATTTCATTGGCGTCAGCCATCGAGCCGCTGCGCATGGCCAATCAACTGGCAGGTCGCGAGCTCTATCGCTGGTTCACCATCAGCCTGGAGGGCAAGACGGTGAACGCCAGCGATGGTCTGAAGACCGTGCCGGATGCCAGCACTTCAACGCCGCTGGCGCTGGATATGGTCATCGTTTGCGGAGGCGTAGGCCCCAGCCGCAGCGTGCAGCGTGAACATATCAGCTGGTTGCAGTCCCAGGCGCGAGCATCACGGCGTCTGGGGGCGGTTTGCACCGGCAGCTGGGCGCTGGCCAAGGCGGGCTTGCTGGATGGCTATGAAACCAGTGTTCACTGGGAGTGTCTTGCGGCCATGCAGGAGGCGTTTCCCCGAGCAGCACTTTCCACCCGCCTGTTTACCATTGATCGTGACCGGGCAACGGCCTCCGGTGGCGCCGCACCGCTGGACATGATGCTCAACCTGATCGGGCGCGACCATGGGCGTGAACTGTCGGCAGGGATTTCCGAGATGTTCATCTGCGAACGGGTACGCGGCGAGCAGGATCTGCAGCGGGTCCCGCTCAAGCACGTGCTTGGCACCACCCAGCCCAAACTGCTGGAAATCGTGGCGCTGATGGAGGCCAATCTCGAGGAGCCGATTGGCCTGGACGAGCTGGCGCAATATGTCAGTGTTTCGCGACGCCAGCTGGAACGCCTTTTCCAGAAATACCTCCACTGTTCCCCCTCGCGCTACTATCTCAAGTTACGCCTGACCCGTGCCCGCCAGCTGCTCAAGCAGACCTCCATGCCGATCATTGAAGTGGCCACGGCCTGTGGCTTTGTATCCACGCCGCACTTTTCCAAATGCTATCGTGAATTCTTCGGGATCCCGCCCCGGGATGAGCGTCTTGGGATCAATGGCCGGGCGCCGGTGAAATCAGTGCTGGAAATGAGTGCTCTTGACCCTTTACGTAACGATGAACCCGCCGCGCCGGTATCCAGCGCGGTACTGGCGCTGGCTCAGGCCCAGGGTGAACCGACCTACGCCAGCGTCCGCCTGCTATAGCCCCGGGCAGAAGAGGGTTTTGACTGTCCGCAAACCGCGCCTTATGAGAATGGGGCGCGGTTCATTTTTTGTGCGCTATTTCCGAGCGTTGCGCAATTACGACACCGCTGACGCTTTTGGAATTCCACCTGTCGTTTTCAAACGCTGTGGCACGGGTGGGGGGCGCTATGCTGCCGACACATTAATTGCATAGACGTGTTGGAGCCCCAGCCATGACCCCGCGTGAACTACACGATGACAGCATCATTATTGACGGCCTGGTGATTGCCAGATGGAACCGTGAACTGCTTGAGGATATGCGCCGCGGTGGCCTGACAGCAGCCAACTGCACGGTATCCGTGTGGGAAGGGTTTCAGGCCACGGTGGACAACATCGTCAGCACACGCCAGCTAATGGCGGAAAGCAGTGACCTGGTGCGGCCTGTTCACACCACGGCCGACATCCTGCGCGCCAAGCAGGAGGGCAAGACAGGCATTATCTTTGGCTTCCAGAATGCTCACGCCTTTGAAGATCAGATCGGCTACGTGGAGATCTTCAAGCAGCTTGGCGTTGGCATCGTGCAGATGTGCTACAACACCCAGAACCTGGTCGGCACCGGCTGCTACGAACGAGACGGTGGATTGTCCGGGTTCGGGCGCGAGATTGTGGCCGAAATGAACCGTGTTGGCATGATGTGCGACCTTTCCCATGTGGGCAGCAAAACCTCTGAAGAGGTGATCCTCGAATCGCAAAAGCCGGTGTGCTATTCCCACTGCCTGCCCTCCGGGCTCAAGGAACATCCGCGCAACAAGTCTGATGAAGAACTTCGCTTCATCGCCGACCACGGCGGTTTTGTCGGCGTCACCATGTTCACTCCCTTTCTGCGTGCGGGCGTCAACGCCACTGTGGATGATTACGTGGAAGCCATTGACTACGTAATGAATATTGTCGGAGAGGATGCCATCGGTATCGGCACCGACTTTACCCAGGGGCATGATCAGGCCTTCTTTGAATGGCTGACCCATGACAAGGGCTATGCCCGCCGCCTGACCAGCTTCGGTGAAATCATCAACCCCAAGGGTATCCGTACCATTGGTGAGTTTCCCAACCTGACGGAAGCACTGCTGAAACACGGCTTCAGCGAATCCCAGGTGCGCAAGATCATGGGCGATAACTGGGTGCGTGTTCTCAAGGATGTCTGGGGTGAATAGGTCCTGAAAGCGAGACAGACATGCAGACAGATGCCCAACCCATCCAACAACCAGCCAAAAATAACGCCATAAGGAACGCCGCTGTGACGACGACTGCCCCTGAACTGCCTATTGAAGTGGATTGCGAAACCGGTGTCTGGACAACCGATGCACTGCCCATGCTGTACGTGCCACGCCATTTTTTCATCAATAACCATATGGCGGTAGAGGACGCCCTGGGGGCTGAAAAGTATGCCGAGATTCTCTATCACGCCGGTTACAAAAGCGCCTGGCACTGGTGCGAAAAAGAAGCCGAGCTGCATGGATTAAGCGGCACCGAGGTGTTCGAGCATTACATGCAGCGGCTTTCCCAGCGCGGCTGGGGCCGGTTTATCACCGAGCAGATTGACCTCGAGGCCGGTACCGCTCGGGTGCGCCTGGAAAACAGCGCCTTTGTCTATCAGCTGGGTAAAACCGGGCGCAAGGTGGAATACATGTTCACCGGCTGGTTTGCCGGTGCCATGGATCAGATTCTGAAAGCGTCCGGAAGCGATCTGCACACCGTCGCCGAGCAGACCCAGAGTGCCGCCGAACCAGGCTGCAAAGTGGGTTACTTTGAAGTCACTCCGCGTTTGCAGTCCGCGCTTTAAAGGAGACAGTACCGATGGCATTCAAGGCAATCTTCCAGCCGATTGAGATTGGCAAACTCACTGTCCGTAACCGGGTGGTCAGCACCGCCCATGCAGAAGTGCATGCCACGGACGGTGGCATGACCACAGAGCGTTACGTCAGGTACTACGAGGAGAAGGCCAAAGGCGGGTGTGGCCTTTGCATCTGCGGCGGTTCATCGGTTGTCTCGATTGACAGCCCTCAGGGCTGGTGGAGCTCGGTTAACCTGTCCACGGATCGCATTATCCCGCATTTTCAGAACCTCGCCGATGCTGTGCACAGGCATGGCGGCAAGATCATGATCCAGATTACCCATATGGGTCGGCGTTCGCGCTGGGACGGCTTTGACTGGCCGACCCTGCTGTCGCCTTCCGGCATTCGTGAACCGGTTCACCGTTCCACCTGCAAGACCATTGAGGAGGAAGAGATCTGGCGGGTGATCGGCGACTTCGCTCAGGCCGCCCGGCGCGCAAAGGAAGGTGGCCTGGATGGCGTTGAGCTATCGGCCGTGCATCAGCACCTGATTGACCAGTTCTGGAGCCCGCGGGTCAATAAGCGCACCGATCAGTGGGGCGGCAGCTTCGAGAACCGCATGCGTTTTGGTATGGAAGTACTCAAGGCCGTGCGTGCGGAAGTCGGTGACGACTTTGTGGTGGGCATGCGTATCTGTGGCGACGAATTCCATCCCGATGGCCTCAACCAGGATGACATGAAGCAGATCGCGGCCTATTACGATGCTACCGGCAAGGTGGATTTCTTTGGCGTGGTGGGCTCCGGCTGCGATACCCATAACACCCTGGCCAACGTGATTCCCAATATGAGTTACCCGCCGGAGCCTTTCCTGCATCTGGCAGCAGGCATCAAGGAGGTGGTCAGCGTTCCGGTGATTCACGCCCAGAACATCAAGGATCCCAATCAGGCCCAGCGTATTCTGGAAGGCGGCTATGTGGATCTGGTCGGCATGACCCGGGCGCATATTGCCGACCCGCATATCATTGCCAAGATCAAGATGAATCAGGTCGACCAGATCAAGCAGTGCGTGGGGGCCAATTACTGTATCGACCGTCAGTACCAGGGGCTGGATGTGCTGTGCATCCAGAATGCGGCCACCTCGCGGGAATATATGGGACTGCCACATATTATCGAGAAGTCTGACGGGCCAAGCCGCAAGGTCGTGGTGGTCGGCGGCGGCCCGGGCGGGATGGAAGCGGCGCGGGTGGCCGCCGAGCGTGGTCATGACGTAGTGCTGTATGAGGGAGGGCCAGAGCTTGGTGGCCAGATCACCATTGCGGCCCAGGCTCCCCAGCGCGACCAGATTGCCGGTATCACCCGCTGGTACCAGCTGGAGCTGGCGCGCCTGAAAGTCGATGTACGTCTCAATACCCGCGCCGGCGCCGCGGAACTCAACGCCCTGCAGGCGGATGTCGTGGTGCTCGCCACCGGTGGTCAGCCGTTTCTGGACCAGACCCCGGAGTGGGGCTATTCGCCAGTGGCGGAAGACAGCCTGGTGGTCAGCAGCTGGGATATCCTCAACGGCAAGGTTGCGCCCGGCAATAACGTGCTGATCTACGACACCATCTGTGAATTTGCCGGCGTTTCGGCGGCTGATTTTCTGGCTGACAAAGGCGCCAGGGTGGAAATCGTCACTGACGATATCAAGCCCGGCGCGGCCGTGGGAGGCACCACTTTCCCGACCTATTACCGCAGCCTGTATGAAAAGGAGGTCATCATGACCTCGGACATGATGCTGCATAAGGTCTACCGTGAGGGCGATCAGCTGGTGGCGGTGCTGGAAAACGAGTACACCGGTCAGCAGGAAGAGCGGGTGGTCGATCAGGTGGTCGTTGAAAACGGTGTGCGCCCGGATGAAACCCTGTATTACGCACTCAAGGAACAGGCGCGCAATCATGGCCAGCTTGATCTTGAAGCCCTGTATGCTGCTCAGGCGCAGCCCTGCCTGAGCAGCGAAGGTGAGGGTTACCTGCTGTTCCGGCTGGGGGATTGCACCGCCCCGCGGAATATCCATGCAGCCATCTATGATGCCCTGCGGATCTGCAAGGATTTGTGATTGTCCAGCACTTGCGCTGCTCCAGAACGAGGTGATTGCCATGCTTGAAACGCTGCTGCCCATTGTCATTCTTGCGTCACTGGCGCTGGCCGGTATAGGCGCCTGGCGTCGCATCAGCCTGTGGCGCCAGGGGCGCGCGGCCCCGGTCGCTTTGTTCAAGGGGCTGATGGCACTGCCCCGCCGCTATCTGGTAGATCTGCACCATATTGTGGAGCGCGACCGCTATATCTCGCATACCCACGTGGCTACCGCGGGGGGCTTTGTGGCCGCTGCCGTGCTGACGCTGGTGGTTCATGGCCTGGGGCTGGCGGGCGGGGTGCTGGGCTGGTTGCTGTTGCTGGCCAGTGCGGTCATGTTTGCGGGCAGTATTCTGGTGGCAAAACGTCGGATCAACCCGCCCGCGCGCCTCTCCAAAGGCCCCTGGATGCGCCTGCCCAAGAGTCTGATGGCGTTTTCAGCGGGTGTCTTTCTGGTGACTCTGCCAACCGTCGGCGTGTTACCGCCGGACGCGGGCTACTGGCTGTTGGGCCTGGTACTTCTGGCGGTCGTCAGTGGCGGCCTCGCCGAAATGTTCTTCGGTATGACCTGGGGGGGGCCTATGAAGCACGCCTTTGCTGGCGCGCTTCACCTGGCCTTTCATCGTCGTCCTGAACGCTTTTCCACACCCGCGGGTGCTGGACGCTCCACTGGCCTTAAAGCTTTGAATCTGGACGATGACAAGGCACCGCTGGGAGTCGAGAAACCGACTGACTTTACCTGGAACCAACGGCTCGGTTTTGATGCCTGCGTACAGTGCGGGCGCTGTGAAGCGGTGTGTCCCGCCTTTGCTGCCGGGCAGCCGCTCAACCCCAAAAAGCTGATTCAGGATATGGTAGTCGGCATGGTCGGCGGCTCTGATGCCGGCTATACGGGCAGCCCCTATCCGGGCAAAGCCGTGGGTGAGCACCACGGCGACCCACACGGCCCCATTGTGGCCCGCGAAGGCCAGGCGCTGCTGGATGCCGAGACACTATGGTCCTGCACCACCTGCCGCGCCTGCGTGGAGGAGTGCCCGATGATGATCGAGCATGTCGATGCCATTGTGGATATGCGCCGTCACCTGACTCTGGAACGCGGCCAGACCCCCAACAAGGGCGCCGAAGTGCTGGAAAACCTGATTGCCACGGATAACCCCGGCGGCTTTGATCCCGACTCGCGCCTGCACTGGGCGGCGGATCTGAATCTGCCCAACATTGCCGATCTTGGCCAGGTGGACGTGCTGCTGTGGCTGGGTGATGGCGTCTTTGATATGCGTAATCAGCGCACCCTGAGAGCCTTCGTCAAGGTGCTGAGAGCCGCCGGTGTCGACTTTGCAGTGCTGGGTAATGCCGAGCGTGACAGCGGTGATGTGGCCCGGCGCCTGGGCGATGAAGCGACGTTTCAGGCCTTGGCCAAACGCAATATCGCCACTCTTAACCAGTATCAGTTCTTGAGAATTGTCACCTGTGACCCGCACAGTTTCCATGTGCTCAACAACGAGTACGGCGAGCTGGAGGGGAATTATCACGTCAATCACCATTCCACCTTTATTGCCGAGCTTTACCGCGAGGGGCGACTGGCCTTCAAGCCCTGGAAAGGCGGTAGCGTGACCTATCACGACCCCTGCTACCTGGGGCGCTATAACGGTGAATACGACGCCCCGCGTGACGTCTTGAAAGCGCTGGGTATCGAGGTCAGGGAAATGCAGCGTTCCGGCTACCGTTCGCGCTGCTGTGGCGGCGGCGGTGGGGCGCCGATCACCGATATCCCCGGCAAGCAGCGGATTCCTGACATGCGCATGCAGGACGTCGGCGACACCGGGGCTGACCTGGTGGCGGTGGGCTGCCCGCAATGTACGGCCATGCTCGAAGGCGTGGTGGATGCTACTGCCGAGGTGCGTGATATAGCCGAACTGGTGGCCGATGCTCTGGTGACGTCGCCTGCCAGTATTCAGGCTGAGGAGGTAACCGCATGATTGAACTCAAACGCCGTAATCCACGCCTTGAGTGGATTGCCCGCAACCGTCTGCATGCCGAGCATGCCCGCGTACTGGCCACACTGGGCCGGGGGCAAGCCAGCGAATGGCAGGGCCCCAATGGCCTGAGGCGCAGGAACCCTCATGCCATCGGCTTTACTGGCCCTAACGGCATCAAGCGGATTGACCGCAGCGGTGCCCAGCAGGAAGGTGCCCGCCAGGCCAGTGGGGCGGCCCAGGTGCCGGAAAGCCGCCGTGCGGTGGTGATCGAGTCGCCGGCCTTTTATGTCGCCGTGGTGCCGGATATGTCGGGCGGCCGCCTGTCATCCCACGATAAAGATCTGCTTGGCCTGGCCCGCCAGCTGGCGGACGCCAAGGGAGATGCCCCAGGGGTGGTGCTTGCCATTCTCCCGGCGGAACACAGGGAGCAGCAGCTGGGTGACGCAGGTATTGACAGGGTGATTACTCTGCCCGAAGCCCCGGCAGGCCAGTTTGCCGCGGATCATCAGCTGCCTCTACTGGAAAGCGTAGAGCGCACCTTTGGCCCACGCCATTGGCTGGTGCCAGATTCTGCCCTGGGTGGCGCAGATCTTGGCCGGCGCCTGGCCATGCGTCTGCAGGAAAGGCCTGCCACCGGGGTGTGGCGGATCGAGCCTGATGGTTCAGCACCGCTGGGTTGGGGGTGCACGGCGCGGGGAGCGGCGGACAGCCTGGATATCCAGCGTCCGTTGCCCAGGGTAGTGCTGGCGCTGGCGGAATGCGCAGAGCCGGTTGACCAGAGCCGCCATGCCGCCGAGACGCTGACTCTGGAAGGCGCGCCGTCGGCGTTTGCTACGCGCATCAGTGATCAGGGGGCGGTGGCCGTCGACCCGGCCAGCATTGCCCTGGCTGAGGCGGAATTCATTCTTTCCGGCGGTAACGGTGTCAGGGATTGGGAAGGCTTTCATCAGGCTGCCAGGGCCTTGGGTGCCACCGAAGGTGCATCACGGGTGGCCGTCGACGATGGCTTTATGGCCCGTGACCGCCAGGTGGGTGCCAGTGGTACCTGGGTGACGGCACGGGTGTATCTGGCAGTGGGTATTTCCGGTGCCATTCAGCACCTGCAGGGTATTCAGAGCTGCGACAAGGTGATCGCCATCAACATGGATGCCGGCTGTGACATGATCAAACGCGCCGATCTTGCGGTGATTGGTGACAGTACGCAGATTCTGGCCGCGCTGGTGGCCAGGGTTCAGCAACAGGGAGGGGCGCGTGATGCAGCCTGATAAAGCGCTGGATATGTGTGTACTGGTCTCACTGGGCCGTCATCCGCTCACCGGGCGCCCACGCCGGGCTGATCACGATGCCCGTGGCGTAGAGCTGGCCCTGGGGGTTGAGTCCCAACACGCCAATGCCCGGCTGGAACTGGTGCACGCCGGTAGCTGTAGTACCGACAGTGAAACCGCACTGCGAAGCTATCCGGGTATGGCCAGTCTGCCGTCGATGACCCTGCTGGAGCAGGAAGAAGGCGCCGACGTCATTCCGGTGCTGGGTGATTACCTGGCCCAACGTGAGCCGCAGCTGGTGCTGACCGGATGCCGGGCGGAATGCGGCGAAGGCTCAGGGCTGTTGCCCTACGCACTGGCAGAGCGCCTGGGCTGGCCGGTGGTCAACAACCTGGCGGCTATTGAACATATCGAAAACGGGGTGGCCACCGTGCTGCAGGCCCTGCCACGTGGGCAGCGCAAACGCCTGCAGGTACGCCTGCCCGCCATCATGAGCGTGGACAGCGCTGCGCCGGCACCACGTCAGAGTGCCTTTGGCCCCGCGCGGCGGGCACAGTTTGATGCTCAGGCGCTGGCCTCCGAGCCCGATACAGAGCTGGCGCAGTGGTCGCTTTCAGCGGCGCGCAAACGGCCTAAACGGTTGAAGATCGTCAAAGCCACATCCGCAAGGGAGCGTTTCAAGGCCGCCGCTGCAAAAGCCGAAGGCGGTTCGGGGCAGGTGCTTGATGGGGTGAGTGCCGATCAGGGTGCTGACGCCATTCTCAAGTTGCTCAATGAAGAAGGTGTGCTGCGCTGATCCTGAATCGGTCGCAGTTGTCAGAAAGGGCAAGGCGAGTGTTTTCGCCATTGCTACCAGTATTACAGCTACAACAATCATTACAACTACAACAATGAGAGAGGAAATCATCATGAATCAGGGTAATCGCGGTGTCGTCTATAAAGGGCCGGGTAAGGTGGCCGTTGAAAGCATTCCGTTCCCGGAGTTGGCACTTGGCAAGCGCAAGTGCGAGCACGGTGTCATCCTGAAGGTTATCACCACCAATATCTGCGGCAGCGACCAACACATGGTACGTGGCCGTACCACGGCGCCTGAAGGCCTGGTGCTGGGCCACGAGATCACCGGTGAGGTGATCGAGTGTGGCCGTGACGTGGAATTTCTGAGCGTGGGTGACATCGTCTCGGTGCCGTTCAATATTGCCTGCGGGCGCTGCCGTAACTGCAAGGAAGGCCAGACAGGTATCTGCCTGAACGTTAACCCGGCGCGCCCGGGGGCCGCCTATGGCTATGTCGACATGGGTGGCTGGGTTGGCGGTCAGACGGAATACGTCATGGTGCCCTACGCGGACTTCAACCTGCTCAAGTTCCCGGATCGAGAGCAGTCGATGGAAAAAATCGGCGACCTGACGCTGCTGTCGGATATCTTCCCGACCGGCTTCCATGGCTGCTATACCGCAGGCGTCGGCCCTGGCAGTACTGTCTACATTGCCGGCGCCGGCCCGGTGGGCCTGGCCGCTGCGGTATCGGCACAGCTGCTGGGCGCAGCGTGCGTGATTGTGGGTGACATGAACACCGAGCGTCTTGAGCAGGCTCGCAAGTTTGGCTGCGAGACCCTGGATCTGCGACAGGATACCCCGATGGCCGATATGCTCGAGCCCATCCTGGGTGAGCGTGAAGTTGACAGTGCCGTCGACGCAGTCGGCTTCGAGGCCCGCTGTCATGGTCATAATCACGCCCACGAGCAGCCTGCCACTGTGCTCAATGCCTGTATGGACGTCACCCGTGCTGGCGGCCAGATTGGGATTCCTGGCCTTTACGTCACCGAGGATCCGGGCGCCTCCACCAGTGAAGCCAGGCTGGGTAATCTGTCAATGCGACTCGGGCTGGGGTGGGCCAAATCGCACTCCTTCCATACCGGTCAATGTCCGGTAATGAAATACCATCGGCAGCTGATGCAGGCTATCCTGTTTGATAAGGTGCAGATCGCCAAGGCGGTCAACGTCCAGTTCATTTCCCTGGATGATGCACCGCGCGGTTATGCTGATTTTGATGGCGGTGTGGCCAAGAAATTTGTTATGGACCCCCACGGCAGCGTTGCCGCCTGATGCTTTGATGGGCCGCCTGAGGCCAGGCGGCCCCTGTATTACTTACCCCTGGATTAAGACCGAGATGCCATGACTGTTCATACAGAGATCCCCAAGCGCCGCCTGCGCGGCAAGCCACGCGGCCGCTCGTTGACCCCGGGCGCCATGGATGCCTTGCGTCAACTGCTCGGTGATGAACGCGACCAGCCTCAGCGGCGTCAACGTGATCTGTTGATTGAGCATCTGCACGTGATTCAGGATGCCCTTGGCCACCTGCCACTGGCGCACCTGCGTGCGCTGGCGACTTACATGAACCTGCCGATGGCCGAGGTCTACGAAACAGCTACCTTCTATGCGCATTTTGATGTAATCCACGATGACCAGGTGGCGCCGCCGGCCTTGACCTTGCGGGTGTGTGATTCGCTGTCCTGCCAGCTGGCCGGCGCTGAGGCGCTGCGCAATGCGTTGGCAGCGGGAACGGACCCCGCCGAAGTGCGGGTGCTGCGCGCGCCCTGCATGGGGCGCTGTGACACTGCCCCTGTGGTGGAAGTGGGCCATTATCATCTGGGCCATGCCAGTGTTGACAACGTTCAGGCGGCCATCGCCGCCGATCACACCCATCCCGAGCCGGTCGACTGGCCGCGCCTCGACGCGTATCGGCTTACCGGTGGTTACACTCTGCTGAATGCCTGCCGAGCGGGAGAGGTCAGTGTTGAAAGCCTGATGGAGATCCTGGAAAGCGCCAAGCTGCGCGGCCTTGGCGGCGCGGGCTTTCCGACCTTCAAGAAATGGTTTTTCGTGCGCGCCGAGGCGGGGCCGCGTTATTGCGCCATCAATGCCGACGAAGGCGAGCCGGGTACCTTCAAGGACCGCCATTACCTGGAACGTGCCCCCCACCAGTTTCTTGAAGGCGCCCTGATCAGCGCCTGGGCGATCGAGGCGGACGCCTTGTATATCTACCTGCGCGATGAGTACCCGGCGCTGCTGGATGTACTGCATCAGGCCATTAAAGAGCTGGAAAACGCGGGTCTGGTGGCGCCGGGCTATATCCTTGTGCGGCGTGGGGCAGGCGCCTATATCTGCGGGGAAGAGTCAGCGATGATTGAATCGCTGGAAGGCAAACCCGGCAAGCCCCGCCATCGCCCGCCCTTTGTCGCTCAGCGTGGTCTGTTCGACCGTCCGACCCTGGTCAATAATGTCGAAACGGTCTACTGGATTCCGGCCATTTATGCCCAGGGGGCTGACTGGTTTGCCAGCCATGGCCGCCACGGGCGTAGTGGCCTACGCAGCTTTTCTGTCTCTGGCCGTGTGAACACCCCCGGGGTTCATCTGGCACCGGCGGGGATTACCTTGAATGAGCTGATCGAGGAATATGCCGGCGGCATGCAGGCTGGCCACACTCTGGCCGGGTATCTGCCCGGAGGCGCGTCCGGCGGCATCTTGCCCGCCAGCAAAGCGGATATTCCGCTGGATTTTGACACCCTGCACGAACACGGCTGCTTTATCGGCTCGGCGGCGGTGGTGGTGCTTTCCGATCACGACAACCTGCGCGATGTAGCGACCAACCTGTTGGGCTTTTTCGCGGACGAATCCTGCGGCCAGTGTACGCCCTGCCGTGTGGGTACCGAGAAAATGCTCACCCTGTTGGAGCGCGACGCCTGGGACGCTGAGACCCTGGAACGTCTTTCCCAGGTGATGATGGATGCTTCCATCTGCGGTCTGGGGCAGGCCGCCCCCAATCCGGTGCTGGGGCTGTTGCGTGACTTCCGTTCACAACTGGCCGCCCAGAACGTCATCATCAAGGGGTAAGGAGAACCTGATGAACCAAGAGACCTTTACCCTCACGCTGGATGGCACAGCGGTGACCGCAACCCCCGGCGATACCCTCTGGCAGGTAGCCAAGCGTGCCGGAGAAACCATTCCACACCTGTGCTTCAAGGATGCCGACGGCTATCGAGCCGACGGTAACTGTCGTGCCTGCATGGTTGAAGTGGAAGGTGAACGCGCCCTGGTGGCCAGCTGCCTGCGTGAGGCCAAGCCCGGCATGGTGGTGCACAGTGCCACCTCCGAGCGTTCGCGGGTGGCCCGGGAAGGCGTGCTGGAAATGCTTGCCGTGGATCAGCCGCCCCGAGAGCAGAGCCCAGACCGCTCCAGCCATTTTTGGGCGATGGCCGATCAGCTGGCCATTGATGTCAGTGCAGTCAGTGAGCGTTTACCCAAACACGCTGAACGTTCCGCCCCCACCGTGCACCATGTGGCCGAGCGCGCCAGCGCCGTCGTCAAAGACCGCTCGCACAGCGCCATGGCGGTTAACCTCGACGCCTGCATTGAATGCAACCTGTGCGTTCGCGCCTGCCGTGAAGTGCAGGTGAACGATGTGATTGGCCTGGCCAACCGTGGCAGTGCCTCAAAAATTGTTTTCGATTTTGATGACCCCATGGGGGATAGCACCTGTGTCGCCTGTGGTGAATGTGTTCAGGCGTGCCCAACAGGCGCCTTGATGCCATCCACCCTGGTTGACGCTAACGGCGTAGGGGATTCCGCGAGTACCGACAAACAGGTGGATTCTGTCTGCCCCTACTGTGGGGTAGGCTGCCAGCTGACCTATCACCTCAAGAACGACGAGATTGTCTATGTGGAAGGCCGCAACGGGCCGTCCAATCATAATCGTCTGTGCGTAAAAGGCCGCTTCGGGTTTGACTACCCGCGCCACCCGTCTCGTCTGACGACCCCCTTGATCCGCCGTGAGGGCGTGGCCAAGGGGCTTGATCCCGACTTTGATTCCGCTCAGCCGTTGACCCATTTCCGCGAAGCCAGCTGGGAAGAAGCCCTGGCTTATGCCGCTGATGGCCTGATCAACCTGAAGAAAGCACGAGGGCCCCAGGCGCTGGCGGGCTTTGGTAGCGCCAAATGCTCCAACGAGGAAGCCTGGCTGTTCCAGAAGCTGATCCGCACCGGTTTTGGCAGCAATAATGTCGATCACTGTACCCGGTTGTGCCACGCCAGCTCAGTGGCGGCGCTCATGGAGTGCCTGGGCTCTGGTGCTGTAACGGCCTCATTCATGCAGGCGGCCAACGCCGATGTGGTGATTTTGACCGGTTGTAACCCGGCAGTGAACCACCCGGTAGCTGCTACCTTCTTCAAACAGGCGGCCAAGCGTGGTACCAAGTTCATCATTATCGACCCGCGGGGCCAGGCACTGGATGCCTACGCGCATCTCAGCGTGCGCTTTAAACCCGGCGCCGACGTGGCACTGTTCAATGCGCTTCTCAATGTCATCGTCAGCGAAGGTCTTTACGATTCTGCCTATATTGCCGAACACACGGAAGGCTTTGAGGCCCTCAAGGCCCATGTGGTGGATATGACACCGGAAGCCATGAGTGCCCAGTGCGGTGTTGACGCTGAGACTATTCGTGAGATGGCCCGCCTTTATGCCAATGCCGAGCGCGCGATGATCTTCTGGGGTATGGGGATCTCCCAACATACCCATGGCACTGATAATGCCCGCTGCCTGATTTCCCTGGCCCTGGCCTGTGGCCATACCGGGCGACCTGGCACCGGCCTGCATCCGCTGCGCGGTCAGAACAATGTGCAGGGCGCCTCGGATGCGGGCATGATTCCCATGGTCATGCCTGACTATCAGCCAGTCGGTGACGACCAGTTACGCTCGGCCTTTGAGGAGCTGTGGAATACGCCCTTGGATAACCAGCCCGGCCTGACCGTAGTAGAAATCATGGATGCCATTCATGACCACCAGATTCGCGGCATGTACATCCTGGGTGAAAACCCGGCTATGTCCGACCCGGATCTGAGTCATGCCCGGGAAGCGCTGGGCAAGCTGGAGCATCTGGTGGTACAGGACCTGTTTGTGACTGAAACGGCCCAGTACGCGGATGTGATTCTGCCTGCCTCGGCCTGGCCGGAGAAAGACGGCAGCGTGACCAACACCAACCGTCAGGTACAGCTGGGCCGTGCCGCCATGCCGCTACCGGGTGACACACGCCCGGACTGGTGGATTATCCAGCAACTGGCTCAGCGCTTTGGCCTGGGCTGGCACTACCAGCACCCACGTGAGGTCTTTGCGGAAATGAAGCAGGGCATGGCGTCACTGGACCACATCAGCTGGGAGCGTTTGGAAAGCGAACAGTCGGTGACTTACCCTTGTCCGAGTGACGATTCGCCCGGTCAGGATGTGGTGTTTGGCGATGCCTTCCCGCGTCTGGGCGGTAAAGCCAAGTTCTCTGCCACCCGGCCCATTCCGCCGGATGAACCGGTGGATGACGAGTATCCGACAGTGCTCACCACCGGCCGCCAGCTGGAACATTGGCACACCGGCTCAATGACCCGGCGTGCCAAAGTGCTCGATGACCTTGAGCCTGAGGCCGTGGCCAGCCTCTCCATCAATGAAATGCAGCGGCTGAAGTTGGCGCCGGGAGACCCCCTGACCATCACCACCCGGCGGGGCAGCATCACTCTGGCAGCACGGGTGGACCCCGGCATGCCGGACGGCATGGTCTTTGTACCCTTCGCGTATGCCGAAGCGGCCGCCAACCTGTTGACTAACCCGGCACTGGACCCGGATGGCAAGATCCCCGAGTTCAAGTATGCCGCCTGTCGTCTGGCTGCGGTTGAAAAGGAGAAGGTCACCTCATGATGATTACCGAACTGGTGGACGGTGAAGATTTTCGCCAGCGCCTGGTCAGCATCGGGCTGGTGCCCCCGGTGGGCGCCACCCCCGCTGACCTGGCCGAACTAGCCGCCTGCCGCTATCAGGCAGGCGAGCTTGAAGCCCTGCCGGACACCATTAAAGACTTACTGTGCTATAAGGATGTCATGTTACCGGAAGTGCTGGAGGCGATTGAGCGCCATCTGGCGGCGGTGCTGGGTCAGCCGTGATGCCGCCACTCTGATAAAGCAGAGGTACGCTGGCAGGCCTGACCTGCCAGCCCGTATGGTGACGGCTCAGCAGGTCGCAGTCTGAGGTTGCCAGGCACTTTCCGCCAGGCCATCGGGGAAAGGTAGGCCCAGCTGCTGGTAGCTGGCCTGCAGGGTGTTGAGCAGCAGGCAGGCAATGGTCATGGGGCCAACGCCACCGGGCACCGGTGTAATGGCGCTGGCAAGATCCTGTACTGCCGGAAAATCGAAATCGCCGGTCAGGCGGGTCCGGTCATCTTCTTCAATACGGTTGATGCCCACATCAATCAGTACGGCGCCGGGCTTGATCCAGTCGCGCTTGACCATGCCGGGGCGTCCCACCGCCGCCACCAGAATATCCGCCTGGCGGCAGATGGCCGGTAAATCCTGGGTGCGCGAGTGGGCGATGGTAACAGTGCAGTTCGCCTGCAGCAGCAGGTTGGCCATGGGCTTGCCGACGATGTTGGAGCGTCCGAGCACAACCGCGTGACGCCCGCTTAGATCGCCCAGCTGGTGCTCAAGCAGCAGCTTGCAACCCAGTGGCGTACACGGCGTCAGGCCCTGGCCGTCAATGGCCACCTGGCCCACGTTGACAGGGTGAAAACCGTCGACGTCCTTGGCGGGAGCAATGGCGTTTATAATGCGGGTTTCACCCATGTGGGCGGGCAAGGGCAGCTGTACCAGAATCCCGTTGACCGCCGGGTCATGATTAAGCTGGTCGATCAGTGCCAGTAGCGCTTGCTCGGAGACGCTGGCATCCAGGCGGTGTTCAAACGATTGTATGCCTGCCTCGCCGGCATGCCGGGCCTTATTGCGAACATATACCTGGCTGGCAGGGTCTTCACCCACCAGTACGACCGCCAACCCTGGCGTAACCTGATGATGGGTTTGCAGATGGGCTACCTGCTCACCTACCGCTTCTCTCAGCCTGGCGGCCATTGCCTTGCCGTCTATCACTTTGCGATCTGTCAAATTGGGCATAGTGCACTCCCCTGATGCTGTTCAAACCACCTTCTTTCCAACGCAGGCCTGGCAACTCAGCAGTTACCGGAATACCACGGTCTTGTTGCCGTTGGGAAAGACGCGGTGTTCCAGGTGGAAACGGACGGCACGGGAAAGCGCCATGTTTTCGGCATCGCGGCCCACTGCAGCCAGCTGGGCAGGGCTGTAGCCATGGTCAACGCGTTCCACCACCTGCTCGATGATCGGCCCTTCGTCCAGGTCAGTGGTGACATAGTGTGCGGTGGCACCTATCAGCTTCACGCCGCGGTCGAATGCCTGATGGTAGGGCTTGGCACCCTTGAAGCCTGGCAGGAAAGAATGGTGGATATTGATGGCGCGCCCCGCGAGCTTTTCGCACAGCTCAGGGGAGAGGATCTGCATATAGCGCGCCAGCACCACCAGGTCGGCGCCGGTTTCGTCAATAATGTCCAGCAGGCGTTGCTCCTGCGCCTGCTTGGTGTCCGCGGTGACCGGCAGGTGATAGTAGGGAACGTCGTACCAGTCGGCCAGGCGTTTGAGGTCGGGATGATTGGAAACAATGGCGGGAATCTGCATATTGATCTCACCGGTACGCTGGCGGTACAGCAGGTCATCCAGACAGTGATCGAACCTGGAGACCATGATCAACACCTTGGGTGGTGTCAGGGTGTCGTGCAGTTCCCATTCCATCTTGTCGCGATCAGCGACGCCATTACCGAACTCCTCGCGCATTTCTTCCAGTGAGGGTGTGATCCCTGGTGTGGTGGAAAACAGACAGCGCAAGAAGAAGTTGCCGGTGGAAATTTCATCATATTGCGCCAACTCGGAAATATAGCAGTTGCGCTGTGCCAGGTAGGTGCTGACGCGGGAAACTGTTCCGATGGCGCCACGGCAGCTAGCCTTGAGTACGTAGATATTCTTGCCCTGAGTCATTGCAGTCATAGCGGCCCTCGTCAGTCCTGCCTGTTATTGTCGTTGTGTCTGGTCTGTTTGAGTCGAATTTACAGACACGGAAAATCTACTCTGCTTGCCCGTCTGCGCATTCCTGCAGACGACCTTCAGCGTCGTTGCAGCGACGCCTGCTGGAAAATAAAAAAATGAGGTAATAATCAGAAAATCAATAGCTTGAGAAAAAGCAAAGCCGCAGATTTTTTCGCTAAATGACGTTTCCTGACATCCATGCGTCGTATGTGCAGAAGTTGAAAGGGGTGCCCGAGGTTAGCCTGCAGAGTGACTCAATCCCGTCATGCCCCCCTGGCATCAGGCCGTTTCCGCAGCTGCTTATTACTGGATCGTGCTGAGCCATCAATCATCACGGGGCTACTGTTGCTCTAAGAAGTGGCGGGTGCCACTGATACAGTCTGATAAGCACCTATTGAAATTTTAGCGGCAAAAGACGTTCAGACTGATAATCAGCTTTTTGTGTGCGATGCTGTCCTCCACCGACGCTGTCAGGGGAAATGCCATGTACAAGGTAAGACGCTGGGTGGTGCGCCACTCCCGTTTTTTTGAGGCGGTTTACCGAACCTTTGAACCCGTCATCATCAAACTGCATCCGCTGTGGAAGCGTATCGGTTACGAACGTGTTGAAGCGCCGGTCAGGTTTGTCGAGAAAAACGTCAAAGGCTTCCTGTTTGACTGTCAGATGTGTGGCAAGTGCGCGCTGTCGTCAACCGGGATGTCATGCCCGATGAATTGCCCTAAAAACCTGCGTAACGGCCCCTGCGGCGGCGTGCGGGCAGACGGTAACTGCGAGGTTGTGCCCGAGATGCGTTGTGTCTGGGTGGATGCCTGGGAGGGCAGCCAGCAGATGAAAGGCAGCGACAGGATTCACGCTGTACAGCTGCCGGTGGACAATCGCATCAAGGGGTCTTCTTCCTGGCTGCGTGAAGTTCGTCAGGCGGTGGAAATTCATGACCCTGATAATCAAGGAGCCCGCCGATGAAATTTGACGATGAACCCGTGCCGGGCTACTCGTTGCCGATACTGCCCGGTCACACCTCTCCCGGACGTCTGGAGCGTGTGCTGCGAGCCGGCAAGTTCGCGATTACCAGCGAACTCGATCCTCCGGATTCCGCCGATCCCGCCGAGGTGCTCAAACGCGCAGCGATATTTGATGGCTATGTGGACGCCATCAATGCCACTGACGGTTCTGGGGCAAATTGCCATATGTCCAGTGTGGGCGTGTGCTCGCTGCTGACCCGTGTGGGCTATTCCACCATCCTGCAGATTTCCTGCCGTGACCGTAACCGGATTGCCATTCAGGGCGAGATCCTCGGCGCGGCGGCGATGGGCGCCTGCAACCTGCTGTGCCTGACGGGCGACGGCGTGCAGGCAGGCGATCACCCTCAGGCCAAGCCGGTATTTGACCTGGACTCCATGTCGCTGCTGGAGATGGCCCGTACCATGCGCGACGAGAGCCGCTTTCAGAGCGGCCGTAAACTGACCAGCCCGCCCAGGCTGTTTCTGGGTGGGGCAGCCAACCCATTTGTGCCACCGTGTGACTGGCGCCCCCATCGCACGGCCAAGAAGGCAGCGGCAGGTGCCCAGTTTATCCAGACCCAGTACTGTTTTGACGTCCCGCTTTTGCGTGAGTACATGGCCAAAATCAATGACCTTGGCTTGCTGGAAGGGCCTGGGCGGATTTTCATTCTGCCGGGAATCGGGCCGCTGGCCTCGGCCCGTGGTGCCCGCTGGATTCGCGAGCATGTACCGGGTGTGCATATTCCGGATGCTGTGATCAAGCGTCTGGAAGGCGCTGATGACCAGAAGGAGGAAGGTAAGCGTCTATGTATGGATCTGTTGCAGGAAATCCGTGAAATTCCCGGTGTCAGCGGTGTTCATATCATGGCCTATCGCCAGGAGCATAGTGTCGCTGAAATCATTGAAAAGACCGGGGTGCTGGAGGGGCGAGTGCCCTGGTATCCCGGGCGTGATAACCCTGCAGAGCTCAATCCGGAATCACCGGATGCCAGCGAGAATGCGCGTGTATCTGCTTGACGAGCGCTAAAGCGCTGACGCTCATGCCCCCTCCGTCATGAAGGCAATCAAGGGGTGCCCCACCATCAGGGCACCCGTTCTGTGTCAATGGACGGTGATCGGGTAAACAATCAGGATTCAACCGCATAAAGCTGGGGAGATTGAGCCCCCAGATGGCTCAGCAGGCGCTCTTTGTACCAGTCGAGGAAATCAATGATGCCGCGCTCGAAGGTGGGCGAATAAGGCCCTGGCTGATAGGCCTTGGAGTTGATGCCGCGCTGGTTTTCTTCAGCAAGTTTGCGATCCTGATCATTGGTGGCATCCCAGACCATGCGCATGGCCTGTGGGTCGTAATCAATGCCTTCGATGGCATCCTTGTGCACCAGCCACTTGGTGGTCACCATGGTTTTTTGTGGCCCCAATGGAATCACTCTGAAGACCACCGCATGATCTCCCATGAAGTGGTTCCAGGAATTGGGCAGGTGCAGAATACGCAGTGACCCCATATCGGCGCTTTGCAGGTGTCCCATCAGCTTCTGGCAGGCTTGCCGACCATCAGCCGTCATCGACACGGCACCATCCAGCAGGGGGGTGCGCGTCATGCGGTTCTGCAGCCCGACCCAGGTCATTTTCCAGGGAACCTGCTGGGCATCCCAGTCGGCGCCTTTTTTGGCGACCAGTGCCTTGTAGGCAGGGGTGGCACGCGGGTCTTCGGTGTCATCAAACTCCATCAGGGAGTTCAGCAGCTCAGGGTGAGCGCCGCTGCAATGATAGCATTCGCGGTTGTTCTCGATGACCAGCTTCCAGTTGGTTTCCTCAATCAGGGTGGACTCGACCGCGACCTTGGCATTTTCCATATCATAGGGGGCCATGTAACGGTCGAGGGTGGCAGGGAATTCCTCGAAGGCCGGCGGCACATCTGCAAGGCTGATAAATATGAAACCACCGGCCGTCCTGACATGAACAGGCTTCAGCCCATATTCACCCAAGTCAAAATTGTCACCCATATCGCTACCGGCAAACAACAGGCGACCGTCCAGCTCATAGGTCCACTGATGGTAAGGGCAGACCAGTTTGGCAACCTTGCCTTTTTCCTTCATACAAAGCCGTGAACCACGATGTCGGCAGACATTATGAAACGCTGCCACCTTGCCTTCAGCCCCACGCAGCACAATGACCGGATTGTCGCCGATGTCCAGACTGATGAAATTACCCTTGGCTGGAATTTCACAGGTCATGCCCACAAATAGCCATTCCTGGCCAAATATCTCTTGCATATCGATAGCATGCAGGCGTTCGTCATTATAGAACGGCTGTGGCAGGGAGAACCCGTGCCGGTGCGATTGCAGCAAATCGATGGTGGATTGGCGTGCAGCAACAAGAGGATCATCGATCAGCGTAATCGGCTGGGTTGTCATGGAAATATCCTTCAGGCAGAGGGTTAGGCAGATAAGCGCAAGAGGGTTGACACATGCTGGCAATTTATTGGAGCCAACTTTAAGTGGCAGAAGGTGGCAGCGTTTGCTTGTCAGCGACAGGCTTGGGTAAACCCGCGACATATCCCAGCATCAACGCACTTATCAAGGGTTGGCAGAGGCATGTTGATGTCGCTAACGGGCATGTCACTATGTCATCGGTGGTAGCAGAATAGACCCGCGACCAAGGCGACTGCCTTGATTGAAACCCCTTCACTCGGTGCATCTCAGGCGACCCACCATGACAATGAACTTTCTCAACCCTGTTACCACCCAGACCTGGGCCAACGGCCGCCACCTGGTCCGCTGCGTCAAGATCATTCAGGAAACCTGGGATGTACGTACCTTCTGCTTTATGGCCGAACAGCCCATCCTGTTTTTCTTCAAGCCGGGTCAGTTCGTTACCCTGGAGCTGGAAATCAACGGCGAACAGGTGATGCGCTCCTATACCATCTCGAGCTCACCTTCTGTCCCGTATAGCTTCTCGATCACGGTAAAGCGGATTCCCGGTGGCAAGGTGTCCAACTGGTTGCACGACAACTTTCAGGTGAATGACGAATTGGCGGTCCATGGTCCTGTGGGTAACTTCAATGCGATCGATTACCCCGCTGACAAACTGCTGTTGCTTTCCGGTGGCGTGGGCATCACGCCGTTAATGTCGATAGCACGCTGGTTTTTTGATACCAATGCCGCCGTGGATATTGAATTTGTGCACAGTGCACGTACGCCGAAAGATGTCATTTTTCATCGCGAGCTTGAGCATATTTTTTCGCGGATACCTGATTTCAGACTGCATATCGTGTGTGAGCGCGGTGATGACCTGGGGGAAGCCTGGTCGGGGTTCAGAGGATTCCTCAATCAGCCCATGCTTGAATTGATGGCCCCTGATTTCATGGAGCGTGAAATTTTCTGCTGTGGCCCCGAACCTTACATGAACGCCGTCAAGTCATTGCTGCGCAGCAATGGCTTTGATATGAGCCGTTATCACGATGAATCCTTCGGGGCGACGCCTGCCCAGGTTCAGGAGGATGTGCTTGAGCTGGCGGAGCAGGCAGAAAGCGAAGCGGAAGACCTTGAGGTTACCGACATGCTGGGCGTCGAGTTTGCCCTGACGGGCAAGAGTGTGCGCATTCACCCGGGGGATACCGTGCATAACGCCGCTGCCAAGCTAGGCCTGCATATTCCGAAGGCCTGCGGGATGGGCATCTGTGGTACCTGCAAGGTGACCCTGCTTGAGGGGGAAGTCGATATGGAGCACAACGGCGGTATCACCGACGAAGATGAAGCGGCGGGCGAGATCCTGTCATGCTGTAGCAAGCCGCGCGGCAATGTGGTGGTTGAGTTCTGAACCACCCCGTCCGGAATCACAAAACCGCTGGATGGCCTGGTGTCAGCTATTAGCGGCGTGTCGTAAATGCGCCCTGGCAAGGCGCGAACAGGCATCTTGAGCATGAAGGGCAGCGCTACCATCGGCAGCTATCACGACATACAACGCATACAAAACGGTCAAGCAAGGGGATGGGGATGACATTGTCCAATCAGAAACTGGCGGATTATGACGCGTCACTGGCGGTGGCCATGGCTGAAGAAGTCAGCCGTCAGGAAATTCATATCGAGCTGATTGCTTCGGAAAACTATGCCAGCCGGGCGGTGATGGAAGCCCAGGGCTCCCAGCTGACCAACAAGTACGCTGAAGGCTACCCGGGCAAGCGCTACTACGGCGGCTGCGAACACGTTGATCAGGTTGAGGCGCTGGCGATCAAGCGCGCCTGTGACCTGTTCGAGGCAGATTACGCCAACGTGCAGCCACATTCGGGTGCCCAGGCCAACGCTGCCGTCTTCATGGCACTGGTATCGCCAGGCGACACCATCCTGGGTATGAGCCTGGCCCATGGTGGCCATCTGACCCATGGCGCGGCCCCCAATTTTTCCGGCAAGCACTACAATGCGCTCCAGTACGGTCTGGACACGCAAACGGGAGAAATTGATTACGTTGAGATGGAGCGGCTGGCACGTGAGCATAAGCCCAAACTGATCATTGCTGGCTTCTCCGCCTATTCCCGCGTGGTCGACTGGCGGCGTTTCCGCAATATCGCCGATGAAGTTGGCGCCTGGCTGCTGGTGGATATGGCGCATGTGGCCGGGCTGGTCGCTGCGGGTCTTTATCCCAGCCCCTTGCCCCATGCCCATGTGGTGACATCCACCACCCATAAGACCCTGCGCGGACCCAGGGGAGGCATCATCCTGTCTGCTCACCGGGATGAAAGCCTGCATAAGAAATTGAACGGTGCTGTTTTTCCTGGCCAGCAGGGTGGCCCGCTGATGCATGTGATTGCGGCCAAGGCAGTGGCCTTTCGCGAGGCAATGAGCCAGGAATTTGTGCGCTACCAGCAGCAGGTGATTGATAATGCCAAGGCCATGGCCGAGGTGTTTATGGAGCGCGGCTATGATGTCGTTTCCGGTGGTACGGATGATCACCTCTTTCTTGTCTCGCTGATTCGTCAGGGCATTACCGGCAAGGACGCTGACGCCGCGCTGGGGCGGGCGTGCATCACGGTCAACAAGAATTCCGTGCCCAATGATCCGCAAAGCCCCTTTGTCACGTCCGGGTTACGCATTGGCACGCCGGCCGTGACAACGCGTGGCTTCAACGCGCTGGAGTGTGCCGAACTGGCAGGCTGGATCTGCGATATTCTCGATGCGCTGGGATCAGAAGAAGGCAGTGACGGTATTGAAGCTGCAGTGCGCGAACAGGTGGCGGCGATCTGTTCGCGACATCCGGTGTATGCCGGGGCCGTCAGCCCGGCGCCTGCCATAGCGGACGCGCTGGCTGGGTAAGCTGAAAGGCAGTGGATATAGCAATGTAATGTGTATAGGCTTTCAATCAGTCATCCTGTAGTTTAATGATTATTAATTTTTAAACCGGTGCCTGATTGAAATGCCTCATTTGCCTGAGACTGATGATTCTCCTGCGTTGTCCAGCCGTCGCTTACGGCGGCGTGCCCTGGGGATATACACAGTGTCGCTGATCCTGATGGCGGCTATCCTGACCGGGCTTCTGCTTGATCAATACCAGCAGGAAATGCGTAATTCCAAGGAGCGCAATGCCTCTCGGGCCAGCCTGGTGGCTGAATGGATACAGACCACCTTTGCACTGAGTGACCATGGGTTGAAGGACATTGAGTTACTTCTGGGGCCACCGCTGAAAATATCTGTGGATGACACCTTTCTCCTCGAAACACTTCTGATGGCAAGGGCTGACAGCAGACCGCTGATCAGCGAAATATCGATTATCAATCGCCATGGTCGCGTACTGGCAAGTACCCGTTCGGTGTACCCACCCGGTTATGATCTGAGCCGTATGACGTTTTATCGCCACTTGAAAGAAGGCGCGGATACTGACTATGTCGGTCCTCTTTTCTGGTCAGCCTTTGATCGCGCTTATCGGGTAGTCCATGCTCGCGCGCTATTTGACAGTAGCAAGTCATTCAATGGTGCTGTGGTGGTTCAACTGATGCCAGAGGTATTTTCACAGGCCCTGCAGCATTTGAATACACGCCAGGGAGAAAGTATTGCGATCATGGATACGCAAGGGCGTTTGCTGGCCCGCCGCCCAGACGCCAAGTTTGAGCTGGGTATGGCAACCGCCAATAACCCTGAAGTGGCGGCTTTTCTGGAAAGCCATGACCAGCAGCGTGCCATGCGTTTTCATTCCCCGGTTGACGGTGAGGAACGCCTCTACTGGATGGAGCGTCTTGAAGGTCTGCCATTCAACGTGGTGGTGGGTGAGCGTACCGAGAACGTGTTGGCCGGCTGGAAACAGCGATTGTGGATATTGACCCTGATTGCCAGCATGATTGCCCTTCTGGGTGCCTGGGTGGTTCGCCATTACTGCAATCGTTTGTACCTGGCCGAGCAGTTGCGGCATCGGATTGAGGAGCGCGAGGAGGCCAAAGCTCAGGCGCAGATGCGCGAAGCGCGGCTGGAAGCGTTAGTACAGTCGATACAGGACATGATTTTCGTGTTTGATCAGTATGGCTGCTTTACCTATATCCACGCACTGGATGAAGATTGGTTACTGGAGGATAAACAAACGGTGCTGGGGCGGCATTATAGTGATGTCATGCCACCCGAGGTTACGGAAGCACTTAACAGTGTTTTCTATCGCGTGCAGCATAACCGCCAGGTTGAAGAGTTGGAATACTCGCTGCCTCGGGCCGAGGACGTGCGCCACTTCCATGCGGTACTTAGCCCGCTGGCAGATGCCGGTGGGGGGTTCAACGGTGTGCTGGCCGCGGTGCGAGATGTGACTGAATCACATCTCAAGGAAGCAGAGTTGCGTATTGCCGCCACTGCCTTCCAGACACACCTGGGTATTCTGATTACCGACAGGCAGGCAAGGATTATCAAGGTCAACGATACCTTCAGCCGGATTACCGGCTACCGTGAGGACGAAGTGCTGGGTGAGAACCCGCGAATGTTCAGCTCTGGACGCCACAGTGACGATTTCTATAAGTTTCTGTGGTCGAGCGTAGCGGAGAAAGGCAGTTGGGAAGGAGAAATCTGGAATCGGCGCAAGAACGGTCAGATATTTCCCGAGTGGCTGACCATCAGTGCCGTCAAGGACGGGCAGGGTAACCTGACCCACTATGTGGCAACCCTGAATGATATTACCGAGCGCAAGGCTGCCGAACAGGAAATCCATCAGCTGGCGTTTTTTGATCCATTGACCGGTCTTGCCAATCGTCGCCTGTTTATTGACCGTATGGAGGCCGTTCTCAAGACGCATGAGCGGCATAATAAACTGGGTGCCCTGCTGTTTATTGACCTGGATAATTTCAAGCAGGTCAACGATACCCTGGGTCATTACGCCGGTGACAAACTGCTCCAGAGCATGGCACTTGAGTTGGCCGCTGTCCTGCGTGACACCGATACCCTGGCGCGCCTGGGCGGCGACGAATTTGCGGTACTGATTGAAGGCCTGGGGGCCCACAGGGAGCAGACAGCAGAACTGGCAGAAAACATTGCACTCAAGCTGTTGATGGCGATCCGTCGTCCAATTGAGGTTGACGATGATACCGTTCTGGTCACCGGCAGCATTGGCATTACGCTGCTTGAAGGGGCTGATCATGACGTGGATATCTGTCTTCAACAGGCGGATATGGCGCTTTTTCAGGCCAAGGAAGCCGGGCGTGATACGCTGAGCTTCTTTGACCCGCAAATGCAGGCAGCGCTGCTTGCCCGAGCACGCCTGGAAAATGATATGCGTCTGGCGCTGGCCAACGAGCAGTGGACGCTGCTCTACCAGCCTCAGGTGGATGCCAATGGCATGCTCACCGGCGTTGAGGCTCTGCTACGCTGGCAGCATCCTGAACGGGGCATGGTCTCGCCCGGTGAGTTTATTCCCCTGCTGGAAAGTACTCGTCTGATCAATGAAGTAGGCGACTGGGTACTGGAAACGGCTTGCCGGCAGCTGGCCGAATGGCAGAAAAAACCGCAGACGGCAGGCTTGAGTATGGCGGTGAACATCAGCCCTGTGCAGTTCAGTGAAGACAGCTTTGTACCCAAGGTGAAGGCGATTCTGCGTCGTACCGGGGCGCCTGCTGATAAACTCAAACTGGAAGTGACCGAAACCCTGTTTGTGGACGTCAGCGATAACGCCCTGCGCAAGATGTCGCATTTACGACACCAGTGCGTACGCTTTTCATTGGATGACTTCGGCACCGGCTACTCATCATTGTCCTATCTGGCCCATCTGCCGCTGGATCAACTCAAGATCGACCAGAGCTTCGTGCGTGAACTGCTCAATAGCCGCGCCAACGCTGCCATAGTGGAAAGTATCATAGTGTTGGCCAAAAGCCTTGGTCTCAGCGTCATTGCCGAAGGAGTTGAAACCACAACACAGCGGGACTGGTTGAAGAAACATGGCTGCATAGCGTATCAGGGGTACCTGTTTGGGCGCCCCATGTCGACAGCAGAGATTGAAAAGATGATGTAACGGCTTGCAGGATCAAACGGCTGTGCTTTGGCCCTCCACCAAACACGCCTTGAGCTGGGTGGCTAACGCCTGTGTATCCAGGGCAACATCGTCAGGCAGGATGATTTCCAGGCGTGAATCCTGCCGCCAGGCGGTGGCGGCTAGCTGAAAGGCGCCGCCTGCCCGATTGAGCTGCTTCCAGCCGTCTGGCGTATGCACAACGCCCTTGATACGCGAAGCGGCAGGCAGCTGGGTCAATAGGGCACTGAACTGGTCAAGATCCAGTCGATCGGCCGGATGCCAGCGTAACCCCAGGCTGGTGTAGCCCAGAGAGGTACCCGTTTCCAGTTGGGGATTGCCCGGCGCAGGCGGCAGGTCAAAAAAGCCGCCTTCCAGCTGCGGCGGTACTGCACTGGGCTGATGGCTGCTGGGAATACTGGTTGCCAGCGCCTGATGGGGGCCACTATCCAGCAGCAGATGGATGGGCAATTCACCATGTACGGCTTCCTGCACCCATTTCCGCGCTGGCCATTGGCGATTGGCAAGCGAGTGGGCGCGGGCCAGCTGGTCGGCGTTGCTGTGTTCGCACTGGGTGATGGCAATCGCATCGGCCATGGCCAGCTGGTCCTTGAAGGTCTCATGCTCGCGGGCCTTGGGGTCATCCAGTCGGCGTGGGTCAAGGGTGGCGATGATATCGCGGATTTCCAGAGCATCTTCAAAGGCTTCGCTGCGTAAAAGGTCAATCAGGCCCGCCGGGTGGCCAAGGCCAGAGGGCTCAATAATCAACCGGTCGGGCCTGGAACGGGCCAGGAGGTTAACCAGCCCGGCCTGCAGCACAAAGGCTAGCTGGCAGCAAAGGCAGCCGCCGGGCAGGCCTTTGATCACCACGTCATCGCGCTGGTCGAACATGGCCTGATCAATGCCGATCTGACCAAACTCATTGACCAGAATGGCCCATGTTTCATCCACAGGCTTGTTCGAAATCAGGTTGTGGATAAGTGTTGTCTTGCCGCTACCCAGAAAGCCTGTGACGATATGCACCGGTATTGCCATGTCTAACCGCCTGTCATGTTCATGAAGCGCACGACCTGCACGTCGCCGTCTGTCGTAAAGTGGTGCCGCTCGGGTTTCAGCGGCAGGGCCTTGCGAATAGCGTCTTTGAGTGCCGGCATATCACCGGGATGGCGGCGCAGGACGGCGCGTAGATCCACCGAGTGCTCGTTACCCAGGCACAGCAGTAATCGGCCTTCTACCGTGACCCGCACCCGGTTGCAGCTGGAACAGAAATTGTGGCTGTGAGGCGAGATAAAACCAATCCGTGAGGCACTATCGCCCATTCTGAAATAGCGCGAGGGCCCGGCAGTGGTTTCCGTAGTCGGTACCAGAGGGTAGCGGTGCTCAATCAGTGCCTGAACTTCATCACTTGAGCAGTAGGTTTCATCGCGGCTATGGTCGGAGACATCGCCCAGCGGCATTTCCTCGATAAAGCTGATATCCACGCCTTCGCGGCGGGCAAATTCCACCAGGTCGAGTACTTCGTCGTCATTGCGCCCCTTGAGAATCACCGCATTGAGCTTGATACGCTCAAAGCCGGCTTCCTGAGCAGCATGCAGGCCGTCGATGACCTTGTCGAGATCTCCTGTGCGGGTGAGCTGCCTGAAACGTTCTGGGTCGAGGGAGTCCAGGCTGATGTTCAGACGTTTCATGCCGCCATCGCGCAGGCGCTTGGCGTGTTTGCGCAGGCTGGCGCCGTTGGTGGTCATGGTGAAATCGTTCAAACCGGGCAGGCTGCCGATCTCGTCTACCAGCTGCTCGATGCCGCGGCGTACCAGAGGCTCGCCACCGGTCAGGCGAATTTTCTCGACGCCCATCTCGGTAAAGGCGCGGGCAATCATGCCCATCTCTTCCAGGGTCAGTACCTGGGCGCGCGGCAGAAAGGTCATCTCCTCGCTCATGCAGTAAACACAGCGAAAGTCACAGCGGTCGGTGACCGACAGGCGCACATAGTTGACCCGGCGGCCAAAGTCATCAATCAGTTGTTCGGTCATACGGTTTTCTCCCCTGCCATTGGCATCAGCGGCTGCACTTTCAGAATGTCGCCGGAGGCGACACCTGTGCAGCTGTCAGGCAGTTCAATCAGGCAGTTGGCAGCGACCATGGAGCTCAGGATGCCAGACCCCTGGGCACCGGTGCTGCGTACGTGTAAGCGGCCATCCGCGGTGCTGTGAAATACGCCGCGCAAATAATCCGTGCGCCCCGCGCGGCTTGGCAGTGATTCATCAGCAATGGCATACAGGTAGTCCGGCGGTGAGGCAGGCTGACCTTGAAAGCGTCTGAGCAGCGGTATCACAAACTGCAGAAAGGTGACCATAACCGCCACGGGGTTGCCCGGCAATCCCACCAGAGGGGTACGCCTTTCGGTCAATAGACCGCACACCAGAGGCCGGCCAGGGCGAATGGCGACCCGCCAGAAGGCCAGCTGGCCAAGCGATTCAAGCGCGGCGCGGGTGAAATCTGCCTGGCCGACTGAAACACCACCGCTGGTCAGCACCAGATCAGCATGTGCGGCAGCGTCTTCAAGTGCTGCCTGAATCTGTGCCTGGTCATCCGGCAGGATACCCAGATCCATGACCTCGGCGCCCTGCTGCTGTAGCAGCCCCGCCAGGGTGAAGCGGTTGGCATCATAAATACCCGCAGCGGGGAGTCGCTCCCCCGGGGCGGTGACTTCGTTGCCGGTCGAAAATATGGCCACCCTTGGACGCCGCCAGACGTTGACGCTGTCAATCCCCAGAGATGCCGTCAGCCCCAATGAGGCGGCATCCAGGCGGATACCGGCAGGCAGGGCCACCTCACCCTGCTGGATATCTTCACCGGACTGGCGCACATTCTGGCCGTGGCGTACCCGCTCAGGCTGGAGCACAACAACATACTCGGCGTTTTCCTGAAGCTGCTCGCGCATGATGACGGTATCAGTACCGGCAGGCAGAGGAGCCCCGGTGGTAATACGCACACAGGCCCCCCTCGCGACCTGGCCGATAAACGGGTCACCGGCAAAGATACTGCCTGCAAGCGGCCAGTGGGTTTGCTGTGATTCTGTTTCTGATGCTTGCCCGGGCCAGGCCAGGGCAATGCCATCCATGGCCGCATTGGTATTCTGCGGCACATCGATCGGGGCATGAATGGCTTCCGCCAGACGGCGGCCATGGGCCTGCGCCAAGGCACATTTTTCTTTCCCTAGCGGTGCCTCTATCAAAGTGGCCAGTGCAGTGCGCGCCTGCTCCACGCTGAGCATCTGTTCACCCAGATCAAAGCAGGAAAGCGCGCCTGAGGAAAGCGTCGCGTGACTCATAGGGCACCTTGCTGAAACGATGACCGAACGTCCAGAGCGGCTTCCAGTCGGGATTTTTCCTCTGGCGTGTTCAGGTTGGCAAAGGCTTCCGGGCAGTCGCTGATATCAATCCGGCACCAGGAGTGGCGGGCATACCAACGGTCTATCTTGCGCTCGCCCGCCTGTAATGTACCCAGAAGATCATCCGCCAGATCAGTACATATCAATGCCACCACAGGGTGCATACGCTCACCGTCATCGGCTACACCTATGGCATGCAAGCCAATCCCTGCGACCATGCGCGCCACCAGGTCCATCGGCAGAGCCGGAGAATCGCAGGGGGCAATCAGCAACCAGGGCGTTTGCGCGGCGCGCAGGCCGCTGTAGATGCCCATCAGCGGCCCCTGAAAGCCAGCTTCAGCGTCTTCGATCACGCGGTCGCCATACTGGCGATAGATGTCAAGGTTGCGGTTGGCATTGATCAGCAGCTCAGCGGTCTGGCCGTAAAAGCGCTCGGCAACGTGGCGGATCAGCGGAGCCTCAGGCAGGCCAGGGGCGCTGAAGGTTTCAAGGCCCTTGTCACGCCCGCCCATTCGGCGGCCTTCGCCACCGGCGAGGATCATGGCGGTAAGGTCCTGCGTGGCAATCATGGCATCTGCTCCTGAGCGGTCAAGCGGCCTTTTTCCGGTTGTTTTTCAAGCTGCATGGCGTGTTGGGAACTGCGCGCCCGGGGAGGGCGCGGTGGCATGGCATCCAGGGTCAGGCGCTGGCCGGCATTAATGGCCTGGAACTGCTTGCCCTTGGCGCGGGCAACCAGCATGACCCCAAAACGTTCGGCCAGCTCAACGCCTTTCTGGGTCACGCCAGAGCGGGAAACCAGTATGCTGATCCCCATCTGGGCGACCTTGAGCACCATTTCCGAGGTCAAGCGCCCGGTGGTGTAAAAGATATCGGCAGAGGTACTCTCGGCTTCCTGTAGCCATTGGCGGCCCGCCAGGGTATCCACGGCGTTATGGCGCCCCACGTCCTCGACAAAATCGAGTACCTGAGCCTGATGGCAGAGGGCGCAGCCGTGCACGGCGCCGGCGCTTTTATAGGTCTCGTTGTAGCTGTTGAGGTTGTTGAGCAGCGCATAAAGCGTGGACTGGGCGAGTGCAGTGTCAGGCAGGGCGGTCAGCGCGGTCTGATCCAGCAGTTTGCCAAATACCGTGCCCTGGCCGCAGCCGGTGGTCACGGTACGCGTGCCCAGACGTTCTTCCAGGTCTTCTGGCAAGTGGCGGGTAATCACGACGGCCGCCTCCACGTCCCAGTCAACCTGAACTGCCACCAGGTCCTCGACGCAGCGCAGCAGCCCCTGATTACGCAAGTAGCCGACTACCAGGGCTTCGGGATCATCGCCAAGCGACATCAGGGTGACGATTTCCCGTTTGTTAAGATAAACCGTCAGGGCGCGCTCAGCGGCAATTGCCTGCTCGCGGGTATCGCCATATGCATCCACCACCTGAGCCAGGGTGGTAGCCGGAAGCCGGGCGTGGCTCAAAGCGATCTCAGGCATACGCCGCTCCTCGTTATACATGGATGGATTGTAGTGCAGTGCAGAGCTATTTCAGGTGCAATACTATTTTTATTTATAGTTGAGTAAAACTGTCAGCCTTAAACATTATTGACGATGATGGCGCTGAGCAGGCTTACTTGTCCAGCCCCTTTGAACATCACCTGCCAAGAGATGCCCAACCATGCATGATAATCAACGCCCGCTCAGCGTTACGCTGACAGAAGACACCAAAAAAATCGGCAGATTCAGCATTCGTCAATGGCATCTTGATCAGCTGACGTCAGGAGAGCGGGGCCCGCACGTGGTGTGGTTGCAGCTCAGCATGACGGAGCGAGCGGCGTACCGCTTCAACCTGAGGTCCGACACGCCGCAGCTGTTTGTGCGCGCCGGCTTCAGCGGCGACGTGCCTGCTCCCGAAGCTATCAGTGCCAGCCAGGAAGTGGCGGCGGGCTGGATGGACGGGGAGCAGCAGGTCTTTGAAGCGCCCATGCCGATGGCCATTCAGGTATGGATAGAAAGTTATCTGGCGCGCCACGGTGAGGCACCCGTTGAAGGACGCAAGAAAAAACGCAAGGGCGCCGGGCGGGCACGTGAACTGCCCACCTCCCGCCGTGGCGAGCAACCGGCCGGAAAAACGCCAGAAACGGGTCAGACAGATGGTGAGGAGTCAAGCCTATGAGCCGCTTTGAACGCTGGTCGCGGGCCAAGCGCGGCCTGCCGGTTGATGATGGATCTGCGCTGGAAGCGGATGCGTCTCCCGGCGAACCGTTATCCTCGTCAGTCGCGGAGGATGAAACTCTCAAGGATGAGGCGTCGAATGCTGACGAGCTGCCAGAAGAGGCTGTGTCTGAAGAAGTCCCCCCCGCACCGGGCAGTCTCGATCATACCCTGCCCGACCCGGAAACCCTCGATGCGGGCAGCGACTTCAGTGCTTTCATGTCCCCCGGGGTGAGCAGTACGTTGCGACGCAAGGCGCTTCGCCAGCTGTGGTCAACCGGTGATTATAATATTCGCGATGGACTCAATGATTACGATCAGGATTTCAAGGCGCAGCTGAAACCCATGGCGGCTGATATGGCCGATAAGGTTAGACAATGGTCTAAGAGAGTTGAAGACGCTCTGGAGGAGCCGCCAGCAGATGACGTGCCGGATACGCACCCGATAGAAGCGCGTGATCAAGTCGCGGAAGAAGACACAAACGCCACGCCAGGGGAGAATGCGAAGACACAGGAGGCGTCACCATCAAGGCAGCACGAGCATGACGAAAGAGGCAGTGAAGGTACACACGTCTAGCCAGTGACATCTTTGCGTTGAAGTATTCCATCAATGAGATTGGAAAACGCCTCGGTTTCGCCATAAACTTAACCCAAGATTAAGACTCGTCTCTATTGGACGAGACAAGGCAAGACGCTACCTAAAATTCAAAATTATTAAAAAATAACAATAAGAAAATATCTGACCGTGAGTACGCATGAATCAGCCAATCCCCCTGGCGTCTGTTGACGACCAGCGTAATAGTCTAGCCAAAGAGGCCGTGCGCCAGCGTGTCTCCTGGCCGGTAAATCTGACGCCAGCCAATGTGACCTATCACAGCAAAGGGCATGCGCTGGTGATGGGCAGTGAGCGTGAAGCCCGTCAGGCAGCCCGCCTGTTGATGACGGATGCCAACACCCCGGCAGGCCAGGGGCTGGCTTCTGTCACCCTGCTGTTTACTGCGGCGACTCAAGACGGCGCGCTGGATAGTGATCATGATCTGCTGGCGGCTACCCAGGCATTGACCGCTCAGGCCCTGACCCGGCATCAGGTCGAGCACCTGCAGATCAGTGGCTATCTGGGCGCTTTCAGTGTTCGTATTGCAGGTGAGGAGCCGCTGGATCTGGCGCGCGCCTTGATCCAGCGCGAGGCGTTCGACCTGATTCTTGATCTGACCCCGACGTCCTGCCTGCCGGTGGAACTTCCTCCACCGGGGTATATGCCCCTTGACTGGCAGGCTGAACAGGGGCGTCAGGAGACGCTGGCCGATTTTGCCGCGCTGACGGGAGAATTCGACAAGCCGCGCTATTTTCAGGTCAACTCCGATCTGTGTGCCCACTCTTCCAGCGGTAACACCGGCTGTACCCGCTGTCTGGATGTCTGCCCGGCGGATGCGATCAGCAGTCATCAGGGGCGTATCGAGTCGCGTATCGAGATCGATCCTTTCCTGTGCCAGGGCGTGGGCAGCTGTACCAGTGCCTGCCCCACCGGAGCGATTGAATTCCGTCTGCCGGAAACCCGCCGCCAGCAGGAAACCCTGAGCAGCTGGCTCGGCGCCTATCGCGAGGCGGGTGGCACTCATCCGGTACTGCGCTTTGTGACCCACGACACCCTGGCGGCTGAACATCAGGCGGATGACCAGACCGCTGGCCATGTGCTGGATATCCCGCTGGAAGAGCTGGGGTCGGCAGGCCACGACCAATGGTTGACCGGGCTGGCGGCAGGTGCCGCTGAAATTCGCATTCAATATCACCCTGACATGCCGGAACGGCTGAGCGCATTTCTGGACGCCCAATTGGCCCAGGCGCGTGCGCTACTGGCTTCGTTTGGGCTGGAGAGTGAACGCGTTCAGGCCCTCTCCCCGGATAATCATGCCGCGCGTGATGCCTTGCCCAAGAGGCTGCCGCTCACCGAGCAGTCGCTGACCCTGGCGGCACCTCAAAAGCGCGCGCGTTTCAATCAGGTGCTGGCGCGCCTGGCTGAGCTGGGTGAGCCCGCACCCGAGCGTCAGGCCGTGCCTGCCGGCGCACCTTATGGTGCCATCGCGGTAGATAGTGACGCCTGCACCCTGTGTATGGCGTGCGTGAGTAACTGCCCGACACCGGCGCTCAAGGCGGGCGGTGACCGTCCCGCCTTGAGTTTTCTGGAAGCCGACTGCGTGCAATGTGGGCTATGTGCTGACGCCTGCCCCGAGCAGGCGATTACCCTGATGCCCGGTTTTCTGGCGGCGCCTGAGCGCGAAACGCGCCAGACCTGCCATGAAGAGGCGGCGTTTGAATGTATCAACTGCGGCAAGCCGTTTGCCACGGTCAGCACCGTTGCCGCTATCAAGCAGAAGCTGGCGGATCATCCTTACTTTGCAGGTGAGGCCATGGCGCGCCTGGAAATGTGCGAGGACTGTCGGGTGAAAGACGTCTGGCAGAACATGGCCCGCGACCCTGATGCACAACTGAAGGTGTAATGCATGACCACCATGAGCACGACGTCGCAAATGACCCCTGATGCACCTCAACCGACGGTTGCGCTGAGTGAGGAAGATGCCCTGCGCGCGGATATCTATGGATTACTCGCCGGGCTGGTGCGTCAGGCCCCGGATGCTGAACTGCTTGACTGGCTGGGTGGGCTTGAAATCGACGCCGACGGCACCCCCTTGACCCAGGCCTGGCAAGCGCTGTCACAGGCCGCCGAGGCGGCCACCCCCGATACCCTTGAGCGCGCCCACTTTCGCCATCTGGTCGGCGTCATCCAGGGTGACATTACTCCTTATGCCTCCTGGTATCGTCAGGGTGAACTGATGGAAGCCGCCCTGGTAGAGCTGCGCCAGGATCTCAGGGCGCTGGGCTTTGAACGAACGACGCATACACCAGAGCCGGAAGATCATCTTGCGGCGCTGTGCGAAGTGATGGCGATGCTGGTCACGGATGCGGCCAAGCCTCGTCAGGCAGGTTTCTTTTTTCACCATCTTGCCCCCTGGGCGCCCCAGTGCTGGGGCGATCTGGCCAAGGTAGAAAGTGCCTTCTATGCGGCCCTGGGTGACCTGGGCCGCGCCTTTATGGAAAGCGAATCGGCTCGGCTGCAAGAAGCGGCCAGCCAGTCGGCGGTGCGTATCGTTTCGCCCGCCGAGTAAGACCGGACCCTATAAAAAAATATCAGGAATCGGCTGCATCAGCGCGTATTCGCCAGTGGCCGGCAACACCTGATCCGTGCAGAGAGGAGAGCCCCGATGTCCACATCAAGTCCCGTTAACCCCAAGGATGGCAGTGCCCCCAACCCGGAACGGCGCCGTTTCATGAAAACCGTGGGTTTAGGTACAGCGGCGGCCGGTGCCGCTGCTGCGGTCGGTCATGTGACCCTGGCTAATGCCGAGGAAACGCCTGCCCGTAGTGAAGCACCTTCGCTCAACTACCGTGAAACCGAGCATATTCGCGCCTTCTACGCGACCCTGCGTGATTAACCGGCCACCGCCAGGAGAACTGCCATGCGTTTAACTCGCAAAACTAACAGCCAGGCGAGCGGGCTGGGTATCAGCCGTCGCCAGTTCCTGAAACGCAGCGGTGCCGCGACCGGGGGTATTGCTGCTGCTGGCTTTGTCGGCGCGCCGATGATGCAGCGCGCCGAGTCTGCCGACAAGACACCGGTGCTGGACTCCCCTGTGGAAACCAAGCGGACGGTCTGCTCCCACTGTTCAGTGGGCTGTGGCGTTTATGCCGAAGTTCAGGAAGGTATCTGGACCAAGCAGGAGCCTGCCTTTGATCATCCCATCAACCGCGGCGCTCACTGTGCCAAGGGGGCGGCGCTGCGTCAGCACGGGCATTCCAGCCGTCGTCTGAAATATCCCATGAAGCTGGTGGATGGCGAGTGGCAGCGGCTGAGCTGGGAAGATGCCATCGAGGAAATCGGCAGCAAGGTGCTGGAGCTGTCTGAACAGTACAGCCCCGACAGCATCTACTGGTTGGGCTCGGCCAAGTTCAATAATGAACAGGCCTACCTGATGCGCAAGTTTGCAGCTCTGGCCGGTACCAACAACACTGACCACCAGGCGCGTATCTGTCACTCCACGACGGTGGCAGGGGTAGCCAATACCTGGGGTTACGGAGCGATGACCAACTCGCTCAATGATATCCAGAACTCCAAGTCGATCATGTTTATCGGCTCCAACCCCAGCGAAGCCCACCCGGTGGCCATGCAGCATATCCTGCTGGCCAAGGAGCGCAGCCACGCCCAGATTATTGTGGTCGACCCGCGCTTCACCCGCACAGCCGCCAAGGCAGACAGCTTTGTGCGCCTGCGCCCGGGTTCTGATGTGGCCTTTATCTGGGGCCTTCTGTGGCACATCTTTGAAAACGGCTGGGAAGACAGCGAGTTCATTGATCAGCGTGTCTACGCAATGGATGACGTCCGCGCTGAAGTGGCCAGCTTCACGCCCTCTGAAGTGGAACGGATTACCGGCGTACCCGAAGAGGTTATGTTCGATACGGCCAAGCGCCTGGCGGATAACCGCCCGGGCTGCATTGTCTGGTGCATGGGCGGGACCCAGCACACCACGGGCAATAACAATACCCGCGCCTACTGCATTCTGGAGCTGGCCCTGGGCAACATGGGTAAATCCGGTGGCGGCACCAATATCTTCCGCGGCCACGATAACGTTCAGGGCGCCACTGACCTGGGGCTGATGTCTCACTCACTGCCCGGCTACTATGGCCTGGCGGAAGGCGCCTGGCGGCATTGGGCAGGCGTCTGGGGCCTGGACTACGAGTGGCTGCAGAGCCGCTTCGATCAGACCGAGTACACTGATGGCAAGCCGATGCATTCAAGCGGGATTACCGTCTCGCGCTGGATCGACGGCGTGCTGGAAGAGGATGAGAACATCTCCCAGCGCTCAAAGCTGAAGGCTATGTTCTACTGGGGCCACGCGGTCAACTCCCAGACCCGTGGGCCGGAAATGCAGCAGGCCATGAAACAGCTGGAAATGATGGTCATCGTCGACCCCTATCCGACCGTGGCAGGCGTCATGCACGACCGCACCGATGGCGTTTACCTGCTGCCGGCGGCTACCCAGTTTGAAACCACCGGCAGTGTGACCGCGACCAACCGCTCCATCCAGTGGCGCGATCAGGTGATCGAGCCGCTGTTCGAGTCCAAGCCTGATCATGAAATCATGTACCTGCTGGCGCAGAAACTCGGCTTTGCCGAGGAGCTGTTCAAGAACATCCGCGTCGAGAACAACCGCCCGGTGACCGAGGACATTACCCGCGAGTTCAACGCCGGCATGTGGACG
Source organism: Halomonas sp. BLK-85 (assembly GCF_044792155.1). Lineage (NCBI taxonomy): Bacteria > Pseudomonadati > Pseudomonadota > Gammaproteobacteria > Oceanospirillales > Halomonadaceae > Halomonas > Halomonas sp. BLK-85. The sequence continues at coordinate 145,573 of NZ_CP087731.1, forward strand.
GTCGGCTATACCGGCCAGAGCCCGGAGCGCCTGAAGGAACACCAGCAGAACTGGCATACCTTCAGCTTCCGTGATCTCAAGGCCCAGGGCGGCCCGGCAGATGGTGATTACTATGGCCTGCCGTGGCCCTGCTGGGGCACCGCCGAAATGGGCCACCCCGGGACGCCGATTCTGTACGACACCAGCAAGCCGGTGGCTGAAGGCGGTCTGACCTTCCGTGCCCGCTTCGGGGTTGAACGTGATGGCGACAATCTTCTCGCGGATGGCTCTTTCAGTGCGAATTCTGATATCGAAGACGGCTACCCCGAGTTCACCGCCCAGATGCTCAAGGATCTTGGCTGGTGGGATGACCTGACCGACGCGGAAAAAACCGCGGCTGACGGCAAGAACTGGAAGACCGACCTGTCCGGGGGAATCCAGCGGGTCGCCATTGCCCATGGCTGTGCGCCCTTTGGTAATGCCAAGGCGCGCTGCAATGTCTGGACCTTCCCGGATCCGATTCCCAAGCACCGCGAACCGCTCTATACCAGCCGCCGTGACCTGGTTGAGGATTACCCGACCTGGGACGATGTGGCCTCGCATTATCGTCTGCCGACCCTCTACAAGAGTATTCAGGAAAACGACAACAGCGACCGCTACCCGATCATCCTGACCTCGGGCCGCCTGGTGGAATATGAAGGCGGTGGTGAAGAGACCCGCTCCATGTCGTGGCTCGCCGAGCTGCAGCAGGAAATGTTTGTCGAGATCAACCCGGCCCTGGCCAATGATCACGGTATCCGTGATGGCGACATGGTCTGGGTGGAAGGTGCCGAAGGCGGGCGCGTCAAGGTGAAAGCCCTGGTGACCCCCCGCGTGGCGCGTGAGGTGGTGTTCATGCCATTCCACTTCGGTGGCATGTTCCAGGGTGAAAGCCTGCATGACCGCTACCCGGATGGAACCGCCCCCTATGTATTGGGTGAAGCGGCCAATACGGCGACCACCTACGGCTACGACACCGTGACGCAGATGCAGGAAACCAAATGCACCCTGTGCCGCCTTGAGCGCGCCTGACACCCTGACTGATAGCCAAGCGGCGCGGGTAAACCCCCGCGCCGTGCGAGGAGAAACATCATGGCACAAATGAAATTCATGTGTGACGCTGAACGCTGCATCGAGTGCAACGGCTGTGTCACCGCCTGTAAGAACGCCAACGACGTCGAGTGGGGCATCCAGCGCCGCCGCGTGGTTACCCTGAATGACGGCGAAGCCGACGAGATGTCGATCTCGGTGGCCTGTATGCACTGCGACGACGCGCCGTGTATGGCCGTCTGCCCGACCGACTGCTTCTACAAGACCGATGACGGCATCGTCCTGCACGACAAGGACCTGTGTATCGGCTGTGGTTACTGCCTGTATGCATGCCCCTTTGGCGCGCCCCAGTTCCCGCAGCAGAACGCCTTTGGCGAGCGCGGCAAGATGGACAAGTGCACCTTCTGTGCCGGTGGCCCGGCGGAAACCAAGGAAGAAGAGTACGAGAAATACGGCGCCAACCGCATTGCCGAAGGCAAGCTGCCGCTGTGTGCAGAAATGTGTTCCACCAAGGCGCTGCTGGCCGGTGATGCTCAGGAAGTGGCTGATATCTTCCGCCAGCGTGTGGTTCAGCGTGGCCATCCGGACGGTGCCTGGTCAGGCAACCCCCAGGCCAGTGCTGATGACCTCGCCTATGACGCCGCCCGTAAAGGGTAAGGAGGCTTGTCATGAACCATAACAAAACGGGCCTGTGGCGCTGGCTGTGTGTCATGCTGGTGCTGCTGGCAAGCCTGGGCATGGCGTCGCTGGCCAGTGCGCAATCCACCTCGGAAACTGAAATGGTCACGGCGGCGCCGGGCATTGACGCCGATCAATGGCGCCAGGTGCGCAGCGGCGAAACTGATGCCAACTTCCGTGATACGCGTTTTGACAGCAACTATAACCTGGTCAACTCAAGCGGCGAGACCTGGCGTCAATGGCGCAACCGTTGGGTGTCACCGTTTGGCCTGATCGCCATTGGTGGCATGGCAGCTGCCATTGCCCTGTTTTACATCATCGTTGGGCGCAAATATCTGGAGGAGCCGCGCACAGGTCGCAAGCTGTTTCGCTGGTCGCTGTTGATGCGCTCACTGCACTGGACGGTCGCCTCGCTGTTTATCGTCCTGGCGCTCACTGGCCTTAACCTGCTGTTTGGCAAGTTTGTATTTCGCAGTCTGTTGGGTGATGGAGCCTGGGCGTGGATGGTGTCCACCTCCAAGGTGCTGCACAACTACCTCGGGCCAATCTTTGGAGTGCTGCTGGTTATTCTGTTGATCAGCCTGATCAAGGAAAACATGCCCAAAAAGCAGGATCTTGAATGGTTCAAGAAAGGCGGTGGCCTGTTCGGTAAGGAACATGTCGACGCCGGGTTCTGCAACGGCGGCGAAAAAGCCTGGTACTGGCTGCTGGCGTCAGTGGGTTTGCTGGTCGTGGCCAGCGGCTTTGTGCTCGACTTCCCCAACTTCAATCAGGGCCGCGACACCATGCAGTGGGCGAACCTGATTCACGCGGTGGGCGCGCTGGGGCTGACAGCCGTCTCAATAGGCCACATCTATATCGGTACCCTGGGTACTGAAGGTGCCCTGGAAGGCATGACCACCGGCTACGTGGACGAAACCTGGGCGAAAGAGCACCACAACCTCTGGTATGAAGAGGTCAAGGACCAGGCGCTGACAGAAGACGAAGTCGCTGCTCAGAAAAGCGCGGGTAGCGCAGGGACGGACAGCGCGCCATCAAGCTCCGGCTAGCGAGGCGAAAGCGGTGATACGTCACCGCTTGCTATCGGTTTTTTTAACGGCTCTGATAACAAAAGACACCGCCTTCGGGCGGTGTCTTTTGTTATGCTGTCGGCAGTTGCGATTAGCCCATTGAATGAGAGGAAAGATCATGCCAGCCTTTGATGAACTCGACCCGGCAACACGCACAGAGCTTGAAGCCGCCGCCTTTCGTCGCCTGTTAACTCACCTCGATGACAACAAGGACGTGCAGAATATCGACCTGATGATTCTGGCTGATTTCTGCCGTAACTGCCTGTCCAAATGGCTGGTGGCAGCCGCTGAGGAAAAGGGTGCCGAGCTGGATTACGACGCCGCCCGTGACTATGTCTATGGCATGCCCTACAGCGAATGGAAGGAACATTACCAGGCGCCTGCCACTCCCGAGCAGCTGGCGGCCTTTGAAAAACGTCAGGCTGACAAGAAAGCCAGCGGCAGCCAGGAGGCGTAGCGGTCATGAACGAGCCAATGATTCCCCTGGGAGTGGCGGTATTGACCGTCTCGGATACCCGCACTGAAGACACCGACCGCAGCGGTCAGGCGCTGGTGGAGCGCGCCACCGGCGTGGGTCACCGGCTGGTCGACAAGCGCATCGTGGTAGACGATATTTACCAGATCCGCGCCGTGGTCTCCGCCTGGATCGCTGATCCTGAGGTACAGGTGATTATCTCCACCGGGGGCACCGGTTTTACTGGCCGCGACTCCACCCCGGAAGCGGTGTCCGTGCTGTTTGACAAGCGCATAGAGGGCTTTGGCGAGCGCTTCCGCCTGCTCAGTGGCGAGGAGGTCGGCAGCTCAACGATCCAGAGTCGCTGCCTGGCCGGGCTGGCCAATGCCACCGTCATCTTCTGTCTGCCGGGTTCTACCGGCGCCTGCCGCACCGGCTGGGACGGTATTCTCGCCGAGCAGCTGGATAGCCGCCACAAACCCTGTAACTTCGCCAATCTGGTGATCCCCGAGCGAGGCCAGCATGGCTGAGTTGGCACCGATAGAAACGGCCCTGGAGGCATTGCTGCAGGATGCTCAAGCACTGGACACTGAGCCGTTAGCCCTGACTGACGCCGCCGGGCGGGTGCTGGCCGAAGACGTCAAGGCGCAGCTGGATGTGCCACCTTTTGACAACAGCGCCATGGATGGCTATGCCCTGCGCGCCGCCGAGGCGGGCCAGCAACTGCTGATTAGCCAGCGGATTGCGGCGGGTTCTGGCGTGAAACCGCTAATGCCCGGCACCTGTGCGCGGATCTTTACTGGCAGCGAGATTCCACCGGGGGCGGATTGCGTGGTCATGCAGGAGCGAGTGGAGCGCCAGGGCGAGCATGCCCTGCTGCCTGCTGATATTCCCATTGGCGATAATATCCGCCGACGCGGCCGCGACGTACGCGCCGGCCAGACACTTTTGTGTGCCGGTACGCGGCTGGAGGCGGCTGCGCTTGGGCATCTGGCCGGGCAAGGAGTGACCGAGGTGCAAGTTGTACGCCGCCCGCGGGTAGCGCTTCTATCCACCGGCGATGAAATTATCGACCCGGGCACGCCGCTCAAAGCCGGGCAGCTATATAACTCCAACCGCCCCATGCTCAAGCGTCTTTTGGAGAATTTTGGTGCCGAGGTGGTCAGCCTGGTCAGCGTGCCGGATAACCCGCAAGGCACCCGGGAACAGCTGCAAAAGGCCGCCGAGCAGGCGGATCTGGTGGTCAGCACCGGCGGGGTAAGCGTTGGCGAGGAAGATCATGTCAAGGCCGCCCTGGAGGAACTGGGCACGCTGACGCTGTGGCGGCTGGCGATTCGCCCGGGCAAACCCTTGGCGCTGGGGCAGCTGCCCCGTCGTCAGGGCCAGGCACACTTTGTCGGCCTGCCAGGCAATCCGGTGTCAGGCTATGTAGGCGCCTGGCTTTTTGTGCGCCCGCTGATCGGTGCCTTGCTGGCCTGCCCGGCCCTGCAGTCACTGCCGGAAATCTCTGCCAACGCAGGGTTTGCTACCTCGACCGGGCCGCGCCAGCATTATATGCGCGTCAGGCTTTTGTTCTCGTCTTCCGGGGTGAGCGCCGAGGCCTTCGACGACCAGAATTCCGGAGTGTTATCGTCCTGCATTGATGCCAATGCGTTGGCCGTCATCCCCCCTCAGACCCAGGTGGAAAAAGGCGATACTGTGACCTGCCTGTGGCTGGCCGGGGGGATATAAACCGCATTGTCCTTTGTACTGCCAGCGCAGAGAGTGCTATCGCGTTTAGGGAAACCCGCCTGTGTCCAGTACAATAGGCCAGCTACTGACTTGCTGGCCTATTACCATTAGCGCATGCCAGCAAGTCTGTCTTTTTTACACAGCAAGGAGTAGGCAGTGAGCGATCCGATCATTCGCATTGAAGGCCTCGACAAGATCTATGCTGGTAAAAGCGGTTCAGGTAAGGAAGACGTTGGCAGCTTTCAGGCATTGCGGCAGGTGGATTTGAGTATCGAGCGGGGCGAAATCTTTGCGCTGCTCGGACCTAATGGTGCCGGTAAAACCACCCTGATCAGCGTGGTCTGTGGGCTGGCATCTCCCTCGCGGGGCACTGTCTGGGTGGACGGATTTGATAACGTCAAACAGTACCGGGATGCCCGTGAGCGGATCGGGCTGGTGCCCCAGGAGCTGACCAACGAGGCGTTCGAAACCGTATGGAATACGGTGAGCTTTAGCCGCGGCCTGTTTGGCAAGCCGCCCAACCCCGAACATATTGAACGGGTGCTCAAGTCACTGACCTTGTGGGACAAGCGGCATAATCGTCTGATGACCCTGTCGGGCGGAATGAAACGCCGGGTACTGATTGCCAAGGCGCTTTCCCACGAACCGCGCATCCTGTTTCTGGATGAACCCACCGCCGGTGTTGACGTCGAGCTGCGCCGGGAAATGTGGGAAGTGGTGCGCGGACTGCGTGATCAGGGCGTGACGATCATCCTCACCACTCACTATATCGAGGAAGCCGAAGAGATGGCCGACCGGATCGGCGTCATCAACAACGGTGAAGTGATACTGGTGGAAGAAACCAATGCCCTGATCGAAAAACTCGGCCGCAAGCAGTTGACGCTGCAGCTTTTTGACCCCCTGCACAGCATTCCTGATTCCCTGGCGGCATTTGAACTGGCGCTAAGCGATACGGGTGAAGAGCTGATCTACAGCTATGAAAGCTCCTCCAAGCAGCGCGACAGCAGCGGTATTTCGACCCTGCTGCGCGCGCTGGAAGCCGCTGGCATTGGCGTCAAGGACCTGCACACCCGGCAAAGCTCGCTGGAAGATATTTTCGTTGATCTGGTCAAGGAGCGCGCATGAATCTCTATCCTGTCCGTGCCATCTATATGTCGGAAATGGCACGAACCCGACGGACGCTGTTGCAAAGCATTGTTTCCCCGGTCATTTCCACGTCACTGTATTTCGTGGTGTTTGGCGCCGCCATTGGCTCGCGGATTGAGGAAATTGGCGGCATCAGTTACGGCGCCTTTATCGTCCCGGGCCTGATCATGTTGATGCTGCTGACCCAGAGTGTCTCCAACGCTTCGTTCGGGATCTTCTTTCCCAAGTTCTCCGGCAGTATCTACGAACTGCTGTCAGCGCCGATTTCCTATCTTGAAATCGTGATTGGCTATGTGGGAGCGGCAGCGTCCAAGTCGGTGCTGTTAGGCCTGCTTATTCTGCTGACCTCAAATTTCTTTGTACCACTGGAGGTGGCTCACCCGGTATGGATGCTGGTCTTTCTGGTATTGACGGCGCTGACCTTCAGCATGCTGGGGTTCATTATCGGGATCTGGGCGGACGGTTTTGACAAACTGCAGCTGGTGCCGCTTCTGGTGATTACGCCCCTGACCTTTCTGGGGGGTAGTTTCTATTCCATCGATATGCTGCCACCTTTCTGGCAGGGAGTAACCCTGTTGAACCCCGTGGTCTACCTGGTCAGCGGGTTTCGCTGGAGTTTCTACGGCATCAGTGATGTGAGCGTTGTGGCCAGCGTTGTGGTGATTTCGCTCTTTCTGATCGGTTGTCTGGGAATGATCGCCTGGATATTCCGCACCGGCTATCGACTGAAGCCCTGATACCGCTACAAGGAACCCCGATCCCCTATGCCACTATTGCAAAGTATTGTCCACCGCCTGGAGCCTGCCCTGGATGGTGCCCGGCTGGATATTGTAGCGGCGAATGACGTGCACCCCCAGGACAGTGATGCCATGGAAGCCCTGGTGACTGCCCTGAATGATACCTACAACACCAAGCCCAAAGGCTGGGGGCGTTTCAGCGCTGACCCTGAAGGGGTAGACACCACGTTCGCTGGCGGGCTGGGGCGCTACCTGGCCGATGGCAGTGGCTTTGCCACCCTGACCCGGCGGCTGACCGAGCAGCTGGCCAGGGCGCTCGCCGAGCATCTTTCGGTGGCGGGCTACCTGCTGTTTACCCATCAGCGCCAGGGGGATACCGACACCCTTCTGGTGGCGCTGGTGCATCAGCGCGAAGGCATTGGCATCAACGCTGAACACCATGCAATACCTGCCGTGCAGCTGAATACCCGCCAGCTGACCCTGGCCGCGCGCATTAACCTGACCCAGTGGCAGCAGGGCGATGCTCAATCCCAGTATGTATCCTTTCTGAAAGAGCGCGGTGGCCAGAAAGTGGCCGAGGTGGTAACCCAGTGGCTGGGGGTGGGGGAAGGCCTTGATGCGCCTCAGGAAACCCGTACCCTGCTTAAGGCGTTCAGCGACTACGTCGAAAAGGAAGCCTTTGACGAAGAGGCCAGCCGGGAAAAGACCGATGCCCTGGTCGACTATGCCACCGACCAACTGCGCCGCGGTGAGACCATGACTCTCGATGAGCTGTCGGCACTGGTGGATGAGCGCCAGCCCAAGGCATTCTATGAGCATATTCGCCACGCTGACTATGGCCTGGCAGAAGAGATACCGCCGGACAAACGCACCCTGAATCAGTTTCGTCGCTTCACCGGCCGTGCCGGTGGCGTGTCGATCAGTTTTGATTCGCACCTGCTCGGCAACAGCATTGAATACGATGAGGCCGCTGACCGGCTGATTATCAAACAGGTACCCAGGCAGCTTAAAGAACAGCTCAAGGGGCACGACTAGGTGAACGATCAGGAAACCCCTCGCGTTTCAAGCCTTACCGGCTTGATTGACATGCTGGAGCAGGTAGTGTTGGAGGATCAGGATATCAGCGTGTCGGATGTGGTGGATGCCATTGGTTTTCGCGGCTTTGGCCCCCTGCTGCTGGTGGCCGGGCTGGTCACACTGGCACCCCTGATTGGCGATATTCCCGGCGTACCTACCCTGATGGCGATCATTGTACTGTTAATAAGTGTGCAATTGCTGGCTGGACGCCGACGGTTCTGGCTACCCGCCTGGCTACTGCGTCGGCAGATGGCGCGAACCACCTTTATGAAAGGCTTACAACATGCCCGAAAGCCGTCACGCTGGGTGGATCGCTGGCTGCGCGTACGTTGGCCATGGCTGACCGGCAAGCAGGGCAGCCGCCTCACCGCTGTGACGGCGCTGATCATCGCCCTGGCGATGCCGCCCATGGAGTTTATTCCTTTTTCAGCCAACGGCGCCGGGCTGGCGTTGACGTTACTTGGGCTAGGGTTGGTCGCCCGCGACGGTCGTCTGGTGTTGGCCGGTATCCTGCTGACACTGGCAACCTTTGTGCTGGTGGCGGTCAATGTTTTCTGAACAATAAAAAACGCCACCGTTGTAAAACGGTGGCGTTCTAGTCTTCAATTCCGCGCTATCTGTCTGAAGGCAGCCTTGTCAGGCGCAGTCAGCGGCGCCTTCGCCAAACATATCGAACATCAGCTCACGGCCCATGGACGTGAGCACAAAGCGGCCGTATTCATTATAAATGGCGGCTTCGCTGTTGATCAGCACTTTCTGGCAGGTGGCCCATTCAGGCGCCTGCTTGCTGATGGCGGCCAGTTCACGGCGCTCAATGCCGCGATGAGGCAAGGTAATGCTTTCAAGCACGTGGCCGTGCTGGTAAAGCAGTTCAGCCGCTGTCGCAAGGCATTGACGCAGGCTGCGTTGTAGATGCGCGGCGGTTGATGTGTTGGGAGTCATAAAAAGGTCTCCTGCAAGAAGCCCAAATAGGGCTTGTTGCAGCGCATTATAAAGCATAGCGAAGTTAATACCAAGGTCGAATCAAGACCAAGGTCTAAATGTCTTTAGGCGTTCACTCGCTACGCCATTTCCCCGAATTCAACATAAAAACCCGTGGAATAGACACGTGAACCCTGTTCGACCCTCGTATTCTTTCGCAATGGGGATGTAAAAAGATCAGCGCCAAGCGAAATGTTGTTGATGCAGGCGTCCTAAATCATTGGCTGGAAAGCGAGCGTCACAGGTTGAGACAGCGTGACCCCTGAAAGCGCGACTGTGGCCGGTATCCTGAATACATCAGCTGAACGATTGCGTTGATACAAAACCATCACACGTTCAATAACAATGAGGTTTACAAGATGGATGAGAAACCAGAAAAGGTTCGTCAAAAACCCGGTCTCGGGCTTGCCCTGACGCCTGTCATTCTGACGCTGATCGCTATCGGCACCCAGATTTTCTATTTTGGCGATTTCACCCCGCATATTCCGTTGGCCATCGGCCTGGCCATCACTTCCGTGGTCGGTATCAAGCTTGGCTTCCGTTGGAAGCGCATTGAAGATGGCGCCTTCCACGTTATCAACGTCTCGTTACCCTCGGTATCGGTGCTGATTCTGGTGGGCATGATTATTGGTGTCTGGATTGCCAGCGGAACTGTTCCCAGCCTGATCTATTATGGCCTCCTGATGCTGTCTCCGGCCTTTTTCCTGGCTGCCGCCATGCTGATCTGCTCGGTGGTATCGGTATCTCTGGGTACCTCCTGGGGCACGGTCGGTACTGTGGGTCTTGCGCTGGTTGGCATTGGTGCCGGCTTTGATATCCCGATCTACTGGACAGCCGGTGCAGTGGTCTCTGGTGCCTTCTTCGGCGACAAGATCTCCCCGCTCTCCGATACCACCAACCTGGCATCCGCCGTCACCGGCAATGACGTCTTCTCGCATATCAAGAACATGATGCCCACCACTGTTCCGGCCATGCTGATCGCACTGGTGATCTATCTGGTAGTAGGCTTCACCATGATTGATGATCAGGCCGCCTCTTTTGACCGTATTGAAGCAATCACCACGTCATTGAACGAGAACTTCACGATCTCGCCGTGGCTGCTGCTGCCGGCATTGCTGGTTATCATTCTGGCGGTCATGAAGATGCCGCCGATTCCTTCGCTGTTTGCCGGTGTGCTTGCTGGTGCGTTGACGGCGATGGTGACCCAGGGCGTTGGCCTGCACGAGATTGTGACCTATGCCAACTACGGTTACGAGATTGAAACCGGTGTTGACGAAATGGATAGCCTGCTCAACCGCGGGGGTATCCAGTCAATGATGTGGACCATTTCCCTGATCCTGATTGCCCTGGGCTTTGGTGGCGCGCTGGAGAAAACCGGCTGCCTGGAAACCATTATCAAGGCGATCATGGCCAAGGTGCGTTCTTTTAAAGGCGTACAGACATCAGCGATTGCGACATCGTTCGCGACTAACCTGGTCGCAGGCGACCCCTACCTCTCTGTGGCGCTGCCGGGCCGTATGTATGCACCGACCTATCGTGGTCTGGGCTATTCGACGCTTAATCTTTCGCGTGGCGTGGAGGAAGGCGGTACCCTGATGTCGCCGCTGATTCCCTGGAACGCGGGTGGCGCCTTTGTCATCAGTGTGCTGGGTCTGGGAATCGGTGAAGGCAACGTCGAGAACCTGCTATACATCCCTCTGGCGTTTGCCTGCTGGCTGTCGCCGCTGATTGGTATATTCTACGCTCAGACGGGGCTTTTCTCGCCCAAGGCGACAGATGCCGAACGAGCCCTCTGGGAAAAGCAGGATGAGCATATTGCCTCTGCTGATGCCCTGGGTGCGGCAGCCAATGCGGCGGTGAGCACACCAGCACCAGCGTCCGGTTCTAGCACCTAGAGACGGCGTTCAGCCCACACCTGAAAAAACGTTAGACGGTTCAGCGAACACCCCGCCCTATCTCAGGCGGGGTGTTTGTCTTTGAGATGATCAATAACGGTGGAGGTCACCACCGGGAAGCTGGTGGCTGACCTGCTGGCGGGTTAAGCTACTGATATTGACCTGACTCCGTTCAAGGTATCGCGTTTCCAGGGTTTTCAGGAGTGAGCCAAACATGGTGATTCAATGAGCGTAGCGGCAAATAATGCACCGTCCCTTTCGGTAGGTATCGTGTTGCTGCATCGTTTTACGCTGCTACCGTTTGCGGCCTTTGTGGATTGCCTGCGTCTGGCGGCTGATGAAGGCGACCGTAGCCGCCCGCTGCGCGCGCAGTGGGTGTTCATGACACCCAATGGCGAATCGGTAACCTCCAGCTGCGGCGCGGTAATTTCGGCGTGTCAGCCGTTTCAGCCGCCCGCCCGCTTTGATTATCTGGTGGTGATAGGCGGCGTGCAGGAAGACAAAGCTGCCCCGGAGGCGTCGACCAGCGCCTATCTGCGTGAAGCTGATCATGCAGGCATTCCGCTGGTGGGGTTGTGTACCGGTGTATATGCACTCATTCAGGCCGGGTTGATGAAGGGGCGACGCTGCTGCGTCAGCTGGTATCACCATCATGAAATGACCAAGCGCTTTCCCAGCGCTGAACCTGTGGCAGACCGGCTGTTCATTGATGACGGCGACCGCATCACCTGCGCCGGTGGGGCCGCCGCCGCCGACCTCGCAGCGTTTTTGATCGAGCGGCATATCGGCAAGGCCTGGGCGATGAAAAGCCTGCATATCATGCTGCTCGATGAAGGCCGTCAGGGCACTTCGCCCCAGCCCCAGCCGGTGGTGTTCGGGCGGGTGGAAGACCGCATCGTCAGGCGCGCCATTCTGGTGCTCGAACAGCATCTTGGCCAGGTAATCAGCATGGATGCCCTGGCCGAGCGGGTAGGTACCTCGCGTCGCAACCTGGAACGCCGCTTCAAGGCCACTCTGGACGTCAGCCCACAGCAGTTTGCCCGTGAACTGCGATTACGCTATGGCCTGTGGCTGCTGAACTATACCGGCAAGAGCATCACTGATATTGGCGCCCGCTGCGGGTTTGCCGATACCGCGCATTTTTCCCGCCAGTTTCGCGCCTGTTTTGGCGCTTCCCCTTCAGAGCTGCGCAAAAACGCAACGCTGCCCAACGGCCACCAGGTCGACCCTTTCTTTCTGCATGTTGACGGCCAGCCTGCGCTTTAGCCCCTGCCTAAGGCCAGTTACTGTTTTTCCTCGACGCTATTAATACTTGAAATGTTCATGCGTTTTGTCGCATTTGTTCAATTAGTCCGGGTGGTAATCGCCTTTAATCAAACCCTAGGGCCTGTTGACGTTTCATCACGACCGCGACAGAGGCCCTTTTGGTGCAGAACAAGGCGTGAGGAGCGTGATTGGGTGGCTCCCAATCAGCGACAAACAACGCAGGGCTGCGCCAAAAGGGCCCTGTCCCTTCGGGTTGCGCGCCAAAGAACGCCATGCGGCGTTGCGCCACTCGGTAAGGGCACCACCATTGCCGTCGTGTCGCGCCTTGCCTGACGCTCTTTGGCGCAGCAACGCGGTTCGCGAGGAAACGTCAACAGGCCCTAGAGAAATCCCTATCACTCACCAACAACAATGACGTAGGGCTGTCGGGGTGGCGTCAACCGCCCGCAGAAAGCCTGACGCATTCAGGAGCCTTCCATGCAACGCTATTCTGGCTTCGGGCTGGTCAAGCATGCGCTCAGCCATCACGAAAACTGGCAGCGCCAGTGGCGCAACCCTACTCCCAAACCGGCCTATGACGTCATTATTGTTGGCGGAGGCGGCCATGGGCTGGCCACTGCCTACTATCTGGCCAAGGAATTCGGCATCACCAATGTCGCGGTGATTGAAAAAGGCTGGCTGGGCGGCGGCAATACGGCGCGTAATACCACCATCGTGCGTTCCAACTACCTGTGGGACGAATCCGCCTTCCTGTACGAGCACGCCATGAAGCTCTGGGAAGGGCTGTCCCAGGACTTGAACTACAACGTCATGTTCTCCCAGCGGGGCGTCCTGAACGTGGGGCACACCCTGCAGGACATGCGCGACATTCAGCGCCGGGTCAACGCCAACCGTCTCAACGGCATCGACAGTGAAGTGCTCGATACGGCCGGGGTACAGAAAATTGTCCCCATCATGGATTGCTCCAAGAATGCCCGTTATCCGGTGCTGGGGGCGTCCTGGCAGCCGCGTGCTGGCGTTGCCCGCCACGACGCAGTGGCCTGGGGCTATGCCCGGGGTGCCGACGCGCTAGGCGTAGATATCCTGCAGCAGACCGAAGTCACCGGCTTCAAGATTCGCGACGGCCAGATCTACGGCGTGCACACCAACCGCGGTGATATCGAAGCCAGGACGGTGGGCTGTGTGGCCGCCGGTAATTCGGGCGTGCTGGCCGATATGGCCGGTTTCAGGCTGCCGCTGGAATCTCACCCACTGCAGGCGCTGGTCTCCGAACCCATCAAGCCGGTGCTGGATACCGTGGTCATGTCCAACCATGTACATGGCTATGTCAGCCAGTCGGACAAGGGGGATCTGGTCATCGGGGCCGGTATCGACGGCTACAACGGCTATGGCCAGCGCGGCAGCTACCCGACGGTGGAGCACACCCTGCAGGCCATTGTCGAAATGTTCCCGATCTTCTCTCGGGTGCGCATGAACCGTCAGTGGGGCGGCGTGGTGGATACCTGCCCGGATGCCTGCCCGATCCTGTCGAAGACACCGGTCAAGGGCCTCTACTTCAACTGCGGCTGGGGCACCGGTGGCTTCAAGGCCACGCCCGGTTCCGGCCATGTGTTTGCCGCCAGCCTTGCCAAGGGCGAGATGCACCCGATTGCAGCGCCTTTCTCCATTGACCGCTTCCACAGCGGTGCGCTCATCGATGAACACGGCGCGGCCGGCGTCGCGCACTGAGGAGATTTCGTCATGTTCATTATCTATTGCCCGTATTGCTGCGAATACCGCGAAGAAGAAGAGTTTCACCCCAAGGGTGAGGCGCATATCGAGCGGCCCAAAGACCCTGAATCCTGCAGCGATGAAGAATGGGGCGATTACCTGTTCTTCCGCACCAACCCGCGCGGCATTCACCATGAAATGTGGGTGCACGCTGCCGGCTGCCGCAAGTTCTTCAACGTGACCCGTCACACGGTGAGCTACAGGATTCTGGAAACCTACAAGATGGGCGAAAAGCCCTCGGTAACCGCCGAGAACGCCAACGCCGCCCCGATCACTGCCGCCCCGCAAGGCGTCCATGAAGAAGGAGTCCGCGCATGAGCCAGCATCAGGACACTGCCGGTCGCCGGCTCAAGGCAGGCGGGCAGGTCGACCGCTCCCGTCCCCTGAACTTCACCTTTAACGGCAAGGCCTACCAGGGCTATGCCGGTGATACCCTGGCCTCTGCGCTACTGGCCAACGGCGTTGATATCGTCAACCGCAGCTTCAAATATTCGCGCCCGCGCGGCATTGTCACCACCGGTGCGGCGGAACCCAACGCCGTGGTTCAGCTGGGCACAAGCGAAGCGGCCCAGGTGCCCAACGTGCGCGCCACCCAGCAAGCCCTCTATGAAGGCCTGAGCGCGTCCAGCACCAACGGTTGGCCGAACGTCCAGATCGACATGATGGGCATGGTCGGCAAGCTCGGTGGCAAGTTCATGCCACCGGGGTTCTACTACAAGACTTTCATGGCCCCGGCCTCGATGTGGATGACCTACGAAAAGTACATCCGCAAGGCCGCCGGCCTGGGTCGCAGCCCGATGGAGCCGGATGCCGACATCTATGATCACCTCCATCAGCATTGCGACATCCTGGTCGTCGGCGCTGGCCCGGCGGGCCTGGCAACCGCGCTGCTGGCTGCCCGCAGTGGCGCCCGGGTGATCGTCGCTGATGAGCAGGAAGCGCTTGGCGGCTCATTGCTGGATGCCCCCTATACCCTGGATGGCGAGCCTGCCGAGCAGTGGGTGGCGCGGGTCATTGACGAGCTGGCAGGCATGCCGCACGTGACCCTGATGCCGCGTACCACCGCTAACGGCTACCATGATCACCACTTCGTGACCCTGCATGAGCGGCGCACCGAACACCTGGCCGATACCGCGCCAGACATTAACGGCCGCCGCCAGGTGCGCGCCCGCATGCACCGTGTGCGGGCTGGCCAGGTAGTGCTCGCCACCGGCGCCCACGAACGGCCGCTGGTGTACGCCAACAACGACGCCCCCGGCAACATGGTGGCCAGCGCCGTGACCGCCTATATTCACCGCTATGCCGTGGTGCCAGGCAAGACGCTGGTGGTGTCCACCGCCAACGACGACGGTTACCGTGCCGCCATCGCCTGGAAACAGGCCGGCTATTCAGTGGCTGCGATTGCTGACGTGCGCGACACGCCGGACGGCGACCTGGTTGAAAAAGCCCGCGAACTGGGTATCCGCATCATCACCGGCAGTGCCGTGATCGAAGCCAAGGGCAGCAACCGGGTCAGCGGCGCGCGGATTGCCAAGATCGATCTGCAGCGTTTCTGTGTCAGCGGCGCGGTGGAAGAACTGGCCTGTGACACCATCGCCACCAGCGGCGGTTTCAGCCCGGTCATTCATCTGGCCTCGCACACCGGTGCCCGCCCGACCTGGCGCGACGACCTGATCTGCTTTGTGCCCGGCCTGGTGGAAGGCGTGCATGCCTGCGGCGGCGCCAATGCCAACTACGCGCTGAGTTCGCTGTTCTCCGAGGCCGTTGACGTGGCCGCCCGCGCCGTGGCCGCCCTGGGCATGAGCCCTGAGCCGATTACCCTGCCGACAACAGACGAGCCGCGCGTTGGCAAGGCAGCCGCGCTGTTCCACGTACCCCATGAAAAGGACACCCTCAAGGCACCCAAGCAGTTCGTTGATCTGCAAAACGACGTCACCGCCTCGGCCATCGAGATTGCTACCCGCGAAGGGTTCGAGTCGATCGAGCACGTCAAGCGCTACACCGCGCTGGGCTTTGGGACCGATCAGGGCAAGCTGGGTAATATCAACGGCATGGCGATTGCTGCGCGCTGCCTGAAGCGCCCGATTCCCGAGGTCGGCACCACCGTTTTCCGGCCCAACTACACCCCGGTCACCTTTGGCGCCATTGTCGGCCGCCATTGCGGCAGCCTGTTTGACCCTGAGCGTTACACCGCCATGCACGACTGGCACGTGGCACGCGGCGCTGAATTCGAGGAAGTCGGCCAGTGGATGCGTCCCTGGTACTATCCACAGAAAGTGAATGGCAAGCTGGAAAGCATGCACGAGGCCGTCCAGCGTGAATGCCTGGCAGTGCGTGAAAAGGTCGGCATTCTTGACGCTTCGACTCTGGGCAAGATCGACATTCAGGGCCCCGATGCGCGCGAATTTATCGGCCGGGTCTACACCAACAAGTGGGCCAAGCTGCCGGTCGGCAAGTGCCGCTACGGCCTGATGTGCAAGGACGACGGCATGGTCACCGATGACGGTGTCACCAGCTGCCTGGGTGAAAACCACTTCCTGATGACCACCACCACCGGCGGCGCCGCGGCGGTACTGGAGTGGCTGGAGCTATGGCACCAGACCGAATGGCCGGAGCTGGATGTCTACTTCACCTCGGTCACCGATCACTGGGCGACCATGACGGTCACCGGGCCGGAAGCCCGCAAGCTGGTCAGCGAGATAACCGACGTTGACCTGGACCGCGATGCCTTCAAGTTTATGGAATGGCGCACCGGCAAGGTGGCCGGCGTGCCGGCACGCATCTTCCGGATCTCGTTCACTGGCGAGCTGAGCTTCGAGATCAACGTGCAGGCCAACTATGCCGAACATGTCTGGAAGACGCTGTTCGCGCACGGCGAGAAGTACGGCCTGACCCCCTACGGCACCGAAACCATGCACGTGCTGCGCGCCGAAAAAGGCTTCATCATTGTCGGTCAGGATACCGATGCCTCGGTGACCCCGGAAGATCTGGGCATGCAGTGGTGCGTCGGCTACGACAAGCCGTTCTCCTGGATCGGCAAGCGTGCGCTGACCCGTTCGGATACCGCGCGCCGTGACCGCAAGCAGTTTGTCGGCCTCAAGCCCAAGGACCCCAGCGTGGTATTGGGAGAAGGCGACCAGATCGTCCGCGATCCTAATCACGCCATCCCCATGCCGATGGTCGGTCACGTGACGTCCAGCTACTACAGCCCGACCCTCAAGAGCGGCTTTGCGCTGGCCGTCGTCAAGGATGGCCATCAGCGGATGGGCGAGAGCGTCTTCCTGCCAACCGTCGATGGTACGGTCCACGAAGCTGAAATTGTCAGCCCGATTTTCTATGACCCCAAGGGAGAGCGCCAGCATGTCTAAGGTCGCGACTTTCGATACCCGTGCCGAGGCCGACCTGCCGGTCGCCACCCCCATGGCCTTCAGCCTGGCGCACAGCGGTGCGCCTGCCGTCACCCCGCAAAGCCGCGTGGTGCTGCGCGAACGCCCGCTGCAGGGGCATCTGATCCTGCGCGGCGGCGCCATTGTCCTGGATGAAGCCGTGCGCAAGGTGCTGGGCATCAACCTGCCCGGCGAGCCCCAGGGTCTTACCCTGGATGATTCCGGCCAGCGCTCGGTGCAGTGGCTATCCCCGGATGAATGGCTGGTCATCGTGCCTGACGGCGAAGCCTTCGAGCTTGAAACCGCCCTGCGCCACGAACTCGCCGATGCCCACTACGCCATCAGCGATGTCAGCGGCGGCCAGACCCTGCTAGAGCTGGAAGGCGAAGGCGCCACCGAAGTACTGATGAAAAGCGTCATCTACGACGTTCACCCATCGCACTTCAAGGTCGGCAAGGGCGTGACCACGGTGTTCGCCAAGGCCACCGTGATCCTGCGCCGCCCCAGCGACACCCGCTGGGAACTGGTCGTCCGCCGCAGCTTTGCCGACTACACCTACCGCTGGCTGCTCGACGCCGGCGACGAATTCGCCATCGGCGTGGAACGCTGATCTTCAGCTAGATGCAGAGTAGGTTAACGACACCGGCCTGGCAGAGACTTCTCTGCCAGGCCGGTTTTTTTGTGAGTGCTGCTTAAGATTAGTGACGTTTATGATGGAAGGGCGCTACCCACAAGCGAACAAAGCGACCTTCCCGCAGGGAGGCTTCGCAAAGCAAGTCACCCACTCGCCGCAGGCGAGCGGGCGGCAAGCAATGCACAGTTCCAAAAGTATCGCAAAGCTCCGCGTTATAATGAGTTCTTATAGGTGGGTAGGCGCTGGATCGAGTCACTTAATCGTTACCATTATTGCCCATCAGAGACGCAATTGCGTTTTCGTCACCGGTAGCCGCTTCCCAGAGGTCATTCCAGTTATCCGGCGGGTGGCCGTTGTTAAGCATCTTCTGGAAAACAGTGTAAGCATCCTGTTTGCTGTCATAAGCGCGTTTGGTGGATTCGTCGTTGACCCAGGCATAGATAAGTATCTTGCTTGCCAGATCGTAGCGAAAAAACAACCGATACTGCTGGTAGAATTTTGCTCGGCACCAATGAGAATGCTCAGTGCCCAGGGTGTTACCTTGCCGGTAGCGTGAGCGGGTCGGGTCTTGTGGAATGTCATTGGTGGCAAGCTTGATAATCGCCGCCAGCCGCTTGGTAGACGGCTTGCCAAGATAGCCAAGCGGGTCTTTTTGCTGAAGCCTTTTTACCTTGCTGCTAAGCGCATTGAGCTGTTCCAGGAACAAAGGATGGGCATAAATCGTCCATCCGTTTATAACCAGAGCGCTCATAAGTCATCGTCGTCTTCAGGAAGACACGCATCAAGGTCTACCTCGATACCTGCTGTCAAGTTCTCAGCTTCGGCAAAGGTATTGGCAGTGACGGCACGAATGTTGGCTGGGTTCGCCTGCATGTCACTTTCCAGAAAGTCCAGGAAATGGGTGATAACGGGGTCCTGGTGTGACTCATCCTGGGCGCGACTGAGGACCACTTCACCATTGGCACGAATCGTATAATGAATGCGGTCACGCCGTTTAAGTTTGAGCGCTTGCCGGACCGAGGCCGGTACAGTGGTTTGATAGCGGTCTGTCAGTTTAGAGTCATCTTCAATGGCCGTGCTCATGGCTAATCTCCGCTCTGTGGCAATGCAAAGGTAATGCAGTTAAAGTAATGCAACTGCATTACCATGTCAATGTCTGCAATAATGGCTCAACAAGCGCTAACCCCCGCCAAAACGCCTGATGCCTGCGCTGCGCAATCTCAACAGACACCGTCTGAAGCCAAACCCTCAGCCACCGCATCGCCCGAAGCCTGGAAAAGGAAGGCCTGCTGGAGCGCGATGCCAAGAATACCTGGCTGACGCTGAAAGAGGACGACTAGCCAACCATGCTAGCTTTTCCTTGCACGCGGGCGTGATGGCCGAAGCGCATCAGCACGATAAGCTTGAGCGCTTGTGTCGCTATATCAGCCGGCCAGCGGTTTCAGAAAAGCCTCTGGCATTGGCCGCCAATGAGCAGGTGCGCTATGAACTGAAAACCCCGTACCGTAATGGCACCACGCATGTCATCTTTGAACCGCTGGACTTCATCGCGAAACTGGTAGCACTGATACCCAAGCCTCGGGTCAATCTCACCCGATTCCACGGAGTCTTTGCCCCCAACAGCCAACACCGGGTGCAAGTGACACCCGCCAAGCGCGGGAAATAGACTGACAAGCCAGAAACAGCCGATACCGACTGGCACGATAAGAGCCCCGAACAGCGCCATCGTGCCATGACCTGGAGGCAACGACTCAAACGGGTATTCAACATCGACACTGAAGAATGCGAACACTGCGGCGGTCAGGTCAAAGTGATTGCCAGTTTCGAAGACCCCAAGATGATTGAACGGATCCTCAAGCACCTTAAGCAGATGGCGGTCAAAGCCGTTACGACCAGCCAGCATAGGTTGCCATCAGAGCGGGCGCCGCCTTTGTCTCCCAGCCTGTTTCTCGCATCGCAGACGTGTCTGTTTGACTGACGAACTCAAGTTCTCAAGCTACATACTGCCAGCATCACTGCGCCCCGGTGGGGTAGTTGATGCACGGCGTTCCATTCGCCAGGCGCTTTTTTGTCTAATCGACCAAAATGGATGCGTTTTGGGGCGCGGCGCATCTGAAAACGGGTGCTTAAGCAGTAAAAACCTTCATGAATTTCGGGTAAGAGACTTTAACTGAAGGGGAAAAAGGTGTTTTATGCTTCCTATACCCCCTACATAGTCACATAGAGAATGAAATAGCTTAAGAGAGGTTATCAACACTTGAAATACCCCCTCTGGCAGGATAGGGGGCACTCCCACCCAAGCGGCTGGAGGTTCAAGTTTTAGCTCCAGCGGCAACGTTGGTGGCAGCGCTAGAAACAGCGGAAGAGCCCTGCCTCAAGCCGGAGTGAGCCCCTCGGCTGATGACAACAGCTTTAAACTCGACAACAGAGCGGCTGCAGGCGCTAATGGAGCCGGCGGTGCAAATGGTGCAGGAGGCAGGGTGGGTGGTTTAGCCGGAAGTGCCATGGGTGGCGGTGGTGGCCGAGGATTAAACTTTTCAAATGAAGACACCAACTTTAATGTGACCGATGAGCAGTGCAACAAGGTCTTTACAAGCTCTGATCAAAGAAATTTAGTTTTGAAATATAAAAAGTCAAAACCAGGTGGCGGAGGGGCTGCTACCTACAAGCCCTCAGACATAAAAAAAGTTTATAGATTGTCCAAAAGTGCAGGATTTCCAGACCCCGGGTTCGCCTCGACGATAGCGCGATAAATATCTTTGCCCATGCCTAAGTAGACTGCAAAAGCTCTTCCGGCCATCCGCGCATCAAGATCGTTTTTAGCGGATGAGTGGACACCGACAACACCCGCGTGAATGCCAGAACCCTTTGTTACAACTGCTAGTACCGGCCCTCCACTATTGCCACCAGCACTGGCGCAGTCGTAACTTAATAGGGCGTTGCTGTAATGCTCTTCGGAACTAGCGCTGCAGCCATAGTCTATTCTTTTATAAAATCCATTATTCAAATCTCCTGAATACCCAATGTTGAACAATACATTTCTTTGTTTTGATTCGCGCGAAAGAACTGGGAGGTGGCTTACCCCCGTGCTTGCGTATTTTGTTACCAGGAAAGCTATGTCATAAGTTACACATTTTCCTTCAATACTTATCGAATTGCAATTCGCGCTGTTTTCGTATAATTGATGGCGGATTTTGCTGACAACAGGGTTATGCATCACTTTTCCCTTTATGAAACTTTCCGCAGAGCTTAGGTTGTCGTGTTCGACCCATGGTTGTTCGAGATTTGAGAAGCAGTGCGCAGCGGTAGCCACTACCCTAGGCTGAATGAAAAACCCTGTGCAACTACCAGAATCTGTTCTGACCCTTACAACACTATTGGAAATCGGATGGTCAGAAATGACAGCTGCACGCCAGACATTATGATCTACAGACCTCGTACGAGAATCCACAATTCCCATTTGAGATTTGCGTATTTCATTGCTCATCATACTGTTAATCTGAGCGAGTTGGTCAGAGGCTTGCATGTACGAGTTTTTTATTGCATTACTTTGTTGCTGATTAGCGCTGGTGCTGGACTTTGCTGCAGCGACTGCCAGGCCAACTTGTGCTGCCACACTAAAGGCATTATTGAATCCAGACTGCCACTTGGCGCGGTTATGAGCCTTAAGGGCATGCTCCTTCACTCCCGAGCTCAGTATTTGCGTAGATCTATGAAAATTATTTTTGGCCAAAGTTCCGTCACCGTTCAAGATTTCGGCGAATCCTTTGTTGCCATATTTTTTTGCTTCGTTTACATAGTTGTAATCAGCCTTTGTGGCGCATCCGGCTATCAGTGTTAGCATCAATAGCCCGGCTATTGTCAGTAGTGTTGAGCGTATGGCGCTTGACATAACTGATTTTAATCGGTTGGTTTCTTGAGTATTGTTAGGCATTCTTAATCCCCCTCTCTCCAGATAATTCCTTTTTCACACAATAGGGGATTTTTTCGCCTGCTCTCTACTGTAGTGAAAGGTGCTCTTAATTCATCGATAATTTTCAGGAACAAAGGAAGTAAAGAACAAAACCCGAATTTCTCATTGGGTATAAAAGAAGGCTGCTGAAAGTATTAATATTTCAGGACCTTACGCCAAAAACTAACACCAACTGCCGCTTCCAAAATGTCACCTGAAAAACTGACCTTCTCGCCACTCTCACGCCGCCAAATTGAAGCCGATTTCTCCGGTGGTCATATTACCCCCGGTGCTGGGTTGCTTTTGCCTCGTGAAATCGACAAACATCATCGCCTGATGCGCCGCTTGGCATCGGTACTGCATGATCCTCGGGCACCGGAGCAGATTCGCCACAAACTCGACACCCTGGTTCGTCAGCGGGTATTCGGTGTCGCCGCTGTCTAAAAAGATTTTAACGACCATGCAGTCTGCCTTTTTAGTCTTTATGAAAAAGCTGTACGTTCTAGTGCCCTTACACTTTCTATCGAGTAATTCTAATATAGCCTGATTTTGCCGGTTGACAAGTATTGTTTCTCTCTCGGCCGCTAGCGGTTGCACAGACGGCTGGAACTGAGTGGATTGTTCCGCACATCCGCGTCATCCCCGCGTGCCCGGAACGAAAAGGCTCTTGATCATTCCAAGTGTCTTGGCCAGTATCGCCCAGGCTGCATTGCTGACGTTAGGTGGTGCTATCGCGGGAAAGGTTCGCAAGGGCAAACTCACCCAGAGCTCTCTCGACTTTTCTTGTATAGTCTCGGTGACTGGTTGCTGCCGAAGCTCCTGCGAGGTGATGAAGTCAAGTAGAACCTCGACATCGCTGGCACCCTCACTGACTCGTTGTTGCCTGTGGGTGAAGCCAGCCTGATCCGGCGTCCTGTAGTCTCTGGGCGCAGGATGATGGTTTATGGGCAGACGATTAAAAGCGGCTGCCGTATAAAAGGCGCATAGTTGTCTATGTGGCTGAGGATAACTATGTAAAAAATTGGCAAATGGGCTGGGCTTGGCGGTCTGAATGTATGTCACTATGCTGTATATAGTTACAGTATCGGCAGAAGATGCCCATGCCACTGGCAAGGAAAGCCACGGCGATCCAATCAGCAAACTACTAACGCCACCAGCCCTAACATACGCTTCTCTATCAATTGGTTCAGAAACACTATCGGTTTTTTAAGGCCACGATGGAAGAACACGGGCAAAGCCTGCCTTTTTACATTCAAAGAGAATTCAACGACTTTCTACAATGTGGTCGCCTGTAGAGCGATTTCTTGCGCGTGCGCTGCGAGGATTTCCACCATGAACATCTGGTGGCGTTTAGCTGCAAGCGCAGAGGAATCTGTTCCAGCTGTGGTGCTCGGCAGAATAACGTGGCACATGAGTTCCATACCGCTCCCTCTGAGTTAGATTCAGGCGACATCGCCAACCGGACAACTAGGCTGACAGAGGGGGGCCGGGTCGATTCAATAACGTCGTCTTGGTTCCACGTGTTGAGCTTACTGGTTAAACAACCCATAACCATGCCTGCTGTCTGGACGGGCGAAGAACCGAGTGTCGGCATCCAGCTCATTGATTTCGTGTTCCATATCGAATGTCGAAGACGGTGTCGAACCGTTTTACTCCTTCCAGCACTATTGTCGAGATTCGATGGGCGGCTTTGCCCTTGCGAACCTTTCCCGCGAGTGTCACCCAAAGCCAGCGATGCAGCCTGCCGATATTGGCCGGAAGTGGCACTCCAACCCCTGCTAAAGGGTCAGTCACAGCGATCGAAGGGCATCCGGAGCGTTCACTAGGTCTTAAGGGGTATTGCAAACCTTGGGGGTGTACTTCAAATCACGACGAGGGTCAGCTCGACAGCCCTTCATGACCAGGCACTAAACCGCCCAGCAGACGGTCGATTTCCTTGGCAGGCATCGGGCGGTAGAAGAAAAAACCCTGTATGAGATCGCAATGCATTTCGCGAAGCAATGACAACTGTTCGGCGTTTTCGACCCCCTCGGCCACCACTTCCAATCCCAGGCGGTGACCGATGAAGATGGCCCCTTCCATGATGGCCCGATCCTTCGGCTGTGTGGGAGCGTCCTGGATGAAAGAGCGATCGATCTTCAGGGCAGTGACTGGAAAGTGCTTGAGGTAGCTCAGAGAGGAATAACCGGTCCCGAAATCGTCGATAGCAATGCGAATACCGCGATGATAGAGACGCCATAGGTCCTCGAGAACGGACTCCTCGGCTTCGATCAGGACATTCTCGGTCAATTCAATGCCGATATCCCGCGGACCTAAACCTTGACGCTGAAGCGAGTCCTCGAAGCGCTTGAGGGCATCGGTACCCAGCAGTTGACGGCCAGAGACATTAATGTCGATGCGGTGTCCGTGAAAACCCTTGGCACGCCATTCCACCTGTTGGCGGCAAGCCTCTTCGATGACCCAGTCGCCCAGACGATGAATCACACCGGAACGCTCGGCCAGCGGAATAAACTCGCCAGGCGAGATCGGCGGGCCCTCGGCAGGCTCCCAGCGTATCAAGGCCTCGAGATTCTCTATTCGCCCACTGGCCGCTGATACCTGGGGCTGGTAGTGAAGGGAGAATTCACCGTTATCCAGGGCTTCCTCGAGTCGCGCAGAGAGATAATGCTGGCGAACCAGCTCATCATGGAGCTTTTGTTCGAAGAAACGTACAGCGCCCCGACCGTCCAGTTTGGCACGATTCTTGGCAACATCGGCATTACGGATCAGCTCGCGCGAGGTTTCACCATTTTCGGGAAAGAGTGCCACACCCAGACAAGCCGTGACCTGACACTCCCGACCATTCAGGGCAAAAGGTTCCCGAAAGACATTCTGGACATGACGCACGACACGCCTGACATCGTGGGGCAACTGGACGCCGGGGAAGGCCAGCACGAATTCATCGCTAGAGACACGAGACAACAGGTCAGTGACTCGCTGGCTTGCATTCAGTCGCCGGGTCAACTCAATCAGCAGATGATCACCCTGATCATAACCAAGGGCATCATTTATCTCGACGAAATGATCGATGTCCAGGTAGATGGTTGCCAGGCTATTGCCCTGGCGTCGGCAGGAATCCAGCAAACTGTCCAGGTCGACCTCGACGGTCTGGCGGTTAGGGAGATGGGTGAGGCTGTCGAAACGGGTGGCGAACTCCAGGTCACGGTGGGCGCGCTTTTGGTCCGAGAGGTCAACATCCACGCAGAACATAAGGGGTGAGTCGGTATGCTCATTGAGCATCAGGTGCTGCGAAAAAACCGATACCAGTTCACCGCTTTTGTGCTTGAGCTCGAGTTCATCGGCGGGTATTTCGACCCCTTCCTTGATCCAGGCACGATGTGCCTGGATCACCTTGTCACGCATGAAGGCAGGAATGATCAGGTCTTCCAGTAACTGTCCCTGAGCTTCCTCAGCGGTATAGCCATAGAGACGGGTGCTACTCTCATTCCAGTAAATCACTCGCCGATCTCGATCATAACCCTGTACCGCCACTTTCGGCAGACTCTCTAGCAAGGCGCGGAATCGCTCTTCACTCTCCAGATACTGGCGGCGTACTAACTTGAGCTCTTCTCTGCTGGCATCATACGAATCGATGCCAGCAGCTGAGGGTGTGTCAGGCGTCTTCATCGCCAACGTACCGGAGAACTACCTGGAGTTCCCCCCAGGCGTTCCGAACCTTTGCGATGTCGTGGGTCGCGGACATTCATGAAAACCACCTAAAGAAAAATACCAACAAGAATTTTGACGATGCCAAAATTTAACACTTTGTCATAGTTATCCTACACCTATTTGTAAGAGATATCCTACCCAAGTACACCCTCAACGGTCAGATTCCTGTTTCAATATTATCAGCTTCCTTAAATAAATTTTGACATATCCCAGCAGATCTTCTCATTTTCTTCCTGTTGGCCGTGGTGTTGATCACGTCCACACCGGGCAATTCCGCCCATTCAACAGGAGAATATCCACATGAAACTCGATACTTTCAAACACGGTTTTGGTCTGCCCTATATGCCTACTAATTCCCTCGACGAGTATTGGCGTCCGGGAGTTATCAAAGCCTTGCGGCATCAGGATTGGGCGAAAACCGATATTCGAGAGCGAATCAATCTGGCCGCCTGGCAGGAGGCTGTCGCTGACCTGCCGCGCGATCCCTATGTCAACCTTCGTTGGAAGCGGATGTCATGGCTTGCTCTGAATGATCAAGGCGACGTAGAGGACATGGGCCAATGCCCCATGGCCCAGGGTGGTGCCTTTAACGATGCTGAAAGCATGGCAGATCGCCTGCGGTACTATGATCCGCTGACGGAAGAGTTCTTGGCACGCCCCGATGTAAAAGCCTTTGTCCGGGCCTGGGCAAGGATTTGGGGCATCAGTGCGCATGAACCCATTCTGATGCAGATCACCGGTGTTCGCGGGGAAGGCAGCGTCGACCCTCTTCAGGGCCAGGGAATTCATGCCGATGGCTGCAAGGCTCTCAGCATTATGGTCCTCAATCGGGAAAACGTGTCGGGTGCTGAAAACCACCTCTATGCAGACAGGGCTGGCATGCAACCCTTGGTAGACGTCACTCTGGATCCGGGTGATATCCTTCATCTGCGCGATGATCGGCTATTCCACAGTGTCGACGGGATCGAACAGCTCGACAGCGGGGCACCCTTCGAGCGGTTTATCATCATCATAAACAGCCGCTTCGTGGATGACTTTCAGAACCGTATGTTGGGTCGCCACTTCCCGGAAGCGGTCCTTAATGAAGGCTAAAGATACTCTCGATAAATTGAAAGCCTAGCAACACCACGCCCCCGGAACTTCGGGGGCGTCTTGAATGTGCGCCTGAAAGGCACTCGGTGAAATACCTGCCGGGGTCATGAAGTCGATGTGCCAACGCAGTCTTGGCCCGTTGAGGCGTCCGTCCCCTTCAGTCGGTGCATTGACCTACCTGGCATTGGTGCTGAAGCGAGCGAGCGGTGATATCGCCATACCTGTCCATTCCACAAAGCACCCCCAGCACTGTCACTCCCGCAAGCACCCCGCATTGTCATTCTCGAGTGGGGTAATCGGGAATCCATTTTGACCTTACCAGAAGGGCCACAAATCCAGGATGGCTTCACAAAGCCAGCGGCCAACACGCTAGAGGCGAGGGGGGAGCAGGTATCAACCCCAGCGCAACGCCTTTGCAGGCGGCAAAGAGGTGAATGACGCTCAGAGCCACAAACCTGCAAATGTAACTAATAGAAACCTACTGCATGAGCTGATATTGTGAGTTAAAAGACGCCAAGGAAGAGGCCACATGACGCAAAAATGCCAATTACCCAAACAACACCCAGCCGGCCCGGTTCAACATGACCAGGCCGGCGTCTTTGTGGGTGAGGGTTGGAGTTGATGGGAAATGGGGCTAGCGGTGGCTGCTTTCGACCCAAAGCAGTCTTTTAGAAAGATTGCATATGAAGTGCTATTCAACGGATTAAGTGTAGCCAAAACCTTCCATGATGGCAGACGGTCTATCGCTGGAAACTACCATTCGCAAAGTTAGTTGTTTGATGGCACGCAACGGCATTTGTGACACCGTATACGCTTGGTAACAAAAACAGCGGAACTGTTATTTTCACTTCGCGTCACACGTATGGTTGCAATCGATCATGTTCCAGTACATTTGGATCATTTTACACGCGCCATCACGAAAATATTAAGGAAAATTAGGCACGTATGAAACAGCAAAAAATGTATGCGTTCTTAGCCGCCGTACTACTGAGTGTTGGTGTAATGATCTCTGTTGCCCACGCCCAACAAGATTCAGGTGTCCCCGAAACCACGCAAATGAACAGTGCAGATTTCTCTGATGCACAGCTTAAGCAGTTCGCTGAGGCGTCTCAGGAAATCGCGACGGTTTCTCAGGATTATACCAAACAGCTCAACACTGCTGAAGACGAAGCCGCGCAGCAAGCAGTGTATACAGAAGCTAATGAGAAAATGGTTGAAGTTATAGAGGATAGCGGCCTAGATGTCGATACCTTCAACACTATCGGTCAAGCTATCCAGCAAGACCCCGAGCTAATGTCACGTGTTCAGGAGATGGCCGAGTCATAAAGGTAAATTTCTGAACATGGTTTTTTGGAAATTAACTCTAAGTATTTCCATTCTTGCCCTAAGGAACCACTAATCAATTCGTCTCTGAGCCGTTGAAGCGTCAGCACTTCACAGCATCCCGTCAGCGGCTTCTTTTGTTTAGGTCGGCTATTTTTGCCTGGCAGCCGGGTTATGCCGCTGCCAGGCCATATTCGAGACATATTGGCCCTGTCAGCATGGTCTTGGCATCGGCTAGCCAGCACTAAATTACTGAGGACAAACAGGGTGAACAGTTGCGCCTTGATGACGCTGCACGTTGCAGTGACACAACACCGGTAGTCCTGGGTATCTTTCGTTTCGCCCAGGTACTTCTGTATGCCGGTGTAACCTGCGTCACCATATACCCGATTGTCTTTATCCCGGACTAGATGGCCCGCCATGGTGACATCGGCCACGTTGGCCGCGATACTGTAGGTAAGTTCGGTAACCGCATCAATACCAGTATGGGCCTTCATGCCGAAAAAATACTGGTTACCTTTCTTGGACTGTTTCATCTCCGAATTAAACTATTTAGCCTTGTTCTTGGTAGAGGGGGGCGGCCGCTACGATGGTGGCGTCAACGATAGAGCCTTCGCGTATGAACAGGTCCTATTCGGCTAGGCTGATATTGATCTTCTCAAGATCCGCTGGGCCAGGGCGTGCTCTCCAGCAGATGACGATAACGCATTAGCGTTGTGGCATGGGGTACGCTCTTGATGGCCAGGTCGATACTGATAAAGTCGCGCATAGCCTGGCTGTCGTAGATGGCATCTTGATAAACCCATCGAGCCATATTTGGTTTTACTGGATAGCATATGAAACGGTCGTTTTTTTACACAGCGCCCAGTCCTCAACGATGCCCTGGAGAGCTATTTTTCTATAAAGAAAAGGTACGAATAGCGATCGATCAAGCCGGGAATATCTTGCGGTAACGTGGTTGCTTCGGCGAAGATGCTTCTACCTTTTGCGCGTCACCTCTTGGCCATCAAACGAGACCCCATGTATCTGCTTATTGCCTTCGCGACTCTATCCATTGCCGTTTCGTTTCTCTGCTCACTGCTTGAAGCGGCTCTTCTTTCCCTGACTCCCAGCTACGTGGCGCAGCTGAAAGAGTCGCGCCCCAAGCTTTACGAGCGGCTCAACCGCCTGAAACGCAATATTGACCAGCCGCTCGCTGCTATTTTAACGCTCAATACCGTCGCCCACACAGTGGGTGCCACTGGCGTCGGCGCCCAGGTCACGGTGGTATTTGGTGAAGGATGGTTGGGTATTGCCTCTGCAGTGATGACGCTGCTGATCCTCTTCTTCTCCGAGATCATTCCTAAGACCATCGGTGCCACCTATTGGCGGCAGCTCTCTCCGGTGTTGGCTCCCATGCTCGAAGGCATGATATGGATTTTGAAACCGTTTATCTGGCTCTCCGAGAAAATCACCAAGCGTATCGGCAAGGATGTTAACGAGACCGACATGCGTGGAGAAATCAAAGCGCTGGCTCAGATCGGCCAGGAGGAAAAAGCGCTGGATCCTGATGAGACAAGGGTGATCATCAACATCCTTAACCTCCATGACATTCTGGTGAAAAACGTGATGACCCCGCGCACTGTCTCGGTCACCGTACATCCCAGCATGTTGGTAGACGAGTTCGATCAGGAGCTCGGTCGCTCGCCCTTCACCCGATTCCCGGTGATGGACGGTGGCGAGCAGGCGCTGGGCTATGTGCACAAGGCGGATACTTATCACGCCGAGGGTGACATCAACCTCAAGTCGCTGATGAATCCAGTCAAATCGGTGCTCGCCGAAGACAATGTCGAGCAGGTGTTCACCATGATGGTCTTGGATCGTCAGCACATCTGTGTGGTGTATGACGATCTTGGTACTTGGGTAGGCATTATCACCTTGGAAGATATCATCGAGACTATCCTTGGCCAGGACATCGTCGATGAGACCGACAATGTCGCCAACCTTCGCAAGTACGCGCGGCAGCGTTGGACGAAGTCGCTCAAGAAGGAGGAGTAGAGCCTTTCTGCTCCAGTTCCAGTCGGTTGGCCTAGTGGTGCCTTATTCGGGGGGAAGCGACGTCTCCTTTGCTTTTCATTTCTGCTTCATAGGGCATCCGGTGCTGGCATGGCCATCAACATGAGAACATGAGGTAAAGAAAACCAAGGCTTCTTTTAGCAGTAACTCTCCTTGAATGACTGCTTTTGGCCGGGTAACGACGGCCCAGGATAGGCCGTCACTTCATGTTTGTTCTGCCATTTCCAACGCATCATCGACCTCTATTCCTAGATACCTGACGGTGCTTTCCAGCTTCGTGTGACCCAGGACCAGTTGCACTGCCCTTAAATTTTTCGTTCTACGGTATATCAGCGTCGCTTTGGTGCGGCGCATCGTGTGCGTACCAGACCGTTTGGAGTCTCACGCTGCCTGTCCAATCGGCGCGACCGAGGAGCCGGAACGCTCTAACGAAGACTGGATAGGCGTCGAGGTTTGTCAGGGAAGTGGAGCCGGCCGGCCGCACGGTATAGCGGCATCGCGGGTTCAGTGTGTGCGGTATGAAACATACAATGACCGTGAATGGGTCCAGTATGTTTTACACGGTTATAGCTATCGTGCCCAGTGCCGGAGGGTGGCTCTGTGTCAGAAACCGGCACCCCGGCGATAGGTTGCGAACCCGAAGGTTGGAGGTCGAGCCTCTTACGGAGTCCATACATGAATCTAGAAGTACTGCACCAAGAAACAACCGGTGATCCCCGAGCGTTACAGCGAGCACTGTCCGCTTATCGTGCGCCGCGCCTTGCCCGCAGCGTCTTCGAACTGCTCGTTACGGTGATCCCGTTCGGCCTTTTCTGGTTTTTGACCTGGGCAAGCGTGAGCGCCGGCTACTGGCTCGGCCTGTTGCTGGTGATACCTGCCTCTGGATTTCTTGTGCGGCTGTTCATGATCCAGCATGACTGCGGGCACGGCTCCTTCTTTCCGTCCCGGCGCGCCAACGACTGGTTGGGACGGGCCCTGGGGGTGTTGACGCTCACGCCCTACGACCTCTGGCGCCACACCCACGCGCTGCATCACGCGCACTCCGGCAATCTGGATCGCGCTGACGAGGGGAGCATCGACACCTTGAGCGTGCGTGAATACCAAGCGCTGCCGCGGGCACAGCGGCTGCGGTACCGGCTATACCGCCACCCGCTGGTCCTGTTCGGCTTGGGGCCGGTCTACCTGTTCATGTTGCAGAACCGCCTACCCGTCGGATTCATGCGCGCGGGATGGATGCCGTGGTTGAGCACCATGGGGTCGAATGCGGCCATCGTGCTGGTCGCCATTGCGATGATGTCGTTGGTGGGAGCGGGAACCTTTCTTCTGGTGCACCTGCCGATCGCGGTGCTGGCCTCTTCCATCGGCGTCTGGCTGTTCTATGTTCAGCACCAGTTCGAGAATACGCGCTGGGTGCAAGACGAGGAGTGGTCGTTCCGCGAAGCGGCGCTCTATGGGAGCTCCCACTATGATCTTCCGGCGCCGCTGCGCTGGATCACCGCGAATATCGGGGTACACCACGTCCATCATCTCGCCAGCCGCATTCCGTTCTACCGGTTGCCCGAGGTGCTGGCGGATTTCCCGCAGCTTCGCGAGATCAGTCGTCTCACGCTCAAGCAAAGCCTCGATTGCACCCGGCTTGCCCTGTGGGACGAGGAGCGGCGGCGCCTGGTCCCCTTCGACCACGTGAACGCGGAGACGCCTCCGGTACGCGCGTGAGCACATAACCTGACTGAAGAAATTAGTTCTAACCGCTTCAGGAAACCATGCATTTGGCAACGAGGTCGTCCATGTTTTTACTCACCGACGAAACCGACTAATACCTCTGGATCGCCGAGGACCACGATGCGGACGTTTTCTACAATCTAGGTGAGGTTTCCACAATTCATCGCCAGTGGCGCCAGCTCTCCCGTTGACGTCGCTTCACTGCCACGAGTGCTGCGCTGCTCTTGTTCACGCACTCCAGGAGAGATCCAATGTACCTGTCTTACGCGCAAGCGATACTGATCGGTGTCGGCCTCTGCACCGCTGGAACCACCCTCGCGGAGACGCCAGCGTCTCCGGCGTCGACGGTTCAGGAGGTTGAGTCTGAGGAGCTTTTCCCTCTGGTCCCCAGTGAAAGCACGTTCGAGGTAGTGGACGGAGACGGCGAGGGACGGCAGGTCGTGATGGAACTGAGTTCCGCAGATGGTGAAGGCCGCTGGGAACTTCGATTTGGCGACTACAACATCCTCCATCTATCCAAGCTCCGGGATGGCAGCGTGCTGCTCACCGGTCTGGACGTGCTCACGCAAGGTCAGACCGTGCAGTACGAGCCGCCCGTGGTACTGCTACCCAACAGGATAGTGCCCGACCGGACATGGAGCGCCTCTGGTAGGGCTACGGTCGTTAACATAGAGACGGGAGAGATCGAGCACACGGGTGAGTACCAGCACCACGTCATGCCCATCACTCGAGAGCGGTATGTGACACCGGCAGGTGATTACGAAGGTTTCCTGGTGCCACTCGAGCAGACCATTGATCTTGAGGCTCAGGCGGTGATCCGATTGTCGCTTGATCTCGGCTTCTTCCCCGGCAAAGGTCTGGTGAAACGTTCGATGAAGTTCGTCGTCGACAAGCCCTTGTTCTTCGGCTCGACCACACGGCGCACAGCAGAGCTCGTACGTTAGGGCCAGGTTTTGGAAGATCAGTCAGGGATTACCAGCCATTAAGCACAGGTTGTAGGGGAGTCTTCTGAAGCACCCGGACGATTGGCTTAGATTTTCTCGTTCTCACGTAAGCAGGTGGAAAAAATACCTTCCTGATTACGCATACGGTTCAGCTATTTTCAGGAACCGGCACGGCATCAGTGGGGTTCTCGCCGCCACCGTGAGAAAGCGCGGAATCATGGTCTTGAGGTCATAGCGCCGATTGAAAAGGCTGAGCCCTTGAGTGCTGAATTCGACTGAAAGGCGTACCAGTGAGGATGAAAAGGAATCTCCTATCATGACGCAAGACCGGCTGTTTCCCGACTCCGCTATGCCGGACAGCGACTGGTGGCATACGCTTGGGCCGAACCCTGACAGGGTGGTCAGGGCCTTGCGCATCGGACAGCGGATGACGGTCGCCGATATCGGCTGTGGCGATGGTTATTTCACTGCAGCTATCGCCCGGCAAGTTGGCGAGGGGCGAGTTATCGGTTCCGATCTTGACCCAGTCATGCTGGAACAGGCTCAAGCGGCGTGCGAGGGGATGTCGAATTGCAGTTGCGTCCCTACCACTATGATGCAATTTTCATTCGTATAACGGCATAATTATGGCGCTTATCGTTTCAGGCTCGGTTACGTAGAGGCATGGTACCGACCTTACACGGGCATCGTGGCGTGGTGTCTGCCAGCTTGCCTTTACTCCAAGGTGTAAAGGAACTCTCAGTCGAAACGTTCATGGCATCTGGATTCAACGCTATGAGCCGCTTTATCACTCCTTTGTTGGTAGCCCGACGAAACAGGTTGCCCACTTGGTTGATGAAGTGGATCTGGCACTTCAACGGCTCTAAGGAGAATTTAACCAGAAAACCTTAGCCCGTAGTTGGGGCTACTGCCACCGGCCACGGCCTATACCTCCTGCGGTTATGTTAGTTATCGAACGGACAGATCCCTCCAACGGCCTGAGAATCTACCAAGGTTAGCGCCAACCGCGTTTCCCTATCAGACTCGGAAGGAGTGACTATGTCGACAATCACCACCATTAATCCTGCGACCGAAAAAGAAATTCAGACCTACGACATCATGACTGAAAAGGAAGCAACGGACCGGCTTGAGGCCTGCCATGCAG
This sequence comes from Halomonas sp. BLK-85, assembly GCF_044792155.1. Taxonomy (NCBI): domain Bacteria; kingdom Pseudomonadati; phylum Pseudomonadota; class Gammaproteobacteria; order Oceanospirillales; family Halomonadaceae; genus Halomonas; species Halomonas sp. BLK-85. The sequence goes on from NZ_CP087731.1 coordinate 179,406, forward strand.
CGTTTCTGGAATGGCGCAAACTGGGCCATCAGGAACGGGCCCCCTATCTCAAAAAGATCGGCCAAAAATTGCGCGAAAATGCCGATGAATTGGCCGCCTTGATGACCAGCGAAACCGGCAAGCTTCTGAAAGACGGGCACGTTGAGGTTGAACTCTGTGCGGCGATTTTTGATTACACCGCTGAAAACGGACCTGACGTGCTGGCCGATGAGGAGCGTGAGCAGGGGCTCAACGGCAAGCGCGGCGTCGTCAGCTATCAGCCCATTGGCGTCATCTATTCGATCCAGCCCTGGAACTTTCCCATCTATCAGCCGGTGCGCGTGCTGGCGGCAAATCTGATGGCAGGCAACGGTTGTGTTTTGAAACACGCCAGCATCTGCACGGGATCCGGCCTGCGTCTGCGCGAATTATGCATTGAAGCGGGCCTGCCCGAGGATCTGTTTCAGGTCATCGTGATCGACCACGACACCAGCGACAGGCTGATCGCCCATCCCAAGGTTCGTGGTGTCACGCTGACCGGTAGCGACGGGGCCGGGCGACACGTTGGAGCCGTGGCCGCCAAAGCGCTGAAGAAAACCGTGCTTGAACTGGGATCGAACGACGCCTACCTGGTGCTGGAAGATGCCGACATCGAAACGGCGGTGAAATTTTCGGTCATGGGGCGGCTGTACAACAACGGGGAGACCTGTGTTTCCGCAAAGCGTTTCATCGTGACCAATAAGGTCTATGACGCCTTTGTCGATGCTTTTGTGGCTCAAATGAAAGACATCGTCATGGGCGACCCCACGGATAAGAACAGCCAGCTTGGGCCGCTTTCCAGCCAGGATCAGTTTGACACGGTCAAAGGGCAGGTGGATGCCAGCGTTGCCAAGGGTGCAAAAATCCTCTGCGGCGGAGAAGTGCCTGATTGCACCGGTGCCTATTATCCTGCCACGGTGCTGGCAGACCTCACGCCCGGAATGCCCGCCTACGACGATGAAATCTTCGGGCCTGTCGCGTCGATCATCCGCGCCAGGGATGACGAGGACGCCATGCGGCTGGCGAATGAAAGTCGCTATGGACTGGGCGGAGGGATCTTTTCAAAGGACGAGGAACGTGCCGTGAAGCTGGCCCGCGATCACTTTGACACGGGGATGATCCGCATCAACTCGTTCGGGGCCGCTGATCCGAATATGCCCTTCGGCGGGGTCAAGAATTCCGGGTACGGACGTGAACACGGCGGCTTTGGCATAAAGGAATTCGTCAACGTTAAGTCGATTTTCCTGCCGTGATTACAGGCCCGATACTCGAAATCCCGCCCATTTCATTCAATATTCAGCATTAAGGATCCCTCTATGAGCATGAACATCCTTGTGACTGGTGCCACCGGCAAAACGGGCCTGCATCTGGTCCAGTGCCTGATAGATCAGGGTCATAAACCGACTGCGCTTGTTCGCGAAAGCTCTGACACCAGCGCGCTCCCCCAGGGCGAAGACCTGCGCTGTGGTGACCTGGCCGACCTGCAAGCCGGCGTGTGCGACGACATGGACGCGGTGATCTTTGCGGCAGGCTCCGGTGGATCCACGGGCCCTGAAATGACTAAAAAAGTGGATCGGGACGGCGCCAAACGCCTGATCGATCTGGCGCTTGAATCAGGCGTGAAACGCTTCGTGATGCTCAGCTCGATCAGGGCAGACAAGTCGAACCCCACCGGCGACATAGCCCCTTACCTGAATGCCAAACATGAAGCGGACGAATACCTCAAGGCTTCTGGCATGACCTACTCGATCCTGCGCCCCGTGGCACTGACCAACGACGGGTGTGGCAAGGAGGTGATCCTGGGTGAGGACGTCGACAAATCCGCAAAGGCCTCCCGCGCGGACGTGTATGTGCTGGTGGAGGCCGCCACGACAGGCCGTTACGATGGTCTGGCGCAGAATATGCAGTCCGCCTGACTGTCGCGCAGCCGGCGTAACACCCGGCCTGCAACCTTTAACTCGCAACATTCAATAACTCATGTTTACAGGAGAAGAACCCATGTCAGAAATCAATGGCAAGGTCGTCATCATTACCGGCGCCAGCAGTGGTCTCGGTAAAGCCACCGCCCACCGTCTGGCCAAGGGTGGCGCAAAGCTGGTGCTTGCTGCCCGCCGCGAGGATCGCCTTGTTGAGTTGCGCGATGCTATTAAGGAGCAGGGCGGTGATGCCATCTACCAGGTAACCGACGTCACTGACCGCGCTCAGGTCGAGTCGCTTGCTCAGGCGGCGAAGGATGCCTATGGGCGCATCGACGTGTTGGTCAACAACGCGGGTCTGATGCCGCTGTCGCCCCTCGATGAGTTAAAGGTCGACGAGTGGGACAAGATGATCGACGTCAACATCAGGGGTGTGCTCTATGGTATTGCCGCAGTACTGCCAACCATGCGTGAACAGCATGTCGGCCACATCATCAATCTCTCGTCGGTTGCCGGGCATAAGGTGTTTCCCGCATCCGCCGTTTACTCCGCAACGAAGTATGCCGTGAAAGCGATTTCAGAAGGTCTTCGCCAGGAAGGCAACGGAGAAATCCGATCCACCAATATCTCGCCGGGGGCCGTAGCGACCGAACTGACCAGTACCATCAGCGACCCCGATACCGCCAAGGGTGTGGATGAGATGTACGAGATGGCCATTGACGCCGATGCGATTGCGCGGGCCATCACCTACGCCATCGAGCAGCCGGCGGATGTCGACGTCAACGAGATTATTATCCGGCCGACTAAGCAGCCACTCTAATTAGCACCGGCCGGGTGGTGACGTCCAGCTCCCCTTTTTGGCCGTGGCATTCCAGTCGCACATCATTCATTTCAGAACGCGGGAAGATTATGAGCGACTGTCAACCGCTACGCGTCTGACGGTGGGAAAGCGATCTTCGCTGCTGTCGAGGCCCACGATCTCGAAGTCCCCTCTTGAGCAAGAGTTCGGCATGACTGGTGAGGGTGCTACCACTGGCGCAGGATTGGATATTGGGAATGGTACTCTATGGGTGAAGGGCTGGTTTCACTACATTACCTTTCAGGTCAGTGGGTTAGCTGTATTTTTGGGTGCTAGGTTCACTGATTTGGGTCTGAGGCTAATAGGCCATACCAAAACCTGTGTAGGTTAGGTGGTGTCATTCTCGTTAAAATTCTGTTTGCTCGGACATTTCCAGCGCGTCATCGAATTCAATCCCGAGACGCCTAACCTTGCTTTCATGCTTCGTGTGACCAAGGAGCAGCCGTATAATGCGAAGATTTTTTGTACGACGGGAAATGAGCGTTACTTTGGTTCGTAGTAGCGTGTACGTAACAATCGCGCACCTTACCGGCAAGTTGCAGCCTCACGCGAATTGCCCGAACGTCTCTGAGTCGAAGTAGCCTTTTTAACCCTTAGCTTACCTTTGTTCCAAGGCTCGTCGTGAGTGATGATGATGGTATCCATGAATGGCCCTCCCCATGTGGAACAATTAGGATGGCTAAAAATGAAGAGTTTTCTCTGAAAACGATAGTATCAATGAGGGTTTGTAGTAGGGCTTGGGCGTATATGCGCAGGTTCTGAAAGACCGCTTTTGGCCGATAGCGGCCAAACCTCTCAAAACTCACGAGTATAAGAGCCCTTGAGCTTTCAAGTAGCAGGTCAGTAGATCGCTTATCAATGCTTCCCACCACCTGAGCCCCCAAACCCCGCTAAAAACGCCTGATGTCTGCGCTGCGCAACCTCAACAGACACCGCCTGCAGCTGCACCTTCTGCCCCGGCTGGCACTGGGCCAGGCGGGAGGCAGCAAGGGGTGTCAGATTACCCAGCCTGGGGTAGCCGCCAATTGTCTGTCTGTCGTTAAGCAGCGCAATCGGCTGGCCATCCGGCGGTACCTGAATGGCACCCAGTGAAATACCTTCCGAGATCATGGCGTCGAGGTGGCAGCGCAGCCTTGGCCCGGTGAGGCGTATGCCCATACGGTCGGTGCGTTGGTCTACCTGCCACTGGCTATTGAACGCATCGAAGATGCTTTTGCCACTGAATGAACCGATCTGGGCGCCGGGCAGGCAATCGAGGGTGGCGTCGGCGTTGTAGTCGGGGAGGCTTGGCGGCGCAGTGGCCGATGACTCACGGGTCTGGCGGGTGGCTTTCTGCACCATCAGGCGGTCACCCTCACGTAAGGGATGGCCCAGGCCGTCGATTCCTCCCAGCTGTTCGCGTACCACGCAGGCCGTGCTGCCCATTACCGCTTCACCATGAAAGCCGCCCGCCACGGCCAGGTAGCTGCGCAGCCCGTTTATTGGGGTGGCAAAGCTCAGGGTGTCGCCTGGTTTGACCTGGAATGCCTGCCAGTAGGGGGCCGGCTGCCGGTTATGCTGGGCGCCCAGGTCGGCGCCGGTGATGGCCAGGGTCATGGCCCGTTCTGCTACCAGCGCCAGCCCGCCTAACGTCACTTCCAGCGCCGTGGTGCCCCAGGGGTTAGCGGCCAGGTGGTTGGCCCAGGCCCAGGCATGCAGGTCGACGGGGCCGCCCTGGGTCACGCCGAGATGGCGAACGCCAAAACGCCCGGCATCCTGCAACAGCGCCAGCGGCCCGGCGCGGGTCACTTGAAAACCGGCCTGGGCGTTGGATGAAGCAAGCAGGCGATCCTTCATGGCCGCGTCTCCTTCTGGCGGGGTATTGCCTTGAACGGGGTGGTGTCGCCGCCGTCAGCTTCAAAGCGGGCGCGGTCGATACTGACAAAACGTACCCGGTCGCCGACCCTGAGCAGGCTGAAGCCCTCGCGTTGGCGGTCAAACAGCCTGACGGCGGTGCGCCCGATCAGGTTCCAGCCGCCGGGGGTGACGCTTGGGTAGGCTGCTGTCTGCTGACCGGCAATTGCCACGCTGCCCGCCGGCACCCGCTGGCGCGGCGTGTCCAGGCGCGGGCAATGAAGCGCCGGGTCAAGCAGCCCCATAAAGGCAAACCCGGGTGCAAAACCCAGCGCGAACACGCGGTACTCCTGCTGAACATGGCGTTCGATCACTTGTTCAGTCGATAGCCCGGAGAGCGCTGCCACCCGTTCAGCATCCGGCCCTACGCTTTCGTCATACCAGGTGGGAATCTCATGCAGCTTGCCTTCAACAGCGTTTTCCTGCGGGCTTAAGTTTGCAAGCAGTTGAGTCAGCGTCTGGCGTGCGGCCTTTGGGGCCAGCTGGGCTGGGTCAAACACCACCAGCAGGGTGGTGTAGGAGGGCACCAGATCAACCAGCGCCGAGCCAAAGGCGGCTTCGCAGTCATGGGCCAGGGCCGTCAGCCAGGGCAGATTGCTATCATCGATGTGCTCAAACAGGCGCACCATCCAGCCATCCAGGCCAGCGCGCTCCAATCGGGGCAAGGGCTGAGCCATGGTCATAGCGTCTCCAGCATCTCGCGAATCCGGCGGATGGAAGCGACCGATTCGGCGTTATCACCGTGCACACACAGGGCATCCGCTTCGAGAATCAGATCGCTGCCGTCGCTGGCGGTCAGCGCCTCACCCTGAGCAATCCGCCGCGCCTGCTCGATGATGGCCTCCGGGTCGTGATGAACGGCCCCCGGCAGGCGGCGCGACAGCAAATGCCCATTTTCATCGTAGCCACGGTCGGCAAAGGCTTCCAGCAGCAGGGTAATGCCCTGCGCCTCGGCCAGCTGTCTAAGGCGGGAGGTGTCGCGGATGGCCAGCGTCATCAAGGGCAGCTTGGGGTCAAAGGCGACCACTGCCTTGGCCACGGCGGTAAAGATCTCTTCACTGCGTGCCTTGTCGTTGTACAGGGCGCCGTGGGGTTTGACGTAGCTGAGTTCAGTGCCTTCCGCCCGGCAGATCGCCGCCAGCGCGCCGATCTGATACAGCACCAGATTCTCGATTTCCGCCGCGGAACAGGCCAGGCTGCGCCGCCCGAAACCGACCAGATCCGGGTAGGCGGGGTGAGCGCCCACTTTCACGCCATGCTCAACGGCCAGGCGCACCGTGCTGCGCATCACATCCGGGTCAGAGGCATGGAAGCCGCAGGCAATATTGGCCAGATCAATATGCGGCATCACCTCATGGTCCAGGCCCATCACCCAGGGTCCGAAGCTTTCCCCCATATCGGCGTTGAGTTGTAAGGTTCGCATGGTGTCCTCGTAAGGTGAACGTTTATGATGGCATGATTGACTGTGGTTAATAATGCCATCATGCACATAGGAAACCAGATTAGCATTCAATCCACCATGACCAGCGCTGCTATCAAGGCCGCCCCACTGGATGACCCCCTATATTACCTGCGCAATGCCGAGCAGGTGATCTCTCTTTGCCTTAACCACTATGCGGATTTATTGACCCAGCAGGAAGCGGATGCGTTGGCTGAGCTGTTGCAGCTGCCTGAGCCTGCCCAGGCGCTGTTGATGCGTATGGTGATGCGTAAAGGCGAGCTGTTTCGTCGTGATGGCCTGACGTATGCGGAGGTGCCGGACCTTGATCAGGCGCTGGTGATGCTGTCTGCCGCGGGCTGGGTCAGTGTGGCCCCCTTATTGACGCTGGAACAGCTTTGCCAATCACTGAAACGCCCGGAGTGCCTGGCGCTGGCGCGCCACCTCAGGCCGGATGAACGCTGGCTGGCCTCGCACAGCAAGGCGCAGCTGGTGGAGAAACTGCTGGTGGCTAATGAGGGTAACGCTCAGCCGTTAACCGTCTGGTGGCCGCAAGCGCCGCTGCAGGTAGTGAAGCTGTGCCGGGCGGCACTGTTTGATCGCCTGCGGCTGATGTTTTTTGGCAACCTGCGCCAGCACTGGTCAGAGTTTGTGGTGACCGAACTGCAGCAGCAGCGCTTTGAAGAGGTTCCCCTTTCCGCAGCATCGCGGCCTTTTCATCAGCGTGAAGAAGTAGACCTGTATTTGCATCTGGCGGATCTGGAAACGCGCGCCGCCCGGGGTGAAGCGCTGTCGGTGCTTAGCCAGCAGCTGCCTGACGCCGTGGGCACCGAATGGCTGGACTATCGCCGCCAGCGGGTGCTGTTTCGCCTTGGCCGTGAAGCCGAACGCCGGGGCGAGGGTGAGCTTGCCCTGGCCCTTTATGCCCATAGCCAGCACCGGGATGCCCGGGTTCGCGCCCTGCGCCTGAAGGAAAAATCGGCGCCGCCTGAGCAGGTATACGCCGAGTCTGTGGAGGCGTTGGCGCAGATCCCCCAGCCGGAAACCCGCGTTCAACTCCAGCGCATTCTGCAACGCAGTGCACGCAAGGCGGGGCTGGTAGGTGAGCAGCCGGGCGTTGCGCCGTTGCCGCAGCAAGAACTTAGCCTGCCGCCTGGGGCAGGGCGCGTTGAACAGGCGGTGATTGAAGCACTCAGCAATACGGACTGGCAGCTTTATCACGTTGAAAACAATCTGTTTACCGGTATCTTTGCGTTGCTGTTCTGGCCGGTGCTGTTTGCGCCGGTGCGCGGTGCTTTTTTCCACCCCTTTCAGGCGGGCCCTGCAGACCTGTTCCGGCCGGGGTTTGTCGAGGCGCGCCAGGGGTTGGTGGATCAGGCCTTCAAGGCGCTGGATGACGGTCGCTATCGACAGATCATCCGCGAGCGGCTGACCAGCAAGCAGGGCATTCGCTGCTCCTTGGTGCATTGGCCAACGCTGACGCCCGAACGCGTGGAAGCGGCCCTGGCGTGTATTCCCGCCGCGGATTGGCGCTTTATCTTTGAACACCTGTTGCTGGATCTGCGCCATCACAGCCGTGGGCTGCCGGATCTGATTGCCTTTAATCAACAGGTTGGGACGTATCAGCTGATCGAAGTCAAAGGGCCGGGAGACCGCCTGCAGGATCACCAGCGGCTGTGGCTGAATGCCCTGCAGGCCCAGAGGGTTAGCGTCAGCGTCTGCCATGTGCGCTGGCAGGCCGAAACCGCCCAGACGTCTGATGACCCGTCATGAAAGTCGCGGTCAGGTCGCTGTGTGAATTTGCTGCCCGCACCGGCAGCCTGGAATATCGCTATACGCCCTCGCCCAGTGCGGAAGAGGGAATTGCCGGGCATCAGTGGGCGCAGTCGCAGCGCCCGGCCGGATATCAGGCGGAGTACCTGCTGGAAGGGGCGTGCCTGGGCGTTCAGTTACGCGGTCGCGCGGACGGCTACCACGCAGATGACACGCCGGTTTACCTGGAAGAAATCAAGACCCACCGAGGTGACCTGTCGCGCATCGGTGCGGGCCAGCATCGCCTGCACTGGGCGCAGCTCAAGGTGTATGGCGCCCTGTTATGCCAGCGCGATAGCCTGAACGAGGTAGAGCTGCGTCTGGTGTATGTGGATATCAGCAGCCACCAGGAAACCGTTGAGCAGGCGTGCATGACGCGGGCAAAGCTGATGGCCGAGCTGGAAGCCCTGTGCCGCCGGTTCAAGGCCTGGCACCGTCAGGAGCAGCAACACCGCGGCGAGCGGGATCAGGCGCTGCAGCAGCTGCGCTTTCCGTTTGCCGACTTTCGCCCCCACCAGCGCAGCCTGAGTGAGACGGTCTATAAAGCCGCCAGCACCCAGCGCACCCTGCTACTGGAAGCACCCACCGGCCTGGGCAAAACCCTGGGTGTGCTGTTTCCTGCCTTGATGGCCATGCCAGCGCAGCAGCTGGACCGCCTGTTTGTACTCACCGCCCGCACCACCGGGCGCGAACCCGTGCTGGCCAGCCTGCAGCAGCTGGTCGATACCTCAGTCTCATCTACGGCCTCTGCCTCGCCGCTGCCGCTAAGAATCGTTGAGCTGACCGCCAAGGAGAAAGCCTGCGAATACCCTGACCGCGCCTGCCACGGCGATAGCTGCCCGCTGGCCAGCGGCTTCTTCGACCGCCTGCCTGCGGCCAGGGAAGCGGCCGCCCAGGCACGCTGGCTCACCCGGCAGCGCCTTCAGCAGCTGGCGGCCGAGCATGCGATCTGCCCGTATTACCTCAGCCAGGAAATGGCCCGCTGGAGCGATGTGGTGGTCGGCGATGTGAACCATTACTTCGACCGCCAGGCGCTGCTGTATGGGTTGACCCGCCAGAACCGCTGGCGGGTGATGCCGCTGGTGGATGAAGCCCACAATCTGGTCGACCGCGCCCGCGGTATGTATTCCGCCCGCTTGCGCCAAGCGGATATCCGTAGTGCCAAACGCGCTGCGCCGAAAAGCCTGGCGCCCACCTTTGAAGCGCTTCAGCGGGCCTGGCGACGCCTGATCAAGGCCTACGACAATGCCCTGGCCAGTGACGAACCGCTGATCCGTTATCTGGAAGAAGTGCCCGACGAGCTGAATCGCGCCTTGCAGCGGCTGGTGAATGATCTGACCGCCTATATGACCGAGCAGGCGGTGGTGCCCGAGCTGCAGACGCTGCTGTTTGATGCCCTGGGCTTTATGCGCCTGGCGGAAGACTTTGGCGAGCATTCGCTGTGCTCGGTAACGCTGGAGAGCCGTCAGAGCCGCCAGGGTGGCCGTGCTCGCCCAGGGCGCCTGGCTACCCTGGCGATTGACAATGTGGTGCCGGGGGATCTGATTGCCGAGCGCTTCAAGGCGGCCCATGCCTGCGTGCTGTTTTCGGCCACCCTGACGCCGACGCGCTTTTACCGTGATCTGTTGAGCCTGCCATCCCGCACGGTGGCAAAGGCGATTGCCAGCCCGTTCCGTGCCGCCCAGGTCGAGGTGCGCTATCCGCGGATCAGCACCCGCTATCGCGACCGGGAGCGCTCGCTGGCGCCAATTGCCCAGCGGGTCAGCCGCCAGTATGCGGTGCAACCGGGGAACTATCTGATCTACCTCAGCAGCTTTGCCTATCTGCAGCGCCTGCAGCACCATCTGGCCGCCGTTGACCCGTCGCTGCCGCTGCATGCCCAGCAGGCCGGTATGCGTGAAGCGGAGCGTGAGGCTTTTATCAAGGTGTTCCGCCGCCAGCGCGGGGTGGTCGGGCTGGCCGTGCTGGGCGGGGTGTTTGCCGAGGGCATTGATCTGCCAGGCGATGCCCTGGTGGGCGTGTATATTGCCACCCTGGGCCTGCCGCCCTTTGGCCACTTTCAACAAGCCCAGGCGGCCCGGCTGCAGGCCCGTTTTGGGCAGGGCGATGACGATACCTATCTTTACCCCGGCCTGCAGAAAGTGGTGCAGGCGGCCGGGCGGGTCATCCGCAGCCCGGAGGATAACGGCCTGATCGAGCTGTTGGATGACCGCTTTACCGCCCCAAAACTGCAGGCGTTATTGCCCGGCTGGTGGAAAGCCTAGCCTCTGTGAGCGCTACACAGGCAATACTGCGCCGTCAGCGCGGGGTTCCGTGCCGCCTTGTAAAACGCCGTTGTCCTGTGCGCGTAGAATGATCTGGCCGCGCCCGAAGGTCAGGCCATCGTTGGCTCTGACAATAGCATGGCCGCGCCGGGCCAGCGCCTGGGCCAGGTGGTCGGGGAAATCGGGTTCGACCTCCACCGTTCTGCCATGGGTCCACTTCCAGCGCGGCTTATCCAGCGCCGCCTGGGGGTTAAGCAGCTCTTCCAGCAGGGCGATGATGACCTGCACATGCCCCTGGGGCTGCATGAAACCGCCCATGACGCCAAAGGGCCCAACCGCCTGATGGTTGCGGGTAATAAAGCCCGGAATAATTGTATGGTAAGGGCGCTTGCCCGCTGCCAGCACGTTGGCGTCGTTCGGGTTGAGTGAAAACGACCAGCCACGGTTCTGCAGGCTGATACCCGTACCTGGCACCACCATGCCGGAACCGAAGCCGTCAAAGTTGCTCTGGATAAACGACACCATATTGCCTTCCGCATCCGCCGTGGCCAGATAGACGGTACCGCCCTTGATGGGATTGCCATGCTCAGGGAGGAGGGCGTGTTCGCCAATCAGGCGAGCGCGGGCGGCCAGGTAATCTGCTGACAGCATCTGTTCCGGGCTTGCGGCCATCTCAGCGGGCTCAGTGATGTAATGCAGGCCATCCACATAGGCCAGCTTGGTGGCCTCAATGCGCCGATGCAGGGCGTCTGCCGGGTTGCGTGGCTCGTTGCCAAGGGTTTCCAGCATGCCCAGCGCCTGCAGGGCAATCATGCCGCTGCCGTTAGGCGGAATCTCCCAGACGTCGTGGCCGCGGTAGCGCACGCTGATCGGCGTGACCCACTCCGGCGTAAAGTCCGTCAGATCCTGCTTGCGCAGAAAACCGCCGTGCTGGCGTGAAAAGGCGTCGATCTCATCTGCCAGCTCGCCGCGATAAAAGGCCTCGCCTCGGGTATCAGCGATACGCTGCAGGCTTCTGGCCATCTCCGCGGAGCGCCAGCTTTCCCCCGGCTGCGGTGCATGGCCTGCGGGTGCGAAATGAGCAAACCAGTGGTTAAACTCGGGCTGCTCGCACTGGCGGTAGCGGCGTTCCGCCTGCTGCCAAAGCTGGCTCACGACGGGGGAAACCGCAAAGCCGCGTTCTGCCAGCTGAATGGCCGGGGCGAGCAGCTGTGCAAAGTCGAGCCTGCCAAAGCGCTCTGAGAGCGCGGTCCAGGCCGCCGGTGCGCCGGGTACGGTCACCGGCAGCAGGCCGTTGGCCGGCATCTCACTATGCCCAAGCGCGGTGACGGCGTCGCAGGAAATGCCTTGTGGCGCGGGCCCGCTGGCATTCAGGCCATACAGTTCACCGTTCATCCACACAATGGCAAAGGCATCGCTGCCCAGCCCGTTGGAGGTAGGTTCCACGACGGTCAGCGCCGCGGCTGTGGCAATCGCGGCATCCACGGCATTGCCGCCCTGCCTGAGAATATCGCTACCTACCTGGGCCGCCAGGGATTGCGAGGTGGCCACCATGCCATGCTGGCCAAAGGTGACCAGACGGCGTGAGGAGCAGGGGTAATAATGCGGGTCAGACTGCATGCTGAATCCTTCTGAAAAGTCATCGCGATTGAAAGGTGAATCTTGTAACCTCGGCGCTTACCATCGGCCTGAAACGTTACACCGGCGATGGGCAAGAAGATAGCAACCCGACGGCCTCCAGGTAGGGGAATAGCCACGTGAAAGAAAATATCGTACTGCTTGATGGTGGCATGGGCCAGGAGCTGAGAAAGCGCAGCCAGCGCCCAGTCACGCCGCTGTGGTCTGCCCAGGTGATGCTGGATGAACCTGAATTGGTCGTCGCTGCTCACCGGGATTACATCGCGGCGGGCGCTCGGGTGATCAAGCTGAATAACTACAGCGCCACGCCCCAGCGCCTGGCCCGTGATGGCGACCCTGCAATGTTTGAGACGCTGCACACTGCGGCGCTAAAGGCGGCCCATCAGGCGCGGGACGAAAGCGGCCAGAAAGAGGTGCGCATAGCAGGTTGTCTGCCGCCGCTGGTGGCCAGTTATCATCCGGATAGCGTGCCGGATGAGGCGACCTGCCAGCGTGATTACCGCCGCCTGGTAGAGCAGCAGGCCGCGGGCGTGGATGTCTTTCTGTGCGAAACCATGTCGCTGGCCCGCGAGGCGCTTGCCGCAACCCAGGCAGCGGTGGAAAGACGCTTCCCAGTGTGGGTAGCGTTCTCCGTGGATGACGGCGATGGCACCCGGCTGCGTTCCGGTGAGCCCCTGGCCGCTGCGGCCAAGGCGGTGGTTGCCGCAGGCGCCGAGGCGGTGCTGGTCAACTGCTCGGTACCTGAAGCGGTGACGGCGGCCATGGGCGAGCTGTTCGGGTTGGGCGTACCCTTTGGCGGTTACGCCAATGGCTTTACCTCGGTGGCGCCGCTGCAACCGGGGGGCACCGTGGACAAACTGACCTCAAGACAGGATCTGGCGCCGGCCACCTATGCGGAGATTGCCCTGGGCTGGATTGAACAGGGCGCTACCCTGGTGGGCGGTTGCTGTGAAGTCGGCCCTGCGCATATCGCTGCCCTGGCCCAGTGCCTGGAGGGTGAAGGTTATGCGCTGGTATCCTGCTGCAGGCCTGATAACCTCAAGGTATGATCAAGCGTCTTCTGACATCAAGCAGTTCTCTGGCCACCTTCGGGCGTTTTGCCATGGTGGCCTGCAGTATCGCCCTGATCGATATCGGCGCACTATACGGGTTGCATGAAGGCCTTGATGCCAATGTCTATCTGGCGCGGGTGTTCTCGTACTTTATGGCCATGTCCGCCGGTTACTTTCTGAATCGCCATTTTACCTTCCATCATCGGCGGCGCTTTCGGCATGTGCTGGCAGATTTGTGGCGCTTCTACTCGGTGTTTGCGCTGGGCGGCCTGATTAATTACGGCGTTTTTGCGCTAACGTTGGCGCTGGGTGGGCGAATGGGTATTATGCCCGAGGTCACCTTCTGGCTGCCTCTGCTGGGGGTCTGGCTGGGAGGCCTGGTGGGCATGAGCTTTAATTACGTAGTATCTCATCAGCTGGTATTCAAGGAGCCATGAAGCATCTACGCACCCTGGCCGAAGGGCTTGGCCGCTATCTGGGCTGGTGGCTGAGTGCGCTGGTGCGCTGGCGCGACCCGCTGGCACCCATGACGTTCCGACGCGCCGCTGTCCTGCTGTTGGGCATGCCGCTGTTCTTGCTGGTGCAGCTGATCCATGCGGTCTGCCTGCTGCTGGATGAGCTGCTGTTTCCTGGTTACCGCAAGGTCATCATAAAAGCGCCTTTATTTGTGACCGGCATCCCGCGCAGTGGCACCACTTTTCTGCACCGTACCCTGGCCGTCGACCACGAACGCTATACCACCTTGACCACCTGGGAGGCGCTGCTGGCGCCGTCCATTGTGCAGCGCAAAATCATTCACGCCCTGGCCTGGCTGGATCAGTGCCTGGGTGGGCCGGGGCAGCGCGGTGTAAACGCCCTGACGCGACGCCTTGCAGGCGGGCTGGATGATATTCACGAAGTGGGGCTGGAGGTGGCCGAAGAAGACTATCTGGCGCTGCTGCCGGTGGCGGGCTGCTTTATCATGCTGCTGGCCTTTCCTGCTGCCCTTGGTCTGCAGCAGCTTGGCCATCTGGATCAACAAATGCCGCCAGCGCGGCGGAAGCGTTTGCTGAGCTTCTATTACAGCTGCCTGCAGCGCCATCTGTATGTGGACGGTGGCCAGCGGCGTCTGCTGTCCAAGAATGCCGCCTTCGGCAGCTGGCTGGAGGGGCTTTATGCGTTGTGCCCGGATGGGCGCTTTATTATCTGCGCGCGCGAGCCGCTGGCGGCCCTGAACTCCCAGGTCAGCTCCATCGAAAGCGCCCATGCGCTGTTTGGCAGCGCCGTCAACGCTGACGCCTTTCAGCAGCTGTTTGCCGATCAGTTCGCGGACACCCTGGATCATATGACCAAGACCCTGGCCCGTTGGCCAATCCGACGGGCAGCCGTGGTGGATATGGCCGACCTGGGTGCGGCCCCCGGTGAGGTGATTCCCGCAGTCCTTGAGCAGTTAGAGGTTGAAGCCAGCGAGCGGCTGAAAACTCATCTCCTTGCGCTGCCGAAGCGCCCCCACCGCCCGCGCGCCAATAGCGGTGATACTCTGGCATTACCTCGCTCAGTGCTTGAGCAACGCCTATTACCTCTCTACTATCAGTTGATGGCTCTTCCTCACCGAAAGCGGATAACGCCGTGAACAAGACTGCCGAGTATTCATCCGAGGTGCCGCGGCTGGTGGCCGGACAACTACGTGTGGCGATCTTCTCGGATTCACTGGCCGAGCGTAATGGCACGGGCGCCTACTATCATGACTTGCTGGCTCATTTACACCACCAGGTGGCCGCTGTGGAAACCCTCCAGCCCAAGCCGCGTGGGCGGGTGAATATTCTTTCTGTCCCGCTACCCGGAGATGCCACCCAGCGGCTGGTGGTGCCCAATCTGTGGCGGGTTAACCGCCAGATGGCCGAGTTACGCCCCAATATCATTGTCAGCGTCACGCCCGGGCCTTTTGGCATGCTGGGGCTATGGATGGCGCGGCGTCATGGCTGCGGCTTTATTTCTGCCTATCACACGGATTTTGAGGGGCTGGCCGATCTGTACTGGGGGCCTGTCAAAAAGCGCGTGATCAATGGCTTTCTGCAAGGCATTAACCGCTTTATCAGCCGCCGCAGTGGCACCGTGCTGGTCAATAACAGTGATCTTGTGCAACAGGTTAAGCGCCTGGGTGCGCCTCAGGTAGATATCATGGGAACCCCGCTGGAACCGGGATTTCTGGCCGCGCCAGCAGTGCCTCCACCAGGAGCCCTGGCCCAGGTCTGCTATGCAGGAAGGCTGGCGGCGGAAAAGAATATTGATGCCTTTATTAAAGCTGCCCGATGCCATCCTGAACTGAATTTTGTTATAGGCGGTGACGGGCCGCTGCGCAAGGTCGTCGAGCAGGCGGCCAGGGAGCTTGATAATCTTGATTACAGAGGCTGGCTGAGCCGCGATGATCTGCGCGCCTTGATCGATCAGTCGAGCCTTC
Source organism: Halomonas sp. BLK-85 (assembly GCF_044792155.1). Taxonomy (NCBI): domain Bacteria; kingdom Pseudomonadati; phylum Pseudomonadota; class Gammaproteobacteria; order Oceanospirillales; family Halomonadaceae; genus Halomonas; species Halomonas sp. BLK-85. The sequence continues at coordinate 194,736 of NZ_CP087731.1, forward strand.
TGGTGCTGCCTTCGCATATGGAAACGTTCGGCTCGATTGCCCTGGAAGCCCTGTCTCGCGGTCGGCCAGCGCTGGTTTCCGAGAATGCCGGTATCCACGATTGGCAGCAGTTGGCGGACGTGCTGATTCCGCTGCGCCAGGGGGAGAGCGTGGCCGATGTACTTGATACCCTGGCGGCCTGGCCCGCTGAACGCTGGCAGGAAAAGGCACTGCAGGCCCGCCAGGCGGCTATCACACTGAACCAGCAAACTGTGGCGCAATGGTTGGACGTGCTGGCCGACCACGCACGGGGAGGGCGGCCATGAAGGCCTTGATCAGCATTCATGATGTGATGCCTGAAACCCTGGAGCGGGTACGCTGGCTGATAGAGCAGCTTCAGGATAACGGCCATGACGCCATTACCCTGCTGGTGGTGCCGGGGCGGGATTGGCAGGCGGAGGATATTCGCCAACTGGCCGACTGGTCGGCCCAGGGCATTGAGCTTGCCGCCCACGGCTGGCACCACAAGGCGGCGCATGTAAAAGGCCTCTGGCATCGTTTGCACGCCGCCCTGATCTCCCGCGATGTAGCCGAACACCTGGCCCTGGACGCAGAAGGTATAGAGACGCTCATGCACGGCAGTGCTGCCTGGTTTGACCGCCATGGCCTGCCAGCACCCAGCAGCTACGTGCCCCCCGCCTGGGCGCTTGGGGCCTTGCCCAAGGCACGCTGGGCGATGTTGCCCTATCGGCGTATCGAGGTTACCCGTGGCCTGCTGGATACTCGCTCCGGCCAGCTTGAGCCTCTGCCATTGGTGGGGTTTGAAGCGGATACCCGCTTGCGCGCCATTTTTTTGCGCACCTGGAATGGCGTTCAGGCCCGAAAGGCCCGGCGTCAGGGGCGCCCATTGCGCATTGGCATTCACCCGCAGGATGGTGAGCTGCTGCTGGCCGATGACCTGATGGGGTTTATACGTGGTGGATGGACCTCCCGGCGAATGGATGGTCAGGACGCTAGTTGAGAGTGAGTGTCTAGCGCTTGAAAACCCCTCAAGTAAGAGGAATACGGCGGGTCAACTGTGTGAGCTCGTCTCGGATGTCATTCAAGTGTCATGGAGCTGTCGTGGAAACGTCATTCGGGTCTGCAAGGATTGGATTGTCAATAATGTTTTCACCCCTATCCCCTATAGGTGCTCCATGCGCGTTCATACTCATCCGCCTAAACAGCATTCCTTTCTGCGTTCGCTGCTCAGCGTTGCCATTACCGGTGCTTTCAGCCTTGCCGCCCTGCAGGTAAGCGCTGATATGTCGTCACGTTATAACGACAATGATGGCGACCTGGTGGCGGACATTCCCGCCGACGAATCCCAGTGGGTCGACCCTGATACCCTGATCTTTGCCTATACCCCTGTGGAAGACCCGGCTGTTTATGCGGACGTATGGTCGGACTTCCTTGACCACCTGGCTGAGGCCACCGGCAAGCGGGTACAGTTCTTCCCGGTGCAGTCCAACGCCGCTCAGCAGGAAGCCTTGCGCGCAGGCCGGCTGCATGTGGCGGGTTTCAACACCGGCGGTGTACCGGTTGCGGTCAACTGTGGCGGCTTCCGTCCGTTTACCATCATGGCGGCAGAAGACGGTAGTTTCGGGTATGAGATGGAAATCATTACCTACCCGGGCAGCGACATCGAGAGTGTTGAAGATATTCAGGGCAGCCAGCTGGCGTTTACATCACCCACTTCCAACTCCGGTTTCCGCGCACCCTCGGCGCTGTTGCGTTCCGAGTATGGCATGGAAGCCGACGAAGACTTTGAAACGGCATTTTCCGGTTCTCACGACAACTCCATTCTGGGCGTCGTCAACAAGGACTATGAAGCCGCTGCCGTAGCCAACTCCGTGCTCAACCGCATGCTGGCGCGAGACGTGGTTGATGAAGATGACTACGTTTCTATCTTTACCTCCGAAACTTTCCCGACCACCGCTTACGGCACGGCCCATAATCTGACGCCTGAGCTTCAGGAGCAGATCCAGGAGGCTTTCTTCAGCTACGACTGGGAGGGTTCAGCCCTGGAAGCCGAGTTTGCCAATTCCGGTGAGGCCCAGTTTATTCCTATTACTTATGAGCAACACTGGAATGTGATTCGCACCATTGCTGATGCCAACGGCGTGACCTACGACTGCGATTAAATCGCTGATTCAACAAGATGTTGACGGCCAGAAGGCTTGCCTTCTGGCCGTATTGCTGTATCAGGCAAGCTAAAAACGGGATTGAGACCATGCTGAAGTTAAGCGGCCTGGGCAAGCGCTACCCGACCGGGGATCGCGCCCTGACCAATATTGAACTGGCGTTGCCCAAAGGCCAGGTGATGGCCCTGATTGGCCCTTCCGGCGCAGGTAAAAGTACCCTGATTCGCTGCGTTAACCGGCTGGTAGAGCCGACCGAAGGCAGTGTGACGCTGGACGGTACCGAGCTGACCCGGCTTTCCGGTCAGAAGCTGCGTCATGCGCGGCGTTCCATGGGGATGATCTTTCAGGAATATGCCCTGGTCGACCGCTTGACCGTGATGGAGAACGTGCTTTCTGGTCAGTTGGGCTATGTGGGCTTCTGGCGCAGTTTCTTGCGCCGCTATCCGCAATCGGCCGTGTTGGAAGCCTTTCGCCTGCTCGAGCGGGTTGGCCTTCCCCATGCCCTGGATAAACGCGCGGACGCCCTTTCCGGCGGGCAGCGCCAGCGCGTGGGTATCGCTCGAGCCTTGTTGCAAAGCCCCAAGCTGCTGCTGGTGGATGAGCCTACGGCCAGCCTGGACCCGAAAACCTCCCGCCAGATCATGCGTCTGATTTGTGAGTTATGCGCTGAACGGGGGCTGGCCGCCATTATCAATATCCATGATGTGGCGCTGGCCCAGCAGTTTGCGGACCGTATCGTTGGCCTGCGCGCCGGTGAGATTGTCTTTGATGGCCCGCCCGGTGAACTGACCAGCGACATTCTGACCACCATCTACGGTGAGGAGGACTGGGATACAACCCCCGAGCCAGAAGATGATGCGGTTGATGAACGGGATGTCCCAACACCGCCGACGCCAATGGCAAGGGTTGCCGCAGGAGGTGTGCGGTGAAGCCGATCGAAGCAGCGCTCAGCGAACAGCGCCAGCAGGAAGCTCAGGCCGGGCGGTGGCGTCGGCGGCCCTTGATTCAGTCTCCTTTCCTGCGCCTGGCCCTGTGGGTGGGTCTGGTGGTTTACCTGATTCTGGCGCTGAGCAGCGTTGAGGTTAACTGGGCCAGGGTTGCCGAAGGTGCCGGGCGAGGGCTGGAGTTTCTGGCGGCCTTTACCCGCCCCGACTTTATCAGCCGCTGGGATGATATCTGGGCAGGTTTGTTGGAAAGCCTGACCATGACGGTGACATCCACCGTGATCGGTGTGGCGCTGGCTGTGCCGGTCGGCCTTGGGGCTGCGCGTAATATTGCGCCACTGCCGATCTATTGGGTATGTCGCGGGATAATCGCGGTCTCGCGCACCTTTCAGGAAGTGATTATTGCCATCCTGTTTGTGGTGATGTTCGGCTTTGGCCCCTTTGCAGGGATGATTACCCTGGCGTTTGCCACCATTGGTTTCATGGCCAAGCTGTTGGCAGAAGATATCGAAGACCTTGACGAGCGCCAGGTGGAAGCGGTGCGTGCCACCGGCGGTGGCTGGTGGCAAACCCTGAATTACGCCGTTCAGCCTCAGGTCATGCCGCGTCTGATCGGGCTTTCCATGTATCGCCTGGATATCAACTTCCGCGAATCAGCAGTCATCGGGATAGTCGGTGCAGGGGGTATCGGCGCGACCCTGAATACCTCGATCAACCGCTACGAATACGATACTTCTGCCGCGGTACTGCTGATCATCATCGCCATCGTATTGCTGTCCGAGTACAGCTCAAGTTTTGTGCGGCGCTGGACGCAGTAGCCTGTTTTCAGCCAATAACGTCAAGGAGTGCACCATGCCTGTTTCCACTTCTTCTCAGGGGCAGCCTCAGTGGCGCCTGCGAACCACCAAGGCACAATGGCTTGGCTATCTGGCCTGGCTGGCAGGTATCAGCTTGTTTCTGCTGTGTTGGAAAGTCATCTCCGATAATACCATGTGGGTATTTGTCGAAGATGCCGGTCGCCAGGGAACGGATCTGATCAGCCGAATGCTGCCGCCTGAATGGACCTATGCCCATCAACTCTGGCTGCCCATGTGGGATACTCTCAATATTGCCACTCTGGGTACGGCGCTGGGCATCCTGATGGCCTTTCCAGTGGCGTTTCTCGCTGCCCGTAATACCTCGCCGCATCCTCTGATTCGCAGCCTGGCGCTCACGGTGATCGTCTCATCGCGATCAATCAACTCCCTGATCTGGGCCATGCTGCTGGTGACGATTCTGGGGCCGGGTGTGCTGGCAGGCATTATTGCCATTGCGCTGCGCTCGATCGGCTTTGTGGGCAAACTGCTCTATGAGGCGATTGAGGAGATTCACCCCACGCCTGTCGAAGCCATTGCGGCTACCGGCGCCAGCCGTATGCAGGTGATGAGCTACGGCGTTCTGCCCCAGATATTGCCTGCTTTTGCCGGTATCAGCGTGTATCGATGGGATATCAATATTCGCGAATCAACCGTGCTGGGGCTGGTGGGGGCGGGTGGTATTGGCCTGCAGTTGAATGCGTCTATCAACAGCCTGGCCTGGGATCAGGTGAGTGTCATCTTTGTGATGATTTTTGCCACCGTCCTGGTCTCGGAATGGATTTCAGCCAGGGTTCGCCACGCCATTATCTGACAGTCTTTGCTCGCTTAGAACGGATGCCTATCATGAGCTATCGATATAGCTCATGATGTTGTCATGCCAACAGGTTCGAGAGACAGGGTTTTCAAGCTAAGCGGTCAGTATTATCAAATCACGAGAATGTCTCTTTTATTTATCGAATTAAACTTCTCATTTATATAGTTGTCGCAATTCATTACGCTTATGCATAAATCATTATAGATACGTCATGAATGCTATGATGTTGAAATAATTAGCGATAAATGCGGCTTCTGGTGGTTCTTATATGCCTTTCGAAGTTTCGTGTTTTTCAATTATCAAGGGGCATGTTAAGTAATGCAGTCATTTTCAAACCCGGTCGGTGGTGGAACGCTATGGTTCCACAACCTGTTGACCGCTGAGGGCACGCCGGTTGCCTATGACCCCCAGGCCCGTGCTTTTCTGCCGACACCACCCTTCTGTGTTAACCGGGATGTGATTGGCTGTAACTGGATTGCGCCTGAGCAGGGCGCTTTCTGCCGTTCATGTGCGATGACGGCATTGGCTCCTGACCTGGACATTCCCGATGTCATTCCCAACTGGGCGGAAACCGAAGCGGCCAAGCGCTGGGTGATCGATAACCTTGGCCGCTGGCACTGGTTCAGGCCAGAAGATCCGGGTACACGCCCTGTTTTTCACATGCTTGCCGATGGTTATACGTTGGCGCCGATGGGGCATGGCGAGGGCATAGTGACTATTAGCGTCTCTGAAGCCGACCCTGTGGTACGTGTGACGCGTAAAGAAGCGCTGAAAGAGCCTTACAGAACCATGATAGGACACATGCGCCATGAAATTGCCCACATGCTGTGGTGGCGCCTTAGCCTGCGTGAGGATTTTCTGGCGGCTTTCCGTGAGATGTTTGGCGATGAGCGCGCTGATTATGGCGCTGCACTAGAACAGCATTATATACAAGGGCCGCCTCAAGACTGGGAGCTTTTCTACCTGACGTCCTACGCGTCAGCGCACCCCCATGAAGATTGGGCAGAAACGACCGCACATCTTCTGCACCTGACCGATATTACCGACAGTTTTATTGCCACCGGCCTTTTAACCCCCGAAATGCCGAGCCATCGCTGGGACCCTTATGCAGAACCGGATACCAAGGTGCTGGTTAATGTTGCCGCCAATCTGGTGATGCGGGTCAACCACGTCAACCGTTCCATGGGGCTGTCGGACATTTATCCCTTTGTGCTTTCCGAGGCGGCTCACCGCAAGCTGGCCTTTGTTCATGACTGGTTGCGACGTGGTGCTCAAGGACGTTGATGCTGATCATCTATCGGCGGTCGTTTTATTGACCGGGTGTGGATGATTCCGCATGGGACGGCAGGGCAAACCGGAAACAGCTGCCTTGGCCGTCGCCGGGAGAAACAACCTCTATGTAGCCACCGTGATGCTCGACAATACGTTTGCACACGGCCAGGCCAATGCCTGTGCCATCAAACCGGCTGCGCGGCTGTAGGCGTGAAAATACCCGAAACAGGCGGTCCTGCTGGTCAGGCGCAATGCCTATGCCGTTGTCTTCGACCGTGACATACCAGCGATCATCAGATTGTTGGCCTGTAATAACCACCCTGGGGGGTGTGTTTAGATCCACATATTTAAGGGCATTGTGCAGCAGGTTCTGCAACAGGCGCACCAGTTCATCGCGGCTGACGTACATCTCGGGCCAGTCACCGCGTACCTCAATGTGTCCGCCCGTTTCCTGCAGCTTGGGTTTGAGGTAGCCGAGGACTTCATCCAGTAGTTCCTGAGTATTAACCCAGGCCATGGGTGAGGTTTTACGACCCACCCGTGAATAGTTGAGAATGCCCAGAATCATCGCATCCATGCGTTCGGCGCCTTCACGGGCAAAGCCAATCATTTCTTTGGCGTCATGGCTCAGGTCGTTGCCCAGTTCCTGTTTCAGCAGTTGCAGGTAGCTGTTGACCATGCGCAGGGGCTGGCGGAGGTCGTGGGAAACGGCATAGGCAAATTGCTCAAGTTCTTGATTGGAGCGAGTCAGTTCCAGCTGGGTTTCCTTGAGCGTGTGAATATCCAAGTGAACGCCAATCAAGCGAACAGGATTGCCCTGGGCATCATGTTCGACGACCTGGCCACGCCCCTGAACCCAACGGTAGCCTTGCGCCTTCTGATGGCGAAATTCAATAATGAACTCGTCACCCGTCTCGAGCTGGCGGGAAATCGCGCTGCTGCAGCGTTCAACATCCTCCGGATGCAAGTGCGCCTGCCACTCGGCAAAGCTTAGCGGGGTGTTACAAGGCGCTAGCCCCAGCATCTGATAGCAATGTTCATCCCAGAGGATCTCGTCTCGCTGGGGGTACCAGTCCCAGATACCAAAGCCTGAAGCTTGTTGGGCCAGTGAATAGCGTTTTTCCTTCTCTTCCAGTTGGTGCTGGGCGATGACTCTTTGGGTGACGTCAATGCCTACGCCCTGAAAATAGCTGATTTCGCCTGCCGCATTGAAAAAGGCCGTATTGGTCCACTCTACCCAGCGTGGCTGACCCGCAGCGTCCTGTACCTGGTTGAGGATAGCGTGGCGAGGGGCGTCTGGCGTGAATGCCGGGTAAAGATCAATCCATTTTTGCTGCTCGTCATGTTGGCAGGCATCCAGCCAGCGCTGGCCGATCATGGTCTCTGGCGTAGCGCCGAAGAACGCCGCCATTGGGCGATTGGCAAACACCAGGGTGGTATCGGGCAGAAAACGGTTGAGCATGAAAGGGTGGTGCTCAGCGAGAGCCTGATAATCCACCTGCTGGGTGTCTGGGAACATGGTGCCTTGCCTGGGGTAGCTCATTATGGACGTTTGACCAGCGTCAGCCAGTAGTCTTCGACGTTCTGTATCGCCTGCAGGAACTGCACCAGGTCAACGGGTTTGGTGACAAAACCGGCGCAGCCCAGATCATAGGTATCGACAATATCCGATTCCGCTTCCGAGGTGGTGAGCACAATCGCTGGAATCCGCTTGAGATTGTCGTCCTGCTTGAGATGTTGCAGCAGGGTCTTGCCATCCATGCGTGGCATATTCAGATCAAGCAGAATGATATCCGGGCGTGGAGCGTCCTGATAGGGGGCCTGTTGTCGCAGAAACGCCAGTGCCTCAACGCCGTCTCCGACATCAAACATTTTGACCAGCAGCCGGCTCTTCCTGAAGGCCATACGGGTCAAGTGGACGTCAGCAGGTTCGTCTTCCACCAGCAGTACGACAAAATCATCCAGACCTTCCTGTGAATAGGCGTTGGACGACGTTTCAGAGGATGGAATATCCAAGCAATCACCTCGCTAGGGGTAAATCAAACAGTACGGCTATGCCGCCATCAATACCATCTTCCATGACGATCTTGCTATCCAGGTTGCGTAACGCCTTTACGACCAGTGCCAGCCCCATGCCTGTGCCAGGGTAGCGTTCATTGTGAGGCACCAGACGGGTAAACATCTCGAGCACCTGGGTACGGTATTCCGGACTGATGCCACTGCCATTATCCTCGATCCGGAACCTGGCGTTGTTGCCAAGGGGGAGTGCCGAAATGCGCACTCTGAGCGGTTTGTCGGAGCGGCGGTAAAGCCAGGCGTTGTGCAGCAGAACATGGAAGATCATCCTGAGCTGGCGCTCATCGGCCTTGACGGCAGGTAAGGGCGCGACTATCTCCAGTGCATCGCTCAGCCTCAAAGGAGATAATGCAGGCTCGGCACAGACGTTTTCAATCAGGGCTTCAACATCGATAATCTCCGGTTTGAACGTCATCTCCAGGCTGAGGTAGCGCTGGATATCATTAACCAGCGCTCTGAGCTGGCGTGCCTGACTATCAATAAAGTCAACCGCTGTCTGGGTGCTTTGCGTGTTCAGTGTGACAGTCGTCTGAGGTTGAGGCGATATCTGCTGTGCGCGTTGATCAGAAAGCTGCTGCGACAGCTCCTGGGCAAAGCTGACCAGTCGACGGCTGGGCTCCTGAAAGTGGTGGGCCATCACCTGGCTCAACCTTTCCAGTTCCCGGTTACGAAAGGAAAGTTCTCTGATAAGGCGCTGGTTTTCTGTGCGAGTACGGCGCAAACGCATTAACAGCGCCATCAGAATAACGATCACGCCTATCTGAACGGCCGTCCCAATCACGGCCATCCAGAAAGTGCGTTGGCGGGATGCCTGAAGCTCAGCCGTTTGCAGGTCGACCTGCTCCTCCACACGTCTCATATACTGACGCTCGGCGGACGCTTCAAAGTCGCTGGTGTCATACAGAGATGAAATCAGTACCTCACGCCCATTGACCTGGAAAGAGTCGGTATAGGTGCCCATCACCTTGACGCTGCCATCCGCCAGGCGGTGTCGAAAATACAGATGGCTGGCCTTGGCCGCGGCCGCGCGGCGAATTTCGCTATCGATCTGTGCAGCGTTCAATAAATTGATCTGATTGAGGTGCATGCCTTCCAGTTGTTCAAACCCGTAAAAGGCTTTGGCGGAAGAGTTTGCACGCTCGATGATGCCGGTCTCGACATCAACCATCCACATGGGAGCAGAGTGTCGGGAGAAAAAGCTCTCGAAGTCGGGCATGGCCCAGCTGGGACCGGCAACAAGCATGGTCAGTATGACGGCTAGAGACTGATAGAGTCGTCTGTAGGTGCACATTATCGATCATCCCGGCCGGGAAGCTGTCGAGGTAAGGTAAAAATAAACCGGCTGCCCTGGTGTTCCCCCTCGGACGCCACCCAGATCTTGCCACCGTGGCGTTCCACGATCTTGCGGCAGATCGCCAGCCCAACCCCGGTTCCTTCGTATTGCTGGCGAGTATGCAGACGCTGAAACACCTTGAACAGGCGGTCTTGTTGTTCCGGCGCAATGCCAATGCCGTTATCGCTGACGGTCACCTGCCAGGTGCTGGCATCGGCGCTGAGCGCAACATGCAGGCCGATGGTCACGTCCTGGCCAGGCGCTCGGTACTTCAACGCGTTACTGAGCAGGTTCTGGAAAAGCCGGGTCATTTCATCTGGGCTGGCGTAAACCCGTGGCCAGCCATCGTCAATGTCGAAATGGGCACCGGCTTCACGAATAGCCGGTGTCAGAAAATGCATAGCTTCATCAATGGCTTCCCTGAGTGTTATCACCTGCATGGGCTGTCCCTTGCGGCCTACCCGGGAGTAATCCAATAGTGACAGCAGCATGCTGTCCATGCGTTGGGCGCCTTCATGCATGAAATGCAGCATGGTGCTGGTATCTTCGTCCAGATCATCACCGAGTTGGCGCTCCAGGAGCTGAGCATAGCTGGTGACCATGCGCAGCGGCTGGCGCAGGTCGTGGGAGGCGGCATAGGCAAAGTGTTCCAGCTCTCTATTGGAGCGCTCCAGCGAGGTGCGATACTGCTCCAGCTCCAGCTGAGTGGCATGTTCATCGCTGATATCTCGAATATAGCCATGCCATAGCGTGCTGCCATCTTCCAGGCGTTCTGGCGTGGCAATCCCCTCCACCCAGAGTTGATGGCCACTTGGGTGGTTGATGCGATAATGGGCTCGCCAGGTTGTCAGCTGATTGGCAGAGTGCCGGGTGGAATCAGCAATCCTTTGACGATCTGCTGGATCGATCAGCGCGAAAACCTTGTGAGCATCGTCGTGTACCGCCTCTGGCGTGAACCCATAAATGTCTTCAATCCCCTGGCTGACATAGGGAAAGCTACATCGTCCATCCGGATGCTGCCAGAACTGGTAAAGCATACCGGGCAACAGCGCGGCATGCCGACGAGTCTGCTCCATGGCCACCTGGGCCTGGGTTTCAGCGGTTTTGCGCGCTGTAATATCGCTGTGGGTGCCGGCCATCCACAGCGGCTTACCCTTCTCGTCCCATGAAACCACGCGGCCTCTGTCCTGCACCCATATCCAGGAACCATCGCGATGATGCATACGGACTTCCACATCATAGGCATCGCGTTTTCCGGCAAAATGCTCGTTCAGCATGGCCTCGGAATGGGGCAGGTCATCCGGGTGGCAAAATGCCATCCAGGTGTGGATAGAGGTAGGTGAAATCTCTTCCAGCTGATAACCGACCATACCTGCCCAACGTTCATTGAAGCGCGTTTCGCCGGTCTGGACGTTCCACTCCCAGGTGCCTGCGGCGGTGCCCCACAGAATGTTTTTCAAGGCATTACGCTCGGCTTCCAGCGCAGCGTGTTCCCTCTCCTGCTGCGTGATGTTGTGCAAGGCGACAAGGTAAGTGGGCGCGCGGTCGAGCCTGTCAATCAAGGCACTCTTGTTGAATTTGATCAGCTTGGCTTCAGTCTTGATCTGTTCTCCGTATAAATCAATTATGTGCCAATAAAAAGACTGGGGGCCGTCATTGGCACGCTTGAGCAGCTCTCCAGCCAGCTGGGTGGAGAGGTTGTCATCCGCCTGGTAGGTAGGTGAGAGGTCAAGAATGCCCTTGCCAATCAGGTCTCTTTTACTGTCAGCCTGAAAAAGCGCGTTTGCCGCCAGGTTGCTCTCCGACACAAGGGGGATGCCGTCTTTATTGATGTGCAACAGCAGTTTGGCGCTGGGCGAGTAATAGAAAAGGGCATTAAAACGCTGAAAAAGGCGTGACGTCCTTAAATAGAGTAGCAACAGCAACAGCATGGCAATGATGATGCCAGCCGCTAGCCCGATCATCAGCCAGAGACTCTTGCCATAGCGTTGTAGTAACTGCTGCCAGAGGGTCAGATCTTCTGGTGTAAAGGGGGCAACGCCGAGATCGCGATCGGCCCGTTGCAATGGCCGGTCATCCTGTAGGGGGACAAAGTTTTTAAGCGATAGGGTCTCCATGCGGACTGCCTGACTGGGCAAGGCCCAACGTATGGCGTCGACCACCGGCGCAAAGCGCGCGTCACCGGACGCTGTATCGCGATTGGCAAATATTCCCAGAGGGGGGGTTGGCATTGCCTGGGTATAGGCGGGGGGTATGAACAGCACAAACAGAAAAAACCAGATCAACGAAGGCGGCGGATCAGTCATCGGGCGCATAAATGTTCTCGGTGTAATGTGACCTACTCAGAGGGCATAGCAGTGTCGTTCACTGCATCAATCTGCTGACATACCCGGTTTCGACCCTTCTGCTTTGCCTTGTAAAGCGCAGTATCTGCACGGGCCAGCGCCCCATCCGGACGACTATCAGTGGCGCATAATTCATCTACCCCGACGCTGGTGGCAATGCCAAGGGCCTTACCATCGGCATCCACCCGCATGGCTTCAACGCTGGCGCGGACCTTTTCCGCTACTTTAATGGCTCCTTCCAGAGGGGTATCCGGCAGCAGGACGGCAAATTCCTCTCCCCCAAGACGTCCAAAGATGTCATTTTCACGCAGGTTATCCGTTATAGTGATGGCAAACGCTTTAAGAAAAATGTCGCCCATTGCATGGCCATAGGTATCGTTGACCTTCTTGAAATGGTCGATATCCAGCATCAGAATGCTGGCTGCATGGCCCTGATAGCGTTTGACTCTGCCATATTCACTGTTCATGGCGTTCATGAAACTGCGCCGGTTGAGCAAACCGGTCAGGGGGTCATGCATGGCCAGGGTACGCAACTGTTCTTCCATGGCTTTGCGTTCGGAAATATCCTGATGAATACCCACCATACGCTCTGGCTTGCCATCACTGTCCCAACTGACCACATGGCCGGAGGCGAACTGCCAGACCCAATGCCCCTCTTTGTGCTGTAAACGGAACTCGCTCTGGTAGCGTTGGGTCTGGTTATTCAAGTGGTCGTTGAGTGCGTTATGAAAAGCGTTCTGGTCATCCGGGTGAATCTGTTTCATCCATTGTGAAGCAGACGTCGGTAATTCAGGGTCGTCTTTGCCAAATCCGATGTTCTCAAGCAGGCGCTCACTGTTGTAGTAGCTGTCATCTTTCAGGTTCCATTCCCAGACGCCCAGGTCACCGCCTTCTATTGCCGCCATCATCAACTCTTCTGATTGCTGTAGACGCTGCTCCAGATGATGGCGCTCCATGGCATATCGGATGGCACGAAGCAGGTTTTCAGCTTTCAGCTGGTTCTTGATCAGATAATCCTGAGCGCCGGCTTCCAGAGCTCTCAGGGAAAAATCCATGTCATCATGGCCAGTCAGCACCACGATCGGTGTATTGCGCGCCATGGACTTGCAGCGGAAAACAGTTTCCAGCCCGTTGGAGTCTGGCAGGTTGAGGTCAAGCAGAATGACATCCACTGCTGAATCACGTATCTCAAGGTGCCGGTTCAATGCCTCCAGGCTTTTCAGCCAGGTAATCTGGTGTTCGCTACCGCTGAACTTGAGGCTGTAGCGGACCAGGCCGGCATCGCCGTCTTCATCCTCGATCAGTAGTATGTTGATTGCTTGCATAATGATGTTCTGAAACTCAAGGAATTGCCCGTTTGACAAGGTCGAACCAACACTCTGCCAGATGCTGCACAAATGCACACCCGCCAGTGGCTGAGTTGCATTTTTACCTCTAGATTAACATAAAGAAACTTTTCAGCTGTACCGCCGCGTCAGGCATCTTTCTCAACACTTTTGATGACGGTAACGTAGACAGCTTGCCGGGAAGCCAGTGAACTGAAAGGCTTCAGCGAGCGGTCTACACGCCAGCGAGTGTTACGAGGATTCTGCGTTTCTGGTCATGGTGTTTCTGTTTATAGAGTAGGCCCTTGGCTATTGGCGCACGGATATTGCAGCGTGGCTTGTATTCAGGAACTTAAACCCTGCATGATGCATTATATCAACGGTAAGGGAGTTTTCTGTTGAAACGTCGCGATGTGCTTAAAGCAGGAGGCGCAGGTTTACTGCTGGGAACAGCAGGATTTCCTGCCATATTGAAAGCGGTCAATCGCTCGCCCACCCTGCGTGTAGTGGGAACTCATGTCACGCTTCAGGAGCCAATAAGGCGCCGTGCGGAGCAGGATCTGGGGATCAATATCGAGTTCTATCCGGGTGGCAGTGCTGAGGTGTTACTGAAGGCGGCCACAGACCCGGCTGCGTTTGATCTCTATGAGCAGTGGTCAAACAGTATTCGGGTACTGTGGCAGGCCAACACCATCCAGCCAATCGACACTCAACGCCTGACCTTCTGGAAAGATATCAATAACCTGCCCAAAACCGGCAAGATTTCGCCAGCAGCGCGGATAGGCCGGGGCGATGCACCCCATCGTCTGCTGTATGTCCAGCCGGACGGCACCCTGGAACATACACCGACTGACTCCATCAGCTTTCTTCCCTATGCCCATAATGTGGATTCCTTCGGTTATCGCACCGACGTCATTGAAGAGGGTATTCCCTATGAAACCGAAAGCTGGGGCTGGTTACTGGACAGCCAGCAGCGTGGTCGGGTGGCGATTATTAACGAGCCGAGCATAGGCCTGTTCGACCTGGCGCTTGCCGTCGAGAGCAAAGGTCTGATGCAGTTTTCTGATATTGGCAACATGACCCGGCAGGAAATCGACCAACTGTTTGAAATCCTGATTGATTACAAGCGTCAGGGTCAGTTTCGCGGTTTCTGGTCATCGGTACCCCACTCTGTTGATCTCATGGCAAGAGACGAAGTAGACATCGCCAGCATGTTTTCTCCGGCGGCTTATCGGTTGCGGGGCATGGGAATTCCTTGTGCTTATGCAGCTCCGAAGGAAGGCTATCGTGGCTGGTATGGCGTTATGTGCCTGTCATCCGGCGTCGATGAAGAGCGCAAGGAACTTGCCTATGCTTTTATGAACTGGTGGCTTTCAGGGTGGCCCGGTGCCTTTATTGCCCGGCAGGGCTATTATATTGCAAACCCTCAACAGGCCAGGCAGTACCTCAGCGATGATGAGTGGAACTTCTGGTATGAAGGCACACCTGCTGGGAAGTCGATTCTGGGCACCGATGGGGCTGAAGTGGCAGTGCCCGGCGAAATGCGCCGTGGGGGAAGCTATCAGACCCGGTTTGAAAGGGTGTCCGTCTGGAACACCGTTATGGATACCTATGAGTATTCCTTGACCAAATGGAGGGACCTATTGCTGGCATGAGGCGGTTTTCCCACTGGCGTCTGAAAAACAGGCTCTTTGCTGGCTTTATGGTGATAGGGCTGGTTGGCGGAGGTCTGGCGCTTTTTATGGGGCTGGCCATCAGCAATATCTATACAGATTTCCGTCGCTTTACGCTGGTCAGTGAGCAGGTGGAACTGGGGTACGATCTGGCGACCAAAATGGTGGTACTACAACGCTTGTCCGAGAAATTCATACAGGAAGGTGACCGCTTTTCCGCCGATCAGGCCGATCTGGCGCTGGAGCAGGCTGAAACCGTGCTTGCCAAGCTGGAGGATGATGCCAGTGAGCCGATAAGGCGGCGTGCCGGTATCATGGCTGTCCATCTGGACAACTTTCAGCAGGCTTTTGCTGAGGTCAAACGGCAGCGCGAGCGCCAGAATCAGCTGACCCATGATGCGATTCACGCCGAAGCAGAGCTGCATGGCAAGCTGATCGACAGCTTTGCTGCCAGAACTCTGGACGCAGAATCCGTGGCTTTGGTCGAGCGGCTACGTATCTCGCTATTGCAGATAGAAGGCTTTACCCGCGACTACTTCGACTCACTTGATAATGCCCTGATTCGCGAAGTGAAGGGTAATGTGCGTCACTCCCAGGCATTGCTCCAGCAGCTTCAGGCCCTGCATCAGGGGGATTCCTTTAACGAACTCCTCACCAGAATGGATGCGTCGATACTTGCCTATGAAGAGGCGATTCTTGAAGCAGTTCAGCGCTCGCGAGGTTATCTTTTCCTGGTCAATGTGGTCATGGCGGCGGAAACCTATGAGATCCTCTATCAATCAGACCGGTTAACCGAAAAGTTGCGCCAGGAAATGCTCGTGATTGAAGAAAGCGTGGATCATAAAAGGCAGCTGGTGTTTTTGCTGGCGCTTATAGGTAGCGTCATCATGTTGCTGCTTATCGTGGGACTCTCCTATGCGCTGGGCCGCAGTATTGCGACGCCGATTGAAAACCTGGCGGGCATTTTCCGACGCCTTGCACGCGGGGAAACGGCACCTATCAAGTCCGATTATGAAGTCGGTTATGAGCTTCAGGAGTTATCCAGGGCATCTGAAGTGTTTCGCGAAAAAAATGCAGAAACCCAGCAATTGCTGGCGCGGTACCGTGAAATCAGTGGTGTGCTGGAAGAGAAGGTCAAAGAGCGTACCCAGGCACTTGAAGAAGCCAATCAACAATTGAAGGAACTTTCCCGAACGGATGGCCTGACGGGCCTGGCCAATCGGCGTTACTTTGAGGAAATTCTGGGGCGAGAATGGCTAACCGCGCAACGCAATGATCTTAGCCTGACCGTCATCATGCTGGATATTGATTACTTCAAGGCGTTCAATGACCGCTATGGACATCCAGCAGGCGATCAATGTCTGCGAGAAGTGGCACGCGAGCTGAAACAGCACGCTCGGCGTGGCAATGATATGGCCGCACGTTATGGCGGTGAGGAATTCATCGTCATCCTTCAGGATAGTGACCAGAAAGCAGGTGTTGCGATTGCTGAACGTATTCGATGTGGCTTGGAGGCGCTTGATATTGCCCATGAGGACGCCCCCATCAAAAAGGTAACCGCCAGTTTTGGCGTGGCGGCGGGCAAGCCAGCCGAGGGTTTCAACAGTGCTTTTGAACTGATCAAACAGGCAGATGATGCGCTTTACCAAGCCAAACAGACGGGAAGAAACCGTGTAGTGGCTGCTGCTACCTGAATACTTGAACAGCTCAGCGTCCGGGCTGAGATCTGTAGCCATCAGGCGGGAATAATCCTGCCTTTACCCAGCCACGTTACCTGCACAAAACGTCCCTTCATGGCCCCTGTCGCTTGATACTGCGGTGGCAACACCGATGATGTATGGATGAAAAAACAAAAAAAGCACCCGTAGGTGCTTGATTTTCTTGATAAGGTGGTGGAGGCGGCGTCCCCCTGTGAGCGGTATCACGCCATGCCATGCTGAAGCCATAACCCACTGAAAGCCTTGTGTTTACTAGCTTTGCTTATCTTATCCTGTATCGTCTAATATCACCCTATGCTATTCTTTATGGCTAATAGGTTGGCTAATGGGATGGCGCATAGGAGTGAGGGCGATGCCAAAGGTAGCGAAAGAGTTAAGCGCGGCTGAAGTGAGGCGGATAGACCGCCCCGGCTTCCACCCCGTTGGGGGAGTGCCTGGCCTGTTGTTACAGGTTAGCCCTGGTGGCGGTCGTTCGTGGGTATTGCGCGTGATGGTAGGCCAGCGCCGCCGTGGCTTTGGGCTGGGAAGCTTTCC
The DNA here is from genome assembly GCF_044792155.1 of Halomonas sp. BLK-85. Lineage (NCBI taxonomy): Bacteria > Pseudomonadati > Pseudomonadota > Gammaproteobacteria > Oceanospirillales > Halomonadaceae > Halomonas > Halomonas sp. BLK-85. The sequence goes on from NZ_CP087731.1 coordinate 211,789, forward strand.
CGCCGTTCCCCTAGCTGATGCCCGCCATAAAGCCCGAGAGCTACGCGACAAGCTAGCGCAAGGTATCGACCCGGTAGCAGAACGCCAAGCCGCCCGCGCCGCCCATATCGCCGCACAAGTCAAACGCCTGACATTCCGGGAAGCGGCTGAGCAGTATCACGCCACCAAAGAAAAAGAGTTCCGAAACGCCAAGCACCGGAAAGACTGGATTGGCTCGCTAAAGCGCTACGCCTTTATCCATATTGGGGAAGTGCCGGTGGGTGATGTGGAATTGCCCCACGTCCTGAAAGCGCTAGAACCGATATGGGAAACCAAGACGGAAACAGCGACCCGCGTTCGCCAGCGTATTGAAGCTGTGCTGGCATGGGCTGCTGTGCGTGGCTACCGTGATGGCAATAATCCCGCCCGGTGGCAAGGCAACCTTGATGCCGTGCTGATGAAGCCCGCTAAGGCAGGCAAAGGCAAGCGGCACTTCCCGGCGTTGCCATGGCAGCGCGTCCCCGAGTTCCTGCAAGACTTGCGCGCCCGTGAAGGCATGGGCGCTAGGGCGCTGGAGTTCGCCATTCTGACCGCCGCCCGTTCTGGTGAGATACGCGGTGCCACTTGGGATGAAATCGACCTGAGCGCCAAGGTATGGACTATACCGGCTGACCGCATGAAGGCAGGCAAGCCCCACCGGATACCGCTATCACCCGCCGCCGTTACCCTGCTGGAGTCGCTGCCCCGTATGCAAGGCCAGCCATTGGTATTCCCGGCGGTGCGAGGTGGCAAAATCAGCGACGTGACCATATTAGCCACCGTGAAGCGGATGAACACCACCAAAGAAAAGGAAGGCGGCGAACAATACACGGATCCAACCGATGGCCGCCCGGTGGTGCCCCATGGTTTCCGTAGTGCGTTCAAGGATTGGGCGCGAAACCGTTCAAGCTATCCCGATGAAGTCAGTGAGTTGGCGCTTGCCCACGTCAACAGCGACGCCACCCGCGCCGCCTATGCCCGTGATGAATTGCTGCCCCAGCGTACCAAGCTGATGACTGCATGGGCTGACTACTGCGCAGAACCGGCCAAGGCCAGCGCCAGCGTTACCGCTATTCGTGGGGAGGTATCCGCATGACGAACCCACTGGAAGGGCTGGATCCTGAAGACCAAAGGATGCTTGCCAAGCTAGCAGAAGATAAAGGACTTACACTTTTAGAGGCCCGAAGATTGCACGATAAAGCATCCAAGGGGATATGTGATCTTTTTCTTAAAACACTGGCTGAGCAAGGTAGAACCATAGAGGATTTAAACCGCGAGTGTGAAGCGGAGCAAAGCATGGTCGACTTTATTTACCAAACTACAGGAGTCCGTGTTTCAGGCCGGTGGGGGATTGCTGCCAATAATTACACTGGCGCTAAGGTTCGTAGTGGGGCAGAAGCAGGCCATAAGCATACGCACGGTACAAAAGAAAAAAAGCAGCAACAATGGGATAGCTACCAAGGTTTACTAGATGAGAAGTTGGCCAACAACCCGAATTTAAGCCTAACAACAGCGCGTGGTTATGTTGCTAAGGAAGTAGGCGTATCACTAAAAACAATCCAAAGGCATACCGAAGATCCTCGCAAATAGTGGGGACAGTGCCCGCCACTGTCTTGTGACTTAACCGCCAAAGTTCACCTTGTAACCACACGATACGAGGTGAAAGCATGACCCCCTACACTTATCTGACCGTTCGCCAAGCCGCCGCCCGTCTAGCGGTATCGGTGCCCACCGTCTGGCGTTGGGCGCGTGAACGCCCTGACTTCCCGAAGCCCCACCGCCTTGGCCCCAACTGTACCCGCTGGCGCTTATCTGACCTTGAAGCATGGGAAGCCAAACGCGGGGAGGTGGTGTCATGAGCCGCCGCTTAATTCGACTAGCCGCCGCCTTGGCTAAAGGCCCCGTTACCCGTGAACAGGCTGACCGGATAGCGCCAGCCAGTAATGGCCCCCACTTCATTGGGGAATTGCGCCGCAAGCTGGAAATTGACCTTGATTGTGACCGCGTACCGTTCACGACAAAAGACGGGGAACCGTCATGGTATGGCCGCTATACGCCCACCCGAGAGGAACGCGCCAAGCTGATGGCGTTTGTGATTGAACAGGGAGGGTGCCTTGATGACTAGCGCAGAAAATAGCCCCGCTGTGGCTGCAACCACTGACGAGGCTCAAGGTATTACTTCACCCGAAAAGAATAGCACCGTTACCGCCGCCCTGACCATTATCACGTCAACGAAACCGGCACGGCTGGCCAAGTGTTACCGGCTGGCTGATGGCGAGCTGGTGAAGGATCCCGGCGGGGATATGTCACAAGGCAGCGCCGCCGTTGAAAGCGTGGATAGTCTGGCGACCTTTGCCCGTTTGCTGCAATCGCTCAAGACTAACCAAGCGCTGGCCTATGGCCGCCCTGAGCGCATGAATACCGGGCTGGTATCTAAGCGCCGCTGGCTGGAAGCGGGCCGCCCTGATGATCCTATCCCCCGCAGTAAGGAACATTTTTCTTGGCCTGCTGGCGCTGGTGTCATGATGGCCGATTATGACCCCGGCGACGGTGAGAACACGCTTACCCGTGATGACCTGCTGGCTTGCCTTCATGAAGCGGTGCCCGCATTGGCTGACGTTGGCGCGCTGTGGTGGCCTTCATCGTCTAGCCATATTGTGAACACGGAAACCGGCGATGATTTAACCGGGCTGCGTGGTCCGCGGCTGTACTGGCTGGCGCTGGATGCCCGCGATATTGAGCGGGCCGGTAAGGCGCTGCAAGTCTACCTTTGGGCTGCTGGCCATGCTTGGGTAGAGGTGGGCGCTGCTGGTCAACGGCTGAAGCGTACCCTGCTGGATGCCAGCGTTTACCAAGCCAACCGGCTGGACTTTGCCGCCGGTGCTGAATGTATCCCGCCGCTAGCGCAACAGCGAGGCGAGCCGGTGCCCGTTGGTGGTGCGGTGGCTATACTGGATACCCAAGCGGTAATCCCCGACCCGGATCCCAATACCTTGGCCGCTGCTGAAAAGAACCGCGTGGCTGCCATGCTTGCCGCCAAGCCTGAAGCCGATATGGTGCAGGCTGACTATATCGAAACCCGCGCCAGCGAAATGGCAGGCAGTGAGGCTAGCGCCGAAACCCTGGAGCAGAGCCGGGAAACCGTGAACCGTGCCCTGAGCCATGGGGTATTGGCTGGGGACTTCCCCATCATGCTGGTGGCTGACAATGGCAGCCAGCAAGCGCTAACCGTTGGGGATGTGCTTGATAACCCTGAGCGCTATCACAACAGCCTGACGCTTGACCCCATCGAACCCGAATACCAAGGCGGTAAAACGGTAGGCAAGCTGTACCTGATGGGCGCCCGCCCGCGTCTGTACTCGTTCGCGCATGGTGGCAAAACGTACAAGCTGAGCAGGCCGCCCGCGCGCGTGGAGCTAGTCAAAGGGCGTACCGTGGAAGCGGTGGAGCAGGTGCTTGGTATTATGCGCCGCGCCCCTGACGTGTTTGATTTTGGCGGGCCGCTGGTGACTGCAACGGATGGCCGCGTTTACCCGCTGGATGAACACGCCCTGAAGCACTGGCTTGGTGGTGCTACCCAGTTCTGGCGCTGGCAAAGGCTGAAGAATGATGGGTATATAGAAGTTCTGGAAGATCCCCCGGTAAGCGTGGCCAAGGCCCTGCTATCCCTTGGTGAGCGCCGCGCGCTGAAGCCGCTGAATGCCATTATCACCGCGCCTACATTGCGCCTTGATGGCTCGCTGCTGAACCGTCCCGGCTATGATGAAGCTACCGGCCTGCTGTTAGAGGCGGAAGGCGACGAAATCCACCAGGTGCCCATGCACCCGACCGGAGAACAGGTCGAAACAGCGCTAGAACGCCTGATGATGCCGTTTGCTGACTTCCCGCTAGTAGGCCCCGTGGATAAGGGCGTTTTGCTTGCTGCGTTGCTGACAGCCGCCGTGCGTGCATCATTACCAGCGGCTCCAGGTTTTGGTTTTGATGCGCCTACTCAAGGCAGTGGTAAGACCCTGCTGGCCAAGTGCTTGGCCGTGCTGGCGCTGGGGGAGGTGCCAGCGATATGGCCGCATATAAAAACGCGTGATGATGAAGAAATCCGTAAGCGTGTTATGACCATCCTGATGACCGGCACCCGTGCGGTTATCTGGGATAACGTTATTGGCGTATTTGATAGCCCTGCGTTAGCTACTTTAATGACAACCCATATCCATACAGACCGCATACTAGGCAGAACAGGCAGTGCTAGCGCCCCGAATAAAGCGCTGTGGCTGCTGACCGGGAATAACCTGACCTTGGCTGGGGATTTGCCGCGCCGTGTGCTCAAGTGCCGGATAGACCCCGAAACGGATAGACCCTTTGCCCGTCAGTTCGACCTGGATCCCGAGGCGTATTGCCAGCAGCACCGCCAACGCATGATAGCCGATGCCCTAACCGTGATTCGTGGCTGGCTGGCGTCTGGTGATGCGCCAGCACCGGGAAACATGGCGAGCTTTGAGGTATGGGACTTGATGGTAAGGCAGCCGGTGGCATGGGTAGCCCGTCATTTTGACTTGCTGGGGGAGTATACCGACCCGATGGAAGCGGTAGATGCTGCCCAAGCGGCTGACCCTGAACAGGAACAGTTAGACGCGCTGCTGTGCTCGCTGGCTGATGTGTTTGGTAGTGACCCCTTCACCGCTAAGGAGGTGAAGAAAATCCACGACAACTACCATGACCCCCAGCTAAGAGACTTTGCCTTGCCTGACGTTGAGCAGGCATTGGCGGAAACCATAACGGAGCTCAAGACAGTAAAGCAACTAACCACTCGCGCTGTGGGTAATGTGCTCAAGTTCCGGGCTGACCGCGTGGTAAACGGTAGACGGTTACGCAAACGCAATGGCCGGGGAGGCGTTGCCGCGTGGGTAGTTGAGAACGTCTAACATCCACTGCCTTAAATGGTTGTTCTAGGTGGTCTGGTGGGGCTGTGTACTACCGTCATGAAATAGGCATCCTAATACCTTTAAAGATACCTATGGCAAAACAGGGCCTGACTAACCACCCGGAGCAACCTAACCCACCATAAAGCTGAATTTCCCGACTATAAAAAGGAGGCAAGGTCATGGGCGCTGGCTACAACTGAAGAACTATGAACTGAAATATTCCTGACAATAATTTGAGGCTTCAAGTAAAGCGCTATCTGCTATGAATCGGTTGGATATACTGCTTTCGTAAGGGCTGCCCAGCGTCATCGTGTCAGTGCTATGAGCCATTATTGTGAACCGGCCACCTTCTTGGGAGTAAATCACGTTATCGACATATTTAAGGCGCGAAACGTTATCTGTACCTGCATAGGAAGAACACATTTCACCGGTGCCATTTTCTTGCAGTTTCATCGTCACAAGGTATGGCCCCATGTTGCCGCTCCAAATACCTTGGATAGGTATGTTCAATGGTTCAGCAGTAAGCGAGACAAAATCGTTATTGGTGTAATCATCAACCATTGTTTGCAATTCATTCATTTCCGACAACCCGGCGCAGCCAGACAAAATAGCGGATGAACTCAACGCTACAAATAAGGCATTTATTCTCATGATAATTCCCCTGCAATCAAAGTTTTGAGCATGATGCTGAAATTTAGTTGGAAGATGGTATAGAGGTTTTTTCAGAGCTTCATTCCATCAACTTGGCTCTTTTTCTCATGAACTCTTCAAATGCTGGTTTCGCTGCCGACAAAGTTGTATCACTGAAAATTCCTTCAACATAATTAGCAGTACCTAAATTTAGGCGAACCCGTACATCCTTTGCGCTCAGCATGGATCTTATGAAACCTGTTTCTACTGCATAACGTTTCAAAGAAGAATTACTAGGAGGTACAATTGCCCATGAACTTGAGGGGCCATACTTACTTGCGAAATCAGTAAAAAGGTCTATAGATGAAAACTCATATAAGTCACCATTAATTTTTATTTTCAGAGAATTTTCTGATGGTATTCTATGTATACCATTAGCATACATAGTTAGGATAAGTTGGTCACTGTCCATTGAGCTACGCCAATGAAGCGAGGCCTGCAGGTCGCTACCACTAAAACCATCCGAGCTTCTATATATAAAAGCAGGTTTCATCGACAGTTCTGTGGAGCCGTCAAAGGAGGAGGTTCTCTCAGTAATGCTTCCTGGCATACTGGAGCACCCGGCAACTGCTAGACAGATAAATAATGCTGCAAAAAACCTTACATAAGAATTTTTCATTTAAGCATCCCCTACTTTTAATTTGGTATAGTTATATTCAACCCGTTGTTAGTTATATGATAAAAACGCACAAAAGGTCAAAAAATGAGCAAAAACCCGCGCCGTCTCACTAACCCTACTCGCCTAATTGTTTCTGTGGAAGCCAACGTCGTGGCCAGTATCGACAGCCTTATGAAGCATGGCCGCCAGCATAGCCACCGCAACCGGGCCGAGTTCGTTAGGTGTGCGATTGAAAGAGAGCTAGCCCACTGCCAGTCTGATGATTTTCAAAGCCGTTAGAGATGGGCGTTTTGATGATTTTCAGACATGTTTACGCGCGGGCGAACCCTAAGGTTTTACTAAGGGTTTGATGATTTTGCTATCAGTACGCGCGCATTGATGTCGGAAAAACCTTCATGCCAGCGCGCCCCGCCATAGTGTTTTTTGAACGCGCCCAAGTCTTACCCCTACCCCAAGCATTTACAGCGCCCGTAATGGCGCTGTTTTTTGTTTGTCTGGCTGGCGCTAATAGGTGACTGATGCACCGGGAATAGGCGGCTGATGTGGTGCCTTTGGTTTCCCTGTTCAATTCCCAAACCCGGATTTGAACCGGCGTCCCAAGTACGGAACCGAACCCACGTCCCAAACACGGAATTGAAAAGCGCCAGCATGGTGGATAAATCGGTTTTGGTTTTGGATAGGCAAGCGCCAGCCGCCTTAAAGGCAAAGGTAGAACAGGCCTTGGGTATGGCTTTGGGGTATGGCTAATAGGATGGCCAATAAACAAAAAAAGCACCCGTAGGTGCTTGATTTTCTTTATAAGGTGGTGGAGGCGGCGGGAATTGAACCCGCGTCCGCCGACACTCGCCCATTGGCTCTACATGCTTAGATTTCGTCTTTTGCTTTAACGCGACTGGCTCCGACGATCAGGATCCAGCAACGCGAGTCTTCTGAAGTTTAACGATTGGCGAGAAGACACCACCAACCGCGGTCCTATCATTTTTAGCTCGTATCTCCTCAGTGATGAATAGGCACATCACCTTGGAGCCGGACAAGAAGCTAGCAGTGTTTAAGCTGCCAGCGCGCCCTGAGCGTAGTTTTCGTCGTTTGCGACTATTATTCGTGATGTTGGATTTACGAGATACATCACGCTCTCGGCATGCACCGCAGGGTTTGTCATCGGCGTCGAGACCATGTCGCCCCCTTAACTTCAGCTCTACATCATAACGCTATTAACACTTTTTGGCCAGTCATGCTTTGTTGTGTTCACGCATGATGCGCCCTTTCTGGCGATTCCAGTCGCGATCTTTCTCGGTGGCGCGTTTATCGTGCAGTTTTTTGCCGGTTACCAGCGCCAGTTCGCATTTGACCAGGTTGCGCTTCCAATAAAGTTTCAGAGGCACACAGGTGTGGCCCTTATCCTGGGTTCTTGAAAAAATCTTGGCAATTTCCTTACGATGGAGCAACAATTTGCGCGTTCGTGTGGGGTCAGCGAGTTCGTGCGTACTGGCAGTATTCAAAGGTGTAATATGGCTGCCCAGCAGCCATGCCTCTCCGTTTCGCACAAGTATATAGGTATCGGTCAGCTGTGCCTTGCCGGCGCGCATGCTTTTAACTTCCCATCCGGCCAGTGCCAATCCCGCCTCGAAGGTTTCGTCGATATGATATTCAAAACGTGCCTTCTTGTTCTGCGCGATGACGCTGCTACCGGGGCCTTTTTGCGTTTTCCCTTTCTTCGTGGCCATGAAACCTCGTCATTGATCTGTTAGTTGCCTCTTCGCTTGGCAGAGAGGCGTGATACCATTTATGTATTACGATTACCGCCTATGATACGCCTTGGGCACTGTGAAGTCAGCGGAGAGGTCAATGCCAACCGTGAATCGTTCCGCTTTAGTGCGGCACACACCTCAGAAAATGTTTGATCTGGTCAACGATTTTGAACGTTACCCGGAGTTCTTGCCTGGATGTCGCCATGCCCGTCTGGTCGAGAGCGATGATAAGCACCTCATTGGTGAGATGACGTTGGGTCGTGCCGGCATCGAGCAAACCATAACAACGCGAAATGACCTATATACGCCTCAACGGATTGAAATGTCATTAGTCAATGGGCCTTTCAAGCATCTCAGGGGGCGCTGGTCGTTTACTCCCATGGGGGAGGATGCCTGCAAGGTCAGTCTGGAGATGGATTTCGAATTTTCCAGTCGTCTGTTGGGAATGGCATTCGGCAAGCTATTTCAGCAAATTGCCGGGCAGTTAGTGGATTCATTTACCAAGCGGGCAGATCACCTGTATGGCCGGTGAATTGATTGCTTCGATCCATGTCGAGGTGGCGTTTGCCTTGCCTTCCAAACAGCGCATCGTCGTCCTTGAAGTGCCTAATGGAACAACCGCTGCTGATGCCGTCAGGCTAGCGGATCTGCCATCGCTTTTCCCTGAAGTAGAGAGGGGCTTTTTCGAGCGTGCGCCGCTTGGAATCTTTGGCAAGGCCTTGAAAGCACCTGCAAACCACTTTTTGGCTGATGGTGAGCGGGTGGAAGTATATCGTCCGCTTGAAATTGATCCAATGGCAGCTCGCCTGGCGCGGGCGCGAAAACAGCAACAACACTAGGGGCTGTTGCTGCTATGTTTGGTCGTGTTCTCAAAACCGTATTATTGGGACTGCGTACCCACGCCAAGATCCAGCGGTTGTGCCTGAAAGTCGTCTGAACTATCAGTGGCGGGGCCGAGCTCTGTATCACCTTCGAGAGGAAGCGAATTATCTATTTCGCCTTCCGTTTGAATGTCAGCAAGGCGTCCCTGACGGTCGAATGTCAGCGTTGCCCGGCGCGTCTCAATATCGCCATAGGCCTTATCCAGCTGGAAAACATAATCCCACTCGCGGGCATCAAAGGGGGCTTCAAGTAACGGGCGTCCCATTATCGAAACGACTTGCTGTTGCGACATCCCCGTCTGCAACTGGCTGACCATCGTCTGGTTGACCAGGTTGCCTTGAGGGATATCACGTTTATAAACACAGCCACTCATCAGGGCAACAGCGGCGGAGAGAGCGATAATTCGAGTTAATTTTTGCATTTGATCCTGTTCTTCACTATCGTGGTTTTGGTCGATGATAACCGACCTAACCTGTAACTGCGAAGAGCAACCATGGCCGATCAAAACCATGAACTACGTAAAGCAGGGTTAAAAGTGACCTTGCCACGCGTAAAGATTCTGCAAATCCTTGAAAATGCTACGGGTCAGCATCATCTCAGTGCTGAAGAAGTGTATAAGACGCTTATTGATGCAGGTGAAGATGTTGGGCTAGCAACTGTTTACCGAGTGCTTACGCAGTTTGAGTCAGCAGGGCTTGTCATCCGCCATAATTTTGATGGTGGGCACGCTGTTTTTGAACTCACCCAAGAAGACCACCATGACCACATGGTGTGCCTTGATAGTGGTGAAATCATTGAATTTGTTGATGAAATCATAGAGCGTCGGCAACGGGAAATTGCTGAAGAACACGGCTATGAACTTGTGGATCATGCATTGGTTCTGTATGTCCGGCCCAAAGGCTCGAAGGCAGCCCGGCCAGATAACAGTGTGCTTCCCAAGCATGGAATGAACAAACGTTAGTAGCGATCCTTTTCTTTTGCATATGCCCTGAATGCCGATATTGCTTACATCAAATCGGCATTTTTTATTTCTATGGGTGATGTTCCGCAACGGTAACCCATAACGCATCGACGATAGGGTTTTTCAGGCGACGATTCAGCACGCACAGCCCAACATCGTAGTGCGGAAGCTCTGGTTTGACATTCAAAATACGTACCCGATCAGCCAATGGGCTGTTATCCAGAACTATTTTGGGTACTACCCCGATACCAAATCCCAGGCCGACCATACTGACAATGGCTTCATGGCCAGAAACCTGCGCATAGATGCGAGGCGCAACCCCCATGGCCTTGAACCAGGTGTTGGCATATTCACGTGAAAGACCTGCCTCTGAAAGAATCATGGGAACCTGTTCCCACTGGGCGGCTGTTGAACTTTCTGGCTGAAGTGGCAGCCATTCATGTGTCTGTGTAGGGGCGATGAATAGCAGCGGTGAGCGAGTGAGCGATTTGAACGCCAGCGCACCCGGCGGAACTCGTGGGCGGGGTGTAATGGCCATGTCGTCAACCCCTTCCAGTACACGAGTCATGGCCTCGGCAGGATCGCCGGTATGCAGCTTTAGCTCAATACCCGGGTGACGGGTACGTACATCGCTTAATAATTCGTATAGAAAGCTATAGCTGGCCGTCACGGAACAGTAAATGCTTATGTCGCCCCTGAGTTCCTCCATCGTGGCCGCCAGAGTGCGTTTCTGGGTTTCCCACTGTTCCAGCGTTTCTTTGGCATAATGCTGAAAGGCCAGTCCTTGGGGCGTCAGTGTGACGTGGCGGTTGTCCCGTTCAAACAAGGTGGTTCCCAGCTCTGCTTCTATTTGTTGAATGGAGCGGCTTAACGTGGATGGGCTAACGTGACACAGATCGCTGGCTCGGCCGAAATGAAGTGTTTCAGCCAACGTCACCATATGCTTTAACACGCGAAAATCCATTGAGCACCTGCTGTATTTCACTTTAAGAAATAGTGTGTTGCAAATATAGCGTTTTACGCAACAGTGAGGTCAGCGTAAAGTAATGACATTGCAGGACCTGGTGCCGCAAAAGACGGTTCAGGTGGCCATCAAGGCTGGATACACATTGTGTCATTAACCCTATATCTGGAGCTCATCATGCACGTTTATTATGATAAAGATTGTGACTTGTCTCTTATTCAGGCTAAAAAAGTCACCATTGTGGGATATGGTTCACAGGGCCATGCGCATGCCAATAATCTGAAAGAGTCAGGTGTTGATGTCACTGTCGCGCTGCGAACCGGTTCCTCATCTGCTTCGAAAGCTGAAGCCGCCGGGCTGACAGTAGCCAGCGTGCCGGAAGCGTGTAAAACCGCTGACGTCGTGATGATTCTGGCGCCGGACGAAAACCAGAAAGCCATTTATGAGCAGGAAGTTGAACCCAACCTGAAAGAAGGTGCAACGCTGGCATTTGCCCACGGTTTCAACATTCACTACAACCAGATTGAGCCACGCAAAGATCTGGATGTCATCATGATTGCGCCGAAAGCGCCGGGTCACACGGTGCGTTCAGAGTTCGTCAAAGGCGGTGGTATTCCTGATTTGGTTGCTATCCATCAGGATGCTTCAGGTAAAGCCAAGGAGCTTGCTCTTTCCTACGCGGCAGGTGTTGGCGGTGGCCGCAGCGGTATTATTGAAACCACTTTCAAGGACGAAACTGAAACCGATCTGTTCGGTGAACAGGCCGTTCTGTGTGGCGGTGCTGTTGAGCTGGTGAAAGCAGGCTTTGAAACACTGACCGAAGCCGGTTATGCACCCGAGATGGCCTACTTTGAATGCCTGCATGAACTTAAGCTGATTGTCGACCTGATGTATGAGGGCGGCATCGCTAACATGAACTACTCCATTTCCAACAATGCTGAGTATGGTGAATATGTCACAGGCCCTGAAATTATTAATGATGAGTCTCGTGCCGCCATGCGCAATGCGCTGAAGCGTATTCAGACGGGTGAATATGCGAAGATGTTCATCAATGAAGGTAATAGCAACTATCCTTCCATGACGGCGCGTCGTCGCCTGAATGCCGAGCATGACATTGAGCAGGTCGGTGCCAAACTGCGCGGCATGATGCCGTGGATTGCGGCTAATCAGCTGGTCGACAAGTCCAAAAACTAAGAGTCAGGTTCTAGCCATTGTTGATGGTGGCCAAGCTTGTAATTCGGGGTGCGCATTGTCGCACCCCGACTCATTTATGGGTCTGCGCTGTAATTATCTGGTGAGGTGGCGTTCACCGTGTAGAATGACATCTATACTTTTGGTGTTTATTCAGATGGATATTTTTTATGACTCAGGATGCTCGTGATCAGGCCGATACCAAGGCAGCGTCTACTGGTGAGGCGGGAGGAGAGCACTCAAGGAATGAAGATCTAGCTGCAACGTTTCTGCGGGAAACGGAAGTCATTGAAGAGTCCGAGCAGGACGGCAAGAAAGTGCGTCGTAAAGGTATCTATTTGTTGCCGAACCTGTTTACCACCTCGGCGTTGTTCTCGGGTTTCTTCGCGGTCATTGCGGGCATCAACGGAGACTTTACTTCTGCAGCAGTCGCCATTTTTATTGCGATGGTGCTCGATGGGCTGGATGGCCGAGTGGCACGTATGACAAATACACAAAGTGCCTTCGGGGCCGAATACGACAGTCTTTCCGACATGCTGTCATTTGGGGTGGCGCCCGCCCTGGTCGCGTTTACCTGGATTCTCCAGGATATTGGTAAGACAGGTTGGGTCGTGGCGTTTCTTTATGTGGCATGCGCTGCGCTGCGTCTTGCGCGCTTCAATGTTCAGGTAGGCAGTGTTGACAAGAAGTGGTTTATTGGCCTGCCCAGCCCCTCGGCGGCTGCTTTGGTGGCCGCCAGCGTTTGGACGTTTCACAGCTTTGATGCAGACGCGCTAGGCTTCAAGCTTATTATGTTATTTGTCGTGGCTGCGGCTGGCATCCTGATGGTGAGTAATATTCGTTACTACAGCTTCAAGGATCTGGATTTTAAAAAACCGGTGCCATTTGTGGTGTTGCTGGCCGTGGTGCTGGGCTTTGTGATGATATCGGTTGAACCCTCTGTCATGTTGCTTCTGCTATTTGCCGCGTACGTTTGCTCTGGCCCTGTTCTGGCGGTTATGCGCAAGATGTCACCTGACAGCTGATACTTTTTGACTTTTTTCCATAAAGCCCTTGCATCCTGTGCAGCGAAGCCTTAGAGTACGCATCCGCTGCCGGGGACGCACACTGTCACCTGCGGTGGATGAAGGTAAAACCTTCGGTTTGTCAACAAGTTAGCGAGTGGTGGTAATAAAGCACGCTGGCGAATTCGCTGAAATCAGCCGTTGACAAACACACAGGAAGCCGTAGAATATGTCTTCCTCGTTGAGGCAAGCCAATCAGGTCATCGACTGGCAAGGCAGTATCGCCGCCTCGCGAACAGCTCTTTAACAATTTGATCAGGTAATTCATGTGGGCGCTTGCCGATGAGGGTGATAAATCACCAACTATCAAGGCAAGCGGTCATGACAATGTAAATTGAAATGAATTCGTTTGACCCTTGAGCCAAGTTTGATGCGCTTCTGTTGCCCCAGGGTGACAGGTAAGCATCACAATGATTTTAAACTGAAGAGTTTGATCATGGCTCAGATTGAACGCTGGCGGCAGGCCTAACACATGCAAGTCGAGCGGTAACAGATCCAGCTTGCTGGATGCTGACGAGCGGCGGACGGGTGAGTAACGCATAGGAATTTACCCGATAGTGGGGGATAACCTGGGGAAACTCAGGCTAATACCGCATACGTCCTACGGGAGAAAGGGGGCCTTGGCTCCCGCTATCGGATGAGCCTATGCCGGATTAGCTGGTTGGTGAGGTAATGGCTCACCAAGGCGACGATCCGTAGCTGGTCTGAGAGGATGATCAGCCACATCGGGACTGAGACACGGCCCGAACTCCTACGGGAGGCAGCAGTGGGGAATATTGGACAATGGGGGCAACCCTGATCCAGCCATGCCGCGTGTGTGAAGAAGGCCCTCGGGTTGTAAAGCACTTTCAGCGAGGAAGAACGCCTGGCGGTTAATACCCGCCAGGAAAGACATCACTCGCAGAAGAAGCACCGGCTAACTCCGTGCCAGCAGCCGCGGTAATACGGAGGGTGCAAGCGTTAATCGGAATTACTGGGCGTAAAGCGCGCGTAGGTGGCTTGATAAGCCGGTTGTGAAAGCCCCGGGCTCAACCTGGGAACGGCATCCGGAACTGTCAGGCTAGAGTGCAGGAGAGGAAGGTAGAATTCCCGGTGTAGCGGTGAAATGCGTAGAGATCGGGAGGAATACCAGTGGCGAAGGCGGCCTTCTGGACTGACACTGACACTGAGGTGCGAAAGCGTGGGTAGCAAACAGGATTAGATACCCTGGTAGTCCACGCCGTAAACGATGTCGACCAGCCGTTGGGTGCCTAGCGCACTTTGTGGCGAAGTTAACGCGATAAGTCGACCGCCTGGGGAGTACGGCCGCAAGGTTAAAACTCAAATGAATTGACGGGGGCCCGCACAAGCGGTGGAGCATGTGGTTTAATTCGATGCAACGCGAAGAACCTTACCTACTCTTGACATCCTGCGAACTTGGTAGAGATACCTTGGTGCCTTCGGGAGCGCAGAGACAGGTGCTGCATGGCTGTCGTCAGCTCGTGTTGTGAAATGTTGGGTTAAGTCCCGTAACGAGCGCAACCCTTGTCCTTATTTGCCAGCACGTAATGGTGGGAACTCTAAGGAGACTGCCGGTGACAAACCGGAGGAAGGTGGGGACGACGTCAAGTCATCATGGCCCTTACGAGTAGGGCTACACACGTGCTACAATGGCCGGTACAAAGGGTTGCGAACTCGCGAGAGTCAGCGAATCCCTTAAAGCCGGTCTCAGTCCGGATCGGAGTCTGCAACTCGACTCCGTGAAGTCGGAATCGCTAGTAATCGTGCATCAGAATGGCACGGTGAATACGTTCCCGGGCCTTGTACACACCGCCCGTCACACCATGGGAGTGGACTGCACCAGAAGTGGTTAGCCTAACGCAAGAGGGCGATCACCACGGTGTGGTTCATGACTGGGGTGAAGTCGTAACAAGGTAGCCGTAGGGGAACCTGCGGCTGGATCACCTCCTTAAACGATGCATCATCCCTCGCGGTAAGCGCTCACAATGAATTACCTGATCAGATCGTCGCTGCCCTTGCGCAGTGATAAATGAACCTACGCCTCTGGCAACAGACGCGGTTGGAGGAAAAATATTTTCCTCATCGGTTCCTTTATCACTGCGTCTAGCAGTCGCTCTTTAACAAGATATAGCAAAGCTGATAAACCTTTTGAAGGTCAGCGA
This sequence comes from Halomonas sp. BLK-85, assembly GCF_044792155.1. Classification (NCBI taxonomy): domain Bacteria; kingdom Pseudomonadati; phylum Pseudomonadota; class Gammaproteobacteria; order Oceanospirillales; family Halomonadaceae; genus Halomonas; species Halomonas sp. BLK-85. The sequence goes on from NZ_CP087731.1 coordinate 227,007, forward strand.
TTCACAACGCCCCGCGTGGTGAGTCCCTGCCCGACGAAGGTGTACGTAATAGTGTTATGTGATACGTCTCAAGCGTATCCGGCACTCGTTATCATTGTGCGACCAGACTCCTTCGGGTTATAGGGTCAAGCAATGAAGCGCACACGGTGGATGCCTAGGCAGCCAGAGGCGATGAAAGACGTGGAAGCCTGCGATAAGGCTCGGCGAGGTGGCAAACAACCTGTGACCCGGGCATTTCTGAATGGGGAAACCCACTCACCAACAGGTGAGTATCTTGCGCTGAACACATAGGCGCAAGAGGCGAACCAGGGGAACTGAAACATCTAAGTACCCTGAGGAAAAGAAATCAACCGAGATTCCCCCAGTAGCGGCGAGCGAACGGGGAGCAGCCCTTAAGCATGTGACTGATTAGACGAAGGCGCTGGGAAGCGCGGCCATAGCGGGTGATAGCCCCATAGTCGAAAATCTGATCATGTGAAATCGAGTAGGTCGGGGCACGAGAAACCTTGACTGAAGACGGGGGGACCATCCTCCAAGGCTAAATACTCCTGGCTGACCGATAGTGAACCAGTACCGTGAGGGAAAGGCGAAAAGAACCCCGGAGAGGGGAGTGAAATAGACCCTGAAACCGTGTGCGTACAAGCAGTCGGAGCGGACATGTTCCGTGACGGCGTACCTTTTGTATAATGGGTCAGCGACTTATATTCCGTGGCAAGGTTAACCGATTAGGGGAGCCGTAGCGAAAGCGAGTCTTAACTGGGCGAAGCAGTCGCGGGATATAGACCCGAAACCGAGCGATCTATCCATGAGCAGGGTGAAGATTGAGTAACATCAATTGGAGGCCCGAACCAGGATCTGTTGAAAAAGATTTGGATGACTTGTGGATCGGAGTGAAAGGCTAATCAAGCTCGGAGATAGCTGGTTCTCCTCGAAAGCTATTTAGGTAGCGCCTCAGGCAGCACCACCGGGGGTAGAGCACTGTTTCGGCTAGGGGGTCATCCCGACTTACCAACCCGAGGCAAACTCCGAATACCGGTGAGTGACGCGTGGGAGACACACAGCGGGTGCTAACGTCCGTTGTGAAAAGGGAAACAACCCAGACCGTCAGCTAAGGTCCCGAAATCCTGATTAAGTGGGAAACGATGTGGGAAGGCTCAGACAGCTAGGAGGTTGGCTTAGAAGCAGCCATCCTTTAAAGAAAGCGTAATAGCTCACTAGTCGAGTCGGCCTGCGCGGAAGATGTAACGGGGCTAAATCAGGTACCGAAGCTACGGGTTCACACTTAGGTGTGAGCGGTAGAGGAGCGTCGTGTACGCCAATGAAGGTGAGTTGAGAAGCTTGCTGGAGGTATCACGAGTGCGAATGCTGACATGAGTAACGATAAAGGGTGTGAAAAACACCCTCGCCGGAAGACCAAGGGTTTCTGTTCGACGCTAATCGGAGCAGAGTGAGTCGGCCCCTAAGGCGAGGCCGAAAGGCGTAGTCGATGGGAAACGGGTCAATATTCCCGTACCGGACATGATTGCGATGGGGGGACGGAGAAGGCTAGGTGAGCCAGGCGTTGGTTGTCCTGGTGAAAGCATGTAGGCCGAGCGCTCAGGTAAATCCGGGTGCTCAACGCCGAGATGCGAAACGAACTGACCACGGTCAGGAAGTCATCGATGCCACGCTTCCAGGAAAAGCCTCTAAGCTTCAGATCATGTGCGACCGTACCCCAAACCGACACAGGTGGTCAGGGTGAGAATCCCCAGGCGCTTGAGAGAACTCGGGTGAAGGAACTAGGCAAAATGGTGCCGTAACTTCGGGAGAAGGCACGCCGGCCTAGGGTGACAGGACTTGCTCCTCGAGCCCGAACCGGTCGAAGATACCAGGTGGCTGCAACTGTTTAGTAAAAACACAGCACTCTGCCAAGTCGCAAGACGACGTATAGGGTGTGACGCCTGCCCGGTGCCGGAAGGTTAAGTGATGGTGTTATCCTCGGAGAAGCTCCTGATCGAAGCCCCGGTAAACGGCGGCCGTAACTATAACGGTCCTAAGGTAGCGAAATTCCTTGTCGGGTAAGTTCCGACCTGCACGAATGGCGTAATGATGGCCACGCTGTCTCCACCCGAGACTCAGTGAAATTGAAATCGCCGTGAAGATGCGGTGTACCCGCGGCTAGACGGAAAGACCCCGTGAACCTTTACTATAGCTTCACACTGGACGCTGATGTTGCCTGTGTAGGATAGCTGGGAGGCTTGGAACCCCGGACGCCAGTTCGGGGGGAGCCAACCTTGAAATACCAGCCTGGCATCATGGGCGTTCTCACTCAGGTCCGTTATCCGGATCGAGGACAGTGTGTGGTGGGTAGTTTGACTGGGGCGGTCTCCTCCCAAAGCGTAACGGAGGAGCACGAAGGTACCCTCAGCACGGTCGGACATCGTGCAATGAGTGCAAGAGCATAAGGGTGCTTGACTGCGAGACAGACACGTCGAGCAGGTGCGAAAGCAGGTTCTAGTGATCCGGTGGTTCTGTATGGAAGGGCCATCGCTCAACGGATAAAAGGTACTCCGGGGATAACAGGCTGATACCGCCCAAGAGTTCACATCGACGGCGGTGTTTGGCACCTCGATGTCGGCTCATCACATCCTGGGGCTGAAGTCGGTCCCAAGGGTATGGCTGTTCGCCATTTAAAGTGGTACGCGAGCTGGGTTTAGAACGTCGTGAGACAGTTCGGTCCCTATCTGCCGTGGGCGTAGGATGTTTGAGAAGGGCTGCTCCTAGTACGAGAGGACCGGAGTGGACGCACCTCTGGTGTTCCGGTTGTCACGCCAGTGGCATTGCCGGGTAGCTAAGTGCGGACGGGATAACCGCTGAAAGCATCTAAGCGGGAAGCCCCCTTCAAGATGAGACATCCCTGAGGCCTAGAGCCTCCTGAAGGGCCCAGCGAGACCAGCTGGTTGATAGGCACGGTGTGGAAGCGCTGCAAGGCGTTGAGCTAACGTGTACTAATGGCCCGTGAGGCTTGACCCTATAACACCCAAGGGGTCTGAAGCCGATGATAACGACGCGCGAAAGCGCAGAGCTTGCAACAGCAGAACTTGCAACAGCAAGAAAGCGAAATGCAAGAAAGCCGGATACGAAGAGACGATCACAGACATTACGCAGTGGCCCCAAACGCCGCTGAATCAGCTTGCTATATCACCTGTTACGCCTGACGACCATAGCGAGTGGGAACCACCTGATCCCTTGCCGAACTCAGCAGTGAAACCGCTTAGCGCCGATGGTAGTGTGGGGCCTCCCCATGCGAGAGTAGGTCATCGTCAGGCACTTATACCGCAAAAAACCCAGCCCATCGGCTGGGTTTTTTGTTTGTAGGGCGTAAAGAAAAAAAGGGTCTCCCCATGGAGCGTCCCGGCAGCCCGGCGCGGATCCTCGTCAGGCACTTATACTAAAAATCCCTCAGAGGTTACGCTCCGGGGGATTTTTTTTGCGTGGAAATTTTGGCGTAAGGCGCGAGGAGAATTGTTGCAGCTATTTATGTCAGAATGCAGCATCTAAGGAGGAGCCTGATGACATCAATGCGCTGGGAGCAGTTGCTTTCACCACAACGTTTGCATGACAAACGTCTTGGCAGTGGCCGTGAGATTGGCCGAAGCCCTTTCCATAAGGATCATGATCGTATCATTTTCTCAGGGTCGTTCCGGCGCCTGGGGCGCAAGACGCAGGTACACCCTTTAACCGAGAACGACCATATCCATACCCGTTTGACACATTCGCTGGAGGTCGGCTGTGTGGGGCGTTCGCTAGGCATGAGCGTGGGTGAGCTGCTGGGAAATCGCTTGCCTGCCTGGATATCACCTGCTGACCTGGGTGTCATTATCCAGACAGCCTGCCTGGGTCACGACATCGGAAACCCACCCTTTGGTCACGCAGGTGAGTACGCTATCAGGGATTGGTTCCAGCGCGCTGGTCATAGCGGCCTGCTCGATGGTTTATCGGTGCCAGAGCGTGACGATCTGCTTACCTATGAAGGTAATGCTCAAGGGTTCAGGATTATTACCCAGATTGAATATAATCAGTTTCAGGGCGGTATGCGCATGACAGCGGCAACGCTGGGCACCTTGCTGAAATATCCCTGGAGCGTGGCGCATCGGACCCAGGAAGGTAAGTTTGGCGCATATCAGTCGGAATTGGACATACTGCGCGAAGTGGCCGAAGCGCTCGGACTTCTGGTGCAGGGAGAAAATCGTTGGTGTCGGCATCCGCTGGCCTGGCTGGTAGAAGCGGCCGATGATATTTGTTATGCCCTCCTGGACCTGGAAGATGGCCTGGAAATGGGTATTCTGCACTATCACGAGGTAAGTGACATTCTCAAGCACATTGCAGGAGAAGTGCCCGCTGAATATCTTGAAATGCAAAAGCGCGGAGTCTCCCAGCGGCGGCGCATTGCCCTTTTGCGGGGTTCTGCCATGGAGCGAGCCGTGAATGAAGTCAGCGCCGTCTTTGTCCAGCACGAGCAAACTCTTTTAGCCGGTCGTCTGGAAAATGATCTGCTGGAACTTTGTCACCCTGACCTGGGTTGGGGCGTGCGTGCAGCCAAGCAGTTGGCACAGGAAAGGATATTCCAGAACGAGAGAAAGGCAAAACTTGAGATTGGTGCCTATACGACGCTGGGCATCTTGCTGGAAGCCTTTATAGGTGCAGCCCATGAATTGCATCATACCGGTCGCTTGTCCTTTAAGCATCAGCGGGTGCTGGCTCTGATAGGCGAAAACACGCCACAGCGTGACTGGACGTTGTACGCCAGTTATCGCCGCATGTTGGACTTTATTGGCGGCATGACAGATCACTTTGCCGTCGATCTGGCGCAGGAAATGGGCGGCAAGCTTAAAGGCAGCAGTTAAAAGGGCACGCAAACATTCAAACGGAAGGTTGCCGAAGTGGCTTGCCTTCCATCAGTCGAGCGCGCTCAAGCAGCAGATGGATAATCCGGTCGTGCAGGCCATCGTCAAGCTCGCCCAAGGTATGTTCTGAAAGTTTTCGAGCCAGGTCATCACCACTGACGACGAGAATATCGTCTGCGGCTTCCGAGGTGTCAATTTTCCAGCCAGGCAAGACCAGAACACCGAGGACCGGTATATGAACGCCACAGTGCGTTTCCAGCCACTGGTTGACCCAGTGAGCCGCCTGCCTGGTCTTATACAAAGGGCGCCGTTCTTGCCAATACGGAAAGCGGAGACGTTCATGCTCTACAAATACCTGAGTCAGTTCTTTTCCATTGTTGCCAACGGCTGTGGAGCGTGCGCGGGTTTCCACCACAAAGACCCCGTGGGGTGTGACGACCACGTGGTCAATCGTAAAACTGTCAGTAGGTACATCATGGAAAATATAGTAGGGATGAGCGTCAGGTCGGATCAGCCTTTCCAGCTCCTGGCCGACAGCCAGTTCACAGGCCAGGCCAAGCTTCAGGCGTCGGATACGCTGATAATCGCGCACCAGCAACAGGGAAAAAACCAGTACCAGACAAGTGCTAAGCAACCCATATAGGGCCCATTCCACCCAATCCTGGCGATCGACAAACAACATCCTGCCCATGCCATATACCAAGGGCGAAAGACTGATCAGCGGTCCCAGAGTGCCATTAAGAAAAAGGCTGGAAAATGCCTGATCAAGGCGGTTACGCAGTGCCTGCCCAGGCGTGCGCAATGGGTGGGCATCAAAGGGTGAAGTAATGCGGGCATCATACAGGCTACGCAAGGCAAGAACGATGGCCGCCATTGCGGCCATCGGAAACAGAAAAATCAGTGGTAGCAGGTATTCCAGCCAAACCATAATGAGTGCCTTGGTAAGCCAGTGGCCGATTCAGCTCGGTTCAACCGCCAGCAAGTTTTGCCTGGTAACCATGCTCGGTAAGCGCCTGTTTGAGCGTTTCACGATGATCACCCTGAATTTCAATGACTCCTTCCTTGACTGCACCGCCAGTGCCGCAGCGTTTCTTAAGCTGCTTGGCCAGCACCTTGAGCTCTTTTTCAGGCAAAGGGATACCTGACAGTGTAGTGACGCCCTTACCCTTGCGGCCACTGGTTTCGCGGCGAATACGCACGACGCCATCAAGTGACGCAATGCGTGCCTGTTCAGCCAGATTTTCACAACAGCAGCTTTCAAGTGCCTGGCGGCACGCCGGGCAGATATCCCCTTGCTCTGTTGAGTAGACAAGCCCACCGAGCTGATCACGTAATGACGCCATGACTAGACTCCTTTATAACGTTTGAGGTTGGTGCTGTTGCCCCATCTGTCACTCGTCAACTGGTGAATGGTGGCGGGTAATTGATACATGCTGTTGATCATGACAGCGCCGCTGGGAGTTTTTTCGGCATCAGGAAAGCGGTTCAGGTGAACCACCGTCATTCCGGCGTCCAGTGCTGCCTTGACACCTACCAGCGCATCATCGATGGCAATACAGTCAGCCGCATCAAACCCCATGCTGTGGGCTGCATGGAGATGTAAACCTGGCTCTGGCTTCCAGCAGTTGGCTGCATAACCGCTGAACAGATGGCCGTTGAAGTAGTCACCCAACGCAGTTGTTGTCAGGGCATTAATGATTTTCTTTTCCGGTCCGTTAGAAACCACTGCTCTGGGGTAATCGCTTAATTGCTGCAGGGCTTCACGGGCACCGTCGATAGTGGTGAGTTCATTGCTCAGCCGAGTGGCCAGATTGGCACGCATGGCACCTTCCATGATTTCCAACTGTTCACGTGAAACCGCGCCGTAGCGTTTCTGCAGCTCGGCCACAATACGACGAAAACGTGCACCGCGGAATTCACCCATGTAGTCAGAAACCACAAAGGGCAGACCTACCGCATTGAGGCCGATTGCCATCTCTTCTGCCAGGAGGGGCTCGCTATCGACCAGAGTGCCGTCGCAATCAAATAGCAGAAGCGGCAAAAACATGAGTGATCCTTGCACTGTTCAAAGCGCGGCTATCTGACATACAAATCATAATTCTATAATAGAATGATTCTACGACGTTAGCGAACACTGTTCTATGACTTTTGCATGCTTCTGCTGGGGCCTGTCAAGAGGGCAACCATACGGCTGCCTCTTGAACAGCACCTCGAGAGATTATCTGACCTTGGGAGCCAGTTCGCCGCTTTCGTAGCGCTTGAACATTTCTTCCAGATTGATCGGTTTGATCTTGCTGGCATTGCCTGCCGTGCCAAAGGCTTCGTAGCGGGCAATACACAGGTCACGCATGGCGCTGACGGTTTCCTTGAGGAATTTGCGCGGATCAAACTCAGACGGATTCTCGGCCAGAAAACGACGCACTGCCCCGGTTGAAGCCAGGCGCAGATCGGTATCAATGTTGACTTTGCGCACACCGTGCTTGATGCCCTGGATGATTTCCTCGACAGGAACACCATAGGTTTCGGGGATCTCCCCGCCATAGCGATTGATGACGTCCAGCCATTCCTGAGGCACGGAAGAAGAGCCGTGCATTACCAGGTGAGTGTCAGGAATACGCGCATGAATTTCCTTGATACGCTGGATCGACAGGGTATCGCCCGTCGGCGGCCGCGTAAATTTATAAGCACCGTGACTGGTGCCGATGGCAATGGCGAGGGCGTCCACCTGAGTTGCCTTGACGAACGCTGCAGCTTCTTCAGGGTCCGTCAGCAGCTGTTCCATACCCAGCTTGCCTTCTGCCCCGATACCATCTTCCTCGCCGGCCATGCCGGTTTCCAGGCTGCCCAGGCAACCCAGTTCCCCTTCCACAGAAACGCCGCACGCATGTGCCATTTCGACAGTACGGCGAGTGACGTCAACGTTATAGTCGTAATCCATCGGTGTCTTGCCGTCTTCACCCAGAGAGCCGTCCATCATGACCGAGGAGAAGCCCAGCTGGATGGATCGCTGGCAGACAGCAGGGCTGGTGCCGTGGTCCTGGTGCATTGCCACAGGGATGTGCGGGAACTCTTCCACAGCGGCCAGGATCAGGTGGCGCAGAAATGGAGCGCCCGCATATTTTCGTGCACCCGCTGAAGCCTGCACGATCACTGGAGAATCGGTTTTATCCGCCGCTTCCATGATGGCGCGCATCTGTTCGAGATTATTGACGTTGAAAGCGGGAATGCCATAACCATGTTCGGCGGCATGATCGAGCATCTGACGCATGCTAACGAGAGCCATAAAGTCACCTTATATCAAATAAATCGTTATCGTGTGTAAGTAGAGTCTGTTCAAAATCGTTTATCCCGCCGTCCTGGCACCAGGCGCTGATGCCTCCAGAGCAGCGACCGCCGGTAATGTCTTGCCTTCGACGTACTCCAGAAATGCTCCGCCCCCCGTCGAGATATAAGAAACACGCTCAGCAATCGCGTACTTGTCGATAGCGGCCAGGGTATCGCCGCCGCCGGCAATCGAGAATGCCTGGCTGTCAGCGATAGCTTCTGCAATGACTTCTGTGCCTTTTCCAAACTGATCGATTTCAAAGACGCCAACCGGTCCGTTCCAGAGAATGGTGCCGGCGTCTTTCAGCAGGCCTGCCAAGCGTGCTGCGGTCTCCGGGCCGATATCCAGAATCATTTCGTTATCGGTCACTTGATCCACAGGTTTGACAACCGCTTCCGCTGACTCGGAAAATTCTGTGGCAACAACAACATCGCTAGGCATCGGAATCTGCACTTTCTCCATCAGCGCTTTGGCCTGATTGACCAGGTCTGCTTCATGAAGTGATTTGCCTACATTATAGCCTGCTGCAGCGATAAAGGTGTTGGCAATGCCGCCACCGACAATCAGCTGATCGCATTTTTCTGAGAGGGCGTTGAGGACATCCAGTTTGGTAGACACTTTGGATCCGCCAACAATGGCTGTCATGGGGCGTTTGGGATGGGCAAGGGCCTTTTCCAGGGCCTCGAGCTCGTTGGCCAAAAGCGGCCCGGCACATGCAGCAGGTGCAAAGCGGGCAACACCGTGAGTCGATGCCTGGGCACGGTGCGCCGTGCCAAACGCATCCATCACAAAGAGGTCGCACAGCGCGGCGTACTGCTTGGCCAGCGCTTCGTCGTCTTTTTTCTCGCCCGTGTTGAAGCGTACATTTTCAAGCAGCACAACATCCCCATCGCTAAGCTCAGGGATAGCTTCCAGGTAGTCCTTGATCAGTGTGACGGGGCGACCCAACAGTTGCTCCAGGTGTTTAGCCACCGGGGCCAGGGAAAACTCTTCCGCCGGCTCACCTTCCGTCGGGCGGCCAAGGTGGCTCATCAACATGACTCTGGCACCTGCGTCTGAAGCGGCCTGAATGGTGGGCAGCGCGGCGCGCAGGCGGGCATCACTTGAGACGCTGGCATTCTTGATGGGTACGTTGAGGTCTTCACGGATCAGGACGCGTTGACCCTGGAGTGGCAGGTCGATCATTTTCTGTACGTTCATGAGCAGGTGTCCTCTTATTAATAGTGTGATGGGTTGGGTCGTGATAACCAGCTTGTGTCAGCGTTGCCAGACGCTGGCTGATATCCAGCATGCGGTTGGCAAACCCCCATTCGTTATCAAACCAGCAAAGCAGCTTGATCAGACGCGTGCCAGCTACCCGGGTCTGGGTGGCATCCAGGATGCCGGAGTGTGGATCATGATTGAAATCGACTGAGGCCATGGGCGTTTCGGTGTACCCCAGAATCCCTTGCAGATGGCATTGGCTTGCTGCTTTCAATAACTGATTGACTTCTTCTCTATCGGTATCCCGGGCGACCGTAACGGCAAGATCCATCACTGAGACATTAATGGTCGGAACCCGCAGGTGCAAACACTCGAAACGCCCGGTCAGTTTGGGCATCAAACGGCTAATACCCTTGGCCAGGCCGGTATCGACAGGCACAATCGAGTGCATGGCAGAGCGCGTCAGGCGTAGATCCGTCTGGTGATAGGCATCAATGACCGGTTGATCATTCATGGCAGAATGCACCGTGGTGGTCACCCCGTGCTCTACACCTATCGCTTCATCCAGCACGGTCAGCAATGGCAGCAGGCAGTTAGTGGTACAGGATGCGGCTGAAAGGATATGCTGCTCAGCTGACAACACTTCCTGATTGATGCCCCAGACGATGGTGGCATCCAGATCATTTTCTGCTGGCTGGGAAAACAGCAGACGCTTGGCACCCGCCGCCAGGTGCTTTTCGGCGGTGATTCGATCCTTGAAACTCCCCGAGCACTCAAGCACCAGATCTATATCAAGCGCTGCCCACGGAAGTTTGTCCGGATCAGGTTCGTTCAGGACCCGAATAGCCTGGCCATTAATCACCAGATGGTCGTCATGGGTGTCCACCTGAACTGGAAAGCGCCCGTGAGTGGTATCGAAGCGGGTCAGGTAGGTAATGGTATCCAGGTTGGAGAGCTCATTGATCGCGACGACCTGGATGTCTGCCGACTGGCGCTCTACCAAGGCACGCAGAACGCACTGGCCGATCCGGCCATAGCCGTTGATGGCAATACGAAAAGTGGAAGCCCGCGCGGCCATATATCTCCTTAATGCGTGCTAAAGATGAGAGTCAGCCAAGCAAGTGCCAGACCAGAGGTAACAACAATGCGGTGAACAGGCCAGTCAGGCTCATGCCCAATGAGGCAAATGCGCCTGCAGTGGGGCTGATTTCAAAAGCCCTGACCGTGCCGATAGCATGGCCATTAAGCCCTAATGCAAAGCCGATGAGGCGCTCATCGCTGATCTTCATCCATCGGGCGGCCAGGCTGACAAAGGCAATGGCCACGACACCGGTGATCAGAAGCCCGCCCATCAGCAGCGGAATGGAGCCGCCCAATTGCTGTGTAACCCCAATGGCAATCGGTGCCGTCACGGACTTTGCTGCCAGGGACGCCAGCACCAGGTCAGGTAAGCCCATCAGCCAGGCAATGCCCACGGCGTAAACAGCGGCCAGGCTGGCACTGATAGGCAGACAAACCACCAGTGGGCGCCATAGTTCACGAATACGTGGAAATTGCTGGTAAAGCGGCATGCCCAGTGCCACCGTGGCGGGGCCAAGCAAAACCGATAGCCAGGCGGCCCCTTGCTGATAAGTGGTGTAGTGAAGCCCGCTGACCAGCAGGAAGACTGCCAATAGCAAGGCGGCAATCAATACCGCGGGTAACCAGGTGGGCTGTTTAAGTTGTCTGAAGATGGTCATGCCGACCAGGTAAGCTGCTAGGGTCAGTGCCACGGCAAACAATGGGGTTTCAGTCAACTGTTCAAGTAAGCTATCACTTAACATCCTGGCCCCGCATCAGAAGGCGCATTAACCATAGCGTGGTCAATACGCTCAAAAGAGTGCCCAGTATCAGGCTGACTATGATGGCGATCCACTGACTACCAAGCTCGCCGGCGACAAAGAAAACGCCTACCACACCAGGCATGATCAACATCGCCAGCAGAGCAATCAGCGGTTGGGCCGCAGCCGCCAGGGTATCGGGAACACCCCCTCGTATCGCCAGAGTGATACTTAGCAGCAGCATGCCCAACACACCGGAAGAGACCGGCATGGCGGTAAGGTAGATAATAACCTCACCGATCAGCCAGAAACTGACAAGCCATAAAAACCCACCTAACGCCGTCACAGAATGGCCTATCAGGCTTGACCGAGCAGCTGATGAGCCTGTTTGACAATGTTGTCGACGGTAAAACCAAAGTGCTTGAACAGATCATCTGCAGGGGCTGACTCTCCATAGGTGGTCATGCCGATCACGCGGCCATCCAGGCCGACATACTTGTACCAGTAATCGGCGTGGCCTGCTTCGATAGCAATCCGCTTGGTCACACTGGCGGGCAGCACTTTTTCCCTGTATTCGGCGTCCTGGCCGTTAAAACGGTAGGTAGAAGGCATGGAAACCACGCGTACCGCCTTGCCGCTTGTCTCCAGCTCGGCCGCCGCCTCCATGGCCAGGGCCACTTCAGAACCTGTGGCAATCAGAATCAGCTCTGGCGCTGTCTCGCTGTCCTTGAGGATATAACCACCGCATTGGATGTCAGCCAGCTGGGCTTTGGTGCGTGCCTGATTAGGCAGGTTCTGGCGAGACAGCACCAGTGCTGTCGGGCCAGAGTGACGCTTGAGTGCCGCATCCCAGGCAGCGGCAGTTTCAGTAGCATCACAGGGACGCCAGGTGCTCAGGTTGGGCGTAGTGCGCAAACTGGTCAGCTGTTCAATCGGTTGGTGCGTCGGGCCGTCCTCACCCAGTCCGATAGAGTCATGGGTGAAAACATAGATCGCACGTTGTCCCATCAGAGCAGCCATGCGTACGGCGTTGCGCATATATTCCATGAAGATCAGGAAGGTCGCCCCATAGGGCACAAAACCGCCGTGCAGGGCAACACCGTTCATGATGGCCCCCATACCGAATTCACGTACACCGTAGTGCAGGTAATTACCGCTGGCATCATCCGGGGTGATGGCTTTGGCGCCGTTCCAGAACGTCAGGTTAGAGGGTGCCAGGTCGGCGCTACCGCCAAACAGTTCAGGCATTTGCGGGCCCAGAACATTCAGGGCTCCCAAGGATGCCTTGCGTGAGGCAATATGCTCACCTTTTTCCTGGCTTTGCTGAATCAGGGCCTCGCTGGAAAGCTGCGCCGGCAGGCGACCTTTCAGGCGGCGCTTGAATTCCAGGGCTTCATCAGGAAACGCCTCGGCATAGCGGCTCATTTGCTCTTCCCACGACTGCTGACGCTGTCTGCCAGCTTCGCGCGCGTCCCAGGCGGTATAGACAGGCTCAGGAATATGGAAGGGCGCATGCGGCCATCCAAGCTGCTCCCGCGCCGCGGCAACTTCATCATCGCCCAGCGGTGCCCCGTGAGATTCTTCCTTGCCCTGCTTGTTGGGGGCACCAAAGCCAATAATGGTTTTACAGATAATCAGGCTTGGCTTGTCATCCTGCTGCCTGGCCAGTTCGATAGCGGCCTTGATCTCTTCTGGCTTGTGGCCATCAACGTCAGGCACAACATGCCAGCCGTAAGCTTCAAAGCGTTTGGCTGTATCATCGGTAAACCAGCCATCAACCTCACCATCAATCGAAATGCCGTTATCATCATAAAAGGTGATCAGCTTGCCAAGTTTCTGAGTGCCTGCCAGCGACGCTACTTCATGAGAGATACCTTCCATCAAGCAACCATCACCCACAAAGCACCAGGTGTGATGGTCAACAAGGGTGTGGCCAGGAAGGTTGAACTGGGCGCCCAGGGTTTTCTCGGCAAGTGCCATGCCCACGGCATTGGCAAACCCCTGGCCCAGCGGGCCCGTCGTGGTTTCAATACCCGGTGCATAACCGAATTCAGGGTGGCCGGCAGTCGGTGAGTGCAGCTGACGAAAGTTACGCAACTGCTCCAGGCCAAGGTCGTAACCGCTTAAATGAAGAAGTGAATAAAGCAGCATTGAACCATGGCCATTGGAGAGAACAAAACGGTCACGGTCCGCCCATTTGGGATCTTCAGGGTTATGCTTGAGGTAGTCATTCCATAGCACCTCGGCAATATCTGCCATACCCATGGGGGCGCCGGGATGGCCGGATTTGGCCTTCTGAACAGCATCCATGGAAAGGGCGCGAATGGCATTGGCCAACTCGAAACGGGACGGCATTGAGTGCTCCTCGCCTTAAAACAATAATAAAGCGCGTATTGTCGCCGACTTCGCCAGCGGCGGCAAATAATGCTGCACACCTGGCGTTCAACACGAGGGGCAAATCGATCACTGGATATCCGCGCAAGACGCTGGGAAGCATTGCCAACAGCGTGTAGACTTTGGTCCCCGAGGTGGCTTTGCCACCTTCGGTTATGTAGGCAGGGCCTCCTGCCAAGATTTCCTGCTGATGCTTCGAGCGACAGCCGTCACACAGAAGGTCAAGAGCGCGATGAGCGAATACTCCCTGTTTACCTCCGAATCCGTTTCCGAAGGGCATCCCGACAAGATTGCCGATCAGATTTCTGATGCCGTGCTGGATGCCATCATTGCCCGTGACAAGCAGGCACGTGTTGCTTGCGAAACCATGGTCAAGACGGGCGTTGCCATTATTGCCGGCGAGATTTCCACGGCTGCGTGGGTTGACCTGGAAACCCTGGTCCGCCGGGTGATTGCCGATATTGGCTATACGTCATCAGATGTCGGCTTTGATGGCGCTACCTGCGGTGTAATCAACCTGATAGGTAAGCAGAGCGTTGATATTGCCCAGGGCGTTGACCGCACCAAGCCGGAAGATCAGGGAGCAGGCGATCAAGGCCTGATGTTTGGCTACGCTACCAATGAAACCGTCTCGATGATGCCTGCGCCGATTCATTACGCTCATCGCCTGGTGGAGCGTCAGGCCGAGCTGCGTAAACAGGGCCTTTTGCCCTGGTTACGCCCGGATGCGAAAAGCCAGGTTACCTTCCGTTATGACGCTGATGGCAAACCCTGCGGTGTCGACGCCGTGGTGCTTTCTACCCAGCATGACCCTGATATTGATCAGGAAGCGCTGCGTACCATGGTCAAGCGGGAAATTATTGAGCAGGTGATTCCAGCAGAATGGCTGGATGACAGCACTCAGTTCCACATCAACCCGACCGGCAAGTTTGTCATTGGTGGCCCTGTGGGAGACTGTGGTCTGACGGGGCGCAAGATTATCGTCGATACCTACGGCGGTATGGCACGTCACGGCGGCGGCGCCTTTTCGGGCAAGGATCCTTCCAAGGTAGACCGCAGTGCTGCCTATGCAGGCCGTTATGTGGCCAAGAATGTGGTCGCCGCAGGTCTTGCCGACAAGTGTGAAATTCAGGTTTCCTACGCCATTGGCGTAGCCGAGCCAACCTCGGTATCGGTCGATACATTCGGCACCGGAAATATTGCCGATGCTGAAATCGTCAAGCTGGTACGCGAGCATTTTGATCTACGTCCCTTTGCGATCACCAAAATGCTGGATCTGTTGCACCCGATGTACCAGCTGACGGCTGCTTATGGTCACTTTGGCCGTAAGCCCTTTGAACACAGCTACCGTTGGATGGATGACAAAGGTCAGGAACAGGTCGAGACCTTTACCGCTTTTCCATGGGAAAAAACTGACAAGGCAGACGCTCTGCGCCAGTCGGCGGGTTTGTAACACCCTCTGAAACGGTTCATTTCCTGCCAGCCAAGCGCCCCGCGGAATTTATCCACGGGGCGCTTTTTTGTCTACGCTTGATTTATAAGGAGAGAAAAGCCCTAACGTAAGGAGGGAACAAGGATGTGTTGCCATCATCGTTTTATCAGGGACCTGCTACTTGTCTTCCTGATGCTCTGGGTGCCCGCGGGTCAGGGGGCTGATTGTCCGACCCGACCCGCCGAGACGCTTGACGCTGACATCCAGGCATTAAACCAGCAGATCAGCCAATGGGATGATGCTTATTATCAACAGGGTAGATCGCTGGTCAGTGATGATATCTACGATCAGGCAGTTGCCAGACTGGAACACTGGCGTAACTGTATGGGGGCCTCTCAGCCCCACCGCCCTGAGCAAGCGGCGGTCACCCCTGGTGAGCGCCTTCCCCACCTCTATGCTCAACGAGGCCTGGAAAAGCGTGATAGCGCAGGGGTACAGCGTTGGATGCAGCGCCGGAACAATCTGTGGATACAGCCCAAGGTAGATGGCGTTGCGGTCAGCCTTGAATATCTTGATGGACGTCTGGTAAACGCGATCAGTCGAGGCGATGGCCAGCGCGGTCAGGCTTGGACGTCACGCGCCCGCCAACTGCCGGCGGTTCCCAATCAGCTTCCAAAGCCCATTACGGCGGTTTTTCAGGGCGAGCTTTACTGGCGAGCGGGCAACGATTACGTACAGTCTCGAGACGGGCACCGACAGCTGCGCGGGAAAGTCGCGGGTGTTATGGCTCAAAAGGCGCCTGATAATACGATGCTGGAACGCATCGGGCTTTTTGTCTGGGCCTGGCCGGCTGGCCCGCAAGCCATGCAGGAACACTTGGCCCGGCTCGCAGAATTGGGGTTTGATAGCGCAGAATATTCACATCCTGTGACGGGCTATGCTCAGGCTGAGCAGTGGCGAGAGCGCTGGTTTGACCATCCGCTGCCGTTTGCAACAGACGGAGTGGTACTCAAGCAAGCCCGGTTTCCGGCTGAAGGGTTGCGCGCCAACGCTGAGCCTCCCTCCTGGGCGCTAGCCTGGAAATACCCCGCGCAACAGGCCATGGCGACCGTGCGTGGGATATCGTTTGAGATTGGCCGGACGGGACGTATTACGCCCGTGGTTCACCTCCAGCCAGTCACCCTGGAAGGGCGACGTATCAGTCGTATTTCGCTGGGGTCGCTTTCACGTTGGCAGACGTTGGATCTGCGTGCCCGCGATATGGTGACCGTAACGCTGGGAGGGCTGACGATTCCCCAGTTGGCGAGCGTGGTCATGCAATCCTCCCATCGCCAGCCTCTCTGGGTACCGGAGGCGCAGGACTACCATGCATTGAGTTGCCTGACGCTTGACGAAACGCTTCAAGGTTGTCAGAGCCAGCTGCTAGCTCGCCTGGCGTGGCTTGGGGAGAGGCTTGAAATGAAAGGTATAGGTGAAGGTACCTGGGAGAGCTTATTGAAGGCGGAGGTAGTAAACGGCCTGGTTGATTGGATCCATCTGGACAAGCATGCACTCATGGCCGCTTCCGGTATTGGTCAAGCCAGGGCAAATCGACTATTGACCGAATTTGACGCGGCAAGAAGCCAGCCCTTTGCCCACTGGCTGCAGGCCCTTGGTGCCCCACAGGGCAGTGATCAAACGCAAGGCGACTGGGCGAGCCTGGCGGCGTTGAACGCAGCGCAATGGCAAACGCTACCCGACATCGGGCCTGTGCGCAGCAGAGCGCTGGCTGCTTTTTTTAAGCACTCTGAAATCCAGCGGATGGCAGCTACCCTTAAAAAAGCAGGCGTGGAGGGTTTCTGAACCATAGCGTTTAACCCAGCCCGCTGAGTCTGAACATCACCCCCAGATAGACAGGAATCAGTAAAGGGGCCATCAGGGTTGTCACTAGCACTGCCAGGGCGCCTTTCTGGGGTTGAATGCCCAGCTCCATGGCCACCACCACCACATTAGCGGCCATGGGCACTACCCCCAGTAACAGGACGGCCATGGCCAATGACGCGGGTATCGCCATCCAATGCTGCAACAGCACCACCATGACCAAGGTCGCCAGTGGCCATATTCCGTAGCGTAAAACGATACAGGCTCCAATAAGACGTGTATCCCAGGCGGCCAGGGTGACGTGGCTAAGTGTCATGCCAATAATCATCATGCCGAGCAGCGTGTAGGTGGCGGGAAATACATCCAGCGAGGTCATCACGTCAGAGGGCAGTATGATACCCAGTTGGGTCAACAATAGCGCTGCCAGAAAGGCATAGACCAGTGGCAGACGGGCAATCTTGCCAAGGCTCTGGCGTACCGAGAACTGACCGCGGGCGCTGACATAGAAGCCGACGGTAAATTCATACAATGTAACGCCTAGAATGCAGAACAGATAAAGGGTAACACCTTCCGCAGGCAAGATGATCAGTGCTATCGGCAAGCCGAAGTAGCCGGTATTGCCCGTGCCGGCGGAAAACGCCAGTAAGGCCCCTTCCTGAGCACCAAAATAGCGTTGAGTGACGGCGCGTACCAACAAGGCAATGGCGCTACTGATAAGGAAAAGTATCAAAGTAAGTAGCAGGTAGTCTGGCGTTGGACCGCCGTTCATGAGAGCGCGGAAAAACGTCAGTGGTGCAATCAGGTAAACCAGCAGGGTCGCAATGGGCTGGGGGTCAATTCTCAGCCCGCGAGCAGCAATCCAGCCAAGGCCGACAAATGATAAAAGCATTAGCAGAGGCCCGGATAATGCGTCGGCCGCAAGGTTTTCCATGAATTATTTTCCCATCGATGCGGTTTTCAACATGAGCAAAATTAAAGTTGCTGTGTGGAATCTTTCATTAGCCGAGCGCCCGCGTAGCAGCGAGAATACACGTTCATAAAACGCCATTCTATCGGCGCGCCGAATTCACTGACTATGAGGACAACCATGAGCCGCCAAGAACACCCCCTCGGTATCAGCTTCGAGTTCTTCCCTCCGAATACTGACGTCGGGCGTGACAAGCTGATGCGCACCCGGGATCAGCTGGCGGCTTGTCATCCACGTTTTTTTTCAGTGACCTACGGGGCCGGTGGTTCGACCCAGGTGCGTACCCGAAATGCCGTGCGGGATATTAGCCAGAGCGGTGTCACCACTGCACCGCACATCTCGTGTATTGGCAGTGACAAAGCCCAGCTGCGCGATCTGCTGGCAGAATACCGTGAAGAAGGCGTTGATAGCCTGGTGGCCTTGCGTGGCGATATGCCGTCAGGCACCGCTAGCATGGGTGAGCTGCGTTATGCCAATGAGCTGGTCGAGTTTATCCGCACAGAGACGGGAGATCATTTTGAGATTGCCGTCGGTGCCTACCCGGAGTCGCACCCTCAGGCGCCAAATCTCGATAAAGACGTGGCTAATTTTGCCCGTAAGATGAAAGCAGGGGCCAATATGGCAATCACCCAGTATTTCTTTACTGCGGATGCCTACTTTCACTTTGTGGATAAGGCACGTGCGCTGGGTGTTACACAACCGATCATTCCCGGCATCATGCCCATCACCAACTATACCAAGCTGGCACGTTTTTCTGATGCCTGTGGCGCAGAGATTCCACGTTGGATTCGCAAACAGCTGGAAAGCTATGCGGATGATAGTGAGGCGATTGCCGATTTTGGTAGCGATGTGGTGACACGCTTGTGTGAGCGGCTGTTGGATGGTGGCGCACCAGGTCTGCATTTCTACACGTTGAATCAATCGGCGCCTGTGAAGAGGATTATGGGTAATCTCACTGGATAGAGACTCAGTTGACGTGGCGTCACAGTGATATGCATAAAAAACCCCCGCCTTTTATAAGTGCGGGGGTTTTTGTCAGCCACTTGAAACGCTGGCGCTAGCCGGTTGACGCGGCAGCTTTGCCACTACCGTGCAGTCGACGCTGCATTGCCAGTAGCACAGCACCAATCGCAAGCCCGGCAATGTCGGTATAGATGCCGCCATAGATCATGAAGATGGCGCCGATCAGCATGACGGCCCGCTGCCATGTTTTTACTGGCCCAAATAACCACGCCTGAACCACACCGGCCAGCAGGATGATGCCCAGTGTCGCGGTGAGGCCGACGCGCAGAATCTGCATGGCGCTGCCTTCCATCAGCATGGCAGGGCTATAGAAGAACATGAAGGGCACGATAAATGCGGCCAGGCCGATCTTGAACGAAGCGACGGACGTGCCCATGGCATTATCACCAGAAATACCTGCCGCTGCGTAGGATGCCAGCGCGACCGGTGGCGTGATGGCAGAGACCACCGCGAAATAGAACACGAAGAAATGTGCAATCAGTGGTTCGATGCCGATATTGATCAAGCCCGGTGCAACCACCGATGCTGCTACTGCATAAGCCGCCGTAGTGGGCATCCCCATGCCGAGCAGAATCGAGATACACATGGCAAAGAACAATGCCAACAGCTGGCTGACACCGGCAACGCCAAGCAGCAGTGAGGAGAAGCGTGCGCCAACTCCGGTCAGGGAGATAACGCCTACAATCAACCCTGCACAGGCACATACCGCAATAATCTGGATCGACATGATGCCCGCCAGCTGCAGGGCACGCAGAATGGCGGTAATCCCCATCTTGTTGGGTGAAATCCAGCTGACAACGGCGGCAGACGCTGTTGCCAGAGTCCCAGCACGAATCACTGAATAGCCCATGAACAGTGCCACAATCAGAATGATGATAGGCGCAAAGAGGTAAACCTGCTTGGCCAGCTTGCGGAACTGGGGGATTTCGTCTTCGCGCATGCCGCGCATGCCTTTACGGGCCGCTTCAAAGTCGACCATGCAATAGACGGACAGAAAGTAAAGAATGGCAGGGATAATCGCGGCAACGGCTATCTCGGTATAGGGGATACCGGTGATTTCCGCCATGATAAAGGCACCTGCCCCCATGATGGGTGGCATGATCTGCCCACCGGTAGACGCAGCGGCTTCAATGGCGCCGGCGCTACGCCCTGGGTAGCCGACTTTCTTCATCAGCGGAATTGTCAGGGAGCCTGTGGAAACAACGTTACCCGCTGAGGTGCCGTTGATCATGCCCATCAGGCCAGAGGCAAAAATGGATACCTTGGCCGGGCCGCCACGCGCCCTGCCCGCGACTGCGAAGGCGAAGTTGACGAAATAGTCACCGACCTTGGAGGCCTGCAGGAAGGCAGCGAAAATGATAAACAGGATGATATACGTGGAAGAGACAGCCGTTGTCGGCCCCAGGATGCCGGTATCCGTGTAAACCTGGCTGAAAAAGCGGTTGATCGATAAGCCGGGATAACCCAGAAAGCCTGGGAGGTACGGGCCTGCAAATACATATAGCAGGAAAACGACCGAAATAACCACCAGTGCCAGGCCGGCCACACGGCGGGTCAGTTCCAGAATCAGTAATGATCCGGCAACGGCGGCCCATGCAATACCCACTGGCGCAAAAGAGGTACCTGTGGACATGCGCATATTGGTGTTGAAGGCTACCAGCAGGTAGCCAGCACTGGCCAGGGCGCACACCATCAGTACCAGATCTGCCGGATTGAAGCGGTGACGCACCTGACGATATACCCATGACAGCATAATCGCCGCTGCGGTCGTCAGCATCAGGGGGTAACCGTAATGCCAGGACTCAATGGCAGGATCGATGCGCATGGCACCGCCGGCCAGGGTCTGCTGCATCATGAAGACCTGGAACAGCGAATAGAGCGCCGGAAGCAGCAGGGCATAACTGAGCCATTTAAGGGCCACAGGGGATGCTTCATGCTCACTTTTTGCAAAGCGGCTACCTGCATAAAGCCCATACCCGAGGATAAGGGCACCGGCAATGTGTACGATCCGGTAGGACCAGGTCTCCATGGGAAAGATATTCAGTGAAATCAGATGAAAAGAAGAATAGGCAACCGCCAGAGCAGCAAACAGCCAGAACTGCCAGCCGTTAAACAGACGACGGTTATTCTCGACGACTTCTTCATCAACGCCTTCAACAACCACGACATCGGGTTGACCGCTTGACGGGGTATCCGCAAGGTCGCCAGGGTTGGGGTCAGATCTGTGACTCATAAGAGGTCACCCTCACAGCAATGCAACAAAAAAGCGCGTTATAAGCAAAAACTGCCCCGCCCGGTGTTGCCGGAGCGGGGCAGGCCTTAAGAACGTGACGTTTACTTGATCATGTCTTCAGCAATGTCATATCCGTTTTCTTCGTACCAGCGAGCCGCTCCCGGATGGAAGGGCAGCACGGTGTTCTTGTCGACATTTTCCGGGATGGTGGTAGCAGCACTGCGGTGAATGGAACGCATACGATCGTTCTGTTCCATGGTTACCTTGGTGACTTCATAGACAAAGTCTTCCGGCAGGTCGCAACCCGCAATGGCAAAGTTCCACATGGAAACCGCGCGGGCATCCTCTTCCAATGTCTCGTAGGTGCTGGCCGGGATCATGAATTCAGCCACCGGGAAGTTTTCAAGAATGGTATTCACTTCATCATCGGTAAACTCGACGATGTTGACGTCAGTCTGCACTTCAAGTTGGCTGACGGCTGGAATCGGAATGCCGGCTGCAAAAGCGATAACGTCAAGCAGACCATCCTGCAGCTGACCGCCGAGGTCAGACCAGCCACCGTTACGACGATCGAACTCTACACCCAGGGTCTCAAGCATTGCCGGGAAGTAGGTATCAGAGGTAGAGGCCGCCGGGCCAAAGCCGATGCGGGCACCTTCCGGAATGTCTTCAATCGACTCAATATCCGAAGACGCCAGAGCAGTGATCGAGAAGGGCGTTTCATACATCGGGAACATGGCACAGACGTTATCCATCTCCATGCCCGGGGCCAGTGGGCTTTCGCCATTAATAGCGTCTGAAGCAGGCCCCATGGTGGTCAGGCCGAAGGCAACATCGCCACCGTGTACCAGGGCCAGGTTCTGGGTCGGGCCGCCAGTGACTTCGCCACCACCGGAAATGTCCAGCTCATCGGCAATGAAGTTGGCCCAGCCTGAACCGTAAACATAGTAGGTGCCGCCCTGGCTTGCGGTGCCAACCGTAAAGTTATCTGGCCACTCGGAGCGGTCAGCCTGAGCACTGCTGGCGGCCAGCAATGTAACACCGGCAAGCAGTGCAGCAGCGGTGGGCAGGGCATTGTTCATTGCAGTTTTTTTCATGCGCATGGCGAGATTTCCTGAGACTGTTATTAGATGTGAAATGATTCAATCACCCCATCATCAAGGGCAATGACATCAGTGTAGTCACTGTGCAGATGATTATTAGCATCTCTTTAGAAGCGATTAGTGTGCCATTGCCTATTTTTTCATTATTAAACAGCAGATTAAGTTTTTATATTTAAACTTTTGTCTAAAGCGGCCAGTGCTTAAGTGTTAACAATTCCGCACGTGATAGCGACCAAGTTGTGCGTTTTTTCACACACTTTCCCTGTGCGGTGGTGCTGGCCGCGTCAGTCAGGTGGGGGGAGGGGTACTGCCCATGGCATCCTGGGTGATCTAAAGAAGGTCAAGTATTATTGCCTTGCTTCGGTGAGCTGCCGGGATCGAGAATACGTACCGTCTGGATGTCCTGCTGCTTTTGTTCTTCCCTTAATTTGTTGACGCGTGTCTGCAGTTCTGGGGCATCCTCATCTTCAATGGGCAATTGCTCAAAGAAATCACAGCTGACGCATTCACGATAACGAATGCCGTTCTGCTCCCAGGAGCGAATACGGTCCATCTCGGCACAGCGTGGGCAGGTAACTCCTGCGATAAAGCGTTTTACCGTTGACATGATAGGCTCCATGCGTGGCCTTTAACGGCCACGCAGCTGTCGGGAATGGGTGTTCAGGCAGCGCGAATGCCGCTATGGCGCAGCAAGGGCTCAACACTGGGCTCACGGCCACGAAATGCTTCGAAAAGTTCAGCAGCGTCGCGGGCACCCCCCTGCTCCAGGATATGCTGGCGAAAACGCTGGCCTGTTGTCGGGTCGAAAATACCCGCTTCCTCAAAGGCACTCCAGGCGTCGGCAGACAAAACTTCGGCCCACTTATAGCTGTAGTAGCCCGCCGCATAGCCACCGGCAAAAATATGCCCGAAACTGTTCTGGAAACGGTTGAAGGGCACTGCAGGCATCACCGCTACCTGGTGACGCACGTCATCCAGCAGCGCCTGGATGTGGGAAGCATCTGGTGCTGAGTCGAGATGATGCAGGCGGAGGTCAAACAGCGAAAACTCCAGTTGGCGAACCATTCCCATGGCAGACTGGAAGTTCTTCGCCGCTTGCAGGCGTTCCAGCAATTCTCCGGGTAAGGGTTCACCGGTATCAATATGCGCTGCCAGCAGGTCCAGCCCTTCGCGCTCCCAGCAATAATTTTCCATGAACTGGCTAGGTAGCTCTACCGCATCCCAGGCGACGCCATTGATGCCGGAAATATCGGCAATGGTCTGGCGGGTCAGCATGTGGTGTAGCCCGTGGCCAAATTCATGGAACAGGGTAGTGACTTCATCATGGGTAAGCAGCGCAGGCCTGTCGCCTACAGGCGGGGTAAAGTTGCAGGTCAGGAAGGCCACCGGCAGTTGCAGGCCAGCGGATGTCTGGCGGCGGACACGGCAATCAGCCATCCAGGCACCGCCGCGCTTGCCTTCGCGGGCGTAGAGGTCGAGATAAAAACCGGCAATGGGGGTATCATTTTCAGTAATCTGAAAATAACGCACATCCGGATGGTAGCTGGCGACATGCTCTTTTTCCTCGAAGCGTACACCGTATAGGCGCTCCACGACACTGAACAACCCATCCACTACGCGGGGCGCTGGAAAGTAGGGGCGTAGCTGCTCCTGGGAAATTGCATGACGTGCTTCACGGAGCTTTTCGCTGGCATAGCCGACATCCCAGGGCTGGAGGTTTTCCAGCCCCAGCTCCTGTGCGGCAAAATCTTGCAGCTCGGCAAACTCTTCGCGTGCCTGGGGCACTGCACGCTGGGCCAGGTCGGTCAAGAAGTCCAGTACCTGCTGAGGAGAATCGGCCATTTTGGTCGCCAGTGAATAATCCGCATAGGTAGCAAAGCCCATTAGCGTGGCCAACTCGCTGCGCAATGCCAGGATTTCTTCCATGATGGCGGCGTTGTCAAATTTGCCAGCATTGGGGCCCTGATCAGAGGCGCGGGTGACAAAGGCGGTATAGACTTCTTCGCGCAGGGCACGGTCGTCAGCGTAACTGAGCACTGGGTAAAAGCTCGGGAAGTCCAGCGTGATCCGATAGCCGTCGACACCCTTGGCCTGCGCCAGGGATTTCAGGGTAGCCAGGGCACTTTCCGGCACGCCCGCCAGGTCTTCAGCGTTGTGGATATCCTTATGCCAGGCCTGGGTAGCATCCAGGACGTTATTGGAATACTGGTTGGTCAGTGTCGACAGGCGTGACTTGATCTCACCGTAGCGAGCTTTCTTTTCCGCTGGCAGATCAACGCCTGCAAGACGGAAATCGCGCAGCGTGTTCTCGACTGCACGCTTTTGAGCATCGTCAAGCGTTGCCCAGCCAGGCCCTTCCTTGAGTGCCTGCCAGGCGTTGAACAGGCCTTCGTGTTGTCCAACCCAGGTGCTGAAGTCAGAGAGCTTGCCAATACAGGCTTCATAGGCCTCACGCAGCTCGGGACTGTTCATGGTGCCGTTAAGATGTGAAATCGGCGACCAGGCATTGGAAAGTTGGTCGTTAATATCTTCAAGCGGGGCCGCAAAGTTTTCCCAGTCGGGAGGCGTAGTGGCAGCCTGTAGCGCCAATGCTTCGATGCGTTGTCGACTTTCATCTAACAGGTAGTCGAGAGCCGGCACGACATGTTGAGCGCGAATTTCATCAAAAGGTGGCAGGGTATGCGCTGTGAGCAGGGGATTGTTAGGCATGTCGACCTCAGTAGGAAAATTGCGGTGTACGATACATTTCTATAGAGTGCGGGCGCGCTGACGAGGTTTCAATCCTCTCGTTAGCTTAATCTCGGGTGTCAGGCGTGTTCTGATATCCTCTATCAGCTATCCGTTTTGACGATGTTTTTATCAGCGGGCGAGTGAGTGGGGCAGGTCATGAGTGAAACACTTGAGCGCTGGGGGTCCAGGCGTGCTTTTATTCTGGCCGTTACAGGTGCCGCTGTAGGGTTAGGTAATATCTGGCGGTTTCCTTATATTGCTGGCGAAAACGGCGGAGCCGTGTTTCTGCTGGTGTATATCGTTTTTGTGCTATTGCTCGGGCTCCCTGTCATGATGGCCGAAATCATGGTGGGGCGCGCCGGAAGACGTGGCCCGATACAGGCGCTGGGCGCCTTGGCGGCACAAGCCGGCGGTTCACGTCACTGGCGGTGGTTGGGCGCCTTTGGTGCTTTCACTGTGTTCTGCATTCTGTCCTTCTATTCGGTGGTGTCCGGCTGGTCCATCGAGTTTCTGGTGGCTTCTATCAATGGAAAGTTCAGCGGCGCCACTGCACAGGAAATCGGCGCCGGGTTTGATGCCTTTCTGGCCAACCCGGGGCTTCTGGTTTTCAATCATACCCTCTTTCTGGTCATGACCATGGGAGTGGTGGCCGCAGGCATAGCCAAGGGGCTGGAACGGCTGAATAACCTTCTGATGCCGCTGCTCTATTTGCTGTTAGTAACCTTGGCAATCTATGCCAGCACCACAGAGGGCTTCGTGCCGGCGCTGGTCTGGTTGTTCAAACCGTCCATGGCGCTGATAACGCCTACGGTCATTCTGCATGCCATGGGTCACGCCTTTTTCACCTTGGCCGTTGGAGCCTGTGCCCTGATGGCGTATGGCGCCTACATGCCGGATAAGCAAAGTCTGCCCAAAGCCGCTGCCGCTGTCGCCGTGCTGGATATCAGCGTTGCGTTACTATCAGGTATAGCGATTTTTGCCGTGGTATTTGCGCAAGGGCTCGATCCGACCCAAGGCCCTGGGTTGATGTTTGTGACTCTGCCTATTGCGTTCTCAGAACTGCCTTGGGGGGCGGCCTGGCTGAGTGTCTTCTTTCTGCTGCTTCTGTTGGCTACCTGGACATCGGCAATCAATCTGGCAGAGCCCATGGTGGCGACGCTGCAGGGGGCCGGCATGAAGCGAGTCAAGGCAACCATGGCGGTAGCCCTGGGTGTCTGGCTGATGGGGCTGTTATCCGCGCTATCGTTTTCGAGCCTGGCCGATTTTCGTCCCTTCCTGGGTCGCAATGTGTTTGAGCTGGTCAGCAGCATTCCGCCGGATATTTTTCTCCCGCTGGGTGGCATGCTGATTGCTGTCTTCGCGGCTTGGGTCATGCCTCGGGAAAAGGCCCAAGAGGCTCTGGGCAACAGCGGCTGGGGGTTTTATCTGTGGCTCAATATAGTGCGCTGGATAGCTATTCCAATGACCTTTATCGTACTGTTGAGTGCATTGTTTTAGGTGTCAATACAAGACTGGATAAATCAGGAGGCAGCAATGCGCAAGGGGTTGAGACGTTATCAGGGTATTGAGCCGCAATTGGGCGAACGGGTTTACATTGACCCTGACAGCACTGTGATCGGCGATGTGGTAGTGGGCGATGACTGCTCGGTCTGGCCCATGACGGTGATTCGGGGTGATATGCACCGTATCCGTATTGGCGCACGCGTCAGCGTTCAGGATGGCAGTGTGCTGCACATTACGCATGCCAGCGACTACAACCCCGAGGGGTTTCCGCTGACGTTAGGCGATGACGTTACTGTTGGCCACAAGGCAATTCTGCATGGTTGCACGCTGGGCAGCCGAATCCTGGTGGGAATGGGCGCGATTGTGATGGATGGGGCCGTAGTGGAGGATGAGGTGATTATTGCGGCCGGGGCGGTGGTTACTCCCGGTAAACGCTTGGAGAGTGGCTATGTCTATGCAGGCAATCCTGCCAGACAGCTCAGGCCGTTGAAGGACAAGGAACGTACCTTCTTTGCCTATACCGCCGGTAACTACGTCAAGCTGAAAGATCGTTTTCTGGCAGAAGGCGAGCATTAGGCGTTTATCATTCAGGCCTGCCTTATTGGTGGGTCGTCATCATTTCTGACGGTTAGTTCACTATCGCCTAACTGTTTGCCAAGCGGCTCTTTTTTCATATTTTTTTGCTGAAAAACCATGTTGCATCTGAATGAAATCTGGTAATTTATACAGCTTTCAGGATGCCGCGTGACATGGCTAATTTTCGTACACATATTTCAGTCGCGGCAGTCGGCGGGGCGGTTCTGGCATTTGTGGGTTATCAGGCCCAGTGGTGGCCTGCGTCACAAGCCCTGCTGATAGGTGTTCTAACCGCCTTTGGTGGCATCCTGCCGGATATTGACGCCGATAGATCACGTTCCATCCGCCTGATCTTCAGTCTTTTATCGGTACCCGCTCTGGTGCTGGGCGTCATTGTACTGCAAAGCTGGCTGTCACCCGGGTCGCTTTTGATGGCGTGCGGTGGGATCTATCTGTTGGTGCGTTATGTGAGCAGTGCCGTGTTTGCCCGCCTGACGGTGCATCGTGGTGTATGGCACTCACTGTTAGCCGGAGTGCTATGCGCAATGATAGCAGCAGCCACCAGCTTTCAGCTGCTGGCGCAGTCTGCCTGGTTTGCTTGGTCCCATGGTTTGGCAATAGCCGTTGGCTTTGTCATTCATCTTATGCTGGATGAGCTTTTCAGCGTCGACCTGGAAGGTGCTCGCCTTAAGCGTTCTTTTGGAACGGCGCTAAAACTGGCAGATGCCCGCCGCCCGCTGGCAAGCCTGCTGATGTTGATTGCTACACTGACATTGCTCCCCTGGTTGCCGCCCTGGGTCGACCTGTGGGAGCTTCTTCATCAGGGTTCACTGCTGTGGCGATAATCTTCTGCCTGTAGGGAATGTTTTTTGAGCTTGTCATAAAGCGTCTTGCGTGGCAGGCATAGATGGTCACAAACCTGCGTCACGCGCCCATGATGGCGTGACAGTGACTGGCTTATCAGGCTTTTTTCAAACAGTTCTACCTGGCGTGTCAGCGAGGTTGTCTGGGTTTCTGCGTTATCACCTTCCAGCAGAGCTGGCAGGTGATAATCAAATGCGGCTCCCAGCAGGACATAACGTTCGGCCAGGTTGCGCAGTTCGCGTACGTTACCCGGCCAATCATGCGCCAGCAATGCCGCAATGGCATGACTGTCAAGCGGGGGAGCTTCCAGCCCGCTGCGGTTAGCCGCGATGACAGCAAAATGCTGGAAAAGCAGAGGAATATCTTCACGTCTTTCGCGCAGAGCGGGAAGTGGCAGGGTGACAACGTTCAACCGGTAGTAAAGGTCTTCACGGAAGCGACCGGCTTCCGAGGCGGCTTTAAGGTCAATCTTGGTAGCGGCAATAACGCGAATATCCAACCTGATCACTTCATTGGCGCCGAGGCGTTCGATACTACGTTCCTGTAGTACGCGCAATAGCTTGACCTGTAAGGCCAAGGGCATTGATTCAATTTCATCGAGAAAGACCGTGCCGCCGTTGGCATGCTCGAATTTACCGATACGGCGTTCAACGGCACCGGTGAACGCCCCTTTTTCGTGGCCGAAAAGTTCTGATTCAATGGTGTTCTCGGGCACTGCACCACAATTGATTGCCATGAAAGGATGGTGGCGGCGGCGGCTGCGTTCATGGATGGCCCGAGCGACAAGATCCTTACCTGTTCCGGTTTCCCCAAACAGCAATACATCTGTCTCGACCTGGCTGATGCGCTGGATCATGGCGGCAAGGCGCGAGATAGTCTCGGTACGCCCGACAAGGCGTGGCCCAAGTGCCGCCTGTTGAGCTTCCAGCTCAGCCTTGAGGCGATTATTTTCAAGGCTAAGTTGACGCTTTTCCAGGCCTCGTCGTACCACATCAAGCAGTTGGTCGCCTGCAAACGGTTTCTCAAGAAAATCCCAGGCACCGGCGCGCATGGCTTCCACAGCGGTAGAAATGTCGCCGTGGCCGGTAATCAGGATAATGGGCAGCGTCGGGTCGCGTTCGCGTAGGGTGCGCAGCAGGGTCATACCATCCATGCCTGGCATGCGGATATCGCTGACAATCACGCCTGGAAAGTCGGGCGTCAGGGCATCAAGTGCCTGTTCGGCAGACTCAAAGCAGTATGGCGTATAACCGTCCAGCTCAAGGGTCTGGCTGGCGGTGATGCGTAAATGCTCTTCGTCGTCGATCACCATGACGGGCAGTGTCGACGGATCATGCATGAGATAGGTGCTCCATTGAGGTATCCGGGGCAATGGCCATAGGAAGAATAATACTGAACCGAGCGCCGCCCATGGGAAGGTTGCAGGCTTCTAGCCTGCCACCCAGATCCTCCATGATGCGTGATGAAATGGACAGGCCCAGCCCCAAGCCTTTGCCGGGTGCCTTAGTGGTAAAAAAAGGTGCGAAGATCTGGTTGATATGAGCGCTATCGATACCTGGCCCATTATCGATAATATGAATATGCACGTCTGCCCCGTCCGCTTCCACGCGCACGGTAAGATGTGGGTTGGACGTATCTGTCATGGCCTGTAAGGCATTACTGATCAGGTTTACGATGACTTGCTCAAGGCGCACCAGATCCCCTTTGACCCAAAGGGTTGCTACAGGTAGTTGCTGCTCGACCCGCACCTGGCTGTCACGCACGCGGCTATGGAAGAGGCGCAAGGCATATTCAATGCATGACTGTACGGCGATATTTTCTTGACGCTCGCTGCTTTTGCGCGAGAACTGGCGTAGTTGGGCGCTGATATCCGCCATGCGATGGGTCAATTCGATAATCTGTTCCAGGTTGGCGTCTGTCTGGTTCAGCCGTGACAGAGCCAGAAAACGCCGGGCATTTTCTGCATAGGCACGAATCGCCGCCAGGGGTTGGTTGAGTTCGTGGTTGATGCCAGCCGCCAGCTGCCCTAGCACGGCAAGCTTGGCTGCCTGAATCAGCTCGTCCTGGGTCTGGCGTAAGTTTTCTTCGGCGCGGCGGCGCTCCTCAATTTCAGCCGAAAGGCGCTGGTTGCTTGCCACCAGATCCCGGGTACGCCGTTCAACGCTTTGTTCAAGTTCATCGCGAACCCGCGCCAGAGTGCGTCTTTCACGTTCAGCAAAGGTTTCGCGTTCGCGGCGTAAGCGCAGGCGCTGCCAGCCTATTCCGCCGCCAAGGGCCACAACCCCATAGAGACCACCTGCCATCAGGGCTGCCAGCCATTGAGCGCTGGAGACAGTATCCAGTGGTTTGAGGATATGAATGTCCCACTGGAACTCTGCTATCGGTCGGGTCAGGCGTAGGAAGCGTTCATCCTCTAAAACGCCGCGTGAAAAGCTGACAATATGCGCATCCTCTGAGTGAGCTTCTTCTATGACGATACCCGACGCATTTAAAGGCTCGACCGCATAGCGCCGGGTGTTGCGCAGCGCCTCACGTTGTTGGTCCGAAAGCGGATAAAGCGCATTCATGCGTAATTCGGGCTTGCTGGCCATGAAGATGATGTCATCACTGTCGGTGACAAATAACGTTGCTTCTTGCTCAGCCCAGCCTTGTTCAACGTCGTCGAGAAGCACCTTGATGACCATGACGCCATCCGGGCGAGCATCAGGAGAGGTATCTTCCAGATAAACAGGGGATGAAAAGTAGTAGCCACGTTCGCGTGACTGAACGCCTAGTCCGTAGAAGCGGCCTTGTCCGCCGGCCATGGCGTCACGGTAATAACTGCGAAATGCGTAGTTCTGGCCGATAAAGGTATTGGGGCGGTGCCAGTTGCTGGCGGCAATAGTGTCACCTTTCCTATCCAGCAGATAAACATCAGAAACGCCTGCAGTGAAGCGAAAACGGTCAAGTAGCAGGTTAAGTGGCATCGGGTCCTGGTTGTCCGGTGAAGCAAGAAATCGCTGAACGCCTTCACGAGTAGCCAGCATTTGCGGCAGGTAGTCATATCGCAGCAGGTAGCCGTTCAAGTGGGCAGCTGACAAGCGCAATTCGTTCTCGGCATCCTCGCGCAGGTTTTCCAGCGCCTGTTCGCGCGCAATCTGGGAGGCTTGCCAAACGCACAACAGCAGTCCGAGAAAGACCAGGGTCAGCGTTAACCATCGCCAACGTAATAGAGGGAGTTGAACCTTCTTTATCATGCGCTGGTCGCACTGCCTTGTGCTCTGCGTAAGGCGCGTTGCGCACGGGTTTCAGCACGAGCCATTTCCATCAAACCTTCCTCTACAAACACCAGGTGTTCATGCGCACGGCTGCGCGCGTCTTCTGCACGTCCTTCGAGGATGGCATCCAGCAAGGCCCGATGTTGTTTCATCAACTGACTGCGAGAGTTGGGTCTGGCAAACAGAAAGGCCAGGTTGTCGACGATGCTTTGTTCCAGTAGATGAAAAATGCCACGTATGGTGTGAAGCAACAAAACGTTATGTGCGGCTTCAGCAATGGAAAGGTGAAAAGCAGCATCCAGTTTGGCTTCTGCCGCTGGATCCTTACCAGCAAACCCATTGTCGAGCTCTTCAAAGCGCTGGATCATAATAGCCTTGTCGGCAGGCGTTGAGCGCAGGGCAGCATAATAGGCAGAAATGCCTTCCATGGCATCACGAAATTCGAGCAGGTCAAGGTGAAATTCTTCGTGACGCGTCAGCATTTCCAGTAGGGGATCTGTGTAGCCGCTGTTCAGGTCGTCGTTAACGAAATTGCCGCCACCCTGGCGGCTGACCAGCAGCCCTCTGGCAGCCAGTTTCTGAATGGCTTCGCGTAAGGACGGGCGTGAAACCCCGAACCGCTGAGCCAGTTCGCGTTCAGGTGGCAGGCGTTGTCCAGGTTTAAGGCTGCCCTCAAGCATCATGGCTTCAAGGCGTTCAGTAATCGCGTCGGCCAATCTAGGTTGACGAAGAGGTGTATAAGACATCGTTAGCTCCTTGATTGGCAGAGCCAATGCAAAAGTTCTATTATTTCTAATATTACTTAATTCTGAAAATAGCGCTAATTGGTTTTACCAATTTATGGCCGATGATGCGAGTATGAAAAAGTAGCGGTTGGTTAATGAGTTGGCCATCCAGCCTGACAGCTGATGCTTTTTGACTTTTTTCCATAAAGCCCTTGCATCCTGTGCAGCGAAGCCTTAGAGTACGCATCCGCTGCCGGGGACGCACACTGTCACCTGCGGTGGATGAAGGTAAAACCTTCGGTTTGTCAATAAGTTAGCGAGTGGTGGTAATAAAGCACGCTGGCGACGCCGCTGAAATCAGTCGTTGACAAACACACAGGAAGCCGTAGAATATGTCTTCCTCGCTGAGGCAAGCCAATCAGGTCATCGACTGGCAAGGCAGTATCGCCGCCTCGCGAACAGCTCTTTAACAATTTGATCAGGTAATTCATGTGGGTGCTTGCCGATGAGGGTGATAAATCACCAACTATCAAGGCAAGCGGTCATGACAATGTAAATTGAAATGAATTCGTTTGACCCTTGAGCCAAGTTTGATGCGCTTCTGTTGCCCCAGGGTGACAGGTAAGCATCACAATGATTTTAAACTGAAGAGTTTGATCATGGCTCAGATTGAACGCTGGCGGCAGGCCTAACACATGCAAGTCGAGCGGTAACAGATCCAGCTTGCTGGATGCTGACGAGCGGCGGACGGGTGAGTAACGCATAGGAATTTACCCGATAGTGGGGGATAACCTGGGGAAACTCAGGCTAATACCGCATACGTCCTACGGGAGAAAGGGGGCCTTGGCTCCCGCTATCGGATGAGCCTATGCCGGATTAGCTGGTTGGTGAGGTAATGGCTCACCAAGGCGACGATCCGTAGCTGGTCTGAGAGGATGATCAGCCACATCGGGACTGAGACACGGCCCGAACTCCTACGGGAGGCAGCAGTGGGGAATATTGGACAATGGGGGCAACCCTGATCCAGCCATGCCGCGTGTGTGAAGAAGGCCCTCGGGTTGTAAAGCACTTTCAGCGAGGAAGAACGCCTGGCGGTTAATACCCGCCAGGAAAGACATCACTCGCAGAAGAAGCACCGGCTAACTCCGTGCCAGCAGCCGCGGTAATACGGAGGGTGCAAGCGTTAATCGGAATTACTGGGCGTAAAGCGCGCGTAGGTGGCTTGATAAGCCGGTTGTGAAAGCCCCGGGCTCAACCTGGGAACGGCATCCGGAACTGTCAGGCTAGAGTGCAGGAGAGGAAGGTAGAATTCCCGGTGTAGCGGTGAAATGCGTAGAGATCGGGAGGAATACCAGTGGCGAAGGCGGCCTTCTGGACTGACACTGACACTGAGGTGCGAAAGCGTGGGTAGCAAACAGGATTAGATACCCTGGTAGTCCACGCCGTAAACGATGTCGACCAGCCGTTGGGTGCCTAGCGCACTTTGTGGCGAAGTTAACGCGATAAGTCGACCGCCTGGGGAGTACGGCCGCAAGGTTAAAACTCAAATGAATTGACGGGGGCCCGCACAAGCGGTGGAGCATGTGGTTTAATTCGATGCAACGCGAAGAACCTTACCTACTCTTGACATCCTGCGAACTTGGTAGAGATACCTTGGTGCCTTCGGGAGCGCAGAGACAGGTGCTGCATGGCTGTCGTCAGCTCGTGTTGTGAAATGTTGGGTTAAGTCCCGTAACGAGCGCAACCCTTGTCCTTATTTGCCAGCACGTAATGGTGGGAACTCTAAGGAGACTGCCGGTGACAAACCGGAGGAAGGTGGGGACGACGTCAAGTCATCATGGCCCTTACGAGTAGGGCTACACACGTGCTACAATGGCCGGTACAAAGGGTTGCGAACTCGCGAGAGTCAGCGAATCCCTTAAAGCCGGTCTCAGTCCGGATCGGAGTCTGCAACTCGACTCCGTGAAGTCGGAATCGCTAGTAATCGTGCATCAGAATGGCACGGTGAATACGTTCCCGGGCCTTGTACACACCGCCCGTCACACCATGGGAGTGGACTGCACCAGAAGTGGTTAGCCTAACGCAAGAGGGCGATCACCACGGTGTGGTTCATGACTGGGGTGAAGTCGTAACAAGGTAGCCGTAGGGGAACCTGCGGCTGGATCACCTCCTTAAACGATGCATCATCCCTCGCGGTAAGCGCTCACAATGAATTACCTGATCAGATCGTCGCTGCCCTTGCGCAGTGATAAATGAACCTACGCCTCTGGCAACAGACGCGGTTGGAGGAAAAATATTTTCCTCATCGGTTCCTTTATCACTGCGTCTAGCAGTCGCTCTTTAACAAGATATAGCAAAGCTGATAAACCTTTTGAAGGTCAGCGATTCACAACGCCCCGCGTGGTGAGTCCCTGCCCGACGAAGGTGTACGTAATAGTGTTATGTGATACGTCTCAAGCGTATCCGGCACTCGTTATCATTGTGCGACCAGACTCCTTCGGGTTATAGGGTCAAGCAATGAAGCGCACACGGTGGATGCCTAGGCAGCCAGAGGCGATGAAAGACGTGGAAGCCTGCGATAAGGCTCGGCGAGGTGGCAAACAACCTGTGACCCGGGCATTTCTGAATGGGGAAACCCACTCACCAACAGGTGAGTATCTTGCGCTGAACACATAGGCGCAAGAGGCGAACCAGGGGAACTGAAACATCTAAGTACCCTGAGGAAAAGAAATCAACCGAGATTCCCCCAGTAGCGGCGAGCGAACGGGGAGCAGCCCTTAAGCATGTGACTGATTAGACGAAGGCGCTGGGAAGCGCGGCCATAGCGGGTGATAGCCCCATAGTCGAAAATCTGATCATGTGAAATCGAGTAGGTCGGGGCACGAGAAACCTTGACTGAAGACGGGGGGACCATCCTCCAAGGCTAAATACTCCTGGCTGACCGATAGTGAACCAGTACCGTGAGGGAAAGGCGAAAAGAACCCCGGAGAGGGGAGTGAAATAGACCCTGAAACCGTGTGCGTACAAGCAGTCGGAGCGGACATGTTCCGTGACGGCGTACCTTTTGTATAATGGGTCAGCGACTTATATTCCGTGGCAAGGTTAACCGATTAGGGGAGCCGTAGCGAAAGCGAGTCTTAACTGGGCGAAGCAGTCGCGGGATATAGACCCGAAACCGAGCGATCTATCCATGAGCAGGGTGAAGATTGAGTAACATCAATTGGAGGCCCGAACCAGGATCTGTTGAAAAAGATTTGGATGACTTGTGGATCGGAGTGAAAGGCTAATCAAGCTCGGAGATAGCTGGTTCTCCTCGAAAGCTATTTAGGTAGCGCCTCAGGCAGCACCACCGGGGGTAGAGCACTGTTTCGGCTAGGGGGTCATCCCGACTTACCAACCCGAGGCAAACTCCGAATACCGGTGAGTGACGCGTGGGAGACACACAGCGGGTGCTAACGTCCGTTGTGAAAAGGGAAACAACCCAGACCGTCAGCTAAGGTCCCGAAATCCTGATTAAGTGGGAAACGATGTGGGAAGGCTCAGACAGCTAGGAGGTTGGCTTAGAAGCAGCCATCCTTTAAAGAAAGCGTAATAGCTCACTAGTCGAGTCGGCCTGCGCGGAAGATGTAACGGGGCTAAATCAGGTACCGAAGCTACGGGTTCACACTTAGGTGTGAGCGGTAGAGGAGCGTCGTGTACGCCAATGAAGGTGAGTTGAGAAGCTTGCTGGAGGTATCACGAGTGCGAATGCTGACATGAGTAACGATAAAGGGTGTGAAAAACACCCTCGCCGGAAGACCAAGGGTTTCTGTTCGACGCTAATCGGAGCAGAGTGAGTCGGCCCCTAAGGCGAGGCCGAAAGGCGTAGTCGATGGGAAACGGGTCAATATTCCCGTACCGGACATGATTGCGATGGGGGGACGGAGAAGGCTAGGTGAGCCAGGCGTTGGTTGTCCTGGTGAAAGCATGTAGGCCGAGCGCTCAGGTAAATCCGGGTGCTCAACGCCGAGATGCGAAACGAACTGACCACGGTCAGGAAGTCATCGATGCCACGCTTCCAGGAAAAGCCTCTAAGCTTCAGATCATGTGCGACCGTACCCCAAACCGACACAGGTGGTCAGGGTGAGAATCCCCAGGCGCTTGAGAGAACTCGGGTGAAGGAACTAGGCAAAATGGTGCCGTAACTTCGGGAGAAGGCACGCCGGCCTAGGGTGACAGGACTTGCTCCTCGAGCCCGAACCGGTCGAAGATACCAGGTGGCTGCAACTGTTTAGTAAAAACACAGCACTCTGCCAAGTCGCAAGACGACGTATAGGGTGTGACGCCTGCCCGGTGCCGGAAGGTTAAGTGATGGTGTTATCCTCGGAGAAGCTCCTGATCGAAGCCCCGGTAAACGGCGGCCGTAACTATAACGGTCCTAAGGTAGCGAAATTCCTTGTCGGGTAAGTTCCGACCTGCACGAATGGCGTAATGATGGCCACGCTGTCTCCACCCGAGACTCAGTGAAATTGAAATCGCCGTGAAGATGCGGTGTACCCGCGGCTAGACGGAAAGACCCCGTGAACCTTTACTATAGCTTCACACTGGACGCTGATGTTGCCTGTGTAGGATAGCTGGGAGGCTTGGAACCCCGGACGCCAGTTCGGGGGGAGCCAACCTTGAAATACCAGCCTGGCATCATGGGCGTTCTCACTCAGGTCCGTTATCCGGATCGAGGACAGTGTGTGGTGGGTAGTTTGACTGGGGCGGTCTCCTCCCAAAGCGTAACGGAGGAGCACGAAGGTACCCTCAGCACGGTCGGACATCGTGCAATGAGTGCAAGAGCATAAGGGTGCTTGACTGCGAGACAGACACGTCGAGCAGGTGCGAAAGCAGGTTCTAGTGATCCGGTGGTTCTGTATGGAAGGGCCATCGCTCAACGGATAAAAGGTACTCCGGGGATAACAGGCTGATACCGCCCAAGAGTTCACATCGACGGCGGTGTTTGGCACCTCGATGTCGGCTCATCACATCCTGGGGCTGAAGTCGGTCCCAAGGGTATGGCTGTTCGCCATTTAAAGTGGTACGCGAGCTGGGTTTAGAACGTCGTGAGACAGTTCGGTCCCTATCTGCCGTGGGCGTAGGATGTTTGAGAAGGGCTGCTCCTAGTACGAGAGGACCGGAGTGGACGCACCTCTGGTGTTCCGGTTGTCACGCCAGTGGCATTGCCGGGTAGCTAAGTGCGGACGGGATAACCGCTGAAAGCATCTAAGCGGGAAGCCCCCTTCAAGATGAGACATCCCTGAGGCCTAGAGCCTCCTGAAGGGCCCAGCGAGACCAGCTGGTTGATAGGCACGGTGTGGAAGCGCTGCAAGGCGTTGAGCTAACGTGTACTAATGGCCCGTGAGGCTTGACCCTATAACACCCAAGGGGTCTGGTCGCAGTGATAACGACGCGCGAAAGCGCAGAGCTTGCAACAGCAGAACTTGCAACAGCAAGAAAGCGAAACGCAAGAAAGCCGGATACGAAGAGACGATCACAGACATTACGCAGTGGCCCCAAACGCCGCTGAATCAGCCTGCTATATCACCTGTTACGCCTGACGACCATAGCGAGTGGGAACCACCTGATCCCTTGCCGAACTCAGCAGTGAAACCGCTTAGCGCCGATGGTAGTGTGGGGCCTCCCCATGCGAGAGTAGGTCATCGTCAGGCACCTATATAGAAACGCCCCATACATATTGTGTATGGGGCGTTTTGCTGTGCGCGTGTTAAAAAAACCTTGCCCTCCGGCAGAGGGCTTTTTTGTTCTGTTCACGATTCACGATTCACGATTCACGATTCACGATTCACGATGCACGATTCACGAAGCGTTTCCCCCCGCTTTGGCATGCATCCCTCTTTGGGGTGGAGTAATCACCTGGCTGCGCTTATGCTGGATAGGCTATTTAACGTTATCTCATAAGGTGAATGCATGCGCATACAACGAGAAAAAAGCCTGCTGCTTATGGTCGACTTCCAGGCTGGGCTTTTGCCTGTCATTGAGGGCGGTCTTCAGGCAATTGAGGAGGCCAGCTGGCTAGGAGGCCTGGCTAACCTCCTGGATGTCCCTGTCTGGTTAACCGAGCAGAATCCACAAAAGCTGGGCGGTAGCGCAGCCTCTCTGCTTGAACGTCTTGATGATTACCAACGCTGGCAAAAAGTCCATTTCAGCGTCATGGAAGAGAGTCACTTTCGGGACGCCCTGGCTGCTTCAGGCAAAACACAGATTGTGCTTTGCGGTACTGAAGCGCACATCTGTGTTATGCAGACAGGGTTAGGGTTGCTGGAAGCCGGCTATGACGTGTTCTGGCTGACAGAAGCAACGGCCAGTCGCCGCAGCACCGAGGCTGAACTGGCTCGCACGCGGGCCTGCACAAACGGGGCGCAGGCGGTCACCGCGGATATGGTGGCCTATGAGTGGCTATACCGTTGTGATACGCCCGAGTTCAAACAGGCGCATCAACACTTTCTGAAACCGCGCTCAGCGCGCCCGGTTCATTTCAATTGATCAGTTGGGCCGGTCTGCTTCCTTACGGATGAAAACAAGCGTGTCGCCTTGTGAGGAAGCAGGGTCAAAGCGGTAGCCGTCTACATCAAACCCCTGGAGTGCCTCGGGCGAATTCAGCCGTTCACGAATGATCCAGGCGCTCATCAGGCCACGTGCTTTCTTGGCATAAAAACTGATGATCTTGAACTGGCCGTTTTTCTCGTCTTTGAAAACCGGTGTGATGACTTGTGCATCCAGTGACTTTGTATCGACTGCCTTGAAGTATTCATTGGACGCCAGATTCACCAGCACCTTGGAGCCACTGTCAGCAATGGCCTGATTGACAGCCTGAGTCAGGGTTGGCTTCCAGTAGGCGTAAAGATCTTTGCCACTGGGGTTAGCAAGCTTGGTGCCCATTTCCAGGCGGTAGGGCTGGATCAGATCCAGGGGGCGCAATAATCCGTAGAGCCCAGAAAGAATTCGCAGATGCTGTTGAGCGAACTGATTGTCTTCCTTGCTAAAAGTATCTGCTTCAAGGCCAGTGTAGACATCGCCCTGGAAAGCCTGTGCCGCTGGTTTGGCATTATCCAGGCTGAAAGGTGGTTTCCACTGTGCAAAGCGGGCAGCATTCAACCCTGCCAGTTTATCGCTGATCCCCATTAAGTCGCTAAGCTGCTGGGGAGAATAGTCGCGGAGAATATCAATCAACGCCTGGCTATGGTCAAGAAAGTCGGGCTGAGTCACTTGATCTGTCGTGGCCGGTGTTTCAAAGTCGAGAGTCTTGGCAGGTGAAATTACGCTTAGCATGACGTCTTCCCGTGTCTGGTTTTCCTGTGGTGGATGTGAGGGTCTGGCAGCCTGACAAACCCCAGGGCCAAACCATATATGACATTGTATCAAGCCCTGTCAGGCGGCAGGGCTATCAGGCTGATAGCCAGGCAGACGCAGCTGCGGAAGGCACGACTGACGCCTGAATTTGAAGCATCCCATGAGGCATCGCTGAGTCAGCTCAGGGGCAAGGGTTAGGCATCTGATGATGAATAGCATCAATCGCATCGAGGACTTCATCATCCAGCTTCAGGCTTTCACTGGCCAGGTTGCTCTCAAGCTGCTCCATGGTGGTGGCGCCAATGATATTGCTGGTCAGAAAACTGCGTGTATTGACGAAGGCCAGCGCCATCTGCGCCGGATCCAGCCCATGCTTGTGAGCAAGGTTGACATAGGCCTGAGTGGCCGATTCTGCTTCAGATGAGGTATAGCGGCTGAAGCGCTCGAAAAGCGTCAGGCGTGCTTCTGCAGGGCGGTTGTTGTTCAGGTATTTGCCGGAAAGTACACCAAAACCGAGTGGCGAATACGCCAGTAGGCCAACATCTTCGCGGTGGGCAATTTCGGCCAGTCCGACTTCAAATGTGCGGTTGAGCAGATTATAAGGGTTCTGCACCGAGGCGACCCTGGGTAAGCCGAGACGATCAGCCAGTTCGAGGCATTTCATCACTCCCCAGGGCGTGTCGTTGGACAGACCGACAGCACGAATTTTCCCTGCATCCACCAGCCCCTTCAATGCGCCCAGCGTTTCTTCCAGCGGTGTGGCGTTGTCGTCTTCCTGATGCGTGTAGCCCAGTTTGCCAAAAAAATTGGTTTTACGTTCGGGCCAGTGGAGCTGGTAGAGGTCAATATAGTCTGTATTCAGGCGCGCCAGACTGTCATCTATGGCCTGGTGAATGTGCTCCGGCGTCAGCCGTGGGCCACCGCGAATGTGGTTAAGCCCGGGGCCGGTCACCTTGCTGGCGATAATCACATCATCGCGAGCACCACGCTGCTTGAGCCAGCTGCCTATATAGCGCTCTGTCAGCCCCTGGGTGTCAGCCTTGGGAGGCACCGGGTACATCTCGGCAGTATCAATAAAGTTAATGCCAAAGGCGACAGCCCGGTCCAGCTGTTCATGTGCCTGCGTTTCCGTGTTCTGTTCACCATACGTCATGGTACCCAGACACAGGCGGCTGACGTCCATACCTGTTCTGCCAAGAGGGCGTGTCTGCATGGGATTCTCCTTGCGATGAAAGATGAATTCATTCTCGCCGTGAGGCGTATTAGTCTGTTTATTCGGCCAGTTAAGTGATGCTTGTCCCAGCATGGTAACGAGGCGCTGACAAGGCGGCAAATACTGGGGTTGAGTCCTTGCGCTGGCAGGCGTATGCTTGCCCACCCCTACCGGTTCACGCCGGTTTTTTGTCTCGTCAGGTTGCCCGCTGTACGATTGGTTGGCATCCTTACCCAAGTAAACTCAACAGGCAAGGTGGTCTGCCATGCCACAGGCATCATCTTTGTTCACACGACTTGAATATCAGGTTGCTGACCGGCTGTTTCATACTCGCTGGTTATTGCCACACTCACCGCGTACCCAGCGTTTGACGCTGCGTTTATTGAAACGTTGTGCCGAAGCCGGGCACCCGGATGCGTTGTCAGTCTACGGGCATATGCTTTTTCATCGAAGTCTGTCGCCGCAGGATAAAGCACGTGGCGCGCGCTATATCGTCGAAGCGGCGCATGCGGGTGATCTCAAGGCCCAATATCAGGTAGCGCAGATTTATGAAAATGGTTGCGCACAGTATCCACGACGTGACGAATACGCGGTAACCTGGTACGCCAGAGCCGCTAAAGCCGGTCACTACCTCGCAGCAGAGCGGCTGGCGCGGGCTTATGATCAGGGTCAGCTTGGCCTGGCTGTTGATCACAAGCTGGCAGCCTCCTGGCAGGCTCTGGCTGATCAGTACGTCAACCATGCTCCAACAGAACTGGCTTCCTGAAAATAGCCAGGCGACTTTTATGTAACGTTATTACGCCCAAGTGAGGAAATCTGTGTCCGAGACGCTACCGACATTACTGGATATAGAAGCGTCCGGATTCGGTCGCGGCAGTTATCCTATTGAAGTGGGCATTGCCCGCTCGGACGGTAGTTGCTGCGCGTTTCTCATCCAACCTCTGGATGAGTGGACTCACTGGGATCCCAAGGCCGAACTGTTGCACGGTATCTCGCGTGACCGTCTGGAGCGTGAGGGTTATCCGGTTCGCCAGGTGGCGTTATGGATCAACGACGAATTACGTGCCCAGGGGAAGGCCTACAGCGACAGCTGGGGGTACGACAACACCTGGCTGTCGCTGCTGTTCCATCATGCAGGCATTATTCCCGGCTTCAGGCTGGAAGCCTTGCGCATTTTGCTGAGTGAGGGACAGTTGGCGATGTGGAGTGACACCAAAGAAGCCATCATTGCCGAGCAAGGCATTCAGCGTCATCGAGCCGGCGATGATGCTCGATTGTTGCAGCTGACCTTTGAGCGCACCCGACGCCTGATGGGAGGCCGCGCATCATGAAAGTAGGGCGTTGATTGTTTGCCGGTATTTGACTCAAATCTGTGCTTCGATAGCGTCAAGCAAGTCAGGAGGCGTTTCAGCGTCAAGCAGCATGTCGCGGGTAACGGTCGCGAGAAACCCCTGCTCAACCGTGTTGTCAAGAAAGCCCAGCAGTGGGGTATAAAAGTCGTGGATATTCAGTAGCCCGATCGGCTTGTCATGCAACCCCAGGTAACCCCAGGTCCAGATCTCAAACAGTTCCTCAAAGGTGCCGATACCGCCTGGCAAAGCAATAAACCCATCGGCCTGGGCTGCCATCGTCGCTTTACGTTCATGCATATCGCTCACCCGGATCAGTTCAGTGAGGCCGAAATGCGCCTGTTCGCGCTCAACCAGGTGATCCGGCATCACGCCTACCGCCTGGCCACCTGCTGCCAGCGTGGCGTTGGCAAGTTCTCCCATCAGGCCAATTCTGGCACCACCGTACACCAGGGTATGTCCACGCCGTGCCAGCTGTTGGCCTAGCTCGATTGCGGCTGTCCTGAAGTCCGGGTGAGTGCCTGCACGTGAGCCAAGATAAACACAGAGTCGTGACATGGGGGTATCCTTCTTTGAGAGATCTTACTCAACACAACGGTCAATCGCGTGAACAGTATCCATCCATTGGCCGATGACATTATGGCTGCCGAGATGATGCGCATACTGAGTGTGCAGGCAACGCACCTGATCCCAGTTGGTAATCCCGCCGACACCACGCTCCGTCAGTACGGCCTGGTATCCACGCCGGTCAACCTCCGCTTTTTGAGCCGGCGTCATGTATTCCCAGCGTTCGGCGACATAATTGCGGTGGCTCTGATGGTAGGCTGCCAGGAACTCGGCGTCTTCCTGAAGCTGCTGTTCGAGCTGCTTGATGATACCGGCCGCTTCAAGATGGGAAATGGCCACTTTCAGACGTTCAGAGCACAGCCAGTAAAGCGTCGGGAAAGGCTTGCCGTCGACAATGGGGGCCATACGCAAGACAAGAGGCGTGCCGGCGCCGTCAGTGGCGGCCACGGCCTCGATGCCGCGAGGCGTACGGCCAAGCTGCCGGGCAATAACATCAAGTTCATGCTGGTTGGGAGCATGGTGGGTACGGATGATCATGGTGTTCCAGTAAAATTCCTCAAGAAGCGGTCAGCGGTCGTCTCGGACGAACTTGTTTGACTGGCCCACAGCACGGAAAAAGCAACGGTTCAGCTGCTCTGGCGTAGCGACATAGCGCCAGGTGCGCTCGCAATATTCGGCGCCGCGGGCAATCAGGGCCTCATAGAGGCGGTTGAATGGCGCATCGTAATCGTAAGGGTCTGCGCCGGACAGACGGATATGTGGATAATCAGCGAAACGCTCAACAAAAAAGCGCTCAAGATCGGCTTCAACGGCGCTGTGCTGCGCCTTGTTATCGGGGTCTATCCACAGGTTATAGCGGATTGCCATAAGGCTTACTCTCAGTTGGCGCCCGACGACCGAAGGATCTACTCCGGGGCATCCTGAAGATGAGATTCCAGAGACTGGCGAAGTTGACCTTCGATCGGGACGGCTTTTTTGGCCTGATGATCATATTGTAACAGTACAGTGTGGCCCAGGTTGGCAAGTTTTCCATGCTGGCGCGCTTCCTGGGTCACGGTAAAGGAGCTATTGCCCAAACGGCTCAGATACGTGCGAATTTCAATGTCGTGCCCGTAGAAAAGTTCAGCACGGTAGTCGACTTCCATGCGTGCCATCATCAACCGCCAGTGGTGCGTGTTCAGGTCCGGCGTGAACAATCTGAACAGGTCGTTGCGAGCCAGTTCAAACCAGGCAGGTAACCGCGTATTGTTGATATGGCCGAGCGCATCGGTGTCATAGAAGGCCGGTTCAATGATGCGTGTAAACATGGTATTTCCTTGTTGTTGTGAAAGATAGCAGACGCCTTTAATGCCCCACTAATCATTCACCCAAGCAAACGCTTGGTCAAGTCGCTGTGCGTCGCGCTGCCCACCATTGCTGGCAGCGCATCCAGCCTAAAAGCCATAGCGTGGCAACGACAAAGCCAACCAGTGTTCCTGCTGCCAGCCCCCAGGGCGTATACGTCAAAGAGACACACAGTGTATAGCTGAGCAGTGCTCCCAGACCCATCGGATAATGCTTGATCACCGTCGACGCGGGTGCAGCGCCGTAACCGGCATGCAGAATAACCAGAAAGGGCAGCATGGTGACAGGAAAGGCGGCCAGGGTGCCGGCCCAGGCGGCGGGTACCCAGTGGGCAAGGGCGGTAATCACAAAAATCATCAATGTGGCCAAGGCTGCACGCAACCCCAGAGCCGACCACGACAGTGTGCCACTGGCATTGACCCGGGTTTCCGGCACCCGCCGGTAGAGCCAGGTAAACACGCCAATGGCCACCAGGGTGACCAGGGTGCCGGTGAGGCGGGTAAACGCAAAATTCGACAACAACCAACCCACCACCACCCAGGCGCTCAAGCCACCCAGAGAGCCCATCAACACCCCTTTGATGCCGTCCGTGCGGCCACCACACACCAGATAGCCACCTCCCAGCGCCAGTGTTGCAGTAAAACCTGCCAAGGTATGAATGGCGCTTTGTGTCGCAAAGCCGGGAGAAATTTCCAGGCCGATGAAAAACAGCGCCAGCGCCGTGCCCAGCGGGTAACCGGCCAACAAACCGGCAACCCGCGGGCTAACGCGCACGGCGACCAATCCTAACCCAAGTACCAGACCTATCGATGCCAGCAACTTGCCCAGTTGCCAGATCAGGGGAACATCTGCCATCTTTTATCCTTGTTGATTTGCTCATGAGGACAGCTGGCATGCCGACCTCCCTTGCCCACCCTCTATCACCCCCGCCCATGCCTGAAGGCTGCGAACTATGCGGTCGGGCGGAAGCCTTGACCAAGCATCACCTGATACCCAGGGCGCTGCACAATAAGCCCCGTTACCGTAAGCGCTATTCACGCGAGGAGCGGCTGACCGCTATTGCCTGGCTGTGCCGACCCTGCCACAAGCATATTCATCGGCTATATAGTGAACGCGAACTGGCTGATCGCCTCAATACCGTTACGGCGCTAGGTGATGATGC
This sequence comes from Halomonas sp. BLK-85, assembly GCF_044792155.1. Lineage (NCBI taxonomy): Bacteria > Pseudomonadati > Pseudomonadota > Gammaproteobacteria > Oceanospirillales > Halomonadaceae > Halomonas > Halomonas sp. BLK-85. The sequence continues at coordinate 271,878 of NZ_CP087731.1, forward strand.
GGCGATCGCGGCATTTGTCACCTGGTTGGCCAGTAAACCGGTTGGCTTCAAACCCAAAGCACAGCGGCGCAGGCGTTGATGGTTGTCACACCAGGCGTAGCCCTTGCTGATCCTGCCAGGCAGCCTGAAGGGCTTGTTGCAAAGGCCCTTGAAGATGCTCAGGCAATGCCTGAAAAGCTTCCTGTTCGCTATCGAACGAACGGTTGCGCAACCAGCAATAAGCCCACGCGCAGGCCTCGGCCTCACTTTGCGGTTGTGGCCGAGCAGGCATCTGGTTCAACAGAAACACGGCCGTACGGGGGGCCCAGAGCGGAATATCTTCACCGTTGGCGGCCTGGCACCAGGCTTCGAATGTAGCACCGTCAGGCGTTTCATCGGGTGCGCCCACCTTGGCGACGCGGGCTGTTTCGGCGAGTATCAAGGCCAGGCGGCCAATGTCTGCCTGGCCGAGAGCCAGCCACTGGCGCAACAAGGCAGGAATGCCAGCACGGACCTGCGCGTAAAAGTCGCGTTGAGGTGCATCGCTGGAAGGCCTGTTCTCTGGATGATTGTCATCTTGCATCATACTGATGAAGTACCCTGTAAAGTGTCAGAAGTAATGGAAATAATTTCTAATGAGTATGTTGTAACGACAAATGCTGTTAACCACAAGGACAACGGATGATGTTCGATTTTGCCACGCCCCTTGAACGACGCCACCCTGCCGGTGGATGGCGCTCCCAGAAATGGCACCGCTATGGCGACGAAGTGCTGCCGTTATGGGTCGCTGACATGGACTTTACGGCGCCCCCTGCAGTGATGGATGCGCTGAAACGACGGGTTGATCATGGCGTTTACGGTTATGGGCAGGTACCGGACAGCCTCAGGCATACGCTATGTGAATGGAGTGCCACCCACTACAACTGGACGATACAGCCAGAATGTCAGCTGTGGCTTCCAGGGGTGGTGCCTGCCCTGCATCTGGCAAGCCTGGCCTTGACCGAACCTGGCGATGGCGTGTTGACCATCACGCCTATCTATCCCCCTTTTCTGGCGGTGGCCGAGCGCACTGGCAGAGTAACACAGCAGGCGGCCATGGCGCCGCCAAGCGAACCAGGGGGTGAGTGGCGGCTCGATCTGGAGGCGCTGGAGGCGGCGATTACCCCCCGGACACGTCTGCTGCTGTGGTGCCAACCGCATAACCCTACCGGGCGCATCTGGCGCCATGAAGAGCTGGCAGGGTTGGCCGCACTGGTCGAGCGACACAACTTATACGTGGTCTCCGATGAGCTGCACTGCGACCTCCTGCTTGACGAGGGTGCCCAACATCAACCGCTGGCGGCGGCGTTTCCCGCGCTTGAAGATCGCATTATCACCCTGTGGGCGCCTTCCAAGACGTTCAATCTGGCCGGGCTGACCGCTGCCTGTGCGGTGATAACTGACCCTGACCTGAGGGTACGTTTTGCCAAGGCCATGAAAGGGTTACTGCCCGATGGCAATGTGATGGGCCTGGCCGCTGCTGAAGCCGCCTACCGCGATGCGGAACCCTGGCGCCAGGCGTTGCTTGGTGTCTTGCGTGGTCATCGTCAGATGATCAGCGATTATGTTGCCCACTGGCCGGGCGTCCACTTCAACCCTCCCCAGTCCACCTACCTTGCCTGGCTGGATATGCGCGATGCAGGCCTGGGAGATGACCCGCAGCAGGTCCTGTTGGCGCAGGCAAAGGTTGCGCTGTCCAACGGCGCTGATTTTGGTCAGCCCGGCTTTGTGCGGCTGAACTTTGGCACCACCGCCACCCAGCTTGAAGAGGCCCTCAAGCGGATGGATCAGGTTTTAAGACGGTGAATGAAGGAAGCGTGTCAGCTTAGAATCATCCAGACACAGACACCCGTGAGCGCGCCCATGGTGATATTGAAGCGTCGCCAGGCGCGCTCAGTGCGGATCTTCTGGCCGATAAAGCTGCCAAATGCCGCCCACAAGGCGCAGCAGGGCAGCGCCACCAGTTCAGCAAACCCCACCAGCAACAGGGCATTGGCCAAGGCATTGCCTGAACATTGGCGCTGACATATGGGGCCGCTTGCCAGCCCCACCCTTTAATGCCTCGATAAAAGCAGCGGTATCAGTAGAGCAGGGCAAACAGCTTGCGCCGGTAGGTCACGGTGAGCGGATGCTCGGCACCCAGGGCATCGAAGACCTGAAGCAGGGTCTTGCGCGCGGCATCATCGCCGTAGCCGCGGTCGCTTTTCATCAGGGCCAGCAGGCCTTCCAGGCCCTGCTCGTAGTCGCCGTCGGCGACCTGGCGTAAGGCGCGCTGGAATTGGGCTTCACTGTCGTTGCGTTCTCCCAGGGCGGCCACGTCCTGATGGGAAAGCGCCTGTTCGGCAAATTCAATGCTGGCGCGCACACCGCGCGCGGGGGCGGCATCGCGCTCTTCCGGTGGCAGGTTGTCCAGCACGCTGCGGGCATCATCGCCACGGCCTTCTGCCACCAGTGCCTTGGCCAGCCCCACCTGGTAGGCGTAATGCTCGGGGTACTGTGAGGTCAACGTCTGATAATGTTCGCGTGCGGTGGCGGCATCGCCAGCCTTCAGGGCTTCTTCTGCCAACTCCTCAGGGCTTGCCGGTGCGTCTTCAGGGGGCTGGAAATAACGGCCCAGCCATTCGCGCACGTCTTTTTCCGGCAGCGCCCCTTGGAAGCTGTCGACCAGGCCGCCCTGGCTGACCAGTTTGACATCCGGCACCGAACGTACGCCCAGCTGACCAGCAATTTCCGGGTTGGCATCTGCATCAAGTTTGGCAAGAATGAAGGCACCGGCGTATTCGACGGCCAGTTTTTCAAGCACAGGCATCAGGGTCTTGCAGGGTTCGCTCGCGGGTGACCAGCTGTCAAGCAGGATAGGTACCTGCATGGAGGCTTCCAGTACCTGCTGGATATTGCTGGCATCCAGGTCAATGATGACGTCTTCGCGGCGGGGTGCTGGCCCAGAGGTGGCGTCTGATGCCGCCGTAGGCGATGGGGTATTGTTGGCATCAGGACTGATAGGGGCCGTTAAGGCTTCGCCGGTGCGTGGATCAATAATTGACATGGTGTCACTCTAGGCAGAAAGAATTTAAGCATGATATGCAGGCAAGCGCGGCGGGATTCAAGTCGCCAAGTGAAAAATCACCTTGGGAGCTCACGTGAATAATCGTCAGGATGTGCATGATCAGGTGATGGAATGCCCCGAGGCAATGCGCCGTGATGCGTTATGCTCGTTGGCCGCAGCTCAGGACAGTGCGGGGCAGCGAGCGCTGGCAGCCGCTATTCAGGCCTTTTCGCAAACGCCTGCCCCGGATTGGAGCGGGCTATTGCATCATGCGGCCAACTATCCAGCTAGAGCGGTCTGGGTGCAGCCTTTCCCCGGTAACATGGCTCAACTCTGGCGTCCCCAAGGGGAAGACGCTGAGGCCCAGGCGCTACTGCAGGCGGCAAGAAAATGGGTGGAGGCGCATGCAATCCGCCTTTGCCACTGTGTGGTCATGCCGAACAAGCCAGCACAGGCAGCGCTTCTGTCAGCGGCGGGCATGCAACGGGTGGCGCCTATACGCTATCTGAGTGCGGCATTGAAACATCACAATGCGCGTGCATCGCACGTCATCCTGCGTCCCTGGTGCGAACTGGCTCCATTAGCGGCTCAGTCACTTATCGAGCAGGTGCAGCTGGATTCATTGGATAGCCCACTGATTAGCGAGGCACTGGGGGCGGCGGAGCTGCTCCAGGGGTTCTATCGCCAATCCCCGCAAGCGGATCGACACTGGTTTGCGGTGTATTCATCGCCACATGACTTGCAGCCAATCGGTGCTCTGTTAATGGTGCTTCGTCAGGCGCAGGGCGTCATGGAAGTCCAGTTGATGGGGCTGGTGCCGACATGCCGAAGGCAGGGGCTGGGGCGTGAGCTACTTCAGGCAGCGTTTAACTATTCCGCACAACCAGGTGTAACGCGGCTGGTGCTTACCGTGGATGCCACCAATACCCCCGCTCGATGCCTGTATGAGAACGCCGGTTTTCACCCTTACCACAGTGAGGATATCTACGCATGGGTTCACGCGCGCGCGGGGTAACAATATTGTTCCTGTTATAGGCATAAACGAGCGTTTAATTTATCCTGTTCCATTATATCCATAGAGACTTTTCTTTACGCGTTTATCAGGGAACTGCTATGCCCAAGTTAACCATGCTGCTGCTCGTCTTGCTGTTGGCAGGATGCGGTGAAAACAGCAACGACTCTGCTCAGCAGGAATCATCGCGATGGGTGAAGACCGCCGAGCTTACGCCTGTAGAGCAGCCCATGCTGATGCTGACGGGCGTGGTACGTGCCCGTTACGAAACGCCTCAGGCGTTTCGGGTCAGTGGCCAGGTGGCCACCCGGCATGTGGATGCCGGCCAGCGTGTTAGCCAGGGCGAGGTATTGTTTACTCTGGAAGACAGCGATTTGCAGGAGGCACTGACGGCTGCCCGGGCAGATGTGGCGGCGGCAGAGGCCTCAGTGGCGGTCAGTCAGGCAGACCTGGACAGGGACCGCCAGCTGTTGGAACGCGACTTTCTCAGTCAGCAGGCGTTTGAGCGAGCAAAGCTGGCTAACCGTGAAGCGCTGACGCGGCGTGATGCTGCCCAGGCGCGGCTGGAGCAGGCCCGCAACGCCCTTGATTATGCCACCCTGCAGGCTGAGGCCGATGGGCTCTTGATTGATGTGGTGGGTGAGCCCGGGCAGGTGGTCGCCACCGGGCAGGCAGTCGCGACCCTGGCCCAGGAAGGGCGACGAGAAGTGGAAGTGGCGTTTCCCTCTCATATGCGCCCACCGGCCGAAGGCGCACTGTTATTGGACGACCGCCAGATCACCTTGTCACGTCGCGAAGTTGCTGGCGCCGCTGACCCGGCAAGCCGCACCTGGCGCGCCCGCTATCAGCTGGAGGAAGCCCTGCTGACGGACTCCCTGGGAGAAGTCGTGCAGACCCGCTTCCCCATGGATAGCCTGCCGGAAGGTGTTTTTCAGGTGGCCGTTGCAGCTATCGATGAACGTGGCGATGGCCCGCAGCTATGGCAGGTAACCGATGGGCAGGCGCAGCCTGTGGCGATTTCGATTGAACGCATGCAGCGTGATCACGCCTGGGTGCGAGGTGAGCAGTTGCGCGATGGGATGGAGGTGGTTGCGCTGGGAACCCACCTGTTGACCCCCGGGATGGACGTGCGCCCGCTGGCGCAGGAGGAGGCTCAGTGAGTTTTCCCAACCTCTCAGCGCTGGCGGTACGTGAGCGGGCAGTGACCCTGTTTTTCCTGATTATCGCTCTGCTGGCCGGGCTTTATGCGTTTGCTTCCATGGGGCGTGCCGAAGACCCGAACTTTACAGTGCGTGTCATGATGGTGTCCGTTGCCTGGCCGGGCGCAACGCCGGAAGAGCTACAGGATAGCGTAGTCGACCGGCTGGAAAAACGTATACAGGAAGTCGAAGACCTTTACCGGATTGAAACCACCATACGCCCTGGGCGGGCGGATATGCAGGTTGAATTTGAGGACTACACGCCCAGCGAAGAAGTGTCCGAACGCTTTTATCAGGTGCGTCGGCGCATGCAGGATGAGGCACCCCAGCTGCCGGAAGGCGTGGTAGGCCCGCTGATCAATGAAGACTTTGGTGATGTCTACTTCTCACTGGTGGCGCTGACCGCACCCGATATGCCAATGCGAGACATGGTGCGCGAGGCCGAAGAGATCCGTGATCGCCTGCAGCGTGTGGAAGGCGTCAATAAAGCGCAGGTGCTCGGCGAGCGTGAAGAACGCATGCATGTCGATTTTGATCTTTCTGCCCTGCAGAGTCTGGGTATTTCACCCCAGCAGGTGTTTAGCGCCATAGAAGCACAGAACACCCTGCTACCGGCCGGGCGGGTGGATACTCAAAGTGCGCGCCTTTATGTGCGCATCGACCATGATATTGCAAGCCCTGAGGTGCTCTCGGAAGTGCCCATCCGGATTGGTGAGCGCCTGATCCGCCTGGGCGACATTGCCAAGGTATCGCGCGGGTACGAAGACCCTCCCAGCTACCTGGTCCGCGCCTTTGGTGAAGATGCCTTACTGCTGGGCGTGGTGATGGAGGAGGGTGAAAACGGCCAGGCATTTGGCGATCGCCTGGCCTCCTTCTGGCAGGAAGAACGTCAACGCCTGCCGCTGGGGGTATCGCTGCAGGTGATGACCAACCAGGCAGATGCCATCGATGGGGCGGTGAACCTGTTTCAGGTCAAGTTCCTGGTGGCGGTTGTTGTGGTGATGCTGGTCACCATGCTGGCGGTTGGTTTGCGTGCCGGTATTGTGGTGGGTATTGCGATTCCGATCACCCTGGCACTGACCTTTGTGGTCATGAAAGCCATGGGGATCAATCTTGACCGCATTACCCTGGGGGCACTGATTATCGCCCTGGGGCTGTTGGTGGATGATGCCATCATTGCCATCGAAATGATGATCGTCAAGATGGAGCAAGGCTGGCAACGCCTGGACGCCGCCTCCCATGCCTGGAAAGTGACTGCCGCGCCCATGCTGTTTGGCACCCTGGTCACGGTGGTCGGATTTGTGCCAATCGGTTTTGCCAAGTCAGGGGTGGGCGAATATGCCGGCAACATTTTCTGGGTACTGGGAATATCGCTGCTGATTTCCTGGCTGGTGGCAGTGGTGTTTACCCCCTATCTGGGGGTGAAAATTCTGCCTGACCAGAAAACCCATCACAGTGAGGAAGAAGCCTATCAGTCGGCCGGTTACCAGCGACTGCGCGCCTTCATCAGCGGCTGTGTGCGTTTTCGCAAGAGTGTGGTCGTCGTTACGCTGGCATTGTTAGTGGTGGCCATTGCCGGCATGGCAGGCCCCGTGGAAAAACAGTTCTTCCCCAGTTCTGATCGCCCCGAAGTGCTGGTCAGCGTTTATCACCCCCAGGGCAGCAGTATCGAAGCTACCAATGCCACGACCCGACGTCTGGAAGCCTTGATCAATGATGCGCAGGGGGTTAAATCGCTGTCTGCCTATGTGGGAGCCGGGGCGCCACGCTTCTTTATTTCGGCTAACCCGGAGCAGCCCAACCCGGCGTTTGCCAAGCTGATTGCCGTTGCGGACGGCGTTGAATCCCGCGATGAGCTGATGGCCATGCTGCGTAAGCGCATTGAAGGCGGCGAGTTTCCTGAAGCGCGAGTGCGGGTGGAGGCGCTGCTGTACGGCCCGCCGGTGGATTGGCCGGTCAGCTTCCGGGTGCTGGGCGATGACCCGCAACAGCTGAGAGCCATTGGCCATCAGGTACGTGAAGTCGTCAAGGCGCATCCGGCCACCCGTGACCCGCATCTGGAATGGGATGAGCGCGCACCCACCCTGCATCTGGATGTCGACCGCAACCGGCTGCAGCTGATTGGCCTGACCCCGGACGATGTGGCCCGCCAGTTGCAGTTCCAGCTGGATGGGGTAACCATTACCCGGCTGCGTGACGGTATCCGTCTGGTGCCTGCCCTTGGCCGCGGCGCTGCCCAGGATATTGAGGATGTACAGAGCCTGGAGGTGCTGACCAATGATGGTCAGCGGATCCCCCTGACCCAACTGGGAGACCTTCGGGTAGCGTTTGAAGAACCGGTGATCAAGCGCTACAACCGCCAGCCGTTCGTGGCGATCAATGCCGATGTCGAGGGTGCCCAGCCCAATGATGTGACCCAGCAGGTCTGGGAGGATCTGGCCGCGCTGCGTGACGAACTGCCTGCAGGTTATCGCATTGATACCGGCGGTTCGGTGGAGCAGTCTGCCAAGGCTCAGGCCTCCATTCAGGTGCTGCAACCTTTGATGGTCGTGCTGATGCTGATTTTCATCATGCTGCAGATGCGCTCCTTCGCGGGCACCTTTATTGTGGTGGCGACGGCACCGCTGGGCCTGATTGGCGCGGTCGCCGCCATGCTGCTGTTCAATCAGCCGTTTGGCTTTGTGGCCACCCTGGGGTTGATTGGCCTGGCAGGCATCCTGATGCGCAACACCCTGATTCTGACCCAGCAGGTGGCGGATAACATCAAGGAAGGCATGTTGATGCGCCAGGCGGTGGTAGAGGCTGGTGTTCAACGTGCCCGGCCAGTGGTGCTGACGGCGCTGGCCGCGATTCTGGCCTTCATACCGCTGACCATGGACAGTTTCTGGGGGCCGCTGGCCTACGTGCTGATCGGTGGCGTTGCGGTGGGCACCCTGATCACCCTGCTGTTTGTGCCGGCGCTTTACGCCCTCTGGTATCGCATTGAGCAGCGCGGTTAACGGCTGGCCTGCAGGCAGCCGCTGACCACCAGAAGCCCCGCCAGTGGCAGCTGCCAGTTCAGCGGGGTGGCGCCGGTGACCACCAGCAAGGCGGCTGCCAGAATCGGCACCCCATAGGCCAGGCTGCCAATGGTCGCGCTCGGACCGCCGCGTAGCGCCTTGTCCCAGGCGACCATGGCAATGCCGAACGGCCCCAGGCCCAGCGCGATGCCGGCCCATAGGGCGCTGTCGCTGGGTACGCTCAGGCGTCCTTCCAGTGCCAGGGTGGCCAGTGCACTCAACAGGCTGGCAATCAACAGCAGGCGCGGCAGATACGGGGTCAGGGTGATGGGCGACGCCTGCCCGACCCAGGAGTATAGCGCCCAGCAACACGCTGCCAGGAAGGCAAAGCCGTAGCCGTTAAGCGAGGCGTCATTAAAGGCCACACCCTGTTCGGGAAGCATCAGCAAGGCGGCCCCTGCGAACGCAATCATGGCGCCGCTCAGGCTGCGCAGTCTTATTCTGCCCAACTGCGTCCACTGACTGAGCAGCACAAACAGCACCGGCCAGGTGTAGGTAATCAGCGCTGCTTCCGAAGCGGGTGCCTGGCGCATGCCAATAAAGTAACTGCTTACCGCACCCAGAATCAGCAAGGGGACCCCTAACCACAGGCTGAACCGCCAGCCCGGGTGAGTGATTTTCTGCCCCTGGCTTTTGCCTAATGGCAAGGTGGCCAGCGCCCCCGCCAGCAGGGTCAATGTGGCCAGGCTTAAGGGGGAGGCGCTGCGCGCCTGCTCGGCGAGCAGCGGTGCCGTGGCCCAGAGTGCAATGGCGACAACCGCCGCCAGGATACTGACCGGAAATACGCCAAACGAACGCGTCAGCTGCATGAAAGACTCCTTACCTGAGAGATCCTGAAAGCGGCGCTGTTGGCCGCTGATGCAAGATACCCGCTGGCAACGCATCACAAAATCAATCATTATTGATATAAACCATCAATAAATGTGATCCATGCGTGCACGTACTTTTGACCTTACCCTGCTACGTACCCTGGTGGCGATTGCCGACACCGGCAGCGTGACGGCGGCCTCCAAGCGCTTGGCGTTCAGCCAGTCGACAATCAGCATGCAATTGAAGCGTCTGGAGGCGCAGCTGGATTTGCGTCTGCACGAACGTGAAGGGCGCCAGGTGCGTTTTACCGCCGATGGCGAGCGGCTTTTGACGCATGCGCGGCGGCTGCTGGCGCTCAATGATGATGCCTGGCAGGACATGCAGGTACACCAGGTCAGTGGTGAACTCAGGCTGGGGATCCCTGAGGATTACGCCCCCTTGCTGCCGTCGGTGTTTTCCTATTTCCACCAGCTGTATCCCGGCGTGGGGCTGGAGGTGATCTGTGGGGTCAGCGCTGATCTTGTCGAGCGGGTGCGCAGTGGCGACCTGGACCTGGCACTGGTCACCCGACAGCGAAACTCACCGGGCGGGGAGGTGATCCGCCGTGAACCGCTGCTCTGGGCGGTGGGGTTGAGCTACCAGCCCTTGTTGCGTGACCCTTTGCCGCTGGCGCTCTATACCCGTGGGGCGGATGTGTTTCGGGAAGTGGCCGAGCAGTCATTGCAGAGTGCCGGTCGACGCTGGCGGGTCGCCTATACCAGTCAGTCGATGACCGGGCTGGCGCCGGTAGTGATGGCCGGTTTGGCGATTGTCGTAGTGACGCGCAGCATGTTGACGCCAATGCTCAAGCCGTTGGATGAAAGCAGCGGCTTACCGGCGCTGCCGTCCATTGAGCTTGCCTTGCACCGGGCGCCGCACCGCCCCTCAGAGCCTGCGCGGCGCCTGGCCGAGCTGATTCACGAACAGTTGGCCGACGGTGAACCGTGAGCACCTTCAGGCGTTAACGCACCAGCGCCTGCAGGGCTTCGATCAGGTAATCCATTTCGTCGTCAGTGCCGATGCTGATTCGCAGGAAGTTGCTTAATCCTGCCTTGTTGAAGTGACGCACCAGAATGTCGCGTTCACGCAGGCCGGCAAACAGCTGGGCGCCGTCGTGGTCCGGGTGCTGTGCCAGCAGGAAGTTAGCCTGGGAGGGCAGCACCTCGAAACCCAGAGTCTCCAGCTGATGGCGGGTGCGCTCGCGGGTGGTGATAACCTTCTCGCGGCAGGCGGCAAAGTGGTCACTATCCTGGAGAGCCGCGATACCCACGGCGCTGGCCAGGCTGTCGACCGGGTAAGAATTGAAGGAATCCTTGATACGCTCCAGGCCTTCGATCAGTTCTGTTGATCCCATCGCAAACCCCAGACGCAGCCCGGCAAGGCTACGGGATTTGGAGAAGGTGCTGGTGACCAGCAGGTTAGGATGGCGCTCGATCAGCGTCACAGCACTTTGTGTACCAAAGTCCACGTAGGCTTCGTCAACCAGCACCACCCGGTCGGTGACTTTATCTAGCAGACTTTCCAGCGCTGCCAGGCTATGAGTGTGGCCTGTCGGGGCGTTGGGGTTGGCGAAAATTACCCCACTGCGCGGCTGCGGCTGGCTCAGGGCCTCCAGGTCCACTTCCCACTCGGCAGTCAGCGGGTGTTGACGCAGTTCAATGCCAAACAATCTGGCATACACAGGGTAAAAGCTGTAAGTGATCGAGGGTGCATCCAGCGGTTCGCCGTGGCAGAAAAAGGCCTGGAAAGCAAACGCCAGCACTTCATCGGAGCCGTTGCCCACAAACACCTGCCGGGGCTCAACCCCATAGCAGCGGGCCAGCTCGCTGCGCAGGGCCAGCGAGGTCGGGTCCGGGTAAAGGCGCAGATGGTCGGAGGCGAACGTGCGCAATGTTTCGCCTACGCCTGGCGCAGGGGGGTAAGGGTTCTCGTTGGTATTCAGCTTGATCACCCGCTCGGTCGGCTGCTCGCCGGGTATATAAGGGGTCAGCGACTGAACGGCGGGGCTCCACAGTTGGCTCATTAGTGTGTCCTGCTGGCATCAAATCGGTAACCTTCATGGTCGCTTGACGTCTTCTAAAGCGCAAGCATTGTTATGTTTTTGGGGTGGGCGTTGCACCTTGTAGCGGGTATGCTGTCTTATGCGCTGAAAGACAGTGATACCCGACTGCGCTCGCCCAGAGCGTGTGGATCAGATACAAGCATTGCAAACCAAGGAGAGAACCATGCCGCTTAAACATCTATTTGTCGGTACGGCCATGCTGGCCCTGCTTGCCGGCTGCGCGTCAGGGCCAACAGATCAAGGGGCTGAGGGCTATGAGTCAGCAGAAGCCAATTATCAGGGCTCTTTGCCGTGCCGCAACTGTGACGGTATCCAACTGGACGTCACGCTCATGGGAGAAGAGTCGCAGGCACCGGAAGAGCGCACCTTTACGCTTGATGCTACCTATCGCAATCACCCCGAGAACCCCCCGGCGGAAAACTATGCAGGTAACTGGGAAACTCTGACAGGCACGCCTTCCAATCCGGATGCCACCGTTTATGAGCTGACGCCAGACGGTGAAGGCCAGACCTATTACTTCCTGCGCATCGACCCAGAGACCCTTGAGCTGATTGATCCGGAGCGCCGCCGTTTTGAAAACAGTGAGCTGCTGCGTCTTCAGCGCCAGTAATCAGGCCGTCAGGTAGTGGCGATCCAGTCAGAGTAGTGACAGAAAAGGCGGCTTCGGCCGCCTTTCGCATGTTCCAGCCACTCGTTCTGGTCACCCGGATGATTGTCGTTCGTGTTGATATTGTGACATTGCAGGAGCAAGCCAGTGGCCAAAGCCAAAAGCGCCTTTGTATGCACCGAGTGTGGCGCTGAGTATCGTAAATGGCAGGGGCAGTGCAGCAGTTGCCAGGAGTGGAACACTCTGAGCGAAGTGCGCCTGGCACCTTCCCGGCCGGGGGCTGCCAGCCCGTCTTCACGCAGTGCCGGACGGGGCGGTTACGCCGGGTCTTTGTCCAGGGATGTGGTTGATCTGGGCAGCGTCGATCTAAGCGAAGTGCCGCGCCTCAGCTCCACCTTCAGTGAATTTGACCGGGTACTGGGCGGGGGCCTGGTGCCTGGCTCAGCGGTCTTGCTGGGTGGGCACCCGGGAGCGGGGAAATCCACCCTGCTGCTGCAGACCGCCTGCAAGCTGGCCCAGCAGCGCCGGGTACTGTATGTCACCGGGGAAGAGTCACTTTCCCAGGTCGCGATGCGTGCCCATCGGCTGCAGCTGCCCACCCAGGGGCTGAAGATGCTGGCTGAGACCAGTATCGAGACCATCCTGGCGGTTGCCGAACAGCAACAGCCTGAGATTCTGATCATTGATTCCATCCAGACCATGCATCTGGAAGATATCAGTTCGGCGCCGGGAGGCGTGGCCCAGGTACGTGAATCCGCGGCAGCACTGACGCGCTTTGCCAAACACAGTAACACGGTGCTGCTGCTGGTAGGGCACGTGACCAAGGATGGCAGCCTGGCCGGCCCCAAGGTGCTGGAGCACATGATTGACGCGTCTCTCTTGCTGGAAGGCGGTGCCGACTCGCGTTTTCGCACCCTGCGGGGGCAGAAGAACCGCTTTGGCGCTGTTAATGAGCTGGGGGTGTTTGCCATGCTGGAGCAGGGCCTCAAGGAAGTTAAAAACCCCAGTGCGATCTTTCTCTCCCGCCAGCAGGAGCAGGCGCCGGGTAGCCTGGTGATGGTGGTCTGGGAAGGCACCCGGCCGATTCTGGTGGAAGTGCAGGCGCTGGTGGATGAATCCGCGCTGGGCAACCCGCGGCGGGTGGCCGTCGGTTTGGACCCTAATCGCCTGGCCATGCTGCTGGCGGTGCTGAACCGCCACGGCGGGCTGTTTACCGGCGATCAGGATGTGTTTCTCAATGTGGTGGGCGGCGTCAAGGTGCTGGAAACCAGTGCGGACCTGGCCGTGCTGCTGGCTGTGGTATCCAGCCTGCAGAACCGCGCCCTGCCCAAGGAGTTGGTAGTATTCGGAGAAGTGGGGTTATCCGGTGAAATACGCCCGGTGCCCAGCGGCCAGGAGCGGATCAGCGAAGCGGCCAAGCATGGTTTTACCCGCGCAATTGTGCCGCGCTCCAACGCGCCAAAGAAGGCACCGCAGGGCATGGAGGTGATTGCCGTCGATAAGCTCTCCGATGCGCTTGAGGCCCTTTGACCTTGAGAACAAAAGGCTATCAGACGTTTAGCCTGAGGTAGACTGATAATATTTGGTAACGGAGATAACGCCATGCATAACATTCGCTTGACGCAATACAGCCATGGGGCTGGCTGTGGCTGCAAGATCGCCCCTGACGTGCTGGATGGTATCCTGGCCAAGGCCGGGCCGCCCGCAGGCGGCGAGCGACTGATCGTAGGCAACCAGGGGCGTGAGGATGCCGCCGTCTATGACCTGGGCGATGGTCGCGGCATGATCGCCACCACTGATTTTTTCATGCCGATTGTGGACGATCCCTTTGATTTTGGCCGCATCGCGGCAACCAATGCGATCAGTGATGTGTTTGCCATGGGCGGCACGCCTGTCATGGCGCTGGGCATTCTGGGCTGGCCGCTGGATAAGCTCTCGGCCGAGGTCGCCGGTGATGTATTGGCAGGCGCTCAGGCAGTATGTCGGGGGCTGGGGGTAGCCCTGGCGGGAGGGCATTCGATTGATGCGCCAGAGCCCATTTTTGGCCTGGCAGTCAATGGCCTGGTGGCGCTGGATCAGCTCAAGCTCAATAGTGGTGCAAAACCGGGGGATCTGCTCTACCTCACCAAGCCGATTGGTGTCGGCATGCTGACCACTGCCGAGAAGCGTGGTCTGGTGGAACCCGGGCATGAGAGCCTGGCCCGGGAAACCATGCTGGCGTCCAACCGAATCGGCGTTGATCTGGCCACGGTGAGCGGTGTACACGCCATGACCGACGTGACCGGCTTCGGCCTGGCAGGCCACCTGGTGGAGTTGTGTGGTGCCAGCCACCTTCGAGCGAAGATTGATTTTCGCAAGCTGCCGCGGCTGGCCGAAGCAGAGGGCTATCGTCGTCAAGGGGCGATACCTGGCGGTACCCTGCGCAACCACCAGGCGCTGGGCGATGCCTTGCCGGCCATGGATGAGTCACACTGGCAGTGGTTGTGCGATCCGCAGACGTCAGGGGGCTTGCTGATCGCCGTGGACCCTGCCTGGCAGGATGACGTGGAGCGTATCGGCCGCCAGCATGGCCTGGCGTTAAAGGCGTTCGGTAGCCTGTCCGCTCAGGTGGGGCCGGCACTTATTGAGGTGGTTGGGTGACTATGCCTGATGACATGCCAACGCTGGCGGCGGATACCGCGCTGGTCGCTGACGAGCGCCCGATGATTGATGTACGGGCGCCGGTAGAATTTGCCCAGGGGGCCTTGCCCGGTGCTGTCAATCTGCCCTTGCTGAATGATGACGAGCGCCATCAGATAGGTATCGCCTACAAGCAAAAGGGCCAGGCAGCAGCGATTGCGCTGGGAGAGACACTGGTCTCCGGGTCGGTCAAGGCAGCGCGTGTGGCTGCCTGGCGCAACTACGTGGAACAGCATCCAGAGGCGATACTCTATTGCTTTCGCGGCGGGTTACGTTCGCAGATTGCCCAGCAGTGGCTGGCCGAGGCTGGCGCGCTGCGCCCACGCATAGACGGTGGCTGGAAAGCCCTGCGCCACCACCTGAACGCGCGTGTGGATGGCGCCGCCCAGCAGCCGATGATGATCATCAGCGGGTTAACCGGCTGCGCCAAAACCGTGCTGATCAACCAGCTGGAAGAAAGCGTGGACCTGGAAGGCATGGCGCGCCACAAGGGGTCTGCCTTTGGGCGCTCGCCTGAGCCGCCGCCTGCCCAGATTGATTTTGAACATGCCTTGGCCAAGCGCCTGCTTGGCCTGCCGGGACCTTTGGTCATCGAGGATGAATCCCGCCAGATCGGCAGCGTCAATGTACCAGTGACCTTCTGGCAGGCCATGGAAAAGGCGCCGCGCATTCGCGTTGAAATGCCTCTGGACTGGCGCCTCGCGCAGCTGATCCAGGATTACATTATCGACCTGGAGCAAGCCTATACCCAACGGCTGGGGGAAGAAGAAGGCTGGCAGCGAATGCAGCAGCAGCTGGGCAATGCCCTTGTGCGCCTGAAAAAGCGTCTGGGAGACGCGCGCCTCAAGCGCTTGCAGCGTATGCAGGCCCTGGCCTTTGCCGCCCATGAACAGGGCGACCGCCAGGCGCATGAAGCCTGGCTGGCACCGCTGTTGACCGAATACTATGACCCCCTGTATCGCTATCATCTGCAGCGCCAGCAGGAAGCTGGCGCGCTGGAATATCATGTGGGCGACTGGGAAAGCTGTCTGGCAGCTACCCGGCAATGGCTGGCAGAACAGCAGGCGTCAGGCCGCTGAGGCGCTGCGCAACCACTGGGTCAGCACCCGGTCAAGCAAGGGCGCCAGGTGGGTGAAACGTTTGGGAGTGGCGAAAATCTCTTCATCGTCCTGTATGTAGTCGTTGAGTCCCGGCGGTGTTGGCGGTTCCCCCATCAGGTCGGCTGCGCTGGATTGAGTGACCTCCAGATGGCATAACAGCCCCACCACCCGGCCGGCATCCCAGGCGAAGCCCTGCAGCGGGGCTGCCGGGCTTCCGCCCAGCGGCAGTGCGTAATCCGGCAGGCTGAACACCTGGCGGTGCCACATAAAGGCATCAAAATGTTCGGGCAGGTCAAAAGGGCTGTCATCGGCCAGGGTAATACGGTGCCAGCCGGTTTCCGGGTAGGTGCCCGGCGCGCTGATGGCGCCCAGCGCGATAGCAATATAGTGGGCACCCAGGCCGATGCCCAGCAGGGGCTTCTGGCTATCGACCAGGCGCTGGATCAGTTTGTCCTCGGCCTTGTACCAGTCAGGCGGCTCCATGAGCAGGGTTTCGGGCCCATCCAGTACGATCAGTGCATCGCAGTCATTCGGGCGGGGCGCCAGTTCTCCATCATACAGATGAAAGACCGTAAAGCTGTGCCCCATACTGGTCAGCCAGTCGGTAATCCGTGCGGGGCAATGCGCCGGGCCGTGCTGTAGCAGATGAATATGCATGGTAATCTCCTCGCCGGCCAAAACGTTACAGGGTGCTGCCGTCGTGCGGCAGGGATGAGACAATAGCGCATCGCGACGGCGTCACCAACCCGGTGAGTGCCAGCGTCGCATAAAAAACCTGCTGGAATAAATCCCTGATGGGACACCAGGTCAGGCGCATGCTAACAGGCTCATTTTCTCAGGATTGATTCATGGCTTCCAAATCCCCCGGTTTTTACCAGCAACTCCAGCAGCTGCCCCTATTTGCGCAGCAGGCCTTTATGGCGGCACTGTGCGAACGGCTGATGCCCAACTATGCGCTGTATGCGCAAACCACCGAGCAGGGCGATCTACACACCTTGCGCACAGTGCTTGACCTGGTCTGGGAGCAGTTGAGCGTCCGCGGTGCCTCGATTGACTTTGCCCGCCAGGCAGAAAAACTCGCCGAGTGTGAACCGCCAGAGGGCGATGAAAGCTTTGGTGCCCGCCGGGCGCTGGATACGGTGGTGTCCGTGTCCTCGATTCTGGATACCCTGCAGGGGGAAGCGCCGGAAGCCGTGCTGGATGTCAGCCGCACCTCGCGGGCCGGGGTGCGCGCCTTTATCGAGCTGACCGAAGGAGAGGAGGACGCTCAGAAGCTGGCGCTGCTGATCCGCGACCATCCCCTGACCGAAGACGAAAACAACTTCCAGGACGCGGTGCTTGAAGCCGCCTCACAGCCGCTGGACGCCGCCGCGCTCAAGGCGTTGCGCCAGCTCGGGCGCAACGAAGGAACCAGCAATCTGGGGCTATCATTGGAATGAGTGACAACCCGGCTTCAATCCTCACTAAGCACAAGCGTTACAAGCGCATTTCGACGCCGCGTTCCGCCATATAGCGTTTGGCTTCAGGAATGGTGTATTCGCCAAAGTGGAAGATGCTGGCGGCCAGCACCGCATCCGCGCCACCCTTGATAACGCCATCGACCAGGTGATCCAGGTTGCCCACCCCTCCTGAGGCAATCACCGGCACGCTGACCGCTTCGGCAATGGCATGGGTCACGCCGAGGTCAAAGCCGCTTTTGGTGCCGTCGCGATCCATGCTGGTCAGCAGCAGTTCGCCAGCGCCGTATTCCACCATCTTCTGGGCCCATTCGACGGCATCCAGGCCGGTGGGTCGGCGTCCGCCATGGGTGAAGATCTCCCAGCGCGGTGTTTCGCCTTCTTTGCAGACCTGTTTGGCGTCAATCGCGACCACGATGCACTGGCTGCCAAAGCGTTCCGCCGCTTCACGCACGAATTCCGGGTTGGTCACGGCCGCGGTGTTGATGGATACCTTGTCGGCACCGGCATTGAGCATGGTACGAATGTCATCGCAGCTGCGAATACCGCCGCCAACGGTCAGTGGGATGAACACTTCGCCGGCAATCCGTTCGACCATCTCGACCGTGGTGTCGCGGTCCTCGTGGCTGGCGGTGATATCCAGAAAGGTGATTTCATCGGCACCCTGCTGGTTGTAGCGCTGGGCAATCTCTACCGGGTCACCGGCATCGCGGATGCCAATAAAATTGACGCCCTTGACCACGCGCCCGCCATCGACGTCCAGGCAGGGGATAATACGCTTGGCAAGACTCATGCCTGGCCTCCTGTCAGCTGATCGCTCAATTGCTGGGCCTGAGTGACGTCCAGGCTGCCTTCATAGATGGCCCGGCCGGTAATGGCCCCCAGAATGCCGCTGTCAGCCACTTCGCAGAGTGCCTTGATGTCAAGCAGGTTGGTCACGCCGCCTGAGGCAATCACCGGCAGGCCGCCGTCTCGGGCGAGGGCGGCGGTGGCTTCTACGTTGACCCCCTGCATCATGCCGTCCCGGGCGATATCGGTATAGACAATCGATGAAACACCGTCATCGGCAAAGCGCTTGGCAAGCTCGGTGGCTTTCAGCGTTGAGACTTCAGCCCAGCCGTCAGTGGCGACATAGCCATCCCTGGCGTCCAGGCCAACAATCACATGACCAGGGAAGGCGCGGCACATTTCCCCTACAAAATCGGGTTCCTTGACCGCCTTGGTGCCAATGATGACGTAGGAAACCCCGGCGGCCAGGTAGTGTTCGATGGTCTCTGCACTGCGGATGCCGCCGCCAATCTGAATGGGCAGATCCGGGTAGGCCCGGGCGATGGCCGTCACTGCTTCGCCGTTGACCGGCTTGCCTTCAAAGGCACCGTTAAGGTCGACCAGGTGCAGCCGGCGGGCGCCGGCTTTTACCCAGCGGGCGGCCATGGCCACCGGGTCATCACCGTAGGCGGTGGCGTCGTCCATGCGGCCTTGCTTGAGGCGTACACACTGGCCATCTTTCAGGTCGATAGCGGGAATAACTAACATGATAGTGTCCTTGTCAGCGCCGTCAGGAGGCGTTCAGGGTGTCCAGGTAACAAAATTTTCCAGCAGGCGCAGGCCTGCACGGGAGCTTTTTTCCGGGTGGAACTGCACCGCAAAGGTCGATTCCCGACCAATTGCCGCGTGGGCCGTCGCCCGGCCGTATCGGGTGGTGCCAAACACCTCGGCGTCGTTGCTGGCGTCTACATAGAAGCTGTGGACGAAGTAGAAATGCTCCTGATTGTCGATGCCCGCCCACAGTGGGTGATCATGGTGCTGCTCAACCAGGTTCCAGCCCATGTGGGGCACTTTCAGGCGCTGATCATGGTCATCGCGCATGTCGGCAGGAAAGCGGCGCACGTTTCCCTTGAAAACGCTCAGACAGCCAATGCCACCGTTTTCCTCGCTGTGCTCCAGCAGCATCTGCTGGCCAACGCAGATGCCCAGCAGCGGCTTGGCCTGGCGAGCGAGCATATCTTCCACCAGCCCGCGCAGCTCGGTGCGTTCCAGTTCACCCACACAATCACGAATGGCACCCTGGCCCGGCAGTACCAGGCGGGTGGCGCCGAGAATACGCCGAGGATCACGGGTGATCACGACATTTTCATGGGTCACATGCTCCAGCGCCTTGGCCACGGAGTGCAGGTTGCCCATCCCGTAATCGATGACGGCAATTGTCATAAAACGCTCCTTATAAACACCCTTTGGTAGACGGCATCTGACCCGCCATACGCGGATCTTCGGATACAGCCATACGCAGGGCGCGGCCAAAGGCCTTGAAAATGGTTTCTGCCTGATGGTGGGCGTTAAACCCTTTAAGATTGTCGATATGCAGGGTCACGCGGGCATGATTGACAAACCCCTGGAAGAACTCCGAGAACAGCTGGGTGTCCAATCGGCCAATCGTATCCCGGGTAAAATCAGCGTCCATGTAAAGCCCGGGACGGCCGGAAAAATCGACCACTACCCGTGAAAGGGCCTCATCCAGGGGAACATAGGCATGGCCGTAGCGGTAAATGCCCCGCTTGTCGCCAATCGCCTCATGGAACGCCTGACCCAGGGTGATGCCGAGATCTTCCATCGTATGGTGGTCATCAATGTGCAGGTCACCCCTGGCATTGATGTCCATATCAATCATACCGTGACGGGCGACCTGATCCAGCATATGGTCAAGAAACGGGATTCCTGTCTCACAGTTCAGTTGCCCTTCGCCATCCAGGTTGATAGTGACCTGGATCTGGGTTTCTTTGGTGTCACGGTTGACCGTGGCAGTACGCGCTGACATAACGTCTCCTGCGCCGAGGCGCATGTTGGTGGCTAGCCGCCGTTCCCTGTAGCGTTCAATATAAAGCGGCCACCAGCAGATAAATCGGGTCGTGCCAATGGCAAAACCGCTATTATAGTGAATCGGCCTGCCCATCCGCTACAATGCGTGTGATAACCAGCGCTCACGATGACCACAATAAAAGCAGCAAGATTGCCCAGGCCAAGAGGAATTCCAGCATGCCGGTGACATTACAGATCGTTGATCAAGCCAGATGGGACGCTGATGCTCAGGCCCAGCTGGATCTGGTGCGTATCTATCATGACGCACCGCAGGAAAGGATGCCTGCTGAAACGGTCGAATCCTTTATTGATCAACATCTGAGCGCGCAGCACTGCTTTGGCTGCGCCCACTTCAATGACCGCCTGCTGGGAGCGGTGGCCATGGTGAAAGGGGAAGACAGCGCCTGGTGGCTTTCGGATCTATGTGTTCGCAAGACAACGCGTCGGCGTGGGGTTGGCTCGCGATTGATGGCACTGTTGGCGGAATGGTCAATACGCCAGAATAGCATTTTACGCATTGAAACAACCACATTGCCGATGGCTGACCGCATGCTCCTTTCCAAGCTGGGTTATCGCCCGGTCAAGGGCGCGGACAAGGCGCCCGGAGTGACTGATGATTGCGATTATGTCGAACTGTCCCTGGCGTCATCCCGTCAGTAGCGACAACGGCCCGGGTTCAGTATTCAGTAACATGAGTGTTCAGTGCCGGGGCGATAACGGTCGCCCTGATGATCAAACCCAGAAGGAAGCAGGGGAATGAAACAGCTACTTCGTATCTTACTGGCTGCAGTAGGGATTCTGGCCGTGGTGGCCGTGGCCGCCGTGGTTTATGTCACAACGTTTCTTGACCCGGAAGATTTCAAACCGCGGCTGACCGCTGTAGTGGAAGAGCAGACCGGCCTGAGCCTGGCGCTGGACGGGCCATTAACCTGGTCGTTCTATCCGCGCATTGGTATGCGGGTCGAGAAAGCAAGTGCCTGGTTGCCAGAGCAGGAAGAAGACAACGACCCTTTTGCCGCGATTTCCAGCGCTGAGGTCAGCGTGGCGTTTGGCTCCTTGCTGCGGGGTGATATCGCTGTGGATGGCTTGACCATCAACGGTTTGCGGCTGAACCTTGAGCGTGACGAGGAGGGGGAGGGTAATTGGGTTTCCCTGCTTGAAAGACTGTCCGAAGGCAGTGGAAAAGCCGAAACCGTGCTGGCACCGGCCAGTGCAGGGCCGCATGCAGATGCCGGTAATCTTGCCGTGGTGCTCAATATTGCCAACGTAGAAATCAAGGACGGCGATATTCACTATCGCGATGCCCAGGCAGGCCAGTCCTGGCATGTTGACTCGCTGAACGTATCGGGCAGCAACGTCAATCCGGTGTCATCGTTTCCCATGAAGGCCATGTTTACCCTTGACCGTCACGACAGCCTGGAGGCCGAAGCATTGGAGCGTACACCCAATGCGCACAGTGAGGTCAATCTGGATACGCGCATCAAACTGGCACTGGCAGATCAGCAATTCAGCCTGGAAAACGTCGCGCTCACTACCCGCAACCGTTTTGTGCCTGAAGGGGAAATACAGCAGCTGAACCTGTCAGCCCCCCGGATTGAGGCCGGGTTGGCAGAAAAGCGTCTGGCCGTTGAGCAAGGGGTGTTGGAAGCGACGCTGCGCAACGCTGACGATGGGCTTGCGATGGCGCTGGACTTTGTCCTTACCAGCGATTGGGAGGCGCAAACGGCGACCATCAAGAAGTGGGAGCTAAGCGGCCCGGATGGCCTGCGGATGCGCGGTCATCTCAACGTTGAGCAACTGCTGGACAGCCCCCAATATCAGGGCAAGGTGACAGCTTCGCCCTTCAACCTGCGGGCCTGGCTTGAACGTGTCGGCACTGAGATGGAGACCGAATTTGAAAGCGCGCTGCGCGATGTCGCATTGACCAGCCCCCTGGAAGGCGATCTGTCGCAGCTGGCGTTGACCAGCCTGTCTCTGGTCGTGGATGACACCACTTTCACCGGTGAACTTTCCGCCGCCTTTGACGGCACCCGGCTGGCGTTTGACCTACAAGGCGATGCACTTGACCTTGACCGCTACCTACCGACCTCTGTCGCTGCCCGGCCCGCACGCGATGGGCTGCTACGTCAGGCATATGCACAAGATCCGGCGCTACTCCCCCAGGCCTGGCTCAGTACCCTGGATATCGACGGTGCCCTGCAGTTAGGGCGTTTTGAATGGATGGGCCTCACCTTTGAAGAACCGGAGATGCGCCTGGTAGGTGAAGAGGGCCTTCATCAGCTTCAAGAGCTGAATGCGAGCTTCTATGGTGGGCAACTGAGTGCCAGCGGCGAACTGGACAGTCGTGAGCCGGTGATGACCTGGTCACTGTCGCCAGAGGTGGTACAGGTGGATGTGACGGCACTGCTGGAAGCATTGGGCAACGACAGTGCACCCTTGCGCGGCCAGTTGAACCTGGATGGCAACCTTACCAGCCGCGGCAATGCCTACAGCGAACTGGTTCGTAACCTGAACGGCGAGCTGGCCACCTCGCTGGCGAATGGCGCGATTCTGGATGTCAATGTATCGCGTGAAATCTGCACCCTGGTGGCCGCTCTTGAGAATGAGGAAACCAGCCGCGACTGGGCGGACGATTCGCGCTTTGAACGGGCAGATGCGCGTCTGGTGATCGATGACGGTGTGGTATCCAGCGACAACTTGCTGGTCACTCTGCCAGGGATTGATCTGAGTGGTGAAGGAGAGTTCGACCTGGGTTCCCGGCGTTTTGATACCCGCGCTACCGTGCGCCTGGTGGATACCGCCGATGCCGCCTGTGACGTGAACCCTCGCCTTGAATCGATTGCCCTACCGGTGATGTGTGAAGGCCAATTGGGCGATGAACGCAGCGAATGGTGCCGCTTTGACCGTGAAGCTTTCCAGCAGAACCTGTCTACCTTGCTACGTGATGAGCTGGAGAATCAGGTAGGTGAAGAAGTACAGCAGCAGCTCGACGAGCAGCTGGAAGGTTCTCTAGAACAGCTTGACGAAAACCTGGGAGAAGGCACAACCCAGAAGCTGCGTGATGGCTTGCGCAAGCTGTTTGAATGAATCCGCCTGGCTGACAGTGACATGCACGGAGATAATTGATGGCGCAGGGCGCGACCGAGTTGACAGACACACCGACACCCAGGCTTGCACCTGAGGAGTTTCAGCGCCGACTGTTGGCCTGGTTTGACCAGTATGGGCGCCACGACCTGCCCTGGCAGTCGCCGCGTACCGCGTATCGGGTCTGGGTATCGGAGATCATGCTTCAGCAAACCCAGGTTGCTACGGTGATCGATTACTTCGAACGCTTCATGGCGCGATTCCCGACGCTTCAGGCCCTGGCAGATGCCCCCCAGGACGAGGTACTGCATTTATGGACGGGGCTTGGCTATTACGCCCGGGCGCGCAATCTGCACAAGGCAGCGCAGCAGGTAGCGGCTGACCATCATGCCCAACTGCCCGTGGATAGCCTGGAAGCACTGATGGCCCTGCCGGGGATTGGCCGCTCGACAGCAGGGGCCATTATTGCCCAGAGCACCGGCAAGCGGGCGGTGATCCTTGATGGCAATGTCAAACGCTCGCTGGCCCGGCTGCATGCTGTGGACGGCTGGCCAGGCAA
Source organism: Halomonas sp. BLK-85 (assembly GCF_044792155.1). Taxonomy (NCBI): domain Bacteria; kingdom Pseudomonadati; phylum Pseudomonadota; class Gammaproteobacteria; order Oceanospirillales; family Halomonadaceae; genus Halomonas; species Halomonas sp. BLK-85. Next base: position 295,465 of record NZ_CP087731.1, read on the forward strand.
GCCTGCAGTGGAACGCCAGCTCTGGGCGCTGGCCGACGTATACACGCCAGAAGAACGCCTGGCGGATTACACTCAGGCGATGATGGATTTTGGTGCGACCCTGTGTAAGCGCAGCCAGCCCGCCTGCACGCAGTGCCCCTTCAATGATGTCTGCCTGGCACGGGCGGAAGGCAATGTGCAGGGCTACCCGCAATCCAAGCCCAAGAAAGCCCTGCCCACCCGCCAAACCCTGATGCTGATCCTGGAAGATGCTCAGGGTCGCATCTGGTTGGAGCAACGGCCCCCAAGCGGCTTGTGGGGTGGGTTATGGAGCTTGCCTCAGTTTGATAGCCAGGACGCCCTGGTCGACTGGCTGGCCACCCACGTCAAGGAAGCCCGGCAGCAAGCGTCACTGCCCGCTTTTGTGCATACCTTCAGCCACTTCCGCCTGGCGATCACTCCCCAACCCGTCGTGTGCCAGACGCTCAATGGGGGGCGCGAAGAAGGCCTCTGGTATGACCTTGCCGACCCACCGGCGCTGGGCCTGGCCGCGCCGGTCAAAAAGCTGCTGGCGCAGGTAAAGGCGCAGCGCGAACCCTTTCAACTGGCGAACCTGCCTGGCCACGCGTAGGCTGGACAGTGATCAACAAGCCGTATAAAGACACCTTCAGGAGTCCCTATGAGCAACACTGTTTTCTGCCGCAAATACCAGCAAGAGCTTGAAGCATTGCCGTTTCCTCCTCTACCGGGCAAGCAAGGCCAGGAGATTCAGGCGACGGTATCGAAAAAGGCCTGGGAAGAATGGCAGGCCCTGCAGACGCGTCTGATCAATGAAAAGCACCTGAACATGCTCGACCCGGATTCACGCGCCTACCTGATGACCCAGATGGAGCGTTTTTTCGACAATCAGGAAACTGACCAGGCAGAAGGATACATACCGCCCAGTCAGGCATAGAGCCTTTTGGGTGGATGGCACCGCATGACGTATCATCCGTAGCGGTCCATCCATGCTCGTCAGCGGTTATGGTGGCCAGTGAGTGTGGGATTGCCGGAAACAACCCGGCTCAACCACTGGATCTGTAAAGTTTCACAAATGTGTTGACGAAACGCTGTCGTTTTAGTTTAATACGCATCGTTGGCAGCGGCCAGATAGCTCAGTTGGTAGAGCAGGGGATTGAAAATCCCCGTGTCGGCGGTTCGATTCCGTCTCTGGCCACCACACTGCTGGGGTATAGCCAAGTGGTAAGGCACCGGTTTTTGGTATCGGCATTCCCAGGTTCGAGTCCTGGTACCCCAGCCATCGCTGACCCTTTTTTTTCTATTATCGTGCCCTCCACGGTAATTTTAAAAAGCAAGCGCCAAGCCGACATAGCTCAGTTGGTAGAGCAACTGACTTGTAATCAGTAGGTCCCGGGTTCGACTCCTGGTGTCGGCACCACGCTCTAGCTGCAAAGAATTACAAGAAGCCGTCCGAATGGACGGCTTTTTTGTATGTGCGTGTTACTGGCCGGCATCCCCTATACCACCGGCCTAATATATACATCTTAATTTAATTTCTATATTTTAGGGGTGTGGCGAGTAGTTAGAGCAATCAAGCGACGAGCAGGAGAGACGCTGTGGATAGCAATGCCTTAGACAATGGTGAGATCGAACGCGATGTGATGGAAGTTGACGTCGTGATTGTCGGCGCCGGGCCGTCCGGGCTTTCTGCCGCCTGCCGCCTGATGCAGCAGGCCAACGCCGCCGACCAGGAAATGACCGTCTGTGTGGTCGAAAAAGGCTCTGAAGTCGGCGCGCACATTCTCTCCGGCGCGGTGTTCGAGCCGCGCGCCCTGGCTGAGCTGTTCCCTGATTGGGAAGCGCGCGGCGCGCCCCTGACCACCCCCGCCATCCGCGATGAGGTCTACCTGCTCAAGGATGCCGAGAAAAGCCAGCAGATCCCCCATGCCCTGGTGCCCAGGAGTATGCATAACACCGGCGGGGACATGACCCGCTATGTGATCAGCGCGGGTAACCTGTGCCGCTGGCTGGGCGAGCAGGCCGAGCAGCTGGGGGTGGAAATCTTTCCCGGCTTTGCCGCCCAGGACGTCATCATCGAGGACGACTGTGTGCGCGGCATCCTGATCGGCGATATGGGCGTGGGCGCCGATGGCCAGCCCAAAGACGGGCATATGCCGGGCATGGAGCTGCGCGCCAAGTATACGCTGTTTGCCGAGGGCGCCCGCGGGCATCTGGGCAAGCGCCTGATCAGCGAGTTCTCTCTGGATGCTGGCCGTGACCCTCAGCATTACGGCATCGGCCTGAAAGAGCTGTGGGACGTGCCTGCCGAGCAGCATGAACCGGGCCTGGTGCTGCACGGCTCCGGCTGGCCGCTGGATAAGGACACCCACGGCGGCTGGTTCCTCTATCATGCAGACAACCAGCAGGTGGTGGTCGGGCTGATCATGGATCTTTCCTACCAGAACCCCTGGCTCTCGCCGTTTGACGAGTTCCAGCGCATGAAGCACCACCCGGTGCTCCGCCAACACCTTGAGGGCGGCAAACGGGTGGCCTACGGCGCCCGCGCGCTGACCAAAGGCGGCCTGAACTGCCTGCCGAAAATGACCTTTGCCGGCGGCCTGCTGATCGGCTGCGATGCGGGCACCCTGAACTTTGCCAAGATCAAGGGCCTGCACACGGCGATGAAATCCGGCCTGGTGGCGGCGGAAAGCGTTTTTGAGGCCCTTCAGGCGGGGGATGAAGGCGGCCAGGAGCTGACCGCCTTCAGCGAAAAATGGGAAGCCAGCTGGGCCTATGACGAACTCAAGGCCAGCGCCAGCTTTGGCCCGGCGATTCACAAGTACGGCACCGTGATGGGCGGCGCCTACAACTTCGCCAACCAGCTGCTGGGTAACAAGCTGCCCAACCTGCACGACACCACCACGGACCACGGCGCGCTGAAGCCGGCGGCGGAGTTCGAGAAAATCGACTACCCCAGGCCGGACGGCAAGCTGTCGTTTGACAAATCGACCTCGGTGTTTCTGTCCAACACCAACCACGAGGAAGACCAGCCCTGCCACCTGCAGTTAAGCGACCCGGCGCTGCCGATTCGCGATAACCTGCCCACCTACGCCGAACCCGCTCAGCGTTACTGCCCGGCAGGGGTGTATGAAGTGGTGGAAGACGACGCCGGCAACCCACGCTTTCAGATCAACTTCCAGAACTGCGTGCACTGCAAGACCTGTGATATCAAGGACCCGGCCCAGAACATCACCTGGGTGGCCCCGGAAGGCGGCGGCGGGCCCAACTATCCCAATATGTAGGAATGTGCCGGTTAGATAGCAAAAACACCAGCCAAACAGGCAGCAAAAAGCCCCTCGCTGAGGGGCTTTTTTGATCCTTGAAAGCCCCCACCCCGTCATTCCCGCTAAAAGCATGCGGGAATGACGGGGTGGTGGTCCACAAACGTAGGGTGGCATCGCGCAGCAAGCCGCCAACTCGCCGCAGGCGAGCGGGGTTGCCGGGCAGCACGCCCAGTCCAATGACTGTTATGCAAAAATGAGGGTGTTGATTCGGCGTGAACCAGCAGTATGATATTGTCATACTGCTGGCTACTTTAGGAGCGCAAGGCCATGAGCATGCACCGGAAGACCATCACGCTGACTGAACAGCAAGACGACTGGATTAAAGGCCAGATTGAGAGCGGTCAATTTGGTAATGATAGCGAGTATATCCGTGATCTCATCAGAAGAGACCAGCAGGCCAAGGAGCGTCTTGCTACGCTGAGGCAAGCGCTCGCTGAGGGTGAGTCAAGTGGGAAGCCTAAGCCGCTCGATATACCAGCTATTAAGGCGGCTGGCCGTAAGCGGATGAAGGCGGCCCCCTAGTGCTTAGGTTAACCGTCACACCGAAGGCGGAATCGGATCTTACCGGAATCTGGCTGTATACCTGCGAAGAATGGGGGGTTGATCAGGCGGATGTATACCTGGATCAGCTTGAGGCAGGAGTGAATCAGCTGATTAATTATCCTTCACTCGGCGCTGACTACGCCCATGTTCTTCCCGGGTATCGCAGGTTGCAGGTAAAGCATCACGCCGTATTCTATCAAGTGAACGAGCCGGAGGTGCTCATTGTACGTGTCCTGCATGAGGACATGGATGCACCGCGAAGGCTTCTGGATTAAATGACCTTTTCTACCTAAGCCACCCAACCCTAAAGCCACAATGGATTCCCGCTAAAAACATGCGGGAATGACAGGGCGGTGGGCCACAAACGTAGGGTGGCTTCGCGCAGCAAGCCACCCACTCGCCGCAGGCGAGCGGGGTTACCCGGTGGCGGGCAACGATAAGGCCTTTGCAGCCAAGATACGTAGGAACAAAGCGGCCTTGACACAGTCTTGATGCGCAAAAACTATGCGCATATAGTTAGATTAACGTTCCGTACGAGGATTGAACCATGCATGCTACTGAAGCTACCAAAACTGCCCGTAGGCCGACGAATCTATCGATAGATAGCGCGCTTCTCAAAGAGGCAAAAGCGCTGGGCGTCAATATCTCTCGCTCTGCAGAGAAGGGGATCTGGGAGGCTGTGAAGCTGCACAAGCAAGAGAAATGGCTGACAGAAAATGCGAGCGCCCTGGCAAGCTCTAACGCATACGTTGACGCTAACGGCTTGCCCCTCGTACGGCACCGTCAGTTCTGATGGCTCGTTTCGACATCTTCGAAAATGAGGGCGGGTCTGGTTATCTGCTGGATATTCAGTCAGATATCCTCAGTGGCTTGAACACCCGTGTTGTTGTGCCACTGTTACCCAAATCCTCCGCACCATCTCCTGCCCAGCGGCTGAATCCTGTATTTAGCATCGAGGGTCAGGCGCTAGTAATGGCCACTCAATTCATGGCTGCTGTGCCCGCGGGCGAATTACGCTCCTGCGTTGGTAATCTTGCAGAGCACCAAGCTGACATCTCCGCGGCGTTGGATATGCTGTTTTTAGGCTTTTGACGCAAGATAAGTCTAATTGCCCAAAAATGGAAATTGGCGTATGACGTTCGGGTTTAAGGATGGCAACGCCTACGTTCTTGACTATGAGGATTATCACTAATGACTATGCACAAGCCGCCGCATCCTGGCGAATTCATTCGGGAAGTTTACCTGAAGCCTTTTGACATCAGTTCCCGTCAGCTTGCGTCTAACCTGAAGGTTTCGCCCTCTACGCTGTCTCGTCTTCTAAAAGGGGATAGTGGTATCAGCCCGGAAATGTCTTTGCGGCTATCCAAGGTGCTCGGGCGCACACCTGAGAGCTGGTTGGCGATGCAGGATATGTACGACCTTTGGTTAGCCCGAAATACGGTCAATCTTGATGAAATTCACCCTCTGGATTTTGATGCAGCTTAACCAGCAGCCGTTGACCGACGCACCTACGCAAACCCCCAGCCCTGGCATTCCCGAGAGCCCCAGCCTCGTCATTCCCGAAAGCCCCAACCCGTCATTCCCGAAAGTCCAGCCTCATAAACAGGTATAACAAGGCAAATGCACTCGGACGGCAAAAAGCGCCACTCTTTCCTCGCTCTGCTTTTTGCCGCCGGTGAGTTGCGGCGTTAACCTTCCCTCTCATGGCCTTGTGAATATACGTCAATGACGTATAATGTTGCTATGTTGACTATCATCGAAACCCCTACATTCGAAGCGGATGCCAAAAAAATATGGACTGAGGAGGAGCGAAATGCGTTCTTCGCTTGGTTGGCGGCTAATCCTGAGATTGGCGACCCGATTCCTGGCAGTGGTGGATGTAGAAAGGTTCGTTGGTCCGTAGCGGGGTCAGGGAAGCGCGGTGGAGTGAGAGTCATCTACTTCACTAAATTAGCTAACAGTGAGGTCTGGTTATTGGTGATCTACAAAAAAGCCGTTAAGGAAAATATACCCGCGCATATCCTGAAAGCAGTTCGTGAGGTGCTGGAAAATGAATAACGAAACCTTGAGTGCAGTGGAGCTTGGTAACAAGTTGCTCCAATCAGTTAAAGAAATGAAAGCTGGCAAAGCGGCTCGAATCAGTCGTGTTGTGCCTAACGAGGTTGCAGAGGCGAGGGGTAAGACTGGGCTGACCCAGATTGAGTTTGCTGAGGTACTGCATATTTCTCCGCGTACCTTGCAAGAATGGGAGCAAGGCCGCCGTAAACCTTCTGGACCTGCAAAAGCGCTTATCGAGATTGCTTTCCGCCATCCTGAGGTTATCAGGGAAGACCTTGCTCTCAGGGGTTAACAAACAATTGCAGCGGAAAAATTTCGCTGCGCAAAATTGTCCGATGAATTGGGCGTTAAACGTCCTTCGGGTGATGTGGTAGGATCTGACCCCTTTTATTTCAGGTCACAATGGATTCCCGCTAAAAGCATGCGGGAATGACGGGGTAGTGGGCCACAAGCGTAGGGGCATCGCGCAGCAAGCCGCCTACTCGCCGTAGGCGAGCGGGGTTACCGGGCAGCACGCCTAGTCCAATGACTGTTATGCAAAAAATGAGGGTGTTGATTCGGCGTGAACCAGCAGTATGATATTGTCATACTGCTGGTTACTTTAGGAGCGCAAGGCCATGAGCATGCACCGGAAGACCATCACGCTGACTAAACAGCAAGACGACTGGATTAAAGGCCAGATTGAGAGCGGTCAATTTGGTAATGATAGCGAGTATATCCGTGATCTCATCCGAAGAGACCAGCAGGCCAAAGAGCGTCTTGCTACGCTGAGGCAAGCGCTCGCTGAGGGTGAGTCAAGTGTGAAGCCTAAGCCGCTCGATATACCGGCTATTAAGGCGGCTGGCCGTAAGCGGATGAAGGCGGCCCCCTAGTGCTTAGGTTAACCGTCACACCGAAGGCGGAATCGGATCTTACCGAAATCTGGCTGTATACCTGCGAAGAATGCGGGGTTGATCAGGCGGATGTATACCTGGATCAGCTTGAGGCAGGAGTGAAACAGCTGATTAATCATCCTTCACTCGGCGCTGACTACGCCCATGTTCTTCGCGGGTATCGTAGGTTGCAGGTAAAGCATCACGCCGTATTCTATCAAGTGCACGAGCCGGAGGTACTCATTGTTCGTGTCCTGCATGAGGACATGGATGTACCGCGAAGGCTTCTGGATTAAATGACCTTTTTCGCCGAAGCCACCCAGCCCTAAGGTCACAATGGATTCCCGCTAAAAGCATGCGGGAATGACGGGGGTGGTGGGCCACAAACGTAGGGTGGCTTCGCGAAGCAAGCCACCCACTCGCCGCAGGCGAACGGGGTTAGCAGGCGGCGGGCAACGATATTGCGACCATTGAAATGGTGAATAGCAATACCCAAGCCAAGCCTCTCTATAATGCGTACGCAGCAAATTGACGATCACGGTTCTTATCGAGAGTGTTGACGCCGACGTAAAAACCGACTTACGCAAGTGCGGTTGGAGTGCGTTATACTGTTATCAATACACAGAGGAGCTACCCATGAGCACTCCCTTAGACCCGATTGTGAGTGAGTTTGAAACTCAGGAGCAAGCAGATAGCTACAAACGCTGGTTCCGTGAACGCGTCCAAGCCAGTTTGGCTGATCCCCGTCCGGGTATTCCCCATGATGAAGTCATGGCGGAAATGGACGCCTTGATAGATGAGATCGAGGCTCAGAACAGAAAACGCGCCTGATGTTACCGGTGATTTGGCGACAGACGGCCCGCGAGGATCTCGCTAAACTCTTGCATCACATCGCGCTAGAGAACCCACATGCCGCGCGGCGGCTCAAAGCGCGCCTGGAATCCGTTGTATTACCCCTTTCTGAGCACCCCTATCTGTATCGTGTGGGTGAATTACCCGGCACTCGTGAAATTGTGGCGCATCCCAATTATGTCGTGGTGTACCGCGTTGCAGTGAACCGTGTTGATATCGTCAATGTTCTGCATGCCCGCCAGGAATATCCCTAGCGCGGCTTATGAAGGACTTTGCCGCCCGCGCCACTCTCAAGACCCACGACGACTCCAGCAAAAAGCCAGCATCCCGTAGGGCGGCTTCACGAAGCAAGCCGCCCACTCGCCGTAGGCGAGCGGGGTTACCGCCATACCCGTAAGCCCCCCCTCACCGTCATTCCCGAATGGGGTAATCGGGAATCCACCTTGACCTTTTCTGCCGAAGCCACCCAATCCTAAAGCCACAATGGATTCCCGCTAAAAGCATGCGGGAATGACGGGGAGGTGGGCCACAAACGTAGGGTGGCTTCGCGAAGCAAGCCACCCACTCGCCGCAGGCGAGCGGGGTTAACAGGCGGCAAGCTCAGCTCAACGCCTTTGACGGTAACCTGAAGGTGAATTACGCTAGGCGTGACTAAAAAATGTAACCAATAGAAACACGCGACATTAAATGATAATGTGATTTCAAAGACGCCAAGGAAGAGCACCTAATGACGCAATACGCGACAACCACCAAAATAACCCCCAGCCAGCCCGGTATATCCAGGCTGGCTTTTCACTGTGTTGGTAGCCTTGCCGCCCAAGTGGGGATACTACCAGCCAGTATCTCGGTCAACTCGGCACATGCAGATGACGACGATCCAACTCCCTACAGCTTGGTGAACTTCCCAGTGTTATTGATTCGGGAAAAACGCGCATGCGCGCAAATTTTAGATAGGTGGCAGGGATATGCTTATGCGCATTTAAAATCAATGGGTTGGGATAAATGTAGCGCGTCGGATAATACTGTTATACACGCAACGGTGTTCATCCAATATCAGGACGCGCAGCCCAGTCACTGTTATGCAAGTAGTACAGTCCGTGAACCTCCGTGCTAGCATCAAGGATTTTATTTTTAAATACTTAAAAAATATAATTGTAGAAAGTAGTTTGTGGAGCTTATAGTTTGGAAAATAAACGTTTAAAGGATTTATTGGCACCTCCCGAGGAAGCAAAACCATTTTGGTTCCAGCAGCGAGGTAGAGATTTTGAACGATTTTTAGTACAAATATTTTCGAAAGAAGATATGGAGCCTAGTACAAGCATACGTCCATCGGGCGAAGAAATTGATGGCTCTTTTTCTATTGAGAATAGTTTTTTCTTGTTAGAAGCTAAATGGCATAAGACTCCAATTCCAGCATCTTCTTTATACTCATTTAAAGGGAAAGTTGATGGAAAGTTAACCGGAACTATTGGGGTTTTCTTTTCCATGTCTGATTACAGCAAGGACGCTATTGATGCATTGCTAAATGGAAAAGAACTTAACATGATTCTGTTTGGTCACACAGATTTATGCCTTATAGATGCGGGGGAAATCACTATGAGAGAAGGTATGCGTGCAAAGCTTCGTTATGCAGCTAATTATGGGCAACCTTTCTACCCCTTAGAAACATACTTGAGTAGCGCTAAACAAGCAGATATTGCTTCCACAACCAAAGATCATATCACTAACAAATGGAATATATTGGTAGAAGGAGAGCAAGATGTAGGTGCTATTCAAGCCTTACTTGATCGTTTTGAAATTGATACCGATAGTAGTGTTATGCCTGCGGGTGGACAATTGGCAATCGCGCAACTTGCCCACTCTATAAGTAAAAATGATGCGGTTAAATTAGCTGCTATCCTTACACCATTTTCAAACCCTGAGATACAGGCAGAGCAAATAAAGAAGCTAAAGGATATTGGCGCAGAAGTAGTAATATTACCTCAAGAAATTGAGGGGTGGTTAGAAAGCTTTGTTTCGGCAGATTACTATAACGCAACAATTATGCTCACAAATCGAAATGGTAAGCTGGGTCGCCGCTATGCACGTAATGCAGACTTACAACTTCTGCTTTCAAAGACGCCATCTTTTGCTACTTTAATTGATAAAATGGGTGCAAAGCAGAAGTGATAAATTGCATAACAAAGCGCCGCTGTCAGACAAATTTTACGGTGCGCTCCAAGTTTTCCGCAGAGCGCGGCGTTAACTACACAAGGAAGGTCAGTGAATAAGTTCAAAGATGTCCTTTTTAAACCAAGGCTGCTATTTTTGGCTCCAAAAAGGGATGACGAAATATCCCTCAAACCGATCCAGATAGTTGTTAGGGGTGTGGTTGCATTTATGACTGCTGCTTGGATAGGTTTTTTGCCTTTCTACTTGTTTGTTATTTATATGCATCAAAACAAGTTCTTTTCCTATGATTTCTTTGTTGAAGGCGTATTTGGATTAAATACATTTGTGGTTGCTGCAGCAATCCTTCTGATTTTTATGTCACTTTACTTTTACGGATTTGTTTTATTTGCGAAGCTAGGGTTGCAAGAACAGAAAGAGAAAGAAGAAAACAGCTTTCGTATTATAACTTGGGTATTCATCTTGGTGTCTATATTAATGCATGGAGCCTTCTTCGATTTATCTCTGAGAAATAATAAACCATACCTAGTTCTATGGTTTATGAGTATCTCCGCTATTTTTTGCATGTTTTTTTACTCTTTCGTTGGGCACGGGTTCAAAAAAAGCCTCCAAAATTGGCTGTCTCCTGTTTTGTTTGTTGCAGCTTCAATATTTCTCCCCTTTTTAAAACAAGATATAACTTCAGAAGTCGTCTCAATGGGATTGCGAAGTTTTAATATGGGGGGAGGTAAAAGTGTTCAGATTAAAGAGACAACTTCGGTAGCTCCCGATAAATTAGACGAAAGAGGAAAGCTTATTTTGTTAACACCAAAAAATGCTTATATAAAAAACTCTGAAGGTATGCTTTTAATAGTGCCAATTTCTGATCATACTGAGGTCACAGTATGGTAACTAACGAATGTCTATTGCGGACATGGTACAGTCGGCGTTGTTTTGCTTCGCTTCGTTGGCAAAAAAATCTACTAACCATATCATGACGCAGAGCCAGACGTTAGAGGGCTGGGCTAGGCGGGCAGCTACTGATCCTCAAATCTGAAGCGAAAGTTTCACCTAAAAAAGGAAATGATTTACGCATGACAACTAACACTCCAGAAATTCTTAATCTGTTCAAAGAGCAGTTGAATAATCAAGTCTCCACTATTGTTAAGGATCTGTCATTTGATACACAAGGATATGGATTCGCCTATTGGTACTTATGCAATGTTGGAGGAATGACAGATATTGAGGCAAAAGAGCAGATATGTGACGGAGGCGGAGATTTGGGGGTCGATGCGATTGAAATAGTCGATGAGCAGGTTGTTTTTTATCAATTTAAAAACCCGTTATCTATTCAAAAACCCGTCGAGGCTGGTGATGTTGATAAAATGATCTCCGGCCTTGAGCTAATTCTAAGTCGAAAACATACAAGCATCGCCAATCCTGAACTAATGTCCCGCTTAGAGGAGATTTATTCTTTTACACCGACTGGCTACAAGATCGTTGTCGCAGTATCAAGTTTGGCAGACATTCCCCAGGATGCAAAAACAAAATTAGATAATTTTTGCCAAAAAAATAGCGGTGTTGCAAAAGATCTGTTTCGCTGGGAGCATAATAATTTAGAAAGCATTCACAATAGATTTTATAATGCTCACCTTCCAACATTAGAGGCTACTTTAGATATTATACTACCCCGGCCTCCTTACATGACAAAAGTTGGCGATCACGAGACCTATGTGTTCGATCTAAAGGGCGAATATCTTGCAAAGCTTTACGATGAGCATGGGGAAAGTATTCTTCAGCAAAATGTGCGTATGTTCGAAGGCGATAGGGGTACAAACTTAGCAATTGCCAAAACCGCCTCGAGTTCTGAGGAATCCAAAGATTTCTTCCATTTCAATAATGGAATTTCGATCATATGTGATTCTGCAATACACAAGCCATTTAGTAATGAACTAAGCTTGGAAAGGCCGCAAGTTGTTAACGGTGGTCAAACTATGCGCATACTCCATCGCTGTTATAATCAATGCACATTGCAGCAAGATGTACATGCAGTTGTGAGAGTAATTACAACAGGAAAAGATAAGCAGTTTTCTTCTAATGTTGCAGTAAACTTAAATAACCAAACAAGAGTTGACAATACTTTTCTTAGATCAAATGACCCTAGGATTGTGCAATTGCTGCATTCATTGTCTACCCTTGGATATTACCTTGAGCGTCGAGCAGGCGAAATTGACGCCATGCTGCCTGAGGAGCTTCAGGAGCTTGAGAGTAGATTTGGCAGCCCATTTTCCAAGCATGTGATTCCGCTAAAGGATGGAATGCAAGCATATGTTGCTACTTACTATGGCGAGCCGCAGCTTGCAAAAAAGGATCCTGCGAAGATTTTCACAGATGATGGTGGGAGTTTCTCCAAAGTTCTTCAGTCTGATCTCACTGCAGAGAAGTTTATAGACGCATACCGCCTTAGTCGACTCGTGTCTGGCGAGGTTGACCGTTTCAAGAGACTAAAAAGAAAGCGTTACTCTGACGAGTCAGAAAGGAAGACTGCCTACGTTACGGAAATTGGCACATTCGTAGATCCCGTTTTTCCAGAACTTGATCTAGCAGTTCCTCAAATCTCTGTATTTGGCATGGCTTTATTGTTCGAGAAGAACAAAGTCGCAGGCATTGATAGCCTCAAGGAGTTCGTTGACAAAGTCAGCGCAGAACCGACACCAATCTGGCGTTGCTTCGTCGAACTTATCTCAGCACGGAGTGCTTTAGGCACGGATCAAAGCTGGCCTACGCTGCTTAAATCAGGGACCTTTTATAGGGATGCTGTCGCTCATTTGAAGGCGAGGTGGGCGAGTGACATTTCCCTCTAACAATCGCGCCAAAGTCGACGCTCGTGCCTCGCGCTTTACGCGGACGTTAGCTAATCACCATCAGCCGTCTTCTTCACCACATTTCGCGGCTTCTTTTGCCCAGCAACCGCCGCCCGTTCGGCCTGTATGCGTTCCAGCAACGCCTCGGCTGAGTTCTCGCCGCTAATCAGCTCGGGGTTGTTCTTGCGCCACTGCTCGGTCAGTTCGCCGCGAAAGGCCTTGGCGAGTATCGACTGGGTGAGGTTATTAACGCGTGCCAAGGCGTTATTCACCTGCTGCTCGATACGGTCAGCGTGGGCGAAGAGTTGATCCACCCGGTGGACGATTTCGGTTTGTTCGTTGAGTGGTGGGAAATAAACCTCAAGGTTTTTTATGACTTTCTGATTGAGGTTGACCATAGTTGATCCAACGGACGCCGAGTTAAAATAGCTGACAGCAGTTGGTGATCTCAGAATGATTTCTAGGTATTTGGATAGGGCACTTTCTCCAACCCTTAAAATCATAGAACCTGTTCCGCATAACTGAGGCTCTTCACTTGCGACGACCGCTGCGCGTCCCATCTCACCTCTGCGCCCTACCACGACATCCCCTTTCCGAAGGTGCCAGGCTGCTAGACTGGTGAACTTTTGTTGAGAAATTGTCATTGCCTCTGAAGGCGTGATGATTCCTTCTGATATATGCATAGGGTTAATGACTGGAATTGCACCACTCACATAATCTGACTTATGGAGAGCGCTACCAAATGGCCCTGTTTTGACTTCAACTCCTGCATCACCAAGTTTTTTGAAGCTTTGTTCAGGGTTATCACCATTCCGCCACTCCTCCGTCAACTTTCCACTCACCGCCGCAGCCAGCACAGACTGGCGAAAGCGCTTGAGAATCTGCGGGATGCGTTCAAGGCGGGTTTGGGTGGTTTCCACCTGAGCCAGCAGTGTATCGAGTTTATCGGCGATGGCTTTTTGTTCGGCGAGGGGTGGTAGCGAAAAGCTAAAGCTCTGAACATCCGATGACTTTGCCGCAGGGTAGAGCGCACCTTGAACGGTACCACTGATCTGGTCGACGAACTCTTTTGAGCGAACGAGTGCGAAAACATAGCGACTATCAACCAGCACAGGCTTTATGACTTCAAAGCCAGTCGATGCGATTTGTGCATGATATTTCTGATCGACTAAGGCTACAGCATTGAGGTTTGGCCTAGTTAAAGAAACCAGAACATCACCGTTTTCGATAACCTTTCTTGCCCTGCTGGGCGCACTGCCCCCAGAAATCATTTGAGGCTCTGAAATCTTTTTTAGGCGTCTGTCGATACTGCCTATGTCCACATAAACGAAGCTTTCATCCGCTGTTGGTTTCCGTTGGAGCCCTTTGATCGAAATATCTGAAATTTTCGCTTGTATCCATCCATCGGGGATATTGTGCTCTGTCATTACTCTTCCCCACCCATCACTTCCCGCAAAAGCACCTTAGCCCCATCGGCCTCTTCCTCAGCGCCAAGCTCGCGCATCAGGGCATCAAGCTCCCCCAGCGCCTGCACCAGTTCACCCATCGCCTCACCCGCCAGTACCTCCGGCGCGGGCAGGTTGGCGGCGTCTACGCTGTCGCTGTCTTTTAGCCAGCTGATATCCAGCGAGTCGCCCTTGTGCTCGGCAATCCACGCCCGGCTGAAACAGCGCCAGCGGCTGTGAAGCATGCGCTCATCCACGCCCTGGTTTTCATCCGTGGCCTTGGTGGCTTCCGGCAGCTCGATCTTGTCCGAGTGAAAGCTGTATTCGCCTTCCTGGCGCGGGCTGTCGCCATTGGGGCTTTCGCCGTACACCGCTTCAAACGGCTTCAGGTGCGTCTCAACGAACGGCGTGCGTTTGCCAAAGCTGGGCATATTGGTTCGCAGGTCATACACCCAGACGTTTTCCGTGCAGCGCTCTTCCTGATACTTGTCTGCCGCGCTGCCCTTGGTGAAAAAGAGCACATTGGTTTTCACGCCCTGGGCATAAAAAATGCCGGTGGGCAGGCGCAGGAGGGTGTGCAGGTTGCACTTGTCCATCAGGTCGCGGCGTACCTCGGTGCCCACACCGGCTTCAAACAGCACGTTATCCGGCAGCACCACGGCGGCGCGGCCACCGGGTTTGAGGTTGCGGTAGATATGCTGCAGAAAGGCCAGTTGCTTGTTGCTGGTTTTATAGGTCAGGTCGTCGCGGGTGATGCTGGCATCGCCGCCCTTGCTGGTGCCAAAGGGCGGGTTGGCGAGAATCATATCGGCCTTTTCCAGCCCGGCACCGGCCTGGCCGAGTGCGTTGCCCAGGTGCACCACGCCTTCGTCGTCGCCTTCCATGCCGTGCAGCAGGCAGTTCATCAGCGCCAGGCGGCGGGTGCCGGGCACCAGCTCGATACCCACATAGGCGCGGGTGGCCTGAAAGGTCTTCTGCTCGCCGGTCAGGTCGTAGAGGTCATCGGTGTGGGCCTTGATGTACTCGTGGGCGGCAATCAGAAAGCCCGCCGTTCCCGCTGAAGGGTCCTGAATGCGCTCACCGGGCTGGGGCTTCAGGCAGTTGACCATGGTGTTGATCAGGGCGCGGGGGGTGAAATACTGCCCCGCGCCGGATTTGGTTTCGTTGGCGTTCTTTTCCAGCAGGCCTTCGTAGAGATCCCCCAGGCCATCCTGCTGGGCGCTGAACCAGTCGATCTGATCCAGCGTCTTGATCATTTGCTCCAGATGGCGCGGCTCGCGCAGCCGGGTCTGGGCATCGGCGTAAATGGCGCTGATCAGCGGGTCGCTGTGAATCAGGCGCCCCGTGCCGTCGCGGCCACTGGAAAGGCTGAGCAGGATGCGTTTGTAGTCATCCAGCAGATTAATGCCGGATTTACCGTTCAGGTCGCTCCAGCGGCAGCCCGCCGGCAGCGGGTGCTTTTTCAGGGTGCCGGCTTCGGTGTTTTCATGCACCATCTTGATAAACAGCAGCATCACCAGCTCAGTGACGTAATCCGAGTAGTTGATGCCGTCATCGCGCAGCACGTCGCACAGGTTCCAGAGTTTCTGGACGATATCGTTGTGGGTCATGGGGTTCCGGTGTTTTTTTAAGCGCGTTCAAGGAACAGCGCTACATGTATAAAAAGTGGCAAAATCTTTGCACGTTGTGGGCGGCATGTATAGAAAAGCCGGTTTTCTATACATGCCGGCCAACCTATGTCGAAAAAAGCCCAAAAAATCGACATAGGTTGAGGCTATGTCGATGGCATCAACATAGCCCTCAAATCCACATCAGGCGCTCTGCTCTGGCCACATGGCCTCGTTCAACTCCTCCAGCACGCTATCTAGCTGCTCGCCGAGTATCTTGTCCATCTGTTTGGCGCCGCCGTCATCGGCAAAGCGCTGATTGACGAACTCCCGGTCGATAATCACTTCGTGGACGAGTTGCTTGGCCAGGCGCTCCAGCCATTTGCGCTGGTTCTGGGTCCAGTTGTGCTGGGTGAGAATGCGGTCCATGGCGTGGGTGACGCGCTGTTCAAAGGGAATCAGCGCCTCGCCCAGGGCGGCGCGGCGGATGTAGCCGATAATGCTGGCGGCGATATCCTGGTTGGTCTGGTTGCGCACGGCGCTTTGCAGGCGGGCTTCGGAATAGCCGTGGTTATCCAGCAGCAGCTTGATTTCGCGCAGCTGTTCGCGGGTCAGGTCGCGGGGCTGGTTGACAACCACTGCCAGCGCCGCCGACTGGTTGAGCTGTTCCTTGATAAAGCGGTTGAACTCGTCCAGGTAGTCTTCCGGCTTGGCATGCTGGCCATAGCTTTGGGTGCGTTCGCGGATTTCGTCGTGGTGCTCGGAGATAATCGGCAGCTGCTCGCTGCCCACCAGGGATTTGACCTCGGCCAGCTGGTGCAACAGGCCGCTGTGCTGCTTGATGAAAGCGGACGCCTGGCGCGGGCCTAGCTGATGCAGGTGGCTGTGCAGGGCCTTGGGTTCCACGCCCCAGCTGTCTTCCAGCTCATCGAGTTTGTGCTTCAGCGGTGGGCTGTTGTCGGCTTTTTTGTCGGCCTTGCGCAGTACCCGCATGACCTTCTGGCTGAGCTGGTTGAGCACCACATCGGCCTGGCTTTCCTCTGGGTGTTCGCCGGGGCTGGTCAGCGCCTGTTCCAGCTGGTCATCATCGGTGAGTTCCTCTACCAGCTGCTCCAGGGTGATATGCGGATCTTTGACCAGCGGCTTCATGGTGTTCACATCCTGCAGGGCGGCGTAGATATCCACCGGGTCGTAGATGCGGAACACCGTCTTGCCGATCTCATCGCAGCGGCGGGTGGCGCGGCCAATCATCTGTTCGTACAGGGTGCGCGAACGTATCCGGCGCATAAACACCAGATGGCTGATGCGCGGCACATCAATGCCGGTGGTGAGCAGGTCGACGGTGATGGCGATATTGGGGTAGCGCTCGTTCTTGTAGCGGCGGATAAGCTGCCCGACCTTTTCGCTCTGGCCGGTGATCTTGGCCACCGCCGCCTCGTGGTAGCTGCCGTTGTAGAGCGCTTTGAAGGCGCTATCCAGCTGGGTTTTCACCATATCGGCGTGCAGGTCGGTGGCGCAGAAGATCAGGGTCTTTTCGTCACCGAAGGGGTCGAGTTCCTGCACCAGCTGTTCGCAGATCACCCGGTTGAAGTTTTCGTTGATCACCCGGCGGTTGAAGGCGTCCACCTCAAAGTTGAGCTCGTCTTCCAGCTCGGTGGTGTCGATTTCGCCGGTGCGAGTGTTGAGCGTGTCCACCGGTTTGCCTTTTTCGAAGGTGATGCCGTTCTGGGTCAGCAGGGTTTCATAGCGGATGGGCGGTTCGTGGTCGATCAGCCAGTCGTCGGCCACCGCTTCACGGTAGGAGTAGGTGTAGACCGGCTTGCCGAAAATTTCGCTGGTGTGCCTGGCCGGGGTGGCGGTGAGGGCAATCTTTACCGCATCGAAGTAATCCAGCACCCGGCGATAGCTGGACAGGTACTGCTGGGAATCCCGGGTGGCCAGTTCGCCTTCGGTCATTTCCTGGTCGAGGGTGTAACCGCGGTGGGCCTCGTCGATGATAATGCAGTCGAACTGATCAATCGGCGGCGCTGCGTCGCTCATGAAGATGCGCTTGACCATGGCCTGCACGGTGGCCACCTGAATGCGGGTTTCCGCCTCGGCGGCCATATCACCCAGCTCCGCGACGTTGTAGATCTTGCTGAGGGTGTGGTTCTGCTCCAGCGGCGCTTCATTAAAGGCATCGAGGGCCTGCTGGCCGAGTGCGGTGCGGTCGACCAGAAACAGGATGCGCTGGAAGCGTTCGGCTTTCAGGAAGCGGTACATCAGGCCGATGATGGTGCGGGTCTTGCCGGTGCCGGTGGCCATGGCCAAAAGTGCGGTGCGCTGGCCGTGGGAAAGGGCATGTTCGGTGGCGGCAATGGCCTTCTGCTGGTAGTCACGCAATTTCAGGTAGCCAAAGGGTTCGGCCTGTAGGCGCTTTTCGGCGTCTTCCCTGTCGCGCTGGAGCATGGCCAGCAGGCCATCCGGAGTATGAAACCGGGGCAGGGCGCGGCTTAAGTGGCTGGGGTCGCGAACATCGCGGAACCAGGTGCCGGAGGTCTCCGCCAGCTGCGGCACATAGGGGCGGCCGTTGCAGGAATACACAAAGGGCACGTGGTAGTAGCTTTCGTCCTCGGCAGGCCAGGCGATGGTGCGGCCGATCAATTCCCAGGCGGCGACCAGTGGCGGCGTGTCCTTGAGGCCTTTGCTGTAGCGTTCCGCCTGACGGATCTTGCCCGCCACGTTGGTGTTTTCTTTTTTGGCTTCTACCACGGCAATGGGGGTTAACCCGGCAAACAGCACGTAATCAGCCCGGCCACGCTGTTGAGCGTCGCGCTGAGTGGGCCATTCGGCAATTGCACGGTAGGTGCCTTTTTCCGGGCGGGCACCGTTCTGGTAGGTGATCTCCTGGCTGTCGGCTTCCCAACCGGCTTCCTGCAGCTGTTGGTCAATCAGGATGCGGGTGACTTCTTCGCTCATCACCAGGCTATGGCTAGCCGCCTGGGTCTTTCTGGCCACCTGCTGGCGCTGCTGGTCGGCACTCTGTGCGTCCTGCTCGGCCAGCTTGTGTTGCAGGGCGCTGATTTTCTGCTCGTAGGCGGTTTGCTGCTGGCTCAAGGCCTGTTCGTGCTGGCGGGCCTGTTCGGCCAGGGCACGGGATTCTTCATCCATGGCCACGGCCAGGGCTTCGTATTCGGCTTTTTCCTTCTCGATCAGCTGGCTGAGCTGCTGGCTGCTGTCCAGCTCGCTGTTGGCCTGCTGCAGGTCGTGGCGGAGCTTTTCGATATCGCTCTGCAGCTGGCGCAGCTGGGCGCTGGGGTCAGCGGGCGGGATGAAAGGGCCGGGCTTGAATTGAGCTCCCGCTTTGCCAAAGGAGCGGTGAAACCAGATGGCCAGATCGCGGGCCACCCTGAGGCCACTCATGGCCTCTTTATGTTGGGTGCGAAACTGGTGGGTAGCCTTGTTACCTTCAATCCGCAGGATGTGGAACAGCTCCTTGATCTGCGGTTCCAGGCGCAACTCACGGTTCAGGCGGTAAAGGAGCTCCGCCTGGGTGGTCTGGTCATCAAAGGCGATACCGGAAAGGGCGGCCAGATGTTGGGAGAGCGCCTCGCCCAGCTGGCGCAGCTTGATCAGGGTGGTGTTGGGGTCGCTGGCAAAGGCGCGCTCGGCGGATTCCGCCAGCTCCACAAACAGAGCGTCGTGCTCGCTGAGAAACGCGAAGTTTGATGATGTCGGGTTGCTGGCTGGCACACACGGCTCCCTTTGCTGTCGCACTTGTCCGTTAATCAAGGTGCTTTAATGTATGCTGCCAGCTTAAGCCTTTATCCGGGTAAGGTGAAATGGATAGTCTGAGCGCAGACAGGCATGGCCTCGCACGACATGCCACGAGGCGCATGCCCTGTGTGATTATTGCAGAGTGTTGCCCTCTTCGATCACGCCGGTGCCAACGCTTTCACCGTCCTTGAACCATTCCAGCTGGTTGCCATCGATCTCGGCCGCGTAGCAGCCGTAATCGGTGTCGGGGTAGCAGACACCGTCTTCGGTGATTTCATAGTTACCCCCACCAGAGGCATCTTCGTAGGTGCCGTCCTCGGCGAAGTAGCTGTTATACATGCCTCCGCCCATGCCTCCCTTGAAGGTATTGCCGACCAGGGCCGAGTGCACTTCCTCTTCGCTGGAAGCAGCCATGGCCGCCGAGGACATCGTGCCCATTACAACAACAGCGGCAAACGCGCTTCGTGCCATCATGGATATGCTCATCAAATATCTCCCGTCTGAACGCTCAATGGATGGACCGTGTTTCAGTCAGACGCTCCGTCGATAGACTGGGCTATCAAGCGGCCTACTTAAAGTTAGCGCCACGGGTACAGTCAATACATTCCTGTACAGGATGTCCAGGCCTTGTTTAATATTTGTGATGGATTTGACGGCATTTCTGTGATCTTGTGCACACGAAAGAACCTGCTTCCTGTGGTCCTGTTGCGCTTTGTGACGCTCATCGAATCGAGTTCGTGGAAGACATTCGAGGATAGATACTTGCCGAGTGGGTTGATTGATTTTATTGAAAATATACGTGGGGTTCCTCAGGTCTTAAACACCGCCAATACGTTCGTTCAAAAAGGAGAAAGCCATGACACATCAGGCGTGGGTAGCGCAGTGCATCGAGCTTGCCCTCGACAACGCCAGGCAGGGGCAGGCCCCTTTCGCTGCCCTGGTGGTGCAGGATGATCGCCGGGTCGGAACTGGCGTCAACGATGTAAAGGCCACGCAGGATGTGGCCGGCCATGCCGAGATTCGGGCGCTTCAGGCGGCTGCCAGACACTTGGGTACCAGACGCCTGGCCGGGTGTGTGCTCTACACCAGCTGCGAGCCTTGCCCCATGTGTCTGGGGGCCATTTACTGGAGCGGCATTACCCAGGTGTATTACGGGCTCTCCGTCGCCGAGCAGGCAGCATTTGATGAGCTTCCAGCGTTTCAGTACGCAGAGGTGTGCCGCGCTGCCCATGAGCGCCGTGTTCAGCTGGTCCAGGCCACTCCCGATAACCTGGACCCTCGAGACGCCTTTAACCCGTCGCGCAGCGCCGGGGCGTAGGCACCAGCGCTGACACATGCTGTACGGAAGGGTTCAGACTTTGTGGCTATGACGCCACCGCGCCACAAGGTCAGACAACGACCATTTCCCTTGCAGCCAGGGTGACAACAAGCGCATGGAGAGCGGGATAAACACAAACACCATAACGGGCGTCAGCATTAGCGTACTCACCGCAACGCGAGGCACTAATGACCATTCCGCGAGCAGCCCCCCGAACAGCGATTGAAACAGTAGGGAGACAGGAAAAAATGCCAGCCAGATGGCAATGGCCTGCTTCCAGCGTGGGGGAACTGCGCCAGGTGCCGTCTGGAACCAGGCATCTAGGCCTGTGGCGCGCTGCTCGTAGGGTGCATCGTACAGGCCTTTACCGCGCATCAGCCAGGCGTGACGCGAGGCGGAATGCTCCCAGGCAGCCAGGGTGTTACTGCTGCTGAAACGGAAGATAATCTGATATTCGTCGTCATCCTGCGGCGGTGCCAATACGCCTGACCCCAGGTAGCCTGGAAAGTCAGCCGCCAGCTCACGGCCTTCATTTAACCAACGATTAAAGTCTTGATAGCGGCCATTCGCCACGCGGCGAGCCACCATTAACGTGACAGGTGAGGCAGACATGGTATATCTCCTAAAACACGACGGTCATTGCCGGGTAGGCTGACCGTATAAGGTGGGCGGGTAAGCCCTTAACGTTGATCTCATTATAACAGAAAGCTTCACCCGGGTTTTTCCTGCTCCCGGTAGAGTGCTTGACCAAGTGCTGAGAAATACCTCTCGTAGGCTTGGTTAATCTGCTGGCGCTGGCGGCCCTGAGGGTATAGACCCGCGTGCGCTTCATCGGACTGGATCGTGCCGTTCACCAGGAACCGGTTACCGGGCTGGCAATCTTCCACAAAGGCTTCAAATGCCCGGGCACAGAGTTCCTCAGGTTTGGCGTAATACAGCACGCTTAATTGATTATCGGCTTTCTGTGAGGCCTTAAAAAGCCGACTGGGTCCGGTGCCATCATCGGTGAGTAAGACCGCCTTGAGGCAATCGGCCAGCCGCTGATTGAGGGGGTGGCGCCTTTGCGCCGTTCCCTCCAGCCAGGCACTGGAGGCGAACTGAAGAGGGGCGGTATGCAGAAAGGCTTTCGCCCCTATGTAGTGATCAAATGCGTGGAACCATTCGTGAGCCAGGCTTCCGGCACCGGCATTTTTGGCCAGCGCCAACTGGCGGCTGGCAGGTAAATAATGCGCGGCTACCCCCAGCTGGCCTCCGATACCATATTGCAGCCCCAGGGTGCCACGCAGGGATACCAGGTGTTCCGGGCCCTGGAGTACCGCCATTAAGTCATCCAGTGCGTGCAGGAAACGTCCGGCGGCACGATCACGCTCAGCCGGTGTCACCCAGCGTCCGATTTCGATGCTGCGAAAATCAAATCGGCGCCTTACCGTGACGAAGGAAATGTCTGCGTGGGCTGCCATGAATGTCCTCCCCGACCCAATAAACACACCACCTTCGTTACAATGGCTCGATGCCAACGCAAACGCGCCTATTTACTGAATAGCTATATTAACACGACGGCCGTTTATATATCCTACAGCGGCCTATAGCCGTGGGACAGAGTGTGTCTTGAGTCACCTGTTTGATTGCCGGATGACGATGTGGTGAGCAACGCCCGTCACGTCCGGAGGAATTCTTTATGTACACGGGAGAGCAGCATCTGATGAATGATCGGCATGAACATGGCGCTGGCCCTGATGCCAGCGTAGAGCGCTACATTGACTCTGAAACCTCAGTCGATGACACGGGCAGCTACTCGGCACCCGTTGATGATCACGGGTATCCCGCCCTGTCTCTGGAGGAGATCACTCCACGGGTGGACGATATTCTCGAAGCGGCCAAAATCCTGGCCTCGGCAGCAAAAAAGCGTGAGAAAAATCTTGTTGAAGAAGAGGAAGCCGAGCAGGCCGCAAGGGCGCTTCAAGAAGAGGCCAATGACGCCTTTGAAGCCCGTCTGGCAAAACGGGTAACAGCAGAGATACGCAGCTTTGAAGATGTCCAGAAGGACGTATTGAAAGCGTTGAAAAAACTCGACAAGGCAGTGGAAAGCGCGGATGAGGAAACGGAAAAAGCACAGGGCGCTTACAAGGAATTGCTGAGCATTATTACTCCGTCAAACTAAATGCTGTCAGCAAACGGGGAAATATATGCGTACCAATGTATCCAGCAACGCCGTTATCAGCCTGCCTCACGCGATGGCGCATTCCGATGACATTCTGACAGCCGCCCAGAAGCTAGCATCAGCGGTACAAAAGGCGCGTAAGAAACGCCTTGAGGAAGAACAGGCCCGTGAATTGGCAGAACGTCTTCGCCACGAAGTGAGAGAAGCACTCAAGGCCTTGCCGGAAGGTGATTACTCGGGGCATCTTCATATTGAAAAGACCATCCAGAGGGAACTGGTCAAGGCGAACAATGACGTTGACCGGGCTATTGACGGGGCAAACAGGGAAGCAGAGAAGTCTGAACAGGCTTATGCGGATCTGTTAGCCGTGCTTCTGAACAACCACGCTAGCCAGCCGGACTGACTGTCAGGGTCTGGTCTGTCGACGTTTCATTTCCAACCAAAAACGGCCACCTGCTCAATGAGCTAAGTGGCCGTTTTCATTGAATTCTTTGGTCGGAATAGCAGGATTCGAACCTACGACCTCTGCCTCCCGAAGGTATTTGTGTTGCGTTACTTCGTGCTGCCCCTGCGCTACGCCAACTCGGCATCGAATGTAAGTGCCTCAGCAAGATTGGCGGCAGTGTGAAATGGCAAATCGGCACCCCCCATCAAAGAAATTCTTGGAATCGAAGTCCTGCAAGTCCTGAAGTCCTGGCTGCTGACCTAAACAAGCAGGACATTGGTTGGGAATAATCTTTAGTCACTGACGATTTGAGGAGTTTTGAGCATGGCGGCTACCGGTTACCTCAAACAGTAATCGAGGAACAGTGTCCACCGGGCATGCTTGCGTCACTGGTGCGCGTGCGCCTGGTGCGTTTGAAAGGGTTGGTGAACGTCCTGCTTGAGACGTATCAATGATCCTCCATTTCGTTTTGAAATAGCACGCATCGACATGCACGATACGCCTCGGCACTCTCCGGGGCGTTTTAATTTTCAGCTAATCAGAACGTCACTTTTCGTCCACTGATCAAGCGCGCCAGACTGTGTATGATAGCCCTATCTATCATTCATTGTTCTTAGACGTGGAGATGCACTGTGAACACGGAAAGTCACTCTCAGCTGGCGGCCTTTATCTGGTCGGTCGCTGATCTTTTGCGCGGCGATTTCAAACAGTCCCAGTATGGCCGCATCATCCTGCCGTTTACCCTGCTGCGTCGTCTGGAATGTGTGCTGGCCCCCACCAAGGCCGAGGTGCTGGCCGCTGCTGAAATCCATCAGCATAAGCCGGAAGCCGTGCGCGAAAAACTGTTGCTACGCGCGGCGGATCAGCCGTTTTTCAATGCCTCACCGCTGGCGCTAGGGTCGCTGTCCGACACCCAGACCAGCGACGACTTGATGAGCTACGTACAGTCGTTCAGCCAGAGCGCGCGGGAGATTTTCGAGCACTTCGAGTTTGAGAGTTTTGTGCAGCAGCTCAGCGCCAATAACCTGCTTTACAAGGTGGTGCAGCAGTTCGCGGCGATTGATCTGAGCCCTGCGCGGGTCAGCAACCACGGCATGGGCGGCATTTTTGAAGAGCTGATTCGCAAGTTTGCTGAAAGCTCCAACGAAACGGCTGGGGAACACTTCACGCCCCGCGATATCGTCCACCTGACCACCTCACTGGTGCTGACCGGCCAGGAAGAAAAGCTCACGCCCAACAGTATCGTCACCGTTTATGACCCGACAGCGGGCACCGGCGGGTTTCTTTCCGAGAGCGACGACTATATTCAGCAAGTCAGTCAAAGTGTGACCGTCTCGCTTCACGGCCAAGAGCTTAACCCGGAATCCTACGCCATCTGCAAAGGCGATATGCTGGTCAAGGGCCAGGAAGTCGAGCAGATCAAGCTGGGCAATACGCTTTCTGACGACCAGCTGGCGGGCGAGCGTTTTGATTACATGCTGTCTAATCCGCCGTTTGGGGTGGAGTGGAAAAAGGTGCAGAAGAAGGTCACCGATGAGCATAAACAGCGCGGCTACGATGGCCGTTTTGGCCCTGGACTGCCGCGTGTTTCCGATGGCTCGCTGCTGTTTCTGATGCACCTGGTGGCCAAGATGCGTGCTCGCCAGGACGGCGGCTCGCGAATCGGCATCATCCTTAACGGCTCGCCGCTGTTTACCGGCGGGGCAGGCAGCGGCGAATCCGAAATCCGCCGCTACCTGCTGCAGCATGATCTGGCCGATGCCATTATCGGCCTGCCCACCGATATGTTCTACAACACCGGCATTGCCACCTATGTGTGGGTGCTCTCCAACGACAAGCCCGCCGAGCGTAAGGGCAAAGTGCAGCTGATCAACGCCACCGGCCGCGCCAGCAAGATGCGCAAATCGCTGGGCAGCAAGCGCCAATACATCACCGACCGCGACATTGACGATATCGTGCGCCTGTATGGCGCCTATGAAGAAACGGATGAAAGCAAGCTCTTCCCGGTGGAAGCCTTTGGCTACCGGCGTATCACCGTCGAACGGCCGCTGCGCCTCAACTTTGCAGCCAGCGCCGAGCGTCTGGCCCGGCTGGACGACGAGAAGCCTATTCAGAAGCTGGCGGACGCCGAGCAAGCCACGCTTAAAACCGCCTGTGAAAGCCTGGGTGAACAGCGCTATACCAACCGCGATGCCTTTACCAAGGCGCTGAAAAATGCCCTCAAGGCCGAAGGGCTGAAGGCCGGGGCGCCAGTGCAGAAGGCGATTCTCAATGCGCTATCCGAGCGTGACCCCGACGCGGATGTTTGCCTCGACAAACACGGCAACCCGGAGCCGGATACCAGCCTGCGCGATAACGAAAACGTGCCCTATGACGAATCGGTTTACGCCTACTTCGAACGGGAAGTAAAACCCCATGTGCCCGATGCCTGGATAGACGAAAACAAGCGCGACGAGCTGGATGGCCGCATCGGCATTGTCGGCTTCGAGATTCCTTTTAACCGCCACTTCTACAAGTTCACGCCGCCGCGCCCGCTGGAGGAGATCGACGCCGACCTCAAAGCCTGCACCGATAAGATCAAGCAGATGATTGAGGAGCTATCGGCATGAGCAGGGCATTAATTGTTGATTCCCGGACAGCAATGCAGGCAAAATTTTTCTTGCTGGCTTCAGCTTGTGTACCTATAATGAAACGTAACAACACCCCCCAAGCCTATCCTGCAGTACGCTGCAGTGATGCTCAAACCGGGGGGTTACTTTTTTGGAGCTGTCAAAATGCGCTATGACAAGCCTCCTATCCCCGTTAACCAGCAAGTTTCCCTGCTCCGCGAGCGAGGCATGCAAGTGCCTGACATGGCGCGTGCCGAGCACTACCTCACGCATATTGGTTACTACCGCCTAAGTGCTTACTGGCTGCCCTTTGAGAAACCTGCACCTAATGCTGACAATGGGCGCACTCATCTTTTTGAAGCTGGGGTGTCGTTTGATGATGTACTCAACCGCTATATTTTTGATCGTGAGTTGCGATTGCTTTGTCTTGAAGCGCTAGAGCGCATTGAAATCTCTTTTCGCTCGCTTTGGGTAAACGCCTTCGCACTTCAAAAAGGCCCGCATGCTTACTTGGAGGCTCAACACTTTGACTGCCCTTATAAGCATGCCAAACAGGTGGCTAGAGCTGCTGGTGATCTAAAAGACAACGAAGAAGCCTTCGTAAAGCATTATCGAAAAAAATACCAAGGAGCAGGACTACCCCCAATATGGATCATGGCGGAAACGCTGACCTTTGGTGCGTTATCTCAGTGGTTTGAATCCACCACTGTCACAGACATTAAAAAAGAGGTTACCCATCAACTTGATCTACCGACTATTGAAATAACCCATAGCGTTTTTCATAACCTAACCCAGCTACGCAATGTGTGTGCCCATCATGCGCGGTTATGGAACCGGCGTTTTGCGAAGAAATATCAGTACATCAAAAAAATGCCAGCTCTTCTGCACCCTCAAGAACCCGCTGAACAAGCACGTTATATCTATAACCATTTCGTGATGCTTCGTCACCTGATGCTGGTGATTAACCCCGGCACTTCGTGGCCGCAGCGTTTGTATATCCTGCTTGATAAACAACCCGACGCCACTCACGCAGCAATGCACCTTCCCGAGCTATGGCGGGACGCACTGGAACCCGAAAAAGAGAAGGCAAGCCACAAATGAACAAGGAGCTATCGGCATGAGCTATCCTGCCTACCCCGAATACAAGGACTCCGGCGTTGAGTGGTTGGGGGAAGTGCCAGCGCATTGGGATGTCACTACTGGAAAGCGATTGTTTTCTAATCGTAAGGAGCGTGCTCTTCAGGATGATAAGCAGCTTTCAGCAACACAGAAGTATGGCGTCGTGCCTCAAAACCTGTTCATGGAATCTGAACAACAGAAAGTAACCCTAGCTCTTTCTGGTATATCTAGTTTTCGCCATGTGGAAGTTGGTGACTTTGTGATTAGCCTTAGGAGCTTTCAAGGCGGAATCGAGATAAGTGATCATTCCGGATGCGTGAGTCCAGCTTATACAGTAATGAAGCCGGCTAATAAAGTAGATGGTTCTTATTTCAAACATTTATTAAAAAGCTATGGGTTTATTTCGATATTGAATGTTGTGTCAGATGGTATCAGGGATGGTAAAACTATAAGTTATGATCAGTTTTCAAGCGTTGCTTTCCCCGTCCCACCTAAAGAGGAGCAGCTATTAGTCGCCACCTTCCTCGACCACGAAACCGCCCGCATCGACGCCTTGGTGGAAGAGCAGCAGCGCCTGATCGCGTTGCTCAAGGAAAAGCGCCAGGCGGTGATTTCCCATGCCGTGACCAAAGGGCTCGATCCCGAGGTGCCGATGAAAGATTCCGGAGTGGAGTGGTTGGGGGAAGTGCCGGCACATTGGACGGTCGGAAAAGTAAAGCATCTAGCGGTCATTAGTGGCGGCTATGCGTTTAACAGCAATGAATTCTCTGATTCTGGGATTCAATTAATTCGGATAGGGAATCTTTACCAAAGTAAGCTTCAGCTTGATCGAGAGCCTATTTACGTACCAATGGCGAGCAGAGGAAAGTACAAACCATTTGAGGTGAAATGGGGTGACTTGCTAATGTCTCTTACAGGAACTCTTGGCAAAAGAGACTACGGATTTGCTGTAATGTATGATTCAGAAGAGCCTGGTTTGCTAAATCAGCGAGTTGCTAAGATAACTCCTTTATCAGAGAAAGTGGATCCAGAATTTTTGCTTTTATTGCTTCAGTCTGAAAGTTATTTAAACCAGATATATTCACTCCCGTCAGGCACAAAACAAGCAAACCTTTCCAACTCAGATGTGCTTTCGCCATGGGTTGCGTGCCCTTCTTGTTTGCAAGAGCAGAGTGAAATTGTAAATAGAGTATCAGAGTTAATGTCACGGCTCGATCAACTCATTAACATAGCGGGCGTCGCAATTTCACTATTACAAGAACGCCGCACTTCCCTGATCTCCGCTGCAGTCACCGGCAAGATAGACGTGCGCGGCTGGCAGCCGCCGGAGGGAGCGGATGCCAAAGAGGCTAGCCAACAGGAGGCGGTATGACGCAGGGACGCAGTATTCGGCTGTTTCTGGTGGATGGCACGCCCAATGGGCTTCTCACCGCCGAGATCATGAACTGGACCGGCCATGTACTCACCGGCCCGCGTACCAAGCTGACAGAACTGGTGCAGCGCCCCGAGTGCGGCCGCACCGGTATCTATTTTCTGGTCGGCCCTGACCTGGAAGGCAGCCCACGCCCGCAGGTGTATATCGGCGAGAGCGATGACGTGGGCACCCGCCTGAAACAGCACAACCGGCCAGAAGATAAAGGCGGCAAGGACTTCTGGGAGAAGGTCTGCCTGGTCACCAGTAAGGATCAGAACCTCACCAAAGCCCATGTGAAATACCTTGAAAGCCTGCTGATCCAGTCAGCAGGCGAGCTTGGCCGCTGCAAGCTGGTGAATGGCACCGCCCACGACTACATCAACCTGCCTGAATCCGACCGCGCCGATATGGCGTTCTTTGTCGAGCAGATCCGCACCGTGCTGCCGGTGCTGGGCTTGGACTTCCTTCGTCAACGTCAAAGCCCGCTGACGCAAAGCAAGGAACAGCCTGCGCTACAAGCGCCCACCACCAATTTTGAGTTGAACATACCTAAGTACAAAATCGCTGCCTGGGCACAAGAAGTGGATGGTGAATTTGTCGTGCTAGCAGGCAGCAAAGCCCGCGAGCGCTGGGCTAGCAGCACTGACTACGCCAGTTATAAGCCCCTTTACCAACAGCTGACAGAAGAAGGCGTGCTGGTAGCAGATGAAGGGGGAGGCGTGAGCTTCACTCGTGATCATGCTTTTTCAAGCCCCAGTGCCGCTGCTGCGGTGGTGTCTGGTCGTCCAGCGAATGGTCGCACCGCTTGGGTAGAGAAAATTAGCCGAAAGACTTACGGTGAATGGCAAGACCAGCAGGTTAATGCGGTGGCGGAGACGGCCCCGGAGCAATAGTGTTGAGGTGCAGGCATGTCGAATAAAAATAAGAGACAAAAAAGAAAAGTTGGTATGCGGAGGTCATGGTCATGGGATGCCTGGCAAAGAATTGAAGCCCATCAGCATAAAATTGGTGCTAAAGCGCGGGACAAAAAAATAGCTAGGCAGTTAGAAACTGTTCGAGATGATGGGTGGGATGCTTATGACTCAGCTGTAGAGGCTGAAGGAGAGCTTAACCTAGAGCGACCTGAGCCTGACGTTTCAGAAAATTACCTGTGGGTTTATGAACCTGGTGATCTTGATGAAATGTCGGTCGATGAGGTTATTGAAGTATGGGAGAACAGGGAGCATTTTTGTGGATCTAAAGAAGCTGCAGCGGAAGCTCTTGCAATTATCGAGGCTGCATCTGGAGTAGTAGATAGCTATCACGGATGGCAAGATTATATAAATAGAGCTGAGATTGCTGAGTTGAATGCTCCGTTTTTGCCTGACGGATCAGAAGAAAGCTACGTTAAGATAGTTGATCGAAACGCTTTGACTATATTTCAGGTTTTAGAGTTAAGTAATGAAGAACTTGAATCAGCTTGGAAAAATAGGCCTACTAGTTTTTTTAGTATTGAGGCTGCTTGTCAAGCACTTGCTCTATTAAGACAAAAAGCTGGTGTGGTTAACTCTAGCGCATGGCAAGCACTAATCAATCACGATGAAATAGAAAAATTAAAAGATGATCTTCCTTACGTAGGCTCTGCTTCCAGCCTTGATAATAGTAAATTTGATAAAAAGTCGTTAGAGTCTATTGCCTTAGATGAAAAAAAGCGCCGAAAAAGCGTTTCTGTTGTTCGGGAGGGACAGCAAGATTTTCGACAACAAGTGCTTAACAACTACTATGGCAGTTGTTGCATTTCAGGTAGTCGAATAAGAACAGTTCTGGAAGCAGCTCACATAAACCCCTATACGGGACATCATTCGAATAGGTTAGATAACGGTTTGTGCCTGCGTGTTGATATACATAGACTTTTTGATAACTTCCTGCTTTCTATTGACCCTGAAAAACGAGAGGTAAAAATAAGTCAAAAAATTAAAAATGATTCTGAGTATAGGCATCTGGATGGAAAACAGGTGATGAAGGGTAAAGTGTTGGCATCAGACTATTTTTTGAGCCAGCATTATAGGACTTTTTGTAAACGTGAAACATAAAAACCGGGGGCAGTATGGCCGATAGCAAGGAAGCGCAGTTCCAGCAGGATATTATCGACGCCATGGCCGCCGGTGGTTGGCGGGTAGGCACGGCCAGCGGTTATGACCGCGCCACGGCGCTGTATACCGAAGATCTGCTGGGCTATGTTCAGGATGCCTGGCCTGAGCGTTGGGCGAAGTTCTGTAAGGCCAACCCGCAAGCCTCCGAGCAGGTGTTTGTGCAGAAGGTGGTGCGCGAACTGGAGCGGGCGGGCACGCTGGATGTGCTGCGTCACGGCTTCAAGGTGCCGGGGGTGACGTTCGACCTGTGCAGTTTCAAGCCTGACCATGCCATGAACCCGGAAGCGCTTGCCCGCTACCAGGCGAACCGTCTGCGGGTAGTGCCGGAAGTCTCCTACTCGCCCCATGCCCGAGAGAAGGGCAAAGGCGGCGAAAGTTATAACCCGCGTCTGGATCTGGTGCTGTTCGTCAACGGTATTCCGACCGCCACCCTGGAGCTGAAAAGTGAGTTCAAGCAGTCGGTGGAAAACGCCAAGCGCCAGTACCGCAACGACCGCCCCCTGAAAGACCCGGTGACACGCAAGGTCGAGCCGCTGCTGGCGTTCAAGCGCGGCGCCCTGGTGCATTTTGCCGTCAGCCAGGCCGAGGTGGCCATGGCCACCCGGCTTGCGGGTAAGAACACCTTTTTTCTGCCCTTTAACCAGGGCACCCCAGGCGGCGGTGCCGGCAACCCCCCGCCGGAGGATGAGAATCACTACGCCACCGCCTACCTGTGGGAGAAGGTCTTCGCCCCGGATGCCTGGTTGAAGATACTCGGGCGCTTTCTGCATCTGGAACAGACAACCAGTGAAGACTTCCACGGGCGGCGCAAGACCAAGGAAACCCTGATCTTCCCGCGCTATCACCAGTGGGAAGTGGTCAACCAGTTGATTGATACCACTCAGGAAGAGGACGGCGGCCAGCGCTATCTGGTGCAGCACAGCGCCGGTTCGGGAAAATCCAACTCCATCGCCTGGCTGGCCCATCAACTCGCTAACCTCTACGACGAAAGCGGCCAGCACAAGCGCTTCAATTCGGTGATTGTGGTCACCGACCGTACCGTGCTGGATACCCAGTTACAGAACACCATCTACCAGTTTGAGCATGCCCACGGCGTGGTCTGCCCGATCACCCGCGAAGTAGGCAACCAGAGCAAATCCGAACAGCTGGCCGAGGCGCTGGCGAGTAACACCCGTATAATTATCGTCACCATCCAGACCTTTCCGGCGCTGTTTGATGCGCTGGATAAAAGGCCTACGCTGGCCGAAGGGCGCTACGCAGTAATTGCCGACGAAGCGCATTCCTCGCAAACCGGCAGCTCCGCCACCAAGCTGAAAGCCCTGCTGGCCGCTGGCGGGGAGGCGGCTGACGATGATGAAGAGGTCAGCGCTGAGATGATGCTGGACGCCGCCGTTGCCTCACGCCGCCCCAACCAGCGCATCAACTATTACGCCTTTACCGCCACGCCCAAGGCGAAAACGCTGGAGCTGTTTGGCCGAGTGCCCGACCCCAGCCTGCCCGCCAGCGCTGATAACGCGCCGGAGCCGTTTCACCTCTACTCCATGCGCCAAGCCATTGAGGAAGGCTTCATTCTCGATGTGCTGCGAAACTACGTCACCTACAGCACTGCCTGGAAGCTGGCCCACAGTGAGGAAGACGACCCGGAGGTAGATGCCAAAAAGGCCGCACGCACCCTGGCCAAGTGGGTGCGTTTACACCCGTATAATATCGCCCAGCGGGTAGAGGTGATTGTTGAGCACTTTCGCGCCAATGTGCGCCACCTGCTGGATGGCCAGGCCAAGGCCATGGTGGTCACCGCCAGCCGCCAGGAAGCGGTGCGCTATCAATTGGCCATGCGCCAGTATGTGGAAGACAAGGGTTACCAGGACGTTCACCCCCTGGTGGCATTTTCCGGCAGCGTCCCAGCCGATGAGGTGATTCCCGAAGAAGTCACCGAAGCCAGCCAACTGCTAAACCCCGACGTGCGCGGGCGGGATCTGGCCAAGGCGCTGGATACTGACGACTTCAATGTGATGATCGCCGCCAACAAGTACCAGACCGGCTTTGACCAGCCCAAACTGTGCGCCATGTACGTGGATAAAAAGCTCCAGGGCGTAGACTGCGTGCAGACTCTTTCACGGCTGAACCGCCTGTTCCCCGGCAAGCAGACCTTTATCCTCGATTTCTACAACGAAGCGCAGGAAATTCTGGACGCCTTCGCCCCGTATTACCGCAAAGCGGAGCTTTCAGATGTTTCCGATCCCCAGGTGGTGTATGACCTCAAACGCACTCTGGATGCCAGCGGCATTTATCACTGGCCGGAAGTCGAGGCCTTTGCGACGGCTTTCTTCGACCCCAAGGCACCGGCCTCGCGGCTGAGCTACCACTGCCAGCCCGCCCAGGAGCGCTTTAAAAAGCGTTACGAGGTCATCGTCGAGCAGCAGGCCACCTGGAAAGATGCTCGCCGCCAGGCTGAGCAGCAAGGCGATGAAAAAGGCATCAAACGCGCCGAGCAGGAGCTGGAAGACGCCGGCAAGACCCGCGATGAGCTCGACCTGTTCCGCAAGAACCTGCAGAGCTTTGTGCGTACCTATGAATTCCTGAGCCAGATCATCGCCTTTGACGATACCGAGCTGGAGCAGCTGTGCGTCTACGCCAAGCACCTCTACCCCTTGCTGCGAATCGACCGACTGCTGGTAGATGATCCCATCGACGTCAGCGAGCTTGAGCTGGACAGCTACCGGCTGACCAAGCGCGCCGAACAGCGCCTGTCACTGGAAGAAGAGGACGGTGACTACGGCCTGCAACCGATTTCCGAGGTGGGCTCCGGCAAGCCCCATGACCCGGAAACCCAGCGCCTCAACGAGATCATCGAGCGTCTGAACGACCTCTACGGCGCCGATATCAGCGACGACGACAAGCTGCACTTCGCCAATGGCATTGCCGACCGCATCCAGCGTGATGAAGCCGTGATGGCCCAGGTCAATAATCACAGTGAAGACCAGATCATGCACGGCCTCTTTCCCAAGCGGGTGACCGACGCCGTGCTGGATGCTATCACCGACCACGAAAAGCTCAGCATGCCTCTTCTGGAAAACGAGGAAACCGGGCGGCAGTTCGCCTTGCTGATACTCAGGCTGCTGGCGGGGAGAGGCGACGAAAGGTCGGAAGCCAATAACTAGAGAACTAACCACAATGAATAACTCAACGGCAGTCTGGATGCCGCCCAACGAGCCATCCCCCGTTCAGGAAGTGTTGATGCTAGCCGTCAGCCCGACTCATTCCCAAATGCTAACATCGCAACTGGAGAAGCTGGTGTGGGCAGCGTTAGAGGCACTTAAGCGGTACACTGATGCGGTATCAGACCCTGTCCTCGAGGCTAAAAAGCACAAGACTACAAGAAATGAACGCTTTGTTTCAGATCGCTCGATGACGTGCACGCGTCTACCGAAGTGAAGCTAATTTCATTGCCATGATTTTCCTGATTGGTAGCCCGGTGGGTCGCCTGGTTGATCAGGGCAAGTTCACATAAAATGAAGAGGAACCAAATTTAAAAAAAGCGCTGTTTCCAGCGCTTAAATATTAAAAACAGAAGCTTATTCAAGGAAATTAAAAGTGGTAATTGAGACCTAACCCAATAGCTGTAAACTCATAGTCTGTTTTGTCAAGGTAAGACATGTATTCAACATGCCCAGAAAGTGTAGGTGCAAATTTTGCCTGAAGACCTACGCCGTAAGAAAAATCTGTGTCGTCATCGCTATTAGAGAAGCCGGGAGCTGAAAAACTGGCTTCGCCACGTGAAAAGCCAGCAACTGCATATGCAGAAGCTACGTCACCTAGAGGTAGATGGCCTACTCCATAAATGCCAGCAATGGAATCAATCTCAACGTCTACCCCCAACGTTGAATCATCACCAATGCCAGTACCGAAGCGGCCTTCGATAGCAAAATTATCAACGACGAAATAACCTAAGCGACCAATGATGGCAGTTGGGTTAACATCATCAAACCCAGCTTCATCATAGGTAGTCATAGATAATTGACCTCCCACATACCCTTCACCTGCATCAGTTGCAAAAACAGGTGTAGTCACCAAGGTAGCTGCGATTGCGGTAATCAAATACTTTAGCTTCATGTTAAAATTGCCCTTAATTATCTGTGGTTTAAATTAAAAGGCAATCTTAAATGGTGATTGAGTAATTGGATGCAGTCTATATATTAGATAAAAGTAAGAAATTTATTACAACCAAAGTATAATAAATAACGTCGGGCACAGATAACAGCTTGGTTCGTCATCATTCTAGGTGGATCTTTCAAGTCTAGCAGATGCAATTGGTGATTATTTAGCCACGCCAGGTAGGGACTTCGTCAATTTTTGCACAGTGCAGTAAACTAGATACATTGCAGCCATCCGTGAGGATCGCCATATGAGTAAATTCGATTGGGAAGCCATTCACTCTGATTACCGCACCGGTCAGCACAGCGTCCGGGCACTCGCCACAAAGCACGGTGTTACCGAAGGCGCGATTCGCAAACGTGCCCGCTCCGAAGGCTGGCAGCGTGACCTGAGCCAGCACGTCAAATCCGCTACCAATGCCAAACTGGTACGCAGTGAAAGTACGCACAGTGTTGCGTACCTTCCTGACGATGATCAAACATTGGTAGAATCTGCTGCTGATACTAGCGTCCGTGTCATTACCGAGCATAGGCAGTCAATCGGTCGCTGGAAATGTCTCAGTAATAAATTGGCTATGGCGCTTGAGTCCATGGATGTGACTGCGGATAACGTCATTGACTTCGCGCGAACGCTTAACTCAGGTGTGGATGCTCTAGGAAAATGTATTCGTCTGGAGAGGCAGGCCTTTGGTCTGGATACTGACATCTCCCAAGAAGAAAGCCGCTTCCAGCACATGACCATGGAAGAGCTCGACGCTGAGATCAATACACTGATTGAGAAGCGGTCAGCCCCAGGCGGCTGAAACCTCGCAAAAGACTTTCTGACGGTTGCTACCTATTTGCTACCTAAAACCCAAACAACCAAAAACGGCCACTTGCTGTATTAGCTAAGCGGCCGTTTTCATTGGATTCTTTGGTCGGAATAGCAGGATTCGAACCTACGACCTCTGCCTCCCGAAGGCAGCGCTCTACCAAGCTGAGCTATATTCCGGTGCGTTGCGGACTGTGCCGTTCAACGGAGGAAGATAATACGGGGCGGTGTGGCTTTTTTCAAGCCCTGTTTTATTGAAAACCGCTGGGGTTGCAAGGCCTGTCAGGTATCCCGCTCTACGGCAAGGCGGGCAAGGTGTGCCATGGTATCGCGGAACGGAGTGGGCGGCAGGGCTTCCAGCTGCGCCAGGGCCTTGTCAGCCATTTCATCGGCGCGGGCGCGGGTATAGTCCAGGGCGCCCGTGGTGTGCACAATCTCGAGCACTTCATCCAGCTGCTCCAGCCCGCCTTTGCGAATCACCTGACGAATCAGCTTGGCCTGTTCGGGGGTGCCACGTTCCATGGCGTTGATCAGTGGCAGCGTTGGCTTGCCTTCGGCCAGGTCATCGCCCACGTTCTTGCCCATGGCATCGGCACTCCCCTGATAGTCCAGAAGGTCATCCACCAGCTGAAAGGCCAGCCCCAGATAGCGGCCATAAAGCTTCAGGGCTTCTTCCTGTTCGGGGGTGGCGTTGGCAAGCACGGCGCCGCTGTGTGAGGCGGCTTCGAACAGCATGGCCGTCTTGCCCTGAATGGTCTCGAAGTAGTCGGCTTCGGAAATGCTCGGGTTGCCGATATTGGTCAGCTGCTGCACTTCGCCTTCGGCGATAGTGCAGGTGGCCGCAGACAGGATGGCCATGATGCGCATGGAGCCTACATCCACCATCATCTGGAAGGAACGGGAGTAGAGAAAGTCGCCTACCAGGACGCAGGGCGCATTGCCCCAGGCGTCGTTGGCGGTTTTCTTTCCGCGCCGCAGGTGTGATTCGTCGACTACGTCGTCGTGCAGCAGGGTGGAGGTGTGCATGAATTCAATCAGGGTGGCGAGCAGGACATGCTTGTCTTCCTGGTAGTCGAGTGAGCGCGCTGCAAGCAGAACCAACAGAGGGCGGAGACGCTTTCCGCCGCTTTCAATAATATATTCGCTGATAGCGGCTACCAGCGGGACTTTGGAGCTGAGCTGTTCGACAATGGTGCGGTTAACCGCGACGAAATCATCGGCCACCACTGCATGCAGCGGGGCAGGAGAGGAGCTGGCAGGCGAGGTTGGAGAAGCGTTCGCAGTCATTGATTCATTCATCGCGGTAGGTGAAAGTGGCGACAGCGCCAGATAGAGTTGATGTCATGCTATGGTCAGCCCTGTTGGCCGTCAAGCCGTGTCAGTCACGCGGCGCATTGACACTGGCCATAATAGTTGTGGTCCGCGGGTAAAGTCGCTATAATTCGCGACCCGCTCATCATGCTCCCTGTCAGATGGCTGCCGAAAGGGGCGCTACTCGCAGCAGGTCGATCAAGAGCCACGCCGATGAGCGCCGTGGCAATGGGCCGCGGCATCAATAAGCCGTCTCGGAGAAACACATGTACGCAGTCATTAAAAGCGGTGGTAAGCAGTACCGCGTAGAAGAAGGTCAGACACTGAAGCTCGAGAAGCTGGAAATTCCGACCGGCGAAACCATCGAGTTTGACGAAGTCCTGCTGGTGGCAGAGGGTGACGACGTGACCGTTGGCGTACCGCTGGTTGAAGGCGCTAAGGTATCCGCTGAGATTGTTGATCATGGCCGTGCCAAGAAAATCAACATTATCAAGTTCCGTCGTCGTAAGCACAGCATGAAGCGTCAGGGCCACCGTCAGTGGTTTACTGAAGTCAAAATTACCGGAATTTCTGCGTAAGCAGTCACTTTTCAGGTTATTTCCTTTGTAGGAGGTTTTTACCATGGCACATAAGAAGGCAGCGGGCTCCACGCGTAACGGCCGCGATTCCGAATCCAAACGCTTGGGTGTAAAGCTTTTCGGCGGTCAGGCCGTCGCACCCGGCAACATCATTGTTCGTCAGCGCGGCACCAAGTTCCATGCGGGCGCGGGTGTCGGCCTGGGTCGTGACCACACGCTGTTCGCACTTGACGAAGGCGTTGTGAAGTTCGAGACCAAAGGCCCGAAAAGCCGCAAGTTCGTCAGCGTCGTTTCTGCCTAAGCATTTTTGCCAGGCAAGACGCTGCACAGGAAAAGCCCCGCTACGGCGGGGCTTTTTTGTCTGCCGACGTCATTGACGTTTGGCGCCCGCTGATGGCGGATGCGCAGGGCAGATATCTGGAGGCAACCGGCGGCGAAAGCGGCCAGGAGAATATTCCATGCAATTTGTCGATGAAGCGTCAATCATTGTTGAGGCCGGCAAAGGCGGTAACGGCTGTTTAAGCTTTCGCCGCGAAAAATATGTACCCAAGGGCGGCCCTGACGGGGGTGACGGTGGCCACGGTGGCAGCGTCTACCTGATAGGCGATGATGCGCTGAATACCCTGATTGATTTCCGCTTTCAGCGTTTCTACAAGGCTGAAAACGGCCAGGGCGGTATGGGTCGCCAGATGAGCGGCAAGGCAGGGGAAGATCTGCACGTCAAGGTGCCGGTCGGCACCACAGTGATTGATGAAGATACTCTGGAAGTGATTGCCGACGTGACCGATATCGGCCAGGTAGTGCTGGTGGCTGAGGGTGGTCGGCGTGGCTTGGGCAATATCCACTTCAAGTCCTCGACCAATCGGGCGCCCAGGCGCACAACGCCGGGCACCGAAGGCGATCGCCGCAACCTGCGCCTGGAAATGAAGGTGATGGCGGATGTGGGCCTGCTGGGCATGCCCAATGCGGGTAAATCGACGCTGATTCGTGCGGTGTCGGCGGCCAAGCCCAAGGTCGCCAACTACCCGTTTACCACCCTGGTGCCGAACCTGGGTGTGGTCAAGCTGGGCATGCATGAACACTTTGTGATGGCCGATGTGCCGGGCCTGATCGAAGGCGCCTCTGATGGCGCGGGCCTGGGATTGCGCTTTCTCAAGCACCTGACCCGCACCCGCTTGTTGCTTCACGTTGTGGATGTCGCGCCCTTTGACGAATCCGACCCGATTGAAGCCGCACAGGCCATTGTGCATGAGTTGGGACAGTTTTCACCGGCCTTGGCGGAGCGCCCGCGCTGGCTGGTGCTGAACAAGTTTGACCTTCTGCCCGACGATGAGCGAGAAGCGCGCGCCCAGTCAATCCTGCAGGCCTTGAACTGGGAAGGCCCGGTGTTTCGTATCTCTGCCATCAGCGGCGAGGGTACCGACGCCCTGGTGCAGGCAGCGCACCGCTGGCTGACCGAGCAGCAGCGCCTGGAGCACGAAGACGAGGAAGCCCATGCCCGTGAGCAGGAAATGCGGCGGCGTATGGAAGAGGAGTCGG
Organism: Halomonas sp. BLK-85; assembly: GCF_044792155.1. Taxonomy (NCBI): domain Bacteria; kingdom Pseudomonadati; phylum Pseudomonadota; class Gammaproteobacteria; order Oceanospirillales; family Halomonadaceae; genus Halomonas; species Halomonas sp. BLK-85. The sequence goes on from NZ_CP087731.1 coordinate 334,524, forward strand.
TGGCACGTACTGAAGCGCGGCTGGGCCGCAAACGCAAGCCCCGTGACGCGGATGACGATGACTTCGATGATGATGACTATGATGTGGATGTGGAATACGCACCCTGAACACCTCGCAGCACGGTGAGGAGCAGTGACGGTATGGAGAAAGACTGTGAGCGAGCATGAGCTGGGGCGGGAGAGCTTGAGTCGCGCGCGCCGTGTCGTGGTCAAGATCGGCAGCGCCCTGTTGACCAACGATGGGCGTGGCCTGGATATCGATCGTATCGGCGGCTGGGTCGACCAGGTGGCTGAATTGCATCAGCGCGGTATTGAAGTGGTGCTGGTGTCCTCGGGAGCCGTGGCGGCGGGCATGGTGCGCCTTGGCTGGCAGGCGCGCCCGAGTGCAGTGCATGAGTTGCAGGCCGCCGCCGCTGTGGGGCAGAACGGCCTGACCCAGTGCTATGAGCAGCATTTTGCCCGCCACGCTATTATCACCGCTCAGGTTCTGCTCACCCATGACGACCTTTCCAACCGTAAGCGCTACCTGAATGCGCTCTCGGCCTTGCGCACCCTGGTGGAAATGCGGGTGGTGCCGGTGATCAATGAAAATGACACCGTGGTGACCGATGAGATCCGCTTTGGCGACAACGATACGCTGGGGGCACTGGTCGCCAATCTGCTCGAAGCCGAAGCGCTGTTTCTGTTGACTGATCAGGAAGGCCTGTTTGATGCGGACCCTCGCCACCATGCAGACGCGCAACTGATTGCCGAGGGCCGGGCCGATGACCCGCGCCTGGTGGCCGTGGCAGGCACTGGCGGTTCGCTTGGCCGGGGCGGCATGAGTACCAAGGTGCGCGCGGCCCAGCTGGCTGCGCGTTCCGGTGCTGTCACCGTGATTGCCAGTGGTCGCCAGCCGGATGTCCTGACCCGCCTGATGGCCGGTGAAGCCCTGGGCACTCTGCTGCGCCCCGAGCAGGCGCCGATGGCCGCGCGCAAGCGCTGGCTGGCGGGGCAGCTGCAGGTGCGCGGCTCCCTGGTGCTGGATGCCGGTGCGGTCAAGGTGTTGCGGGATAAAGGCTCCAGCCTGCTGGCAGTCGGCGTGCGCGAGGTGCAAGGCAGCTTCAAGCGCGGCGATATGGTGCTCTGTGTGGATGAGCAGGGTATGCGGGTGGCCAAAGGGCTGGTCAACTATGGCGCGGACGAAGCGCGCCGGCTGGCGGGCAAGCCGAGCCACCAGATCGAAGCCATTCTGGGCTACGTCGAGGCCCATGAGCTGATTCACCGCGATAATCTGGTGGTTGTCTGATCCAACCGGTTGGAGGCTGGGTGGCTAAGGCGGCGCGGGGAGCGGGATATGCGTTGGCCACTGATCAGGCACAATAAAGATACGTGTTGTCTGACCATCGGCAGGGGTAACGCACATCAGTTGCTGCGGCCAACGCTGTGCACCTGCTTGTTCGTGGTCTGCGTCGAGGTGCGTCTGCCGTGTCACCTCGGCCAGAGGGTGCCATTGATCCAGCGGTGGTGGCGCCAGCCAGTGAGGTTTGGTCAACCAGGTGGCGAGGGTATCAGGCGCAAGGCTTGCAGCCAGCGCCGGCCAGTCACGGGCATGGCACCACAGGCCGCGTCGATGTTCTGGCGTGGCACCCTGAGGGGGTGGTAAATAACCATGCCAGGGGTAATACAGCACGCCCGGCATCGCCACCTGATGACGCAGCCTTGCCGTCTCCTCCCTGCCGTATGCCAGGCTGTCACGTGGCGTCAGCCAGTGGCGCAAGGCCCGCTGGGCATCGGCTGTCATCGAGAGCGGTAGCTGGCGATGCTGCATGTGGTAGCGCTTGATGTCGAGGCTGTCGAACCCGCCCGGGCCAATCCAGCGGCTCTGGCTATCGGCAGGCCCGGGCCCGTCGGGTAATCCCAGGTAGAACTTGATGGCCACTTCAAGATGAATGGGCGTGGTGTCCTGGCAGGTGCGGTAGAGCATATCCAGTTCACCGCGCGTATTGCGGCGGGCAAAAATGCGTATATTGCGGGCCAGTAGCCGAGTGCCGGGGGCATGGTCGAGCAGGTAGTGCCAAAGCCGTTCGTGGTAATGCCCCATCCTTGCGTGGCGCAGTTCATGCAAGGGCAGGCGGTGTAGGGCTTGCTGCTGACGATGCAGCCAGGCATCAATCTCGCCAGGCGATTGAAAACCCAGGGTTGCCAGGCTCGGGCGCCCGGGAATATCGGCCAGTGTCACCAGGTCCGGTGCGTTCAGCAGCCAGGCCATATCGCGCATCACGCTGCTGCGCCAGGCTGATGACACACCTTCCGGCTTGGCATCCCGGGCGTGTCCGCTGATCTCATGGTGTGGCAGGAAATAGTGTCTCAAAAAGGCTGGCATGATTCGCCTGGTCATGTGGCAACGCTGATAGGTGTATCAATCATCCTGCCACCCCTTAGTGGTATCCGTCACCTTATTCAGTCACCTTTCATGAGACAGGGCCGATCCATCCTGCACAACGCCTGGCCGATGAGGTTGCCACTGCGACGATGTCGACGCTTGCGTCTGCCTGTCCACAGCCGTCATGATATCAAGGCGCCTGTAAACAGGGCGCCTCTGGGTAGCTTCTGACGTCGATGCCAGAGGGTGCCTGGATATTGATGATCATCGGAGGTAGGAGGCCACCGGCCATGACCCATCCTTATCGCCCTGCCAAAAGCGGCGACCCTGATAATCCGTCCTCAACGGTTGATACGTTGTCCGGGCTGCGATTTGAGCAGTTTTATGTGGCCGTGGAGCAAAGCCCGGTGGCAACCGCCATTACGGATGCAGAGGGCTGCATCGAGTTCGTCAACCAGCGTTTCCTGGAGATAACCGGTTACGATCGGGAGGAGCTTCTGGGCAAGACACCGGCCTTGATCCAATCGGGCATGACGCCCAATGCGGTCTACGACACCATGTGGGCAACGCTTAAGGCCGGGGATGTCTGGAAAGGGGAAATTCTCAATCGACGCAAGAATGGCGAGCTGTACTGGGAGAAGCAGACCATCACACCGGTCAAGCATTCAGACGGTGAGATTCTCAATTACGTGGCGGTCAAGGAGGACATTACCCACTGGCGCCGTCAGGAGAAAGAACTGCGCCTGATGGCGGCGGCGTTTGAGACCGGCCAGGCCACCTTGATTACCGATGCGGACGTGGTCATCGAGCGGGTGAACCCGGCATTCGAGGAGATTACCGGCTATTCAAGTGCTGAAGCGGTGGGGCAGACACCACGCCTGCTCAAGTCAGGCCGCCATGGTGATGACTTCTATCAGCAGATGTGGCGTTCACTGCGTGAGAAGGGCCACTGGCAGGGCGAAGTATGGAACCGTAACAAAAGCGGTGACATCGTCCGCTACTGGCAAGCCATCACCGCTGTGCATGATGATGACGGCCAGGTACACCGCTTTGTCGCCGTCTTTCACGCGTTTTGAACCGTCTTCGGGCGGCACAGGGGGTTATCCACATTAACCAGCGCTGACGCCCCTATATGAACACCCTCTGACTATGGAGTCGCTATGATTCGTGTCCATCATCTGGAAAAGTCCCGTTCTCACCGGGTGCTGTGGCTGCTGGAAATCTTGCAGCTTGACTATGAAATGGTGACCTATGCCCGCGATAGTGACAGCCAGCTGGCACCTCAGGCCTTGAAGGATATCCACCCGCTGGGCAAGTCACCGGTGGTGACGGACGGCGATATCACCATTGCCGAGTCGGGGGCCATCGTGGATTATCTGCTGATGCGTTACGGGCAGGGGCAGACGGAGCCGTCAACGGATAACAGTGCTGCCTGGGTCAATGAGCGCTACTGGCGACATTACGCGGAAGGCTCCTTGATGCCGCTTCTGGTGATGCGCCTGGTATTTAGCCAGCTTCCCAGGCAATCTCCCCTTTTGGTCAAGCCCATCGCCAAGGGCATCAATGACACGGTTAACGCGCGATTCCTGGCTCCCCAGCTGGCGGAGCACCTGGCCATGATAGAGGCGCACCTGGAACCTCGCGGCCAGTTTTCCACCACCTGGCCGAGTGGTGCTGATGTGCAAATGGGCTTTCCTCTGCAGGTATTGTCCCTGTCTGGCTCACTTCGCGATTTTCCGGCAATCACTCGCTATGTGGCACGTATTGAGGCTGAGCCGGCCTGGCAGCGTGTTGTCGAGTGTGCCGGGCCATTAATGCTGCCCATGTGAGGAGGCTTGTGCTGGCAAGCCCGGCTGACAGGTGATAGACTATGCCATCCTCTCAGACAAGACCCGTGAGCGGGCAGTTTTCAACGCTGCCGGTTGCACATTTTGGTAAGGCAAAATGCCAACCCAATTAAGCGGTTACCGTTTTTTTACTGAGCGGTAACCTGGTTTTGGAAACGTCGCGCCACGCCTTTGCTGATCAACAGCCAAGTGCCAAGCGATGAATATACAGTTAATCCGTTGCCATTAACGGCAACCTTTTTCTCCAAGGAGATACCCTGTGGCGAACAGCAAGCAAGCTCGCAAGCGCGCCCGCCAGGCCGAGAAGCGTCGCGTCCTGAAATCCAGCCAGCGCAGCATGGTCCGTACTTATATCAAGCACGTGATCAAGGCGATCAACACTGGCGACCACGCCAAGTCAATGGAAGCCTTCCAGGCCATGCAGCCGGTCATCGACCGCATCGCTGACAAGGATGTGCTGTCCAAGAAGAAGGCCGCTCGCCTGAAGAGCCGCTTGAACAAGCGTATCAAGGCTCTGGCGGCGTAAGCCGGCAAGCGCCTAAAAAAAACCGGCCAAGGCCGGTTTTTTTGTGTCTGTCAGCTGAGTTGTCTGCTACAACGACATCAACATGATCGAGTCAACGCCCGTCTTAATGGATGAGACGCAGAGAGGCCAGCATGAAACCACCAACGCCTGACCACACCCATCAGCCGCCCGCCCGCCGTGGGCTGATGGGGTCGGGGCTGATTGTCAGTACGATGACAATGCTTTCCCGTGTCATGGGGTTGGCGCGGGATGTGGTGATTGCGGCTCTTTTAGGCGCGGGTACCGGCGCAGACGCCTTTTTTGTGGCGTTCAAGATCCCCAATTTTTTGCGTCGCCTGTTTGCCGAAGGGGCCTTCAACCAGGCCTTTGTACCGGTGTTGTCAGAGTACTCCACGGCGCGTAGCCGGGAGGAAATCCGCGAGTTGCTCAATGCGGTTGCCGGTAGCCTGACCGCTGTGCTGGCGCTGATCACCGCGTTGGCCATGCTGGCAGCGCCCTGGCTGGTATGGCTGTTTGCACCCGGCTTCGGGCGAGACCCGGAAAAGCTGGCGCTGACCGCCGATATGCTGCAGTTGACCTTCCCGTATCTGCTGTTGATCTCGTTAACCGCGTTTTCAGGCAGCGTGCTGAATACCTGGAACCGTTTTGCAGTGCCTGCCTTTACACCCGTGCTGCTTAATCTTTCGCTGATCGGCGCCGCGCTTTTACTGGTGCCCCTGATGGATACCCCGGCGATGGCGCTGGCCTGGGGGGTGCTGATTGCCGGTGCTGCGCAGCTGGCATTTCAGGTCCCGTTTCTTTTGCGCCTGGGGCTTTTGCCCAAACCCTGGCCGAACTTTGCCCACGAGGGGGGGCGGCGCATTCTGAAACTGATGGCGCCGGCGCTGTTCGGGGTTTCGGTATCGCAAATCAACCTTTTGCTGGATACCGTTCTGGCCTCGTTTCTGGCCGCAGGCAGTGTTTCCTGGCTGTATTATTCAGACCGTCTGGTCGAGCTGCCGTTAGGAGTGTTTGGCGTTGCGATCGGTACCGTGATTCTACCGGCGCTTTCCAAGCGCCATGCCAGTCAGTCGCGTGAACATTTTTCAGCCATGCTGGACTGGGCGATACGCATGGTGTTGCTGCTGGGCTTGCCTGCGGCGCTGGCACTGGCCGTGCTGGCCGAGCCGCTGCTGATTACCCTGTTTCATTATGGCGCCATGACCGATCAGGATATCTACATGGCTGCGATGAGCCTGCGTGCCTATGCGTTCGGTCTGCTGGCCTTCATGCTGATCAAGGTGTTGGCGCCAGGCTTTTTCGCCCGCCAGGACACCAAGACACCGGTCAAGATCGGTATCATCGCCATGCTGGCCAACATGGTTTTCAACCTGATCCTGATCTGGCCGCTGGCCCACGCCGGGCTGGCGCTGGCAACGGCTCTGTCGGCCTTTATGAATGCCGGCATGCTGGGCTATCTGCTGCGCAAGCAGGGTGTCCTGGTCTTTCAGCCGGGCTGGTCACGTTTCGCGCTCCAGTTGTTTGGGGGTAGCGCGGTGATGAGTATTGGGCTTTACTGGCTGGCGCCCGAATGGCAGGCCTGGCTAGGGTTTTCGCTTTTTCAGCGGGTGGGCTGGGTAAGCCTGCTGGTAGGGCTGGGTGCCGGCGTTTACTTTGCCTGGCTGGCAGCCTTTGGCCTGCGTCTCAATCACCTTAAAATGCACAGTTAAGGTTACAATATGGGGTCAGGCATACATTGACGCGAACAGGTTGGTTATAATCGCCTGTTGTTACAGGTTTTACACAGTTGAGGTGCCATGCGCGTTATTCGAGGGCTGCACAATCTGACCGATGCACACCGGGGTTGCGTGGCGACCATCGGTAATTTCGATGGTGTGCATCGTGGGCATCAGGCCATTTTGCAGCAGTGCCGTGAACACGCAGCCGGCCATGGTGTGCCACTGACGGTGGTCGTGTTCGAGCCTCAACCGCGTGAGTTCTTTGCCGGAGAGCAGGCGCCGCCACGCCTGACCCGCCTGCGCGAGAAAGTCCGCCTTTTAATGGCCCATGGCGCTGAGCAGGTGCTATGCCTGCCGTTCAATGATGCCTTGCGCAGCCTTACCGGGCGTGAGTTCATTGACCAGGTGCTAATCGAGGGCCTGGGTGTTCGTCATCTGGTGGTGGGGGATGATTTCCGCTTTGGCTGCGACCGGCGTGGTGATTTTAACCTCCTGGAAGCAGTCGGTCGCGAGCAGGGGTTTGGCGTTGAACATACCCGTACGTTTACTGTGGATGACGAACGGGTTTCCAGCACCCGGGTGCGTACCCTGCTGGCCAGCGGCAACTTTCACGCGTCGGCGCGCCTGCTGGGTCGCCCCTATTCATTAAGTGGGCGCGTCGTGCGCGACCAGCAGTTGGGGCGAACCATAGGTGTGCCTACTGCCAACCTGCAACTGTTGCCGCAACCGCTGACCTTGCGTGGGGTGTTTGCAACCGTAGCAGAGCTTGAGGACGGGCGCTGTTACCCGAGTGTGGCGAATATTGGTTACCGCCCTACCGTGGGTGCGCAACGTCCAACGCTTGAAGTGCACCTGTTTGATTTTGATCGTAATATCTACGGTCAGCGTTGCACGGTTTACCCTTGCGCCAGGTTGCGGGGCGAAACCCGCTTTGATGACTTTGATACCCTGAAAGCACAGATTTATGCGGACCAGGCCCGTGCGCGGCGCTACCTGGCCAACTATCAGGATGCAAATCATGCGTTGCCGCTCGCCTCAGCGCCGGCCCCTTTATCTGATATTCCTGTCGCTGATATTCCTGCAGCGGCAACTACCTTCTCTGAAATAAGGTCGGCGGACGATTCCGCTGACGCTAACGACGGCTGACCGGACTATGGATTATAAGCACACGCTGAACCTGCCTGAAACAGACTTTCCGATGCGCGGCATGCTGCCCAAGCAGGAGCCTGGCCGGGTTTCCAAATGGCAGGACATGAACCTGTATCAGCGCCTGCGCGAGGCGCGCGCAGGCAGGCCACAGTTTGTTCTGCATGATGGCCCTCCCTACGCCAATGGCAGCATTCATATCGGTCACGCCGTCAACAAGATTCTCAAGGATATTATTGTCAAGTCCAAGAACCTGGCCGGCTTTGATGCGCCCTATGTGCCCGGCTGGGACTGCCATGGCCTGCCCATTGAGCATAAGGTGGAAACCACCCATGGCAAGCACCTGGCGGCAGAGAAGTCCCGTGAGCTGTGCCGTGACTATGCCGCTTCCCAGATTGACACCCAATTGACGGATTTTGTGCGTCTGGGCGTCGTCGGCGATTGGGATCATCCCTACCGTTCGATGGATTTCGCCAACGAAGCGGGTGAGATCCGTGCCCTGGCGGATATGGTCGATGCGGGCTATGTGTTCAAGGGGCTCAAGCCGGTGAACTGGTGCTTTGACTGTGGCTCGGCCCTGGCCGAGGCTGAAGTGGAATATGCGGACAAGACCTCGGACGCCATTGATGTCGCCTTCCCGGTGGAAGATGCGGACAAGCTGGCGGCGGCATTCGGCCTTGATGCCTTGCCCAAGCCGACCTCTATCGTGATCTGGACCACCACGCCCTGGACAATTCCGGCTAACCAGGCGCTTAACGTCCATCCTGAGTTTACCTATGCGCTGGTCGATGTGGGTGACAGGCTGCTGGTACTGGCAGAAGAGCTGGTGGAAAGCTGCCTGGAACGCTATGAATTGAGCGGCGAGGTGATCGCCACGACTCAGGGGCAGCAGCTGGACCTGATCAACTTCCGCCACCCTTTCTATGAACGCCTCTCGCCGGTGTATCTGGCCGACTATGTGGAATCCGAGGTCGGCAGTACCGGCATCGTGCACTCCTCGCCGTCCTACGGGGTGGATGACTTCAACACCTGTCGTGAACACGGGATGAGCTTTGATGACATGCTTAACCCGGTGCAGGGTAATGGTGTGTATGTCGAGGATCTGCCCTTCTTTGGCGGCCAGATGATCTGGAAAGCCAACCCGCAGATCGTCGACAAGCTGCGCGAGGTGGGCGCGCTGATGAATCACAAACGCTACCAGCACAGCTATATGCACTGCTGGCGCCATAAGACGCCGGTGATCTATCGGGCTACGGCGCAGTGGTTTGTGGGCATGGACCTTCAGGGCAAGGATGGTCAGACCCTGCGTGAAAAAGCGCTCAAGGGAATCGAGGACACCGTCTTTACGCCTGCCTGGGGCCAGGCGCGGCTGCACAGCATGATCGCCAATCGCCCGGACTGGTGTATTTCCCGCCAGCGTAACTGGGGCGTGCCGATTCCGTTTTTCCTTCACAAGCAGACGGGTGAACTCCACCCCGGAACGCTTGAGTTGATGGAGGAAGCGGCCAAGCGCGTCGAGCAGGAAGGCATTGAGGCGTGGTTCAAGCTTGACCCCGCTGAACTGCTGGGGGCAGAAGCCGCCGATTACGATAAGGTTACCGATACCCTGGACGTGTGGTTTGATTCCGGCACCACTCACCGTCACGTACTGCGCGGCTCCCACCCGCATGGGCATACCCGCGGCCCGCAGGCGGACCTGTATCTGGAAGGCTCTGACCAGCATCGCGGCTGGTTCCACTCGTCACTGCTGACCGGCTGTGCGATTGACGGCCATCCGCCTTACCGCGGCCTGCTCACCCACGGGTTTACCGTCGACGCCCAGGGTCGCAAGATGTCAAAATCCGTGGGCAATGTGGTCGCCCCTCAGGAAGTAATGGACAAGCTGGGGGCGGATATCCTGCGGCTATGGGTGGCCTCAACGGATTACTCCGGTGAAATGGCGGTTTCCGATGAAATCCTCAAGCGCACCGCGGATGTGTATCGGCGTATTCGCAACACGGCACGTTTCCTGCTATCCAACCTCAACGGCTTTGATCCGGCGCGTGACCAGGTGGCGTTTGGCGATATGCTGGCGCTGGATCAGTGGGTGGTTGATCGCGCTGCCCAGCTGCAGGGTCGGATTGAAACCGCCTATGACGAATACCGCTTCCTGGATGTCTACCAGCAGGTGCATGGATTCTGTGCCCGAGAACTCGGCGGCTTCTATCTGGATGTGATCAAGGATCGCCAGTACACCACCCAGTCGGATTCGCTGGCCCGGCGCAGTGCACAAACGGCCCTTTATCATGTGGTTGAAGCACTGTGCCGCTGGGTGGCACCGATCCTGTCGTTTACGGCTGACGAAATCTACTCGCATATTCCGGGCGAGCGGGGCGATAGCGTTCTGCTGGAAGAGTACTATCAGCAGCTTGGCACCCTGGATGATCAGGCCGCGCTGGGGCGTGATTTCTGGGAGCAGGTGCTGGAAGTCAAGCATGCCGTCAACAAGTGCCTGGAAGATGCACGTAATGCCAAGGTGATCAAGGGTAGCCTGGCGGCCGATGTTACCTTGTATGTGGACGACAGCCTGCAGCAGGCGCTGACCAAGCTGGGCGATGAGTTGCGCTTTGTGATGCTGACCAGCGAGGTGCATCTGGCGCCGCTTGCGGAAGGAGGCCACGCCGAAGACACGGATCTGACCAACCTCAAGGTGGCGGTGGCGGCCAGTGCGTATACCAAGTGCGAACGCTGCTGGCATCACCGTGACGATGTAGGCACTCATGCCGATCATCCGGATCTGTGTGGGCGCTGTATCAGCAATCTGCCGGAAGGCCCGGGTGAGACGCGCCGCTATGCCTGATCAGGCAGGTTCGCAAGCGCCGCTGGCGCCCATGCATCGGCCGCTGCGTTGGCTGTGGCTTACGCTGGCCGTCGTCGTGCTTGATCTGGCGACCAAGTATGCCGCCAGCCACTGGCTGAATTACGCCCAGCCGGTAGAGGTGTTACCCTTCTTTAACCTGACGTTGCTGCACAATACCGGCGCGGCCTTCAGTTTTCTGGCCGGTCACCCTGGCTGGCAGCGCTGGTTCTTTGCGGCGGTGGCCATCGGGGCAAGTATTGCGCTGACGATTTGGTTATCGCGGTTGAAAGCGGATGAGAAGCTGCTGGCGATTGCACTGCCGCTGATCATTGGCGGGGCCCTGGGTAACCTTTATGATCGTCTGGTACATGGCTACGTGGTGGACTTCCTGTCATTTCACGTCGCAGGCTGGTACTACCCCGCCTTCAATATAGCGGATATCGGCATTACCCTGGGCGCCGCGGGCATGATCTGGGAATCACTCTTCGCCGACCGTCGGCGCAACCAACGCAAGGCTTGATGCCTGCTTTTACTTATCAAGGCACGGACTACCGATGAGCGATTATCTGATTGACGATGGTATGGAAATTACCCTGCACTTCACCTTGACGCTTGAAGATGGCACGGTAGTGGATACAACCCGTGAAAAGTCTCCGGCCACCTTCCAGTTTGGGGATGGCAACTTGCCACCGGGCTTTGAAAACCCGATCAAGGGCCTGGGAGTGGGCCAGGGCGGGCGTTTTACCATTACGCCTGAACATGCTTTTGGCCAGCATAACCCGCAAAATATCCAGACCCTCAAACGTGACGACTTTGGTGATCAGGAACCCGAGATCGGCATGGTAATGTCGTTTGCTGATAAAGCGGGAACCGAACTGCCCGGTGTGGTCAAAAGCATTGACGATGAGCGGGTCGAAGTGGATTTCAATCACCCGCTGGCGGGGCGTACGCTGACCTTTGAAGTTGAAGTGCTGAATGTGACGCCGGTCACCAAACACTAGTTTTATTTACTAACCGATGCGTGAGGCATCAAGGCGTTTTTATGCAGTCACCAGAGCTTTCATCACAAGGTGCAACAGAGCTTTCCCAGCCGACTCAACCGGTGCAGATCAAGCTGGCCAATCCGCGAGGATTTTGTGCGGGTGTCGACCGGGCGATTGATATCGTCAACCGTGCGCTGGATGTGTTTGGTGCACCTGTCTACGTACGTCATGAAGTCGTACATAATCGTCACGTTGTGGATACCCTGCGCGAACGTGGGGCCGTATTCGTTGAGGAGCTCGATGAAGTCCCGGATGACGTCATCGTGATTTTCTCGGCCCACGGCGTTTCCCGGGCGGTGCAGGAGGATGCCGAGCGCCGCGGACTCAAGGTGTTTGATGCCACCTGCCCGCTGGTTACCAAGGTACACATGGAGGTGCTGCGCTACGCCAAGCGAGGGCAGGAATGTATTCTGATCGGCCATGAGGGCCACCCTGAAGTGGAAGGCACCATGGGGCGCTACGACGACTCCAAAGGGGGGCAGATCTATCTGGTCGAAGACGAGGAGGATGTGGCACGCCTGACCGTCAAGGATCCGACAACCCTGTCGTTTGTTACCCAGACCACACTCTCCATGGATGACACCGCCCGGGTGATTGATGCCCTGCGCGACAAGTTCCCCGACATCCAGGGGCCGCGCAAGGACGATATCTGCTATGCCACCCAGAACCGTCAGGATGCGGTGCGCGAGCTCGCTGCAGACAGCGATCTGGTGCTGGTTGTCGGCAGCGCCAACAGCTCCAACTCCAACCGCTTGCGTGAGCTGTCGGAACGCATGGGCACGGCTGCTTACCTGGTGGATGACGCTGCGCAGATTGAGGAAAGCTGGCTGGAAGGCGTCAGCCGTATCGGCATCACCGCCGGTGCCAGTGCTCCTGAAGTGCTGGTAAAAGGCGTGATTGAACGGCTGCAGTCTCTGGGCGCAACGGCACCACAAGAGCTGGTGGGCCGTGAAGAAACCGTGACGTTTTCAATGCCCAGCGAACTGCGCGAACGGGTCATTACCAGCAGTTAGCCTAATGCAATCCTCCGGGGCTTGCGACATACTGCCGGTATACCCGAGCAGCTGATGGAGCGCCCCGTGTCATCTTACTCCCCCAACGCTTTCCGCCTACGTGCTGGACGTTTCCAGCACGGTTTTACGCTGATCGAAATGCTGATTGTCGTGGCCATCATCGGGATATTGGCAGGCATCGGCTATCCGCGCTATACCGCCTATGTCGAGCGTTCCCTGCGCAGCGATGCCCACGCGGGGCTGCTACAGGCCGCCTCAGATATGGAACGCTGTTATTCGCGTGACTATTCCTATGAAGACTGCACCCCAGAAAAAGCCAAATCTCCGGATAAAAACTATACTATTACTAAATCAGTAGAAGGCAATGATGGTGGTTTTACGCTAAAGGCATCCACGCAACGTGAAGATGGTTGTGACGGCGCAATCACCCTGAATGCGCTAGGGGAGCGAGGCCCGAAAAGCCCGCAAGAATGTTGGTAAACAGGGAATAGCACAATGTATGCGTGCAGGGAGGCACGATGGCGACCAGACAGGCAAGAAGCAGGCAAACGGGGTTTGGGCTGATAGAAGCCTTGATAGCGCTGGTAGTGCTGGCTTTTGGGCTCTTGGGGATGGCCGCGCTCCAGCTCAATGCGCTGAAAAGTGCTACCCAAAGCTATCAGCGCAGTGTTGCCACTCTGGCGGCGATTGATGCCCAGGAGCGTCTCTGGGCTGCCTTGGCAAGTTCCGCGGATGGTCACTGCAGCGGGCTGGTGGCCAGCGTCAACAGCGACTGGCAAACTGCCTGGTTTGCCGATCACCAGACGCCTCTTGCTACTCTCAGTGGTCACCTCAGCGGTTCCGGTTGCCGCTTTGAGGTGGAGGTTGCCCTTGACGACGGTAACCCTGCCTATTCCTATAGGTTCCACTTGCCTGACCTGGGCGGTGACTGATCATGGGCCGTCAGACAGGGGTGTCACTGGTGGAGCTGATGGTTGCGCTGGTGATAGGTGCGATCATCATTCTTGGAGCCGGGCAGCTTTATTTATCAGCGTTGACCACCTTCAAACAGGTGGAGGCGTTAAGCCAGCGCCAGGACACCCTGATGTTTGTGGTGGAAACCCTGATCCGTGATATGCGTAATGCCCATAATATCTCACCAGAACGCGATGCTGTCAGACTGACGGTGCCCAGAGATGCGTTATCCAGTTGTGCAACACCTGACCTGGATAAACGTTATTACCTCAATCCGACCCCGTCGGGCAGTTATTCACTGTCCCTCAGCGAATGCATGACGCCTGGGGGCTGGAAAATTAGCCAGCCATTGATCAGCGGTTTTCATGATGAAAAAGCGTTTTCTGTCGAAGCCAGAGGTGCCGGCCGCTATCAGCTGACGCTGGTGCTTGACGCAGAAAACGCTCAAGGCCACGAAACCATGGTATTCAATGTGCAAAACAGGGTGGCAGCCCTGGCCAGACATGACACGGGTAGCGTGCCCACAGGAGACGATTGATGCAGGCGCAACGTGGTGTGGCGCTGATCATGGTCCTTGTGCTGCTGGCCAGCACTGCCATGATCGGCATTTCAGCCATGCAGGGCAGTTTGCTGGAAAACAAGCAGGCGGCCAGCTACCGTGCGGCGGCGCTGGTACAGATGGCCAGTGAAGGGATCGCCGTCAAACTGTTAGCTGATCCGGCCAATTCAGCGCTATCCAGTTGCACAGGTTATAGCGATTGGAGCGCGTTTAACGCGTTCGGCAATCTTCATCCAGCCGTCCAGCTCGAGTGTCGTCAATGTGTTGGCAGCCTGGCCGGCCATTGCCCTGGTCCTGGAGACAGGCAGGACGTCGTGATAGACGGCATGACCGTTGAGCATAGTGTCGCGGCCGCGATTTTACTGCGTGCCCAGCTGGTCGATGAGGCCAGGGCGCGCGTCGTTTCCAGCCGTACCCTGTTGATTACCCGCTTTAATGACGAGACAGACACCTCCTCGACGCTTCGCTGGCAGGCGTTATAGCCGGTTGTATGTAGCGCTAAACGTCCAGATGTGGATTGGAGGCTGGCGATGGTCGCCTTGGCGCAGGCGTCGCGTTATCATTGGCGCATTTGACCAAGAGCCTTAACCGCATGCACCCAACCAGCAAAACTCGCGTTCTTACCGGTATTACCACCACAGGTACGCCACATCTGGGCAATTATGTCGGCGCAATCAAGCCGGCTATCGACGCCAGTCAGGATCCTGACGTCCAGTCGTTCTATTTTCTGGCTGATTACCATGCCCTGATCAAGTGTCAGGACCCTGAACGTGTGCAGCAATCGCGGCTGGAAATCGCGGCCACCTGGCTGGCGCTGGGGCTCGATACTGATAACGCTATCTTCTACCGCCAGTCGGATATCATCGAGATTCCCGAACTGACCTGGATGCTCTCTTGTGTATGCGCCAAGGGTCTCATGAATCGAGCCCATGCCTATAAAGCCGCCGTGGCTGAAAATGAAGAGGCTGGCAGCCCGGATCCGGATAAGGGCATCACCATGGGGTTGTTCGGCTACCCGGTGCTGATGGCGGCAGACATTCTGATGTTCAATGCCAACAAGGTGCCGGTAGGGCGTGATCAGATTCAGCATATTGAGATGGCGCGGGATATCGCCGGGCGCTTCAACCATCTCTATAAAGGCCAGTACTTTACCCTGCCGGAAGCGGTCGTGGACGAAAAAGTCGAAGTGCTGGGGGGGCTGGATGGCCGCAAGATGTCGAAAAGCTATAACAATACTATCCCGCTGTTTGTCAGCGAGAAAAAACTGCTGAAGCTGGTACGCAAGATCAAGACCAACTCACTGGAACCCGGCGAGCCGAAAGACCCGGAGACCTGCACGCTGTTTCAGATCTACTCGGCCTTTGCCTCGGCGTCGGACGTGGCTGCCATGCGCGAGCAATATGCCCAGGGTATTGGTTGGGGAGATGCCAAGAATCAGTTATTTGAATATCTCAACGCACATCTGGAAGCACCGCGTGAACGTTACAATGCCTTGATGGAAGACCCCACGCATATCGAGAGCGTGCTACAGAAAGGTGCCGAGCGGGCCCGTGAAGAAGCCGCTGTTACCATGGATAGATTGCGCAGTGCTGCAGGTCTTGGACGCTTTATCTGAGCGGATATTCTTGTTTTGTCTATTAACCTTTGAATAAGTAATTTTACGCTATTTCACCCTCACGGTAACCTGAGCATATTCTTCCATTGACTCTGAACGCCGGTTACTCAACCGGCGCTTTTACTTCGAGTTGCTCAAGGTGATTACCATGTCGACCGCTTCTTCTCATGTTTCTTCACCCCTGACAGCGTCACCACCTTCACGTCTGGCCCTGGCGGCTGGTGCCTTGATTATTCTTGGCTCCTTGCTGGTCGGTATGGTGTTTGATGCCAGTAACGGCCTGTTGATGCTGGTAGGTGGGCTGTTAGGGATGGTGCTGTATCATGCAGCCTTTGGTTTTACTGCCGCCTGGCGGGTGTTCATTACTGAACGCAAAGGACGTGGTCTACGGGCACAGATGGTGATGCTGGCGATTGCAGTGGTGCTGTTCTTTCCGGCACTGGATGCCGGCTCGCTGTTCGGAACATCGGTTTATGGCTTTGTCGCACCGATAGGCCTCTCGGTCATAGTAGGCGCCTTCATCTTCGGGATGGGCATGCAGCTAGGCGGTGGTTGCGCATCAGGCACTCTGTTTACCGCCGGCGGGGGCAATGCCCGCATGCTGATCACCCTGGTATTCTTCATTGTCGGGTCCGTGATTGGTTCGGCACATTTTGCCTGGTGGCAAGACCTGCCGGCGTTTGAACCGGTGTCGCTGGTCAAACTTGCTGGCGCCTGGGGGGGGATTGCTATCAGCCTGACGCTGTTCATTGCCATTGCCGCGTTTACCGTGGTGATGGAGAAACGTCGTCATGGGCAGCTGGAACGGACCAGCGTCGTCAACAAGCAAGGGGCTGAACGCTGGTTAAGTGGCCCCTGGCCGCTGCTGTTTGGGGCAGTGGCACTGGCACTGTTGAATTTTGCCACTCTGGCACTGGCAGGCCGCCCCTGGGGCATTACGTCGGCTTTTGCATTATGGGGAGCCAAGGCATTTCAACTGGTCGGCGGTGATGTTACCCAGTGGGGTTACTGGCAGTCTTCATGGAATGCGGCTGCATTGAATTCCAGCATCTGGGGCGATATCACCACCGTCATGAACGTGGGCATCATGCTGGGAGCCTTGATGGCGGCGAGCCTGGCAGGACGCTTTGCGCCCAATTTCAGGATACCGTTACGTTCAGTTGCAGCCGCAGTGATTGGCGGCATCATGCTGGGCTACGGCGCGCGCCTGGCATTCGGCTGTAATATTGGTGCCTACTTCAGTGGCATTGCCTCCGGGAGCCTGCATGGCTGGTTATGGCTGATCGCCGCTTTTGCCGGCAACATGGCAGGCGTTCGGTTACGTCCACTGTTTTTCCCGAAAGAACGTCAACCGCCTCAAGTGGCGAAAGGATGCTAGGCCGCATTGAAAAACCCGATCATTGATCGGGTTTTTTTTTGGAAAAATTTTTTTATGCGCAGATTGGAATGTTAAATCGGGTTACGTTATATTGCTTGTAGCACTGAAATTTCTGATAAGCACTTTAATAAATTCTATCCATTTCATACGAAAAATTTTGCGCCGCGCGACTGGGTCATTTTGCTCTTGATGGACGTAGAGGCACTGTCTGAAGCGGCTGGCTATAAACCGTCCAACGGCCTGGATGTCGAAAACAATAATTAATAATTGTATATCAGTGCTCGGCATGCGCTCACCACCGCGTCTTCATCAACAGTCCTGCTAATACAGCTCGACTGAGTGACACACAAGGGATCAAAAAAATGAATATGAAATCAAGGCAAACACCATGTAAGTCAACGGTTCGCAAAGCCACGCTACTTTCTGCAGCGGCTTTTGTAGGTGGTGGGCTGGCGCTGTTGCCATTGACACAGGCCGTTGGTCAGTCGCTCCCCAGCGGAATGTCATCAGCGGGGTCCGCCGATCTACGCTCGGTTGTTCAGCAGACAATCACCCAGAACCCCGAAGTGAAGTCTGCTTACCAGGCGTTTACTGCGGCAGGCTACGACACTGATGAAGCACGTGGGGGATTTCTCCCGACGTTGGACGCCACGGCAGGGGTGGGGCGTGAAAGCATAGAAGGCGATGGTCGCGGCAGTTATGATACTGATTTTGTGCAGCTTGAGCTTAATCAGATGGTCTTTGATGGTTTTGCAACGGCCAATGAAGTGGAGCGACTCGATAGCGCCCGTTTGGTGCGTTATTACGAACTGCTGAACGCCAGTGAGCAGGTGGCTCTTGAAGCAGCACGCGCCTATGCTGATGTCCAACGCCATCGTGAGTTGGTACGACTGGCTCAGGATAACTATGCCGAACACCTGCGCGTTTATAACCAGATAGAAGAGCGTGCTCTTTCCGGTGCAGGGCGAGGTGTCGACCTTGAACAGATTTCAGGCCGACTGGCGCTGGCCGAGTCCAACCTGATGACAGAGGCGTCTAATCTTCACGATGTATCGGCCCGTTATAAGCGCATAGTAGGCGATCTTCCCGCCGAAAATCTTGAGCAAGCGCCAGAAATGGACGAGTTCTTGCCGCCATCGGTCACTGATGCTGTCAACCTGGCCTTTGAAGGTAACCCTGAGTTCCACGCTGCAATAGAGAATATCGAGTCCACGCGTGCCCAACAGCGTGTGACCCGCTCAGGGTTTCAACCCCGTCTGGATATTGTTGGCACTGCAGGTACCAACAATAATAGCGAGGCAGGCCTGGTAGGCCGTCGAGATGAGCAAAGCATTGAGTTGGTGGCAAGCGTAAACCTGTTTCGCGGTGGTTCTGACCTGGCCTCCTTCCGTGCGGCCAGTGAACGTATCGATGAAGCTGTCAGTGACAGAGAGCTGATCTGCCATAATATTCGCCAGACCACCCAGATTGCCTACAACGATACCCAGCGCCTGCGCGAACAGATGGAATACCTCAATCAGCACCGTCAGTCCATTGACCGCGTGCGCGGCGCCTACCAGCAGCAGTTTGATATTGGTGAGCGTACTCTGCTGGACGTACTGGATAGCGAAAATGAATTTTTCGAGGCCAGTCGCGCCTACGTCAATGCTGAATATGACGTCATGATTGCGGACGCACAGACGCTCGCTGCTATGGGCCAACTCCTCCAGCGCCTGGAAGTGGCAAATACGGATATCCCCAGCCTGGCTGAGCTCGATAGCCAGGGCGTCAAGATTGACGCTGATGCAATCTGTCCTACTCAAGGCCCGGGGGGCTTTACCTTGGAGGACCTGGTGGGCGATATGACGGCACAGCCTACCCGAGCGCCAGATGTCACCCTTTCGGCAGATGCCTTGTTTGCCACCGATAGCGCGGCGCTGAGCGCAGATGCACGTTCAGAGTTGATGCAACTGGTCGATCAGATCAGCGGTCGTGATGATCTTGGCCGTATCTACATCGCCGGCCACGCCGATACGACCGGCAATGATGCTATCAATGAACCGCTGTCACAGCGGCGCGCTGAGAGTGTTGCTGACTTCCTTATCAGTCAGGGGGTCGATGGAAGCCTGATACAAACAGAAGGTTTCGGTTCCCGTCAGCCAGTGGCAAGTAATGCTACAACAGAAGGGCGGCGACAGAACCGCCGCGTAGAGGTCACACTTGAGACCCAGGGCGAAGTCAACGGCTATTCAATGAACACTGATAGCCTGAGCACTCAGCCTGCTCCTACCTTGTCCGCTGAACAGCAGCAGGGCAGCATGAGTTCACGCTATTCTAGTTATTCAGCCGATTCCTCCGCGGAGAATCACTCGACCGCTGAAACCTATTTTCAGGTGGGAGCATTGCGTCATCAGGATGCTGCTCGCGAGTTGCAGAGCACGCTTGAGCAACACCTTGATGAACCCGTTCGCGTGGTCAGCGCTGAGGGGGTCTTTCGCGTTCAGGTGGAAGCCCACGGGGATGAGATGAGAGTGCGTCGTCAGTTGGATGCGTTGGGCTACCAGAGTGCCTTTCGTATCAGCAGCTAATTGCTCATGGATGGCAAAACCGGCTACTCCGCTTCCTGAACAGGACGCGGGGTGGCCGTGTTGAGCGCGCTGTAAAACGCAGATCCCACCCTGACAGAGGTCCGTGTGCCTAACGAAAGCCACTCCATACCAGATGAACCAGCCACTCTGGCCGAGACGGATGAGCTGCTGGAATGCCTGTTGAGCATTGCCTCGCAGCATCACCATGAGACCACCCGGGAAGCGCTGCGGGCAGGGTTGCCGCTGGAAGATGGCAAGCTGACTCCCGGTGTCGTGGGGCGTGCTGCGGCCCGGGCCGATCTGACCGCCCGGATTGTCAAAAGCCCACTGGGGCGGCTGAATCCGGCGCTTTTTCCGGTTATTTTGCTGCTGGAGTCAGGTCGGGCTTGCCTGTTGCAGTCGGTTGATCTGGCCAGCGGGCAGGCAAAGGTGAGATTCCCGGAACTCAGCGAGGCCACTACCGATATCAGCCTGCACGGCCTGGAAAAAGCCTACAGTGGCCAGGCCATCTACATACGCCCGAAGTTCCGCTTTGATGCTCGCGGGCCGGAAGTCAAACAATCCCGCGAGCGCCACTGGTTCTGGGGAGTGATCCGCGAGAACCGCAAGCTTTACCGTGACGTCATCCTGGGTTCGGTGCTGATCAATCTGTTCGCGGTGGCCATGCCATTGTTTGTGATGAACGTGTATGACCGGGTAGTGCCCAATGCTGCCACCGAAACCCTGTGGGTGCTGGCAGCAGGAATCCTGATCGTGCTGTGTTTTGATCTGGCGCTGCGCCTGATGCGCAACTTTTTTGTGGATCTGGCTGCCAGCCGGGCGGACGTCAAGCTGACCTCCTCGATCATGCAGCGGGTGCTGGGCATGCGCATGGAAGCCAAGCCAGCCTCCACCGGCTCCTTTACCTCCACCCTGCAGTCGTTTGAGTCGGTGAGGGCGTTTATTGGCTCGGCGACGATCGTCGCGCTGGTGGACCTGCCTTTTGTGTTGCTGTTCATGACCATTATCGCCCTGATCGGCGTGCCACTGGTCATTCCCATCATCATCGGCGCTACCTTTGTGTTGCTCTACGCCATGGCGGCCCAAAGCAAGCTGCATGAGCTCTCCGAGACCACCTGGCGTATCAGTGCCCAGCGCAACGCCACCCTGGTGGAAGCGGTCGGTAACCTGGAAACCGTCAAGGCCCTGCGCGGCGAAAGCCGCCTGCAAGGCCATTGGGAACGGGCCTCGGCTTTTCTGTCCCGAACCGCTGCCCAGCTGCGTCTGGTCAGTACTTCGGTGACCAGCGTCGCGCTCTGGGCCCAGCACACCGTGTCGGTGGTGGTAATCATTATCGGTGTTTACCTGATCATTGAAGGCGACCTGACCCAGGGCGGCCTGATTGCCGCCTACCTGCTTTCATCCCGGGCCATGGCGCCGATCAGCCAGGCCGCTGGGTTGATGGCTCAGTACCACCAGTCAGCCACTGCTCTTGAAGCGCTCAATGGGGTGATGGACAAGCCTCAGGAGCGTGCGGATAGCAAGCGCTACATCGACCGCCCTGTGGTGCAGGGCGAACTCCGCTTCGACAGCGTTTCATTGCGCTACCCGGATGAAGAGCGTGATGCCCTGCGCGACGTCAGTTTTCGTCTTAAACCAGGCGAAAAGGTCGCCCTGATCGGACGAATAGGCTCTGGCAAATCGACCCTCAACAAGCTGCTGCTGGGGTTCTACCAGCCGACAAGCGGTGCCGTCCTGCTTGACGATGTGGATATCCGCCAATTCGACCCCCTGCAACTGCGCCGCCACATTGGCTATGTGCCCCAGGACATCACCCTGTTCTATGGCACTCTGCGCGATAACATTATCGCCGGGGGCGGGACTGACGGCGTGGATGACGACAAACTGCTCGAGGCCATCAACCTCAGCGGCCTGGCGGATCTGGTGCGCTCCCACCCGCAAGGGGTGGACCTGCCGGTAGGTGAAGGGGGCAGCCTGCTCTCCGGCGGGCAGCGCCAGGCGATTGCGATTGCCCGTGCCGTGGTACATGCCCCCAAGGTGTTGTTGCTCGATGAACCCTCCAGTGCCATGGACCATGCCAGCGAGGACCGGCTCAAGAAACAGCTGACCCGCTACGGCGCCGACAAAACCTTGATCGTGGTCACCCACCGCACCTCGCTGCTTTCTCTGGTCGACCGGATTATCGTCATGGACGGTGGCAAGGTGGTTGCTGACGGCCCCCGTGAACAAGTGGTGGAAGCGTTGCGTAAAGGGCAGATCGGGAGGGCTGGCTAATGGCTAAGCAAGAGCAGTCCACCGCTGAAGAAAAAAGCTTTGAAAACCTTGGGCGTTTTAGCGCCAAGGGCGGCAGGATATTCCGCCCCTTCATGGATCGACTGTTTTCCAAGCGGGTGACTTCTGCCCACCTCAATCGCGACTGGGCCAGCGATGCCGACTGGGCCCGAATGCAGCAGAATCCGCTGCGCGCCAGGCTGTTTCTGTACACGGTGGCCCTTGCAGTGATTGCCCTGATCACCTGGTCGTACTTTGCCGAGATTGACGAGGTGACCCGTGGTCAGGGCCGGGTGATCCCCGCCCAGCAGCTTCAGCAGGTGCAATCCTTTGACGGCGGGGTGGTGCAGGAAATCAAGGTGCGGGAGGGCCAGATGGTCGAGACCGGACAAGTGCTGATGGAAATCGATCCGACCCGCTTCGTCTCGGATTTCCGCGAAAACCAGACCCAGGTGCAGGCTCTGCGCGCCCGGGCCGAACGTCTGCGCGCTCTGGTCACCGATACCCCTTTTACTCCCGACGAAGATCTGCTCCGGGAAGCACCGTCCATGGTCGCCCAGGAACGCGAAGCCTACGACAGCCGGCGGGAAGAGCTGCGCGAACAGGAAACCGTGCTGCGTGACCGTATCCGCCAACGTCAGGCCGAACTGCTGGAAGCCCAGCTGCGCCGCGATACCGCCTCACGGGAACTCAATATGGCCAGCGAGGAGCTCCGGCTCACCCGGCCCCTGCTGCAATCCGGCGCGGTCTCCGAAGTGGAAGTGCTGCGCCTGGAGCGGGAAGTCTCGCGCAACCGCGGCGAGCGCGACCAGAATAATGCCGCAATCGACCGTCTGGAGGCCGCGGTGGAAGAAAGTGAATCCCAGCTGCGCGAACTCGGCGCCGAACGGCGCAGCGAGTGGCGGGATGACCTGGCCAACACCATTGGTGACATTCAATCACTTACCGAAGCCGGCACCGGGCTGCAAGACCGCGTCCAGCTGTCTGAAATCCGCTCACCGGTCAACGGTGTCGTTCAACAACTGTATATCAATACCCGCGGCGGGGTGGTGCAGCCGGGCCAGGAAGTGGTCGACATCGTGCCCAGCGACGAACAGCTGCTGGTTGAAGCGCGGATTGCCCCTCAGGACATCGCTTTCCTGCGCCCCGGCCAGCCGGCCACCGTCAAGCTGACCGCCTATGATTATGCCGTTTACGGCGGGCTGGAGGCGGAGCTTGAGCATATCAGCGCCGATACCATTACCGACGAAGAAGGCAACACCTTTTACCAGGTGCGGGTGCGCACCCAGGAAGGCCAGGTCGATACTGATGAAATAGATGTCATTCCCGGCATGACCGCCCAGGTCGACATTATGACCGGCAAGCGCACAGTCATGGAGTTCATGCTCAAGCCGGTGCGACGAGCCTGGAACAACTCACTGGGAGAACGCTGATGAATCATCTCTTTATCACCCCCGCCGCGCGATTGCAGCCCCGCTGGCAGGCAGCGTTTCCACAGGCTCAGGTAGCTGCCATTGCTCCTGAAGCCCGCCTGGACCCGGCCCCAACAGTGATATGGCTGGTGTGTGAAGGCGGGCAGCCATCCCTTTCTACCTCACTGCTGGAAACGGTGAGGCGCCTTTCCACCCAATGCGCGGTGGTTGTTTTAGCCAACACTCCCCAGCAAACCGATGCCCTGGAGGCCTTACAGGCCGGAGCACGCGGCTATGCGCATGCGCTCAGCCCGGTCGCTACGCTGCAACAGATCGCCACCGTGGTGACGAATGCCGGGATCTGGGTGCCCGCCGACCTGATGGCTCAGGTGATGGGGCGCACCTGGCAAGCGCTGAACGGCGAGCAGCGACTCCAGCATGCCTTGCTGGACAAGCTGACTGCACGCGAACGCGACGTCGCGCTGGCGGTGGTGCAAGGAGCAAGCAATAAACAGGTGGCGCGCGCACTCAATATCACCGAGCGCACGGTCAAGGCACACCTGACGTCTATCTTTCATAAGCTGGCCATTACCGACAGGATGCAGCTGATGCTGGCACTGACGGAGCAAACATCCAGAAATGTAAAGATGTAACACGTCTAAAAGATCAACAGGCCCTGGAGGTTTCTGGTATTGGCGATCTCCACCCTGATGTTCCTGGTAGGTGTTCCAACCTGCCCCTTTCCTGCGCGTTGCATAACGTCATGCATTGGCCAGGAAGAATGTAGGGACAGCTAAATTAATAATTTTTTACTGTACCTCAGTCCAATACTTTTTTTGATGACCAAGAATACACTTGTTAATAGCTGATATTAACATTTTGAAACTTTGCGCCTTCTTCAAACCGCACAAAGCTTCCAGGCCAAATCAAAAAGGGGTATCCCATGAGTATTGCTACTGTTGTTGCCATTACCGGTCAGGCATTTGCCAGAGACGAAGATGGAAACCTGCGTGAGCTTAGCGTCGGGGATACCCTGCAGGAAGGCGAAACCCTGGTCACCTCCACGAATGGAGAGGTTGAACTCGACTTCGACGATGGCTTGCCGCCCACGACGATTGGCGGTGATGAAGAAGTTGCCATGAACGGGGATGTTGACGCGGAAAACCCTGCCGATGAAAGTGAATCTGCCACTCAGGACGATGAACTGGACGCTATTCTCACCGCCCTGGAAGACGAAGAAGGCGATATCCTGGAACTGCTTGAAGCCACGGCCGCCGGCGGCGGCCCAGCCGGTGGCGGCGGTGGCGGCTCTGACTTCGTTCAGCTGGCACGTATCACCGAGTCTGTCGAAGGTCTCCAGTATGAATTTGACGGCGGCATAGAGGGTGGCACTGAGACGGTTGAGTTCTCAGATCTGGCCGCTGAGGAAGAGCCGGTAGCAACCATCTCGATTGACGACATTGGCGTGATTAACAGTGTTGACGCTGAAGAAGGCAATAACATTACCATCACTGGCACAGTGGGTGGTGACGCCCGCCAAGGCGATACCGTTACTCTCACGGTGGGTGAGGACAATTTTACAGGGACGGTGAGTGAAGAGCTGACCTACGCCATCGACGTGCCGGGCAGTGTGCTTGCAGAAAATGACACTGTTGAAGGTGAAGTTACCGGTACTGATGAAAACGGCAATAGCTACACGGCTGAAACTGATGGTGATTATGATGTACGCCTAGCCCGAAACAGCCTAGAGACAGAAACTGATGAAGTTTTCGAGGCGGGCCTGCCCGACGGCAGTGACGTGGGTGATCAGACAGTCACGACAGGAGGTGACCTTAACCTGGCCAGTGGCTGGAGTGCGGTGGCCGAGACGGGCAGCACGGCCAACGGCAGCTTCGCGATCAACGCCGACGGCACCTACAGCTATACCCTGGAGAACCCGGCCGATCACAGCGAGGGCGCGGTCACCGATGTGATCGAATACACCACCACCGACGAGTTCGGTAACACCCAGACCAATACCCTGACGGTCGCTATCAACGATGACGGGCCGACGGCCGACATTGCGCTGGTGGATGAAGCCAGTGTCACGCTGGACGAGACGATTGGCGGTGAGGGTGCCTTTGACGACATCACTGACAGCAATCCCGATCCGTTCAACAACAGCTATGGCACCCCGATCGGCGCGATCAGTGGGATTGCCCTGGTCGACGCCAGCGGTAGCGATGCCGGTGCCGACAGTGATGGCGCCACCACCAGCGTGAGCCTGTCGCTGACCGGCGCCGAAGGCAGTGACTCTGGCCTGGCCACCACCGACGGCACCCCGATCGACCTGTATACCGAGGACGATGGCACCATCACCGGCCGCACCGGTGCTGAAGACGGTGACGTGATCTTCGCCATCAGCATCAACGACGACGGTAAAGTCTCGGTGGCACAGTATGCCGCGCTCGAGCATCCGAACGTCGACAGCGATGACGAAGCGGTGAGTCTGGACGGCAAGTTGAACGCCGTGGTGACCGTCACTGACGGTGACGGCGACGAGGCTACTGACAGCGAAGCGATCGGCAATCTGATCACCTTCGAAGACGACGGGCCGACGGCCGACATTGCGCTGGTGGATGAAGCCAGTGTCACGCTGGACGAGACGATTGGCGGTGAGGGTGCCTTTGACGACATCACTGACAGCAATCCCGATCCGTTCAACAACAGCTATGGCACCCCGATCGGCGCGATCAGTGGGATTGCCCTGGTCGACGCCAGCGGTAGCGATGCCGGTGCCGACAGTGATGGCGCCACCACCAGCGTGAGCCTGTCGCTGACCGGCGCCGAAGGCAGTGACTCTGGCCTGGCCACCACCGACGGCACCCCGATCGACCTGTATACCGAGGACGATGGCACCATCACCGGCCGCACCGGTGCTGAAGACGGTGACGTGATCTTCGCCATCAGCATCAACGACGACGGTAAAGTCTCGGTGGCACAGTATGCCGCGCTCGAGCATCCGAACGTCGACAGCGATGACGAAGCGGTGAGTCTGGACGGCAAGTTGAACGCCGTGGTGACCGTCACTGACGGTGACGGCGACGAGGCTACTGACAGCGAAGCGATCGGCAATCTGATCACCTTCGAAGACGACGGGCCGACGGCCGACATTGCGCTGGTGGATGAAGCCAGTGTCACGCTGGACGAGACGATTGGCGGTGAGGGTGCCTTTGACGACATCACTGACAGCAATCCCGATCCGTTCAACAACAGCTATGGCACCCCGATCGGCGCGATCAGTGGGATTGCCCTGGTCGACGCCAGCGGTAGCGATGCCGGTGCCGACAGTGATGGCGCCACCACCAGCGTGAGCCTGTCGCTGACCGGCGCCGAAGGCAGTGACTCTGGCCTGGCCACCACCGACGGCACCCCGATCGACCTGTATACCGAGGACGATGGCACCATCACCGGCCGCACCGGTGCTGAAGACGGTGACGTGATCTTCGCCATCAGCATCAACGACGACGGTAAAGTCTCGGTGGCACAGTATGCCGCGCTCGAGCATCCGAACGTCGACAGCGATGACGAAGCGGTGAGTCTGGACGGCAAGTTGAACGCCGTGGTGACCGTCACTGACGGTGACGGCGACGAGGCTACTGACAGCGAAGCGATCGGCAATCTGATCACCTTCGAAGACGACGGGCCGACGGCCGACATTGCGCTGGTGGATGAAGCCAGTGTCACGCTGGACGAGACGATTGGCGGTGAGGGTGCCTTTGACGACATCACTGACAGCAATCCCGATCCGTTCAACAACAGCTATGGCACCCCGATCGGCGCGATCAGTGGGATTGCCCTGGTCGACGCCAGCGGTAGCGATGCCGGTGCCGACAGTGATGGCGCCACCACCAGCGTGAGCCTGTCGCTGACCGGCGCCGAAGGCAGTGACTCTGGCCTGGCCACCACCGACGGCACCCCGATCGACCTGTATACCGAGGACGATGGCACCATCACCGGCCGCACCGGTGCTGAAGACGGTGACGTGATCTTCGCCATCAGCATCAACGACGACGGTAAAGTCTCGGTGGCACAGTATGCCGCGCTCGAGCATCCGAACGTCGACAGCGATGACGAAGCGGTGAGTCTGGACGGCAAGTTGAACGCCGTGGTGACCGTCACTGACGGTGACGGCGACGAGGCTACTGACAGCGAAGCGATCGGCAATCTGATCACCTTCGAAGACGACGGGCCGACGGCCGACATTGCGCTGGTGGATGAAGCCAGTGTCACGCTGGACGAGACGATTGGCGGTGAGGGTGCCTTTGACGACATCACTGACAGCAATCCCGATCCGTTCAACAACAGCTATGGCACCCCGATCGGCGCGATCAGTGGGATTGCCCTGGTCGACGCCAGCGGTAGCGATGCCGGTGCCGACAGTGATGGCGCCACCACCAGCGTGAGCCTGTCGCTGACCGGCGCCGAAGGCAGTGACTCTGGCCTGGCCACCACCGACGGCACCCCGATCGACCTGTATACCGAGGACGATGGCACCATCACCGGCCGCACCGGTGCTGAAGACGGTGACGTGATCTTCGCCATCAGCATCAACGACGACGGTAAAGTCTCGGTGGCACAGTATGCCGCGCTCGAGCATCCGAACGTCGACAGCGATGACGAAGCGGTGAGTCTGGACGGCAAGTTGAACGCCGTGGTGACCGTCACTGACGGTGACGGCGACGAGGCTACTGACAGCGAAGCGATCGGCAATCTGATCACCTTCGAAGACGACGGGCCGACGGCCGACATTGCGCTGGTGGATGAAGCCAGTGTCACGCTGGACGAGACGATTGGCGGTGAGGGTGCCTTTGACGACATCACTGACAGCAATCCCGATCCGTTCAACAACAGCTATGGCACCCCGATCGGCGCGATCAGTGGGATTGCCCTGGTCGACGCCAGCGGTAGCGATGCCGGTGCCGACAGTGATGGCGCCACCACCAGCGTGAGCCTGTCGCTGACCGGCGCCGAAGGCAGTGACTCTGGCCTGGCCACCACCGACGGCACCCCGATCGACCTGTATACCGAGGACGATGGCACCATCACCGGCCGCACCGGTGCTGAAGACGGTGACGTGATCTTCGCCATCAGCATCAACGACGACGGTAAAGTCTCGGTGGCACAGTATGCCGCGCTCGAGCATCCGAACGTCGACAGCGATGACGAAGCGGTGAGTCTGGACGGCAAGTTGAACGCCGTGGTGACCGTCACTGACGGTGACGGCGACGAGGCTACTGACAGCGAAGCGATCGGCAATCTGATCACCTTCGAAGACGACGGGCCGACGGCCGACATTGCGCTGGTGGATGAAGCCAGTGTCACGCTGGACGAGACGATTGGCGGTGAGGGTGCCTTTGACGACATCACTGACAGCAATCCCGATCCGTTCAACAACAGCTATGGCACCCCGATCGGCGCGATCAGTGGGATTGCCCTGGTCGACGCCAGCGGTAGCGATGCCGGTGCCGACAGTGATGGCGCCACCACCAGCGTGAGCCTGTCGCTGACCGGCGCCGAAGGCAGTGACTCTGGCCTGGCCACCACCGACGGCACCCCGATCGACCTGTATACCGAGGACGATGGCACCATCACCGGCCGCACCGGTGCTGAAGACGGTGACGTGATCTTCGCCATCAGCATCAACGACGACGGTAAAGTCTCGGTGGCACAGTATGCCGCGCTCGAGCATCCGAACGTCGACAGCGATGACGAAGCGGTGAGTCTGGACGGCAAGTTGAACGCCGTGGTGACCGTCACTGACGGTGACGGCGACGAGGCTACTGACAGCGAAGCGATCGGCAATCTGATCACCTTCGAAGACGACGGGCCGACGGCCGACATTGCGCTGGTGGATGAAGCCAGTGTCACGCTGGACGAGACGATTGGCGGTGAGGGTGCCTTTGACGACATCACTGACAGCAATCCCGATCCGTTCAACAACAGCTATGGCACCCCGATCGGCGCGATCAGTGGGATTGCCCTGGTCGACGCCAGCGGTAGCGATGCCGGTGCCGACAGTGATGGCGCCACCACCAGCGTGAGCCTGTCGCTGACCGGCGCCGAAGGCAGTGACTCTGGCCTGGCCACCACCGACGGCACCCCGATCGACCTGTATACCGAGGACGATGGCACCATCACCGGCCGCACCGGTGCTGAAGACGGTGACGTGATCTTCGCCATCAGCATCAACGACGACGGTAAAGTCTCGGTGGCACAGTATGCCGCGCTCGAGCATCCGAACGTCGACAGCGATGACGAAGCGGTGAGTCTGGACGGCAAGTTGAACGCCGTGGTGACCGTCACTGACGGTGACGGCGACGAGGCTACTGACAGCGAAGCGATCGGCAATCTGATCACCTTCGAAGACGACGGGCCGACGGCCGACATTGCGCTGGTGGATGAAGCCAGTGTCACGCTGGACGAGACGATTGGCGGTGAGGGTGCCTTTGACGACATCACTGACAGCAATCCCGATCCGTTCAACAACAGCTATGGCACCCCGATCGGCGCGATCAGTGGGATTGCCCTGGTCGACGCCAGCGGTAGCGATGCCGGTGCCGACAGTGATGGCGCCACCACCAGCGTGAGCCTGTCGCTGACCGGCGCCGAAGGCAGTGACTCTGGCCTGGCCACCACCGACGGCACCCCGATCGACCTGTATACCGAGGACGATGGCACCATCACCGGCCGCACCGGTGCTGAAGACGGTGACGTGATCTTCGCCATCAGCATCAACGACGACGGTAAAGTCTCGGTGGCACAGTATGCCGCGCTCGAGCATCCGAACGTCGACAGCGATGACGAAGCGGTGAGTCTGGACGGCAAGTTGAACGCCGTGGTGACCGTCACTGACGGTGACGGCGACGAGGCTACTGACAGCGAAGCGATCGGCAATCTGATCACCTTCGAAGACGACGGGCCGACGGCCGACATTGCGCTGGTGGATGAAGCCAGTGTCACGCTGGACGAGACGATTGGCGGTGAGGGTGCCTTTGACGACATCACTGACAGCAATCCCGATCCGTTCAACAACAGCTATGGCACCCCGATCGGCGCGATCAGTGGGATTGCCCTGGTCGACGCCAGCGGTAGCGATGCCGGTGCCGACAGTGATGGCGCCACCACCAGCGTGAGCCTGTCGCTGACCGGCGCCGAAGGCAGTGACTCTGGCCTGGCCACCACCGACGGCACCCCGATCGACCTGTATACCGAGGACGATGGCACCATCACCGGCCGCACCGGTGCTGAAGACGGTGACGTGATCTTCGCCATCAGCATCAACGACGACGGTAAAGTCTCGGTGGCACAGTATGCCGCGCTCGAGCATCCGAACGTCGACAGCGATGACGAAGCGGTGAGTCTGGACGGCAAGTTGAACGCCGTGGTGACCGTCACTGACGGTGACGGCGACGAGGCTACTGACAGCGAAGCGATCGGCAATCTGATCACCTTCGAAGACGACGGGCCGACGGCCGACATTGCGCTGGTGGATGAAGCCAGTGTCACGCTGGACGAGACGATTGGCGGTGAGGGTGCCTTTGACGACATCACTGACAGCAATCCCGATCCGTTCAACAACAGCTATGGCACCCCGATCGGCGCGATCAGTGGGATTGCCCTGGTCGACGCCAGCGGTAGCGATGCCGGTGCCGACAGTGATGGCGCCACCACCAGCGTGAGCCTGTCGCTGACCGGCGCCGAAGGCAGTGACTCTGGCCTGGCCACCACCGACGGCACCCCGATCGACCTGTATACCGAGGACGATGGCACCATCACCGGCCGCACCGGTGCTGAAGACGGTGACGTGATCTTCGCCATCAGCATCAACGACGACGGTAAAGTCTCGGTGGCACAGTATGCCGCGCTCGAGCATCCGAACGTCGACAGCGATGACGAAGCGGTGAGTCTGGACGGCAAGTTGAACGCCGTGGTGACCGTCACTGACGGTGACGGCGACGAGGCTACTGACAGCGAAGCGATCGGCAATCTGATCACCTTCGAAGACGACGGGCCGACGGCCGACATTGCGCTGGTGGATGAAGCCAGTGTCACGCTGGACGAGACGATTGGCGGTGAGGGTGCCTTTGACGACATCACTGACAGCAATCCCGATCCGTTCAACAACAGCTATGGCACCCCGATCGGCGCGATCAGTGGGATTGCCCTGGTCGACGCCAGCGGTAGCGATGCCGGTGCCGACAGTGATGGCGCCACCACCAGCGTGAGCCTGTCGCTGACCGGCGCCGAAGGCAGTGACTCTGGCCTGGCCACCACCGACGGCACCCCGATCGACCTGTATACCGAGGACGATGGCACCATCACCGGCCGCACCGGTGCTGAAGACGGTGACGTGATCTTCGCCATCAGCATCAACGACGACGGTAAAGTCTCGGTGGCACAGTATGCCGCGCTCGAGCATCCGAACGTCGACAGCGATGACGAAGCGGTGAGTCTGGACGGCAAGTTGAACGCCGTGGTGACCGTCACTGACGGTGACGGCGACGAGGCTACTGACAGCGAAGCGATCGGCAATCTGATCACCTTCGAAGACGACGGGCCGACGGCCGACATTGCGCTGGTGGATGAAGCCAGTGTCACGCTGGACGAGACGATTGGCGGTGAGGGTGCCTTTGACGACATCACTGACAGCAATCCCGATCCGTTCAACAACAGCTATGGCACCCCGATCGGCGCGATCAGTGGGATTGCCCTGGTCGACGCCAGCGGTAGCGATGCCGGTGCCGACAGTGATGGCGCCACCACCAGCGTGAGCCTGTCGCTGACCGGCGCCGAAGGCAGTGACTCTGGCCTGGCCACCACCGACGGCACCCCGATCGACCTGTATACCGAGGACGATGGCACCATCACCGGCCGCACCGGTGCTGAAGACGGTGACGTGATCTTCGCCATCAGCATCAACGACGACGGTAAAGTCTCGGTGGCACAGTATGCCGCGCTCGAGCATCCGAACGTCGACAGCGATGACGAAGCGGTGAGTCTGGACGGCAAGTTGAACGCCGTGGTGACCGTCACTGACGGTGACGGCGACGAGGCTACTGACAGCGAAGCGATCGGCAATCTGATCACCTTCGAAGACGACGGGCCGACGGCCGACATTGCGCTGGTGGATGAAGCCAGTGTCACGCTGGACGAGACGATTGGCGGTGAGGGTGCCTTTGACGACATCACTGACAGCAATCCCGATCCGTTCAACAACAGCTATGGCACCCCGATCGGCGCGATCAGTGGGATTGCCCTGGTCGACGCCAGCGGTAGCGATGCCGGTGCCGACAGTGATGGCGCCACCACCAGCGTGAGCCTGTCGCTGACCGGCGCCGAAGGCAGTGACTCTGGCCTGGCCACCACCGACGGCACCCCGATCGACCTGTATACCGAGGACGATGGCACCATCACCGGCCGCACCGGTGCTGAAGACGGTGACGTGATCTTCGCCATCAGCATCAACGACGACGGTAAAGTCTCGGTGGCACAGTATGCCGCGCTCGAGCATCCGAACGTCGACAGCGATGACGAAGCGGTGAGTCTGGACGGCAAGTTGAACGCCGTGGTGACCGTCACTGACGGTGACGGCGACGAGGCTACTGACAGCGAAGCGATCGGCAATCTGATCACCTTCGAAGACGACGGGCCGACGGCCGACATTGCGCTGGTGGATGAAGCCAGTGTCACGCTGGACGAGACGATTGGCGGTGAGGGTGCCTTTGACGACATCACTGACAGCAATCCCGATCCGTTCAACAACAGCTATGGCACCCCGATCGGCGCGATCAGTGGGATTGCCCTGGTCGACGCCAGCGGTAGCGATGCCGGTGCCGACAGTGATGGCGCCACCACCAGCGTGAGCCTGTCGCTGACCGGCGCCGAAGGCAGTGACTCTGGCCTGGCCACCACCGACGGCACCCCGATCGACCTGTATACCGAGGACGATGGCACCATCACCGGCCGCACCGGTGCTGAAGACGGTGACGTGATCTTCGCCATCAGCATCAACGACGACGGTAAAGTCTCGGTGGCACAGTATGCCGCGCTCGAGCATCCGAACGTCGACAGCGATGACGAAGCGGTGAGTCTGGACGGCAAGTTGAACGCCGTGGTGACCGTCACTGACGGTGACGGCGACGAGGCTACTGACAGCGAAGCGATCGGCAATCTGATCACCTTCGAAGACGACGGGCCGACGGCCGACATTGCGCTGGTGGATGAAGCCAGTGTCACGCTGGACGAGACGATTGGCGGTGAGGGTGCCTTTGACGACATCACTGACAGCAATCCCGATCCGTTCAACAACAGCTATGGCACCCCGATCGGCGCGATCAGTGGGATTGCCCTGGTCGACGCCAGCGGTAGCGATGCCGGTGCCGACAGTGATGGCGCCACCACCAGCGTGAGCCTGTCGCTGACCGGCGCCGAAGGCAGTGACTCTGGCCTGGCCACCACCGACGGCACCCCGATCGACCTGTATACCGAGGACGATGGCACCATCACCGGCCGCACCGGTGCTGAAGACGGTGACGTGATCTTCGCCATCAGCATCAACGACGACGGTAAAGTCTCGGTGGCACAGTATGCCGCGCTCGAGCATCCGAACGTCGACAGCGATGACGAAGCGGTGAGTCTGGACGGCAAGTTGAACGCCGTGGTGACCGTCACTGACGGTGACGGCGACGAGGCTACTGACAGCGAAGCGATCGGCAATCTGATCACCTTCGAAGACGACGGGCCGACGGCCGACATTGCGCTGGTGGATGAAGCCAGTGTCACGCTGGACGAGACGATTGGCGGTGAGGGTGCCTTTGACGACATCACTGACAGCAATCCCGATCCGTTCAACAACAGCTATGGCACCCCGATCGGCGCGATCAGTGGGATTGCCCTGGTCGACGCCAGCGGTAGCGATGCCGGTGCCGACAGTGATGGCGCCACCACCAGCGTGAGCCTGTCGCTGACCGGCGCCGAAGGCAGTGACTCTGGCCTGGCCACCACCGACGGCACCCCGATCGACCTGTATACCGAGGACGATGGCACCATCACCGGCCGCACCGGTGCTGAAGACGGTGACGTGATCTTCGCCATCAGCATCAACGACGACGGTAAAGTCTCGGTGGCACAGTATGCCGCGCTCGAGCATCCGAACGTCGACAGCGATGACGAAGCGGTGAGTCTGGACGGCAAGTTGAACGCCGTGGTGACCGTCACTGACGGTGACGGCGACGAGGCTACTGACAGCGAAGCGATCGGCAATCTGATCACCTTCGAAGACGATGGGCCGAGTTTCATCAACCCCGACATCGGTTTCCTAGTCAATGATCCGGACTCTGCCTTTAATACCTTCGTAGGCAAGCTCGATCTAGATGGTCAAGTCGAGGACAATTTTGGTGCTGACCAAGACGGCAAGGTACGTTTCAGTGCGACAAATGGTACTGAATCTACGCTGACTTCGAATGGCGCAATTATCTATCTGTACGTTAGCGAGGACGATCAGACGCTAATTGGCTCAACCTTTGGCGATGAAGAAAGCGCGGATAGCTCCGTTCAAGCGGAGGCGGTGTTTACTGTCAACCTGAGCGTGAATTCTGACGGTGAAGACACTTATGATTTAACGCTTCATCAGCAGATCGATGGCGGTGCTGGCAGCTTTACCACCACGGAAGGTGACTATGACTTTTCGGGCGGTAATAAGAAGTGGGTATCTTTTGACTCAGAAGATGGCCCTAACCAAGATATCCTGATCACACCTATCAATGGTTCAACAATTAATACAACTGACTCCGAAGGTGGTACTGCTGGTGTTGCGAACACCTCCGTGGGGTCTTCGAAAGATGGAGACCAAGCTGTTCGAGTCGACTATGTGACGAATTTGGGTGGGACTGAATCTTCCGGTGGGTCCTATGACGTGAATAGCCCCAGCCATACATTTGATGGTCATTATACGGTTAATGGTGCAACTGCAATCTTGGTCGATGCTGATGATACAACCATAAATATCAAGGCATTTGATTATCCGGATAATTATAATGGTGATCTTGTCGGCGGAAATGTTACAGGCCATAAAGAGGATGTCGTTACCCGCGTAGTCATAAATTATCAGGGCATAGAGGGAAGTCTTGATCTATCTGACTGGAACGCAGGTGAAAGTGATGAGATTGCGCTAGTTGATGATGAGGATGAAGTCGTTGGCACTTACAATGTAACCTTGCGGGCGAGTGGTGTTGATATATCTGGTCTGGACGCCGGCGTTCAGGTCGGTGTCTCAACGCAGGATGGTTTCAATAGTATCGAATACCATTATGTCTCAGGTGGAGATTTCCAAGTAGGTGGTTTCGGGGGTGTTTCTTTCACTCCAGGTGATGCAGTCGATCTAGGCATTGACCTCGATATCATTGATGGCGATGGTGATAATCTCACCATTATGGATGCCATAAAACTGCAGCTGGCTCCGGACACCCACATTGTCGGGGAAGGAGGGGATGGTGAAGATACCCTGATGGTTGACGACGGAACTGAGGGTATGCTGCTGGGAGGCAGTGGAAACGACACCATGACGGGCAATAGTGGGAACGATATCATTTCCGGTGGCGAGGGGAACGATACTATCCAAGGCGTTGGTGGTGACAACTTTCTCTACGGTGGTGCCGGTGATGACACAATCGAAGGAGATACAGGCAACGATATTATCATCGGCGGCCCTGGCGACGACATCCTCATCGGCGGTGCAGGGGCTGATACCTTTGTCTGGAATCTGGGGGATGAAAGTAACGATACAAACAACCCAGCAGATGATGTTGTCCAAGACTTCCAAGAGGGCCTGTTTGGAACGGATGTTGATGCCGATCGTTTAGATCTCGCGGACCTTTTGCAGGGTGAGGATGAGAATGATATTGGCACCTACATCTTTGCCGAGCAGGACGGAAGCGACTTGGTATTGCATATCAGTTCAACTGGAGCGTTGAATGGTAGTGATGGCGCAGGCGCTGACCAGAAGATTACGCTGGAAGGAAAGTCATTCAATGAGATTGATACCAGTTTTGATTCAAATACATCGAGTGAGGACTTGATCACCAAGCTGATAGATAAAGGTCAGTTGGATATCGATTAAGCTGACATTATAAGCTAACCCCGCCCCGCCTGGCTTGCCCGGCGGGGCTTTTTATTCTTCACCCAAAGAACAGGCAGCGTTGTGCCATCAAAGCCTTTAAGATAATGAATAAATGTTTCTAGGAGCCTTGGGATGTATGTAAAACGTGATGAAGAGGGCAACATTGCCCAGGTGTGCAAGGAGCCAACGCCTGACTGCAAGGAATACCTGATGCCGGGCTCGGCGGAGCTGGTGGCATTTTTTGCGGCTGAGGATGAGGCGGCCAAGTTGCGTGAATCCGATATGGAGTTTGTGCGGGTACTCGAAGACGTGATTACTCTGTTGATGGACAAGGGGATTCTGCGTTTTACGGACCTGCCGGAAAAAGCTCAGGAAAAACTGTTGGACCGCCAGACGTTACGTAAGCGGGTGAACGATGTTGGCCTGATGGATGATGATAACAGTGATGTGATCTAGACGAGCTGAACACCTACGCCCGCCAAAAAGACAGGCGTCACAATGGTGTCATAATCGGCGTTAGGGTTTACTCCACCCCCGGGCCGGTAATGCCGTCCAGGCCGAGGTCAAACAGCGCTTCGGCTTCAGCTTCATGTTTCACGCCTTCAGCAATCGCCAGAATGCCAAGTGAGTGGGCCAGGGTGGCCATGCCGCGCAAAATGGTTTGCTGGTCGGTCGACTTATCCACACCGCTGACCAGAGAGGCATCAAACTTGAGAAAACTCAGGCCCAGGTCGTGCAGGTCGGCAAGCTTGTTGAACTCACTGCCCACATGCTCAAGCCCGATTTTGATCCCCAGCGGCTGAAGTTCACGACACAGCAGACGGAAACTGGCCAGGTCATGAATGGCCACATGCTCGGGCAGTTCCATCCATAGCCATGGCGTGGTTTTCTCCGCGTCGCGAAGCCGCTGGGTGAGGTGTTTGATGAAATGCACATCGCGCAGGGAGCGCGCTGACATATTGATGCCGATAGGTTGGTGATGTTGGTTGATATGGGTTAATGCAGCCTCCAGCACGACCATATCCAGCGCGTCATCGCGTTGCAAACGATGCACCCAGGGCATGAAGAGGCCGGCATTGCGCCAACTGCCCTGAATATATAAACGTGACGGTGCCTCGAAGTGAATCAGGCCTCCTTGACGGTCTCGTACCGGGTAGGCGGCCAGCTGTACTCCCTGGGCAATTGCTTGATCTATGGCTTCACGCCACTCTTCCTGAGTGGTGCAGAGCGTGTGCCGTTGGCCGCCCTGAGCCGTCATGGTCTGTCTGCCTGCTCCGGCTTCGGCGGTCGCCAGGGCGCTGTCCAAGGCGGCAAGGCGCTGTGACAGGGTATCGTCTTCCTGATAGTCCACCAGCACAGAGGCCAGGGAAACATCACCGTCAATGCTTGCTTTGAGGCTTTCCAGGTGGGAGTCCAGCGCCTGGGCGACACTGTCGAGATCAGTCGCGGATGGAACGATCAGCATGAAATCACTGCCGTTCAGGCGCCCAACATTGGCATCACCGTAGTGTTCGCCTACCTCATGCAAGTGTTGAACGAGGGAGGTGAGTAGGGAGTCTACCTCGCGACGCCTGAGGGCTTCGTTAAGTTCGGCAAGCCGTTCGACGCGGACCAGGGCCAGCGCGCCACTGGCGCGATGGGAATCGCTTTCCAGGTTGCGTTTGAGACGTTCGAGCAAGGATTCCCGAGTCAGTGCCTGGGTGGTGGGGTCTTCCTGCAGGCGTCGGCGCAGATTGTCCAGCTTGCTGGTTTCCTCTTTGAGCATCTCATGCACCGCGCCAGAGAGGGTGTTCATTGCGCGCACCACCTGGCGGAGTTCCAGAGTGTAGGGCTCTTCCGTGGTGGTAAAGCGCCGGGCGCTGATGCTTTTGGCCTGCTGGATGACATCGACCAGCGGTTTGCGGATGGTACGCACAATCCACCAGGCCAGCAGAAAGCTGATCACGCCGGCCAGCGCAAACCAGCCGGCCATCTCCAGGCTGCTACGCCACAGGGTGCGATAGGCAAAGCTGTGCTGGCTTTCCAGTGTCAGGGTGCCGTACTGGTTCCAGCCATCCTGAACCACGGCCTGGCCGGGCGACACATCAAAGCTGACCAGCTTGACGAACCATTGAGGTACATCGTCGATATATTCCCTGGCCTCACGCAGATGCAGGATGTCACCCTCCGGTGAGCGCAACTCAATCCGGCGGTAGTGGCCGGTATCAAACTGGGCAGCTACCAGCAATTCCATGCTGACTTCATCCTTCTCCAGCTGGCTCATTGAAAGTGCCAGCGCGTTGGCGTTATCCGCGTTCTTGATCTGCACTTCCTGTTCAATGTAGTGACGGCTGCTGGTCATACTGATCGTCAGGCTGCCTATAAACGCCAGCAAGAGAATGGCAATCACGGTGAGCCAGAGTTGTTTAATTAACGACATGGGAAAATCCTCTTCATGACATCTGGCCTATAAATGATGGTCGCGGGTAGCTGTTGTGCCGTCTGAACGGGTCGGCGGCGTGGGCGCGCAGCCTGCCCTCGTTTTCATATAAACCCCTGCTCCTGCATGCGCGAAACCACGCTTCGCCAACGGGAAAGCCGCGCCATGGGGTCGGCCCGGGAGCTGTCGCTGCCGCCTGCCCAGAGGCCATTGCTGTTAAAACTGAAGACAGGATCCAGGTCATCGCGTTGTGAGGCGGGTTGAATCGAAGCCACCAGGTTGTCCAGAATCAGCGGCTCCGAGGCCGATGTCTGATAAAACCCCAATACCATGTGCGCCTGAGTGGTCTGTGAACGACCAATCCGTGCGCGGACATAGATCATGCGCAGTTTGTCGCCAGGCACACCCAGTTCTTTCAGCGTGATGTACTTGGCTATCGAGTAGTCTTCACAATCCCCTTCGCCCTTGCCCATCGTTTCCAGAGGCGTGGCCCAGTAATCCTCCTGCCCCCAGATCTGGATATCATCCCGCCATAAGACGCGCCGGTTGAAAAAGCCATTCACATCGCGCAGCTGGGTAGCCACGTCCGCCTCCCGCAAACGGTCAAGCAGCGCAAACCATTCTTCCAGAACCTGTAAACCACTGGACCCGTAAAGGCGCTCCATGCTGTCGCGCAGGCGCTGGGGGTTGAAGGCATCCGCGGTCGTAGGCAAGTAACCTATCGCACCAGCGGCAGCCATCACTCCCATTGCTGTCAGCAACTGGCGCCGGGTAATCAAAGCAGCCTGTGGGGGGCGAACAGAAGCCCGGTGCGCCATAGATCTCACCGAAATAATAATTTACATTAAGTTTAGCAGATAATGTGCCTTACCCCTTTTCTCTCCCTTGGTGGGATAACGCTCGCCTGGCCATTGCCCCCGTGAATGACCCCTTCCTATGGCATGCAAGGTTTTCACTTCTTCGGGTTGCATCTCGAATTCTCGTTGATGTGCGCCCTGAGTGCATTCAAACGCGAATGCGGGTCCATGTCCTACTTTTGCCATGGAAGCATGTTACATTAGCGTCAAATCGCAGTAAGTGGCGGATTTTACTGCATTGCACAACATTTTATGGTTTCCATATTGTGTCAATAACGCCATAACGACAAAGCTACAAACAAGCTTGCCAAGTGAAGATAGCGAGAAAGCCTATGACGACGTCTAACAAACGCCCCCTGTATATTCCTTACGCCGGTCCGTCCCTGCTGGAAATGCCCCTGCTCAACAAGGGCAGTGCCTTCAGTCACGAAGAGCGCCTGTCGTTCAATCTGATTGGTCTGCTGCCGCAGAAAGTAGAGACCATTGATGAGCAACTGGCTCGCGCGTATCGCCAGTACCGGCAGTGCAACAGTGATCTGGAGCGGCATATTCACCTTCGTGCGATACAGGATGATAATGAAACCCTGTATTTCAGGTTGGTATCCGAGCATCTGGAGGAAATGCTGCCCATCATTTACACCCCCACCGTGGGTAAGGCGTGTCAGGAATTCTCGAATATCTATCGTAATCACCGCGGCTTGTTTATTGGCTATCCGGACCGTGAGCATATGGACGATATTCTGCGCAGCGCCACCAAGGATAACGTCAAGGTCATCGTGGTGACAGACGGCGAGCGGATTCTTGGCCTGGGGGATCAGGGCATTGGGGGGATGGGCATTCCTATCGGCAAGCTGGCACTGTATACCGCCTGTGGGGGGGTCAGCCCGGCCTATACGCTGCCGATCATGCTGGATGTAGGCACTAATAACCAGTCGTTGCTGGATAATCCCATGTATATGGGGTGGCGTCATCCGCGGGTCAGTCAGGAGGAATACGATGCCTTCATGGCAGAGTTTATCAGCGCCGTGAAACGTCGTTGGCCAAACGTACTGCTGCAGTTCGAGGATTTTGCCCAGGCAAATGCCGTCCCCTTGCTGGAGCGTTACAGGGACGAGCTGTGCTGCTTTAACGATGATGTCCAAGGAACGGCTTCTGTGGTGGTGGGCACCCTGATGGCGGCCTGTCAGGCACGTCAGGAAACCATTGCCAAGCAACGCGTGGTGTTTGTGGGCGGCGGCTCGGCTGGCTGCGGGATTGCTGAACAGGTAGTCGTCGCCATGATGGCGGAAGGTTTGAGTGAATCCGAGGCCCGCGGGCGTATCTACATGATTGACCGCGAAGGTTTGATGACCAATGACCAGGCGTGGCAGCGTGATTTCCAGCGCCGCCTGGCACATGATGCGGCCATGGTGGCGGAATGGACCGGGCAAGGGCTGGAAGAAACCGTGGCGCGCGTCAAACCGACGGTACTGATCGGTGTGTGCGGTCAGCAGGGCATCTTTACCGAACAGGTGGTGCGCACCATGCACGCCCACTGCGAAAATCCGGTCATCATGCCACTCTCCAACCCGACCTCTCAGGCCGAAGCGGTGCCGGAGGATGTCATCCGCTGGACGGACGGTCAGGCGCTGGTGGCAACCGGTAGCCCATTTGCGCCCGTGGTTCACAATGGCCGCAGTTATCCGATTGCACAATGCAACAATGCTTACATTTTCCCGGGCATTGGCCTGGGGGTCGTGGCCGCCAAAGCCAGCCGCGTCACCGATGACATGCTGATGAGTGCCTCACGTGCGCTGGCCCGAGAAGCGCCCCTGGTGAAAGACGGTAAAGGGGCTTTGCTCCCTCCGTTGTCGCGAATCAGTGATATCAGCAAGTCCATTGCCTTTGAAGTGGCTGCTCAGGCCCAGCAGAATGGCGTTGCGTTGAAAACCGGGGGTACCGAGCTGCGTGCGGCGATTGAGCGCAGCTGCTGGCTGCCCGAATATCGCGCCTATCGGCGTCGTGCTTACTGATTTTTGTTGTTGCTATATACAAAAAAGCCCCCACAGGTGTGGGGGCGAGGCGAGCATTGGTTGGTTTCCCTATCAGGCTGCGCCAATCATCTTGCGCAACACGTAATGAAGGATACCACCATGGCGGTAGTACGCCAGCTCATTTAGGGTATCAATACGACACTTGGCGTCAACGCTACGCTCTCCTTCAGCGTTTTTGATGATCACCTTGACACTGCCGCCCGGGCTAAGGTCGCTCAAGCCGGCAATGGAAATTTCTTCGTCGCCGGTCAGGCCGAGCGTTTTCCGGCTTTCACCTTCCGGGAACTGCAGCGGAACCACGCCCATGCCGATCAGGTTGGAACGGTGAATGCGCTCAAAGGATTCAGCGATGACCGCGCGAACGCCGAGCAGGCGTGTCCCCTTGGCTGCCCAGTCGCGAGAAGAGCCGGTGCCATATTCCTTGCCAGCAATCACCACCAGCGGCGTGCCGGCATCCTGATACTTCATGGCGGCATCATAAATGGCCATCTGTTCGCCACTGGGGACGTGGCGTGTTTCACCACCCACGACGCCATCCAGCATCTCATTTTGGATCCGCACGTTGGCAAAGGTGCCACGCATCATGACTTCATGATTCCCCCGCCGTGAACCGTAGGAGTTGAAGTCTACCGGCTCGACGCCATTTTCCTGCAGGTAGCGTCCTGCGGGACTATCCGGTTTGATAGCACCAGCAGGGGATATATGGTCTGTGGTCACAGAATCCCCCAGAACGGCCAGGACGCGAGCGTCCTTGACGTCCTCAATGGCATCCGGTTCGCGGCCCATACCCTCAAAGAAAGGCGGGTGCTGGATATAGGTGGAAGCGGGCCACTGGTAAACCTTGCTCTCCGAGACCTTGATAGCCTTCCAGGTGTCATCGCCTTCAAAGACTGCGCCGTACTCCTTGCGGAACATGGCCGTATTGACTTTCTCGACGGCAGCCGCAATTTCGGCCTGGCTCGGCCAGATATCCTTCAGGTATACCGGGTTGCCCTGCTTATCGTTGCCGAGTGGGTCATGGGTCAGGTCACACTGGACGTTACCCGCCAGCGCATACGCCACTACCAGGGGCGGTGATGCCAGCCAGTTGGTCTTGACCAGCGGATGTACCCGACCTTCGAAGTTACGGTTACCTGACAGCACCGAGGCAACGGTCAGATCGCCATCAGAGACGGCCTTTTCAATTTCCTCTGGCAGTGGGCCGGAGTTACCGATACAGGTGGTGCAGCCATAGCCGACCAGATTAAAGCCGAGGGCATTGAGATCATCGCTGAGGTTGGCTGCTTCCAGGTAGTCGGTCACCACCTTGGAGCCAGGCGCCAATGACGTTTTTACCCAGGGCTGGGTGACCAGGCCCTTCTCGAGCGCCTTGCGCGCCAGAAGCCCCGCCGCCATCATCACGCTGGGGTTGGAGGTGTTGGTGCAGGAGGTGATGGCCGCAATCACCACAGCGCCTGGGTCAAGTTTGAAATCCTGACCCTTGAAGGAAACGGCCTGGCTGTCCGAGTGTTCGTAGCTGCGGTCAACTCCGACGGCTGTCTGGCCACCTTCTGAGGCCAGCTTGCCAACTGTCTGCGGCTCTTCTGTCTTGCCGTCATCTTCCATTACCTTGGCAAAGGCTGCCGGCATGTTTTTCAGTTCGACCCTGTCCTGTGGGCGTTTAGGCCCGGCTAGGCTGGCTTCAACCTCGTTCATGTCCAGATGCAGGGTGTCGGTGAAAATGGGCTCGTCACCGGGCTCGCGCCAAAGCCCCTGAGCCTTGCTGTAGGCTTCCACCAGCGCCACCTGGGCGTCTTCGCGGCCGGTCAGGCGCAGGTAGTTGAGCGTTTCGTCATCCACCGGGAAAAAACCACAGGTAGCGCCATATTCGGGTGCCATGTTGGCAATGGTCGCACGGTCAGCCAGCGGAAGGTCCTTGAGGCCGTCACCGTAGAACTCCACAAACTTGCCGACCACGCCTTTTTTACGCAGCATCTCGGTGACTGTGAGTACCAGGTCAGTGGCGGTGATGCCTTCGCGCAGCTTGCCGGTCAGCTTGAAGCCAATCACTTCGGGAATCAGCATCGATACCGGCTGGCCGAGCATGGCTGCTTCAGCTTCAATACCGCCAACCCCCCAGCCCAGCACACCCAGACCATTGATCATGGTGGTGTGTGAGTCTGTGCCGACAAGGGTATCGGGGTAGGCCAGGGTGGCGCCGTCGACGTCCTTGGTCCAGACAGTCTTGCCCAGGTATTCCAGGTTGACCTGGTGGCAGATACCTGTGCCGGGGGGAACAACGCTGAAATTATCGAAAGCCTTCTGGCCCCAGCGCAGAAATTCGTAACGTTCGCGGTTACGTTGCATCTCGATATCAACGTTGTCCTGGAAGGCGGTAGGATTACCGAACTTGTCGACCATGACCGAGTGGTCAATGACCAGGTCAACCGGCGATAGCGGATTGATACAGGCCGGGTCCTCGCCCAGTTTCTCGACGGCTGCTCGCATGGAGGCAAGGTCAACCACGCCAGGCACGCCGGTAAAATCCTGCATCAATACACGGGCCGGGCG
Organism: Halomonas sp. BLK-85; assembly: GCF_044792155.1. NCBI lineage: Bacteria > Pseudomonadati > Pseudomonadota > Gammaproteobacteria > Oceanospirillales > Halomonadaceae > Halomonas > Halomonas sp. BLK-85. Next base: position 378,794 of record NZ_CP087731.1, read on the forward strand.
GTAACCGATTTCACGGCTGGATTTACCTTCCTGCTGCCAGTCCACCAGGGCTTGCATATCTTCCGAGGAAACGCTTTCATCGTCTGCGTTACGTAGCTGGTTTTCGAGAAGAATCTTGAGGGTCTTGGGCAAGCGGTCGATGTTACCTAGTGCATCAGCGGCAAGGGAGAGGCTATGGTAATGATACGTATGAGAATCAACGTCAAGCGCTTGTAGCGTTTCGGGAATCTTGCTCATTATGGGCTCCTTCTCATTCAACGGTTCGGCTCTGGACTGTTTTGCAGTGCGGCGATCTGTGCCTTTCGTCGGTACCTCAAACAGGGTTGTATAATAGATTGGGCTGGCTATAAGTGAGGTAGCATAGCGTTATTACGTCATCCTTATCCTTATATTAATAGCATAGATACAAATGGGTTGTGAGGATGTCCCTTGGCGCTTTCAAGAGAACGTCCGGTTATTTCAGGAGATTTTGCCTCGCAGCCGTTGGCGTTCAGTTGTGTCTCAGGCAGACTGCCCGTCTCGTTCCTAGCATGATCACTGTTGAAACTAAAAGGTAACTGTATGCAAACGCGTCATGAACGCTTGATTATTCTTGGCTCCGGCCCGGCAGGGTACACAGCCGCCGTTTATGCGGCGCGTGCTAACCTCAAGCCACTGTTGATTACCGGGATGCAGGCGGGGGGGCAGCTGACGACGACCACGGATGTTGATAACTGGCCGGGTGATGCTGAAGGTGTGCAGGGGCCTGAACTGATGGAACGCATGAAACAGCACGCCGAGCGCTTTAATACCGAGGTGTTGTTTGACCATATTCATGAGGTCACGTTAGGCGAAAAGCCGTTCACGCTCAAGGGCGACAATGGTGTATACACCTGTGATGCCCTGATTATTGCCACTGGGGCGAGTGCGCGTTATCTGGGTCTGGAATCGGAGCAGAAATTCATGGGGCAGGGGGTTTCCGCCTGTGCCACCTGTGATGGGTTCTTTTATCGTAACCAGGAAGTCGTCGTTGTCGGCGGGGGAAACACAGCGGTAGAAGAAGCCCTGTATCTTGCCAATATTGCCTCCAAGGTCACTCTGGTTCACCGCCGTGATAGCCTGCGTGCCGAAAAGATCCTGCAGGACAAGCTGTTCGAGAAGGTAGCGTCAGGCAACATGGCTGTAGAGTGGTTCTATGAAGTTGACGAAGTGTTAGGCGACAACACGGGTGTCACCGGCGTGCGCGTTAAATCCACCCAGGATGGCTCAACCAAGGAAATTCATGCGCCTGGCCTGTTTGTTGCCATCGGTCATAGCCCGAATACCGGCATTTTTGAAGGTCAGCTGGCCATGAATGGCGGCTACATCAAGGTTAATTCAGGCCTTGACGGCAATGCCACGGCGACCAGCGTGCCGGGTGTGTTCGCCAGTGGCGATGTCATGGACCATGTCTACCGTCAGGCGATTACCTCGGCAGGTACTGGCTGCATGGCGGCGCTGGATGCTGAACGCTATCTTGATGGCCTGGGTTGAGGGTGACAGACATGGACGTTTAAAGGCAGTCATGCGCCTGGTCATCCAGGCGCAGCCTGCCGTATTGGCTAAGTACCAGGGTGTTGCCGGTCTCGGCCCCGGTGGGACAGATGTGAAAGCGGCCGTTATATCCCTTGCTGAACCCCAGAGGGTTAAACTTGACCGCTTTGCGATGTGCTTCCCGGGTATAGCGGATTCTGGTTGAGGGTAGGGCGGGCACGATTCGCACGATGTCGTCCTGTTCAACACTACGATGTTGATCGCCCATTATTACCAGTATGTCACCATGCCAGCCGTTCAGGCAGACATTGCGGGACTGATTGGTCGCACAGACGCTGACGCTGGTTTGCTCACTGATGGCCAGTTGGCGGGCAAAGGCTAGCGTGCTGTAGAGATGGTTAATTGCTGCCGTGCGTGCATTACGCTCACTGAAGGCAGAAAAACCGGGCAAGCTGAGCAGCGTCAACACACTGACCAGGGCAGCGACCACCAGCACTTCCAGCAGAGTGAACCCTTGTGAAACGGGCTGCATACTCGAATCCTCGGCAGACAGCGTCTGCACCTCCGATAATCCTTTACTTCAGACTAGAGGTCGGGGGGCGTTGCGCTGTCAGCCGATGCCGGCATCTTTGTAAGATATTTCTTAATTAAGTGAAATCGTAATAACCAGGCGCGTCACCAGCGATCAGTGTTTGTCATCGTGCGAGGTGTCCTCGGGCGGCGTTGAGGTATTCAGGTCACGTTGCTCTTGCAGGAAGCGGTCACGGTGCGCCCCTGAACAGAACCAATGCTGCTGATCGCGAAGTGCTTCGTCTTCCGGCACGTGCACGTCACACCATTTACAGCGCACCATCTGGCCGCCATCACTGCGATCAGGCTGATGATCCAGCGTTTCCTGGTCAAGTTTCCATTGTCGGTACATGCCGTAAAGTTTCAGGCCGGCAAAAAACAGCACGGCAAAAATAATCAAGCGAATGATCAAGAGATTCATCCTGTGTGGCTCCTCAATGTTGGCGCTACCTTTGCCACACGGTGGTGCTTGCGTGACAATAGGCACAACAAGCGCCCCTGTGATTTAACGATTCTCAAGAGATTTAAACGCCCATGCAAGACTTAACGCTGGTCATGGCCCAACTTGACCCCCTGGTAGGCGATATTCCCGGTAATGCGGCGCGTGCAATTGAAGCTGTGCGCGAGGCGCGTATAGAACATGGCGCGGATATCGTGGTCTTTCCCGAGCTGTTTTTGTCCGGTTATCCACCGGAGGATCTGTTATTACGGCCTTCAATGGAGACACGTCTGCGCGAGGCTCGGGCATTGATGGCTGAAAAAGTGTCGCGCGACGTTCTGGTGATTATCGGTTATCCCGGCGTCCGCGAAGGGGCTCGCTATAATCTGGCAGGCTTACTGTATAACGGTCAATGGGAAGCTGAATATGCCAAGCAGGCGCTGCCCAATTATCAGGTCTTTGATGAGCAACGCTACTTTGCCCCGGGTCATGAAGCTCTGGTATACGAGCATAAGGGCGCCAGGCTTGGGCTCCTGATTTGTGAAGACCTGTGGGAAGGCACACCGGTGAAAGCAGCTTGTGCGGCCGGGGCTGAAGTGCTGATCACGCTGAACGCTTCACCTTATCATCAGGACAAGCCAGACGAACGTCTGCGTTTGCTGGAGCAGCGAGCGGTCGAGGCGCAGCGTCCGATTGTCTACGTCAATACCGTTGGTGGCCAAGATGAGCTGGTCTTTGACGGTGGTTCGGGCTGTGTTGATGCCAGCGGCCAGCTCAGGGTGCTGGCGCCTTATTGGCAGGCCGGTCTGATGCCCGTGCAATTCCTTCAGCAAAGCGCTGATCAATGGGTGCCGCAACCCGGGGAGAGGGAAGAGAGTTCGACAGCAGAAGAGAGCCTCTACTGTGCGCTGGTCACCGGGGTACGTGACTATGTCAACAAGAGCGGCTTCAAGGGGGTGGTGATAGGGTTGTCAGGTGGCATTGATTCCGCCCTGACGCTGGCGATTGCCGTGGATGCCCTTGGCCCGCAGCGTGTACAGGCGGTGATGATGCCCTATCACTACACGGCGGATATCTCTCGTCAGGATGCTGCCGAACAGGCCGAGTTACTCGGTGTCCATTATGAGATCATGCCGATCGAGCCTATGGTGGAGGCCTTTATGGGCACCCTGGCCGAAAGCTTCGCGGGTACTGACCAGGACACCACCGAGGAAAACCTGCAGTCCCGCTGCCGGGGTGTGCTCTTGATGGCGATTTCCAACAAGAAAGGCCTGATGGTGCTGACCACCGGCAACAAGAGTGAAATGGCCGTCGGTTACGCCACTCTCTACGGCGACATGGTGGGCGGATATAACGCGCTCAAGGATGTCTATAAAACCTGGGTCTACCGCCTGGCGCGCTGGCGTAACCAGGAATCGCTGGCCGTGCCCGAACGGGTGATCGAACGCCCACCCAGCGCGGAGTTGGCCCCGGATCAGCAGGACAGCGACTCCTTGCCGGATTACGACACCCTGGATGCCATTCTGATGCGCTATATCGAAGGGGATATGAGTGCCGAAGCGATTATCGACGCCGGCTTTGCACGCGAGGCTGTATACCAGGTCGTCAAACTGGTAGACCGCTGCGAGTACAAGCGTCGCCAGGCACCGGTTGGCGTGCGGGTAACGCCCAGAGGCTTCGGGCGCGACCGTCGCTACCCCATCGTCAACGGCTGGCAGCCGGGGGAATAAGCCATACAGTTAGTGACAACCAAAAAGCGCCCTTACTGAAGGGCGCTTTTGTTTCTATTGACGTGACTCAGTTATTGCCGACATCAAAGATGCTTGGGGGAAAAGCGATTGCCGTCAAGCTGGGCATGGTCAGGGTTGTTGTTACGCAATACCTCCAGCACTTCCTCAACACGGTCATCCATTCCCAGACCCATGTATCCCTCAATCATGGCGGCCAGAGCGTCTTCAGAGGCATTGGAGGACGGATAGTTCTCCACTACCCAGCGGCCACGCTCAACCGCAGCCACATAGGCCCCACGGCGCAGGTAGTAATCGGCGACATGCAGTTCGTGGCGGGCAAGCAGTTCACGGAGGTAGAGAATGCGCTGCTGGGCATCGGCGGCGTATTCGCTATTCGGGTAGCGCTGGATCAGCTCGCGGAAATCGTTGTAGGCATCGCGGGTGGCGCCCACATCGCGTTTGGAGATATCAATCAGGCGCAGGCGTTCCAGGCTGAAACGGCCGGCCTGCCAGGCCGACAGCCCGCGAATGTAATAGGCGTAATCGACGTCGGGGTGATCCGGGTGCAGGCGGATAAAGCGGCTGGCGGCCGCGCGGGCTTCTTCCCAGTTGCTATTTTCGTAATAGGCGTAGATAAGCTCGATCTGAGCCTGCTCGGCATGGACACCAAACGGGAAGCGGGTGTCCAGCGCTTCCAGGCGCTCAATCGCGGTAGGCAATATATTACGGTCCAGTGCATCCCGAGCGCTTTCATACAGCTCACGTTCCGCGAGCGCATCATATTGACCTTCTTCTTCTGCAGTATCATTGCTGGCACAGCCTGCCAGAAAGGCCAGGCTGAGCGCGAGCGCTGCGAATCGGGTAGCGGCAGAAAAAACGCGCATGGTTATCCTCGTGACAATCAGGCCGTTGACGCCAAAAAGCGCAAGCGGCCATGGTAGAATAGATTTTCGTTGCCCCACTATAAATCACCTTGGCAAAAAACGCAGGCGTAAAGCGCAATGCGCAGCAGGTGACAAGAAAGGAACCGTTATGTCCCGCACTGTTGAAGCCTCCTTGCCGGTGCCAGCCTCGCTTGCTGGCAGCCGTTTAGACCAAGCGGCCGCTGAGCTGTTCAGTGATTATTCACGCGAGCGCCTGAAAGCATGGATCAATGCGGGAGATCTCACCGTTGATGGCCATAAGGTAAAGCCTAAAACCCGTCTGCATGGTGAAGAAGTGTTAAGTCTGAGCGCTGTGCTTGAGGAAGAAGGTCGCTTTGAGGCGCAGGATATTCCACTGGACATTGTGTTCGAAGATGACGATGTCCTGGTGCTTAACAAGCCTGCCGGTAGGGTCGTTCATCCGGCAGCAGGCAATCCTGACGGCACCCTGCTGAATGCGCTGCTGCATCATGAATCGTCGCTTGGGCAGGTGCCGCGTGCCGGAATCGTGCACCGCCTGGATAAGGATACTACCGGCCTGATGATGGTGGCCAAGAACCTGCCGGCCCAGGCCCACCTTGTCGAGCAGCTGCAAGCGCGCTCGGTATCGCGCCAATATGATGCGGTGGTGATTGGCACGCCGGTTTCCGGCGCTACTGTGGATGCCCCCATTGGGCGTCACCCCAAGGACCGCAAGCGTCAGGCGGTGACGGCTTCCGGCAAGCCAGCGGTGACCCATTATCGTGTGGTTGAGCGTTTTCGTGCCCACACCCATGTGCGCTGCCAGCTGGAAACCGGGCGCACCCATCAGATTCGTGTGCACATGGCCCATGCCCGCTACCCTCTGATCGGTGACCCGCTCTATGGCGGTCGCCCCAAGTTACCCCCCGGGGCCGCCGAGGCACTCAAAGATATTCTGCGTGAGTTTCCTCGCCAGGCGCTGCATGCGCGCAAACTGAGCTTTATCCACCCGCGTTCGGGTGACGCCATGAGCTTTCGCGCAGCGTTGCCGGATGATTTACTGATGCTGCTGGACTACCTGCGTGAAGATCACGCCACCATGCGTTAAGGAGCCTGCATGAGCGATGCCATTGACCTGCGCCCTTCCCTGATCATGCCGGACTGGCCGGCGCCTGCCAACGTGGGCGCCTTCGTGACGACCCGTGAGACAGGGCCAAGTCAGGGAGACTTCGCGGCGTTCAATCCTGCCGACCACGTCGGAGACAACCCGGATCATGTGGCGCTTTGTCGTCGATTGCTACGCAAGGAAATCGGCGATGACCGCCCCTTGCTGTGGCTCAACCAGACCCATGGCGCCTGGGTGCAGCAGGATTTTCAGGCGTCACCGCCAAACGCGGATGCGGCCCTGGCGACCAAGCAGGATTATGCCTGTGTGGTGCTGACCGCTGACTGCCTGCCGGTGATGTTCTGCGACCGCGCGGGAACCCGTGTCGCTATCGCCCATGCCGGGTGGCGAGGCCTGGCCGGCGGTGTGTTGGAAGCCACAGTGGCGGCGATGAATACGCCTGCCGATGAGCTTCTGGTCTGGTTGGGGCCAGCCATTTCCACGGCTCAGTTTGAAGTGGGGCCTGAGGTCTATGATGCCTTTGTGGCTGTCCAGCCTGAGGCGGAGGAAGCCTTTGATCATAGCCCCTACCGCATGGGTCACCGCATGGCAGATCTTTATAAACTGGCACGACTGCGACTGGAGGCGCTCGGGGTGAGTAACTTTAGTGGCGGGCACTTCTGCACAGCCTGTGAGTCACGTTTTTACTCCCATCGTCGCGATGAAGGACGCACCGGCCGCATGGCCAGTGTGATCTGGCTGCGTTAACAAATATTGCCAGGGCGACTTGAAAATATTCCCGCCAAGCACCATTTCCTCTCTCAAGTCAAGACAAAAGGGTCAAGCGATGCGTCCTAAGGCATCGCCATCCCGGGAGGAATATGATGCGATTCGATAAATTTACCGCCAAGTTACAAAATGCCATTGCTGATGCTCAATCCCTGGCCGTGGGCCGTGGGCATAATCAGCTGGAACCCGCCCACCTGCTGTTCACTCTGTTGGACAATCGCGACACCGGCCTGAAGGCGTTGGTACAGAAAGCGGGTGGCGATGCTGCCCGTTTGCGGGACGGCCTCACTCATCAGCTGGATGACCTGCCCAAGGTCAGCCAGTTCGATGGCGAAGTGCAACCATCGCGTGAGCTGATCAAGCTGTTCAACCTCACTGACCGCGAAGCCCAGCAGCGGGGCGATCAGTTCATTGCCTCTGAGCTGGTGCTGTTGGCAGCCCTGGAGATGAACCAGGCGCTGGCCAAGCTGCTGAAAGACGCAGGGCTGACGCGTAAGAGCCTGACAACTGCCATCGACCAACTACGCGGTGGTGATTCGGTTGACGACCCTAATGCTGAAGACCAGCGCGAGGCTTTGAACAAATACACGCTGGATCTGACCCAGCATGCACTGGACGGCAAACTGGACCCAGTGATTGGCCGCGATGATGAAATACGTCGCACTGTGCAGGTATTGCAACGCCGCACCAAGAATAACCCGGTGCTGATTGGTGAGCCAGGTGTGGGTAAGACGGCCATTGTTGAGGGGCTGGCCCAGCGTATTGTCAACGGCGAAGTGCCGGAAGGGCTCAAGGACAAACGCGTGCTATCCCTGGATATGGGCTCGCTGCTGGCCGGTGCCAAGTTTCGCGGTGAATTTGAGGAGCGTTTGAAGGCGGTACTCAAGGAGCTTTCCCAGGAAGAAGGGCGGGTCATCCTGTTTATTGATGAGCTGCATACCATGGTGGGCGCTGGTAAGGCTGAAGGCGCCATGGATGCGGGCAATATGCTTAAACCTGCGCTGGCGCGGGGCGAGTTGCACTGCGTGGGCGCGACGACGCTGGACGAATATCGCCAATACATTGAAAAAGACGCGGCCCTTGAGCGCCGCTTCCAGAAGGTGATGGTCGACGAACCCAGTGAAGAAGATACGGTGGCAATTCTGCGCGGCCTCAAGGAACGCTATGAGGTTCACCACGGAGTGGATATCACTGATTCGGCGATCATTGCCGCTGCCAAACTGTCGACACGTTACATTACGGATCGCCAGCTGCCGGACAAGGCCATTGACCTGATTGATGAAGCGGCCTCGCGGATTCGTATGGAGCTGGATTCCAAGCCGGAAGAAATGGATCGCCTTGATCGCCGTCTGATCCAGCTCAAGATGGAGCGTGAGGCGCTCAAGAAAGAAACTGACGATGCCTCGAAAAAACGTCTTGAGGCTCTGGATCAGCATATTCATGAGCTGGAACGGGAATACGCCGATCTGGATGAAATCTGGAAAGCAGAAAAAGCCAGTATTCAGGGGGCCGCCCAGTTCAAGGCCGAGCTGGAACAGGCGCGTATTGACCTTGAACAGGCACGACGTCAGGGCGATCTGGGCCGGATGTCGGAAATCCAGTACGGCAAGATTCCCGAGCTGGAGAAAAAGATTGCCGAAAGCAATGAGGGGGAAGCGACGGATACGGCCAGCCATCAGCTGTTGCGCTCCAATGTGACCGAGGAAGAGATTGCCGAAGTGGTCTCGCGCTGGACAGGTATTCCGGTCAACAAGATGCTTGAAGGTGAGCGCGATAAACTGCTGCGCATGGAAGAGGCCTTGCATGAGCGCGTCATCGGTCAGGATGAAGCCGTCGAGGCAGTCGCCAACGCGGTGCGCCGTTCCCGGGCAGGGCTGTCTGATCCGAACCGGCCCAACGGTTCCTTCCTGTTCCTTGGCCCGACCGGTGTGGGTAAGACGGAGCTTTGCAAGTCCTTGGCCAACTTCCTGTTTGATACCGAAGAAGCCATGGTACGTATCGATATGTCCGAGTTCATGGAGAAACACTCCGTGGCTCGCCTGATCGGTGCCCCGCCGGGCTACGTCGGCTATGAAGAAGGCGGTTACCTGACCGAAGCGGTGCGCCGCAAGCCGTATTCTGTCCTGTTGCTCGATGAAGTCGAGAAAGCTCACCCGGATGTGTTCAACATCCTGTTGCAGGTGCTGGAAGATGGTCGTCTGACCGATGGGCAGGGGCGGACAGTGGATTTCCGCAATACGGTGATCGTCATGACCTCGAATATGGGCTCGGACATCATTCAGCGCATGGGCGGTGATGTGAGTGCTGACAAGGACAGTGACTATGAGGCAATGAAAAACGCTGTCATGGAGGTGGTGGGCAACCATTTCCGGCCTGAATTGATCAACCGTATCGATGAGGTCGTGGTCTTCCATGCCCTGGGTCAAGCGCAGATTCAGGCCATCGCCGGCATCCAGCTTGAGCGTCTGCAGGATCGTCTGGCCGAGCACGACCTGCGTCTGGAACTCAGCGATGAAGCCCTGGCACAGCTTGCCGTGGTGGGCTTTGATCCGGTGTTCGGGGCGCGGCCGCTCAAGCGCGCGATCCAGAGCCGAATCGAGAATCCGCTGGCGCAGTCACTACTGGCTGGCAAGTTTGCACCGGGCAGTGTGATTCGCGTTAGTGCTGAAGAGGGTGAACTGGCGTTCAGCACCGAGTAACACAGCGTTCCTTTGCCGGGCTATGCCTGAACGTGAATGATAATAACCCCGCCTGACCATGGTCAGGCGGGGTTTTTTGTGGGGGTGTCATGCATGCATAGCGGTTCTTTGGTTGCAGAGTCAGTAAAGAGTCGGGTTTACAGGTTGACAGTCAGGATGTGCTGATAGAATCTTGTGGGTTCCTGATTTGCGGACGCGGCATCAACGGGCAACCCCCAATCCCCGCGTGAAGGGTAGGCTTTAGCCTTTACCCGCCGAAGGACTTCCGGGTTTGAGCTAACCGCTCAACCTGGCCAATGCCCCGACGCAGCGACCTGCTGCGATGAGAGTGCAGACCCTAACCGGGTCTTATTGCCAGGGTTTGGCATCAGGTGCCGGCGTAACCGGCAGCGGCATATCGCCGCACTCGACACGGCAGGCATGGGCCTGTTGATGGCACTCGAGACCTCTAGGGGAGATACACAGTGGAATTGCTTTCCGGCGCAGACATGATCGCCCGTTCCTTGCAGGATGAGGGCGTTGAATATATCTATGGTTATCCCGGGGGCGCAGCGTTGCATATTTATGATGCGCTGTTCCGTCAGGACAAAGTCAAACATATCCTGGTACGCCATGAGCAGGCGGCAACCCATGCCGCTGACGGTTATGCGCGCGCAGCAGGAAAACCCGGCGTAGTGCTGGTGACGTCAGGCCCGGGTGCTACCAATGCGGTGACCGGTATCGCGACCGCCTACATGGATTCGATTCCCATGGTGGTGCTTTGCGGACAGGTCATGAGCCACCTGATTGGTGATGATGCTTTTCAGGAAACTGACATCATCGGTGTGACGCGCCCGATCGTGAAGCATAGCTTTGCGATCAGGCACCCTTCGGAAATTCCCGAAGTCATTAAAAAGGCCTTCCATCTGGCAGCCACGGGTCGCCCGGGGCCGGTCGTGATTGATATTCCCAAGGATATGACCGCGCCCACCGAACGTTATGAGTACGTCTACCCGAAAAAGGTCAAGATGCGCTCCTACAATCCGATGACCCGCGGTCATACCGGCCAGATCAAGAAAGCCGTGGACATGATCCTCAAGGCCAAGCGTCCGGTTTTTTACACCGGCGGTGGCGTGGTCACAGGCAAGGCCAGCGAAGGCTTGACCAGTCTGGTCAAACAGTTGGGCTATCCGATTACCACCACCCTGATGGGCATTGGTGCCTTCCCGCAGGGCGACGATCAGTGCCTGGGCTGGTTGGGTATGCATGGCTCCTATGAATCCAATATGGCCATGCATCACGCCGACCTGATTGTGGCGATCGGAGCGCGCTTTGATGACCGTGTGACCAATAACACGTCGAAGTTCTGCCCGACGGCCAAGATCATCCATGTCGATGTGGATCCCAGTTCGGTGTCCAAGACGGTGCGTGCGGATGTGCCTATTGTTGGCCCGGCCTCAAGCGTCATCAACGAGATGATCAGCCTGGTTCAGGGTAAGGAAATTGCCAATCCGGAAGCGGTTAGCGCCTGGTGGCAGCAGATCAATGATTGGCGTGCCGAGCGAGAAGGCAAGCTTTATGAGCCTTCCAAACCGGGTGAAGTGCTCAAGCCGCAGGAAGTCGTTGAAGCGCTGTGCCGTGTGACCCGTGGTGAAGCCTTTGTGACCACGGATGTCGGCCAGCACCAGATGTTTGCTGCCCAGTACTACAAGTTCGAGAAGCCCAACCGCCTGATTACCTCGGGTGGTCTGGGTACCATGGGCTTTGGTTTCCCGGCGGCCATGGGTATCAAGCAGAGCTACCCGGACGATGATGTGGTATGCGTGACCGGGGAAGGTAGCTTCCAGATGATGATGCAGGAGCTGTCGACCTGTAAGCAGTACGGCATCGGGGTGAAGATTGTTAACATCAACAATGCTTCCTTGGGAATGGTGCGCCAGTGGCAGGACCTGAACTACAAGTCCCGTCACGCCAATTCCTATATGGAATCATTGCCTGATTTCCACCTGCTGATTGAGGCCTATGGCTTTACCGCCATTACCGTCAGAACTCTGGACGAGTTGGATGAAGCGCTGGAACGTACCTTCGCCGACAAACACGAACTGGTGTTCCTGGATGTCATGGTTGACCCCCATGAGCACGTCTATCCAATGCAGGTTCCGCTGGGTTCCATGCGTGACATGTTACTGTCTAAAACGGAGCGTACCTGATGCGTCATATCATCTCGATTCTGATGGAGAACGAACCGGGTGCTCTGTCGCGTGTGGTCGGCCTGTTCTCTCAGCGTAACTTCAACATTGAAACGCTGAATGTTGCCCCGACGGAAGACCCTTCGCTGTCGCGCCTGACGGTCACAACAGTGGGTGATGACCGGGTGATCGAGCAGATCACCAAGCATCTCAATAAGTTGATTGATGTGGTGAAGCTGGTTGACCTGACTGAAGGTAACCACATCGAGCGAGAGCTGATGCTGGTCAAGGTCAAGGCTATCGGCGCTGCCCGCGATGAGGTCAAACGTACGGCAGACATCTTTCGTGCCCAGGTGGTGGATGTCACCCCTAATCTTTACACGGTTCAGATTACCGGTGATGCCGTCAAGCTGGATGCGTTTCTGCAGGCCATGGCGCCGGTCGGTATTCTGGAGGTGGCGCGTACCGGTGTGTCCGGAATTGCCCGCGGAGACAAGGTGCTGTCGCTTTAAACCAGCGTTATCGATAGCTGGGCCTGACCACGTCAGGCCCTTACATTAAAACGCCCGCCCGTTCTGAACGGTGCGGGCGTTTTTTCTCATGCGGGGCGTCAGGGAAAGCCCTTCAGTGGGGCGGGTGCTGGCTGGCGTTAAGCATTTCCCGGGCATGAGCCAGGGTCTGTTCAGACAGGTTGACGCCTCCCAGCATGCGGGCCAGTTCGCTGATGCGGCCACTTTCATCCAGCAGGGCCATATTGGTCAGGGTGGTATTGCGTTTGGCGCGCTTTTCAATATGCAGATGCTGGTGCGCCTGGGCGGCTACCTGGGGCAGGTGGGTCACCGTCATCACCTGGCCGTTTGTACCCAGTTTGCGCAGCAACTGACCGACAATTTCTGCGGTAGCGCCGGAAACACCGACATCCACTTCATCAAATATCAGGCTGGGAATGGTGGAATGGCTGGCCGCCACCACCTGGATCGCCAAGCTCACCCGGGACAGCTCACCCCCAGAGGCTACCTTGGCCAAGGGGCGTGCCGGCTGGCCAGGGTTGGCGCTGATCAGGAACTGTACCCGATCCAGCCCTTCAGGCGCAGGTGTTTCTCGCGCCTGCAGGGCCACCTCAAAGTGGGCTTTGTCCATGGCCAGAAAAGCGAGTTGCTGTTGAACTTCCTTGCCCAGCTTGAATGCGGCTTTCTTGCGCGCCTCGTTGAGCGCTCTGGCCTGCTGGCGATAGCGTTCGCGAAGTTCGTCGGCTTTTGCTCCCAGCGCATCCAGATCATTGTCGCTGGTATCCAGCTGATCAAGTGTCGCCATCAGCTGTTGGTGAAAGGCATAGAGTTCTTCCGGGGTAATGTGATGCTTACGCGCCAGGCGGTGAATATCACCCAGGCGATCCTCCACATAGGACAGCCTGGCGGGGTCAAGTTCGGTGTGGCCGGCCAGGCGTGAAAGTTCGCTGGTAGCTTCCTCGATCTGGATCTGTGCGTCGCCAAGCAGGTTGAGTGTATTGGCCAGCGCGCCTTTGTCGCTGCCAGGCAGCGCACTCAAACGCTGATGCGCTTGATGTAACAGGTTTAGGGCACCACCTTCGTCACTGGCACAGCATTCGGTGGCAAACTCGGTTTCACGCAGGATTTCATCGGCATGAGCCAGTTGCAGCTGCTCTTCCTCCAGTTGAGGAAGCTCGTCCTCTTCCAGGCCCAGTTGGTCAAGCTCTTCTACCTGGTAGCGCAGCAGTTGGCGCTTGGCTTCAATCTCGCTGCCCGCTTCACTGAGTTCTTTGAGACGTCGCCGAGTACGCTGCCAGGCACGGAAGGTCTCGGTCAGGACGCTAACATCAGCGTTGAGGCCTGCGTAATCATCCAGCAGTGCCAAGTGGGTTTCTTCCCGCATCAATGCCTGATGAGCATGCTGGCCGTGAATCTGAATCAGGTGCTCACCCAGCGACTTGAGGTCGGTGATGGTGGCTGGCTGGCCGTTAATCCATGCCTTGGAGCGCCCGTTGGCGGTAATTACGCGCCGCAGCAAGCACTCGTCGTCGCTCAGCTCGCGGTCGGCAAGCCAGGCTTGTGCAGCAGGCAGATGATGTATGTCGAAGCGCGCGGAAAGGTCAGCGCGCTCGCGGCCATGGCGAACGCTGCCTGCATCTGCCCGTTCGCCCAGGCACAGCCCCAGAGCACCCAGCAGAATCGATTTCCCGGCACCGGTTTCCCCGGTGATGGCGGTCATTCCTCCGCACAGTTCCAGTTCAAGATGGTCGACGATGGCGAAGTCCTGTATCGCGAGCTGGGTCAGCATGCTTTCCTCCCGGCGCCTGGGCAGATCAAGGATGACGGATGACTGGATACACATCCAATTATTGTTGTTTTATACAGTAGCTGATGATGCGCTTCAATGCCATCTCTTCACGTTCGGCTCTTGAGATGAGCGCTATGGCCCCCATATACCCTGCAAACCATCGGGTCAGTGCATGTTTTAAGACTCATATTCAAGACCCGGTTTTCAAGTCCCCGTTTTTAGACCCAGCTTTGTAGGAGTATCCCATGGCCAAAGAACCACAAACCCCGCTTGATGATGAGTTGGCTCGCCACGAGCAGGAGTCCGAGTCCCCTGAGCAGGAAGCCGAAGAGCGCCTGGCTGAGGGGGAACTTGAAAACCTGATTGATGATGAGGGCGGTACCGTCGAGACGGCTGACGAAAATCCGGAAGCCCAGGTCCTGGCCGCTCAGGTAGAAGAGCTTGAGCAGAGCCTGGCCGAGGCCAAGGATCAAGCGTTACGCGCGGCTGCAGAAGCGCAGAACGTCCGTCGGCGCGCCGAACAGGAAGCAGAGAAAGCACGTAAGTTCGCACTGGAAAAATTCATCAAGGAACTGCTGCCCGTGGTGGATAGCCTTGAGAAAGCGCTGGAAACCATGCAGGAAGAGGCCTCAGAAGTTCACCGTGAAGGTGTTTCCATGACGCTTAAAATGCAGATGGATGTACTTAACAAGTTCGGTGTTGAGGTGATCGAGCCCCACGGTGAACCCTTTGACCCGCAGGTGCATGAGGCCATGACCATGGTACCTAACCCTGATCTGGAGCCGAATACCGTGATGGACGTGATGCAGAAGGGGTATCTCCTGAATGGCCGTCTGGTGCGTCCGGCAATGGTGGTGGTAAGCCAAAAAGCAGGATAACCAAGCGAAAGGGCCCTTGAAATGCAGTTTGTGGCCCCCAAATAGAAGAGCAACCAGGCGGTATGGCTATTCTTCAGCCGCCGCTATTACTCAGACGACATTTTTGTCATCCGTTTCCAAATACGAATTCGAGGTTTCTACTATGGGACGCATTATTGGTATTGACCTGGGCACCACCAACTCTTGTGTGGCAGTGCTCGACGGCGATAGCGCCAAGGTCATCGAAAACGCAGAAGGCGGCCGTACGACGCCGTCCATCATCGCCTATACAGACGACGGCGAAACACTGGTCGGCCAGGCCGCCAAGCGCCAGGCAGTGACCAACCCGGAAAACACCCTGTACGCTATCAAGCGTCTGATCGGCCGCCGTTTCAAGGATGATGTCGTTCAGAAAGACATCAAAATGGTGCCTTACAAGATCACTGAAGCCGATAACGGTGATGCCTGGGTCGATGTAAAAGACAAAAAGATGGCGCCGCCGCAGGTCAGCGCGGAAGTCCTCAAGAAAATGAAGAAAACTGCCGAAGACTATCTCGGCGAAGAAGTGACTGAAGCAGTCATTACCGTTCCGGCTTACTTCAATGACAGCCAGCGCCAGGCTACCAAGGATGCCGGTCGCATTGCCGGTCTTGAAGTCAAGCGCATCATCAACGAGCCGACGGCTGCTGCACTGGCCTATGGCATGGACAAGTCACGCGGTGACAAGACCATCGCGGTTTACGACCTGGGTGGCGGTACTTTCGATATTTCGATTATCGAAGTCGCTGATGTTGACGGCGAAACCCAGTTTGAAGTGTTGGCGACCAACGGTGACACCTTCCTGGGTGGCGAGGATTTTGATCTCGCGCTGATCAACTATCTGGTCGACCAGTTCAAGGCTGACAGTGGAATGGACCTGTCCGGCGACAATCTGGCCATGCAGCGCCTGAAAGAAGCCGCCGAGAAAGCCAAGATCGAGCTTTCAAGCGCTCAGCAGACTGATGTCAATCTGCCATACATCACGGCAGACAACACCGGGCCCAAGCACCTGAACGTCAAGGTGACCCGCGCCAAGCTGGAATCCCTGGTGGAAGATCTGGTTCAGCGTTCGCTCGAGCCCTGCAAGGTCGCTCTGAAAGACGCTGGCCTGTCTGCAGGTGATGTGGATGAGGTGATTCTGGTCGGTGGCCAGACGCGTATGCCACAGGTTCAGCAGAAAGTGGCTGACTTCTTTGGTAAGGACGCTCGCAAGGACGTCAACCCGGATGAAGCCGTGGCTGTCGGTGCGGCGATCCAGGGTGGTGTTCTGGGCGGTGACGTCAAGGACGTACTGCTGCTCGACGTCACGCCGCTGACCCTGGGTATCGAAACCATGGGCGGCGTAATGACCCCGCTGATCGAGAAAAACACCACCATCCCGACCAAGAAGACGCAAACCTTCTCCACGGCAGATGACAACCAGACTGCGGTCACCATCCACGTAGTACAGGGTGAACGCAAGCAGGTGTCGCAGAACAAATCACTGGGCCGTTTCGACCTGGCTGATATTCCGCCGGCACCGCGCGGTGTGCCGCAGATCGAGGTGGCCTTTGATCTCGATGCCAACGGTATCCTGAACGTGTCTGCCAAAGACAAGGCGACCAACAAGGAGCAGTCGATTGTCATCAAGGCGTCCAGCGGTCTGACCGATGACGAGATCGAGCAGATGGTGCGCGACGCTGAAGCTCACGCGGACGAAGATAAGAAGTTCGAAGAGCTGGTGCAGCTGCGTAACCAGGCAGACAGCATGATTCATGCCACACGCAAGACGCTGACTGAAGCAGGCGACAAGGCAACCGATGACGAGAAACAGGCTATCGAGGCCGCTATCGGCGAGCTTGAAGAAGCCGTCAAGGGTGACGATCAGGACGATATCCAGAAGAAACTGGATACACTGACGGAAGCCTCCGGTCAGCTGGCGCAGAAGATGTACGCCGAGCAGGCTGAAGCCGCGCAGCAGGCAGAGGGTGACGACGCCGAGAACGCCAAGCCGGAAGAAGACGTGGTTGACGCCGAGTATGAAGAAGTCAACGACGACAAGAAAAAGCAGTAAACACCCTCTTTCTGTCAAGGAAAGCGGTGACGCGGGAGATTACTCCCGCGTTGCTGTTTCCGGTCATGACGTTTGAATGAATGCGTAGCTAATCAGAATGTATAGCTAACCAGGAGGCGTAGGACCCATGTCCAAGCGCGATTATTATGAAGTCCTGGGGGTCGATAAAGGGGCCGATCAGAAAGAGATCAAAAAGGCCTACCGCCGCCTGGCCCAGAAATATCACCCCGATCGAAACCCTGACGATAACACGTCGGCTGAAAAATTCCGTGAAGTCTCGGAAGCCTACGAAGTGCTTACCGACAGTGAAAAACGCGCTGCCTATGACCAGTTTGGCCACGCCGGTGTCGATGGCCAGGGTGGCGGCTTTGGCGGCGGTGGCTTTGGCGGCGGTGGTGCCGGTGATTTCAGCGACATCTTCGGCGATGTGTTTGGTGATATTTTCGGCGGAGGTGGCGGTGGCCGTCGGCGCGGCCCCAATGCCCCGGCGCGTGGCTCCGATTTGCGCTACAACCTGGAGCTTGATCTGGAAAGCGCTGTGGCGGGCACCACGGTGGATATCCGGGTGCCACGCCATATCAACTGCGATCGCTGCGACGGTGATGGTGCCGAACCGGGCTCCAGCAAGGAAACCTGCCCCACCTGCCATGGCCATGGCCAGGTACGTATGCAGCAGGGCTTTTTTGCGGTTCAGCAGACATGCCCGACCTGTCACGGCAGTGGCCAGCACATTAAAGTGCCTTGCCATAAATGTAACGGTGAAGGCCGCGTGCGTGAGACCCGTACCCTGTCAGTCAAGATCCCGGCAGGTGTGGATACCGGTGACCGCATACGTCTGAACGGTGAGGGTGAAGCCGGTATTAATGGCGGCCCGCCGGGTGATCTGTATGTCCAGGCATCCATCAAACCGCACCACATCTTCCAGCGTGATGGCAAACACCTGCAATGTGATGTACCCATCAACTTTGTGGATGCAGCCCTGGGGGGCGAGCTCGAGGTGCCCACTCTGGATGGCCGCGTCAAGCTGAAGATTCCGCCGGAAACCCAGACCGGCAGGCTCTTCCGGCTGCGTGGCAAGGGCGTCAAGCCGGTACGCGGCGGTGCCCCCGGCGACCTGCTGTGCAAGGTGGTACTGGAAACCCCGGTCAACCTCAACGACGAGCAGAAAGATTTGCTTCGCCAGTTGCAGGAAAGTTTTGACGGTAGCAATAGCCACAGCCACTCGCCCAAGAAGACCGGTTTCTTCGACAGTGTGAAGAAGTTCTTTGAAGATATGAAACCCTAGGGTGTCAGGTGGATGTTAAACCCCCGGTGACTCGCGTCATCGGGGGTTTTGCTTTCTGGTATACTGGTTCTCATTTAATCCTCAAGGACACAACAGGAGTTTCCATGACCCGAATTGCCATTGTTGGCGTGGCTGGACGTATGGGCCGCACACTTGTTAATGCCGTGGAGCTGGACCCAGAAGCGACGCTGGCTGGCGGCGTGGTGGAGCCGGGAAGTTCGCTGGCCGGCGCTGATATCGGTGAGTTGGCGGGGGTAGGAAAGAAAGGGGTCGCCGCCGTGGATTCTCTGGCGGCACTGGCAGATGACGTCGAGGTGCTGATCGACTTCACCGCGCCTGAGGTTACCCTGGCGAACCTGGCGTACTGTGCCGAGCATGGCAAGCGGATGGTGATTGGTACCACGGGCATGAGTGATGAACAGATTGCCCAGCTGGATAGCTACCGTGAGCGAGTGCCCATGGTGTTTGCACCCAACATGAGCGTGGGGGTCAACCTGACGCTGAAACTTCTGGAAACCGCTGCCAGGGCGCTGGGTGATGAAGGTTATGATATTGAAGTTATCGAAGCGCACCACCGCCATAAAATAGATTCGCCCTCTGGCACGGCGATCAAGATGGGGGAAGTGGTGGCTGGGAGTATTGGTCGTACCCTCAAAGAGCACGGCGTGTTTGAACGGGTCGGACAGTGTGGTCCGCGTACTGATAAAGAGATCGGTTTTGCCACTGTGCGAGCGGGTGACATCGTCGGTGAGCACACCGTGATGTTTGCCACGGAAGGTGAGCGGATTGAAATTACCCACAAGGCTTCCAGTCGGATGACCTTTGCCAAGGGCGCCGTGCGCGCCGCCCGCTGGGTGGCGTCACAGCCTAACGGCCGCTACGACATGCAGGATGTGCTCGGGTTGGGCGTTGATGCCTGATGCGCCGTAGGGTGTCAAAGGCGATAGGGGCTAGCCGAATGGCCACAAAACCTGTAGTATTCCGAAAATTTTGCCTTGGTGGCGATTAGAGCACCTTGAGAGACAGCGCTTGTTGCGCTGGCCACATTCAGCGATGCCAGTAGCATGCAGCAGCACAGTGAAAAAACAACAAGCGGGATGAGACCGGTTTATTTAATCGGCTTCGTCCCGCTTTTTTACGACCCGATGGTTGCCCAGTCACCATTGTTATCAGATTGCCGAGCCTGCGCCTTGCGGCGCCTACCAGCATGGGAGGACTTGTCTTGAATAACCCCGCATTGAGCAAACCCGCAATATTGGCCCTGGAAGATGGCAGCGTATTTCACGGCACGGCGATCGGCGCCGAAGGAAAGACCAGCGGTGAGGTGGTGTTCAATACGGCCATGACCGGCTATCAGGAAATCCTTACCGACCCCTCCTATACCCGCCAGATCGTGACTCTGACCTATCCCCATATCGGCAACACCGGCGTTAACGCTGAAGACGTTGAATCTGGCGCCATTGCGGCGGCGGGGCTGGTGATTCGCGACTTGCCGCTGCTGGCCAGCAGCTTCCGCTCAGAGCAGACCCTGTCTGATTATCTGGTCAGCCAGAACGTACTGGGCATTGCCGATATTGATACGCGTCGATTAACCCGCATCCTTCGCGATAAAGGTGCCCAGAACGGGGCGATACTGGCGGGCGCAGACGCAGAGGGCGACGATGCGGTAGAGCGGGCATTGACCGCTGCCAAGGGGTTTCCTGGGTTGAAAGGGATGGACCTTGCAAAGGTGGTGTCCTGCCAGTCGCCCTATGAATGGCGCGAAGGTGAATGGACACTGGGTGAAGGTTATGCTGACACCTCACTCAGCGAACGCCCTTTCCATGTGGTGGCGTACGACTACGGCGTCAAGCGCAACATCCTGCGCATGTTGGCCTCTCGTGGCTGCCGCCTCAGCATAGTACCCGCACAGACGCCGTCTGCCGAGGTGCTGGCCATGCAACCGGACGGTATCTTTCTGGCTAACGGCCCGGGTGACCCGGAGCCCTGCGACTATGCTATCAAGGCTATTCAAGAGGTGCTTGAGACAGAGATACCTGTCTTTGGCATCTGCCTGGGTCATCAGTTGCTGGCATTAGCGTCCGGCGCCAAAACCATCAAGATGAGTCACGGTCATCATGGTGCCAATCACCCGGTACAGGATCTGGATAGCGGGCGAGTCATGATTACCAGCCAGAACCATGGGTTTGCCGCCGATGAAGCCAGCCTGCCGGCTAACCTGCGCGCCACGCATCGTTCACTGTTTGATGGCACTCTTCAGGGGATCGAGCGTACCGACCGGCCGGCTTTCAGCTTTCAGGGCCATCCTGAAGCCAGCCCCGGTCCGCGCGATGTGGCGCCGCTGTTTGACCGCTTTGTCAGCATGATGCAGGCGCGTCGCTAACCGGCCAGCATACTTACTCAGGGTCAGGAAGCATCTGATTTATCGTCATCATTTCTGCGGGAACCGATATGCCCAAGCGTACCGACATTAACACCATCTTGATTATTGGCGCTGGCCCGATTGTCATCGGCCAGGCTTGTGAGTTTGACTATTCCGGCGCCCAGGCGTGTAAAGCGTTGCGCGAGGAGGGTTACCGCGTCGTGCTGGTGAACTCCAATCCGGCCACCATAATGACTGACCCGGTCATGGCCGATGCCACCTACATCGAGCCGATTACCTGGCAGGCGGTCGAGAAAATTATCGAAGCCGAAACGCCGGACGCCATCCTGCCGACCATGGGCGGGCAGACGGCGCTTAACTGCGCGCTTGACCTGGAAAAGCACGGCGTACTGGAGAAATATGGCGTCGAGATGATTGGCGCCAATGCGGATGCCATCAACATGGCAGAAGATCGCGACCTGTTTGACCAGGCAATGAAACGCATTGGTCTGGAGTGCCCGAAGGCAAAAGTGGCGCATACCATGAGTGAGGCCTGGGAGATTCAGGCCGAGTTGGGCTTTCCGACCATTATTCGCCCTTCCTATACCATGGGGGGGTCCGGTGGCGGTGTGGCGTACAACAAGGAAGAATTCGAGGAAATCTGCACCCGCGGTTTCGAGCTTTCCAACAATCATGAACTGCTGATTGATGAATCGCTGCTGGGCTGGAAAGAGTACGAAATGGAAGTGGTGCGGGACAAGAAGGACAACTGCATCATTGTCTGTGCGATTGAGAATTTTGACCCCATGGGCGTCCACACCGGTGATTCGATTACCGTTGCCCCTGCGCAGACGCTGACGGATAAAGAATACCAGATCATGCGTGACGCCAGCCTGGCCGTGCTGCGTGAGATCGGAGTGGAAACCGGCGGTTCCAATGTCCAGTTCGGTATGGATCCGAAAACCGGCCGCCTGGTGGTGATCGAAATGAACCCGCGTGTATCACGTTCATCGGCGCTGGCCTCCAAGGCGACCGGCTTCCCGATTGCCAAGATCGCCGCCAAACTGGCGGTCGGTTACACGCTGGATGAATTGCAGAACGATATCACCGGTGGTCGGACGCCCGCATCGTTCGAGCCGTCAATTGATTACGTCGTGACCAAGATTCCGCGCTTCACCTTCGAAAAATTCCCTCAGGCCAACGATCGTCTGACCACCCAGATGAAGTCAGTGGGCGAGGTAATGGCGATTGGCCGCACCTTCCAGGAATCGCTCCAGAAAGCCCTGCGCGGGCTGGAAACCGGCAATGACGGCCTGGATCCGATCATTACCGATTTTACCCCGGAGAATATGGCAATAATCCAGGGGGAGCTGCAGGCCGCGGGTGCTGAGCGTATTTTTTACGTGGCAGACGCCATGCGCGCAGGCATGAGTGTTGATGAGGTGTTTGCACTGACCAATATTGACCCCTGGTTCCTGGTGCAGATGGAAGACCTGGTGCTGGCGGAAAGTGCGGTTGCCAAGCGCTCCCTGTCTGATTTTTCCGCCCGTGAGCTGTACCAGCTCAAGCGCAAGGGCTTTGGCGATGCGCGGCTGGCCAGACTACTGGGCGTTTCGGAAAAAGAGTTCCGTAAAAACCGCCAGGCAGTGGGCATTCGTCCGGTTTACAAGCGGGTCGATACCTGTGCGGCTGAGTTTGCTTCAGATACGGCCTATATGTACTCCACTTATGAAGAGGAGTGCGAAGCAGAGGTTTCCGACCGTCAGAAGATCATGGTGTTGGGTGGCGGCCCTAACCGTATCGGTCAGGGTATCGAGTTCGACTACTGCTGCGTGCATGCTGCCTTTGCCATGCGCGATGACGGCTATGAAACCATCATGGTCAATTGTAACCCTGAAACCGTGTCGACCGACTATGACACCTCTGATCGCCTCTACTTTGAGCCGGTCACCCTGGAGGACGTGCTGGAAATTGCCGATAAAGAAAAGCCGGTCGGCGTGATTGTTCAGTTCGGTGGTCAGACGCCGCTTAAACTGGCGCGTGAGCTTGAAGCGGCTGGGGTACCCATTATCGGTACCACGCCGGATGCTATCGACCGTGCCGAAGACCGTGAGCGCTTCCAGGTGATGATTGATAAACTCGGCCTCAAGCAGCCGCCCAATGCCACGGCGCGCAGCTTTGATGATGCCTTTGCCAAGGCCGAGAAAATTGGCTACCCGCTGGTGGTGCGTCCCAGCTACGTGCTGGGCGGTCGTGCCATGGAGATCGTCTATGATGCCTCCGAGCTTGAGAACTACATGACCAATGCGGTCAAGGTATCCAATGACTCACCGGTCCTGCTCGATCATTTCCTGAGCGCGGCTGTCGAGGTGGATATTGATGCGGTGTCCGACGGCAAACAGGTTGTCATTGGCGGCATCATGCAGCACGTGGAGCAGGCGGGGGTTCACTCCGGTGATTCCGCCTGTTCGCTGCCGCCTTACTCACTGCCTGCCGATGTGCAGGATGAAATGCGTGATCAGGTCAAACGCATGGCTGTGGAGCTGGGCGTCAAAGGGCTGATGAATGTTCAGCTGGCCTGGCAGGATGGCGAGATCTATGTCATTGAGGTCAACCCTCGTGCCTCACGTACCGTGCCCTTTGTGTCCAAATGCATTGGTACTTCGCTGGCGCAGATTGCTGCCCGCTGCATGGCCGGTACAACATTGGCAGAGCAGGGTTTTGAGAAAGAAATCATCCCGCATTTCTATAGCGTCAAGGAAGCGGTCTTCCCGTTCAACAAGTTCCAGGGCGTTGACCCGATTCTTTCCCCTGAAATGAAGTCAACAGGCGAGGTGATGGGCTCTGGGGATACGTTTGCAGAAGCCTTTTTCAAGGCGCAACTGGGCGCTGGTGAGGCCATTCCAGCCCTGGAGGGGGAGCGTATGGCATTCCTGTCGGTGCGTGAACCGGACAAGGAGGGGATTATCGAAGTGGCCCGTTCTCTGCTAACATTGGGTTTCACACTATGTGCAACGCGGGGAACGGCAGCCGCTCTAGAGGCTGTCGGTCTTTCCGTTACGCATGTCAACAAGGTCTATGAAGGCCGGCCGCATATCGTCGATCTGCTCAAGAACGACGAAATCGCCTACATCGTTAATACTACCGAAGGTCGCCAGGCGATTAACGATTCTTCGGTCATTCGCCGTACTGCGCTGTCACGCAAGGTGCCCTATGCCACCACCCTGGCGGGCGCTAATGCTGTGTGTATGGCGCTTGAGTACGGTCGGGAGATTACGGTGCGGCGCCTTCAGGAATTGCACGCAGGAGCAAGTCAATGAATAAGGTCCCGATGACGGTTGCGGGAGAACAAAGCCTTCGTGAAGAACTCAATCACCTCAAGGGCGAAGCGCGTCCTCAGGTGATTGCCGCTATCGCGGAAGCGCGTGAGCACGGCGACCTTAAGGAAAACGCCGAATATCATGCGGCACGTGAGCAGCAGGGGTTTATTGAAGGGCGTATTCAGGAGATCGAGAGCAAACTTTCCAGCGCCCAGGTTATTGATGTGACCAAGTTACCGCAAACCGGCAAGGTGATTTTCGGTGTAACAGTTGAATTGCTCAACCTGGATAGCGATGAACAGGTGACCTACCGCATCGTGGGTGAGGATGAGGCGGATATTAAATCCGGGCGGATTTCGGTAACGTCACCGATTGCCCGAGCCCTGATTGGCAAGGAAGAAGGTGATGTCGTTGTGGTCAAGACGCCCGGCGGCGACGTGGAATATGAAATTGAAGGTGTTGAGCACCTTTGACTGAGCCATGAAAAAAAGGCCCCGCTGCCAATCGCGCAGCGGGGCCTTTTTTGTCAATAGCAGGTGGGTAGCAAGTTTTCGGCTTTTACCGGCAACAGACCCTAGAAACGTCCGTGGTGGTTCTCGAAACGGCTGATATTGGAAAGCTTGGGGTTTGCATGCGGGTTACGGCGATAGAGCAGCGCCATCTTGCCTATGGTCTGTACCCGTTCAGCCTTGGCATTGCCGGGTAGCTCCGCGAGCAGGCTCTCCAGTACGGCGGCGCGATCCTCGCGTTCAGGAATGGCCAGCTTTACCTTGATCAGTTCATGGTCGCGCAATGCGCGGTCGAGTTCAGCCAGCAAGTTTTCTGAAATGCCGTTTTCAGAAACGGTTACCACCGGGTTAAGGTGATGGCCGATGCTGCGGAATGCTTTCTTTTGTGCCTGTGACAAGCTCATGGTATCGTGCGGTATCCCAGTTTGCGCTTAACGTTCCATCTTACGGTGAAATGCCGCAAGGTGAAAGCTCCTTTCCTGACTTCCACCACCAGATTTCTTATGCAGCATAAGTCTAAAGATCGTAAACAGCAGGCAAGCAAGACCAGCGCAAGCTGGATGAAAGAGCATTTTGATGATCCTTACGTCAAACAGAGCTGGCAGGATGGTTATCGTTCCCGTGCCAGTTATAAGCTGTTGGCATTGGATGAAAAGGATAAACTGTTTCGCTCAGGGATGACGGTAATCGATCTGGGCGCGGCGCCCGGTGGCTGGAGCCAGGTAGCGGCTGAGCGGGTTGGCGACAAGGGTATCGTGATTGCCTCGGATATTCTGGAAATGGATGCGCTGGCAGGCGTCGACTTTATTCAGGGTGATTTTACCGAAGAGCCGGTGCTTAACGGGATTCTTGATCGCCTGCAGAATCGCCCGGTTGACCTTGTGATGTCGGATATGGCCCCCAATATGAGTGGTATGGCAGCGATTGATCAGCCCCAGGCCATGTATCTTGTCGAGCTGGCACTGGAGTTGGCGCGTGAGACCTTGTCGCCCGGTGGCCGTTTTCTGGCCAAGGTGTTTCAGGGGGAGGGCTTTGATGATTACCTGAGGGCACTGCGTCACGATTTTCAGCGCGTGGTGACTCGCAAGCCGGAGGCTTCCCGTGCACGCTCACGTGAGGTTTATCTACTGGCTGAAGGATTCAAAAAGTAATACGCTGGTTTTTCATCAACTCAGTCCCTGTGAATGATAGTGACAGGCTATCAGTCTAATAGTTAGAAACCTTGTCGCACTCCGTGTCTAAGTTGTGTCAAAGTATGTTCTGTAAAAGGACGATTTTTGATCAAGTTTGATGCATATGGCCCAAGGCGATATTCGCTTTGGCAATGGTTGAACGCTTATTACTGGTGTATTGTCTAAGTAATGAGCGTTAACCGAAAGATTCTTGTAATGAGGGTAGCCCCTTGAACGATATGGCAAAGAACCTGATTCTCTGGTTGGTCATCGCAGCAGTACTGCTGACGGTGTTCAACAACTTCAGTACCGAAACGGCGCCGCAGACCATGAACTACTCACAGTTCGTGCAGCAGGTGCAAAATCAACAGGTGCGTAACGTAACCATTGATGGCTACACCATCAATGGTGAGCGTACGGATGGTTCTACCTTCCAGACGATTCGTCCGGCTGCTGATGATCCCAAGTTGATGGATGATCTGTTGGCCAATGACGTGACCGTTGTAGGCAAGGAACCCGATCAACAAAGTATCTGGACGCGCTTACTGATCGCCAGCTTCCCGATTCTGTTGATACTGGCTATTTTTATCTTTTTCATGCGACAGATGCAGGGTGGCGCTGGAGGCGGCAAAGGCGGCCCGATGAGCTTTGGCAAATCCAAGGCCAAGCTGCTTTCACAGGATCAGATTAAGACGACTTTTTCTGATGTTGCAGGCTGTGACGAGGCTAAGGAAGAAGTTGAAGAGCTTGTCGACTTCCTGCGTGACCCGACCAAGTTTCAGCGTCTAGGCGGTACGATTCCGCGCGGCGTGCTGATGGTAGGCCCGCCGGGTACGGGTAAAACGCTGCTTGCCAAGTCGATAGCCGGTGAAGCAAAAGTGCCCTTTTTCTCGATCTCCGGTTCGGACTTCGTTGAGATGTTTGTGGGTGTGGGTGCTTCTCGTGTACGCGACATGTTTGAGCAGGCCAAAAAGCAGGCACCTTGCATTATCTTTATTGATGAGATTGATGCCGTCGGTCGTTCGCGTGGCGCTGGTATGGGCGGCGGCAATGACGAACGTGAGCAAACGCTTAACCAGCTGTTGGTTGAAATGGATGGTTTTGAGGCCAACGAAGGCATCATCGTCATTGCTGCCACCAACCGCCCTGATGTGCTTGATCCAGCGCTGATGCGCCCAGGTCGCTTCGACCGTCAGGTGACGGTGGGTCTGCCGGATATCCGCGGCCGCGAACACATATTAGGTGTCCACCTGCGCAAAGTGCCGCTGGCAGAAGATGTGAAGGCGCAATTGATTGCCCGTGGCACGCCAGGCTTTTCCGGTGCTGATCTGGCCAACCTGGTCAATGAGGCAGCCTTGTTTGCCGCTCGTGGTAACAAGCGTCTTGTTGGCATGGATGAGCTTGAACAGGCCAAGGACAAGATCATGATGGGCGCGGAGCGCAAGTCCATGGTGATGACCAGTAAGGAAAAGCTGAATACCGCCTATCACGAATCCGGCCATGCGATTATCGGCCTGGTAATGCCTGAGCATGACCCGGTCTATAAGGTGACCATCATTCCTCGTGGTCGCGCTCTGGGTGTCACCATGTTTCTGCCAGAGGAAGACCGCTACAGTCTGTCTCGTCAGCAGATTATAAGCCAGATCTGTTCGCTGTTTGGTGGGCGTATCGCTGAAGAGATGACGCTTGGTCCAGACGGTGTCACCACCGGTGCTTCCAACGATATCAAGCGGGCTACCGAGCTTGCCCATAACATGGTGGCCAAGTGGGGGCTCTCGGACGAGATGGGTCCGATTCTTTATGATGAAGACGAGTCTCATCAGTTCCTCGGTTCCAGCCAGGGTGGTGCCAAGATGAAGTCTGGGGAAACCACGACACGTCTTGATAAGGAAGTCCGCAAGATCATAGATGGCTGCTATGAGCAGGCGCAGAAGATTCTTGAGGACAACCGCGATAAGCTTGATGCCATGGCAGATGCCTTGATGAAATATGAAACCATTGATGCCACCCAGTTGAAGGATATTATGGAAGGCCGTACGCCACGTCCTCCTGAAGACTGGAACGAAGGAGATTCAACCGGTGGTAACTCACCGGTTACTGACAAGCAGCCTGCTGAGAAACCCAAGGAAGAGGTATCGGGTAGCAGCGGCAGTGGAACCGATGGTGGCGCTGACGATAAAGGTAATGATATTGGCGATGAGGGCGAAGACGATGACGAGCCTCGTCGTCGTCCCTCCGACCCGTTAGGGGGTCCCGCAGGGCCCTGAATCCTTTGTCAGGCAAAATATGGCGCCCCGTTCTGGGGCGCCTTTTTGTTCGGCAAGAAAAGATCGGCCCTCTGTCTTTATGATCTTCGTCTTTATGACCTTCAGGATGGTTCCTGTCCACTTTCCTAATTGACCAGGCTATTGCATGATCCCGAATACTTCATCAGTTTCAGCGCCCACTTCAACGTCACATTTTTCTGCAGGCGGCGTCCATTCACCTGCAGATGCTGAGCAGTTGCGCTGCGGTCGTCATTTATTGGATATTTCCTTCCCGCGGGTCATGGGGATACTCAATGTAACCCCCGACTCTTTCTCTGATGGCGGGCAGCACGCCTCTCTGGATGAGGCCTTGCGCCACGCTGAGCGGATGCTGGCTGAGGGTGCTGCCATTATTGACGTTGGTGGCGAGTCGACTCGCCCAGGCGCTTCGCCGGTGCCAGAGCAGCAGGAGCTTGACCGTGTTGCGCCTGTGGTCGAGGCGCTGGTGCGCGAACTGGACGCGCTGGTGTCGGTGGATACCAGTCGTGCCAGTGTCATGCGCGAAGTTACCGCGCTGGGGGCAGGCATGTTGAACGATGTGCGTGCCCTTGAGCTGGAAGGCGCTCTTTCTGCAGCCGCCGCTAGCGCCTTGCCGGTGTGCTTGATGCACCGCCAGGGTGAGCCTCAGACCATGCAGCAATCTCCCCGCTATGAGCGCGCGATTGAAGATGAGGTGGCTGATTATCTCATGCAGCGCATGGGAATATGCGAGGCTGCTGGCTTGCGCAAAAACAGGTTACTTCTGGACCCGGGGTTTGGTTTTGGCAAGACAGTAGAGCATAACCTGCGCCTGCTTAAACATATGGAGCGCCTGCAGACTTTGGGTTGTCCGCTGCTGGTAGGTACGTCACGTAAAAGCATGATCGGGAAGGTGCTGGAGCGCCCGGTCGAGGAGCGTTTGCCGGGTGGCTTGGCGTTAACGGCGCTTGCAGTTGAGCGCGGGGCAAAAATCCTGCGTGTGCATGATGTGGCCCCCAATGTGGATGCTGTCAATATGACCTGGGCCGTCATGCAGGAGGGGTGTGGCCGCCAGCAGGATTAGTAGAGGCAGCAATAGCGGTTGTCTTGCTGGCGTAGCTCCTATACCATTTTGCACCACTTTCAGTGAGGATTTCCCATGCGAACGCCTTTAATTGCCGGCAACTGGAAAATGAATGGTTCTGCCGAGCTCATCCGCCAGTTTGGTGAGTATTTTGCTCAGGCCGAACTGCCGGAAGCGCTGGATATAACGATTATTCCGCCTTTTCCTTATCTGCATGCCGCACAGGATGCCTTTGAGGGCACCCGGCTTGCTTTGGGTGCGCAAACGCTTAATCCCGTTCACTCCGGCGCTCATACAGGAGAAGTGAGTGGCCAGATGCTCAGAGAATTTGGTGTTTGCCAGGTGCTGATCGGGCACTCAGAGCGCCGCCAGCTTTACCATGAAACCGATGATCATGTGTATGATCGTACCCATGCGGCGCTCAGTGTCGGGTTAACCCCTGTTTTATGTGTAGGGGAAACGCTCGAGGAGCGCGATGCCGGGGAGACCATGCAGGTGGTGCTGCGCCAGGTTGGTCATGTGATGGCGCGTCTGGAGCCTGCCCAGCAGCAGCAGGTAGTCATTGCCTATGAGCCAGTCTGGGCGATTGGTACAGGGCGAACTGCCTCTCCCGAGCAGGCCCAGGAGGTGATGGCCGGTATTCGTGAATATCAGGCGGGCTTTGACGCCCAGTTGGCAGCGCAGCTGCGTCTGATTTATGGTGGCAGCATGAACGCAGGAAATGCGGCTGAGCTTTTGGCTCAGCCAGACATCGACGGCGGCCTCGTGGGCGGTGCATCGCTCAAGGTCGACGACTTCTACGCTATTTGTCAGTCAGCAGGATAAGCTCATGCAAGTTCAAGTAATAATTTTGATGGTTCATGTGGTGATTGCGATCGCCCTGGTGGTACTCATTCTGCTACAGCAAGGCAAAGGCGCAGAAGCTGGCGCTTCCTTTGGCGGCGGCGCCTCTCAGACAGTCTTTGGATCGCGTGGTAGTGGCAACTTTCTGGCCCGCTTTACCGGTATTCTGGCGGCAGGCTTTTTTGTGACGTCACTGACCCTGGCTTACTTTGCCACCCAGGCCGGTCAGGCACCGGAAATGGGTATACCTGATTCGCAGTTGATTCAGCAATCTAATGACGCGCCTATGCTTGACGATTCCTCGGGAAGTGTGGATAATGCTGCGCCAGTGCTAGAGGAGAGCAACGACCAGTAATACGGCGTTTCTTCAAAAGCCTCCCCTGTTGCCGAAGTGGTGGAATTGGTAGACACGCTATCTTGAGGGGGTAGTGACCGTATGGTCGTGCGGGTTCAAGTCCCGCCTTCGGCACCAACTGATTAACTGGCAAGCGAACAGAATGCCAGATCTCCAGGTCGGGATAAGCAGCTAAGACGAAATAAACCTTGACGAAACTGATTTACAGGTCTATTATCGTCCACCTAGATTGATGCGGGGTGGAGCAGTCTGGTAGCTCGTCGGGCTCATAACCCGAAGGTCATCGGTTCAAATCCGGTCCCCGCTACCATTTCAAGTGCGCTGAACGGCAGTTTGTTAACAGTCTTTTCAGTATTCAGGCACTTGATGGTACTACAGGTTTCCTTAAAAAAGCCCCTTCCTGTGAAGGGGCTTTTTGTTAGCAGCATGGTCGGAAGCGGGCATGCAGGTAATAGAATCAATAGCAGAACGTTTGACCACGCAACGTTCATTAATAATCAGTATCTTACTAACGGATGCCGTGCGTTTTCACGTCTGGTACGTTTTCGGGTAACGCCAATCAGCCACCTAGCTTCCCTTTCGACTCCTGGCCAGGTGCCTGATGCAACGGCTATAGGAGCTTTGTCGGTGGCCACAAAACATGCTGCGCTGCATGCGCTAATTGAGCCTGTTGTTACTGCGATGGGTTTTGAACTGTGGGGTGTTGACCATCTTTCCCAGGGAAAGCACTCTCGGTTGGTCATTTACATCGAGCGCGAAAGTGGCGTCAGCGTTGACGACTGTGCTGATATCAGCCGTCAGGTCAGTGCCATTCTGGATGTGGAAGACCCTATTCCGGGCGAATACCGGCTGGAAGTATCCTCCCCGGGAATGGCACGCCCTCTTTACACTCTTGACCACTTTACCCGTTACATCGGCCATCAGGCGGCACTCAAGCTGCGCATACCTTTTGATGGTCGGCGTAAGTTCAGTGGCCTGATTGCGGGTGTGGAAGAGGACGAGGTGCTGTTACATATGGACGGAGAAGAATTCTGTTTTCCGATTGAAAGTATTGATCAGGCAACCATTATTCCTCAGTTCGATGACTGATCGGGTGACGCGACCGGCGGAGTGCCGGACTTTTGCATATAAGGACAGGTTTTCTGGCGAGGCAAGCGCATGAGTAAAGAAATTTTAATGGTCGTGGACGCGATCTCCAATGAGAAGGGCGTTCCCCGTGATGTCATCTTTGAAGCAGTTGAAGCTGCATTGGCAAGCGCGTCACGCAAGCGTTTCGAAAAGGAAGAAGCCAACGTTCGTGTCCACATTGATCGCCGTACGGGTGACTACCTGACGTTCCGTTACTGGACGGTCGTTGAAGATGACGAGTTCGAAACACCGGACTACGAAATCAAGGAAAGCATAGCTGAACAGCGGGATCCGCCGCTGAAACTCGGTGATATTGTCGAGCAGCAGATCGAAAATGCTGAATTTGGTCGTATTGCTGCTCAAACAGCAAAACAGGTGATCGTGCAGAAAGTGCGCGAAGCCGAGCGAGCCGAGGTTGTGCGCCAATACGCTGACCGTGAAGGCGAGTTGGTGGCAGGTATTGTCAAGAAGACCACCCGTGATGGCCTGATTATCGATCTGGGGGATAACGCTGAAGCCTTTTTGCCGCGTAATGAAATGATTCATGGTGAACGTTATCGCATGAATGAACGGGTCCGGGCATTGCTGGTTCAGGTTGACCCGGAAGCACGTGGCGCTCAGCTGCTGCTGTCACGTACCTGCCCTGAGCTGATCATTGAGCTGTTCAAGATCGAAGTGCCGGAAATAGCCGAACAGCTGATTGAAGTCAAAGGGGCTGCTCGTGACCCAGGCTCGCGGGCAAAGATTGCGGTGAAAACCAATGATCGCCGCATAGACCCGGTAGGTGCCTGTGTGGGTATGCGCGGTTCTCGTGTTCAGGCAGTGTCGTCCGAGCTTCAGAATGAGCGGGTCGATATTGTGCTGTGGGATGACAATCCCGCTCAATTGGTGATCAACGCCATGGCGCCGGCAGATGTTGCCTCGATTCTGGTTGATGAGGACGCTCACGCCATGGATGTTGCCGTTGCGGCGGATAATCTGGCTCAGGCGATTGGCCGTAGTGGCCAGAACGTGCGTCTGGCGTCTGAGCTGACCGGATGGCGTATCAATGTCATGACGGAAGCTGAAGCTGATGAAAAGCGCGAACAGGAAATTGATAGCCTGGTAGATACCTTTATCCAGCATCTGGAAGTAGATGAGGATATTGCCCGCTTACTGGTAGACGAAGGGTTTACCACCCTGGAAGAAGTTGCTTACGTGCCGCTTGACGAAATGCTTGAAATCGAAGAGTTCGATGAAGACTTGGTTGAAGCGTTACGCGCAAGAGCAAAAGACGAGCTGCTGACGATGGCCATTGCCTCGGAAGAAGCACTTGACGGCGCTCAACCGGCGGATGACCTGCTTGAAATGGACGGGATGGAGCGCCACCTGGCCTTTATCCTGGCCAGCCGTGGCATTGTGACCATGGAAGACCTTGCAGAGCAATCTGTCGATGATCTGGTCGATATCGAGGAATTGGACGAAGCGCGCGCAGCGGCACTGATCATGACTGCCCGTGCGCCCTGGTTCGAAGACGATGCCGCATCCGATTCGAATACACAGTAGACAGGACACGGGCTGAGGAGGGTCAATATGTCAGATATGACAGTAAAAGATTTTGCAGTAAAAGTGGGGCGTGAAGTGCCTCGTTTGTTGGAACAGATGAAAGAAGCCGGATTGCCCCATAGCTCTGAAAGTGATGCTGTGTCTGAAGAAGATAAGCAGACCCTGTTGCGCTATTTGAAAAAAAGCCATGGTGGCGACAATGATGCCAGCAAGAACCGCATCACGCTGACGCGTAAAACGCGCAGCAAGATCAAGACCGGTGATCGCGGCAAGACCATTGAAGTCCAGGTGCGCAAGAAGAAAACTTACGTAAAGCGAGCCGAAGACGACAAGCCAAAAGCGCAGGAGCCCAAGCATAGCGGCCCTCGTCAGCTGGTCGGCGATATGGCTGAGGCGGAAGCGGAACGCAAGGTACGTGATGCTCGTGATGCCGAGGAGCGCAAGGCGGCGGAAGCCAAGCGTCAGGCCGATGAAGCCGAGCGTAAAAAGCGTCAGGAGCAGGAAGAAGCTGAAGCCGCGGCAGCCAAAGCCAAGCAGGAAGAAGCCCCGGCCAACCTTGAGATTCCGGTGCCTGAGCTGGAAACCAGCGAGCCGGCCGCAGAAGAGATGCCGCCGGCACCGCCCAAGGAAGGTCGATCAGATCGTCGCACCGCGCCACCCAAGAAAGCAGCGGCCAAGAAAAAAGGTCGTCACGATCAGGAAGATGATCGTACTGACCGTGAAGAACGCAAGCGTGGCGGCGGTGCCAAGAAAGCCAAGCGTGCCGAGCGTCGCGGTGGCCGTCGCAGTAGCGGTGGTCAAAGCGGCAATGGCAAGCAGGCTTTCCAGAAGCCGACGCAGCCGATAGTCCGCGAAGTCTCCATCCCTGAGTCTATCAGTGTGGCGGAACTGGCTGACAAGATGTCGATCAAGGCCAATGAAGTCATCAAGGCGATGTTCAATATGGGCGCCGCCGTAACCATCAACCAGACGATCGACCAGGATACAGCGGCCATCGTAGTGGAAGAGATGGGCCACAAGGCGCGCCTGGTCAAGGATGATGCGCTGGAGACGGAAGTGCTGGACAGTATTTCCTACGAAGGTGAGGAAATCACCCGTTCACCGGTGGTCACTGTCATGGGTCATGTTGACCATGGTAAGACATCGCTGTTGGACTATATCCGTCGTGCCAAGGTGGCGACGGGTGAAGCAGGGGGGATTACCCAGCATATCGGTGCCTATCACGTGGAAGATGACCACGGTGGAGTGACCTTCCTGGATACGCCGGGCCACGCGGCATTTACTGCCATGCGTGCCCGCGGTGCCAAGGCCACTGACGTGGTTATCCTGGTGGTTGCCGCAGATGATGGCGTTATGCCTCAGACGGTCGAAGCGATCGAGCACTCCAAGGCAGCAGAGGTGCCGATGGTGGTGGCGGTCAACAAGATTGACAAGGAAGGCGCTGATTTTGACCGCATTCGTAACGAGCTTTCCCAACATGGGGTTATCTCGGAAGAATGGGGGGGCGATACCCAGTTTGTGCATGTCTCTGCCAAAAGCGGTGACGGTATCGAGGAGCTGCTGGAGGCGATCCAGCTGGTTTCTGAAGTGCTCGAACTGACAGCAGTCCCTTCTGCACCGGGTAAAGGGGTTGTGGTTGAGTCACGCCTTGATAAAGGCCGTGGCCCGGTAGCGACCGTCCTGGTACAGAACGGCACCCTGAAAAAAGGTGATATCGTGCTTGCCGGCCTGCACTATGGTCGCGTCCGTGCGCTGACCAACGAGTTGGGGCAACAGGTAGACAGCGCCGGCCCATCCCAGCCGGTTGAAATTCAGGGGCTGGATGGTACGCCGGAAGCGGGTGAAGAGTTCATGGCGGTTGCCGATGAGAAGAAGGCGCGTGAAGTAGCCAACTTCCGTCAGGGCAAATATCGTGAAGTTCGCCTGGCTCGCCAGCAGAAAGCCAAGCTTGAGAACATGTTCAGCCAGATGGGCCAGGACGAGGTTGCCAAGGTCAATATTGTCCTGAAAGCCGATGTGCAAGGCTCGCTGGAAGCGATCAAAGGTGCTCTGGAAGAACTTTCGACCAAAGAAGTCAAGGTCGCCGTTGTGTCCTCCGGCGTTGGTGGTATTACCGGAACAGACGCGAACCTGGCGCTGGCGTCCGAAGCGATCGTGGTAGGCTTTAACGTACGTGCTGATGCCGCCGCTCGCGAAATCATCGAACGTGAAGGCCTGGATCTGCGCTACTACAGCGTTATTTACCAGCTGATCGATGAAGTGAAGAAGGCGATGAGCGGTATGCTGGCCCCCGAATGGAAAGAAGAAATTGTCGGTGTGGCTGAGGTTCGTGATGTCTTCCGTGCGCCGAAGATCGGTGCGGTGGCAGGTTGTATGGTGGTTGAAGGCAGTGTCTTCCGTAACAAGCGTATTCGCGTACTGCGCGATAACGTGGTGATTTACGAAGGCGAGCTTGAATCACTGCGCCGCTATAAGGATGACGTTCAGGAAGTGCGCAGCGGCGTAGAGTGCGGCATCGGGGTGAAAAACTACAACGATGTTCAAGTGGGCGACAAGATCGAGGTCTTCGACCAGGTTAAAGTCGAACGCAGCCTCTAAGTTCGCCGGGAGTTTATTATGCGCGAATTCAAGCGTACCGACCGAGTGGCCGACCAGCTCCAGAAAGAGCTGGCGGTACTTATTCAGCGCGAAGTCAAAGACCCGCGTTTGGGAATGGTCACGGTCAGCGGCGTGACCGTTAGCCGTGATCTTGGCTACGCTGATATCTATGTCACTTTGCTGGGTGAACAGAGCCCTGAGCGCATCAAGGAAAACCTCCAGGTGCTTAAACGCGCCGGTGGTTTTTTGAGAAGTCAGATTGCCAAGCGGATCAAGCTACGCCATGTCCCCGAGTTACGCTTTCATTTTGATGAAAGTGTGGTGCGTGGTCAGCACCTGTCCTCCTTGATCGATGAAGCCTTGGCCAGCGATCGTGACCGGCAGGATGATGATCTGTCGGAAGACAACGCTGACAACGAGGAGACGCGTTAATGGCGCGTCGCCGCCGAGGCTTGCCGGTAAATGGTGTGCTCTTGCTGGACAAGCCGAAAGGCATGTCCAGCAATCATGCCTTGCAGCGGGTACGCCGGTTGCTTGAAGCACAAAAAGCTGGTCATACGGGCACACTGGACCCCATGGCAACAGGGCTTTTACCCATCTGCCTGGGTGAAGCGACCAAGTTTTCCGCGCACCTGCTGGAAGCGGATAAGGTTTACCGAACGCGCGTCGAGTTAGGTGTTATTACGGACTCTGGTGACGCTGAAGGCGCGGTGATTGAACGTCGCGAAGTGCCTGAGCTCACGGCCGAACAGGTCGAACGTGCGCTTTCTCGCTTTCGCGGTGAGATCGAACAGGTGCCGCCGATGTATTCAGCGCTCAAGTACCAGGGCAAAAAGCTTTACGAACTCGCCCGTGAGGGCAGGCACGTGGAACGTGCAGCCAGGCGTATAAACGTGTATGATGCGCGCCTGCTATCGTTGGATGATAGGGCTTTTGAGCTGGAAGTGAGCTGCAGTAAAGGAACCTACATACGCACACTGGCTGAAGATATCGGCCTTGTGTTAGGTTGTGGCGCACATATCAGCGCGCTGCGGCGACTAAAGACCGGCCCGTTTGGCGCCGACACAATGTGGACGCTGGACGCGCTCGAACAACTGGATGACCAGGCCGCCCGTGAAGCCCAGCTGATGCCGGTGGATGTTCTGGTCGAACATCTGCCGTGCCAGGGTGTCGATGAGCAGGCTTACCAGCGTTTAAGTCATGGTCAGTCTGCACAGTTAGAAACATCCACCTTCACGCCGAATACCTTGATGCGGCTTTACCATGCATCTGTATTTATTGGCCTGGGAGTGGTGAAGGGCGACAATGAAGTGGCGCCCAAGCGGCTGCTAAGCAGCGTCGCGGTGTAAGCTCAGGCTTACACAAAAAGTACGACTGGGACTGCAAATATGCGTGGTCTCACCCATTCACACATTAGGCATATTGCTTACTGGAGATAGACATGGCACTAACGGCTGAACAGAAAGCCCAGATTGTTAATGAATACGGTCGTGGCGAGAATGACACTGGCTCACCTGAAGTCCAGGTAGCGCTGTTGAGCACCAACATCAACGGCCTGCAGGATCACTTCAAGACCAATAAGCAGGATCACCACTCACGTCGTGGTCTGATTCGCATGGTTAACCAGCGTCGTAAACTGCTGGACTACCTCAAGCGTAAGGATTTCGAACGTTACCAGTCGCTGATTCAGCGTCTTGGCCTGCGTCGTTAATCAGGAAATCAGGTAGAAAGCAGTCTTTGCGCCAGGTGCGAAAGACGGCTTTGTTATCTTGATCGGAACGGGCAGCTCCCTGAGAGCTGCCCGTTTTTTTGTTTGTGGTAGCCGTGAGGCGCGCCAACGCCTAGAATAGTGGCGAGTCAAAACGACCAAGCGAATAGACAAGTAGATATTTAATGTTAAAGGAAGTCGCCGTGAATCCGGTAAAGAAAACGTTTCAATACGGTCGTAGTACCGTCACGCTCGAAACCGGGCGTATTGCTCGCCAGGCTACTGGCGCCGTTATGGTTACTATGGACGATACTGTCGTGCTGTGCACGGTGGTCGCCAAGAGAGAAGCCAACCCCGCTCAACCCTTTTTCCCGCTGTCGGTTCATTATCAGGAAAAGACTTATGCGGTAGGCAAGATTCCTGGCGGTTTCTTCAAGCGCGAAGGGCGTCCAACAGAGAAGGAAACCCTGACGTCCCGCCTGATTGACCGACCCATTCGTCCATTGTTTCCCAAGGGCTTCATGAACGAGGTTCAGGTCATCTGCACCGTACTATCCACGGATCGCAACCATGACCCGGATATTGCCGCTCTGATCGGCACATCGGCAGCACTGTCGATTGCTGGCGTGCCTTTCAATGGCCCCATTGGTGCGGCACGAGTAGGCTTTAATGAGGAAAAAGGTTATTTCCTCAATCCCACGGTTGAGGAGTTGACCACCTCAGAGCTGGACATGGTGGTTGCCGGTACTGAAAAAGCGGTGCTGATGGTGGAGTCTGAAGCCAAGGAACTGCTCGAGGATGAGATGCTGGGGGCTGTCCTTTACGGTCATCAGGAAATGCAGGTAGCCATCCAGGCGATCAACGAGCTGGTAGCAGAAGCCGGCAAACCGCGTTGGGAATGGCAGCCGGTTGAAGAAAACATCGCGCTGAAAACCGCAGTGGCCGAAGCGTTTGAAGCCAGGATTGGTGACGCCTATCGGATTACTGACAAGATGCAGCGTCAGGATGCCCTGTCAGCCCTGAAAGACGAGGCCGTCGAGCAGCTGGTCGCCGCTGAAGGCGAGGAGGCTGACGGCAAGTTCAGCAAGGATGAGGTGAAAGGCGCTTTCGCTGGTATCGAAAAACGCATCGTACGTTCACGGGTGATCAAGGGCGAAGCGCGTATTGATGGCCGTGATAACCAGACGGTACGCCCGTTGGATATCGAAGTGGGCGTGTTGCCCAAAACCCACGGTTCTGCTGTGTTTACCCGCGGTGAAACCCAGGCAATTGCGATCGCAACCCTGGGCACCTTGCGTGACTCCCAGCTGATCGAATCGCTGGAAGGTGAGCGTAAAGACCGCTTTATGCTGCATTACAACTTCCCTCCCTATTGTGTGGGTGAAGCCGGCTTTATGGGTGGCCCCAAGCGGCGTGAAATTGGCCACGGCCGCCTGGCACGGCGTGGAGTGGAAGCCATGCTGCCCGCCGAAGATGCCTTCCCCTATACCATTCGCGTGGTATCTGAAATCACTGAATCCAACGGTTCAAGCTCGATGGCATCAGTGTGCGGGGCTTCTCTGGCATTGATGGATGCCGGTGTGCCGCTGAAAGCACCAGTAGCGGGTATCGCCATGGGTCTGGTCAAGGATGATGACGGGTTTGCTGTGCTGACCGATATCCTCGGTGACGAAGATCACCTGGGTGACATGGACTTCAAGGTCGCCGGTTCTGAAGAGGGTGTTACCGCCCTGCAGATGGATATCAAGATCGAAGGCATTAACGAAGAAATCATGGAAGTGGCTCTGCAACAAGCCAATCAGGCCCGTCTGGATATTCTTGGTCAGATGAATACGGTGATTGGCCAGAGCCGTTCGGATGTGTCGGATAACGCGCCTTCCATGGCGACTATCAAGATTTCTCCGGACAAGATTCGTGATGTGATCGGCAAAGGTGGCGCGACCATCCGCAAGATCTGCGACGATACCGGTGCTTCGGTAGATCTCGATGATGATGGCACCGTACGTATTTACGCCGAAGACAAGGCGGCTGCCAAGAAAGCCATTGATACCGTGTTGGCGATTACTGCAGAAGCGGAAATTGGCAAGCTGTACATGGGCAAGGTAGTGCGCATCGCTGACTTTGGCGCCTTCGTCAATATCATGCCGGGTACCGATGGTCTGGTGCACATTTCCCAGATTGTGCCGGAGCGCGTCGAAAATGTGCGTGATTACCTGAATGAAGGGGATGATGTGATCGTCAAGGTGCTCGATATCGATAACCGTAATCGCGTCAAATTGACTATCAAGGAGATCACGGAAGAAGAAAAGGCTGCTTTTAATGCTGAAGCGGAAACGACTGAGTAGGCTGATGGCATAAACAGCGGTTCAGATGTTCCAACCGCCCCCGCAGCGAGACGCTGCGGGGGCGGTGGCGTTTTGAAATGGCTATTTCAAAACGCCTGGAGTAGCGGACTATGTTAGCCCGTCGTGAACACCAGGAGTTCAAAATGTCGAAAAACGATCATAAGACGACCCCCTCCGCCAAGCCGAGTTTTCGCCAGGTGGTGGGTAGTGTTCTGGCCGCCATGTTCGGGGTCCAAAAGCGCAGCAATCTGGAGCGCGATAACCAGCAGCGAAGTGCGACGCCTTATATTATTGTCGCCTTGGGTTTTGGCGTCATTTTCATCCTGATTCTGATGTTTGTGGCCAATCTTGCCTCACGCTGATGATCTCGCCTGCGCATATCAGGGAATATTATCCATCCGATAAAAAATGCCCCGCTGGTAGCGGGGCATGGATGTTTAAATGCATAAAAGATGCAGTTATGAACGCTCGATGGCCAGTGCCACGCCTTGGCCGCCACCGATACACAGGGTAGCAAGGCCTTTCTTGGCATCGCGGGCAATCATTTCATGCAGCAGGCTGACGAAAATACGGCAGCCTGAAGCGCCAATCGGGTGGCCCAGTGCAATTGCACCACCGTTGACGTTGACCTTGCTGACATCCCAACCGAGTTCCTTGTTGACCGACAGTGCCTGAGCGGCAAAGGCTTCATTGGCCTCTATCAGGTCGAGGTCATCAATGCTCCAGCCGGCTTTTTCCAGGCAACGCCGGGTTGCCGGGGCTGGGCCGATGCCCATGATGGCCGGGTCAACGCCTGCATTGGAATAGGCTGCGATACGCGCCAACGGTTCAAGTCCCAGTTCCTTGGCTTTTTCAGCCGAGCAGAGCATGACAACGGCAGCACCGTCGTTCAATGATGACGCGTTACCAGCAGTCACGGT
Source organism: Halomonas sp. BLK-85 (assembly GCF_044792155.1). Classification (NCBI taxonomy): domain Bacteria; kingdom Pseudomonadati; phylum Pseudomonadota; class Gammaproteobacteria; order Oceanospirillales; family Halomonadaceae; genus Halomonas; species Halomonas sp. BLK-85. The sequence continues at coordinate 419,375 of NZ_CP087731.1, forward strand.
GCCATCCTTTTTGAAAGCCGGGCGCATGCCGCCAAGTTTTTCAGCGCTGACTTCACGCGGGTTTTCGTCGGTGTCAAATACGACGGGATCGCCTTTGCGCTGGGGGATTTCCACCGGCACGATCTGACCCTTGAACTTGCCATCACGGATGGCCTGAGCGGCTTTCTGCTGGGATGCGGCAGCAAATTCATCCATGGCTTCACGGGTGATACTGTATTTTTCTGCCAGGTTTTCGGCGGTAATGCCCATGTGATAGTTATTGAACGCATCCCACAGACCATCATGCACCATGGAGTCAATCGCTTTCCAGTCGCCCATGCGCTGGCCGTTACGAGAATTGGGCAGCACGTGGGGAGAGGCTGACATGTTTTCCTGGCCACCGGCCAGAATAACACTGGCATCACCGCAGCGAATCGCCTGTGTCGCCAGGTGAAGTGCCTTGAGGCCAGAGCCACAGACCTTGTTGATCGTCATGGCCGGCACCGCCGCTGGCAAGCCGCCTGCTATGGCCGCCTGGCGTGCCGGGTTCTGGCCAACCCCGGCTGTCAGTACCTGGCCAAGCAAGACTTCATCGACCTGTTCTGGTGCGACGCCCGTGGTGCTGAGGATATCCTTGATAACCCGTGCCCCAAGATCGCTGGCAGGAATACCGGCAAGCGACCCACCAAAGGCGCCAACGGCGGTACGACGAGCTGCAACAATGACCACATCTTGCATAGTAAAACTCCTAGGTAGCGTGAATCAGGCATGGGTCTGTTGACGTTTCCTCACGACCGCGACAGAGGCCCTTTTGGTGCAGATCAAGGCGTTAGGAGCGCGGTTGGGTGGTTCCCAATTAGCGACGAACAACGCAGGGCTGTGCCAAAAGAGCCCTGTCCCTTCGGGTTGCGCGGTTCGCGATGAAACGTCAACAGACCCATGTCACGATGCCATATCGACATTCTTGTTAATAGACATTCCTAGCATAGGTGAAGCTTGTGCAATGCGGCAATACACTTTTGGCAGCAAATAAAAACGGGCCGTAAAAACGGCCCGCTCATCAGAAAGATACTGGGTAGTGCAGGTTTAAAAAAGTCACATCGCCTGCAAGGCTCAGGCGCTATCAGGCCAGCTGAACCGGGATAGCATTACTGGTGTGGCTGACGTGATTGCCGTCCTGCAGATACACCAGGGCAGGCTGATGATTATCCAGTTCGGCCTCGCTGTAATGGGCGTAGCTGCAAATAATGATGCGATGACCAGGGCCAGCCAGATGCGCTGCAGCACCATTGATGGAAATCAGGCGTGAGCCTTCTTCACCGCGGATGGCATAAGTAGTGAAACGCTCACCATTTTCAACGTTATAGATCTGGATCTGTTCGTTTTCCCGGATGCCTGCCATATCGAGCAGGTTGCCGTCGATGGCACAGGAACCTTCGTAGTTCAAGACAGCATGGGTAACGCGTGCCATGTGGAGCTTGGCTTTAAGCATGATGGTATGCATGAGGGTATCCTCTGTTACCGCGCTGACGCCGTATCAGCGGCAGCGGAAGTTTCTGTTGGAGCAGGAAGCAAGACGTCAAGATTATCGATAAGCCGCGTACTGCCAAGTCTGGCTGCTGCAAGCAGAATAGCCTGGCGGGTGTTTGATTCAACAGGGCCCAGGGTACGATCACGCAATTCGAGGTAATCAAGCTCAAAGCCGGCATCATACAGCGCCTGACGCCCCTGTTGTAGTACCTGATGCTGATAATCGTCATCATGAGCGCTCACTTCAACCCCACTTGCCTCAAGTGCCTGGCGCATATCGCACAGTGTCTTGTAGAGCAGGGGGGCCTTGGCCCGGTGCTCCTTGCTCAGGTAAGCGTTACGTGAGGATAGTGCCAGGCCGTCGGCGGCTCTTACAATAGGCACGCCGATAATCTCTACTGGTATATGCAGGTCAGCGACCATCTTGCGAATGACCGCCAGTTGTTGATAATCCTTTTCGCCAAACAGGGCGATATCCGGCTGGACAAGATTGAACAGTACCATGACAACGGTGGACACGCCGTCAAAGTGGCCGGGGCGTGAGCTGCCGCAGAGACCCTCACTGACGCTGGGTACATGCACACGGGTCTGCTTCAGGGTGCCATTGGGATAAAGCGTTTCATTCAGGGGAGCAAACAGGACATCGCAGCCAGCGTCTTCGAGTGCTTGCTGGTCAGCTTCAAAGGTACGCGGGTAGGCGTCAAGGTCCTCATTGGGCCCAAACTGCATGGGGTTCACGAACAGGCTGGAAATGACCACATCACCCTGTTGGCGCGCCTTTTCAATCAGTGCCAGATGCCCTGCATGCAGATTACCCATGGTGGGTGCCAGGGCAATGCGCTGGCCCCTTTGACGGTATTCTGCCAAGGCATGTCGCAGTGCTGGTATATCGCGCAAGGTACGCATATCAACTCCGTCGCATTACAGCCAAGTCATCCCTCGTAACCCCAACACCGGTCTTTAAACCTGAAGGTACGATTATAGATGGATAACCGGCGATAAAAAATGGTTTCAGAAACAGTGCTCTGGGGCGGGGAAGGTGCGCTGTTTGACGGCTTGATGATAATGTTCGAAAGCCTCCTGGATATTGCCTGCCTCCGTCATGAAGTTTTTGACGAAGCGTGGGGTACGGCCATGGGTGATGCCAATTATATCATGCATGACAAGAATCTGACCGTCGGTTTCGGCTCCGGCACCTATCCCGATAACGGGGACATCCAGGGCCTGGGTAATGGCTTCACCCAACGCTGCGGGAACACATTCGAGGAGAATGACGGAAGCGCCTGCATCGACCAGGATCTGAGCGTCGTCAAGGATTTGCTGGGCTTGCGCAGTTTCGCGGCCCTGCACTTTGTAGCCCCCTAGCTGGTAGACGGTTTGAGGTGTCAGTCCAAGGTGGGCGCAAACGGGCACACCTCGCCGGGTGAGCTCACGTACGCCATCGGCCATCCAGGCTTCACCTTCAACCTTGACCAGTTCTGCGCCTGCGCGCATCAATGCCGCAGCATCTTCCAGCAATCGTTCTGTCGTTGAGTTGCTCATGAAGGGCAGATCTACCATCAGCAGGCTGTTACCCTTGCCACGTGCCGCGCAGCGCGTGTGGTAGCAGATATCTTCCAGTGTCACGGGAAGTGTACTCTGATGACCTTGAAGCACCATGCCCAATGAATCACCGACCAGCAGGACTTCAATACCGGCCTGGTTGGCGGCATGAGCGAAGGAAGCATCATAAGCGGTCAGGCAGCTGAACGTTTCGCCAGCGTTCTTGAACGCTTGCAGTGTGCTCAGGGTGACGGTTTTCATGGCGTGCTCTCGTTTTTTTGCATTCAGCCAGCGCGGTGCGCTGGTTAGGTTAACGCCTTGACAGGCATGTTCGTGACCAAGCCAGCAATTGTTACCTGAATAGGTCACGGCTGTCGAGGGCGCTTCAATATACCTGCAGTCAGCGTGCCACAGATAATCTATCTGTCGTCAGTTTAGCAGAATGACGCTGTCGCTTGCCGGCAAGGCACTTGACCAGCAGGAAAGCGGTTTTCCGTAAAGTGACAGCTGAGGAGCAATGTCTTTTAGCGGGTAGAGGACAAAACGACGAACGTGAATTTCTGGATGAGGTAGCCGTAAACGCGGATGGTCCAGATCCAGCTGATCAAACAGCAACAGATCCAGATCGAGCGTGCGAGGCCCCCAGCGTCTTTCACGTTGACGCCGGTGACGTTGCTCCAGTGCCTGAAGTTGGTCCAGCAAGGCCAGGGGCGATAGTTGCGTATCCACAGCCGCCACCGCATTGATGAAATCGTCCTGATCCTGTGGTCCTATGGGAGAGCTACAATATAGCGGCGAGGTCGACACCCGATGCGTCAAGGGCAGCTGGTTGAGCTCATCAATGGCTTGACGAACCTGCTCGACAGGCTGGTCGAGGTTACTGCCTAACCCGATATAGGCGCGTGAAAAATTGGACATCTCATGCTCTTGTCAGTTGTCAGGCATCGGTTTTAGGCTTGCGTCGCCGCTTGCGCTTTTTCCTGTTTCCGCTTCCTTGATCAGCTGGGTCGCTGCCAACTTTTTGCAGTAGTCGGCGCTGTTGATGTTCATCACCTTCCTGAAAGGTTGTCCACCAATCGCCTAGTCCAGCCGGTATTTCCCCCGCCTGTTCGCGTAATAGCAGTAGGTCGTAGGCGGCCCGGAAGCGTGGATGCTCTCGCGTCTGGAAGACACGCTTGCCACCCCGTTGTGAAAGACGCGCCTGCAACTCCCATATATCGCGCATTGGCATACCAAAGCGCTTTGGGATGGAGGTGTGCTGCAGCTGGCGTGAAATCACCTGCTGGGCGGCGGTCTGAAGAGCGGGAATGGACGGCATACCCTCATTTTCGAGTTGCTGCTGACGATGCGCCACAGGGGCCCACAGGAAAGCTGCTAGCAGGAAGGCAGGGGTTACCGGACGGCCTTCAGCAATACGTTTGTCGGTATTGGTCAGGGCTTGCTCAATCATGCGCTCAGCCCATGCCGCATCGGCCATGGCTTCTTCGGACTCAGGAAACAGCATGCCGAAAAGGTCATAATGGCTGAGCAGGCGAAAGGTCATCAGGCCTTGCCCCGCCATGAAAAGTTTGAGCACTTCGTCGAACAGGCGTGCTGGAGGAATCTGCAACAGCAGCGGGGCCAGTTCGTAAATCGGCGCTTCGGTGTCATCCGCCAGGGTAAAGTCAAGTTTTGCGGCAAAGCGTACCGCTCTCAACATCCGTACCGGGTCTTCCCGATAACGTGTTGCCGGATCACCGATCAGGCGCAGGGTGCGGGCTTCAATATCCTGCATGCCGTTGGCAAAATCATGGATACTGAAGTCTGCAATGCTGTAATACAGAGCGTTAACGGTAAAATCACGGCGCAGCGCGTCTTCTTCGATATTGCCCCAGACATTGTCTCTTAACAGCAAGCCGTCGTCAGATTGCTGAGCCAGGTGCTGTCCGTGCTCATCCTGGGGCTTGCCACGAAAGGTAGTGACTTCAATGACTTCACGCCCAAAGCGAACATGAACAATCCGAAACCGACGGCCGATCAGGCGTGAATTGCGAAACAGTCCGCGCACCTGTTCTGGCGTCGCATTGGTGGCAACATCGAAATCCTTGGGCATTTTTCCAAGCATGGCATCACGGATGCAGCCCCCCACCAGGTATGCTTCAAAGCCAGCACCGTCCAGGCGATAGAGAACTTTCAGTGCAGCCTCGCTAATATGCTGGCGAGACACAGGGTGCTCATCGCGAGGAATTATATGCGCCTGTGAGGTGGTAAGTGGCGGCGCTTGGGTGTCGTACAACGATTTCAAATGGACTCCCGGGTGGTTCAGGGAAGAGGTTAACCCTTCAGAATGAATGACAGTCAGCCTGATCATCAAGATCATCCCACCAGCGACTGATTGGAGTGAATGGACCACCGATAATGAGGAGCGATCCCAACAGCTTCACGGGGTGCAACTGTCAAACATCTGTAAGGCTTTGTTAGAAAGTCATTGAGTGTAGCCGACGCCTTGTGGCTTGCAAAGTGTCGGGCAGCGATGAATGCCAATTAGGGTCTGTTGACGTTTCATCGCGAACCGCGCCACCCGAAGGAACAGGGCCCTTTTGGCACAGCCCTGCGTTGCTCGACGGCATGATCAACATGCCTGTGTAACGCGGTGAAAGTGAGAGAAGGAGAAAACTGGATGCCAGTGTATAAGGTGCTGTCAGGTGTCCCAGAATGCAGAAAGGGAAGACCATTTGGCCTTCCCCTTTCAATAAGCACTTGGTGCGTGCCTTTCACCCGCATCCATGCGGCTATTTTTTTTCATGATGGCACATCGCCCTGAATACGCAACACAGTTAAAAGTGGTCATGAAACAACGATTGCCTAGGTTGTCAGACCCAACCGCCTCGTATTCAAAACAATAATCCAACCGCGATATTCTTTACCCAGCGTATTATTTTTGTTGATGCTGGGTCGTACGTATTGTCTGCTGAGTTGTTGTTATTCCAGACTACGTACATCGCGTCTAGTGTGAGCCACCTGCAATGATTTCTCATACATACATTGCCCGGTGTTGTTGTTATCGGGCGCTGTCCGTACAAACGTTGCAGGTTGCAATTTCTACCTGTTGTTTTTGTTAGTGTAGCGATTGCGTGCCCGGCCTGGATTGTTTTTGTTGTGGGTCGGGCAAGTGTGTAGTCAAACATTGTTGTTATTAGTGTCGACCCTCACACGGCTCTTTTCATCCGTTGTTCTTCTTGGCAATACTAGTTGCACTCACTGTGCCAGAGCGATTAAATTTATTTAAAAACAATATCTTATGATTTTTATGGTGGTAGGCTTCAGGGCTCACAATAGGCTGTGTTACTGGTTAAAGGCTATTTTTGTGCGCTGATTGTGTGGTGAGGTAACACCTCGGTGCAGGTTGGTGCCTGGATTGCATTTTGGGAGACAAGTGAAGTAGACCTTGGTCATATTTTGGGTGAGCCCCTTCAAACGCTGAATAAATAGTACTGATATCTCCCGGGCTTTTTAGGTCTTACTCAGAGCGGCGCAAGGATTTTTTGCGTGGGATACCCAAGCGCTGGCGGCGTTCCCAAAGGCTCTTGCGGCTGATGCCAAGTTTTTGAGCCAGCTCGGTTTCACTCATCTGGTCCTGATGCTCGAGCACAAAATGCTGAAAATAATCTTCCAGTGACAGGTCACTTTCGGCATTCGGGCCCTTGCTGTCTTCTTCTGGCGTATCTGATGGCGTATTTGATGGCGGATGGGGTGGCGAGATGGCGGTGGTTCGCGGTGAGAAAGGGGCAAGGCCAAGGTCATCAGGGTGAATCAGGTGACCTTCAGCCAGAATGACGCCGCGTTCCAGAGCATTTTCAAGCTCACGGACGTTGCCAGGCCACGGGTAGTCGCGCAAATCCTGCCGTGCCGCACGGGAAAGCCGCAGACCCTGGCGATTATGCCGCTGGCAAGTCTTATCGAGCAGGATGTCAGCGATTTTCAGAATATCGTCATCGCGCTCTCGCAGTGGCGGCAGGGCAATCTGCATGACATTGAGCCGGTAGTAAAGGTCAAGCCTGAACTCTCCACTTTTCGATAGCGCACGCAGGTCGCGGTGCGTAGCCGCAATCAGGCGTACATCGACATGGCGGGTTTCCACAGAACCAATCTTGCGAATTTCCCCTTCCTGCAGGACTCGAAGTAAGCGCGCTTGAGCATCCAGGGGCAACTCACCGATTTCATCCAGAAAAAGGGTGCCGCCATGAGCGGCTTCCACCAGGCCGGTGCGTGCTGCACTGGCGCCGGTAAAAGCGCCTTTTTCGTGGCCGAACAGCTCGGATTCAATCAGTGTTTCTGGAATCGCGGCACAATTAACGCAAATGAGGGCGGCTTTTGCGCGCTTGCTCTGTTGGTGAATGGCGCGAGCCACCAACTCTTTGCCGGTGCCGGATTCGCCCTGAATCAGCACGCTAACATCGGCAGGCGCGGTTTTCCGGATGCGGGTATAGACTTGTTGCATGGCATCGCAGTTACCCACCATGATCTGGCGGCCGCCACCTTCATCAGTAATATCCGGTGCCGGGCTTTGACGTATCGATTGCTGATGCAGGATGCGCGAAACGGTCTCTAGCAGCTCAGCATGGTCGAATGGCTTGGCAACATAGTCGACGGCGCCCTGTTTAAGCGATTCGATTGCCGAGCGCATGCTGGCATAGCTGGTCATGATCACGACGGGCACTGGGTTGGCGCGCGCTATCAGGGCCGTTCCGGGCTCCCCCGGCAGGCGCAGGTCGCTAATGATCAGGTTGTAATCAAGCAGTTCCATGTCATGGCACGCTTCAACGCTGGCCGCTTCAGTGACGTCATAATCATTGCGCTCCAGTAAACGCTTGAGAGCGCTGCGTATAATAGCTTCATCCTCAACAATCAGAATTCTGGGCATGGGGCTTCACATCATCCTGTGGGTAAAGTGGTAGCCATAGGGTAATGGCTGTGCCGCAAGTGTGTCCGGGGGGCGGGGACGCAACATCGATCCTGCCCTGATGCTCACTGATAATCTGGTAAGCCAGTGACAACCCCAGCCCGGTACCTTTGCCGGCCGGTTTGGTAGTAGTAAAGGGCTCGAAAAGACGGTCGCTGATGGAAGGGTCAATGCCGCTGCCATCATCGCGTACCTGCCACCAGGCGCGCTGTTCGGAAATGCCAGCACTCATCTGCACCTGTCCATCTGGCTGGCAGGCATCCCGGGCATTGTTCAGCAGGTTGACGATGACCTGAGTGAGCCGTTGGCCATCCCCACACACGACAATGTCATCCGGGCAAGTATTGAAAAAGCGGACATCGTCGTTGCTGCGGGCCAAATAGACCAGATTGAGTGCATCCTCACTGATCACCGAAAGGCTGACCGGTTCGCAGGGCATTGGCAAGGCCTGATGGCCACCGTGGGCAAAGCCGACCAGCGTATTGACGATTCGAGTGACTCTCTGGGTCAGTTGCTGGATATGATCGGCGGTTTCCAGCAGGGCAGGATCCTCCGTGTCATAGCGTAAATTCTGTGCCAGCGATGAAATACCGGTAATCGGGTTGCCGATTTCATGCGCCACGCCTGCGGCCAGCTGTCCGATGGACGCCAGGCGTGCGGCATGTACCAACTCATCTTCCAGACGTTTCATTTCACTGTGATCTTCAATCAGCACGACGCTGCCACCGCGGCTGTCATAGCCGCTTAATTGCGCCGTGTGCAAGGTCAGGAAGTAGTCTTGACCATGCAGGTGAGCGGGCTCTTTGTAAAGCGGTGAAGACGCACTGTGTAGTGCCTTGCCAAGCAAGGTTGACCAGGGCGGCGGCAAGCTGTCCAGACGCGAGCCGATGACGCTGTCGCCATTGATACCGGAAAGCTCAGTAAGCGCGTTATTCCACATCAAGAGCTCTCCATCATCACCAAAGACGCAAAGCCCTACAGGCAAGTAAGCCAGGGTCTGGCGGTGATGCCGACGCAGCCCATCGAGCTCCCGAGCCAAACCGGTCAGCCGAGAGCGGTAGGCTTCCAGACGGCTCTCGACGAAATGGATGTCGTCGGTCGCCGGAAGTTCGTCATGACGGTAAGGCAGGTAGCGGTCGACGATATCTCTTGCCACTGAAGGCCCCATCAAACCAGAAAGGTTGGCCTGGATGCGGTCGCGCAGGCGCCTCAATGCGTAAGGACGACGCTCCTGAGAGTCAAGATTGAGCGCTTTGAGTGCGCGGTCAACTTCGCGGCCGGCCGCCTCGTCGCCCAGCGCCTGAGCCAGGTGGAGGGTGAAATCCGTCACCGTTACGGCCTCCAGCGGCATGCGTTTGGAACGAATCACGGCATCGACTGAGCAGGCTTCAGCGGCAGATTTTTCTCCATCAGAGGTGCGGCTGAAAAGCGAGACACAAATCAGCAACAGAATGTTGACCGATAGGGATAACAGGGTAATCTGGTACCAAAGTGGTGCATCAGCAGGCGTTAGCGGCGTAAACGGCAGGCTTGGCAAGGGAAGATCGATAAACAGGGGCAACCATAATCCCCATAGCCAGATGCCCGTCCCTACCAACAGGCCGGTAATGACGCCATTGCGATTGGCCCCGGGCCAATATAGCAGAGCGAGCATGCCAGGTAGACACTGGGCCATGCCAACAAAGGCGGCTAGCCCCAAGGTTGAAAGATCCGGCTGGTGGCTGACGCTTTGATAGAACAGCCAGCCGCTGATGATAACGCCAATGATCAGGGCTCGGCGTAGCCAGCGTAACCAGCCATAAAGATCCGTTCGCGCTTCAGGTGGGCGTGCCACCAGCACGATATGGTTGAGCACCATGCCAGAGAGTGCCAGGGCAATAATAATCATGGTGCCGCTGGCAGCGGCTAGCCCGCCGATAAAAGCCAGCACCAGTACCCCGCTGTGCTCACTGACCATGTAAATGGCATAGGCGGGAAGAGCAATGGGCATCTCGGCGCGTGATTGGGCGGCCCACCAGATGACCGGCACGGGAAGCGCCATCAGCAGCAGAAACAAGGGGAGTGTCCAGCTGGCCTGTAGCAGGGTTTGACGTGACAGCCCCTCGGCAAAGGTAATATGAAAAAGATGCGGCATCAGGAAGGCCGCGGCGAAAAACAATAGCAGAAAGGTGCGCCATTGGGCTGCTTCAAGTTTAGGGGTCTGCTCCTGCAGCGCCTGGCCATCGTTAGCCAACCAGTGTTGCACATGCTGCGGCCCGTCGAAAACACCCCATAAAGCGACGCCTCCCACTACCAGTATGGCTGTCAGCTTGACAATCGACTCCAGTGCGATGGTCGCCAGCAGTGTGTCGTGGCGGGCATGCTGATCGCTGTGACGGGCGCCGAAAAAAACCGCAAAAGCGGCTATCATCAGGCAGAAAACCAGGGCGATACCGGAGCCTTGATGGCTGGCGGTCAGCACATCTATGCCATCGCCCAGGGCCTTGACCTGTATCCCCAGCAGAGGCAGCACGGCGAGCAGACTGACCAGGGTTACCAGGGTGCCAACCCAGCGCGAACGAAAGCGAAAAGCAAACAGATCAGCCAGTGAGGCAAGCTGATAGGTGCGGGTAATACGCTGAATGGGCACCAGCAGCACTGGCGCGAGCAGAAAGGCACCGGCGGCGCCCAGATAGTAAGCGAGATAACCAAACCCGGCATGAGCAGCCAGTTCCAGACTGCCATAAAATGCCCAGGCGCTGGCGTATACACCGAGGGCAAGGGTGTAAATAACCGGATGGCGCAACAGTCGCACGGGAATCCAACCGCGTTCGGCTGCCGTACCACACACAAACAGCAGCGCCAGATAGCCGATGCCCAAGAAGAGTAGCAGTGAAGCATTCAGCGGTATTGGTTCAACGTTCATCCAGCTTCCTTTTCTGTTCCAGCCAGATGGTCAAGGCAATCAGGCTACCCCATATCAGGAAGGGACGGTACCAGGCGATATCCGGGTTTCCCCAGCCATTCATCAGCAGAGGCGACAGTAGATAGCCGCCAAACACCAGAAACAGCACTATGCGATAAACGTACACGGCGACTCCTTGAGCGCGGGCTAGCAGGCGAAGCGGTGCGGCTCAGCCTTCAGTCTAGCCACTTGCCAGTGCTCAATAGCCCAGGCCAGCTGCTCGCTGACGGTGGCGTTGACCAGCTTGGCGGGCGGTGACTGATCGAGTAGTTGCAGCGCCTTGAACAGCTGCTGTCGAACAGCAGTGGTGTTGTTAGCCAGCGCCGGTGCCAGGTTCTGCTTGGAAAGTTTCTGTCCTTCGCGGGTCACGACCAGCGGCAGGTGCAGGTAACGCGGTTGCGGGTAGCCCAGTGCTGTCTGCAGTTGACGCTGCCATGGCGTGTTGTCGAGCAGGTCGATGCCCCTTACCACATCAGTGATACCCTGATGAGCATCATCAACCACGACGGCTAGCTGGTAGGCCCATAAGCCATCCTTACGTTGTAGCACGACATCACCGTATTCTTCCGGGTCGTGGGTTTGTGAACCAAAGAGGCGGTCCTGCCAGTTGACCGGACGCTGGCCAAGGTCACTGCGCAGGCGCCAGGCGACGGGTTGTCCAGGCGCCTGTAAAGCGTTTCGGCACCAGCCTGGATAAATGGCATGGTCACGCCACTGTTTACGCGAGCAGCTGCAGGGGTAGGCTAACCCCTGAGCTTTCAGACGTTCCAGTGCCTGAGCATAAGCCTCGCTTCGTTGATGTTGCCAACATACATCACCATCCCAATGCAGGCCAAAAGCCTCCAGTTGATGGAGGATGGTATCTGCCGCACCGGGCGGGCAGCGAGGCGGGTCAATATCTTCAATCCGTACCCGCCACTCCCCTTGGCTGGCGCGGGCGTCCAGATAGCTACCCAGCGCTGCTACCAGTGACCCCAGGTGCAAGGGGCCAGACGGAGTCGGCGCAAAACGGCCGCGGTAGGTGGTGTGTGAAGGCATGGGCATGGTGTTGCCTTTGCTGATGGCGGGTCAACAAACAAAAACGGGCACCTTGTGCAGGTGCCCGCCAATCGTGCGGTGTTGGCATTAGCCGCCGAGCTGCTTTTCCTTGAGTTCAGCCAGCGTCTTGCAGTCGACGCACAGCGTCGCTGTGGGGCGAGCTTCGAGACGCCGAATACCAATTTCAACCCCACAGGCCTCACAGAAGCCATAATCATCTTCATCAATCTTCTCGAGCGTTTCGTTGATCTTTTTCAACAGCTTGCGCTCACGATCCCGGGTACGTAGCTCCAGGCTGAAGCCTTCTTCCTGAGTGGCGCGATCCGCGGGGTCGGCATAGTTATTGGCGTCTTCCTGCAGGTGGCGCACTGTACGGTCCACCTCCTCCATTAAATCCTGCTTCCAGTCGAGCAAAAGCTGACGGAAGTGCTCTAACTGTTGATCGTTCATATACTCTTCACCCGCTTGTGATTCGTACGGGATGAATGATTTGGACGCTTCCGCTTTCTTTTCCGCTACTGGCATGGGATTGCCCCCTAGATAAATGACTACCAAAATGATGGCTGATCTACCATCCGCGAGGTAATGATCGCGTGCCAAAAGGATGTTTGTTTAGCTGAAATATTCAATTTTTGCAAGCATAATACCCTCTTTTATACGATTGTTTAACCAATAACCGCCTGGTGACAGGTCCCATTATCGCTTTCATGATTGAGCCCGTGGTCGGACCAGACAGACTCTTTCAATGAGAACGACGCTGATAGGGTGTAGCGGTAAGAAAGGAGTCAGTATGGTATGGAATTCGCGCGTCGCCAAGGTCGCCCCTTTTCGAGTGATGCACCTTCTGGAAATGGCCCAGGCACGCGAGGCAAGCGGGTATGATGTGATTCATCTGGAAGTCGGCGAACCTGACTTTCCTTCACCTGACCCGGTGATGACGGCCGGGCAGTCGGCGCTGTCAGCAGGGCACACGCGCTATACGCCGGCCGCGGGCCTGCCAGCCCTGCGCGAGGCCATCGCACAGCATTACAAGCACCATTTTCAGGCAGATGTGGAACCATCACGGATTCTGATTACGCCAGGTGCCTCAGGAGCGCTGCTGCTGGCCAGCCAGCTGTTGGTTGAGGCCGGTGACCGGGTGTTGATGGCAGACCCTAATTACCCTTGTAACCGGCATTTCATGGCCTTGGCGGGCGCCGAGGTAGACACTGTGCCCGTGGGGCGCGAAACAGGCTGGCAGCTGGACGCGAGCCTTGTGGCGGCTCACTGGCAGCCGTCTACCCGGCTGGCCATGCTGGCTTCTCCTTCTAACCCGACGGGCCACACGCTGAACGCTGACGCCTTGCAAGCCGTGCAGCAAGCGGTAAGACAGCGGGAAGGCCGTCTGGTGGTTGATGAGATTTACCAGGGGCTGAATTACGATGATGCGCCGCTCTCTGCGTTATCACTCGGCGATGACGCTTTTGTGGTCAACAGCTTTTCCAAATATTTTGGCATGACGGGTTGGCGCCTGGGCTGGCTGGTAGCACCGGAAGAGGCTGTTGAGCCCTTGACGCGGCTGGCTCAGAATATTTTTCTGGCCGCGTCGACGCCTGCTCAACATGCTGCGCTGGCCGCCTTTACGCCTGAATGCCGCGAGATTCTAGAAGACCGTCGTCAGATCCTGAAAAAGCGTCGGGATGTGCTCTTGGCGGGCTTGAGTAACTTGGGACTCGCACCGGACATGCCGCCTCAAGGCGCATTTTATCTATGGCTGGATATTTCGCGCTATAGCCGTGACAGCCAGGCGTTCTGTGAGCAGTTGTTGATGGAAGAGAATGTGGCCATCACGCCGGGCATTGATTTTGCGGTGCAAGGGGGTGAGCAGTTCGTGCGCATTGCCTTCACAACTGACGTGGCGCGTCTCGAAGACGCTATTGAGCGGATTTCACGCTTTGTGAGCCGCCTGTGAGCGTCCATTATCCCCCCTTGGTGGCAGGCACACTACAGCGGCGCTACAAGCGTTTTCTGGCGGATATCAAGCTGGATGATGGCCGTGAGGTGGTCGCGCACTGCCCGAATACTGGCTCAATGAAGGCGGTGAATGTGCCGGGCGCCAGGGTCTGGTTATCACCTAGCAACAATCCGTCACGCAAGCTGGGCTGGACCTGGGAATTGATCGAGTTGCCACAGCCAGATGGCAGCGTTGCTCTGGCATCCGTGCATACCGGTCGTGCCAACAGGATTGTGCAAGCGGCTCTTGAAGCGCAGCAGATCGCGCCTCTTGCAGGTTTTGACACCTTGCACCGTGAGGTCAAGGTGGACGAGGCGCGCCTTGATTTCATGCTCGAGGATGCCGGCGGCAAGCGCACCTGGATAGAGGTCAAGCAGGTCACCCTCAAGGAAAACGACGGCCACGGTTATTTTCCTGACGCCGTCAGCACGCGCGGGCTAAAACACCTGCATACGCTGGCCAGGCTGGCGGAAAGCGGCGAACGTGCAGTGCTGCTGTTTTGTATTGCCCATGAAGGCATCAAGGATGTCGCCGCTGCTGCGCATATTGACGCGGGCTATGCGGCGGCACTTGAAACTGCCTTGGCCAGGGGCGTCGAGGTATTGGCCTATGGTGTTGAGTTTGAACGCGATGATCAAACGCCCGCCGCCGTGAGCCTCAAGCGGGCGCTGGTGTTTCAGCGTTCAATATAGAACCGTTCTACAAAGCTGATCGTTTCCGGCTCGGCATTGCGGTCATAACGTACATCAAGAGCAAATCGCATGGGCTCGTCATGGCGTAGCGTGAAGGTTGATATCTGATTAATCGTATCGTTTTCACGCACGGTTCTGAACTGCATTGTTTCCTCATCGCTGCCGGAAAGCTCGCCCACACTGCCATCAATGTTGGCGCTGACCGGAACGGTGCTACCGTCTTCCTGCTCCTCCAGGACGCTGACATTGACCAGCCCCAGCCCTACGCTGCGCTGAATACCATACGCCTGGGCCACCTCGGGGGAGAGAAAATCCGTGCTGATGGCGCTGTAGTGAATCTGATAGTCACCCACCTGAGCGTATTGTTGTGCGAAGGCGACGGTGGCGCCCAGGCTCAGACCGCTTACCAGAAGGCTTCCCAGTACAACCTGCTTGAGGCGGTGTGCGCTTGATAACGCTGGGTTGAAGGTTTTATCGAGCATGGCTGTGTGTCTCCCGTGATCAAGAACGACGACGAACGCGGAAAATGGCAATTTCCCCAAACAGGTTAGGCCATAATCGCGATGTCCAGTGGCCGCGGTGGTCGCCCACGCCAACGGCGCGGTCAACGATCATCAGACCCTTGTCGCGGCACAGGTGTTCAAAGTCGTTGAACGTTGACAGGTGGATATTGGGCGTATCATACCAGGCATGCGGCAGTGACTTGGATACTGGCATATAGCCGCGTAAGCCAAGATGAACCCGATGACGCCAGTAAGCGAAATTGGGAAAGGTGATGATGCCTTCCTCAGCGACGCGGAGCATTTCGTCGAGCATTTTATCCGGGCGGCGCAGCGCCTGAAGCGCCTGGGTCATGATCACCAGGTCATAGCTGTTAGCGCTAAAGCTGCTTAGCCCATCGTCAAGATTGTGCTCGATGACGCTCACACCACGGCTGATGCAGCGGGTAATACCGTCCGGGTCGATTTCAAGTCCGTACCCACTGACATTTTTATCCCGGGCTAAAGCCTCCAGCAGTGTGCCGTCGCCACAGGCCAGATCCAGCACATGAGCATTGTCGGGAACCCAGTCGTAAATGATGTCCAGGTCGGCGCGCATCATTGAGTTACCTCATCATTGGCGGACATGACCCCTGCCTCTGTGGCTGCGCGCTGCATGAAAGCGCTGAACACCGCATGATAGCGATCATCCGGCAACAGGAAAGCATCATGGCCATAGGGCGAATCGATATTCGCATAGCTGACGGGTTTGCCCGCCTGAATAAGGGCATCTACCAGCTCCCGCGAACGAGAAGGCGGGAAGCGCCAGTCGCTGGTAAAGCTCATCACCAGAAACGGGCATTGCGCCGGTGCCAGAGCCTGGGCCAGGTTGCCGGCGTAACATGCTGCCGGGTCAAAATAGTCCAACGCCTTGGTCATCAGCAGGTAAGTGTTGGCATCAAAGGTGGTCGAGAAGGTATCCCCTTGATAACGCAGATAGGACTCCACCTGAAACTCAACGTCAAAGCCAAAATTAAGGTCATCGGTCCGCAGGTCACGCCCGAACTTGCTGCCCATGGCATCTTCAGAAAGATAGGTGATATGACCGACCATGCGCGCTAGCTTGAGCCCGCGCTTGGGGAGGGTCTGGTGCTCACTGTACCAGCCAGCATGGAAATCCGGGTCTGAGCGGATTGCCTGGCGGGCGACTTCGTTAAAGGCAATATTCTGGGCGGATAGCCGTGGCGTTGCGGCAATCACCACCGCGTTGGCGATACGTTCCGGAAATGCCATGCTCCATTGGAGTACCTGCATGCCACCCAGGCTGCCGCCTACCGCCACTGCCCAGCGCTTGATCCCCAGGCGGTCAGCCAGCCGGGCCTGGCTGTTGACCCAGTCACTGACCGTCACCATGGGGAAGTCGGGTCCCCATAGGCGACCGGTGTCACTGTTATGGCTCAGCGGGCCTGTGCTGCCGTGACAGCCTCCGAGATTATTGAGTGATACAACAAAAAAGTGGTTGGTATCAATCGACTTGCCAGGACCAATGTGGGCATCCCACCAACCGGGTTTGCGTTCTTCGTCGTGATGATACCCGGCCGCGTGATGATGGCCGGAAAGCGCATGGCAAATCAGGACGGCATTGCTGCGATCGGCATTCAGGCTGCCGTAGGTTTCATATACCAGGTCAAACTCAGGCAGCACTTTCCCACACGCCAGAGCAAGTGGCTTATCAAAATGCGCCACCTGAGGCGTTATAATGCCAACGGAATCCGCAGGAAGCGGGTCACTAAGACGGTGCGACTCAGGCATGAAGAACATTACCCCGGGTGTTCGAAAAAAAATGTTGAATGAATCACAGCCCAACCAGGGCGCCGGACATGCCTGCTGCTCTTACCAGCGCCCCTACTACCAAGCCATCGATCAGATTGATGGCAATAAACACCACAATTGGCGACAGGTCGATCATACCAAGGGGCGGGATAACATTGCGCACTGGCGCCATGATGGGCTCGACCAGTTGAATCACCAGCATTGCGCCGGGGTGGCTGGCATTGGGGGCGACCCAGCTGAGAATGATCATGATGATCAGAGCAAAGAAATAAATCTTCAGGATGGCATTAGCGATAGCGGCAACACCGGCAATCAGCAAGCCAACAATCGGTGGAATGCCTACACCGACCAGCATAAAGATAATGACCATGCTGACGACCTTCAGAGTGAAGCCAGCAGCCAGGGTGGCCAGGTCGAAGCGTCCGGCCACCGGACCAAGAAAGCCCTGGAATATACCCACCACGGGCTGGGTTATCTTGACCACGGATTGACTCATCGGATTGTAATAATCCGCCTGCGAGGCTTGCAGCAAAAAACGCAGCATCAGGATAAACAGATAAATATTGATCAGTGAGTTGACCAACATCAAGCCAGCACTGCCTATGGAATTGCCCATTGAAGATCTCCGTAATTTAAATCGACGTAAAGTGTTGGTTAATCGGCGCTAAGCTCTCTGGACATAGCTTGAGCACGGTCTGCGCAGGCTTGCATGGCATCTGCAATCGTTTTACGCAGTTCGGCATCTTCCATGTGCTGGATAGCGCGCTCGGTTGTGCCGCCAGGTGACATGACATTCTGTTTCAGAGTAGCCGGCGTAGCGTCGCTTCGTTGTGCCATGGTGGCTGCCCCCAATGCTGTCTGGATAGCCAGCCGACGCGCAGTATCCGCAGGCAGCCCCAGCTTGACAGCTGCTTCTTCCATGGCTTCAAACATCAGGAAAAAGTAAGCCGGAGCACTACCGGAAACCGCTGTCACCGCTTCTATCAGTGCTTCATCTTCGACCCATTCGACAATGCCTACGGCTTCCATTAACTGGGTAGCCGTGTCGCGCTGTGCCGATGTTACCGCCTGGTTGGCAAACAGGCCGCTGGCGCCGTAGCCCACCAGTGAAGGCGTATTGGGCATGCAACGCACAACCGCATGGTCACCGCCCAGCCATTGATTGATGGTTTCGGCATCAAGGCCTGCGGCGATGGAGATAATCAGCGGTCGCTGTTGCAGGGCAGTGTCCTGCATGGCCAGGCAGACGTCGCGCATGATTTGCGGTTTGACTGCAAGCACGACCACATCGGCATTGCGAATGGCCGTGTTGTTATCTGTCTCGGTGCTTACGCCAAAACGCTGGCTGACAGGTCGCAGCATATCCTCAGAGGGCGATGTTGCGGTAATGCTGTCCGGGGCAATGCCGCTGTCGATCAGGCCGCCGATAATAGCGCTGGCCATATTGCCAGCGCCGATAAAAGTGATCTTGGTCGCCATGAAAATTCCTGTTGTTAAGTGTGTGGCTTAGCAGCAATCGCGTTGGTCAAGCTTTAGCGTTTGTCGCGCGCGCCAAAAATAGCGGTGCCAAGGCGTACCTGAGTCGCGCCTTCAAGAATAGCCGCTTCGAGGTCATCACTCATGCCCATCGAAAGTGTATCCAGTGGCACATCCGGCAGGTCGGCTTTGAGGCGTTCAAAGGCTTCCCGTAATGCCGCCAGAGGTTGACGCTGCGCCTCCAGCGTATCGGCTGGCGCTGGAATGGCCATCAAACCCCGCAGTCTAAGGTGAGGCAGGCGGGCAATCTCAGCGGCCAATTCGTCCAATGCGCTCGGCAATACGCCAGATTTCGTTTCTTCGGCACTGATATTAACCTGAAGACAAATGTTAAGCGGCGCACTATCGTGGGGGCGTTGTTCATTGAGGCGCTTGGCAATTTTCAAGCGGTCAACGCTGTGCACCCAGTCAAAGCTTTCCGCCACGGCTCGGGTTTTATTCGACTGTAACGGGCCGATAAAATGCCATTCAATGTCAGCCAGGTCAGTGAGTTCAGCCTGTTTATCGAGAGCTTCCTGCAGGTAGTTTTCTCCGAACGCCTGTTGACCTGCCGCATACGCCTGGCGAATCATGCTGGCTGGCTTTGTTTTGCTCACTGCCAGCAAGGTAGCATCAGTGGTCGGGCGTCCCGCATCGATGAGCGCCTTCTCCAGGCGATGACGTGCCCGTGTGAGCGATTCAGAAAGCGCATTGTCTGTCATACTCAATTTCCTTACCGCAGCTGGGAAGAAAGATGGATATTACCGAACTGCTGGCATTCTCGGCAAAACAGAATGCCTCTGACCTGCATCTGTCGTCTGGTCTTCCGCCCATGATACGCGTTGACGGCGATATTCGCCGGCTCAATGTGCCTGCCATGGAAAACAAGGAAGTCCGCGCCCTGATCTACGACATTATGGGCGATCGCCAGCGGCGTGACTACGAAGAGCACCTGGAAGTGGATTTTTCATTCGAAGTGCCGGGGATTGCGCGCTTCAGGGTTAACGCCTTTAATCACGCCAGGGGGGCTGGTGCCGTGTTCCGCACCATTCCAAGCGACGTATTGTCCATGGAAACGCTGGGACTGGGCGAAGTCTTTGAACGCCTGGCCATGCTGCCACGTGGGCTGGTGCTGGTGACAGGCCCCACTGGCTCGGGCAAAAGCACCACACTGGCAGCGATGATTGACTACGTTAACAATCACCGATACGAGCATATCCTGACGATCGAGGATCCGGTGGAGTTTGTGCATACCAGCAAGCGTTGCCTGATCAATCAGCGTGAAGTCCACCGTGACACCCATAGCTTTGCAGATGCCTTGCGAAGTGCCTTGCGCGAAGACCCGGATGTCATCCTGGTCGGCGAGTTGCGCGATCTTGAAACGATTCGTCTGGCCCTGACGGCCGCTGAAACCGGGCATCTCGTTTTTGGTACCCTGCATACCACGTCGGCGGCGAAGACGATTGACCGTATAGTCGATGTCTTCCCCGGCGAGGAAAAATCCATGGTGCGTTCAATGCTCTCCGAATCCCTTCAGGCGGTAGTCTCTCAGACGCTGCTCAAGCGAGAGGGAGGCGGGCGTGTGGCCGCTCATGAAATCCTGATCGCCACCTCGGCTATTCGTAATCTCATCCGCGAAGACAAGATTGCGCAGATCTACTCGGCCATGCAAACCAGCGGGGGGTTGGGAATGCAAACTCTGGATGCCTCACTAAAACAGTTGGTGAAAGAAGGTCTGGTCACTCGGGAAGATGCCCAGTCGCGTGCCAAGGGCGAGCTTTCCCTCTGAGGGTGCTTGATGCGCACCAGCAAGCAGTCAACGGCAGGTTTTAGGAGGATGTGATGAGCCAAAGCGTGACGCCCACAGAATGGTTACACCAGCTGCTGGATATCATGGTCGAACAGCAGGCGTCGGACCTCCTGGTGTCCGTGGGTGCGCCACCCAGCCTGAAAACGCCTGACGGTCTGGTGCCGCTTGGCCAGCAGGGCCTGAATGACCATCAGGTAAGGGAGTTGGTGATGCATACCCTTCCTGAAGGCCTGCGCTCGCGTTTTCAGCAGGAGCGTGAAGCCAATTTTGCGCTGAGCATTGAAGATAAAGGCCGCTTCAGGGTCAGCGCCTTCCAGCAGCGCAACCAGTTGGCAATGGTGGTGCGGCGCATCAGCCATGAAATTCCCAAGCTTGAACAGTTGGGCATGCCAGCAATGCTGGCCTCCCTGGCACAGGAGAATCGCGGCCTGGTACTGGTGGTCGGCGGGACCGGTACGGGCAAGTCGACGACCCTGGCGGCCATGATCCAGCAGCGCAATGAAACACTGGGTGGACACATAATCAGCGTTGAAGATCCGATCGAGTATCTCCACCCCCACAAGCGGGCGATTATCAATCAGCGCGAAGTCGGGATTGATACTGAATCCTTTGAAGTTGCCCTGAAGAACACCTTGCGTCAGGCGCCTGATGTGATTTTGATTGGTGAGATTCGCACGCGAGAAACCATGGAGCATGCGCTGACGTTTGCCGAGACAGGTCATTTATGCCTGGCGACCTTGCACGCTAACAATGCTAACCAGGCGCTGGAGCGGATTATCCACTTTTTCCCTCATGAACGTCACGAACAGATCTGGATGGACTTGTCGCTTAATCTGAAGGCGGTGGTGGCACAGCAGTTGCTACCTGATCAAGCTGGCGGTCGCTCGGCCGCTGTAGAGATCATGCTGCGCTCGCCACGCATTGCCGACCTGATCAGTAAAGGTGACGTGGGCGAGATCAAGTCTGCTATGGCGAAATCCCGTGATGATGGTATGCAGACGTTTGATCAGGCACTTTTTGATCTTTTCAATGCGGGTAAGGTCAGTGCTGACGTTGCGCTGGCGCATGCCGATTCTGCCAATGACTTACGCATGATGATGAAATTCGGTGGTGCCGATAGTAAAGCGGCCACTGGCCTGGAAAGCAGGGTGCCCAGTGGATTGGCATTGCGTGATGAAGACGATTATTGACCCGGGTGAGCAGGGGAAGATTAAGGCGCGTAGATGCCGCCCAGTACGCGAGGGCCTGCAGCGCCCGTTACGCTGGGCAGGTTACCTGGGAAGTGATACAAGCGTCGATATGCCAGCCAGGCAAATGCGCCCGCTTCAATCCAGTCTGCTGGCCAGCCCCATGCGTCAGGCGTCGCCAAGGTCGCTTGAGGCAGGTTGTCAGCAATACGCCTGCACAGGTCACCATTGTGCGCACCACCCCCGGCAACTATCAGCCTGAACGGCTGATGCCGGGCAAGTTGTTGAATACCCTCAGCCACACTTCTTGCGGTCAGCTCAGCCAGGGTGGTTTGCACGTCTTGAGCGAGCTCTTGGCCGGTCAGATGACTTTCCAGCCAGGGCAAATGAAACCGCTCACGCCCAGTGCTTCGTGGGGGTGGCTGATGAAAAAAGGGTTCACTCAATAAGCGCGCCAGAAGCAATGGGTCAACGTCGCCACCACTCGCCCAATGGCCGTCACGGTCAAACAGTGCATCAATATGGTGACGCTGATACCAGGCGTCCAGAAGTACATTGGCCGGCCCGGTGTCGAAGCCCAGGGGCATACTATTGCCAGCGGGTAGCCAGGTAACATTGGCAAAGCCACCCAGATTAAGGACTGCATGAGGTTGGTGTTCACCCTGGAACAACGCCTGGTGAAACGCTGGCGCCAGAGGGGCTGCCTGTCCGCCAGCGGCTAGATCACGCCGGCGGAAATCGGCAACGACGGTACACCCTGTCAGTTCAGCCAGCAGGCTTGGGTTATCCAGTTGCAGGGTATAGGCCGGACCCGCGTTGTGGCCGCCTGGCGCATGTTCAATGGTCTGGCCGTGGCTGCCTATGGCACTGATGGCGTCATCATCAAGCTGCGCGGCTGTCAATAAGTCTTTGACTGCCCTGGCCTGTAGTTCACAAAAAGCCTGCTCTGCAGACGCCAGCTGAGAAAACAGAGCGTGGTCACTATGGCATAGTGTCAACAACTGCTCGCGCAAGTTGGCAGGGATGGCCAGGGCACAGGTAGCGACCAGCCGAGGGAAGGCACTGGGCGTGATTTCAATCAATGCGGCATCAATGCTGTCCAGGCTGGTGCCCGACATTAAACCGATATAGTGCTGTGGCAAGCCTTGCTGCAAAGAGTGCTGTGGTGAAAGGTGCATGGGGCATCCCTGTGATTCAGTCAAGTGGCTACACGCTACGAAACAATGTTGATGCCCGTTGCCGGTAAATTGCCGGGTTATCCGTTTGCAAAAGCTCAACCCCGTAGAATGATCATGATAACATTATCCATTATTGATCAGTTTAGCGTCCTGCATGGGCGATTCGAGTCTAACGGAGAGAAGAGGCAATGAGTGAGGTGGATCAGGCGCTGGCATTGTTGTCGCGCGGTACGCATGAAATTCTGGTAGAAGATGAGCTTATACAAAAGCTTGCTTCTGGACGCAAACTGCGTATCAAAGCCGGATTTGACCCCACCGCGCCTGATCTGCACTTGGGGCACAGCGTCTTACTGACCAAGATGCGTCAGTTTCAGGATCTCGGCCATACGGTTATTTTTCTGATTGGTGATTTCACCGGACGTATTGGTGACCCCACGGGTAAGAATGTCACCCGCAAGCCACTGACCGAAGCAGATGTAAAGACCAATGCTGAAACCTACAAGGAGCAGGTTTTCAAGATTCTTGACCCCGAGAAAACCGAAGTACGCTTTAATGCCGAGTGGTTTGGTGAGCTAACTGCCGCCAAGATGATTGAGCTGGCGGCGCAAAGTACGGTGGCACGCATGCTTGAACGCGACGATTTTGAGAAGCGCTACCGGGCCAATCAGTCAATTGCCATTCACGAGTTTCTTTATCCGCTTGTTCAAGGGTATGACTCTGTGGCTCTGGAAGCTGATGTCGAACTCGGGGGGACTGATCAGAAGTTCAATCTGCTGATGGGGCGGGAAATACAAAAGCATTTTGGTCAGGAGCCGCAGGTAGTCATCACCATGCCGTTGCTCGAGGGGCTGGATGGCGTACAGAAAATGTCCAAGTCGTTGGATAACTATGTGGGCGTCGATGAAGCACCGGGTGCCATGTTCAATAAACTGGTGTCGATGCCCGATAGTTTGATGTGGCGCTATTTTGATCTTCTCTCCTTAAAATCCAATGAAGAAATCGATGCTCTCAGACAGAGCGCCGAACAGGGTGGTAATCCGCGTGATATCAAGATGGAGCTGGCACGTGAGCTGATTGCCCGTTACCACGGTGATGAGGCGGCGGCTAACGCACATAAATCTGCGGGCAACCAGTTGGCGGAGGGTGAACTGCCAGCCGACCTGCCTGAAGTAGAAGTGGATTTTGGTGGTGGTGAGCAAGCCCCTATTGCCGCCGTTCTTAATCGCTCTGGTCTGACCAAGAACAGCGCCCAGGCCAAAGACATGCTGAAAAACGGCAGTGTCAAAGTCGACGGTGACGTCGTTGCCCAGGATACGATGCTGGCAACAGGTAACGCTTACGTTGTCCAGGCGGGCAAGAAACGTTACGCCCGCGTGACACTTGCCTGAACTTTTTTTTAAAATCTTTTTTATTGGCGCTTGCCTTACTGCAGTAAAATACGTAAAGTACGCATCCGCTGCCGGGGACGCTCACTGTCACCTGCGGTGGATGAAGGTAAAACCTTCGGTTTGTCAATAAGTTAGCGAGTGGTGGTAATAAAGCACGCTGGCGAATTCGCTGAAATCAGCCGTTGACAAACACACAGGAATCCGTAGAATATGTCTTCCTCGCTGAGGCAAGCCAATCAGGTCATCGACTGGCAAGGCAGTATCGCCGCCTCGCGAAAAGCTCTTTAACAATTTGATCAGGTAATTCATGTGGGCGCTTGCCGATGAGGGTGATAAATCACCCATTATCAAGGCAAGCGGTCATGGCAATGTAAATTGAAATGAATTCGTTTGACCCTTGAGCCAAGTTTGATGCGCTTCTGTTGCCCCAGGGTGACAGGTAAGCATCACAATGATTTTAAACTGAAGAGTTTGATCATGGCTCAGATTGAACGCTGGCGGCAGGCCTAACACATGCAAGTCGAGCGGTAACAGATCCAGCTTGCTGGATGCTGACGAGCGGCGGACGGGTGAGTAACGCATAGGAATTTACCCGATAGTGGGGGATAACCTGGGGAAACTCAGGCTAATACCGCATACGTCCTACGGGAGAAAGGGGGCCTTGGCTCCCGCTATCGGATGAGCCTATGCCGGATTAGCTGGTTGGTGAGGTAATGGCTCACCAAGGCGACGATCCGTAGCTGGTCTGAGAGGATGATCAGCCACATCGGGACTGAGACACGGCCCGAACTCCTACGGGAGGCAGCAGTGGGGAATATTGGACAATGGGGGCAACCCTGATCCAGCCATGCCGCGTGTGTGAAGAAGGCCCTCGGGTTGTAAAGCACTTTCAGCGAGGAAGAACGCCTGGCGGTTAATACCCGCCAGGAAAGACATCACTCGCAGAAGAAGCACCGGCTAACTCCGTGCCAGCAGCCGCGGTAATACGGAGGGTGCAAGCGTTAATCGGAATTACTGGGCGTAAAGCGCGCGTAGGTGGCTTGATAAGCCGGTTGTGAAAGCCCCGGGCTCAACCTGGGAACGGCATCCGGAACTGTCAGGCTAGAGTGCAGGAGAGGAAGGTAGAATTCCCGGTGTAGCGGTGAAATGCGTAGAGATCGGGAGGAATACCAGTGGCGAAGGCGGCCTTCTGGACTGACACTGACACTGAGGTGCGAAAGCGTGGGTAGCAAACAGGATTAGATACCCTGGTAGTCCACGCCGTAAACGATGTCGACCAGCCGTTGGGTGCCTAGCGCACTTTGTGGCGAAGTTAACGCGATAAGTCGACCGCCTGGGGAGTACGGCCGCAAGGTTAAAACTCAAATGAATTGACGGGGGCCCGCACAAGCGGTGGAGCATGTGGTTTAATTCGATGCAACGCGAAGAACCTTACCTACTCTTGACATCCTGCGAACTTGGTAGAGATACCTTGGTGCCTTCGGGAGCGCAGAGACAGGTGCTGCATGGCTGTCGTCAGCTCGTGTTGTGAAATGTTGGGTTAAGTCCCGTAACGAGCGCAACCCTTGTCCTTATTTGCCAGCACGTAATGGTGGGAACTCTAAGGAGACTGCCGGTGACAAACCGGAGGAAGGTGGGGACGACGTCAAGTCATCATGGCCCTTACGAGTAGGGCTACACACGTGCTACAATGGCCGGTACAAAGGGTTGCGAACTCGCGAGAGTCAGCGAATCCCTTAAAGCCGGTCTCAGTCCGGATCGGAGTCTGCAACTCGACTCCGTGAAGTCGGAATCGCTAGTAATCGTGCATCAGAATGGCACGGTGAATACGTTCCCGGGCCTTGTACACACCGCCCGTCACACCATGGGAGTGGACTGCACCAGAAGTGGTTAGCCTAACGCAAGAGGGCGATCACCACGGTGTGGTTCATGACTGGGGTGAAGTCGTAACAAGGTAGCCGTAGGGGAACCTGCGGCTGGATCACCTCCTTAAACGATGCATCATCCCTCGCGGTAAGCGCTCACAATGAATTACCTGATCAGATCGTCGCTGCCCTTGCGCAGTGATAAATGAACCTACGCCTCTGGCAACAGACGCGGTTGGAGGAAAAATATTTTCCTCATCGGTTCCTTTATCACTGCGTCTAGCAGTCGCTCTTTAACAAGATATAGCAAAGCTGATAAACCTTTTGAAGGTCAGCGATTCACAACGCCCCGCGTGGTGAGTCCCTGCCCGACGAAGGTGTACGTAATAGTGTTATGTGATACGTCTCAAGCGTATCCGGCACTCGTTATCATTGTGCGACCAGACTCCTTCGGGTTATAGGGTCAAGCAATGAAGCGCACACGGTGGATGCCTAGGCAGCCAGAGGCGATGAAAGACGTGGAAGCCTGCGATAAGGCTCGGCGAGGTGGCAAACAACCTGTGACCCGGGCATTTCTGAATGGGGAAACCCACTCACCAACAGGTGAGTATCTTGCGCTGAACACATAGGCGCAAGAGGCGAACCAGGGGAACTGAAACATCTAAGTACCCTGAGGAAAAGAAATCAACCGAGATTCCCCCAGTAGCGGCGAGCGAACGGGGAGCAGCCCTTAAGCATGTGACTGATTAGACGAAGGCGCTGGGAAGCGCGGCCATAGCGGGTGATAGCCCCATAGTCGAAAATCTGATCATGTGAAATCGAGTAGGTCGGGGCACGAGAAACCTTGACTGAAGACGGGGGGACCATCCTCCAAGGCTAAATACTCCTGGCTGACCGATAGTGAACCAGTACCGTGAGGGAAAGGCGAAAAGAACCCCGGAGAGGGGAGTGAAATAGACCCTGAAACCGTGTGCGTACAAGCAGTCGGAGCGGACATGTTCCGTGACGGCGTACCTTTTGTATAATGGGTCAGCGACTTATATTCCGTGGCAAGGTTAACCGATTAGGGGAGCCGTAGCGAAAGCGAGTCTTAACTGGGCGAAGCAGTCGCGGGATATAGACCCGAAACCGAGCGATCTATCCATGAGCAGGGTGAAGATTGAGTAACATCAATTGGAGGCCCGAACCAGGATCTGTTGAAAAAGATTTGGATGACTTGTGGATCGGAGTGAAAGGCTAATCAAGCTCGGAGATAGCTGGTTCTCCTCGAAAGCTATTTAGGTAGCGCCTCAGGCAGCACCACCGGGGGTAGAGCACTGTTTCGGCTAGGGGGTCATCCCGACTTACCAACCCGAGGCAAACTCCGAATACCGGTGAGTGACGCGTGGGAGACACACAGCGGGTGCTAACGTCCGTTGTGAAAAGGGAAACAACCCAGACCGTCAGCTAAGGTCCCGAAATCCTGATTAAGTGGGAAACGATGTGGGAAGGCTCAGACAGCTAGGAGGTTGGCTTAGAAGCAGCCATCCTTTAAAGAAAGCGTAATAGCTCACTAGTCGAGTCGGCCTGCGCGGAAGATGTAACGGGGCTAAATCAGGTACCGAAGCTACGGGTTCACACTTAGGTGTGAGCGGTAGAGGAGCGTCGTGTACGCCAATGAAGGTGAGTTGAGAAGCTTGCTGGAGGTATCACGAGTGCGAATGCTGACATGAGTAACGATAAAGGGTGTGAAAAACACCCTCGCCGGAAGACCAAGGGTTTCTGTTCGACGCTAATCGGAGCAGAGTGAGTCGGCCCCTAAGGCGAGGCCGAAAGGCGTAGTCGATGGGAAACGGGTCAATATTCCCGTACCGGACATGATTGCGATGGGGGGACGGAGAAGGCTAGGTGAGCCAGGCGTTGGTTGTCCTGGTGAAAGCATGTAGGCCGAGCGCTCAGGTAAATCCGGGTGCTCAACGCCGAGATGCGAAACGAACTGACCACGGTCAGGAAGTCATCGATGCCACGCTTCCAGGAAAAGCCTCTAAGCTTCAGATCATGTGCGACCGTACCCCAAACCGACACAGGTGGTCAGGGTGAGAATCCCCAGGCGCTTGAGAGAACTCGGGTGAAGGAACTAGGCAAAATGGTGCCGTAACTTCGGGAGAAGGCACGCCGGCCTAGGGTGACAGGACTTGCTCCTCGAGCCCGAACCGGTCGAAGATACCAGGTGGCTGCAACTGTTTAGTAAAAACACAGCACTCTGCCAAGTCGCAAGACGACGTATAGGGTGTGACGCCTGCCCGGTGCCGGAAGGTTAAGTGATGGTGTTATCCTCGGAGAAGCTCCTGATCGAAGCCCCGGTAAACGGCGGCCGTAACTATAACGGTCCTAAGGTAGCGAAATTCCTTGTCGGGTAAGTTCCGACCTGCACGAATGGCGTAATGATGGCCACGCTGTCTCCACCCGAGACTCAGTGAAATTGAAATCGCCGTGAAGATGCGGTGTACCCGCGGCTAGACGGAAAGACCCCGTGAACCTTTACTATAGCTTCACACTGGACGCTGATGTTGCCTGTGTAGGATAGCTGGGAGGCTTGGAACCCCGGACGCCAGTTCGGGGGGAGCCAACCTTGAAATACCAGCCTGGCATCATGGGCGTTCTCACTCAGGTCCGTTATCCGGATCGAGGACAGTGTGTGGTGGGTAGTTTGACTGGGGCGGTCTCCTCCCAAAGCGTAACGGAGGAGCACGAAGGTACCCTCAGCACGGTCGGACATCGTGCAATGAGTGCAAGAGCATAAGGGTGCTTGACTGCGAGACAGACACGTCGAGCAGGTGCGAAAGCAGGTTCTAGTGATCCGGTGGTTCTGTATGGAAGGGCCATCGCTCAACGGATAAAAGGTACTCCGGGGATAACAGGCTGATACCGCCCAAGAGTTCACATCGACGGCGGTGTTTGGCACCTCGATGTCGGCTCATCACATCCTGGGGCTGAAGTCGGTCCCAAGGGTATGGCTGTTCGCCATTTAAAGTGGTACGCGAGCTGGGTTTAGAACGTCGTGAGACAGTTCGGTCCCTATCTGCCGTGGGCGTAGGATGTTTGAGAAGGGCTGCTCCTAGTACGAGAGGACCGGAGTGGACGCACCTCTGGTGTTCCGGTTGTCACGCCAGTGGCATTGCCGGGTAGCTAAGTGCGGACGGGATAACCGCTGAAAGCATCTAAGCGGGAAGCCCCCTTCAAGATGAGACATCCCTGAGGCCTAGAGCCTCCTGAAGGGCCCAGCGAGACCAGCTGGTTGATAGGCACGGTGTGGAAGCGCTGCAAGGCGTTGAGCTAACGTGTACTAATGGCCCGTGAGGCTTGACCCTATAACACCCAAGGGGTCTGAAGCCGATGATAACGACACGCGAAAGCGCAGAGCTTGCAACAGCAGAACTTGCAACAGCAAGAAAGCGAAACGCAAGAAAGCCGGATACGAAGAGACGATCACAGACATTACGCAGTGGCCCAGAACGCCGCTGAATCAGCTTGCTATATCACCTGTTACGCCTGACGACCATAGCGAGTGGGAACCACCTGATCCCTTGCCGAACTCAGCAGTGAAACCGCTTAGCGCCGATGGTAGTGTGGGGCCTCCCCATGCGAGAGTAGGTCATCGTCAGGCACTTATACCGTAAAAAACCCAGCCCATCGGCTGGGTTTTTTGTTTGTAGGGCGTAAGGAAAAAAAGGGTCTCCCCATGGAGCGTCCCGGCAGCCCGGCGCGGATCCTCGTCAGGCACTTATCAAGAAACGCCCCGTGCACACTGTGCCCGGGGCGTTTTGCTGTGTGTAGTTGCAATTGTTTTCAGTCTGCGGGGGATAAATATCCTAGGCTGGATCTTTATCGATAATTGTAATCTGTTGTGTCTTTAAAACATGGGGGGCTTATGCAGATCAAATCCACTGTCAGTCGGTTGCTTGACGCGAGTAGCAGTCTTGTCAGAAAAAAAGGTCAACACGATAAAATAGCGCGTTTTAATCGACCGCAGCCTATGCCAACTACTGTGATTATGGTGGTTGAAGATGATCCACTCAACCAGATGATCGCACGTAAGGTATTAACAAGTTTAGGCTACACAGTGGTTCTGGCTAACAATGGTCAGGAGGGTATGGAAGCGCTGGCATCTGCAAATATAGATCTGATTTTGATGGATATGCATATGCCCGTCATGGACGGGCCTGATACCACTCGAAACATCCGTGCCCAAGGTTGCTGTCTACCTGTCCTTGGTTTTACTGCTGACACCTCAATAGAAGCTCATCAGGTGTGTCTTGATGCCGGAATGCAGGATGTCCTAACGAAACCCATTCAGATCGACATCCTCTCAAATACTCTTGATAAGTTTCTGAGCAATGACAGGGCCTAGTGCTGATTTGTGCTGTCACGAATATTTCCTCCTGATTCCGAATGGATCTGCCATGCTCGCGCAGGCCGAGGCTTTCTGGACGTAATCGTCTCAGACACGACTGAGCTGGTTTCGCCAGGCATTGAACTGTTCAACCGACATGGGTTTGGCAATTCCGTAGCCTTGAAGAATATCGCAACCAAGGCGATGCAGGGCTTCGATATGTGCCTTGGTTTCGACACCTTCTGCCACAACAGTTTTATTAAAACGTTTTGCCAGATAGATAACGCTTTCAACGATGGCGAGATCGTCGGCACTATCCAGCATGTCGATGACAAAGCTACGGTCAATCTTGACAATATCGGCGGGTAGACCTTTAAGGTAAGTTAGTGATGAGTAACCTGTTCCAAAGTCATCCAATGCCACACGAACGCCACGTGCCTGACAGGCTTTCATCACATCTGTTGCAATATTAAGTTCTTCAATGGCCGCTGACTCGAGCACCTCTACATGCAACCGATTCATGTCAACATCCGGGTAGCAGCGCAATGCACCATCCAGCATGGCGATCAAGGTTTTATTGGCCAGTGTCTGGGGGGTCAGGTTGACACTAAGGCTGAGACCCGGTGCCTCCAACCGCCACCGATCAAGTAACTTGAATGCCTGCATGACAACCCATTCATCAATATCATGTTCAAGAACAGAATTGACGATATAGGGCAGAAAGTCGTCAGGCATACGCAGGCCTGTGGGGTGGTGCCAGCGAATAAGGGCTTCCACGCCCACCAGCTCAAGGGTTTCGGCATCAACCTGTGGCTGTAATTCAAGCACGAACTCATTGTTCAGCAACCCATGGGCAATATCCTTACGTAGCTGCTGGGCCGACTTGAGTTGCTGTTCATGGTCAGTGTTAAAGATAATATAACGGTCGCCGCCCTCTTCCTTGGCGCGGTACATAGCCTGATCGGCATGACGTAAAAGCGTGTCTGGATCGGCGTTATCATCAGGATAGAAGGTCACTCCCATGCTGGCGGTGATTGTCAGCTGGTTACCGGTCGGCAGCGACTGGACGGTCACAATTTCTGATAACAGCCTGTCTAGTCGATCGAGAAGGTCTGGGCTGTGGATTAGGATCAATCCAAATTCATCACCACTCATGCGTGCTACCGCTTCACCTCTATTCAGCTGATCCGTAAGCCTGTCGCTGATATCGATCAGTAGGGCATCCCCCTTCTCAGATCCAAGTACCTGGTTGATGCTGTTAAAGCGATCGAGGTCAATCACTGCAATCACGAGTCCCTGGTGGCCGTTACGTTGACGGATCGCTTCATGCATCAGCTGCATTAAATGCATGCGATTGGGCAAATGGGTCAAAGGATCAAAGTGGGTGATGTGATAAAGCTCTTTATCATGTTGCTTTATGCGCCTTAAATCAGTAAAAACAACCACTTGGTGGCTAATGGTGCCCAGAGTATTGCGTACAATCGAGATTGACAGGTATTGGGGTAAAAGCTCCCCATCCTTTCGCTTGTTGATAACTTCACCTTCCCAAAAATCATGATGTGTCTGAGCCTCATAGAGGCGTTGAACAATGGTTGGGAGATGACCATCCGCGGTCAGAAAAGTCGAGTTCTTACCCAATATTTCCTGACGGCTGTAGCCTGTTTCTGTTTCAAAAACCGGATTGATGTCGAGAATACAGTTTTCAGAATCAGTAATCATGATGGCGTTATGACTGCAATCAAATACACGGGCGGCCATTTCCAGGCGCTGATGAGAAAGCCGTTGTTCATCGCGAAGCGCCATCGTCGTGATAAGCTGCCCAATCCTTCGCCGTAAGGGGGCAAGCTCATGGGCAAATTCTTCATCGAATCCCCACCTACGGTTCGCCAGACCTATTACAGCCATGATGTCACCGTAATCATCGATGACGGGCAGTCCAATAAAGCAATCCAGGTTTGGGTGTCCTTCTGGAAGGTTATCCGAGCGGCGCTTGTCATTGGCAGGCGCGTTTGAGATGACTGTTGATTTATCGAGAATAACGCGACCAAAAAGCGACCTTAACTGCGTAAATTCCATGCCTTTGGGAGCCTTTGCCTTGAAGCTTTCGAATTCGGCTGTATCCCATGAAATATCAGTCAATGCATGCATTTTCAAATGAGGTGTGCTGCTGTCATCAAGGTGGCAAACCTCACCAATGAAACCGGCTTCACTTTCAGTGGCAAGCAGCAGCTTTTCCAGCGCATGCTTGAAGGTGTCACTTGTCTGGTTGTCACGAATAAACTCTTCCTGTAACTCGCTTATGATCTGTTCAAGCCTTGCGTGGCGAGCCAGGCGAGCCTCTTTTTCCTTTAACGGGGTAATATTGCGGATAGTGCCCGCAAGTTGCGTCACTTCACTGTTGGTTTCAACAGCAGTTGCGGTAACATTGACCCAGGCTGGCGGTACATGCAAAAGGCGTTTTAACTTCAGCTGGGCGGAAAACGGACGCCCGGTAGTGATGGCTCTTGAAAGCTTTTTTTCGAGCTTTTTTTGTGAGTCCTCTTCGTATAGGGTCGCCTTTGGTGAGTGCTCACCTCGACATGTCTCATCAGTGTCAAAAAGACGGAATACGGTATCGCTCCACCAGCTTGCGTTAGAGCCAACATCCAATTCCCATAGTCCGACGTCCGACTTGTCAACAATGCTGAGCAGCCGTTGTAAGCGCAATACTTCCAGGTGCTCGACAACACGGTGAGCAAAAAGATTGAGTTCCTGAAGTTTGGCAGCAGAGAAATCTCTTGGCTGCGAATCAATAATGCACAAAGTGCCCAATTTGAAGCCGTCCGGTGTTATTAACGCCGCACCAGCGTAATACCTGGCATAGGGCGGCCCGGTAACCAGTGGATTTTCGCAAAAACGATCATCTTTAAGGGTATCCTTGACTTCAAAAATGGGCTGATCTTCAAGAATAGCGTAAGCACAAAAGGAAATATTGCGTGGCGTCTGAATCTCAGATAAACCGAAACGACTCTTGAACCACTGGCTCTCTTCGTCGACAAATGTCACCAGCACAATAGGGACATCAAAAGAGCTTGCAACCAGTTGAGTAATAGCATCCAGATCAGGATCGTTTTGTTGGTCGTGCAGGCTATATCGCCACAGCTCTTCAAGACGCTTTACTTCGTTGACAGGTAGTTCGGTATGCTTCACGGGAGTCCCCTAATAACACAGTCGTACGGGTCAGTTCCGGTCAGCCGGTTCTGTACATGATGGGGCGAGTCTGTGAGACCTCCGTTTTCCTGCCCCTTGATTCCTCGTGATTTTCTGTTAGCTTCTGATATTGTTTTGCTCTTTCGAAAATACTGACAGTTTTGACATTCCTGCCTGCCTTGAATTAAACGCCTGCTTATCCATACGTCGTGCTTTATGCTACGCCATATGAAGGCCAGCAAAATGCATAAGATACAGGGGATTTGTAACGGAAAGTACTGATGGAGCAAAGTCGACTGCAAAAGCGGGTATATGATATAAAGCTTTTACAGTAATGTTTTTAATTCTAATATTGTTTAGATATCAAGCTTGAAGGTTTCTAAACCATTTGTCTATAAAGAGGTTATCTAATGGGGTTGCTTTCTGGCCGTCTGTCGACATTTAACAAGGTTAACAGGTGCTTGGCTGTCGTCTTTGGGGTGGCACTAATGGTTCCTTTCCCAAGCAACAGCGCTCAAGCAGCCGACTGGCAGGCGCATGAGATGCGCCGATTGCATTCCAGTGAGACTGTCAATCTTGAAGCATTGATCGACGGTCGTCCCGTGCTGATGATCAACACCGCCAGCCGCTGTGGTTACACGGGTCAGTTTGAAGGGTTGGAAGCGCTTCACCAGCGCTATGGCCATGAAGGATTAGCGGTCGTGGGATTCTCATCCAATGATTTTAACCAGGAAATTGACGAAGAAGGCGCTGCTGATGTCTGTTTCGTCAATTTCGGAGTGACCTTTGATATGTTGGCACCTGTGCATGTACGAGGCGAAAATGCTCACCCTGTATTTGCGGAACTGGCACGTCAATCTGAAGCGCCACGCTGGAATTTCACCAAGTATCTGGTCTCAGCCGATGGCGATGTGGTAGCGCATTTTCCCTCCAACATACGCCCGGAGTCTGGCGCTATGCGTCGTGCCATTGAGGATCTACTGTGACAAAACAGCCAGATAGCTGGATGGCATCTCTGTCGACGGCCTCATGCTTGTACCAGCCGCATCGTGCGAGTGGATCTGGGCAGCAGGCATTGATCGACAAACTCATGAGTCAGCAAAGTAGAGTGCTTCAGGGTTGTCGACCAGAATACGGTTTCGAATGTACCTGTCAGGTGCCCATTCGGCCAGCTCGTCCAGCAGGGGGCCGTCATTGGGCATTGGCACAGAAATATGCGGGTGAGGCCAGTCAGACCCCCAGACACAACGCTCAGCATTAGCATTAATCAATGCTCGTGCAAAGGGAGCGACATCCCGGTACGGTAATCGTTGGCAATTTGTTGAGCGGTAAGCGCCTGAAAGTTTTACCCAGGCATGACCATCCGCCAATAGCTTACACAGTGCCCGAAACCCAGGGTGCTCTAATCCCTTGCCAACGGCCATGTGGCCTAAATGATCAATGACACAGTGTGTTGGCAACTGTTTTATCCGCGGCTCAAGCTCATCAACATCAGACACATCGATAAGAAACTGCAAGTGCCAACGACGCGCCGCGAGCCTTTCGGACAGAGACATAATATCCTTCCACTGTAACCCACCTTTGAACAAGAGATTCAGACGGACCCCTCTGAAACCATCCTGATGTAGTGCATCAAGCTGTCTTTCGTTGATTTCTGAACCGACGACCGCAACCCCTCGATAATCATGCCCTTGCTGTCTAAGGGCACACAAGGCATCACGGGTCGCTGAATTGTCTAGCCCGTAGACACTAGGCTGCACCAGCACGCCGCGTTCGATCCCCAGCGACTGGTGCAACTTTTGGTATGCTGCAAGCGACGCATCAGGAGGTGTATAGGTACGCTCCGATGTAAACGCATAACGCTTGGCCGGGCCAAATACATGGGCATGACAATCGACAGCACCGGGAGGTATTTTAAACCGTGGGACTTCAGGCGCCGGGTCTGCCGGCGCACAGAAGGGAATCTTATTTGAAAAACCTGTAAATGACGGTTCAGTCATGGCAATTAGGCGGCAACAGAGGGAGAGTTCAAGGGTGACACGCTGGTTTCCAACCAACCGGCGATATGTGCTGCAAAGTGCTGGAACTTTGGATTGTCATCCAACATCCACTCAGTGTGCCCTCCCTCGGGAAGTAAAAAGAGTGATTTGGGGCCAGGATAAGCCGCATACAAAGAATGTGCCTCAGTGACGGGGTGAAGGTCATTTTCGCCGCCATGGGCAATGAGCAGTGGCGTTTTGGCAAAACGCTGATCGATATGTGCCTCAGGGCAGAATGAAATTAACGAATCGGCAAAATCGAGATCCGACATGACCCCATAGCCGTTAGTCTTGAACAGCACATCGTCGACATAGCCTTTTGAAATCGGATCCAACGGATAAATATCAAAAGGATCCAGCTTGCGCTGCTCGCCGCCTTGAGCAATACGCAGCCGCTCCTGATTCATGAACTGGCGGAATTGTTTCCAGCCCAGTTCACCGCGCAGGGCTTTTTGCACTCGAACAGCATCAAAAAAGCCATTCATGCTTATCAGTGCGTCCACCAGATCTTCTACCAGACGGTAGGCATCCAATATCAGGCCACCTGCCATCCCCCAACCAGCCAGCACCAGCGGACGATTTTCCTGCTCGGCTCGCGCGCGAACGCGCGTCACAACATTGGCAATATCGCGTACCTGCTCTTCAATCAGCACCTTGCCGCGCTCGCCCTCGCTTTTACCAAAGCCGCGATAATCAAAGCCTACGCATAGAAAGCCCTGACGTGTCAGGTAGCGAGCAAAGCGCTCTGGGTGAATGTGCTTCAAGCCCGTAAAGCCGGAACACACAATCACCACGGGAGAATCCTCCTTCAAGGTACCTTCTTCCCAGTAGTAAGAACCGTCAAGCTTGTAGCCATCGCTTTGAATGGAAACGCTTTCTGAATGCATGGGGGGCTCCGCTGAATCATTGTTTGCATGCCGACGTTGGCATTGACATCTTGCAATATCAAAGCCATGGTTAAAGATATTAAAACGGCATAAAAGAAAACGATCATGACATCCCAGGCGCTTTGTAGAAGACCTTTTACGTTCGGCTTTGTGTTGTTTCCAAATTTTGCCATGCTGTCGTTCAGTTCTGTTATCGAACCCTTGCGTATCGCCAACCGTCTAAGTGACAAGCACATCTATCACTGGGAGCTGTTAAGCCTGGATGATCAGCCGGTAGAAGCAAGCAATGGGCTTTCATTTACACCTGGCCTTCAGATGGATCGTTGGCGTGATCTTGATGCCATCATTTTAGTGGCCGGTATTGGCACCAGCCTGATTGCCGATCAACGGTTATTCAAATGGCTGCGCGACATTGCACGCGGTGAACGCTTGCTGGGTTCAACGTCAACCGCCAGCATACTGTTGGCCAAGGCAGGTGTGCTCAAGAACAAGCGCTGTACTATTCACTGGGAAGACCAGGTCAATCTACAGGAAGAATACCCGGAACTGATCGTCACTCATGAGTTATTTGAAATATCAGACAATATCATGACGTGCTCTGGCGGGACGGCTGGACTGGATATGATGCTGTCTTTGATCGAAAGGCAGCAGGGACATCGTCTCGCAAAAAGTATCGCCGAGCAATGTATCCACCCCACCATTCGGCCTGCGCATGACCAGCAGCGAATGTCGATTGAAGAGTCACTGGGCATTCATAGCCCGGCGCTGGCCAGGGCAATTGAGATCATGCAATCTCATATTGAAGACCCAGTGAACTGTGAAAGTATTGCAGCCATGGTCAATATCTCCAACCGTCAGTTACAACGGCTGTTCAAGCATAAGTTTGACCTGACACCGGCAACCTATTACCTGAAAATTCGCCTTAAGCATGGAGATAATCTTCTGAGCAAAACCTCAATGAGTATATTGGACGTCTCAACAGCGACGGGGTTTTCGTCCACTTCCCACTTCAGCAAATGCTACCGTAAGTATTATGGAATGCTCCCACGTGAACGGCGCAAGCAGGTAGCAACCGGGTGAAGATGTCGGCGGTTCCTAAAACAGTCACTTACAAGATATGTGACACGCTGGTACTAGCGATAACCGGCCATCAGTTCGCGGATTAACGGCGTGTCGGCATCACGGTGTGTGGGTAGCTCAAAGAGGGCTCGAGCTATCTGGGTACGTGAGAGTTCTGTAAAGATGAGCATCTCTCTATCGTCGGCGGTGGCGAGTAGTTCTCCACGAGGGCCAAGAATACGCGAGCCGCCCCAGAAATGGCTATCACCTTCAGGCCCAAAGCGATTAGCCATAATCACGGGGGTGCCGTAGGTCATGGCATAAAAGCTAATATTAAGCAACCAGTTATTTTCATTGGAAAAATCCTGGCTGACAATGCCTGAAGCTGAATTGATCGGGGCACATAGCACCGTCGGGCGAGGTAATAACGCAGCGTGTACCAAGGCAGGGTTCCAAAGGTCGGCGCAGATCAGCGGTGTGCTTGACCAGCCTGGGCAAATTTCTGCGAATGTCACGTCACTGCCATGGGAGAACCACTTACCTTCTTCAAGTCCGCCATAGGTTGGCAAGTTAAGTTTACGGTGTACGGCTTTCAGGGTGCCATGCTGTAAGATGGCAAGCGCATTGTAATACTCTCCCGGGCTTGCCTCTTCAACGAAACCGACAATGACCTGCATGCTGCCAGCTGCCCTTGCCAACTCGCTGAGGCGGGGATCCTCCAGCGGCATGGCAACCTGCATGACGCGACTGCCCAAGCCATAGCCCGTGAGCGAAAGCTCTGGAAAAACCAGCAATTCAAGGTTGTTCTCACCAGCTTCTTCAATGAAATTCAGGTGGCGTTCAAAATTTGCATCCATATCGTAAAGGTCAGCGTTGATCTGCGCTGCGCCAACGAGCAATTTGTCCTGATAATGCATGCGCGCTTCCTCCTGGCCGGCCAGTGAGTACCAATAAGAATAGGGCTACCCGCTGGTAGCCCTATCAAGGCATTTAATGATTGGAGGGTTAATTGAATTACAGCAGATCGTTTTGTTCAAGGAAGGTTTGGGCAACGTCTTCAATTGTCTCGCGCTCAACGTCCACATTGGCGTTGAGTGTTGCCATGGTCTCGTCGTCAAGTTGCGCTGACAGTGCATTCAGTTGCTCGGCAAGGGCAGGATACGCATCCAGAGTCTCTTGGCGGATAACAGGCGTCAATGCATAAGCAGGGAAGTAATTTTGATCGTCTTGCAGCACATAAAAATCAAACGCCGGAATCCGCCCGTCGGTTGCAAAGACAAGGCCAACGTCAATCTGACCGTCGCGCAGGGCCTGGTAGACCAGGCCTGAATCCATGCGACTGACATCGCCGCGACTTACGCGGAAATCATAAGCCTGTAGTAAAGGACGCCATCCATCGTCACGCGCATAGAATTCAGCGTTCAAACCAAAAGAGAGTTCTTCATCAGCGTTGATGGCTTCGGCCAGGTCTGACAGTGTTTGAATGCCACGTTCTGCAGCATCATCAGCGCGCATAGCCAAGGCATAGGTGTTATTGGCCGCCGAAGGCTCAAGCCAAACCAATCCTTTTTCACCGTCCAGTTCCTTGACGCGGTCATAGGTTTCTTCTGGGCTGAGCCGCTCCGAAACATCATTGTAGTTGATCAGTGAGGTGCCGGTATATTCCCAGTAAAGATCGATCTGGCCATTCTCCTGAGCCTGGCGCAGCACCGCTGAGCCCATTCCAGCGCGGGTGTCAACGTCATAGTCGAGACCTGAGAGATATTGGCTGGTCATGCTGGCCAGAATTTGCTGCTCGGTGAAGTTTTTACCGCCAACAGTAATATCAGCTGCATAAGCCGTCGACAGAGAGCCAGCCAAAGCAGCGCTGGTGAGCAAAGTAAGCATAGATTTCTTCATCTTGTTTCCTCTTTATTATCGCATCTAATGACGGCCAACGAAGGCCAGAGTACCGCTCTTGGTGAAATCAGCGCCGCTTCAAGCATGCGCCATACGTGCTGGGTTAACCCCGCGGGGGACGAAAACGAAGGCGATGAAGGCGATCAGTGCATCGACCAGAATAGCCAGCATCGCAGTGGGAATAGCGCCCGCCAGCATCATCACGGGGTCGTAGAGATCGATACCGGTGAAGATAAGTTCGCCAAGGCCACCAGCGCCAATCAGAAAGGCCAGCGGCACAGTGCCGATATTGATCGCCAGCGCCGTTCGAATACCGGCGAAGATGACATAGAGTGAATTAGGCAGTTCGACACGGAACAAGCGCTGTGCAGGCGACATGCCAACCCCAGACGCAGCTTCTTTAAGTGCTGGAGAAACACCTTTCAGACCGGTATAGGTGTTGCGCGTAATAGGTAGCAGGGTTGCAACGAAAAGCCCGAATACCGCTGGCACAACGCCGATACCCAGAAGGCTCATGGAGAGTGCCAATACCGCCAAGGTAGGAATCGTCGTTCCGATATTCAGCACCTGCATAGCGGATTCCGCCCAGCGCGCCATACTTGGGCGTGACAAAAGTATGCCCAGCGGGATGGCAACGACAATGGCCAGCGAGCCGGAGACAGCGGTCAGCCACAGGTGCTCAACCGCCAGGAATTGAACATCTGGCAGGTAGAAAAGAAATTCATCGATCACGCCACTGGCATGTCCCCAGACCCCAAGGCTGAAAGCAGCAATCATCAGTAAGGCACGCAACACCCCTTTCATACTTTGGATTGGCATCTGCTCACTCCTCGGTCAATGGGGTTTTAAGCGCAGGATCGACAGGTTGAGCACGGAAACGTGCCCCAAGGTGATGCGTCATTGCCCTTTGGGTGATGTGACCACACAGCTTCTGGTTTTCATCCACACAGGGCAGCCAGGTAACGTCATTGGCCAGCATCAATGAAACAGCTTTACGCAGATCATCCTCAATATTGACGACTGCCGGTACTTTCTGGGCGTGATCGTGGCAACGACCTTGACTGACCTGAGCAACGGAACGAGGAATGATGCCAGTGGGCTGGTGATGTTCATTGACCATGATAATAGCGTGTTGATAGCCGCCGTGATCCAACTTGTTCAGGGCGGTTGCTATGCTGTCCTGCGGCGTCACTGTCTCCACTTCGCTGTTGATGACTTCCTTGACCTTGATGAGGTTCAATCGTTTCAGAGCACGGTCTTCACCGAGGAAGGATTCGACAAAATTGTCTTTGGGCGCGGCCAGGAGTTCATCGGGCGTGGCATATTGAACAAGATGGCCATCTCGAAAGATGGCAACGCGGTCGCCCATCTTGATCGCTTCATCAATATCATGACTGACAAACATGATGGTTTTCTTCAGCGCTTGCTGCATCTTGATGAACTCATCCTGAATCACCGCCCGGTTGATAGGGTCGATGGCGCCAAAGGGTTCATCCATCAGCATGACTGGCGGGTCTGCAGCCAAGGCCCGCGCCACACCAATGCGTTGCTGTTGACCGCCCGAAAGTTCGCTGGGGTAGCGTTTGAGAAAAGCGTCTGGCTCTAATGCAATCATGTGCATTAATTCCCGCGCGCGTTCTTTATATTTTTTGGCATCCCATCCTAGCAACCTGGGTACAATCGTGATGTTTTCCTCAATGGTCATATTGGGGAAAAGGCCAATCTGCTGGATGACATACCCGATATTACGCCGCAGTGTCTGAGTATCCAGTGACGTAGTGTCCTGATTATCGATAAATACTTTGCCGGACGTTGGGCGAATGATG
This sequence comes from Halomonas sp. BLK-85, assembly GCF_044792155.1. Lineage (NCBI taxonomy): Bacteria > Pseudomonadati > Pseudomonadota > Gammaproteobacteria > Oceanospirillales > Halomonadaceae > Halomonas > Halomonas sp. BLK-85. Next base: position 460,561 of record NZ_CP087731.1, read on the forward strand.
CGATTGATCATTTTCAGTGTGGTGGTTTTACCGCATCCCGATGGCCCAAGCAGGATGCAGATTTCGCCACTGGGTACTTCCATAGTGATGTGGTCAGCCGCTACGACAGCCCCTTTAGGCGTATCGAAGACTTTGGTCAGGTTCTCGAGTCGAATCATGGTTTGTCCTTCTTATCTCAAGTGCGTCGGTTAATCAGCGGCTGGCAGAACAGACATGCCTTTCGGCGTCAGGCGTTTTTGTAGGAACAACAGCGCATAATCGACAATAACGGCCAGCAGGCTGACAGCAATCGCACCGAGTACCAATTGTCGAGGGTCAGACTGGGAAATTCCTCGGCTGATGAAGGTACCCAATCCGCCAGCACCAATATAGGCGGCAATTGCCATAACCCCGATATTGAGAACAACCGCAGTGCGCACTCCCGCCATAATGATGGGAACTGCCAGCGGAATCTCGACCTTCTGCAAGCGCTGGTTCTGGCTCATACCAATACCCCTTGCAGCTTCCCGCAGGGAAGGATCCACGTTGTTGATTGCCGTATAAGTGTTACGAATGATTGGTAGCTGGGAATAAAGCAGTACGGCAATAACCGCCGGCAAATAACCAATGCCATGGCCAATAATGGACAGCACTGGAATCATGATGCCGAAAAGCGCAATCGACGGAATAGTGACAATAATTGATGCCAGGTAGAGCACGTTTTTGGCCAGCTTTTCATTCTTGGTAATTGCAATCCCGATAGGTACACCTGTCAGTGTGGCGATACCCACGGCAAGACCAACCAGCGCGATATGCTCAAGGGTGCGTGTTATCAGCACATCGATGTTGGAAATCGCATACTGGATCCATTCCATGCATTTGCCTCGCAATCTGTTGTGTTTATTCGTCAGGATGTGCAACGTTAGGCTAGAGAATACCCTCTGGCGTTACGGGTATAAAAGCGACATATAAAAGTAAAAAAGCTACGTGATGTCATCGATAACGAGCTCTGTATGCATCTGTCACGCTACCCTGAAGGGCAAATATAACATTATTTATATGGCTTGAGACCACAGCGTTATCAAGTGTTTACCTTCATATGCACGCACTTCAACCCCCGGCTTGGGCGCTATGAAAGGCTAACGCTGAGCCGCTGCCAGTAAAGTGTCGGCTGACTGGTTAAGCAATGCCTGAACGCTGGGAGATTCAAACTGGCGGCGGATAGTAATGGCATAAAACTCCTCGAACACGCCGGGCAGGGCGCCAAAGTCCTTGAGTGTTCCAGCGCCCAACTCATCACGCACTACGACCGGCGGCATAATGGCTATGTGGTGGGTATCGCGAGTGAGTAGGCGCATCATTGCCATATCGTCCACTTCGGCCACAATATTGACCGACAGGCGATGATATTCGCACAGTTGGTCAAAGGCGTGGCGAGTGGCATTGTCTGGACCTGGCACTATCAGGCCGTGCTGGCGCAAACCATCAGGAAAGCACGGCGCCAGATGAGCCGCCCCTATCATACTGACCGACTGCCGCGCCAGGCGCCGAGAGCGCCAAGGGTGCTGGTCATTACCCTGTAATGCCTGATTGGCAAGCACCACATCCAACTGATGCGCCGACAATCGACGCAGCAGGTCATCCAGGCTGCTGCTGTGCAGGCTGAGTTCCAGGTCATTACGCTCCAGCAGCGGGCGCAGAAAGCCTTCCTGGAAATTGCGTGACAGGGTCGCTACCGCGCCAACCCGCACCACCTCACGGTGTGCATGCCCACCCTCTGTAAATAGCGCGGTAAGCTCCTCCCCCTGACGGAATATGGTATCAGCGTAATCAAACGCCAATCGTCCTGCCTCCGAAAGCTCCAGGCGACGCCCTGCGCGAACAAACAGCGCCTGCCCAAGGCGTTCTTCCAGCTGGCGAATCTGGTGTGACAGCGATGACTGCGACACATGTAATGCCTCAGCCGTTCGTGTCAGGTGGCCGGACTTGGCTACCTGCCAGAAATAATACAGATGATGATAGTTAAGCTTCATCGCGCCTAGACCTCGTCTATTTTCTGAGCGATAACCATTCTTATAAAAAGAATAATAGCATCGTTATCGACTATTTTTTTAAAACAGATGTGTTAGGGCCTGTTGACGTTTCATCGCGAACCGCGAAGACAACTACTCACAAATGTGTATCGGTTTGAACGCACAGTCGCTGCACGATGGCCGGGATGGACACGGGAGCCCATGTGGTTGAGCTTGATGGTTGAGGCGTAAAATCAAGCTGTAAATCCTTGACCGCCTGATCCTACGGGTTGTTTACCTTCATATCTGCCCCTATATTCAATCCAGATATACACCTATAAGGAGGTTGCCATGTCAGACACTGTTACCTTGGGTTGTGCACATTGCCATGCCGTAAATCGCGTCAATACAGATCGGTTAGCGGATGGTCCTAGATGCGGCAAATGCAAGGCGCCATTGTTTAACGGTGAGCCGATTGATCTGACCCAGGCGAATTTCAGCGCAGTGGTTGAGCGCAGTGACTTGCCTGTGGTGGTCGATTTCTGGGCTTCCTGGTGTGGCCCTTGCAAAATGATGGCGCCTGTTTTTGCCCAGACAGCCCAGGCGCTAGAACCAAAGATGCGTTTTGCCAAACTTGACACTGAGGCTCAATCCGCACTGGCGGGACGCTTTGGAATCCGCAGTATTCCTACCCTGATAGTGTTCAAAAACGGTCGCGAAGTAGCCCGCCAGGCAGGCGCCATGCAGGGATCGCAGCTGCGTCAGTGGCTGACACCACACATGCGCTAAAAATCATCAAGGCAAGCATGCCTGGAACAGCACGGCTTGAGTTGAAACGGGAACACAGCGGTCAACACTATTAATAACAAAGTTTTGTTAAGGTTAATCTATATTAATACTGTTACGGTCACATCCATGGCCAAACACAGAAGATATCTAGATATAGGAACCACCTGTCGAATCCGGCCGACTGATCAAGATAGACCTTCCCATCAATTCAGAACTGCCTATGAGGTGCTGCCATGCGCTCTGGTTTCCTGCCGCTTGCGATGGTTGCCCTGCTGCTGTCAATACCCGTTGCCTTGCATGCCAAGCTGGCACCCGCGCCGCTAACTGGCTGGGAATACCGCTGGGGCGACTCGCCACTTGACGCCCAGGGCCAGCCAGTGTGGCTTAACGATACCTCTGATCAATGGCAGCCGATTGATTTTCCTTCCAATCCGGCGGAGCGCAACGGCCAGCAACACGTCTGGTTTCGCACCTTCTTACCTGAAGGTGAATGGCGTGACCCTGTTCTGTATATCACCAGTATTGACCTGATCGGTCAGCTTTATCTGAATGACGAGCTGATCTACCAGTACGGTGAATTTGATGAAAACGGTGAAGGCGATTTTGCAGGTTGGCCCTGGCATATGGTTGAACTGCCGGAAGGCTATGCCGGGCAGCAACTCTCGGTGCGGGTGTTTTCCTACTATACCGATATTGGCCTGTGGGGCGAGGTTCACCTGACTGACCGTATTGATGTGTTAAAGCAGGTGATCAAAGACTCAGCCAAGGACCTGACAGTGAGTGCCTTCAGTCTGCTGTTAGCGATGCTGGCTGCCATTTTTGCCTTGATAGGGCCTGATCGGCGTGGCTTCGGTGCAGTGGCGCTATTTGCGTCTTCATCCGGACTGATGCTACTGGCTGAAACGCCCGCTCGTCAGCTGCTGGTAGAGGCCGCCCTGGGGTGGGATATCCTGCGGGCGGCGAGCTATTACATGTTACCGGTGGCGATGGGTTTGCTGCTGAGCGCCTGGCTGGACGGTGCGCCACGCCGATGGGTCTCCTGGCTATGGAAACTCCACCTGGCCTATCTGGCGGGAGCCATTGGGCTGGTCTTCACTGATGTGATCAGTCTGTCCCTGACGTTTCCGGTATTTGACCTGCTGCTGGCGATCACCTTGCCATCAATGCTGGTGCTGGCGCTGATGCGTTTTCAGCGGCTGGGGATAGAGCAGCGCCTGCTGGTGATCAGCTTTACCCTGTTTGCGCCGCTACTCTTTGCCGATATGCTGGTTGCGCATGGCTTTATTGCCTGGCGCGCCATTCCATTAAGCTACGGCTCCCTGGGCTTTACTCTGGCCATTGCGGCAGTTTCTCTATGGCATTATCGTCGTACTCAGCAGCAATTGGCGCTGGCCAATCAGACCCTGGAAGACAAGGTCGCTCTGCGTACCGCAGAGCTTGATCACCTGGTGCATAAGTTTGAAGGATTATCTCTGCAGGATTCTCTTACCGGTCTGAGTAATCGTCGCCACCTGAATAGCCTGCTTGAACACGAAGTACAGCGGGCTGAGCGCCAGGGTACCCAGCTGGCGGTGCTGATGCTGGATCTGGATTATTTCAAACGTATTAACGACACTTTTGGCCACGCGGCGGGAGATGCTGTGCTGGTGGATATGGCCAGGTTCCTGAAAAACAGTTTCCGCACGATTGATGCAGTATGTCGTCTGGGAGGCGAGGAGTTTGTTGTCCTGTTGCCGGGGTGTTCCACTAGCGATGCCAGCGAACGCGTCAGGTCGTTGATGGCGGCCTTGCACGAGAAACCCTTTCATTTTGAGGGTAAGGCGCTAGGCAGGATCACGCTTTCATGTGGTATTGCCATCTGTCCGGATCATGCCCGAACAGCTGATCAGTTACTGCAAAATGCCGATGCGGCACTTTATCAAGCCAAACGTGCTGGTCGCGACCGCTACGTGATCTGGCCTGGTTAACAGCCGAGAGAGGTACTGTCGTTTGTGAGCTTTTTGTAGTCGCTAAGAAAGCATTACTTTCACCCAGATCCTTCCAGGAGAGAAGATGAATCCGACGATAGAATTGCTTAAATCGCACCGCTCGATTCGCAAGTTTACTGATCAGCCAGTGTCTGCTGCCTTGCTCACTGCGTTGGTTGAGGCCGGGCAGGCAGCGGCGACTTCCAACCATGTTCAGGCCTACAGCGTGATTCACGTTAAAAACCCTGACAATCGGCAAAAAATTGCCGAACTGGCCGGTGGCCAGGATTATGTGGCCAGCAGCGGTGCCTTCCTGGTGTTCTGTGCCGATATGAAGCGCCCGACGGATGCGGCCGAAGCGGCAGGCGCTCGGGTGGTACGTGGCATGACTGAACAGCTGTTGGTGGCCACCATCGATGTCTCCCTGATGGCCCAGAACATGGCGACTGCCGCTGAGTCCGAAGGCCTGGGGATCTGCTATATCGGTGGTGTGCGCAACAACCCCCAGGCAATCAGTGAATTGCTGGAACTGCCTGAACATGTCTATCCGGTGTTCGGCATGTGCCTTGGCTATCCGGCCCACCAGCCGGATATCAAGCCGCGCCTGCCGGTGTCGGCCATTCTCAAAGTGGATACCTACACAGCGGACCAGGAAGCGGTTGAGGCGTTTGACAACACCATGCAGGGTTACTATCAAGCCCGTAAAGGCGGTAACAAGGAGGCGAGCTGGTCCACCAACCTGGCGCCACTTTTTGACAGCAAGCTGCGGCCACATATGCGTGATTTTCTGGTCAAGCGTGGCTTTGAGATGAAATAAGCAGCCGCTTTATCCGTCACTCCCACTTTCAGCAAGGAGGCTGCCATGCCCCGTTTTTTACATACTGCCGATTGGCAGCTTGGCCGCCAGTATGCGCGTTTCGAGCAGGACGATGGGATGGCACTGGCCGAAGCACGCTTTACCGCCGTTGAAACACTTGCTGCGCTGGCAGCGGAGGAGCGGGTTGATGCTGTGCTGGTGGCAGGCGATATCTTCGATGCCCAAACCCTGAGCGAGCGCACCCTGCACCGCACCTTTCAAGCGCTTTCCGCCTATTCGGGGCCATGGCTGATGCTGCCGGGCAACCACGATGCGGCGCTGGCCGAAAGCGTCTGGACGCGGGCAGCACGCATTGGCGCTATACCTCCCAATGTGCATCTGCTGGCAGCGGCTGAACCCTTTATGCTGGCCAATATCAGCACGGCGATTCTGCCCGCACCCCTGACCCAGCGCCAGACCTATCAGGACCTGACGGCGTGGTTTGATCACGCCGAAACGCCTGAAGGGTTTCTGCGTATCGGCCTGGCGCATGGCAGTGTGACCGGTCAGTTGGCGGAAAGCGTAGATTCCCCCAACCCGATTGCCGCTGATCGCGCCGCCAGTGCCCGGTTGGACTATCTGGCGCTGGGCGACTGGCACGGCTGTAAGCAGATTGACGCCCACATCTGGTACAGCGGCACCCCGGAGGCCGACCGTTTTCGTAACAACGCCTCAGGCCAGGCGTTGCTGGTCAGCCTGGAAGCGCCGGGGGAAGCGCCCAGTGTCAGGCCGGTGGAGGTTGGTAGGCATGGCTGGCATCAATGGCGGCGCCAGCTGGCGGTTGCGTCTGATGTAGATGAACTGATTGCTGAACTGGACGCCTTGCCCGCGCGGTCAGTGCTTGATCTGACGCTGCAAGGCCAGCTGGATCTGGCCAGCTACCAGCGTCTGGAGCAGGCGCTGGGGTTGGCGGCGGGCCGCCAGCGCAGCCTGCAAATTCATCAGAGCGAGCTCACCCTGGCTCCCACAAATGACGATATTGCCGCCCTGCAGGCCGATGGCTACGTAGGCAAGGTGATTGAAGACCTCCAGCAGCGCCAGCAAAGTAACGCTGAAAGCGAGATGGCCAATGAGGCGCTGGCCATCCTGGCGGGCTTGCTGCTGGATCAAACGCCTGCCAGCCAGACTCAGGAGCATCCGTCATGCAGCTGATTTCCCTGAAAGTCAGCCAATTTCAGCAGTTCCGCACGGGCTTGGTGCTCAACGAGCTGACGCCGGGCATCAACCTGTTCACCGGCCCGAATGAGTCCGGCAAAAGTACCCTGGTGCGGGCGATTCGGGCAGCGTTTTTTGAACGTCACAAATCCAGCACTTTGAGCGACCTGCAGCCCTGGGGCGATTCATCGGCATCTCCGCAAGTCAGCCTGGCCTTTGACTGGCAGGGCCAGCACTGGCAGCTGGATAAGCGTTTTCTGCAACGCCCACGCTGTGATCTTATAATTGGCGACACCCACTTCAGCGGCGATGAAGCCGAAGAGCACCTGGCCCAACTGATGGGTTATGCAACACCGGCACGGGGGGCCAGTAAAGCCGAACATTGGGGCATCCCCGGCTTACTGTGGGTCGAGCAGGGCGCCGGGCAGGATATCCGCGACCCGGCTCACCATGCGGGTGAGCACCTGCAATCGGCGCTGAGCCAGCACCTGGGGGATGCCCTGGGAGAAGTGGTGAGCAGCGGCGGCGATGAGCTGATTCAAAAGGTTGAACAGCAGCGTGCCAGGCTGCTGACAGCGACAGGCAAACCAACCGGTGAGCTGCGTGATGCTCAGCAGGCTTTTCAAACCCTGTCCGAGGAGCTAGCCGAGCGGGAAGAGCAGGTTAGCCGCTACCAGGATCAGGTAGATCACCTGGGTCAGCTTGAGGCCAAGCAATATGAGGTAGAAGCTCAGCGCCCCTGGGAGGCCCAACGCGAGAAGGCAAAAGCCGCTGAAGCCCAACTGGCCGCGGTTGAGAAGCTTCGCGAACAGCAGGCCCAGGCGCAAAAGACGTTGGATGAGTTCCAGCATCAACAGCAGCTTAATCTTCAGCAGCTGGAAGACTTTGCGGCCCAGGCTACCCAGCTTGAAGAACGCCAGAAAGACAAGCAAAAGGCCGAGCAGCAGCTAGCCCAATGCAAGGAACAAGCCGCCCCTATTGAGCATCAGCGGGAAGCGGCCAGTCAGCGTTATGAAGACGCCCGCCAGATACTCACGGCGGCTCGCCACAAGGCCCACCGTCAACGTCTTCAACAACAGCTGAAAGGCGCTGAAGATAAGGTCAGGCGGCTGGCGGAGACGCTCGCAAAAGCCCGCGAGCTGCACCAGCAGCGTCAGGAACTGAGCGCACAGCATCAGCGCCAGTCGGTGGATATCGATGCGCTTGAGCAGCTCAGGCAGCTTGAACTGCAGCTGGGTCAGCTGAAAGCCAAGCAGGAAATGCTCGCTACTCGTCTGGCCTATCGGCTGGAGCCGGGTCAACAGCTGATGATTGACCAGGCATCAGTGGCAGGCGAGGGCGAGAAGCTGCTGCTGAGCGCAACGGATGTTGCCGTTCCCGGTGTGGGCACCCTGACCATTCAGCCCGGCGGCACTGATGTTGCCGATCTGCTTCGCCAGCAGCAGAACCTGGGAGCAGATCGCGAGGCCCTGTTACAGCAACTCCAGGTCACCGACCTGGCCAGCGCTGAGCAACAAGCCAGCGACGCTCGCGAGCTGGCGCACAAAGTCGAACAAACGGCCCTGCGCCTGAGCGACCTTGCCCCCAAGGGGGTGGATACCCTGGCAGGTGAACACCAGTTGGCCGAGCAGGAACGCAGCGCTCTGGCAGCGTCGTTGGCAGCCTTGCCCGCGCACCAGGACGATGCTGCCTTGCCAACAGAAGAACTGGCCAGCCGCCAACTGGAAACCGCTCAGGCCCAGCTTGAAGAAGCGGAGCAAGCGCGTAGCCATCACCAGCAGACGTTGACCCTGGCGCAACAGGCCCTTACCAACGCCGAGCGCGAATGGCAGCGCCTTGCAGCAGCGATTCAGGCGCCGGATCGCCAGGAGCGTGAGCAGAGTGCCCGACGGCGACTGATCGAACTCAAGGCAGAGGTTGAACAGCTGCAGGCGGATATAAACACGCGCCAACGGGATATCGACGCGGCCAACCCGACGGTGCTCGTCCAGGACATCAAGCGGTTTAGCGACAGCGCGGATGCCATGGAATATGAAGCCCGCGAACGGGCCAGTGAGATCGAGCGCCTGAAAGCCCGTCTGGATACCCTGGGGGCGCAAGGGTTGGAAGAGCAGCGCGACGCTGTACGCCAGCAGTTTGAAAACCAGCAGCGGCGCCAGTTACAGCTGGATAAAAGGGCCAAGGCGCTGGAGCTTTTAGTGTCTTTACTAAAACGCGAGCGTCAGGCGGTGACCCGCAAACTTCAGGCACCGCTGCAGAAACATCTTAATCACTACCTGCATCTGATCTTCCCTGGCGCCACCCTCAGCGTGGACGATAACCTTCTGCCGCAAGCCCTGATCCGCACGCAACCACTCAGCAATCAAGCGGATGAGCATGGCGAGCTGGCGGCGCTGAGCTTTGGCGCACGAGAGCAGATGGGTCTGGTCAGCCGCCTGGCTTATGCCGACCTGCTGCGCGAAGCCGGGCGGCCGACCCTGATCATTCTGGATGATGCCCTGGTGCATTGTGACAGTGAACGCCTGGAGCAGATGAAGCGCATTCTGTTTGACGCGGCTGAACGCCATCAGATCCTGTTATTTACCTGCCACCCCCAACACTGGGACGATCTGGGTGTGGCACCCCGGGATCTGGTCAGTCTAAAGAGGGCATCCAGCGGGTAAACCGGCGTTCATTCTGAGCGAAGCGCCTGTTCCAGGGTATCCAGCCTGCCGGGCACCAGAGCATCCTCAACAGCGGTGATGCGCAGCACATGGCCCAGCGCCGGGTCGGCCGGACGGGCAATCAGTTTGCCTTCTTCCAGCAGCTGTTGATGTATGTGCGCGGCCAGCTCGGCACTGGGCAGGCGCAGGCCAACAAAATTGGTGGCGCTTGGCAGCACGTCTGCCCCCAGCCCCGCCAGGTGTGCCGCCAGCCGGTCGCGACGCTGGCGCACAGCGTAGACATGCTCCGCTACCTCGTCCGGGTGATCCAGCACCACCTCAGCAGCAGCCTGGGTCAGGGTCGAAACCGCATAGTGAATACGTACCTTCATCATGATGGCAAGGGTCTCCGGCTCGGCAATCGCATAGCCCACCCGCAATCCCGCCAGGCCATGGGCCTTGGATAGCGTGCGTACCCTCACCACGCCTGACAACACGCGGCGGCCAAAATCGCCAGCCGCATCTTCACGGAAATCATGGTAGGCCTCATCCAGCAGCAGCCAGCAGTTCTCCGGCAACGCCTGACGCAGCGCCAGGACGTCATCGTCGCTGTGAACATGGCCACCGGGATTATCCGGGTTGGCGAGATACACCAGCCGCGCGCTTTCGCGTTGAGCAGTGTTTGCCAGGGCCTCAAGGTCGGGCGCCAAAAGCCCCGGGCCTTGCTGATAAGGTACTTCCACCAGGTGGCACGCCTGGCCGCGGGCAAAATAGGCAAAGGTGGGGTAGGTGCCTGAGGTGCTGATCACGCTATCACCCGCCTGGGTCAAGGCACGCAGGGAAAGCGCCAGCAGGCTATCGGCCCCGGCATCCACCAGCATGGCTTCCAGAGGGATCTGCTTTTGCTCATTAAGTCGCGTGCGAATGCCCAGCGCCTCACTGTCACCATAGCTATATACCTGCGCTGCCATGGCATCGCCAAAGCGCTCACGCAGAGCGCGATGGGGCATGTCCAGCCCTTCGTTGGACCCCAGCTGATGGGGAATCTCACGGCCCAGGCGACGTTCCAGCACGCGCACACCGGGGAAGGGGTTGGTCGGGCCATCACCATGGGGGCCATTGGTATCAAGGTGTTTGGGGTAGCCGGGTGTTTTCATTGCGACGATCTCTTAACAATAATGTCATCCTGTTGGCACGATACCTTAGCGCGAACAGCGATGTAAAAAACCTACTTAGCGGATGACAAGATACTCTTAACAGGGAGTTGGCCGCTCAGCTCCAGCTTTAGCCAGTTGGCCAGCCGGGTGCCGTGCGACTGATGACCGCCCTGCCATGCCGGAGGCAGCCACAGGCATAGCCGGGCGGTTGTCTCTATGCTTCCCCAGGGGGCAATCAGGCGACCACTGCGCACGTCATCCTCAACCAGCAGGGTCGGCGCAATCGCCACTCCCATACCCGCCGCTGCGGCCTCAATCAGATAAAGCAGATGATCAAACCCCTGGCCTTTTTGCAGGGCTTCTTCCAGTGCTGCCTGTTCAAGCCCGTGGGCGCTGGCCCATTGCGGCCATGCCTGAGGGCGGGAGGCGGTATACAGCAAGGTATTGGCCAGCAGGGTGGCCGGCTGGTTCGGGTCACAGTGCCTGGCGAGCGCCGGGCTTGCCACCGCGCAGATCTGCTCGGGCATCAGCTCGATCACCTCTGCCTCCGCTGGCCAGGGCGGCTCGGAAAAGGCCAGGTGGGCGCTGGTGGTGCTGTGGGTGTCAGGCTGTTCCGTATCACTCACCACGACCTGTAAATTGAGCGCCGGCAGCGCCGCATGCAAGCGGTCCAGCCGGGGGATCAGCCAGCGCGCCAGCAGGCTGCCGGGGCAGGCGAGGGTGAAGGGCGCCTGACGCAGCTCATCCTTGAGCGCTGCACAACTATCCCTCAGTCGCGCAAACGCCTCGCCCACGCCGCTTTGCAAGCGTTGCCCGTGGGGCGTCAAGACCAGGCCACGGCCTTCCTTGGTGAACAGCGCCACGCCAAAATGTTCATCCAGGCTTTTCAGCTGCCGGCTGACGGCACCGTGGGTCACGCTCAGCTCGTCAGCTGCCGCGGTCACGCTGCCCAGCCGGGCGGTGGCTTCAAACGCGCGCAGGGCGCCGAGCGGGGGAAGGGTGTGATTTATCAATGTGTGACTCCAGCTCACAGGTGAGTGATATCTTATCGATTTTTATCGACGCCTGCCTGGGCTAATGTCACCTCATACTCAACGCACGGCCCGCTGAGCCAGCAGGCTGATGTCTGACCCAGAGGTTATGATGAATAAGCCTATCGATCTATCTCGCTTAGCAACACCCCAGGCGACCAGCCTGCCCGATATCAACGGTATGTTTGGCAGTTTTGGTGGTCGCTTTGTGGCTGAAACCCTGATGCCGCTGATTCTGGAGCTGCAGGAGGAATACACCGCCGCCAAGAGCGACCCTGAGTTCCAGCGTCAGCTGGCCTACTTCCAGGGAGACTACATTGGCCGACCCAGCCCGCTGTATTATGCCGAGCGGCTGACCGAGCATCTGGGCGGCGCCAGCGTGTATTTCAAGCGTGAAGAGCTTAACCATACCGGCGCCCACAAGATCAACAACTGCATCGGCCAGGTGCTGCTTGCCAGGCAGATGGGTAAAAAGCGCATTATCGCCGAGACCGGCGCAGGCATGCACGGCGTGGCCACCGCCACGGTAGCGGCGCGCTTTGGCCTGCCCTGCGTGATCTATATGGGCGAAACGGATATCGAACGCCAGCAGACCAATGTGTTCCGCATGAAGCTGCTAGGTGCGGAGATCATCCCGGTCACCTCCGGCACCGGCACTCTCAAGGACGCCATGAACGAAGCCCTGCGCGACTGGGTCACCAATGTGGATGACACCTTTTACATTATCGGCACCGTAGCGGGCCCGCACCCCTATCCGGCCATGGTGCGTGATTTTCAGGCGGTGATTGGCCACGAAACCCGCACCCAGATGCTGGAAAAACATGGCCGCCTGCCGGATTCGCTGATTGCCTGCGTCGGCGGCGGCTCCAACGCCCTGGGGCTTTTCTACCCCTTTATTGACGATGCCGATGTGCAGATGATTGGCGTTGAAGCCGGTGGCAAAGGCGTCAAAAGCGGCCTGCATGCGGCCAGCCTGAACGGCGGCACCCCCGGTGTACTGCACGGCAACCGCACCTATCTGCTGCAGAATGAAGACGGCCAGATTGCCGACGCTCACTCGATTTCTGCCGGGCTGGATTATCCCGGCATCGGTCCGGAACATGCCTGGTTGCATGAGCAGCAGCGGGTTGACTATGTCTCGGCCACCGATGATGAAGCGCTGGAAGCCTTCCAGCTCTGCTGCCGACAGGAAGGCATCATTCCTGCCCTGGAAACCGCCCACGCCCTGGCTGAAGTAACCAAACGGGCACCGACGCTTCCCCGTGACCACCTGATGGTCATCAATCTCAGCGGGCGCGGCGACAAGGATATGATGAGCGTTGCCCAGCACCTTGGCGAAAAATTTGGTGTGAACCCCACTTCCCCATAAATCAGGAGACTGCCATGCCAACCACATCACGCCTTGAGCAATGCTTTACCGCTCTCAAGCAGCAGGATCGCCCGGCGCTGGTCAGCTACCTGACCGCCGGCGACCCGGACCCGGAGACGTCTCACCGCCTGATTCACGGCCTGCCAGCGGCCGGGGTGGATATCATTGAACTGGGTATGCCGTTCAGCGACCCCATGGCCGATGGCCCTGCCATCCAGAAAGCCGCCCTGCGGGCCCTGAATAACGGCCAGACCCAAGCCAAGACCCTGGAGATGGTGCGCCGCTTCCGGGAAGACAACACCACCACGCCGATTGTGCTGATGGGCTACTACAACCCGATTTACTGCTACGGCGTGGAGCGCTTCCTGGCCGATGCGGCCAAGGCGGGTATTGATGGCCTGATCGTGGTCGATCTACCGCCGGAACACGACGAAGAGCTCTGCCAGCCTGCTGCCCGCCACGGCATTGATTTTATCCGCCTGGCTACGCCGACCACCGATGCCAAGCGCCTGCCCAGGGTGCTGGGGAACGCCTCCGGGTTTATCTACTATGTCTCGGTGGCGGGGGTCACTGGCGGTAATGCGCCCACGCCCGAGCGGCTGGAAAACGCGGTGGATGAGTTGCGCGCCAAGACAGATCTCCCGATTGCCGTCGGGTTTGGCATCCGCACCGCCGAACAGGCCACTATTATTGGCCGCTACAGCGATGGCGTTGTGGTCGGCTCGGCGCTGGTAGATTGTATTGAACACGCCGCCACCCCAGATGAGGCCGTTGAAGGGGTACATGGCCTGGTGCGTGACCTGGCCGCCAGTCTCCGCACCTGCCGTACCCAGTGTGAAGTCGTTGATTGAGAGTGAGGGGGTTGTTCAAGGGTAAAGTAGATGATCAAGTAATGGGGTGACGCGCTAAGCTAGCATTTTTCATCGAGGAACCGCTGCATGGACAACCCCCACCCCTGGGCAGAAACGCTACCGCTGCTTTATGAACACCTCTGGGCGCGTTTGATTCGGGGCGTGCATGACCGCCACGCCCCGGCACGCCACCCTGTATTGGCGACTGTCAGCGCGCAAGGGGTGCCGCAGGCCCGCACCCTGGTTCTGCGCGGTGCTGACAAGCCGACAGCCACGCTGACGTTCTATACCGATCTGCATTCCGCCAAGGTGGAGGAACTGCGCACCTCGCCGTTGGCAGCGCTGCATATCTGGGATGCCTCGGCCCATCTTCAGATGCGGATTGACGCCAGCGTCACCCTGATGACCGGCGACGACGTCAGCGACATATGGCAGCGCCTGCCCGAGCATTCGCGCCTTGCCTACAGCAGCAACGCGGCGCCGGGAACGCCGATTGCCGATTCGCTGGCCTATAGCAAAACCCCGGATCAGGCCGCCTTTGCCGTGCTGCGCCTGGACATTCAGGCCATAGACGCCCTGCACCTGGGACCTGACCATCGCCGAGCCCGGTTCACGCGGGCTGATGAATGGGCCGGGCAATGGCTGGTGCCGTAAGATTCCAATAGCATCTGTACTGCAGCGCTGCCGTCCAAACTCTGCTAACCGACAGGATTGATCGCATTGAACCAGCAGCACCTTTTGGCACTCGGCCGCTACCACCCGGTTGTGATTGAAGGGATGGGCGGCTTTGACAGCCGAGACCCGCGACCGGTGGCCGCCAGCATTGCCCAGCGGCTGAGAGGGCACTGGCAGAAGAAACCCACTGACAAGCCCAAGCTGATTGTGATTCAGGGTGACCCGCTGGAAGAGCGGGGTATCTCCGCGATTACGCCGCTGGTGGCCGCAGCACTCGGCACGTCACGCGGGCTTGTCTGCCTGGATGAAGCCATAGCGGACTACCACGCGCCCAATGCCGACAGAAACAACGTAATTCTGGAAGTTCGCTATTCCCAGCTCGCCGAGATTCTGAACCACCACCGGCCTGATACGCTGCAGCGCCTTGAGGCCCGGGTGGACCGCGCCATTAGCGAGAAAAACCATCAGCGCAGTGCCCTGGGCAAGCCCCCGCTCAAAAGCTACTTTCGTGATTTCGCCCTGCTGCAGGAAGTGACCAAGGCTGCCTGCCATCAGCTTTGCGGTGGTATAACGGTAGCGCATACTGCCCGCGAGATTCATCCGTTTTCCGTTACCAGCTTTTACACCATCGGCATTGAGCTCGGTCTGGTGAAGGCCGATGACCTGTTGAGTTACAGCAGTGCCGAGACGTCTCCCTGACAGGACATAGGCAAGTAATCCTGGCTTATAAATGATTGTTCACATTGATCCTTGAAAATCACCTAACACCCAGAAAAGAAGGTCTTAAGTACCAGCAGGACAGCTGATTAAACTGATGTTTACACTTCTCCGCAGTACATCACCTGAGGTTTCTTTAACACGACCAGCCCGAATGGCACACTGAACGATGTTAAAGGCAGCTTTCAACAACTGGAAAAAGGGGGACAATATGGGATTTGGTGATCTGATTAACAAAGCAAAAGGCGCCCTGGGTGGCAAGGCCGCAGAGGCTGCAGAGTCGCTGGGCGGAACAGACGAACTGATTTCAAAAATCAGTGACAGCGGCATCGACCTTTCAGCGTTGACAGAAATGGACGCTGACAGCGTGACTTCGCTGCTTGAAGACCGGGGGATCGACCTATCCATGCTGGAAAAGTTTGGCCTATCAGTGGAAGACCTGATCGAAAAGGTCAAGGAGTACCTGGGTCGCTAGAAGGCTGACCAGAAGAGGCTTCATCAAAGGCGCCTGCAACGGCGTCTTTTTTCGCTCTGGCGTTATTCGCCAGGCACGTCATGGCCCGCTATCCTGATCGGCTACTTTTTTCGCAGCATTTGTTCCATTTCTTCTCCACAACTAACTGCTAGAATTAAAACCGATATGCAGTAATCACAAGGATAATGTACCGCAGGATGCAACCCGAAACGATAACCACAATCAGGGTGACATGGCATGCTTTACATTACTAACCGCTTCCCAATCAATAGTATCCGGACTCGGGTCGGCCGCAAATTCAAGTTTGATCTGAACAACAACGCACCAAGTAATTCAGTTTTCTTTTGCGAACGCCTGGAGGATGGGAACTCAATCGAAATTGGCAGTATTGCCTTCCTGTCGCGGTTGAAAGCATCACCCTACCGCCAGTTACTTTTTTATCTTCACGGCTTTTCAAATCTGCCCGACGATGTTTTTCAGGCAGTTGAAGAGTTGCAGGCGCTTTGTAACGGGCAACAGCCGGATGAAGTTCTTGTCGTTCCTTTAATCTGGCCTTGCGATAACGACCTGGGTATCGTGAAGGATTACTGGGACGACCAAAAATCTGCCGACGCCAGTGCCTATTCGTTTGAGCGGGTTCTGCAGAAGTTTCTGGCCTGGCGCGATAGCGAAAAGCACAACCCTGAAGATCATCCGTGTCTTAAACGTATCAATGTCCTTGCGCACTCCATGGGTAACCGTGTCCTGCGTGAAACACTGGTTGCCTGGGGCGCTTATGATCTGGCAGATGGCCTGCCACTTGTTTTCAGGAACACATTCATGGTTGCCGCCGATATTAAAAACGAATCGCTGGAGTCCGGCCAGAGGGGTGACTTGATTTGTCATGCCTCACGTAACGTTGTTGTCTATTTCGCGTCCGACGATCTGGCACTGCGGGCCAGCAAAGTCTCCAACCTTAAAAATAAGCTAGCCTCACGGAGGCTTGGCCATTCAGGTCCTGAAGATATTCACCGTACGCCGTCCAATGTCTATGCAGTAGATTGTGACGATGTCAACAATGCTTACGATGTTCCCAAAGGGCACAGTTATTTCCGTTCAGGCAGACAGGGTGGAAAGCCGGGCCTGGTGTTTAAGCATATCTTTGCAACCCTTCTGAGTGGTCGAGTGTTCCCGGAAGATGAGTACCGCCGGACAAGTATCATCAGGGAGAATTGAGCACAGTTAAAATGAAAAAGAGGTATCGAGGAACACCCGGGAGTGATCATTGCCTGAATTAGACGTTTTTCGTGGCTCATAGGGCTCGCTAACGTGTCTTTTCGGCCTTAAAGATCGTCAACAGGCCCTGGTCGCAAAGCTTAGCGTTAAATCACTCCATCCCACTCACCCTGATCACTTCCCTCGCTACCGCTTCATCAAGCACCCCGGGCTTGGTTTCCACCACGCTGAGCCAGTCGCGGGCGCGGGTGATGCCGGTGTAGACCAGTTCGCGGGTGAGAATCGGGTTGAGGGTGGGCGGTAGCAGCAGGGCGGTGTGGTGGAATTCCGAGCCCTGGGATTTGTGTACTGTCATCGCGAACACGGTTTCCACCGCGTGCAGGCGGGAGGGCAGTACCCAGCGGATCGGGGTGTCCGGGTCGCCGGTGGGGAATGCTACCCGCAACAGGGGTTTGCCGGGTGTGCCTGAACTTGAGCGCGGGTCAGGCACGGCCAGAGTGATGCCGATATCCCCGTTCATCAGTTTCAGGCCATAGTCGTTCTGGGTGACCAGTACCGGGCGGCCTTCATACCAGCCTTTCTCCAGGGTGTAGTCACTGCCAGATAGGAGCTTTTCCCCGCGCAGGGTGTTGGCGATGCGCAGGTTCAAGCCTTCCACGCCCCAGGGGCCTTTGCGCAGTGCGCAGAGCAGCTGGAAATGGCTGTAGGCGTTGAGCACCTGGGCGGCCCAGGCGTTGAAGGGGGCCGGGTTGGCCTCGAAGGATTCCCCGTGCGGGCGCTGGCGTTGCAGCACCTCCAGGTAATGGCGGTAGCCGGTGGGTGGGGCGATGGGCTTGCCCTGGTGGTCGGTGCGGCCCTTGCCGCTATTGATAAACCCCGCAGGGCTGCCGTCGATGACCAGCTTATCCAGGGCGGTGTCCGTGGTTAGCGTCAGGTGATGTAGATCCGTATAGCCTTGGCGCAACACCGCTTGCACGGCTTGCTGTTTGTCGCGGTCGCTCTGGGTGCGGCGCGGCTGATTGATGGCCTGGGCCAGCTGGCCAATCCCGCTGTGTTGATCAAAGCGGTGGCTGACCCGCAGCATGGTAATCGCCTGATCCAGCGGCTGGCCGTTGGCATCGATGTAGGCATCGGGCAGCGGCTGGCCGGTGGCGCTTTCCAGCCAGTGGGCGGTTGCCGGGGTGTAGTGGGCGGCATCGGCGCGGCGGCACAGGTCGCCGAGTACCGAGCCCGCTTCCACCGAGGCCAGCTGATCCTTATCCCCCAGCAGCACACACTGGGCATCGGCGGGCAGGGCGTTCAGCACGGCGGCCATCATCTCGATATCCACCATAGAGGCTTCGTCAATCACCAGCACATCCAGCGCCAGCGGGTTGGCGGCGCTATGGCGGAAATGGCGGGTATCCGGGCGGGCGCCCAGCAGGCGGTGCAGTGTCGTCACTTCCGTAGGAATCGCTATGGGCGATTGGTCGCTTGTCTGGTCTGCGCTTATAGCACTATCCGTTAAGAGTTTTTCTAACGGTGCCAATGGCAAACTGCTTACCTGCCCAGCGATGGATTCATTCAGGCGGGCAGCGGCCTTGCCGGTGGGGGCAGCGAGGCGAATGCGCAGCGGCTGATCTGGCGCCTGGGCCAGCTGCAGGGTCTGCAGCAGGGCCAGCAGGCGCACGACGGTGGTGGTTTTGCCGGTGCCGGGGCCGCCGGTAATAATGCCGAAACGGCTGCGCGTGGCCAGGGCGCAGGCGGTTTTCTGCCAGTTCAGGGCGTCGGTTGCTTCAAACAGAACATTCAGCGCTTGAGGGAGCAAGTCGGGCTGAGCCTCGTTAGCCGTCGCGCTCAGGCGCTGGGCAATCTGCTGGTGCAGGCTTTGTTCATACTGCCAGTAGCGGCGCAGGTAGAGGCGGGTGTTGGTGCTGGCATCCGGTTGGCTGGCTGGGCCTGTGTGAGTATTCACTATCACCAGTGGTGTATTGCCGGGGCCTTGGCTGGCCAGCAGCGGGTGGTGCAGGGCGGCTTGCCATTCGCCCAGGGTCAGGGTAGACAAGACCTCGCTGGGCAGCGGTGGCGGGTCGGTCAGGTCATCGCCTTCTGGCGGCAGCGAGAGGGCAAAATCAGGGGCTTTCAAGGTGGTGTTCAGGTCCAGGCAGACATGGCCGCGGCCCAGTTGATGGCTGGCCAGGGCCGCCGCCAGCAGCAACAGGGGGGAGGCACCCTCGGCTTCGCTGGCCAGAAACCGCACCAGGGCGCGGTCCAGGTCGCGCAACCAGCCTCGGGCCACCCAGCGCTCGCACAGCTCAAGCAGCGCCTGGGTGTCACTCAACGCCGGGTGGGGGCTGGGCGGTGCAGTCGCCACGGCAGGCGGCGCTGTGCCGCTGTCAGTGTCAGCGCCAAACAGGTCGAGGGTCTGGGGGTCGTCTTGGCGGCTCATGCGCTGGCCTCCTCGGGGGTGTGGGCACTGGGTTCATGGCTGAACAGGCGGTCCAGCGCTTCAATCAGCTCGACCGGGGCAGGCGCGCCATAAACGCCGCGCTCAGGGTGGCGGCTGCCGCGCAGAAAGACGGTCATCGCGCCGCCCAGATGCTGGCGCGGGTCGTAATTCGGCAGGCGTGACTTGAGCAGGCGGTGCATGGCCAGCAGATACAGCGCTGACTGCACATCGTAGCGTTTTTCCAGCAGGGCGTGGCATAGGGCGTCCGGGGCGTAGGCGGCGTCATTCGGCCCCAGGTAGTTGGATTTCCAGTCGAGTACATAAAAGCGCCCCTGGTGCTCAAAGGCCAGGTCAATAAAGCCCTTGAGCATGCCGTTCAGGGTATCGGCATCCAGCGCCGGGCGGGCCATACCGGGCAACAGGTGCTGGCTGACCAGCGCATCCAGCTGCCGCGTATTGACCGCCTTGGCGGCCAGCCAGAACTCCAGCTCAACCTGACAGCTTTTTAGCTCGGCCAGGGTCACGCGGGTGCGCTCGGCGTTGGCCAGCGGCAATGGCGTGGTCAGCAGGGCTGAAAACCACCCGGCCAGGGGTTCCTGCCATGCCTGCCAGCCGCGCAGTTGTACCCGTCGCCAGAGCATGTCATTGAGGGATTCTACGTCCTTGGCAACGCTTGCAAAGCCTTGCTTGCCTGCCCATTCCAGCAGCCCGTGGAGAAAAGTGCCGGGGCCGGGGCCGCGTGGAAAGCGGTGTAGATGGTAGGTGTCCGGTTGAGACAGCGCTTGAGACCGTTCTTGAGACAGCTCTTGGGGCTCGTCCAGCACTTCCAGGGCGGTGGCCTCCTGGGCGGTGCCTGGCTCCTCCTGGGTGGCGGTGGGGGCGTTCAGGGTGCCGGACAGGCGCAGCGCCGAGTAGCTGGCAATCCACCAGTGTTCCTTGGCCGGGCGTGCCGGGGTGCGGGCATGCCCAAGGGCGGTGCTGTGTGGCGGTGGGTCCAGACGCTGCAGGCTGGGCAGCGGCGGCTCGCTAACGCGGATGTCACTGCCGTCGGCCAGCGCCGCCAATGCCTGCCTTAACGCGGCGGGGTCAGTGGGTTGGCCCCCGTTGAGCAGATAGCCCAGGGCGCTGTCCTTCAGCTCTTTCAGCGCGGCGACACCCAGCCAGGTGGCGTGTTGGGCGCGGGTGAGCGCTACGTAGAGCTTGCGCAGGTCTTCCCCCAGCCTTTCGCGGTCGGCGTGTTCAAGGAGGGTGTCATCAGCGTTCAGGCTTAGCTGTAGCTGGCCCTGGTGATCGTGCCAGCGCAGCGGCAGGTCGTCTTGTTTGACCGGGCGATGATTGGCGATAAAGGGCAGAAATACCAGCGGGTACTGTAACCCCTTGGATTTGTGGATGGTAATCACCTGCACCAGGTCAGCATCGCTTTCCAGGCGCAATTTATGGCTGTCGCCGTGGCTTTCCGGGTCGGCGATGGCTTCGGCCAAAAAGCGGATCAGGGCGTGTTCGCCATCCAGCTCGGCGCTGGCCTGCTGGAGCAGTTCGCCCAGGTGGAGCAGGTCTGTCAGTAAGCGCTCACCTTCCTGGAACTCGGCCAGCAGGCGGGCAGGAACATCAAAATCCACCATGATGCGGCGCACCAGCGGCAGCACGCCCTGGCGCTGCCACAGGCGGTGGTAGTGGCTGAATTGCTCGACCCTGGCTTCCCAGGCCAGCTCGTCATGCTGAAGGTGGTCCAGGGCGGCAAAATCCAGCCCCAGCGCCGGGCTGGCAAGGGCGGCGCGCAGGTGTGCCTGTGCCTGGCGGGAGCTGGCCAGTGGCTCGGCGCAGGCGAGCAGCCAACGCTCCATTTGAGAGGCAATCGGTGAGCTGAACACCTTGTCGTGGTCGGAAAGATAGACGCTTTTCACGCCCCGGCTGGCCAATGCCTGACGAATGGCGCGGGCTTCCTGCTGGCCGTTGACCAGCACCGCCATATCCGAGGGCTTGAGCGGTATCAGGGTGTCATCCTCAAGAAAGCCGCTTTTCGCCTGCTGACCGGCGCTGAGCAGTTCCACCATATAGGAGGCGCAGCGTTCGGCCATTTCCGGCTGATAGGCGGACTTTGAAAGCGGCTCGTCGCTTTCCAGGCACCACAGGCTCATGGCCGGAAGCGGCTGGCCGTTGTGGCTCAGCTGTTCCTTGCGGCCTTTGGCGCCCACCGGCAGGAAGGGTAAAGGGTTGTCACCGCTCTGCGCACGGAACAGAAAGGCACCGGCAGGGTGCTGGTCAGCAAAGTGGAAGCAGTGGTTGACGGCCTCGACCATGGCGTGGGTGGAGCGAAAGTTGGTGCCCAGGGTGACGTGGCGCCCATCGGTGTCTTGCCGGGCCTGCAGGTAGGTAAAGATATCCGCGCCGCGAAAGGCGTAGATCGCCTGCTTGGGGTCGCCGATCAGCAGCATGGCGGCATTCCGGCGCGGGTGGGCAACCTGATAGACGGCGTTGAAGATACGGTACTGGATCGGGTCGGTATCCTGGAACTCGTCAATCAGAGCCACCGGGAACTGGCGCAGGATCTGCGCGGCCAGGGCCTCTTTATTGGGGCCTTGCAGGGCGCGGTCAAGATGGGTGAGCAGATCGTTGGGGCCCATTTCAGCGCGGCGTTCCTGCTCGCGCTCCAGGCGGACCTTGCACCACTGAACGGCATGAATCAGCAGATCGCTGCGCGGCTCGGGCAGGGTTTCCAGGGCGGCGGGTAGAGCTTCAAAAGCTTCAAAGGCCGGGTGGGATGGAGGTGACTCGTTCCAGATTTCAGCAATACCTGCGGGTGTAAGTCGTTTCCATGCAGTGACCTTCTTATCTAAGTCAGGACGAATAAGATCGCTTTCTGCCCACTGCTGAATTTTATCTAGCCATTTGCCTCGATGATCTTTGCGCATTTTGCCAGCAGCAAAGAGCTTTGCTTTTTGGCCATCATCAAAAAGCTGGCGTAGTTCGTTGACCCAAGTCCTCCAGGGGGCTTTGAGTTCTTCAAGACGTTGGCTACGTTCGGCCTCGGCAGCGCTCAGGGTAGCGGTGGGCACGGGGCGCTGGCTGCCCAGGGCGTCGCTTTCATGCAGCAGTTTGCGTACGTCGTCATAAAGCGCATCCGGTGATGACCAGTAGCGGGTAATGCTGCCCAGGGCATCGGCATCCAGCGGGTAATAGAAGGTGCGCCAGTAATCACGCACCACTTCCTGCTGAAGTTCGTGCTGATCGTTTTCCAGATTGAGCGAGAACAGGCTGCCGCTATCAAAGGCATGCTCGCGCAGCATGCGGTAGCACCAGCTGTGAATGGTTGATACGGCAGCTTCGTCCATCCATTCGGCGGCTAGCTCCAGGCGCCGGGCGCAGGCAGGCCAGGCGGCCGGGTCATACTGGTCGCGCAGCTCAAGCAGCAGAGAGTCAGCGCTGGCCGGTTCCAGGGAATTGCGGAAGGTGCCCGCCGCTTCCACCAGCCGTTTGCGAATCCGCTCGCGCAGCTCCTGAGTCGCGGCGTTGGTGAAAGTCATCACCAGAATTTCCGGCGGCGTCAGCGGGCGCATAAAGGCCGTGGCGTCTTCGCTGTGTCGCCCCCCCAACACCAGGCGCACATACAGCAAGGCAATGGTAAACGTCTTGCCGGTGCCCGCACTGGCTTCAATCAGGCGGCTGCCGTGGAGTGGCAGCGTGAGCGGGTTGAGGGGTGTGGGTTGGGTCATTGATCCGCTCCTTTTTTTACTGCCTGAATCAGCGGGGCGTAGAGCGCTTCCATCAGCCCGAGGAAGTGGTCGCCGTGGTCGGTGTGGGCCTGGTAGAGCGTCTCGAAACGCGGCCATTGGTGGCTGAGGTAGGGGCTCTGGCTGACTTCTCCGCTGTGGTGCGAGCCGTCTTCATAGACGGTTTCGGCCGCGCTGTAGGCATCCTCCGGCGCGTTGTTCTTGGGTTTCTGCAGGGTAGTCAGCCAGGCAAAAGCCGCCTTCGTGGCCAGTGGCAGGGGCGTCTGCAGCCCGCGGGCGTAGGCCGCCAGCTGGGTTTCCAGGTGTGCGCGGGCGGTATCAGCGTCCAGCGGTTCCAGGGTCACGTTGCCTGCCTTGGAGAGCAGCTGTGTGGTCATCGGGCCGGGGAGGTTGCCCGCCAGGTGGGCCACCCAGTGGGGCAGCAGGTGATGCCAGTGATACTTGCCCTTCTTGATCAGGCTGCTGCTGAGCAGCACCAGGCGGCAGCGTTGGCCGTCTGAATTCTCACGCAGCCCGTCAAGCCGGTCGTCGAGTGCCGGGCCATCCAGGGGCTCAAGCGTGACGGGCAGCGTGTCTGTAACGGTCACCGGCCATTCTTCCAGGGCTTCGGCGTACTTCTGGAACAGCGCTTCCATCGGCTCTGCCAGGGCCTCGCGCATGCGCTCGCCAAAGGCGCCGATGGCCAGCACCCCCTGGCCCTGAAAGCGCTCCAGGGTGGCGTGAAGAGCGTCGATGCGCGGCTCGCCCTGATCAACCGCCTGGCGCTGGGCGGCAATCAGCTGGTCCTGCAGTTGCCAGTTCTGCAGGCCATCCAGGGTGAACGGTTCAGCATCCAGCTCGGCAATGGCGTCTTGCTCGAAATACACGCCCAGGCGGGTATTGAAGAAGGTTTTCACCGGGTCGCGCAGGAACCGGCCCAGCTGGCGCATGGTCAGGCTGTCGGGCAGGCGTTGTGGCGCTGGCAGTGAGCTCTGGCTGGCCTTTAGCGGGCGTTGTTGGTGAAGGGTTCGCCATTCATGGGCATAGGTAAACAGCCGGTTGGCGGCGTTGCTGAAGTAAGCACGGCTGAAAGGTTGTAGCGGATGAGTGGTGGTGAGGGCGTCAACCAGGCTGGCGCCTTCTTCCAGCTGCCAAGCGGCGTCGAGATGGTCGCGTAGCTGGCCAACCAGCACCGACGGCGGCATGTCGTTGTTGTCGATCTGGCTTTTGCCCACCCAGCTGATGTAGAGCTGATCGCGGGCGGAGAGCAGGGCTTCGAGGAACAGGTAGCGGTCGTCTTCGCGACGGGAGCGGTCACCCGGGCGGTAGTCATTGCCCATCAGGTCGAAATCCAGGGGTGACTGGGAGCGTGGGTAATCGCCGTCGTTCATGCCCAGCAGGCACACCCGCTTGAAGGGAATGGCGCGCATTGGCATCAGGGTGGCGAAGTTGACCGCCCCGGCCAGAAAGCGTTGAGAAAGGCTGTGCTCGTCAATCTGCGAAAGCCAGTGTTCACGCACCATGGAAAGCGGCAGGGCATCGTCGAGCCGGGCTTCCTGGCTGCTGTCGAATATCTGCTGCAGGCCGGTTTCCAGCTTGCCGAGCATCAGGCTTTCCTGGGCATCCTCGGTCAGGAAGAAGGTCTCCAGCAGCTCGCGCAGCCGCGCGACCCACTGCTCGGCATCGGTGGGCTGGCAGAAAATCTCCCAGGTGGCTTCGAGTTTTTCCAGCAGGGTGGCCAGCGGCCCGGCCAGGCCCGCTTCCAGCCCACCGATGTCATCAAACGGCTCGATGCCCTGCCAGGCGTTGCCATCGCCTACGCTATAGCCAAGCAGCAGGCGGCGCAGGCCAAAGGCCCAGGTGTTCTGCTCGAGCCCTTCGGGCAAAGCCAGGGTCTGGCGTTGCCTGGCGTTCAGCCCCCAGCGGATGCCAGCGCCTTGCATCCAGCGCTCCAGTACCGGCAGGTCGCGCTCGGCCAGCCCGAAGCGCTGGCGCAGGGCGGGCACGTCAAGCAGATCCATGACATCGCTGACTGAGAGGCGCAGTTCTGGCAGGCGCAGAAGTTTTTCCAGCGCTATCATCAACGGCAGGCGGTGGCGGCTGGCCTGGTCGGAAAGGGTGTAGGGAATATAGCGCGGGTCATCGTTGGGCAGCTGGCCGAAGACGGCATCGATGTGCGGCGCGTAGTGGTCGATATCCGGCACCATGACGATGATATCGCGGGGCCGCAGTGTTGGGTCGGCGCTGAAGGCGGCCAGCAGCTGATCATGCAGGATCTCGACTTCGCGCTGGGGGCCGTGGGCAAGATGGAAGACGATCGAATCATCTGTCAGCGGGACAGTGGGCCAATGGTGTTCGGATTCCCCCACCGGGCGCAATTCGCGGATATCGTCCTGCAGCTGGGTCAGCAGGCAGCCATCTTCTTCGCTGAAGGGTTCAAACATATCAATGCGCAGTGCCTGCTGCTCAAACAGGGTCTGGTAGCCGCCGGTATCATCGTGTTCATCCAGCAGACGCAGATAATCGCGCCCTTGCTTGCCCCAGGCCGCCAGCAGCGGCTGGGCATGCAGGTGCAGGGCCTCATCGGCGTCGCCGGTGCCGAGAATATCCAAGGCTTCCGGCATACCGTGTTTGCGCTGCTGGCGGTAACGGCTGGCGCGGAGTAGATCCTTGTGTTCGATGATATCCGCCCAGTAGAACTGGCAGGGGTTGTGCACGCACAGCACCACCTGGCAGCAGCGGGACAGGGCCGCCAGCGCTTCCAGGGTCTGGCTGGGCAGCGATGAAATACCGAAAATCATCAGCCGCCGGGGCAGCCCGGGTGGGCATGCCTGGCCCTCAAGCTGTTCAGCGGCCTTCAGAAAGCGTTGATGCACCTGGGCGCGGCTGCTGTTGAGGCCAGCGTCACCCTGGGTGGCTGCCACGTCGTCACGCAGAATGCGCCATAATTCGGGCTGCCAGCGCTGGTGTGCATCCAGGGGGCGTGTTTCGCCGCGTGCGGTAATCAGCACATCCTCACCTCTGGCCCAGGCGTCCAGCCAGTCGGCGCGGTAGACCTGATACTGATCGAACAGATCGGCCAGCCGCTCCGCCAGCTGGTAATGCTTGCGCTGGTCGCGGTCGGTGTCCAGAAACTGGGCGATGGGGGCGAAGGCTGCTTGTTCTGCCAGGCCGGGCAAGAGGCGTAATAGCCGCCATACTAGGCGCGATTTATCAAACGGCGAGGTTTCCGGTACTGCCTCGCCGTCCTGGTCGATATGCGTCAGCACAGTGCGGTAGGCCTGCCACAGAAAGCGTGCAGGCAGCGTTACATCAAGGGCCGCGGCAATCCCTGCGCCGCCGTTTTCCGGGTCTTCTGCCAGCGCCAGCTTTAACCACTGGCCAATGCCGTTGCTCTGTACCAGCAGGGTCTCGTTTTCCAGCGGCCCCAGCGGGTGCAGGCGCATCCACTCCACCGCCAGGTGGCGCAGGTCTTCCAGGCGGTTGCCATGTACGACCATAAAACCCGGTGTGAGCGGCGTGGATGACAGCGGTAGTGACAGTGAAGGGTCAGACATGAAAGCAGTATTCCTTTACAACGGTGGCAGTACCGCTATGGTGCCATAAGTTCTACATCTTGCGGGAAACAGCATATCCCGCCAAGCTATGCAGGTAACCTGAGTCAAGCCAAGAGAAAATATCCATGACCGATTCTGAAAATACTTCCCGCCGTCATTCATCCAAGGTCGTTGATGGCCCGGGTAAAGCCGCCAGCCGTGCCATGCTGCGTGCCGTCGGCTTTACTGATGATGACTTCAAGAAGCCGCAAATAGGCATTGCCTCCACCTGGAGCATGGTGACCCCCTGTAACAGCCATATTGGCGAGCTGGCGGAGTTTTCCCGTGATGGTGCCGATGCGGCCGGTGGTAAGGGGGTTATCTTTAATACCATCACCATTTCGGATGGCATTGCCAACGGCACCGAGGGCATGAAGTATTCGCTGGTGTCGCGGGAAGTGATCACCGATTCGATTGAAACCGTAGCAGCCTGTGAAGGCTTTGATGGTCTGGTGACGATTGGTGGTTGTGACAAGAACATGCCGGGCTGTGTGATGGGCCTGGCGCGCCTGAATCGCCCCGGCATCTTTGTCTATGGCGGCACCATCATGCCCGGCAAAGGGCACACTGACATTGTCTCGGTGTTCGAGGCAATGGGCGCCCATTCGCGGGGTGATATCGATCTGATCGAGCTCAAGAACATCGAAGAAACCGCCATTCCGGGGCCAGGTTCCTGCGGTGGCATGTATACGGCCAACACCATGGCCTCTGCCATTGAAGCACTCGGCATGAGCCTGCCGGGCAGCTCGGCGCAGAACGCGATTTCCCAGGACAAGCGCGATGACTGCAAGGCGGCCGGTGAAGCGGTGCTGGAACTGCTCGCCAGGGATATCAAGCCTTCCGATATCATGACCCGCGAAGCCTTCGAGAATGCCATCACCATCGTGATTGCCCTGGGTGGCTCTACCAATGCGGTGCTGCACCTGATTGGCATGGCGAGGACGATAGGCGTCGAACTGAGCCTGGCCGACTTTACCGACATCGGCAAGCGTGTGCCGGTGCTCGCTGACCTGCGCCCCAGCGGGCACTACATGATGAGCGAATTGGTGGCGATTGGCGGCATCCAGCCGCTGATGAAGATTCTGCTCGATGCGGGTCTGCTCAACGGTGAATGCCTGACGGTTACCGGCAAGACGCTGGCGGAAAACCTGGCGGACGTTGAGCCTTACCCCATGGATCAGCAGATCATTGCTCCGCTGGGTAACCCGCTGAAGGCGGAAAGCCACCTGCGCATCCTGTTCGGCAACCTGGCACCGGAAGGCGCCGTGGCCAAGATCACTGGCAAGGAAGGCACCCGTTTCAGCGGCTCGGCGCGGGTGTTTGGCTCTGAAGAGGAAGCGCAGGCGCGTATTAACGATGGCACTGTGGTCGCCGGTGACGTGGTGGTGATTCGTTATGAAGGCCCCAGGGGCGGCCCGGGTATGCGCGAGATGCTTACGCCAACGTCTGCCATCATGGGGCGTGGCTTGGGGAATGACGTTGCTCTGATTACCGATGGCCGTTTCTCAGGTGGTAGCCATGGCTTTGTGGTTGGCCACGTCTCTCCGGAGGCCTTCGTCGGTGGCCCTCTGGCACTGGTGGAAGATGGTGACGCGATCACCATTGACGCTGAAGCCGACACCATTGATGTGCATGTCAGTGATGACGAAATGGCCCGCCGCCGCGCAGCTTGGCAGCAGCCCACCCCGCGCTATGCCAAAGGAGTGCTGGCCAAGTACGCCAAGCAGGTCAGCTCCGCCAGCACCGGTGCGGTGACTGATGGCGAGTAAGCGATCTTATCGCTAATGCGTGATTAAGACGTTAAAAAGGCCACCCTGGGGTGGCCTTTCTGTTTCTTTTAGGCTTTGGGAAGGCAGCTTTATGCGGCTGCCGTGTCCTTTTCCGGTGGGGTGGTCGGAACAAGGGCGCGGACCAGATCCTTCATATTCAGGATGCCGATCTGTTCACCGTTGTGAACAACGCGGTAGACCCGCTGGGTGTTGCCTTCTGACAGGGCAATCACCGATTCGAGGGTGTCATCGCCGTCAATATCACCGGCAATATCGTCAACTGACTGCGTGGTCTGTTCCATCACCGAACGCACTCTCAATACCCGAGCGCGGTTGATGTCCCTCACGAAATCCATGATATACGGATCGTTGGGGTGTAGGAGGATATCCTGGGGCTCGCCCTGCTGGACGATATAGCCTTCATTGAGAATCACCAGATGATCAGCAAGCTTGAGGGCTTCATCCAGGTCATGGGTAATGAACACAATGGTTTTCTGCAGTTCCTGCTGAAGTTCCAGCAGCAGGTCCTGCATATCGGTGCGAATCAGTGGGTCCAGGGCTGAAAACGCCTCGTCCATCAGCATGATATCCGAGTTGGACGTCAGCGCTCTGGCAATTCCGACACGTTGCTGCATGCCGCCGGAAAGCTGGTGCGGGTACTGGTTTTCGTTACCCTGCAGGCCGACACGATCCAGCCATTTGGTGCCTTCCTTCTTTGCCTCGGCGGGATTTTCGCCACACACCAGCATGGGGGTGGCAGCGTTTTCCAGCACGGTGCGGTGTGGCAACAGGGCGAACTTCTGGAAGACCATCGACATCTTGTTGCGGCGTAAGCCACGCAGGGCCTGTTCGTCATAGCCCATGATATCGTCACCGTCTACCAGTACCGCCCCGTCGGTGGGGTCGATAAGGCGGTTGAGGTGACGGATCAGGGTAGATTTACCCGAGCCGGATAGCCCCATGATGACGGTAATTTTACCCGCCATGATATCCACATTGATATCCTGCAACCCCAGCACATGACCATGTTCTTCAAGCAGCGTGGCCTTGTTCATACCTGCCTTGACGTGTTCCAACGCTGTGAGAGGATCATTGCCAAATATTTTATAGAGGTGTTGGATTGATACTTTAACCTGATCACTCATGATAGAAATCCTGGTCTATTGCTGCTGGGAAGTGTTGACACGTGCAAGAGCGGCTTTGGTAACGCGGTCCAGCATGATGGCCAGTAGAACGATACCTAACCCTGCCACAAGGCCAACGCCCAGTTCGAGGTTACGAATCCCGCGCAATACCAGAACACCCAGGCCGGGGGCGGAGACCAGGGAGGCAATGACGACCATCGCCAGGCTCATCATGATGGTCTGGTTAACACCGGCCATGATGTTGGGCAATGCCAGAGGAATCTGCACGCCGTAGAGTTTCTGGCGCTTGGTCATGCCAAAGGCATTGGCCGCCTCGATAACATCCTTGTCGACCAGACGGATACCCAGGTCCGTCAGACGAATGACGGGCACAATGGCATACAGGATAATGGCAATACCGTAGAGCTTGGGCTCGGTGACCGAGAACAGGAAAATCAACGGAATCAGATACACGAAGGGGGGTAATGTCTGCAGCATATCCAATATCGGTATCAGGCTGCGCTGTAATCGGTCGCTGCGCGACATGGCAATGCCTATGGGAACTCCAAGCAACACACAGACCACCGAGCAGACAAAAATGATGGCCAGCGTCTGCATCGAATAATCATAGTGGTCAATAAAGGCAAGAAACAGCAGGAATGACGCTACCATGCCCACCAGCTTCAGCGACTTGGACGCAATGTATACAATAGCGAGTAGCGCCGGGATCATGATCCACCAGGGCGTCGACTGGAAGGTTGTCAAGGCCCCGCTGAGCATCCAGCTCAAGGGTTGGGTGACAGGATCAATGACAAAGGTAAGCGTATTCTTGATGCCTAAAAAGCCACTCTCCAGACCAGAAGTCAGTTGCCGGGTCTGGGCAATGGCCGGGCAGGCGTCGTGAAGATTATCCAGCGAGGGGAAAGGCAAATCCCATAGAGAAGTTTCCGTTTCTGCAGAGCGCTTTGAAAGTAAGTCTGCCATGTTCATGCTGCCACCGGTTTTTTCACCACACCAGTTGCGCAGCCCCAAATTATCGAACACGAAATCATATGCGGCCATAATGGGATTACCTTGAAAGAATAAATATTTAAACCCTTGAAGGGCGCTGGAAATCAATCCAGCGCCCGTTCGAGCTTTTCAGCCTTGTTAACTTGTTAAGGTTTAGAAAAGTCCTTCAAGATTGGCTTGTGCTTCTTCACTGAGCCAGCTCATCCACTGCTCCTGGTTGTTCTGCAGGAAGTGGACGACGGCTTCTTCGACGCTGGCTTCGTTCTCGGAGTGCCAGGCCAGCAGCGCGCTCATCTGTTCATTGGAGAAGCTGACGTTTTCGACCAGTGCGAAGGCTTCAGGCGCGCGATCGGCAAAATCAGCGGTCGTGACGTTGTAGACATCGGCTGCCGGGAAACCAGATACGCCGACACTGTCACATTCTTCATCCTGATTACAGGCGTGGACCTCTTCATCGTATGGCCCAAGATCTACTTCCACCATGTCATACTGGCCGAGTGGTGCGGTAGGCCCCCAGTAATAGCCAAAGTAGGGTTCTTCGTTTTCATAGGCAGACGCCATTGCGCTGGGCATGGTTTCGCCTGAGCCATGATTGAAGACCTCGATACCATTTTCTTCCAACTCGAATGCTTCAATCAGGGAATCATTGACAATCCTGCAACCCCAGCCGTCCGGGCAGTTATGGAAACGCCCACCGACCAGTTCGGGGTTTTCCAGAACACCTTCAATGCTGGTCAGCTCCGGATGCTCTTCAGCCAGGTAAGCGGGAATCAACCAGTGTTCGGTGCCGCCATCACTGAAGGTATCCGAGGCCTTGACCAGTTTGCCTTCTTCTTCCAGGCGGAAATATGCCGGTGCTGAGTTAACCCAAAGCTCGGGAACAATATCGGGCTCGTTATTTTCTGCCAGTGACGTAATGGCCGTTGTCGTTGCAGAAGGAACGACGGTGACGTTACAGCCGTACCCTTGTTCCAAAAAGAACTCGATAACGCCTGCGGCAATACCGCCCGACGTCCAGTTCATCTCGCCAACAGATACGTCGCCACACTCGGCCTGGGCATTGGCCGTCAGGGGAAGAATAGAGCCGGTCAGGGCCAAGGCATATAGCGGTAGCTTTTTCATGGAGTCACTCCGATAGCTTGCAACAGTTTATTTCCAACAGCTCGCTCGGGCGCTGACAATCGAAATAATTACAGTGCTAAATTGCCAACGCGCTAACTGACTGCGTGGAACTCACTGTATCGAAGAGGTGGATAAATACAAAAAAACCATCAACAGCTTACCGGACGGACAAAAGGCAATTTGCAGCAACAAAGTGAGCGGCAATTTTTCACAGACCGACAGGTTGGGTAAGACAAAACTTTTACTGATTGAGGGGAGTGATAAGTCTTGTAGCAGGTAAAGGTGGTCAGGGGCTGGTATGAGTTGCATACCCCTAAAACACTGGGAACTTCAGCGTTTGGCCTCTGTCTTGTGTTTTCAGGCAGGTCACAAAAAATTCAACGTGTGGTGGAGTGATAACCGAAGGCCTTGCAAGGCAGCCTGGCGAGCCGACAGCCATGTCAGCTCAAAAAAGGCAACCTTCCAAGTTGGCGTAATCTTGCGTTTAAGTCAATCAACGGTATCAGGGATTACAGCGGTATACCTGATGTTGTGAAGTTCTGGAGCCTGTTGAGACAGCGCTTTGTTGCTCACCGCTGATGGGTAACCATCCAGCCACGCATACTACGTATAGCTATGCATCAAAAGGGCAATGGTCGCGAGTGTGATAGCAGGTCAACGTTCTAATGGTTCCAGTTGGGCGGTGTGATCCCCAGGCGTTGCATACGCCTGTAAACGGTAGGGCGGGAAATATTCAGCGTGCGAGACACAGCACTGATATTCCACTGATGTTCGCGCAACAAGCCTAAAAGTGGCTCTTCTTGATCGGGGGGGGCTGTCTGCTCAGAGCGTGCAGGAAAAGCTGTTTGCCGGGTTATACGCTGACTCAGGCACTGATCTGGAAGGTCATTCACTGTAATTTCGTCACTGTCTGCGGTGGCCAGAGCAAATCCAAGCGCATTTTTAAGCTGGCGGATATTGCCTGGCCAGGCGTAGGCAAGCAGGGCGCTGATGGCATCGGCGCGCAGGCGGGGCGGTGTATCATGGGTGCGTTCCGCAACGAGTTCATCGAACACCTGGCGAATAACGAAGTGTTTGTCTGCACGATCACGTAGGGCAGGCAAACGCAGCTGGGCGCCGTTCAGCCGGTAATAAAGATCTTCACGGAAGTCGCCGCTCTGAATCATGGCGTCAATGTCGCGATGAGTGGCAGTAATCACACGGATATCGATATTGACAGGAGCACTCGCACCGAGCGGCATCACTTCTCCTTCAGCAAGTACTCTGAGCAAGCGGGTTTGCAAGCTCAGCGGCATATCGCCTATTTCATCCAGAAACAGGGTGCCCCCGTTCGCCTGGGGAATCAGTCCACGCATCCCCTTGGCTCTCCCGCCTGTAAAGGCTCCTGCTTCATAGCCAAACAGCTCACTTTCAATCAAGGCTTCAGGAACGGCGGCGCAATTAACTGCTATGAAGGGCCCTTGAGCGCGTTGTCCACTTTGATGCAAGGCGCGTGCAACCACTTCTTTGCCTGTTCCGGTTTCACCACTGATAAGTATATTGACCCGCTTTTCGTTACGTAATTTTGCTGCAATTCTCTGCAGCTTGCGGATGTTGGGGTCATCCTCTCCCAGACGGGCCAAGGGTACCGGCAAGGTTGAGGACAGCCGTTTGAGCAGCTGGCTTTGGCTATTCTGGCGGGGCTCTAACAGGCTGATAAAATGAATTGTGTCATCCGCCCGGGTGCGAAAGGCGCGCACCTGGTCGTGGGTGGCGCTGTTAATGCTCAGCACATCGCTTATATCGCATTCAAACAGCTCTGCCAGTCTAGGCGCGGCCTCCGCCGACCAGGCTGGCCATCGCGTCTGGTGGCGATTGATCAGCTCACGCCCAACGGCGTTGGCGGCAATCACCTGGCCGTCTTCCTCAATGGCGATCAGCCCGCGCCCGTTGACGTGGACAAACTCCCGTGAGGTGTCCAGACGTACCAACAGACAGTTTCGATAGCTCTGCAGAAAATAGGCGTCTTCAATCATGCGGGCATACAGCCTTACTAATGACAGACTGAAGTTCTGGCTGTCATGTGCCGCCGGCGAATCAAGGCTGGAAATATCCAGTACAGCCATCACGTCACCGTTGGGGCTAGTGACCGGAGCCGCCGTGCAGGTCAGGGAAATATGAGAAGCATCAAAATGTTCCTGACGATGACAGATAATGGCTTGGCGATCATGCAGGCAGGTACCAACCGCACAGGTGCCGGCAAAGCGTTCATCCCAGTCGGCACCCAAGTAAAGCCCCGCCTTGCGCAACTGCTTATCATGATGCGGATCACCGCGAAATTCGACGGTAATGCCACGATGGTCGGTCAGCAACAATACATAGCCGAGTTGAGCCACCTGAGTGTAAAGCTGTTCTACCCCGGCGCGGGCCACATGCAAAAGCTCATCGACCGACTCACGGTGTTCGATCAGGGTCTGTTGGGGGACTACCCGTGCCGGGCGTGGCTGGGTGGGGTCCAGACGGTATTCATTCAGACAGCGCAGCCAGGAGCGGCGAATAGTGAGCTGCTCAGGCGCATGCTGGGGCATCCCCTCGCTAAGCTGGAAGATATGCTTGATATGTTGGCGCTGTTCAGCGTGAAGTCGAGCGGGTATTGAAGTTGACATGGCAGGCTCACAGTATGGTGATCATTATTGTTATTAAACGTTTGGCTACCTTTTAGCCTAGGTGCTGCCTTCAAGGAGTCAACGCGCCTGCTGCTCATTTGCCTACGACCTTTGTTGAGTTGTTACACCTGTAATGCCCGAGTGTAAAAAGGGTGACAGGTGTTCGCGTTGGAAAGCCTTTTCAAGGCATCTTGATTGACTTTTTAATCCAGTTTTTTCAATAATTTATGATTTTATTGAGTGGTTTGGCACACTAGCTGCATTGTCATGGGCGTGGTTGCACACAAGGCGCTTTATATAGCGCTTTCACCCAACAACAATAATGCTCGATTGGAGATCGTCTTATGACACAAGAATCCATGACACAACAAAATGCCACTGAAACGGTTCAAGCCTGGCTGAGCCAATTCGATAACGCCCTTAAAAGCGGTGATATTGCCCAGGTGACAGCGCTGTTTGCCGATGAGTGCTATTGGCGCGATTTTCTGACCTTCACCTGGAACCTTAAAACCTGTGAGGGCCGAGAGGAAATACGCGCCATGCTCGAGGCCACCTTGGCCCATACCCAGCCAACGGACTGGCAGCTGGAAGGCGAGGCCACCCAGAGCGACACTGTCTGCGAAGGCTGGGTGACCTTTAACACGGCGGTGGCTAGCGGGAAAGGCTACCTGCGCCTGAAAAACGGTAAATGCTGGACGCTATTGACTACTATGCAGGCGCTAGACGACTTTCCTGAACCGCTTAATCACCAGCGGCCTAAAGGAGCGGAACATGGTGCCAACAAGCAGCGCGAAACCTGGCAGGAAAGCCGCGCCCGTGAAGAAGCTGAGCTGGGCTATACCCAACAGCCCTATTGCGTGGTGATTGGCGGCGGTCAGGGCGGTATTGGCCTGGGCGCACGGCTCAAGCAGATGGACATTCCTACCATCATCATTGAGCGTAACCCGAAAGCGGGTGATTCCTGGCGTAACCGTTACAAATCGCTTTGTTTGCATGACCCGGTCTGGTACGACCATCTGCCGTACATGCCTTTCCCGGAAAACTGGCCGGTCTTTGCGCCCAAGGACAAACTCGGTGACTGGCTGGAAATGTACACCAAGGTGATGGAACTGAATTATTGGAGCTCCACGGAATGCCAAGGTGCCCACTATGATGATGCCGCTGGTGAATGGGTAGTCAAGGTCAACCGTGCTGGCGAGGAAATTACCCTGCGGCCCCAGCAGTTGGTCATGGCCACAGGAATGTCAGGAATGCCCAATGTGCCGAACTTTCCAGGTGCGGAAAATTTTCAGGGCGAACAGCAGCATTCCAGCCAGCACCCCGGGCCGGATGCCTACAAGGGCAAGCAGTGCGTCATCATTGGTTCGAACAATTCAGCTCACGATATTGCTGCTGCTTTGTGGGAGCATGATGCTGACGTCACCATGGTGCAGCGTTCATCAACGCATATCGTCAAGTCGGATTCCCTGATGGAGGAAGTATTGGGGCCGCTTTACTCAGAGCAGGCGGTGGAGAATGGTCTGACTCACGATCAGGCAGATATGCTCTTCGCCTCGATTCCCTATAAGGTACTGCCAGAATTCCAGCGCCCAGCCTTTGACACAGTGCGTAAGCGTGATGCTGACTTCTATCAAAGGCTGGAAGACGCCGGTTTCCTGCTTGATTTTGGCGATGATGACTCTGGCCTGTTTCTGAAATACCTGCGCCGGGGCTCTGGCTACTATATTGATGTAGGTGCCTGTGACCTGGTAGCCAGTGGTGATATCAAGCTGCGCAGCGGGGTGGGCATTGAGCATATCAACCCGCACTCGATCACCTTAAGCGACGGCAGTGAGCTGCAAGCCGACCTGATTGTCTATGCCACCGGCTATGGTTCGATGAACGGTTGGGCGGCGCGGCTGATTTCACAGGAAGTGGCGGACAAGGTGGGCAAGTGCTGGGGCTTGGGGTCCGATACCACCAAGGACCCGGGGCCATGGGAAGGTGAGTTGCGCAACATGTGGAAGCCCACCCAGCAGCAAGCGCTATGGTTCCACGGAGGCAACCTGCACCAGTCGCGTCATTACTCGCATTACCTGGCGTTGCAGCTCAAGGCACGTATGGAAGGGCTTGAAACACCGGTTTATGGCCTTCAGCCTGTTCACCACACTGCGTAATTAAATATAAGGAGCCTGGCTTATGAGTACATCCAGCATGCAGGCAGCCGTCTGGTACGCTGCCAAGGATCTTCGCGTTGAAAAAGCCGAGGTGCCCAGCATCCGCGATCCCCATGAGGTCAAGGTCAAGGTGGTCGCCTGCGGAATCTGTGGCAGCGACCTCCACGAGTACGCCGCTGGGCCGATTTTTATCCCGGTGGATGCACCCCATCCGATCAGCGGTGACAAGGCACCAATCATCATGGGTCATGAATTTGCCGGTGAAGTCGTGGACGTTGGCGACAAGGTCACCCGGGTCAAGGTGGGCGACCGGGTGGCGATCGAGCCAATTCTTTCCCCCAATAAGGATGGCGCCTACTTGATGGAGCGCTACAACCTGTCGCCGCAACTGGGCTTTCACGGATTGTCCGGCGGAGGCGGCGGTTTTTCCGAGTTCACGGTCATGGGCGAGCATATGGTGCATGTGCTGCCAGATGACCTCAGCTTTGAGCAAGGGGCCTTGGTCGAGCCTGCTGCGGTTGGGTTACATGCGGTACGCCAGAGCAGCCTGAAAGCCGGTGATAGCGCGGCTGTTTTTGGTGCCGGGCCAATTGGCCTGATGACCATTGAAGCACTGAAGGCGGCAGGGGCCGCGCAGATCTACGCGGTAGAAATTTCTGCTGCGCGTAAGGCCAAGGCGGAATCGCTGGGCGCTGTGGTCATCGACCCCGAGCAGGAAGATGCGGCTGCCAGACTGCAGGTGCTCAGCGACGGCGGCGTAGACGTGGCGTTCGAGGTCACCGGCATTCCGGCGGTACTCAACCAGGCGCTGCATAGTACCCATGCGGGTGGTGAAACCGTGGTGGTGAGTATCTGGGAAGGCGAGGCCAGTTTCCAGCCCAATGACCTGGTCATTCAGGAGCGCACCATGAAGGGGATTATTGCCTATCGGCATATCTATCCGGCGGTGATGGCGCTGATGCAGAAAGGCTACTTCCGTGCGGAAGATATGGTGACCCAGCGCATTCCTCTTGAAGCGGTGGTTGAGCAGGGGTTCGAAGCGCTGCTCAACGACAAATCCCAGGTCAAGATTATCGTTTCACCCTGAGACAATCTTCACGCTGGTGTAAGTCTGGTAAAGGCCATCAAATGATGGCCTTTCCTGTTGACAAGAATGTTTAACAACCGATTATTTTTTGTCCTTTTTGGGATACAATTATATAAGCTGTCATTCATGGTGGTAGAGGCTTTTGGACGATAGCGCAAGATGACCGAATGATCACGCATGCTGATTAACAGGAGTTGTTATGCCGGTGTATACCAATATCGAAGATCTGCGCCGCCGCTATGTGCGTCGAACCCCCAAAATGTTCTACGACTACGCGGAATCCGGCAGCTGGACAGAGCAGACCTTTCGCGAGAACACCAGCGATTTCCAGCATATCCATCTCAAACAGCGGGTAGCGGTGGATATGGCAGGGCGCTCCACCAAAAGCCAGATGATTGGCGAGGATGTGGCCATGCCGGTGGCGCTGGCGCCGGTAGGCTTGACCGGCATGCAGTCTGCTGATGGCGAGATCAAGGCGGCACGGGCCGCAGAAAAGTTTGGTGTGCCCTTTACACTCTCCACAATGTCGATCTGTTCCATTGAAGATGTCGCTGAACACACCACCAAGCCGTTCTGGTTCCAGGTTTACACGCTCAAGGACGACGACTTTATGCGCCGTCTGTTCGAGCGTGCCAAGGCGGCGAAGTGCTCGGCGATTGTAGTGACCGTTGATCTGCAGCTGCTCGGCCAACGCCACAAGGATATCAAGAACGGGCTTTCTGCTCCGCCCAAGCTGACAGTCCGCTCGATTGCCAACATGGCCACCAAGGTGCCCTGGGGGCTGGAAATGCTGCAAACCAAGCGGCGTTCCTTTGGCAATATAGTGGGCCATGCCAAAGGCGTGACAGACCCTTCCTCGCTGTCGACCTGGACAGCGGAAGCCTTTGATGTATCGCTGGATTGGAAACGTATTGCTCAGTTCAAGGAGTGGTGGGGCGGTAAGCTGATCGTCAAGGGCATCATGGACCCGATTGATGCCAAGCGGGCGGTTGAAATTGGCGCCGATGCCATCATCGTGTCCAACCATGGTGGTCGTCAGCTGGATGGTGCCGTCAGCTCGATCCGCATGCTACCCGCCATCATGGACGCAGTGGGTGATGATATCGAGGTGCACCTCGACTCTGGCATCCGTTCCGGCCAGGATGTACTCAAGGCACTGGCACTGGGGGCCAAGTCGACGTACATCGGCCGCGCCTTTACCTACGGCCTGGGGGCAGCCGGTGAAGCAGGCGTGACCAAGGCACTTGAAATTATTCATAAAGAACTGGATACCACCATGGGGCTATGTGGTGAAACCGACGTGAAAAATCTCGGTGAGCACAATCTCTATGTCCCTCAAGGCTTTGGTGACCCGACCGTCAGACTCTAGATGACAGTAATCTTTGAGTTGCCAAACGGGTAGCAAGTTGAGGGAGCAGACGTCAATATTGCCTGAAAGGGCTGCCAAATGGGCAGCCCTTTCGGTATTTGCTCCTTCCCAGCTCACTGCTCGTTGTGAATGCCATGCTTGTGTGCCGCCTGGGAATTGACTGATGAGGTCAGTAGTAAAATATTAACCTGAATGAAACAGCTATAACCCAGAACTGCAACTAATCAAAGTTAAGGTTGCAGCCTCATCCACTTGTTGAGGCTATCCCGATGCTTCGTTGCATAACTCCCCTCGCCCTGGCCACTGCTGTACTGGCATCTCCTGCTGTCGCTCAGGACGTCACCCAGACTGATAACGACTGGTTCACCGCCGGTCAGGCCCGCATTCAGGCCGAGCTTGCCAAGCAAGCCAACACCAACACTGCCAAGAACGTCATCCTGATGATCGCTGACGGCAACGGCGTCGGCACCAACTACGCCACGCGCCTGTTCATGGGTCAGCAGGAAGGCGGTCTGGGCGATGATTTCGTCCTGCCTTACGAAGAATTCCCCAACCTGGCGCTGGCCAAGACCTACAACGTCAACGCCCAGACACCAGACAGTGCCGGTACCGGTACTGCCATGATGAGCGGCGTCAAGACCAAGGCGGGCATCATCGGCGTCAACGAGAACGTTGCTCGTGGCGATTGCTCCACGCTGCCCGGCAATGAAGTCACCAGCATCACTGAAATCATGCATGGCCTGGGCAAGTCTGCCGGTTTCGTCAGCACGGCGCGGGTCACCCACGCCACCCCGGCCTCGGTTTATTCCAAGACGGTTGATCGTGGTTTCGAAGACGACTCCAAGCTGCCTGAAGGCTGCGACACCCAGAAAGACATTGCCACCCAGCTGATCGACGCCATGGAAGCCGGTCTGGTCTCGGTTGCGATGGGCGGTGGCTACCGTCACTTTGCGCCTGAGGGTGAAGAGCTACCGGTTGGTGGCACGGGCCGTCGTACCGATGGCATCAACCTGGTGGAACGTGCCACCGAGCTGGGTGCCTACCACGCCCACAACGACGAGTCGTTCGCCAATGCCCCGGTCGACGGCACGCCGCTGCTGGGTCTGTTTGAAAGCTCGCACATGATGTACTCAGCCGACCGCTTTGACGAGCCGTCACTGGCTGACATGGCCGAAGCCGCCGTCACCTCGCTGTCTAACGACGAAGATGGTTTCTTCCTGCAGGTAGAATCCGGCCGCGTTGACCACGCCAACCACGCCGGTAACCTGGCACGCGTTGTCACCGACGGCGCCGCCTTTGCTGAAGCCGTTGAGCGCGTCATCAGCATGGTCGACCTGTCCGAGACCATGGTCATCGTCACCGCTGACCACGAGCACGCCCTGGCCTTCAACGGTTATTGCGGACGCGGTTCTGACATCCTTGGACTGTGCATGGAAATCGACGGCAACGGCGTCGAGCACACCGGTGAGCCAGTGCTGGGCGCCGATGACAAGCCCTACACGGTAGCCGGATACCTGAACGGCCCGGGCTCAGTAATGACCCAGCAGCAGGACGGCAACTACTTCGGTACTCGCCCAGAGGTAACCGAAGAGCAGGCCACCGATATCGACTACATCCAGCAAGCGCTGGTGCCCAGAAGCTCTGAAACCCACGCTGGCCCTGATGTTGCCGTCTACGCGGTTGGCCCCTGGTCTCACCTGCTTAACGGCAGCATCGAGCAGAACGTGGTCTTCCACGCCATGCACTACGCCGCTAGCGCTGAGTAACCAAGGCACCATCGTCACTATCCGGGGAGGTCTTAGGCCTCCCCGGCACTGCATTGTGGAGAGTTTTCATGAACCGACGCACGTTTCTCGCCTCTGGCCTGGCTACGGCGGGCTTGCTTGTGGGCACGCCATTGGTATCTCGGCTGGCTCAGGCAGACACTGTGATCAAGCTGCGTGATCTGTATGCCCGCGATCGCGGCGTTTCCGATCTCGCCTTAAGTCTTGAAGGTAAGCGCATCACCGTGGACGGTTTCATGGCGCCACCGCTGAAGGCCGAGAGTGAATTTTTTGTCCTTACCCGAATTCCAATGGCGGTCTGCCCGTTTTGCGAGACCGAAGCCGACTGGCCGGATGACATCCTGGCCGTTTACACCAAGCGCACCGTGGATGTGGTGCCGTTCAATATCCGTTTGCAGGCCCGTGGCGTGCTGGAGCTTGGCTCCTACCGTGACCCGGAGACCGGCTTTTTGAGCATGGTGCGCCTGGCCGATGCCAGCTACAGCTGAGGGGGGCCGTTGCCATGACACTTGCGCTTGATGTGCATGCCCTTAAGGTGAGCGCCGACAGTGGCCAGCCGCTGTTGGAGATTCCTCACCTGGCACTTGCCCCCGGCCGCTCGCTAGGCATCCGCGGGCCCTCGGGTGCGGGCAAGTCGACCCTCTTGTATGCGCTTTCCGGCCTGCTTGATCGCCTGGAAGGGCATATTGGTTGGGGGGATACCAACCTGGTCGAGCTTTCTCAGCGGCGTCGCGCCGCCTTTCGCGAGCGCCATGTGGGCATGATATTTCAGGATTTCCTGCTGTTTGAGGAGCTGGATGCCTTGACCAACGCCGGGCTCTCGGCCTTGTTTCGCCCGCGCCGTGAACGCGCCGGTATCCGCGCTCGGGCGGCCGAGCATCTGCAGCGGCTGGGAATTCAGGATGCCACGCGCAGGGTGGCCAGCTTCTCTGGCGGTGAGCGCCAGCGGGTTGCCGTGGCCCGTGCTCTTGCGGCTAACCCGGATATCCTGCTGGCCGATGAACCTACCGCCAGCCTGCACCGCAGTGCCGCCGATGCGCTGAGCCAGGACCTGGTAGCGCTGGCCCGCGATGCTGGCACCAGCCTGATCGTGGTCAGCCATGACGAGCGCCTGCTGGCATGTATGGATGAGGTGCTGACGATTGCCGATGGTCGCCCGGCAGTCCCTGCTGGCGCAGATAACACTGATGCAGACAAAAGGATCGTCGACCATGCGTGATTTCTGGGATGGGCTGCCCATCGTGGCCCAGGAAATGCTGCTACTGGGGGCCTGGTTATTACCGATCCTGTTGATCGGGGCGGCACTGCTGTATGGGTTTGCGGCCACTCGCCTGATCCGCGCCATGCTGTGGCGCTTTCGCTGGGCCAACCTGACCTTTGTGGTTCTGATCGCGGTGGCGGTGGGCATGGGCAGCGCCTTGATCGCTCAGGAACGCGGGCTTCGCCAGGGCAGCGCCAAGGCCGCTGACAAGTTTGACCTGCTGGTGACCCCGCCCGGCAGCGAAATGACCATGATGCTGGCCGCCGTCTACCTCCAGCCCAGCGATGTCGGCCTGCTCGATGGCCCGACCTATCAGCAGATTGCACGCCATGAGCGGGTCGAGATTGCCGCGCCACTGGCCTTTGGCGACAGTTACCGCCAGTCACCCGTCGTCGGCACCACGGCGGAATTCACCCGCCACCTGACCGATGACAGCGTTGAGGGCAGGCTGTGGAATACGACCTATGAGGCGGTAGTCGGGGCTGCGGCAGGGCTGGCCATCGGCGACACTTTCCAGCCGTCTCACGGGGTGGGCGAAGAGGCTGGCCTGGAAGCTGACTCGCATGACGCACATTTCGAAGTGGTGGGGCGCATGCCGCGTACCGGCTCGCCCTGGGACCGCGCCATTCTGGTGCCAGTCGAGGCCGTCTGGGAGGTTCATGGGCTGGCCAACGGTCATGCGCCCGAGCGACGCGACCAGCTGGGCCCGCCCTTTGATGCCGACTACTTCCCCGGCACCCCGGCGATTATCGTCAAGGCCGAAGAACTGTGGGCCAATTACGCCTTGCGCTCAGAGTTCAGCCGCAACGAAAACACCATGGCGTTCTTCCCGGCGACCGTGCTGACCGACCTGTATCGGGTGATGGGCGATGTGCGTCAGGCGATGTCGATCACCACACTGGTGACCCAGATGCTGGTCGCCGCCAGCGTGCTGCTGGCGCTGCTGATTCTGTCCCGCCTGTTTGCCCGTCAGATGGCGCTGCTGCGCGCCTTGGGTGCTCCCAACCGCTTTTTGATGGCGGTGGTGTGGGGCTACTGTGCGGTGCTGATTCTTGGCGGCACCCTTTTAGGGCTGGGCGTTGGCCAGGGGGCGGCCAGTGTCCTGTCGGCCGTGATTACCCAGCGCACTGACATCTTGGTCGAGGCGCGTCTTGGCTGGCAGGAAAT
Organism: Halomonas sp. BLK-85; assembly: GCF_044792155.1. Taxonomy (NCBI): domain Bacteria; kingdom Pseudomonadati; phylum Pseudomonadota; class Gammaproteobacteria; order Oceanospirillales; family Halomonadaceae; genus Halomonas; species Halomonas sp. BLK-85. Next base: position 503,680 of record NZ_CP087731.1, read on the forward strand.
CCGCCTGGCCGCTGCCTTTGCCGGCATTACCCTGGCTTTGGCCATGCTTCCTGCCCTGGCGGTCTTGCGCCAACCCACTGTTACCCATCTAAGAAGCTGATAGCGGAGATACCCTGATGATTAAGCCTTGTGCAACTGCTGTGTCTTTCAAAACCCTTATTACGTCCCTGTTGATGATCGCGGGATTGATGGCTGTCACGGCCTTCGCCGGCGGCCATGAGCAAGGCGACACCGATCACCATGACGAACAACACGCGGATGATCACGGCCAGGATGATAGTCATGACCACGGCAGTCATGATGACGATAAGCATGACGACGAGGCCAGCCACGTCAGTGAACTAGCCAACCTCCGCGCCCTGCACGCCTGGACCAACGCCACTCGCGACAGGGACGCCCACGTCTATGTGGAGCTGGAAAACACCGGTACTGAAACCATCACCCTGACCGGTGCGCATGCCGAGCTCGCCCAAACGGCGCGGTTGACCGGTTTTCGTCTGGTCGATGGCGAGCCTCAGCATGCGCCAATCGAGGCCATGCCGCTGGATCCATCCAGCACTCTGGTGCTCTCACCCAATGGGTTGTCTATTCAGCTAAAGGGTCTCTCAAGTGCCCTGGTGGAAGGCGAGCATTTTGACGTCCACCTCGATACGGATGTTGGCAGGCTGACACTGCATGTCGAGGTTGAAAGTGCCAGTGCCCGTCAGCACGGTCATGCAGGTCATAACCATTGAAACCGCTTATTGCACTGCGCCGGTTACCACTGGCTCTGTCAGCCATCGCGTTGTTGATTTTGGTCTCGCTGCTGATTGCCCAGCCTGTCAAGGCGGCTGAACCGCTTCCGGCCCATTTGATGCAGGGTGCGATGCAGGCCTTGCAGCCAACCGAGCCGCCACGCCAGGCCCCCAGCCAGACACCGTTCGAAACCGCCGATGGGCGCGAGCTGACCCTTGAATCATTGGATGGACGCTGGCGGCTGGTAAATCTCTGGGCGACCTGGTGTGCCCCCTGTCGGGAAGAAATGCCCGCCCTGGATCGGTTGGCCAAGGCCTACTCAGGCACAGCATTTGAGGTCATTACCATTGCCTCCGGTCAGCATGATGCTTCTGAGATTGCGCGTTTCATGGATGAAAACGCTATCCGCCTGCTGCCTCGCTATCAAAGCCCGGACAGCGCTATTGCCCGTGATATTGGCGTGCTTGGCTTGCCCACCTCGGTGCTGCTTGACCCCGCCGGGCGCGAAGTTGCTCGCCTGACCGGCAGCGCCGACTGGTTCTCTGCCGAGGCCCGGGCAGTGATTGATTATCTGATAGCGCGCAGTGCATCTGCCCCTGGCAGGTGATGCCAGGGCAGGGCGTGCAAGGAGACTGACCTGCTATATAAATCGGCTGAGAACATAGGCGTTAATAACAATATGCGCGATGCCAATCACCACAGATAGCCCATGGAGTTTCTTGAATCGCGCTACTTCTCCTTCATCAGTGGCGCGATTGATAGCAGGCATCAGTACCTGGCGTGTGGGGATGACGGTCACGGCGATGAAGGCCATCAAAAGGGCAGAGATGCGATCAAATGGCCACAGCAGCGGCGCGGATATTCCTGCAACCACAAGGACAAACAGGTAAAAGTAAGGGAAGGCGCGCCTTATTGAAGCACGCGCGACGTCCGTAGGCAGTGTGGTCAACAAGAAAGCTGCAAAACCGAACGAGTAAAGAACCATCCCGCCAAACAGTAGCGCAGAGAACAACAGGGCCGCTGTGTACATCAGAATTTCTCCTTGGTGCGTTACTAAGTGTCAGCCTGAAGGCTCAGCTATCCAGAAATAAGGAGGTCGTAATGACCGCAAAGCATCTTAAGCCCTTGTGAATATACCTGTCTGTATATGCCTTGTATAGGATTTTTCAGTCTCTTTTAACGTCCGACGCTCACAGTAATTGTCGCGCATGCCACTCCCTGCCGCTAAATTCCTCGATGGGAACCTGATTAAGTAAGTCAGATAGGGCACCCCCCACCCTCTCTGGCATCAAGCAGTTTCCCTGCGCCAGACGCTGATGGAGATATTCGGCGTGAGGCAGTGCGAGTGCACTGGCGACACGGATGTGCTGGCGAAGCCCGGGAGTATCGACCATCCCCGGCTGGAAGAGGGCAACAGTGGCGGAATAAGGGGCCAGGTCGAGAATAAGCTGTTCGAACAAACGACGTAAGGCCATCTTGCTGATGCCATAGGTACCGGTACCTGGCTGCGCTTGGCGGTCAATGCCCGCACCGACAAGCACTATGCGGCAGAAATGAGCATGAGCTTGGGCGTCGTCACCAAGATAGGGTAGTAATGCCTGAATCAATCTTAGCGGGGCCATCACATTCAGTGCCAGCGCTGCCTCAAGGTCATCCGGCTTCCAATGTTGCAAATCATCGGTGGGTATCCCTATTCCCGCGCAATGGATAAAACCTTCCAGCCTGAATGAGTGGCTGTGTAATGTGCGGCGCAGGCCGCTGATCACCGCATCGCATTCCTGGCGATGGGCAAGGTCCCCGGCAATGGTAATAAAGGTGCCTTGCGGGTGTTGCTGACGCAACTGGGTCATCATGGCTTCCAGTGGGGCCTTGCGGCGCGCCAGCAGTATCAGGGCCTTGCCCTGCTCAGCGAGTTTCTCAGCAGTGGCACTGCCAATACCGCTGCTGGCGCCGGTAATGATGACAGCCTCAATGCCGGGGTGTGCAACCTCTGTCATGTCCTGTCTCCTGGACGATCGCTAGCGGGTCGTTGAATTCAAACTGTGAAGGCGTCAATGTCCTAGTATCAGTATCAAGAAGGTATTGATAACAAGTGTGCGACGGCTGATTCAGCGCTTCAACAATAAAGGTGTGTTATATGGAACATCATCACCATCACCATCTGGACCCGGAATCCGGTGATCGTCGGGTCAGTATTGCCATTTGGGCAAATGGACTCCTGACTCTGGCGCAGCTGGTGGGTGGCGTGCTGGCAGGCAGCCTGGCGCTGATTGCTGATGCGCTGCACAACTTTTCGGATATGGCCGCGCTGGTGATTGCGTTTGCCGCCCGCAAGATTGCCCGCCGCCCGGCAGATGCACAGATGACTTTTGGCTATGGTCGCATCGAGATTGTCGCGGCGCTGATCAACTACACCACGCTGATTCTTATTGGTGCCTTTCTGATCTACGAAGGCGTGATGCGTCTGGTTGACCCGCCGGACATTCAGGGGTGGATCATTGTGATTATCGGCGGTGTTGCTCTGTTTGTGGATGCGCTGACCGCCTGGCTGACCTGGTCGATGCAGAAAGGCAGTATCAATATACGCGCCCTGTTTGTGCATAATCTCTCGGATGCGTTTGCCTCGGTTGCGGTCATTATCGGCGGTAGCCTCATTCTGCTTTATGACCTGCGCTGGGTAGATCCGGCGATTACCATCGGCATCGCGCTATACATTCTCTACCTGGCGCTCAGCGAAATCGGTGGCCCGATCCGTACTCTGATGCTCGGCTCGCCGCCTGATATCGACGGTGAGGCGGTGATCGCACTGATGCGTGACCTTGATGGCGTTGAAGATGTCCACCATGTTCATCTCTGGCAGATGCAGGAACATATCGCCGCGCTTGACTGTCATGTCGTGGTCAGTGAAGCCAACTGGCAGCATCTGGAAAACATCAAGGCAGCTATCAAGACCCGCCTGAAAGCGCAGTTTGGCATTGGCCATTCCAGCCTGGAGTTCGAACATATCGATCATGCCCACCAGGGGGCTTCGCTTTATGGACACGACCACCCAAGCTAAGGAGTTGACTATGGCGGACCTGCCGCCCCTTAAGGTTTACTACGACGCTGCCTGCCCGGGTTGCCGCCGCGACCGGGTGCGCTATGAGCGCTGGGCAGGCGAGACAGGGCGCGATGTCATCTGGTGTGATCTCAATCAGCACCACGAACAGCTTCGCGAAAAAGGCATTGACCCGCAGGCGGCGCTGATGTCGCTGCATGTTGAAGATGCCCAGGGCGAGATACATGAAGGAATGACCGCCTACATCATCCTGATGCGTCGGGTGCCGCGCCTGAAACCGCTGGCCTGGCTGATCGGCCTGCCAGGTATCAATCAGGGGCTGCGTTACCTCTATGATCACTGGGTCAGGCGGCGGCTGAAACGTGAAGGGCGTCTACCTTAGGGCCCTGTCCCTTCGGGGTGCGCGTCAAAGTATGCCATGCAGCGTTGCGCCACTCGGTAAGAGCACGACGATTGCCGTCGTGTCGCGCCTTGCCTGACGCCCTTTGGCGCAGCAACACGGTTCGCGATGAAACGTCAACAGGCCCTGTGTGGCTGTGATTCTTATGGATATGGCGGCGCCGCATGCGTCCGGTCCAGAGGCAATGACAGCTTGCTGATAAGATGACCCATTACGAAAAGGACATAGCGCATGGTCTCCCAACAGAGCAGTGTTTTATTAGACGCGACGACAGCGGTTAACAAGGCGGCATTGCAGGCGATAGCCTATATGCCGACGCAGCACCTAGATGCCTTGATGGACGATGAATTTGCACAGCGCCTGACAGATGCCCACCTGATGCGTATCGCGGTGATGCTGGCGCAGAAAAGTGCCAATGAAGGCGGTTGCCCGATCGGGGCTGTCATTATTGATAATGCGACCCGCCGGATTGTGGGTAAAGGGCACAATACGCTGGTTCAGGAAAGTCATCCCTATAATCATGGCGAAACAGCTGCCATGCGCGATGCCGGGCGCGTCAACTTTGCGCAAACGACGCTTTTCACCTCCTTAAGCCCCTGTGAAATCTGTGCCACCTTGCTGCATATGCGGGGGGTCTCTCGCGTGGTGATAGGCGATGTAACAAATGCGTCAGGAAACGAAGCGCTACTGCGTGAAAAGGGCGTACGCGTCGATATTCTGGAAGATCAACAAGGAATAGAACTTTATTCAGGCTTTCGGGCAGACAAACCAGCGCTGGAGCGTGAAGACTGGCAAGGCGTACAGGCAAGGTAGATACTGGATAAAAGCACCGATGACTGAGGCCTTCCTGACGGACACCGCAGTCGGTACTGGCTTCTCAGGTACATGCGTTAAATCTTCACCGCCCAGTCGTTTGCAGAGGGCGAAGCAGTAAATTAATAGCCCGTCATTTCCAGGTAGCCCACGCCCATGGCTGCCTGGGAGCTGGCATCACGCACAACGACCTCTCCTTCCCAATAGGGAACCGAGGTGTCCATCCAGCGGTTGGGGTGGCGGGCTTCCACCTCCAGCTGCAGGTCTCCTTCAGGGAGGCGAAGCGCCCAGCGGGTGGGAACGCTTCGCCCGGCGACCGGCTGCTCTTTCAATGGGGTCAAGATGACTGTGTCAGGGCCTTTCTGCAGCGTGCGACCGTCGGTGCCTATCAGGTGAGCAAACTGGTAGTCGCCGCCGTCTTTGCCGCCTCCTCGCAATCGATAGGCCATCAGCTTGCGGCCATCGTCCAGATGCAGCGAAAACCAGTCCCAGCCGCTTTGCTGGCCGGAGATAAGCTGGCTGCCCCATTCCCTGTCCAGCCAGCCCTGGCCGCTTACCTGCTGGGTTTCACCCTTGAGCGTCACCTGCCCTGTGATCTGCAGGAACGGCTGGCTGTAGTAGTGGGTGCCCTGGCCTTCAACCGTCTTGGCATTGAAACCGTTCTGGCCGTGCAGCACCAGCGGGCCTTGTGCTGTCAGGGTCAGTTCATACCCTGAACGTTCTTCACCTTCACCGCTGTAGGCGCTCAATTCAAAGCGCTTAAAGTCGGCCTGGGGCGGGCTTTGAAAGGTCCAGTCATCCAGCCAGGCCTGGAAAGGCGCGGCGATCACTCCGGCCTGACCATCGTCATGGGCACTGTGGCTGCGGGCAAAGCGCTCGGCGGCGATATGCGCTTCCCCGCGTGAAATCCCCATATGCGCCATCCACACCTGATCAGCGGCCCATTCGGAAGGTTCGGGGCGCTCATCCGGTGGCATCAGGGCCTGGCGAAACAGCGTCCATTGCAAACCCAGTGGCTCGCCCTGGTCATTTTCAAGATTGGCAGTAAGGTACCACCACTCGATGCGGTAATCAGGATGCGGGCCATGGTCAGTCGGAAAGGTCAAGGGGGTCTCCGCGCTGGCCTGTGCATAGGCAGAAGCATCGTCGCCAAGGCCGGCAAAACCCTGCGTGGCGGCGCTATCGGTGGTGTCTTCCTGGCAGCCGGCAAGTATTCCTGTCAGGGCCGCCACACCCAGTATGAATAGGTAGACAGACTTCATGTGCTTCCCTCATTGAGTATGGCTCGGGGCGAGGTACGCCACAGTTTGATCGCGGGCAGCGCTGCAGCCAGCAAAGCCACGGCCACTGCCGTGGCCAGGGTAGCAACAATACTCCAAGGGAACATGATCAAGGGCAACCGCCAGCCAAACGCCGCCACATTGATAATGGCGACCAGCACCCAGGTAATCGCAATACCCAGCGGAATGGCAGCCACTGCCGTCAGCAGGGCCAGGCCGCCCAGCTGGTAAAGCGGTAACAACGCCAGCTTGCGTCGGGAGACCCCCATGGCCCATAGCGGTGCTACCTGGCGCTGGCGCTCTCGGGCCTGGGCCAGGAGGGTCGCCAGCAGGGCCAGAGCCGCAACGCCCAGGGTCAATACATTCAAAGCGCGGGTGATGGTGAAGGTACGCTCGAAAATCCGCGTGGCCAGCTCCTTGACCTCTCGCTGATTGATCAGCGCTTCCTCGCTCAGGTCGAAGCGTTCGGTCAAGGCCTGGTGAAACGTCGTTGGATCAACTGTGTTATCCAGCACCAGTCCCAGCGAGGCCAACTCGCCGCTGAAGTCTTCCAAGAGCGTCTGGATCGGCATCAACAGCTGGCCGCGGGGATTGCCGTAATCGGGGTAGATGGCGGCAATGCTGACGGTGACCGGGCCGTTGCGGGATGCCAGCATGACGCTATCGCCCGGCGTCAGCTGCGCCGCCACCGCCAACTGTTCGTTGATAAATACGCTCTGACCTGTGCTGAAGGCCGACCAGGCCTGAGTTGACCCCTTGATGGTTTCTATCAGTGGCCACTGATCCGTGAGGGCAGGCACGGGCGCAATGCCAAACAGGGCTACTTCACGCTGCTCGGCCTGGGTGTTACTGGAAGCAGGCGTCAGTTGGCTGCTGCCCTGGGCAGTGGGCAGCGTGCTCGTCACTTCTGGTTGGGCATCCAGCCATTCCAGCATGGGCGAGAGCGTCGAGGGGGCGGCGTTAACATATAAAGGCGCCGCCAGACGCTGATCCAACCACTCCAGAAAGGTCAGACGAAACCCGCCCACCATGCTACTCACACCCAGATTGGTGGCCAGGGCAATCAGCAGGGCCATCATGGCCAATGACAGACGCGGCAGCTGTAGCTGGCAGTCTGCCACTGCCCAGTGAGCCAAGGGACGATGGTGAAGATATCCCTGTAGACCTTGCAGCAGTATGTTCAGCAAGGGGGGCAGGGCCAGGGCGCTGAACAGTAAAAGTGTTGCCACCAGCGCAAAGCTGCCCAATAGTCCCTCGCCGGGCGGCTGGGATCTGATCCACACCAGTATTCCAACGGCTAAAACAGCCGACACCATGGCACCTTGCAGCATACGCTTAAGCTGGCGCTGATACCCCTGACGCCAGGCCTGAGCTTGCCCCAGGGCCAGGATATTCAAGCGCGCGGCCCGCCATAGCATGCTGCTGCCGGCCAGCAGCAAACCGCCCAGGGTGACGCCGATACTGCCCAGCCAGTAATGCCAGGGCAGCGCCAGGCGGCGGCTGACATCGGCCTGATAGAGGGAGGTCAGGGTAGTGGCCACATCCGGTAATAGCTGGCTGGCCAGCCATAATCCGCTGATCAGGCCCAGGCCAGCCCCCAGCAGGCCGAGCAGCAAAAGCTCCAGGGCAATGGCCAACACCAGAGTCAGCGCTGGTACGCCCAGCGCCCGGAGCGTTCGCAGCGTGGCCATACGTTGTTCCATGGCCAGCCCCAATGCGGCCTGAACAATAAACAGGCCCACCACCAGGGAAAGCAGCGCCAGGGCCATCAGGTTAAGGTGGAAGCTGTCCGTCAGTTGGCCGGGGGAGGCAATTGAAGCCGCCCGGGTCAAACGGAAGCCCTCGGGCGGGCTTGCCAGCGCACCAGGTGGGGTGACCAGTTGGCTCAGAGCTGCGCCGCTGTCCAGCAGTTGAGCGGCAGCGGCAATATCCATCACCAGGGTGTTGGGCGGCAGATCCGGGCGTAACGCTAGAGGGGGGAGCGTCTGGCCACTGGCGGTGACTGGTCTGGCGTTTTGTGCTTTATCTGTGGAAATGCCGAGCGTGTTGAGCGTCTCGGGCGCCAGCTGGGTTTGCCAGGGCGGCGTGAAGAACGCTGTTAACGAGGCGCCTGCGTCACTGCCTAACGCATTATTGGCAGGCAGACTGAAGATATCCATGCCGATCACCGTCAGGCGCTGCTCGCCAATCTGGAGGCTGCCTTCGATCAGCGGCGATACCGGCCATCCTGCGCGGCGCTGGGTGAGGTAATCGTCCCGGGTCAGTGGCGCACCGTCGCGGCGAGTCAGCTGGTCAACGTCTGAGCTGAACAGCGCATTGGCGCGGGCATAGCTGTCCTTGGCAGTGGCGTTGACCGCCTGTACGCTGCTCCACAGGGCGCTCGCCACCCATAGGCCCAGCAGCAACATGGCCAGCTGGCCAGGGTGGCGGCGGTAATGGCCGAGCAGGGTGAGCAGGACGCGCCAGATCATGCCAGTTCATCCAGCAGGTGGCCACGTTGCAGGCGAACCAGCCTGTCCAGCGGGGCGGCAACGCGGGCGCTATGGGTAACCATCAAGAGGGCACAGCGGGTTTCGGCCACCAGTTCCAGCAGTAAGCCAAGCACAGTGTCGGCGCTTTGCTCATCCAGGTTGCCGGTGGGTTCATCGGCCAATAGTAAGCGTGGGCGAACGGCCAGGGCGCGCCCGATGGCCAGCCGCTGCTGCTGGCCACCGGAAAGCTGCTCAGGGTAAACGCCTTCCCGGCCACTCAGCCCCAATCGATGGATCAAGTGGTTTGTCCATTCAGGGTCTTCACGTTGCGCCAGCCGTGCCTGCAGGCGCAGGTTATCAACCACCTTTAAACTGGGCACCAGATGAAACTGCTGAAACACCAGGCCCAGCTGGTGGCAGCGCAGCTGGGCCCGGGCAGCGTCATCCAGCTGCGCCAGGTTCTGGCCATCGAGATGAACGCTGCCCTGATCAGGAACGTCCAGCCCGGCTGCCAGATGTAACAGCGTGGATTTACCGCTCCCGGATTCCCCCATCAGTGCCAGGCTTTCACCTTTATCCAGGCTTAGATCAATGCCGTTAAGCACTGGCAGCTCGCCCTGTGGTGTGCTGAAGGCTTTATGTACCTGACGCAGGCTCAGCATGCATGGCTCCTGATGGTGTAAATAGGAATAAAGTATACAATATCTATACATTAATTCCATTCAGTAAGAGTATGGTATGGTTTGAACGGCCGAAAAGCCATGGTGTTAGCTGCGAACAATTGATTTTGCCGCTGCTTGACTCTTCAGCTGCTTCAGACGCTAGCCCTGATTGCATTGTGTGATGTAAAACATCACAATAAGGAATGATCATCAGCTTTCAGCACAAAGGACTGCGTGCCTTTTTCGAGACGGGGTCGATGAAAGGGATTCGCCACGATCATGCCAAACGGCTAGGCCGAATTCTGGCATTGTTGGATCATGCCGAAGAACCTGAAGCGGTCAATCTCCCAGGATGGCGCTTGCACCCGCTAAAGGGCGAACGAGCCGGGTTCTGGTCGATTACCGTCAGTGGTAACTGGCGAGTGATTTTTTGCTTCACCGGCCCAGATGTTGAGCTGGTTGATTATCTGGATTACCACTAGGAGGTTTGTTATGACACCTATGTACAATCCCCCGCATCCTGGTGAAACGCTTCGTGAAGATGTGCTTCCTGAGCTGGGTGTTAGTATCACGGAAATGGCTCGACGCCTGGGGCTTGCACGTGAAACGCTGTCACGGATACTTCACGGGCACGCACCGATTAGCCCTGATCTGGCGGTTCGCCTTGAACGCGCCGGTATTGGTCGAGCGCGCACCTGGCTGGCAGCACAAAGCGATTACGACCTGTGGCAGGCAGAGCATCGTGCTCAGCCAATTATTGAGCCTTTTGCCAGGTTGGCGTAAGAGAACCCTTTCTCAATGCATAATGTAAGTCGAATAAAAAGTGCCTGAAACATGTGGTTGAACAATTGATTTTGCCGCTGCCTGGCCCTATGAACACTTCAGACGCTTTCCTTCATCCTTCACTCATGGACGCTTATGTTCCTGCTTGTATTGACCGCCACCCTGTCGATTGGCTTCTCCTTTTTATGTTCGATTCTTGAAGCGGCGCTGCTATCGATTACCCCCAGCTACATTGCCAAACTCAAGGAAGAGCAACCTCGTCTGCATGCCGCCTTGGTCGAGCTGAAAGCCAATATTGACCGTCCGCTGGCGGCGATTCTTACCCTGAATACCATCGCCCATACGGTGGGCGCCACAGCAGTAGGTGCCCAGGCGGCGGTGGTGTTTGGTGAGGCATCCATCGGGATTGTTTCGGCGGTGATGACCATGCTGATTCTGATTCTTTCGGAAATTATCCCCAAAACCATTGGTGCCACCTATTGGCGCGGCCTGGCGCCCTGGCTGCCCAAGATACTCAAGCCGATGATTGTGATGCTATTGCCGTTTATCTGGATGTCAGAGCAGATTACCCGTCGGCTGGGAAAATCCGAGCATGACGTAGACCTGCGCGATGAAATCAAGGTGCTGGCCCGGGTCGGACTCGAAGAGAAGGTACTGGACGCTGATGAGTCGCGCACCATTACTAATATGCTCAACCTGCATGATATCCCGGTCAGCAAGGCAATGACCCCACGTACCGTGTGTGAAACCGTGCCGCCACACATGACAGTAGCCGAGTTTGATGCAACCTATGGCAAGTCGCCGTTCACCCGTTTTCCGGTGATGGATAACGGTGAGCAGGCTTTTGGCTATGTTCACAAAGCGGATATGTATCAGGCCGAGGATGATCAGATCATGAAGGTGCTGATGCACCCGATTGCCAGTGTGGATATTTCCCATAACGTCGAGCAGGTATTTACTGCCATGCTGCATGACCGCCTGCATATGCGCGTTATCTACGATGAGCACGGCACCTTTGTCGGCCTGATCACCCTGGAAGATATTATCGAGACCATTCTTGGCCAGGATATCGTCGATGAAACCGACCATGTGGATAACCTGCGCAGCTACGCCAAGCAGCAATGGCTCAAGCGCATCAAACATGCCCGAGGGGATGAATAGCAGGGCAGGTGAGAATCTTTTGGGTAGTACGTTCATTTATAGTAAACCTTGAATTTATATAAAGTTGACACTGCTGGCACTCCATCGCTAGAGTTGGTTAACTTTTAAAATTAAAAAGGTTTACTTGTGACCGACGCTGCTTTCAATAACCCTGCTCCACGCCACGATTGGTCGCTGGACGAGATCAGAGCGCTATTTGCGCTACCCTTTAACGATCTGCTGTTCAAGGCGCAGCAAGTGCATCGCGCGCACTTCGATGCCAACGCGGTGCAAGTGTCTACCCTGCTGTCGATCAAGACCGGCGCCTGTCCGGAAGACTGCAAATACTGCCCCCAATCTGGTCACTACAACACCCAACTCGAAAAAGAGAAGCTGCTGGAAGTTGACAAAGTCGTGGCCCAGGCGAAGGCGGCCAAGGCAGCCGGCGCCAGCCGTTTCTGTATGGGTGCCGCCTGGCGCAGCCCCCGGGATAAAGACTTACTGCTGGTCGAAGAGATGGTACGCCAGGTGAAAGCGCTGGGTCTGGAAACCTGCATGACACTGGGTATGGTCAACGGTGATCAGGCTAGCCGCCTGGCAGCGGCGGGGCTGGATTATTACAATCATAATCTGGATACCTCCCCCGACTTTTACGGCGAGATCATCACCACGCGGACCTTCGGCGACCGCCTGGATACCCTGGCTACCGTGCGCGAAGCGGGCATGAAAGTATGTGCTGGCGGTATTCTCGGCATGGGGGAAAGTGCCCGGGACCGCAGTGCCTTGCTACAGCAGTTGGCAAAGCTGTCGCCGCACCCGGAATCCGTGCCGATCAATATGCTGGTAAAAGTGCCGGGTACACCGCTGGAAAACGTTGAAGATCTTGACCCCCTTGAGTTTATCCGCGCCATTGCTGTGGCACGCATCATGATGCCGCAAAGCCACGTACGCCTCTCCGCTGGCCGCGAGCAGATGAGTGAATCAACGCAAGCGCTGGCCTTCCTGGCCGGGGCCAACTCGATCTTCTACGGCGATAAACTCCTGACTACCGGCAACCCCCAAGCCGACCGCGACCGCGCGCTGTTTGCCAAACTGGGCCTGCACCCGGAGCGCCGCGATACCTGTGAAGATGACACGGCTCATGCCCAACGACTCACTCAACAAGCCGAGCATGCTGCGCGGGCAGAACGGGCCGCTGCACTGGCAGTTGAGGCTCAGTGATGGGAACCACTGTCAGGCTTTTAGCGCTAGTAGAGAGGAGTGCTCTCCGCTTACCTTCTGTAGCTGGGCGGCATAGGTTTGGGCAATTATCTTGGGTGTGAGTACCTCGGCCGGATTGCCCTGAGCGATGCGTCTGCCCTTGTGGAGTAGCCAGACGCGATCTGCAAAGATGTTGGCGAGATTGAGGTCATGCAGGACACAGATAATCGCCATCTGGTAGCGGCTGGCCCAGCGCCGCAACTGACGCATCAGGCGCTGCTGCTGGCCGATATCCAGAGCGCTTGTTGGCTCATCAAGCAGCAGCAGGCCACCGTCGTTGGTGAATTGCGTATGGCGAGAAAGCAGCTGGCAGGCGCCACGGGCAATCATTACTCGCTGACGTTCACCGCCTGAGAGTGATAACACCGAACGCCCGGCCAGATGGATCAGGTCCAGATCATCAAGTAGTTCTGCCAGCAGAGCCGCTCCGGGCGAACTGCCCAGGCTGACCAGTTCTTCTACCCGCCAGGCAAAGCCGGGTATTTCCTGCTGGGCGACCAAGGCGCGACGACTAGCCAGCGCCTCAATACGCCATTGAGTGAGTGGTTTGTCATCCAGGCAGATATATCCGCGTTCGCAGGGCCGAAAACCGGAAAGCAGGCTGAGCAAAGTGCTTTTGCCAGCACCATTGGGACCAACAATGGCCAGCAGCTCACCCGGGGTTATCTGATCCTCCAGAGGATGGAGGAAGGGCGCGCGCTCAAGCCCTGCTTGATGCAGTGTCAGCATATGGCACTCCGACGTATCAGCAGGTACAGAAAATAAGGGCCTCCGAGCAGGCTGGTCAACAAGCCCACGGGAATCTCGGCGGGCATGGCCAGAATGCGTGCCAGCGTATCGGCAATGACCAAAAGCAGAGCACCACCCAGCATGGAGGCGGGTATCAGCAGGCGATGCCCTGGCCCAAGCCATAGTCTCAGGCAGTGTGGCACCAGCAAACCCAGAAAGCCGATCACGCCGGTCAGTGCCACGCTTATACCAACCCCCAGAGAAGTAGCGATAATGATTCGCCTTTTAAGGCGTGGGGTGTCCAGTCCGGCGGCATGGGCAGTTGACTCGCCCAGTTGTAGCAGGTCAAGCTCCCCGGCGCTGCGCCACAGCCACCAAAGTCCCAACGGAACCAACACCAGCGCCAGACCAACGGTGCGCCATAGCGCCCCGGTCAATGTGCCCATTCCCCATAGGCTGATCTGACGTAGCTGTTCATCGCTGGCAATAAACGCCAATATGCCACCACCGGCGCCGGCCAGGGTATTGATGGCCAGTCCAGCCAGCAATAAGGTCATGACGGCACCACTGCTGCCCCCCTGACGGCGAGCAATGGCAAAAACAGTAAGGCACACCGCCGATGCCCCCAGAAATCCGGCAACAAACTGGCCATACAGGCTGGCGCCTGCCTGCGGTAGCGCCATTTCTTGCCCTACAACAATCCACAAGGCAACAAATAAACCCGCCCCACTGGCCAAGCCAAGGAGCGTCGGATCAGCAAGTGGGTTACGGAAAAGGCCCTGCATGGCCGCCCCACTGCCCGCCAGCATGGCGCCTACCAGCACGCCCAGCAATAGCCTTGGCAGGCGCAGTTGCCACCAGGCCTGGACGGCCATGGGGTCCAGCTCGCCGCTGAAGATTACCCAGGGTGAGATGCCTAGCGCACCGCTTGAGGCACCGGCCAGCAATGCCGCCACCAGCGCCAGGGTAAGCCCCCAGAGTATGCGTGACTGGCGACTCCGTAACCCCGATCGCCGGTAGCGATCAAGCGTCAGGGTATTCATGGCAAGGATGTCTCATCTGAAGAGAGCAAGGTATCCAGGGTGGCGCGTAGTTCAAGCAGTTGCTGCGGAGCACGTGGGCCAAACCCGAGCAGGGCCTGACCATCTACTAATACCAGGCGTTGATGCTTTGCTGCAGGTGTCAGTGCCATACCCGGTAGCGCCCAGAGGGCCTCCTCTCCGCCGATGGCCTCCAGGCCCTGCTGGGAAGCAATAATTATCTCCGGTGCCTGTCTGGCCAGCGCTTCGGCGCCAACTGCCTGATAACCCTGCATGCTGTCAAAGGCATTATGCAGGCCAACCGCTTCGAGCATGGTATGAGCGCCGGTATCCTGGCCGGCCATTCGCGGTGTCACGCCGCTATGACTGAGTACAAAGGCGGCCTGTGTGGTCGGCAAGGCGGGTTTATCATTGAGAGTGGCCAGCTGGTCTTCAAGTTGGTTTGCCAGTGTCTCACCTGCTTCAGGGCGATCGAGACGCTCGGCTACGTCGCGCACTTTGCCAGCAATGGCGCTTAGCTCATGGGGACTCGAGATGATGTCCAGGGATAACCCGACGGTTTCCAGCTGTTCGAGTACTTCTTCAGGGCCAGCGTACTGGTTGGTCAGGATACGGGTGGGAGAGAGTGACATTACGCTCTCTGCCGAAAGCTGGCGCAGGTAACCCACCGAAGGCAGTTCGGCCACCGATGGCGGATAAAGGCTGGTGTCGTCGCGGCCTACCAGGGGCGCATCGCCATTCAGTTCGGCCACAATAGCTGCAACATCACCCCCGATAACGACCCAACGCTCATCGGCTTGAGCAGGTGGAGCAAAGGCACACAGCCAGCTGATCACCACCAGCTTCCAGGACAGCTTCATGCGACGGCCTCCTGACGTGTAAGTGTGGTTAACAGATTACGCCATGCTGAGCGCTCAGGGCGGCCCTCCTGGCGTTCAGCATAAATCTGCAGCACCAGGTCACCCCTTTTATCAAAGGCTTCCACGCTGGTAACACCCCCATCGCGATTGGGTTTTTCCACCACCCATACAGAAGTTACGGCCTGATCATCCAGATGCAGGGTGAAACAGTCGCCGAACAGGTTCAGCCAGCCTCCGGCCCGTAATGGTGTAGGTAAGGTGCCGGTTCGGATCTGCACGCAGCCCTGACTGGCGACGAAGAGCATGATCGGAAGTGTCTGTTGGCTGGCCTGACGCAGCAGGCTTTCCAGCGTATGTACCGGCAATGCCTGGGTGAAGCTGCCCTGCATCAGGGTATTGGCCTCCAAGCGACGCAGCTGATGGCGTTTAAGCAGGCTAAAGAACTGATGAACGTCCGTCATGGCCGCCCACTCTCTGGCCAGTGTGGGCGCTTCGGGCAAGGGTCTGGTGGGTGGTTGAGCGGACTGGGTAAAAGCCGGTGTATCCAGCGTGCCTTCCTGGCGCAGCGTCTCCCAACTGTCAGGGAGCGTCTGCGATTGCGCGGTTGCCCCTTTGGCAAACACCTTATGCACGGCCTGGCCGTGCTGATTGAAAACCTGCAGGCTCCAGCGTGCCGCGGGTACGGCACCTTTATTCGGCGCATCGTTTTTATCGGGCATGGGATCGCGAATCAGGCATATCCAGTACCAGTGGCTATACATCAGGCGCAGATCCAGGCCGCCGGGATCAAGTAATAGCCCGGCATGCTGGCTGCCACCGAGAGGTGGATAGGTGCCGTTCTGTTCAAGTACTGCCAGCGACGAGCGAGTCAGACACTTCACGTTTCCCAAGGTGTGAAAGCGAGCAGCCATTTCGCTCGGCGCCAGGGGTAGCGTCCAGACATCGCGTCCAATTCTGGCGGCCTGTAGTTCCCCTTCACTGATCCCCAGTTGCTCGGCAATGCCAATGGCATTGGTGCGAGGGTTAACTCGCCTTGCGGCGTCAAAAGCCTCGATAATGGCGGTGGTCTGCGCGAGTGAGGTCATACTGAAACTCCTTTAAAGGGCAGTTACCACTGCCAATGCAGGCTGGTGAGAATGCTGCGGCCATCGCCCAGGCTGCCATCCGGGCGGTACCAGACCTTATCGGTGACGTTGGCCAGCCTGAGAGAGGCGTCAAGCGCCGGAAGAATCTGCCAGTTCAGGTTCAGGTCGTGGCGACCATAGCCCGGCAGGCGTTGATCAGCTCCGGCTTTGTCATAGGCGGTGGCAAAGCGACTCTGCCAACCCAGACGAACAGCATCACCGGCAACATCAATGCTTCCACCCAAGGTGAGCTCCAGCGGAGTTTGGCTGCCTAATGGAGCGCCATTGTCACGATCCTTGCCGGAAACTTCCGAAATACCCAGCTGGGCCTGCCAGGGTTGCTGATCGGGTTGCCAGCGGGCACGTGCATCAAAGCCCCATAGTTGAGCGCTGCTGACATTGACAGCTTGAGTGATACCCGCTCGCAGATCGACGCTGGAATCTATGAAGTCATCAGCGCGGGTGTCAAAGTAGCTGGCGCTCAGTTGCCAGTTCGGCAACTGCCAGACAAGGCCAGTTTCCCAGGTACGGCTGGTTTCCGGATCCAGAGAGGGGTTGGGCACCCAGAAGTTGTCCGGTATGCAGCGACCGGGCCCCATGCAGAAGCCGCTAAAGTGGCGTTCGCTGGCGTAGAGCTCTGTCAGGGATGGAGCACGAAAGGCTTCGGCATAGCCTGAATACAGCATGACACCGTCATTGGGGCGCCAAGCCAGCCGGATGCGTGGCGAGACCCGATCATGGTCACTGCTCTGCTGGCCCTGACCACTGGCATCATAGTGGTCGTAGCGTGCTCCCAGGCCAAGATCAATTTCGCCTGAACCTCCCTCGCTTATAAAGCGTCCCGTGGTCAGGGTGTTATCCAGATAGAGTGCCTGGGTGTCGATATCCGCCTTGGGGAACCCATTGGCGTTGCCTGACGGGCGTTGGCGAGCCTGTTCCAGCTCAGCCCCGAATGCCAGCGTCTGACTCAGCCAGCCATGCTCAAGACGATGATAGCCGTCACTCTGCAGGCCGATGCGTTCAAGCTCACGGCTGGCCAATGGTTCCTCTATCTGCTGACGGCTCAGGCTGGCGCGGGTGGTAATCTCGCTTGTGATGCTGGGTGACCAGCGATGCCCCAGCTGTGCATTATGGCTTTCCACCTCGCGTGGGCGTAACGGGTTACTCTCGGTCACTTCCAATTGTTGAGGATTGGCCGGCTGGGTCGTGTCTTCATTATAGTATTGCCACTGGGTAAACCAGCGGTGATCAGCATCGGGCTCCCACCCCCCTTTAAGCAGCAGGCTGTCAAGGCGGGCATCATCTTCGGCTTCCTGGCCGCCGGCACGCCGAATGTCCCCGGATTCGCTGCGCCCCAGCGAGACAAGACCGTCCCATTGGCCCTGTTCTGTCTGCTGTTTACCGAATGCTGTCAGCGCAGCACGTCCTTCTGCGTTTGCCGTTGCGCCTCCCAGGGAAAGCCGTATGCCCTGTTGTTGTCCAGGGGCGAGAAGATCCTCGGCGTCTACTGTTGTAAAGCTGATGACGCCGCCCATGGCATTGCTGCCGTAAAGGCTGGAAAGAGCGCCACGCGCCACCTGCACTTCCCGCAGTAATCCCGGGTCAACAAAAAAGTTGCCTATATGGCCGGTATTGATGTCCTGACGAATGCCGTCCACGCGCACCAGCACGCCATCGCTGCCAAAGCCGCGCATGCTGAGCGTCTGGCCGTTGCGCCGCCCTTGCCCGGCAATATGCAGGCCGGGCTGCTGGCTGAAGACATCTTCAATCCGGCTCGCCGTTGCAAGTTCAGGGTCATGGCGGTCGATGACATCAATGATCAGCGGCGAACGGGAAAAGTCCGTTGGGGCGCGAGTGCCGGTGACGGTCACTGTATCAAGCGGCGACTGTGCTGAGGTAGAGACCGAATTGGCGTTGTTCTGTGCCTGGGCTGGGTGGCTCAGCACGCAAATGGCCAGGGTCAGCGGTGTCAGAAGATAAGAGGGAAGCGATATCGTTTTCATGGGCCAGACGCTCAACCTTGTCAAGGTGTGATTCTGCTTGGCTGGCTGAGCCCTGAAGGCTTGGCTGGCTAGTGCACTGAGTGTGGGTTCAAGTAGTTAAAATCAGTTTTCCGCTCTTGGTGCGGCGCAATATATAGCGTTTCTGTTGATGACGAATGATCCGTTGCCCATTGCTGTCGAGCAGATCTTCGCTACGAATTTCGGCACAACGGTCATCAGAGAAGCGATTCCTTGATGTGCAGTCGCTGGATGGATGAGGAGAAGATGTATCCATATCAAATGAGATTAAACCTCCTACGTTAATGATAAACATTATCATTAAAATAGCAAGGGTTGCCATCCGATTCAATAGCTGGGGTCAAACAGAGAATGGGAAAAGTTCCCGTAAGGACCACAAGGGTCTGCTTTCAACGCAGGTTCAGGTGTTAATAAGAAGCTCAGAGCCACCAGGCTCAAGAGGGCATTTCAAGACCCGGTTAATGGCGTATTCACGCTAAAGTAAAGCTGCCGCAGCCCTGATAGGGCTGCGGCAGCGAAATGACGCTTCAATAAAAAGACCAGGGATCAGGCGTGGTTGCCCAGCGCCTTGAGCTGTTCGGGACTCATGGCCAGGTCTTCGTTGTGATTAACACCAATGCCATGATCAATGATGCTCTGGGCAATCTGCTGGGCTTCGTCCAGTGAGTGCATGGTATAGGTGCCGCACTGGTACTCGTTCAGCTCAGGAATATCTTCCATACGCTTGACGTTAAGAACATCCTGCATGGAAGCGATCCAGGCGTCAGCAACGTCCTGCTCGCTCGGGGTGCCCAGCAGGCTCATATAGAAGCCGGTGCGGCAGCCCATCGGCGAGATATCAATGATCTCGATGCCGTCACCGTTGAGGTGCTCGCGCATGAAGCCAGCGAACAGGTGCTCCAGCGTATGAATACCCTTTTCGCCCATGATGTCCTTGTTCGGCTTGTTGAAACGCAGATCAAAGACCGTGATGGTGTCACCGGAGGGCGATTGCATGGTCTTGGCCACGCGAACTGCCGGGGCTTCCATAATGGTGTGGTCTACGGTAAAGCTGTCGAGAAGAGGCATAGTAACTCCTGCTGTTCAGGAAGTGAGTGCGGCTGAATGTGCCGCACCTTGTGATCACTTTAGAGTTTAACAGACCGCCTCGTGATTGGCACAACGGCCTTGCATAAGATAGGGGCCACCAACAGCTCTTTATGTTCCGCAGAGCCTACTCCCAGGCGGGGAAGGGGTCAGCCAGTTCGCGCCAGCTTTCCATCCCTTCCAGCAGTTCTTTCTCGCTGAGCAGACAGTTGTTAAGTGCCTGCTGCATTCTTTGCGTATCCATGTCCTGGCCGATAAAGACCAGTTCCTGGCGCATATCGCCAAAGGGTTCCTGCCATTTTTCCATGATGTAGCCGCGGTATTCGGGGTCATCCGGCCAATTGCTTTCAGGCACCGCCTTCCAGAATACGCCTGCGGGGGCGTAATGGGCGATACCGCCGGCCTGGCTCCACTGCCCGGCAATCTGCGGGCGGGTGGCCAGCCAGAAAAAGCCCTTGGAGCGCAACAAACCCTCTCCGAACCAGTCCTGATGCAGCAGGTCGTGGAACTTCTGCGGGTGAAAAGGGCGGCGGGCGTGAAAGGCAAAGCTGGATATACCGTATTCCTCGGTTTCCGGGACATGTTCGCCGCGCATCTCCTTGAGCCAGCCCGGCGCCAGCTGTGCCTTTTCAAAGCTGAAACGGCCGGTAGCCAGCACTTTATCCAGCGGTACCTGGCCCTGGGTAATAGGCACGATCTCGGCATCCGGGTTGAGCGAGCTCAGGATGGCCTTGAGGGTAGAGAGTTCACTGTCAGTGATCAGGTCAGTCTTGCTGACCAGCAGCACATCACAGAATTCGATCTGGTCAACCAGCAGGTCAGCCACGTTACGTTCGTCGTCTTCCCCCAGGCTTTCGCCAGCCTCCGCCAGGCTTTGAGCTTCGCGGTACAGGTTCAGGAAATTGGCCCCATCCACCACGGTGACCATGGTATCCAGGCGCGCCACCTGGGACAGGCTTTGGCCATCTTCACCTTCAAAGGTGAAAGTTTCCGCGACGGGCAGTGGCTCAGAGATGCCGGTGGATTCGATCACCAGGTAATCAAAGCGGCCCTCCCTGGCCAGCTGGTTAACCTCGATCAGCAAATCTTCGCGCAGGGTGCAGCAGATGCAGCCGTTGCTCATTTCCACCAGCTGTTCTTCACGCCGGTTCAGGGTGACGTCCTGCTCGCTTCCGGCGTTGCCACGAACCAGAGCGGCGTCGATATTGACCTCACTCATATCATTGACGATCACCGCTACCCGTAGGTCTTCGCGGTTAGCGAGAATATGGTTGAGCACCGTGGTTTTACCGGCTCCCAGAAAGCCGGAAAGGACAGTCACGGGGAGCGGGTTAACGATATCGGTCATGGTATTGGAACCTTATAATAGTCAGCTTGATATGAAGTTAATAAGAGGATGGTGCTGGGCGCGTTCAGCGTTGGCGGGCCAGGCGCTGCCAGCCTTGGGATGCCAGGGTGCTGATCACAAAAAACGCGGCGGCCAGCGACACTATGGTCGGCCCTGTCGGGGTATCAAAGGTATAGGCCGCGCCTAGCCCGCCAGTGGTCGCGGCCATGGCCACCAGGGCGGCAAGCAGCGCCATCTGTTCCGGGGTGCGGCTGAAAGGTCGCGCTGTTGCCGCGGGAATAATCAGCAATGCGGCTATTAACAGCGCCCCGACTACCTTGAGGGCAACGGCCACCACGATGGCCAGCGCCACGGTCAGCACCAGCTGCTCGCGGTGCGGGTTGATATGGCTGGCATGGGCGAGTTCTTCATTCAAGGTGGCGGTTAACAGCGCCTGCCAGCGCCATACCATCAGGCCGATGACCAGAACGGCCCCGGACCAGATAATCGCAAGATCGCTTTTCCCCACCGCGAGAATGTCGCCAAACAGATAGGCGTGGAGGTCAATGCGCACGCCGGAAACAAAGGAGACGGCGACCAGCCCGATGGCCAGGGCGGAATGTGCCATTACCCCCAGCAGGGTATCCATGGCATAGCCTTTGCCGCTTAAGGTGGAGACACAGAATGCCATGAGCAGGGCAATGCCAATCACACCGGCAAAAATGGAGATATTCCACAGCAGGGCCAGGGCGACCCCCAGAATGGAGGCATGGGCGGTGGCATCGCCGAAATAGGCCATCCGCCGCCAGACCACAAAACATCCCAGCGGCGCGGCGGCTAACCCAACGCCAAGCCCTGCCAGCGTCGCACGCCACATAAAATCATCCAGCATGGCGCAGTGTCTCCTCATCGTGATGGCCTGCGTGTTGATGACGATAGAAGGCCAGTGTGCTGGCCGTCTGGTCGCCGAAAAGCGCCTGGTATTGGGGTGACGAGGCCACTCTTTCCGGCTGACCTTCACAGCAGATATGCCCGTTCAGGCAGATCACGTGGTCCGCCGTGCGCATAACCACATGCAGATCATGACTGACCATCAAGACTGCGCATTGGGAGCGCTGGCGAATCTGCTCAATACGCTGATAGAACTCGGCAACGCCTCTGTGATCCAGCCCCTGAGTGGCTTCATCCAGCAATAAAAGCGATGGGCGTGACAGCAGGGCGCGCGCCAGTAACACCCGTTGTAGCTGGCCGCCAGAAAGATGATTCATGGCCGCATTGAGCAGATGTTCGGCCCCCGCCTGTTCCAGCGCCTCGCCAATCTCATGGCTGGCATGCCGCTTAGGCAGGTTGATGAAACGACGCACCGTCATCGGGAAGGTGGGGTCCAGATGCAGGCGTTGGGGCACATAGCCAACGCTCAGATCGGGTGAGCGGATGATGCGGCCAGCAGACGGTTTGATGGCGCCTATCAGCGTCTTGACCAGGGTGGATTTGCCGGAGCCGTTGGGGCCAATCAGGGTCACAATCCGCCCAGGCCGTAGAACCAGGTTGATATTATCCAGAACAGGCTGTTGGCCAAACCGAACGGTCAGCTGCTCGGTTGTCAGCAGGGCAGGACCTGTTGAGGATAGACGCGAAAACATAACAAACTCCGATTTGATTTATTGTTATGTTATAACATATTTTGTGTGGGCGCCAAGCGTTAACCGATGCAGCTAAATAAAACAGCTAAACGAATCAACCTGAAAGGAGTGCTTTGAATGAATAAACCGTTTGCCCGTTTGGCATTGCCGCTGATGCTGGGGTTTCCATTGACGGCGTTAGCCGATGTGCCAAACGTTGCCGTGGATATTCCGCCAGTACATTCGCTGGTCAGCAAGGTGATGGGGGAGCTGGGAGAGCCTGAGCTGTTCATGCAGCAGGGGGCGTCACCGCATGGTTATTCGCTGCGCCCTTCGGAGGCGCAAACGCTGGATAACGCTGAGCTTGTGATCTGGGTCAGCAATGATCTGACGCCATGGCTTTCAAGCCCGCTGGCATCCTTGGCCTCTGATGCTGCGCATCTGGAACTGATGGCTCTGGACGAGACCCAGGTGCTGAACTATCGCGACCGGTCGGTAGCGCTTATGGCAGCGCACGACGACCATGATGACCACGACCACGACCACGACCACGACCACGACCACGACCACGACCACGACCACGACCACGACCACGACCACGACCATCATGATCATCACAACGATGGTGATCATGATCACCACAACCATCATCATGAGGGGGCAGACCCCCATGGTTGGCTGGATCCGGAAAATGCGCGACTCTGGCTGGATGCCATTGCCCGCCGTTTAAGCATGCTGGACCCGGAAAATGCCGAGACCTATCAAGCGAACGCCTCTCAAGCTCAGGCCGAGTTGACGGAACTGCAGAGGACGCTGGAAGAGCAGTTTGCTGAGCAGCCCACGCCGCGTTTTGTGGTCTTCCATGATGCCTACCAGTATTTTGAGCAGCGTTTTGATGTGCCCTCGGAAGGTGCGATTTCACTGGGCGATGCCTCCGACCCTAGCCCGGCACGTATTGAAGCGCTCCAGCAACATGTGCGCGAAAATGCTATTCAGTGCGTGTTCAGTGAGCCGCAGTTCAACTCAGCGATGGTGGAAAATGTCTTCACTGATACCCCCGCCGTGATGGGCGTGATCGACCCTCTAGGCGTTGAATTGCCGCTTGGGCCAACTTTGTACGATCAGTTGCTGCGCCAGTTGGCCGATGCGTTAGAACAATGCAGCGCTCAGCAGGATTAAGATCCAAGCAGTAAGAGCGAAACAGGGCGGCACCTAATGGTGTCGCCCTGTGGTTTTTGTTATTCGGGTATCAAAGGATTCATCAGTGATTGTGCCCGGCATGGCTGCCAAAAGTAGCGTTGAACTGCAGCATGCCTACCCAGCTTTCTTCTTCACCGGCGTAGTCTTCCTGGGTAACCTGGGCGCGCACGAACATATCATCACGCAGATGCCAGGTGACCTGGCCGCTGTGGCGCCAGCTAACCTCTTCCGACACGATAGCGGTGGGGTGCGTGCCCATAACGCGATTGCTCATCCCAAGTGCTTCCGTACGCAAGCCCATTTCCCAGCGTGGCGCGATGCCATAGGTAGTTTCCAGGTAGGCACCATCCTGCTGTTCGGTATGAGATTCGCGGGAGTGAAAGTGGTCATGGTGCTGAACATATTCACGTAGATCCCGCTCGGTATAAAAATACTCACCGCCCAACTCCCAGTCACCCTCAACACCTGGCTGGCCGCCATCTCGCTGATAGCGTGCATCCAGGCCGGCAAACCAGTTGTCACCCTCGGCGGTGTGAGCATGGTGGCCATGGTCATCCACGCGTACAAACTGACGATTATAGCCTGCTGACATGCCTAGGTTCAGAGTCTGCCCAGTGCCAATATCAGGTTGGAATTTGGCAAAAAGCGTACTAACTCGCGGGCCGCTTTCGCGTTCTTCATAGCCGCCTTCGCTAAACTGACTGAAACCTTCCCCTTCCCCTTGGAAAAGCTCACCACCCAGCTGTACTTCAGCGCTGGGCGCCCAGGTAAGCTGTACACCGGTATCCAGCAGGCCGTGCTCACCGAGAATATGCTGGTTAACTAAGGGGCGCTCGATAAAGTCCCAGGCATGGGGATGTTGGCTGTTCATATAGCCCACGTCAGACAGGAACTTACCGGCTTTGAGCGTTAAATTGGCAGGCAGTTGCCGTGTGCTCAGGTAGGCTTCTTCCAAAGCGATATCATCTTCGCTCAGAGAAATTACGGCAGTACCGTTCAGATAGTGGTTTTCTCCCTGAACCACTACTTCTGAATGACCCAGATTAAAGCCATCTTCCAGCGCGTGGCCGTGGCCTTCATGGCCATGATCGTCATGTCCGTGACCCTCGTGACCTCCATGACCAAAACCAGCGGGTGAATGTTCTTCCCCGGAAAAGCGGTTGTGGTAGATACCTTCTAAGGTCAGGGAAATATCCAGATCAACGCCCAAGGGGTTGTGGCTGCTTTCGGTGGCATGGTCGTGACTACCATGGTCGTGATTATCATGATCATGCTGACTATGCCCATGTGTTGAATGGTCGTGGCCTGCATGGTCGTGGCCTGCATGGTCATGTTGATGGTCAGCGGCCCAGACAGGGGGTGCCATCAATACCGCAGCAGCAATAGGGGCGAGGGTGAACAGGCGGCGAGACATTTAAAACTCCTAAGATATTGGAAATCAATAGAAAGGGTTGATTCAGAAGGGTGTTAAAGTTATGTGATAACATAACAATAATCAATAGGAGAGGGACACAAATCACACTTTTGTTTCCGCCGCGACTAACAGACCGGTCTTTATCTGCCAGCTTGTATATAAGGTTATAAGCTTGTATGTCATCCTTGGGCTAGCTTAATGTTGCCAAGGGTTTCCTGAAAGGAGGTTTGCCATGCAGAAACGTCATGTTGATGTTGCGGTGATCGGGGCGGGCAGTGCCGGGCTGAGCGCCTGGCATACGGCACGCAAGAGCGCCGATGATGTCCTGCTGATTGAAGCTGGTGAGTACGGCACCACCTGTGCGAAGGTGGGCTGCATGCCTTCCAAGCTGCTGATTGCCGCCGCTGATGCGGCCCATCGCGCCCGCCAAGCGGGCACCTTCGGCGTCAAGGTGGCCGAGGTCGACATTGACGGTGAGGCGGTGATGGCGCGGGTCAAAGGCGAACGCGATCGCTTTGTTGGCAGTGTTCTCAAGTCAATGAAGCGCATTCCAGAAGATCAGCGTCTGCGTGGCCATGCCCGCTTTATTCAGCCCCACACCCTGCAGGTGGATGATCACACTCAGGTGACTGCCAATGCCATCGTGATTGCCACTGGCTCGCGCGCCACCTGGCCGGGCTTTTTTGAAGCTGCAGAAGATCGCCTGATTATCAACGATGACGTTTTTGAGTGGGAGACCCTGCCTGAATCGGTGGCCGTCTTCGGCCCGGGGGTGATTGGCCTGGAGTTGGGTCAGGCACTGAGCCGCCTGGGCGTGCGCACCCGTACTTTCGGGGTGGGCGGAGCGATTGGGCCCTTGCAGTCAGACAAGGTTCGCGAGATAGCCGATGACCTGTTTAACGCCGAGTTCTACCTGGACCCGGACGCTGACGTACAGAAGATCGAGCGCAGCACCGAGGGGGTGACGCTGACCTTTGTTGAACGCACCACCGGCAAGGTGTTGACCGAAACCTTTGATTACCTGCTGGCGGCCACCGGACGGCAGCCCAATGTGGATAAGCTGGCGCTGGAAAATGCCGGGATTGAACTGAGTGAGCGCGGCCTGCCGGGCTTTAACCGCTTTACCATGCAGTGTGCCAACACAGATGGCAGCCCCAGCCATATCTTTATCGCCGGTGATGCCAACCAGGCAGTGCCGCTGCTGCATGAGGCGATAACCGAAGGCCAGATAGCCGCACGCAATGCCGCCAACCTGAACGACATCAAGGCAGGGCGGCGCAATGTGCCCCTGGCAATTGTGTTTACTGAACCACAAATGGCCAGCGTCGGGGATAGCCGTGCGACTCTGGAAGCACGTTTTGGCGGCTGCGATTGCATGGCCGAAGGCGGCGTATCTTTTGATGACCAGGGTCGTGCGCGTGTCATGGGTGAGAACCACGGCTATCTGGCACTCTATGCGGAACACGGTAGCGGCCAGTTTCTGGGCGCTGAAATGCTCGGGCCAAGGGTCGAGCATATGGCCCATCTGCTGGCCTGGGCCCTGGAACAGAAAATGACCGTGAGCGAGATGTTGGCAATGCCGTTTTACCACCCGGTATTGGAAGAAGGCCTGCGCTCTGGCCTGCGTGACCTGAATGCCAATCTTCAGCTAGGGCCAGCCATCAGTTCGCGCTGTATGGAATGTGGCCCTGGGGATTGATGGCAGGCGTTAGTTTTGGCCTTGTCCACCCAGCACTCCTAAAGCGTTGCGCAGCTGGGTGGCGTTGGGTCGGCTAATATTGTTAAACGCGCAGAGTGTTCATCCAATGTCAGAATGAGGGATTCAATCACTGTCACCTGTGATTGTCTCACTCACATAGTGATACTATAGTGCCACTATTGATGTGGATCTGGGTGAGCCCATGAAAGTTGAACTTGTTACAAATCTTAAGCGCCAAGCCACAAAAATCTTGGCAGACCTGCATATGTCTAAAGAGCCGGTTCTGATCACTGAACATGGCCAACCATCGGCTTACCTTGTTGATGTGCAGGATTACGAATTCATGCAGCGTCGACTTGAACTGCTTGAGGGGCTCGCACGGGGAGAGCGTGCTGTGCTTGAGGGAAGAACGTACAGCCAGAGTGAGGCCAGGGAGAAAATGAGTAAATGGCTGAAGTAGTCTGGACAGAGCCCGCCCTTCAGGCGTTGGAGTCCATCGCCGAGTACATTGCTCTGGATAATCCTGCTGCCGCCAGTCATTTGGTCCAGGAAGTGTTCGAGAAGACCGAACGTTTGGAGGATTTCCCCCAATCTGGGCGAAATCCTCCAGAACTACCTAAGTCAGTATACAGGGAGGTAGTGGTTGCACCGTGTCGCATATTTTATCGTGAGGACGGGCAGCGGGTTTTCATCCTCTATGTTATGCGAGAGGAGCGCCAGCTTCGTGCGTATATGATTGGCAACAGCTAACCAGGCGCGTCACTCGGATGCCTCCGCTTCGCAACGTCAACGTCACGCTTCGGTGTCACTGCTGATCGTAGTGTCCTCCAAGGGCGAAAATATAGATGGACGGGTCATCGAACCGGTAGATCAGCCTGTCCGTTTGTGAGATTCGTCTTGACCACAAGCCTGATAAGTGGTGTTCAAGTGGTTCAGGTTTGCCGGTGCCCGTGGATGGATCTCGAGACAGGAGCATTTCTTTCAATAGCTGACAGAGGGCTTTGTGCAGCTTTTTGTCTTTCTCGCGCATCCTCTCATAGGCTTCCCAGGTGTTGCCCTCAAATACCAGTGATCTCATTCATCTGCACATCATCAGCCCTGCCAGCGCCTGGCGACCTTGATGGCCTGGGCCATGTGCTGGCAATACAGGCGTTGGCCGGGCACTTTATGAATACCCGCGCGGCGCAGCTTGAGTATCATACGTGCCTTCAGGCCGACCAGAATCACCCCGACGTTATCCCGCGCCATATCATCCAGCAGCATTTCCAGCGCCATGATGCCGGTAACATCCATGCTGGGCACGTCGTGCATATCGAGAATCAGCGTTTTAATCGTCGGGTCTGCCACGCGCAATGACGCAAGCGCCTTTTCAGCGGCACCAAAAAACAGCGGGCCATCAATGTTGTACACCGCCACCCCGTCAGGCAGGGTCGCCAGGCTGATATCCCGGCGAGTATCGACCCGGTCACTTTGGGTCAGCAGCGCCATTCGGCGGATAAACAGCGCCGCTGCCAGGGCAATCCCGACGCCCACCGCTAATACCATATCGAAGATAACGGTCAGCCCGAAGCAGGTCACCAGAATGGCCACGTCATCAAAAGGGGCAGAACGCATGGTACGCACGAAATGGCGCGCTTCGCTCATGTTCCAGGCGATGATGAACAACAGCGCGGCAAGTGCGGCCATGGGTACCAGCCCCAGCACGCCGGCCAAGGCAATCACGGCGAGCAATACCACCAGCGCATGCACTACCGCCGCCAACGGTGAGCGGGCGCCGCTGCGGATGTTGGTGGCGGTGCGGGCAATGGCGGCGGTGGCGGTGATACCCCCAAACAGCGGCGCGACAAGGTTACCCAGCCCCTGGCCAACCAGTTCAGCATCCGGGTCGTGGCGGGTCTTGGTCAGGCCGTCGGCGACGACGGCACACAGTAATGACTCGATTGCCCCCAACATGGCAATCGCAAAGGCAGGGCCAATCAAGGCGCGAATCAGCTCGAAATTGACCTCCAGAGGCACGCCATCCGGCCCTGGCAGATGCCAAGGGGCCATCAGCACCGGCGCTACCGGCGGAATACCGCTGCCGGTGTTGCCGTTGATTTCCCAGCTAAAACGCGAGGCAATGGTGTCTATGCTGCCGCCGCCCAGCCACAGGTTCAGGCCATAGGCCGCCAGGGCGCCGACCACCAGGCCAATCATCGGGGCGGGAATCGGCAGATCAAGCCGTGGCCAGTAGAGCATGACGGCCAACGCGAAGACGCCCACGCCCAACTCCCACGGGTCAATACTTGACAGGGATTGAGCGATGATCGACAGGTTAGCGATAAAGTGTTCACCCAATTCACCCGTCTGCAGCCCCAGAAAGTCAGGAATCTGCAACACTGCAATCACCACGGCAATACCGGCGGTAAACCCCAGCACGACAGGGTAGGGCACAAACTGGATCAGCCGCCCCATGTGGGTGAGGCCCAGCACAATAAGGATAACGCCCGCCATCATCGAGGCAATCAGCAGGCCGCCCAGGCCAAACTGCTGAACGATAGGAAACAGGATGACCACAAAGGCAGCGGTGGGGCCGGAGACGTTGAAGCGGGCGCCACCGGTGAGGGCGATAATCGCCCCGGCAACAATGGCGGTATACAGGCCATGCTGAGGCGGCACCCCGGTGGCAATTGCCAGCGCCATGGATAACGGCACCGCCACCGTGCCAACGGTCAGCCCGGCCATGATGTCCTGACGCAAATCGGCGAGCCCATAGCCCGCCTGCCAGGCAGAACGCAGCCCGGTGGCAAGGGCGGGAAAGTGAAGCCTCAGCCTTCGGCGTGACATGGCAATGCTCCCATAACTACTTATTTAGCAGGTTAAGTGACTAACATAGCATTTAACCTGCTGGGCAGCATGCGTGTGGAACTAAGGTAAAAGGGCGAGCAGTCTAAAGAGTAGGGCAATCTGGCGGGTTTGAGTCGGCGGAGAAGATCAGGGTGCTGTATCGGGCGGTGGCATCGCCACCGGCGTTATCGCCATCGGTCATCAGCGCAACGCCATCAATGCTTGCCGGGCGTTCACCAAACAGCTGCTGATAGTCGGCCTGTACATCGCGCACCTCGGCTACCCATTGGCCCTGTTTCTGTTCACCGCTCTGCAGGGCCAGAAGCTGGGCGCGGTCGGTAAAGGCATTGGGCCAGGCGCTGCCTGCCGGTTGGTTGGATGACCAGACGTAATTCACGGATTCAACCTGCCAGGGTAACAGGCCTGTCTTGCGCGCCACGTAGACTCGAGCGGGGTAGTCATCGCCCGCCTTGGTGGTCTCATCCAGGCCAGGGTAGAGCGAATCGACCTGCCAGCACCATTTCAGGTAAGGCGTCTTTTCAAGATCAATCTCGCGCTCCAGGTACAGCGCCGAGGCCTGGCCGTTGGCGCTGGCCTGCAGGACTGCCCGCCCGTCTTTCTCGATGACCTGATAATCCGTTTCGCCTTCAAAACTTCGGGTCGGCCAGTTTTCCATATGGTAGGCAGAAAAGCGCTGATCCTCGCTGCCGATGGCGGGAGTGATGGCTACCGCCAGCCAGGGCAGCAGTAACCAGCGTAGCGCGGAAGACACTGACGTGCTTGAGGCAGGCATGGTTAGCTCCGTGATGAGGTGCCGTCGGTATCCGGCAGTATATCGCCCAAACTGTGAAGTAGCTCAAACTGCGATTCACAGCGTCGGCAGGCGCTGCACATCAGGGTATGCAGACGCAATTGCAGCTGTTCCCGGCGCGTTAGTGGGCGGTCGAGTTTCAGCGACATCAGCTTGGTCGCTTCGCGGCACATGATCATGATCGGCCCCCTTGGGTGATCCACCGACAGTTAATGGGCAAGCCAGCCTTTTTCAATACATTGACGCAGTTTCAGGCGCGCACGATGCAGGATGACCCAGCAATTGGTTTCCGTGACGCCGATTTCCTTACAGATCGCCTGTGTGGAAAGGCCCATAAATTCGCGCAGCGTGAACACGCGGGCAATATTTTCCGGCAGGGCAATCATGCAGGCGTCGAGGGCTTGCCAGAACTGGCGGTTCTCCAACACCCTATCCGGCTCACCCCAGGGCTGAGGGCGCGACGCCGCCTGCCAACGGCCACTGGCCTCGAAAGGAGCTTCCTGAAACAGCGCATCGAGGGCGTCATCCTGGGTCATACTGTCATCAAACTGCCAGTTGGCAAAACGCTTCTGCTGGCGCATGCGTTCAAGCATCTTGTTTTTGAGGATACCGAACACCCAGGTTTCAAAGGCTGAGCGGCCCTCGAAACTGGCATGCTTTTCGAACGCCACGACATAGGTATCCTGCACCACATCTTCAGCGGCAGCGGCGTCGCGCAGTTGCAGCCGGGCAAAGCTTAAAAGCCTGGGCCGCATCGCGGCAAGGTGATCCATCGGTGATGCTGTGACCTCAGTCATCGTGATTTAACTCCCTGTCTGACTTGCCGCATGGAAGGCCCTAGAAAGGGCGATGTGTGTCAATAGTGAAAGGGTACTTCAGGGGTTGGGGGCTGCATAGATAATTTACAGGTGTATTGTCAGCGCATGATGGCTTGAGTATGGAACAACTGTTACATAAATGACAAACCGGCATCCAGCACGTAAAAAGCAGGGGTAGGTGTAAGGAATCCGCTGGCGTCTTCACTGAGTAGCTATAAGCTTTCCTGTGCCACCTGCCACGGTAGCGATGGGCAATCGGGTTATCAGGGAACCTTTGATCAGGCGTTTCCGCATAGCGTTAACATGGGGGTGCAGCCGTTTGGCATGGAGACTGTTTACGCCGATGAAATGGTACAGATCTGCATGGTAGCGCCGATGGCGGCAGAGCCATTAGCCTGGGATTCTGACGAAATCGCGTCTCTGTCTGCTTTTGTGGTGGATGCCCAAGCTCGCTACAGCGAAGAAAATTAATGCCGCTTTTTATCGATAAGGCCGCATCACCGTTGTTGGAGAGGCGGCCTTTATTGGTGGCTATGGCGCCGTGGTGTCTGCGCCAATGTCTGCAAATAGGGCGTCAAGTTCAGCGGCAATCCGGGCAAGCTCGTCGTCCTTACCTTCGCTATAAGGCGAAAAAACCGCGCTGGGTACCTTCCATGCCAGAGTGGCGCTGCCATCTTCATTTTCGGTGACGTAAAAACGCAGCGGCGCTTCGATCATGGCCGGAACGCTTTGGCGCAGGATGCGCACCGCAAAATCATTGCGAAAAACACCCACTACCCGATTGCCGGGAATCTCAATACCGCGCTGGGCGGCGGCTTCCGTCGGGCCCGCCTCGGTCACTACGAACATGTCCGCCTCACTGATGGCGTTTTGCAAGGATTCCAGCAAGGCGGTATAGCCCTGTTCGGTGGGTATCACTTCCCAGCCCTTATCGGGCCA
Source organism: Halomonas sp. BLK-85 (assembly GCF_044792155.1). Taxonomy (NCBI): domain Bacteria; kingdom Pseudomonadati; phylum Pseudomonadota; class Gammaproteobacteria; order Oceanospirillales; family Halomonadaceae; genus Halomonas; species Halomonas sp. BLK-85. The sequence continues at coordinate 535,798 of NZ_CP087731.1, forward strand.
GTTATCGGCCATGGCATGAGAGGATAATGCCAGGCCCGCACCAAGCAACAGCGGGGCTAACAGGCGTGGCGTGATGAAAGCGTGGCGTATGCAAAAAGACATCTGATGTCTCCTGTTGTGGTAAAGGCGGCAAAGCGCCGCCGAAAGCTAACAGGAGACTTGGTGCAGGCAATCAGCCATACCTTACATCATTCACCCCACGGCACTCTGATCACCGATGATGCGCCGCCGGATGGCCGATGAAATCTGTTCAAAACCAATCACGGCCACCAGGATAATCAGGATGATGGCGGCTGCCTCGTCATAGCGGAACAGGCGCATGGCGGTTGACAGCTCAACCCCGATACCGCCGGCGCCCACCAGCCCAAGGGTGACGGCGGAACGAATGGCTTTTTCCACGCTGAACAGCGAAACCGCCGTCATTGAGGCAAAGCTTTCCGGAATAATCGCCCCAAAGATTACCGATAGCCTGCCCGCGCCGGTGGCGGTTAACGCATTGGAGGGGCCATCGCTGACTTCTTCAAAGCGCTCGGAAAAAAACCGCGCCGCAAAGCCGATGGTATCCATGATGATGGCCAGGATACCGGCCAGGGGGCCCAGGCCAACGGTAACCACGAAAATCAGCGCCCAGATCAGATCCGGTATGGTGCGTGACACCGAAATGATGAACCGTGCGCTAACGTGGATCAGGCGGCTTGGCGAGGTATTACGGGCGGCCAGCAGGGCCAGGGGCACCGACAGGATGCAGCCCACCGTCACCCCGACAACAGCGATATTGAGGGTTTCCAGCATGGACCAGCCAATGCTGCCGGTGCGGCTGAAATCGGGCGGCAGCGCCTGACCGAGAAAGCGGACAATGTTGCTTGCGCCGCGGACCAGGCGGTCAACCGTGATGTCGGCGGCAATCAGGCCCTGAATGAAAAAGGCAAGAAACCCAAGGCCGAGCACCCAGGCCAGCGGTGAGGGTTTACGCAAGCGCCGCGGCATATGCTTGTTTTCAGTGATCATGTTGGCTGCAGTTCCGGTGAGATCGTGGGAGTATTTGCCCCGTCGTAGAGGTTACTCAGGTCGCTGTCGTTGATTTGTGAAGCGCTGGCATCCAGAGCGGTCACGCCGTTCTTGATGCCCACAATCCGGTCAGCGTAATGACGTGCCAGGTCCAGCTGGTGCAGGGTACACAGCATGGCCAGGTTGTTTTCGCGGACAATGTCCCACAATAGATCAAGCACTTCGCGGCCACCGCGTGGGTCCAGGCTGGCAATCGGTTCATCCGCAATCACCAGTGAAGGTGCCTGCATCAGCATTCTGGCAATCGCGACTCGCTGCTGCTGCCCCCCTGACAGCTCTGTCGGTCTTTGCGCCGCACGTTCGGCCATGCCCACCCGCTCGAGGCACGCCATGGCGTATTCGCGATCAGCGTGTGAGGCCGTCGCCGCAATGCAGTTAAGCAAGCCGAAGCGGTGAGCCCCCAACTTACCCATCAGAACGTTCTGGAACACGCTGAGTTGATTGACCAGATTGAACTGCTGGAAAACATAGCCCATACGCCGGCGAATCTTGCGCAACTCCGAGCTTCGCGCCTGGGTAACGGACTCACCGTGAATCTGTATCTCACCGGCATGAGGGCGTGCCAGGCGGTTCAGGGTGCGCATCAAGGTGGATTTTCCTGAACCATTGGCGCCGAGCAGGACAACCCCTTCCGCTGCATGGATATCAAGCGAGACGCCACGCAGTACGTCTACCTTGCCATAGCGCAGGTGCACGGATTGAACGCTGACGGGATGCGCTGATGGCGAGGGTGAGCTATCACGCATGGTTTTTCCTTAAGCTGAAAACGGTAAAAAGCTACTCCGGTGAGCGGAGTAGCTTGAGATGATGCACGGTCAGGTCATGGTGCTTGCCTGACCCTGAAAATCACTCGTCGAGCGGAATACCGGCAACTTCGTAGGCTTCACGTACCTGCTGGTAGATGGCCGGGTCAGTCTCGAAGGACAGATAAGCATCGCGTTCAATAAACTTGTCGGCGTTGCGTTCGGTGGAGGTCAGTGAATCCCAGACTTCATCGCTGTTTTCCGCCAGGGTGGCGCGCAGGGCATCGCGGCATTCCTGTGGCAGGGAAGCGCGCATGATCACCGGGTCACCGGGCAGGGTGTCGGTCTGGGCGAGCAGGCGATATTCGGTATCCGGGTCCTGTTGGCGAACCGCATCCCAATCCTTGTTGCCGCCCCCCATGGCCGCGACGTCATCGTTGATCAGCACCTGGATGCGCGCGTCGCCGGCCATGACAATATCCATTTCATCCGGGTTGAGCCCCGCTTCGGAGAGCAGCTTCATCGGGAAGATGTGACCGGAGGTGGAACCGACATCCTTCAGTGCGACGCGCTTGTCGGCGAGCTCGCTGAGGCTTTCGATACCGCTGTCAGCCTTGACCACAAAGCTGGAACCATAGTTGGGGCGCACGACAGAAAAAAGCACGTCCAGGTCAGCGAGGGTTTCAAACAGCACGAATTCAGACGGTCCGCCAAATACCATGTCCACTTCATCAAACTGCAAGGCGGTGCCGGCGGCAGTGCGGTTGGCCAATGAATAAAGTTCAAGCTCGACGCCGGTCATTTCTTCAAAGGACGCGGCAAAGGGTGCAAAGGCATCTTCCAGTGAACCCATGCCTTCAATGCCGGTATCGGCCATGGTCATGGGAGATGGGCAGCTATCAGCAGGGTTTGCCATAGCGGTATTGGCGGCAAGAGAGCCACCCAGGGCCAAAGCAAGCAGGGTACGGTTGAAGATCGGCTTTTTCATCAAGTTGACTCCATTGGTCGTTGGCAGGTCGGGTCGTAATGTCTTCAATACGATCCCAACCTACAAATATCCCATGACAGCTTGATGACGACTTTATGATGGTGGAACGCCCTTTATGTGGTTGCGCCGATAGCAAATAATAATCATGGAGTTACTCCGCCGGGCCGAACAGGCGCGGGGTGAACTTGACGTACCAGGCGGCAGATTGCACCTGGATGATGTAGGCCAGAGCGATCAGCAGGGCCGCATCGGCACCGGCCTCGCCGAAGGCGTTCATGGCCAGCGCCAGGGCAATCGACAGGTTGCGCATCACGGTGCCGTAAACCAGAGCAATCCCATCGCCACGGGAAAGCCAGGTGCGCGCCACCCAGGTGCTCAATGCATAGTTGATGGCATACAGCAGCGCCAGCGGTACGAGGATATCCAGCAGTAGTATGGGCTGGCTCAGCAGATCATCAGCTTTCAGCGCCATGGCAACCAATACGATCCCCAGTACCCCCAGCGTCGCAAAAGGCGGAAACTTCGGGCCGATATGCTGGCGGTAATAGCGTGGGCCATGGCGCTTGACCAGCCATTTGCGGGTCAGCTGACCGGCCACCAGCGGCAGTCCGATCACCAGCAGGATCTGCCGGAAGACCGCCACCAGATCCACCGGGATATTGGCGCCCATCAACCACTGCACGTAAAAAGGCGTTGCCAGCGAACCCAGCAAGAGGCCAATCACGGTCATCTTCACCGCGGCAGGCAGGTTGCCCTTGGCAAAGCCCGTCCAGGAAATGGTCATCCCGCTGGTGGGCAGCAAGGCGGAAAGCAGCAGGCCAAGCGCCAGATAGGGCTGGTCGGCAAACCACCACAGCCCGATGCCAAAGGCAATAAAAGGGATGACCGCAAAGTTGAGCAGCTGGGCAAGCCCCTGGGCGCGCAGGTCGCCACCGCTGAACAGTTCATTCAGACGCAGGTTGACCATCATGGGATAGATCATCAACAGCGTCAGCGGAATCACCAGAACACTCAGCCCGCTCACCGGCAGCAGGGCGCCTGCTACCAGGCCCAGCAGCATGGTGACTGGAATGGCCACCAGCAGGTTACGGGTGAGGCGTTGGATCAGTTCCATTATGGGGTTTAGCGTCATCTTGACCCTCCTTGCGGCTAATTTTTTCAGACTTTTTCAGGTGCTGGCGCCGGCTTCCTGACGGTTGCTTTGCTGCCACCCGACCAGCGCGATGGCGATGATCAGAATGGGCAACAGCATGGCAAGGTTGAGGGTTTCCCAGCCGAGGTGGTGCAAGAGTTGGCCGGACATCAGCGAGCCAACCGCCACCAGGGAGAAGATGATCAGATCATTGACGCCCTGTACCTTGCCGCGCTCTGCTTCGCTGTGGGTCGCGGCCAGCAGGGCGCTGCCACCGATAAACAGAAAGTTCCAGCCGATGCCCAGCAGCACCAGGGCGACCCAGAAATGCGCCATGGAGGTGCCAAGATTGCTGAACAGCACGGTGCCCAGCAGAATCACCACCCCGGCGGTCAGAATGCGTTCAACGCCAAAGCGGCTAATCAGGCTGCCGGTAAAAAACGACGGCGCATACATGCCCAGCACATGCCATTGCATGATGAAGGCCACCTGAGACATCTCGAACCCCTGGCCGCGCATAGCCAGCGGTGTGGCGGTCATGACCAGCACCATCACTCCGTAGCCAATTGCTCCGGCAATCACGGCGACCCTGAAGCGTGGCTGGCGGGCAATGCGGGCCATGGGGCGAGTGGCTTCACCGGGTTGAGGTTCGCCGCTGGCGGGCACCTTGAGCTGGCTGAGCAGGCCGATGGCTAACAGCGCCAGCAGTGCAATGATCAGATAGGGGCCGCCAGAGGGAACGTCCGGCACCCAATCCAGAGTAGCGCTGGCATTCCAGGGGCCGAGGAAAGCGGCCGCGACGCCGCCCGCCATGACCAGCGAAATGGCTTTGCTGCGAAACCCGGGGCTTGCCACGTCAACCGCTGCGAAGCGGTAATACATGGCAAAGCCCTGATACAGGCCAATCAGGAGGTTACCGGCGCAGAATAGCCAGAAAGACCCCGCTGCAATACCGCCAAGGCTTACCAGGCCGCCGCCAACACCACCGAGGCCCGCCCCGAGGATAAACCCCGTACGGCGACCTACGCGTTTCATGAACAGTGACGCGGGCAGGGTGGAGGTCACTGTGCCAATCATCATGATGGCAATCGGCAGGGTCGCATAAGCCGGGTTGGGGCTGAGTTGTTGGCCAACCACACCGCTGAGCGTCATAACGGTGATGGTCGCGACCATGAACAGCATCTGACTGACCACCAGAATGGCCACGTTGAGTTTTTCTCTGCGTTGTGGCTGCACAGGCGGGGGCGCAGGCATGGGAAGGCTCCGATAGAAAGTTGGCTATGGTTATAACGTTAGCATTATTTCTATCTGTGACCTAGCCAGACAAGAGGAGATCAGGCTTGCTGAGCTTGCCAGTGGCGTAGCGTTGAGGGGTGAACGCCAAAGTGTTCGGGTAGGGCAATGTCCTGCTCGGCGCAGAGCAGGCTGATCAGCGCCATATGATGAATGCTGTGACTGGTCAGAAAGGCCAGTTCGCGCCCCAGGCTGCTGGGCAGGGCGGCTGTTGTGTGCGTCTCACTGGCGTCAAGCGGGTAGCCAAGCGTCAGCGCCGTATCAGCAGGCAGTGTGGCCACGCTGGTCAGGGCGTTATCGATGGCGTGCAGACGTTGCAACGCTGTCTGGGGGCAGGTTTCAAGCCGGGTGTCTCGCTTGCGCCCATCGTAATTCAGGTAGATGCTGGCGTTCAGGTGATCAAGCAGTGTCTGATAATGTTCAAGAATATGTCGTACATGCTTGCCCACCGACTGGGTGGCCTGTGGCGTAAGCAGGTGCTGGTAACTTGCTGGCGAAATATGCTCAAGCAGCGCGGCCAGCTGATTGAGGGCCTGGCGGTTTTCCTCGGCCAGTGCGCCTGTGTAAGAGAGTAATCTTGCTGCCGTCATGACGTTCAACCTCTGTCCTTAAATCACTGTGCCAGCGCCAGGGCTGGCACAGTGTGGTTTAGGTAATGAAAGGAGGGGGTTAACCTGCTTCCGGGCTGCCTTCTGCGCTGCCTTCGCCTTCTCCCTCGCCTTCATCTTCTTCGTCATGTTCACCTTCGCCCTCCGCACCGCCTTCGGCGCTATGGGCTTCGGCCAACATATGAGGAGCATCCTCGAACTGGCTGTAGCCACCTTGGGTGTCGTCAGCATGCGCCTGCATGGCCAGACCGCTGGCCGCCAGTGCCAGGGCAGGAGCGGTATAGGCGAACTGGCGGCCAAGACGGCTGAGCAGGCGACGTTTGCTTTCTTGTTGAGACATGGTCTTTTTAGACATAACTTTTCCTCTCGATAAGTCGAATCAGATGTCGATCAGGGTCGTGCAGTGCCACAAGACGTCATGGCATGGTTAAACGCCCGTGGGCGTCTTTTCCTTCCACGCTGGCGTGGTGGGGAAAGTCGGTGTTGTCGCCAAGGCTTCCCGGCAGGCTTTTTCCAGGCTGGTCGGGTCGCGGAGGCTGAGATGTAAAGGCACTTGCTGGCAAAAGGTGTGCAGGGTACTGAGTGTCTGTTCATCCAGAGTGCTGCCCTGGCCCTGAAAGGCATAGGGCAACAACAGGCTTAGCGCCGTCAGTGGTCCTTTTTCTGCTGCGGCTGCTTCAGGCATCAGCGCCAGCAGGGCTATCGGCTGGCAATGGTTTTCAACGGCGAAAGACGCGTCTGCCACCGGCAGATTTAATGGGGCCAGCGCCGCTGTGGCGGATGATTCAAGGCGCGCGCCGTGGGTCAGGGTGGCGCCCAGTCGGTCAGCAACCTCACTCAGTGATGCCAGACAATCGGTGTCCTTCAAGGGGGCCAGCAGGGCAAGCTGCTGCTGACCGCTATTCAGCAGCACCAGATCTATCACGCAGGTATTTTCTCCTGCCGCATGATTGAGCAGGGCGTGTTCAATCGCAGAGGAAATCTCATTCAGGTGCAGGCGCGAGCGCAGAATCCTGACGCCATCGGTCAGGCAGTAGCCGTTGGTACTTTCCAGCACGGCCAAGGATAAAAACCTATCGGCATCCAAGGCGCCATGGCCTGCCAGCAGGGGCCGGAAATGGGCTTGCAGGCAATCCGTCACTGGCCCTTCCGGCGCGCTCAGCCGCCACTGTTGCCCGGCAAAGGTAAGCGTCATTGCCTGGCTTGATACTAGGCGCCGGCGCCCCGTGCGCTGTTTTGGCGGTGAGGTGCTATCGGCGGGTGCCAGCAAGCCATATTGGTGCCAGGTTTCCAGCGTGGCCCACAGGTCCTGTTCAATCTGTTGACGTGGCGCGTCGCTCATGGCCTGCAGCTGTTCCACAATAGCCCTGACAGACTGACCTTCACCGAGCAGCAGCCAGATCAGCGCTGCGCTATCGTTGAGCTGGATAAACCGGCCGCTGTCATGCTGGTAAAGGGCCAGTTGGTCGTTATCGAACAGTTCGCTGACCTGATGGGCGCGCAGCGCCAGTGGGCGCTCAGGGGTAAGCCGGCTATCGGCCAGGCTGGGCAGCCCGGCAAAAGGGGTATAGTCAATGGCTGCATTCGGGTAAAGCGTGGCGAAATTCCCTGCCCGCTGATGCTCGGCGGTAAGCGCGGCCGCATCAAACTGGCGAGGCGCCTGATCGGGGCGATCCAGCCCGGTCAGGCTGATCATATCGCTGACCAGGCTGGCCTTGACTTCTTCTTCCACTATTCCGCCGTGTTCCGGGCGAGCGCAGATGCCCAGTGAGGGGCTCAGGTTGCATTCCAGAATCCAGGGCTTGAGCTGATCATCCACCAGGCAATCCAGACCAATCAACTCATAGCAGCCCAATGGGTCGGCGCCAACGTCGCGGCTGCGCGCACGCATGGCGTCAACGCCGCTCAGGGCGGTCAGCGTGGCCAGATCGTGGATTTGCGCAAACAGCGCCGCGTCGTCATGGCCCTGCTTTCTTAACCACTGGCGGTAGCGGTCCAGGTCGATGAACTCAACCGGCACCTCGGCGTCTTCATTCAGGGCGTTGATGTCCGGGTTGGTCAACTGGCTGTAGACGTTATCACTGTCATCCGGGTCCCAAGGGGCGGAGGCCAGCTTGGCAAAGCCCTGGCGATAGAGATAGATCCGTACCGGCTCGATACCGGCGATCAGCAAATACAGGCGCAGCACATATTTGTGGCCGCGGATGGTGTGGGGGTTGCCGATATATTCCTGCACCAGCCAGTTCGGCGCCAGCGGTGCCTCGCTGGGGTCTTTGATGACTCTGACACCCTGGCCCTTGGACGCATTGGTCGGCTTGAGAATCCAGCCCTTGTGCGGGTTGGCCGCCGCGTCTTCTACCAGAGCCGGGTAGTCGCGGGGCATTTCATAGGCGCGTGGGAAAAACGCCAGCCGCTGAGTATAAGAGTGGTCTTCGCCGTACTGGGCGAGGATGCGTTTGTGCATCCGATTGAGGCTGTCATGCAGGCGGCTTTTGATGGTTAGCGCCGCATTGCCGGGAATATGGTTCATTTTATGCTGGGGTGAGGTAGCCTGAAAGGCCGCCTTGGGTGGCATGCCGGTGACCCAGGCAGCCTGCCAGTCATTTTTATCACCAGGTTGCCAACCACGAGCTTCAAGCGTCTGGCGAAAAAAGTGATCCTGTTCCGCATGGCGCTGCCCGCTTAACCAGAATGTGTTGGGCGGACAAGAAGATAGTGTCATCGGTGGGCTCCTGGTAGCAGTAAAAAATATCTGTGCTCAACGTATTTGCATAATGAACTAGTGACACCTTCAGCGATTTCCTTACATCGTTATGATGACTGTTTTGCTGTGTGCCAACAATCTCTTCCCTTATATATGTATTATGGTTATATTATAATTCTAAAAAGATTTATAAGCTTGCTTGCATTGTTTTCGTTTGTTGCAACGAAGCCTAACCCTGGCGGAATATGTTGCGAATAGTTTTAAAGCTGACCAAAATACTTGCGTGATGCTCGGTGTATTGGTTGCTGAAATGCAAAAAAACGGCACTTAGGCCGTCTTTTGCATCACCATGAATGTTCATATTTGCAGGGTTATGTGGGTGAAATGCTCAGAAAAAATCAGGGCCTGTTGACGCCCTAAAAACCCTTATACCAGCCAGCAACAATTTTCGGCCCGTGATCAATTGTCTCATCAACCCAGCGATAATCTACTTCATACTTGACGCCCATAAAAAATTCACCCTTTTCAATCGGACGACGTACTTTTAACCCAATTGATGGGATGAATTTATTGTTATAGTTGTTTTTATCAGCATCCCATGAAAAGTCCAGATCTGCAAAAGGAACGAACAGAAAATCGGTATCCCCGATACGGTAGTCTGCAGAGTACTCACCGCCGAGTGGTACAACAATGTTGTCGTCTTCTTCCAGCAGCGAGCCGGGGTATTCGATACCGCCATAGCTTTTGAATATGGTCGCCTGCTTGGGCATGCCGAAGAGTTCGCTATTGCCTTGAGCAGGCCAGTATTTGTAATAGTAATAGTTTAAAAAGTAGCGTGTACCCTGGAGCTTGTTGGATGTTTCCAGCTCCCGGTACCAGTCCCGACGAATACTCGCTATAACTTCCAAATGATTACCAATCCGTGTCGAAGCGCTCAATCCTATGCCTTCCTTACGGTTGTTGTTGTAGACAAAAGGCTTGGAATCTCGCACATAGTTGGCAAGTATAAAGGCCTTTATTCGGGTGTCGTTATGGCGATAAATTTCCAGATCCGGCTTTATCCATACTTCAGCAAAGGCATTCCCGTCATCAAGGTCCTGATTGCTGTTGGGATAACGAACGATGCCTCCAGTGGCGCCCATTGGTTTAAAGGTGAAACCTTGTGGCTCCTCTGCTAGCGTGTTTGATGAGAACCCGATAATAAAAATTAAGGACAGTACACGAATCAGGAGTTGGACCCCTAACATCCTGTTATGATGAGCCATGGGGGTAATCTCCTTTTTTCAATTTTAGGCTCTGACGATTGACATCCTTTTTGTGAGCTTTATAACCGTTTTTGAATATAAGTAATGCCATGCCGATGAGTAGCATTACTTGGCAGGTTACTTTTATAGCTAATAAGTCAAAGACATGAAAAAAGGGGATATGGAAAGTGGCTAATAAGAAAGTACCTAGCTGGACTGGAACGCAGGCCGCTATCATCCATATCCCGGCATAATTGCCTTGGCCTGCCATAAAGGTTGCAATCAGGAAGCTCAACGTAAAAGCGGACGCTGAGGCGGCAGCCAGCGGCAGCAGTTCGCGGGCGGGTAGAAACGCTTCACCCACAAGGAGAGTAATCAAGGTATCCGGCATTATCCAGATCGCGGCAAATATTGTGACAGTGACCATCAGGAAAAGGATGATGATGGGTATCGCCTGGCGTAAACCGGTTTCACCTCTAGCAACCGCGGCACTCACGCTGGGCAGCAGTACGGAAGCCAAACCGAAGCAGGCATAGAATTCGATGCGTTGAAATAGCGAAGTGGCTGCCAGGTAACCCGCGTCCACGGCATTGAATGCCATCTTGGCAACAAACACCTCTGCATCCAGAAGAACCACCTGGGAGAACTGAAGCACAGCGAAAGGAAGACAGGCAAACACAAAAGCGCTTAGCCTGACATCCGCAGGCTGCCCATGCTGGCCAGGTTTGCGGATGGACAGCCTGGCTTGCTGACGTGGTGCAATAACCGCCCAGCCGGTTAAAACAGACGCGACGATAACCAGCGTAATCCCTTCGATTCCGCCACCCAGTTTCCAGACCAGAATTGCACCTATTAGCCTTACCGCCATCTCCAGCCCAACGGATAGCATAACGCCAGTAACGTCCATCAGCCCTTGTACAACGCCTCTCAACAGACATAGTGGCAGCGCAATTGGAAAAATGATGAGGATCATGGGAAGAAGGTGCGGGTTTGCCAGGCCAATGTGCCCGCCAAGATCTACCATCACAGCGAGTGCAATCAGGATGGGTAATGCCAGGGTCAGAATGCAGAACCCGTAGAAATGAAGCCTTGCCAACAGGTGATTGCTCCTGTGCCCTGATGCAGCAACCATACGGCTGACCGCCATCTGCACAGCAATAAAGATACTCACAAGTGACAACTTGACCGTAAGGACAACCGCCAGGTCCCCGAATAGGGAAGGGCCCATCCAGCGGCTGAAAAGCATATTGAAAATCAGGTTGCCCAGGTTAGCCAGGTTATAGGCTACGAAGATAAGAAATGCTGGATTACCTGCAAAGGATCGCAGCATCATGAGGGGCTTGTTGACCGACTCGCTCCATGGGGTTGTCAGCGGCGTTTCACCAGCAGCTGAAGCCGTTTCATGACTGAGGCGTGAGGGCGTTGTCATTTTATTGGCTCTTTCGCTTGAAGCGTTGTTCAGCGACCAGACGGATCATCTGAAAGCCACTTTTGACGATCACTGCTGAGGTGATATGAGAGCCCTCAACCTCCCGCCATTCTGACAGGGGAAATTCATAGAAGGCGCCCGATCTTTCGGTGAGCTCCCCAGACATTCTGGCAAAAAGCTCTACGTCGAATAGCCAGCCAGCAGAAAAAGGACTGTTGATACTGTTTTCAAGAGCAGGGGTGTTGCGAATCAGCTTGGCACCACACTGCGTATCCCATACAGGAAGCCGCACCGCCATTCGGGCGAGTGAACTACAAAAGCGCGAGATTGTACGCCGGAAGACTGTCCTTTGTATGCGATGACCAAGCAACTGCATGCGCGCGCCAAACACGACATTGACATCCTCATAGCGGTCGGCAATGGCAACAAAATCCTTGATTGAAGAAAGTGGCGTTGCCAGATCAGCATCCCAGTAACCCACCAGACCGGCTTGACTGTCTGTCGCTGCCAAGAGACCCTGTCGAACGGCTTCAGCCTTACCAACATTCTTATGCAGGTGGACGACGCTTACCTGACGTGGGTTGGACGCCCTCAGTTCTTCAAGCAGCTGCAGAGTGTCATCGCTACTTCCATCATTGACGAAAATGAAGCTTAAACGCTGAAAGCCAGCAAGAAAGTCCAGAAATTCCTGTTTATCCAGACGCTTTGCTTCGTTATAGCAAGGGATAACCATGCTGATGGATAAGTTGTCAACACACAGGGTTGGTTTACAGGAACGCTCAATGCGTTCTGAGGGCAAGTGGTTTTTTTCCGGCACCGGCTTGTGTGACGAGCAGGCGCCAGGTGTCGAATGCATGGCCTTGACGGATGCTGGTACAGAATGAGGAGGCCTGTGCAAGCGGTTGCTTCTTTCCTGATAGAGCATGGCTGATACCTTTCGCTTACTGGTTATCACATTATTCTAATTAAGTATCTCTGTTGGATAACCTGCGCAAATGGTGAAGAGACCGGCTCATTAGGGCAGTCTTTAGCCTGGGGGGATACCGCTTGTTACCGTATGGAGAGCCATACTATCCACAGGTATATGTCAGTCACTCAATGTCCCGTTGATGGTGTGTTTTCCGTCACACTCTTCCCCCCTTCATTGATGATGTTCTTTGACCTATTTTATCAATATGAAACCCCACCACCTGATCGAACGGGAATCCTTTGGAAGCCCTATAGTTGGCGTCTGCAAGTCGGCTGGCCTGTTCGAGATCCGACAGCGCATCCCGCATGGCAGATGCCATACTTGAGGCGCTGCGGGGAGTATAATTAAAGCCCTCAAGCCCCTCATCCCGGCAGACATCGACGAAGTCGCCAATTTTTGGAAACACCGGAACGGCGCCGTAAGAGGCTGTCTGATGAAGGACGCCGGAACTGCCGGTCGTGGACTCATAGTCAAATACGCTAAGCTGAGCGGTCGAGAAGAAACGGGCAATATCTTCTTCGGCCACGTAGCCATGAAAGTGTATATCAGGTACTTCCCGGCAAGCGTTTTCGGTTTCTGCCATGTAGCCTTTGGCATTAGGGTGATCAGTACCGCCGATGACCAATTCGTAATCGGCCATTTCCGGTGTTTTTTTCAGGGACTTGAAAGCGTCAATCAGGGTTTCCAGGCGCTTGTAGGTGCCGAATTTACCCATGGTGACAATTCGCTTAGGTCTGCTTTCCAGTGGTGCAGGAGCGGGCTGGTCGGTGTCAAATGTACCGTGAGGGATGTGGGAGATGTCGCGCCGAGGATAAGCGTCTGTCAGGTGTTTGTGATAGCTCGACAAGGTGACAGTCAGATAACTGGCTCGAACCAGGGCAGATGTAATGGCAGCGCCGCCGGCACGCACGACGGCCTGGCGTAACGGTCGTCCCTTGAGCAAGGTATTCTCAAGCTCGACTCCGGCAATTATGTTATGCGCGATAACGCCCGTTGGGACGCCACCCAGGCGAGCGGTCATTGGCGTCAGCAGGCCAAGCGCCGCGGTGATTTCCCTGTCACCGAAGCTGGTGGTATGCAGGTTGAAAATGGCGCCGTCCGGGCGTATCTGGCGCAGGCGTCGCACAAGTCGTGGCAAGGTGGTTAGGCCATTGAATGTCCAGATTCGCTCAACACTGACCTTGGGGTCCAGCTCAATTTCCTCTTGGGGCGTTTCCAGCTGATCAGCGAGTACCACGACTTCCTTGACGTCATCGTGCTTGGCCAGGTGACGGGCGAGATGATAGCCGTATTCATTCAGGCTCTGGCGTCCTGGCGGGAAGGCCGATATCAGGGCGAGGCGCAGTTGTTGTGACATGCTGAGCTCCTTCTAGAAAATCTGTGAGTGCCTGGCGTACAAACTCCGCCGCAGGCTTGGGTTGTCCATCCAGACCATAGAGGCCAAAGTGGGCTTGTAGTTGACGGATCCAAAAAGACTTCCCGACCGCGAGTGGATCAGGGGCAGGAAAATCATGCAGGGTCCACAGGAAGATGCCATCCGAGCTATCGAGCGCCTCGATTCTGGCGCTAAGCTTGCGCGCCTGGGCAACCTCGGAGCTTGGCCATCTTGCCAAAGCCGTAAACGACGTCTCGCCAATCTCTGTAATCATTACCGGCTTGTCCGCTGAACGGGCGAGAATGTCATCCAGCCTTTGTGCGCTCAGCGAAGGATCGGCGTAATCGTGATAGGTCAAAACGTCAAGAATGTTGCTCAGCGTTAGGGCATCCCGGTGACTTGCCCAGCCAATAGTGACTGGAACGTCAGGGGCCAGGTTCTTGAAGGTCATCGTCATGCTGCGAAGCCATGCCTCAACCCTGGCCCTGCCGTGATGCTGGAAGTCGAGGTCCGGTTCGTTCTTGAGATCCACGTAGGACACAGCAGGATGGTTAGCGAGTAGCGGCGCGAGTCTTGACAGCTTGTGATGATCATTCGACCAGCCCGCCAGATCATAGTCCTGTTTCAGATCAAACAGGGTAGGGATTACCTTGAGTCCCTTGGCGTGGGCGGCATCAAGCAGATGTTCAAGCTTGGCAAACTGGTGCTCGGCAACGGTAGGGTTTCTGTTTTTGCGGGCGTCGCCGCTGGCGGCAGTCTTGATAGGTGAGTCATATTTGAGTGAATCAAAATGGAAGGGTGTCTCCGCAAGCGCTGCATTACTGAGCTCATTGTCATTGAGCCCAAAGTCATGGGGCAGAAAAATACGTATGGTATTGGCGTCCAGGTCGGCAATCAGGTTGAAATCCTGCTCGATGATGTTTCTTTCATAGCTGGGCCAGAAGTCGCGCCAGGGGGTTTTGGCTGGGTAGTAGTTGATACCCGCCATGGCTCCGATAGCGTTTGTATCCGGTGATGGTGGCAAGCGGATTGGCTCTGCGTCGATACGTTCATGAGAGAGAATCTCCCAGCGGGAGGTTTTTTCAACCAGGGTGGTCAGTGCAGTTTCGCGGGTGAGCCGAAAGAGTCCCAGGCTTTCGTCATCATTGATGGAGTAGCGTGCCACCTGCATCTCAACCATGAGCTGCATAAGGGTGCCATCCAGGTGGTGAAAAACGGGCTCAGCACTGACGGCCAGTACCGCCATTCGTGTGTCGGAAGCATGGGCCATCTCTGCGCTCTGGACAGCCCGGTTCAGAGCGGTGTCGGTGAAATAATCCGCCAATACGGCCGTCTGGCCAACATGCTGGGCTGCAGCATGGGCATTCCAGGCCTCTGTAATGGCTGTTCCGACAGTTTCCCGATCAGCTTCAGTCACTACCCGCGCCAAGGAGTTTTTTGAGGGTTGCCAACGCACCATATCAATCTTTAGTGAAGGCACTGCTAATGCATCAGCAATATAGTCGTATTCAATCTGGCGTTGCTTGACGTCTGTGTAGGCGGATGAAGCAACTACCATTGCACTTACCAGAAGCGCCACCGATATTCCCCATACTGTTATAAGCCCAAGTTTTTTCATTGGATCTCACCTGTAGCCTGTCGTTGATCGGTCAGATCGAGCCGGGATTCATAGTGGGTCGATGCAGTAGTCAGGGTCACCTCTGCAGGGAGTTTGTCAGGTTTTGCTGTTATCAGCGTTCTGAAATACCCCTTCTCAAGCCAGCCACTGGCTTCTTTTTGACTGCCATCGGTGAATGTCAACAACAGCGATACCGGGCTGCCATCGTTGAGTAGAAAACCAGCGTCTGTCATGAAAGGGCCAACATGTATCTCCATCGCCTCTATGGCAGGCAGGTATGTCCAGCCAAGTTCAGGCACCTGACGAATCATGAGAGGGCGATAGTCAAGTTCACTGGAAGCCGATCGAGTTGACCCCAGCGAAAGCGTGGCTTTCAGACCGTCTGGCAGACCTCTGGCGATCAGTTCATGCGCGGCTACTGATTGGCTGGTTAGCGCGTTCAGGCGCGATACGCTGCCAGTGTCATGATCTATCGTCAGTGCAACGGCAATCCCTTCCTCAACCGGGTTGCCGTACGCATCCTGAATAGGACGCGTCGTCAAGGTTGTCGCTGTCTCCTGCTCGATCGGGGACGCCTGGGGAGCTAATTCAAGTTCAATACTGTCAAGATCAGTCACCACCTTATAACTGGCATGAGCCGCCTGTCGGTTAGCCACACTGATCCCCGCGCGGTAAGTGCCTGTTCGGGTGGGTGGGGTGAATATCCGGTCCGATACTCCCCTTTGGGAAGTGGTTTCCACCGCTTCGTCAAAGCCAGGGTCTATGCGGGTAATTGTTCCGTCCGGTATCAGATTGCCCCAGCGGTCCAGCCCGATGACGCTGGCATGGACATTCTCGACACCGGCGCGTGCGCTCTTGGGTCCAACGAACACGAGAAGCGTTTCTGGGTCTGGTTCGGCAGGCTGGTTGTAATGGTCCGATTCCTGGGTCTGTCCAGCCAAGGTATCAAGGCGACCTTCATTAAACACACTGACGTGGCCGGACCAGTTTGATCGGTAGCTGGCAGCGTAATTGTCATATGGCACCAGACCGAATGCATCGCTTATATAGTGTGGAGAGCCAGCATTGCTTGCTGCCCGAACGTCCATGGGCAGCAAGGCTAAAGTGAGGACAGTGACGGTAAGTGGGAGCGTCTTTCGCATAGGGCATACCTGTCAGAATAGGGGAGCATAGGTCATGGCAGACAAATGCAGCGTTACTGCATCAAAACCAGCGATACCTTCCAGGGGTATGCGCGCACCATCTTGTTGGGCCTCCATGCCCGAGGTGTCGGCATACCGTCCATTGATGATGCTGGGAACGATGTCGATATCGGCGATGATGTCGATTTCGTCAGCGTGCGGGAGGGTGATTTCAAATGGCGCACTTTGCCCCGGGTAAAGGTTGGATTCAAGGAAGCCAGCATCCATCCAAAGCGGCAAGCCATTGGCGTCGTACAGCAGAAATCCCACCCTTACGATACTGGCAACGTCGGTGCCGGTATTCACCACAAGTCCTGATGCTTCAAGCCGGTTATCTGCCTCACTGAACGCCAGCCCGTTGATGGAAATACTACGGTATAGATTTACGGGCTCCGCCTGCGAACGGACTTCAATGCTGGCATCATCCGGTGCTTCATCGAACTCTGGCGGCAAGAAGAATTCAGGGTCAAAGCTTCCACTGGCCTCGGCGTCGGTCAAGGACAGAACACCGTCAAATTCAACTCTGAAGCCCGCCGTCTCCGAAGGTAACAATCGTTGACCACCCCATATGCCGGCGCTCTGGCTGGAAAGCACGGAATCTCCTGCCATGATATTGGCGAGCACGCTGATGGCAGCCGGGTCATTATCGCGGTTGGTGATACGGCCAATGACTGAAAAGCGGTCTGAATGCTTCACCAGCCGACCTGACTCAAGGGTAATGTTTGGCCGATCAAGACGGTCGTCGTGTTGCTCCATGTCGTAACGTGGCTGGCGGCGTCCGGGCCGGTTCCATTCAACGCCGGCCTGACGCTGCAGGCGTGCCGGCGTCTGGGTTGCCTGAAGCGTTGGAGGGACAACTTTCCAGTGGTCGTCATGTTTTATGGTGCGTATATCCAGGGTACGGCTAATTCGCTCAAGGCTGGTGATGTAGGTAAGCGTAACGCTGAAATCGATAATAGAATCCGTTCGCGCCTGCTCTTCAATATCAACAGATTCAAGCTTGCCATAGGAATTCAAAAGGCCCCCTTGCCACTTGAGACCAAACAGATAAGCTTCGAACGGTGGCCGTATTTCCGCGGCCAGGAGGTCATAGGCATCGTGAAAACGTCTTAGGTCGAGGTGTTTGAAATACGTCTCGACAACATCTGCTGGGGGGGCAGGTGTCTGGGAAAACCGGGCAATTACGATGCCCCCAGCGGCTGCGCCAAACAGGATAAGGATGGCCAGTGCCTGAACCCCGCGCCGAATATGGCCGGGGTACCTGAAACCCTGAGTGGATGAAACGGCCGGTGCGATCGGCAAGCGGCGGTCGCAAAGGTGGCTGTGCACAAGATTGACGACCAGGCAGATCAGGGCCAGCCCAAGTGCCAAGGTAGGAAGTACTCCCCACATCACTGAGTGAAGCACAGGTATATGCTGGCGCGGCTGATGCAAGGGCAAGGGTTCTATATTGGGTTTTTCCCATACCACCAGACCGTTTCTGAGTCGCGTCACCTGGTTCCATCCGCTGAAGTGGAGCAGTGGGTCGTAAAACTCATCATTGGAAAAGACATACTTGAGGTGGTATTGGTCGGCGTTGACCAGGAACTGCTTTAAAGACCCAAGCCCTGGCACCCCCAGATATTTGGCGTTTTCCAGACGTTCAACCGAAAAACGCGTCATATCCGGTAATCGTCTAGCTGAGTGATAGTTGCCGTCTACAGATTGCGCCGTCGTCCTGGATGAAATATAAGCAAACTGATCGCCAAGACCCAGCGTCAGGTAACGCCAGCGATAATGCTTGTCCTCTTCAAGAAAGGTTACCATGGGGTCCGGATCCACTGTGTCTGGCTGGGTAGGCTGAAAGGTCGGCATGATGGCAACAAGGGTGGCAAGTCCCGCCATACTGGCAAAGAATCCGCCAATGAACATCCGATAAACCGGCGCGCTTAACGCGATGCGCATTTGCTGACGCGACCGTCCATGCAGCAGGCCCTCGATCAACAGGCCGGCAAAAGGCAGAATCAGGATTGACCCCCAGAAGGTGAAACGGTCCAGCGTCAGGATGTCGAAGGCGCCCCTTAAAATCAGCCGTGGAATGGGCGTGGTGCCACCGGTTCCCAAAAGTAGACACAATGCAAGACTGATAGCCAGCGGCCACAAGGCGGTGGTCGCCCCTTTGTAAAAGGCGTAGGGCAGTATCAGTAACGACATTCCCCAAGGTATCAGAAAAAACACAATGCCCAGATCAGGGCGCTCTATAAAGCTTTCCCGACTGCCATGCGGGATGGGTACCTGGGTGATAGGGTCGGTGATTGACCAGTACCAGTAAGGATAAATCGTTACCGCCACTGCCAGTATCATCAATGTGGCAAGCAAAGCACCACGCTGCACCGGCACCCGGTATCGAAGGAGGGCTTTCAGCCATCCATTTGCAGAGGAAGCTGGATGATGCTGGCCATAGACACGTATCGAATGCAGGGCGATTGGCAGTACAAAAAGGACGCCGCCAAAGATAGTGGTGACATGATGCGCGGCGGTAGTTGCAGCAGAAAAAATGACCGCAGCCAGCAGAGCGCTCGGTTTGCCGCTAACTATCCAGCGATGAAAGTAGGGCAGGCCGTTGAGGAAGATGCCCAATGAGAAAATGGTCGGTAACTGACCAAAGAGGTGCAGCGTTTCTGAAATCGATGAGGCCAGTACCAGCATCAGAGCGGCATAACCCGAGGCGCGGGAAGAAACCCATATCAGGGCAAATCGGAAAACGCCTACTGTCAGCAATAACAGGCCAGTCAACTGGACAATCACGAAGGCGGACCGCAGCGGCATGATATGTTGCAAGGCAGCAATCATCATGTGCGTGCCGGGCGGATAGGACGTGGTGACGAAGCCTGTGTACCAGCGAGGCTCCCAGGGGTCAAACCAGCTTCGATGATAATGATCGCCAAAGAACATATGGATGAAAGCATCATATGTATTAGCGTGAGTAAACGGCAGCAAGCCTCCATGGAACATGACGGCAATGGCCATCGCTAGCAGTAATATCCGCAAGCCGTCACTATCAGTTTCACTTGACCGGAATTGTCCTTGCCAGACCTTCAGCGCCGTGTTGGAGAGAGCTCTTGCCATATCTGCAGAAATGTTGCCGAAGGTAGTGGTGGGCCAATCTCATAAGCCGATTGTGCATGAATTTATAAC
This sequence comes from Halomonas sp. BLK-85, assembly GCF_044792155.1. NCBI lineage: Bacteria > Pseudomonadati > Pseudomonadota > Gammaproteobacteria > Oceanospirillales > Halomonadaceae > Halomonas > Halomonas sp. BLK-85. The sequence goes on from NZ_CP087731.1 coordinate 555,328, forward strand.
AGCTAATAATTTATTAGATAATCCCTGCTTGTCCTCGCAAGGTCAATCAGGAAAAAGAGATTCCTTCCAGATGGACGGCAAATATCGCTCATCCCCCATTCACGGCAAGCTGCCAGCTATTACGATATTCTAAAAAATAACTTTAACATTGTTTTTATATGCCACAAGATTATATGTGATCTGTTGCCGTCGTTAATTTGTTATTGATCTCCCACACGCTATGCCTTGAGAGATATGGAGGAAAGATGTCCCGTACTGTTATCAGCCTGGCCGTTCTGTTTGGTTTTGCCACCCAGGCCCATGCCCTTGAGATGACACCACTGGTGGATGCCAGCTGGCTGGATCAGCATCTGGAATCTGACAACCTGGTGGTGCTGGATGTGCGCTCATCCATCGATGATGGCGGAGATGCCAGAAGCTTCAGCGAAGCGCGTATTCCTGGCAGCCGCTATTCCAGCTACACCGATGCAGGCTGGCGAGAAACCCGCGATGAGGTCCCCGGCGTCATGCCTTCTGTGGATGAGCTGGAAAGCCTGATTGGTGGTCTTGGTATTGATAATGATAGCCAGGTGGTGATTGTCGCTGCCGGTACCGGGGCAACCGATTTTGGCAGCGCGGCACGGGTTTACTGGACTTTCAAGGTGTTGGGCCATGACAACGTCGCGATACTCGACGGCGGTTTTGCTGGCTGGCAGCAGCAGGGGTTCGAAATTGACAATGGTCGGGTGTCGACGCCTGAGGAAGTAGACTTCAGCGCTTCCCTGCAGGACGCCCTGCTGGCGAGCAGTGACGATGCTGCTGCAGCGACTGACTCCCCGACCCAACTGGTGGATGCGCGCCCGGCAGACTTTTTTACTGCTGACACCCAGTCACCCGCCACCCTGGCGGCCGGTACCATTCCAACCTCGGTGAATCTTGAACACCAGAAATACATCCGCAAGCGTGATGGCGCTTTCTACCTGGATGAAGCGCCGCTGATGACACGCATCAATGAACTGGGGTTGAACGCAGAAACGCCCACCATTGCCTTCTGCAATACCGGCCATTGGGCTGCCATTGGCTGGTTCATGCTGCAGGAAGTCGCTGGATTTGAAAATACGTCCATGTACGATGGTTCCATGGCCGAGTGGACACGTCAAAACACGCTGCCCCTTCAGATAGCGGGTGGCGATACCACCACAGTGGGCGAGCAGGTGAACTGAGGCTGGCCCGTTAGTAAAAAGTTAGTAAAAAACGCCTGATGGACATTCCATCAGGCGTTTTTGGTTCGCGGGTGTTTAAGGCCCGGTGCTAGCGGCTGACCTGTTCTACCAGAGCATCGGCAAAGGTATCCGTGGTGCCGGTGCCGCCCATATCCGGGGTGACCATGTCACGTCGGGTTTCCAGCACGGTACGGATGCCCTGACGAATGGCAGTGCCTTTCTCGACCATACCCAGATGATCAAGCATCTGCGCTGCTGCCAGCAACAGGGCACAAGGGTTAGCGAGTTTCTGGCCGGCGATATCCGGCGCTGAGCCATGTACTGCTTCAAAAATAGCCGCGCTTTCACCGATGTTGGCACCCGGTGCCAGGCCAAGGCCGCCGACCAGACCCGCACACAGATCTGACAGGATATCGCCGAACAGGTTGGTAGTGACTACCACATCAAACTGGTGTGGGTTCATCACCAGCTGCATGCAGGCGTTATCGACAATCATTTCCTGGAATTCGATCTCGGGATATTCCTTGGCGATTTCCCGAGCGACATCCAGGAACAGGCCGGAACTGGTCTTGATGATGTTGGCTTTATGCACGGCGGTGACTTTCTTACGGCCATTATTTTTGGCTAGCTCAAAAGCATAGCGCACAATACGCTCCGAGCCTTTGCGGGTGACCTTGATTACTGAGATGCCGGTATTGCCGTCATCAATAAATTCCTGGCCATCAGACAGGTAGGCGCCTTCGGTATTCTCGCGCACCGTGATCATGTCAATATCATCATAGCGCGAGCGAGTGCCAGGGAAGCTGACGGCCGGACGTACATTGGCGTAGAGATCGAAGTGGCGACGCATCTGCACGTTGATCGACGAAAACCCCTTACCGATTGGCGTGGTCAGCGGGCCTTTCAGGGCAATACCAAAACGCTCTATGGTGTCCAGTGACTCCTTGGGAATCAGGCTGCCGTGATTTTCCAGCGCGCCCAGGCCGGCATCAATAAAGTGGTAGTCCAGACCGCAGTCCAGCGCATCGAGAACGCGCAGAGTTGCCTCCATGATCTCCGGGCCGATGCCGTCGCCCTTGATGACTGCAATAGACTGGCTCATTTCATTCTCCTGTTAATAACGACGAGTAATAACGACGAGTAATAACGGCGAGCGACAGCTATGCGAACTCGATGGAATGAAACGCGAATAGATGTTTTCGCCGTGAATTGACGGTGCCGTGGATAGCCGCAGCAATGGTACGCCAAAGTGAGACAGAACGTCATCCTGCAAAAGCCGTAGGCACAGGGTTGGAAAGCCACCAGTAGTTATTCAAAAGTTATACATTGTGTCATGGGCGTTGAACCTGATAGCGTGAAACAGTGTCACAGGTTTATTCGCTACGCGATTTGCTGATGGTTATTCGGGAGGCAAGCATGCCGACACTTCCTGTACGTCCATACCGAACAATGGGCTTTTTTTTCTGTATATTGCTAGGGTGTCTGATGTTGGGGTGGCAGGCGCTTGCCCAGACAGATCAATCTCAGGCCAATCAGAAAAGCGCTCTGGTGATGACCATTGATGGTTCTATTGGCCCCGCTACCAAGGACTACCTGGAACGTGGCCTGCGTCAGGCAAATGATGAGAACCATGCAGCGGTGATTGTTCAGCTGGACACGCCTGGTGGGCTGGTGGAAACGACACGGGACATGATCAGCGAGATGCTCAATGCGGATATACCCGTGGTGATGTATGTCTCACCCAGCGGCGCCCGGGCGGCCAGTGCAGGTACCTATCTGCTTTACGGCAGCCATGTGGCAGCCATGGCCCCGGCCACCCATCTGGGGTCAGCCACCCCGGTGCAGATGGGCGGTGGCGGTTTGCCGGGTATGGATCCTGAAGATGAGCAACCTTCTGACTCCGATGCCAATGAGGAATCCACGGGTGATGATGCTTCTCAGGATGAAGCGACGTCTGACGACGAGGCGGGCGGCGAAGACGGCACTCGCCGTGGTGAAAATGCCATGGAACGCAAGGTGCTGGAAGATGCGGTGAGCTTTATCCGAGGCCTTGCTGAGCGCCATGACCGCAATGCCGACTGGGCGGAAGAGGCCGTACGCGAAGCGGTCAACCTGACTGCGCCTGAAGCACTGGAAAAGAATGTCATCGACGTGGTGGCCTCGGATATTGACGACCTGCTGATGCAGATTGACGGACGCAGTGTGGTCATGGAAAGTGGTGAACAGGTGTTGGAAACCGCTGACCTTCAAATCGAACGTTTTGATCCTGATTGGCGAACCCAGCTACTGTCAGTGATTACCAATCCCAACGTGGCCTACTTCCTGATGCTGATCGGGTTCTACGGCATTATTTTCGAGTTATCCAATCCTGGTAGCCTCTTCCCCGGGACCATTGGCGTGATCTCCCTGCTGTTGGCCCTGTTTGCCTTTCAGGTCCTGCCAATCAACTACGCAGGCCTGGCGCTGATTCTGGTGGGCATCGGCCTGATGGTAGGCGAAGCGTTAGTACCCAGCTTTGGCGTACTCGGCGTGGGCGGTATCGCCGCTTTTGTGTTTGGCTCGGTAATGCTGATGGACGCTGAATACCTGGCGGTGTCACTGCCCCTGATCGGCGGTGTTGCTGCCCTGGCGGCTGGCTTCATGCTGTGGACGATGCTTAATCTGATGCGGCTGCGTCGCAAGCCGGCGTTGGGTGGTGAAGAAGAAATGCTGGATGCAGAAGCGGTGGCGCTTGAAGACTTTGAACACAAAGGCCACGTGCGTCTGCATGGTGAGCGTTGGAATGCGGTCACCGAGGCGCCTGTGGTGAAAGGGCAGCGATTGAAGGTCATTCGCTTTGAAGGATTGACCGTGCAGGTATCGCCAGCGCCATTACCTGAAAAGTGATGCCCTGAGCCAGGTTTCCACTGATAGAAAATGCAAAACACAGACGAGGTGTCCGATGATTTTTTCCTATCTTGTTCCTGTTGTGCTGCTGGTGCTGCTGCTGGCAGCATCCATTCGCATTCTGCCGGAGTATAAACGCGGGGTCGTCTTCTTTCTGGGGCGCTATCAGAAGGTCAAGGGGCCGGGTCTGATCATCATTATTCCCGGTATCCAGAAAATGGAAGTGGTCGATCTGCGTGTGATCACCATGGACGTCCCCGAGCAGGATGTAATTTCCCAGGATAACGTCACGGTAAAGGTCAATGCCGTGCTCTACTTCCGGGTGGTTGATCCGGAAAAAGCCATCATTCAGGTGGAGAATTTCACCCAGGCAACTAGCCAGCTGGCGCAGACCACGCTACGTTCGGTACTGGGTAAGCATGACCTGGATGAAATGCTGTCCGAGCGCGATAAGCTTAACGATGATATCCAGGAAATCATTGATTCCCAGACTGAGGAATGGGGCATCAAGGTGGCCAACGTCGAGATCAAGCACGTTGATCTGGATGAGAGCATGATCCGCGCCATTGCCCGCCAGGCCGAGGCTGAGCGTGAACGGCGCGCCAAGGTGATCCACGCGGAAGGGGAACTGCAGGCCTCGCGCAAACTGGTGGAAGCCGCTAACGTCATGCAGGAAAACTCTGCTGCCCTGCAGCTGCGTTACTTGCAAACCATGAGTGATATGAGTAACAAGAACGCTTCAACCATTGTCTTCCCCTTGCCGATGGACATCATGGAGGCGTTCAAGCATATGAAAACAAAGCATGCACCTGAGGCATCCCAGCCTGATAGCGGCAGTCAATGACCGCCGAGCAGAGTCTGTCGCGCCGCCAGCAAGGCCTTTTGATGACCGCTGGCGGCGCCCTGATCATTTCTCCTGATGCGCTACTGATCAAGCTGATCAATCTGCCAGACAGCGATATCCTGCTGTGGCGCGGATTACTGACGGCGCTGGGTTTTGCCATGATTGTCGCGCTGCGCCAGGGGCGTGGTTTTTTTGATGCGTACTACCGCTGCGGCGTTGTAGGGATAGGTGTGGCGGTGCTGTTCAGCCTGTCAACCTTTGGCTTTGTGCTGGGCAACCAGTACACCAAGGGTGGCAATGTGCTGATGATTTTGGCCGGTGCCCCCCTCATCGCTGCCGCGTTGTCCAGGGTCTTTCTGCATGAACGCCTGCCGTTACGTACCTGGGTTGCGATTGGCTTATGTCTGATGGGCACCTCCCTGATTGTGCTGGATGATGCTGGCGCAGGCTCCTGGAAAGGTAATGCCTTTGCCTTGCTGGCTGCCATCAGCCTGGCGGCCAATTTCACCCTGTGCCGAGCACGGTCCGGGGTGGATATGAGCCCTATGCTGACTCTGGCTGGCCTGATAGTTGCTCTGGTGGCTTTTGTGGCCAGTGGTGTTGGAGCGGGGCTTTCGGCTGTGCCCGCCATGAGTGTTGTCTGGCTGGTGGTGCTGTGCCTGATGCTGTTACCGCTCGGGTTCACCCTGATCCAGCGCGGGCCCTTGTATTTGCCTGCCGCTGACGTCGGGCTCTTGATGCTCTCTGAAGTGGTAGTGGGTACGGTCTGGGTGTGGCTGATTCTCAACGAACGTCCGGCGCCCGTGGCCCTGGTGGGCGGTGCTATTGTGATCGGCACCCTGGTGGCCAAGGGGTTGATCGACCGCCGAATCGAGATGCGACAGCGCAGCAGGATGCAGTAACGGCTATTTGCTGCTAGTATCATTCGCCTTTCGTTGACGCTGTGGGCAACCCTTGCCCAGCGTTGGCTTCATACGGCACAAATGGCATCCATGATGGCACCCGCTTTTCGCGATACTGTTTTTTTCAAGACAGCGCTTTCAGGGTTGATGACTCCACCCTAGCGTTTTCCTTCCTTTGCAAGCAATGCCTGCCTGGCGTTCACTGCGCTGTCACGGCGGTATGCCACGCTTGCGCCTAAAAACTGGCTTCTGCCCGAACGTCTGGCATTCGCCCAATCCGTTGGCTCGTCTTCATCCTGTGTGCTTTTTGCTAAGCCGTTTAACGCGACCTTGATACGTCTTTGCAAAGGCAGTGTCATCGGTCGCCTTCATCACCGTTTGATAATCCTGGACCCCCTGATGTACGAAAAATTCAAACTTTCCTGGCTCTCCAACCTTAAGGGCGACACGCTTTCTGGTCTTGTGGTCGCACTGGCGCTGATTCCCGAAGCGATTGCCTTCTCGATTATTGCCGGCGTTGATCCCAAGGTCGGCCTTTATGCCTCTTTTGCCATCTGTGTGATTATCGCCTTCACGGGTGGCCGCTCAGGCATGATCTCCGCCGCCACCGGTGCCATGGCGCTGTTGATGATCACCCTGGTCAAGGAGCACGGGCTGGAGTACCTGCTGGCAGCGACCTTGCTGACAGGGGTGCTGCAGATTATCGCCGGTTACCTGCGTCTGGCGGATCTGATGCGCTTTGTATCGCGTTCGGTGGTCACCGGTTTTGTCAACGCCCTGGCGATCCTGATCTTTATGGCCCAGCTGCCGGAACTGACCGGTGTTACCTGGCATGTCTATGCCATGACGCTGGCTGGCCTGGCGATTATTTACGGTTTTCCCTATCTGCCGGTAGTAGGCAGGGCGATTCCTTCCCCCCTGGTGTGCATCGTTGTGTTGACCGCGGTTTATATGTTGACCGGCATGGAAATCCGCAGCGTGGGTGATATGGGCGATCTGCCCGATACGTTACCGGTATTTCTGTGGCCAGACGTGCCGCTGAACCTTGAAACCCTGATGATCATCCTGCCCTATTCGGTCATGCTGGCCGTGGTGGGGCTGCTGGAGTCAATGATGACAGCCACCATCGTCGATGACCTGACCGATACCAAAAGCGACAAGAACCGCGAGTGTAAAGGCCAGGGAATTGCCAATATCGGTTCCGGCCTGATCGGCGGTATGGCCGGTTGCGCGATGATTGGCCAATCGGTAATCAATATCAAATCCGGCGGTCGTCGGCGTACGTCCACCCTGATTGCCGGTATTGCCCTGCTGATGATGGTGGTGTTTCTGGCAGACTGGGTCTCGCAGATTCCCATGGCCGCCCTGGTGGCGGTGATGATCATGGTCTCGATCGGTACCTTCAGCTGGGAATCGATCCGTGATCTGAAAAAGCATCCGATGAGCACCAACATGGTCATGCTGGCGACCGTTGCCGTTACCGTAGGGACGCATAATCTGGCGATCGGTGTTTTTGTCGGCGTGTTACTGGCGGCAATGAACTTTGCCAACAAGGTCGGTAATATTCTGTACATTGGTTCAAAAGAAATTCAGCCGGGCGTTGAGCGCGAATACGAGATCGTCGGCCAGGTATTCTTTGCCTCCTCTGAAACCTTTACCGCCGCCTTTGATTTCAAAGAAAGTCTCGACAAAGTCACGATCAACCTGACCCGCGCCCACTTCTGGGATATTACCGCCGTGCAGGCGCTGGACAGGGTGGTGATCAAGTTCCGCCGCGAAGGTACCGAGGTCGAGATGATTGGCCTGAACGAAGCCAGTGCCACCATCGTTGATCGCTATGCGGTGCACGATGATCCTGAAGCCGTCGAAAAACTGATGGGTGGCCACTAAGCCACCCTACAGCCAAGGAGTGTGAGATGTCAGATCATGTAATGGCCGCCATTGACGGTTCCAGTTTTTCAGAAAACGTCTGTGATTACGCCGCCTGGGCCAGCCTGGCGCTGGAGGCGCCACTTTCGTTTGTACATGTGGTGGATAACCACTCGGACGTGCCGGATGACGCAAATCTTTCCGGTAACCTGCGCTTTGGTGCCCGTGAACGCCTGATGAAAGAGCTTTCCGACCTTGACGAAAAGCGTGCCAAGGTCAACCGAGAGCAGGGCAAGCTGATGCTGGATGCCGCCCGCGAGCGGGCGATTGCCAATGGGGTCAGCGACCCGCATACCCGCCAGCGCAACGGCACTTTGGTGGAAACCCTGGTTGAACTGGAAAAGGATGTGCGCTTGCTGGTAATGGGCAAGCGCGGTGAACAGGCAGACCAGGCCACAGGGCACCTGGGATCCAACCTTGAACGTGTGGTGCGTGAAATGCACCGCCCCATCCTGATGGTGCCGAGTGCCAAGTTCAAAACGCCAGAAAGCGTGATGATGGCCTTTGATGGCAGCAAGACCGCCCGCAAGGGCGTCGAGATGTTGGCCAAAAGCCCGCTGTTTAACGCCGCCGTTTGCCATGTGGTGATTATCGGCGCGGATACCGCTGAAAACCGCTCCCAGCTGGAATGGGCGCTGGCCACTCTGCGCGACGGCGGTCATGATGCCGACGGTGCCATCCGCGCCGGTGATGTCGAAGCCACCCTGCATGCCTATGAGCAGGAAAACGCCATCGATATGGTGGTGATGGGCGCCTACGGACACTCACGTATCCGCCATCTGCTGATCGGTAGCACCACCACTGAAATGCTGCGTAAAAGTCATATCCCGGTGCTGATTCTGCGCTAGCCATTTCACAGCAGTCTGAAAACGCGGTAACCATACTGGCGCTTGATAAGGAGGCACCAATGAACCATCCGCAACTGGATATGGCGGCGATCCAGCGCAAACTGCTGGCGCTGCGCGAAGAGCTGCAGGCCGAAAGTGCAAGCAGTGAATCCTCACGCGATACGGTGGTGCTGGATCAGACGTCGGTGGGACGTTTGTCACGTATGGACGCCATGCAAGCCCAAGCCATGGCCAAGGCCGAGGAAGAGCGTCGGCAGCGGCGGCTCACGTTGATCAGTGGGGCCTTGGTGCGTATCGAACAGGAAGAGTTCGGCGAATGCATTGAATGCGGCGAGTGGATTGGAGCCAGGCGGATTGAGTGGGATCCGCTGGTGCTCAAGTGCATCGATTGCGCCAGCTGAGCATGGTTTAAGGCCAGCCTGGAAGGACAAAGGGTTAACATTTGAGTCCATGGACGGGTGAGGTGGTTTTTTTAATGAAAGTGGGGTTTATACTCTTATCAGTAGTTTGAATGTAAGCGTCCGGTGATCACACCTTGTCAGGTATAGTCGGCTTCCAGTTGTGGGGTAATAGCTCATCGATGGCGTTGTTTTTCTGTGTCGGCAACCGAGTCAGTACATCCTTCAGATAAGCATAGGGATCAAGCCCGTTTAGCTTCGCTGTCTGGATCAGTGTCATGACCGCCGCCGCACGTTGGCCACTACGCAGTGACCCTGCGAACAGCCAGTTGGAACGACCTAGCGCCCAGGGCCGGATCTGGTTTTCCACCCAGTTGTTGTCGATAGGTACAGAGCCATCATCAAGGTAGCGCGTCAGCGCTTCCCACCGTTTGAGACTGTAATCCAACGCTTTGGCGGTGCCGGAGCCATCCGGTACCTTCTGGCGATGCGACAGCATCCATTGATGCAGCGCATCAGCGATTGGTTTGGCTCTGGTTTGACGGATTTCTCGCCGCTTATCCGGTGACAGATCTTTGGTTTCCCGTTCGATCTCGTAGAGTCCGCCGATGGTTTCCAGGGCCTTGGCCGCCAGTTCGCTCTTATTGGTGTCGTGCAGGTCGTAGAACTTGCGCCGGGCATGAGCCATGCAACCGATTTCGGTAATGCCGTTACCGAACCCGGCCTTGTAACCGGCGTAGTCGTCACAGACCAGTTTGCCCTGCCAGTCACCCAGGAAGGTTCGAGCATGTTCGCCCGCACGACTGGGAGCGAAGTCATAAACCGTGGCGCTCAGGTCCGAGAACGATGGGGTGCAGTAGGCCCAGACGTAGGCTTTGTGGGTTTTCTTCTTGCCTGGGACCAGCATGCTGACCGGGGTTTCATCGGCGTGCAGAACGCTGTGCTCCAGCAGGGCATGTCTCAGCGCATCCGCCAGGGGCTGCAACTGCACACCACAGGCACCGACCCATTCGGCCAGCGTAGAGCGCGGTATTTCCAGGCCGGCACGGCCGAAGATACGTTCCTGACGGTACAGTGGCAGATGGTCCGCGTATTTGGCCACCAGCACCTGGGCCAGCAGACCGGCGGTGGGAATACCCTTGTCGATTACCTGCGGTGGTACCGGCGCCTGGATCAGGGTTTCGCACTCGTCGCAGGCCCACTTGCCACGGATATGACGCTCCACCGTGAACTCGCCCGGGACGTAATCCAGCTTCTCGCTGACGTCCTCACCGATGCGTTTGAGTTGGCAGCCACACTGGCACTGAGTATTGTCCGGTTCGTGGTGGATCAGGATACGGGGCAGTTCTGGTGGCAGTGAGGTCCGCTTGGGTGTTTGCTTTGGCCGAGCCGCTTTCTGCTCGTCGGTCATCGCCTGATCCAGCTCAGCTTCGATCGAGGCCAGGTCGCTGTCGATCAGTTCATCCAGCAGTTTTCCCTGAACTGCGTCCAGTTGCTCGCTGCGCCGAGCGTACTTGTGACGCTTGAGGATGGCGACTTCGTGGGTCAGCTTCTCGATGATGGCATTACTGCACACCAACTCTCGTTCCTTCCGGCCCAGGATTTGATCCTTGGCATCCAAAGAGTCCATGAGTTCCGTTGCCAGGGCACGGAGCTGATCGGCAGAGAGTTGGTTGATATCGGGGCGCTGAGACATGCCCGATAGTATGCCAAGCCCATGAGCTGCAAGCGATTCGCAATTCTGGTTATAGCGGTGCTACGGCACTTGTGGTTACAGGATGGAGATGACGCCGTCGGCCCCAAGGCGTTGCCATGGTAGTCCCTGAACCAGGGCGGCCAACTGTTCTTCGGTCAGGCACAGTTGGCTACCGCGCCAAGGTTCACCCCAATGGAACTTACCCCTATTCAACCGGCGAGCACAGAGCCATATGCCGAGACCGTCGTGGATCAGTACTTTCATCCGGTTGCCCCGCTTGTTGGCGAATAAATAGGCGCAATGGGGTCTGGCCGAACCGAAGACCTGAATAACACGGGCCAAGGCCTTGTCGGGCCCTGCCCGCATGTCCAGTGGTTCAGTGGCCAGCCAGATCTCATCGATGCGGATCATCCTAACAGGTCCCGTAACAGAGCCACACACTGATGGGCCTGCTCCGCCGGCCACTCCACCACGATCGGACCACCGGCGCGGGGAATCTCAATACGGATGGTATTACGCTTGTCCGAGGCCAACTGGTTGCCCGGTAAAGAGGTTGCCGCAGGCAGATTAACCGGAACAAATCCCGGTGTTGCTGGTATTTGATCATGCCGCTGCGCTTCTCTCATCCAGCGTCGGACCATGTTCGCGTTGAGGCCGTTATCCAGCGAGATCCGGGAAATGGAGACGCCGGGTTCCAGGCACTGGGCAACAATTTGGGCTTTGAACTCCCGGGAAAACCGGCGACGTCGTTGGTAGGGCCTGGATACGCTTAATTCGTTCATGCTAAGTGTCCACTAAAAAATAAGTGGACACTATCTTGACGGCGGTAGCGCCTGGCTCAAGATGAGATCACCGGACGCTTACGTTTGAATTAGCAGTTTGACATTTAGTTGAGTCTCAGGCGATTACATTAAAGAGTGTTTAGGGTCTGTTGACGTTTCATCACGGCCGCGACATAGGTCCTTTTGGTGCGGAACAAGGCGTGAGGAGCGTGGTTGGGTGGCTCCCAATCAGTGACGAACAACGCAGGGCTGTGCCAAAAGGGTCCTGTCCCTTCGGGTTGCGCGCCAAAGAACGCCATGCGGCGTTGCGTCACTCGGTAAGGGCACCACCATTGCCGTCGTGTCGCGCCTTGCCTGACGCCCTTTGGCGCAGCAACGCGGTTCGCGATGAAACGTCAACAGACCCTAGTAAACCCAATGATCATTGAATAGAGGGAACGAACTGTGAATGATGGAATTTTGATAGGGGGTGGTGGCGTCGATTATGCCGAGCCGCAGTACCTTGGCCTTAAATACGCCAATCGGCATGGTCTCATCGCCGGCGCAACGGGCACAGGTAAAACCGTCACCCTGCAGATCATGGCCGAGAGCTTTTCTGATGCAGGCGTGCCAGTTTTCGTGACGGATGCCAAGGGCGATCTGTCGGGCCTGGCCAACGCTGGCAGCGTAAGCGCCAAACTTCATGAACCCTTTGTCAAACGCACCAACACCATAGGCTTTAAGACCTTTAGCTATCAGCGCTACCCGGTCACCTTCTGGGATCTTTATGGCAAGCAAGGCCACCCCATTCGCACTACAGTTGCCGAAATGGGGCCGCTGCTGATCTCACGCATGCTGGAGTTGACTGACGCTCAGGAAGGTATTGTCAATATCGCCTTTCGGGTGTCAGATCAGGAAGGTATGCCGCTGCTTGATCTCAAGGACTTTCAGGCGCTGCTTGTCTGGATCGGTGAAAACCGGGCAACGCTCGCCTTGCGCTACGGTAATATCTCCACTGCCTCTATTGGCGCGATTCAGCGTCGGCTTCTGGTGCTTGAAAATCAGGGCGGCGCTGAGCTGTTCGGTGAGCCAGCGCTGGCGCTCAGTGACATCATGGCAACGGCACCTGACGGGCGTGGGAACGTTAATATTCTCGCGGCTGATGTCTTGATGAACGCACCCAAGCTCTATTCAACCTTTCTTTTATGGCTGTTATCGGAGCTGTTTGAAGAACTGCCTGAGGTGGGCAACCCCGACAAACCCAAGATGGTGATGTTCTTTGATGAAGCCCATCTGTTGTTTGACGGTGCGCCCAAGGTACTGATTGACAAGGTTGAACAGGTGGTGCGGCTGATCCGTTCCAAGGGCGTTGGCGTGTATTTCATCACCCAAAACCCTGATGACGTGCCCGAGGATATCCTTGGCCAGCTGGGTAACCGTATGCAGCATGCGCTGCGCGCTTTTACTGCGCGCGACAAGAAAGCTCTGCGTCTTGCTGCCGAGACATACCGCGAGAATCCGCGGTTTGATATTGAAGAAGCGATTCGCGAGGTGGGCGTGGGCGAGGCGGTCACCTCGTTTTTACAAAACATGGGCGTGCCGGGTATTGCCGAGCGCACCTTGATCCGGCCACCGTCATCACAGCTTGGGCCGATCACGGACGAGGAACGGCGAGAATTAATGCGCCATTCGCCGATAGCAGGCAAATATGAAGCCAAAATCGATCGTCACTCGGCCTTTGAAATGCTTGCCGAGCGCGCTGAACAAGCGGCGGCTGAGGCAGAACGCGCCGAAAGCGAAGAGGAAGAAGCGCAGGCCCACGAACGAGAATACAAGGAAAGCCGCCGTTACAGCGGCAGCCGTGTCGCTCGCTCCAGTTCTCGTAGCACCCGCAAGAGCGATAGCTTTGGTGCAAAGCTGACAAAAACAGTGGTCAGAGAGCTTGCAGGCACCACGGGTCGGCGTATTGTGCGTGGCATTCTGGGGGGCTTGTTTCGTGGCCGCTAAAGGAGTTAAAGCGGTGTCAATTTGATAAACTCAAATGCGGATGTGAAGCAACGTAATATTTAAAGACAACAGTACAGAAACAAGTAAAGAAACACGTAACGTTAATGGCGGTCAGGCCCCCTTGGATGTTTCAACAGACACTGGGCCTGGCCGCTTGGCTTTTGGCGCCTTCCGCCCGAGCATGCGCGAAATCGATGGTGAATGCCTGACAAAGTAAAGGTTCTATCTTCAGCTGATTGCCAATGATGCGCTGAGTCCTTTGGCCTAATCAGCAATCAAGCGGCTATTCTTTCTCAGTGTTTGAAAACAGCAGAAATGGGTAGCCGTTTTTTTTAGGCTCATCACGATCATGTTATTCTGCCAGGATAAAACAAACAGGGATGCGGCATGGCTCACTTACTGCGTATCGTGATGATTCACGGCCATCTCGACGGCGTGGTCGAGTTAAGTCTGGAGGGTCACACCAATATCTGCGGCACCAACGCCTCCGGCAAGACCACCCTGCAGCGGCTGGTGCCGGTGTTCTATGGCGAACTGCCCAACCGGGTGGTGCCCAAAACGCGCATGAAATTCGATGCGTTCTACCTGCCCAACAGCAACAGCTACCTTGTGTATGAATATCGCCGCGAAGCGGGCAGCCTGTGTCAGGTGGTGCTGACACGGGGAACAAATGGCGGTGTTGAATACCGTTTTGTGGCCGCGCCTTATCGGCCGGTGGATTACCTGCTGGAAAGTGAAGGCAGGGTGGAAGCCCGCGACTACGCACAATGGCTGAATAGTTTGCGTCTCAACGGTACTGCCACCTCCAGCAAGCTCACGGCCACTTCGGAATACCGCGCGGTGATTCAGAACGACTTCACTCCGATTCCCGGCCTTGCCTCCCACGGCAACCGCAAAGAGGCACTCAGGCTACGTCAGATGGCCGCCCAGTTCAGCCTGGTGAAACCGGAACACCGCATTCGCCATATGGAAAAGCTGGTCTCGGCGGTGCATGCCAAAGAGGGCAAGATGGATACCCTCAAAACCATGCTGGCGGCGATTTTCGAAGAAGACGGCGTGGAACTGCCGGTCACCCGGATTCGCAGCAACAAGGCGCGGGACTGGATCGGCCAGATGCGCCAGTCCATGCGTCTGGCGCCCTTGCAGCAGGCACTGGCCGAGCTGCACGACACTGATGCGGAGCTGGCCCGTCTTGAGGCCATGTTGTGGCAGCTCAAGCCCCAGCTGAGTGCCGATCAGCAGCGCACGGAAAGCCAGGCAGCGGATTCTGAAGCCGCAATCAAAGCGCACAAAACCGCCTTCAAGGAACAGCAGGAAGCCTATGAAACGGCGCGCGATGCGTTAAACGACCAGCTCAGTGCCAAGGAAAGTCAGCGCAAGCAGGCCGAGCGCAGCCTGGAAGACCTTCAACAGCGCTATGAAGCCTACGAAGACGCCGATATGCCCGCGCTTGAGCGCGATCTGCAGGCGTTGCCGCAACAGCGCGAAAAGCACCAGCAGCTGAAAGAACACCTGATGCTGATGGAAGAAGCCGCCGAGGCCAGCCAGGCGCGTAAAGATGCCCGTTTGCGCGAATTGGGCGATACCCTGGCCCGCCAGAGCGAAGAAATTCAGGCCCAGATGGACGCCGTGGGTGAAGAGCAGGCGCAACGCCGTGAAGCCCACTGGAACGACCAGCAGCGCCTGACCGAAGGTTACCAGCAACAACGCCAGGCGCTGGACGCCCGTTTTCAGGAGCGTTTGTCGGAAGGCGTGGCGCACCTGGCCATGCTCAGGGCGGCACTGGAACATCAAGGCCCCAGCCGCGAAGAAAGCGCCGAGGCTGACCTGGCCCAGGCGCGGCTGGACCAGGCACAAAGCACGCTCAGCGCCGCCCGTGATGATCACACCAGCCTGCGGCTGGAACTGGATACCCATAAGCGGGCCCGTGAACAGGCCGATAGCGCCTTCAATGCTGCCCGCCAGCAGCTGGCGCTCGCTCAGGAACACAGCCGCGAACTGCATCGCCAGAAAGACCCGGAACAGGGCAGTCTACGCCACTTTCTGCGTTTTCATCGCCCCGGCTGGGAGCACAACCTCGGCAAGGTGCTGGCCTCTGACTTGCTGGAGCGCCGCGACCTGGCCCCAGCGCTGCTGGAAGCCGACAACACCGTCCATCACACCCCCGAAAACGAAAGCCTGTATGGCCTGCACGTTAACCTGAATGCCATCGCACTGCCTGATTACGCCCAGGATGAAGCCAGCCTGCTGGCTGCCATCGAGGCCGCTGAGGCCGCCGTTGTGCAGGCGGAGGCTGACGTTGACGCTCAGGAAAAAAGCCTGCGTCGTTACACTGATAAGGTAACCCAGGCCGAGCAGGCCCTGAGCAAGG
Organism: Halomonas sp. BLK-85; assembly: GCF_044792155.1. Lineage (NCBI taxonomy): Bacteria > Pseudomonadati > Pseudomonadota > Gammaproteobacteria > Oceanospirillales > Halomonadaceae > Halomonas > Halomonas sp. BLK-85. The sequence goes on from NZ_CP087731.1 coordinate 571,172, forward strand.
CGCGCCTGGCGGTGACCAGCGCCGAAGAAGAACGAGACTATGCGCAACAGGCGCGCCACCAGCTGCAGGAGCGCCATGCCAACGCCCAGCAGCAGCGCCGGGCAGAGCAGCAAACCGCCCTGGCCGAGCAAGAGGCGGTGCAACAGGCCCTGCAAGAAGAACAGCAGGAAGCCCAGGCTCAGCTGGAAGCCACCCATCAAGCCGAGCTGCTTGAACTCAAAGCCGATGCCCAAAACCAGCAGGACAGCCTGAGTGCGCGTTTGCAACAGCATAAACAGCAGCTGAACGAACTGAAAAGTGAACACCAGCGCCAGTGCAAGGAGCTGGAACAGGCCTTTGATAAAGAATTAGCCGACAGCGGCGTTGATCCGGTCACCCTGCGTGATACCCGTCAGCGGCTGCAGCAGCTGGAAACGCATATTCGCCAGACGGCGGCCCGCCAGGAAGAACTGGAAAACTACCAGCGGTTTATGCGCGTGGAGTGGGGGCAGCAAAAGCCGGAACTGATTGAACAGCTGAGTGAACTGACCCGCAGCTGTGATGAACTCAAACGCGAGCAGAAAAACCAGCAGCAGGTCTTCAAGGCCACCCAGGCGAGCCATCGTCAGGCGCTCAGCAGATTGCAGGAGACCTATCAACAGGCCCAGGTGCTGCTGGAAGAGCTTAAACCGTTGTTAAAACAGTTGGATGAGCTGGCCTTGAGCGCGGATGCCACGCCTCAACAGGAGGCACCGGGAGACGTCAGTGAACGCCTGGCGCGCGCCCGCCAGGCCCTCAAACAGCGGGCAGAGGCCCGCGATACCCTGCGCAAGGGCTGTCAGGAAGTGGAAAGCCAGCTGATCAAGGGCGCCAGCAGCGGGTTTGTCGAGATGCTGGAAGGCGAACGCGACAAGCTACCCGATAAGGAAGACCCGCGTCGGCTACTGCCGCTGCTCGCGGCTATGCTCAAGCTGCTGGAAGACCAGCAACAGCAGCTGGTGCAGCAGGGGCGCAACATCGGCGATGATCTGGTCAAGTTCTTTACCGTCTTCCGTGACCTTAACCGCCGCATCAGTGCCCAGAGCCGTCGGCTGTCTGATGAAGTGGCGGACGATCTGCGCCTGGAAGGCATCACCAAGGCCGAGGTGCAGATCCAGTCAACCATCGACGAGCTGGGCTTTTGGGAGCCGCTCAAGGACTTCGCTCAGCGCTATCAGCACTGGATGCAGGCGGGCTATACCCTGCCCAGCGATGACTATCTGGATGCCCTGGCGGATGTGGTCGATCTGCTGCGCCATGATCAGCAATACAGCTTTGAAAGCCTGCTGCGCCTGGAGTTGCACCTCAACGAAGGCGGCGCGGATCTGATTATCCGTAATGATCGCCAGCTGCTGGAATCCTCCAGCCATGGCATGGCCTACCTGATTCTGTGCAAGTTTCTGCTGGCCTTCACCCGGCTGCTGCGCGGCAAGGCCGAGATCGCCATCCACTGGCCGATTGATGAAATTGGCACCCTGGCCTACCACAACGTCGAGAAACTGTTTGAGGCCTGCAACAGCAACCGCATCCATATTGTCGGTGCCTTCCCCAACCCGGAATCGGACGTGCTGATGCTGTTCCACCACCGTTACCTGATTGAACGCGACGCCGATGATAAGGAGATCCGCCGCCTGAAACGCATTGAGCCGCGCCTTAGCCCGCTGGCCGCGCGCATCAAGGCACGGAGTGAGGAGGTAGCCTCATGAGTGAGATAAATTCGCCCACTTTGCTCCGTCACGGGCCACTAGTTGAACGCCTGCTGGCCGGTGAGTTTGTGTGCGCAGTCAGCGATGAAAGCGCCTTTCGCCAGCTGCAAGATGACAGCCTGCGCGAAGCGCTGGATGCTTACCTGCGCCCGCTCAACCGGCGGCTGGCCAGTAATAGCGAAGGCAGCGTGTATTTTCTGGCCTGGCGGCAGGTGGATGACGCCGCCCGCGAGCAGCTTTCCCGCCAGCTCAATGAGACAGTTCATCATCTGTTGCCATTGTTGGAATGGCTGCAGCTGGTGCAGGAAGCGCTGGGGCGTGATGCGGTGCTGGCGCCAGGAGATGTGCTCAAACCCGGCGAGTTGCAGGCCAGAAGCGAAGACAATCCCAGCCTGCGTGAGCGCATCGAGCGGCTGGCCACCGACAGCTTTTTTGGCTCCCAGAGCGAGCAGCTTGATGCCCAGGTCAAGCAGGTGTTCAAGCGCCTGAAAGAGCATGGCTATTTACTTCAGCCCCACAGCGACCGCCAGGTTTACCTTGTCACCGGCAAGATTGACTACCTGATTGATTGGGTGCGCTTTATTCGCGATGAAGAGCAGCTGCCGATTGATATTCAGGGCGAGGCCAGCCAGGAGACATTGCTGTGAGCCAGCTCAACGACGCCCAGAATACGCCGCTGGAAAGCCGTTTGCTGACCACCGGCGTTGAACGGCTGGCGCTGATTGGGCGCCATGCCGACGTTCTGATGCAGGGCTACACCCAGGATGAAGTGCCGCTGGAAGGGCTGAGTAGTCATGCCTTGAATAAGCTCCTGGCCGCACGTCTGCTTTGGCGGCCGGATGAGCACAGCGGCGTCAAGCTGACCCCGAAGGTTCGCGAACTGATTGCCGATATGGTGGCCGATGAATCGCGTCGTCAGGTGAACGCCGATGTGGCCGATACCCTGGAGCAGATTCGCACCCAGGTGGCCAGTTACCGGGAAGCCAGCCAAGCGGGTGATTACTGGCAGCAGGAACAGCAACTGTTGCGCCTGCGCCAGACGGTGGATGACCTCAATGGTCGCTTTGCCGATGCCATCGACAGCCTGTGGCAGAGGCTTAACAGCGACTTCGGCTTTGTCAGCCGCCTGAACGACAAGGTGCGTGAAAACGAACGCGCCCAGAAGCAGGTGGTGCGCCTGCTGGACGGCCTGGCGCTGGTCGAGTTTGATGAGCTGATTGATCTGGTAGGCAGTGATGGCACCCTGCGCAAGCTGCTGATCAGCCAGCTTCAGCAGCAGCTCAGCCAGCACTTCACCAGCCTGCGCGAAGTACAAAGCCGCCTGACCGAGCTGATGGCGCGCTTTCGGCGCATGCAGTCCCGTAGCCGGCTGGTGGCCGGGATGGCCGCCTTTCTGCGCGAACATCCTGGCTTCACGCCGGGCAACTATGCCCGGCGTAGCGAGGTGCCAGAGCTTTGCAACCGAGCGGCACCCCTGTCAGCGGCTGGGGCTGCCGCGCTGGATCAGCATCACGATATGGCCCTGCTGGGCAGTCTGTTGAAAAACCTGCCCAGCGTGACACGCAAACCCGAGGTCAAGGCGGCCGCTGGCCCAACGGTGCTGCCGGAAAGCGCCATGGTAGCGGCCCGCCAGCAGGCCCTGAAAGCCGATGTGGAAGCCTTTTACCTCCACGTAGTCGACAGCGCGGCGGACGAACCGCTGAGTGCTTTGGCCTACCTGCAGGCAAGCGAACTCACCTGGCCAGAGGAAATCTGGCTGTATCAGGTGATGGCCGAATACCAGGGACTGGCGCAGCACGAGCAACAGGCCTTTGATTGGCAGCCGAAAGAGAGCAAAGCCAGCCCCTTTAACGATGTGCGCCTGATTCATGATGTGGCGCTGCGCTTTGCAGGAATTGCATAAGGAAAGGGTATGAAACTGTCCGGTCGGGCGCGCAAGAGCCTGAATGAAGTGGATCATCTGCTGCGCCGTCATCCAGAAGTTGTCAAGTCGCGCCGCCAGTGGGTGGATGATGTGGTGGCCTGGTGTCATGAAAACCAGATCGACCCTGGGCTGCGCCTCAATGGCCGGGAGCTGCATTTTGATCGCGAGCTGATCAAACAGATCAACGCCACCCTGCTCAGCCAGGGGCAGCCGCCGGTTGGACGCTCACTGAGCGGGCTGACCAGCCTGGAACAGGCCAAGGAAGGGGTAGACGAAGATAAGGCCAACCGTGAACGCCCAAGAGCCCACCGGGTGCTGGTCAACGCGCCTGCTGACCAGCCTGAATGGCTGGGTAAGGCATCGCGAGTAATTCACGATGTGGATTGGCGCGACATCCGGCTGGACGCCTGCGATACGCTGATTCAGGTGGAAAATCTCGACTGCTTCTACCATTTTGACCCTAAGCGGCTGACGCTGGAGCATTGCCATAACCCCTTGATAGTCTACCGGGGCGACAGCCAGTACGGCGGTGCCTTCCGGCCCCTGGCTGAAGCCTGGCGGACAACCCGTAAGGCACATTACTACGCCGGTGACTTCGATGTTCAGGGCGTCAGCCTCGCGCTTTCCAGCGGCGCCACCGCGCTTCTGGTACCGCCGCTGGAATGGCTGCAGCACCACGCCACCGGCTTCCACGACCCGGCAGAGCAACAACCCTTCCGCCCCGCGCTGGAACGCCACCGCAAAGCACTCCTCGCCGCCCACCCGCTGCAACCCTACCTGGCAATCCTGTTAGGCTCACACCGAGGCCTCCGCCAGCAATGGTTCGAAACCCTGGTCAGCGTGCCGCTGCATCAGGAGTGATGGAAACCACCCAGGAGTAGGGTGGCTTCGCGTAGCAAGCCACCAAATTGCTGCAGGCGAGCTTGCAGAAGACAACCCGGATGCCGCAATACAGTGGGTTCATGATTTATTTGCCACGGTGGAGCGGCTAGCTGATTTCCCTAAAAGTGGACGCATGGTTCCTGAAGTCGGTTCACCTCGCATCAGGGAGCTAATATTTGGAATCTATCGGGTAACTTTTAGCGTCGAAGATCAGGTTGATATGAAGACTTGTTAGGCCGGTTGATAAGCGTGAAGCCGTTCACATAAAGGTCCAGGCCAATATCCTGGTGATCTTGTTTCCCTGCTTCATCTCTATTTCCCGGCAATCGACGGCGCCAAGCTTGGCAATCAGCTTTTTGGCGGGCTTAACGTTGTCAGCTTTTGAAACCAGGCTGGTAAACCAGCGGCATTGAGTGGCATACACCTGGCTTTCCTTTATCAGCTTTTTCAGAAAGCGCTGTTCGCCCCCTTTGCACCATAGCTCTGCCCCCAGCCCGCCGAAATTCAGCGAGGGGGATCTTGTATCGGTGTTTTGTTCACCGCGATGACGCGCCAGGTTATTGAGCTTAAGCTGGTTGCCTTTAAGTGCTTCCTCGAGCGAGGCGTGGAAGGGTGGGTTGCACACGCTGACGTCAAAGAACTCCCCGGCTTGAATGATCCCTGCAAAAATCTGATGTTTATCGTGCTGCGTGCGCAGCATAAAGCGCGCTTTGAGCTGGGGGTTGTGGGCGATAATGCTAGCGACGTTGTCAAGCGAATGAAGGTTGATGTCACTGCCGACACACTGCCAGCCGTAAATCTGGCAAGCCAGCAGCGGGTAGATGCCATTGGCTCCCGTCCCTATATCAAGCAGTGTGACGCCGGGCTGTTCACGCTCGGCGCCTATTCCAGGCAGGTCCGCCACGTAGTGGATATAGTCAGCCCTGCCTGGAATGGGAGGACAAAGCGCGCCCTCCGGAATATCCCAATCGACAATATTGTAGTGCCAGCTTAATAACGCGGCGTTGAGGGTCTTGACGGCCAGTGGGTCTGCGAAATCGATGGAAAGGTTGCCATGCGCATTGGGTTTTACATGGCGGGCCAGTGCCGGGAGGCTTTTTACCAGCGCTGGGAGGTCATACCCCTGATTGTGCAGATTCCTCGGGTGCAGGCCTTTGTGGGCAGGCCTGGCTTGGCTTTTTGTACTTCGGTGGCGGTTGCTTGCAGTCATAGGCCCGTGGCTTGGAGTTTCAAGAGTCGAGTGGGTCAGGCGTTGTAGGCGATTATAGACGTCATTCTGGTGGCGCGGATACCTGGCAGCACATAGTGCGCGAGAAACTGCCTACACCGAATCGATAGCCCACAAAGCCGACGCTTGGAATAGTCTGGACACAGGGCAGCTGCTAAGCTGGCAAAAAACTGCCAATGCTGGAAGGGCCCTAATGGATGTCCGAGTGAATTCCCCTGCGCAGGTCATCAAGTCGTTTTCTTCCTGGCTACCCATGCTGTTGGTGGCCCTGCTGCTTTACGGTGTTGTCTTTGTGGGGTTTACCGTGTGGCTATTGATGCAGCCATTGGGGATGGCACCGGCGCTGGCCCAGCAGCTGGGGTTGATCATTGGCGCGGTGCTGCTCACCGGTGGGTTTTACCTGTATGTCCAATGGCTGCTTGGCTCTCTGGCCGCCTATGAATTATCCCTTAACGGCCAGCAGTTGCGGGTCAGGGGGATTTCCGGGCGTGGCTCAATTGACAATACACTGCCATTGGGGGAGCTTAAAAAGGTGCATATCGGCACCCGCACCCACACAATGGAAAAACCTTCCTCCGGCCAGCGAGGCGCCAACAGCAAAGGCGCTGCCCGGATGATGTTTGTGCTCGATGATGGCCATTACTTCAAGCTGGATTACGCCGCCAACGCCTTTGATAATCAGTCGCTGTATGACTTTCTGAGTCATCTCAAACGCAAGGGCGTCGATATCAATATCAGTGAGTAGAAAGGTGATTAACACACAGTGGTTATTTCGCTTTCACTATAGGGTCAACTGGAAAAGGAGTTCAGGGTCATGACTGCAACCGCATCCTCAAACGGACGCTCCCTAGTCGGTCGGTTTTTACGCGAAGAAGCTGCGTTTCTGGTGGCGTTGCTCACCTTTGTGATTTTGCATTTCGGACTGCATGACACCCTGAACAAGGCCATTACCCCTGAAACCGCTCAACCCTTAATAGGCGTTTTCTTTGCCGTATGGCTGTTTGCCGTGGTGCTTTGGGCTGCCTTTAATGTGGTTCGACATGCTGATGTGCTGGCCATCAAGCTGGGTGAGCCGCTGGGTACGCTGATTCTTACCCTGGCGGTGGTGGGTATCGAGGTGTCGCTGATCTCAGCGGTGATGCTGACCGGCGCCGAGGCGCCAACAATGGCGCGGGATACCATGACGGCGGTGCTCATGATCGTATTGGGTGGCCTGACCGGCGCTTCTCTGCTGATTGGTGGTTTTTTTCATGGCGAGCAGGACTACAACCTTCCAGGCGCGCGGGCCTATCTTGGCGTTCTGGTGCCCCTCGCTGTCTTCGCACTGGTATTGCCCGATTTCACCGCTTCCACGGATAGCCCGTCGTTCACTCCCGTTCAGGCAGGGTTCTTTGCGATTATCACGCTGGTGCTTTACGGCATCTTTCTGGCCATTCAGACCGTTCGCCATAAGAGCTATTTTGAGCAACCCATGCAGGAAAGGGCGGCAGACCACGAAGCAGCGCCCGTGCACTCGCATGATCATGGCCCACAGCACGCAACAAGCTATCACGCTGTCCTGTTGCTCCTGACGCTGGTGACCATAGTGCTGCTGGCAGAACTTATCGCCATGATTGTCGATTTTGGCATTGTTCAGGCGGGCGCGCCGGTGGCGTTGGGCGGGGTGATCATCGCCCTGGTGGTGCTTACCCCGGAAAGCATGGCGGCCCTGGCCGCCGCCCGTGCCAACCAGCTCCAGCGCTCGGTGAATCTGCTGCTGGGTTCGGCGCTGTCAACCATTGGCCTGACCCTACCCGCGGTGGTTGCCGTCAGCCTTATAACAGGCGCCAATCTGCAGCTAGGGCTTGATATGGCCCCCATGGTGTTGCTGCTGCTGACACTGGTTGTGTGCCTGATGACCTTCGGAGGCACCCGAACAAATGTGCTGCAGGGTGCTGTTCACATCGTTCTGTTCCTGGCCTATCTGCTGCTGATCTTCAGCCCGTAAAGCGCGCTCAGCCGCTATGTTTTCCGCTTTGGTATTCATTCAATCAGTTTCTTTTCTTGACCGCCACCTTGCTCCAGCTCAGCAATCGACTCAAGCAAACGTTGAGCGTTTTTGGGAGCGCGCAGCAGGTAGGCGGTCTCTTGCAGCGCCTCATAATCTTCTAAAGAGATCATGACAACAGATTGTGATTTGTTGCGGGTGATTATCACAGGAGAATGGTCTTCACAGACCCGCTCCATTGTTTTGGCCAGATGAGTTCTAGCGGCTGTGAAGCTTATGGCATCCATAAAGCGGTTCCTGCATGGAGTGTTGGCCTGTTCAGGACATTGTATATATAAGGCTGTCGCAATCAGCGCTAAGCACCCTCCGTGAATAAGAGAGGGATGCAAAAGTTCAATGTCGACCATGGGCCGCCTGCTGGTGCGCAGGCGGCCACGCGGTATCTATTGCAGAAATTCGCTTAGCGTTTCGCTGGCCTGGCCAATAGAGACCACACCGTCCAGATGGCCCCGGTTGCCTTCCAGGGTTTCAAGCGTCACATCGCTGCCGCCTTCTTCAAGCAGCTCAGCGGTGCGGCGCACGCTTTCGGGCGGGAAGGCAAGATCATCCTCGCTGTAGAGCATCAACGTAGGGGCGTCGATAGCGGCAAGGCCCGCTTCTAACGATTCGCCGTGGCCCGCCATAAAGGCCTGGTTGGCGCGCACCAGATAAAGGAAATGGTTGGCATCGGAGGCCGCTGCCCGGGCGGCGGCAATGTCATCCAGCGTTTGCTCGACCGCATAGCGGGCGTTGATATCCTGGGCAGGGTCGCGTGATTCGTCGGCCCAGTCGCGATTAAAGGTCTCGTTGGCCCACTGCCAGTGGTTGGCATCGAGGGTGACGAGCTTGAGCGATTCTTTCAGCCCAGCGATGGGTGGCTCGCCTTCGTAGTAATCCCCTTCATTCCAGTTGGCATCCAGGCGGATGGGCGCTGCCCAGCGGTTCAATCGGGATAATATCCAGGGGTCGGCTACGCCAGCGCCGATAACGGGGATCAGTCTGTCCACCTTGTCAGGGTAGGCGCTGGCCCATTCAATCGCCTGAAGGGCGCCCATGGAGGCGCCCATGACCGCATGCAGGGAGTCAATGCCCTGGCTTTCCAGCAGGGCATGCTGCACCTCGACAAAGTCGCGGATGGTTACCACCGGAAAATCCATGCCCCAGGGTTCGCCGGTCTCCGGGTTGGTCGAGGCGGGCCCTGTGGTGGTCACATTCGGATCATTGGCATTGAGGTTCACCAGCGTATCCGATGCAATGATGTAATACTCATCGGTATCCAGCGGCTTGCCTGGGCCGATGATGGCGTCCCAATAGCCGGTCGGCTCGCCATCCGGGTCATAGCGGCCGGCGGCGTGGCTGGTGCCGGAGAAAAAATGGGTAATCAGAATGACGTTATCGCGGGCCTCGTTCAATTCGCCGTAGGCTTCCCAACCCACATTGAGCTCGGGAATGCGCTCACCGCCCTGAGTGGTGAAATCCTCCATCGAGAACACCTGTTTCTCGACGATACCGTCCCAGGCCAACAGCGCTGACGCCGGAAGCAGGCTGAGGGTGGTCAATGCCGCTACGCTGAATAACGCTTGCTGTTGTTTGAATATCATGCGCTTTCCTTTGATAGAGATGCCGTTGGCCATCACGGAGGATGACCGCTTTGCCATGCTCACAAACTTGAGCACTTGATAATCACCTTATCAGCCTAGCCGCTGTTAGCGCATTTTAAACGGATTAAACCCATTGGCCTGCTGCATCATCATGCGTTTGGCCAACGGGAAGCGTTCGGCCAGTTGCAGGCTGGCATCGCCCAGGCGGCGCAGCGGGGCGGCGCCGGTGAACAGGTGGTGGAAGCTTTCGGTGGCGGCAATCATCGCCTGGTTGGCAACACGCCGCTGGATTTCATAGCGGTGCAGGGCGGTAGTGTCGCCTACATCGCGCTGGGCAAGCAGGGTTTCCGCCAGGGCGTCGGCATCGTGCAGGCCGATGTTCAGCCCCTGGCCGGCCAGCGGGTGAACCACATGTGCGGCATCACCAATCAGCACCAGGCGCTTGGCGATATAGCGCCTGGCGTGCTGGCGTCTGATCGGAAAGCTGGCGCGGCCGGTGACGCGGATCAGGTTGCCCAGGCGCTTGGGGAAGGCGGCTTCAATGGCGTCTTTCAGGCTCTCATCGCTGAGCATTTCCCGCTCGCGGGTAGCGTTATCGCTGTCGTACCACACCAGAGAGGCATGGTGGCCGGGCAGCGGCAGCATGGCGATAGGCCCGGTGGGGGTGAAGCATTGCCAGCTGATATCCTGCTCGGGCAGCTCGGTTTCGACATTGGTGATCAGTGCCCGCTGGTGGTAGTCATAAGTGGTGACTTCGATCCCGGCCAGCTCACGCAGGGTCGAGCGGGCACCGTCAGCGCCGACGATCAGGCCGGCGTTGAGAATCCTGCCGTTATCCAGCTCCACCACGCGAGCATCACTGGCGGCCATTGTGGAGACCGGGGCGCAGTGGGTGTAGATAGTGACGCCGGGCATACGCTCAAGGCGTTCCCAAAGCGCGCACTGCAGGGTGCGGTTCTCGATAAATACGCCAAACTGATCCATATCGCTGTCTTCGGCAGAAAAATGGCTATGGCCTTTGCCATCCTGGTTCCACACCTCAATATGCCGGAAGGTACAGCTGCGTTCTTCAGGTAAGGCGGTATCGCTGGCCTCGAGAAACGCCAGTGAGCGGGCATTGAGCGAGGAAATGCGCAGATCAAAATCATCTTCAGGCGGCGTGGGCGGTGCGCCCTGTTCGACCAGACCGACATTCATGCCGGCGTAGCCTAGCCGCGCCGCCAGCGCCGCACCCACCATTCCACCGCCAATGATGACCACTTCATGATCGCGTTGCATACTGATTCTCCTACCCAAAAACATGACGCAGGCCCACTGTCTGGCCTGAAGTTGTTAAACTGATCAATACAGTATCGTTGAGATGTACAAGCCTTGCCTAGGGGTTAACATTATTCTGTGACCAAATCTTGATACAGGTAAATAAAATGCACACAAATGTCGAGCAGGCAGGTGAGGCGCTGGCCGATTATATCGACCGCCACCGCAAGCTATGGGTAATCAGCGGTGCGGGGGTGAGCACCGACAGTGGCATTCCTGACTACCGCGGCGTCGATGGCCAGTGGAAACGCTCCCCGCCGGTTCAGCATGGCGATTTCATGGCTTCGCTGAGCGTTCGCAAGCGTTACTGGGCGCGAGCCCTGGTGGGGTTTCGGGCGCTGAGTGATGCCCCGGTCAGCGGCGCCCATCGTGCCCTGGCGGCGCTGGAGCGTATGGGCTATATCGAACAGCTGGTCACCCAGAACGTGGATCGCCTGCATCAGCGCGCAGGTTCGCAGCGGGTAATTGATCTGCATGGCCGCGCTGACCTGGTGTCGTGCATGTCCTGCCGCTACCGCATGATGCGCCACGCCATGCACGCCGAGATGGCGCGGATGAACCCGGCCTTTGCCCATCTGCAGGCAGGCCACGCACCGGATGGCGATGCGGATCTGGAGATGGATTTCAGTACCTTCAAGGTGCTGGACTGCCCGCGTTGCAGCGGCATCCTGAAACCCGAGGTGGTCTACTACGGCGATGTGGTGCCCGCCAAGCGCCGTCACGCCGCTGAGGAAGGTCTACAACGTTCCCGGGCAGTACTCACGGTGGGGACGTCGCTGATGGTGTTTTCCGGCTACCGCTTTTGCCGCCAGGCCCATTCTCAAGGCTTGCCGTTGGCGTCGCTATCACTCGGGGTCACCCGTGCTGATGCTCTGATGGCCCAGCGTTGGCAGGCGCCGATTACCCCCGTGCTGGAGCATGCCCTGCACTGCCTGCAGGGCAGCGCCCGTTCAGCGCGCCCTGGAGACCCAGGGGTTGCCCTCGTGCCATAGCCGCCAGGGCGCATCGCGGTCAGCGGGCTGGGCGTAGTCGATGCCTACCCGCGGGCCGCTGGCAATCCCGGTAGGAGATGTTGCCTGGGTGATCCAGAGTTGCTCGGAGCGGGTCATATCATGGCCATACAGGGCCTTATCCACACTCATTGCGCGGGTCAGCTTGCCGGGGCCATTACACAGCTGGCGGCCCTTGGCGCTGCGCAGGGCACGCATGGCGTCTTCACCTTCCACGGGTTCCACTGCGCGGATCAACACGGCGCAGGGGTTGCCTTCAGGCTGGGTGACCACATTCAACAGCCAGTGCATGCCATACACCAGATACACATAGGCGTGGCCCGGTGGACCGAACATGGCCTCGGTTCTGGGCGTTTTACGCCGATGGGCATGGCAGGCGGAGTCTTCCGAGCCCCGGTAGGCTTCGGTTTCCACGATCTGGGCGACCATCAATTTACCCTGATGAAGGCGTACCAGTTGGCAGCCGAGAAGATCGCGCGCCACCTGTAAGGTGTCGCGGTCATAGAACTCCCGGGGCAGCGGCAAGGGGGAGTCAGGCAAAAGCGCCGATGCGGGCGCCGGAACGGAAGAAGTGCTTGAAAGGGCGGATGGCGTCATCGAGTCGCCTATTACTTGAGTAAAATGATAGGGTATTATAGCGCTCAACAGATCAATAGTGGAGACCTCCATGCTGGCATTTGAACACCAATTTGCAACCCTGCCCGAGCCGTTATGGGTGGCCTGCCAACCCACACCCGTTGAGGCTCCACGCCTGATTGCCTTCAATCAGCCGCTGGCCGATGCCCTGGGCCTGGGGGAAACACCGGATGATGCCAGCCTGGCCGAGTGGTTCAGCGGTAACGCCTTGCCGCCCGGTGCCGAACCCAAGGCGTTAGGCTATGCAGGCCATCAGTTCGGCAACTTTGTGCCCCAGTTGGGAGATGGTCGCGCGCTGCTGCTGGGGGAAGTGGTGGACCACGACGGGGTGCGCCGCGATATCCAGCTCAAAGGTAGCGGGCGCACGCCGTTTTCACGCGGTGGCGATGGCCGCTCGCCCCTTGGCCCGGTGCTGCGCGAATATCTGGTCAGTGAAGCCATGGCGGCGATGGGCGTTCCCACCACCCGCGCCCTGGCGGCGGTGGCCAGCGGCGAACGGGTGATACGCCAGATGGCTGAGCCGGGGGCGGTGCTGACCCGGGTGGCCGCGAGCCACGTGCGGGTCGGCACCTTCCAGTTTGTGGCGGCGCGTCAGGATCACACAGCCCTCAAGGCGCTGGCGGATTTCGTCATTGAGCGCCATTACCCAGAGGCGCAGCAGGCGGAACAGCCCTATCTGGCGCTGCTTGAAGCCGTCCTCCAGCGTCAGGCGGCGCTGGTGGCCCAATGGATGGGCGTTGGCTTTATTCATGGGGTAATGAACACTGATAACATGAGCATTGCCGGGGAGACCATTGATTACGGCCCCTGCGCCTTTATGGAGCAGTTCGACCCACAAAAGGTCTACAGCTCGATTGATCAGGGCAAACGCTACGCGTTTTCCAACCAGCCGTTGATTGCCCAGTGGAATCTGGCGCGTTTTGCCGAATGCCTGCTGCCGTTACTGGAAGGCGAGCAGGAGTCCCGTGTATCCCGGCTGACCGAGGTTCTGCGTGGCTTTGATGACGTGTTTGCCGCCGAGCAACAGCGTATTCACGCCGACAAGCTGGGGCTTGACGCCAAGGATGATCAGGCCAGCCGGCTGATGGCCGCGCTCGAAGCCCAGATGCAACGGGGGCGCATGGATATGACCGCGACCTTTGATGCGCTGACCCAGCTGGCCCGAGCGCCGGGCGATACCTCCCGCCAGGCCCTGTTGGCCCTATCGGCGACCCCTGAGGCGCTGGCGCCCTGGGTAGATGAATGGCAAGCACATCAGGTGGCCAGCCAGCAGGAACAGCGTTGGCAGGTCATGCGCCAGGCGAACCCGCTGATCATACCGCGTAACCACCGTGTGGAAGAGGCTATCCAGGCGGCCAATGATGGCGATCTGGCGCCCTTTTACCGGCTGCTGGCAGCGGTGACAACGCCCTACACAGCTACCGCGGATACCCGCGAACTCGGCCAACCGGCAAACGAGCAGCAGCAGGTCCTGCGCACTTTCTGTGGCACCTGATAGCGGCTGGGTGTGGCAGCCTTGCTGCACGCCGTGTCGCCTGTGGTAAACTGTGCATCCTTACAGGGTGAGAGGGCGGCAGGTGCGCAAAATCATTCATTGCGACTGCGACTGTTTCTATGCAGCAGTAGAAATGCGTGACAATCCGGCGCTACGTGATATCCCCATTGCCATCGGGGGTAGCGTGGAGCGCCGGGGAGTGGTGGCCACCTGCAACTATCCGGCGCGTGCCTTTGGCATTCATTCCGCCATGCCCATGGCTCAAGCGCTGAAGCGTTGCCCGCACCTGACGGTGGTACGCGGTGATATGGCCAAATACAAGGCGGTTGCCCGGGAAGTCTTTGCCATCTACCGCGAGATTACGCCGCTGATTGAGCCGCTTTCCCTGGATGAAGCCTATCTGGATGTTTCCGCCATCACCGCTTACCAGGGCAGCGCCACCCGTATGGCCGAAGCGATTCGCGCCCGGGTGAGTAATGACGTCGGCATTGTGGTTTCCGCCGGCGTGGCGCCCAACAAGTTTCTGGCCAAGATTGCCAGCGACTGGCACAAGCCGGATGGCCTGTGCGTGATCCCCCCTGAAGCCATCGACGATTTTGTGCGCGAGCTGTCGGTCACCAAGATTCACGGCGTTGGCCCGCGTACTGCTGAAAAACTGCATGACCTGGGGATTCATACCTGTGCCGACCTGCGCGAGTGGCCGCTGGTAGAGCTGGTGGAGCGGTTCGGCCGCTTTGGTGAACGCCTTCACACCCTGGCCTATGGCCGTGACGAGCGCCCGGTGAAAACCCAGCGTGAACGTAAATCAGTGAGTACCGAACAGACTTATCCGCAAGACTTGCCTACCCTGGAAAGCTGCCGTGAGGCACTGCCCGCCCTGATCGCCGATCTTGAACAGCGCTATGCCAAGCTCGACCCGCCGCCCGGCGTGCGTGGTGCCGTGGTCAAGGTCAAGTTCAACGATTTCACTCAGACCACCGTGGAGCACGCCGACCCCGCCCCGGATGCCGCCCAGTTTGAAGGCCTGTTAAACATTGGCTGGCAGCGCGGCAACCGCCCGGTCCGTCTGCTTGGCGTGGGGTATCGGCTGGCGGAAGAAACCCGTGCCCAGCAGTTGGCGCTGTTTTGAAGCCGCGTGTGGCGTCTGGATATTGACGCCTTAGCGGTGCCGAGTTAAAACAGTCGTATGATAGCCTGATCCGTGAAATAACCAACAACCTATGTTTTCTGACTGATGCCGCTGCGAGCCTGCCATGACTGCTGATAATACCCAACGCCCTCGTTTAGTGTTTGCCCATGCCAACGGCTTTCCGGGGATGAGCTATCGCAGCATGCTGGCGCCGCTGGCAGAACAGTTTGATCTGCACCCGCTGGACCGGCTGGGGCATCACCCGGCGTACCCGGTAAACCATAACTGGGCAAATCTGGTGGATGAACTGCTGGCCCAGTTGCCCGCCACAGGCGCGCCGGTATTCGGGGTCGGGCATTCGCTGGGTGGCACCCTGATGGCCATGGCCGCAGCCAAGGCCCCACAGCGCTTCCACGGAGTCGTGATGCTCGACCCGCCCTTGATGCTGGGCACGGATGCCCTGGCCATGAAGGCGGCCAAACGCTTCGGGTTTATTGACCGTATCACCCCCGCCGGCAAGACCCTGGGGCGGCGCACGGTGTGGCCGGGCCGTGAGGCCATGGCGATGTATCTGCGCCGCCGTGGGCTGTTTCGTCAGTTCACCGCTGAGGCGCTTAATGACTATATTGAAGCGGGGACGCGGCTGCTTGACGATGGCCGTGCCGAGCTGACTTTTGACCCCACGATTGAAGTCGCCATTTTTCGTCATCTACCCGATCACCTGACGCGCCTGCCCAGGCACCTCAAGGTGCCGGTCAGCATAGTGGCAGGCGAAAGCTCGGATCTGCTGACGGCAGGGCGTATCAAACGCCTGGAGCGCCACGGCCTGCAGGTGAGCAAGGTGCCCGGTTCCCATATGTTCCCCATGGAGCACCCTGAAGAGACACGTCGCGCTATTCTGGCGGCCTGGCAGCAGTTCGGCCCAGGTTCAAAGGCGATTTGATTCAGGCGCCTGGTATGACCACCAGGAAGCATTGGTTTTGGTGAATGTTATTCACATGCTAGGGTGATGTCAGCGGGTAGGGTTGATCAACGCATTCAGCGTTCGATGACTCAACAATCATTGACCCAATGCCGTGTAAGTTTCAAGGGGGTGCCATGTATCTTTCCGTACAGCTCAGCTTTTATCCACTGACCGATGATTTCAAACCGCCTGTGCGTGAGGTGGTGAAACGTTTACAGGCTAGCGGCCTGGAAGTCTACCCCAACCGTATGAGCACCCAGGTGTTTGGTGAGTTTGATGCTGTCATGGCAGCGTTGTCTGAGGTGATGAAGTGGTCATTTGAAACCTACGGCAAGGCCGCCTTTGTTGCTAATTTCCTGGAGGGAGACCGTCGCCCGGAACAGGCATGATATTTCAGGGTAGGCGTCTTATAGCCATAAAAAACCGCCCGGTTGGGCGGTTTTTTGACGTCTGTCGTAAGAGGCTGTTCAGGTCAGTGCTTCCAGGCAGGCTTCAACAATATCCAGCCCTTCTTTAAGAACGCTGTCTTCAATGGTGACAGGCATCAGAAAGCGCACAGTGTTACCGTACAGGCCGCAGGACAGCAGGATCAGACCGTGTTCACGTGCCATGGCGCATACCTTGGCAGTGAGTTCCGGGTCAGGGGTGTGGTCGGCCTTGTCCTTGACCAGTTCGAAGGCTGCCATGGCGCCCATGTTGCGAGCGTTATCGACGCAATCAAACTTGTTTTCCCAGCCGCCGAAACGCTCGGCCAGTTTATTACCCAGTGCCTGACTTTTCTCGAGGATGTTTTCTTCCTCGAACACTTCCATCACCGCCAGTGCGGCCGCGCAGGACGTCGGGCTACCGGTGTAGGTGCCGCCCAGCGAGTTGGGGCCGGAAGCATCCATGTGCTTGTCGGTGCCCACAACGGCCGAGATCGGCATGCCGTCTGCCATACTCTTGGCCATGGTCATCATGTCTGGCTCAACGCCGCTGTGTTCGATGGCGAACATCTTGCCGGTACGCCCGAAACCAGACTGGACTTCGTCGATGATCATCAGGATGCCATGTTCATCACAGATCTCGCGAACTTTCTCGAGGAAGCGTTTCGGCGCCGGATAGAAACCGCCTTCACCCAGCACAGGCTCTAGGACGATGGCCGCCGTATTGTGGGCGCCCGCATCGGTTTTCAGCGCCATATGCAGGCCGCGCAGCGCTTCGTCCTCGCTGACACCATGATAGTCAACCGGGTAGGGGGCACGGAAAACAGTGCCCGGCATGGGGCCAAAATCAGTCTGGTAGGGAGCAACCTTACCGTTCATGGCCATGGTGTAAAAGGTGCGCCCGTGATAGCCGCCATCAAAACAGATGATGTTGGAGCGGCCAGTCGCGGCTCGCGCGATCTTGATGGCATTCTCCAGCGCTTCAGCACCCGAGTTGGCCAGCATGACCTTGGCATGACCGCGAACGGGCACAATCTGACTGAGTTTCTCAGCCACTTTTACGTAGCCTTCATAAGGCATAACGGTCTGGCAGGTATGCATGACCTTGTCGAGCTGCGCCTTGACGGCAGCGACGACCTTGGGGTGGCGATGCCCTACGTTGAGTACACCGATACCGCCCGCAAAATCAATAAAGCGGTTGCCGTCGGCATCCCAGACCTCAGCGTTCTCAGCACGGTCAGCGAAGGCCGTAGCGGGGCTGGCAGCGCCGGCAGCAACATATTTATGCTTAAGTTCGTTCAGTTCTGCGTTACTCATGATGTCTCCTCTTGTGAGTGACGACTCAACAGAAAAGTGGTGTTCAGCTTAGCGTTCAAGAGAGTGTCAAGCTCCCTGCTTTAGCGTGAATGGCCATTAATTGTGGCTCATATTGTAACGCTTTCAGCACTATTTATACACTTTCAGTATAAGTGGCTGTTTATTATGGTTAACAATGGCGTTATAAACGTGCCTATAGAATGCCTAATGCTTTAAGTCCTTCGATCTGGGTGTTGTCCAGGCCCAGTTGTTCCTTGAGTACGCTGTCAGTGTGCTCGCCAAGGGTAGGCGGGGCAGTCTGGGCACTCATCTGGACGCCATTAAAGCGGATCGGATTGTTGACCAGATCAACCTTACCATTAGCGGATTGGGGGTGTGTCAACGGCTGCTTGAGCTCCCTTGCCTTGACATGCGGGTCATCGAAGACGCGATCAAGGGTATTGACTGGTCCCGCTGGTACGCCCACAGACTCTAGGGCAGCAAGCCATTTGTCACTGCCGCGGGTGGCAAGCACTGCCTGAAGTTCTGGAATCAGCTGTTCGCGATGACTGACACGGGCGTCGTTGGTGGCAAAACGCTCATCCTGGGCCAGTTCGGGGCGTTCGAGTACAGCGCATAGACGTTGAAACTGACCATCGTTGCCTACCGCCAGGATCATGTAACCATCGGCTGTGTCGAATGCCTGATAGGGTACGATATTGGGGTGAGCATTGCCCAAACGTTGGGGCACATTGCCAGATGTCAGGTAGTTAAGCGCCTGATTGGCCAGTACGCCAACTTGTACATCCATCAGTGCCATGTCGATATGGGTGCCTTCGCGGTTGGCGGCATCCTGTTTATCCCGGGCGTACAGAGCGGCAAGAATACCGTTGGCCGCATACAGGCCGGTAAAGATATCGGTCAGGGCGACGCCAATCTTGACCGGGCCACCCCCGGGGAGGTCATCGGGCTGGCCGGTCAGGCTCATGATGCCGCCCATTGCCTGAATCATGAAATCATAGCCTGCTCGGTGGGCGTAGGGGCTTTGCTGGCCGAAACCGGTAATGGAGCAGTAGATCAGCGCCGGGTTAACCGCTTTCAGGCGCGCATAATCCAGACCGTATTTCCTGAGTCCGCCCACCTTGAAGTTCTCGATCACGACGTCGGACTTTTTTGCCAGTTCGCGTACCAGTTGCTGGCCTTCGGGCTTTGAGATATCCACGGTGACCGAGCGTTTGCCACGGTTGGTGGATAAGTAGTAGGCCGATTCACCGCGCTGCCCAGGCTCCTGGCTTGCCAGCCAGGGCGGGCCCCATTGGCGGGTGTCGTCACCCTTGCCAGGTCGTTCTATCTTGATGACCTCAGCACCCATATCGGCCAGCAACTGGCCGCACCAGGGGCCAGCCAGCACCCGGGACAGGTCAAGCACCTTGATGCCAGCCAGCGGCGTAGGGGGGGACGGTCGCATGATGATGCTCCTCTAGAACCGTTATCGAAAACGCCTCGCCACGGCGAAGCGTTCCACAGTGCCAAGCGGTTTAGAAGAACGCCTGAAGGCCGGTCTGGGCACGACCGAGGATCAGCGCATGGATATCGTGGGTGCCTTCATAGGTGTTGACGGATTCCAGATTAACCATGTGGCGAATGACCCCATACTCATCGGAAACACCGTTACCGCCGTGCATGTCGCGGGCCATGCGGGCGATATCCAGTGATTTGCCGCAGTTATTGCGCTTGATCAGCGAGATCATTTCCGGCGCCCAGTTGCCGCTATCCATCAAACGGCCCACCTGAAGGGCGGACTGCAAGCCCAGAGTAATCTCGGTTTGCATATCGGCGAGCTTTTTCTGGATCAGCTGGTTTTGTGCCAGCGGGCGACCAAACTGCTTGCGATCAAGAGTGTACTGGCGCGCGGCATGCCAACAAAACTCGGCACTGCCGAGTGTGCCCCAGGCAATGCCGTAACGCGCCTTGTTAAGACAGCCGAAAGGCCCTTTCAGGCCGCTGACATCAGGTAGCAGGTTTTCTTCCGGCACATAGGCGTTGTCCAATACGATCTCACCGGTGATGGAAGCGCGCAATGAAACCTTGCCTGCAATCTTCGGCGTCGTGAATCCTTCGGTGCCACGCTCAACGATAAAGCCCTTGATCTGATGATCGTGGGCGGGCGACTTCGCCCATACCACGGCAATATCGGCAATCGGGCTATTGGTGATCCAGATTTTGGCGCCGGTCAGGCGATACCCCCCATCCACTTTCTCGGCACGGGTGGCCATAGAGCCCGGGTCAGAGCCATGATCCGGTTCGGTCAGGCCAAAGCAGCCAACCAGTTCGCCAGTGGCCAGTCGCGGGAGGAACTTCTGCTTCTGTTCTTCACTGCCATAGGCTTCGATGGGGTACATCACCAGCGAGGACTGCACACTCATCGCTGAACGATAGCCTGAATCAACGCGCTCCACTTCGCGGGCGATAAGGCCATAAGCCACGTGGTTAATGCCCGCACCGCCGTAATCCGGGGATACCGTTGCACCCAGCAGGCCCAGCTCACCCATTTCGGTCATGATCTCACGATCAAAGCGTTCTTCGCGGAAGGCAGTCAGTACGCGAGTCTGGAGATTTTCCTGGCAATACTCGTAAGCGGCATCGCGAATCTGACGCTCTTCATCGGTTAACTGCTGTTCGAGTAGAAGCGGGTCATCCCAGTTAAAGCGGCTCATGGCGTGTCCTCGTCGTTATCACTGGTGCGGTGGAAGCGTGAACCTTCCTGATGCGGGTAATTTATCGTTGTTATTATAAAATTTCTACATTTTTTGAATTTTTTTGTCGCTGCATCTCAGGCCAGCCCCTGTTGTTGCATGGCCTCGGTAATGATGGGAACAGGTGTCATCAGGTGGTCATGCATCATGGCCATGGCATCTTCACGGCGGCGTGCCAGGGTGACGTCAACCAGCGCTGAGTGCTCCTGGCGCTTCTGCTCCAGCGCCTGCTCGGAAAATACTGTCTCTTTCAACCACAAGTGGCGATAGCGCTGTACCTTGTCAAACAGTCCGGCGCGGACCTGCAGCAGGTGGGATGAATGACAGCCGCTGACAAGCGTTGTATGAAAGGTGCTATGCCGCTCATCCCAGACAGTGAGGAGCTCTTGGGGGGTATTGCTGGCGCTGACAATGTTCAGGTGGTGAGCCTTGGCGACAACATCGGCTTCCCAGGCGTCGTCGCCGCGCTCGATCGCCAGCCCCAGCAGCATGGCCTCAAGCTGGGCGCGCGCATCGTAGATATCGTGAAGCTCGGCCAATGACATGGGGGCTACCCGATAGCCTCGCTGACTGATGGCCACTACCAGGTGCTCGGCCACCAGTTGCGATAGCGCTTCTCTCAGCGGGCTGATGCCCAGGTCATAGTGGGCTTTGAGGGCATGCATGCGCAGCTTTTCACCCGGTGCAAACCCCCCTTTGATAATGTCGTTCTTGAGCAGCTGATAGGCGCGAATGCCCAGGTTTTCACGCACACCTTCCCGGGATGTCGAGGTGTTTTTGGGGGATGGCGCCTCTGACGGCGAGGTTGGCGGTGGAGAAAAAATACGAGAAGGCATGGTAAAGAATCCATAAACTGGCGGAACAGCGAAATTTTATCTCTCTATCATAAGGGATTCCGGAGGTAGATAGCATGTGGGATTTTGTCATCGTTGGCGGCGGCATCCTGGGGATGTCCACCGCCATGCAACTGAAGAAGGCGTATCCGGACAAGCAAATGCTGGTGCTTGAAAAGGAAAGCGGGCCGGCACTGCATCAGACAGGGCATAACAGTGGGGTGATTCATGCAGGCGTCTATTACACACCGGGCAGCCTGAAGGCCCGGTTCTGTCTGGCAGGCAATCGCGCTACCCGTGACTTCTGTGATGAACACCAGGTGCCCTATGATATCTGCGGCAAGCTGCTGGTCGCCACCAATGATCAGGAAAAGCAGCGCATGCTGGCCCTGTGGGAGCGCACCGAGGCAAACGGTCTTGCGCGGCAATGGCTGGAAGCGCCAGCGATGGCAGAACGTGAGCCCAACGTGACCGGGGTGGCGGGAATTCATATGCCCTCCAGCGGTATTGTCGATTACGCTCAAGTTGCTCGCGCCATGGCGGATGAGTTTCAGCGCCTGGGCGGCGAAATTGGCTATGGTCACGAGGTGGTCGGGCTTGAAGAGCGTTCGGCAGAAGTGGTGGTCACCAGCCATAAAGATGGCAGCGAGCATGTCGTTAGCAGCCGCTATCTGGTCAGCTGCTCAGGCCTGATGGCCGACAGGGTGATTCGTCTGCTGGGTAAGGATCCAGGCTTCACGATCTGCCCGTTTCGTGGTGAATACTATGTGCTGCCTGAACACCATCAGCGGATCGTCAACCATTTGATCTACCCGATCCCGGACCCCAGCATGCCCTTTCTGGGTGTGCATCTGACCCGGATGATTGATGGCAGCGTGACTGTTGGCCCTAATGCGGTGCTGGCCTTCAAGCGCGAAGGTTATCGCAAGCGCGATATATCACTGGCGGATATGGGTCGGATGCTTACCCATGCTGGCATTCTCAAGGTGCTGGCCAGGAATGCCCGCCCTGGGTTGATGGAGCTGAAAAACTCACTCTATAAGCGGGGATACCTGGCTCTGGTGCAAAAGTATTGTCCGGGTATTGCCCTGGATGACCTTCAAGCTTACCCGGCTGGCGTGAGAGCCCAGGCGGTCTCTCACGACGGCAAGCTGGTGGATGATTTTCTGTTTGTGAATACCCGGCGCACTCTGAACGTGGGCAATGCGCCGTCTCCGGCAGCAACCTCAGCGCTGCCGATTGGCGCCCATATTGTCAGTCAGGTTAGTCGGATGCTGGACGCCTAGATGATGACTGGGGGTACTTTGCGTTTACGCCAGCGTACATCCACAGTGGCCAAGCGCTTTTAAGACGTGCTAGGTTTTGTTGGATAATCCTGGCGCCTGGTAGTCCGCTCAGGTATGGCCGTTTTGGTGCGCCGTTTTGATCGATAGAAGCATGTGTGTCATATCAACAATAAAGCCCGTGAGGGCGAAGGAGTCCGTATGCAATCTTATAAATCTGTCACAACCGTGACCACCCTGGCCGCTGGGTGCATGCTGGCTGTAGCACTGCCCGCATCCGCCCAGCAGCTGTCGATTGCCACCGGCGGCACGGGCGGCACCTATTATCCGATGGGTGGCGGCTTTGCCGAGATGATCAATAACCATATTGAAGGCGCTCAGGCAACCGCTGAGGTGACCGGCGCCTCGGTCGAGAATATGGGTCTGATCATGCGAGGCGATGCAGATATGGCGTTGGCGCTGGCAGATACTGTCTATCAGGCCTATACCGGCACCGGGGATTTCGAGAATCGCCAGATCGAGGACACCCGTGCGCTGGCATCGCTGTATCCCAATGCCGTTCAGCTGGTCACGCTGGCCGAATCGGATGTGCATTCCATCAGCGACCTTGAGGGCAAGCGGGTGTCTGTCGGGGCACCAGGCAGCGGTACCGAGCTGAACGCTCGGGCCTTGCTGGAAGCCAATGGCATCAGCTACGACGATTTCGACCCCCAGCGCCTGAACTTCAATGAAACGGCTGACGCCATTCGCGATGGCGATATTGATGCAGGCTTCTGGAGCGTTGGCCCGCCTACAAGTTCCATCATGAACCTGGCAACCACCCGTGATATCCGTCTGGTGGGTCTGTCAGACGAAGAGATTGCCAATGCCCAGGAAGAGGTGGCTGTTTTTGCCCGCTATCAGCTGGGTGAAGATCTCTATGAAGGCATGGACGAAGCGGTGCCGACCCTTGGCGTTCCCAATGTGCTGGTGGTCAATGCGGCCATGGATGAAGAACTCGCCTACCAACTCACCGAGCTGCTGTTCGAGCAGACCGATGAGCTGATTGCCGTTCACCCTGCAGCCAACGACACCACCATTGACTTTACCCTGGAGTCAACGCCTGTGCCGCTGCATCCGGGCTCTATACGTTACCTGGAAGATGCCGGCGTCGACGTGCCGGATCGTCTTCGTCCGTGAGTGGGATATTCTGATCTTTTAACAGACGACAGGCTGCCATGATCAAGATCATGTTCTGCCTGCTTCCCTGGGCAAGGCGCTGGCAGAGGCTGGTTCTGTTGGCTGTCTTCGTCACCTCTCCTGCAGCCGGAGCAGAGTCAGCCTCTGCTCCGGCTGTTGGCTATGAGCTGGTGGTTGAGCGCGATGTTCAGCCAGGTTCCCCAGGCAAGCAGCGGCTGATCACCATCTCTATGCCCCAAGGGGCGCAGTGGTGTGTGAAGTGGAATCACTCCGTTGCTCGGTTTGTGGTGCTTGACTGCTACCGTAATGTAGCAGGCCGAATGGTGCTGGAGCGCAGCCATCAACCGGATTTTGCCGCAGGCCTTGGTCATGTGCTGGGTAGGGGCGTGCAGGTATCAGATGGTGAGGGTGGCTACTGGATCAAGGGGATTGATGAACCAGTGCCCAACAACCGCTACGCCTTGCGTGTCGGCGCCATGCGAGTGAATCATCGCCTTGTCTGGCCCGCGCAAGCGCCCACTGAAAGCGTCAGTATCAGTGAGCAGGCAGCAGGGGAGCGGGTAATGATCCGTCTTCAGAAGACGGTCGATCAGTAACCACCAACAAGTAAATCATACGGGGCCAGGTGATAATTTCATGAATGAACCCACGCAACCTGCGGTGGTCATGCCAGGCGGCAAGATACCGCATTCACGACCCATCCTATGGTGTATTACAGCAGTGGCGGTCGGCCTGTCGCTGTTTCAGCTTTATTCAGCGGGTATCCAGCCGCTGGGGCTTTTCTATCAGCGTAGTATCCATCTGGCGCTGATCATGATGCTGGCCTTTCTGATGTTTCCTGCCTTTGGCCCGCATCGCAAGCGCGGCCTGCTGGCAGGCGCGATTGATACGCTGTTTTTTATAGGTGCCGTGGTCACTGGTGGCTATCTGGTACTTTTTCTGGATGACATCATCAACCGTGCCGGCTTCTGGAGTGATACCGATATTCTGGTGGCCTGCATCGCTACCTTGACGGTGCTTGAGGCCAGCCGACGCGCCGTGGGTGTCAGCATGACGATCATCGGCACCGTTGCCATCCTCTATGCCATGGCCGGACCGCGGGGCGACCTGGCCTGGCTGGGGGAATGGCTGCCGGGGATTCTGGCTCATCGCGGCTATAGCCTGGACCGTATTGCCGGGCAGCTGTACCTGGGGCAGGAAGGCATCTTTGGTTTGCCGTTGGGGGTCGCTGCCACCTTTATCTTTATCTTTGTGCTGTTCGGCGCCTTTCTGGAAAGTACCGGGGCGGGCAAGTTTTTCATTGATATGGCCTACGCGGCCACTGGGCGCCAGCGGGGTGGCCCCGCCAAGGCGTCGGTGATTGCCTCGGCGGGGATGGGCTCGATCTCCGGCAGTGCGATTGCCAATGTGGTGACCACGGGAGCCTTTACCATTCCGCTGATGAAAAAGCTTGGCTACAAGCCCAGGCAGGCCGGTGGCATTGAGGCCGCGGCGTCTACCGGGGGGCAGATCATGCCGCCCTTGATGGGGGCGGGGGCGTTCCTGATTGCCGAATATACCAACACACCTTATCTGGATATCGTCAAGGTCAGCATCTTTCCGGCAGTGCTTTATTTCGCCACTGTCTACCTGTTCGTGCATATCATCGCCCTGAAACAGGGAATGCAGGGCATGGCGCGCAGCGAGTTGCCCCAGATGCGCGACGTTATGCGCAATGGCTGGCATTTCCTGTTGCCACTGCTGGTACTGGTATGGCTGTTGGCAATGAACATGTCGCCTATGCGCGTCGGCTACTATGCGGTGCTCACCATGGTGGCCGTTGCCGTGCTGCGTTATGTCGTGTGGTTTTTCTTCCTGGCACCTGGGCAAGGCCAACCGGTAACTGCCCGTCGGATAAAGATGGCGCTGGCCAGCGGTCTACGCAAGTTGATTGAAGGACTGGAGTTGGGCGCGATGAACGCGGTGGCGGTCTCCATGGCCTGTGCGGTAGCGGGTATTATTGTGGGTGTGGTGGGCCTGACAGGGCTGGGGCTCAAGTTTTCTTCGATGATGATGGCGTTCTCAGGGGGTAACCTGATTCTGGCCCTGGTCATGGTGTTGCTGGCCAGCCTGATTCTGGGTATGGGCTTGCCGGTAACCGCCAGCTATATCGTCCTGATTGTGCTGGTGGGGCCGGCGCTGACCCAGGAGTTCGGTATTCCGCTGTTGATCGCGCACCTGGTGGTGTTCTGGTATTCCCAGGACTCCAATGTGACCCCGCCGGTGGCATTGGCCGGGTTTGCCGGGGCTGCCATAGCGGGCAGCAAACCCATGGAAACCAGCTTCCAGGCCTGGAAATTTGCCAAGGGGCTTTACCTGATTCCGCTATTTATGGTGTTCAACCCGGAAATTATCATGGGCGGACCGGTTGGCGTAGTCATCTGGACGGGCGTTATTGCCTTGCTGGCGCTTGGGGCCTTTGCGGCGGCTTTGGAAGGCTATCTATTTACTCATATGGGGCTGTTTTCGCGTCTGGCCATCGGCGGCGCGATTGTGGCGGTTTTCTACCCTGATTTCATGATTGAAGCGGCAGGTGCGCTGGTGATGGTGATCGCCATTGGCGCAAACTGGTTGGCAAGCCGTCGAGAGTCGTCATTGCAATCTGCTTGAATGTAAGCCATCTGCCCGCAAAAAAGCCCGGCGTAAAACGCCGGGCTTTTTCAGTTAATCAGGAAGGGTCAGGTAGCTCAGAAGATAGATTCTGGTGAGCCTGTTCCCTGGGAACCACTCATTTCCTCGACTTCCTGGCTGATGGAGCTCGGTTGATAATCAGGTAGCTGGTCAACATCAAACAGCTCGGAAATGCCGCCTGACTGATCCTCATACAGGCGGCGTCCTGAATCAGGATCAATGCGCACGCTGACGACCGATTCGGGCTGTTCGGGCCAGGCTTCAGGCTGACCTTCCAGGGCATCGCGCATAAAGCTGATCCAGATGGGTAGGGCGGCGTTGGCGCCGTATTCAGCAATGCTCTCGTTGTTATCCTTGCCCACCCAGACGGTGGCCACCAGATCACTGTTGAAGCCTGCAAACCAGGCGTCGCGCTGATCGTTGGTGGTGCCTGTCTTACCCACGATGTCAGTTCGTTCAAGGCTCAAGGCAGCTCGTCCGGTCCCTCGCTCGATGACGTCGCGCAGCATGTCACGGATAATATAGGCAGCTTCCGGCTCTACGACTCGCGGGGCAACCGGAAACTCTCTACCATCGATT
The DNA here is from genome assembly GCF_044792155.1 of Halomonas sp. BLK-85. Taxonomy (NCBI): domain Bacteria; kingdom Pseudomonadati; phylum Pseudomonadota; class Gammaproteobacteria; order Oceanospirillales; family Halomonadaceae; genus Halomonas; species Halomonas sp. BLK-85. Next base: position 598,129 of record NZ_CP087731.1, read on the forward strand.
TCAACCTTTTCCTGCTCTGGAGGGCAGTTTTCACAGACAACACGAGGGGATGCCTGGTAAACCACCTCGCCGTCTTCTTCTCCCTGAGTCACATGATGAATGTACCAGGGGTGAACTTTGAAGCCTCCGTTGGCAAGAATAGCGTAGGCATTGGTCATTTCCAGTGGTGTCAGGCTGGCACTGCCAAGCGCCAGTGACAGTCCGTTAGGCAGGCGTTCTGGTGCAAATCCAAACCCCTGCAGGTAGTTGATGGTGTAGTCAAGGCCCATCGCCCGGAGGATGCGGATCGTCACCAGGTTGCGTGAACGCGCCAGTGCCGGCCGCAGCCGCGTCGGTCCCTGGAAGTCACGGCTGGAGTTCATCGGGCGCCATAGGGCACTGCTACCGTCAGCTTGCACCAGCGGCGAGTCATTAATGATGGTGGCGGCGGTCATTTCACCACTATGCAAGGCGGTCACATAAATAAAGGGTTTAAAGATTGACCCTGATTGCCGCTGTGCCTGCACTGCCCGGTTGAATTTGCTGGCATTGAAATCGAAGCCCCCTTGCAGGGCAATAATGGCCCCATCATTGGGATCCTGAACCACCAGAGAACCTTCCACCTGAGGACGCTGTGACAGGCGCAGGTTGTTGTCTTCATCTTCCACTACGCGCACCAGATCACCTCGCGCAGCAATTTGCCCGGCGGCTGTAGGGGCCTCTCCACGGCTGCGTGGGCTCAGATAGGGTTGCGCCCAGGCCATGTTCTCCCAGCCGATAGTACGGATCTCGTTATCCTGGGTCATGACCCGCATCTCACGGCCAGGGGTTTCCACAACAATAGCCGGGGCGAGAAGGCCGTAACGGGGGGTGTTCTGCAAGACCTGAGCCCAGTTACTGACGTCGCCATCGAAACCGTCGACCTCCGTCTGACTGCGTTCAGCGGCCTCGCGAGCGGTTTCGCGGATTTCGGGGGATTCACCCAGTTCCTCTTCCAGACCCTGAGTTGCGGTGTTCTCCTGAGCCTCAACCAGGCTGGCCGGGATGTTGCGCTCTTCCGGCCCTCGCCAGCCGTGGCGCCTGTCATAGGCCAGCAGGCCATCCGCCAGGGCTTGCTGGGCGTAAGGTTGAAGTTCGCTGTCCAGCGTCGTATAAATCCGATAGCCCCTTGTGTAGGCATCGCTACCAAATACATCCACGGCGTATTGACGCGCCATTTCAGACACATAGGCAGCATCCACCTCCGTTTGGGTGCGGTGTCGCTCAGCGGTAATAGGTTCCTGCACCGCCTGCTGATAGGCGTCCTGATCGATAAAGCCCAGTTCACGCATGCGGAACAGAATCCAGTTGCGGCGAATTAATGAGCGCTCGGAGTTAGCCAGGGGGTTAAAGGCTGAAGGTGCCTTGGGCAAGCCAGCAATCATGGCTGTCTGGGCGAGACTGAGTTCACCAAGGGGTTTGTCGTAGTAGGTTTCGGAGGCAGAGGCAATGCCGTAAGCGCGGTTGCCCAGAAAGATCTTGTTAACATAAAGCTCGAAGATGGCTTCCTTGTCGAGCACCTGCTCCATCTGTAATGCCAGCAGGATTTCACGAATCTTGCGGGTAAAGGTCTGGTCAAGGGTGAGTAAGTAATTTCTGGCCACCTGCATGGTAATCGTCGAGCCACCGGACTGAATGGCGCCACCACTTTGTGCCAGCTCAACCGCCGCGCGGGCCAGGCCTCGTGGGTCTACCCCGGAGTGCTCGAAATAGCTCTGGTCTTCTGCCGCAATCAGGGCATCAATCATGGGTTGGGGAATATTCGCAAAGTCGACGGGAATACGCCGCTCTTCACCGAATTCACCAATCAGCTTGGCATCACGAGTATAGATGCGCAGGGGGGTATGCAGCTCGAAATCCTGCAGCTGACGTACGTCTGGAAGCCCGGGGGCAAAGTACAAGGCCGCACCAACAACGGCCAGTGCAACACCGCCGCCCAGCGATACGAGCATAAAAAATAAGGATAAAATAATGTTACGGATCAACTTCATGAACAAAAGCCCCTGTGGGCGATAAGGTGTGTTGTCACCTGAGGTGATACACAGCTATTTATAAATAGAACGACACGATAAGCGGGCATTATAGAAAGCTAAGCCGGCTCTCACCAGTAGTGATGTCATAAAAGCGCTTGAGTGTGCACACCGTTAAAGTAATGTAACCTCCTAACAGCGATCTTATTTGCGGGAGTCAAACTCGATAATGCGCTTACCAAAGCCTAGCAAAGGGCTGATTGGCGTGGATATTACGTCAGCCACCGTCAAGCTGCTTGAGCTCAAGCCAACTGCTGGCAACCATGAAGTTGCCAGCTATGCTGTTCGACCATTACGCGACGGTGCTGTCGTAGAGCGTCGCATTCAGGATATTGATGATGTCGCCCACGTACTCGGTCGCGCCGTTGAGCATGCCAAACCCTCCACCCGTAAAGCCGCTGTGGCCGTTCCTGCCAGTGCGGCAATTACCAAGACATTGTCCTTTCCGCTGGGGTTAAGCGAGGAGGAGATTGAAGAACGCATCACGGAAGACCCCGAACGTCATATCCCGTTCCCCATTAATGAAGTGGCGTTTGACTTTCAGTTGTTGGGGCCTTCGCCCTTCAATGAAGACGAGCAGCGGGTGCTGCTCGTCGCGTGTCGCCAGCAGGATGTTAGACAGCTGACTGAAACTCTGGAAAAAGCGGGTCTTGAACCTGCCGCTGTTGACGTGGAAACCTTTGCCGTTGAGCGCGCTTTTGATTCGTTGCGTCGTCAGTTATCGACTCAGGTGGAAGCGTCGGCCTGCGTTGCACTGGTGGATATTGGTGCTCATATGAATGCCTTTCATGTGATGCGCGAAGGGCATATCGTTTACAGCCGCGATACCGTGTTCGGAGGACGCCAGTTAACGGATGCCATCCGAGAACGCTATGACCTTACGATGGAAGAAGCGGGGCTTGCCAAAAAGCGCGGCGGTTTGCCGGAGGATTATCATGCTCAGGTGTTGACGCCTTTTCTGGAAACCATTGTCCAGCAGGTAGGGCGCTCATTGCAGCTTTATTACACTGCCGGTCGTCACCATGAGGTGAAAGAGATTGTGCTGGCCGGTGGTTCCAGTGTCATTCCCGGGTTAGCCGAGAGGATAGCTGAAGACAGTGGTATGAACGTCACGATTGCCAATCCGTTTCAGCGCATGCTGGTCAGCAAACGCCTCAACAAGGACGCTTTGAGCAATGATGCACCTGCCATGTTGACTGCATGTGGCTTGGCCATGCGAGCCGGGCACTAGGAGATGGATGTCATGAGCATAATGATTAATCTGCTGCCCTGGCGAGAGGTTCGGCGTGAAAAACTGACCCGGCGTTTCTATACCTTCTTGGTACTGGCTCTGCTGCTAGGCGCGGCAATGGGGGGTGCTATTGCTTTCTATTATGAGGCGGAAACGGAAGCCCAGCAGCAACGTAACGCGTTTATTGGCCAGCAGATCTCCCAGCTTGATGCTGATATCCGTCGCGTCAGCGAGTTCAAGGCCGATGCCGCTGAGCTCAGCGAGCGGTTGGCCTCGTTTCAGAATCTCCAGAATGCACGCGCCACCACGGTGGCGGTGTTTAATGATATCTCTGCCAGCATGGCAGATGGCGTTATCTATCAACGGCTGTCGCGTACCAATCAACGGCTGAATATAACCGCAGAAGCCGGAACCGATCGTCAGGTCTCAGAACAATTGCGCCGTATTGCTGACGCGCAAAGGCTCGGCACTCCCTCGCTTTCAGAAGTGGAGCGCGAAGCCGATTCCACCCGGCGGCTTTTCCGCTTTGAGGTGCGCCAGACGCAGGCGGATAGCAGTCAGCAGGAGTTCGATAATGAAAACTAAGCGTCTGAGCGAAGAGTGGCAGCGCCTGCGCGATACCGACTTACAAGCGCTTGATCTCAAGGAAGCCGCTACCTGGCCTCTGTTGCTGAGAGCGATGACCTTGTTGCTGGTGTTCATCCTGGCATTGGCGCTGGTCTACTGGCTGGTTATCAAGGAACGCACCGAATCATTATCAGCGGCTGAGCGAGAGGAGACCGTTCTGTTGACGGAGTTCAGGCAAAAAGCCCTGGAAGCTACCTATCTGCCGGAAATCGAGCAGCAACTGGCTGACATGGACACGCAGATGCAGCAGCTACGCGCCATGCTGCCGACGAACGCCGAGATTCCTTCCCTTCTGGACAGTATCAGTGATGCGGCGCTGGATAACCGCTTGAGTGTGGAAACCATCCGCTTGCAGGAAACCACGCGCCAGACTCATTATACTGAACATCCTTTTGATATCGAAGTGCAGGGTGGTTATCACGATATCGCACAGTTTGTGGCTGATATTGCCGCCTTGCCTCGTATTGTTACCCAGCATGATTTTGAGCTGGCCCCGGTAGAGAGTGATAAGCAGACGTTGAGATTGGCTATCATCGCGCAGACTTACAGTGACCGCCCTCAGGGTGATGACACTGCCAATGATAGCGATGAGGGAGGCGGGTAATGAAGCTTGGGACGGGGTGGGCGCTTTTCATGCTGACAGTGCTGTTGGGTGGATGTGCGGACGCCCAACTGGACGAGTTGGCTCAGGAACTGGATCAGATTCGCCAAACGCCGGGGAGTCAGCCGCCACTGGTGGTGCCCGATATTCCCGAGTATCAGTCGCTTGGCTATCGCCATTCTGACGGGCGTAGCCCCTTTCTTGCACCTGAAGCAGTGGCAGGCCAGTCAGCGACAGTGCCGGGGGCGAATGCCAGCCTGGCCCCGGATACCCGTCGCGAGCCGCAGCCCCTGGAGCGTTTCTCGCTTCAGGAGCTGTCGCTGGTAGGCATGTTACAGATGAGTAATCGCCAGCGTGCACTGATCCGAACGCCCGAAGGTGACGTGATCAGCGTCAGTGAAGGTAACTATGTTGGGCCGGATTACGGGCGTATTGTGCGTATTGGTGAAAAACGTATTGAAATAGATGAACGTATATTTACCCAGACTGAAGGCTGGCAGGTGCGCGAAGCGGCACTTGCGCTGGATGGTGATGAATAAAGTACCACCATGTGATTGCCAAAAGACTAGATACCAGGGGGTAGCTGAATGTTGAGCGAGACGTTAGGCAGGACGCAATTGCGTGGCATTCTTAGCGGCATGCTGTTGCTGCTTGCATGGCTGCCGGGTGCCTCCTGTGCGGCGGTGCTGACCGGTTTGGATGTGGACCAGGCCAATGCAGACCGAGTCGATATCAATCTTCAGTTTTTCGGGGGTGCGCCAACCGTCAGGGATTATCGGCTGGATTCACCCCATCGGCTGATGCTGGATCTGGCTGATACCAGAAGTGCACTGGATAGAAGGCGCTTCGATATCAATCATCCTGGAGTAGAGAGGGTGACAGCGGTTGAGGGTAATGAGCGCACGCGGCTGATCATTAACCTGGCTGAAGCCTATGAATATTCCACCCAGCAAGATGGCGATCTTCTGCGTATTTCTCTGGCCGTGACTTCCAATCAGGCAGATCCTGCCGAGGTCACCGCTGAGGCGAGACCAGCAAGGGATAGTGTCACTTCCGGTGTCAATAATCGTTCCAGCCTGGAAGACTCAGCCAATCTTGAAACCAGCGAGGGTCCACAGATCGAGCGGATTGATTTTCGTCGTGGAAGGGAGGGAGCCGGGCAGCTGGATGTGGTGTTTAACCGCGAGAATGTTCGCGTCCAGGTAGAGGAAGACGGCCGCAACCGGGTCGTGGTTGACCTGCGTGATGTGGCCATTTCCGATGCGCTTAATCAGATCTATGACGTTACTGACTTTGCGACCCCGATCCAACGTGTGGTGCCTAGAGCCACCCAGCGAGGTACACAGCTGATCCTGGAGACCGAAGGCCCCTATGCGATGATGTCTTCGCAAAGTGGCCAGACGCTGAGTGTGGAAGTGGAGCCGGCCAATCAGGCACCCCAGCAGGCACAAAGTGAGGATCAGGTCTATGAAGGCGAACGGTTAAGCCTTAATTTCCAGGATATTGAAGTGCGCGCGGTGCTGGCGACCCTGGCCGAGTTTACCGGCCTGAATATTGTGGCGAGTGACAGTGTGACTGGCCGGGTAACGCTGAATCTTAATGAAGTGCCCTGGGATCAGGCGTTGGATCTGATTCTTCAGAGTCAGGGGCTTTCAAGCCGTGAAAAAGGCAATGTCATCGTGGTAGCGCCTGCCCAGGAGCTTGCCCAGTTAGAGCAGCAGGAACTTGAAGCCCGCAATCAGCGCGATGTTCTGTCACCTTTAATTACCGAGTTTATCGAGGTCAAGTATGCCCGTGCGCAAGACCTGGCCGAGCTGCTGCGCGGTGAAGATGGTTTTGGTCTGTTGACCGAACGTGGTCGGGTCAGTATTGATCAGCGCACCAATACGCTGTTGATCCAGGACACTCAGGAGCAGGTCAACGAGATTCTGACCACCCTGGATCGCCTGGACGTGGCGGTACGTCAGGTACAGATTGAGGCGCGTATAGTGATTGCCCGCGATACCGCATCCCAAGAGCTGGGTATCAATTGGGGCATTTCCAGTAATGGCAGCATCAACAATATTTTTAGCGGCTCAAGTAACCCAGATGCGTTGACGTTCGAAGGTGCTTCCGATGGTTCGCCGGGGACAGGCGGGCTTGCCGTTGACCTTGGTAGTAATACGGCTGCGCAGACGGCGTTCGGTTTTGGCTATCTTTCCGGCGATATCCTGCTTGATCTGGAGTTGAGAGCGCTGGAAAGCGAAGGCAAGAGCCAGACGATTTCCCAGCCACGGATAATCACGGCCAACCAGCGCACAGCGATTATCAGCCAGGGTGAAGAACGTGCTTTTCAAAGTGTGGATGGCAATGACAACCCGGATACCGAATTCAAGGAAGCCCTGCTTTCATTGGAAGTGACTCCGCAGATCACGCCTGATAATCGTATTATCATGGATCTGGTCATTCGTAATGACAGCTTTCGCGAATCGGAATTTGGCGGTGAACCGCCGATAGATACCAACACCATAGAAACACAAGTGCTGGTTGATGATGGGCAAACGGTCGTTCTGGGTGGTATCTTGACAACGGAAGAGCTGCGTCAGATGGCCAAGACGCCGTTGCTGGGCGACATCCCCTTTATTGGAAGGCTGTTCCGTTACACTGAAGAGAGTAGTGAAAAAGTAGAGCTGCTGGTCTTTATAACTCCACGTTTACTTGATGATGGCTTGGCGGTTCGCTGATGCAGGATTTACCCAACCTCTTTCTGATCGGCCCCATGGGGGCAGGTAAAAGCACCATAGGCCGCCAGATGGCCGCTGAACTTTCACGTGATTTTGTGGATAGTGACCACGCTATCCAGAGTCGCTGCGGCGCTGACATTCCCTGGATTTTTGACGTTGAAGGTGAAGCCGGCTTTCGTCAGCGTGAAGTGCAGATGATAGATGAATTGACCCGGCTGAACCCTATTGTGCTGGCCACTGGTGGTGGTGCTGTGCTGCGGGAGGAAAACCGCAGTGTGCTGCGCGAACGTGGCACTGTGATCTACCTGATGACCACTGTTGAACAGCAGCTCAAGCGAACCGCCAAGGATCGCAACCGGCCGTTACTGCAGTGTGAAAACCGCGAGCAGGTGCTTTACGACATGTATGCCAAGCGTGATCCCCTTTACCGATTAACGGCGGATATCAGCGTGCGCACTGACAGGCGCAGCCCGCGAGCAGTGGTCAACGAGATTCTGCGTCGGGTTCAGCGCCTGAATGACCCCTTGCATAAGAATGGCGCCGGGCTTGAAGAGAAAGCTAAAACACAGCCAATCAAAACAGTTAATCAAAACATCTAATCTAGAAGGTATCTTGATGACGCCGTTAGCGGACGCCTTGCGCACTCTCACTGTTGACCTGGGTGATCGTGGTTACCCGATCCATATAGGCACCGGGCTGTTGTCCAATCCGGATGCCATTCTGCCTTACCTGGCTGGTCAGCAGGTAATGATAGTGACCAATGAAACGATCGCGCCGTTATATCTGGAAACACTGGCACAGCAATTGCCCGAAGAGCTGGATGTGCAGACCTGCATATTGCCGGATGGAGAGCAGTATAAAACCATTGAGCAGGTTAACCGTATCTGGGGAGCCTTGCTGGAGGCCGGCTTCAATCGCCGCTGTACGCTGATTGCTTTGGGGGGTGGCGTCATCGGCGATATGGCCGGTTATGCGGCCGCCAGTTATCAGCGTGGCGTGGCGTTCATACAGGTGCCGACCACACTTCTGGCGCAAGTTGACTCCTCGGTGGGGGGTAAAACAGGTGTCAATCACCCGTTAGGCAAGAATATGGTCGGCGCCTTCTGGCAGCCCAGGGCGGTGTTGGTGGATATCGACAGTCTGGCAACCCTGCCTGACCGGGAAATGTCGGCGGGACTTGCTGAAGTTATCAAATATGGCCTGATTCGTGATGAGGTGTTTCTGAGCTGGCTTGAGGCCAATATGGAGGCTTTGCGCGCTCATGATGCCCGGGCGCTGGCAGAAGCGATTGCCAGAAGTTGCCAGATAAAGGCTGATATCGTCGCGGAAGATGAAACCGAGCAGGATGTGCGTGCCCTGTTGAACCTGGGTCATACCTTTGGCCATGCTATCGAAGCACATCAGGGTTATGGGAATTGGCTACATGGCGAGGCCATAGGGGCTGGCATGTCCATGGCGGCAACGCTTTCCCGGCGCCTGGGGTGGATTGATGATGCGGCACTGTCCCGCAGCTTGCAGGTGATAGAAAGTGCCGGCTTGCCACTGAAGGCGCCGTTGGGGATGCAGCGTGACGATTTTCTGGGGCCTATGCGCCGCGACAAGAAAAACACGGGTAGCCGATTGCGCCTGGTGCTCCTGCGCGAGCTGGGCGATGCCTGTATCAGTGATGAAACGCCCATCAGCCTGCTGAATGATTTGCTGGATCATTATCCCCGCGCCTGAAGGCCAATATGCTAGATGGCATCACTACCTAAAACCCGCCGATATCCGGCGGGTTTTTTGGCTGGTTATAAAGTACAGGGCCTGAAATGCATGCTGCTGGTTGGAAGAAGTTGGCCGGCCGGTCAAAAAATTGATAATCAGAATGCCTTATGCGCTATCGGCATGGCTTTTTAGGGCGATTTTAGACTAAAGTTTAATATGTGGTGATTTTCGTTGAATTACCGTTTTGCTGCATTGCAAGTTATTGAAGCGTATCGCTTTTTTAGATTCTTGGTTATGCAAGCTGTGGATTTGGCAAGGTTTTTAGCAATTTTGTGCGGGCGATTCGATTGCACTGAAGGCCAAGCAGTCGCTATGCTGATCAACCATTTTTCACTCCAACGGTGGTTGCTTTACAGCCCAGGTACATCAGGAATGGCAAACTAATAAGACCAAAAAACCTTCTTTTTTACCACGGTGCCGTTGTAAATAAAACACGTTTTTGAGGCACGCCCATGAACAGAGGTCTTCATCAGCCCGGCGAGTTTCGCGACAACTGTGGCTTCGGTCTGATTGCCCATATGCAGGGGCAAGCCAGCCATGAATTGTTGAAAACCGCTATTGAGTCGCTTACCTGTATGACCCATCGGGGTGGCATCGCTGCTGATGGGAAGACAGGCGACGGCTGCGGTTTGCTGCTCAAGATGCCCGAGCATTTCATGCGTGAAGTGGCACACACTGCGCTGGACGTTTCCCTCGGCGATACTTTTGCGGTAGGCGTTATCTTTCTGCCTGACGACGATGCGCGCGCTGAACATGCGCAGGGTGTGCTGGAGCAGAAACTCGAGCAGCGCGGCCTTGTCGTTGCAGGCTGGCGAACAGTGCCGACAGATGCTTCCGTCTGCGGTCCGATGGCGTTGGATTGCTTGCCGCGTATCCGTCAGGTTTTTGTGATGCCCGGTGACGGTGAGCATTTCGACGTTGATCTTTACATGGCACGTCGCCGAGCGGAAGAGCAGCTTAGGGACGAAGCGGATTTCTATGTGGCGTCGTTGTCTTCCGAGGTCGTGTCCTATAAAGGCCTGGTCATGCCGGCTGACCTGCCTGCGTTCTATCAGGACCTCAACGATCCTCGTCTTGAAACGGCTATTTGCGTTTTCCATCAACGCTTCTCAACCAACACGGCGCCGCGCTGGCCGTTGGCTCAGCCTTTCCGCCTGCTGGCGCACAATGGCGAAATCAATACCATTGAAGCCAACCGCGGCTGGGCCAACTCGCGCAAGAAAAACTTTATCAGCGATCGTCTTCCTGACGTCGCTGAGTTGGATGAAATCGTCAATACCACGGGGTCGGACTCTTCCAGTATGGATAACATGCTGGAAGTGTTGCTGACAGGCGGCATGGATCTGCATCGTGCGGTGCGTATGATGGTGCCCCCCGCCTGGCAGAACGTGGAAACCATGGATGCCGAGTTGCGTGCTTTCTATGAATACAACTCCATGCACATGGAGCCCTGGGATGGTCCGGCGGGCGTGGTCATGACCGACGGCCGCCAGGCGGTCTGCATGCTCGACCGTAACGGCTTGCGCCCGGCACGCTGGGTAGTGACCAAAAATGGATTTATCACTCTGGCATCGGAAATCGGCACCTATGACTACAAACCAGAGGATGTCGTTTCCAAAGGTCGGGTGGGCCCTGGTCAAATGCTGGCTGTGGATACTCAGACGGGTGAAGTGCTGCATACCGATGATATCGATGGTCGGCTCAAGTCCGCACATCCTTACAAGCGCTGGTTGAAGCAGCAGGCTAACTATCTGGAATCGGCATTGACTGAGCTGGCGCGTTTCCAGGTCATGGATACTGATGCCCTGAATACTCAGCAGAAAATGTTCCAGATCAGCTTCGAAGAGCGCGATCAGGTGTTGCGTCCATTGGCGGAAAGTGGTCAGGAAGCAGTCGGATCTATGGGCGATGATACGCCGATGGCGGTATTGTCATCGCGTCAACGCCTCTTGACCGACTACTTCCGCCAGAAATTTGCCCAGGTCACCAACCCGGCAATCGATCCATTGCGTGAAGCGATTGTGATGTCGCTGGAAACCTGTATCGGTGCTGAACGCAATGTTTTCAGCGCTACACCGGAACACGCTCACCGTATTATTCTTACGACACCCGTACTGTCACCGCGCAAGTTCACCGCGCTGGTCAATGAAAAAGATCCGGCCTTCACCAGTCATCGTCTTTCGTTGGGCTACAACCCTGAAGAGAAAAGTCTCAAGCAGGCACTTGTCGGGCTGTGTGAAGAGGCGGAAAAACAGGTACGGGCGGGCAAGGTCATCCTGGTGCTCAGTGATGCTGATCTGCCCAAAGGTGAAATTCCAATCCAGTCTGTGCTGGCGGTGGGGGCGGTGCATACCCACCTGGGACGTCTTGCCCTTCGCCCCGATGCCAATATTGTGGTGGAAACCGGCTATGCGCGGGATTCCCATCAGATGGCGGTGCTGTTTGGTGTAGGCGCTACGGCTGTCTATCCCTGGCTGGCCTATCAGGTCATGACGGATATGCAGCGGGTAGGTGAGCTGACCGGCAACCCGGCGGATGCGCGGGAAAATTACCGTAAAGGCATGCAGAAGGGGTTGTTCAAGATTCTTTCCAAGATGGGGATCTCGACCCTGGCGTCCTATCGCGGCTCCATGCTGTTCGAGGCCGTTGGTCTGGATAGCGATATCATGGAAATGTGCTTTGAAGGTATGGCGTCACGCATTCAGGGCACCGGTTTTGCAGAACTTCAGCTGCAGCAGGAAGCGTTGGCCCGAACTGCCTGGATTGCCCGTAAGGGGATTTCCCAGGGCGGCCTGATGAAGTATGTGCATGGTCATGAGTATCATGCCTACAACCCGGACGTCATCATGTACATGCAGGAAGCGGTACAGGATGGCAGCTATGACAAATGGAAGAAGTTCGCCCAACTGGTCAACGAGCGGCCAGTGGCGACGATCCGTGACCTGCTGGCGCTCAAACCGGCGGCAACGCCATTGTCGCTTGAGGAAGTCGAGAGCGTGGATGATCTGATACCGCGTTTTGATACAGCCGGTATGTCGTTGGGTGCCGTCTCCCCAGAGGCTCACGAGGCCATGGCCCAGGCCATGAACGAGACCGGCGGCCGATCCAACTCCGGTGAGGGCGGCGAAGATCCAGCGCGTTACGGCACCATCCGTAATTCCAAGATCAAACAGATCGCCTCAGGGCGTTTTGGTGTCACGCCCCACTATCTCGTCAACGCGGATGTATTGCAGATCAAGGTGGCCCAGGGTGCCAAGCCCGGGGAAGGCGGCCAGTTGCCGGGTGGCAAGGTAAATGCACTCATTGCCCGACTGCGCTATTCGGTGCCTGGGGTGACGCTGATTTCACCGCCACCGCACCATGATATCTATTCAATTGAAGACCTGGCCCAATTGATCTTTGATCTCAAGCAGGTCAATCCGGATGCTCAGGTATCGGTCAAACTGGTATCCGAGCCGGGTATAGGCACCATCGCCACTGGGGTTGCCAAGGCTTATGCCGACCTGATTACGGTCTCCGGCTATGATGGCGGTACAGCGGCAAGTCCGCTGACCTCGATCAAGCATGCAGGCTCACCCTGGGAACTGGGCTTGCCGGAAGTTCACCAGGCGCTACGTATCAATGGTCTGCGGGACAAGATCCGTCTACAAACTGACGGTGGCCTGAAAACCGGCCTCGATGTGGTCAAGGCCGCTATCCTGGGCGCCGAGAGCTTTGGCTTCGGCACGGCGCCTATGGTGGCGTTGGGCTGTAAATACCTGCGTATCTGTCACTTGAATAACTGTGCCACCGGTGTGGCGACTCAGGATGATTATCTGCGCGGCGAGCATTTCCGCGGCACCGTGGACATGGTCAAGAACTACTTCCGCTACATCGCTGAAGAAGTGCGCGAGCTGATGGCCATGCTGGGAGTGCGCAAGCTGACCGACCTGATTGGCCGCACGGATCTGCTGGAAGTGCTGGAAGGGCAGACGGCTTCCCAGCGCAAGCTGGATCTGACGCCGCTGCTGGGCAACGACTTTGTGCCTGCGGATGCGCCACAGTTCTGTCAGGTAAACCGTAATAAGCCCCATGATCCGGGTGACAAGAACCTTGAGGTGCTCGATGCGGTGAAAGACGCTATAGAGGCCAGGTCGGGCGGTACCTTCACCTTCCGGATTACCAACTGTGATCGTAGCGTTGGCGCCCTGACATCGGGCGTAATCGCCAAGCATTATGGTGAAGCGGGCCTTGAAGAGGCACCGTTGGACGTACGTTTTACCGGCGTTGCAGGTCAGAGCTTCGGGGTGTGGAATGCCCGTGGCCTGAACCTGCATCTGGAAGGCGATGCCAATGATTACGTCGGCAAGGGTATGAACGGTGGTCGGGTGGTGATCGTGCCGCCGCGTGAAAGTCAGTTTGAGAGCCACAAGACAGCCATAGTCGGTAACACTTGCCTTTATGGGGCAACCGGCGGGCAGCTGTTCGCAGCGGGCATTGCCGGCGAGCGCTTTGGTGTCCGTAACTCAGGCGCCCGTGCTGTCATTGAAGGGGCGGGCGATCACTGCTGTGAATATATGACAGGTGGTCTGGTCTGCGTACTGGGTAAAACCGGGGTCAACTTTGGTGCCGGTATGACAGGTGGCTTTGCCTACGTGCTTGACGAGGACCGTACCTTTGTCGATAAGTACAATCACGAATTGGTCGAGATTCACCGGGTCAACACCGAAACGATGGAAGCCTACCGCCGTCACCTGCGGGAACTGCTTGAAGAGTACGTCGCGGCAACAGGTTCCCAGCGAGGTGCGGATATTCTTGAAGACTTTGGTGATTATGTGCGCCACTTCTGGTTGGTGAAGCCCAAGGCGGCAAGCCTTAGCAGCCTGCTGGACCAGTCGCGGCGGCACGCTGAATAAGCTGCTTAGCCTGAATAGCTGATGCCGAATCGCCGAGAGGAAAATGATCATGGCTAATCGATTGAAGAATGACTTCCAGTTTGTTGATGTAGGACGTCAGGATCCACAGAAGAAAGATGCGCGCTCACGGGCAAAGGAGTTCGCTGAAATATACGAACCCTACAAGCCCACAGATGCGGCCAGTCAGGCGCATCGCTGCCTGCACTGTGGTAATCCCTACTGTGAGTGGAAATGCCCGGTACACAATTACATTCCCAACTGGTTGCAGTTGGTGGTGGAAGGCAACATTCTCGAGGCCGCGGAGCTCTCGCATAAAACCAACTCACTGCCTGAAGTGTGCGGACGGGTTTGCCCGCAGGACCGTCTGTGCGAAGGCGATTGCACCCTGAACGATGGTTTTGGTGCAGTGACCATCGGATCCATTGAGAAGTACATTACCGATACGGCGTTTGCCATGGGTTGGCGCCCGGATTTATCCAAGGTGGTGTGGACAGACAAGAAGGTTGCGATCATTGGCGCAGGCCCCGCCGGGCTCGGCTGCGCTGATATTCTGGCGCGCAACGGTGTCAAGCCAGTGGTGTTTGACAAATACCCGGAGATAGGCGGCTTGCTGACTTTTGGTATTCCAGAATTCAAGCTGGAAAAGAACGTCATGGAGCGCCGTCGGGCAGTGTTTGAAGAAATGGGCGTTGAATTCCATCTGGACACCGAGATTGGTACCGATGTCGAGTTTGAAACCCTTCTGCAGGATTACGACGCTGTCTTTTTGGGCATGGGCACTTATAAATATATGGAAGGGGGCTTTCCCGGTGAAGACTTGCCCGGCGTCTACAAGGCTCTGGATTTTCTGATTGCCAACGTTAATCGTTGCCTGGGCTTTGAAAAAGACCCATCGGACTATATCTCGATGGAAGGCAAGCGCGTTGTAGTGCTGGGGGGTGGTGATACGGCCATGGATTGCAACCGTACGTCGATCCGTCAGGGGGCTACCAGCGTCAGCTGTGCCTATCGTCGCGATGAAGAAAACATGCCCGGCTCACGCCGTGAAGTGGCCAATGCCCGTGAAGAGGGCGTTGAGTTCATGTTCAATCGTCAGCCGGTTGCCGTTATGGGTGAGGAGCAGGTTGAAGGCGTAAAGGTCGTGCGTACCCGTCTGGGTGAGCCTGATGAAAATGGGCGCCAGCGTCCTGAGGTGGTGCCAGGTTCCGAGGAAATCATTCCCGCAGATGCGGTGGTGATTGCCTTTGGTTTCCAGGCCAGCCCGGCTCCATGGTTCACCACGTCAAACATTGCGGTGGATGAGCGTGATCGCGTCAAGGCACCTGAACATGGTGAGTTTGCCTTCCAGACCAGCAATGAGAAGATTTTTGCTGGGGGCGATATGGTACGTGGTTCTGACCTTGTGGTGACCGCTATCTATGAAGGTCGCCAGGCAGCGGAAGGTATCCTCGACTACCTGGGCGTCTGATCAACTTCGCCGGTCGGGCATGTCATGGTGATGGTCGATGTCATGATATGCCCCGAGCGCCGTTGTTCAATTGAGCCTTTAGGCTTACTCTGCTATCCTGTCCTCCCATCCTGGTGTGGCTTTCTGCTGTGCCTATTGATCACGTTTCGACAGGTTTTCCATGACACGATATATCTTCGTGACCGGTGGCGTTGTGTCCTCGCTTGGCAAGGGAATCGCATCCGCTTCACTGGCGGCGATTCTTGAGGCGCGCGGCCTAAAAGTCACCATGCTCAAGCTCGACCCTTACATCAACGTCGACCCGGGCACTATGAGCCCCTTCCAGCATGGCGAAGTTTTCGTCACGGAAGATGGTGCCGAGACCGATCTTGATCTGGGCCATTATGAGCGTTTTATCCGCACCAAGATGACCCAGAGTAATAACTTCACGACCGGTCGTGTCTACGAGCACGTGCTGCGCAAGGAGCGGCGTGGTGACTATCTGGGCGGAACGGTCCAGGTCATTCCACATATCACTGATGAAATCAAACGTCGTGTCTATGCCGGCGGTGAAGGTTTTGACGTGGCCCTGGTGGAAATCGGCGGAACTGTGGGTGATATTGAATCATTGCCATTTCTCGAGTCGATCCGCCAGATTCGTAGTGAACTGGGCGCCCAGCGCGCCCTCTTCATGCACCTCACCCTGGTGCCCTATATCGCCACGGCCGGCGAGACCAAGACCAAGCCGACCCAGCACAGCGTCAAGGAACTGCGTTCTATTGGTATCCAGCCGGATATCCTGATCTGTCGCAGCGAGGTGGAGCTTGAGGAGGCCGAAAGACGCAAGATCGCCCTGTTCACCAATGTGGAAGAACGTGCCGTGGTGCCGCTTCAGGATGCCGATACCATCTATCGTATTCCGCTGATGCTGCACGAGCACGGGCTGGATGAGATCGTCTGCAACAAATTCAATCTTCAAGCAGGTGAAGCCGATCTGTCTGATTGGGTGCGGGTGCTGGATGCCAAGCTCAACCCTCTGAAGTCGGTCAGCATTGCCATGGTGGGCAAATACATGGAATTGCTTGACGCCTACAAGTCGCTTAACGAAGCCTTGATTCATGCCGGCATCCAGGACCGTATCAAGGTCAACGTTGATTACATTGATTCAGAAGATATCGAGCATCATGGCACTGAACGCTTGGCGGGCAAGGATGCGATCCTGGTGCCTGGTGGTTTTGGCGAGCGTGGCGTGGAAGGCAAGATCCTGGCGGCCCAGTTTGCCCGCGAGAACAAGGTGCCCTATCTGGGGATCTGTCTGGGCATGCAGGTGGCGGTGATCGAATATGCGCGCAATGTCGCCGGTTGGGAAGATGCCAACTCCACCGAATTTACTCACCAGACCCAGCATCCAGTGGTTGGCCTGATCACTGAATGGCTCAATGCCGAAGGCAGGATTGAACTGCGTGATGCGGCATCAGACCTTGGCGGTACCATGCGCCTGGGAGGGCAAGTGTGCCATCTGGAAGCCGGCACTCGAGCGAGAGCCGCTTACGGCGCCGATGAAATTGTTGAGCGCCACCGTCATCGCTTTGAAGTCAATAACCAGTTTGTGGATGCGCTGGCAGACGCTGGGCTGGTTATTTCCGGCAAGAGTGTTGATCAATCCCTGGTGGAAGTGATCGAACTGTCCGACCATCCCTGGTATGTGGCCTGTCAGTTCCATCCTGAATTCACCTCCACGCCACGCGATGGGCATCCGCTTTTCAGCGGTTTTGTCAACGCAGCACTGGAGCACAAGACGGCGCGAATTCGCCACCAGTCCGCGACCCAGACGCCGTCAACCGCAGGGCATAACGAGGAGTAAGCGTTGCATGACTTTCCCGCAACCTGCAGAACGCCATATCAACATTGCCGGCCTAACCGCCGGCAATTCTTTGCCTTTGATGCTGTTGGGCGGCATGAATGTGCTGGAAAGCCGGGACCTCGCCATGGAAGTGGCGTCGGCCTACGTCGAGGCTAGCGCCAAGCTTGGCATCCCCTATGTGTTCAAGGCCAGCTTTGACAAGGCCAATCGTAGTTCGATTAATTCGTACCGTGGCCCAGGGCTTGAAAAGGGCCTGGCCATTCTGGCGGAAATCAAGGAACGCTTTGGCGTGCCGATCATCACCGATGTGCATGAGCCCTGGCAGGCAGCGCCGGTGGCTGAAGTGGCAGATATCATTCAGCTACCGGCCTTTCTGGCCCGCCAGACCGATCTGGTGGTCGCCATGGCGCGCACAGGTGCCGTGATCAATATCAAGAAACCCCAGTTTCTGGCGCCCCACGAAATGCGTCATATCCTGAGCAAGTGCCAGGAAGCCGGCAATGATCAGCTGCTGCTGTGTGAGCGTGGTTCAAGCTTCGGCTATAACAATCTGGTTGTGGATATGCTCGGTTTTGGGGATATGAAGCAGACCGGTTTTCCGGTTTTTTTTGATGTGACCCACGCGTTACAGCGCCCCGGGGGTCGAGCCGACAGCGCCGATGGTCGCCGCGCTCAGGTGGCTGAACTGGCGCGTGCTGGCGTTGGGGTGGGTTTGGCAGGTGTTTTTCTGGAAGCCCATCCAGACCCGGATAACGCCAAGTGTGATGGCCCCTGTGCCCTGCCGCTGGAGCAGCTGGAGCCTTTTCTTAGTCAGCTGGTGCAGTTGGATACGCTGGTAAAAGGGTTTGAGCCCTTGGTGATCCGCTGAGAGAGTGATTGAAACAACCAGTTTCGTACTTTAGTACCCATGATGTTAACACCAACAAAAAGGATGGCTTGATGACTAAAATTGTCGATATTCGTGCGCTGGAAGTACTTGATTCACGTGGTAACCCTACTGTCTCAGCCACGGTTCGCCTGGAAAGTGGCGCGGTTGGCGAAGCCTGTGCCCCGAGCGGTGCGTCTACCGGTTCGCGTGAGGCATTGGAACTGCGTGATGGTGACGCGTCACGTTATCTGGGCAAAGGCGTTCTGAAAGCAGTTGAAGCGGTTAACGGCCCGATTCATGATGCTTTGCTGGGTGTGGATGCGCGTGATCAGCGCGGCCTCGATAACGCCATGCTGGCGCTGGATAACACCGAAAACAAAGCCAATTTGGGCGCCAACGCCATACTGGCGGTATCGCTTGCGGCTGCCAAGGCAGCGGCCAATGCCAAGGGTGTGCCCTTGTACGCGCATATCGCCGAGCTTTATGGACAGCCGGGTCAGTACAGCATGCCGGTTCCCATGATGAACATTCTCAATGGCGGCGAACATGCTGACAACAACGTGGACATTCAGGAGTTCATGGTGCAGCCCGTAGGGGCGGCCACCTTCCGTGAAGGCCTGCGTATGGGAGCAGAAATCTTCCACGCTCTCAAAAAAGTCCTGGCGGCGCGGGGCCTGTCGACCTCGGTGGGTGATGAAGGCGGCTTTGCGCCCAATCTGGCTTCTAACGCCGAGGCGCTGGCAGTAATCAAGCAGGCCGTTGCCGATGCGGGCTATCGTCTGGATGAAGACGTTACCCTGGCGTTGGACTGTGCTTCTTCCGAGTTCTACCAGGATGGCCAGTACAACCTTTCTGGCGAAGGCAAACATTACGATGCTGAAGGTTTTGCCGATTACCTGGCCGGGCTGTGCGCGGACTACCCGATTGTTTCTATCGAAGACGGTATGGATGAGTCAGACTGGGATGGCTGGAAAGCGCTGACCGACAAGCTGGGTGATAAAGTGCAGTTGGTGGGTGATGATCTTTTTGTTACCAATACCAAAATCCTCAAACGCGGTATCGATGAACACATCGGCAACTCTATTTTGATCAAGTTCAACCAGATTGGCTCATTGTCAGAAACCCTGGATGCGATCAGGATGGCACAGGATGCTGGCTTTACTGCGGTTATTTCTCACCGTAGTGGTGAAACGGAAGATACCACTATCGCGGATCTGGCGGTGGGTACCCGGGCTGGGCAGATCAAGACAGGTTCTTTATGCCGTTCCGACCGGGTTGCCAAATACAACCGTCTGCTGACGATTGAAGCCGAGCTGGGTAATGTCAGCTATCCGGGCCGCCAGGCGATCAAAGGGCAATAACAGGTGTGTTGCACTAGCCGAGTAAGAGATAGCTTCAATTTTTGTAAGATATTTCCTACAAACGGTGTCGTCATTTACGCAAAATAAAGTCGTTAGAAGCAATTGTTTACCATTTTTGTTGGTAACTAATTGTTTTTACATTGAATATCACACAAAACGGGCTCATCAGCCCGTTTTGTGCTTTCGGGACGCCCTTGAGCCAACCGGTAAATCTGCCACACTTATTATATGGACAAGGGGAGGCAGGGATGCTTTCAAGCAGGATGCAACGGGATATACAGATACGCTGAGTGAGATAGGGAATATTGGCCTTGGCAGGGAATGTATCTGAGGATAGTAGGCATAGTGAATGCCTGTGGATTTGCTGGGAGCGGGCGGCCTTCGGGCCGCTTTTTTGTGCGCGTAATAAAATTCTGGCTGACATTTTTCAGGCGGTGGCGACACCCGTGCCGCAAATCACGTGTTTACTGGCGTTCACACAAGGTGCCGCGCCACTACCTGAATAAAGTCAGGTTAGCGTTCGAGCTTTTCCAACTTGCCCTTCTTGCCATCCCATTCTTCCGCATCGGGTAATGGGTCTTTTTTCTCGGCAATATTGGGCCATACATCTGCCAGCTCGGCATTGAGTTCGATAAACTGTTCCTGGCCATCAGGCAGTTCATCCTCTGAAAAAATGGCTTCTGCAGGGCACTCCGGCTCGCAGAGGGCGCAGTCTATACACTCATCAGGGTGAATGACGAGAAAGTTGGGGCCTTCGTAAAAACAGTCGACCGGGCAGACTTCCACGCAGTCGGTGTATTTGCATTGAATGCAATTCTCGGTCACGACAAACGTCATCGTTAACTTCCTCTTCAAGTGCTGGTTATGTCGTCAGGTAGCATACCCAGACTGGTTTGATAACTTTTGGATATAAAATTCATTTTTTATATAAATAAAGAGTTGTATTTTAGAGGCTGACAGCTGCTCGCAGCAAGTACCTGTACCCGTAATGGGTGATTATTCTATTACACCCGCTCCCGCCACTGATATAGCAATTCAAGTGCCTGGCGAGGTGAGAGTTCATCAATTGCGAGACTTTCCAGGGCTTCCACTACGGGGTGGGGCACCTGGGAAAAAAGGTCATCCTGTAGCGGTGCTGTCTGCGCGCTTGAGGCCTTGGGCAGGGCTTCGTTGTCTGGTTTTTCAAGGCTGTGCAGGGTTTCCCTGGCACGCCGAATGACGCTGGAAGGTACGCCTGCCAGCTGGGCAACCTGAAGGCCATAGCTCTGGCTGGCAGGGCCCGGCTCAATACGGTGCATGAATATGATGCGGTCGCCGTGTTCAGTAGCTGTTAGATGAATATTGGCGACACTGTCGGCATGTTCCGGCAAAGCGGTCATTTCAAAGTAGTGTGTGGCAAATAGCGTCAAGGCACGCAGTTTGGCGAGATGTTCCGCGCTGGCCCAGGCCAATGAAAGACCATCGAAGGTGCTGGTGCCCCGGCCAATCTCGTCCATCAGTACCAGGCTTTGAGAGGTCGCGTTGTGCAGGATGTTGGCGGTTTCGGTCATTTCAACCATAAAGGTTGAGCGCCCACCCGCCAGGTCATCGGAGGAGCCAATACGGGTGAAAATACGATCAATCGGGCCGATTTCTGCTGCATCGGCAGGTACAAAGCTGCCGCAGTGAGCCAGTAGGGTGATCAGCGCTGCCTGGCGCATGTAGGTCGATTTGCCGCCCATGTTGGGGCCAGTAATAATCAACATGGCCTGTTTTGGGTGGAGGTTGACATCGTTGGGTACAAAAGGTGTTTCGCTGACTTGCTCAACCACTGGATGGCGTCCGGCACGAATGCTGATGCCGGTGTCTTCCGCAAGCGCCGGGCGCACCCAGTCCAGTGCATCGGCGCGCTCGGCAAAAGCGCACAGGACGTCCAGTTCCGCCAGGGCACGAGCGCTGGCCTGAAGCGCATGCAGGTGTGTGTTGAGTTCATCCAGCAAACGTTCATACAGCCATTTTTCACGACTCAAGGCGCGTGATTTAGCGGACAGCGCCTTGTCTTCAAATTCCTTTAGTTCAGGAATGATAAAACGCTCGGCATTCTTGAGGGTCTGGCGTCGAATATACTCGGCCGGGGCCTGTTGGGCCTGGGCGCGGGGAAGCTCAATAAAATAACCATGTACCCGATTATAGCCGACCTTAAGGTGGCTAAGCCCGGTGCGTTCGCGCTCACGTGTTTCCAGAGCGATCAGGTAGTCGCCGGCGTTTTCGGCCAGACCGCGCTGCTCGTCAAGCTCGTCATCAAAGCCCTTGGCAATCACACCCCCTTCACGGATGACGACAGGTGGGTTCTCAACGATGGCTCGCTGCAGGGTATCGCCAAGCACCGGATAAGGCTGGATATGGGAGCGCAGACGGTCGATGATACTGCCACTTTCCACTTGGCTTAGCAGTGTCTGCAGCTCTGGCAGGGTGGCCAGCGCGTCACGAAGTCTGGCCAGGTCCCTTGGTCGAGCGCTGTAGAGTGCCACACGGGAAAGAATACGTTCTACATCGCCGACAGCGTTGAGCGTCTCGCGCAGGCCCAGGTAGGCAACATCAAGCTGCAGAAGTGCAACCCCGGCCTGGCGATCATGGATGATGTCACGCTGGCGCAGGGGGCGGTTGAGCCAACGTTTCAACAGGCGTGAACCCATGGCGGTGGCACAGGTGTCGAGTACGCTGGCCAGGGTGTTTTCGCTGCCCCCGCCGAGGTTGGTATCGATCTCCAGGTTACGTCGGCTGGCGGCATCAATCACCACCGCATCGTCTCGGTTTTCAACCCTGATCGAGGTGACATGTGGCAGGCGAGAGCGCTGAGTATCGCGGGCATAATCGATCAGAACGCCAGCGGCAATCAGGGCCGTGGTAAGGTGTGCGCAGCCGAAGCCACGCAGATCCTGCACGTCAAACTGATCACACAGGCTCCGGGTGGCACTGTCCAGATCATACAGCCACTCTCCCTGGCGGCGCAGGCCAGGCTGGACGGAAAGCGGTTCTGGTAGCGCGAGATTTTCCGGCACCAGCAGCTCTGCCGGCGACAGCCGGGTCAACTCAGCAAGCATCTCTTCGTCACTTTCAAGCTCCAAAAGGCTGAACTGTCCGCTGGAAAGCTCCAACCAGGCGATTCCCCACTGGGTTTGATGAGAGGCAATGGCGGCCAGGACGTTATCGCGGTGAGCATCCAGCAGGGCCTCATCGTGCAGGGTCCCAGGGGTGACGATGCGCACTACCTTGCGCTCTACCGGGCCCTTGCTGGTGGCCGGGTCGCCAATCTGCTCGCAGATAGCGACGGATTCTCCCGCGTTGACCAACCGTGCCAGATAACCTTCCGCACTGTGGTAGGGCACTCCCGCCATAGGGATAGGTTGGCCGCCTGACTGGCCACGCTGGGTAAGAGTGATATCGAGAAGGGCGGCAGCGCGCTTGGCGTCATCGAAAAAAAGCTCGTAGAAATCCCCCATGCGATAAAACAGCAAAACATCAGGGTGTTCGCGTTTGATATTCAGGTATTGAGCAATCATCGGCGTGTTTGCCGGGCTGGTATTGGCCATGAATGTCCTGAAATAAGCTGGGCGCACGCTTTATACTGGCTTGCGCGCGGTTCCGTGAATTAGGTTCTACGCTTGAATGGATAAACGCTTGGGAAAGCGGCCATTCTTTAGCTACGCAAAAGCCGTTATTCTACGCTGAAGTCATCACTGACATGAAGGAGTGAGCATGGAGCCAAGCGTTGAAAGCCTGAAAAATCTGGATCTGACCTTGTTGGCGCAGCGGTTGGGCAAACTATGCCAGCAGCACCAGCTTGAGATTGCGACGGCAGAATCCTGTACTGGAGGTGGTATTGCCAGTGCCATAACGGCGGTGCCAGGAAGTTCAGCCTACTTTGCAACCGGTTATGTGACCTATTCCAATATGGCTAAAACCCGTCTACTGGGAGTGGAAGCTTCGACACTGGCCAGTGAAGGTGCGGTCAGTGAAGGCGTTGTCAAGGCCATGGTGGCCGGTGCCTGCCAGGAAAGCGGTGCCGACCTTGCCGTGGCCGTGAGCGGCGTGGCAGGTCCTGACGGCGGTAGCCCGGACAAACCCGTGGGGACCGTCTGGCTGGCATGGGGGAGTCTGCAGGCCCAGCAGGCGGAATGTCTGCATTTCCCTGGCGACCGCCACGCTGTGCGTGAACAGACGGTGCGCCAGGCGTTGGCGACCTTGATCCTGTCAATCAGTGAGCGGTAAGCAGCGAACTGCGAATAATACGCGCCAGAGCATTTGTTTATGGTGGAAAATTTGGCATACTACTGGCTAGTTATACAGCATCTTATGAGGAGTTTTTAAATGGCTCAGGACGAAAACCGCACCAAGGCGCTCAACGCAGCGCTCAGCCAGATTGATCGTCAATTCGGTAAAGGCACTGTTATGCGTCTGGGTGATACGCCCCGCGTGGTGATGCCGTCCGTGTCCACAGGCTCCTTGGGGCTGGATATCGCCCTGGGCATCGGTGGTCTGCCGTTCGGCCGTGTCTGCGAAATTTTCGGCCCGGAATCCTCCGGTAAAACCACGCTGACCCTGTCGGTGATCGCCCAGGCGCAAAAGCAGGGTAAGGTATGCGCCTTTGTGGACGCCGAGCACGCACTGGATCCTAGCTATGCCGAAAAGCTGGGTGTCAATCTCGATGATCTCCTGGTATCTCAGCCCGATACCGGTGAACAGGCGCTGGAAATTACCGATATGCTGGTTCGTTCCGGCGGCGTTGATGTGATTGTCATCGACTCGGTAGCGGCCCTGACGCCACGGGCGGAAATTGAAGGCGAGATGGGGGATTCCCACGTCGGCCTGCAGGCCCGTCTGATGTCACAGGCGCTGCGCAAGATCACTGGTAACATCAAGAACGCCAACTGCCTGGTGGTGTTTATTAACCAGATTCGCATGAAGATCGGCGTCATGTTTGGCAGCCCGGAAACGACGACCGGGGGTAATGCGCTGAAGTTCTATGCCAGCGTGCGCCTGGACATTCGGCGTACTGGTTCGGTCAAGTCCGGTGATGAAGTAACCGGTAATGAAACCCGTGTCAAAGTGGTTAAAAACAAGGTGGCGCCACCGTTCAAGCAGGCCGAGTTCCAGATTCTCTATGGCAAGGGGATCTATCACGCCGGTGAAGTGATTGATCTGGGCGTACAGTGCAACCTGGTTGATAAAGCCGGTGCATGGTACAGCTATAAAGGCAAAAAAATTGGTCAGGGTAAGGCGAACTCCGCCCAGTATCTGGAAGACCACCCGGAAATCATGGAAGAGATTGAAAGCCAGATCCGTGGTCAGCTGCTTGCCCCGCCAGAGCCTAATGACAAGGATCTGGAAGAAAAACCCGTGAAAGAAAAAGCCAGTGGTAAAAAAGCTTCAAAGGCAGCCGCCTCGGATGAGACAGCCTTTGAACCCGACAGTGGGGATCTGCTGTAATTTATGGGATGGGGTAAAGAGCCACCTTCACCTCGTGAAATGGCCATTGCTCTGCTGGCCCGGCGCGAGTATTCCCGCGCCGAGCTAGCGACACGTTTGCAGGCCAAGCAGATACCTGCTGATGACATTGCCCTCTGCCTGGATGAGCTGGCCGATAGAGGCTGGCAGTCTGATGCGCGTTTTGCGGCCAGCTTCATACGTACGCGTGTGCTGCGTGGGCAGGGCTGGCGGCGTATAGAAAACGACCTTCGCCAGCGCGGGGTTGATGGTGACATTATCCGTGCAGCGCTGGATGACGTGGTTGAGCAGGAAGCCATCGACTGGTTTGAGCTGGCCCGTGACGTGTTGGTAAGACGGTTTGATTCGCCCGGGCAGACTCCCAAAGAGCGTGCCAGGCGTGAGCGTTTCCTGCTGGGGCGCGGTTTTGACTACGAACAGATCCGTTACGCCTTATCATGCCTTTGATACCCGCGTAAATCCTGTAGCTTCTTTCCTTTAGGATGCTGTGAGAACCCCGTGCCAGGGGTTTTTCAATGCCTTCTCCTTCCCTGCCGCTTTAGTCATTTGACAACTACGCTATAATAGCTTTTTTTGCGACCCCTTTGGGTAGCGGTTAGATCGCCCTGGGGCATGACGCCATCTCGTTAACGGATACCCTATGAAAAGCGCAGCCATCAGACAGGCCTTTCTTGATTATTTTGAACATCACGGGCATACGCCGGTAGCGTCCAGCTCACTGGTGCCGGGCAATGATCCGACCTTGCTGTTTACCAACGCCGGCATGGTGCCATTCAAGGATGTCTTCCTGGGGCGCGATCCGCGTCCCTATGTCCGCGCCGTTTCCGCCCAGCGTTGTGTTCGGGCGGGCGGTAAGCATAACGACCTGGATAACGTTGGCTATACTGCGCGACATCATACGTTTTTCGAGATGCTCGGCAATTTCAGCTTTGGCGACTACTTCAAGCGCGATGCCATCAGCTTTGCCTGGAACTTTCTGACCCAGACATTAGGGCTGCCGAAGGAAAAGCTCTGGGTGACGGTGCATATCAGTGATGACGAAGCAGAAAAAATCTGGAAGGACGAGATTGGCATAGACCCCGAGCGCTTTTCCAAGCTGGATGAAGATAACTTCTGGCAGATGGGTGATACGGGCCCTTGCGGACCAAGCTCAGAAATCTTCTATGACCATGGGCCAGAAGTGTGGGGTGGCCCGCCGGGAAGCCCGGAAGAAGATGGTGATCGCTATATCGAAATATGGAATCTGGTGTTCATGCAGTTTGACCGGGATGCGGCAGGCAATATGAACCCGCTTCCCAAGCCTTCGATTGATACCGGCATGGGGCTTGAGCGGGTAGCGGCGGTCATGCAGGGCGTGCACTCCAACTACGACATTGATCTTTTTCAGAATCTGCTCAAGGCCTCGGCACAGGCAACGGGTCACGCCGACATCTCGACACCATCGCTGCGTGTAATTGCTGATCATATCCGCTCCTGTGCGTTTCTGATTGCCGATGGCGTGTTGCCTTCAAACGAAGGGCGTGGCTATGTGTTGCGTCGGATTATCCGTCGCGCGGTGCGTCATGGTCACAAGTTGGGGGCAAACGAACCCTTCTTCCACACTCTGGTGGAAGCACTGGATGTGGAAATGGGCGATGCCTACCCGGAGCTGCGAGAGGCAAAAGCCCAGATTGCGCGTATTCTGCTCAAGGAAGAAGAGCAGTTTGCACGCACGCTGGACCACGGCATGGGGTTGTTGGAAGCCGCGCTGGATGAGCTGGACGGTAAGGTGCTCCCTGGTGCGACCGTGTTCAAGCTGTATGACACCTATGGTTTCCCCTATGACCTGACGGCTGATGTGTGTCGAGAACGGGGCGTTAGTCTGGATGAGGAAGGCTTTCAGCATGAGCTGAACGCCCAGCGTGAGCGTGCCCGTGCTGCCAGCCAGTTTGGAGCTGACTACAGCGCCACAGTGGCGCTTGACGGTGAAACCATTTTTAGTGGCTATGATCAGCTGGAAGACGACACCCGGGTGACGGCGCTTGTTGATCATCAGGGTAACGAAATGGCATCGCTTGACGCTGGGCAAAAAGGCATCGTCGTGCTTGAGCGGACGCCTTTCTACGGCGAGTCGGGCGGTCAGGTGGGCGATACCGGCTATCTGCACTTTGCCAGCGGGCGTTTTCAAGTGACGGATACCCAGAAACAGAGCGGCCATCACCTTCATCATGGTGTGATGGTGGAAGGTTCGCTTAATGTGGGCAGCCAGGTTCATCCCCAGGTGGATGCATCGTTGCGGGCGGCTACTGTACGAAACCACTCGGCCACCCACCTGCTGCACAAGGCCTTGCGTATGGTGCTGGGTGACCACGTGCAGCAGAAAGGCTCGTTGGTAACCGCTGAGCGGCTGCGTTTTGACTTCAGCCATTTTGAGCCGATGACAACGGAAGAGCTCAGGGAAGTCGAACGATTGGTGAATGAGCAGATTTTGGCCAATGCACCCACCAAAACCGAACAGATGACGCTGGACGAAGCCAAGGCCAAAGGTGCTGCAGCGCTGTTTGAAGCCAAGTATGCAGATAATGTGCGCGTGCTTACCATTGGCGCCGATGATTTCTCGATTGAATTGTGTGGCGGCACCCATGTGGCACGAAGCGGTGATATCGGTTGTTGTCACCTGGTGTCTGAGGCGGGCATTGCCTCAGGGGTACGGCGTATTGAAGCGATTACCGGCGAGAACGCGCTCAATTATTTCTATCAACAGGAAGCGCGCGTTCAGTCTGTGGGTGAGCGCCTCAAGGTCAAACCGGAGCAGGTGGAGGCGCGGGTAGACGCTCTGCTTGAACGCAACCGTCAGCTGGAAAAACAGCTCGAGCAGCTCAATGCCAAGCTGGCAAGTGCTGCAGGCAGCGACATGCTGGCTCAGGCGCAGGATATACAGGGTGTGAAACTGATCGCGACACAGCTTGAAAACGTAGCGGGTAAGGAGCTGCGCAATGTCATGGATCAGCTGAAAAACAAGCTGGGCTCTGGTGTTATAGTTCTCGGTGTGGCTGACAAGCAAGCGTCTAAAGTCAGCCTGATTGTCGGTGTAACCCAGGACCTGACGGACAGCATCAAGGCGGGTGAACTGGTCAATCACGTCGCTTCCCAGGTAGGCGGTAAAGGGGGCGGTCGTGCTGATATGGCACAGGCAGGTGGCAGTCAGCCGGATGCCTTGCCCGAGGCCTTGAAGAGTGTTTCAAGCTGGTTGGACAACAAGCTCCATTAACCGAGAGGCCGGTGACATTGATGTTACCGGCCTTTATAGTTATGGCTATAAAGTTTTTAAATACTTCATACTTCAGTTCCGAACGCAACAGGAAAAACCTATATGGCACTTTACGTTCAGAAGTTTGGCGGTACCTCGGTGGGGTCTGTCGAGCGCATCAAGGCTGTAGCGCAAAAGGTAAAAGGTTTTCGTGACCAGGGCCATCAGGTAGTGGTGGTCGTGTCGGCAATGAGCGGTGAAACCAATCGCCTGACTGACATGGCAACAGCCCTTAACAGTGATCCCTCGCCGCGCGAAATGGATATGCTGCTCTCGACCGGTGAGCAGGTGACCATTTCCCTGCTCGCCATGGCATTGCAAAGCCTTGAAGTGCCAGCTACTTCGCATACTGGCGCGCAGGTGGGTATCCATACCGACCAAGCCTATACCAAGGCGCGAATCCAGCGCATTGAGACAGATGACCTGCGCGAAGATCTGGATGATGGCAAAGTGGTTGTCGTGGCCGGCTTTCAGGGCGTTGACGAGGAAGGCAATATTACCACGCTTGGCCGTGGTGGTTCAGACACCACTGGGGTAGCGCTGGCCGCCGCACTGGGCGCAGATGAGTGCCAGATCTATACGGATGTTGATGGTGTTTACACCACCGATCCGCGTGTATGTTCCAGGGCTCAGCGCCTGGAAAGAATTACGGTTGAAGAAATGCTGGAACTGGCAAGCCTGGGCTCAAAGGTGTTGCAGATCCGTGCGGTAGAATTCGCTGGTAAATACAACGTTCCCCTGCGGGTGCTGTCGAGCTTTGAAGACGGCCCTGGTACGCTTATTGTTGCAGACTCTGACCAAGACGAGGACTCCATGGAAGAACCGCTGATCTCCGGTATCGCGTTTACCAAGAACGAAGCCAAGTTGACCCTTCTGAATACGCCCGATGTGCCAGGCGTTGCCTCACGCATCCTGGGGCCGATTGCGGATGCCAATATTGAAGTCGATATGATCGTCCAGAACGTGGCGCCTGCGGGTGATTATACTGACTTTACCTTTACCGTTGCCAAGGGTGACTACAAAACGACCAAGCGTATTCTGGAAGACACTGTGATGCCTGATCTGGGCGGCGGTGAACTGCGTGGTGATGACAATATTGCCAAGGTTTCGCTGGTGGGAGTCGGTATGCGTTCTCACGCCGGTGTCGCTTCCAAGATGTTCCGCGTGTTGGCTGATGAAAACGTCAACATTCGCATGGTCTCAACGTCGGAAATCAAGATTTCTGTTGTCATTGACGAAAAACATATGGAACTGGCAGTGCAGGCACTTCACGAGGCTTTTGGCTTGAGCAAGTCTGATATTGAATCCGAGTGAACAGGCACGGCTGAATGATCAGTTGACAGAAAGCTCATTACTGTAAGGTATTGAGCTTTCTTTCATTGCGGGCTTGATGTGTTATATTTGTTGTACCAAAAGTGAAATATCGTGTCATGCCCGTATAGGGTTTCGTATTTCGCTGGTGGATACCCCGTTGCATACAAGAACGTCTGAGAAGGAGATCAGCCATGCTCATCTTGACCCGCCGAGTCGGCGAAACCCTTATGATTGGTGATGACATCACAGTAACCGTGCTGGGTGTTAAAGGTAATCAGGTAAGAATCGGTGTGAATGCGCCGAAGGATGTTTCTGTCCATCGTGAAGAAATATACCAGCGCATCCAGCGTGAACGTTCCGTTGATGCGAACGATGAATAGGTTGATTCTGACTTATTCGCAGGATTGGAAGTAGTTGTGACATGCTATTGTGCAGCACTGGTATGGAACGGCGTTGTAAAGCTGAGTGGGCGGGGTCGTATGAGAACACGCAACGTGTCTTCATTGGGTAAGGCGGTAGTGGTCTTGTCGGCGGCGAAGTTTACGTCCACTCTCGCATGATAACTGAAAAAAAGTGTCATAAGCCTGGACAAGACACAGCAAAATCGGTAATATTCGCGCCGTGCCGTTAAGGAGAGGTGGCCGAGTGGCTGAAGGCGCTCCCCTGCTAAGGGAGTATAGGGTTTGTAGCCCTATCGAGGGTTCGAATCCCTCTCTCTCCGCCATATGGCACAGTTCGGTCTGGATCAATATGCGCCCGTAGCTCAGCTGGATAGAGTATCTGACTACGAATCAGAGGGTCGGAGGTTCGAATCCTCCCGGGCGCGCCATTCCAGCTTTAGATCCTGAACTTATCGAGTTTATACACCTGAACGTTTTGTTAAGCGCCCGTAGCTCAGCTGGATAGAGTATCTGACTACGAATCAGAGGGTCGGAGGTTCGAATCCTCCCGGGCGCGCCAGATTCATAACCCGCTTTCTGTTGAAAGCGGGTTTTCTGATTGTATTGTTCATAGAAGTACTTCTTGCCCTTTTGCGATCCTGTCTGGATATCGAATCGCCCGGTTAACGTTTTCCTGTAGCTGGATCAGCTGTCGCTCGCGGCTGATCCTGCGATCGTGTAGCGCCCTCTCGCCTATCGGCGTCAGGGCGCTTTTTTTATACATGGGTCGTTATATCCGGTGTTTGAATCAGGGCTTTATGCGGTTTTCTTTCAGAGACTTCACTGCTTGCAAGAGCCTGCAGCAGATCGTCAAGTCGAGTGATGCGCTTGAGATGTTGGAAGTGCGCATTTGCCTCAGCGTTGCCCTGGCGCATCTGTGCCAGCCATTGTTTGACCAAAGAGGTAACTACTTTTTCAGGCAGTTTCTGGCATTGTAAGTCTGCGTAGGTGCAGAGAGTCTCGGCGCGCATCCGCCATGTGGTTTCCGGCAGGCGCTGACCGGTAGCTTGCCAGTGACGAATGCGTGGAGCCAGCCAGGGGTCGGCAAGAGCGGCACGGCCAAGCATGACATCATCGCAGCCTGACAGAGTGCGTGCCTTCCAGTAATCTTCCAGTGTCCATATATCGCCGTTCGCCACGACGGGAATCTTGATGTGCTGGCGTATTCGGCCAATCCACTCCCAGTGGGCGGGAGGGCGGTAGCCTTCATCCCGTGTGCGGCCATGAACTACCAACTGGGAAGCACCTCCCGCCTGTGCGGCCTGGGCGCACGCAACGGCTTGAAGGCGGTTGGAAAAGCCCAGTCGTATCTTGGCTGTCACTGGGATGTCGCCATCCAGTGCATCAGCCACCGCGCGGACAGCATCGAAAACCCTTTCCGGATCACGTAACAGGGCCGCGCCACCATCGTGGCGGTTGACAAGTTTGGCAGGGCAGCCAAAATTCATGTCAATGCTCAGCGCTCCCAGTTCACGTGCTTGACGCGCGTTAGCAGCAAGTGTCAGCGGGTCTGAGCCAAGCAGCTGCAAATGTACAGGGACGCCGCTAGGTGTTGCCACGGGTGACTGTTTTAATGATTGCAGGAGCTCCGGGCAGTGCTTGTAGAACACACGGGGAGGCAGGCGAGCATCAATGACACGTACAAATTCGGTAACCGTCCAGTCAAATCCGGCTTCGCGGGTCAGGAGATCACGTGTCAGAGCATCAATGACACCTTCCATTGGGGCTAGGCCTATTCTGCCTTTATGTAGTAAATTAACAACGTTGACTTCCACTATGGCGCCATTGCATTCGAATCTGAGTATGGCAGTTTAGTGTACCATTTTTATTGCGCCATTCATGGCTTCACCTCTTTTTGCTGGTCAATAAGGCTTGAGACGAGGAGTGACTCTGATGCAAGATAATGACTTACTGACGGAAGGCCTCGCCCTGATGGGGCTAGGCATGGGGTTTGTATTTGTTTTCCTTACAATTCTGGTAATCACTGTAACGCTGATGTCGATTGTGATCAGGCGCTTTCAGCCTGCCACTGTCAATTCGCCCTTACAGAACACGCCAAAGGCCAAGCCTGCTGCTGTCGGGCAAAACGATGAAGCCATGGCGGTTATCAGCGCTGCTGTGCATCGTTATCGTCGCCATAAGGGGCGCTAGAGAAAGGCGGGTATTGTTTGCTTGCTAAGCTACGTAAATTAATTACATGATGGGCGCCAGACAAGCGCCTCCGGCTAAGCTCGGGCGGATGCGGCAACGGGTTGTCCAATACCCCCCTCTTACGATCCATTTCTACTGATTCACTTGCCAATGCGAGAAAACGTCATGAAAGAGACGAAGCGCCCTTTGGGTATTACTGATGTCGTGCTGCGCGACGCCCACCAGTCGCTTTTTGCCACCCGGATGCGCCTGGATGACATGCTGCCGATTGCAGAAAAGCTTGACCGGGTAGGTTTCTGGTCGCTGGAGTCCTGGGGCGGCGCCACCTTTGACGCCTGTATACGCTATCTTGGCGAAGACCCGTGGGAGCGGATTCGCGCCCTGAAAGAAGCGATGCCCAACACGCCACAGCAGATGCTGTTGCGGGGGCAGAATATTCTGGGGTATCGCCATTATGCAGATGACGTCGTGGACCGCTTTGTCGAGCGCGCCAAGACGAATGGTGTCGATGTCTTTCGCGTATTTGACGCGATGAATGATCCACGCAATCTTGAACGTGCCATCAAGGCAGTACGTAACGTCGAGGGGCATGCTCAGGGTACCATTTCATACACGGTAAGCCCGGTACATACTCTGGATAGCTGGGTGGATCTGGCCAGGACCATCGCCGATATGGGGGCAGATTCCCTTGCTATCAAGGATATGGCCGGGCTGTTGACGCCTTACACAGCGTTTGATCTGGTCACCCGCCTGAAGCAGGAACTGTCGATACCGGTGCATATGCAGTGTCACGCCACGACAGGGCTTTCAACATCGACGATTCTCAAGGCAATGGAAGCCGGTATCGATAACGTCGATACCGCCATTTCGTCGATGTCAATGACCTATGGCCATAGCCCAACCGAATCTGTAGTGGCCATGCTCAAGGAGACTGACCGAGATACCGGCCTTGACCTTGAGCTGCTTGAAGACATTGCGGGTTACTTCCGTGAAGTGCGCAAGAAGTACGCGGCGTTTGAAGGCTCTCTGAAAGGTATTGATTCGCGGATATTGGTGGCTCAGGTGCCGGGTGGCATGTTGACCAATATGGAAGGTCAGTTGAAGGAACAGGGCGCGGGCGACAGGCTTGATGATGTGCTGAATGAAATTCCCCGCGTGCGTGAAGATCTGGGCTTCATTCCTCTGGTGACGCCAACCTCTCAGATTGTGGGGACCCAGGCGGTGATGAACGTGATGATGGGCGAACGCTACAAATCCATTTCCAAGGAAGTTCAGGCACTTTTAAAAGGTGAGTATGGGGCTGCCCCGGCGCCTTTTAACGACGAACTGCAAAAACGTGTTCTTGAGGGCGGCGAGCCGATTACCTGTCGTCCGGCCGATAATCTCCAGCCAGAAATGGACAAGCTGAAAGCGGAGCTTGAGGAAAAAGCCAAGGCAGAAGACATTCGCCTGGCAGAGGGTGAGCGTCAGGTAGACGACGTGCTGACCTATGCGCTTTTCCCCCAGATTGGCCTCAAGTTTCTGAAAAATCGAGATAATCCGGATGCCTTTGAGCCTGTGCCGCAGGCACAGGATAGCAAGGGTCCAGGTGTGCCTGCTAAAACCCAGGTGGTTGAAACACCGGCAGTTTCGCATGAACCTGAAACCTATACTGTCAAGCTGAATGGTAAAGCCTATGTGGTAGAGGTGGCTGAGGGTGGCGAGATCGCTGACGTTCAGCAGCAAAGTGAAGCGCCTTCATCAGCGGCATCGCCTGCCCCCAGTGGCGAGGCTATTAACGCACCGCTGGCCGGTAATATCTTCAAAGTCAATGTCAGGCCGGGTGACGTCGTGGCAGCGGGTGATGTGGTCATCATTCTTGAAGCCATGAAAATGGAAACCGAAGTGCGTGCCTCGAGTGGCGGTACGGTATCCGCCGTGAAAGTCAGTGAGGGCGATAGTGTCTCCGTTGGCGATGCACTGATCGAACTCTAAGAGGTTTTCGTACTATGGATAAGTTAATCACGTTATGGGAAGGCTCAGGGCTTTATAACCTTGAGCTGGGTCAGGCGGCGATGATTGTGGTTGGGCTCCTGTTGCTTTATATGGCAATCCATAAGAAGTTTGAGCCTCTGCTACTGGTACCCATTGGTTTCGGCGGCATATTGGCCAATATTCCTGAAGCGGGCCTGGCCATTTCAGCGCTTGACCAGGCTATTGACGTTGCCAAGCCAGCGGTCTTGCAGCAGCTCGCACAGGCCCTGGGGGTGGTTCTCAACCCACTGGATGATGTTGAAAGTTGGCGTGAAGTGCTGAAAAGTGTCGCTTATGGCGATACATCAGCAGAGGCACTGCGTGCTGCCAGAGATATCGCCACCAACGTTGGGTACAGCGATGGCATGCTTTACAGCTTTTATAGCGTGGCCATTGCCTCCGGTATTGCACCTTTGCTGATTTTCATGGGCGTAGGGGCGATGACCGACTTCGGGCCGCTGCTCGCCAATCCGCGTACCCTGTTTCTGGGGGCTGCTGCCCAATTTGGTATTTTCGCTACTCTGTTTGGTGCCGTAGCGCTTAGCTCAATGGGCATCATGGACTTTTCGCTCAATCAGGCGGCAGCTATCGGTATTATTGGCGGGGCTGATGGGCCAACCTCCATCTATGTGGCCAGCGTACTGGCGCCTGAATTGTTGGGGGCCATTGCGGTTGCTGCCTATGCCTACATGGCTCTGGTGCCCTTGATTCAGCCGCCGATCATGCGCCTTTTAACCTCGCAAAAAGAACGTGAGATCACCATGACGCAGCTGCGTCCTGTGTCAAAACTGGAAAAAATTGTCTTCCCGCTGATGCTATTGGTGCTGGTGGCACTCTTTCTGCCAGATGCGGCACCGCTGCTGGGAATGTTCTGTTTTGGCAATCTGATGCGCGAGTGCGGCGTAGTAGAGCGCCTTGCCGATACGGCCCAGAACGCATTGATCAACATAGTGACGATCGTATTGGGACTTTCAGTTGGTTCCAAGTTAATGGCAGAAAGTTTCCTGTCGGTAGAAACCCTGGGTATTCTGGGTCTGGGAATGGTGGCATTTGCCATCGGGACATCAGCGGGGGTCCTGATGGCCAAGCTGATGAATCTGGTGAGCCGGATGCCGATCAACCCCTTGATCGGGGCGGCAGGTGTGTCGGCTGTTCCGATGGCAGCCCGAGTCGCCAACAAGGTTGGGCTTGAGTCCAACCCTCATAACTTCCTGCTGATGCACGCCATGGGGCCCAACGTGGCCGGCGTGATTGGTTCTGCGGTTGCCGCTGGCGTGATGATCAAGTACCTGGGGTAAAAGTCATTGGAGTAGAAGGTCTTACACCCTGGTAGCGTGAACGTTTTGCTTCAGGACAATTGAAATACGGTATGTGCAGAGATTGCATATGCCGTATTTTTTTGCCCGCTATGGTGAGGCAGTTTGGGAAGTGTCGATGACGACTGTGCTTTTGAGACGGTTTTCCAGGGGGCTGAGGTCAAGGGATCTGTCGCGTGGCCAACCGAGGGCCAGTCTGACGCCGTCGCCATCATAGTCAGCGCTGAGAACGGGCAGGGCATTTTCAGTGCACCAGGCGCGGACATCAGCCTCTTGGGCAAAGCTTAACCGTAAGGTTAGCGTGTCGCACTCAATGATTTCACGGGTGTGAATGCCGTCAAGCGCCTGGCTGACCGCCTGGGCGTAGGCTCGGGCCAGCCCGCCCGTTCCCAGCTTGATGCCACCAAAATAACGGATCACCACGCAACCTATCTCACCGATACCACTGCCGTTCAATACCTGGAACATGGGGCGACCCGCCGTGCCACCCGGTTCACCATCATCAGAAAAGCCGATGGCCGTCTGCTCGCCTGGAGGGCCGGCAACAAAGGCGCTGCAGTGATGGCTGGCGTTGGGGTGAGCGGCTTTTGCGGCCGCTACCAGGGAGTGCAGAGCATCCGGAGAAGGCGTATGTGCCAGCCAGGCAATGAACTGACTTTTTTCAATGTCGATTTGATGGCTATGCCAACTATTCGCTTCCAGCGCGGGAACGGGATAACGCATTAATGCTCCGTTAGACAGTGTCCAACTCCCATGACAAGGTTAAGTACCTGAATGTCCTGATTGCGCAGGTGGATAGCAGGCATGCTGTCATCCTGCGCGAGCAGGTAGAGGCCATGGCGGTCAATACTCAGGTGTTGTAGCTTGATCGGCTGATGATTGATTTCTGCGCTGACAGTTTCCTCGGCGGCGCCCGTCTGACTGCGACGGATGATGATGACATCTCCATCATGCAGGTCGCAATCCTGCATGCGATCACCGCGCACTCTGACAGCATAAGTGGTGTGTCGTCGTGTGGTATTTGCAGTGCAGGAAAGTGCTGATTCCCTGCCTCTGGTCCATCCTCGGTTCACATGGTGAGAAGAAGAGGGGGCATGGTCAACGGAAATGGCAGTCGTGGCGCTCATTGATAGTCTCCAGCATCAGGGCGATGGACATAAGCAGGCGATCAGTCTACGGTCATGCTTAAATGACATGTCTTTCTATACAGTACTTTCAGTATACATGGTTTTCTATACAGTTCCAGCAGCCGTTATATCTGGCTGTCAGGGTGCAGTTGCCCGTGTTACTGCGACCCGGCGCCGCAGTGGGTGACTGGCGGGATAGACGCTTTCCGTGTAAAGTTTGTTACATAATTAATTGTGTCTGGAGCGCGCCTTGAGTCTGTCCCTGCAAGCCCGCCACCTTGCCTGCGAGAGAGATGAACGCTGGCTCTTCAAGGGCCTTGATGTGGATATTTGCAGCGGTGAAGTTGTCCGGATCGAAGGGCCAAACGGCAGCGGCAAAACCACTTTATTAAAAATTCTTTCCGGGCAGTTGACTGACTACCATGGTGAGCTGATCTGGAATGGTGAGGTCATGCGCCATGTGCGTGAACATTTCCTGGCCAATCTTTTGTATCTGGGTCACTCACCAGGCGTTAAGACCGGATTAAGTGCACTTGAAAATCTGGCCTGGTACCAGGCGCTGGACGGCCAGCGGG
Source organism: Halomonas sp. BLK-85 (assembly GCF_044792155.1). Taxonomy (NCBI): domain Bacteria; kingdom Pseudomonadati; phylum Pseudomonadota; class Gammaproteobacteria; order Oceanospirillales; family Halomonadaceae; genus Halomonas; species Halomonas sp. BLK-85. The sequence goes on from NZ_CP087731.1 coordinate 635,270, forward strand.
ATAATGAAGCTGCCGCCTGGGAAGCGCTGGAAAGTGTCGGGTTAGCCGGTTTTGAAGATGTACCTGCCGGTCAGCTTTCTGCTGGTCAGCAACGCCGTATTGCATTAGCCAGATTAACCCTGACGCCTCGTATTCTCTGGGTGCTGGATGAGCCATTCACTGCCATAGATCGCCACGGCGTAGCTGCACTTGAAGCGCAATTGGTTGCACACGCCAATAAGGGCGGCTGCGTTATCGTTACGACCCACCATGAGTTATCATCCTCACCCGCCTTGCGTCGTATTCAGCTTGGGTAATCATGAAGGAGAAAAGTGGTGTTGCAGCCTGAAACCGCGAAACTTGCCCCAGGTCTGAAGCCGCATCTGAAAGAACCGTCAGAAAATCTTTTATTGGCCCTCAAGGCAACACTCAAGCGCGATCTGGTATTAATGCTACGTCGCCGTGGAGAAGTACTGAATCCGCTGGTGTTTTTTGCCCTGGTCATTACGCTGTTTCCGATTGGTATCTCACCAGACCCTGAGTTGTTGGCGATCATAGCGCCGGGGCTCCTGTGGGTGGCGGCTTTATTGGCGGCACTTCTGTCACTGGATAGCCTGTTTCGCAGTGATTACGACGACGGTAGCCTGGAGCAGCTTTTGCTGGCCCCTCAGCCATTATCTGCATTAGCCTTGGCTAAAGTCGCGGTTCATTGGCTGCTAACAGGGCTTCCACTGGCGCTAATGGCGCCGATATTGGGTATAATGTTAGCGCTTCCCGGGGGGAGTTATGTGGTTCTGGCTGTTTCACTGGCGCTGGGCAGCGCGATACTCAGCCTGATTGGTGCCATAGGCGCGGCCTTGACGGTTGGCCTGGCACGCGGTGGTGTGCTGTTATCCCTTTTGGTGCTGCCGCTTTATATTCCGGTGCTCATTTTTGGGGCGGGTGCTGTTCAGGCGGCGATTGCCGGTGATCCAGTCACCGCCCATCTGGCCATTCTGGGGGCACTGCTGGCGGTGGCGCTGATGCTGGCACCCTGGGCAATTGCAGCATCATTGCGAATCAGTATTAACGGTTGAGGGCACGCGAACATGTGGTCTTTTATACATAAGCTTGGGTCACCTAAGTGGTTTTATCGGATTAGTGCAAAACTGCAACCCTGGTTCTGGGTGGCCGCTGCGGGTCTGATTGTGGTCGGAACCGTCTGGGGTCTGCTGTTCGCGCCTGCGGATTATCAGCAGGGCAACAGTTTCCGGATTATCTATGTGCATGTGCCCGCGGCTTTCCTGGCCCAGTCGATATTTGTTTCCATGGCCGTGGCCGGGTTGGTCTTCATGGTCTGGAAAATAAAAGTCGCTGATATGGCGGCGGCCGTTATGGCACCTCTTGGCGCCGCGATGACGTTTGTGTCGCTGTTTTCCGGCGCTGTATGGGGCGTTCCTACCTGGGGTACCTGGTGGATGTGGGATGCGCGGCTGACATCCATGTTGATCCTGCTGTTTCTTTACCTGGGTGTGATTGCACTCAGGGGCGCTTTCACCAGTCGTGACAGCGCCTCCCGTGCGGCATCGGTACTTGCCATGGTCGGTGTGATCAACATCCCAATTATCAAATACTCGGTGGATTGGTGGTATACCCTGCACCAGCCCGCCACCTTCACAATTACGTCACGCCCGGCCATGCCCATGGATATGTGGTTACCGCTGCTGATCATGGTACTGGGTTTTTACAGCTTTTTTATTGCTCTGACCCTGATGCGGACACGCAACGAAATCTTGCGCCGTGAGTCGAACAAACGTTGGGTGCGTGAACTGGTTGAGGGGGCAAAATAAATGGCATTTGACTCTTTTGCTGAATTTATTGCCATGGGAGGCCATGGACCTTACGTCTGGTCTTCCTGGGCCATCACGCTGTTGTTGATCCTGGGGCTGGTATGGCATGCACGCGTCGAGCGTCGTCAGCTGGTCGAAGGTCTTAAACGCCGTGCGCGAAGAGAACAGGCACGCCAACAGCAAGGCGATAGCCAGGCAACGCTTTATCCAGTCGATCAAGGGGGGTCGTCATGACACCTAAACGCAAGCAGAAACTTTTCGTGATTCTTGGCCTGGTGTCCTTAACCGCCATTGCGGTGGGGCTGACGCTGTATGCCCTTAGAGCCAATATCAACCTTTTTTTCAGTCCTGTGCAGATAGCTCAGGGTAATGCCCCCATGGAGCGTACGATTCGTGCCGGTGGCATGGTCAAGGAAGGCACGGTGGCGCGTGATTCCGAGACCCTGAACGTCGAATTTGTGGTGACCGATTACGTGGATGACCTGGATGTCTATTTCAGCGGTATCCTGCCTGACCTGTTCCGTGAAGGTCAGGGGGTAGTGGTGGTCGGGCAGTTGCAGGCGGATGGACGCTTCCGTGCTGATGAAGTACTCGCCCGGCACGATGAAAACTATATGCCGCCTGAAGTGGCTGAAGCTCTGAAAGAAGCAGGGTACGAGCCTGCAGACTATCAGGCAAAAGCAGCAGAAATTGGCAAGCGCCTTGACGCCCAGGGTGTCCCCGAAGCGAGCGATTACTGATGCGGCCTTTGTCAGCCTTGCCAGTCATGACGCCTTGCCTTGCTTTCAAGACGTTCAGTTATCAAGACGTTAACGTGCTGAACCGGAGCGAACATGTTCACTGAAATGATCCCTGAAATTGGCCATTATGCCCTGGTGATTGGCTTGTTGATGGCCGCTGTCCAGACCCTTGCCCCGCTGGCAGGGGCGACGATGCGTAAACCCTTGTGGATGGCCTATGGCCTTCCGATGGCCGGTGGCCAGTTTCTGTTCATTGGCATTGCGTATGCGTGCCTGACAACAAGCTATATGCTGGATGATTTCAGCGTGGCCAATGTGGCCAATAACTCCAACTCCCTGCTTCCCTGGTACTACAAGTTCAGCGCTGTCTGGGGTAACCATGAAGGCTCTGTACTGCTGTGGAGTCTGATGCTGGCAGGCTGGAGTTTTGTTGCGGCGCTGTTTTCACGCAACCTGCCGCGTGACATGGTGGCTCGTGTTACTGGCGTCATGGGGGCGGTGTGCGTGGGCTTCCTGCTATTCATCCTGATGACCTCAAACCCATTCGAGCGCCTGCTGCCCGGTATTCCGCAGGACGGCGCTGACCTTAATCCGCTCTTGCAGGATTTCGGCCTGATTATTCACCCACCGATGCTGTACATGGGCTATGTCGGATTTTCAGTGGTATTTGCGTTTGCCATTGCCGCCCTGCTGGGTGGACGTCTTGATTCAGCCTGGACGCGCTGGGCGCGCCCCTGGTGTAACGTGGCCTGGGCGTTTCTCACCGTGGGAATTGCCCTGGGTAGCTGGTGGGCCTACTACGAACTTGGCTGGGGCGGCTGGTGGTTCTGGGACCCGGTCGAAAACGCCTCTCTGCTACCCTGGTTGACGGGCACGGCGCTGATTCACTCCCTGGCCGTCACCGAAAAGCGCGGGTCTTTCAAAAGCTGGACGGTATTGCTTGCCATTGCCACCTTCTCGCTGTCATTGATGGGAACCTTTCTGGTGCGTTCCGGGGTGCTGACCTCGGTGCATGCCTTTGCCAATGACCCTTCGCGTGGCTTCTTCATTCTTATGCTGCTGGCCATTACCGTGGCTATCTCCCTGTTCATTTTTGCCCTGCGCGCGCCGCGCGTCAGCCATCAGGTTGGATTCAGCTGGTTATCCAGAGATTCGCTGCTGCTGATCAACAACCTTTTGCTGGTCATCATGACGGTCACCGTCTTGCTGGGTACTCTCTACCCGCTGATTCTGGATTCCCTGAACCTGGGCAAGATCAGCGTGGGGCCTCCTTATTTCAATGCGTTGTTTGTACCGCTGACAGTCATCATGTGTATTTTTATGGGCATGGGGCCGGTGTCACGCTGGAAGCGTATGCCAGGTAAAGAGATTTACAAGCGCCTGTGGTTATCTGCTCTGGCAGCCGTGGTGATCGGCGCCCTGATTCCGGTGTTTTACGGTCCCGAATGGAACGTCTGGGTGGCGCTGGGCATGATAGTGGCGCTCTGGATCGTGATTCCCATCCTGCGCGATATCGTCGACAAGGTGCGCCATGCCAGTTCCTTTATGGCAGGTCTCAAGAAACTGTCTTATCCCTACTGGGGCATGGTGCTCGGGCATCTGGGTGTTGCGGTGACCATCGTCGGTGTGGCGGTTGTTTCCAACTATAACCTTGAGCGCAATGTACGCATGTCGCCGGGCACCAGTGTAGAACTGGGTGGCTATACCTTCACCATGACAGAGCTGACCGAGCGCCGGGGGGCCAATTTCCTGGCCGATACCTCGGTTATCAATGTTCAGCGTGGTGACGGACGTAATTTTATCATGCGGCCCGAAAAACGCCTTTACCTGGCGACGGGGATGCCGATGACCCAGGTAGCGCTGCGCCCTGGCTTCTTCCGTGACCTCTATGTTGCCATGGGGGAAGACCTGGGGGACGGCAGCTGGGCCATGCGCATTCAGTTCAAGCCCATGGTGCGCTGGCTGTGGCTGGGTGGCCTGTTAATGGCTGCAGGTGGTCTGGTAGCCGTAGCGGACAAGCGTTACCGTCGGGTCAAGGTTCGCCAGGGTAAGCCGCAGCCACCATCCTCCGCGCCTGCTCAACCGCAAGCCCTCGGGGAGTCGGGCGCATGAACCGTCGTGTCCTATTATTTTTGCCACTATTAGGGTTTATCGGCCTGGCAATGTTTTTTTATTACGGGCTGGGGCAGGATCCTTCCTACCGGGATTCTGCCTTGATGACCCGGGACTTTCCGGCATTCGAAGCCTCGACGCTGGAAGACCCTGAGCGCCAGGTGGATCAGTCCCTGCTGACCGGTGATATCACGCTGGTCAACGTATGGGGAGAATGGTGCCCTGCCTGCAAACAGGAAATGCCTCAGCTGCTGGATCTGGCCGACCGGGGTATTCGCATGGTGGGCATCAACTACCGCGATACTCGTGAGAAAGGGCGTGAATTCCTCGACGAATTTGGTGACCCCTTTGAGGTCAATATCTTTGATCCTGAGGGCGATCTGGGGTTTGATCTGGGCGTGTACGGCGCGCCAGAGACGTTTCTGGTCGATGCGCAGGGCGTTATTCGCTATCACCATACCGGCTATATTTCGCCGGAGGATGTACGCAATACCCTGCTTCCGGAGGTGGAAAAATGGCGATAACGAAATGGATAACCGCCCTGGTGGGGTTGATGCTGAGCGTCAGCGTCCTGGCCGCGGGCATAGAGCTGCGTGAGTTCGATGACCCGGTCATGGAGGAACGCTACAAAGATCTGACCGCATCAATGCGTTGTCCGTTATGTGAAAATCAGGCGATTGATGACTCGGATGCGCCTATCTCGGCTGACATGCGTGAGCGCGTCTACCGCCTGCTGCAGGATGGCCAGTCGGATATCGAGATTACCAACCACATGGTCGCCCGCTTTGGTGACTATATTCTCTACAATCCGCGCCTGGAAAACCGTACCTATCTGCTCTGGGGAATACCGGTTGCTCTCGTCGTCGGCGGAGGCTTGCTTGTCATCCTCATTGTACGTGCACGACGCAATGCATCAGCGACCTCATTGAGCGCTGAAGAACAGGCCCGCCTGAATGAACTTATCAACCGTGAGAAATCTTCATGACATCGCTGTGGATTGCCTTTGCTGTCTTGTTATTACCGGCTATCTGGTTGTTGATACTTCCGTTGCGTCAGGCACGCGCCCTGCACGATGCCCAGCGTGATTATGAAGCCAACGACACCACAGCAGAGCAGAATGTTGCGATCTACAAGCGGCGCCTGGCGTCATTGGAAGCAGCAAAAGAGCGTGGAGATATCGACGAGGAACGCTTTGCGGAGGACCGTCTGGAGCTGGAGCGTAGCCTGCTCGAAGACACCACCACAGTAAAGCGCCGCCCTCTGAAAACCTATACCTCCGGTCGTTTTGTCGTCCCGCTGGTATTGCTTGTCGTCCTGGGCGCCAGCGTGGTCTGGTATCAGTTTCATGGGGCAGAGGGTGACCTGGTCCTGCTCCAGACACAACGTGAAGTGCAGAATGATCCGGAAGGCTCTCTTGCCATGTACCTGGATCGCCTGGAAGAGCAGGCTGTGTTGCAGCCAGACAATCCCAATGTCTGGTCAGAGCTTTTTCCGCTTTATCGCCAGACAGGTCAGGCGGAGAAAGCGGTTGATGCCCTTGAACGCCTGATCGCCATTGAAGGGCGCGACGCTCCCCTGCTTGCCCAGTTGGCGCAACTACGTTTCTTTATGGAAGGGCGAGAGCTGACACCGGAAGTACAGGGGCTGGTGGATGAAACCCTCGAACAGGACCCTAGACAACCTACCGTATTGGGGCTGTTGGGGATTCACGCCTTTGATGCCGGGGAGTATGAAACCGCGATCGACCGCTGGCGGCGCGCTATGGCCAATATCGAAGATCCCGATACCGCCGACTCATTACTTGAAGGCATTCGGGTGGCTCAGCAACGTCTGGGCGTTGATCCTGATGAAGCCCCCATCGGCCAGCCGATGGATGAAACTCAAGGCCCCGGGATACGTGTTGACGTCTCTCTGGATGAGGCGCTGACGGATCGGGTATCGCCTCAGGCAACGGTATTTGTTACTGCAAGGGATCTGGCCGGCGAAATGCCTCCATTAGCCATTGCTCAGGCTCAGGTATCTGATCTGCCAGCCACCTTTGTGCTGGATGCCAGCAACGCCATGTCACCGGAGGCAAGCCTTGATGAGGTCAATGAAGCACGCCTGATGGTGAGAGTTTCACCCTCAGGGCAAGCAACGCCTCAGCCGGGAGATCTTTTTGGTACCCTTGATAACGTGTCTGTGGGTCCTGTGAACGACACTGAAGCTGTCAATGTTCTGATTGATAGTGTCTTTGAATAACAACCTGCTGTTTATAGCCTCATGCGCCTGACGTCTATTCGCCTGACAGGGTTCAAATCTTTTGTTGACCCCGTCAATGTTCCTTTCGATGGCAATATGACGGCCATCGTCGGGCCTAACGGCTGTGGGAAATCGAATATTATTGACGCTGTGCGCTGGGTCATGGGGGAGTCTTCTGCCAAGACCTTGCGGGGTGAGTCCATGGCAGATGTGATTTTCAATGGCTCCAGTGCCCGTAAGCCGGTCGGCCAGGCTGCCATTGAACTCAAATTCGATAACCGTGACGGTAGCCTTGGCGGTGTCTATGCCCAATATGCAGAAATTGCCGTCAAGCGCCTGGTATCCCGGGATGGCCAGTCCAGCTATTACTTCAACGGCCAGAAGTGTCGTCGCCGCGATATTGCCGACCTCTTCATGGGCACTGGCCTGGGGCCGCGTTCCTACGCAATTATTGGTCAGGGAATGATTTCCCGGTTGATTGAAGCCCGCCCGGAAGAATTACGCGCTACTCTTGAAGAAGCCGCCGGCATTTCCAAATACAAGGAGCGGCGTCGTGAGACGGAAAACCGCATGCGCCGCACCCAGGAAAACCTGGATCGTCTCGATGATATCCGTGAAGAGTTGGATAAACAGCTTGAACGCCTCAAGCGTCAAGCAGAAGCGGCACGCCGCTATCAGGATCTTAAACAGCAGGAATACCGCCTGAAAGGCGAACTTGCCCTACTGCGTGGTCGAGCCCTGCGTGCTGAGCAGCGTCAGCAGGAACACCGGGTTCGCGAGCTGGAAGTTGCCGTCGAGAAAGATGTCTTTGGTGTTCGTGAATGTGAAAATCGTCTTGAGCAGGCACGTGAAAAGCATGATCAACTCGCAGAAGTGCTGGAGCGTCATCAACAGCAATTCTATGACACCACCACTCGTATCGCCCGTCTGGAGCAGGATCAGTCTCACCGCCGTAGTCGGCTCGCTCAGCTTGCCAATGATATTGACAGTTCGCGACGGGATCTGGAGCAGCAACGTCTGGTCAGCCGAACGGATGATGAACGGTTAGCCGCTATTGAAGAGCGTTTAGCGGTATTGGCGCCGGAGTGTGATGCGCTGGAAGAGCAACTGGCCGAGCTTGAAGAGACGTTAAATGATTTATCACCGGCGCTTGAGCAGGCAACAATTACTTGTGCAGACGCCGATGAAAATTGGCGTATAGCCTCGCGTCAGGCCGAGCGTGGCCAGGATCAGGTGCGAGATCTTGAACAACGCATTCAGCGACTGCACGACGAACAGCAGCGTCGTCTCCAGCAGCGTGGCGAGATCGAGGATCTTGCGACGCTTCGCCAGGCTCATGTTGTCTCTCAGACGGAACTGAGTGCCGCTGAACAGAAAACGGCGCAATTTTCCCACCAGCGAGAAAACTGGCAACAGCGTATCAGTGAGGCAAAACAGGCCCTCGGCAATGCCAGCATGGCGCGCGAAAACGCTCAGGCGGCCCTCAGCCGTCTGGAAGGCGAACGTTCTTCTCTGGATGCCTTGATCAATGCGGCGCTGGCGGACCATGACCCAGCGATAGATGCTACGCTCAATGCCCTTGACCTGGCAGAAGCACCGCGCCTGGGCGAGCAGATCCAGGTCGCTGATGGCTGGGAAGGCGTAGCGTCCTGGCTGCTCAAGCCCTGGCTGAATGCCCGGCTGGTATCAGTAGAAAAACTGGCGGCCCTACCGCAGGCGCCGCCTGCTGATTGGTGCCTGTTGGCTGATATGCCAGACCCCGAATCCCCCCCGGGCCGTTTATCGGCTCAGCTAAAAGGCGCTGGAGCCCTGCATGAATGGCTTGTCAGTATTCACTGCGTTGAGAGTGCCGACGCTATTCCGGGGGCAGTGTCTGATCTTCCCGCCGGGCACAGCCTGGTGAGCCGCGACGGCGTCTGGTGTTCGGCGCAGTGGCTATGTCAACAGGCACACGGAGAGGGTGTGGACGCCCTTCTGGTTACTCGCAAGCGCCAGGAAGCGTGTATAAAGCGAATTGCTGAACAGAATGAAGCGCTCGAGCAAGCACAACAGCGTCTGGACGAGGCCGCCGAACAGCTTACGTTACTTGAGCAGCAGCGCGATGCCAACGCGGAAAGTGAGCGTTTACATACTCAGGATTGTCAACAGCTGGCGCTCAAGGAAAGGAGCCTGGCTCAGCAAGTCGAGCACCTGGAGGGCCGCATAAGCGAGCTGGATGATGAGCTGGCTCGTCTTCAGGAAGATGACGCCGAGCTTGCACTTTCTCTGGAAGAAAGCCGTGCGCGCTGGGACGAGGCGATGGAACATCTTGAGCTCGCTGCCACGCAGCGCGACCTTGCCAATACCGAACTGCAGGCGCAGCGCGAGAAGCGTGAGCGTATGGAGCAACAGCAGGCCCCCCTCAAGTCGCGCCAGCAATCTTTAGCACTTGAGCGTGAACGTTTAAAAACCGAGCGTGACAGCCTGCTTGCCCAGCAATCCCGCAGCCAGGAAACTGATGAGCGCCTTTTATTACGTATTGGCGAGCTGGAAGAAATCCGCGAAAGCCTGATTGAGCCGGATGAACTGGCTGGCGAAGCGCTAGAAGTCCTGTTGGGGGAGCGGGAAGAGCAGGAAGAACGTCTCAATGCGACTCGTGAGCAGGCAAGCACTCTGGCCGAGCAGCTGCGCAATGATGAGCTTGCCCGTCAGGCCCACGAGCGTAACCTTGAAAAGAGTCGTGAACAGCTTCAGCAGCGCCGCCTGGAGGTTCAGGCGCTGGAGCTCAAAGCGGCCAGTCAGGATGAACAGCTAGCAGAGCTGGGTCATGATGTAGAAGCGCTCGCTGCCAAACTTCCCGCTGATGCGGAAGAGCCTGCCTGGCAGCAGGCTCTGGAATCAACATCAGACAAAATCCGCCGTCTGGGGGCGATTAATCTGGCAGCTATCGAGGAATATGACCAACAGGCGGAAAGGCGAGATTACCTCGAAGCCCAGCATGGCGAACTGACCGAGGCGCTAGTGACGCTAGAACGCGCTATTCGGCGTATTGACCAGGAAACCCGAATACGTTTCAAGGAAACGTTTGAACAGGTTAATCAGGGGTTTCAGGCGCTGTTCCCGCGAGTCTTCGGGGGTGGCAGTGCCTGGCTGGCGTTGACGGAGGATGATCTGCTGGAAACCGGGGTGGCCATCATGGCGCGGCCGCCAGGAAAGAAAAACAGCACGATTCACCTGTTATCCGGGGGAGAAAAAGCGTTGACGGCCCTATCCCTGGTGTTTGCCATTTTTCAGCTTAATCCGGCGCCGTTCTGCATGCTGGATGAAGTCGATGCGCCGCTGGACGATGCCAATGTCGGACGGTATGCTAATCTGGTAAAAGAAATGTCCGAAACAGTTCAGTTCATATACATTACGCATAACAAGATTGCCATGGAATCTGCTGAGCGCTTAATGGGAGTGACGATGCAGGAACCCGGTGTCTCAAGGCTGGTAGCTGTTGATGTCGAAGAGGCAGCAGCACTCGCCGAGGCAGGCTGAAACTTGGGTTGCGCTATTATTTATATGAATCTAGTATTAAATTGATTGAACGAAACGTTTAGTTAATCGCTTTTTGTATGATTGATTGGATTTTTATCGGTACGGTTTATGCTATTCAGATGGTTTCATTTGTGTATAGAATCGTGAAAAATAGTAAAAATACCCAATTTGTTCAATAATAGCGCTATTCTGGATTCATAACTGTAATGGGTAAAGGTATCTTATGGTTTCATCAAGGCAACCCATGACCATAATCTGATGCCTTACAATTTCAAGTAATAAAGCTTGCCTAGCTTATTGGCAAACGACCCATGGAATGTACAACATGGAACTAAGAGAGTGGCTTATCATTTTAGGGCTGGCGCTGGTCTCGCTTATAGTCATTGATGGCATCCGTCGCCTCAAGCGCCAGAGACGAGTGCCTCGTCTGGATCAGGCAGATTACAGACACGCTGAAGATAGTGACATGGATCCGGAAGAAGCTAAACGCGAGGCTGAAATCAATTGGGAGCTTCCTAATGGAGGCGCTCGTGTCGTCAAGCCAGCGGACTACAGTCAGAATACTGCCAAGCCAAAGTTGCAGCGTCAGGAGCACCCTGGTCCATCAAGGGTACTTTCTGAATTCCGACGTCATAAATCAACACTGTCTGGCGACGAACTTTCTATCGCTGAGTCCGGCCCCGAAGAGAAACAACGCCCTGTGCACAAAGATGCTCCCGTTGAGTGCGCAGACAAAAACGCTGATGCATCAACTGATGCGTCCTCGGTCAGCCATCAGTCAACAGAAACAGCCTCAACGACGTTTTCCTCAGGGGGCAAGATGCCTGGTGCCGACGTGCCGCCACTCAGGGCTTCTGAATCTGAGCCGAATGTGCCGACCGATCAACCTCTGGCTCGTATGACCGCCAATGATGAGGTGTCGCCTGATCTGCACGTTTCTTCCTCTGATCTCCAGAGTACAGATGCGCTTTCCCTTCAACGTGATACAGCCACTCAGCCTTATACCATACGACGTCAGCTGCGAAGCTCAACGGTCGGCGACTGTTCTCACGAAGCGGATGAAGAAGATACCTACTATCAGCTGGTTGATTTCCATGGTATCAAAGATTCCTTCAGGCACCGCCTGCATGAGCGTCTTGAAGAACACAAACAGAGAAAGCTTGAAAAAATAAAACTCAAGGAGCTTCTGAAGGCCGAAAAGGCCAAACGTGTGGCCGAAGCTGAAAAGCGCGAGGCACAACGTGCGAAAGAAGAAGCTGAGCGCCGCCGTGCCGCTCAGCTTCAAGCTGAGGCAGCGAGAGCAGATCAAGCTGCCCGTGAGGTTCAAGCGTCAGGACAGCGGAACCTGCCCCAAGGCGATTATCCTGCAGGCTTCGAGCATCCAGACAAACACCACCGTGTTGATCATGACGACACGTCTTCAGGTGCAGATTTGGATCCAGCCACCCCGGCTTATGGCAGCGGGCAACATAGCCATCATGACGCCTTTCATCATGAAGACGCTGACGAAGATGTTGTGCGTCCGCATCCTACTCTGGCCAAGGCGATGCGTCATGACCTTTCAGGTCGTCAGGCGGCTAACACCTTGCAAAATGCGCAAGAAGTCATCGTTATCTCGGTTATGTGTCGAGATGAAGACGGTTTTGAAGGTGACAAGCTGCTGGAGCTTCTGATGATGTGCGGCCTGCGTTACACCAGTGATATGGGTATCTTCCACCGACTTGAAACAGAGCATCCTGAAAGTGAGCTGCAGTTCTCCATGGTCAATGTGGTCAAGCCAGGGACCTTTCCTATTCAGGAAATGGACACTTTCCTGACACCCGGGGTGACTTTCCTGATGCCGTTGCCCGGTGCTGAAGACAGCTCGGCAGCTTTTGAAGCCATGGTAGAAACGGCCATGGTGGTGGTCCGGCATATGGGAGGTGAGCTCAAGGATGAAAACCGTAGTGTCATGACGGCGCAGACAATTGAGTTTGCACGCCAGCGTGTGCATGAATTTGAACGTCGCCACCACCTCCATCGAGCACAGGCTAACTGATCGTCTGAAACTCTGGTGTTATCTTATACCTTCAGCACCCGCTACCCTCACAAGGCAGCGGGTGTTTTGTATAATGGGGCTAAATTTCAAGGAAGTACTCACTATGCGTCAAACGGGTTCAGATCAGACTTCAAACCCCGAGCAGGAAATAGCACAACTGCGCTCTGAAATAGAAGACGCCAATTACCGCTACTATGTGCTTGATGCGCCCATCCTCAGCGATAGCGATTATGACCGTAAGTTCAGACGCTTGCAGGAGCTTGAGGCGCAGCACCCTGAACAGCTGACGATGGATTCGCCTACCCAGCGAGTCGGGGCCAAACCAGCAGATGGGTTTGACGAAGTGGTTCACGCTATCCCCATGCTGTCGCTGGATAATGCGTTCAATGCGGATGAAATTAGCGCCTTCGCCCAACGTGTGGCAGAGCGGCTGGAATGCACCGCTGATGACCTGGAATTCAGCTGTGAGCCGAAGCTGGACGGAGCAGCGGTGTCGCTTGTCTATGAACAAGGACGTCTGGTCAGCGGCGCCACGCGGGGCGATGGCCGAACCGGCGAGGGTATTACCTCGAATCTCCGCACCTTACGCTCCGTCCCCCTGGTGTTGCGCGGCGATCATCCACCCGCGCTTCTGGAAGTGCGTGGCGAGGTAATTATCAGTCATGAAGGGTTTGAGGCATTGAATCAGGCTGCACGGGAAAGCGGCTCCAAGGTGTTCGCCAACCCGCGTAATGCCGCAGCAGGGAGTCTGCGCCAGCTGGATCCGCGCATTACCGCAACGCGTCCATTGATCTTTAACGCTTATCAGGCAGCGCGTCTTGAACCCGACCTCGGTGATGATACCCATAGTGCCCTGATGCAACGTCTTTCCCGCCTGGGCCTGCTGACCAGTAAGGAGCTGGCGGTAATGAAGGGGCCAAAGGCCGTGGTGGAATATTGCCAGGCGTTGGGTGAGAAACGTGACCAGTTGGGTTACGACATTGATGGTGTGGTGATCAAGGTCAATCATCTTCGCCTGCAGCGAGAACTGGGTTTTGTGGCCCGCGCCCCGCGCTGGGCCGTGGCGTTCAAGTTCCCTGCTCAAGAGGAAACCACCACGCTTAATGAGGTTGAGTTTCAGGTAGGGCGGACTGGCGCCATTACCCCGGTAGCGCGCCTGACACCCGTCAGCGTAGCCGGGGTGACGGTCTCTAACGCGACCTTGCATAACGCCGACGAAATTGCCCGCCTGGATGTGCGAATAGGGGATACGGTGACGATTCGCCGCGCCGGAGACGTCATCCCTCAGGTCGTCAGGGTAGATCTGGCTCAACGGCCCGAAGATGCTCAAGCAATCGAATTTCCTGATCAATGCCCCGTATGTGGATCAGAGATTGAGCGTCTGGAGGGAGAAGCCGTAGCGCGCTGTTCCGGTGGCTTGTATTGCCCGGCACAGCGCAAGGAGGCGCTGAAGCATTTTGCCAGTCGTCGTGCGCTGGATATCGATGGGCTGGGGGAGAAGCTGATTGAACAGCTGGTGGAGCGTGACTGGGTCAAAACCCCTGCAGACCTGTTCCATCTGACGGTTGACGATCTGCAGACATTGCCGCGCATGGGGGAAAAGTCGTCTTCCAATCTGATAAAGGCCCTGGACAACGCGCGTCAGACGACCCTGGCAAGATTTATCTATGCATTAGGGATTCGTGAAGTGGGCGAAGCGACGGCAGCCAACCTGGCGGCACATTTTGGTACCCTGAGCGCACTGGAGCAGGCCGATCTGGAAACACTGGAAAGCGTGACGGATGTAGGACCCGTGGTGGCAGCGCACATCCAGACCTTTTTTCGGCAGGCGCATAACCAGAAAACCCTGGCAGCGCTGCTTGCCGCTGGTGTGAGTTTTGAGGAAGTGGAAGTGCAGCATGGTCCCAAACCGCTTGAAGGCCAGACCTGGGTGCTGACAGGAACGCTGGAGAGTATGACCCGGGATGACGGCAAGGCACGTTTGCAGGCACTGGGGGCCAAGGTGTCCGGTAGTGTGTCGAAAAAAACCACGGGTCTTGTCGCTGGGGAAGCAGCAGGCAGTAAGCTAAGCAAAGCCGAGCAGCTGGGGGTCGAAGTGCTCGACGAAGCGACGTTTCTCAACCGATTGCAAGCCTGGGAGTCATCATGAGCCGATTTATCGAAGTACCTGCGCGTATGCTGCCCGGTGAGACGCTGACAGCCCTGCTGGAAACCTTCGTGACCCGTCAGGGTTACGACACCACAGATACCCAGTCAGGCATGCAAGGATGGGTGACAGATCTGACCCAGCAGCTGGAGCGGGGAGACTTGATCATTGCCCATGATCTTGAGCTGGAAATGACCGAAGTGATGACCCTTGAGCAATGGCGTCGCTTCGGTCGTGACCTTGCAGATGACGAAGAAGAGGGCGATTACTGAGCGCGAATCAGGGCGCTGATAATGCGTCGGCCGGGGTGCAGGTGATCGACAAGCGGTGCTTCCAGCGGCATGGGTTCGTCACAGATTCGTGAGGCAATCACCTCGGCGCACAGCGGTGCACTGGCCAGCCCACGGGAACCATGGGCAGCGCTGATCCACAGGCCAGGGTAATGTTGGCCAGCCACTGCCGGCACACGGGTCGCGTCTTTTCGCAGCAGCGCATAGTCCTGCTGCCATGCGTCAGCTTTGGGCACTGGCCCGGCGTAGGGTGACTTGTCCGGGCTGGCGGCACGCACGGCAGCCCGACCGCCAAGGTTGGCGGGGGTAAGATCAACACCGGCCATTTCAAGTGCGGTTGCCAGGGCGGGAAGGGTGCGCCGCAGCTCATCAATATTGCTCAGGTGATCCTGATCCTCTACTTGTGTAGTGGCGTTGTTAGGCATGAAGCTGGCACCAAAGGTCAAAACGCCATCGACGGCCGGAGGCACATAACCGCCTGCGCAGACCACGCTGCTCGGGCCTTCAACGTTTTCCGGCAGGGCCAGCGTTGACACCTGGCCGCGCACGGCCTGCAGCGGCACCTCCCGGGTCTGCTCAAAGTGGTTGGCTAGCTGAGCGTTGGCAACGACTACCTGATCCGCCTCGAGGGTTTCTCCACTGGCAAGGTGAATCAGCCAGCCTTGCGGGCTTTCGTTGAGCCTGACCACCTCACCTTGCCGATAACGGATACCCGGCCGGGAAAGCAGGTGTTCACATAGCTTTCTGGGTTTGACCCAGCCTGCTTGTGGATAGAAAAGTGCGCTTTCAGCGGTGACCTCCATACCGACCAGCTTTTCAAGCGAGTGGCCATCTTTGCCTTCAAGCAGGCTGTTCGGCAGTGAGTGGTTGCCAAGAAAGCGCTGCTGGCGGCGTGTTTCCTTTTCGCTGAGTGCCAGCTGAATGACACCACTGTCATGCCAAAAGCGGTGAGCGGGGTCGAGGTTTTCCAGCCAGCGGCGGCTATATAGCAATCCTGAGAAATACACGCGGCTCTGATCGTTGGTTTGGGCAGCCAGCTTGACATAAAGTGCCCCCTGCTGATTGCCGGAACCACCTGCCCCTATGGCCTGTTTTTCTATCATGCTGACGCGCAAACCGCGCCTGGCCAGGGCGGCAGCCACACTGGTACCGGCAATACCGGCACCAATCACCACGATATGAGCCGCTGGCTTTACGGCTGGCGGAGTGAACCAGGGGGTCTGCTGGCGGCGGCCATCCAGCGGTGGGGTGTCTATTCTACCAGCAAGCATTTCCCGCTTACGCCCGTAGCCGGGCACCTTTTGCCAGCGGAACCCCGCCGCTTTTAGCCCACGTTTGACAATACCCGCACAGGTGAAGGTGGCAAAGGTGGCCTCCGGTCGTGAGCGCGCCGCCATGCTGTGGAAAAGTTCCGGCTGCCACATGTCCGGGTTTTTAGCGGGCGCAAAGCCGTCCAGAAACCAGGCGTCAACCTGGCCGTCCAGAAGCGCCAATTGTTCACAGGTATCGCCAAAATGCAGATCCAGCGTCACCCTGTCCGTCAGGTGCAGGCGATGAATACCGCTCACAGCGGCAGGCCATTGAGTCAACAGGGAAGCCGTCTGGCTGGCCAGTTCCGGCCAGGCCTCCAGCGCTTGAGCCAATTCCTCGCGGGTAAGCGGATACTTCTCGGTGGATATCAGATGCAGACGCGCATGCCTGAGCGCATGGCGTTCAAAGCATGCCCAGGCACACAGCATGTTGAGTCCCGTGCCGAACCCGGTTTCACCAATCACGAAAGGGCGTGTTTCACGCCAGTGCGAGAAACGTTCAGGCAAGTGGTTGGCGCGGATAAAAACGTGTTCCGTTTCGGCGCGGCCATTCTCTCTGGAAAAATAGACATCCCCGAATGCCTCGGAATAGGGCGACGCTGCGTTCCAGCTGAGTGAGGGTGCCTTGAGGGCCCCCAAGGGAGGCAGGGTAGGGCGTTGAGTCACGCAAGTATCCCGTACTGTTGGAGTGCGTCAAAGCTGGTCAAAAATTGACCAATTTGCTAGGCGAGCCGTTATCTCTCGTCTAGCGCAAGGCGTCCGCCGGGTTTTCACAGAGTTTTCCACAGGCTTTGTGAAGAACTGAACGGAGCCATTGTTCGCCGTTAGCGTCAAGGTAATACTTTCTTGAATGGCTTGACGCTGACATGGGCATAGACGCCAGCGATGACATAAGGATCGGCATCGGCCCACGCCTGCGCGGCGTCCAGGTTATCGAATTCGGCTATCACCAGGCTGCCGCTGAATCCGGCTTCACCGGGGTTGTCGGCGTCAATAGCCGGGTGTGGACCGGCAAGCACCAGTCGGCCATCATCGCGCAGGGCTTCAAGCCTTGCCAGGTGGTCGGGGCGAGCCGCCAGGCGCCGTTCCAGACTGTTGTCAACGTCTTCACTGATTATGGCATACAGCATGAATGAATCCTCAATAACAAGCGTGTGTGGATAACGAAGGTGTGCAATTGACCGCGTTAACTCAAGCCCGCACTATAACAAGACGTTTGCCTTGCCAGAGTGCACTATTTTGACAAACTCGTCTCTCGCCGTCATGCCTGAAACCGCACTTCCTGAAACACTGGATGAAGATCGGCATTATCCACTTGACCTGCACATGCATTCTACCGCCTCCGACGGCGCCCTGCCGCCCAGAGAAGTGGTCCGCCTATGCGCCCAGCGTGGTCTGCAGCACATGGCACTCACGGATCATGACACCATGGCGGGGGTCGCTGAAGCACAACAGGCTGCCGAGCGGCTGGATATCTGTGTATTGCCAGGCTGCGAGTTATCCACACGCTGGAGTGGCGTAGGTATTCATGTAGTGGCGTTAATGCCCCAGGGGGTGCAAGGTGCGCTAGTGGAGGGACTGGTTCACCAACGCCAGGCGCGCATAGCACGGGCCGAGGTCATTGCCCACCAGCTGGAGAAGCTTGGCTTGCCTGACGCCCTGGCCAAAGCCCGTGCGCAGGCGGGTGGCGAAAGACCGCTCGGGCGCCCGGACTTTGCGCGGGCTCTGGTCGCTGCCGGAATGGCCCGGGATTGGGCCGATGCGTTCAAACGCTACCTGGGCAGCGGAAAAAAAGGGGATGTCAAAGCACAATGGCCCGAAATTTCACAAGCCACCGAGTGGATAGTAGCATCAGGAGGTGTTGCGGTGATTGCCCATCCACTGCGCTACAGGTTGACGCGGCGAAAGCGAGGGCTTTTGATGGATGCCTTTGTAGAAGCAGGCGGTCAAGCAGTCGAACTGGTCAATGGGCAGCAAAATGCTGACGCTACCCGTGACCTGGCCCGCCAGTTGGTCGAACGTGGGTTATATGCCTCGCTGGGAAGCGATTTTCACTTTTCCGGTGGTCATGCCGCTCCTGGCAGCATGAGCCTGGTGCCGCGTACGGCAGCGCCGCCCATTTGGCAGCATCCATTACTTGCCGAGCATTTCAACGTACCCAACGCGCCTGACATCAAAGGAGAATGACGGTGAGCCAATTTTTTCAGATTCATCCAGAAAATCCGCAAAAACGCCTGATCGATCAGGCCATCGAGATTATCAACAAAGGTGGTGTTGTCGCCTATCCCACGGATTCCGGCTATGCGCTGGGTTGCCACCTGGGGGAAAAAAAGGCTATCGAGAAGATCAAGTGGTTGCGCTCACTGGATGACAAACACAACTTTACGCTGGTGTGTTCAGATCTTTCCGAAATCGGCACTTATGCCAAAGTTGACAATGATGTCTTCCGTCTGCTGAAAGCGCATACACCCGGTGCTTACACCTTTATTCTTGATGCCACTTCTGAGGTGCCCAGGCTACTCTTGCATCCCAAACGCCGTTCAATCGGTGTGCGAGTGCCGGATCATCGCATTAGCCATGCCTTGCTGGCCGCACTGGGTGAGCCCTTGATGAGCGTCACCCTGATTCCGGTCGGCGAAGACCTGCCGATGACTGATGCCGAGGAAATCCGCGAACGCTTTGGTGCTCACCTGGATGCCATTATTGATGGTGGGGCTTGCCATCTCGACCCCACCAGTGTAATTGACCTGCGCGACCTGCCGCCCAAAATTGTACGTGAAGGCCGAGGTGATACGGCGCCCTTCGAAGACTGAACCAGGTGCGGGCGGAGGCGCATTTTCGTCCAGCCCGGTCATTCAGACGAGTCGTCCGGGCTGGCATGCTTGTGGGCTTTTCGGGGGTCCTGAGTGTTTTCATCCAGCCAGGTGCCGCAGCGCAGGCAATAGTAGGCGCCTTTTTCGTGGCGATCGTGACCACAGCCGGGGCAGGCCTCCTCAGAGTAGCGCTCTTCGCGGATCGAGCGGATCACCTGGGCTGAAAATACCCCGGTGGGTACGGCAATAATCGAATAGCCGATCAGCATCAGGATGACCGTGATCGCCTTGCCCACGGATGTCATCGGGACAATATCACCGTAGCCAACCGTCGTCATGCTGACAATCGCCCAGTAGATCGACATCGGGATACTGGTAAAGCCCGCCTCCGGGGACTCAATGGCATACATCAGAGAGGCGAACAGGGTAACGACCATCAATATGCTGAAAAAGAACAGGAAGATCTGGCGTGCGCTTCTTTTCAGGGCGTCAATCAGCAGGTGTCCTTCACTGACAAATTCCATCAGCCGCAGAATACGGAAAATCCGCAGGGCACGGAGCACGCGGATCAGTACCAGGCCTTGAGCGCCAGGCACTATCAGCACCAGCCAGGCAGGCACAATAGCGACCAGGTCGACCAGTCCGTAAAAGCTTTTAATGTACAGCCACGGCTTTTTAAGGCAATAGAGACGCAAGGCCAGCTCAACGGTAAACACCAGGGTAAAGCCCCATTCGATATAGGCAAACAGGTAACCAAAACGCTGGTGGTAAGCATCGACACTATCCAGCAGAAGAGCGGCCACGCTGATCAGAATGGCAAGAATCAAAGCGATATCAAAGGCTTTGGCACCCGGCGTATCCGATTCAAAAATAACGTGAAAGATGCGGGTGCGCAGTCCTTCTGCTGCAGGGCTGAAATGCATGGCAGAGTCCTTGATGTGAGCGTGCGGTCGACAGGACCCTAGCTTAAAGCACCTGGCTCGTTCAGGCGACGGGCAAGCGCCAGGGCTGCCGGGCCAAAGTAACGATCAGGCTGGCCGTGTGAGTCCAGGCCGCAGGTCAGCTGCCTGGCGAATTCACGTAAGGTCTTATCCAGCGCCGGATGTGCGGACAGCTGGCGCAGGCTATCCTCTGCCGCTGCCAGGTGAGCTTCCCTCTGGCTGTCGTGCCAGGCATCCAGCGCCAGGGTTGCGCGGTGTAGCAGGGCACTTGGCGAGCGGGCATCCGGCAGCGGCCAGTGCTGCTCGGCCAGACACCGGCCGCGTGCGGCCTTGCTGCTGTCTGAAGGGCGCAAGGGGGTTGCCTTGGCGATCAGGGTAGCCAGTTCCCATAGGGCGTCGGGATGGCCACTTTTCAGTTCCAGCTCGAGCTCCCGTATGGGCGTGGTGTGCTGGCCGCTGACAATCTCCCCTTCATCCAGAGCGACTTCAACCCGGTTGCCTGAGTGCTCAATCTCCCAGCGGGTGCGAAGAAAATTGGTTTCCAGCTGAGGCGCCAGCTCGGCCAGCCTTTCAGGGCCAATGGCGGCAAAGGGTGGCAGGCCCTTTAACCCTTCGATATCCAGTGTCGCTGCTTCCAAGGGCCATTCCCATTCTCCTCGGGTGGATAAGCCACCGCCGCCCATGCCTGCCGTCTTGACGGTTTGCACAATCTGACCGTCGTCATGCCGTAGCCGCAAGGCAACGCGTTGCTCGGCAAGCAGACCCTCAGGCGTATCGTAATAGGTGTTGACCAGAGTGTGCTGACTGGGAGCCTGGCAGGCCAGCAGTGGAAGGCGCTTGACTCGCGGGATGGACGTATCAGGAAGGGCCAGTTTTAGCTCGATTTCCTGAGGCGATGGCGCTCCCTGGTTTTTAAGCTGCATGAAAATGCCACCTTTTTAGATGAATTTAAGATTAAATTTACATGACAGTGTGAACTTTTTGTGACGAAACGGCGGCCAAACTTTATACTGCGGCGCTTGTTCGATGAATTCAGTTTTCCGGCTCACCGAAAACAGGCTAAAAGGCTTTATGGTTACCTCCAACCCTTTTTCTGCAATGTTTGGCCGATCGCCATTCCAACCGCTGCTGGCGCATATCGTCAAAACCCACGAGTGCGCAGAGCATCTGCTTCCCTTCTTTGAAGAAACCCTGAAAGGCGATTGGGAAGGCGCAGCCCGGCTGCGTGAGGATATCACCCGGCTGGAGCATGATGCCGATGTGCTCAAGACAGAGCTGCGTCTCAACCTTCCCAACACCATGTTCCTGCCTGTTTCGCGCTCGGATCTGCTCGATCTGATCAGCGTTCAGGACAAGATTGCCAACAAGGTGCGTGATATCAGCGGCATCATGCTGGGGCGCAAGATGTGCGTGCCTGAACCGCTGGCTGAACCGATGCGTGTCTACATGCGCACCAGCGTGGCCTGTGTGGCTCAGGCCCGTCAGGCGCTTGAGGAGCTCAAGGAGCTGCTGGAATCGGGGTTCGGGCGCAATGTGTCAGACGTCATACAAAACATGATCCGCGAGCTGCATACCCTCGAAAACCAGGCCGATAGCCAACAGATCGCCATTCGCCGCCAACTGTTTGATCTGGAAAGCGAGTTGCCGCCTATCGATGTGATCTTTCTCTACCAGATCATCGATGGCGTGGGAGAGCTGTCCGACCGTGCCGAGCGTGTCGGTAGCCGCTTACAGATTCTGACGGCACGCTAGGAGGCAACATGCAGATCATTGCGCAATACGGCGACATATTCATCATCCTGGCCTGCCTGTTTGGCTTCTTTATGGCCTGGGGGGTCGGGGCTAATGATGTTGCCAATGCCATGGGAACCTCTGTGGGTTCCCGGGCGATTACCATCAAGCAGGCCATTCTGATTGCGGTCATCTTTGAATTCCTGGGCGCCTGGCTGGCAGGCGGTGAGGTCACCAACACCATCCGCAAAGGGATTATCGACCCGGAACTTTTGCAGGATGACCCCCAGCTACTGGTATACGGTATGCTCTCGGCGCTGCTGGCAGCGGGTACCTGGCTGCTGATTGCCTCCATGAAAGGCTGGCCGGTCTCGACCACTCACTCGATTGTGGGGGCTATTGTCGGCTTTGCCGTGGCAGGCCTGGGCGCCGCCACAGTGGACTGGAATGCGGTGGGCACCATTGCCGCCAGTTGGGTCGTGTCACCCCTGCTGGCAGGCACCGTCGGTTTTGTGTTGTTCAAGTCGATTCATCATCTGGTGTTTGAGGCGCAAAACCCGCTGGCAGCGGCCAAGCGATACCTGCTGGCCTATGTGTTTATGGTCGGCTTTGTCGTTGCCATGGTCACCATGACCAAGGGACTCAAGCACGTGGGGCTGACGCTGAGTTTTGCTCAAAGCCTGATGCTCTCATTGATTCTGGGGCTTGTGCTGATGGGCATTGGTTTTGTGATGGAACGCCGGGTGGTCTATGTCAAGAGTAACGAAGACCACTTTGGCTATGCCAACGTGGAGCGTGCCTTCGCTGTGCTGATGATCTTTACCGCCTGCGCCATGGCGTTTGCCCACGGTTCCAACGATGTGGCCAACGCGGTTGGACCGCTGGCAGCGGTGATCAGTGTCGTGCAAAGCGGCGGTGAAGTGGGCGGTGCTGCCCTGGTGCCCTGGTGGGTACTCGTGCTGGGCGGCGGCGGTATTGTGGTCGGCCTGGTGACCTATGGCCATAAGGTGATTGCCACAGTGGGCACCGGGATTACCGAGCTGACGCCAAGTCGTGGTTTTGCCGCCACATTGGCAGCCGCCACGACTGTGGTACTGGCCTCAGGCACCGGGTTACCGATTTCCACCACCCACACACTGGTAGGGGCGGTGCTTGGGGTGGGCCTGGCGCGCGGCATGACGGCCCTGAACCTCAGGGTGATCGGCACCATCGCCATGTCATGGTTGATTACCCTGCCGGCGGGGGCGGGCCTGGCCATCCTGTTCTTCTTCATGTTCAAGGGCATGTTTGGCTAGTGGCACCTTGACGTGGGTTACGACGTCTTTTTTTACCCTTTGAAAGACCCAGGCGGCATCTTTTCGGCATTTGATCATGTTGGAGAGGTGCCGCTGTTTTTTCAGCTCTGGTAAAGTAAATGCTGTTATTTTCTTTCACCTGCTGCCGGAGAGCGGCCCTTGGATACACG
This sequence comes from Halomonas sp. BLK-85, assembly GCF_044792155.1. Classification (NCBI taxonomy): domain Bacteria; kingdom Pseudomonadati; phylum Pseudomonadota; class Gammaproteobacteria; order Oceanospirillales; family Halomonadaceae; genus Halomonas; species Halomonas sp. BLK-85. The sequence continues at coordinate 658,424 of NZ_CP087731.1, forward strand.
CTTCCCTTTTGTTGACTGGTTTCGCAATGCATCGCCTTACATCAATGCCCACCGCGGGCGAACCTTCGTCATCCTGATGGAAGGCGAAGCAATTGCGTCACAGCGCGGCGAACAGCTGATTCAGGACCTGGCGCTGCTGCATTCGCTCGGCGTTCGTCTGGTCGTGGTGTTCGGTATTCGCCCTCAGGTGCAGGTCGCCCTGCATAAGGCCGGGGTGGCGCCGCGTCAGGTGGCGGGCCGCTGGGTGGCTGACAGCGCCGTGATGGCTCAGGTGGAGCAGGTAGCGTCTCATCAACGCCTATGGCTGGAAGCGCGCCTTTCGCTGGGGTTGCCGAGTACGCCCCTGCATGGGGTCGATCTGAGTGTGATTTCCGGCAACCTGGTCACGGCAAAGCCGCTGGGGGTGCGTGAGGGGGTCGATTTTGATCGCAGCGGTGAAGTGCGTCGCGTACGCGCCGGGGCCATAGAAGGGCTGCTCGAAAAGGGATCCTTGGTGCTTCTGCCGCCACTGGGCTTTTCCAGCACTGGCGAGGTGTTCGATCTGGATGCCGCTGATGTGGCTCATCATGCGGCGGTGGCGCTGAACGCTGACAAGCTGATCCTGCTGGGAGAATCGGAAGGTTTGGCTAACGAGCAAGGTGCCCTGCTGCGCCAGCTAAGCCCGGACGAAGCAGAACCACGCCTGGCGGCGGCCGAGCAGGGCGGCGAGTTGGCACGCCACCTGCAAGCTGCCTGCTCAGCGGCCAGGGAAGGCGTGGCGCGTACTCACCTGCTGTGCTGGCGCAACCATGATGCGCTGCTGGGGGAGCTGTTTACCCGCGATGGCGTCGGTACCATGATCACCGAGCATCGCTACGAACAGCTACGCCCGGCGACTCTGAGTGATATCGCTGGGCTGCTGGATCTTTTGGAGCCTCTTGAACGCCGCGGCATGCTGGTGGCACGATCCCGGGAACGCCTGGAGCATGAGATTGATGACTATCTGGTGATCGAGCGTGACGGCATGGTGATCGGCTGTGCGGCTCTGCACGTCTTTGCCCAGGCGGATATCGCCGAATTGGCCTGTGTGGCCGTGCATACCAGCTACCAGGGCGGCGAGCGCGGTGAACGGCTGGTACAAGCCATTGAGCAGCGTGCCCAGCGCCTGGGTGTGGGCGCTATTTTTGTACTCACTACCCATACGGCTCACTGGTTTGCGGAGCGGGGCTTTGCGTCGGCCAGTATTGATGATCTGCCGTTGCTCAAACGTGAAACCTACAATCAGGCGCGTAAGTCCAAGGTGCTGATCAAGGCACTTGCTTGACTGTCCAGATTCAATAGCTCCTTTTCCCCGCAGCGAGTGTATAAGTGCCATGTCTGATGAAGGATTATCGCTAGGTTGGCAGCGTATCAATGGATGCTCTTATGACATTGGCCTGGCATTGGGTAGAGCCGGGCGAGACGCGGTCCATCGTCATCTGTTATCCAGTCCCATCTGGGCGGAGGTGACCGCGCCGTGTCATCGTGAGGCCGTGGCCAACATGGCCGCTAACACTCAGCATTATTTCCCGGCGGTCTGGGAAGAACTAGAGGGTTTGGCAGACGGCTTGGCGTTGCCTTTCCAGGCAGTATTTGCCTGGAACTGCCGAGGCGACCTGCTGCCTCATGTGCCGGATGGCTGTACCACATTGGCAATTCCCGGTGACAATCCGCTGATAGCACATAACGAAGACGGCCTGCCGTTTTTCAGCGGGCACTGCTTTATCGCCGAGGTAAACCCTGAACAGGCCAATGGGTTTATGGCCTTCTGTTATCCCGGCTCGATACCTGGCCACACGCTGGCCATCACCCGCCAGGGCTGGGTTCAGGCGGTCAACAACCTGCGCCTGCATGACGTGGTGCCCCAAATGCCACGCATGGTGCTGGGTCGCGCCGCTCTGTATGAAAGCTCGATTGCCGAGGTCATCGCCCTGCTGGAGCAGCACCCTGAATGTGGTGGTTTTCATTTCTCACTGGCTGAAAGGGGCCGGGCTGAGGTGATCAGCGTCGAGTTCGGGGCAGGCACCCTGGCAAAGCGGGCTCTGACTGCGCCTGCGGCACATGCCAATCATGCGCTTTTTCAGCACCAGGGAGTCGCTGCCCAGTCGATCACGGCATCCTCCCGCGACCGCCAGCAGCGCGGCGAGCAGTTATTGGCTGGCGGGGAGCGGGCGCCCCTGGCGATTCTTCACGATCAACAGGGTGATGGCCTGCCCATTCTGCGCCTTGCCGCCGACGACCCGGATCAGGAAAACACTCTGGCCACGGCAGTCATGTGCATTGAGGCCGATGGCGTTGCCTGGCGAATTTATGACCGCCCCAATGCCACACCGGCCTATGCAGGAAAGCTGGCCTTTGATCCAGGCCGCTGACCGCTACTTAACCTGAGTAAAGCGTCGTTTGACGGCAACGCTGAGCCTGCCTTCACCTAGCCGCAACTTAAGTGTCTGGCCGGGTGAGGTATCGGCGGCGCTGCGCACAATCTGGCCGTGCTCATCCTGGGCAATGGCATAACCGCGCCCGAGTACCGCCAGCGGGCTGACCGCATTCAGCTCACGGGCAAGGCTGGAAAGCCGCGTCTGGCGTCTTTCCAGCTGCAGGGCCATGGTGTTCTGCAGGTGCCGCTTGAGGCGCTCCAGATGCTGCTGTTCGTTCAGGTGGCGACGTTGCAGATCCTCGATTGCCAGGCGTTTGCGCCACAGCTCCAGGCGTTCGCGCGCCTGGAGCAGGCGCTGCTGCATGGCCCGCTCAAGGCGCTGGTGCAATGTCTTGATGTGCTGACGTTGCTGGGCCAGCCGTTCGCCGGGGTGACGTAATCGGGCGCGCAGGGTGTCCAGGCGCTGGCTGTCGCGTTCAAAGCGGGCGGTGATGGCGCGCTGGAGGCGCTGCTGCTGGTCAAGCAGCTGGCGCTTGAGCACTTGCTGATCGGGCACCAGCTGCTCCGCTGCTGCTGACGGTGTGGGCGCCCGGCGATCGGCGGCAAAATCTGCCAGGGTGACATCCACTTCATGGCCAACGGCCGACATCACCGGCAGGCGGGAGTGAAAAATAGCCCGGGCCAGATGCTCGTTATTGAAAGCCCACAGATCTTCCAGGCTGCCGCCGCCCCGGGTGATCAGCACCGCATCCCTGAGCGGGTCGAGCCGGTTCTGGCGGTTGAGCATGGCCAATGCGGAAATCAATGCCGGAGCCGCCTCGCTGCCCTGAACGGGCACGGGAATAACGCTCACATCCACCAGCGGCCAGCGGGCGTTGAGCACCGCCAGTACATCTCGCACCGCTGCACCGCTGGGCGAGGTAACGATCAGCAGGCGGCGCGGCGGAAACGGCAGAGGGCGTGCATTGGCAAACACGCCTTCAGCGCTGAGCTGGGTCTTCAGGCGCTCAAAAGCCGCCAGCAGCTCGCCGAGACCTGTCGCCTGCACGGCGTCCACCAGCAGCTGGTAGTCACCGCGTGGCTCGAACAGCGAGACCCGCCCACGCAGCTTGACCTGATCACCGTCGCGCATCGGCGCCGACACAAAACGTGCCCGCTGGCGGAACAGCGCGCAGCGCACCTGGGCAGTGTCATCTTTCAGGGTAAAGTAAAGATGCCCCGACGCAGGCCGGGAGACATTGGAAAGCTCACCTTCCACCCACACTTCGCCAATCCCCTGCTCAAGGGATTGACGCGCCCGCTGATTCAGCTGGCTGACGGTAAGGGCATCTTGCGGCTTATCTTCAAGCATCAGGTGAATTAGTGCTTATCTGCTTGAGCTGAATGATCAGCTTAGGTAAATCATCCTGGATAATGCTCCAGATAACGTCATCATCAATGCCAAGGTAACCGTGAATGAGACGATTTCTTGTTGCAATGATCATTCGCCAAGGAATATGCCTGTACTGGTTGCGAACCTCCACCGGAATGTGGGTAGCTGCTTCTCCAACCAGCTCTAGGTTTCGGAGTGTGGCATCATAGGTAATGCCACTAGTAATAAAATCTGACTTTGTCAGGTCATCGGTATAAGTAAGAGCTTTTTCTGTAAACTGAAGCATATCATCAATATAAAAGCGCCATTCGCGCATAAGCGGCTCAGACATTGACAATATCCTTATCTATGTAGGGTTTTAGCTCTTTGCGTAGCGCCTTTTCTGTCACAAGGTCTACAGGGCAGCCAAGTAAATCTTCCAGATAGAATTGCACACCAAAGTAGCGCATGGAGGTTGCAGGGCCGTCAAAGCTCACCAACACGTCGATGTCGCTGCTGGTTGTGGCCGTGCCTCTGGCAGTCGACCCAAACAGGGCAAGACGGTCCACACCATAGCGCTCTTTTAACTTCAGCTTGCTTTGACGCAGTAGTTGAAGTGTAGCTTGCCTATCCATTGGTTCTCTCTTTCAGATGTTGAGCTGTGATGCCCGATAATCAGAGCATAAAACATTGGCATGTCAATGTGCAGTGGGTGTGCGTCGCTCTGCCTTTTGGACACTGGGCTGCATCGATAAGTTGACATGCGAAATGCAGAGTGCATTGCTGCCTTGGTCGCATAGGCGTTATAATGGGGGATTAACTTTTCAGCCCCATCTTCCCACTTCAAATTGGGTGTTGCCACTATGCTACGTATGGCCCAAGAAGCACTGACGTTTGACGACGTACTTCTCGTTCCTGGCTTCTCCGATATCCTGCCCAAGGATGTCAGCCTCAAGACCCGCCTGACCCGCAACCTTTCGCTGAATATCCCCCTGCTTTCCGCGGCTATGGATACGGTGACCGAAGCGCGTCTGGCGATTGCCATGGCTCAGGAAGGCGGCATTGGCATCATCCACAAGAACATGACCCTGTCTCAGCAGGCCGCTGAAGTCCGCAAGGTCAAGAAATACGAAAGCGTGATCGTTAACGACCCGGTCACCGTCAGCCCCAAGGCTAAGCTTGAAGACCTGCTGGCCATGGCCCGTGAGTACGGCTTCTCGGGCTTCCCGGTGGTGGAAGGCGAAACCCTGGTGGGTATTGTGACCGAGCGTGACATGCGTTTCCAGCCGAATCACGGCGACAGCGTGGCGGATATCATGACCCCGCGCGAACGCCTGGTCACCGTGCCGGAAGGCACCGGCATCGAAATCAGCAAGGCCAAGATGCGCGAGCATCGCATCGAGAAGATGCTGATTGTGGATGGTGCCTTCCATCTGCGCGGCCTGGTAACCTTTCAGGATATCGAAAAGGCGCGCACCTACCCGATGGCCGCCAAGGACAACGATGGCCGCCTGCTGGTGGGTGCTGCCGTGGGTACCGGCCCGGAAACGCCTGACCGTGTCGCTGCCCTTGCCGAAGCCGGTGTGGATGTGATCATCGTCGATACCGCTCACGGCCACTCCAAAGGCGTGATTGACCGGGTTCGCTGGGTGAAGGAGCACTTCCCCCAGGTACAGGTCATTGGCGGTAACATCGCCACCGGCGCCGCCGCCATCGCCCTGGCTGAAGCGGGTGCGGACGCGGTGAAAGTCGGCATTGGCCCCGGTTCCATCTGCACCACTCGGGTGGTAGCGGGTGTCGGTATGCCCCAGATCACGGCGGTATCCAACGTTGCCGCAGCGCTGGAAAAATACGATATTCCGCTGATTGCCGATGGCGGCATTCGCTACTCCGGTGACCTGTCCAAGGCAATTGCCGCTGGCGCCAGTGCCGTCATGGCGGGTGGCCTGCTGGCCGGTACCGAGGAAGCGCCGGGTGAAATCGAGCTTTACCAGGGCCGTACCTATAAAGCTTACCGGGGTATGGGCTCCATGGGCGCCATGTCCCAGAGCCAGGGCAGTGCTGACCGCTACTTCCAGGATAAAACCGAAGGTGCCGAAAAACTGGTGCCGGAAGGGGTTGAAGGCCGCGTCCCTTATAAGGGCATGATGGGTGCGATTGTCCACCAGATGATGGGGGGGCTACGCGCGTCCATGGGCTATACCGGGTGCCGCACGATTGATGAAATGCGCACCAAGCCGGAGTTCGTCAAGATTACCGGTGCCGGCTTCAACGAATCCCACGTCCACGACGTGCAGATCACCAAGGAAGCGCCCAACTATCGCGCCAGTTAATTCCCAAGCGCTACATCACAGCGGCGAGGCTCTCCTCGCCGTTTGCTTTTTGGCTTTACCAGCGGCCCCATACCGCGTAACCGAGACCCCGCCATGAGTGACATTCACGCCCATAAGATCCTGATTCTCGACTTCGGCTCCCAGTATACCCAGCTGATCGCCCGCCGGGTGCGCGAAATCGGTGTGTTTTCTGAAATTCGCGCCTTCGATATCACTGAAGAAGAGATTCGCGATTACAATCCCAACGGCATTATCCTGGCCGGCGGCCCGGAGTCCGTGACCGAGCTGGATTCTCCGCGTGCGCCTGAATGTGTGTTTACCATGGGCCTGCCGGTATTTGGCATCTGCTACGGCATGCAGACCATGGCCGAGCAGTTGGGCGGAAAGGTCGCCGGTTCCCACCAGCGTGAATTCGGATACGCCCAGATCCAGATCGACGCTGAAAATGCCCTGTTCAAAGCCATTAAAGACCATGTCGATGCCAGCACCGGCAAGGCGCTGCTGGATGTGTGGATGAGCCACGGTGACAAGGTCGCCGAAGTACCGGATACCTTCACTGTCACCGCTTCCACCCCCAGCTGCCCGATTGCCGCCATGGCCTGGGAAGAAAAGCAGTTCTACGGGGTGCAGTTTCACCCGGAAGTGACCCACACCCTGCAAGGCCAGCGCATTCTTGAGCACTTTGTGCTGGATATCTGCGGCGCTGAAAAGCTCTGGACGCCGGCACAGATCATTGAAGATCAGGTGCAGCGCGTACGCGAACAGGTGGGCGACCGCCACGTACTGCTGGGCCTCTCCGGCGGTGTCGATTCCTCCGTGGTGGCCGCGCTGTTGCACAAGGCGATTGGCACCCAGCTGACCTGTGTGTTTGTGGACAACGGCCTGCTGCGCAAGCAGGAAGGCGATCAGGTCATGGAAACCTTCGCCAAGCATATGGGCGTGAAGGTCATCCGTGTGGATGCCGAAGACCTTTTCCTCGGCAAGTTGAAGGGCGAGAACGACCCGGAAGTGAAGCGCAAGATCATCGGCAACACCTTTATTGATGTGTTCGATCAAGAAGCCGGCAAAATCGAAGGCGTCGACTTTCTCGCCCAGGGTACTATCTACCCGGACGTGATCGAATCCGCCGCTTCCAAGACCGGCAAGGCGCACGTGATCAAATCCCACCACAACGTGGGTGGTCTGCCGGAAACCATGAAGCTCAAGCTGGTCGAACCGCTGCGCGAACTGTTTAAAGACGAAGTGCGCAAACTCGGTCTCGAACTTGGCCTGCCGTATGACATGGTCTACCGCCACCCCTTCCCGGGGCCGGGCCTGGGTGTGCGTATCCTGGGGGAAGTGAAGAAGGAATACGCCGATATTCTGCGCGAAGCCGACGCTATCTTCATCGAAGAACTGCGCGCCTCCGGCTGGTACGAAAAAACCAGCCAGGCCTTTGCCGTCTTCCTGCCGGTGAAATCGGTTGGCGTTGTCGGCGACGGCCGCCGCTACGAATGGGTCATCGCGCTACGCGCGGTAGAAACCATCGACTTCATGACCGCCCGCTGGGCGCACCTGCCCTATGAGCTGCTGGAGAAAGTCTCCAACCGCATCATCAATGAGTTGGAAGGCGTCTCCCGCGTCACCTATGATGTCAGCAGCAAGCCGCCTGCGACGATTGAGTGGGAATAAACCAAACGCTTTGCGTTAATCTAAAAGGGCTCATCAATGATGAGCCCTTACTATTTGGAATCAATAACAAGGCTATTCAGAATGTGCGCTTGGCAGAAATCCAAATCGTCTCTTGCTCTCGGCGTGAAACGCAAGTCGGGCATTACGTTTCGCTATCCAAATCGTTGATTAAAGCATTCATCGAGAATTCTTCCACGAATTCACCGGCGCCAGCCTGCTGGGCCCCGTGTTCCAGGTGAGTACGCAGCACCTCCAGTTTGCTTTTGCGCTCTTCCATGGCACGTAACGCATCACGCACCACCTCACTGGCAGAGCCGTAGCGGACGCTGGCGACTTCGTTTCTGATAAAGACCTCCCTGTCAATGACCATCTATTTTGACCCACCTTTGGCCAATAAAATTGACCCACCTGATGCGTTAGTTGGTTAACTTTTCTTTCAGTCGATAGCTTTCTCCTCCCAGCATGAAGATGTGTGAGTGATGGATGATCCGGTCCACGATCGGGATGGCGACATTGTCGTTATGGAAGAACTCGCCCCAGTCGGTAAAGTCCTTGTTCGTGGTCAAGATGATGGAGCGGTATTCATACAGGCTGTTCACCAGCTGGAAGAGGTTGTAGCGGGACTGGCGACTCATAGGTAGGTAGCCCAGCTCATCGATGATCAGCAGGTCGTTTTTGGCCAGCAGGCTGATCCGCTTTTTCAGTTCACCGCGCTTTTCAGCTAACTCCAGTTCTTCTACAAGCGCCATGGCGGTTTTGAAGACCACCCGATAACCTGCTTCGATGGCTTTGTAGCCCAAGCCGATAGCGAGGTGGGTTTTACCCACTCCCGGTGGTCCAATGAACACCAGGTTCTGACGTTGGTCCAGGAAGTTGAAGTCCAGCAGCGCACTGATCTGGCGTTTGTTGATGGTGGTCTGATGACGGTAATCGAAGTCATCCAGACGTTTCTCCATCGGGAAGCGAGCCTGTTTGAAGTGGCGCTGGATGCGCTTCTGGTCGCGCTCTTTCAGCTCATGGCTGAGAAGGTGATCCAGGCATTGCAGGTAGGACCAGTCATTGTTTTCAGCATCCCCCAGCAGCTGAGGGAGCTGTTGAGCCATCCAGGTTAAGCGCAGGCTTTTGCAGCGGGCACGGATTTGTTCAAGCTGGCCCATGGGTTACCTCCTGGCCACTGGGCTGGCCAAGTCGCTGATAAGCCGATAGGTCTACCTGGTTGGTCGCAGCAGTCTCTGGCAGACCATGGCCTGGATAACGCCCTTTGCTTCGTGCCTGACGCTCCGCTTCCAGGTAGCGTTTGATTTTGCCAGCGGTGATGCCGGGCCGCTCGGCCAACTGTGCAAGCAGTGTTCGATCTTCGTGCTCCAAGTGAGTAAGGATTGATTTCAGTGCCACCAGCTGATCCTTGATGATTTTAGGCTCAGTGCGCTTGATCTGTTGACAGAGAGCCTGCCCTAGCGGATCGCCCAGTATCTGGTTGATCTCCGTCTCCAGCTGAGCCACCCGAGCTTCTCTGTCCCGGTAGTGGTTGTTGTTTTTAATGATCCGTCCCTTATCAAGACAGAGGGCATGTTCTGCCAGGATCTCGCCGGTGTTCAGGTCGGTAATGATCAGACGAGCCTCCTGCTCCATCACACCGACCTGAGCCTGCTGCCAGGCCAGAGGCACAGAGTATTTATTAGCCTGGTAGCTGATCAGGCCAGTTTTATCCGCACGGCGGGTTTCAACAGCCGAAGGCTGATAAAGACTGCTGGGAGCCAGGTAGGGCTTCAGCTGAGGGCGCTCTTCGGCCATGAAGAGCGTGTGGGGTATTTGGCCGGTAGTGCCATGTTCACGGCGGTTAGCGACCTCATCCAGCCAGTTTTGCAAGTGGTCTCTCACCGCTTGCTGACTGCTGAAGTGTTCGCCATAAAAGCAGTCCTGCTTGACGTATTTGACCCCGGCTTCCACCTTGCCCTTGCTCTGGGGGTCATAGCCTTCACAGGCATGGATTCGGAACCCAGCCGTGGTGGCATACTGGTAAAAGCGTTGATTGGCCTCGATCTCTCGGTACTGCTCCTTGATCACTACCAGCTTGGTCTGGTCATAAACGCATTCTTCAGTGATGCCGCCAAAATACCGAAAGGCTTCATCATGCAGTTGGATAAAAGTGGGCGTATCCAGGGGTTGAAAGGATAGCCCTACATACATCTGCCGAGAGTAGGACAGGACAAACACAACAAAATGGAGCGTCATATCCTGATCACCGACGCGAACCCCACGCAGCTCACCGGGATCAACCTGACACTGAACACCAGGAACATCATCAACAATGGGTTCAAAGTAACGAACCTGGGCCACCGCTACTTCCTGGCGCAGTTGCTGAATATAACGGCGCAGACTGCGATCTGATGCAGGGATAGAACCGTATTTACTCTGCAGCTTACGCGCCACCTTGACGGCACTCAGCTTGGGAAATTCACCCAGCAGGTACACGAGATAACTGCGGTAATCATCCAGCTTTTTGGCGCGACTGGGATCAGCCTGCTGACTCTGGATGACGTCTTCTGATAGGCGCAGATACTTACGGACAGTATTACGAGATATAGACAACTGCTGACTGATGGCTCGAACGGAAAGGCCTTGGCCGTTGTCGTGCAGAGCTTTGATTTTATGAATCACAACCCACTCCTTCAAACCCCTTCCCCTTGGAAAAAATGATTCAGGGAAGGTACGGGTTCTGGTGGCCAAAGCCACCTCGGGGGTGGGTCAAAATTAATGGCCAGAAGAGGGTCAGTTTAGTTGGCCATTAACACTCCCAGTGTTCCCCAAGGCTAAGGCTCGTTGTGGCCATCATTGTTTCCTATATTCATAAGTAACAAATATGAATGCAGGTGCGGTTGCCAAGAAAGGCAAGAAAGCAAGTTCAATAGCCCTTGAGCCGAATATAACCCATAAACGGCTCATAATGTGATCTGAATAGGTGAGGTGACCGGCTCATGTATATCTGGAACAGCGCAACTGGCCGCATTTTAGTTGTTCGGTCAGTTACGGGGTAACGGTCTGACGTCTGCCCTGGCCACCATTGAGCAAGGTTTTGGGGATGAGCTTTTTTACCCTGTAAGAAGTATTCCTAATCGCTTGCGCGGTAACATGTGCGCTTACCCACGCCAGTCTTGCGAGGCTGGCGTTTCACTCCCAGTCCAGGCCTATCTGACATGACGAGCGTCGCTATTTTCGTGGATACCCAGAACGTCTACTACACCGTGCGCGAAGCCTACGGCAAACACTTCGACTATCGCCGGTTCTGGGCGAAGGCGACGGCGAACCGGGAGGTATTGGTCGCCCGCTGCTATGCCATCGACAAGGGGGATGCCAGGCAGCGCGAGTTCCAGAACATCCTCCGTTCGATCGGCTTTGAGGTCAGGCTCAAGCCATTCATCCAGCGCATGGATGGTTCCGCCAAGGGCGATTGGGATGTGGGTATCACGCTGGATGCCATTGAGTTCGCGGCGAAAGCGGATGTGGTCGTGCTGGTCTCCGGCGATGGCGATTTTGACCTGCTTGCGCAGAAAATCCGTGAGGTGCACGGCAAGCGCGTCGAGGTCTATGGCGTGGCCCAGCTCACCGCGGCCTCCCTCAGAAACGCTGCGAGCCAGTTCATACCGATTGAACGCGATCTGCTGCTCGGGTGACTCAGCAAATAAAGTACCAAGAACAAAAAAGTTACAAATAGGAAATAGTTCCAAGCTTTGCTCAAGGCAATCGTGAACTTTATTGAATAGTCATGCGTTGTGCTTTTAATTTGCCGGTGACCTTGTATTATTTAATAACATCATAATTAAGTAATTTAAGGGATTTTGACATGAAGTTTCGCTTTTTCTTGGCTCCAATCACAGCGGCTGTCATTTTGTCAGGTTGTGCAACCAGTCAACCAAATGTGGCAGAAACTGACGAATTCAAGGAGTTAATGAATCGTCAGGCTCAGTTGACGGCAGAGAACAATCGGCTTGAAGAGATGTTGAATGAAGCCTCCAAGTCTGAGCTGCTTCCACCCAATGCCAAGCCCAACCACTGTTATGCGCGCGTTGTCGTTCCAGCAGAGTACGCAACCGAAACCGAAACCGTACTGGTGGCTGAGGAAAGTGAACGTGTAACAGTTGTTCCGGCTCAGTATGAAACTGTGACCGAAGAGGTGTTGGTTGAAGAGGCTTATGAAGAGCTTAAGGTCATTCCGGCCACCTACAAGACAGTGACCGAAGAAGTCCTGGTTTCAGAAGCAAGTACGGAACTCAAGACCATCCCAGCCGAGTACAGGACGGTCACTGAAGAGATCATGGTCAGCCCGGCTTATACCACCTGGGAGAAGGGCCGAGGCGCCATTGAGCGTATCGATGAAGCGACTGGCGAGATCATGTGTCTGGTCGAAGTGCCTGCTGAATACAAGACTGTGACCCGTCAGGAGCTCGTCAGTCCTGAAAGGACTGTGGAAGTGGAGGTGCCTGCTGAGTACAAGACGGTAACCCGTCGTGTCATTGATCAGCCAGCACGCACCGAAACAGTCACCGTACCAGCCGTTTATGAAACCGTAGAAGTGGTACGGGAAGTGCGCAAGCCGCAAGTGCAGAAAACCACGATTCCAGCAGAGTACGCTGAAGTAACCAAGCAGCGCCTGGTTACTGATGCGGATATGGAATGGCGTGAAATCCTGTGTGAAACCAACACAACCGAAGACGTGGTGCGTCGTCTGCAGGTTGCCCTTGAGCAGAAAGGCTATGACCCTGTATGGATTGATGGCGTCTACGGTGATCGAACGCGCAATGCTGTCATTCAGTATCAGCAGGATAACGGCCTTCCCTACGGACAGCTGACCATGGGAACACTGCAGCACATGGGTGTTGAGCTGTAAGAAACGTATCTGAAAGACCCAAAAGCTGATAATGATCAGTTTGAAGCACCTGCCAGACGCCTTGTCTGTCAGGTGCTTTTTATGCTTATAAATACTAATGAATACGTTGATCAATACAGGCAGCGATTAACATTCAGAGTCCGCAGAATCTCTAGATCCGCAGAAAGTTTCACTTCAGCAACATCAACCGTCTATTCCTTTACGTTGGCACTTCTATTACTTAGGGAGTAGACAGGGTGTATATGGAGGTAATCACGCAGCAATTTGTTTGTCGATCACGCAGAATCCTCACAATGGACCGCGCACTGTCTTGTATGCAAATTTTAGGCGCCTGAAGGTCGGTCATGACCCACCTCATCGTCTGCCTGAGTCTCTTCCGAAAGGCCTGAAAGACTTTTGCAAATGATCATGATGAAAACCGCGATGATTCTCGCCAATAGTAGTGATCGTTTTCGGTGGTAACCAGTCAAGGTCGTGAGTGTCAGGAATTGTTATTTGCAACAGTGCTGGTGGCAGTTTGATGCAATAAGAAAGCTGATAGGAGAGATTTGATGTCCCACGTTCCTGTAGATGCTCTTTTTACTCCGCTTGGCATTGCGGTGCTAACGGTTTCTGATACACGTGGTTTTGACGAGGATGGCAGCGGTGATCTACTGGTTGAACACCTGAGCGAAAGCGGCCATATCCTGGTCGAGAGACGCATCGTTTCCGATGATATTTATCAGGTGCGTGCAGTGGTCTCATCATGGATTGCGCGGACGGATATCCACGCGATTTTGATTAATGGTGGGACGGGCTTTACCACTCGGGATACGACTCCAGAGGCGCTAGTGCCGCTTTTCGACACAGCGATTGAGGGGTATGGCGAGCTGTTCCGTCATTACTCCCTGAAGACAATTGGCACAGCGACGATCCAGTCTCGAGCCGTAGCCGGGGTGGCCAATCGAACGATAATGTTTGCGATGCCCGGCTCCCCCAAAGCGTGTGCACTGGCGTGGGACAAAATTATAGCTTTGCAGCTGGACTCTCGCACTCGGCCTTGCAACTTTGCCGCCATGGTACTGCCTTCAACGACCCCGTGCGGTGGACGTCGCACAGCGACCTCTTCCGTTAGTGTGGAGGATTTATGAAGTGTGACTGCGCAGAGATAGTCATGCCCGGCCTTTTAGATCTATTTGATGCTCGCCAACGGCTTATTGACGTTGCCAGGCCTATTAATGAAGTAGAAAAAGTCACCCTGGAACAATCGGCGGGGCGAGTGCTGGCAGAAACACTGATCGCACCTCTTGATATGCCAGGAGTAGACAATAGTGCTATGGATGGTTATGCCTTGTGCTTGGCTGATTACCAAACGACATTTCCCGGCGATGGCTTACCCATTCTTCAACGCGTACCGGCTGGCGCAGGCGTTATGCTGCTACCGGAGAAAGGTTGCGCGCGTATTCTTACCGGCGCGCCGGTACCCATCGGGGCGGATATTGTAGTACCTCAAGAGCGAGTAGTCCTTGATCAGCGCGGACATATCCACCTTAAGGGTAATTTGGTGATGGGCGCTAATATTCGTCGTCAAGGCGAGGAGATCCGTTCGGGTACGCCGTTACTAGCTGCGGGTGAATATCTAAATGCTGCGTCTGTTGCGCTGCTGGCAAGTCATGGCATCAACAAGGTTACTGTCAAGCGACGGCTTCGTGTGGCGCTACTCTCAACCGGGGATGAGCTAATTGCCCCTGGCACGGCGCGATCACCGGGTCAGGTATACGACAGTAATCGCGCCATGCTAAACGTACTGCTATCGCAATCTCAGTGCGATGTACTGGATATGGGGGGCATCGCTGATTCGCCGCAATCATTACATCAGGCCTTTGAGCAGGCACAAAGCGTTGCCGATGTGGTGATGTGCACCGGTGGGGTTTCGGTAGGAGAGGAGGATCATGTTCGCCCAGTGATTGATCAGCGCGGTGGATTATTTTTTCATGGTGTAGCCATGAAGCCAGGAAAGCCTTTTGCATTCGGTTATCTGGGCACGGAGTCCTCTTCTTTCATACCGTTAATAGCGCTGCCCGGTAACCCTGTGGCCTCTCTGATGGGATGGCAACTGCTGGCACAGTCGTTTATACATGCTATGCAAGGCAGACATTTAGCTTCGTTGCAATGTTACCCGGTAAAAGCGGGTTTTTCTCAGCGTGGCCCCAAGGGCCGGCGCGAGCTGTTACGTGTGCTGCTGGATTGGTCAATGGGAATACCTGTGGCGCAGTTATCAGGCGGTCAGGGCTCGCATATGCTCAGTGCGGCAAGTCAGGCACACGGCTATCTGATGATTGACGCTGAAACAGATGTAGTAGAAGGGGAAACCTTCCTTTACTATCCCATCGATCAGTTCTCTGTTTGAATTACTTGTCCCGTCTTGGTCGCTGACATCTGTGCTTTTCTAAAAGAAGGTATGCCTTTACAAAATAAACCACGCGCACTGATTTATGCCTGGTCTGGTGCGAACTGCCCGCTCAGGGCGGCCGATCATAGCGATTGATGGATGTCAGATGCATTGTGCGAGCCACTGTCTCGCCAAAGCGGGCGTTATACCGAGCATGTAAAACTCTACGAAAAAGGCCTGTGTAAGCGACACGGGCGGTTTTTATGATGAGGAGACGGTGACAAATGTTGCAACTGAAGTAAAAGACCTCATTGGTCAGCTACACGTTAATGCTGCCTCCTCATACTGTAGTTAGCAACGATCTCAGGGCTTGAGAATCTGGAAGGCAAAGCACAATAACATCAGTGGTTGTATTGAGTGTTTCAAGATGGTCTTTCAACATCGTTAGACTTTTTATCCAGGTGAAGTGGTGTTCGTATCCACTGAATTTGAGGTTATAGCAGATCAGGCCGGCATCTCCGTCTTCGTCTTCAAGCAACACTGCACTCGGTGCTTTAATAAAAAAACCTCTAAAACTCAGGCGTCTGACAGGCGACCAAGATAAAACAGTAGTTCGTCACGCGCTGCCCATGCTGAGCGATTCCCTGTCTGCATGGGCCACGTAGGTTTTCTTACAGTCTGGTAAATGCTGACATACGCATAGGATGGACCAAGCGCCACTGTTAAAGGTTTCCGAGTGGCGCTTGGAATGCATCAGCGTTTCCAACTCACATGAAGGTCAGTTAGTCTGGCCGTCAGCTTCGGCAATCATGCGGTCAACCGAAGAGACATGGTATTCCTCGGCAAAGGCCCCTTCCGGTTCTTTCAGCCAGATAAAGCAGATCAGCCAGCTCAGGAAGGCGCCTGCGGCCAGGATGTAGAAGAACTGGGTGGGGGTGACAAAGGTGAAAATAGTCAGATAGACCACCGCACCAACGTTGCCGTAAGCACCCGCCATCCCCGAAATCTGCCCGGTAATGCGCCGCTTGATGGAAGGAATAATCCCGAACGTGGCACCTTCTGAACCTTGAACAAAGAAAGAGGTAAAGATGGTCACCGCAATGGCGACGATCAGCGGCCAGCTTTCGTTCATGGTCGCCATCAGGGTAAAGCCGATGAAGATCCCGAACATATAGCTGAGCATGACAAAGCGACGGTTGCCCATACGGTCAGAAACGGCACCCCCCATGGGGCGAGCCACCAGGTTCACAAAGGCAAACGAGGACGCAATGATGCCCGCGGCGGCAGCGGACAGCCCCCAGGTCTGCTCGAAAAACATGGGCAGCATGGAAATTACCGCCAGTTCAGCGCCAAAGTTGGCAAAGTAGGTGCTGTTCAGAGCAGCGACGCTGTTGAAGGAATACTTGTCGTCTTCCGGCACGCCTTTTTTCAGGATGGGTACATTGACGCGGACGATCTGGGTGACCTGATAAACGATGATCGCGAAGATCACCAGATAAGCGATGATAGCGGCACCTGTGGACATAAAGCCCAGATCCTGAATGCGCCAGACCAGAATAGCCAGACAGCCGACCAGAGGAATGGTCCACAGGATCAGCTTGACCATATCGCCCCAGGTGCTGACTTCCATGGCCATGGCCTTGCGTGTTTTACGGTGGGAATGGGCGCTGGGGCCATCGGTAATCCCGAACCAGTAATAGACACCGTAGGCGGCCATGACCACAGCGCTCTGGGCGATGGCCCAACGCCATCCGTCATCACCGCCGTACATGGTGATGGCAATGGTCGGCAGTGTCATAGCAGCAGCGGCAGAACCAAAGTTACCCCAGCCTGCGTAGAAACCTTCTGCAAAGCCGATATCACGCGGCTTGAACCACAGTGCTGTCATATGAATGCCCACCACGAAGCCCGCACCGATGGAGCTGAGGATCAGTCGTGAAACCAGCAACTGGGTCATGGTATCGCCAAAGGCAAAGGCCAGGGCGGGAATGGACATGACGACCATCAGAATTGAAAACACCCGCCGTGGGCCGAAGCGGTCAAGCGCCATGCCCACAATGATACGAGCGGGAATGGTCAGGGCGACGTTACAGATAGCAAAGAGACGAATATGATCCTGGGTTAGCCAGTCCATTTCACGCAGCATGCTGGTGGCCAGGGGCGCCATGTTGAACCAGACATAAAACGTGATGAAAAAGGCGATCCAGGTAAGGTGCAGTGCGCGTATCTCGGGCGAGCGCACCTGAAATAATTTGGCGACTTTCATGGAATATGTTCCTTTTTACTTAGAAAAAAGGGTGCTTACAGGACTTAGCTGGACATAATCAGCAGCGGGCATTCAGCGCGACGTGTCAGAAAGGAGCTGACGCTGCCGAAGGTCATATAATCCAGTTCATCAACGAAGTAGCTCAGTGACTGGGCAATCAGTCCGCCGTCCGGGGTGTGGCTGTGGCGAGCGATGACCAGCATGTCGGGAGCGATGCGCTTGCTGGCATCCAGCAGCATCTTGCGAGCATCGCCTTCAGCGATAACCCGCTCAACTTCAAGACCTTCCTTCTGAGCCACTTCCATACCTTCCTGCAGGCTGGCTTTCAGGGTGGCGTATTCCTCTTTGAACAGATCTTCATTGGCATCGGTCGAATCACGAGGATTCTCGGCCACGCCGACAAGTACCAGCGTGGGCGACATTGATTGAAACAGGGTGATGACCTTGGCCAGTGTCAGCTTGGCGTTGCGAGAGCCATCGTAGGCAAGCATGATTTTCATGGTGAATCTCCACCGATCAGGGGCCGCCCTGAAGTGGCAGGGCGGCAGCGTATCAAGGGTTCTTGACGTAGGCGTTTTTGCGCAGATAGAACCACCAGTTGACGATCAGGCAAAGGGCATAGAAGACCGCAAAGCCATACATGGCCATCTCTGGAGTACCCGCCTTGATCTGCTCACCCATAACCCTGGGCGCAATGAAGGCACCATAAGCAGCGACGGCAGATGTCCAACCAAGCACAGGGCCTTTCTGCTGGAGGTCAAAAATGAAACCGATGCTCCGGAAGGTGGAACCGTTACCGATACCGCTGGCGGCAAACAGGACGATGAACAGCAACAGGAACATCCAGAAATACTGGTTCGGGTCTGTGGCGTTGTAGGCCAGCATCATCACATAGCCCACGGCGGTGGAGGCCACAACCATGACCACTGAAATTGCCTGGGTCACGATGGCACCGCCCAATTTGTCGGAGATCCAGCCGCCCAGCGGGCGAATAAGGGCACCGACAAATGGCCCCATCCAAGCCCAGGTCAGGGCGCTGGGCGCTTCCGGGTTGGACACACGGGTGATGGTGCCGTCGGCGGCAACCTCCATCATGTTGCCGAAAATCACGCTGATGGAGAGCGGCAGGGCCGCTGAAAAACCGATAAAGGAGCCAAAGGTGGCGATGTAGAGCACTGTCATTGCCCAGGTGTGCTTGTTGGAGAAGATGGCGAACTGCTTCTGGATGTTGGGCTTGATATCACCTGGAATCATGCGCAACATCAGCAATGTCAGGATAATGGTCATCGGCAGGGCGACCCACATATTGAGCCAGCCAAGGGCAACGACACCGATAATGGCAGCCAGTAAGCCGACAGCATAAAGCCCGAGGATCTTGCCAAAGGCCTTCAGAGGAGACCCCGGGTTGGGCGTGATGGCACGAATATTGTTCATACCAAACCAGCCAGCAAAAGCTAGCGGAATCAGAAAGACCAACCAGATAAAGCCTGCGTTCTGAATCCAGGTATCAGTGCCTGCTTCAATCCGGCCAATCAGGGTGCCGCTGGCTTTTTGCAGCTCCATAGGGTCGCCGCCGAGGGCACCAAAGATGCCCACTGTCATTACCAGTGGAATCAGGATCTGCATGGTGGTGACGCCGAAATTGCCAAGCCCGGCGTTCATGCCCAGAGCATAGCCCTGCTGTTTCTTGGGGAAAAAGCTGGAGATATTGCTCATTGAATTGGCGAAGTTGCCGCCACCAATGCCGGAAAGCAGCGCCAGCGCCTGGAACATCCAGAAGGGCGTAGACGGGTTCATCAATGCAATACCGGTGCCTAGGGCCGGGATCATCAACAGTGCCGTAGTCAGAAAAATGGTGTTGCGCCCGCCTGCGATCCTGATCATGAAAGAGGCAGGAATCCGCAGGGTTGCCCCGGAAAGGCCGGCAATGGCCGTCAGAGTGAACAACTGATCTACGCTAAACGGAAAGCCGAGATTCTGCATCTGGGTAGTGATCATCCCCCACATCAACCAGACGGCGAACCCCATCAATAAACTGGGAATGGAAATCCACAGATTGCGATTGGCAATGCGTTTGCCTTCCTGTTCCCAGAACGTGGGATCTTCAATTTCCCAACGTTCTATATCGGCATTTTTTTTACTCATGGTGTACTTCCCCCTTGGACCAAAACACAGCGTCGTGCTGGAATATCAAGAAAGATACGCCTTGCTGAATGTTGGCGAAATGGGGGAAAAAAGGTACCAGAAAGCCTTATCTACCACTTGAGGGGTATAGGGGGTTGTAATTAAATATATGATTTTAATGATTTTTATATATTTTTGGTGGGCGTTGTTGCAGGTAATTAAAGACCCCCAAGTCTTTGGGGGTATCTACACAGAATCGGGGTTTGACTTAGTTAAAACCTTCCTGGACAGCCCAGACGGCGGCTTCTACCCGGGATCGCAAGTGCAACTTCTTGAGCAGGTGTTTGACGTGAACCTTGACGGTTCCTTCGGTGATATCCAGTTTACGGGCAATCAGCTTGTTGGACATGCCTGCGGCAAGCTCGCGCAGGATTTCCTTTTCCCGTTGAGTGAGCTCTCCTGCGGAAGGGGTTGCGGGGGCCGAACGATGGCTGCGTAAGGCTTCAGCCAGCAGGGTTGTGAGAGTTTCGCTGATTGCCATGCGTCCTTTGGCGGCCTGGCGCAGCTGATGCACCATGTCCTCAGGCTCCATATCTTTCAGTAGGTAGCCATCGGCGCCACCGCGCAGCGCATCCACCACGTCATTTTCCTGATCGGACACTGTGTACATGATGATTCGCCCTGTATAACCGGCATCACGCAGGTTTTTCAGAGTGGTTAGTCCGTCCATCTCCGGCATATTGAGATCCAGCAGCAACATGTCAGGCTCAAAAGCGATAGCCCGCTCAATGCCTTCTGCGGGGGAACCGGTATCAAACACCAGATCAAGATCATCCTCTATTTCCAGCAGTTGGCGAACGCCCCGGCGCAGTAACGGATGATCATCAATTACCATGATGGTAGCGGGTCGATCATCGTGGGTCGCAGTGGCCATACTTATGAGCTCCCTTCGTGAATCAGTCGGTCAGTTTGTGGGGTAAAGGTCAGGTGTACCCCGGTACCGCCTTCAGGACGGTTTTTGAATGTCAGGTCTGCGTTAATGTTACGGGCCCGGTCACGCATGATGACCAGGCCGTAGTGCATGGGCGGCGATTGGTCATCATCAAGCCCGATGCCATCATCTTCAACATCGAGATAAAGGGTGGCTTGCCGAAAGGTAAGGCTGACTCTGGCCCAGTGGGCGTTGGCATGTTTGACTACGTTAGCAAGTGCTTCGCGAGCAATCTGAACCAGGTGCACCTCTTCGTTGGCACTCAACAAATGTGGTGGCACTTGATACGTCAGTGCGACGGGAAAGTCCAGCCGCGCACTGAATTCGTCGACTGTTTGTTGCAGAGCGGGCTGCAGTCCAGGCTTGTCGAGAGACAAGCGAAAGGTGCTGAGCAGCTCACGTAGCTGTCGGTAAGCGGTGTTCAAGCCTTCTCGCAGATCCTTCATGACCCCATTTTGCTGTTCAGCAGGCATGCCTTTCTCCTGCATTTTTTCCAGCCTGGCAACCTGCATTTTCAGATAGGACAGTGATTGTGCCAGGGAATCATGCAGCTCCCGGGCAATAATAGTGCGTTCCTTGATTAAAGAAAGCTGCTGTTGCTCTTCGATACGTTGCTGCAAATAGATGGCGGTTGCCAGGTGGTCGGCCAGGGTGTTGAGCAATTGCCGAGTAGAGGCGTCAGGAGGTGAGGTATAATTAACGCTCAGATAGCCCAGAATGCCCTGGCCCACGTTGAGCGGCAGCACCAGTCGGTGGTGGTTATCTTGCCCGGTAGTGTCAGTGGCCAGGCAGTCCGTGGCTTCATAGTTGGCCTCATGCGGCTCATGAGCGTTTTCCAGGCAGGCAAAGCATTCTAGATTACGACAGTAGCGAGGCCTGTACATTGAGTGAGTGGAAAGGATTTCCATATTGCTGGCATCATGCTCATTGTATAGCGAGAGTCTTACTGGACCGATATCTAGAACTTTTTCAAGTTCTCGCAGCATGGGAGTGGCGCTGGCGCAAAGGTCATTTCCTCCGCCGTAAAGCATGCGGCTGCCATCATGAATGACCTGTAGAGCACGATTCTGGCGCTCAAGTTCTGCCTTCTTATGAGATACTCGCGTCTCAAGTGCCTGATAGCTGACACTTAGTTCTGAGGCCATTTGATCAAAAGTGCGTCCAAGCTGTCCGAGTTCATCGTGGCTGCGAAAATGCGTACGGTAGTGAAAGTTGCGTCGCCCTGCCTCACGGCTAAGCACCATCAACTGACGCAGAGGAGTGACCAGGTTATGGCGGATGTCAAAAAAAGCAACCAGGAGTAACAGCCCAATCAGGGCCAGAAATAATACCTGCATGGTGCTCAAAAGACGTAGCTTGGCCTCGGTGCTCCCCTCCAGCAGCGATACAAAATGGTCAATATCGTCAATAAAGCCATCCAGCTGCCGGTTTATGGAATCCGTTCCTGAAAAATCATTTTCGAGAGAATCTTGAAGAGCCGGGCGGTATATTTCATGCCAGTCATTCTTGAGTTGGTCGAGGTCCCCTATGACCTTGTCGTTGTGGATATAGCCTTCTTTGTGTGAGGTGTTGAGGCTTTCCAGACGTGTGGAAAGTAACTCACTCAGTGAACCTACCTGCTGCCTAATAGCCTGAGGCGAGGTATCAGGGGCATAGCCTAGAGCTTCCTTGATCTGTGAGGCGTTCCATCGAAGTGAGCCAGCAATGTTGATCGCCTTGGCATCCCCCTGACTACTTTGGGCTATCACCATAGTCAAACCGATGCTGGCCATCGCAATGCTGCTGATTACCATTAAGAAGGCTACAATACGGGCAACCAATGAATTTCTCAGGATTTTCATAGCGTTCCTAAAAATGCCTCATGTTGCATCTGGCATCCTCCATATACGTAAAGCTGTTCTGGCTCACCCAATGATCAACAATGATCAAAACAATATTCTATCTCAATGTAGTATAACTTATACTTCTTTGTAGGTAGAATTTTGTGGGTAATCAATCCAGGTTTACTTACCTCCTTTCCCCTTTTGACCCGCATCAACAGGCTTCAGACAATAGGTAATGATATTTCAACCCAATGAGGCGGCCATGCCGGCAATGCCGTTACGTCCTGAATGCTGTGGCGCAGACAATAAGCGTTATCATGCGCTGGTGAGTCTGGTGTTGGTGCCACTTGGCTGCGCCGCAGTGATTGCTGGCTGGGTGCTTTTTGGAATGTTAGCGCTAGAAGCAACAAGAGACGCTGTCTCGACGGGTGTGTTTTGGCTTTTGGTTCTGTTGCCGCTGGTCTCGGGCGGGTTAGTGGTGTTACCGATATATTGGCTGAGTCTGCATTTAAATGCCTATCGTGTAATGTTGAGCCTGCTATTGCTGCAAGGTGGCATGCTTGCGTGGTTGGGAATAGCGCAGCAGCACTGGGAGTTTCTGTTGATAGGTGCTGGGCTCGGGCTGACCGGAGGCATTATCAGTGCAGGTGTTGCCCATATTCGCGCCTGGGCGCCACAGTGCTGGTCGGGCGTTGTCATTGGTATTCACGGCGCCATACTGGCAGGGGGAAGCTTCTCCTGGTGGCTGGTGCCCATCGTTACCATGGCCTATAGCTGGCGGATTGCTGCCTGGAGCCTGCTACTTCCCGTGACTATTGTGTGGCTGCTGCTCTGGTTATTTGTTGAACCTGAGGCCGAGCGGTTCTAGGGTGCAGTTGTCGGAATGTTTAACAACAGAGCCAACCGTGATGTGCGATTTTCCATCAGATCTGCCAGGGTGTAGCGGTCGAGCACTGATAGAAAGGCATCCAGCGCTTCATGAAGGATAGGTTTTAAACGACAGGCTGGGGTAATCACACAGGCGTTGTCTTTCCGAAAACATTCGACCAGAGACATTTCCTCGGTATCCCGAACCAGGCAACCCACCGAGATGTTGCTAGGCGGACATGCCAGAGTCAATCCTCCGTTTTTACCGCGTGTAGCAACGATATAACCTTTCTGGCTGAGTGACTGAACAATTTTCATCACGTGGTTACGTGAGATGGAGAATGTTTCTGATACCTCGTTAATCGTGGCACGCTCGCCGTTCTTCGCGGCGAGAAAAATCAGTACGCGGATGGAATAGTCAGTAAAGCGAGTCAGTTGCATGTAGTACCAGAAGCCATAAAAGTCTCACTCTACGATACTTTAGCGCCAAGAAGTAGAGGTTTATCCA
This sequence comes from Halomonas sp. BLK-85, assembly GCF_044792155.1. Lineage (NCBI taxonomy): Bacteria > Pseudomonadati > Pseudomonadota > Gammaproteobacteria > Oceanospirillales > Halomonadaceae > Halomonas > Halomonas sp. BLK-85. The sequence continues at coordinate 682,012 of NZ_CP087731.1, forward strand.
ATTGCGAGGTTTGTTCCTTCTGGTTTTAACCTGAAAAGGTTGGCGGTCTCAATGACCAAGTGCAACAGCTTACCTGATAGGTTAGGTGTTGCACTTGGTCATTGAGACCGCCCACCCATAGGCTAAAGAACACCAGGCCAGTTGTTTCATGTTCATAGCTATCTCCCTTCCGTACGTTGCTGATTATCCCAGCCAGGAAAGCGGCGAGCGCTGTATGGCCGCCCCCAGGATATAAACAAATACCCCCACTGCCGCGATGGCAAAGCCCGCTCGTATCATCGGGGTACGGCCGCGTTTGATCGCCACGGTGCCGAGTAGGATATAGATCACCAGCACCACTATTTTGGCGCTCAGCCAACCGGGCAGAGGCCAGAAGTTGAGAGTGACCGCCAGCAGCACACCCAGGGTCAACAGGGCGGTATCAATGATATGCGGGATGACTCTCACCCAGGGAGCCTTAAGGATAGGCATTTCGCGCACCGACCAGACAGCACGCAGAATAAAGAACGCCAGGCTCAGATAAGCAGCGGTCATATGCCCGTGTTTGATCAGCAGATAATGGTCTGCCATGGCGTCATCCTGTTTGAAGTTGAAGTGATTATCCTTGCTTGCCATCCGGTCGCGCGGTTAGCAGGGGTAAGCTGTAGTGAATGACAAATACCAGATAGCTGGCGCACCAGATGATAATCACCAGGCCATACACCCAATGGCTGGTGTGAGGAAACATCACCAGCCAGAGTGAACGCAGCGCCGCCGCCAGCAAAAGCCCCGCCAGAGCCAGCCCGATGCCCGGCAAGGTGCGAATCACTCGCCCGGTATGGCCAAGAGAGACTCTGGCCATCATGGCGAGCATCATGGTGCCCATACTGCCAATCGCCAGGGCATGCAGGGCGGTTTCCACGCGCTGCCCCGCCACCAGCTGCCATGCCCAGAGCACAAGCCCGATGGCGATAAACCCATAGCTGAGATGTAATCCCCATAACAGCGGCTCCTGCAAGCTGTGGATACCCTGCCAGTGTGTCAGCCGCCAGCCGTTGGCGACGCCCGCCACCAACATCAATACCGCCATTAGGATGTCGGCACGCCATTCGCTCAAAGTCAAAAATAACTGTAGCGCGACTACCAGAGTCATGCTGATCAGGCTGAACCTTTCAACAGTAATCACTTTTGGCGGGGCGGTCAGGCCGAGCTTGCGGGAAGTAAAGAATGGAATCACTCGCCCCCCCATCACAACCATCAACAGCGTGATTAACAAGACCGTCAGATGACTGGCATCTCGAATCAGCACACCATTCCCATTGATAACACCAAGGTGCATTGCTGCGTTGGCAGCTGTCAGCAGCAGTAAAATGGCCACAAATAGCAAGTTGCGCCATAGCCTGGCAACAATAACCAGTTTGGCCATAACAATAGCCACCAGAGGCAGAAAGGCCAGGTCAATCAGCGCAATGGCAAGCAGAGGAAGAGGCCCGGGGTAGGCCAGCAAGACTCGCCCACCTAGCCAGACCACTACCAGCCCGAAGAGAGGCCAGCCGGACAGGCTCGGGCGCCCCGTCCAGTTCTGCACTGCTGTCAACAGAAAGCCGCCAATGACGGCACTACCAAAGCCGAACAGCATCTCATGCTGATGCCACCACAGCATGCCGCCGTAGGGCGTGATCCACAGGTTTCCGTGCCAGAACGCCAGCCAGGCCAGCATGGCGAGGATGCTGTAGAGGGCGCCCAGCAGGAAAAACGGCCGAAAGGCCAGCCGCAGCAGTGGAAGGCGTTCAGCAAGGTGAAAGGTGTTCATGATTATACCTGAGTGTTTTGGTCTGATACTTGAGAGTCTAGCGGCCAGTAACAGACCCAACCTGATCTGGATCAAATCAGAAGCCTTTGTTGTGCGTCTATCTCCAGATAGTAGGACTGGCTATCCCCTTAGAGGTAGAGGGGGGTTATATGGAGGTAACCTGGCAGAAATTGCCCGCGATATCACCCAGAATTGGTTTCCAAGGTACCTGTATATCAGGTAATTGCTTACATCAAATAAGCCTGGAGATCGACCATGAGTCATTTCATTGATCGGCTGAATTTTTTCCGCAAAGCGCGCGAGCCCTTTGCCAACGACCACGGCGAAGTGCGCCAGGAAGATCGTCAGTGGGAAGACAGCTATCGTCGCCGCTGGCAGCATGACAAGGTGGTGCGTTCGACCCACGGGGTCAACTGCACCGGCTCATGCAGCTGGAAAATCTACGTCAAGAATGGCCTGGTCACCTGGGAAACTCAGCAGACTGATTACCCGCGTACCCGCCCTGACCTGCCTAATCATGAGCCGCGTGGCTGCCCACGGGGAGCCAGCTATTCCTGGTACCTGTATAGCGCCAACCGTCTCAAGCACCCGCTGGTGCGCGCCACCCTGATCAAGCTGTGGCGTGAAGCGCTGGCACTAAAAAAAGACCCGGTGGACGCCTGGGAGTACATTGTTTCCGACCCAGAAAAAACCAAGCAGTACAAGCGTGCTCGCGGTATGGGCGGCTTTGTGCGTGCCGACTGGGATGAGCTCAACGAGCTGATTGCTGCTTCCAACGTCTACACTGCCAAGCAGTTTGGGCCCGATCGTATCATCGGTTTCTCGCCGATTCCTGCCATGTCGATGGTTAGCTATGCCGCTGGTAGCCGCTATCTCTCCTTGATTGGCGGCGTGTGCATGAGCTTCTACGACTGGTACTGCGATCTGCCACCGGCCAGCCCCCAGACCTGGGGTGAGCAGACCGACGTGCCGGAATCCGCCGATTGGTACAACTCCGGTTATATCATTGCCTGGGGCTCCAACGTGCCGCAAACGCGCACGCCGGATGCCCACTTCTTCACCGAAGTGCGCTACAAGGGCACCAAGACAGTCTCCATCACGCCGGATTACGCCGAAGTCTCCAAGCTGACCGATGAATGGCTCTCCGCCAAGCAGGGCACTGATGCCGCCCTGGCCATGGCCATGGGGCACGTGATTCTCAAGGAATTCCACCTTGAAAACCCCAGTGCCTACTTTACTGACTATGTGCGTCAGTACACCGATATGCCGTTTCTGGTGGAACTGGAAACCCGCGAAGACGGCACTCTGGTGCCGGGCCGTCAGCTACGCGCGGCGGACTTTACCGACAACATGGGTCAGGACAATAACCCAGAATGGAAAACCGTTGTCTGGGATGAAAATCGCGACCAGCTGGTGGTGCCACGGGGCTCAATTGGTTTCCGCTGGAATGAAGAAGAAATCAACCAGGGTAAATGGAACCTGGAACCGCTGGATGCCGACGGCGCAGAGATCAAGCCGCTGTTGACCCTGGCTAAGGCCCATGACGTAGTGGCTCGGGTGGCCTTCCCCTACTTTGGCGGCATCGAGCACGATCACTTTGCCCACGTGGAAGGCGCAAGCGGCGACCGTCTTTATCATTGCCTGCCTGCCAAAAAGATGCAGAAGGCAGACGGCAGCCAGATTCTGGCAGTCACCGTCTTTGATCTGATGTGTGCCAATTATGGGATTGACCGTGGCTTTGGTAAGGACGGTGAAGACGACGGCGCTACCTCATACGACCAGGTCAAGCCGTATACCCCGGCCTGGCAGGAAAAGATCACTGGCGTACCTGCCCAGCAGGCCGCGCGTATTGGTCGTGAATTCGCTGACAATGCCCACAAGACCCAAGGCCGCAGTATGATCATTGTCGGTGCCGGTATGAACCACTGGTACCACATGGACATGAACTACCGTGGTCTGATCAACATGCTGGTGATGTGCGGTTGTATCGGTCAGAGCGGGGGCGGCTGGGCCCACTATGTTGGCCAGGAAAAGCTACGCCCGCAGACCGGCTGGCTGCCGCTGGCCTTTGGCCTGGACTGGACGCGCCCACCGCGTCACATGAACTCGACCTCTTTCTTCTACAACCACTCTTCCCAGTGGCGCTACGAAAAGCTGGAAATCAAGGAAATTCTCTCCCCTTTGGCGGATACCTCACGCCACACCGGCAGCCTGATTGATTATAACGTGCGCGCCGAACGCATGGGCTGGTTGCCTTCAGCGCCCCAGCTGGGTACCAATCCGCTGCGAATCGCCGAAGCAGCCAAGGCGACCGGCATGAGCACCAAGGAATACGCCGTTGAGCAGCTTAAAAAAGGTGAGCTGGCGTTTGCGGCCGAAGATCCGGATAACCCCCAGAACTTCCCGCGTAACATGTTTATCTGGCGCTCGAACCTGCTGGGCAGCTCCGGAAAGGGGCATGAGTATATGCTCAAGTATTTACTGGGCACCCGCCACGGTATTCAGGGCAAGGATCTGGGCGATTTCGGCGGCCAGAAGCCGGAAGAGGTGAAGTGGCTTGATGAGGCGCCAGAAGGCAAGCTCGACCTGCTGGTGACCCTGGACTTCCGTATGTCCACCACCTGCATGTTCTCGGATGTCGTGCTGCCAACCGCTACTTGGTACGAGAAGAACGACCTTAATACCTCGGATATGCATCCCTTTATCCACCCGCTGACCGCGGCCACCGATCCAGCCTGGGAATCACGCAGTGACTGGGATATTTACAAGGGCATTGCCAAGGCGTTCTCCAAGGTTTGTGTTGGCCATCTGGGTGAAGAGACTGATCTGGTTACACTGCCGATGCAGCATGACTCCCCTGGCGAGCTGGCTCAGGTGGACGTCAAGGACTGGAAAAAAGGCGAGTGCGAGCCAATTCCCGGCAAGACCATGCCAGCCCTGCTGGAAGTGCAGCGCAATTACCCGGAAACCTATGAGCGTTTCACTTCGCTTGGCCCGGCGCTGGAAAAGCTCGGCAACGGCGGCAAGGGCATCAACTGGAACACGGATGCTGAAGTCGAGCTTCTCGGCAAGCTGAACCATCGTAAGCTGGAAGGCTCTTCGAAAGGACGCCCGAGTATCGAAACTGCCATTGATGCAGCAGAAACCGTGCTGACCCTGGCTCCCGAGACCAACGGCCAGGTGGCCGTCAAGGCCTGGGAAGCACTGTCGAAAATCACCGGCCGCGAGCATGCTCACCTTGCGCACCCCAAGGAAGACGAGAAAATCCGCTTTCGGGATATCGTCGCCCAGCCGCGCAAGATTATTTCCAGCCCCACCTGGTCTGGCCTGGAAGATGAGCATGTATCCTACAACGCCGGTTACACCAACGTGCATGAGCTGATTCCATGGCGCACGGTGAGCGGCCGTCAGCAGTTCTATCAGGATCACGCCTGGATGCGCGACTTCGGCGAAAGCCTGCTCGTCTACCGCCCGCCGATCAATACCAAGGCGGCAGAGAACTTCCAGTTGCCAGCGGATAACGGCTACAAGAGCAAGGCGCTGAACTTCCTCACGCCGCACCAGAAATGGGGGATTCACTCGACCTACTCCGACAACCTGATGATGCTCACCCTCAACCGGGGCGGCCCTGTGGTATGGCTCTCGGAAGACGATGCAGCGGAGATCGGCATAGAAGACAACGACTGGCTTGAAGTCTACAACGCCAACGGCTCGATTGCCGCCCGCGCCGTGGTCAGCCAACGCATCAAGGTGGGCATGGTGATGATGTACCACGCCCAGGAGCGCATTGTGAATGTGCCCGGTTCGGAAATTACCGGCACCCGTGGCGGCATCCACAACTCGGTCACCCGTGTCTGTCCCAAGCCGACCCATATGATCGGCGGCTACGCGCAGCTCTCTTACAGCTTCAATTACTACGGCACCGTGGGCTCCAACCGTGACGAGTTCGTGCTGGTGCGCAAGATGAAGCACATCGACTGGCTCGATGGTGAAGGTAACGATTACGTCCAGGAGGCCGTGAAATGAAGATTCGCTCACAAGTAGGCATGGTCCTCAACCTCGACAAGTGCATCGGCTGTCACACCTGCTCGGTGACCTGCAAGAACGTCTGGACCAGCCGTGAAGGCGTCGAATACGCCTGGTTCAACAACGTCGAGACCAAGCCCGGCATCGGTTATCCCAAGGAGTGGGAAAATCAGAAAAAATGGAAGGGCGGCTGGATGCGCAAGTCCGATGGCAAGATCGAACCGCGTATCGGCGGGAAGTGGCGAGTGCTGGCGAATATCTTTGCCAACCCCGACCTTCCTGAGGTGGACGATTATTACGAGCCCTTCACCTTTGATTACGAGCATTTGCATAGCGCCAAGCAGGGCGTGCATATGCCCACCGCGCGGCCGCGTTCGCTGATCTCCGGCGAGCGCATGGAAAAGATCGAATGGGGCCCCAACTGGGAAGAAATTCTGGGAACCGAGTTTGCCAAGCGGCGTAAGGATATGAACTTTGAGAAGGTGCAGGCCGATATCTATGGCCAGTTTGAAAACACCTTCATGATGTACCTGCCTCGCCTGTGCGAGCACTGTCTTAACCCAACCTGTGTGGCCAGTTGCCCGAGTGGTGCCATCTACAAGCGCGAAGAAGACGGCATCGTCCTGATCGACCAGGACAAGTGCCGGGGCTGGCGGATGTGTATCTCCGGCTGCCCCTACAAGAAGATCTACTACAACTGGAAAAGCGGTAAATCCGAGAAGTGTATTTTCTGCTATCCGCGTATCGAATCCGGCCAGCCGACCATCTGCTCGGAAACCTGCGTGGGGCGTATCCGTTACCTGGGGGTCCTGCTGTACGACGCTGACCGCATTGAAGAAGTGGCCAGCTCTCCCAGCGAGCAGGATCTCTACCATCGTCAGTGTGAGATTTTCCTCGACCCGCATGATCCTGAAGTAATCGCCCAGGCGAAAAAAGACGGTATTGCCGATAACGTCATTCAGGCGGCACAGGAATCACCGGTCTACAAGCTGGCAATGGACTGGGGCCTTGCGTTGCCGCTGCACCCGGAATACCGCACTCTGCCGATGGTCTGGTACGTGCCGCCGTTGTCACCAATCCAGTCAGCGGCAGAAGCAGGCAACGTCGAGTTTGATGGGGTAATGCCGAATATTGAATCTCTGCGTATTCCGGTGAAGTACCTCGCCAACATGCTCACCGCCGGTGAAGAAGCCCCTGTGGTACTGGCGCTCAAGCGGTTGATGGCGATGCGCCTCTATATGCGCGGCAAGCACGTGGAAGGGCAGACCAATGACGAGGTCCTGGAGGAGGTAGGCCTCAGCGAAGCTCAGGTTGAAGACATGTACCGCTACCTGGCGATTGCCAATTACGAAGACCGTTTTGTGATTCCCACTAGCCACCGGGAAATGGCCACCGATGCCTTCCCCGAACGTGGCGGCTGTGGCTTCACCTTTGGCGATGGCTGTCATGGCGAAAGCTCGCCCAGCCTGTTCAATGGTCGCGAAACGACCGCCACCATGGTCAAGCCGGTGGAAACCTTCGACCCGCATGCACAGAGCGAGGAGGCCCGTCATGGGTAATACCGCCCCGGCAGCCGAACATTGGCTGCCCGAAGCACATAAAGAAATGCTCAGCCTGCGCGTTCTGGCGCGCCTGCTGGATTACCCCAGCGAAGAGTTGCAGCAGGCTGCCAGCGAGTTGGTGGCGCTTATTGATGCGGAAAAGCGCTGGCAGCCGGCATTACGTGCCAAATTGAGCGCCTGGTGTCAGCGCATTTCCGAGGCAGAACTGCTTGACCTGCAGGCTGAGTACGTAGCGCTGTTCGACAAGGGGCGGTCAGTCTCGCTGTTGCTGTTCGAGCACGTTCACGGGGAGTCACGCGATCGTGGCCAGGCCATGGTCGACCTTATGAATGAATATAACGTTGCGGGCTTTGAGCTGGATGCCCGGGAACTGCCGGACTATCTGCCGCTGTTTCTGGAGTACCTGTCCACTCGGCCAGAAGCGGAAATTGCCCGCTGGCTGGGCGAAATCCGCCACATCCTGGCGCTGCTGACCGCTCGCCTGGAAGAGCGCGACGCCGAGCACGCCCTGGTGACCTATGCGCTGCTGGCACTGATTGGCGCTGAAGCGGATATCGATGACCACCGTGACGAGGTTAAGGCAGAAGTACCTGACGATACCCCCGAAGCACTGGATGCTGTCTGGGAAGAGGAGGCAGTGCGTTTTTCTGCCGAATCGGATCAGGATTGTGCCCTGCAATCGGCGGAAGGGCGGCGGCTTGCCGAACGCAAGAACGCCGTTCCCAGTGACCCCATTACCATCATGCCCAGCCCACACAATGCCGGGCAAGGCTTAGATCGCTAAAGGAGAACTGTCATGTTTAGCGAATACCTGCAGCATTTACTCTATGGCTACTATCCTTACCTGGCGGGCACGGTGTTTTTGTTGGGCAGCCTGATCCGCTTTGATCACGGCCAGTACACCTGGAAAACCGGCTCCAGCCAGATGCTGTCGTCGAAGAACATGCGCCTGGCCAGTAACCTGTTCCATATCGGTATCATAACGATTTTCTTTGGTCATCTGGTCGGTATGCTGACACCGCACTGGGTCTACGCACCCTTCCTGCATGCGGGCACCAAGCAGATCATTGCCATCGTGGTAGGCGGGGCCGCGGGGCTTGCCTGTCTGGCGGGTGGGCTCATGCTGCTCTACCGTCGTCTGTTCAACCCCAAGGTACGCGCTTCTTCGCACATTATGGATACTGTCATTCTGGCGTTGATTGTCTCCCAGGCTGCTCTGGGGATGGTAACCATCTTCTTCTCGTTGGGCCACCTGGATGGTGAGATGATGCTGACACTTTCCAGCTGGGCACAGTCGATCATCTTCTTCAGTGGCGGTGCGGCTGACTACATGGCCGAAGTCTCCTGGATCTACAAGGTGCATATCTTCTCAGGCATTACCATCATCATGCTGTTCCCGTTCACTCGCCTGGTACATGTCTGGAGCGTCCCTTTTGGTTACGTTACCCGCCGTTATCAGCTGGTTCGTAAACGGGCTTGAGAACAGCGCTTGAGAGAGGAAAGCCAAGATGCAAATGATTGATATTGAACAGCTACCGGGGGCCACCGCGCCCCCACCGGTGAAGGTAGGTGGGCGAGAAATTCTCGAAAGCGAAATCGCCCACGAAATGCAGTATCATCCGGCCGACAGTGCTGGCAGTGCCCAGCTCAAGGCAGCGCGGGCGCTGGTAGTGCGTGAACTACTTAGCCAGCGTGCCGAGCGGCTAGGGCTTCTGACATGCGACGCGGATGAAGACAGCGCCGTGGCCGAATTGTTGGAGCGTGAACTGGCGGTACCGCAGCCTTCGGAGCAGGATTGTGAACGATTTCACGCCACCCACCCGGAACGTTTCAGCACACCCACCCGAGTCAATGTCCGGCATATTTTGCTGGCCGCCGCTCCGGATGATGCGGAAACCCGCGACAAGCAGTACCACCAGGGCGTCAGCCTGCTGGAAACCCTTGCCCAGCATCCTGAGCGCTTCACTGAATTTGCCCAGCGCCATTCGGTGTGCCCATCAGGTGAGCAGGGCGGCGAGCTAGGCTGGCTTGCCCCGGGGCAAACCGTGGAGGAGCTTGATCGTGCCCTGCATCACCTGCCCCTGGGGCTCCATGAAAAGCCCTTGGCATCCCGCTACGGTTGGCACCTGGTAATCATTGACGGGCGTGAAGAAGGCAAGCGTCTGCCGTATCAGGACGTGGCTGACAAGGTTCGCCTTAGCCTCCACGAACAGGCCACCCGACGCGGCCTACGCCATTACCTGCTGGCGCTTGAAGCGGAGATTGGCGTTGAAGGGGTTGCACTGGATGATGACAGCGGCGGCGCCCTGATGCAGTAGAAACACGTCTGGTTGCCTGAATCAACTGGCAGCCACGACCTATCAAACGCCACTTTTAAAAACTGACGAGGCCGCTATGCTGACAACCCTGGATGACCTGATTCACGAAGCTCGCCGGCAACCGGTGCCGCAGTGTTTACTGTTTGTTTTGACCCGTGCAGAACTACCAGACCTGCCCACCGATAAACAACGCCAGAACGTGGCCCAGGGCGAAGGCGGTGTTTTGATGCCGGTGCTGTGTGTGGATAAATGTCCCACTGAAATCGACCACATGAGCGATCTGGTAGAAGAGTCGCGTTTGACAGGGGTGGATTGGGACATTGCGCTGGTAGCTGCCATGGATCATCCTGGCAATGATGATGTGATCGAAACCCGCCTGTCTCACCTGGTGAAAGCGGTACAGAGCGGAGACATTACACGTATGGTGGCGTTTGATCGTAACGGCGATGCCATGCAGCTTGAAAAGACAGGCGTTTATTGAGGAGTAACAGGATGAAAAAACAGGACTTGCCTTCCGGCGCGGGTGATGTGGCTGAGCAGTATCCTGAAATTTGGGAAGCCTATGCTTCCCTTGGCAAGGCATGTGCCAATGCAGGGCCGCTTGATGAAGGTAAGCGTCGCCTGATCAAATTATCATTGGCTATAGGCACGGGGTCAGAAGGGGCCGTGCATTCACATACCCGGCGTGCCCTGGCAGAAGGCGTGACGCCTGAAGCGCTTAAACAAGTAGCCATGCTGGCCATTCCCACTGTCGGCTTTCCTGCAGCCGTGGCGGCCCTGACCTGGATCACGGATATTACAGACCCTGACGGCTCTACCCGCTGAGAAAAAGGTGACGACACCAAGAGCAACATTTCCCTCTCAGGCGGCTTATTCTAGGCATCGATAAAGTCGAGAAAGCGCGTCAACAGTCCAGTGGCCTCCGGGGTTTCCTGCACTGAGCGATGCAGCGCTTCGGTATCCATGCTTTGCTGCTGCAGCGCCTCGGTCTGATGTTCCAGATAAGCATGCATGACCGCCTGGGTGAACTCAGGATGAAACTGCACGCTCCACTGGCGTGGCCCGAAGCGCAGTGCCTGGTGGGCATCATGGGCGTTAGCCGCCAATACGGTGGCGCAATCCGGCTTTTCAAGCACTGTCTGGGCATGAGTGAGATGCGCAGGAAACCTCATGGGGAGCTGACGGAACAGGGGGTCGGTTTTGCCTTCTGCGGTGAGCTGGACGTCATGGGTGCCTGATTCGCGCCCATCAGGATGGTAATCGCTCAAACCGCCAAAGGCAGAGGCCATCAGCTGATGGCCATAACAGACGCCGAGTATCGGAACGTTGGCGCTTAGTGCTTGCTGTAGCCAGGGTTTCAGGCGTTCGCTCCAGGGCTCGGCGTCACTGACCATGCTGTGAGAGCCGGTAATCACGATACCTGCAAGGGTAGCGGGGGCGGGCAGGGAAGGCTCTCGGGGGGCATTGAGTATCGCCAGCCGCATACCTGAAGGCAGGGCGGTTGCCAGCTGATTTTCAAACAGCGTCTCGAAATCGCCATGAGCAGCGATGACGTCGGCAAAGGCATCGCCGGTTTTGACAATCACCAGTGTGTTGACAGCGGGAGGTACGGGCATGGATATTCCTGTATGTCACTTTGCATAAAAATCAACTATTCAGGCCTGCAGCCTGTCCCAACACAGAGAGTCAATGATGCCATATGTAACGCGCGCCGGTGAGCCCATGGAAGTGAAGGGCGAAGTGCCCAGTACTGGACAAAAAGCGCCCTCTTTCACCTTGACGAATACAGACCTCAAAGATGTAACCCTCGAAAATTTTGCGGGCCAGCGTAAGGTGCTCAATATCATCCCCAGTGTGGATACCCCCACCTGCGCGGTATCCACACGTCGTTTTAATGAGCTGGCCTCCGGCTTGGCAGATACCGTGGTGCTGGTGGTATCGGCTGACCTGCCCTTTGCCGCCAAGCGTTTCTGTGGCGCTGAAGGCCTGGATGACGTTAAGACGCTCTCAACCTTTCGTCATCCCGGATTCCGGGAAACCTGGGGCGTTGCCTTTCATGGCAATGTGATGGAAGGGCTATGTGCGCGTGCCGTCGTGGTGCTGGATGTGGATAACACGGTCCTGCATAGTGAGCTGGTGGCTGAAGTGAAACAGGAGCCTGATTATGACGCGGCCCTGGCTGCGCTGGATTAACCGGTTGAGCGGCGTCTGGCGGCTTCCACCAGAGCACTGATCAGGCGTTGTTGAGGACGGTTGAAAATCAACCATTCAGGGTGCCACTGTACGCCTATCAGAAAATCATGCGCCTCGGATTCAATTCCCTGCACCAGCCCATCGCGGTCACGGGCAACGATGCTGACGCCGGTGCCTGCCTTGTTAACCGCCTGATGATGCAGGCTGTTGACGCGACACCAGGTGACGCCCAGCAGACGGTGTAGCTGGCTATCGCCGACGATATCCACTGTCTTGCGGGGTAGCACGGTCCGCCTGCGTTTCAGCCCCTCGTGAGTGGTATGGATGTCCGGATCCAGGGTGCCGCCAAGGTGGACATTGATCAACTGAGCACCCCGGCAGATGCCGAGTACCGGCGTGTGCTGGGGAATAAAACGCTCGAGTAGCGCCAGTTCCAGTTCATCACGCTCGGGATCAACCCGCACATCCAGCTGTACTTCAGCATCATAGAGATGCGCCTGGATATCATCGCCGCCGCCGATAATCAGGCCATCCAGCTGCGTTGGCCTGGGGCGTTTGGGGGAGAGTCTTAAAGGGCGGCCACCATGGCGCCATACGGCAAACCAGTCAAAGCACCAGGCCAGTCGGCTTTTTTGATCAGACGTCGTAATTCCTATCAAAGGGCGTGGCATCAAGCAAGGCATCCTGTCAGCGAAGCGAAAAGTGTGAGCGCTCTGGGAAGGCGGCTAGCCTAGCGGCGTTTTTGCCACCAGTGTTGCACCTTGTCAGCCCAGCGTTGATAAAAAGGCCGCTGTTGATCGCTGATGTAAGCGGCACAGCGCTGACTGAGGGCGTCGCGGTCAGCTGCCAGCTTTTCAACCTCCACCCAGCGGTTCCACTCACTGACTGATCCCCAACCCGGTTCAGACAGCTGGGCGTTAGGCAGACGGTAATGGAAGGTCGGGCGTGGCTTGGTCAGCTTGCTATGCAGCAGTTCGTGGGGATGGTCCGGGCGTAAGTGGGCAAACAGTGGCAGCATGTCCAGTTCACGGTTACGCGTTGGATTATAGTGCAGGTAGTCATCAATCAGGTTATCCAGATCAGGCCGATAGTCAGCAGCCAGTATCTTCAAGGCATATTCCTTGGGAAAAGGGTTGGCATGGGGGAGCACCTCACGGGTTATGTCGACCTTGATCTCTTCTCTCAACCAGGCCGCCAGCAGCAGGTAGGCGCGGAGAATGGACAGCAGGTAACCGGGGTCCTTGCTGGCGACTTCCGGGTTTAGGTGCAAGCCGAACCCATAGAGCAGGCTGGCATCAGTGCCTTTGGCCCCGTGCTCTCGCAGGCCATCGAAAAGTTGGTCAAGTGTGTCCAGTTCATCCCAGGGAACTGGCGGGCAGACAATTTCCGTGGGCACTAATCCGGTGACGACATCACCGATCAGCTCACGGGTTTTCTGGTGAAACTCTATCCGGAACTGGCGCTGCTGCCTTGCCCACTCGGAATCCAGTGATTCATGCTCGTTCAGGACGGCGTCATCAGGATGGGCATATTGGGTATCCAGCTCTATACCGAATTCGCCCCAGCGCGTTTCGCCAACATGCAGGCGGTGTGGGCTATCAACCTGTATAGTGCCACCGAAAAGCTCGCGTACAAGGTTGGCAGTCTCGCGGGGTGGCAATCCGGCGAATTCAACTTCAACGCCCACGCTGCGTGTTTTATGGTCGCTATTGGCGCCCATCGGTGGTGCCGTAACTGTCATCTCTGGTTCCTGTGAGCTGCACAAATCATGACTTCAGCCTATCATAGACCTCAATAAAGCAAGACATGCTTTTGAGCGCCTACGCGCTTGTGATTACCTGTTAGGAGATATTCGTGCGACTGCACAAAGCAATAGCCCAGATGGCCATTATCTTTGGCATAGTAATGGCCAGTCTGATGGCAACGACGACGTTGCACGCCCAGATGGTCTCTATTCCCGGGTTCAGCACAGCTGACATTCAGGAAGAAGAGGTGACGCGGGAAGAGTTCCAGCGTTCGCTAGAGGATGTGATCACTCTGCTGGAAAGCAATGAGCAGCGCCAGCAGTTATTGAACTCGCTTAAAGAGTTGCAGACGGTCAATGCTGCAGCTGAAGAGGAAGTGATCAGTCGCCAGGGATTGCTGGGGGCGCTGGCGGAAACACTGACGGACATCGGTGAACAGGCGCAGGAGGGCGGCTCCCCCCAGGAAAAATGGAACCAGCAGCTCAATGACGGTCTCGAAGATCTGCGGCAGCTTGGCAGCAATGCCACCCTGAGCGAACTTGCCAGAACTGCGGCTGATGGTCTGGTACTGGTGGCTATCTGGGCCATTCTGTTGATCGTGATGATCGCCATAGGCCGCATGATTGCCACGCGTAAAGGCTGGCCGCATGACCTGCCCCGTGACCCCAAAGGCTGGCTGATGGCCGTGCATTTCTTGCGTCGGATGCTGCCCTGGGCACTTTCTTTTGCCATCGTCCTCGGGTTGGGGCAATTACTGCCTGAAAGCGCCGGAAGAACGGCGGCGCTGGTATTGGCCTATGTTTGCCTGTGCGGTCGGGCATTGTCAGTGGTATTTGAAACGGTCATTGCCTTTTTCAGCCGTGGCCATCGCTTTACTGCTGTGCGTCTTCTGCAGTTAAAAGCGCTGCGCGGCCTGTTTGTGATTGGCGCCCTGATTGCCCTGGGCGATGCAGTCAACTCGAATCGTCTGGTCGAGATGCTGGGTGGTGAGTTGTCCAATCTGGTGTCTATTTTTGCCAACATGTTGGCGGCGCTGATTTCCGCACGGTTTATCTTCAAATTCAAACGTCCTATACGTCACCTGATCTGCAACCGGCCCTATCGTCTTCGCCGCGATGCCAGTACAGCAGTGGAAATCAGCCGGGCACTCGGTGGGCTCTGGCATATTCCGGCGCTACTGCTGGTAGGCGGTTCGCTGTTGGCCATTTTTATCTCGGTGGGCGATGTGGGAACGGCGCTGGCCCGTTCCATCGTCTCGGCCAGCCTGCTGGTGTTGACGCTGGTGGTCACCGGGCTGTTAAGGCGTCAGGCAGAACGGATAGGCAAGCATCGTCATCGCCGGCGGACCAGCCAATATCGCAAGCGTCTTGAACGCTTCGGGTTCGTGCTGGGCCATATTGTGTCCTGGGTGATCTTTGCCGAACTCTTTATGCAGGTATGGAGCAGTTCCCTGTTTGGCATCGGTCATCGAGGGTTGGCCGGCGCCGGCATCGGAGAAGCGCTGTTAAGCCTGGGGGCCACTGTCCTACTTGCCTGGCTGGTGTGG
This sequence comes from Halomonas sp. BLK-85, assembly GCF_044792155.1. Lineage (NCBI taxonomy): Bacteria > Pseudomonadati > Pseudomonadota > Gammaproteobacteria > Oceanospirillales > Halomonadaceae > Halomonas > Halomonas sp. BLK-85. Next base: position 697,194 of record NZ_CP087731.1, read on the forward strand.
ATTCTGGCCGATACGGCTATCCAGCGGGCACTGATTACCTCGGCGGGATCGCGCGGCAGGCGGGTCAATCAGGCCCGTGCCCAGACAATCACGCCGATGATTCGGAATGTGCTACTGGTCACTATCCTGATCATTGCCAGCATCGCCGGGCTTGCCAACCTGGGCGTCAACGTGACGCCATTACTGGCCGGTGCCGGTGTGATTGGTTTGGCCATTGGCTTTGGCGCCCAGACCCTGGTGCAGGATCTGATCACCGGTATTTTTATTGTGATTGAAGACTCGCTGGCCGTTGATGACTTTGTCCAGATCAACGGCCACATGGGGACCGTCGAAGGCTTGACCCTGCGTACCGTGCGTCTGCGTGATCTGGACGGCATTGTGCATATCATTACCTTCAGCCGGATCGATTCCATCCACAATATGTCACGCCAGTTCGGGATTGCCTTGATGAAAATCCGCATTCCTTTTGATATGAAAATCGACAGCGCCATCAGCCTTATGCAGGAAACCGCACTCGCCCTTCGCCAGGACCCCATGATGCGCCACTACATCTGGTCACCACTGGAGATGCAGGGGATCAATGGGTTTGAAGAAGGCTGTCCGATCCTGCGAATGCGCTTTAAAACGGCGCCGGAAATGCAGTGGGATGTGGCCCGTGCCTTTAATCTGCTGCTCAAACAGCGCATGGAAGCACAGGAACTGAACCTGGGGGCACCGCGCCTGAGCGTCAGTATGGAAGGTCATGCAGCGGCGGGTTGGCAAGCAACAGAGCGTCCCGCCAGCGTTTCGGCCGGCCGCCCGCCCCATGCGCCAGGGGAGCCCAGCGGTGAGGCTTATGCCAGCAATGGCCACGAGGGTGGAGACCAATAATCCGCTGATATAAAAAACCCTGAAGAATGCGCCAGGTCAATGTCCGGGGTTATTTGCCGGAAGAAGATGGCAGAGCCCCGGTAGGCGCGCTAACCTGAGACTATGGCTCATTTTTTAAGTCTTGAATGGGACGCATACTGCACAAGCTGAGGAGTATCTATGCAAGCTGTCGATATTATGACCAAAGATGTCATCAGCGTGGGGCCAGAAGAAGACGTCAGTGCAATTGCCCAATTGCTGTTGAACCATCACATCAGTGCTGTGCCAGTCATCGACGAGAGCCATCAGGTGGTTGGCATTGTCTCTGAGGGCGACCTGATGAGACGGATTCGAAAAGAGGACAGTAAAGAATCGTCCTGGTGGCTGTCTCTTTTCGCGGGGCATAAAGATCCCGCTGACTACGTCAAGACCCATGGCCGCAAGGCGGATGAAGTCATGACCGTCAACCCCATGACCATCGAAGAAGATGCACCGTTACACAAGATTGCCCGCCTGCTGGAGAAACACCGTATCAAGCGGGTCCCTGTGTTGAAGGAGGGCAAGCTGGTGGGGATTGTCAGCCGTGCCAACCTGCTGCAGGGCCTGGCCACCGAAGCCGCTGCATCGGATGGCGCTCTCAAGGATGACCGTGCCATACGCGACGCCATTCTTGATGAGATTGAGGATAACACCGGTGTCAGATCTGCCGCGATCAGCGTGACAGTAAGTAATGGCGTGGCCGAGCTATGGGGGCTGATTGATTCCAGCGACCAGCGCAAAGCCATTGAAGTTGCCGCTGAAAATACACCTGGCGTGACACGGGTAGAAAATAACCTTGGCTATGCGCCGCGCGGTGTAGGCGGTTACTGACCCAGGCAGTTTCAGAAAAGAAACAGTCAGTTGCCCGTAGGCCACTGCATACGGGCAACGATGAGCCTCAGGCCGGAATGATTTTCAGTGCCGTGTAGATTGGCAGCTGCTGTTTGCTGAAGCGCTCAGCATGCTGAATGAGTTCAGCCACATTATCCTGTTCCCCGGAGAGCGACTGGCCGTCCTTGATCAGGCACTTGTTCTGGGCGGACAGCACCCCCCAGGCGGTATTGGCCATGTCCTCAGGGGTCTTGGCACCTTCCATTATCGAAAGTAAAAAAAGCTGATGAAACAGTGCCACCTCAACACCCCCGGCCACGACCGGGCTGGCCATGAAAGTGATGTCCTGAGAAGTGCGCGACCTGTTGAGAAGCCAACGATTAAGTTTCTCGGTTGCAGGCTGAGCGGCATCAATATCAGCGTCTCGCTGAGCCGGCATAATGATATTTTTTGCCGCCAGGATAGTGATGGCGCTGGTCAAGGCAGTGGCTGCGGCAGTGTCATCCTTTAGCTGCCAACGTAACTCAGCGATCGTGATGGGCTGATAATTGTCAAGAACATTGAGGATGGGGCAATAGACGGATTCTGGAAGATCAAAGTTCCCCTGTAGGCCCTCGATCTTGAGTGCAATTTGATCACGCGGCGTGATCATGATAACTCTCAGTTGATCCAGGGCTTCCTGCTTCTCAAGATGATTTAAACGTCGCCCACCCTTGATCCAGTAATCGGTGCGGAATTGGCGATTTTCGCAGAAATCCCTCACGGTCTGGGTGAACATGGGATCGCTGATCGATTCAAGCAGGGTGCGCTGATCCTGGGATAACTGAATGCTATCAATCGCGTCGGCATAGCGAGCGGATGCTGTCCAGTCCATCTTGGCTGAAGACAGCCAGTGGGTCATTTTCGAGAAACCCATTGGCTCCCAGTCGCGGTTGAAGTACTCATGGGCCAGGTAGTGTTTGTTGTAATTGCGCATTTTCTCGATGCGTCCCTTGACCTGCGGATTGGCCTGGCAGAAACGCGGGTTCAGCTCAACCAGTTTCTCCGCAAAGGTTATGGCATCCTCTACCCGTGCCAGGGTGCCCACGCCTGGAGCACTCATCACTTCTGAATGTTCTACCAGCAGTTCACGCATGGGAACCATGGCCGCCCAGCCAGGCTGTGTATTGTAGCTGATAAAGAGGACACCCCCGACGTTGAGCTTGCGGCGGACGAAGTCGACAACCACCGCGCGGTTTTCATCTGATATCCAGCTCCAGATGCCATGCAGGCCGATAAAATCAAACGCTGGCAAGTCGTCTCTCTGACAGAACTGGTCAAAGGCATCGTCAAACAACTGTGCCCCAGACTGGCTCACACCGGCCACTTCACGGGCAAACGCCGCCTGATTGGGGTTGAAGTCAGTGCCATACCAGTTAATTCCTGAAGCCGCTGCATGCAGGTTGATGCTCATACCCTGGCCAAAGCCCAGCTCACAGGCGTTGACGACCTTGGGAGGTCGAATGCCTGCATTGATAAAAGCCAGATCAATTCTGAGCGGATTCAGCTCAGCATAGTAACCGAAGGTGTAGTTGATATCCGCCACATAACCCGATGTCCAGTCAGACATTTCAAGTGCTCCAGAGCCATTGCTGTTTCACTGTAACGGTGGCTCTTTTGCACCAGTACAAGGCAGAGCATGCACTGGGTAAGCCAGTTTGACAGTATTGAACCAACAGTATTGAACCAACAGTATCGAATCATGGCTCTACCCGGTGGGCAGAGCGCATAACCATAATAGTGACAAGCAGATTGCGATGATGGCGGGGTAAAAGCAATGTGGGTTAACCAAGGTTCACTATTGATTCGATGGCAGGTTTTCCGGGCCGAAGGCGTCGGGCAGTAATGTGTCCATGGTATAGGTTTTCAACACCTCACCCTGATGAGAGAGCACCATAATCTGCGTGGCAGGAGTGGAAAACTCGCGGATACGCTGGCGACAGTCGCCGCAAGGCGTGCAAAGGTGCTCGCCAGGGCCCATGACGTACACGCTGGCCAACTCGCGCTGGCCAGCGGCAATCATCGCTGCAATGGCAGAGGCTTCCGCGCACAGCCCCTTGTAGTGGGCCACTTCCACATTACAACCTGCAAACTGCTGGCCATCCGGGCACTCCATGACAGCCGCGACCGGGTGATGGGAATAGGGCGCATAGGCGTTGCTCAATGCCGTCAGTAGCGTGTCTACCAGGGTCTGGTTCGCTTGAGTCATGGCGTTATTCTTTCCCTGCTCTGCGTAAAAGGGAGTCAGGCCCGATCAGCGTCGTCGCGCAGGACCGTCTCAAGCGCCATCGTCATCATGTCGTTGAAGGTCGTCTGGCGGTCAGCGCTGGAAAGGGAATCGCCTTTCAGGATATGGTCGGAAACGGTGCAGATGGTGAGTGCGCGGGCGCCAAACTCGGCGGCCACACCGTAAAGGCCTGCCGCTTCCATTTCCACGCCGACGATGCCGTAGCGCTTGAGCAGTTCAGCCATCTCGGTCTGCGGGTTGTAGAACAGATCCGCTGAAAAAATATTGCCCACTTTGACCGGCACACCCTGCGCCCGGGCCACTGCCACCGCGTGGCGGGTCAGTTCGAAGTCCGCAATGGCCGAGAAATCATGGTCGTTAAAGCGCATGCGGTTGACCTTGGAGTCGGTGCAGGCGCCCATGCCGATGACCACATCACGCACGTTGACATCATCACGCACCGCACCGCAGGAACCCACACGGATAATCGACTTGACGCCAAAATCGGTAATCAGCTCCTTGGCGTAGATGGACACCGACGGAATCCCCATGCCATGGCCCATCACCGAAATTTCGCGGTCCTTGTAGCTGCCGGTATAACCCAGCATGCCGCGCACGTCGTTGACCTGGCGCACATTTTCCAGGTAGGTGTCAGCGATGTATTTGGCGCGCAGCGGGTCGCCGGGCATCAGAACGGTATCGGCGAAATCGCCCTTTTCTGCGTTGATATGCGGTGTCGCCATGGGAGGCTCCTTGAGGTATCAGGTCGTTTTGGCATTTACGCCACTGCGGGCAGAAAGCTGCTGCCGTCATGCATGGCATCAACGCCAAAGAAGTCCGCCAGCGTCTGGCCGATATCGGCAAAGGTGCCACGTTCGCCCAGCGGGCCGGGCGTGAAGCTACCGCCATGCACCATGATCGGTACATATTCGCGGGTATGTTCGGTACCTTGCCAGCTGGGGTCGCAGCCGTGATCGGCGGTGAGTAGCAGCAGGTCATCGTCATTCAGGGCCGCCAGCAGTGCCGGCAGGCGGGCATCGAAGTGTTCCAGGGCGGCAGCGTAGCCCGGTACGTCACGCCGGTGGCCATAGACCGAATCAAAATCCACAAAGTTGGTCATGATCAGGGTCGGGCGGTCTGCGGTCTCATTGGCGGTGCGCGCTACTTCTGCCAGTGTGGCATCCATCAGCGCATCATGGCCGCTGGCCTTGACCTTGTGGGTAATGCCGCAGTGGGCGTAAATATCGGCAATCTTGCCGATCGAGATCACGTTGCCACCGGCATCGGCGAGTTTCTGCAGCACCGTCGGGCGAGGCGGCTCGACGCTGTAATCCCGGCGGTTGCCGGTGCGCTGAAAACTTGCGCTGTCATCACCGTTGAACGGGCGGGCAATCACCCGGCCGATGTTATAGGGGGCAAGCAGCCCGCGCACGGTTTCACACAGCGCGTAGAGGCGTTCCAGGCCAAAATGCGCTTCGTGAGCGGCGATCTGGAACACCGAGTCGGCCGAGGTATAGACAATCGGTTTGCCGCTCTGGAGGTGTTCTTCCCCCAGGCGGGCAATGATCTCGGTGCCAGAGGCGTGGCAGTTGCCGATCACGCCGGGCAGTTGAGCCTCGCGGACAATGTTTTCCAGCAGCTCGGCAGGAAAACTGTCGGTTTTGTCCAGAAAATAACCCCAGTCAAAGCGTACCGGTACTCCGGCGATTTCCCAGTGGCCGGACGGAGTGTCCTTGCCGCTGGAGATTTCCTTGGCATGGGCGTAGGCACCGCTTACCTGGTCGGGCAAGCTAACGCCTTCAGCCACGCTGCCGGTGGCATCGCGGTGGGCGTGGAAAAGGCCAAGGGCGGCCATGTTGGGCAGCTTCAGGGGTCCGGAGCGCTCGGCGCTGTCGGCCTCGCCACGGGCGCAGGCGGCGGCGATATGGCCGAGGGTGTCAGCCCCCTGGTCGCCAAATTTTTGCGCATCGGGGGCGCTGCCAATCCCGAAGGAATCAAGTACGAGCACAATGGCGCGGCGCATCAGGTGTCTCCTCGGAAGGTATCCTGCAATAAGGTGTCGGCTTCGGCGGCGGTGTCGCCCAGGGTAATGGCGGCGCGCAGCTGGTCGGCAGCACGCTTGGCGGCGTCTTCACTGCGGGCGTGCACCATGGCCAGTGGGCGCTGATTGTCCACGTGCTCGCCAATCCCGGCGATGTCACTGAACCCGACGCTGTGATCGACACTGGCGTCATTGCGCAGGCGGCCACCGCCCAGCTCGACCACGCTCATACCCACGGCACGGGTATCAAAACGCTGAACCGTGCCGCTCTGCTCGGGGTAGACCGCCTGAACGACCGGTGCGCTGGCCAGGTAGTGATCTGAACGCTCCATAAAGTCGGCGGGGCCACCCAGTTCACTGACCATGCGGGCGAAGACTTCGGCGGCGGCACCGGAGGTAAGCGCTTTTTCCAGCTTGGCCAGGGCGTCTTCACGGCTGGCGGCAAGCTTGCCCGCCATCAGCATCTCGACCGCCAGTTCACGGGTGACCTGCATTACCCGGCTGTCGGAACGTTCGCCGCGCAGCAGCGCCAGGGTCTCGACAATTTCCACCGCGTTACCGGCGCAGCGTGCCAGCGGCTGGCTCATGTCGGTGAGCAGCGCCGTGGTCGGCGTTCCCGCCTGGGTGGCCACGTTGGCAATGCTTCTGGCCAGCTCGCGGGATTTTTCCGCTGTCGGCATAAAGGCGCCGCTGCCCACCTTGACGTCCATAACCAGGGCATCCAGGCCGGAGGCAAGCTTTTTGCCCAGAATGGAGGCGGTAATCAGCGGAATGGATTCCACCGTGGCGGTGACGTCACGCACGCCGTAAATGCGCTTATCCGCCGGGGCGAGGTTGCCGGTCTGGCCGATAATCGCCACGCCGGTGGATTTCACCACGCGGCCAAAACGCTCCGGTGCCGGGTAGGGGTCGTAACCGGGGATGGATTCCAGCTTGTCCAGGGTGCCGCCGGTATGGCCCAGGCCACGGCCCGAGATCATCGGCACAAAGGCGCCGCAGGCGGCGACCCAGGGGCCGAGCACCAGGGAGACCAGATCCCCCACGCCGCCGGTGGAGTGTTTATCGACAATCGGGCCGGGCAGGTTGAGCGAATCCCACTGCATCACATGGCCGGAATCACGGGTCGCCGTGGTCAAGGCAACGACTTCTTCACGGTTCATGCCATTGAGGAAGACAGCCATACTGAAGGCGCCGATCTGGGCATCACTGATACGCTCATCGGCAATGCCCTGAATGAAGGCCTGGATTTCTTCCCCGGGCAACGCCTGACCGTCGCGTTTAAGCCGGATCAGTTCCTGGGGTAGCCGTGGCGTGGTGGCCATCAATAATCCTCCTCGTTATCCATCAGTGCCTCGCCGCGAAGGGTCGCAATCAGGTTGTCAAGCAGGCTGGAGGCGCCAAAGCGGAAGTGCTCCGGTGTGACCCAGTGGGGACCCATGATATCGGCGGCCAGCGCCATATAGGCGGCCGCGTCTTCAGTGGTGCGTACACCGCCTGCGGCCTTGAAACCCACGGGTTTGCCGCTGGCCTTGATCGTCTTGAGCATTATGTCAGCGGCTTCCAGGGTGGCATTGGTGTCCACCTTGCCGGTTGAGGTCTTGATGAAGTCTGCGCCGCCTTCGATAGCCAACTCGCTGGCCCGCTGAATCAGCGCCGGGTCTTTCAGCTCACCGGATTCAATGATCACCTTGAGCAGCGCCTGGCCGCCGCAGGCCGCATGGCACATTTCAACCAGCTCAAGGCCCGTCTCTTCATCACCGGCCATCAGGGCACGATAGGGAAAGACCACATCGACTTCATCGGCACCGGAGGCCACTGCCTCGCGGGTCGCACGGGCAGCGGCCATGATATCGTCGCCGCCGTCCGGGAAGTTGGTGACGGTGGCCACCCTGACCTTGTCGCTCAACTGGTGGGCGTGCAGCGCGCGCTTGGCCGTCACGATAAAGGAGGGGTAGACGCACAGCGCCGCAGGGTGGCCGTAAGGTGTCTTTGCCTGCTGACACAGCGCTTCGGTGCTGGCATCGGTGTCGCTGTCATTCAGGCTGGTCAGGTCCATCAGGGTAATGGCCTGGCGGGCAGCCTGGGTGAGATTGATCGAAGCGGTCATAGGCGGTTACTCGGTTAGGTTGATAAACAGGTTCTCACACATGAGGCAGAAAGGGTGAGCTGCCGGGCAGTTCGGCGCCAGGGCCACGCATGGCCAGCAAGCGCCGATCGGCAATGGCTAGGTACCCATGGCGCTCAAGGCAATAAAGAAACCGGCAATCGAGGCCGACATCAGGTTGGACAGCGTACCTGCCAAGACGGCCTTGACACCGAAACGGGCAATTTCGGCGCGCCGTGAGGGTGCAATGCTGCCTAGCCCGCCAAGCAGGATAGCAATCGAAGAGAGGTTCGCGAAACCACACAGCGCAAATGACAGAATCGCCATGGTGTGGGCGCTCATGACCTGCCCGGTGGCTTCCACCAGTTGTTCGCCATCCAGGTAGGGCGCCAGATTGATGTAGGCCACGAATTCATTGACCACCAGCTTCTGGCCGATAAAAGAGCCCGCCAGGGTGGCTTCCTGCCAGGGCACGCCGAGCAGGAAAGCCAGTGGCGCAAACAGCCAGCCAAGTATCCATTCAAGGCTGAGGCTTTCAAAGCCGAACCAGCCGCCGATGCCACCCAGCATGCCGTTGATCAGGGCAATCAGCGCAATGAAGGCCAGCAGCATGGCACCGACGTTGGCGGCCAGTTTCATACCGGAGGTTGCGCCGGCAGCCGCCGCATCCAGCACGTTAGCCGGCTTGTCGTCCTGCTCCTTCTGTTCTTCTTCGACCTTGGAAATACTGTCCTCGGGTTCACGGGTTTCCGGCATGATCAGTTTGGCAAACAGTAACCCACCCGGTGCGGCCATAAAGGAGGCGGCGACCAGATATTCCATCGGAATCCCCAGGGCCGCGTAACCCGCCAATACCGAGCCCGCCACCGAGGCCAGGCCGCCACACATGACCGCAAACAGTTGGGAAGGCGTCATGCGGGCAATAAAGGGGCGCACCACCAGAGGGGCCTCTGTCTGGCCGACAAAGATATTGGCCGTTGCCGACAGGGACTCAGTGCGCGAGGTGCCGAGAGCTTTCTGCAGGGCGCCCCCCAGAATGCGAATCACCCATTGCATGATGCCTATATAGTAAAGAACAGCAATCAGCGATGAGAAGAAAATAATCACCGGCAGGACCTTGATGGCGAACACAAAGCCGACGTTGTCGACCTCGGCCAGGCCGCCAAACAGGAAGCTGATACCATCATTGGCGTACTCAACCACCTGGCTGACACCGGCAGAAATCGTCTGCAACACCGTCTGCCCGAAGGGCACGTAGAGTACAAAGGCACCAATGCCGGCCTGAATGGCAAAGGCACCCAGCACCGTACGCAAGCGGATTGACGTGCGGTCATAGGAAAATATCAAGGCAATGGTCACCAGGGTGATCATCCCTACCAGGCTCATTATCAGTGTCATCTTGTGCCCCTTGGCGTCGCGTCGTCACTGGGTGTTTGTGGCTGTTCTACATCGGTTGATAGTTACAGCAGATTGAGTTTGACGGTATAGATCATGGCGTTCTGATAGTTATCCGGCGTGCCCAGTTTTTCATCGGCGTAGCGATACTGGATGCCGGTGGTGACCAGGTCAACAGGGTGCCACCACAGGCTGATCGCCCCGTTGGTACCGACGCTGCCTGCCTTGCCGTTCACATAGTTCTGGTTCAGGTAGTCATCATCGCGGCCAAAGGTCTGCTCGTGCCAGTTGGTCAGGCTAAAATCCTGACCTGCAGCAGTGAAGCCATAGCCTGCCACCCAGCCTGCCATAAAGCCATTCATGCCGGTATAGCCATCGCTTTGTACCCGCGCTGCACCCAGAAAGGGCTTGAACCACAGGCCATTGGCGAAAGTGGTGCGATACCCCAGTCCCAGGATCTGATCCTGTTCCCGGGCGTCATATCCGTAATCGCGGAAATCATAGACGTGGGCATAGACAGAGAAAGGGCTATCACCGAGATACAGGTGTGACGTGACTTTGCCAGCGGTACGAAAATTGTCCTTGCCGCCACTGGGAGCATCAAACTGGTCATTGGCGGGATTTTCGAAATCGAAGAAGCCGTAAAACTCCCCCCATTCATAGCCAAGCCCGCCTTCCAGCTCGAGGTAGACGAAATCGCTCTTGGCGGCATTGTTGGCCGTGCGTGCTTCGGTACCCGCTGACCAGTCAAGATAATTGGCCGATACATTGGCAAACGACCATAGCGGTGAGCTGGCCTGCGCCTGGGAGGATGCAGCCGCGCATGCCAGAAGAGTGCCAGTACCCAGGGTAACCAGATGACGTTGGAGAGAAGAGTTCATAGAAGCCTCAGGATGGGAAAAAAGCCCTTGCACACGGTATGGGTACAGTGTTTTGTTAGAAAAATAACATTTTTTGTTATTTCAGGAACGCTATTTTGCAACGATAGTGACATCAACGCCAGCGCCGTTGTCAGTCAAAAGCCACATTTTGGTGCTAAGTGTTTATCCATCCAGTAAAAAAATCTTGAGGCGTTTTTTACGACTATTGGCATGCTGGCGCTGATGAGAGGCGGGACGCACAATAGATCGCCAGATAGCGGTATGTTGACGGGAGAAACGCATGAAGGAACGCAGTGCTGCACGGTTGGAAAAACTTCACGATATCCTTTCGCAAGGCAGGGTGGTGCACCTGCGTGAGGCCGCCACCCTGTGCGAGGTGTCGGAGATGACCATTCGCCGTGACCTGGCTTGCCAGGAAGGCGAACAACAGGAAATTCATCTGTTGGGTGGACGCCTGTTGCTGAACAGCCGCCTGGCGCCTGTCTATGATATGGCCGAACAGCAGGCCAGCCGCTACCCCGCCAAACAGGCGCTGTGCCAGCGAGTGGTCGAGCAGATTGAGGATGGCGATACGCTGTTTATTGATTGCGGTTCCACTCTGATCCCCTTGGCAGGTATGTTGCAGCGCTTCAGCGAATTGACCGTTGTGACCTATGCGTTGAATGTGGCCAATGCGGTTGCTCCACTGAGCAATGTCCGCCTGGTTCTGCTGGGCGGCCTGTACTACCCGGCCTCGCAATCCTTTGGAAGCGATACCATGGCGTCGAGAATCGAGGGATTGGGCATCAACAAGGCGTTGATTTCGGCCGCCGGGGTTGATGCCCAGCGCGGGGTCAGCTGCTTTCATTTCCATGAAGTCGCCCCTAAGCGAGCAGCCATCGCCACTGCCATGCAGCGCTGGCTGGTGGCGGATGCCAGCAAGGTTGGCGTGGTGCGGCCAGCCTATTTCGCGATGCTTGACGAATTTGACGCCCTGTTCACGGATGCCCCGGAGCTTGCCCTGACGAAGTCTGCTCAGCCTTCCTGTTGAGCCGACTGAATGGCGGTCAGGGCAATGGTATAGACAATATCGTCGACCAGGGCGCCCCTTGAAAGGTCATTCACCGGCTTGTTCAAGCCTTGCAGCATGGGGCCGACGCTGACCACCCGGGCACTCCGCTGCACGGCCTTGTAAGTGGTGTTGCCGGTGTTCAGGTCGGGGAAGATAAACACCGTGGCCTGGCCGGCCACGGGTGAGTCCGGTGCTTTCTGTTTGCCAACGCTTTCGATCGCTGCGGCGTCGTACTGCAATGGCCCATCAATGGCCAGATGAGGGGCGCGTTGCTGGGCAATCCGCGTGGCGTCGCGGACTTTATCGACGTCTGCCCCGGTGCCGGAATCCCCGGTGGAATAACTGATCATGGCCACCCGGGGTTCAATGCCAAAGGCCTCAGCGGAGCGCGCGCTCTGAATAGCGATTTCCGCCAGAGTCTCGGCATCCGGGTCGGGGTTGACCGCGCAGTCACCATAGATCACTACCTGCTCGGGCAGCAGCATGAAAAAGATCGAGGACACCTGTTGGTATTCCGGCGCAGTCTTGATCAGCTGAAAGGCTGGACGCACCGTATTGGCCGTGGTGTGCACTGCCCCCGACACCAGGCCATCCACTTCGCCCATCTGCAGCATCATGGTGCCCAGCACCACATTGTCATGCAGTTGGGCATCGGCGGTAATCTCGTTCAGCTTGTCGCGGCGCAGGGCCACCATGGGCGCTATATAGTCCGCACGGGTACTTTCCGGATCAACAATGGCCAAGGAGCCCGGCAGCGTCAGACCGCGGTGTCGGGCAACCGTTTCGATTTCCTCGGGATTGCCGAGCAGCACACAGCGGGCAATGCCACGCCGCTCACAGATGATGGCGGCTTCAATCGTTCGCGGTTCGTTGCCTTCTGGCAGCACAATCCGCTTGCGCGCCTGCATGGCCAGCTTGACCAGCTGATGGCGAAAGGCCGATGGCGAAAGGCGGCGTGTATAGCCCCGGCTGACATGTTCCTTGAGCCATTCCAGATCGATATGGGCAGCGACAAAGCGAGCTACCCTTTCAGCGCGCTCAAGATCATCGGTGGGGATTTCATGGCTCAGCTGGCTCAAGTGGGTGGCGGTCGTCAGGCTGTCGGTATCCACCTCAAGTACGGGCAGGCCAGTGGCCAGAGCCGGGCGGCAAAGATCGATCATCTTGTCATTGGGCATGTAGCCGTTGGTCAGCAGCACGCCAGCCAGTCGGGTACCGTTCATGGTGGCCAGAGCCGCCGCGAGTATCACATCATCGCGGTCACCCGAGGTCACGATCAGGCTGCCGGGCTGGAAGATATGCAGCGCATTGGCGGCACTGCGCGCGCACAGGCTGGTGGCCAGCACCCGTCGCAGACTGGCGTCGCCTTCATTCAGCAGGCGGGCATCCAGGGCACGGGCAATATCCAGGGTGCGCGGTGCGCTCAGTGCCTTGCTGTAAGGCACTACGCCAATCAGATGAAAGCGCTCGGTGGCCAGTGACGGTGAATAGCGCCGCAACTCCTCCAGAACGGGCTCCTCCAGCTGGGGCTTGATGGTGCCCGGGGCCGCAGACAGGTCATCGTCTTCTGCCCCATAGGGCAGATTGCGCATGCGCATCAGAATACAGCCCAGCGTGCGGGCAGAGCTGATGCCACCAAAGCTTCTGGCATGCATGTCCAGCTCTTCAGCCAGCGCCTGTGGAGCGTTCAGATCACCGGTGCCGACCAGAATAATACGCGCGTTCAGAGCATGGGCGAGCTGGGCATTGGTCTGGGTGGCGTAGGTGGTCTGCGGGGTAGGCACCACGCCCTCGACGACGACCAGATCGAGCGGCAGGGCATCATGGCGGGCCTGCTGGGTCACCTGCTCCAGGCGTTCAATCACCTCCTCCATCAGGTCATCGATATGATCGTCGCGTAGCAGACGCTCCAGGTGTGCCTGGGGAATGGGTGCCGGTGGACGCACATTAAGAGTGCGTGACACCAGGGCGGTTGAGCGATCAAGTCCCGGGCCGTTGAGTTCATCCTGCATGAAGGGTTTTAAAAAGCCTGCCTTCAGGCCAATGGTGTCGAGGGCCTGAATCAACCCCAGGCAGGCGGAAGTCAAGCCGGCGCCTTCGCCGGTGGGCACCAGCAGAATCGTTTGTGGCTGTTCAGCGGAAGAGCTCATCAATAAGACTCCAGGCAGTGGTGGATTTCATGGGTAACCGGGCCGTCTTCAGTGCAGGGAATTATCCAGACGTCAGGGCCTTGTCCATAGTGGCGTCTTTGAACAATAGACTTTAGGTTAACATGCTGCGATGCAAAACGCAGGGAAAGGCGACCGTTCAGGAAGTACCCTCCACACCCTGAATCCCGGGACACCACACAGGCGGCTGTCAGCAGCGCGGGGCCTTGAAATGCGATGCGTTGAACTATGATTGCACCAAAATAGTGCGATTGATTGATCCTTGTAGATTGTCTGCCCTATCAGATGGCAGGCCAAAGAGCAGCCAGCCTTCCGTCCGGCGATATGACAGGGCCACAGACCGTGTTGGCACATAAAATGCTACCGCTGTGGGAGTCTTCCTTGCTGCAGGTGGTGTATGTCATTGAAATCCGATTCAAACGAGCATGATGGCCGTCGCTTCCCGGAGGGTAAGGCACAAGCGGCTGTTGAGGTAGCGACAGGCAGTCCTGGGTCCAGACCAAAAGTGCTGTTTACCGACCTGGATGGCTCTCTTCTGGATCATCACAGCTACGACTGGGCACCGGCGGCACCCTGGCTGGCGCGCCTTTACCAGCGGGGTATTCCGGTGATTCCCGTCACCAGCAAGACCCGCAGTGAACTGCTGAATCTGCGCAAGGCACTGGGGCTTGAGGAGCTGCCCTTTATTGCCGAAAACGGCGCAGTGGTAGGTTTGCCCTCTGACTGGTGCCACTCCGGGCTGGAGCGTCAGGTGGGCAGCGATGGCCTGGTGATCAAGACCCTGGGGGTAGATATCGGTTTTATCCGACAGCGCCTGCGGGTATGGCGCGAGCGCCTGAAAGCGGTGCCTGGCATCAGCTTTACTAGCATGAGTGAAATGACCCTGGATGAGTTGTGCACCTATACCGGCCTGAGCGACCCGGAAGCGCGACTGGCGCGTATGCGTGAAGGCAGTGAGCCCCTGGTCTGGGAGGGCAGTGAAGCGGGGCTGGAAACATTTCGCGTCAGCCTGGCGGGTGATGACCTGCAACTGGTGCAGGGCGGGCGCTTCTGGCATGCCACCGGTAAATCGCATAAGGGCAATGCGGTCAGCTGGATGATCGAGCGCTATGCGGCCCTGCGCGGTGTTACCCCCCAGACGCTGGCGCTGGGCGATGGCCCCAACGATACGGCAATGCTGGAAGCCGTCGACCAGGCGGTGGTGATCCAGGGCTGTCACGGCTTGCCGGTGCAACCCCGCCAGTCGGCCCTGTATCGCACACAGGCAGTAGGCCCCAAAGGCTGGGCAGAGGGGGTGGCGTACTGGTGGGGGCGAGTTGACCGCCGGCTAACCCCGGCGGACACCTCCCCCCCGACCTATGCCTATACGCTTGCGGAGCTGACGCCATGAGTGATTTCCATCAGAACGGTATCGTGACGGACTTTCACAATCTGACCCATCGCCCCGTTGAAGCGCTGGAGGCTGATCTGGTGGCGTTTTCCCGGCGTCGCCCGATGAGCCTGATCCTGCCCTCACTGTATTCCGAGCTGGAAGGCCCGGCGCTTGCACATATTGTTGAGGAAATTGCCAAAGCGCCTTATCTGTCAGAAGTGGTGATCGGGCTGGATCAGGCCGACCGCGAGCAGTTTCGGCATGCCCGCGAGTTTTTTTCCCGCCTGCCTCAGCGTCACCGGATTCTGTGGAATGACGGGCCGCGCCTGAAAGCTCTGGATAGCGAGCTGGAAGCTCAGGGGCTGTCACCCCAGCAGCCGGGAAAGGGCCGTAATGTGTGGTTCTGCGCAGGCTTTGTGCAGGCTTCCGGGCGCAGCGCTGTGGTGGGGCTGCACGACTGCGATATCCTCACCTATGACCGCAGCCTGCTGGCACGGTTGTTCTACCCGGTGGCGCATCCCCACTTCAACTATGAGTTCTGCAAGGGGTATTACCCGCGCATCGCTGAAGGCAAGCTTAACGGGCGCGTTTCCCGGCTGATGGTCACGCCGCTGCTACGGGCGCTCAAACAGATGCACGGCCCCTTGCCTTACCTGAATTATCTGGACAGCTATCGCTATGCGCTCTCGGGGGAGTTCTCGATGCGCACAGAAGTACTCGACGGCATTCGCATACCGGCCGACTGGGGGCTTGAGATTGGCGTGCTGTCCGAGGTGCATCGCAATTATTCCACCAAACGGCTATGCCAGGTGGATCTTGCCGATGCCTATGATCATAAGCACCAGCCGGTATCGGAAGGTAATGCCGCAGCAGGGCTTAACCGGATGAGTCTGGATATTGCCAAGGCGCTGTATCGCAAACTGGCGACCCAGGGTGTGACCTTCAGTGCCGAGGGCTTTCGTACTCTGAAAGCGACCTATTATCGGCTGGCGCTGGATCTGATTGAAGCCTACGACCACGATGCGGTCATGAACGGACTGAGCCTGGACCGTCACGCCGAAGAGCGGGCGGTGGAGCTGTTTGCTGCCAATCTGCTGGAAGCCGGCAACGCCTTCCTGGATAACCCCGGCGAGCGGCCCTTCATCCCCAGCTGGAACCGTGTGCGTGCCGCCATCCCTGACCTGGCAACACGCATGTATGCAGCGGTAGAGGCGGATAACGACAGATCCCAGACGCCCTAGCGACCTGATCGGTCACTCACCTTCGGTCATCAGCCAGAGTACGCCGTAGGGGGCCAGCGTGGTCTGTGTCGTTGGCCATGCCTCTTTGCTGACAATATCCTGCCAGTAACGGTCAGCCAGTGTGAGTGCCAGGGCGTCGAGCGGCTGGGGTAAATCGGTAACGTTATGAATAGCCAGCAGACGTCTGCCATTGTTTAAAGGGCCGCGTTCGAACGCCAGCAGGCTAGCCGGTGTTTCCAGCACCTGCTGACCGGCATCCGGGTGGAAGCAGGGCTCATTGCGGCGCACGGCCAGCAATTGTTTCAGGGCTGCAAAAGTATCATGCGTCGTGGTACTGGTCGTTGACAGCAAACGTTCCAGTTCATCGCGCTGCCAGCGGCGCCGGTTGATCGAGCGCAAACGGCCACTGCGTTCAACGCCTTCCAGGTCATTCAGGGTGCCCGTCAGGGTATGGATATACATGGCCGGGATGCCCTGCAAGCCGAGCATCAACTGCTGGCCGCAAAGAAAGCGAGGCACCTGCCAGTGATCAGGCCCGCGGCGTGTGCCCTTCATGGCATCAAACCAGGTGATATTGATTTCGTAAGGGCTGTCGCTACCGTCCGGGTGGCGGCGCATGCTGACAAACCCCCCGAAACGGTGCATCAGCTCGGTCAGCGCCTCTACCTCATGGGGCGCCAGCCAGCCTTCAAGGGGGCGGACGCCGATGCCGTCATGGCTGGCGGTGAAGTTGAGGAAGCTGCAGCCAGGAGGCAGTTCGGGCAGGCTTTTCAGCCAGCTGGCCAGGGTGCCTGCCTCGCCGCTGGTCAGGCTGTGGAGCAGCAACGGAGGCAGCGGGAACTGGTAGACCAGATGAGCCTCATCCGCTGGCGTATCTGCGGTGACCCTGTCCAGGCCGAAATAGCTGATATTCTCAGTGTGAGGCACATTGGTCTCGGTCAGCAGCAGGGTCCCGGGGGCGACATGGTCAACCACTGCCCGCAGCAGGCGCACCACTTCATGGGTTTCCGGCAGGTGAATGCAGTCAGTACCGACCTTTTTCCACAGATAGGCAATGGCATCCAGACGAATGATCCGCGCGCCCTGCTGCAGATAGAACAGCAGGATGCCGATAAACTCGAGCAGCACGTCCGGGTTGGCGAAGTTCAGATCAATCTGGTCATCCGAGAAGGTGGCCCACAGGTAACGGGTGCCCCGCCGAGTGGCTATCGGCACCAGAAGCGGGGAGCTGCGGGGTCGCACCACGGCGGACAGATCGGTTTGCGGATCCATCTCATGAAAGTAGTCACGCCCGGGCTGGCTGCCGGTCAGGTAGTCGACAAACCAGAGTGACTCCCGGGAGACATGGTTCAGTACCAGGTCAACGGCCAGGTCGCCGTACTGGGCCAGCTCACGCACCTGGGGCCAGTCACCCAGGGCCGGATCGACCTCGCGGTAATGAATCACCGAGAAGCCGTCGTCGCTGCTCCAGGGAAAGAAAGGCAACAGATGTACTCCGCTGAAGCTTTCCGCCAGGTGCTGGTCAAGAAAGGTTTTCAGTACCGCCAGCGGAGGGGCGTCAGCGTCCTGCAGGCTGCTGCCATAGCAGATCAGCCACTGATCCTTTTCGCTCCATAAGGGGGCATCAGTCTCAACAGGCAAACGGGGTGACTGATGCTCAAGCAGGGTGTAGAGACGGCGCAATACTTCCTCGGCCCGGGGGCCATAAAGCGCTTTCAGGTGGGTGCCTGCGCGCCGGTCAAAGGTGGCGGCATCAAGCGGCGTAATACGCGATGGATGAAAAGGCATCAGGGCACAGCTCCAGCAACGTCATGGGTCTATTGATGATTATCGTCTGAGGATAAAAATGATTCATGCAGGGAGTGTGCCAACCGCTCAGCGACGCTTGAGGGCATGTTGGCGATACAGCCAGAGTGTATCCACACCGAACGAACAGGTCAGTGCTACGAGCGCGCTCAATGCCAGCAGAGGTGCCACAGGCGCTGACGCCCAAGGCACCAGGGCCAGGAGCAGGGCAGCAATCTGCCAGACGCACACCGCCTTGCGTCGCAGGCTGTCATACAGGGCGTCCTGCAACCAGGGGAAGCGCCATCCCGCAGCCACAAAGCCGTAGCGCATGCAGCCGATCAGCAATACCCAGGCGCCTGCCGGCGTTTTCAGCATCACGCCAATGCACAGTAGCAGAATAAGCAGGGCATCCAGCTCCATATCAAAACGCGCGCCGAACGCGGTTTGCGACCCGGTGCGCCGAGCCACCCAGCCATCCACGCCGTCAAGCAGCAAGGCGATCAGGGCCACCCCCAGCCACTGCCAGTGGCCGAGCGGCGACAGGGGTGTCCAGACAGCTGCCGTGACAATCGTGATTAATACCGCGCGCATCAGGGTGACCCGATTGGCCCAGCCCAGTGGGCCCCCTGACCAGAAAGCCATGACCAGCCCCGCGATCAGCAGGTAAAGCCCCATGGCAATCCCCCAGGCAAACAGCGAACTGACCAGATGGGGAAGGCTGGCACCCAGTACTACCAGCAAAAGTGCACCCAGAGAGACTTCTGATAGGGTCAACAGCGCAGCCGTTTGCTGGCTTGTCCGTTGGGCCTTGCGATAGATGGTCATCAAGCCTCCCTGGATTCCGGGGCGTGCATTATTCGCACAGAAAAGTTGTCAAACGCGCAAAGTGGTGCAAAGCTAGCAGTATGTAACATTCTTGTAGAAGAAGTTGCGGCTGTCGAGTGTTAGTGTCAATTCATGTTGTCTGTTCACATTAGCGATTCAATCCAGGGATGACGTCCATGCCTCACCAAACGGCTATTTTGCAAGGGAGCACGTCTCCTGATGCGACTGCTTTATGGCTTGTCCAGCCAGGCACTGCTGAGCTGCGTGAAGAAAGTTTGCCACCCCTGGCGGCTGATGACACCTCCTGTGTTGAGGTGAAAACCTTGTACAGTGCTATCAGCCGTGGCACAGAGGCATTGGTGTTTCATGGGCGGGTGCCTGAATCGGAACACCAGCGTATGCGCGCGCCTTTTCAGCAGGGCGAGTTTCCCGCCCCGGTCAAGTACGGCTACAGCAATGTGGGCACAGTGATCAATGGCCCCGATACCCTGATCAACCAGACGGTCTTCTGCCTGTTTCCCCACCAGGATCGTTACCAGGTACCCGTCAGTGCCGTGCAGATACTGCCGGAATCAACGCCGGCCAGCCGCGCCGTGCTGGCGGCCAATATGGAGACGGCGATCAACGGCGTCTGGGATGCCAGCCCGTTGCCCGGAGAGCGCGTCAGCGTTGTCGGGGCCGGCGTTGTGGGCGCCCTGGTGGCCTACCTGTGCCAGCGGATTATTGGCACTGACGTGCAACTGATTGACATCAATCCTGCCCGGCAAGCCCTGGCGGATAGCCTGGGGGTAAGGTTCTCGATGCCAGAGCAGGCAGTGAATGATCAGGATCTGGTCATTCATGCCAGTGGCCACGCCGATGGCCTGGCCACGGCACTCACGCTGGCGGGGCGGGAAGCGCGGATTATTGAAATGAGCTGGTTCGGTGAAGGCAATGTCAGCGTACCCCTGGGAGGCGCCTTTCATTCGCGCCGTCTGACCCTGCGGGCCAGCCAGGTAGGGCAATTACCGCCCCATCAGCAGCCACGTTGGGATTACGCCCGCCGCCTGCAATTCGCACTGCGCCTGTTGGAAGACCCGCGCCTGGATGCCCTGATCAGCGGTGAAACCCCCTTTGCCAGATTGCCCGAGCAAGCCCCTGCGCTGTTGGCTGCAAACAGCCAGGTGCTTTGCCAGCGTATTGTTTACTGATTGAATTTAAAGGAGCTTTTATGTATCGATTGAGTGTACGAGACCATTTGATGATTGCCCATAGTTTCAAGGGTGAGGTGTTCGGCCCGGCGCAGAACATGCATGGAGCTACCTATGTGGTGGACGTGGCCTTTCAGCGCTCGTCGCTGGATAGCGACAACCTGGTGATTGATATCGGCCTGGCCAGCGATGCCCTCAAAGCGATTCTGGCCCGATATAACTATTGCAATCTGGATGACCTGGAAGAATTTGCCGGCCAGAACACCACCACCGAGTTCATGGCCAGGGCGATCTTCGAACGCCTGGCGGCGGCCATCCAGGCGGGCACCCTGGGAGAGACCGCCAAAGGCATTGAGCGTATTGAGGTCAAGTTGAACGAATCCCACATTGCCTGGGCCAGTTTCGAGGGGGCGCTGTGAGCCAGCGCTTGACGCTGATGGTGGCGGGGTCGCCGGACCAGCGCACCGGAGGCTATCTGTATGATGCCCGGATAGTCGCCGAACTGCGCCAGCAGGGCTGGGATATCGAGGTTGTAGGCCTTGAAGGGCGCTTTCCGGATGCCGACGACACGGCGCAGCTGGCGCTGGAAACCGCCCTGGCCCAGTTGCCGGAAGGCCATTCGGTGGTTATCGATGGTCTGGCCATGGGCAGTCTGCCTGAGGTGATCAAACGTCATCAGCCACGTTTGGCCATCACCGCCCTGGTGCATCACCCCTTGGGCGACGAGCAGGGGATGAGTAGCGATGAGCAGGCGCGCTTACACCGCCTGGAGCTGAATGGCCTGGCCAGTGTCAGGCAAGTGATTGTTACCAGTGCCTTCACCCAGCGCCGTCTCGAGGCCCTGGCAGCCCATTATCAGCTGGCCTTGCCGGGTATCAGCGTGGTAGAGCCTGGCGTGACCCCGGTGGCAGAGCCCCAGCATGCCCGGCACGCCAAGGCGTCTACACCCATGACGCTATTGTGTGTGGCGACCCTGACGCCGCGTAAAGGCCAGGACCTGCTGGTAAAGGCCCTGAGCCGACTCTCGCATCTCGAATGGCAGTGTATCTGCCAGGGTAGTCTGAGCCGCGAGCCGACTTTTGCTGACAAGGTGGCGGCCCTGGTCGAGCATCACTCATTGGGTGAACGCTTCCTGTTGCCTGGGGAATGTGATCAGGCGGAACTGGAAGCGGCGTATCAAAATGCCGATGCGCTGGTGCTGCCCTCCTGGTATGAAGGCTACGGCATGGTCGTCAGCGAGGCACTGGCCCACGGCCTGCCGGTAATTACCACCACCGGCGGCGCCCTTGCCGATACCTTGCCAGACGGGGCGGGCATTGCTGTGCCGCCTGGAGATGTTGACGCCTTAAGCGCTGCCATCGAACGTTTCCTTGAAGAGCCCGCCCTGCGTGAATCCCTGACGCAAGGCGCCGCGGCTGCCCGTCAGCAGTTGGCCAGCTGGCAGGACGCCGCCCGGGCCTTTGCCGCCACCCTGGCCATGCCCGCCGGCAGCCGTTTTGAAGCCGATTGGCTGGCCCTGCGCGAGCCCCTGGATATGGATGCGCGTAGCCAGCGGTTGGCAGGCTTTGCCGCGGACTGGTTAAAAGCCTCGACCCAGGCCCCGCGACTGGTGGATCTGGGCTGCGGGCGTGGAAGTAACCTGTGCTTTCTGGCCAGGCGCTGGCCAGGGCCTCAGCATTGGCTTCTGATCGATCATGATCCCCAGCTGCTTGGTCAGGCGCGTCATCGCGGCGGCATGCTCCGTGATACCAGCGGGCAGCCGGTTACCCTGCAGACCGCCTGCTTCTCGCTGAGCGAGCTGACCGCCCGATGGCCGCAACAGGCGCATCTGATCGCTGCATCCGCGTTAATTGATCTGGTCTCCCGTGAATGGATCGAGCAGTTGGTTGACGGCTGCGCCAGCCACGGTCAGGCGCTGTTGGTGGCCTTGAGTGTCACCGGAGACTGGCACCTGACCGATGCCGCAGGCCATCGCTGTCAGCAGCCGGAAGACGATACAGTTCGTGAACTTTTTGTGGCCCATCAGCAGCGCAACAAAGGTCTGGGGGCCGCTTTGGGCGGGCAGGCCCACGACGTATTGGTCAATTGCCTACAGGCCGCCGGCTTCAGGGTGGCAGAAGCCAGTACCCCCTGGCAGCTCGAGGCCGGTCATCAGACTCACCGCGGGCTGCTGATGGAGCTTGTGAAAGGCTGGGCCGAGGCCGCACGTGAACAGGCCCCCGATGCTGCCGCGCAGATTGATCACTGGTGTGAGCAGCGACTGCAAGCCGTTGAAGATGGGTTGATCGGCGCCAGAGTCGCGCATCGGGATCTGTTCGCCACGCCGCCAGTCACGGAGGCCAGCGCATGATTCCCCGACCTGCCATGCGACGTATCGCCATCAGCGTTATCCTGCTGCTAGCGGTGATGCTATGGCTGGACCCATTGGCAGTGGCCAGTGAGGTGCAGGGGCTTTCACTGCCCTGGTTGGCGCTGGGATTGGCCATCAGCGTCATTCAGGTGATGCTATGTGCCTGGCGCTGGCGACTGACAGCCGGTCTGATTGGTGTGCCGCTGAGATTCCGCTATGCCCTGGGGGAATATTATCTGGCCCAGTTCGTTAATCAGGTATTGCCGGGGGGCGTATTGGGTGATGCCGGACGTGCTCTGCGCCATGCACATCAGACGCCGGCTGCCAAAGGCAGTGCCTGGCGAGCGGTCATCATTGAGCGCGCCTCCGGGCAAATGGCAGTGGTGCTGCTGACGGCCCTGGCTCTGGCCAGTTCGCCGCTATGGCATTCAACGCTGGGCGCCAGGGGGTATCTGCTACTGGTGCTTGTGCTGCTGATGGTCGGCGCAGGTCTCTGGGCGGCGCTGGGATTGACTGCCTCTGTTCGCCAACACTGGCGAAAGCTTGCCCGCTGGCTACGTTGGGTCACCCCCCTCAAGCACGACATTCAGCGCGGATTGCTCCAGCGGCGCATATGGGGCTGGCAACTGGCGGCTTCCCTGCTGGTGGTGTTCAGCTATGCCCTGGTGATGCTGTGTGCGGCGCGGGCCATTGGGGTGGAACTGCCCGCCAGCCAGCTGCTGGCGCTGGCGCCGGCCTTGCTGCTGGCCATGCTGGTGCCGCTGACGGTGGCGGGTTGGGGGGTGCGTGAAGGCACCGCCGCCAGTGTCTGGGTCTGGGTAGGCCTGGCACCCAGCCAGGGGGTGGCGGTATCCATGGCCTATGGGTTGATGGTGTTACTGGCGTCCCTGCCCGGTCTGGTAGTGGCATTCAGGCGTCGTGGCCAGGCGGCGCCAGATGATTCAGGTGCAGCGCAGGTCAAGGTCAAAAAGGGTGTCATCCCCCAGGCGGAAACGCCGAGCCGTGGGGCGCAAGGCTGTTTCCAGGGTATCGATGGGCGGCAGTACCAGCCCAGGGCGACCGGACCCGATCAGCAAGGGTGCGACCAGCAGATGCAATCGGTCAACGCAGCCTGCGTCGATAAACTGCGACACCGTAATGCCGCCACCTTCTACCAGGATGCGCCGATGGCCCAGGCGAGCCAGCGTCTCGATCACTGTCTGAGGGGTAAACTGTCCCTGGGCATCAAGGCCCAGGCGTTGACGGCTGACATGATCAGGAGGAGCGGGCCTCTCCACGTCAGGGCCAATCAGATGCAATGTCGCCGCACTGGCATTGCTCATCAGCGCGAGGTCATCAGGTACGCGTCCGCGCGGGTCAAGCACCACCCGCAGCGGGTGCTGGCCGGAAACATGCCGGACGGTAAGCTGTGGGTCATCGGCACAAGCCGTGCCGGCGCCGACGATCACCGCATCGCACATGGCCCGCAAACGGTGCAGGTGGGTAAGGCTTTCGCGGCCATTGATGTAATGGGAGTGCCCGCTCTGGGTGGCAATGCGCCCATCCATGCTTTGCCCAAGCTGGGCAATGACCCAGGGCGTCTGGGTCACCAGCGGCATCCAGCAGTCAAGCAATTCTGTGGCGTCCGGCGTTACCGGGCAGGTGCTCTCCCAGTGTCCATCCACCCGGGTCGACAGCTCCTCATGCGCAACGCCAGTGCCGTGGCGCAGCGCCAACAGCCATTCCCAGGCTTCGAGCGTTCCCAGCGGCTCTGCCGAGTCTCCTTGATTTTCAGACGGCATAGCGCCTCCTCGCAGTATAAGTCGCCTCATCATGCGGCGCTGCCCAACCCTATGCAAGTACCGCCTATTTCCTGAGCCACAAGTGAGGAATTCATTATGTACCATATTGAACGCGCCATTTTTGATCTTCGCCGAGGGCTACCGGTTGTCATCGTGACCCCACAGTGCCGCCTGCTGGTGCAGGCGCTTGAGAACAGTGAATCCCTTTCTGAACTGGCCGCACTGGCCGGCTCTCGGCCCGCCATGGTGCTGACCCGCCATCGCCTGGCCGCGCTGGGCCACGCGATCAGCGCTGAGGCAGCGATCCTGCCGCTGAGCAGTGATACCGACGCAGCGGATCTTTACCGGCTGGCGGTGGCCGAACACCCCGAAAAACCTTCCCGCCTGAGCGGTTTGATGCCAGCCGGGCCGGGGGAGCGAGGCGCCCTGGCCTTGATGCGTCGTGCCTTGCTGCTACCTGCCGCGCTGTGTGCAGATATTGCCAGCGAGCAGGAAGCCGAGATTGATCAGCGTCTGGCCAAAGGCGAGCTGCTGAGCCTTTCCGCTGAGGATGCCCAGCGGGCCATCCACGGCGCGCCGGGTATGCTCAAGCGGGTCAGCGAAGCAGAGATTCCGTTGGACACCGCCCAGCGGTCACGCTTTGTGCTGTTTCGTGAGCCGGACGGCATGCGCGAGCATGTGGCGGTGGTGATTGGCGACGCAGAGGGCAGCGAAGAGGCCGTACCGGTGCGCCTGCATTCCGCCTGTCTCACCGGGGATCTGTTCGGCAGCCTGCGCTGCGATTGCGGTGACCAGCTGCGTAATGCCGTGGCGGATATCAATGCCATGGGTGGCGGCGTACTGTTATACCTGGCCCAGGAAGGGCGTGGGATTGGTCTGGCCAACAAGTTGCGCGCCTATACGCTGCAGGATGACGGCCTGGACACCGTGGATGCCGATCAGGTGCTGGGGTTTGGTGACGACGAGCGTCAGTACAGCGTAGCGGTGGATATGCTGCGTTCGCTGGGGATTGGCAAAGTGCAACTGTTGACCAATAATCCGCTCAAGATGGCAGCCCTGCAGGAAGGGGGCATCGAGATCGTCTCCCGCCAGGCGCTGTATGGCAGCGTCAATGACCACAATCAGCGTTACCTGATGGCCAAGGCCCAACGCGGCGGCCACTTACTCGAGGATGTATTGCACAAGGTCTTGCCCGACAGGTGAACGGCCTGCGATACCCGGCACCAGGGGCCGGGTGTCCTGAACAGGCAAACGGTGCTGGAAGATAGCCGCTCACTCTAGGTCGCTGGCAGGGGCCGGGCAGCCGCTTCCTGTATGACCCAGGCCAGCTGGCGGCCGTAGTGTTGCACCAGCTTCTTGCCCAGTTCGGCGGTGGCACCGGTGGCGTTACCCGCAATACCGTCGTCAGCCAGATCCTCAGCCAGCCAGGCCAGGGAGGCGGCACCTTCCTGGTCGAGCAGTGAATGTTCAGCGGGTTTTTCTGGCAGGGCGTTTCTGGCCCGGGCCATATTGACCTGTTCCGGCGCCAGATGCAGCATCATGGCGGTTTCCAGCAGGCCTCCATGCAGGCCGCGACGCAGCTCATCAGCATCGAGGGCGCCTTCCAGCGGGGGTAGGCGGGTGTAGGTGGCCTTGACCACCTGGAGGGCATGACGCCTGCGCAGCGCCAGAGCGGCAATATCCATCACCGCCTTGTTGCCACCGTGGCTGTTGATGATCATCAGACGCCGGATATCTGCCTGAGCGATGCTATCGCCGTAGGCTTCAAGGGTATCAATGGCGACGCGAGGGGGCAGGCTGAGAGTGCCGGGAAAACCGCTGTGCTCCTCGCTGGCGCCCACGCTGATGGCCGGCAGGCAGATCACGTCCAGTGTCTGGGGCAGCGCGTCCAGCATGGCGGCCTGCAGGCCCAGGCCGATGGTGGTGTCCGTGCCCAGCGGCAGATGATGGCCGTGTTGCTCGGTGGCGCCCATGACCACCACGGCCATCGGCGAGCGACGCGCCATTTCGGCCAGTTCCAGCGTGGTCAGCAGCGACCAGTCGGTGTGCATCCTGGTAATCCTCCCGGAAAATCAATCATAAGCCCCCGTCAACGCCGAATGGTGAGTCTGGCAGGCATAGATATCGCCTGAACCCAGGTGATCAGCCCCGGCGGCCAGCCAGGCATCCGTCTGGTCGGCAGTTTTCCATTCTGACCAACGCAATACCCGTTGTTCACCTTCTACTACATTGAAACGGTAATCGCCCAGTTGGCGCAAGTGCTCAATACAGGCCTGGCCGACGTCGAGGGTACCGGCTACAAATTCAAACGAGAGGGCCGGCACTGGCTGACTCAAACCTGCCAATACCTCCGCTTCGAAGCCCTCAACGTCTATCTTGATAAAGCAGGGTAGCCCGTAGGTGGCAATCAGGGCATCCAGGGTCGTCACCTCCACCGATAGTCGAGTGTTCCAGCTGACGCTGGCAAAACCGGCATTGTGCTGCGTGACCTGCGTGCGCCAGTCATCGGCAAGAGTCGACACCGTCGGGTTGCTTGGGTTGATGGCGATAGGCGCAGTGCCCAGGGCTGGCCCGGCCGCCATGGGAAGCAAGGTCAGCTGCTGGCCCACCATGCGCTTGCACCAGCGTGCCAGGCCCGGCTGAGGCTCCAGGGCGACCACATGGGCCCCCAGGGCCTGAAAAGCGGCACTGCGGTCGCCCAGGTGAGCACCGATATCAAAGGCCGGTGCGCCTGGGGTGATAAACGGCCGATAGAGAGCCTGCAGGCCAGGCTGACGCCCGGGGCGCCAGTAGATCACCAGGGAGCGGGCGATGCCAAAGGCACTGGAAAATTGATGCAACAGCCTTGACGGCATCAGTAGGTCTCCTCGGTACGTGGTGCTGAGAAAGCGTCCTCAGAGAGACGATGACGCTGAAAGGACTGTACCGGCATCTCTCCGGGCAGCTGCGCAGGCAGGGGGCTGAGCGGTTGCGCTGTCAAAACAGGCGCTTCAAGTGCCTGTGCAAGGTGATGGTGGTAGGCCTCAATGACACTGACATTCTGCTGATATGGCGTCTGCCACAGGCCCAGACGCCGTTGCTGTGGCTTGCCGAGAGGGTAGCTGCTGGCCTTGACCAGCAGGGTTGAACCTACCAGCCCCAGCCAGGCCGGGGTCAGCCACAGGCCCGCAGCAGGCGATATGACCATTAAGGCCAGCAGCCAGGCCGTTCCCACAAGCGTTATCCAGCCGGTCGGTTGCCAGGCTTCTTTCCAGCTGAGCGAGCGCTCACCGCGGGGTTGGGTGTCCCACTCAACGGCGCGGCCGGTCAGAACGCCACCAATAAACAGGCTGTGCCAGGCCATCATCAGTGGTGCCAGCAGGGCAGCGAAGCCAATCTCCAGCAAGGTGCTGGTCATCAGCCGCCATCGCCCGCCGTAGTCGGCCGGTGTATGACTGAGCGCAAGCACAAGGCCAAACAGCTTGGGCGCAAGCAGCATGCCCAGTGTTACCCCCAGAAGCCCCAGGGCAAGGGGTTGGGAATGCAGGTTAGGGGCTCCGTTCAAGGCACTGACGCCGATCATGATGCTGGAGCTGATCAATAGCAGCAGCCACAGTGGGGATGACAGATAGGCAAAGGCACCACAGAAGAAGTGGCAACGGCTGAGCGGGTGTAACCCCGAACCTGTCAACAGGCGCAGATGCTGAAGATTGCCCTGTAGCCAACGGCGGTCGCGCTTGGCAAAATCCAGCAGATTACTGGGCATGGATTCATAGCTGTCGGCGGTTTCAGCAGGACGAAATGTACAGGTCGTGGTGGTGTCGAGTAACACCTGCCAGCCATCGCGACGTAGCAGGGCAGCTTCGACAAAATCATGGCTTAGCAGCTCCCCGCCCAGCGGCGGCTTACCGGGCAGGCTGGGCAGCCCGCAGCTGGCCATAAAGGCCTGTGTACGCACAATGGCATTGTGCCCCCAGTAATTGGCACTGTCGCCCTGCCAGAAACTCTGCCCGGCGGCCAGCATGGGGCTGTAAAGCGCGGCGGCAAACTGCACCATGCGCCCAAACAGGGTGACCTGGCCAACCGGAATCGGCACACTCTGGATCAGCCCGACCTCAGGTTGGGCATGCATCTTTTCAATCAGCCGTATCAGGGTGGCCCCACCCATGACGCTGTCGGCGTCAAGCACCACGAAATAATCATATCGGCGGCCCCAGCGGCGACAGAAATCGGCTATATTGCCTGCCTTGCGGCCATGGTTGTTTTCCCGCCGACGGTAGTGAATACACAATGATTCATTCAGGCGTTGCTGAAGCGCGGCCACGTGCCGGGCTTCTCTGGCGGCCACTTCAGGGCACTGGGTATCGCTGAGAATAAAGACATCCACCAGGGGCGTCTCATCGTCCTCACGCTGCGCCATTTTCTCCAACAGGGAGCGACAACTGGCCTCCAGGCCCGCCAGGGTAGGCTCTGGCGGCTCCTGATAGATGGGCATGATGAGGGCAGTACGGGCCTGGGCTATTCCCTGTGTGTCGTCAGGCTTATGGTGGTCCAGCCGCTGCAGGGTCATCGGATCGCGGCGACACCAGCACAGTATGAAACCGCTGACGGCACTCCAGAAAGACAGCGCTATCCAGCTGAAGGTCAGCACAAAGATCATCAGCAGGCCCAGCCTAGCAGCCAATGGCAAGGAGGCGGTGATATGCAAAAGCGTGGCTGAACCGGCAAGGCTGGTTATCAAGACACAGACCGCCAACCCCCAGCGGCGCAGGCGTAGCCAGGGCATCTTGGCTGGGAAACGGCTAGTTGGCATCGGGAGCCCTGTCCACCTTGGCAGGTGGGATGATCTGGTTCCAGGTTTCACTGATGATGCGGCCTTCCAGGGTCAGCGCCAGGCGAATATCGACGGGCTGGCGGGTTTCAGCCACCCGGAAGGTGGCCCGCCACTGCTGGTCGGGCAGTGCCTTGACCTGAGCCAGGGTAATGGCCTCTTCCTGTCGGGTCTGTAGCCGCATCTCGACAGGATGGTCAGCGTTGAGTGTGGCCAGTTCACCGCCATCAAAGTCCACAATCCATTGGCGTTGCCCGGCGCTGGCAGAATCCGCCTCACCGGGCACGCCGGCATCGCCCTGGCGGCTTCGCACCGCCTTGGCAAGAATGTGTGCGTGAGGGGTGTCTTGCAGTGTCCGGGTACGATAGTTGAGCTGACGCGACTGGCCGGCGAGGAACGGCGATTCCGATACCCAGTAGGCGACAATATTGTCATGGGTTTCATCCGGGGTGGGAATTTCCACCAGCTCGACATGGCCTGCTCCCCAGTCCTCCAGCGGTTCTACCCATTGGCTGGGGCGGCGATGGTACTGGGCTTCCAGATCCAGATAATGATTAAACGCGCGTTCTCGTTGCATCAGACCAAATCCCTTGGGGGTGTCATCAACAAAGGCGGAAACCTGCAGGCTGTCCGGATTATTCAGCGGGCGCCAGATCCATTCCCGGGCGCCGGTATGCATCAGAAGGCCCTGGGAATCATGGACGTTGGGGCGGAAATCATCCCTGCCCGGGCCGCTGATATCGCCATGGGTAAACATGCTGGTCAGGGGCGCAATGCCGAGTTTTTCAATGTCTTCCCGAGCGAACAGGGTGGCCTTGACCCGCATCTGGGTGCTCTGGCCCGGGGTCAGTTCAAAATGATAGGCACCGGCCAGTGAAGGACCGTCAAGCAGGGCCATGATGTGCACGCTGGGATCCTCTGGTGCCGGTTTGAACAGCCAGAACTCACGAAAGGCCGGGAACTCTTCGCCCTTTGGCAACGCTGTATCAATGGCAATACCGCGGGTCGAAAGCCCGTAAGCCTGATCACGACCCACCAGGCGGAAGTAGCTGGCGCCCAGAAACACCGCAAACTCATCCGCATGCGCCTGGGTATTGAGCGGATAGTGGAGCCGGAAACCGGCGTGTCCGGCAGCGCTCAGATCCTGGTCTTCAAGGGCCTGGGCCGCGCCTTCATAAATAAAGTCGGACGGCTTGAAGGTCAGCGGGGTAGCGTTGCCCCCTTCAACGACATGCAGCTCAACCGGGTGCTGGAACAGAAAGCCGCTGTGAAACAGCTGCAGTGAAAAGCGGCTGTCATCCTGCCAGTATGCCTGTTCCGGATCAAAACGGATCTGTCGATAGGTATCATAATTGATGTCTTTCAGGGCATCAGGCAAGGTACCGGTAGGCTGTTCATAGGGCTGGTCGGCCAGCGCCTGGGCATGCGCTGCCAACGTCTGGAACCACTGCTGCTGTTCTGCGGGTGTGGGGGAGGCCAGCGCCTGGGTGCTCAACAGTGCCAGCAGCATGGCTGGGGTCCATTGTATCCTCTTGAAAAAAGACAGGGCCCATAACCTCCAAACCGTGAACGCATCGTTAGGCACTGAGTGGCTCCTTGAGCGGGAGAATGGATTCTGGCGACAATCGAGCGGTTTTTGGACCGCCTGATGACCCGACGCCAGAAATATTCAACAATAGTTATACGTTGATCTATTACAGTACATGATTTTTTGGATTTCCAGTACTCTTTCAGGTTCCTTAGCCGGTGCTTTATTCCGTCAGCTTTCAATACAGGTAACGTTATGGGTCGATTATGGGTGAGCGCACTGGTAATGAATATCATCCTGGTAGCGCCGCTTTGGTGGCGATTCGAGGACGTTGGTGGTCGCCTGATCGCCTGGGAGGCCTGGCTGGCCGTCCCGCTGATCTTACTCTTGCCCAGGGGCGGCTGGCGCACCTGCCTGGCCATGGCCTGGATATTGAGCGTTCTGGTAATCACCTTGTTCAACCTGGGGGATGTGGCGACCTATCTGGCCTTTGGGCGCTCATTCAATAGCTATCTGGATGTACCTCTGGCACGCGCCGTGTTTGAGCTGATGGTCGGCAACATTGGCTTCTTGCCGGCGGTAATAGTGACGCTGCTGGCTACCCTGCTGCTGATAGCCCTGTTCGTGATACTGGCGAGAATACTGACCTCTCCACGACGGTTACCGATCACGCGCCTGCCCGGCCTTCTGGCGGGCGTGATGGTGACGGCCAGCGCCGTACTGATCACCCTGGAGCTTAACGGTCAGCGTCTGGTGGAGAGCGCCCGCGTGCCCATGGTCAATACCGCCATGTTCCAGTGGCAACAGATTACCCAGACGCATGCGGCGCGCAAGGCGTTTGCTGCCACCCTGGAGGACGCGCCCATCGAGGTGGAACCCTTGCCGGGGTTGGCCGACAAGCGCGTCCTGCTGACATTTGTCGAGTCCTATGGCGCGGCCGCACTGGAAGACAGCCGCTATTCCGATGTGCTTCTGCCCATGCTGGATAACCTCGAGCAGCGCCTGGGGGGGCAGGACATCCAGATGGCGTCCGGCTGGCTGGAGTCGCCGATTCGCGGTGGGCAGTCATGGCTGGCCCATGCCAGCGCCCTGAGTGGCCGCAAGGTGGATAATCAGCTGTGGTACCGGCTGATGCTGGACAGTGAGCATGGCACCCTGGTGGATGATTTCAAGACCACAGGGCACCGCACCCTGGCGGTGATGCCGGCCATTACCCGTGCCTGGCCGGAAGGGCGTGCCTATGGTTTTGATGCCATCCACGCGGCCAGGGATCTTGATTACGCGGGGCCGCCGCTCAACTGGGTGACCATGCCGGACCAGTACACCCTGGACTATACAACGCGAGAATTGCTGGGGGATGCCCCGGTATTTGCCCAGATAGCGCTGATTTCCAGTCATGCGCCCTGGACGCCGATCCTGCCGGTGCTCGACGACTGGTCACAGATCGGTGACGGTCGCGTGTTCGAACGCTGGGAGAATGCCGGCCAGGCGCCGGATGCGCTATGGCAGGACTTTGCACAGGTCCGCGATCACTATGCGCGCTCGGTGGCGTATGCCGTTGAGGTGGCCGGCCGCTGGAGTGAGCGGGTCGCCGATGACAACACCCTGCTGATCATCCTGGGGGATCATCAGGCCGCGCCGCTGATCACTGGCGATGATAATGTGGCCGAGGCCACCTTTGCTGTGCCTGTGCATGTGATCAGCGCTGACCCGGCGCTGCTGGCCCCCTGGTTAGCGCGTGGCTTTACCCCGGGTATGCGGCCCCAGGCGCTTGATCAGGACGCCGAGGTCACTCATATGCGCGCACTGCGTCACTGGCTGCGCGAGGATTATGGCCAGCCGTGTCGGCGTGCCGGAAGTGTCTACCCTAACCAGCTCGTAGGGCGAGCCGGCGGCTTGCCGCTGCGCAGTGCCCGCCAGCCCAGCACACAACGCACGCCCAGCCAGACGGCCAGCAATGGCCATAGCAGGTAGCCCACCATGACCAGGCTGAGGACAAAGGCGATACAGAAATACAGGCTGCCGATCCAGAAGGTGCGAATCAGATAGCGGTAATGCGCCTGCAGCCAGGGCGGGGCCTCCTTGCGGTAGACATAGGCAATAATCACGCCGATCAGCAGGGTTATGTTGGCGGTGACCAGCCCGGCAAGAAACAGCGCATAAACCACCTGAGGGGTACGGGTATCATCGTTGGCAACAGGGCGATTGGACATATAAGGCTCTCAGGTCAGGCGGTGGTGATGGCAATCAATAAAGGCGGAAATCGCGAAAATCAGGTCGCTTCTGCTGTTCTTCAACCACCTTGCGGTAACGTTTGTATTCCCACTGATACTGGGCAGGGTCGAGGGCAATCGCCGCCTCCACACTGGCGTTGACGCCGGTGGCAGACTGGACCTCATCCTCGCTGTAGACCCTTTCGTCGGCATCCAGAAAGTGAATCTCGAAGCCCTTGCCGGGAAGCCGTCTGGCGACACCGGTGACGACCCGGGCGCGGGTGCGCATCACCAGTTTGGGCAGCAGGGTGGCGGTATAGGCATCACGCTGGAAAAAAGGCGCGAACACACCGCTGCCCCAGTCGGGCTCCTGATCCGGCAGGATACCAATCGCCTCACAGCGTTTCAGTGCCTTGAGCAGCGCGGCCACGCCGCGTGGGTTGGTAGGCACCAGCAGTGCACCCATGCGTTCGCGCCCCTGGCGAATCACAGGGTCAAGCTCGGCTATCTTGGGAGGCTCATACATGGCGGTAAACGGGAAATGGCTGGACAGCCAGAAATTCAGCACCTCCCAGTTACCAAAATGCGGGGCCAGCACGATGACACCACGCCCTTCCTCTCGGGCACTGTCGAGTTTGTCACGCCCATGGACGGCCAGAATATGTGCCTCTACCTGCGCAGCTGGTGCCATCCACGCGTGGCCGAGTTCCAGCATGGTGGCGGTGGAGTGGCGCAGGCTCTGCCGGGCAAGTTGAGCACCCTGGGGGCCATCAAGCTGAGGATAGACGACGCCGAGGTTGGCCAGGGTCACGTCCCGTTCGCGGCGGCTGAAACGATAGACCAGAGGGCCGATGAAAGAAGCCAGGCGCCAGATACGGGTAAGTGGCCAGTGGGCCAGGCGCTGCCAGAGCCAGCCGATGGCGCGCCCACGACTAAGATTCAGCGGCATACCTAAAACAGCCAGGTGTTCACATTACTGGGCGCGCGCGTTTCCTGCAGCCCCTTGAAGCCTTTGACGCAGCGGATGATCAGCCAAACGGCCAGGGCCACCAGCAAGGGGAAGCCGATCAGAATGAACGTCAACAGAGAAAAGACTGCCGCGTAAAGAAAGCCCATCCAGAAGGTGCGGATCTGGTAACGGTAGTGTTCGTCGAGCCATTCCGGCCCCTTGCCTTTGTAGACATAGGCGATCACCACACCAATCAATGAAGTGAAGCCGAGAACAAAGCTGGCCAGATAAAGCGCGTAAACCACCATCGCCATAGTGGTATCCGGGGCTTTGCCTGAGCCTTTTTCCTCCTTGACCACTTCTCCCTCGATAGGCGTTTCATCCTGGCGCATTGTCTTTCATCCTTTTCTGGTTGTTCCGATGGCATCCATGATAGCGCGGCCGCAACGGGATGGCACCTGTCAGGACCGGACAGGTCGTGATATTTCCAGCAGGTTACCATCCGGGTCACGCAGGTAAAGCGACACAATCGGCCCGTTGGCTCCCTGGCGATCGACGGGCCCCAGTTCGACCTCAACGCCCAGCGCGTCAAGGTGCTGTCTGAACTCATCCAGTGGCAGGCGGCAGCGCAGGCAAAGGTCCAGGCTGCCCGGTGTCGGGGTGGCCGAAACAGGCGCTATGTCGGTATCGGTCTGATGGAGCCGCAGTGCGGTATCGCCCATCATCAGGTCTACCCGCTGGGTATCCCGATAACGTACATCCAGGCCTAGCACGCGGGAATAGAAATCCACGGCACGACCGATATCGGTTACGGTAACGACAAGATGATCCAGACCTGACAGCATAGGTACCCCTTGGGAAAATGACGATGTGATCAGTCGAGGATACGATGATGTGGCGCTGCCCGCTATGTATGAACCCAAAAAACCAGCATTATCATCAGGATTCCCGACGCGACTACTATCAGTGCGGGGGTTGCCAGCTGGTGTTTGTGCCGCCTGATCAGCACCTGTCTGCCGAGCGGGAAAAGCAGGAATATGACCGCCATCAGAACAGTTCGGATGACCCTGGCTATCGGCGCTTTCTGAACCGCCTGCTGGTTCCGCTGGAAGCCTGCCTGACACCCGGTGCCCATGGGCTGGATTTTGGCGCAGGGCCAGGGCCGACCCTGTCGGTGATGTTTGAAGAGCAGGGTTACTGCATGGACATTTATGACCCCTTCTATGCGCCTGAACGCCAGGTTCTGGCTCAGCGCTATGACTTTATTACCGCCACCGAAGTGCTGGAGCACCTGTCGTCGCCCCGCCAGGTGCTGGCGCAGCTGAGCGATCTCCTGGTGCCCGGCGGTTATCTGGGTTTCATGACCAAAAGGGTCAAAAATCACGCGGCTTTTAGCCACTGGCACTATATCCAGGACCCTACCCATGTGGCGTTTTTCAGTGAGGATACCTTTATCTGGTGGGCGTCTTACCATGGCTTTGCGCTGACCTTTCCCGGCCAGGATACGGTGATCATGCAAAAACCCGCAGACGTCAGTAAAAAGCCTTGACCCTATCGGGTTATCATTGCCGACTCACCCTGCACCTAATTGAGCTTTCCCTATGCCCAGTATTCCCTTTCAGGCCCTGGCCTGCCCGCTGGATGGCCAGCCGCTTGCCCTTGTAGAAAATAATACCTGGTGCTGCACCGCAGGCCACAGTTTTGATATTGCCCGTCAGGGGTATGTCAATCTGCTGCCGGTCCAGCACAAGCGCTCGCAGGACCCGGGGGACAGCAAGGCCATGGTGGCGGCTCGCCAGCGTTTTCTTCAAGCAGGCCACTACCAGCCGCTGGCAGAGGCCATAAGTCGCTACGTGGCCACCTGGGCAGCCAGACAGCCATCAGGCGCTGAGGGGTTCAGCTGCCTGGATGCGGGCTGCGGTGAAGGTTATTACCTGCGTCGGCTGGCCCGTAGCGTGCCGCATGAGCTGGCGTTGATCGGCCTGGATATTTCCAAATGGGCGGTCATGGCCGCCGCAAAACAGGATGACAAACAGGCGCCCGTCAGCCGCTGGGTGGTTGGCAGCAATGCCCACCTGCCGGTGCAGCCAGCAGCGCTCGACGGTGTGCTATGCATGTTTGGCTTTCCGGTGTATGACGAATTTGCCCGTGTGCTGAAAAGCGGGGGAGTATTACTGCAGGTGGAAGCGGGAGCACAGCATCTGCGCGAGCTGAGAGAAGTGATCTACCCGCAACTCAAGCCGGAACGTTCGCCGGCGCTGGAAGTGCCAGAAGGCTTTGCTTATATTGACGAGGAAACGCTCAGCTACCCGATCAGGCTGGAAGGGCAGCAGGCAATTGCTGATCTGCTGGCCATGACGCCACACCTTTACCGTGCCAGTGCGGAAGGGCGAGCCAGGGCGGCAGAACTGGATCAACTGGCGATAACGGTTGATGTGCGCCTGGTCCAGTGGGCACGGCGCTGATCCGCCGAGGCGATTGATACGTGGTGCCCAGACGCAACAAGGCCCGCATAAGCGGGCCTTGTCATCAAACCTGTAAAGGCTTGAACAAGCAGTTAATCAATAAAGATTAAGACAGCTGCTTGATGTTAGAAGCCTGGAGGCCTTTCTTGCCCTGGGTAACGTCAAAAGAGACGTTAGCGCCTTCCTGCAGAGATTTGAAGCCGTCAGCCTGAATCTCGGAGAAGTGAGCAAAGAGGTCGTCGCCGCCGTCAGAAGGAGCGATGAAACCAAAACCTTTAGTGTCGTTAAACCATTTAACTGTGCCAGTAGCCATGTGTAGATCCTTTCGCGCTTATGCGCCTAGATTAAGTGCCTGGTGTTACCCAGAGAGAGTAGCGGGTAGAACAAAGAACACAATATCAGGCTGCCGAAATAGATCGTACACTGCTGAGGACTTGCTTCTTGCTAACCAACTGGCGCTTAAAGTGACATGATTAGGTCGACAGGTCAAAGGCTTTGTTGATTATTTTCCTGGGCTTGACCTTTGTGCAGGAAGGGGCGCTAGGATTTGCATAGCTATCCTCATGGCCACGCCAGTCGTTTTCACAGCCAGAACATTCGGGGTTCAACGATAGATATGAGTATGATTGAAGCGCTATTGAGTATTGCCCTGAGCGCAGCCCCCTGGCTGCTGTTGGGTCTTTTCATTGCCGGCCTGATCAAGGCCTGGATGCCGCAAAGTCTGTTGCAGCGCTGGATGGGCGGCGATGGCCTGGGCAGTATTCTGCGCGCCGCTGTGATCGGCATGCCTTTGCCGCTGTGTTCCTGTGGGGCGATTCCGACCTCTCTCGCCTTGCATCGCGGCGGTGCAGGGCGCGGGCCCACCACGTCCTTTCTGATCAGCACGCCGGGCGTGGGGGTGGATTCCATGCTGCTGACCAGCGTACTGCTAGGCCCCCTGATGGCCGTGGCGCGAGTGTTGGGCGCCATGGTAACGGCCATCGCGACCGGGATACTGGTGGGGTTCGGTTCAGGTCGTAAGGCAGCCCCGGCGCCAGAGGGCGACAGCGGTGTATCGCAGCGCTGCTGCGCGTCCAAAAGCTGTGGCAGCAGCCCTCAGAAATCAGATACCGCTCCCGGCGTGGTAACCGGTCTGAAATATGCCTTCAGTGATCTGCTGGACGATATCAGCGCTTGGGTATTCGCCGGGCTCATACTGGCCGGCGTACTGGTGACCTTTGTACCGCCGGATACCCTGGTAGGGTTTTCGGGCGGTTTCCTGGCCTTGGTGCTGATGGCCCTGATCGGCATTCCCCTCTACGTGTGTGCAACCGCGGCAACGCCGATTGCTGCCGGGTTACTGCTGGCGGGCATCTCGCCGGGCATGGCGCTGGTGTTCCTGCTGGCGGGCCCTGTGACCAGCCTGGCGACCCTGGCCATTCTGCGCCGCGAACTGGGCGGCAAGGCCCTGGCTATCTATCTGAGCAGTATCCTGGTGGTCACCGTGTTGCTGGGTTGGGGGCTGGATGCGCTGATAGGCCTGACCGACTGGAATATCGTTCAACAGGCCAGCCAGGTACAGGAGCTGCTGCCCGAATGGCTCGAGTGGGCAGCCCTGGTGGTGTTGGTACTGCTGTCATTGCGTCCTGTCCGGCGCCGCGTCCTGGGTTTTTAGCGCGCGATAACCGCCCCATAGCCGGGTGGTGGTGGTGATCAGACAAGCGATCGCAAACAGGCTGGCCAGCCAGGCAAAATGGGTGGGGAACAGGCAAAACAGCACCAGGGCTGCGACCGTCTCGGTGCCTTCGGTCAGGCCTTCCAGGTAATAGAAAGCTTTGTTGGGCAGGTCGGTGCGCAGCTTGTCCTGCCCCCTTGCAGCAATAGCAAAGGCCAGGAAAGATGTGCCGGTGCCGATAAAAGCAAACAGCAGAAAGGCGGCGGCCAGGGCATTTTCCTCCGGCCGCGCCAGGGCAAAACCGAGCACGACCGCGGCATAGAACACAAAGTCCAGGCCGATATCCAGAAAACCACCGGCCTCACTGCTTTTACCCGTCAGGCGAGCCAGGGCGCCGTCCAGGCCATCACTGATACGGTTGATGATGATGGCTACCAGCGCCAGGGCGTAATACTCAAAGGCCAGCAGCGGCAGAGCACTCATACCCACGATGAAGCCCAGCAGGGTGACCTGATCAGGCGACACCCGGCCTGCCAGCTTGCTGGCCAACGCTTCCAGCGGGCCCTGGGTCATCGGCATGGTCCAGCGATCCAGCATGGCACCTCCTTTGGATAGGGGAAAACCGGTGGCTATGTTCAAACCTAACAGGCGTATCAAGTGCCTGGTAGCCTCTGCAATGCCAGCAAATTGGATATACTCATGTTTTCAACGGTTAGGAAGGCGTAAGCAATGGTGGAGTCACTGTGGTACTGGTTGGCTACGGGTCTGGGCACCGGGCTTTCGCCAGTGGCGCCCGGCACAATCGGGTCGCTGTTGGGCATTCCCCTGGCATGGTGGCTGCTGAAACAGTCGCGCCCGGTGGGGTGGCTAACGTCAGGCGCGCTGATGGTGCTGGCCATACCGCTTTGCCAGGCAGTGTCTGCGCAGTTAGGTGGCAGTGACCATGGCAGTATCGTGGCCGATGAAATTGTCGCCTTCCCGCTGGTGGTGATGGGGGTAAGCGCGGCACGCAAACCCTGGGTCATGGCGCTGGCCTTTGTCATCTACCGTTTTTTTGATGTCCTGAAACCGCCGCCCATCCATCTGGCTGAGCTGGCAAGCGGCGGTCTGGGTATCGTACTTGATGATGTTCTGGCCGCCGCCGTGAGCTTTATCGTACTGGCGCTGCTGCTTAAGTGGCTACCCGCCCGCTGGTTCAGGGCTGTTTGAGATGTCAGAACGAGGGGCCACCGGCTTCGTCGCCCCAGATCTCTTCAAGCCGACCATCCCGCCCGCAGCTGAAACGGTAAAACTTATAGCGCACCGGGTTTTTCTGATAATAATCCTGATGATATTCCTCCGCTTCCCAGAAGGTATCTGCCGCGACAATCTGGGTGGCGATCTCCCGCCCGAAGCGTTCTTCCATCTCGGCTTTTGAGGCTTCGGCCAGCTCGCGCTGTTCGTCATCAACATAGAAAATGGCCGAACGGTACTGATCGCCTACGTCGCAGAACTGCTGATCCACGGCAAAGGGATCAATATTGCGCCAGAAGATCTCCAGCAGCTGTTCATAGCTGATCTCATCCGGCTGGTAGTCAATCCTGACCACTTCAGCGTGGCCGGTTTCCCCACTGATAACATCTTCGTAGGTGGGGTTATCCAGATCGCCGCCGATATAGCCCGAGATAGTGGCGTCAACGCCGGGCTGGTCGTCATAGGGCGGCTCCATGCACCAGAAACAGCCGCCAGCAAAAATCGCCTCGGCGCCACTCGACTCGTTGGCTGTCAGGGAAGGCACCACAAAGGCACCCGAAAGGAGAGTAATAACGGGTAGCGTGCGACGGGTGACCCCGGGTATGGATGGAAACATCATGAATGACTCCAGGAGATGAAAGATGCATACAGCTTATGGAAACGTTTCATGGCTGACAGTTCCCGCCAACGCCAGAAAAGCTAGTAACTTCCCAGCGTCCAGACATCCTCAAGCGTATTGAGCGCCGTTTCAATAGCCGGCTCTGCCTGGCGCTCCCGCTTCCAGATAAAGCTGAGGGCACAGGGCAGGCGCACATGGCGGGCAACGCATAGGCCACTTTCCTGCCGCTCGGCCATGGCCAGGGCATCGCGTGCCAGGCTGAGCCCGACGCCCGCTCGCACCAGGTCCAGCATACAGGCTTCCTGATCCACCTGGGCAACCCGGTTGGGCACGGCATGATGGCTAGCCATCGCCTTGCCAAGCAGGCGGTGATGAACCGAGTCCGTGGGGGTGACAATCCAGGGCAGGCGGGCCATCTGTTCCCAGCGGGTATCCATCAGGCGACTTTCCCAGCCAGGCGGAGCAACAACGTGATAGTCAAAGTGGGTCAGCTCACGGTGAGCAAGGGTCGGGTGCTGGTGCCCGGTGCCTTCCCCGGGTGGGGCCAGGTAGAAACCAACGTCCAGGCGGCCGGCTTCCACATGCCCCAGAACGCTGCCACTCATGCCGTGATGCAACTCGGTTTCAAGCTGCGGCGCGCGGGCCATCAAACGGCGCAGGAAATCCCCCAGGCGAATGAACTCCGGGTCGACAATGGTGCCGATCTTCAGCTGCCCGCGCACCGTGTTGTGAAGGGCCTCTGCGGTTTGCAGAAAGGCGCTGGCGCTGGCCAGGGCCTGTTCTGCGGCAGGCAGCAGGGCCATGCCGTCGGCGGTAAGGGCCAGCCCCTGTGGGCGGCGCTGGAACAGGCCAAGCCCCAGCTGTTCCTGCAACTGTTTAAGCTTGAGGCTGACCGCTGGCTGGGTCAGATGCAGCTGGAGAGCCGCACGGGAAACGCTGCCGGTGCGCGCCACGGCCACAAAGGCGCGCAAGCTGCCGAGATCATGCATGACGCTCTCCAAGGCAGTGGTATTAAAAATACTTATATCTAGCTTTTGAATAACTCAATTGATTGTGACATTAAGTCCGCTAATCTGGCTATAAACTGACACGCAGCGTTCAGATATCAAACAAGGCTTAAATAAATTTTATAAGAGGGCACCATGACAGCATCCATCACCCATTATATCAACGGTCAGCGCAACGCAGGCGACCATGCCAAGACCCAGCCGGTGTTCAATCCGGCCACCGGCGAGGAGAGCGGTCAGGTGGTTCTGGCCAGCCCCCAGGACGTGAGCAGCGCCGTTAACGCAGCTCAGGCCGCGTTTCCCGCCTGGGCAGATACCCCGCCGATTCGCCGGGCGCGAGTGATGTTCCGCTTTCTTGAACTGCTTAATGCGCATAAGGATGAGCTGGCCGAAGCCATTACAAAGGAACACGGCAAGGTGTTCACCGATGCTCAGGGCGAAGTAGCCCGGGGGATTGATATTGTCGAGTTTGCCTGCGGTATTCCGCAACTGCTCAAGGGTGACTACACCGAGCAGGTCAGCACCGGGATTGATAACTGGACCATGCGTCAGCCGCTGGGTGTAGTGGCAGGCATTACGCCGTTCAACTTCCCTGCCATGGTGCCGATGTGGATGTTCCCTGTCGCGATTGCCACGGGTAATACCTTTATTCTCAAGCCCAGCCCGCTGGATCCCAGTGCCTCACTGCTGATGGCCGATCTGCTCAAGCAGGCGGGCCTGCCCGACGGTGTTTTCAACGTGGTGCAGGGCGACAAGGACAGCGTTGAAGCGCTGATTGATCACCCTGACGTCAAGGCACTGTCGTTTGTCGGCTCCACGCCGATTGCCAACCTGATCTACGAGCGCGGTGCCAAGCACGGCAAGCGCGTGCAAGCACTTGGCGGCGCCAAGAACCATATGGTCGTCATGCCGGATGCCGATCTGGACAAGGCTGTGGATGCCCTCGTGGGTGCGGCCTATGGCTCGGCAGGCGAACGCTGTATGGCCATCAGCGTGGCCGTGCTGGTCGGTGATATTGCCGATGGCATCGTGGCGCAACTGGCCGAGCGCGCCAAGGCGCTGAAAGTTAAAAATGGCATGCAGCTGGATGCGGAAATGGGCCCGATCGTCACACCCCAGGCCCATGAG
Source organism: Halomonas sp. BLK-85 (assembly GCF_044792155.1). Taxonomy (NCBI): domain Bacteria; kingdom Pseudomonadati; phylum Pseudomonadota; class Gammaproteobacteria; order Oceanospirillales; family Halomonadaceae; genus Halomonas; species Halomonas sp. BLK-85. Next base: position 738,972 of record NZ_CP087731.1, read on the forward strand.
CGGATTACCGGCTATATCAACAAGGGCGTGGAAGAAGGTGCCGAGCTGGTCGTGGACGGCCGCGACTTCGATAGCGCGCATACCGGCGATGGCTGTGCCGAGGGTTTCTGGATGGGCGGCAGCCTGTTTGACCACGTCACCCCCGAGATGACCATCTATAAAGAAGAGATCTTCGGCCCTGTACTCGTCTGCGTGCGCGTGCCGGACATCGCCACAGCCATTCAGCTGATCAACGACCACGAGTTCGGTAATGGCGTCAGCTGCTTTACCGAAAGCGGCAACGTTGCCCGCGAATTTGGCCGCCGCATTCAGGTAGGCATGGTCGGCATCAACGTGCCCATTCCGGTACCCATGGCCTGGCACGGTTTTGGCGGCTGGAAGCGTTCCCTGTTTGGCGACATGCATGCCTACGGGGAAGAGGGCGTACGTTTCTACACCAAGCAGAAATCCATCATGCAGCGCTGGTCAGATTCCATCGATGCCGGCGCTGAATTCGTGATGCCCACGGCCAAGTGATGCGGCCTGGGTAACGGGAGCCTGTTCATGTCTCATTCTGCTAACAACAATTTCGACTATATCGTGATTGGCGCAGGCACTGCCGGGTGCCTGCTGGCCAATCGGCTGAGTGCCAACCCGGACAACAGGGTGCTGCTGATTGAAGCCGGCGGGCCGGATAACTATCACTGGATTCATATTCCCGTCGGCTACCTGTACTGCATCAACAACCCGCGCACGGATTGGCTGTTCCGTACCGAGCCCGACAAAGGGCTTAACGGCCGTTCACTGATTTACCCCCGCGGTAAAACCCTGGGTGGCTGTTCTAGCATTAATGGCATGCTCTATCTGCGCGGCCAGGCGCGGGATTACGACCACTGGGCCGAACTGACCGGTGATGAGGCCTGGCGCTGGGATAACTGCCTGCCGGATTTCATGAAACACGAAAACCATTACCGGCTGGACGATGACGGCGATGGTGATCACGAGCACCGCCGATTCCACGGTCACGGCGGCGAGTGGCGGATTGAGAAGCAGCGCCTGAGCTGGCAAGTGCTGGATGATTTTGCCGAGGCGGCGGTGCAGGCGGGTATTCCGCGCACCGAAGATTTCAATCGCGGTGATAACGAAGGCGTCAATTACTTTGAGGTCAACCAGCGCAAGGGCTGGCGCTGGAATACCTCCAAGGCGTTTTTACGGCCTATCAAGCAGCGCACCAATCTGACGGTCTGGCATTCCACCCATGTGAATCGCCTACTGTTTGAAGCGCAGAATGGCAAGCTGCGTTGCACAGGGGCAGAGCTGCTGCGTGAAGGCAAAACGCTCATGACAACCGCCCATCGGGAAGTGGTGCTGAGCGCTGGTACCATTGGTTCACCGCAGATACTGCAGCTTTCCGGGATTGGTGCGCCCGAGCTGTTGCAGCAACACGGCATTGACGTGGTGGCAGCCCTTCCCGGTGTGGGCGAAAACCTGCAGGATCACCTGCAGATACGCTCAGTGTATAAAGTGAAAGGCGCCAAAACGCTCAACACCATGGCCAACTCCCTGGTGGGCAAGGCCATGATCGGCCTTGAATACGTGCTGAAACGCTCGGGCCCGATGAGCATGGCGCCCTCCCAGCTCTGCATTTTCACCCGCAGCTCGGAGGACTACCCACACGCCAATATCGAATACCACGTCCAGCCGCTGAGCCTGGAGGCGTTTGGTCAGCCGCTGCACGATTTTCCGGCGATTACCGCCAGCGTGTGCAATCTCAACCCGACCAGCCGCGGCCGCGTACAGATCAAAAGCCGCGACCCTCAGGATCACCCGGCGATCGAGCCCAATTACCTGAGCACCGAGGAAGACCGCAAAGTGGCTGCGGATTCGTTGCGCGTCACCCGGCGCATTGCCCAGCAAGAGGCTTTTGCCGGATATCAGCCGGAAGAATTCAAGCCAGGCCTGGAATACCAGACGGACGAGGATCTGGCCAAGCTGGCCGGGGATATCGGTACCACTATTTTTCACCCGGTAGGAACCGCCAAAATGGGCCGTGATGATGACCCGGCGGCAGTGGTGGATTCAAAGCTGCGGGTAAGAGGCATTGCCGGCCTGAGAGTCGTCGACGCCAGCATCATGCCTACCATTACCAGTGGCAACACCAACTCGCCGACCCTGATGATTGCTGAAAAGGCGGCTGCGTGGATGATGGAGGAGGCTTCATCTGCCTGACATTTCTTAACGCTATTCTTGACGTGCGTTGCATTTCAGCGCACCATGAAGGCAGTTGGTTAGCAAGTCGAACGTTGTCAGCAGTATTAAGGCGCCTTAAGCGTTGAGTCTGGTGAAAGTTTCTTGTTCTACCCACTGCAATTCGGGTATTACCCCGGCTTAATTTATTCGCTTTATCGAGGATTTCGATCATGGCAACTGGTACAGTAAAGTGGTTCAACGACACTAAAGGCTTCGGCTTCATTTCACCGGAAGACAACGGCGACGACCTGTTCGTGCATTTCTCCGAAATTCAGGCTGACGGCTTCAAATCCCTGCAGGACGGTCAAAAGGTTTCTTTTGACGTGACTCAGGGCAAGAAAGGCCTTCAGGCCTCCAACGTCAAGGTTGTGAGCTAAGCTCCCTTCCTGACGTGATCCGCCGGCTCAGGCTGGCGCGATGAAAAACCCCGCCTTGGCGGGGTTTTTTGTGTCTGCCGTTTGGGATTTTTCTTTTATCAGCATCAGCTTATGGCTCGCTGTTGGCGGGACTTTACGCTAACCTGTGAGCTTTGATTTATAAGGAGTAAGTAATGAGTGAACCGGGTGAGTTGATTATTGAACCCAGAAACGGGCAGCCCGCAGACGCCTGTGTGTTTATTCTGCATGGCCTGGGCGCCGATGGGCATGATTTTGAACCCCTGGTGCCAGCACTTTCACTGCCCAAGGATGCCAATGTCCGCTTTGTCATGCCCCATGCGCCGCGTCTGCCGGTGACCATCAACGGTGGTATGGTGATGCCCGCCTGGTACGATATTCTCGCCATGGATCTGGATCGGCGAGTGGATGAAAATCAGCTCAAGGCGTCCGCACAGCGTATTCAGGGCCTTATTCACCAGCAGATGGAGCAGGGCATCGACAGTCGCCGCATCATTATGGCCGGGTTCTCCCAGGGCGGGGCGGTGGCCTACCACGCCACCCTGACTTTCCCGGAGCCGCTCGGCGGCCTGCTGGCGCTGTCGACCTACTTTGCCACCGCCGACAATATCGAGTTGGCCGATGCCAACCGGGATATCGCGATTGACGTGCATCACGGCAACTTCGACCCGGTTGTGCCAGAAAGCCTGGGCCGCAGTGGGGCAGATCGTCTCAAGGGCCTGGGTTATAGCGTTAACTATCGCCAGTACCCCATGGCGCATGCGCTTTGTCCTCAACAGGTCAGTGATATTGGCCAATGGCTGACGCAGCGTTTAAGCTGAAGATTATTGACGCCTGCCTGCCGGAGAACAGCCATCATGACGCCTGCCCTGGAGCAAGCCAGAACCGCTGGAATTGCCTGTACCCTGCATGAATACCTGCATGACCCGGGTGCGGCCTCCTACGGGCTGGAAGCCGCAGAAAAGCTCGCGTTGCCGCCGGAGCAGGTGTTCAAGACCTTGATAGTCAAGCTGGATGGCAATCAGCTGGCGGTGGCTGTGCTACCGGTAACCCAGCAGCTCAGCCTGAAACAGATGGCCCGGGCCGCCGGTGCCAAGAAAGCCGTGATGGCCGACCCCGCTGAAGTGGAGCGCGTTACCGGCTATGTGCTGGGGGGCGTCAGCCCTCTTGGGCAAAAAAAGCGCCTTGCCACCTTTATTGATGCAAGCGCCCGTCAGCATGCAACGATTCACGTCAGCGCCGGGCGCCGCGGGCTGGAAATCGAGCTGGCGCCGGGCGACCTGGCCGCTCTGACCGACGCGCGTTTTGTGCCGCTGGTAATGTGACACATCCACGCTGAAGAGGGTCGCCAGCACAGCAGACGCCAGTACTTTCTGGTATGGTGCCCTATATTAAAGGTTTGCTGAGCCAACCACTCCTTCAGGAAAATTCGTGTCTGACGCTTCTTTTGCTTCGCTTGCGCTATCTCCGGCGCTATTAACCAATCTGGATTCCCTCGGCTACCATGCCATGACCCCGGTACAGGCCGAAAGCCTGCCACCCATGCTGGCCGGGCGCGATGTCATGGCTCAGGCCAAGACCGGCTCGGGCAAGACGGCGGCCTTCGGGCTGGCGCTACTGGAAGGATTGCGCCTGGACGCCTTTGCCGTGCAGGGGCTGGTGCTGTGCCCCACCCGGGAGCTGGCCGATCAGGTGGCTGAAGAGCTGCGTCGCCTGGCCCGCGGCCTGCCCAACGTTAAAGTACTGACACTCTGCGGCGGCGCCGCCTTCGGGCCGCAGCTGGCGTCTCTGGAGCACGGCGCGCATATCGTTGTGGGCACCCCGGGGCGGATTGACGAGCATTTACGCCGAGGCTCGCTGATCCTGGGTTCGCTGGCCACCCTGGTGCTGGATGAAGCCGACCGCATGCTCGATATGGGCTTTCAGGTGACCATCGACGATATCATTGCCGAAACACCGCCGGACCGCCAGACGCTGCTGTTCAGTGCCACCTTTCCGGATGAACAGGCCTCTGGCGGGCTGGCGGCCATGACCCGCGGCGTGATGCATGACCCGGTGAGCGTCAAGGTGGCGGAGGTTCACGATGCCACCACCATTGAGCAACACTTTTTCGAAGTAGCCAGCGAAGAGGCGCGTTTTGCCGCGCTGAAACAGCTGCTGCTGGTCTATCGACCGGCCACCAGCGTGGTGTTCTGCAACACCAAGCGTGAAACCCAGGCGGTTGCCGACCAGTTGACCCAAGCCGGTTTCAGCGCCGTGGCGCTGAACGGCGATCTGGAGCAGAAAGACCGCGACCGCCGCCTGGTGCTGTTTGCCAATCAGAGCGCCTCGATTCTGGTCGCTACCGACGTGGCTGCCCGCGGCCTGGATATTGCCCAGCTGGATGCGGTCTTCAATTACCAGATTGCCCGCGAACTGGATGTCCACGTTCACCGGGTAGGGCGCACCGGCCGTGCAGGTGCCAGCGGCATTGCCTGTACCCTGGTCTCGCCCAAGGAGCAGTATCGGCTGGAGCGCCTGGAAGGCCTGCTGGAACAGCCGATTACCACCGAGCCTCTGCCCAGGCCCAAAAGCGCGGTGCCGTTTGAGCCGCCCATGGCGACGCTACAGCTGGCGGGGGGTAAAAAAGACAAGCTGCGCCCCGGCGATATTCTCGGCGCCCTGACCGGTGAGGGCGGGCTGAGCGGTGATCAGGTCGGCAAGATCAAGGTGCTGGCGCGCAGCGCCTATGTGGCCGTGGCCAGCAACGCCATTCAACAGGCCCAGGACAAGCTGGAACGCGACAGAATCAAGGGCCGCGCCTTCCGCGTACGGCGCATACGTCATTAATGCTCACGCTGTCATACAGGAGCTCTCTCAGCACGTTATGAAAACCCCGAAACGATTACAGCCTCTCTTGGATGATGGCCTCATTGACGAAGTGTTGACCCAGCTGATGAGCGGCAAGGAAGCTCAGGTCTACGTGGTGCGCTGCGGTGAGGAGGTGCGCTGTGCCAAGGTCTTCAAGGAGGCCAAGCAGCGCAGCTTCAAGCAGGCAGTGCAGTACCAGGAAGGGCGCAAGGAGCGCAACAGCCGCCGGGCACGGGCGATGGCCAAGAAAACCCGTTACGGCCAGAAAGAACAGGAACAGGCCTGGCTGACGGCAGAAGTGGACGCTCTGTACCGCCTGGCGGCCGCCGATGTGCGAGTGCCCCAGCCCTACGGGTTTGTGGATGGCGTGCTGCTGATGGAGATGATTACCGAAGCCGATGGCCACGTGGCCCCGCGCCTGGATGACGTCACCCTGACCCATGAACAGGCCCTGGCCTACCACGCCAAGGTGATTGAGGACGTGGTCAAGATGCTATGCGCCGGGCTGATCCATGGCGACCTGTCCGAGTTCAACGTGCTGGTGGATGCCGATGGCCCGGTGATTATCGATCTGCCCCAGGCCGTGGATGCCGCCGGCAACAACAGCGCCGAAGCCATGCTGGCGCGCGACGTCAACAATATGCGCGCCTACTTTGGCCGCTTCGCCCCGGAACTGCTCGACACCCACTACGCCAAGGAAATGTGGGCCCTGTACGAAGCCGGTGAGCTGCATCCCGAATCGACGCTGAGCGGCTATTTCGAGCACGACAGCCATATTGCCGACGTTGACGAACTGATGGAAGTGATTGACGACGCCAAGGAAGAAGAGGCCGAACGCCAGGCGCGCATCCGCGGCGATGACGACGACCCGGATGCCCCCAGCTATTGAGCTAAAGCGAGCCCTGTCAACACGCATCCACACGAGGCACTAGCATGCTCAAACGCCTGATGACCAAGGCCTTCGATTATTTCGAATCGCGGGTCAACCCTTACCCGGACCATGACGTGACAACCCCGCCTCAGGGGTTGTTTGCATTTATCTGGCACTTTACCCGCCCGGTCTGGCCGCTTCTGCTGATCATGTCCGTGTTGACGGCGCTGGTGTCGGCCGCCGAGGTGGTGTTTTTCAGCACCATGGGCAAGCTGGTCGACTGGCTGGGCGAGGTGGAACGCGCGGATTTCTGGGCTGCCAACGGAGGCTGGCTGGTCGGCACCGGGGTGGCCGTACTGATTGGCCTGCCGCTGCTGGTGCTGGGGCAGGCACTGATCACCCACCAGAGCATTTTCGGCAACTACCCGATGATTGGCCGCTGGCTTTCCCACCGCCATATGCTTGGCCAGAGCCTGGCCTTCTATCAGGATGAGTTTGCCGGGCGCGTCTCGCAGAAGGTCATGCAGACAGCCCTGGCGATTCGCGAAACCGTCACCAAGGTGATGGATCTGATGGTCTACGCCATCGTCTATTTTACCGGCGCGGTCTACCTGCTGGCCCAGGCAGACCTGTGGCTGGTGCTGCCGCTGGGCCTGTGGCTGGTGGGCTATCTGGCGATCATGCGCTATTTCATCCCCCGCCTGCGCGATATCTCCATGGCCCAGGCGGATGCCCGCGCCCAGATGACCGGCCGGGTGGTGGACAGCTACAGCAATATCCAGACCATCAAGCTGTTTGCCGATACCCAGCGCGAACTCGGCTACGCCAAGGATGCCATGCAGGGATTCATGGGCACGGTGCATCGCCAGATGCGCCTGGTCACCCTGCTGAGCGTGGTAATGACCCTGCTCAATACGCTGCTGCTGGTGGGCATGGCGGCCATGGTGATCACCACCTGGTATTTCGAGGTGATCTCGCTGGGCGTGCTGGCCATCGCCATTGCCCTGGTGATGCGGGTGCGCTTCATGTCCGACTGGATCCTGTGGGAAGTGGCCGGGCTGTTTGAAAACATCGGCACCGTGCAGGATGGCATGAATACCATCGCTCAGGCGCCGACGGTCAAGGAAGCGCCCAATGCCCAGGCGCTGACGGTGCCCCAGGGCAGGATCGTCTTCGACAGCCTGCGCTTTGAATATGCCCAGGCCAAGGGCGAGACCAAGAACGTCTTTGACGGTTTCAGCCTGAGCATCGCACCCGGTGAGAAAATCGGCCTGATAGGACGCTCAGGCGCGGGTAAATCGACCCTGGCCAATCTGCTGCTGCGTTTTTACGATCTACAGGGCGGGCGCATCCTGATTGATGGCCAGAATATTGCCGAGGTCACCCAGGCGTCATTGCGCCACCAGATCGGCATGGTCACTCAGGATACTTCGCTGCTGCACCGTTCGCTGCGCGACAACATCCGCTATGGCAGCCCGGAGGCCACGGATGAGGATATCTGGCAGGCGGTGCGCCGCGCCCACGCCGACAGCTTTATCAATGAACTGGTTGACCCCAAGGGGCGGCGCGGCCTGGATGCCCACGTAGGCGAGCGGGGCGTCAAGCTTTCCGGCGGCCAACGACAGCGAATCGCCATTGCCCGGGTGCTGCTCAAGAACGCGCCGATTCTGGTGCTGGATGAAGCGACTTCCGCGCTGGATTCCGAAGTCGAAGCCGCCATCCAGGAGCAGCTTGAAACCCTGATGGAAGGCAAGACGGTGATTGCCATTGCCCACCGCCTATCAACCATTGCCATGCTCGACCGATTGATTGTGGTGGATGAAGGGCGCATGGTGGAAAGCGGCACCCATCAAGAGCTGCTGGCCAGAAACGGTATCTATGCGCGGCTATGGCAGCGCCAGTCCGGCGGCTTTATCGGCCTTGATGTTCACGACGATAGCCCCCAGGTTGACACTACAGACGCATAAACGATTTATCATTATCTATAAACAGGAGATCAAGCATGCAAGCGATTCATCTCAAGCAGCCCGGCGGTCTGGACCACCTGACCCTGGCCGATATCGCCGCCCCCGCTGAGCCAGGCCCCGGGGAAATTCGCGTTCGCCTGCATGCCAGCTCGCTCAACTTCCACGATTACGCCGTCGCCGCGGGCATGATCCCCACCGAGGAAAACCGCATTCCCATGTCGGATGGTGCCGGTATCGTTGAGGCCGTGGGCGAGGGCGTCAGTGACTTTGCCGTGGGCGATGCGGTGGTGTCGACGTTTTTCCCCGGCTGGCTGGAAGGCCCTGCTCGGGTGGCGGATTTTCGCACTACCCCGGGGGACGGCGTTGAAGGCTATGCCCGCGAGCAGGTCGTGGCACCGGTCACCTCCTTCACCCATCAGCCCGACGGCTACAGCCACGCTGAATCCGCGACTTTGACCACCGCAGGGCTGACTGCCTGGCGCGCCCTGGTGGTGGATGGCGGTATCAAGGCCGGTGATACGGTGCTGGTGCTGGGCACCGGTGGCGTCTCGATTTTTGCCCTGCAGTTTGCCCAGATGATGGGCGCCCGGGTGATTGCCACTTCATCCTCGGATGAAAAGCTTGAACGCCTCAAAGAACTGGGGGCTGAGCATGTCATCAACTACAAGACCACGCCTGAATGGGGCAAGGCGGTACTGGAGCTGACCAACGGCGAAGGCGTGGATCACGTCGTTGAGGTGGGCGGCCCGGGCACACTGCCGCAATCCATTGATGCGGTGAAAATCGGCGGGCACATCGCCCTGATCGGCATCCTCACCGGCCGCCAGGGGGAGGTGCCGACCATCAAGCTGATGGCCAAGCAGGCCACCCTGAAAGGCCTGATTGTCGGCAGTCGCCGGGACCAGATCGAGATGATTCGTGCGATTAACGCCAACGGCCTGAAACCGATCATTGACCGTGAATTTCCCCTGACCGAGATCGCCGATGCCTTCCGCCATCAGGAATCCGGTAAGCACTTTGGCAAGATTTGCCTGACGTTCTGAACATGCCCGTGCAGACACTTTACCTGGGCTGGGATGTAGGCGGCTGGAACTGCGACAAGAATCCGGCCAGCCGGGATGCGCTGGTGATTGTCGATCAATCGCTGGCGTTGGTCGGCCAGCCCTGGCGGGGCAACCTGCGCGAAACCTTGAACGCCGCCACCACCCCGCGGGAGCTGATTAATCGGCTCCTGGCGTTGTGTCAGTATTCAGCAGGGGGCGATGAACAGCTGGTGATGGCGATTGATACGCCCTTGGCGTTTCCCCAGGCACTGCTGGCGCTGTGCCAGGGTGAGGCGGTGGCGGAGCTGGGAAGTTCACAGGATAACCCCTATCTTTATCGTGAGGCTGAGCGCTGGCTGTTTGCCCGAGGGGTCACGCCGCTGTCACCGATCAAGGACATGATCGGCAGCCAGGCCACCAAGGGAATGCACCTGCTGGCGCGTTTTGCACCGCACATCATCACCTGCGGCCAGTGGCAAAGCCAGTGCAGGGCTATCACGGCGGTAGAAGGCTATCCCTCACCCGCCAAGCGTTCCCGGCAATTCAAGGCGCTACGAGCACGCTGTCAACTGGGCGACTGGGAAGAAGCGTTGCAGCATGCCCCCAAACCCCGCCAGCAGGATCTTCAGGACGCCTGGCTGTGCGCCCTGGTCGCCTGGAGCCTCAACCACGCCCCCGACAACCTGGCCTGGCCACCCGCAGGCATGCCCAACGCAGAAGGCTGGATCTTTGTGCCCGAGGATGCGTTGGTTCATTAATGGGGGGAACGATTACTCTGGAAACTCGCCGCTGTGATAAACGTTCTGGACATCATCCAGATCGTTGAGCATATCGAGCATCTTCTCGAACATGGCCACGTCATCGCCTTCCACCGGGGTAGTGGTCTGCGGCAGGAACTGGATTTCATCCATCTCGAAGTCGATCTCACCGAAGGTATCCAGCAGCGCCTGCTTGGCCTTGGCGTAATCCGTATGCGGCGCGTAGACGGTAATCTTGCCGTCTTCCTGCTCGATGTCGGTAACATCCACATCGGCTTCCATCAGGGTTTCCAGCACCGCTTCTTCATCTTCACCGGCAAAGGTGAAAATGGCGCAGTGATCAAACATATGGCTGACGCTGCCGGGGGTGCCAATCTTGCTTTTGGTCTTGGTGAAGCAGCCGCGTACATCCCCGAAGGTACGGTTGGGGTTATCGGTCAGGCATTCCACAATCACCATGACATTGCCCGGCCCGAAGCCTTCATAGCGGGCTGGTGAAAAGTCTTCACCGCCGGCGCCGCTGGCCTTATCAAGTGCTTTATCAATCACATGGGAAGGCACCTGATCTTTTTTGGCGCGCTCGATCAGGCCGCGCAGGCTCAGGTTGGCCTGGGGGTCGGTGCCGCCGGCCTTGGCGCAGACGTAAATCTCGCGCCCGTATTTGCTGTACACCTTGGTTTTGGCATCGGCCGTCTTGGCCATGGATTCTTTACGGTTCTGGAACGCCCTACCCATAGTACACTCCTGTGTTGGTTGATTTATCGCTGCCCGGTCATATCAAAGATCGCTGGAGCGCCACGCTAAAAAGCACGATTTTACGTCACAAGCGGTTGGGCTAACAGCGTTATTACGCGTGCTTTGCGCTAGACTGTGCGACCCGTTTGCCATCACTCAAGGAGATACCCCATGCCATTTACTCTATGGATGTCGCTGGCCGCTATCTGTGCCATGGGGGCCATGTCACCCGGGCCTAGCCTGGCGTTAGTGCTTCGTCACACCCTGGGCGGTGGGCGTTTGCCGGGTGTTACCGCCGGTGTCTTTCACGCCTTGGGTGTGGGCTTTTACGCACTCTTGACGGTGTTGGGGCTGGGTGCCTTGATGGCGCGCTTTCCGCTGGCATTCCAGCTGGTGACCTGGGGTGGGGCGGCTTATCTGGCCTGGCTGGGCATCAAGGCCCTTCAGGCCGGGCGTGCGGGGGCCATCCAGGCCGGTGCCGCCGTCACCACCACGGCTCAGGCCGCCCGTGAAGGGGTGCTGGTTGCGCTTGGCAATCCCAAGCTGATCCTGTTTTTCGTGGCACTTTTGAGCCAGTTTGTAACGCCGGAGATGAGCGTCACCGCCAAAGCAATCATCGTACTGACGGCAATGATCATTGATGGCGGCTGGTATGTGCTGGTCGCGCTGGTGCTCTCGCATTCACGGGTGCTGCCCTGGCTGCAGCAGCGTGCCCACTGGATCAACCGGATCACCGGCGTCATGCTGATAGCGTTGGCCCTGCGTGTAGTGACTGGCCCGCTTTGGTGAGAATCAAAGGTGGCGCCGTGTTGTGCTGCATGGCAAGGTAGCAGTAGAGCATTTTCCCGTGCCCCGGGATACGGTCAACGCTAACGAGGTGGCTATGTCGCTATACGATCAGGATTGTTATACCCATCTCGGCGAGCCTTTCAACCTGCGCGTACTGCGCGGTCAGGTCTTGCTGATTGTCAATGTGGCGAGCAAATGCGGCTTTACCCCGCAGCTCAAGGAGCTGGAATCGCTTTACCAGCGTTATCGTGAACATGGGTTCACCGTGCTGGGTTTTCCGTGCAACCAGTTCGGTCACCAGTCACCGGAAAGTGCTGAGGATTTTTGCGCCTTTGGCGAAGAAAACTACGGCGTATCTTTTCCATTGATGGAAAAAGTCGACGTCAACGGGCGCCATACCCACCCATTGTTTGACTACCTCAAGAAAGAAGCGCCAGGTGTGATGGGCACCCGCAGCATCAAATGGAATTTCACCAAGTTTCTGGTCGGCCGCAACGGCCAGGTCATTGCCCGTTTCGGCCCCAAGGACCACGGCCCAGCCCTCCGCCAGGCCCTTGAAAAAGCCATCGATGAACCGTTTTGAGCCAATTTGCGGTGGGTGGGTGGATGGCGGAGCGAATCCACCCTACGAATTAACCCAGGACCCTATGCCCGATCATTCCTAGATGCTCCACCGATAACCCAGGCACCAATGCCCGATCATTCCCCGATAACCGTAGGGTGGATTCCCGGCGTCATCCGCCGAGCTATGAACGACAATCAACCCATAGACCCAACGGCGGATGATCGACGCAATCCACCAATGCCTGATGCCGGCACGTCACATAACGGGCACCGCTTGCCCGCCTGCGGCGGGTGGGTGGATCGCGGAGCGAATCCACCCTACGAATGCTTTCTCGATCACTCTGGCACCAATGGCCGATCATTCCTAGATGCTCCACCGATAACCCAGGCACCATTGCCCGATCATTCCCCGATAACCGTAGGGTGGATTCCCGGCGTCATCCGCCGGGCTATGAACGACAATCAAACCATAGACCCAACGGCGGATGATCGACGCAATCCACCAATGCCTGATGCCGGCACATAACATAACGGGCACCGCTTACCCGCCTTCGGCGGGTGGGTGGATGGCTGAGCGAATCCACCCTACAAATTAACCCAGGCACCAACGCCCGATCATTCCCCGATAACCGTAGGGTGGATTCCCGGCGTCATCCGCCGGGCAATGAACGACAATCAAACCATAGACCCAACGGCGGATGATCGACGCAATCCACCAGTTCCTGATGCTGGCACGTCACATAACGGGCACCGCTTGCCCGCCTTCGGCGGGTTGGTGGATTGCTTCGCGAATCCACCCTACGAATTAACCCAGGCACCAATGCCCGGTCATTCCCCGATAACCGTAGGGTGGATTCCCGGCGTCATCCGCCGGGCAATGAGCGACAATTAACCCAGAAACCCAACGGCGGATGATCGACGCAATCGACCAATGTCTGATGCCGGCACGTCACATAACGGTCACCGCTTGCCCGCCTTCGGCGGGTTGGTGGATTGCTTCGCTAATCCACCCTACGAATTAACCCAGGCACCAATGCCCGATCATTCCCCGATAACTGTAGGGTGGATTCCCGGCGTCATCCGTCGGGCTATGAACGACAATCAACCCAGAAACCCAACGGCGGATGATCGACGCAATCCACCAGTTCCTGATGCCGGCACATAACATAACGGGCACCGCTTGCCCGCCTGCGGCGGGTTGGTGGATTGCTTCGCTAATCCACCCTACGAATTAACCCAGGCACCAATGCCCGGTCATTCCCCGATAACCGTAGGGTGGATTCCCGGCGTCATCCGCCGGGCAATGAGCGACAATTAACCCAGAAACCCAACGGAGGATGATCGACGCAATCCACCAATGTCTGATGCCGGCACGTCACATAACGGGCACCGCTTGCCCGTCTGCGGCGGGTGGGTGGATGGCTGAGCGAATCCACCCTACGAATGCCTTACGCCTCAAGCCTCACAAACCCCTCGGCTTCCAATCGTTCCCAGACTGGTGCCTTATCCGCGTCGCTCATCCTGCCCCAATTGGCAATTTCATCCAGGGTTCTCCCGCAGCCTTCGCAGCGTTGGCTGGCCGAGTCAATGCGGCAAATCTGTATGCAGGGGGAAAGCGGGCGAACGCGCTCAGGGGTGGCCACCTGAACAGTCTCAATCGCCATTTTGTCAGCCATAAGTGATGCCATCCTTCAAGGTAAAGATGTGAAAATCAATTCACCAGTTCCAACAGGCGCTCAGGGTAATCGGTAAACAGCCCGTCTGCACCCCAGTCGATCAACTGCTGCATATCTTCCTGTTCGTTTACGGTATATACATGCACTTTCAAGCCGCGGGTCTGGGCACTTTCGATAAAGTTTTCCGTCAGCACCGTCTGGTCATCGGCGCGAAAATTAACGCCAACTCCCAGGGCGTAGTCGGCGATCTCACCCAGTGCCTCAAGGTTGAGCGGCGTGTCATCTGCAGGCAGCCACAGCAGTTGCACCAGAGGCAAGTCCGCCTCCAGTTCGCGTAGGGTCAAAAGGCTTTCCCGGCTGAACGACTGCACGATGACCCGGCCACTTGAGATCATCTCGAAACGTTCCAGCATGTCGACCAGGGCCGATTCCAGCCCCGGGTTCTGGCCAGGCGCCTTGGTTTCCAGATAGTAGCGGGCGCTATGGCCAAAACGCTCAAACACCTCTTCAAGAGTCAGAATGGGCAATCCGACGAAACTATCATCCGCTTTGTCAGGATAGGCCGCATTGAACCAGCGGCCCGTATCCAGCTGCTGGAGTGCTTCAAGGTTGAAATCATTGACCTGACCTTCGCCGTTGCTGGTGCGTTGCAGCTCACGGTCATGAAACGCCATCAAATGCCCATCCGCGCTGAGTTGTATATCCAGCTCCAGATAATCCACACCAGAGCGATGGGCACGCTCCAGCGCTGGCAGGGTGCTTTCCGGCGCCCGGCCACTGGCACCTCGATGAGCAATGACCTGAAAGCGTTCAAGGTCAGCACGCTGCTGGTCCAGTGCTTGCGTATCCGCATGAGCGGCGGTGGAAAACACCAGCAACCACGCCAGGCAACGTAAAAAAGGTAACATTAGAGTCGCCTCATTGAGTATAATCAAATGATGTGAGTAGGATGATATGCATCATAAAGAGGCGTATAACCCTTGTCCACGTAGAGACTGACCAATGAATACCCTACAATAACTGGTCTTCCCTGTGGCTTACGGGGCTTTTTTCGGGTTTTACAGCACGCAAGGCTTGGGCAAGGGAATAAGCCCGTAACAATCCCGGGGCGGTAGCGTGCCTGCAATTAGCGTGTCTGAATCTAGGATATAGTTATGTCGCTTCTGGTTACTTATATGAAATCATGTTACTCAAGATTTAATTTTTTACAATCAAATGTAAGCACCCCATGGCCATCACGCATGAAATGGCTGACAACAGCCAGCATCGTCTTGCTCAGCGGCTGTGCCACTCAGTATCCACAAGGCGACGCCGCCTCGGCAGGTTATGTCCTCAATCAGGATTCCGCCAAACCGATTCAGAATGCTGACCTGAACGGTTTTCTGGAGCAGGCCCCGGCAGGTAGCGTCATCAACCTGGCCGAAAGCCCCTGGGGAGCAGGCGTGGATGTATCCGCAGGCCAGCCCTATATGGCCGCCAGTGGCCGCGAGTGCCGGCGTCTTGATGTCATGGGTCAGCAGTCCCAGCGGAAAGCTCTGGTCTGCCAGACAGACAATGGCTGGGTCCACCAGCGGGCTGTCACTGAATCAATCGCAGGGGCGCAATAACCATGCCGAGTAACAAGCAACCGCCCCGTCTGTTGCGTGCGCGCTTGACCCGTCTGGCGCTCAGCGTCTCACTTGGCTGCATGATTGTTTTCAGTGGGCCCGCCTGGGCACAGTCGATCAGCCTGCCAGATAACATTGTGCCCGAGGAAAACGACGAATCTTCCCGGCAGGTAGACGACGCCTCCCGCGCCGACTGGCGCAGCGGCACCTATGGCCCCGTCCCCCAGGGTGAGCGCGAAGCCATGATCGATAGCCTGCCACCTTTTGGCGCCAACCTGTTTACCGGCGGTTTTCGCGGCGCCATGGGAGAGGGCTTGAACCCGGCCTATCAGGTCAAGCCGGGCGATCAGGTCACCGTGCGTGCCTGGGGCGCCATCGAGCTTGACCGCGCCCTGCCGGTAGATGCGCAGGGCAATATCTTTCTGCCCGGCATCGGCCCGATCAATATTGAAGGCCAGAGCAGCCAGGAAGTCGACAATTCGGTTCGCCGGGCAATTACCTCGGTCTACTCGGACAACGTTGAGGTCTATACCAACCTCCAGGGCGTGCAGCCGGTGGCCCTGTTCGTCACCGGTAATGTGGAAAACCCCGGCCGCTATGCCGGCACCCCCAATGATTCGCTGCTTTATTTCCTCGATCAGGCCGGCGGGATCGACCAGGACCTGGGCAGCTACCGCCAGATCCATATCAAGCGTAATAACGAAACGATCGCCAACGTCGATCTGTATGACTTTCTGCTGACCGGCAGCATTCCGCGGCCTCAGTTCCGCGATGGCGACACCATCGTCGTCAAAGAACGTGGGCCCGCCATTGCCGTAACCGGTGATGTGCATCGTGAACACCGCTACGAACTGACAGGCGATCAGCTCAGCGGCGCTGAAATACTCAACCTGGCCCGCACCCAGAGCGGCGTTTCTCACGTACTGCTGCGCGGCGACCGTGACGACGGCCCGGTGGCCAGTTACTTCCCGCTTGATCTGTTTGCCGGGCAGACGGTGCGCAGCGGTGACGAGGTCATGTTCAGTTCCGACAAGCGCAGTGAAACCATCGTCGTTGAGGTGGAAGGCAGCTATTATGGGCCTTCCCGCTATGCATTACCGCGTGATGCACGCCTGAACGAGCTGCTGGATGCCATCGCTGTGCCGGAAAGCATGACCGCCGTGCAGAGTATCTCGCTGCAGCGCGAAAGCGTGCGCAGGCAACAGCAGCAGTCGCTGGAAGACAGTCTGCGCCGGCTGGAGACTACCTATCTCAGTGCGCCTTCCAGCACCAATGAAGAAGCGCGGGTGCGCGCCCAGGAAGCGGAGCTGATTCAGGATTTCGTCAGCCGCGCCCGTGAGCTGGAGCCCAGCGGCCGCCTGGTAGTGGCCAGCAGAAACGGCATTGCCGATATCCGCCTGCAGGATGGCGATGTGATTACTATCCCGGAAATCAGTGATTCCGTGCTGATCAGCGGCGAAGTCGTGGTGCCCCAGGCCGCTGTCTATCAGCCTGGCGTGAGTGTGATGGATTACATCGAAAGCGCCGGCGGGTTTACCAATCGGGCAGACGATGACCAGATCCTGCTGGTCCGCCAGAACGGTGCGGTCATCAACGCGCGCAGCTCAGCGCTTCGCCCGGGAGATGAAATCCTGGTGATGCCAGCCGCCCCGACCCACAACCTGCAGCTAGCCTCAACGCTGACGCAGATCCTCTACCAGATCGCCGTCGCCACCCGCGTTGCGGTTGATCTGTAACTGCTTCTCAAAAAATTAGTTGCCACGGACCCTCACGGACGGCACGGACAAAACCTTTTGGTTTTTTAGGTCTTGTTCTTGTCCGTGTTTTCCGTGTGTGTCCGTGGCCAAATAAAATCTCACTAAAAGCACCTCTATGGCTGATGTAAGAAGATCCCGCACGCCCTGGCAGGTTACCCGCAGCGTCTGGTATGCCATGTTCATGCGCGAAGCCATCTCGCGCACCATGGCCGACCGCATGGGCTGGTTCTGGATGATTTTTGAACCTGTCGCTATGGTAGGCATTATGGTGGCTATCCGCAGTTTTATCCGCGGTGGCAACCTGATCGTCAACGCTGAATTTATTCCATGGCTTATCATGGGACTGATGGGGTTTTTCCTGGTGCGTGAAGGCATGCTGCAAGGAATGGGCGCCATCAACGCCAACAGTGCGCTGTTTGCCTACCGCCAGGTGCGACCGGTGGACCCTGTGCTGGTGCGCAACTTCCTGGAAGGCATGCTGCGCAGTTTTGTTTTTCTGCTGTTTATTGCTGGTGGCCTGATGCTCGGGCTGGATATGTACCCGGATAACGCTGTGCGCGCCATGGGGGCCTGGCTGTCGCTATGGTCATTGGGTTTGGGGTTGGGGTTGGTAACCTCAGTAGTAGCCACTATGGTGCCGGAAGTAGGGCGGATCATTCGTATGCTGTCGCTGCCGCTGCTGATTCTTTCCGGGGTGATATTGCCGCTAAACCAGTTGCCCCATTGGCTGTTGGAATACCTGATGCTCAACCCCATTCCGCATGGCCTGGAAACCTTGCGTCTGGGCTTTTTTGAAAAATACCAGGTCGTCACCGGCACCAGCATGCTGTATTTCTGGTTATTTACGCTCTCTACAATCGCGCTTGGGCTGATACTTCACCTGCGCTTTGCTGAACGATTAAAGGCAAAATAATTCATGCAACGCTTTCTACGTCAAAACCCCCACTGGCTGCTGGCCTTTATCGCGATTGCGCTGGTGACCTTTTACTGGTTTATCTGGGCTCAAGAGCGCTACGTTTCCAATGCAACGATAGTGTTGGAAAGTCCCCAGGTGGCGACGCCCGAGCTCAGCTTTTCGTCCCTGCTGGGTGGTGGTGGCGGTAACACCGCTGACCTTTTGTTGCTGCGTGAACACCTATTATCGGTGGATATGCTCAAGCATCTGGATGAAGAGCTCGACCTGCGCACCCATTACAGTGAAAACGGCGATATCTTTGCCACCCTGCGTATGCCGGATGGCCCCATTGAAGATCTTCATGATTACTACCTGCGGCGGGTAGAGGTGGAGCTGGACGAATACGCTGGTGTATTGAACATTCGCGTTCAGGCCTACACGCCAGATTTTGCCCATGCCTTTGCCACCGAGCTCTTGCAGGCCGGCGAAAACCATATGAACGAGATGGGCCATCGTCTTGCTGAAGAACAGGTCACCTTTCTGGAAAACCAGATGGTGCGCCTTGAGGAGCGCTTTGAAGAAACGCGTTCCCAGCTGCTGGAATTCCAGAACGAATACGGCCTGGTCTCGCCGACTACCACCGTCGAAAACATCAATCAGGTGGTCGCCACTCTGGAAGGTGATCTGGCCCGCTTGCAGGCCCAGCGTAATGCCCTGGCCAGCTACCAGAGCGCCCAGTCGTCACAGCTGCGCGGCGTAGAACGGGAAATTGAAGCCCTGCGCGACCAGATCATCCGTCAGCGTGATCGCCTGGCCCAAACCGCCGGAGATTCGCTTAACCGGGTATCTGCGGAATATGAAATGCTGGAACTGCGCGCTCAGTTCGCTCAGGAAACCTACTCAAGTGCCCTGGCCGCGCTTGAAAATACGCGCCTGGATGCGGCCCGCCAGCTCAAGCAGGTCAGTGTATTGCAAAGCCCGCTGATGCCGGAATACCCCACCGAGCCGGACCGCCTCTACAACAGCGCCGTCTTCGCCATCATCACGCTTTTCCTAGCGCTGATCCTCAGCATGATGATCATGATCATCAAGGACCACAGGGATTGAGTAGTGAGTGTCCGTGGCAAGAAATGACAGTTCGGGGGTAGCTTTGGAAATGACATCTCTTTATTAAATAGCAGTCTAAGGGTTGAAAATCGGATTACCTCTGCCTCACGCAACATATAGATAGAGTAAAAACATGCGTCTGAAGCCAAACGAAATCAATGTCATCAAAGGCGCTATTACTGATGTGTTTGGTAATCACGCATCCGTTAGGTTGTTCGGCTCCCGTATAGATGACACCGCAAAAGGTGGTGATATCGATTTAATGGTCAGTCTTGATGCGCCTATAGAAGAACCTGCCAGGTGTATCGCCAAGGCACAGGCAAAAATGATAATGGCGCTGGGTGATCGAAAAATTGATGTTGTGTTGGATGCCCCCAATCTAACTCACACCAGCATCCATCAGATAGCCAAAGCCCAAGGGGTTGTCTTATGACGCTTGAGCCTCATGTTCAAAGTAGACTTGAGTTTCTGCTGCGTGTTGTCAGTAAGGAAATAATGCACCTGCAATATGCTGACCAACAGATTTTTGGCAATAGCTTGCAGCTTTCCGATATTCAAGCGCTTGACCAAAAGCCAGAATTAGCCCTGAAGTTAGAAGCTTTTGCGAGCCGCTTTTGTCGCTTACAGGATACTCTGGGCGATAAGCTACTTCCTGCCCTGCTGCGCGCTTTAGGTGAGCCGGATAAAGCATTGCTGATCAACCTGGATAAAGCCGAAAAATTTGGCTGGTTGGTTTCTACAGAAAAGTGGGTAGAGTTACGCCAGCTCAGAAATCAGATGATTCATGAGTACATCGAAGAAGCTTCTGTATTACATAACGCTTTGATCACTGCACATCAAAATATCGCAACATTGACGGACTTTGCCGAACGCTTAGAAAAAGAAGTAAGTGCAGTCTTGAATCGCGATGAGTGGTGAGTTGCATGTCTTACCACGGACCCTCACGGACGGCACGGACAAAACCTATTGATTTCTATTGTTTTTGTTTTTGACCTTGTCCGTGTTTTCCGTGAGTGTCCGTGGCCAAAAAAGGACTTTTCATGGCTGATATCATCCACCACGGCGGCGCCCAGGGCGTGACCGGTAGCTGCCACCAGCTGATACTTGATAGTGATCACTCACTACTAGTAGATTGCGGCCTCTTTCAGGGTAAAGACGCCGCCCGGGATGAAAACGCCCAGTTCGAACAGCTAAAGGTCCGCTTTGATATTAGCACGGTTAAAGCACTGATTATCACCCACGTCCACATCGACCACGTGGGCCGCTTGCCTTACCTTTTGGCGGCAGGCTTCAAAGGGCCGATTATCTGCTCCATACCGTCCGCCAGGTTACTGCCCCTGGTGATTGAAGACGCCCTGAAAATCGGCTTTACCCGCAACACCCAGTTGATCGAACGCTTTCAGGCCCAGCTACAATCACAGATTGTCAGCCTGCCCTATGGCCAATGGCACTCTGTCATCCAGCAAAGCCCCCAAAAGCAAAGCAGCCAAAACCAAGATGATCAAAGCACCACCCGGGTCAAACTCAAGCGGGCAGGGCATATCCTCGGCTCCAGCTACGTTGAAATTGCCCATCAGGATGGCAAGAAAAAAGAAAGAATTGTGTTTTCTGGAGATCTTGGCGCTCCTTACGCGCCACTATTGCCTGCACCCAGATCGCCTTACGGCTGTGATCAATTGGTGTTGGAAAGCACCTATGGCAACAGGCGCCACCCAGACCGCCGCCAGCGCCGGGCCAGCCTGAAGCAGGCGGTTGAACAGGCGCTTCACAATGGTGGCACGGTGATGATCCCGGCGTTCAGCATTGGCCGCACCCAGGAACTACTCTACGAACTGGAAGGCATTATTCACGCTGCACAAGCAGCGCAATGGAAAACGCTGGAAATTATCGTGGACTCACCTCTGGCTGCGCGGTTTACTCAAGTCTACCGGGAACTCAAGCCCTACTGGGACGCCGAAGCCCAACGCCACCTGCGCCGAGGCCGCCACCCACTGAGTTTCGAGAACCTCTACACGGTGGATAGCCACGAAGAACACCTGCAGACAGTCGATTACCTGGCCAGAACGGGCAGGCCAGCCGTAGTAATAGCCGCCAGCGGCATGTGCGCAGGCGGGCGCATAATGAACTACCTGAAAGCCATGCTCGGCGACGCGCGCCATCAGGTGGTGTTTGTAGGCTACCAGGGCGCAGGCACCCCAGGACGGGATATACAGCAATACGGCCCCCAAGGCGGCTGGGTAGCAATCGACGGGCAACGCATCGATATCAAGGCCGGCATCACCACTCTCAGCGGCTACTCCGCCCACGCTGACCAGAAAGACCTGCTTAACTTCGTCAAACGCATGCGCCGCTGGCCCAGCAAAATCCACCTGGTACACGGCGAAACCCACGCCCGCCAGACACTGAAAACACAGCTGGAAGCCATGTATCAGCAAAAACACCGTAAAGTAACAATTTCTTAGCCGCGGTATTTCTTAGCCACGGACCCTCACGGACGACACGGACAAAACCTTTTTATTTTGATTGTTTTTGATCTTGACCTTGTCCGTGTTTTCCGTGAGTGTCCGTGGCAAAACAGGTTTTGGGGTTTATCCGTGGTTATCCGTGGCTAAACAAGTTTTTCTTGGCCAACAAGCCCAATATATTCTGCGTAGCAACCCAATGATCGAAGTCAAAAACCTCTACAAGCGCTACCACAACCACCACGGCAGCGATTGGGTGTTGAAAGACATCAACCTGACCTTCCCCAAAAACGTCAGCGTTGGCCTGATTGGTGCTAACGGTGCGGGCAAATCCACGCTACTGAAGCTGATTGCCGGTATGGATACCCCAGAGAGGGGAGAAGTCATTCGCCACAGCCGGGTTTCCTGGCCGGTGGGCCTGGCGGGCGGCATGCAAGGGAATATGACGGGCCGTCAGAACGTCAAGTTTGTAGCGCGTGCCCAGGGCAGTGGGCCAGAGGATGTCAAAAACATCATTCAGTTTGTCGAAGACTTCGCAGAAATAGGCCAAGCCTTTGATGAACCAATTCGCACCTATTCCTCTGGCATGCGCTCGCGCATCTCGTTTGGCTTGTCCCTGGCGTTCAACTTCGATGTGTATATCTCGGACGAAGCAACCGCCGTGGGTGATCGCGCCTTCAAAGAAAAAGCAACGCAACTGTTTAAATCCAAGGTCGGTCAAGCCTCAATAATCATGGTGTCACACTCTGAGGGCATCCTTAAGGATCTCTGCCAGGCAGGGGTTTACCTGAAAAAAGGGCAAGCCATCTGGTACGACGACGTTAAAGAAGCCATTACCCACTACCATGCTGACGTTGACAAGGTAAAGGCAAGCAAACCGGCAACAGCTAAAGCAGCCCCTGCGGAACCGAAGAAAAGTGCACCTGAAGCTAAAAAGATTGCCCACTTGCCCGATAATCTCCCTGAAGCGCGCAAGCACTTACAGGAGGTCAGGAAAAAACTTGCAGAAGCAAAGCGTGGGTTGGAAACAGCCGAAGAGCAGAACCTGTTACCGCTTTACCGCAAGTACATGCAGGAAGACATCGCCAAGCGCAGAACCCAGTTGCAAAACGTCAAGCGGCATATCAAGGCGCTAGAAGCTGAAGACCCTGACGTCGCCCCTTCGTCTCAAACATCCTCCTCCTAATGTTTACACAAGGTTATTCTGATCAATGTTGAGTAAAACTTTCCTGATTACCGGCGGCGCCGGTTTTATTGGCTCAGCCGTTGTTCGCGAGCTGATCAACAATACTGCTCACCGGGTCATCAACGTCGATAAACTGACCTATGCTGGCAATCTTGAATCACTCACCAGCATTGAAAACAGCGAGCGCTATACTTTTGTGCAGGCAGATATCTGCGATGCCCCGGCCATGCAGCAACTGTTCGAGCAGCACCAGCCGGATATCGTCATGCACCTGGCCGCTGAAAGCCATGTAGACCGCTCCATCGACGGCCCCGCAGAGTTTATCCAGACGAACGTTGTCGGCACAGCGGTACTCCTGGAAGCCGCTCGCGCCTACTGGAAAACCCTGCAGGAAAACGATGCCACCAAGGCCGCTGAATTCCGCTTTCACCATATCTCCACCGATGAAGTGTATGGCGATCTGGCAGAGGGTGAGGAGTCAGGGGTGAGGAGTGAGGAGTTAGACCCTTCACTCCTCACCAGCCCGCAGGGCGCTCACGCCTCACAAGCGCAGCGCTCACTATTTACCGAAGAAACGCCCTACGCCCCAAGCTCACCGTATTCCGCCAGCAAGGCCAGTTCTGACCACCTCGTTCGCGCCTGGCAGCGCACCTACGGCCTGCCAACCCTGGTCACCAACTGCTCTAACAACTACGGCCCGTACCATTTCCCCGAGAAGCTGATCCCGCTGATGATCCTCAACGCCCTGGCCGGTAAGCCGCTACCGGTTTACGGCAATGGCCAGCAGATCCGCGACTGGCTATATGTAGAAGACCACGCCCGCGCCCTGATCAAAGTCGCCAGTCAAGGCGACATCGGCGAAACCTACAACATCGGCGGGCATAATGAGCAAACGAACCTGCATGTTGTGGAAAGCATCTGCGAGATCCTCGACGAGCTGGTGTTAGATGTGAGGAGTGAGGAGTTAGGAGTGAGGAGTACCCCCACACCCCTCACAAGCCCGCAGGGCGCCCACGCCTCACAAGCGCAGCGCTCACACAAAGAACTGATTACCTTCGTCACCGACCGCCCCGGCCACGATGTACGCTACGCCATAGATGCCAGCAAGATAGAACGCGAACTCGGCTGGGTGCCAGAAGAAACCTTCGAAACTGGCCTGCGTAAGACAGTTGAATGGTATTTGAATAACCAAGAATGGTGGCAACGCGTACAAGACGGCAGCTACCAAGGCCAACGCCTCGGTAGTCTGTGAGGAGTAAGGAGTGAGCGCCCTGCGGGCTTGTGAGGAGTAAGATATGAACGGAATCATGCGTAAGCACCATCAGCTAAGAGTGTGGCAAGAGTCAATGGATTTAGTGGTGGCAGTTTACGCAATGGTATCGACATTTCCTCAAGCAGAGCGTTTTGGGTTGGTTAGCCAAATGCAGCGTGCTGCAGTTTCCGTACCAAGTAACATTGCTGAGGGTGCTGCAAGAAGCAGTAAACGCGATTTCCTGAGATTTTTACATATTGCGCGTGGCTCGCTGAGTGAGTTGGAAACACAGTGTCACATTGCTCAACGCCTTGGATATACCAATGATATTTCAACCACAATAAAAGCAATTGATTCCGTTTTCTCTCAGTTAGGCGGGCTGATTAGGCATTTGAAAGAGGTAATTGAAGAGTGAGGAGTGAGGTGTGAAGAATTATATGGCTAATTATGAGGGGGTAGGAATGAAGAGAGAAAAGTCAGGAGTTAGTAGTGAGAAGTTAGGAGAAGCTAACCCCTCACCCCTCACAAGCCCGGAGGGCGCTCACGCCTCACAAGCAAGCGCAGCGCAGCGCCCACCCCTTACAAGCCCAGAGGGCGCTCACACCTCACAAGCGAAGCGCTCACCCCTTACCATTTTCATCACTGGCGGTAACGGCCAAGTAGGCTTTGAACTCCAGCGTCAATTTGCCATCTTCGGCACCGTGCTAGCCCCAAGCCGCACAGAGCTGGATCTGAGCGATGCCCAAGCCGTAGAGGCTTACCTGGTTAAAAATAAACCCGATCTGATTATCAACGCCGCAGCCTACACCGCCGTTGATAAAGCCGAAAGCGAGCCAGAACAGGCCCAGCGCCTTAACGCGGGCTTGCCCGCTCAGCTGGCGGAATACGCCGCGGCCAACAACGCCGCCCTGGTGCATTACTCCTCGGATTACGTCTACCCAGGCGATGGCGAAACACCCTGGCAGGAAGACAGCCCCACCGGGCCGCTCAGCGTTTACGGCCAAACCAAGCTGGAAGGCGATGACGCCGTGGTCAACAGCGGCTGCCAGCATCTTATCTTCCGCACCAGCTGGGTCTACGCCGCCCGTGGCAACAACTTCATGAAAACCATGCTACGCCTGGGGCGTGAGCGGGAAGCACTCAACATCGTCAACGACCAGATCGGCGCACCCACCCCCGCCCGCCTGATCGCTCAAGTCACTGCATTGGCAACATCGCCTCACTCCTCACTCCTCTCAAGCCCGCAGGGCGCTCACGCCTCACCAGCGCACAGCGCGATATACCACCTAGCCCCCAGAGGTGAAACCAGCTGGCACGGCTTCGCCAGCGAGATATTCAAGCAAGCCCGCGAGCAGGGTGAAGCACTGGCGATTACCCCAGAAAACACCGGCGGCATCCCCACAGCGGAATACCCAACCCCCGCTCAGCGTCCGCTTAACTCACGCATGGCGTTAGATAAGCTGGAAAATGCCCTGGGCATTACCTTGCCCAGCTGGCAAGCACAATTGGCGCTGACGCTGCAGGAAGCCACAACATGAGTGATTACGATATACGCTGGAAGCAACGTTACCAGCAATTTGGTAATGCTTACGCCTTGCTTAGAGAGTCTATCGGAATACAGAAGCCCAGCGTTGTTGAACGAGCCGGTATTATTCAGTTCTTTGAAATGGCGTTCGAGCTGTCTTGGAAATTGCTCAAGGACTACCAGCTGGCGGAAGGCTTTCAGGTAAATAGCCCTCGTTCGGCCATTAAACAGGCTTTCCAATCAGGTCTGATTGAAGACGGTCACGCCTGGATCCAGGCACTGGAAGACCGCAACCTCACGACACATACTTATAATGAAACTACCGCTCAGCTGGTGGAGGAAAAAATTCGCACAGCTTATTACCCGCTGTTAAGCAAACTGTACGATAACTTCGCAGAAAAAGTCACTTATGAGCCTTAATAAGCAAACCGGCTTGAAGCACGATGATATCGCACTAATTCGCCAAGCCGCAGCTCACTTTCCTACTATTGAAAGGGTGGTGTTGTTTGGGTCGCGGGCCAAGGGAGGCTACCGGCAAGGGTCCGATGTGGATCTTATGATTCAAGGGCATGCAGTAACCGATGATACCGTTACCCAACTTGCGGATCAGCTCAATGAAGAGCTTCCCTTACCGTACTTTTTCGATGTGCTGAATGAAAATACACTCAGCAATGATGCACTGCGCCAACATATAAACCGAGTCGGTATTATCCTCTTTGATACATCTCATAGAGCACCAACAAGCTCTCGGTAATTTGAAAACGTTATTCGCCACGGATAAAAAAACTGTTTTGCCACGGACACTCACGGACGACACGGACAAAACCTTAAATTCTTATTAATTTATTAATTTATTAATTTATTAGTTTTTTTTGGTTTTGACCTTATCCGTGAATATCCGTGTCCATCCGTGGCCAATAAATTGGTTATATATCAGTGGCAAAAAAACCTCAAAAGGAAATGAGTATGAGTACCCCCCAAAACCGCAAGGGCATTATCCTTGCCGGTGGTTCCGGCACTCGCCTGCACCCCATTACCCGCGGTGTCTCCAAACAGCTTTTGCCTGTCTATGACAAACCGATGATCTACTATCCCGTTTCAGTGCTTATGCTGGCCGGTATTCGCGAGATCCTGATTATCTCCACCCCGGAAGATCTTCCCCAATATGAAAACCTGCTCGGTGACGGCAGTGATTTTGGCGTACATTTCGAATACGCCGTACAGCCAAGCCCGGATGGTCTCGCCCAGGCGTTTATCATTGGCGAAGAATTCATCGGCGATAGCCCTGTTTGCCTGGTACTGGGCGATAACATCTTCCACGGCCAGCACTTCTCAGAGCAGTTAAAGCGCGCAAGCGAACAGCCCAGCGGCGCCACCGTGTTTGGCTACCTGGTAAAAGACCCCGAGCGCTTTGGCGTGGTGGAGTTCTGTGAAGACGGCAAAGCCATTTCCATTGAAGAAAAGCCCGCTAAACCCAAGTCTGCACACGCTGTGACAGGCCTGTACTTCTACGACAATGACGTAGTAGAAATTGCCAAAAAGGTGCAGCCCTCCGAGCGTGGCGAGCTGGAAATTACCAGCGTCAACAACGCTTACCTGGAACGCGGCGACCTGCGCGTAGAACGCCTTGGCCGTGGCTTTGCCTGGCTGGATACCGGCACCCACGATAGCCTGCTGGATGCCAGCCAATACGTGCAAACCATAGAACACCGCCAAGGGCTGAAAATCGCCTGCCTGGAAGAAATCGCCTGGCAAAACGGCTGGATCAGCAACGAACGCCTGCTGGA
The DNA here is from genome assembly GCF_044792155.1 of Halomonas sp. BLK-85. Taxonomy (NCBI): domain Bacteria; kingdom Pseudomonadati; phylum Pseudomonadota; class Gammaproteobacteria; order Oceanospirillales; family Halomonadaceae; genus Halomonas; species Halomonas sp. BLK-85. The sequence continues at coordinate 766,427 of NZ_CP087731.1, forward strand.
ACTTGCCAAGCCCCTGGCCAAAACCCAATACGGCCAATACCTCCAGCGCTTGGTGGCAACCAAACGATAATTTTTAGCCACGGACACTCACGGAAAACCTGTTTCGCCACGGACACTCACGGACAACACGGACAAAACCTTAAATTCTTTTTTAATTTATTAGTTTTTTTGGTTTTGACCTTGTCCGTGTTGTCCGTGAGCGTCCGTGGTCAATATCCAATACCCGCCACGAACGACACAGAAAGCACGGACAAAACCTTAAACTCTTTTTTAGTTTTTTAATTTATTAGTTTTTGGTTTTGACCTTGTCCGTGTTGTCCGTGAGTGTCCGTGGCAAAACCGGTTTTATCTGTGTTTTCCTCGAGTGTCCGTAGCCAATTGAAACGTTTTTAACTTAGGTGGTCTACCAGCTATGCATTACGAAAAACTCGCCATACCGGATGTGGTATTGCTCACGCCCAAAGTCTTTGGCGACGAGCGTGGTTTCTTCATGGAAACCTTTCGCCAATCTGAATTTGAACAGCACTGCGGCAACTACACCTTCGTGCAAGATAACCACAGCCTTTCCAGCCATGGCATTCTGCGTGGCCTGCACTACCAGCTGGAAAAACCTCAAGGCAAGCTGGTGCGGGTGACGCGTGGAGAGGTGTTTGATGTAGCCGTAGACCTCCGGCAAAAAAGCCCCACCTTTGGCCAATGGGTAGGGGCCACCCTGAGTGCAGAAAACAAACAGCTGCTCTGGGTGCCGCCGGGTTTTGCCCATGCTTTTTACGTTACCAGTGAAGAAGCAGAGTTCCAGTATAAGTGCACCGATTATTACAACCCAGGTGATGAATACTGTATTCGCTGGGATGACACAATGCTGGCAATAGACTGGCCTTTGGTTCAGGGCAAGCCACCAAGAGTTTCAGAAAAGGATGCGCAAGGGGAGACTTTCAAAGAAGCTTCCTTCTTCGAAAGCTGATTGTCTCATACAAATTCACAGGAAAGTTTTCAATGAGCACCAAGGGATCGCTTGTCAGCGTGTGGAAAAAAGTCACAAAAAATAGAGATGTACATAATAAGACTATAGTAGGTAATCAACCAATGCTATCTGTCAAAACAGGCGCTGACGCAATTACACTGGATATTGATTTTTACCGCTCTCGCTATTCTGATCTGGCTAATCTGGATAACAAGCAGCTTGAAGAACACTGGAAAGTCTATGGCTTCAAGGAAGGGCGCTATGCATCCGCAGCGCATGAGCAACAAATCAACACGGCGCAGGCCTCAGCTTATGAAACCAGCCAGGATAAGGCTCACCAAGAAGTATCAGCACCTGAAGGGAAAATGAAGGGCAGCAAAGAAACCGCTGCTTCAAAAGGCGCAGTAGACCTTAACTTTTACCTTACGCTTTACCCTGACCTTAAAGCCAATGGTATTACTACCCAGCAGCAGGCTGATGCGCATTTTGAGCAGTTTGGAAAAGCAGAGGGACGCGCTTCATCACTGGTTGAATGGGCTTCTCAGCACCATTTGCCTCTCAATGTTATTCCGTATGGCTTTTCTCTTTCATCGGTTTTGAAGCGCTGCTCCAAGCAGGGGGTAGATCTGGAGCCGCAGCGTATTCTTGATACCCTGTTAGGTCACGATATTGCTACTGTTGCTTTAGGGGAAACCGCCGAACAAACACTCAAGGCCTATTTGGCACTTGGAAAGCATTATCTGGGCTGTCAGGAACGCGCCCGTGGTAGGGCATTACTTGAAGCTGGCCTTACGTTTGCACCCAGTGCAGATGCACTTGAATTACTGGGTAACAGCTATCTGGATGAAGGGCATCAGAGTATAGCGCTGAATTATTATGCTGCGGCATCCAGGCTACCATCACCACCCAAATGGGTGGCTTTTAATCATGCAAAATGCCTGACCAATTTGCACCGAATAGATGAAGCCATTGAAGTACTGGTAAATGGAATAGCCAATAATCCTAATTTTCGCCAACAACATGCTGAGTTGGAGCGGTTGGCAGAACATAAGTGGAATACTCTGCAAGCAGAGCTATTGGCATGGGTGGATGCACAGAACCGTGAGCAATTGATCAATGAAGTTAACCGTTTTGCCGCCCACGTGTATCGTGCATACTTAACGCTATTCGGTGCTAAAGCGCCCAATGAATATGCCGATTCAGAACTTCAGTCCAACGCTGGCATTCCACCATTAGCTGAACTGGCAAGGCTCAATACACAACGCATCTTAATAGTGGGCGATTTCCACGTCCCACAATGTGAGCGTTATCGTATTAACCAGAAAATTGAGCAGCTTGAAAAGGTAGGAATAGAAGCCACTGCCATCGACTGGACCAAGCTGGAGCAAAATGCCAACCAGCTAGCGCTGCATGATGTTGTCATTTTCTACCGGGTACCTGCAGTACCTAAAGTCATCAAGGCAATTGCCCAGGTTAATGCAACCGGCAAACTTAGCTTTTATGAAATTGATGATTTGATTTTCGAAGTGGAATACCCACCAGGTATAGAAACCTATGGGGGCTATGTGGCTCTGGATACCTACCGAGGGCTCACCCGTGGAATGGCATTATTCAATGCAGCTGCCAAGTTGTGCCGTCTTGGTATTGCCTCTACTGAGCCACTAAGGCAACGATTGGCCCCATTGGTTCAGGAACAACGCTGCTTGTTGCATAGAAACGGTCTGGATCACCTTAATCAGTTCCGTACCAGTGATAAGTCACATAAAAAGACAATCGATATTTTCTATGGCAGTGGGACTCAGGCGCACAATAGTGATTTTATAGAGCAAGCACTACCTGCCATTGAGCGCGTACTTAAAGAAATACCGAAGGCGCGTTTGGTAATCGTCGGTTATTTGAGGCTACCCAAAAGTTTTCGAGAGCGCTTTGCCAAACAGTATACCCAGTTGCCTGCTATTAAAAGTGTACAGGGCTACTGGTCGTTTCTCGAACAGTCAGATATTAATATTGCTGTCTTGCATGATGACACCATTAATGCCTGTAAGAGTGAGCTGAAATGGTTTGAAGCCGCCTGTTTTAGTATTCCTTCAGTGGTAAGCAATACTGCCAACTATCGGGATGTTATCAGCGATGGTGAAGATGCTTTTCTAGCCATGTCGGAAGACCAGTGGTATAGCGCCATTAAACGACTAGCGGCAAGCAAGGAACTCAGAGATAGGGTTGGCAATGCAGCCATGCAACGTGCCAAGCAAGATTATAGTTTGGAAGTGCTGGGCAATGCCTTGGTGAAGCAGATTGAAGAGGTTGTGCCAGCACCGACAACGAGAAAGCCAAAAATTGCACTGGTTAATGTTTTCTTTCCTCCACAGTCCATTGGTGGCGCAACCCGTGTAGTGGCCGACAACTTTTCAGCTTTGCGTAAACATTATGCAGATGAGCTGGATATCTGTGTTTTCACAGCCGATGCTGAATGTGTTACTCCTCATCAGATGATGGTGTATAACCGTTTAGGCTCCAGGGTATACCGCGCGACTACTCTTTGGCGCGAGCATATGGATTGGCACCCTCAAGATCCAAAGATGTACGTGCTGTTTACAGAGTTTTTGGAGCTGGAGCAGCCTGATATCATCCACTTTCACTGCGTACAGCGCTTGAGCGCTTCCATTGTCGAAGCGGCTCGGGATGCGGGCGTACCCTACCTGATAACGGCCCATGATGCCTGGTGGATTTCAGATTATCAGTTTCTGGTTGACCACGAAGGTAAGGTTTATCCGGAAGGTCATCCGGATCCCTTTGTTGAAACGCCGCTACCCGCTAATATCAGCCGTGAAGCTTCCATTGAGCGTGGCCAATATCTGAAGAGCTTGTTGCATGGCGCTGAAAAAGTATTGACTGTTTCTCAGGCTTTTGCTGATATCTATCGTAAAAACGGCTTCAATGAAATTGAGGTAATTCCTAACGGTATTTCAGACGATATGCCTTGGGCACCGAAGGATACTACCTACACGCCGAATGTCGTCTGTGGGCATATTGGTGGCATGGCAGAGCACAAGGGCTATTATCTGCTGAAAGAAGCCGTGATGGCTGCCCAACCGGAGAAGGTGGAATTTCTGATTGTCGACCATTCCCAAGAGGAGGGGTACAGGCAACAGGCTTATTGGGGTAAGGTGCCAGTCACCTTTATTGGCCGGGTAAGTCAGGAGCGTATAGTAGATCTTTATCGCCAAATAGACGTATTGTTCGCGCCATCGCTATGGCCGGAAAGTTTTGGCTTAGTAACCCGAGAGGCGGCTGCATGTGGTTGCTGGGTGGTAGCGAGTAATCTGGGCGGTATAGGGGAAGATGTGGTTGAAGGGAAAACAGGGCATGTGCTAGAGCCTACACAGAAAGCACTAACACAATTGATGAGTGCTATACAAAAAAATACTCAACGATATAAAAGAGACGCAGTAGATGTTGAAGTGACTCCAGCGTTACACCAAACCCAAAAGTTAGCAACGCTATATATAGAGAATAAAGATGATTGATAACCTTTTCCTTAGCGTAGGTGCTATGAAGGCTGGCACGACCTGGCTTTATGAGCAGCTTAAAGATCACCCTGATATTTATTTTACGCCAGAAAAAGAAATCCATTACTTCGCAAATAAAGTAGGTATTGAAAAACAACTTAATCATCGAAATAGAATTATAAAGTTAAAGAAATTGATGGAAAAGTGTGCAAAAGGTAATCCTGCATATATAGCAAAGAATATTGACGAAATAGCATGGTATGCTAACTATGCTCATCCAAAAGAAATTAGCAATGATTGGTACGAAAGCCTTTTTTCACAAAATGTAGAAAGAAAGTTTTGTGCTGATTTTTCAAATTTATATTGTCAGATGGGGCCGGATGGCTGGGAGAATGTTAACCAAGTAGCAAAAAATACCAAGGTAATATATACACTGCGTGACCCCTTAAGCCGACTGTGGTCTCATTATAAGTTTCATATGAAATGGGTTAATAGGGAAGATGAAGCATTAGACGCTGGTTTTGAAAATTTTAAAGATCTACTAGATAAGCCATGGTTCTGGGTTAATGCAGAATATGCTAAAAACTACTGTTTGCTTAAGGAGTATTTACCTGAGGAGAATCTTAAATTACTTTATTTTGAAGATTTTAGGCAATCGCCTGAAGAAGAGTTGACAAAAGTGCAAGATTTTATTGGTGTAGATAGAGTGCCTATGCCCGAAGGCGATTTAAAGAGAAAAGTAAATGCAACTAAGGATTTCGAATTCCCTGAGGCTTGGAAAGAGTACGCGCTGAAGAAATTATCACCTATATATGAAGAGTGCATTTCAGAAGGCATCCTTCATAGAGATTGGAGAGTTTAATGGCTTCTTTTCATCATGTAAGTGAGGGCTGTGTTAAAAGTATACCTTTAGATAAGGGTTTTTTGTCATTTATAAGTAGCTGTTTGCTCGATAACAATGTTGATGCATTAATACAGGTCTGGCGTTTTTCGTTGCTGAAAGATGGTTTTGAGTTAGAAAATCCAGAAACTGGTGTTGTTTGTTTCGCTAGAGGAAGTGTAAGGAATGGTAGTACTAATATAGTTTTTTTTTCTGATAAATTTTATGAAAATAAATTTTGCTTAGTCCAGAATACAGATTTTTTTAACTGTTTGATAACTGCAAGCGGGGGTGTGTATTGTCCTTTTTTAGACTTTCGCAACCCTCATTTTAGGAGTGCTATAAAATCATATAACGACATGATTAGAAGTGGAAAGATAGTAGACGATTGTTTTTATTTGGAGGCTGTTTTCGCAGGTTTCGCTATTGGAAAACCTAGGCCATTTCACTGTTTATATGACACTTATAAAAATTTGAGCGAAATTGAAAATTTAAATGGTAAGAAAGTGTTTATAGAGAAGCATAGAAAGTATTATTTTGACCCGTGTTGGGTTTTGGAAGACTGTACCATTGTTGACACTAAAGGTGCTAGCGAATTTTATTTTTTTCCAAACACAATTGGCCAGTACAGGGCTAATGCGAAGAGTTCTAAAAGAGTAAAGCATCTTATGGAAGAGATGGAATCTAAAGTTTATAAGAAAATTGTTGGAAACGATGTTTTAGTGAATTCTTGCGAAGGTCATGTTGCTCTTTGGATTGGGGTTACTGGTCAGAAAAGGTCATGGTTGGATCAGGTTTACGGGTATTGTGAATTGATAAAAAGTTTCATGGCTAAGTTTGTATATGTCACAGTATACGTTGATGGAATCACAGCTCCACATGGCAAAGAAGTTGAAGTTGCTGAAGATGAGTTAGTTTTTGATAAAATAAGAAAAGAATTCATAGGCGAGAAAGCAGTAAAATTTATTTCAGTTATTGGCAAGGACTATTCAGTCAAGATTGAAAACTGCGCTAAAATTGACTTCTTTGTAGCTAATGCAGGTACTGGCTCGATAGTGCCACTAAGGATTTGTAAAAAGCCAGGGGTTCTACATTCTAATGATAGTATTTACGCTTTTCCAGATGATTATAAAGGAAGGGTTCAATTTGTTGACAGTAATAGTGTGACTACTGTAAAAGATTCTGCTGGAGTTGGTATGCTTGAAAGTTACAGCTTTGAATGGAATGAAATTCTTGAGTCGGCAAAAAAAATTACCCTCCCAAACAAGGTGACGCAGGAGTTTTTATGAAGCTTTTAGACTGTACCCTCCGCGACGGCGGATATTACAACGCTTGGGATTTTTCCACTGAGCTTATTAACCAGTATCTAGATGCCATGCAAGCTGCAAGAGTAGACGTGGTAGAACTGGGCCTTCGTATGTTGAAGAATCAGGGCTTCCAAGGCCCCTGCGCGTTTACAACTGACGAGTTTATTCGTAGCCTGACTATTCCTGCCGGCTTGACTGTGGGTGTCATGGTTAATGGCAGCGAATTGGTGGGAGAAGTGCCCCAGCAGGAAGCGCTAGAACGTCTTTTCCCCAATGCAGCCGCAGATTCCCCCGTCGACTTGGTACGCATTGCCTGCCATGTGCATGAATTCGAAAAGTCGCTGCCCGCCGTGACTTGGCTTAAAGAGCGTGGCTATCAGGTCGGCTTTAATCTGATGCAGGTGGCAGATCGTACTGAAGACGAAGTGAAAGCCCTTGCCCGTGTGGCCAAGGCCTACCCGATGGATGCGCTCTACTTTGCCGATAGCATGGGTAGCATGAACCCAGACCAGGCAGCGCAGATCATCCAGTGGTTCCGCAGTGAGTGGGCCGGGGCTATGGGCATTCACACCCATGACAATCTGGGGCTGGCCCTCTCCAATACCCTACGCGCGTTGGATGAAGGCGTGACCTGGGTAGACTCCACGGTGACGGGCATGGGCCGGGGGCCAGGTAATGCCCGTACCGAGGAACTGGCCATCGAAATGGCTGAGCGGCGCGGAAAGCCCGCCAATATGGTGCCCTTGATGGTGCTGCTGCGTGAGCATTTCAAGCCCATGCAGGCCCATTACGGCTGGGGGACTAATCCTTATTACTACCTGGCAGGTAAGTACGGCATCCACCCTACCTATATTCAAGAAATGCTCAGTGATTCCCGTTACAGTGAGGAAGACGTATTGGCAGTGATTGAGCACCTGAGAGTAGAAGGCGGCAAGAAGTTCAGCCTGAATACCCTGGATGCGGCACGTCACTTCTATCACGGCGAACCCAAGGGGCAATGGTCGCCCAAGGAGCGTTTTGCTGGGCGCGAGGTGCTGCTGCTAGGCACTGGGCCTGGTGTTGCCCGTCATCGTGAGGCCTTGGAGCGCTACATCCGTGATCATAAACCGCTGGTGTTGGCGCTTAACACCCAGAGTGCGATTAACGCCGAGTTGATTGACCTACGTGTTGCCTGTCATCCGGTACGCCTGTTGGCAGACTGTGAGGCACATACCCAGCTGCCCCAGCCGTTAATCACACCTTATACGATGTTACCAGCAGATGTGCGTGACTCCTTGGCCAGTAAAGAAGTGCTGGATTTTGGTTTGAACGTTCAAGCAGATAGCTTTGCCTTTGCTGAGACGCACTGCACGGCGCCAACGTCCCTTGTGATGGCGTACGCTTTTGCTATTGCGGCTAGTGGTGAGGCAGATACCCTTTATTTAGCAGGCTTTGATGGTTACGCAGGTGAAGATCCGCGTAATACGGAAATGAACCACGTGGTAAAGCAGTTCCAAGCGTTTAACGACACCTTGCCCCTGATTGCCATTACACCGTCGCGCTACGATCTCATCAAACAGAGCGTCTATGGGATGGTCTCATGAAAGAGAAGGTAACCTGTTTTTTGCCTTGCCGTGCGGGTAGTCAGCGTGTTGAGAGAAAAAATATCAAGCCCTTTGCAGGCCATGAACATGGTCTGATTCAGATCAAACTTCGCCAGCTTCTCGCGGCAGAGGAGGTTGATGAAGTCGTCTTGACCACGAACGATGCTGATATTCTCGCTTATGCTGAAACACTGAATGACCCACGTCTGCGCCTCCATCGTCGTGTAGAGGAGCTATCGTCAAGCGCTACCAGTACGGATCAATTGGTTGCCCACGCGCTGGAGTTGATTCCCGAAGGCCATATACTCTGGACACATGTGACGTCACCTTTTATCACTGCTCAACGCTATGATGAGGTGATACAGACCTATTTTGAACAGCTCAAAAATGGATACGATTCTTTGATGACGACCACGGCTATTCACGGGTTTCTTTGGCAGGATGAGCAACCCATGAACTATGACCGCACGATTGAAAAATGGCCACGCACTCAGACGCTGAAACCGGTGCATGAAGTGAATAGCGGGGCTTTTATGGCGTCTGCCTCTCTCTATCGTGAGATGGATGATCGCATTGGTTGCCATCCCTATCTTTACCTAATGGATAAACTCACCAGTTTTGATATCGACTGGCCCGAAGATTTCGTGATGGCGGAATGTCTGGTTGAAAAGGGGCTGGTGGCATCATGAACCCAGGGATCTCACTGGCCAATTACACCACCCTGGTTTTTGACTGTGATGGCGTGGTGCTGGATTCCAACAAGGTCAAAACTGAAGCTTTCTATCAGGCGACCTTGCCTTATGGCGAAGCCGCTGCCCAAGCCATGGTGGATTATCACGTCGCCAACGGTGGAGTATCACGCTACAAAAAGTTCGCTTACTTTCTGGAGCAGATTGCCCCTGTTTACACCAGTCAACAACAAGGGCCCGACTTGGAAGCCCTATTGCATGCCTATGCCAGCCATGTACGCGAAGGGCTGTTGAACTGTGATATAGCTCCTGGCTTAGAAACCTTACGAAAGAAGACACTCGAAGCCCGTTGGCTGATTGTCTCCGGTGGTGACCAAGCTGAGCTGCGTGATGTGTTTGCTCAGCGTGGCATTGCTGAGTGGTTCGATGGAGGCATCTTCGGTAGCCCTGATACCAAAGATGAGATTCTGGCGCGTGAACTGGCGGACGCCAATATTCAGCAGCCTGCGTTGTTTCTAGGTGACAGCAAGTACGATTATCAAGCTGCCAGTGCCGCAGGGCTGGATTTCGTATTTCTGAGTGGTTGGAGCGAGGTAGCTGATTGGGAGAGTTGGGTAGCCAGTGAAGCAATAGGGGTGCGTCAGGATATCAAGCATTTGACTGAGTAAAGCATGACAATTTGGTAAAGGATCGCGCGCTGGTCAGGGAAGAACCAAGCTTACAGCCACAGTATGCGCAGCTTGACACTATTATCCAACACGCATGGGCGTGGGAGAAAAAATTGGCCGGATTATGAGGCGACGGTGTTCAGGCATCTGGAGTAAGGTCAAATTGGATTCCCGATAACCTCACTCGGGAATAACGGAGTTGGGGCGGGCTCGGAAGTAACGCCTCATCGTTTCATCTTTCACTCCCGTATGCCCTTAGCGTGAATTTATTTTTGTTCTTGCACCTAGGTGTTACTTACGTAGTTTACTGATACATAATATTGATTGTGTGATTTTATTCTGTATTTATGATTAAGGTTATCAATGTCACCCCTATTTTTTGTTCACGTGCCGAAAACAGCAGGCACCAGTTTTCGCAAGGCAGCGGAGGCGTTCTTTGGTGTTGAAGCAGTGGCGTACGATTACGCCCTGCATGCAGAAGAAACTTCTGCCGGTGTGCGCCAATGGATGTATGAAGAAAAGGATCCCCTGGGGTTTCATCACCATCTAGCCGCATCTGACACACAGTTTTTAAGTGGCCACGTGCCCGCAGGCAAATATGTGCATTTGTTTGGTGTACGCCAAACGGTCACCTTTTTGCGTGACCCTCTACAGCGGGTGGTTTCAGAGTATTACCATTTTGTGCGCCATAATGGCTATGAAGGGGATCTTCCTTCCTTTTACCGTAAGCCGCACTTTATCAACCGGCAAACCAAGTTACTGCAGGGGGCGCCCTTGCGTGCTATCGGTTTTGTTGGGCTGAACGAGGCGTATGATACGAGCCTTGATATGCTGAACCATGGTTTTGGCATAAAGCTTGCTTCCGTTGATATGAATATGGGCCGGGCGGATAAAACTCTGGGGTATGAATTACCCAAGGCACAGCATGATGAAATCCTCGCGCTGAACAAGGACGATGTATGCCTTTATCGTCAGGCGAAGCGGCTGTTTGAACAGCGTAAGGCGCTGTTTGAGAAAGGCTTGCCGTTTGTGCATGCTGAGATTCAGCAGCTGAGCGATAAAAGTCTCAGCGGCTGGGCCTGGTATTTTGACAATGACAATGCCGTAGAACTTGAAGTGCACCTGGATGGCGAGTGCGTGGGCCTTTGTACCGCGAAGGATTTGCGCCCAGGGCTGTTACGTCTGGCGCCGCCACGTAACGGCTATATCGGGTTTCATTATAATTTTGCCAAGCCATTAACCACTGGTAGCGTGGTCAAGGTGGTGGTGGCGTCAAGTGGCCAGTGCCTGGGGGAAAGAACCGTTACCTGATATCGGGCCATAACCTGATATCCAAATGCTTATCACTGCCTGAAAAAAGAGCCATCTGGATGATAAATCCCTTGAGTGTGTTACCCCGTTGCCATCCAGCCAATGAGCTTGAGGCGTTGGGGGAGAAAGAGGATTATGTGTGGTGTTCATTGGGGGATGACCCACAGTTTAACCTTTGCAACATCGTGCTACTGCCCGGCTGGCATATGCTGGAAGTCACCTTGAATCATGACCAGCCTTGCGCTGTTTTAAAGCTTTACCTGGATACCGGGCAAGGCTTTGATGAGGCGGATAGTATTCACTTGCCGCTGCGCAACGGGCGAATGACCAAGCGGCTTTTTTACGTGCCTTTTGGGGTGAAAAGCGCTCGCCTGGACCCGCTGGAAACCCCCGGCAGGTTTACCCTTGAACACCTGCGGTTTGCTTATCTGACGCCCATGTTTGCCCATGACCGCTTGGCGCAGCGTCTGGTGAACATGCATTTCTACTGGCGCGGCTATACCAAGCAAACGGTGCTGCCTGCTCTCAAGGCGATGGCTGCGGAGCGGGGCCTTGCCTGGCGCCATCTGGCGCTGCAGCATTATTCGGCTACCTTTGATCGCTTGAGCGCAGGTGATAATTACGCGGAGTGGATCAAGCACAACCCTGGTACCCGCCAACAGGAAGCTGAGAGCAGGCTGAGCGGTTTTGACTACCAGCCGCTGATCTCGGTTCTGTTGCCTGTCTATAACACTCAGCCGGGGTTTTTACGGGCCTGCCTGGATTCTGTGTTGGCGCAGTATTATCCCCGCTGGCAGTTGTGTGTGGCAGATGATGCTTCTACCTGCTCAGCGGTTCAGACGATATTGGCAGATTATGCCCAGCGTGATCAGCGTATCTGTGTGCTAACGCGTGAAAGCAACGGCAATATCTGTGCTGCCAGTAATACTGCCTTGGCCAGCGCTACCGGGGAGTTTGTGGCACTTCTGGATCATGATGACTGCCTGGCACCAGAGGCGCTGTTTGAAATGGTGGCTGCCTTGCAGGCCAACCCCGATGCGGGCTTGCTGTATAGCGATGAGGACAAGCTGGATGACTTTGGTGAACGCCATGACCCTCACTTCAAACCGCAGTGGAACCCGGATTTGCTGCTGGCCCAGAACTATATTTCACACCTGAGCGTACTGCGCACTGAAGATGTGAAGGCGCTGGGGGGATTTCGTGAAGGCTATGAAGGCAGCCAGGATCATGATCTGGTGCTGCGCATAACGGCACAGCTGACACCGCAACAGATTGTGCACGTTCCCAAAGTGCTCTATCACTGGCGCGCGGTGGAGGGCTCTACGGCCTTGAGCCACCGGCATAAGTCCTATTCCCAGGATGCTGGCTTGCAGGCGGTCAGAGATTATCTGGCGAGCAACCAGCCTGATGCGCAAGCAGAGCTTGGGCATATTCCAAATACGTATCGGGTGGTCTGGCCATTACCTGCCAGTTTGCAGCTGGTATCGTTGATTGTGCCCACGCGGGATAGGGTGGAAGTGTTGCAGCCCTGTGTGGATGCCATTCTGCATGCAACGACCTACACGCATTTCGAATTACTGATTGTGGATAACGGTAGTCGTTGCCCAGAAACATTATGTTACCTTCGCGAAGTGCAGAAAAGAGACAATCGTGTAAAAATAGTTAATTGGAATCAGCCATTCAATTATTCAGCGCTCAATAACTATGCTGTATCGCAGGCTAACGGTGAGGTCATCGGGCTGATAAACAATGATATCGAGCCGATAACCCCGGAATGGCTGACGGAGATGGTGCGCCAGGTATGTCGGCCTGATATTGGCTGCGTAGGGGCCAAGCTGTATTACCCTGATGATACTGTGCAGCATGCGGGGGTGATACTGGGGATTGGCGGTGTTGCCGGGCATGCCCATAAGCACTTTACCCGTCATGCTTATGGGTATTTCTCACGCTTGCATCTGGCCCATGAGTTATCGGCGGTGACCGGCGCCTGCTTGCTGGTGCGAAAAAATGTGTATGAACAGGTAGGTGGTCTCAACGAGGCACACCTGGCGATAGCGTTCAATGATGTTGACTTCTGCCTGAAGGTGCGTGAAGCCGGCTACCGGAATATATGGACGCCTTACGCAGAGCTTTATCATCATGAGTCTGTTTCGCGCGGGGCTGATGACGATGAAGAGAAGCGGGCAAGAGCGGCTCAGGAGGTGCATTATATGCGGGCTACCTGGGCTGAACATCTGGATCATGATCCTGCTTACAACCCTAATCTGACATTGGTGCATGAAGACTTTTCACTGCGGTAAAAAATGGCCACGGACACTCACGGACGACACGGACAAACCCCTTTCGTATTTTATTGGCAGTTTGGTTTTGACCTTGTCCGTGTCGTCCGTGAGTGTCCGTGGCTAAATGCCCTGCTTTTACTTCTGAACCCGGAACAATTCAGGCTAGGTGAAAAACCCCAGTGCCCATGGCATTGGGGTTTTGCCTTTTTTTGATTTTGTATTCAATAACGACCAAAATGATTTCAAGGAGTTTTTCTACCATGCCACGGATAATCTACCTTGGCTTGCAAGCCTTTGCGAACACACCGCAACTGCTGTTGCCATCTGCACAAAATCCGCTGGTATGCGATGCTCTGCCGGAGTCAAGCCTGCAACTGCCAGAAACACAGGTACTGATGTTGCCTGAACTGGATAGCCTTGGTGCCAGGCATCTTGGCCATTGGCTCAAACAGAGTACAGAAAACCATCTGTTGATTGCCTGGCCGCAACCACAGCCCTGGCTGGCCGCGTGCTTGGCAACAGGTAGGGGAGTAGAAGAGGTTCTGGCTTCCTGGCATCAGCAAGCTGAGTGTTTGCTTGCACTTTTCCGTTCAGCGCGGCGCCAGGTCGGGCTTGTAGGCTATGCACCAGGGGCAACCCTGAAAACCCTGGAGGCACCTGAGGTTGCAGAGTCTGTTGCACCTGTTTATCAGCTGGCAGCTGCACAGCTTATTGGCCAGCATAGTGACGTTCTGGAAACCTGTAATTACCTGTTCGCCAGTAGTATTGAGCATCAGGCGTTACCGCATAATGCTCAAGCACTGGCGAGCAGCGCGCTGGAGGAATACGAGCAATTACTTCAGACAGATATTCAGTGCAAGGCTAATCAGCAGCAAATCAGCGTCTTGCAAGCAGAGAAAGAGCAACTGACAGAACAGGCCAATAGCGCAGCAAGTGATCAAAATGCCCTGTTGGAGCAACTGATGGCTGTCCAGGAAGCGCTGGAAGAAAATACCCTTAAGAACCATGAGCAAGCAAAGCAGCTTGCTTATGCTGAAAGTTTAATGCAATGGTTAAGGGCGTGGGGATATCGCCATGCCTCTGAAGCCTATCGGCATAGCAAGACGTTTAAGCGCGCCTTGCCGCAACAGGTGGCGATACTTAATGCCAGCGATTACTTTGATGCCCAGTGGTACTGCGAGCAGTACCCGGACGTGGAATCTTCAGGTATTACGCCAGCGGCACATTATCTGAAATTTGGTGCCATGGAGGGCCGTAACCCCAGCGCCAAATTTGATACCTGTTTCTATTTGAGCGAATACACAGATGTTGCCGAATCTGGCCAGAACCCTTTGCTTCACTATTTGCGCCATGGTCAGTTCGAAGAGCGCCTGCCCATAAAGCAGCAACAACAACTGCCAGCGCCGCTTTAAATCTTCATGCAGAGCTACGCCAGTGCTCTCAGGCTCAAATAAATAACAGTGATTGTCAAAATGCGCATTAACCACTCCAGTTTTCTCTATATCGGTCCAATCCGCTCAAAAACACTTGGCTTGCTATGTGAGATAGCAGCCGAGCGTGCTGAGTTTGTAACCCCTACCAAAAGCGAAAAACAGTGGCTGACTGTAAAAGAGGCTATTCCCCAGGCAAAGCAGCAAGTGATCAAGCTGGCAGCAGAAAGTGGTGACCTGACCTATTACGAATTCAACCTGGCTGATTTCAATGCCAGCCAGCCAGCTACCGGGCTGTATACGCTTTACCCAGGGCTTCAGCTGCTTGAAAGCCGTCAGCAGTCGTTAACGGGTATTGATGCATTACTGGACGATATCGAGATACAAACGCTGGATACACTGGTGATTGAACAGCCCGAGCTAGTATGGCCAATGTTGCAGAGGCTGGCTAAAAACGAGGGTTATCAACATATTCGCCAGCTATACCTGAGAGTGGGTGCGATACCGCTTTATCAGGATATGCCTGAAAGTGCGACGATACTTGAGTGGTGTGAGCAAAATGGTTTTGAACTGCAGGCCGAGTACGATGACGATCCGGATCTGCCATTACTGCAACTTAGCCGTCACGCTTATTACGACCACTGGCTGCAGGCAACCAGGCAGAACGCTGAGCTGAATCAACAGTTAAAGGGATTGCAACAAAAACTGGAAAAGGCACAAGAGCAGGCCAAGGCCCAGCAGCAAGAAACGGATAAACAACTTAAAGAAAAAGCTGACCAGTTGGTTACGCAGCAGGCACAGGTCAAGCAACAGGTTGAAGAGGGGGCTGAAAAGATCAAAACCCTGCAAGCCGAACTGAGCAGTAAGGCAGAGCAAGTGATAAGCCTAGAGGAAACGCTCAAGGCCACGGAAGCAGAACGAGAAAAATACAACGGTTACTTCGCGGCCCGAAAAAAACAGCACGAAGAAGCTAAAGCTCAGTTGGCAGACGCTCAGCATGCCCTGAAGGAAAGGGATACCACCATTAGCCAGCTCAGTGAGCAACTGGCTGCACTTCAGCAAAGCAATGAGCGTTTTTCACAGCTGGAAGGCAAGCTGGAAGCGCTGTTTGGCGAGCAGAAAACCTACATCCAGCAAACCACCAATGTCCTTGGTCAGCATGTGACTCGCAGCGCGCGTGAGCAACGTGATGAACAGGCGCTGACCCATTACCTGCAGCATGGCCAGCGGCCGGTAAGCACTCAATTACCACCTGGTTACGCCATGAAACTGTTGGAGCACTACGAAACCACTCAACATGATGTCGTGGTGGTGTTGGGGAGTTCAGAAACCACAGAACTTCTGGCGCAAGCGATACTCAATACTCGTGAACAGCAGCCAAGACTAAGCGGCGGCCAGCGTGAAAAGCCAGACAGTGAAGTGACGCTTTCCCACGCGGATCTACCCCAGGCAGTGGTCAGCATTGAGCATCAGAAAGCCGCTAGTGAAACTCTTAAACAGCGTCTTGCTAATAAGGGGTTGGCGCAAGCGGTGAGCGTGGTATATGCCCCCTGGGTAGAGTGTCAGGCCAACGGCCAGTCAGCACTATTTTATGCAGCCGATGCTACATTAAAGCGTCTTAACCAATGGCTACCCGATGATGCCCAGGTACTGATCATCGTGGGTGAAGCTTTGCCAGATGCCGGCCACAGCCGGGAAGTGGCTCTGCCAGTGTTGCTTCAGCAATTGCCCACCCAGCGCCTGGATATCGTTCTGGAAGGTAGCAATCAAGCACAGGAAGCCAGTTTGCAGGAAAACTGGAATAAACTGCTTGAAAGCCGCCAGCGCCCAGGGCAGTGGCAATTAATCCATAACTTTTGCTTACTAAAAATTTAAATAGCAATGTTGTTTTAATACATTTGGGGTTTATAAGTGACTACTTCCATTATTGAAAGAGCATATGAGTTTTACAAAGAAGGTGACTATGAAAAAGCATTATCATTGTATAAACATGCAGGTAGTATAATAGGTGAAAAAAATGTTACATTGAATATTCGTTTGTGTGAGGAGATGATTGGATTCAAAATTAATAAAAGCTTTGTAAACGCCTATTTCGATAACGTTTATGTTGTGAATTTAAAAAAAAATATAAAAGATAGGCTTACTGTCTCAAAGCATCTTAGTGAAAATAATATAAAATTTGAAATTTTTGAGGCTGTGAATGGATATCAGGGTGAAGCTTTAAAAAAGTGGGAAGAATATAGTAAGAAACCACTAGGGGATTTTATACGTTATGTAAACGAAAAAGAAAAGGAGGTTAAAAGAGGAAGTCATTATATAGAATCAGCTGGTGCAATAGGCTATATTTTTACATATTTAAAAATACTGGAAGATGCAAAATACAAAGGGTATTCTAGATTCTTAGTGCTCGAGGATGATATCATTCTTGTCAATGACTTCGAAAAAAAAATCGAAGAGTTTATAAACAGGGTCGGGTCTGATTGGAAAGTTTTGCAGCTAGGTGCATCTCAATACGGATGGTCTGGTTTAGAAGAAGATGAAATATTATCTCAAGGATATTACTTGCCTAGAAGAATAGGTAGTTGTAATACATGCGGGTCTTTTGCAATCGCTTTTGATAAGTCAATTATTGATGAATTGATTGAAGCAGAAAGTGCCTTTGAAGCTCCCTTTGACCATTTGCCTATGGGTGAAATCTATGAACGTTATATTGGTCAATGTTTTGTCGCCTATCCAAATATAGTAATGCCAGATGTAGGTGAAAGTACCATCCGAGGGGCTCGTTGTCAGATAGAACACAGTAAACGTGTAAAATGGCGCCTAAGTGATTTTGACTATCCCCCAAAAAAGCCGATAGTAAACCTTTTAGTGAAAAACAAGAAGCAGCTTAAATATTTGGCGGAGTTTGATGAAAGTTGTTCACAACCGTTTTTATTGAGAATTTTCTATAATACTTCTGATGGGGTTAGGCCGATCCATAATGCTTCTTCAGTTATTGATAATGACGTAGTCAAAGATGATAAGCAATGTTTATCTCTTCCGTCGGCCGACTATAGTATTTCTTTAGATGAGTCGAGTGCTGTTTCAGAAAGTGAGTTGGTGAGGTTTATTGAATATAAAATTGGCTTGAGAAAAGAGGATAGTTCAAGTTTTTTTGAAATAAATAATAGTTTGATTAAAGAAAAAAAGATAGTGCCTGATAGAATTAGTGTTATTATTCCAACCTATAAGCGGCCAAGTAATTTGCTTAATGCGTTAAATTCAGCAGTTGAGCAAGATTATAGTGATATAGAAGTAATTGTAGTTAACGATAATGGTGCTGGGTCAGAGTTTAATAAAGAAACGAAAAATATTGTTGAAAAAGTTAGAGCTGAAAATGCAGGTCGTAAAATAGTATATATTGAACATGAAAACAATAGAAATGGCGCTGCGGCAAGGAATACCGGAATACTTAACTCAACAGGTGAGTATATAAGTTTTCTGGATGATGATGATATTTATTTGCCAGGGAGAGTTTCTCAGTCTATATCAAAATTAAAAGAAACTTCATATAAGATTGGTGCTGTATATTGTGGTTTCTTAGGCTGGAATTCCCCTGAGAATGACTTGGAGCGTTATAAAGAAGGTGATTTAACCAAAGAAATTTTATTATTAGATTATAAAAAACACTATTTGCATACCAATACAGCAACCTATAAGAGAAATGCGGTACTTGCTTTAAACGGGTTCGACGAAAGTTACCGAAGGCATCAAGATTTAGAGTTTAACTTAAGGTTCTTTGAGCTTTATCTTGTGGAAAGTGTGAAAAAACCTCTAGTAAGGCTTAACCCTGAACCCTCTTGTGTTAGTAACAAAGTCTATAACGTAGAAATGATTGATTTAAAAAGTAAGTTTTTGTTCCAGTTTGATTATATTATAAGTCGATTTGGAGAGCAGATTGCAAAAGAAATTTATCTGAAGCACTGGAGTGAAGTTGAAAGATACCTAGAAGAAGGTTTTGATGTTAAGTGTATTCCTTTTTATTATAAAGATTTTTTTAAGAGTGTTCGTGATGAGAATTAATATTGGTGGGTTTGGACACTCAGGAAATACAGCTGTACTAGATTTCATATCCGAGTTCAGTAATACTTTTCCAGTGGGACATAATTATACTGAGTCATCTTTAGTGAGAAGTGTTTGGAGTTATGCAGGAATTCTAGCAAACAGTCAGAGAGATAATAATGAAGTGTCTCCTGAAAATTTACGAGCTGTATTATTGGGAGACGTAAATTATTATGATAAATGTGAGGAAAAAAAACCAGTTAAAGATGATTTTGTAAGAAACAGAAGGGTAAGGATGTATCTTGGTGAAGTTTATGAAAATATTGTAGATGTCATCGTTAAAGATTACTGTGACTTTATAAATGAGAGGAATTTAGAAGAGTTTTCTTCAAGCTATAATTTTTTTCTCGATCAAGTAGGTGACTTGGCACGAGTCAAAAGTGGTTGTTTAGATGGGTATTGCATATTTCGAAACGACCCCGCTGCTAGTGGTCTGCATCTACTAAAACATATTAACTATGACTATCAAATTGTTTCTATTAGAGACCCCTTAGACACCGCGGCAGAATGGTTGCCTTTTTATGGTAATGAAACTGATGAAAATGGGGTTAAAAAATTCTGTAAGCAGTATGTTCAGAAAGTAGATAAGTTTTTTAGTGTTGTAGAAAGTGTTGGTGGGAGTGTTTTGATCGTTGATTTTAACGAGCTTGTTCTTTCTTCAAGTATAAGAAGAAAGATTCAAGATAGGTTGTGCTTAGTGGATGCTGGTAGTCATAAGAGTTTTAATCCTAGTGAGTCAGCTAAGAATATAGGTGTAGGAAAAAACATTCCAGAACCGTACGCTTCTTTAATTTCAGATAAATGCTTAGATAAATTTAAAAAGTTACAAGGATATGCTTTATGAATCTTTTTTATCTCGACTGCACTCTTCGCGACGGTGGCTATTACAACGCCTGGGATTTCTCTCCTGAACTTATTAATCAATACCTTGATGCAATGCAAGCTGCAAGAGTAGATGTGGTGGAGTTGGGCCTACGTACGTTAAAGAATCAGGGCTTTCAAGGCCCCTGCGCGTTTACAACTGACGAGTTTATTCGTAGCCTAACTATTCCTGCCGGCTTGACTGTGGGTGTCATGGTTAATGGCAGCGAATTGGTTGGAGAAGTGCCCCAGCAGGAAGCGCTAGAACGTCTTTTCCCCAATGCAGCCGCAGATTCACCGGTAGACCTGGTACGCATTGCCTGCCATGTGCATGAATTCGAAAAGTCGCTGCCCGCCGTGACTTGGCTTAAAGAGCGTGGCTATCAGGTCGGCTTTAATCTGATGCAGGTGGCAGATCGTACTGAAGACGAAGTGAAAGCACTTGCCCGTGTGGCAAAGGCCTACCCGATGGATGCGCTCTACTTCGCCGATAGCATGGGCAGCATGAACCCAGATCAGGCGGCGCAGATCATCCAGTGGTTCCGCAGTGAGTGGACCGGCGCTATGGGCATTCACACCCATGACAATCTGGGGCTGGCCCTCTCCAATACCCTACGCGCGTTGGATGAAGGCGTGACCTGGGTAGACTCCACGGTGACGGGCATGGGCCGGGGGCCAGGTAATGCCCGTACCGAGGAACTGGCCATCGAAATGGCTGAGCGGCGCGGAAAGCCCGCCAATATGGTGCCCTTGATGGTGCTGCTGCGTGAGCATTTCAAGCCCATGCAGGCCCATTACGGCTGGGGGACTAATCCTTATTACTACCTGGCAGGTAAGTACGGCATCCACCCTACCTATATTCAAGAAATGCTCAGTGATTCCCGTTACAGTGAGGAAGACGTATTGGCAGTGATTGAGCACCTGAGAGTAGAAGGCGGCAAGAAGTTCAGCCTGAATACCCTAGATGCGGCACGTCATTTCTATCACGGTGAGCCCAAGGGGCAATGGTCGCCCAAGGAGCGTTTTGCTGGGCGCGAGGTGCTGCTGCTAGGCACTGGGCCTGGTGTTGCCCGTCATCGTGAGGCGCTGGAGCGCTACATCCGTGATCATAAACCGCTGGTGTTGGCACTTAATACCCAGAGTGCCATCAATGCTGACTTGATTGATCTACGTGTGGCCTGTCACCCGGTACGCCTCTTGGCAGACTGTGAGGCACACACCAAGTTGCCTCAGCCGTTAATCACACCTTATACGATGTTACCGGCGGACGTGCGTGAATCTTTGGCCAACAAAGAAGTGTTAGACTTTGGTTTGAACGTTCAAGCAGATAGCTTTGCCTTTGCTGAGACGCACTGCACGGCGCCAACGTCCCTTGTGATGGCGTACGCTTTTGCTATTGCGGCTAGTGGTGAGGCAGATACCCTTTATTTAGCAGGCTTTGATGGCTACGCAGGTGAAGATCCGCGTAATACGGAAATGAACCACGTGGTAAAGCAGTTCCAAGCGTTTAACGACACCTTGCCCCTGATTGCCATTACACCGTCGCGCTACGATCTCATCAAACAGAGCGTCTATGGGATGGTCTCATGAAAGAGAAGGTAACCTGCTTTTTGCCTTGCCGTGCGGGTAGTCAGCGTGTTGTGAGAAAAAATATCAAGCCCTTTGCAGGCCATGAACATGGTCTGATTCAGATCAAACTTCGCCAGCTTCTCGCGGCAGAGGAGGTTGATGAAGTCGTCTTGACCACGAACGATGCTGATATTCTCGCTTATGCTGAAACACTGAATGACCCACGTCTGCGCCTCCATCGTCGTGTAGAGGAGCTATCGTCAAGCGCTACCAGTACGGATCAATTGGTTGCCCACGCGCTGGAGTTGATTCCCGAAGGCCATATACTCTGGACACATGTGACGTCACCTTTTATCACTGCTCAACGCTATGATGAGGTGATACAGACCTATTTTGAACAGCTCAAAAATGGATACGATTCTTTGATGACGACCACGGCTATTCACGGGTTTCTTTGGCAGGATGAGCAACCCATGAACTATGACCGCACGATTGAAAAATGGCCACGCACTCAGACGCTGAAACCGGTGCATGAAGTGAATAGCGGGGCTTTTATGGCGTCTGCCTCTCTCTATCGTGAGATGGATGATCGCATTGGTTGCCATCCCTATCTTTACCTAATGGATAAACTCACCAGTTTTGATATCGACTGGCCCGAAGATTTCGTGATGGCGGAATGTCTGGTTGAAAAGGGGCTGGTGGCATCATGAACCCAGGGATCTCACTGGCCAATTACACCACCCTGGTTTTTGACTGTGATGGCGTGGTGCTGGATTCCAACAAGGTCAAAACTGAAGCTTTCTATCAGGCGACCTTGCCTTATGGCGAAGCCGCTGCCCAAGCCATGGTGGATTATCACGTCGCCAACGGTGGAGTATCACGCTACAAAAAGTTCGCTTACTTTCTGGAGCAGATTGCCCCTGTTTACACCAGTCAACAACAAGGGCCCGACTTGGAAGCCCTATTGCATGCCTATGCCAGCCATGTACGCGAAGGGCTGTTGAACTGTGATATAGCTCCTGGCTTAGAAACCTTGCGAAAGAAGACACCCGAAGCCCGTTGGCTGATTGTCTCCGGTGGTGACCAAGCTGAGCTGCGTGACGTGTTTAACCAGCGTGGTATTGCTGAGTGGTTCGATGGAGGCATCTTCGGTAGCCCTGATACCAAAGATGAGATTCTGGCGCGTGAACTGGCGGCTGCCAATATCCATCAGCCTGCGTTGTTTCTAGGTGACAGCAAGTACGATTATCAAGCAGCCAGTGCCGCAGGGCTGGATTTCATATTTCTGAGTGGTTGGAGCGAGGTAGCTGATTGGGAGAGTTGGGTTTTTGAAGAAGCTATCAAAAATTGCTTTTCAATAAAAAATTTCAGAAAATATTTATAATTACTTTAGTCCTGTTTGATGGGTTTGCTTAAAGGCTTTGCTGTTTATGTGTAATATCGTTATTACAGGAGGTAGTGGCTTTATCGGCTCACATACTTGCCTCGAGTTAATGCGCGCTGGTTTTAATGTGTCGGTGATTGATAATTTTTCCAATAGTGTTGGCGATTCTTTAGAACGTGTAGAGAGGCTTTCTGGTAAAAAGATATCTCTATATGAAGTGGATATTCGTAACAAGAATTCGCTTCAAGATATTTTTAAAGAAAATGACTTTTCAGCTGTAATTCACTTCGCTGGGTTAAAGGCGGTAGAGGAGTCAGTAAGTTACCCTGTTGAATATTACCAGAATAATGTTGCAGGCACTTTGAATCTCCTGGAAGTCATGTCTCAACATAATGTGAAAAAACTGGTTTTCTCTTCTTCTGCGACTGTCTATGGTGATCCGGAATCGCTTCCTATTAAGGAAACTGCTCCCCGTAGTGCAACAAACCCTTATGGTCAATCAAAATTGATGGTTGAACATGTGCTTGAAGATTTGGCCAGGGCTGACCCGGACTGGAAGATAGCCTGCCTTCGTTATTTCAACCCTGTAGGTGCGGACTCTTCAGGCATGATAGGGGAAGATCCGCAGGATATACCTAATAACCTGATGCCCTATATTTCTCAAGTGGCGGTTGGCAAGAGAGAAAAGTTGAGCATATTCGGTAACGACTACCCTACTGTTGATGGTACTGGCGTTAGAGACTATATCCATGTAACTGACCTGGCTAAAGGGCATTTGGCAGCGTTAGATTATCTTTACAGTGGCCAGGCTGAGGGGTTTTCACCCTTTAATCTCGGCCGTGGTCAGGGGGTGTCAGTGCTGCAGTTGGTCAATGCATTTGAAAAGGCAAGTGGTAAAAAAGTGCCCTACGAGATTGTAGAAAGAAGGCCAGGTGATGTTGCTGCCTGCTATGCTGACTCGCAGCGCGCTAATCAGGTGCTTGGATGGAAGGCTCATCTTGGGGTGGAGGAAATGTGTAAAGACGCCTGGCGCTGGCAAGAAACGAATCCAACAGGTTATCGGTAATTCAAATTTTTGAGGTGCCAGTGTGGCTGATGAAACGTTGTATCAATCTCTTAGCCAAGAGATCAAAAAGGGATTCAATCAAAGCCGTTCAAGTCATCAGAAAAGTGTTGACCAACTCTATACCCAGTTAGAGAGCCTGAGTTGGCTACAGCGGCAACTGTCGATCAGGGGGCATTTACCACCGCTGAGAGGCTGGCCAACGTCACCAGATTTTCTGTTGGCATTGCATACCTGGATTTTGAAGCATCAACCAGAGTTGATTGTTGAGACCGGCAGTGGGGCTAGTACCTTGGTGATTGCAGATGCTCTGCGTCAAAATGGTACAGGAAAACTGATTAGCCTTGAGCATTTACCCTTCTATGCTGACAAGACCAAACAAACATTGCTTGATGAGAACCTGACAGCTTGGGTTGATTTACGTGTTTGTCCGTTGGAACCCTGGAGCGGTGAGCACCTCAACCCTTCTGATGCTGATAAGCCTTCCCGCTGGTATGCCTTGAATGTGGATGATATCAGGGATATTGACCTTCTGGTGGTGGATGGCCCTCCTGGTAATACCTGCTCTTTTGCGCGTTACCCTGCTCTGCCAGCTTTTATTGATCGACTGTCTCCTCGTGCGGAGATTTGGATGGATGATGCTTACCGTCAGGAGGAATCTGAAATTACCCAAGAGTGGGCAAAGCGCTATGGCTTTGAAATGCAGATTATTCCACTCGAAAAAGGCATGAGTCGTATGTGGCGAAAAAGCTCAGAGCAGTATGTTTCTCTCTTTTCAGAGATTGAAGAGAAACCTTCAGAAACGGATTTAGGCCTGGACTTTTCATTACCCGAAGACAAAGACTGAGAAACGTTTGAGGTGTTTGTGTGGTGTTCTGGCTCGGCAATGATAGGGCTGGCTCGGGTATGACTTGGGTGAAGCAGTGGTGGTAGTGGCGTGGTGGAATACATATTAATTATTCAGGGAGTTGCATATGGAAGCCGTTGTTAGGGCATTTTACGAACAGAGCCCGGATGCCAGCATTGCCAGTGAAGGCGTTGCGTTTGGTACGTCTGGGCATCGTGGGCGTTCGTTGGAGCGTACTTTTAACAGCGCACATATTGCGGCTATTACTCAGGCTGTTGTGGATTATCGGCGTGAGCAGGGATACAAGGGCCCCCTGTTTATGGGGTTTGATACGCATGCGCTTTCCCGCCCGGCATGGGAGTGTGCGCTGGGCGTGCTGGTGGCCAATGATGTCTCTGTGTTGATTGAAAAGCAGCAGGGTGTTACGGCGACACCTTTGGTGAGCCATGCCATTTTGCAGCATAACGCCAAGCCGTCAGCTGAGTGGGCAGATGGATTGATTATCACGCCTTCGCACAATCCACCAGAAGATGGTGGTATCAAGTATAACCCTTATCATGGTGGCCCAGCGGGTTCGGAAGTGACCGCCTGGATTGAGCAGCGTGCGAACCATTACCTGGCGAACGGGCTGGAAGGTGTTGTTGCTGTTGGGCTGGAAGAGGCGCTGGCGGCGGCCAAGGAACATGATTTTACGTCCCAGTATGTGGCTCAGCTGTCTAGTGTTATTGATGTGGCGGCTATTCAAAAGGCGGGGCTTACCCTGGGTGTAGACCCGATGGGGGGAACAGCCCTGCCGGTGTGGCAGGCTCTGGCCAGCCATTACAGTCTGGATATTGAGGTGGTGAATACCACCCTTGATGCCAGCTTTGGTTTTATGCCGCCGGATCATGACGGCAGGATTCGCATGGATTGCTCAAGTCCGGCTGCCATGGCGAACCTGCTGGCTATCAAGGATCGTTTTGATCTGGCGTTTGGCAATGACCCGGATGCAGATCGTCATGGCATTGTCGATGCTGCTGGCTTGATGAACCCTAATCACTTCCTGGCTGTGTGTGTGGATTACCTGATTCAGCATCGCCAGCACTGGCCTGAGGCACTCAAGATTGGCAAGACACTGGTATCGTCTTCCATGATTGACCGTGTGGTAGCGGCACATCAGCGTGAACTCTATGAAGTGCCGGTTGGGTTCAAGTGGTTTGTTGATGGTCTGCATGAGGGTTGGCTTGCCTTTGGCGGTGAGGAAAGCGCTGGCGCCAGTTTGCTGACCCTTGACGGTAAGCCATGGTCCACCGATAAGGACGGTATTGCACTGTGTTTGCTGGCGGCTGAAATTACCGCGGTTACCGGTAAAACCCCCAGTGAATATTACTGCATGCTGACAGAGCGTCATGGCGCTCCTTACTATAAGCGTGTGGATACACCCTGCTCGGTTGAGCAGAAAGTGGCTTTCAAGCAATTGACAGCGGAACGTATTACCCAGCCTGGCCTGGCAGGAGAGGCTATCCTGAAAGTGATGGTGAATGCACCGGGCAATGGGGCTGCGATTGGAGGGCTGAAAGTGGCCACTGAAAATGGTTGGTTTGCAGCTCGCCCCAGCGGCACCGAGTCTCTATACAAGATTTACGCAGAGAGCTTTAAAGGCGCGAAGCATCTGGATGAGTTGATTGAAAGCGCTACTGACCTGCTGGACAGCGTCTTTGCCTCTGGGTAACGCCTTTTTTCGGCCATATAAACAGTAACGCAATACGACACTGCCATCATTGTGGCCTGAAAATTGCTCATCTTGGAAGATACACCGCTTTATGGATAGCTTATGAACATGTCAATTTCTGCATCGGGTAACCATGTCTATACGCCGTTGAGGGCGCTTGAAGCGCATGCTGAGCGCATGCAGGTTCAATCCCTGAGTGACCTCCTGGAAGCGGAGTCCGTTTCAGCAGGGCAGCGCGCAGACGCCTTGTCTTTTACTTTCAAAAGCTTGCACATTGATTTGAGTAAGCAGCGTTTAACTACTGAAACTGTTGCTCTTTTAAAGCAGTGGGCTGAAAGCTGCGGTTTGGCCACACGACGTGAGGCGCTGTTTTCGGGGGCGAAGGTCAATACCTCGGAAAAGCGTTCAGCGCTGCATATGGCGGCCAGGTGGCCACACAGTGAAGCATTGCCGGGTATGCAGGAGGCGGTCAGTTTTTGCCAGCAGCAGCGAGGGCGTATGGCAGAGATGGTCAGCCGACTGCACGCTGGGCAGTGGTATGGCGCGACGGGTCAAGCTATCACTGATGTGGTGCATATTGGCGTGGGTGGGTCTGATCTTGGTCCAAAACTGGTCAGTACAGCTCTTGCAAACCGTTCAGGTAGTACTGGGCTGGAGGTTCATTATGTCTCGACGATGGATGGCTCCCAGCTGCTACCCTTGATGAAGCGCTTGAACCCCGCCACTACCTTGCTGGTGTTGGCCTCTAAATCGTTCACTACGGCGGATACTCAGTTCAACGTGCGTACCGCGCTTGCCTGGTTAAGCCAGGCGCTGGAAGTGGATGAGGCTGCGGTGTGTCGGCATCAGATGATTGGTGTTTCCACCAGGCCTGAGAAAATGTCGTCCTTTGGTATTCCTGAAACACAGCAGCTTGTGTTCAAGGAGTGGATAGGTGGACGTTTCTCTCTTTGGTCGCCGATTGGTGTGAGTGTGGCCATTGAGTTGGGAATGGAGGTGTTTGATGCCTTGCTGGATGGCGCGCACGCCATGGATAGACATTTTCTGGAAGCGCCGATAGAACAAAACCTGCCCGTACTGATGGCGCTGGTGGGCGCCTGGAATTGCCAGTTCCTGAAAATTCCTACCCATGCTGTGCTGCCTTACGATGGCCGGCTGAAATACTTGCCTGCCTACCTCCAGCAGTTGGAAATGGAATCCAATGGTAAAAGTGTTGGGCTGGACGGTCGTTCTGTCAATCATACGACCTGCCCGATCCTGTGGGGTGATGTTGGCCCGGATGGTCAGCATGCTTTCTATCAGTTATTGCATCAGGGCACGCATACCGTCAGTGCAGATTTTGTGGCAGTGGCTGGACGCGGGCTGCGAGAAGATGGGGTTAACGTCTCCGAAGAGGTTGCCCAGAGATTGAAAGCACAGGAGCAGTTGACTCTGGCTCATTGCCTGGCGCAATCACAGCTCTTTGCGCTTGGAGACGATGCCATTCCCATGGCGTTACGCGGTTACATGGCGCAAGGCTATCGGGGTAATCAGCCTAATTCTGTTGTGCTGCTCAAGCGGCTGGATGCTTGGTCCCTGGGCGCTTTGATGGCCATGTATGAGCACAAGGTGTTTACCCAATCTGTGCTGTGGCACCTGAACCCTTTTGATCAGCCTGGGGTGGAACTGGGCAAACAGCTGGCAACCAGCCTTTATCAGACGCTGGCCAATGAGCCTGTTGTACACATGAATATAGAGGATGTCAGCACTGCTCAGCTTCTGAGTAAGTTGAATGCCTGGCGTGATCCAAGTGAATGGTAAGAAAAAAGAGTCAGCCTCAAGAGGGCGTGAACAGGTTGGTATATCTGACCAACGGCCCTTGGCTATTTGCTTGATACTGAAAACACCGTACAGAGAGCTTGAATTACGCTATGAATTTTGAGAAAGGAAACGCGCTTTACAGGCAAGGAGCATACGAACAGGCAGCCTCTTACTATATCAAGGCGCTTGAGCAGTTAAGTGATTGCCAGCCTTGTTATGTGAACCTGGCACTAGCATTGCGTAAAATAGGAAATAAAGCGGTTTGTGATCAGATTCTCAAAAGCGCTCTAGCTGTTTTGAGGCCCGGAAAGTTGAAGCAGGATCTTGCACTGGTCAAGAAATCCCGTCTTGTCAATGCGAAATGGTACCTTGTTGAGCACGCTATCTGGCTACCTGAACAGGTTGATCCAATACTGCATTATCTCGCTGTCGGCTGGCAGTTGGGTCTTAATCCCTGTAAGCGTTTTGACAACAATTTCTATCTTGAAAGTCACCGGACACAGATGCGGCCTGGTGATATTCCGTTATTGCATTACCTTTATCAGGGCAAGGAAGGTGGAAACGAGATAAAGTACAAAGAAGCAAGTGGCACTGCCAATTTGGCTGTTCAACTCTGGAATGGCCATTCGTCTACTGCATTGAAAAAACTGGAAGATGTGTACACTGATCCATCTGCACAGGAAAGTTCTCGCTGGTGGGCAATGTGGCATACTGCCAGATGGTTATATTTTTGTGGCGATATTGAAGGTGCGCTGGGTTTTGCAGATAGAATGCAAGGTTTGGCCAGTGCTAACAAGTCACGCAAGGAAACGGCCTACCTGGAGTACTTCTGCTTATTGAAGCTGGGTCGCTGTGAAGAAGCCTATGCTGTAATGCATGCGTTTGTTCAACAGCACTCTAAGGATGCCGACGCGCATTTTGCGCTGGCAAATGCGCTCAATGATGACGAAGAGCGTATAGAAAGAATGAATCAGGCCTTCGCTATTCATGGCTTTACTGGCATCCGCCGCAAGGATAAAAGTAAGCCCCTCTCTATCACAATGTTGTGGGCTTGCCTGGCGCAAAAATCATAGGGCCACAAAAGGTCTCTATTGTGATGCCGATTTACAGCGCGGGTGAACAGGTTCGCGTTGCGATTGAATCATTACTTGCACAAACCTATGAAAATATTGAAATTATCGCGGTAGATGACTGTTCGCCGGATGATACCTTCGAGGTGTTGAAAGCGCTTGAAAAACAGGACTCACGTGTAAGGGCAGTGCAACCACCACATAATGGTGGTGCCTATGCAGCACGCAATTACGGGCTTACTTATGCAACCGGAGATCTGATTACTACCCACGATAGCGACGACTGGTCGCACCCGCAAAAAATTGCTAGTCAGGTGGCTTACCTGGAAAGTCATTCCGATATAAAAGGCTGCGCTGCCCACTGGATTCGCGCCCAGGAAAATCTTACATTTACTCAAAACTGGCGCCCAAACAACTGCCTCATCCACAGGAGCCAATCCTCCTTTATGTTTCGCCGTGAGGTTCTGGAAACAATCGGTGAGTGGGATCATGTTCGGATTGGTGGCGATACCGAATATATCTGGCGTATGCAGGCTCAGTTCGGCAAGAAATCATTTGCCAAGATCCATCCTGAAACGCCGCTCGACTTTGCCCTGGATGAAGAGTCATCACTGACCCGTACCAAGGCGACACATGTGCGTACGGTCTATTTTGGTCTGCGGCATATCTATCGTGAAATCTGTGCCTGGTGGCATGCCAATCAAAAGTATTTGCATGTTAAAGATGCCAAAACTCAGCGAACCTTCCCAGCACCGCGTAGTATGTTTGAACGTGGGGGCGATCCGCTTGAATTTGATACTGTTATTGCAGGTGACTTCTCTCGTCTTGAAGACTGTCAGAAGGCTGCTGCATTTATCCGTAATAACTCCAAGCATAAAGTAGCACTTTTCCACTGGCCGAGTTTCTATAAATCTCCTGAAGCGTTGTGTAACCTTTACTTTGAACTCCTGAAACAAGGAAAGGTAGAGCCAGTTGTTATGGGGCAAGTAATAAAAGCGCAAGTGTATAATATTACCGACGTTGATTTAGTGAACTATCCATTGGATGGGTGCCCAGAGTTTATAAACCATTCCAAGTGGCTAGAGATATAGGCTAGTTAAAGTTTATTGATACCTCGAGCGTTTTTTATCAGATAGGCTAGTATAATATTAACAATAAATTTTATGCTAGGTTAGACGCATTTATAGTCAAATGTATTGATTGGAAATTATTCAAGTGATCGAGATTTTTTAATGAAAAAACATGTTTTTATATTGATACGCTATAGCGTTTTGACGAAAAGTCGCAATGGATGGGTCATTGGGCGTGACAAAGAGTTTGAAGATTATAAAAGAAATTTGTTTGACCCACAACGACTGGCTATCCATGAAAAGATTTTTAAAGAGGTGACTATTCCTTCATTGTCTAAAATGGAGAAAAGCAACACAACTATTATGGTTTTTACCTCAGATGAACTGCCAGATCCATTCTTATCCAACCTCTATGATATAGCTAAATCCGCTGGAAATGTTAAGGTGTTTAGCCTGTCTCGCGAGCAGGCAATAACCGCAAATATGCATCACTACCTACTAAAAGAATTAGAAAAAAACGCAGAAGATGTTTGCTATGCAACAGTGCGTTTAGACGATGACGATGCTCTGGCGGACGATTATTATGCAAAGTTATTTAGGTACCTATCACCTGAATTTATAGGTCATTCCATTTCTTTTCCCCAAGGGTATGCAGGTCTTTACGATGGAGATAAGTATATAAAATTTCACCCTGTATCTTTACCTAAGTTGGCTCTTGGGCTATCACATGTGCACTTATATAAGAAGGGCCAAAAAGCAAATAAGATGTTATCTATATATGGCCTTGGAGATCATAATAGAATAGATGAAAAGGCACCCCTTGTTCTAGTTCCGGAAAAAGGTGTGTACATCAGAACAGTTCACAAGGAAAGTGATATGTACAGCGATAAGCTGCTTAAAAGATTAAGCGGTGATAAAGAAGAAGCTAGCTTTTTAGAGGTTAAAGAGAACTTTTCTTTTTTAGTCGATTGCTTGCCTTCCGGTGGAAAAAATATATCTGAAGACGGTTTGCTGTTGACCTCTCACGGCACTTATCTTAGTTATTCTTATTCAAAAGATAAGGTTTTACATTTTACCCGGGAAGAATTGTTTGCTAATCCAGATCTTGAGCCATTCTGGTTTGATTCAAAAAATATGAAAGCTATTTTAAGGTCTGGTTTGGCTAGTAACCTCAGAGATAAAGTTGAAATGACAGCGATAATCGCGTCATCTCTTACAGGGAAAGAATACTACTTTGCTGGTTCCTTTGACGATCAAAGGTTAGCATTGATTGTCGAGTAAGAAGGTAGTCAAAGCTTTTTATGTGCAGCAAGAAATGGTAAAAATCAACACTTATATCATTGTAAGGCTTGGGAGAAGTTTGCAGTCCTTCCTTGTTAGCAAGCAAGCTGAGTGCTGATAAGTTATATATTTATGATTATATCATCCAGAGTGATTTTGCTAATGCGCTAGTTGCTAGTTTTTCTTTTTTTGTGATTTAAATATTGGTGTTAGAAAATTTAAGTATTGAGAATTAATTGCTAGGCTGCCCTTGATAAAATTACTACAAGGTTATCAATGTTTGTTTGATGGAGTATTTTTAAGATGAAAATTGCAGTTGCTGGCACGGGCTATGTGGGCCTTTCAAATGCAATGTTGCTGGCACAGCATCATGAGGTCGTGGCGGTAGATATCGTGCCTGAAAAGGTTGAAATGCTGAACAACCGTGTGTCTCCTATTGAGGACGCTGAGATTTCGGCTTTCCTCGCTCGCGAAGATCTGCATTTCAAGGCAACGCTGGATGCTAAGGCGGCTTATAAAGAGGCTGCTTTCGTTATTATTGCAACACCTACCGATTATGATCCGGAAACCAACTACTTCAATACCACAAGTGTAGAAGCGGTAATCAACCAGGTGATGGCGGTAAACCCTGATGCCGTCATGGTGATAAAATCTACTGTGCCGGTTGGTTATACCGCTGAAGCTGCACAGCGCTTTGATACTCTGAACCTGTTCTTTTCGCCCGAGTTTTTACGCGAAGGCAAGGCGCTGCACGACAATCTTTATCCATCGCGGATTATTGTTGGTGAGCGCTCTGAGCGTGCGGCTACCTTTGCAGAACTGTTGAAACAGGGCGCTCTCAAGCAGGATATTGAGGTGTTGTTAACCAACAGTACAGAAGCTGAAGCCATCAAACTGTTTGCCAATACATATCTGGCGATGCGGGTTGCATACTTCAATGAGTTGGATACCTACGCCGAATCTCATGGTCTTGATGCCAAGCAGATCATCGAAGGGGTTGGCCTGGACCCACGTATTGGTAAACACTATAACAACCCGAGTTTCGGTTACGGCGGTTACTGTTTGCCAAAAGATACCAAGCAGCTGCTGGCCAATTATCAGGATGTTCCCAGCAACATGATTCAAGCCATTGTGGAAGCCAATCGCACCCGCAAGGATTTCATTGCTGAATCAGTGTTGCGTCGCAGGCCAGCTGTTGTTGGTGTGTACCGATTGATCATGAAAACCGGTTCTGACAACTTCCGTGCCAGCGCGATGCAGGGGGTTATGAAACGTATCAAGGCCAAAGGCGTCGAGGTGGTTGTTTATGAGCCTGTACTGGAAGACGATGCGTTC
This sequence comes from Halomonas sp. BLK-85, assembly GCF_044792155.1. Lineage (NCBI taxonomy): Bacteria > Pseudomonadati > Pseudomonadota > Gammaproteobacteria > Oceanospirillales > Halomonadaceae > Halomonas > Halomonas sp. BLK-85. Next base: position 799,142 of record NZ_CP087731.1, read on the forward strand.
TTTGGTTCCAGGGTGATGCGCGATCTTGAAGCCTTCAAGACACACTGTGATGTCATATTGGCTAACCGTATGGTAGAAGATCTTAAGGACGTGGCAGACAAGGTGTATACCCGCGACCTGTTTGGAAGTGATTGACGCTATTTATTACCGCCCCTTCAGGCGCTTTGGGTCTTGATGGAAAGGTTGCCAGTTCAGCGCTGGCTTTTTTTAGGCAAATTTATTAGGTGATGTAATGCAGGGAGTTAAAAAAGCCATTATCCCGGTTGCTGGTTTTGGTACCCGGCTACTGCCGATCAGCAAGGCCATTCCCAAGGAAATGGTGCCCGTGGTGGATCGCCCCTTGATCCAGCACGTGGTGGAAGAAGCGCTGGCGGCGGGTATCAATGAGATCATCCTGGTCACCCGGGCGGGTAAGTCTGCCATTGAGGATCATTTTGATGCGCATTTCGAGCTTGAGCATTCACTGGCCAGCAAGGGTAAGGATGCGTTGCTGGAAACGCTCTCGGCCATTTCCCCCCAGCGGCTGAAAGTGACCAGCGTGCGCCAGCCCAACGCCCAGGGGCTGGGGCATGCCATTTATTGCGCGGCCCATTTACTGGATGACAACGAGCCTTTTGCAGTAATCCTGCCGGATGTGCTGGTCAAGCCGCAGGCGGCCAGCAGCGCCTGTGACCTGGGCGATATGGTGGGGCGCTGGAATGCCAACCAGGCGGCCCAGATCATGGTGGAAGCCGTGCCGAAGGAAGACGTTCAGCGCTATGGCATTGTGGATTGCGATGAGCCTGACGCCGGTGGAAGTGCCGATATGCGCGGTGTGGTTGAAAAGCCCACGCCTGAGCAAGCGCCTTCCTGCCTTTCGGTGATTGGCCGCTATGTATTGCCGTATCGTATTATGGAACTGCTTCGCGATCAGCCGCCCGGCGCGGGTAACGAAATTCAGCTGACGGATGCCATCGACCGGCTGATGCAGGAAGGCCAGACCGTGCAGGCATTCCGCATGCTTGGGCGGACCTTTGATTGCGGCCATATCGAAGGTTGGCTGCAGGCGAATACACTGCTGGCTCGCGAGGCTGGGTACGAGGTGTAGCCCTTACTAACCCTGCCACTGATGAGCACGGATAAACCCTTTTTATGCCACGGACGCTCACGGACGACACGGACAAGAAAAAATTTGAAAACCTTAAAAGATTTTTGGGGTTTTAGGTTTTCGTCCGTGTTTTCCGTGAGCGTCCGTGGCAAAATTTGTTTACAGTCAGTAAAGATCCCCAAAGGCTAGACTTTTATGCGTAAGTATTTTGGTACGGATGGTGTTCGCGGGCGTGTTGGTGAGTTTCCGATGACGCCGGATTTTGCCATGAAGCTGGGTTGGGCGGCAGGCCAGGTGTTGGGGGCGGAAGGCGTCAGTGAGGTGTTGATTGGCAAGGATACCCGGGCGAGCGGCTATATGCTGGAGTCGGCCATGGAGTCGGGCTTTTCTGCCGCTGGTGTGAATATTGCCCTGGTCGGGCCGCTGCCGACGCCTGCGATTGCTTATCTTGCCACTACTTTTCGTGCCAATGCGGGGGTGGTGATCAGCGCTTCACATAACCCGTTTTACGATAACGGCATCAAACTGTTTGCGCAATCAGGCCTGAAACTGACCGATCAGCAGGAGCATGAAATCGAGCAGTGGCTGGATCGTGCGTTTGAAGACGGCATGACCTGCGTCAGTTCTGAAAAACTGGGTAAAGCGCGGCGCATTGATGACGCGGCGGGGCGTTATATTGAGTATTGCAAATCTCATTTTCCTGGCCAGCAAAATCTAAACGGCCTGCGGGTGGTAGTGGATAGCGCTAATGGTGCGGCTTATAAAGTCGGACCGGCCGTCTATCGCGAATTGGGTGCCGAGGTGATCAGCCTGCACGACCAGCCGGATGGGGTGAATATCAACCATCAGTGCGGCGCAACGGATCTGGCCAGCCTGCGGGCTGCGGTGATCGAAAAACGCGCTGATCTGGGCATTGCGCTGGACGGTGATGCTGACCGCCTGATGATGGTGGATCACACCGGAGCTGAAGTGGATGGCGATGAACTGCTATTCCTGATGGCGCGTGAGGCTCAGGCAGAAGGCTACACCGGTGGCATTGTAGGTACCCAGATGAGCAACCTGGGGCTTGAGCTGGCGCTGGCTGAGCGTGGCATTCCGTTCAGACGGGCCAAAGTAGGCGACCGTTATGTCATGGAGCAATTGAAGGAAACCGGTTGGCGTATTGGCGGTGAGGGTTCCGGGCACCTGCTGAGCCTGGATCATGCTTCAACCGGGGATGCGATTATTGCTTCAGTACGCGTACTGGCGTCGTTACAGAAGCGTGGCATTAACCTGTATACCGCCAAGCAGGGCATGCGCAAGCTACCCCAGACCTTGATCAATGTACGCTATCAGGCCGAACAGGGTGTTGATCCATTGGATGTTGAGGCGGTTAAAACAGCCGTTACCAATGTTGAGAAGCATCTGGGAGAAACGGGGCGTGTTCTGTTGCGCAAATCCGGTACCGAGCCGCTGATCCGAGTGATGGTAGAAGCCGAAGATGCCCAGATGGCACACCGCTGCGCCCGTGAAATTGCCGATGCGCTGGGGTGATAATGTTTTAGCCACGGTTATTGGCCACGGACCCTCACGGAAAACACGGACGAAAACCTAAAAATCTTTTTTGTCCTTGTCCTTGTCCTTGTCCGTGTCGTCCGTGAGGGTCCGTGGCCAGACAGGTTTTATTCTATTCACTACTCACTACCAACAGGAAACACTATGTGCGGCATTGTCGGCGCGATCGGCGCAACGGAATGTACTCCCTTTCTGCTTCAGGGCCTGAGAACACTTGAGTACCGTGGCTATGATTCTGCAGGGCTTGCGGTGCTTAACAACGGCTTGCAGCGTGCCCGGGCCAAGGGGCGTGTGGCTGAGCTTGAGGCGCGTGTGGCTGAACAGCAGCTTTCGGGGCAGGTGGGTATTGCCCATACGCGCTGGGCCACCCATGGTTTGCCGGCAGAGCATAATGCGCATCCGCATATTTCTGCTGGTCTGGCGGTGGTGCATAACGGCATCATCGAAAACTACGAAGCGCTGCGCACCACGCTGCAAACGCTGGGGTATGAATTTACCTCTGATACGGATACCGAAACCATCGCGCACCTGATCCGTGCCTGCCTGAAGGGTGAGCTTGAAGGGGCAGAACCGGTGGCTGATCTTTTCTCTGCGGTGCAATGTGCTGTGGCGCATTTGCAGGGGGCCTTTGCACTGGCGGTGATCAGTGAGGATGAAGCGGATACTCTGATAGTGGCCCGTCAAGGCTCACCGTTAATGCTGGGTGTTGCTGATGATGGCCATTATGCGGCATCGGACGCATCGGCTTTGTTGTCGGTGACCAAGCGCATGATGTACCTGGAAAACGGCGACGTGGCCAGGCTGACCCGTGATTCCATCTACCTGGAAGATGCCAGCGGCCAGCCAGTGGAGCGTGATGTTGTCATCTCCAGCCTTTCTGCCAATGCCGTGGAGCTGGGTGAGTTTAACCACTATATGCAGAAGGAAATATTTGAACAGCCTCAGGCGCTGGGTAACACGCTTGAGATGATTAGTGGGGCGGGCAAACTGGAGCCCGGCATCTTCGGTGCTGAAGCCGCTGAGGTGTTTCAGCAGGTAGATTCGGTGCTGATTATTGCCTGCGGTACTTCCAGCTATGCGGGCATGACCGCCAAGTACTGGATCGAGCAGGTAGCGGGCCTGCCATGCAATGTCGAGATTGCCAGCGAATATCGCTATCGGGTGAGTGTGGTCAATCCGCGCCAGCTGGTAGTGGTGATTTCCCAATCCGGCGAAACGGCCGATACCTTTGCAGCGCTTGAACATGCCAAGGCGCAGGGCCATACGCACACACTGGCGATCTGTAACGTGCCGGAATCCGCGATCGTGCGTGAAACCGCGCTGCGTTTTATTACCCGCGCGGGGCCGGAAATAGGGGTGGCGTCGACCAAGGCGTTTACTACTCAGTTAAGCGCGCTTTTCCTGCTAACGCTCCTGTTGGCCAAGGCCAATCAGCGTTTGAGTGAGCAGGACGAAAAAGTCTACCTGGATGAATTGCGCCATCTGCCGGTCGCAGTGGAAAACGTATTGGCGCTGGAGCCCAGCATTAAGGCCTGGGCAAAGCATTTTGCCAACAAGCATCATGCTTTGTTTCTGGGGCGTGGTCGCCACTATCCGATTGCCCTGGAAGGTGCGCTTAAGCTGAAGGAAATCAGCTATATTCATGCGGAAGCCTATCCGGCCGGCGAGCTTAAGCATGGCCCCCTGGCGCTGGTGGATGCAGAGATGCCAGTCGTTGTGGTGGCGCCTAATGATGAGTTGCTTGAAAAGCTCAAGGCCAATATGCAGGAAGTCAGCGCCCGGGGTGGCCAACTGTATGTATTTGCTGATGGCGGAAGTCAGGTAACGATAAGTGACAACATCCATGTGTTGCAGATGCCTGAGCATTATGGCTTGCTGTCACCTGTGCTGCATGTGGTAGCGCTACAGCTGCTGTCTTACCACGTTGCTCTGGTGAAAGGGACTGACGTAGACAAGCCCCGTAACCTGGCCAAAAGTGTGACGGTTGAGTAATGTCGGGAAGTTGGTGGTGGATAGGCATTAAGTTCATTCGTTGACTCGCTGTTTTCAGCATCATCGAAATGCAGGTGTGTATGTTAATTAATTGTTTTTTCAAATAGCGACTTTTTATAGCAACCTTTCGCCACAGTGCTTTTGTTGAGTGCTGTGGCGATTTTGTATTTAAACAGGCGAATTATTTGCCAGTTGCTTATAACCTGGCGATTGTCTGGCCTCTGATTGACCAACAGCCATTCTCTCCCAACCAAAGATGCTGACGCTGTGGCGTTGCGCCAGGCAGCGGTATTTTAAGGCCAGGTAAGGCACTTCTTTTTCGCCCCAAGGAGACGACGTAGTGTGGAAATGGGTTGCCTCGTACTTGAGGAAAAAGCTGGACAACAATGCCCGCCGAACAGCAAGGGAAGTGCTCACCGGTCATCCGCCTGAAGATTTCGATAGCCACTGGTATTTGAATGCTTACCCGGACGTTGCTGCCAGCGGTATCGACCCATGGTTGCACTATCAGCGCCATGGGCGTTCTGAAGGGCGTTTGCCTCGGCGTAACCGGGCAATTGCCTGGGATCACGCGCTTTGGCGTGGCGCTGATAGTGTCATGCTGGCGCGTCTTTTCCGGCTGGTGGAATCTGCTGAGGCATCACTGGAAGAGCAGCAGTATGCCCGCTGGGCGCTGGCACGGTGGTGGGCCTGGCAAAATAACTGGGCTGTTTTGCCTGATTGGCTGTCACCTTTGGTGATGGATTGGCCGACGTTATCTGGAAATACATCCACAGGGCCTGCCCTGCTGGCAGTTGAGGCGTGCGCACGTCTGGCGTTGGAAACAGATGAAAACGCCAGTAACGAAGCGCTCCATCGGCGGGTGCTGGAGCAGGCGCTGATGGCTTTACAGCAGCATGCCGGTGAGCATGCTGATACATTTCTGGCTCAATCCAACATGGCCCTGGCCCAAGGTAACAATGAACAGGAACGCTTGGCACCGCTCAATGCAATGTGGTCGGCACAGGGCCTGGCAACAGTTCGTAAAGCATCAGCAAACCTGTCGCTCACGCTGGATAATCTGGCGCCGGAGTATACAGCAGCTGAATCTTCAGAGCATGAACAGCCTCCCAGAATCAGCGTCGTGATACCGCTATATAACGCCGCTGGCTCAATAGCGACTGCGGTACGTAGTCTGTTTGCACAGCGTTTTTTGGGCTCCCCAGTTCCTTTTGAAATTATTGTGGTTGATGATGCCAGCGTGGATGCCAGCGTGGCTGCGGTTGAAGCCTTGAGAGCAGACTGTCCCAGCCATGTTGAGTTGCGGATTCTTCATCATCGGGAGAATAAGGGAGCCTATGCGGCGCGGAATACTGGTGTTGCTGCGTCGCGTGGAGAGCTGATAACCACCCATGACAGTGATGACTGGTCGCATCCCGATAAACTGCGCCTGCAGGTTGAAGCACTGAGCCAGGTTAGCAGTGCAGAGGCCTCGATTTCCTGGTGGGTCAGGGCGACTCCCGGTCTACTTTTCCATCGTTGGCGCCTGGAAGGTGAAGGTTGGGTGTACCCCAATCTTTCTTCATTAATGGTACGCCGTGAGGCATTAGACCAGCTAGGCTTCTGGGATGATGTCAAGGTCAATGCTGACAGTGAATTCCGTGAGCGTCTGGAAGCCGTTTTCGGGGAGAAGGCAGTGTGTGAGGTGCTGCCCGGCGTCCCGCTGTCGTTTGGTCGTGCCGATGCATCGTCACTAAGTCAGCATACCCATACGCATCTCGCGACCCAGTTTCTCGGCGTTCGCCATGACTATATGGCTAGCGCTCGTCGTTGGCATCAATCAGCCAAGCCAGCGGGGCTGTTTCTTTCTCAGCACCCTGCAAGGCGCCCTTTTGCGACTCCTGCTGCGATTTGCCGTCAATCATCCATGCCCACTCAACAAGCCGCTTATCAACATCCTCTGGATACACTTCAGGCGGCGCAGTATGAGGCAACGCCCTGGTTTGATGCAGGTTGGTACCTGCGCACCTACATTGACTTGCAGCAGTCGCTGATTGATCCGCTAAGCCATTATTGGCGAGAAGGGGAGTCTCAGGGGCGCGATCCCAGCCCGCATTTCAGTGTGTCTGGCTATCGCTATCTATACGCAGAAGAAATGCGCGTCGATAAGAAGGAGCCGCTTTCACCCTTGCTGCATTTTTTGCAGACGGGACGAAGTGCCAGCTATTCACCTCGGCCGGTAATACAGGGCTTCTGCACGCTTGCTGCTGATCAGCCAACGGTGCTGGTGTGTGGGCACGCGGCAGGTGAAACCCTTTATGGCGCCGAACGCAGCCTGCTGGATGTGGTGAGAGGGTTGCGTGGGCTTGGCATGAATGTAGTGGTTGCGCTGCCAAGCGCAGCCAATCAGCCGTACATTAAAGCGTTGCGGGAGGCGTCGCTGGCCGTGGCGATTCTGCCGTATGGCTGGTGGCAACAAGGTAAACAGCTTGAGCATGCCACATATGACTATTTTCGCCAGCTGATGCAGCAGTTTGATATTGCTGCACTGCATGCTAACACGGCCATACTGGATGAACCCTTGCATGCAGCCAGGGCGTTAGGCATACCGACGATCATGCATGTGCGCGAACTGCCTGAACATGACAGCGCCTTGCGTGCAACGTTAAATGCTTCTGCGGTTGAAATCATGGAGCGGGTGCGCGAGCTGGCTGATATTCCGGTTGCCAATTCACAGTGCGTTGCCACTGCCATTGCTTGCGAACGGACCCTGATTGTCCCCAATACTATCGATATGTTGCCCTTGTTGGATTTGCCTGTCCGGGAAGCAAACGCTTCTGTAAGAATAGGCATTTTGAGCAGTAATCTGGCCAAGAAAGGGTTATCGGATGTTACTGCCCTGGTTAATGCTTTAGCCCATCAGACTGCTTGCCCGGTGGAGGTCTGGTTATTCGGCCCACCCACTTCTGATCTTGCTTGTCTTTTGCGTCATTATGATGAGGCGTCAACAGGTATCCGTATTATTGACGGTGGCTATGTGGAATCGCCTGCCCATGCATTGGCAGAGCTTGATGTGGTAATGAATCTTTCACATTTTCAGGAGTCTTTCGGACGGACGGTACTGGAAGCCATGGCGGCGGCTCGTCCTGTTGTATGTTATGCCTGGGGTGCCTTGGAAGAGTTGGTAATACCGGATAAGACGGGCTATCTGGTGCCTTTTGGGGACATTAACGCCATGGCGCGCCAGTTGACAATGCTGGCTGATGCGCCTGAGCTACGTCATACGTTAGGCCATGCGGGACGTGAACATGCCATGGCGCACTTCAGTCCGAAGGTGCTGCAAAAGGCACTCGCTGAGGTTTACGACCTGGCTTTGCATGGCGATTCGAGGAAGCAACATCTTATATGAGTATGGTGAACTGGTTATCGCGACAGATAGGCGTCGGAAAGAATCAAGATGATAAGCTTCCGGTTTTCAAATGGATGCTGGATTATCCAACTGCAGAGCGTGACGCACAAATAGATCCCGCAGGCAGGCGGGTGCAAGGTTGGCTACTAATGCCTGAAGGCGAAGAGGACATACTGCGTCAGGTACGTATTGTGGTGCAGTGGTCATCCGAGCAGGAAGGTGTTTATCCGCTGGATATAGAGCGCCCGGATGTAGTGGAAACGATATTGAAGACGGTTCCTGCCGATCACCCACAGCGTTACTGCGGATTCCGTTTTCATGTCCCTGTTCATATTGCTCGCTTCCGCCTGTTACTGGTTATTGGCGAACAGCGCTGGTTACTGAAAGAGATAGATGTCACACCGGTAGACAAAGCGGCTTCAACCTCTCTGAAAGTGCTGAAGGGGAAACAGGGCTGGCTGTTTCTGGATAACGATACCAATGCCAGCGTTGATCAGTTTCGCGGTCGTTTGCGGCTGACTGACAAAGGCCTTGACGAATGGCGGTACTACCTGCGGGGCGTTGATCAGCTAGCGAAACAGCAGGGTATCCCCTGGAAGATGCTGATCGCGCCTTCCAAGGAAAGTGTGATGGGAAATGCCTACCATCCATACGAAGCAAGTGACGGTCCCATGTCACAACTGCTGGAACTTGCTGAGGCAGAGTCGATTCTGCATCCGGCAACCGCCTTGAAAAAGCTCGGTGATCAGGCGTTTATTCCGACAGACACGCATTGGGCGCAGCGGGGAGCCATGGTAGCCAGCACTGTGTTAGCCCGGAATCTGGGCCTGGATGTTCGTCGTTATCGACAAGTAATGTCAAAGGACCGTTACGTAAAGCGCAATATGGGCGGTGATCTGGGCAATAAACTATCGCCACGTCAAACCAGCCGCGTTGATATTCTGCGTTCATTCAAATATCAACCTTACAGGCGCTATGATAATGGTCTGCCTAATTTTGGGAGGATTATCGCTCTGGAATACCCTGATGCCATAGAGCAGGGAACGGCACTGATTTTTGGTTCGTCTTCAAGTTATTCAATGTTTAACTACCTGTGTCGATTGTTCAAACGAGTCATTTTTATTCATTCGGCGGGTAATCTTGATCCGGATGTCATTAGTGCCACTCAGCCGGATTACCTGATCATTCAGACCAATGGTCGATTTGTTGTGCAGGTTCCCTCTCTGGATCAATCTCTTGCCGAGACTATTCGTGATAAGGTATCGCGATTGAATGATGATGAAAAAGCCTTGGTATCCGAGCGGTTCATTCCTGCAGAGTCGACCTACCTGCGGGAGATCGGACTCGAACGGTGGGATGATTATGCGAGAAAAATGTTGAGATGCTGAGAGTCACCAGAGACGCCTCACTAAAAGTAGCGGCGAAAATATCTGAAGTTATCCAGAACTGGTGGAACCAGCGAGCGGATGTAAAACCTTTCTGGCACCGCGAACCGGTGTTTCATCCCAGGCAGCTGAGTGATGATCAGCTGCAATTCGAACTGGTTGGTGAGCGGCCTTTGCCAGGCTGGAACATGGTTGAGCTGGATGTGAACGGTACTGAAATGTATGGGGTCGCGACCATTACCGTAGAAACGCGTCGTTATAGCTTTCAGTTGGGCATTCCATTGCGGCCAGGCAAGACAGCGAAGCGCCTGGTTTATATGCCGCTGGGTGTGAAACGCATTTCGATTACTACCATAAACGCCATGGGTGCCTTTCAGGTGCAACATTTACGTTGGGTATGGCTGACGCCCTGGTTTGCCCGTGACAGGCTGGCTCGGCGATTGTCGAGTGTGCATCCGGATTACAAGGAAATGAGCGCCCAGCGGGTAATACGTGCCCTGCACCAGAAGTCGGTAGCGCATGCCTGTAGCTGGAAAAGCGTAGCACTGTCCGAGCATACCCAGACCTTCATGCGTTCATGTGCGCATTACAACTATGCTGACTGGGTGGCTAATGTTGAGCCGGACATTAAACAGCTACCTGAATATTGGCAGCTGAAGAATCTTGCAGCAGCGCCATCCTTCGCCGTGCTTTTGCCGCTACACAAGGAAGAGTTTGAGCGTGTTGGCATGGAAGGTCTGGAGCAGACGCTAGCTTCTCTAGAGGCACAGGTTTACTCACAGTGGATGTTAAGCGTTTCTATTTCGGCGGAGTTGCCGGAAAAGCTGGTGGATGAGATCAAGTTGCTGATTCATCAAACATGTGAAAAGTCATCCCACCTTAGCGTCTGTCGTGAAGATAGCCTGGTCGCGCTCAACCACCATGCCTTTGTTCACTCGGACGGGGAAGGAGTGATCAGCATGGCGCCAGGTGACCGCTTGGCACCAGAGGCCTTGGCCAGAGTCGTGGATGCTTGGCTTGATGCGCCGCAATGCCAACTGTTTTATGCCGATGAGGATGTATTGGGCTGGAATGGCATACGTAACAAACCCTGTTTTAAACCTGAGTGGAATCCGGATCTGTTACTATCATCTGGCTACGTAGGGCGCATGACGGTCTACAAGCGTCGTATGTTATGGCGTCTGGAGGTCTATCAGGGAATTGGGCGCCGAGTACGGGGAGAGTTGACTCGGCTGGAGATTGATCACGCACAGGCACTGCGTTTTTTGGCCTGGCAGTACCAGCGTGATGCATCAGCAGTGAAAGCCGTCAAGCATTTGCCGTGGATGCTTTATCATCGCCATATTGCTCACCATGAAACTGATCAGACACGCCAGGATCATACATCCTCGCTGGTAGAAGACTGGATACGGCTCAGCTTGCCGGAATGCGATGCCAGGGTGAGTAACGGTCAATTGCCCTTCAGCGCTCATGTATGCTGGCCAATCAGTGAAAAACCACCGCTAGTCAGCCTGCTCGTGCCTACCCGTGATGGCGTCGATATTCTCAGGCCCTGTGTTGATCGTATTCTGCAACTGACGAGCTATCGTCACTTCGAGCTTTTAATCCTTGATAACCAAAGTACCTGTCTGAACACATTGGCTTATCTGGATGAGGTTGAAGCACGTGACCCCCGTGTCAGGGTGTTGCGCTGGAATCATCCGTTTAACTATTCGGCACTGAATAATTTCGGTGTTCGACATGCAAGGGGCGATATCATCGGCCTGGTGAATAATGATATTGAACCGCTCAATGGTGATTGGCTGAGCGAAATGGTAGGGCAGGTATTGCGCCCCGACATTGGCTGCGTTGGGGCAAAACTGTATTACCCGAACGGAACCCTGCAGCACGGTGGCGTCATTCTTGGGTTGGGTGGCGTGGCCGGTCACGCGCACCGCTTCTTTCCGCGTCAGGCGGATGGTTATTGTGGTCGACTAAAGCTGGTGCAAAACTTGACCGCTGTGACTGCTGCCTGTCTGCTAGTCAGAAAAGACGTCTTTAATGAGGTGGGGGGACTGAATGAACCTCGTCTTGCGGTGGCGTATAACGATGTTGACCTGTGCCTGAAGGTCCATCATGCGGGCTATCGAAACCTGTGGACGCCTTACGCAGAGCTTTATCATCATGAGTCTATCTCTCGCGGAGCAGATGACACTCCCAAAAAGCGAGCTCGCTGGCTGCGAGAGATGGCTTACATGCGTCATACCTGGAGTGATTTGCTTGATAATGATCCTGCCTATAACCCTAACCTGACGTTGGTCTATGAAGATTTTTCGCTGCGTTAGGCTGTAGAGGAGTGAGGAGTGAGGCGTGAGGAGTGAGCGCTGGTTAGTGTTGAGCGATGGGGCGCGGCCGACCGAGGATATCTATTTCCTTGAGTCGGCCGCGCCCCTTTTGCGTGCCCGGGAAATAGATGCAGGTCGCCTTGATATGCGCGGTTGGCGCGGTTGGTTGGCGAAAAAGCTGATGCGCAGGATGCTGGGGGTCAATCTGATTATTTGCCGTTCTTTGCCAATGCGCTGGATTACCTGGTTGCAGGCACACCGCGAGCAGTTTGGGCGTATGGTTTATCTGGTTGATGATGATATTGAAGCGGCGGCCAATGATATTCAGTTACCTGAACACTATTGCCAACGTATGGCGGGCATTGCCAGGCGTCAGTCTGATTTGCTGACCCTGTGTGATGAAGTCGTTGTCTCCAGTGAGCAGCTGGCCAAGCGCTTTCATGGGCGTCATGGGTCAGTATCCGTGTTGACGCCACCGTTGATTGCTTCCTTGCCCACGCGGGTACATCTTGAACACCCGCCCTCTCAGCGATCACCCTGGCGCATCGGCTTTTATGGCACCCGCGCTCATCTTAATGATCTGGAACATATAGCGCCCGGATTGGAGAATATTCAGCGCCAGCGGGAAGATACTGCGCTTGAGATAATGCTGGGCCAGTATACGCCCGAGGCGCTATGTGACTTACCCCGTGTTACGACACCTGAGCCACTCGCCTGGCCCGCGTTCCGTCGCTACCAGGCCAACCATCAGGTGCATATCGGGCTGGCGCCGCTGATGGATTCACCTTTCAATCAAGGTAAGTCGTTTATCAAGTTTCTGGATATCGCGGCCATGGGTGGGGTAGGGGTCTATTCTAACCGTTACCCTTACAGCGAAGTTGTCTGCCACGGTGAGAATGGCTTACTGGTAGATGATGACCCGTATGCTTGGCAGGCTGCCATCGAGGAACTGTTGGATAACCCCGTTGCGGCTGCTGAAATGGCGCGCGCCGCCGCCGCTGATGCCAAGCGTATGGGGAGTCCACACCATGCTGCAGATTTCTGGCAACGCTTGGGAGAAAAATGGTGATTGTTTAGAGGTCATGAAGCCTAATGGGGGGGGGGCTAATGTATATGGGATACCCTGACGGCGTGGTGGATGCCACGCCGTTTTTGTTGGTTGGATTGAAACTAACCGGTATGAAGCGTTATGAGTTTGGCTGTGTGCCTGCGCCGCCGAGCATGCCGGTTTTCATCGCGTTGGCAGCCATCTGGTCGCTGGGGTTGCCGGCCATTTCGCGGAACATGCCCATGGAGCCGAGCAGCGCACTGGATTCGTACGGCACAAAGACGCGTTCGCCCTGTTTGGCCATGTCGGGAAGGGTCTTGATGTAGGTCTGGCCGAGCAGATACCCCACGGCAGTTTCCTTGTTCTTCTGGGTATCGCCGAGCGATTCGAGAACCAGTCTGATGGATTCGCGTTCCCCCTCGGCGCGCAGCACCGCCGCTTCCTTATCGCCCTGGGCATTGAGAATCGCGGATTCCCGCTGGCCCTGGGCCTTGGCAATCGCCGCGGACTTTTCGCCTTCCGCCTCTGTCACAGTGGCGCGCCGGTTACGCTCCGCGGCCATCTGCAGGCGCATGGCTTCTTCCACTTCAACCGGCATCTGAATATCCTGAAGCTCGACGCGGTTGATCTTGATGCCCCACTTGGAGGCCGGTTCTTCCATGGCCAGCTGGATATCAGCGTTGACTTCAGAACGGCTGGCAAACAGTTTGTCCAGCTCCATCTGGCCGACCACGCTGCGCAAGGTGGTCTTGGCCAGCGTTTCTACCGCCTGAGACATGTTCTCGACCTGGTAGACGACGTTTTCCGGGGCGACGATGGTGTAGTAGAGCACGCCGTCGATCTGCACGGTGACGTTATCGGTGGTAACGACGGCTTGCCCCGGAAAATCCATCACCGTTTCGCGCCGGTCGATGCGGGTTTCTTCCTTGGTTTGTGGAATGAACTGTCCATCCACACGCTTGTAGCGGGTCATGGTGATGGGGCGCGGCTTGTCGATAAACGGCACGATAATGTTCACGCCGCTCTCGAGTACCCGGTTGAAAGAGCCCAGTCGCTCAACCACGACAGACTCTGACTGCTGTACGATCATCAGCCCTTTGGCAATGATGAAGATACCGATGATGGCGATCAGGCCGCCAATAATAAGGCCTGTTCCGAAAGGGAGTTCCATGTGTTGCTCCTTGAGTGGGGTTACGTTGCTTTGAAGCGCGTGACCTTGGCTGTGGTGCCTTCAAAGTGATCGAAGATGACACGGTCTCCGGGTTGCAGGGGTGGGTCTGAGGGCAGGGCGTTGATCAGCTGTGCATGAAAGAAATCGCCATGAATCTTGATGCCGGGGGCGCTGTCGAAGTCGCGGGCCACGATGTCAAACATCTTGCCGTTTTCAGCGCCGGAGCCGACGGAGCCGTAATTGATACCTTTGGGGGACAGGCGCGGACGAATCACCTTGATCGCAATGGGCGCAAAAACAGCCACGCAGATGGCCAGTGTGACCAGCTGCCCGGTCAACCCGATATTGAAATAGGCTGCAACGGCTGTAATAAACGCCGCCGCGGACAGTGCCAGCAAGAGCACAGTGCCTGTCATCAGCTCTGCGAGTAGCAGGCCCAGGCCAATCAATATCCACCAATAATGCATTTCCAGTATGTCCATAAAGGCCTTCTCCTGTCTGATTGACGCCAGGATGGGACTTTTTAGATGGCCACAAGGCCGGCCTACCCTGATGCCATGCAATAAACCCTGTAACCACACTAACAGCTTTTCATTTCAGAAGGTGGCCATATAAAAAATGGACCGGTTCTGAATTAGCTGTGATGATAATTGTAGAGAAAAATTCGCAGGGTGGATTCGCTCAGCCATCCACCCACCCGCCGCAGGCGGGCAGGCGGTGCCATAGGAGGTATATGCATGCATTAGCGGTCATGGTTGACGTTGAATGATGAGTCATTGGTGCCATGATTATCGGGGAGTACTTGTAGGGTGGATTCGCTCAGCCATCCACCAACCCGTCGGAGGCGGGCAGGCGGTGCCATAGGAGGTATATGCATGCATTAGCGGTCATGGTTGACGTTGAATGATTGGGCATTGGCGTCAGGATAATTGTTGAAGCCTCTGTAGGGTGGATTCGCGAAGCAATCCACCAACCCGCCGCAGGCGGGCAGGCGGTGCCCGTTATGTTACGTGTCGGCATCAGGCAGTGGTGGATTGCGTCGATCATCCGCCGTTGGTTTTATGGGTTGATTCCGGTTCATTGCCCGGCGGATGACGCCGGGAATCCACCCTACGGCAATGCTTCTCGGGGCATTTTCAAAAGGATTCAGGGGTATTACAAGGAGTTGTTATGTCAAATTACCGACGACACTATATTGCAGGTGGGAGTTATTTTTTCACTGTCAACCTGTACAACCGAAAGCAGACTCTGTTGACCGATCATATTGACCTTCTTCGCGATTCCGTGCGTAAGGTTAAGAAAAAATATCCCTTTGAGATAGTGGCTTGGGTTGTTTTACCTGATCACCTGCATTGTATATGGACCTTGCCGCAAGGATGTTCTGACTTTTCTATTCGGTGGCGTTTGATCAAGTTGCAATTCAGCAAGGGCGTTGCCATGTCTGTAAGCAGTACTGTGAACCACCGTCGAGAAAGACACATCTGGCAGCGTCGATTTTGGGAGCACACACTCCGTGATGCCGATGATATCCAGAAGCATGTTGAGTATATTCACTATAATCCTGTCAAACATGGCTATGTAGCCAATGTTCAAGAATGGCCATACTCGTCCATTCATTGGCAATGAGTGCTGTTGATAATTTATATAATTAAAAAGAATCATAAAATTATTTTTTATTCTTTTATGTTCTTTTGGGTAGAGGTCTATCATGAGGGCATTCTCCATCTTTCAACAGAGGAGGTGCGATCATGGCGTTTTCCGCCCATCACACTGAACATGCATTACCTGTTTCTGGCATTGCCCGCCTTGAGCCATCATCCTCTGAGCTGGCAGCTGCCAATACTGCACTGGAGCAGCAGCCCGCCGAGGCGCGGGTTGAGTGGGCGCTGGAACACCTGCCCGGGGCGTTCGTGCTGAGTTCCAGCTTTGGCATCCAGTCGGCGGTTCTCCTGCATCTGGCGACACGGATCAAGCCAGACCTGCCGGTGTTACTGGTGGACACCGGTTATCTGTTCAAAGAAACCTATCAATTTATTGATACCCTCACTGAGCGCCTGCAGCTGAATCTGCAGGTCGTGACCCCACAGATGTCACCCGCGCGGCTGGAAACTCTTTACGGCAAGCTCTGGGAGCAGGGTGCCGAGGGAATTAACAGCTACAACCAGTTGATGAAGGTTACGCCTATGGAGCAGGCACTGGAAGATCTTCAGGTGGGCACCTGGTTCGCCGGGTTACGTCGCCAACAATCCGGTTCCCGTAAGGCTCGCCCGGTAGTAGAACAGCGTCAGGATGGCCGCTATAAGGTCTACCCGCTGATTGACTGGGATAACCGTGATATCCACCGTTATCTGACCCGCCATGCGTTGCCCTACCATCCATTGTGGGAGGAAGGCTACGTGACCGTCGGCGACTGGCACACCAGCCAGCCCCTACGCCCCGGCATGCAGGAAGAAGACACCCGCTTTTTCGGCCTGCAGCGTGAATGTGGTTTGCATGTTTAGCCTCCACGCAAACTTTTTTAGCCACGGGATTTTTGTTTAGCCACGGACCCTCACGGACGGCACGGACAAGGTCAAAAAAAGGTTTTTAAGGTTTTGTCCGTGTCGTCCGTGAGGGTCCGTGGCCAACAAGGTTTTCACTAAAACGGAAACACCAGCGGGGTCAGGGTCAGCACGGCGGCGGAGTAGACAAGACTGACGGGTAAGCCGGTTTTTAAAAAGTCGCTGATCCGGTAGCGCCCCGGCGAGTAGACCATCAGGTGGGTCTGGTAGCCGAAGGGAATCAGAAAGCAGGCGCTGGCGCCGTAGGCAACCGCCATGACAAAAGGGAGCGGGTCGGCGCCGAAGGCCTGGGCGGTACTCCAGGCCACGGGAAAGGCCAGGGCTGCGGCGGCGTTGTTGGTAACGGTTTCGGTCAACAGCAGGGTGAGAAGGTAGCAGCCAATAAAGGCCGCATAGATCCCATAGCCGCTGAACATGGCCTGCATGCCATCAGTCAACAGGGCGGCTGCGCCCGAGGATTCCAGCGCCTGGGCGATGGCCAGCGCCGAGCCGATAATCAGCCACAGCTCAAACGGGAAACGGCGGCGCAGCTCGGTCACGCTGAGTACTTTGCCCACCAGCAACCCGGCAAGCAGCAGCATCAGGCCGTGGAAGAGAGGCAACAGGTTAACGGTAGCCAGCCCGATCACGGCCATAAATCCGCTGAGTGTCAGCAGGCTTTCGCGGCGGTTAAGCTGGGGGCGCTTGAAGCTGCCGCTGAGCAGATGGAAGTTGCGGTCCAGGTTGCGGTGCTGGCGAAAATCAGCACTGACCGCCAGCAGTAAGCAATCACCCACACGCAGTGGAATCTTGCCCAGCTGGCCTTCCAGGCGCTTTTGCCCCCGCCTGATGCCCACTACGCCAGCGCTGAACATGCTGCGGAAATCCACTTCCTGCAGGGTTTTGCCGGGCAGTTCTGATTCGTGGGAAATCACCACTTCCACCAGGTTGGTGGCCAGTAGGTCATCCGCCTGGTGCCCGAAAAGCGTCAGGCCGGGAAAGCGCTGCAGGGCCTGAACCTTGTTGGTCTCACCGGTAAACACCAGGGTGTCGTCGGGCTGCAGCAGTTCATCCGGCCCTACCGGGCTGATCAGGCGGCCATTGCGCTCGATTTCCAGCAGGTATAGCCCTTCCAGGCGGCGCAGGCCATTGTCCTCAATGCTTTTACCTACCATGGGGGAGTTGGCATGCAGGTCGGCGGCCAGAAAATAGGAGAGCTTTTCATCGGTGTCTTCAGGGTGGTGGTGGGGCAGTCTCTGGGCGCGCCAGAGCAGTACACCAAAGGTGATCAGGGCCACGGGCAGGCCAACCAGTGCAAACTGGAACATGCCCAGTTCACTGCCGCTGGCGTTCAGGTAGAAGGAATTGACCACCAGGTTGGTGGAAGTGCCGACCAGGGTGGTAACGCCGCCGAGAATAGAGGCATAGGACAGCGGAATCAGTAATCGCGATGGAGCAATACGTGATTGGCGAGATATAGCCCCCAGAAAGGCCGCGACCACAGCGGTGTTGTTAAGAAACGCGGAGAGCAACGCTGTAGTACCCATCAGGCGCGCCGTTGCAAAGCGTGGGCTGCCCTTGAGCAGGCGGCTTGAGAGCCAGTCCAACAGCGGGGAACGCTCCAGAGCCAGTGATACCAGCAGCAAGAGTAGCAGCGTGGCCAGCGCGGGGTTGGTGTATTGGGCCAGCAGCACGGAGGTATCCACCAGGCCGGCGACCAGATAGAGGCCGGCCAGGGTGACAAAGGCTGTCGCTGGTCTGATTTTTCCGCTGATCAGGCTGGCAACCAGAACGGCGATGGAAACAAGAACCGCCCATGGCGTCATTGGTCATTATCCTTGCAGGTAAACAGATGGCTTGCTCAATTTTACGCAGCCTTTTATGATGGTGTCTAACAGTTGATTCAAAAAAGCTTATTTATATAATTTTTTTTGTTTTAAAACAGTGAGTTAAATAAATTTAAATGACAAAACATTTATCGCCTGAAAAGCTGAATGAGCGCCGCATCAACGCGGTTCAGCTGCGCTTGGACGGTCTCACTGTGATGGAGGCCTGTCAACGCACCGGGCTTTCTGCACCAACGGTATCTGCCGCCTGGAAGGCGTTTCGTGAAGGAGGTTGGGCGGGCGTGCCCGTTCAGCCGCGCGGGCGCCATAAGGGTCAGGCCAATGTGCTGGCGCCTGAACTCAAGGCAACGCTATGGCACCACCTGTATGACCTGCCACCTGTGGGCGAGCCTGGTTGGAATAGTGCCGATCTGGCGCAGTGCCTGGAAAAAGCGCATGGCCAGCCGGTCAGCCAGCGGGCAGTAGAGCACTGGTGGGAAGAAGAACATCTGAAACATGAGGCCTGGCCGCTGGCTTCCTTGAGCAAGGAGCGCTCGGCGCGAGGACGCTGGTACCGCCAGGCGGTGGCGCCTGTGTTCAAGCAGCTCAACAGCGCCGCGCAGCGCTGGCAGGGCGGAGTTCGCCATCTGCCACATCCGGACGGCTCCCTCTATCAAATCTATTTGCATGGTTCCCGTGGCCGGCTATGGATGCGCTGTTTCCAGCGCCCGCCGGTGGCCGAGGACTATCTGACAACGCTGAAGGCACTGGCCGCCAATGGCCCGGCCGCGCTGGTGTTTCACGGTGCTGCCTTGAGCGCTGCCCCTGAGTTGACGGCGTGGCTGGCCGCTCAGCGGGATTTCTGGCTGGTGCCTGTACCCGCCGATATTGGCCTGGTGCCTGGTGGCTCTGTTAGCGCTGGCGCAAGAAATGCTGTTTCCAAACGCTGTGCTTCTCACAGCCCTGATTCCAATAGCAAGCAGGTAAAACGATGACATCCCTTACTCATTTACAACGGCTGGAGGCGGAAAGCATCCAGATCATGCGGGAAGTGGTCGCCGAGACGGATAATCCGGTGATGCTCTATTCCGTTGGCAAGGACAGTGCGGTCATGCTGCACCTGGCGCGCAAGGCGTTTGCGCCTTCTCCGCCGCCGTTTCCGTTGATGCACATTGATACGCGCTGGAAGTTCCGGGCCATGTACGAGTTCCGTGATGATATGGCGCGTGATATCGGCATGGAGCTGATCGTGCATATCAACCCGGAAGGGGTTGAGAAGAATGTCAATCCGTTTACCCATGGGTCGGCCCTTCATACCGAGATCATGAAAACCGAGGGCCTGAAGCAGGCGCTGGATAAATACGGCTTTGATGCGGCCTTTGGGGGTGCCCGCCGCGACGAGGAGAAATCCCGCGCCAAGGAGCGTGTGTTCTCTTTCCGTACCGCCCAGCATCGCTGGGATCCGAAAAACCAGCGCCCTGAGCTGTGGAAGATCTACAACACCCGCAAGCACAAGGGTGAGTCGATCCGTGTCTTCCCGCTGTCCAACTGGACGGAACTGGATATCTGGCAGTATATCTACCTGCAGAACATTCCCATCGTGCCGCTTTACTATTCTGCCGAGCGCCCTGTGGTTGAACGTGATGGCACCCTGATCATGGTCGATGATAAGCGTATGCCGCTGGAGCCGGGTGAGGTGCCGATGATGCGCAAGGTGCGTTTCCGCACCCTGGGCTGCTACCCGCTGACCGGTGCCATAGAGTCGGAAGCCGACACGCTGCCGGCCATTATCCAGGAAATGCTGTTAACCAATACCTCGGAGCGTCAGGGGCGCGTGATTGATAACGACAGCGCCGCCTCGATGGAGAAGAAAAAGCAGGAGGGCTACTTCTAATGGCACACTCATCCGATATGATCGCCGCCGACATCGAAGGCTACCTGAAGTCCCATGAAAGCAAGGGGCTGCTGCGCTTTATCACCTGCGGCAGCGTTGATGACGGCAAGAGCACCCTGATTGGCCGCCTGCTGTTTGAATCCAAGCTGCTGTTTGAAGATCAGCTGGCTTCTATTGAAGCGGATTCCAAGAAGTACGGCACCCAGGGCGGGGATATGGATTTTGCCCTGCTGGTAGATGGCCTGGCCGCAGAGCGCGAGCAGGGCATTACCATCGATGTTGCCTACCGCTTTTTCTCCACCGACAAGCGCAAGTTCATTGTGGCGGATACCCCCGGCCACGAGCAATACACCCGAAATATGGTCACCGGTGCCTCCAACGCGGATGCTGCCATCCTGATGGTGGATGCCCGTCACGGCATCATGACCCAGACCCGTCGTCACAGTTTTCTGATGTCGCTGATGGGCATGCGCCGGGTGGTTGTGGCCATCAACAAGATGGATCTGGTCGATTACTCCAAGGCCCGCTTTGATGAAATCGTCGAGGAGTATCAGGCGTTTGCCAAGCAGTTGGGCTTTGAGAACATCACCTTTATTCCCATGTCGGCGCTCAAGGGCGATAACGTTATCGAGCATAGTGCCAGGATGCCCTGGTACCACGGCACGACCCTGATGGGGTATCTGGAAACCGTGGAAGTGGATGACGAGCGGCTGCAGCGCAACCCCTTCCGCATGGCCGTTCAGTGGGTTAACCGCCCGAACCTGGATTTCCGTGGGTTTACCGGGATGATTTCCAGCGGTGTGATCGCGCCGGGCGATGAAATCCGCGTGCAGCCGTCGGGCAGCACCAGCAAGGTATCGCGCATCTATACCTATGATGGCGACCTGGAGCAGGCTGTGGCGGGGCAGTCGGTCACCCTGCTGATGGAAGACGAGATTGATATCTCCCGCGGCGATGTCATTTCCGGGGTCAGCTCACCCGCGCAGACCGCCGACCAGTTTGAAACCTCGCTGGTGTGGATGCATGACGAGCCGTTGCTGCCGGGCCGCCCTTATCTGATGAAGCTGGGTACCCAGACGGTGTCGGCGACCGTCACGGACATCAAGTACCAGGTCAACGTGAATACCCTGGAGCATACCGCCAGCAAGCAGCTGGACCTGAATGCCACTGGTGTCTGTACCCTGAGCCTGAACAAGGCAGTGGCCTTTGACCCCTACACGGAAAACCAGGACACCGGTGGCTTTATCCTGATTGACCGTATGACCAACAATACGGTCGGGGCGGGCATGCTCAACTTTGCCCTGCGCCGCAGCCAGAATATTCACATGCAGCACGTGGATATCGGCAAGTCGCAGCGTGCGGAGGCCAAGGTGCAAAAGCCTGCTGTCCTGTGGTTCACCGGCCTTTCCGGGGCGGGCAAGTCAACCATTGCCAACCTGGTTGAGCAGAAGCTTTATGCCCAGGGCCAGCATACCTATCTGCTGGACGGCGATAATGTGCGCCATGGCCTTAATCGCGACCTTGGCTTTACCGACGCAGACCGGGTCGAGAATATCCGCCGTGTCTCTGAAGTGGCGCGACTGATGGTGGATGCGGGCCTGATCGTACTGACGGCCTTTATTTCGCCGTTCCGCAGCGAACGCCGTATGGCGCGCGACCTGCTGGACGAGGGTGAGTTTATCGAGATCTTCGTTGATACACCGCTGGATGTGGCTGAGGAACGTGATCCTAAAGGGCTATACAGGAAGGCGCGTCGCGGTGAGTTGCAGAACTTCACCGGGATTGATTCCGCCTATGAAGCGCCCGAGTCACCCGAGATCCACCTGCATACGGACAAGCTGTCGCCGGAAGATGCCGCCGATGCGATTATCAAGGCACTGCGTGAGCGCGGGCTGATTAACTGAAGGCTGGATGACCGACTCTCCCGCTGGCCCCCTGGCTGGCGGGATTTTTTTGGGTGATTTGAATCAGGACAAGGCAAACAAGATGACTATGATTGACCGGACACTGCTGGATAGTATTGAAGCGATTGCCCGCGACGCAGGCGATGCCATCATGACGGTTTACGCGCGGGAATTCAGCGTTGAAGAGAAAGAAGACAAGAGCCCCTTGACCGAAGCTGATATGGCCGCCAACGCGATTATCGTTAAGCGCCTGAACGCCCTGCCTCATGGCATTCCTGTCTTGTCGGAAGAAGACGAGGCGGGGTTTACAGGGGTGGATAGCGATGGCCGCTACTGGCTGGTCGACCCGCTGGATGGCACCAAGGAGTTTATCAAGCGTAACGGTGAGTTTACCGTCAATATCGCCTTGATTGAACAGGGCAAGCCGGTACTGGGCGTGGTGATTGCGCCTGCCCTGGGTACCGCCTACCTGGCGGCCGAGGGCCTGGGTGCCGTCAAGGTGGATGACAATGGCCAGCGCCATGCGATTCAGGTGGCTGGCAAGCCCGCAGCCGATGCCGCCTGGCGCGTGGTCGGCAGCCGCTCTCACCCCAGCCCGGATCTGGCCGCCTGGCTTGAGAAGCTCGGTGCGCATGAAATGGTGCCCATGGGTAGCTCGCTTAAGCTATGCGCCATCGCCGAGGGGGCGGCGGATGTCTATCCGCGCCTGGGCCCCACCTGTCTGTGGGATACCGCTGCCGCCCACGCCGTCGTCGAACAGGCCGGTGGCCGGGTAGAAACCCTTGAAGGCACGCCGCTGAGTTACGCCACCCCCGCTGAAAAACTCAACCCGCATTTTGTGGTTTGGGGGGTGTGAATGGTGAATGGTGAATAGTGAATAGTGAATAGTTGACCCAAGTAGGGTGGATTCCCGGCGTCATCCGCCTGGTTGGCGGATGATCGACGCAATCCACCAATACCTGATGTTTGTATTTACCCTGTCATGCTGCGTGAGGTTCGATCTCTCGGTTTATCTGATCAGCTTTGCTGATCTGCATCTGGCGGAGTGAATACTCTGTTTGCAGGTTGAGCCAGAAGCGTTCGCTGGTGCCAAAATACCGGGCCAGACGCAATGCTGTATCGGCGGTAATTCCCCGGTTCTCCCTCACGATTTCATTCATTCTGGTGGCTGGAACATGCAATGCCTTGGATAAGGCATTTACGCTCATTTCCAGAGGGTCCAGATATTCTTCGCGGAGAATTTCCCCGGGGTGGATGGGGCGCATGCCGTTGTTTGTCATAACGCTTCCTCCTTAATGATAATCAACAATTTCAACGTTTTCTGGGCCTTCGTCCGTCCATTTGAAACATAGTCTCCACTGTTTATTAATGCGGATGCTATGGCAACCTTCGCGATTACCAGTCAATAGTTCTAAACGGTTACCGGGTGGAGAGATCAGGTCATCCAATGTCTCGGCGGTTTGAAGCATGATGAGCTTTCGCTCTGCCGCTGCCTTTATCGCAGAAAAACGCCGGGTTGTTCCCGTTTCAAACAGGCATTGTGTGTCCTTGCACCGGAAGTTTTTGATCATGCCATTCATTTTATGACGTTTATCGTTAAGCGTCAAAGGTTAGGGAAGAGGATTCCTTGGCGTTGGCTGGAAAAGCCAAGGTCAAGGTGGCTTACTGATTATTCCCGCATGCTTCAAGCCTTATCCAGTTGATCCACGCTCATGACAATCTGTTGGGGGCGTTGCAGCATGTTGATCAGCACGATGGCGCGCTCTTCGCCCTTGGCACTCTTGAAGACGGCTTCGAGGTTCTTGAACGGGCCTTCCGTGATGGTGACCTTCTGCCCGGGGGTAAAGTAGCTGTGAATGCCTTCCTGCTCATGGGGTTGCTGTTTGAGGGTTTCAATCAGCGCATCGGAGACGGGCACCGGGGTATCGCCGAAGGTCAGCAGCCTGAGCACGCCTCGGGTTGAGCGAATTGGCCGCCAGTTGCTGGCAATCTGGTCCAGGCGGATAAACAGGTAGTGCGGAAACAGCGGTTCACAGACGTTGGTCAGTTTGCCGTTGCGTTTGCGTTTGGTATTCAGCACCGGGTGAAAAACGTCGAAATCCTGGTTGCCCAGGTTTTCCGCTGCTCGAAATGATTCGCCGCCTTTACACTGGATCACGTACCAGGACGGTTCCGGGTTATTGATAGGCGCGGACATGGACGATCCTTGTGTTTTCAAGCATTACTCAATAAATCTTCCAGCGCATCCAGCGTCTGGTCAACCTGTTCCTCGGTATGTTCACAAGAAATGAAAAACCTCAAGCGGGCGCTTTTTTCTGGCACTGCCGGGTGCAGGATGGGTTGTACATTCATTCCCTGTTCAAACAAGGCGTGGGACAGCTGAGCGGCCAGGGGGGAGCTTCCGACGATCACCGGCACCACGGCAGCACCAATGCTGTGACCGGTATCCATGCCTCGGGCACGGGCCTGTTCAAGAAAATAGCGTGACACAGACTGCAGTTTTTCAACCCGCTCGGGTTCCTCAGTCATCAGCTCCAGCACCTTGAGTGAGGGGGCTGCCACCTGTGCAGGCATGCCGACACTATATAGAAAACCGGGGGCAAAATAACGCAGCGTCTCGACCAGGGGAACGCTGCCAGCGATATAACCCCCGCACCCTGAAAGGGTCTTGCTCATGGTGCCCATCCAGATATCCACCTCGCGTGGGTCGATATTGAAATGCTCACGCAACCCAAGGCCGGTGTCTCCCAGCACGCCAAACGAATGGGCTTCATCCACCATCAACCATGCCTGGTGGCGGTTTTTCAGGGCGATCAGCTCAGGCAGGTCAGGAATGTCACCGTCCATGCTGTAGAGGCCTTCAACGACGACCAGGGTGCGTTCGAACTGGTGGCGATGGCGTTCCAGCAGGGCGTCCAGCGACGCCAGGTCGTTATGGCTGAAGGACATCCGTTTGGCGCCGGAGAGCTGGGCACCGACCAGTGAGCTGTTATGGATATACGCGTCGTGAACAATCAGGTCCTTGGGCCCTAGCAGGTAACCCAGGGTGGAGACATTGGTGGCATGGCCACTGACGAACACTACCGCATCATCCACCTGATAAGCCTTGGCAATGGCCTGTTCAAGCTGCTGATGAATCGGGCGTTCACCGGACACCACCCGGCTGGCAGACACCGAGGTACCATACTGTTCCACCGCCTGGGTGGAGGCCAGGTTGACCCTGGGGTCGCCGGAATAGCCCAGGTAATTGTAGCTGGCGAAGTTGATGCAGGTGCGCCCGTCAATCACGCTGGTGGCGCCTGCCGTGCCCTCATGTACCTTGAAGAAGGGATCCTTGAGGCCCAGCTGTTCAGCGCCCTGGCGCATCAGCGCAATCTGCTGGTAGCCGGGGTGGGCATCAAAGCGGGTAAAGCGCTCGGGCACCTTGCGAGATGCAGGGCGCGACGCTTGCCCGGCCAGGCCGATATTGCTGACCGATCGGGCTGAGGGGCGTTGGCGAGCCTGTTCAAGCAATTGGCGTTTGAGTTCCGAGCGCTTTGCAGTCATGTGGTTTCCTGGGTGGCGGTAGGCGTTGCCAGGCCTTCAGCGCCGTGACGTGCGGCGAGTGAGGCTAGCGCATCCTGCTGGGTGTCTTCAGCAGGGTCGTCATTTTGCTGCAGCTTATCAATCAGTACAGCAGCCAGCTTGTCGAGAGTCGAGGCTTCGCTCAGCACCATGACGGAAATGGCCACGCCAAGGCGATTTTCGATGGCCGTCATCAGTTCAACGCCCATCAATGAATCAAAGCCCATTTCGTAGACGGAGCGCTGTGGGTCGATCTTGTCTTCCTCGATCAGCAGAATGCTGGCCAGTTCCGCGCGCAGCAGATCGACAACCGCCGCGTGGCGCTCTTCCGGTGCCAGTGTCTCGAGCAGGGCGAGGATATCACCACTATCAGCGTCGGAGTGCCCATCATCATCGCTGGTGCGGGCAATTTCCTGGAAGCGCGGCGCGTTGGCTGTTGGCAGGAAGCGTGCCAGGGCATGCCAGTCAAGCTCCAGTACCCCCAGGCTGGGGGTTGCCAGCGGAGACTGCAGCATCTGCTCCAGCACCTTCAGGGCGTCGTCGGAGCGCAATGCCGAACCGCCCAGACGTTCCTGCAGGGCATCCCGGGTGCGGGTGTTACGGGCCAGAAAGCCAACATCCTCAATGGCGCCCCAGCGCACACAGGTTGCCGGTCGGCCCTGCTGCCGGCGATTAGCCGTAAAGGCTTCCAGCCAGTGGTTGGCCGCGACATAGTTGGCCTGGCCGGGATTACCAAACAGAGTGGTGGCCGAGGAATAGACCACAAAGAAATCCAGCGGGCAGTCGCGGGTCAGGGCATCCAGATGGCGGGCCCCGTCGATCTTGGGCGCCAGCACCTTGTGGATGCGTTCAGCATCCAGATTGCGGATCAGGCCGTCATCAATCACGGTAGCCGCATGCACGATACCGCGCAGCGGCGGCAATGCGAGTCTGGCCTTGGCCACCACATCGGCCAGCGCCTGGCGATCGGTAATATCGCAGGCAGCGGCCAATACCTGAACACCTTGTGCTTCAAACGCGGCTACCGCTGCCTGCGCTTCTTCGCTGGCAGGGCCGCTGCGGCTGACCAGGATCAAGGCGCGGGCACCTTTATCGACCAGCCACTGGGCGGTTTTCAGCCCGAAGCCTCCCAGCCCCCCGGTGACCAGATAACTGGCATCACTGGACAACGCCAGTGGATCATCGCCCAGCGGCTGGCTGATATCTGCGGCGATTGGCTGTTCGTAGGTAACCACAACCTTGCCGATCTGACGCGCCTGCTGCATATAGCGGAAGGCATCAATCACCTGGCTGTGGTTGAAGGCGGTAAACGGCAGCGGGCTCAAGATGCCCTCATTGAACAGTGCCATCATCTCGCCGAACAGGCGCTGGGTAAGGGCGGGCTGCACCTTCATCAGCTGGTCGGAATCAATCCCGAAGTAGCTGAGGTTGTTGCGGAAAGGCCGCAGGCCAATATGGGTGTTTTCATAGAAATCCCGCTTACCCAGCTCAAGGAAACGCCCGAAGGGCCGCAGCGCGCGCAGGTTCTGGTTGATGGCTTCCCCGGCCAGGGAGTTGAGCACCACGTCGACCCCTTCACCATCGGTATCCTGGAGGATTTCCTCGGCAAAGGTCAGTGAGCGGGAGTCATAGAGGTTCTCAATGCCCATCAGGTGCAGGAAGTCGCGCTTCTCCTGGGAGCCGACGGTGGCGTAGATATCAGCACCCAGCCACTGGGCAATCTGCAGGGCGGCAATGCCCACACCGCCGGCTGCCCCGTGGATGAGGACTTTTTCGCCCGGTTCCAGACGTGCCAGATGTTTCAGCGCGTAGTAGACGGTAAAGAAAGTGGTTGGAATGGTCGCGGCAGCGGCGTAGCTGATGCCTTCCGGCAAGGGGGCAAGCGCATGCTGGCCGGCGATCAGGCGATCGCTGAAGCTGGCCGGGCCAAAACCGACCACCGCATCACCCGGGTTCAGGTGAGTGACGGCGTCACCGGTCGCGACCACTTCACCGGCAAACTCCAGCCCTAGGGTCGGGCCGGCAAAGCCGTTTTCAATCGCTTCATCGGACAAAAGGCCCAGGGTGTACATCACATCCCGGAAGTTCAGCCCGGTCGCCTTGACCTTGATTTCCACTTCTTCGGCACCCAGCGCAGCCAATACGCGGGGGCGCCACTTGAGCTGGCGCAGCTGGCCGGGCATGGCAAACCCGAGTGTCATGGCCGAGTGATGCGCGTCTTCCGGGTGAGTGTCTGCTTGCCCGCTGTTCGCGGTATTCGGCGCGGGCAGGGAGCGCAGGCGTGTGGCAAAGCGTTGGCCTTGCGCCGTCAGCACCAGTTCGCTCTCGGCATCCGGGCTGCTCAGCGATGCGGCCCAAGCGCTCATGGCCGCCGCATCTGGTTCATCAGGCAGGTCAAGCAGGTGAACATCATGTTCCACCGCCTCATTGGCCAATGAGCGGCCAAACCCCCAAAGGGCGGCGTCAGCGGCGACGTCATGGTCCAGGCCCCGGGTTGCTGACCCAGACTGCCAGAGCGCCCCCACGCCCTGGGTGGTCAGCCAGAGGCTTGCCTTGATGCGTGCTGCTTCCAGGGCCAGTGTCCACTGCCTGGCCAGCTCACAGCGCTGTACCTGCGTGTCGACACAGGTGTGTGCCCGGGGACTGATGCCACGCAGATCCACCACGTTGAGTGTCAGTCCGGCGTGTTCGGCCAGTGTCGGCTGTGCAAGTGCCTCCTCGAGCACGCTGGCCGGTGCGGCCTGGGTCTCGACCATCCAGGCAGCTTCCTGGCGGCGTTCAAGCGCTGCCAGCAGTGACAGGGCCAGCGGGTCTTCCGGCTGATCGGTCACCAGCAGGTGCCGGCGCCTCGGCCGGGCTGTTTCCAGAACATCACTGCTGCCAAGCGCCGTGGCATGAATCAGGTAGGCGCCGTTATCATTGCCTTCCAGGGCGGTGGCCGGTGTGGCCAACCAGCCGGCATCGGTCAGCCATTGGCTGAGCATGGCCGGCTCCAGCACCGGGCGCTCGATCCCCGGGGTGGCAAGCAGATCATCCAGCCAGCGGCTGGGCTGAATCCCCAGCAACAGTACCTGCGCGCCAGGTACCAGCAGTGCAGGCAGTGTCTCTAGTAGCTGGAGGGTGCGCTCGGGATGAGTGACATCCAGGCTGACCAGGGCCAGTTGCGCTTTTTCGCCATCCGCCAGGTGCGGCATGGCCGCATCGAGCGAATGGATATCGAGGAGTGGATAGGCGTCCTGCAGCTGCTCGGCCTGGTGCAATCCCGCCTCGGTCGTGGTCAGGATGCGCTGGTGGAAGGTATCTTCGAGCACCTGGCCCTGGCGTGAGTGGGCAAGATGTTCAAGCAGGCGCTCGCCCAGAGCAGGCACGCAGCAACCTGCTTCCAACAGGCACAGGCGCTGGCCAGCCGTCTGGCTTTCCAGCAGGGTGTCAAGCAGATCAGTCAGCTGTCCAGCGATACTCTGCCAGCCACTTTCGCTTATCAGTACCCGGTTAAGACGGCTGAGTTGTTCGCTATTGATACCCAGGGCATCAATGGTGGTAGCGCCTGACTGCAGCGCCTGGCGATGCAGGCCCAGGCGGCCAACAAGGTGGATCGGTGCAAAGTAATCCGGGTAATCCTGGACCAGCAGCTGCCAGATGGCCTGGGGCGTCGGCTGCTCCGCGTCCGGCTCAGCGTCGCTGAACGCCTCACTCAGGCGATCCAGCAAGGGCGCCACTTCATTGGCGTAGCGCTCGCCGGTTTGCGTGCCATAGGCACTGACCAGGCTGCCCAGCCGGGCCATGGCGTCATCCGGGGTGGCAAGGCCGCTGCTTTCCAGTGGGGCAGGGGTCAACTGGATATCCAGGTAGCTCAAGGCCTGGTCATGCGAACGGTTCAGGCGAATGGCCTTGAAACGGACTTCCGACAGGATGGCGACGGCCTTGCCCTGGGCATCAAACAGCTCGAAATCAGCCGTAAAGGAATGTGGCGAACGCTTGCCCATAACCGCATGGGCCAGGGTGGGCGTGCCGGCCCGGGTATCCAGCTGAATACGCCCGACGCGCACCGGCACAAACGCCAGTGAGGCGCTATCCTGGTGTGCCAACAGCGGTATGAACATCTGAAAGGCGCTGTCGAGGATGCCAGGATGCAGGTGCAGCCCGTGTTGGGAGTTTAGCAGTGTCTCGTTGGCAACGATGTCGCCCACCACCCGGTTGCCTTCGATCCAGCCGTGGACAATGGCCTGAAACGCACCACTGTAATGCAGGCCAAGGTGTTCGGCCATGGCCAGATGCTGATCAAGGGTATAGTCCGGGTCGCGCGTCGGGCGCGCCGGCGCGCATCGCTCAAGCAGTGAGCCGCCGGTTTCCTGCAGCATGCGGGCCACACCGTTCAATTGCCATTCCTGGCCGACGGCCGGTTCCCGAGAGCGGATTTCCATGCGCCCGTCATGCTCCCCCATGTGCAGGCGCATCAGGCGGCCATGCGGGGTATCAAGCAGCAGGGGCGCGCGAATTTCCAGCTCTTCGACGTCGACCACCGGCGTATCCTGACGTTGAAGCGCAGCGGCCAGGGCCAGTTCGACAAAGCCAGCCCCGG
Organism: Halomonas sp. BLK-85; assembly: GCF_044792155.1. Lineage (NCBI taxonomy): Bacteria > Pseudomonadati > Pseudomonadota > Gammaproteobacteria > Oceanospirillales > Halomonadaceae > Halomonas > Halomonas sp. BLK-85. Next base: position 829,401 of record NZ_CP087731.1, read on the forward strand.
GGAAAACGGCCCCTTCCCCCACCACGTGGCCCGCCAGCCAGGGCTGGCGCTGAATATCCAGCTGGCTTTCCCAGGTGCGCGCCTGCTGGGCCAGCGGGTAGCCGAGTAATGGGTGCTGATAGTAGCGCTCAAGCAGGCCCTGGCTGTCGCTGCTCGGGGTGAGCCATAGCGACTGACGCTGCCAGGCATAGCGGGGCAGGGCGACCTTGTGGCCTTCTACAGGAAAGAAGGCCTGTGGGTCCACGTCGACGCCGCTCAATAAGAGCTTGCTCAGGACAGTTGCCATGCACTCGGGGCCGGGCCTGGCGCGTTCAAGGCTGCCCAGCACCCGACCATTGATATCCTGATCACGCAGGGTGTCTGTCAGGTAGCGGCGCAGAATCGGCTGGGCACCCAGTTCAACAAAGACATTGAAGCCTTGCGTCATCAGGTTGGCCGCGGCGGCATGGAAGCGCACCGGTTCACGAATGTTTTTCCACCAGTAGGTGGCGTCCAGTGCCGTGCCGTCCAGCGCCTGGCCAGTCACGGTGGAGATATAGGGAATGCGGGTCGGGCCGGGCGTAATGTCGCTCAAGGCATCAATGACACCTGGGGCGATGGCATCCATGGCGGGGCTATGGAAGGCGTAATCCAGCGGCAGGCGCTTGGCAAAGATGCTGTGCTCCGCCAGGGCCGCTTCCAGTGAGCCCAGCTGTGCCGGGTTGCCGGCCAGGGTGACACCGTTCGGGCTATTAATGCCGGCCAGGTGAACATCATCGTAGGCGGGCTGCTCAAGCCAGGTGTGAATCTCTTCGGCGCCAAGGGCAATGGCAGTCATTTCACCCTGGCCGCGGGTCTGCCCCTGGAAGTGGCTACGGTAGTGAATCACCTTGACGGCATCGGCAAGCGAGAGTGCGCCTGACGCCCAGGCGGCCGCCACTTCACCGACGCTATGGCCAAATACTGCCGCCGGATGCACGCCATGGGCGGCGAGCCACTGAGTCAGTGCGACCTGCAGGGCAAAGAGCGCGGGTTGGGCAATCTCGGTGTCTTCAAGACGTTGTGTACCGTTATTGCCCCGAAGTTCCTCAGCGAGTGAAAAACCACCCAGTGGCTTGAACAGCCGGTCAACGTCGTCAATCGCGGCGGCAAATACAGCATCGCTGTCGAGCAGGTCACGGCCCATGGTTTCCCACTGGCAGCCGTTGCCGTCGTAGACAAACACCGGGCCTTTGGCATCACTGAGCCGATCAAAGGTTGTGACTGGCGGCAGTGGCGAGGCATCCGGGGATGGGAAATGATCGCCAGCCCCCCCGACAAAGCGTTCCAGGGCATCTGCCGCCTGCTCGGCACTATGGGCAAACACCACCGCGCCCTTGCTGTGATGTTCCCGATGTCGATAGAGCGTATAGGCAATATCGTAGAACGCATCAGTGCTGTCATTACGCAGGCGTGCCATCAGACGGGCTATGTTGTCTGTCAATGCCCCGTCGCTGCGCCCGCTGATGCGCACAGGGTAAACCTGTTGCGCTGAAGGCAGCGGTGCGGGGGTCGAGCGGGTGGCACCTTCGGGTGGACTTTCAAGAATAACGTGGGCGTTGGCGCCCCCGAAGCCGAAGGAGTTGACGCCAATCACCAGGCGTCCTTGCTTTTTCAGTGCCTGGGCCTGGGTGACAACGCTAATGTTCCATTCGTCAAACTTGATCCTGGGATTCAGCTTGCGAATGCCAATAGTGGCGGGTACTTCACGATGCTTGAGGCTATACAGGGCCTTGGCAAGGCCAGCGACACCGGAGGCGGTCTCCAGATGGCCCATATTGCTCTTGACGGAGCCGATTGGCAGTGGCGTCTGGCGATGCATGCCCAGGGCTTCGCCAATGGCGCGGCTTTCGATCGGGTCCCCCACCGCGGTGCCGGTACCATGGGCTTCCAGGTAATCAATCTCGTCCGGTGTGATCCCCGCCTGCTGGTAGGCGCGGCGCATCAGGTCAATCTGCGCGCTGGGGTTGGGCACCGTCAGGCCGGACTTGTAACCATCGGTATTAACGGCTGAACCGGCCACAACAGCGAGGATCCGGTCGCCGTCCGCCACCGCATCATCATAGTCCTTGAGCATGAAAAGCCCGGCGCCTTCCGACCGCACATAGCCATTGCCGGCTTCATCGAATACCTGGCAGCGGCCGGTCGGGGAGAGCATGCTGGCCTTTGAAAAGATGATAAAGCCGTAGGGGTGCAGGTGCAGGCTGATCCCGCCGGCCAGCGCCATGTTGGTCTCACCGCTGCGAATGGCCTGGCAGGCCTGATGAAAGGCAACCATGGATGACGAGCAGGCCGTATCCAGCGACATGCTGGGCCCGTGCAGGTCAAACACATAGGAAACCCGGTTGGAGGCAATGCTGGAGGTGTTCCCCGTCGCGGTCGAGGCATCAATGGACGCCATGTCGTCGGCCATGCGATAGGAATAATCCAGGCTGGCAACGCCCAGGAAAACGCCACACTGGCTGCCCCGCAGGCTACCCGGCTTGAGGCCGGCGTCTTCCATGGTTTCCCAGGTCAACTCCAGCAACATACGTTGCTGAGGGTCCATGTTGGCGGCTTCACGGGGTGAAATGCCAAAGAATTCGGGGTCAAACCCACTGATATCGCCCAGACTGCCTGCCGCAAAGGTAACGCTGGTGCCGGGGTTGCGCTTGTTGGGGTGCTGGAAAGCTTCCTGGCTCCAGCGGTCGGGGGCAACCTGGGTCACAAAGTCCTTTTCGGCTTGCAGATCTTGCCAGAACGTTTCAGGGGTCGTGCCAGGGAAACGATGGGCGGCACCGATAATGGCAACGCGTTTAGTCATTCTTGCTCCTGATGTTCTGGTATCGCCTTGCTCGCATCTCTACTTATACCGCGTTCGAACACCTGTTTAAACAGGTGGATGCCCACTTCTTCGGCCGGTAGCGCTGCCTGCCGCTCGTCAGGAATTTCCTGGTAAGCTTCCCTGAAACATGGCGAAGAGGCTGGTGGCGGCGAGTAGTGTGACTCGCCCTCCTGAGCATTTTCCGTTGACCATATCACATAAGGCGTCGTGCCATCAGGGGGGCCATAGGCCTGATAGGCATCCGGTAATATGGGCACATGGTCGCCATACCAGCACAGCAGCCCCTTGCGTGTCGACGCCTGCAGATGCTGTTTGATGCTGCCCAGCATGGCATCGGCCTGGCGCAGATGATGCAGGTAGACGGCCAGGTCGCGTTGATGCACAGGTAACGGCCATGGTGCGTCAGGTAATGTTGCGCCCAGTGACGAACGGGACGGCGATTCGAGATGCAGCGGGCCGTGATTTTCCATTGTGATCGTGAAAATGAACAGTGGCCTATTATCGTCATCTTTGAGCAGTCGTCCAACCTTTCTCGCCACGGCAGCATCACCGATATACTGCCCCGCGTTATCAGACGCTTCAAAGGCGTTGATATCCAGGAATTGATCAAAGCCCAAATTGGGCATTACCCGGTCACGCAGATAGAAGCTGGCAGGATAAGGATGCACACAGATACATCGATAACCTGCGTCTTGAAATACCTGTACAAGGCTGTCAATCGGCTGACGGGCCAGGCGACGATAAGGGTTGAACTGGTGAGCTCCCCAGGCTTCAGGCGCAATGCCGGTCAGAACGGCCGCTTCGGTTCTCACCGTGTTGGCACCCCAGGCGGGCACTTTCAGCTGGCCGCTTTGCAGGGTCTGCTGGCAGGTGGCATCAAAATGGGGTAACAGCGCCGGGTTGATGTCGGCGCACCAGGCGCGTGGGTCCATGAAGGATTCGCTCTGAACCATTACGACGTTGGGTAATGTGGCGAGGTCCGTGGCCTGGCCCTGGCGGTTCAGGCCCTTGGCGAATGGCGATGGGGGAGGCGTGGAGGGTGCTCGCAGCAAGGCGCCGCCGTAGGCCCAAAGGCTGGTAAACAACCCCAGCTGATGCATGTCCTGGCGTGGTAACAGGCGGGGAGACGGCATGGATGGCCAAGTGCTTGCCAGTATCACGGCCCCTGCGACGACACCCCCCAGGGTGAGTGTGGCGAAATGCGTCGCACTGACCCGGGCCATTAACGGGGTTTCCTGCAGCATGAAGGTGCCAATGGCAACCGCCCCTGCGCTGCTGGCGGCGATGGCCAGGCCAATGCCAAAAAATGGAACATAGAGTCTGGGGTGCTTGATGGCATCCCAGAAGTACTCAAAATCGTGACATATGAAAGGCTCGTTGAGGGTTCGGGATTTCGTGTTGCTGGACTGCACAACCACCAACTGCAGCGACAGAATAAAGACGGTGGCGAACCAGGGGCGCTGGAGTATCAGGGTAAAAAGCCCAAACAGGAGTAACCAGCTGCCCAGATGGATCAGCCCCGGCACGCTACCCCGTTGCCAAACCGGTAACGGCTGCGGGCGCAGCAGGCCTTCGATAAGCAGGGTACCTATGCCTCCCAGCAGAAAAGGGAGGCTCACAAGAGACACGACCTCCGTCATTTGGTATCTCTTTCAATCCGGCCGAACCCGAGTAAGCGGATAAGGTGCTGAGCGATCGCTGCGGGCAGTACGGCCAGCCACCAGGTGCCAAAATTGAGTGGAAACGGAAAGCTGATGCGCGCCTTGTTGCCTGCGATGCCACGCTGAATCAGTGAAGCGGCCTTGTGTGCCGGCATTTCGAAGGGCTTGGGCCCGGGCATGGCGTTGCACATGGGGGAGGTGACATAGCCGGGCATGATGACGCTGACGCCAATCCCTACGGGTGCCAGCAAGCCGCGCAAGGCTTCTCCATAAGCTTTTATACCCGCTTTGGTGGCGCTGTAGGTCGGCGTGCCGGGCAGGCCATGCCAGCCCGCCAATGAGCTGATAAAGACCAGTTGACCGCTACCTCTGGCGCGCATGCCGGGCACCAGTTGCTGCGCCATGGCCATGGGGACTCTGAGGTTGATATCGACCAGGGACGTCACATCGTCCTCTGGTTCCAGATAGCCAGCCCCCACAGGGTGAGTATTCTGTCCGGCGTTCAGTATGGCGATATCAGGCAGGTGTTGGCGGCTTATTTGCGTCAACCACTCGGCCAGGGCTGTGTCATCTGTTAATTCGACGCCGCTGGTATCGACCAGCGCCCCCCTCGCCCTGCAGCGTTCGGCTACAGCCGCCAGCGTTTCGCTACGGCGGCCATGGAGAACAAGCCGGATTCCGTTCTGGGCGTAGGTGGTTGCCAGCGCACTGCCAATCGCACCTGTTGCGCCAGTAATCAGTATGGTCTGAACTTTTGGTGAAACGGCATTAGTCAAGGGGGGCTCTCGTCAGTGAGGTAACAATGGGCACCTGAGTTTTCACGACCGATTCACCGGGCCCGCCTGCTCAGACAGGGGGCGGCCGGTCGATCATCGGCCAGTCCCGAACGATTATTATAGGCACCATTTTGCCATGTTTAGCTGATAGCGGCTATCGGGATGGCGGTGATACACCCGCAAAAAAAAAGCCCGCCGGGGGGGTGGCGGGCGTCAAAGGGCTTGGCTCACTGCAGCCCATTGGCTAGGGGGAGGGGGTGTACTGTCGCCAATGGGTACAATTTGAGTATAGCTATTTATATGTTTTTGACAAGGCCTTGTATCACTTTTTTTAAGTGAACGTTTTATCGGCACGTCTGGTTGCCAAGTCGACGTTACCGCTGTAATCGGGCGAATCAGCGACCCAGACCATAAAAAAGCCCGCCGGGGGAGGCGGGCATCAAAGGGCTTGGCTCACTGCAGCCCATTGGCTAGGGGGAGGGGGTGTACTAGGTCGCCAATGGGTACAATTCGAGTATAGTTATTTTCACGCTTTTGACAAGGTCTTGTATCACTTTTTTTAAGTGAGCGTCCTGTTGGCGCGTTATGCTCATGGCGCATCTCACGGCCTGACCCTTTTTGGGCCTTGTAAACACCCTTTTGCCTTTCCTGATGCAGGGTCCGCTTGGCCCCTTGTTATCCATGTTTTAATCATTGGGTTTTATATTTCAAAAAAATATAAATATATAACGTTTTTTGAGTTATCCTGTAAGCATACTAACTTTTTCAGCATCGACCTTTGAAAACGGTCATCCAGGACGGTATTTCTTCTCGTGGTGGAAATACACCCAAGGTCTGGTTTCTTATGGAGGCGTGAATGACTTCCCCGCTGGTAACACATTTTTTTGATGAACCTACCAATACGTTCAGCTATGTGGTTCAGGATCCTGACAGCAAGGCCTGCGCGATTCTGGATTCGGTGCTTGATTTTGATTACGCCGCAGGCCGTACCGATGTGCGTTCAGCGGAAGAAATTATTGCCCATGTGCGTGAGCACGACCTTGACGTTGAGTGGATTCTGGAAACCCATGTGCATGCCGATCATCTTTCCGCAGCGCCCTATCTGCATGAGCGGCTAGGCGGCAAGACGGGCATTGGTGCCAACATCACGATTGTCCAGGACGTGTTTGGCAAGGCATTCAATGCGGGCACCGAGTTTGCCCGGGATGGCAGCCAGTTCGATGCGCTGTTCAAGGAAGGCGATACCTTCACCATCGGTGGGCTTGAAGGCCAAGTGCTGCACACGCCAGGCCACACGCCTGCGTGTCTGACCTATGTGATCGGGGATGCCGCCTTTGTGGGTGATACCCTCTTCATGCCTGATTTTGGCACCGCGCGATGTGACTTCCCTGGCGGTGATGCGCGAGCGCTATATCAGTCTATTCAGAAAGTGCTGGCCCTGCCGCCCGACACGCGTCTGTTCATGTGCCATGACTATAAGGCACCGCAGCGTGACGTGTTCAAGCATGAAACCACCGTGGCCGAGCAGCGTGCGGCCAATATTCATGTTCACGACGGGGTCAGTGAAGATGACTTTGTGCGTATGCGCACCGAGCGGGATGCCACCCTGGCCATGCCCAAGCTGATCATTCCGTCGGTGCAGGTCAATATGCGCGGCGGGGATATGCCGCCCGCCGAGGATAACGGCCAGGTATATCTGAAAGTGCCTGTCAACAAGCTTTAAGCGTCGAGTCATCGACAGGCTTGCACCCCAGAGTTTTATCAAGAGGTAACACGGTTGAGCGTTTTATGTGTTGGATTCTCAAGCCCTGTAAGGAGATAGAGTGAACGCGAAACGCTATCTGCCCATCCTGCAATGGCTACCGCATTATCGGCGAGATACGCTGACACGCGACCTGCTGGCTGCAGTGATCGTTACCATTATGCTGATCCCGCAGTCATTGGCGTATGCCATGTTGGCGGGCCTGCCTGCAGAGGTTGGGCTTTATGCCAGCGTGCTGCCGCTGGTGGCCTATGCCGTTTTTGGTACCAGCCGAACATTGGCGGTGGGCCCTGTCGCCGTGGTCTCACTGATGACGGCGGCGGCGTTGGGCAATATCGCCACCCCGGGCAGCGCCGAGTACGTGGGGGCCGCTCTGGTGCTGGCATTGCTTTCCGGGCTGATTCTGACCCTGATGGGGCTGGCGCGTTTAGGGTTCCTGGCCAACTTTCTTAGCCACCCGGTCATCTCCGGCTTTATCACTGCCTCAGGCCTGATCATTGCCGCGGGTCAGCTACGTCATCTGCTGGGTGTCGAGGCAAGCGGTCACAATATGGTGGCGCTCCTGATCGGGTTGGGTCGTGAAGTCGGCAATATTCATCTGGCGACATTTCTGATCGGTCTGGGCACCCTGGTGTTTCTTTACACCACTCGCCGCTGGTTGAAGGGAATCCTGCTCAACCTTGGCGCGCCTGCCATGGTGGCTGACTTGCTGACCAAGGCCGCGCCGATTGTGGCAGTGGCCGTCACAACCTTGGTGACCTGGGGGTTTCAGCTGGACCAGCAGGGTGTCGCCGTTGTCGGGTCAATCCCGGCCGGCCTGCCGCCCATCAGTCTGCCCGGGTTTGAGGTCGGCCTTTGGCAGGAGCTGTTGATGGCCGCGCTGCTGATCAGCATTGTCGGCTTTGTTGAGTCGGTATCGGTGGGCCAGACGCTGGCAGCCAAGCGCCGCCAGCGCATTGACCCCAACCAGGAACTGATTGGCCTGGGCAGCGCCAACCTGGCGGCAGCGTTTTCCGGCGGTATGCCGGTGACCGGGGGCTTTTCGCGTTCGGTGGTGAATTTTGATGCGGGTGCCCAGACGCCTGCAGCCGGCGCCTTCACGGCGGTAGGCATTGGCGTGGCGGCGGTACTGCTGACGCCGCTGATTGCCTACCTGCCGGTGGCCACCCTGGCGGCGACCATCATCATCGCCGTGCTCAGCCTGGTGGATCTGCCCGTTATTGTACGTACCTGGCGCTATTCGCGCAGCGATTTTGCGGCCATGTTCGCCACCATTGCCGTGACCCTGGTCAACGGAGTGGAAAGTGGCATTCTTGCCGGTGTCGGGCTGTCGCTGGCGCTGCACCTGTACCGTACCAGCCGCCCGCATAGCGCAGTGATTGGCCGGGTGCCTGGCAGCGAGCATTTCCGCAACGTGGAGCGCCATCGGGTCGAGACCGTACCATTTCTGTGTATTCTGCGTGTCGATGAAAGTCTCTATTTCGCCAATGCGCGCTACCTGGAAGATACCGTGATGGAAGTGGTCACTCGCCAGCCTGATGTCAAGCATGTGGTGCTGGCCTGTCAGGCGGTCAATGTGATTGATGCCTCAGCGCTGGAAAGCCTTGAGACCATCAATCATCGTTTACAGGATGCGGGTGTGTCACTGCATCTGGCGGAAGTCAAGGGGCCGGTGATGGACCGTCTGCAGACAACGGATTTTTGTAAGGAACTGACCGGCTTTGTATTTTTAAGCACTTACAGCGCCTGGGTCGCCCTGACCCAGCCGTCAAATGCCCTTTACCCCGAACAGGCTATCTGCCCTCAGGCGACATCTTTACCGCTTTCTTTTGAAAGTAATGCGCCCAAATCTCCGGGGTTGACGGTGCAGGGCGTAACAGCAGAACCGGTACATACACGCTCGCTTTAGGTGCCAGGGCGTCCTGGTGACCCGGAGTGAGATCAAAAAGACGTTTTATAGCGTCATGAAATCAAGGAGTTAACTATGAAAACCAACGTTGGTGGTATCGACAAGATTGCACGCATCGTCATTGGTGCCCTGCTGATCCTTCTTGCCCTGACCGGCACGATTGGTGTCTGGGGCTGGATTGGCGTGGTGCCCCTGGCAACCGGTCTTTTGAACACCTGCCCGGCGTATTCCCTGCTGGGTATCAACACCTGTAAAACCAAGTAAGTCGGTTGGCAAAAGCGCATTCAACATAAGGAGAGCAGAGTGGACTGGACGGCAACCCTGCAAGGGCTCGTCGGCGGTATTCTGATTGGGCTGTCAGCCGTCTGGCTGATGGGCACCATGGGGCGTATCGCGGGCATCAGTGGCATCGTGGGTAACCTGTTTACCCAGCGGCCTGAAGGCGATAGCGCCTGGCGTATCACCTTCCTGCTGGGCCTGATCAGCGGACCTCTTTTGGTGATGGCATTGGGCGGCGGCCTGGGTAACGTGGCCAATGCCCCGGGAATGGTCATCGGTGAACCGGCAGGCGGCGTCCTGTTGATGCTGGTTGCCGGCTTTCTGGTGGGTATCGGGACAGGCCTTGGCAGTGGCTGTACCAGCGGTCACGGTGTGTGTGGCCTGTCGCGTCTTTCCGTGCGTTCACTGGTCGCGACGCTGACCTTTCTGGTCACGGCCATCATAACGGTTTACGTGGTTCGCCATGTGATTGGAGGTGGCGCATGAGGATGCTGATGGGCTATGTGGCCGGGCTGCTGTTTGGTTTGGGTCTGGCAATTTCCGGCATGACCGATCCGGCCCGGGTGCTGGGGTTTCTGGATATTGCCGGCGCCTGGGATCCCACTCTGATGTTTGTTCTCGGTGGGGCCGTGGTGACCAGCTTTGTGGGCTATCGTCTGGTGTTCAAGCAGACTGCTCCCCTGTTTGGCGAGCGTTTCCAGTTGCCAACCCGGCAGGATCTGGACGTCAAGCTGCTGGGAGGCGCTGCCCTGTTTGGCATTGGCTGGGGGTTGTCGGGCTATTGCCCTGGCCCTGCAATTGCCTCCATCGGCGGGATTTCATTGCCGTTGGCAGCAATGCTGGTGACCATGGTCATTGGCTGGTTTGCCGCACAGCGAATCACTCGTTAAGGCTTTCGCGCGTGTTTGTTTACTTGGCAAGATAGTTTCTGCACGACTGATGGTGGATTCTTTAGTCGTAATCATACCCCTGCTGACCCGGTTGGCAGGGGTTTTTTTCGTCGTGGCGCCACTCATGAACCCAGGCTTAACGTCTGGTTAATGCTGCCTTGTCATGCTCTTTTTCAAAGAAAGGATCCGTTATGCATGTTTTGCTGGTTGAAGATGACGCTCTGGTGGCCGCTGGCATACGCGCTGGGCTGATGACCTACGATTTTGTGGTCGATCATGTGGTAACCCTGAAGGCAGCACGTCAGGCGTTGGCCACAGTGACCACGGATGTGGTGGTGTTGGACCGCGGTATGCCTGACGGTGACGGCCTGCAGCTGCTTGAAGAGTGGCGTGGCAAGGGCGTACAGATACCGGTGCTGGTGCTGACCGCCAGAGATGCCGTGAGGGACCGGGTCGATGGGCTGCACAGCGGGGCAGATGATTACCTGGTCAAGCCCTTTGATCTTGATGAATTGGTGGCGCGTTTACATGCCCTGCTGCGTCGCGCATCAGGGCGCAGCAGCGGCATTATTGAGCACGGCGCGCTGACCCTTGACCCGGCCGCCCGCGAGGTGATGCTGGATGGCGAACCGGTCACCCTGTCGCGTCGCGAGCTGGTATTACTCGAAGCTTTCCTGCATGCGCCCCGCAGCGTACTCACCGTTGATCAGTTGAAAGACAGCCTTTATGGCATGAATGACGATGTGGAAAGCAATGCGCTTAACGTCCATATCCATCACCTGCGGCGTAAATTGGGCGCCGGTGTGATTGAGACGGTTCGCGGCCTGGGATATCGCCTGGGTAAGCCCTCTAACGCCCGTGGAGATACCCTTTGAGCCTGCGTGTCCGACTGTTGTTGACCCTTGGCGCCACCCTGCTGGTGCTGTGGGGCAGCGCGGCAGCCTGGTTGATGTGGGATCTGGAGGAAAAGGTGGTGGAAACCCTTGATCAGCGTCTGGCCCAGTCGGCACGTATGGTCGCTGGGTTGATGCTGCAGCTCCCGCCTGAGGTATGGGAACAGGCGGACCAGCGGGCGCTGTCGATTCCACCCATTGAGGGGCTGGCCTGTCAGGTACATTCGCCGCGAGGGGAAATCATGGCGCGCACCCATACCGACATGGAAGACATTCTGACCCCTGGCGAGCGTGGCCATGCCTACCGCGAGGAAGGCGACATGACCTGGCGGGTATTCACCTATGAAAGAGGCGGGCTGACGATTACCACCGCCGACCGTATGGATGAGCGCGACATGCTGTTGAGTGACGTCATGCGGGTGGCTGTTGTGCCCTTTGTGGTCGCCCTGGTGGGCAGTCTTCTGGCGTTGTGGCTGGTGGTCTGGCGCGGTCTTGCACCCTTGACGCGCTTGCGCGAATCTCTGGCCAAGCGCCATCCGGATGCACTGGCACCGATTTCCACCTACGGCGTGCCCGCTGAGATTCAGCCACTGATTGAAACCCTGAACGGACTATTGGCGCGGGTGCAGCAGACGATTATCCGTGAGCAGCGCTTTACCAACGATGCCGCTCACGAGCTGAGGACGCCGTTGACCGCGATCAAGACCCACCTGCAGGTTGCCCGGCGGGTAGACGGCGAGGCCGCCGTGGAATCCCTGGCCCAAGCCGAGCAGGGCGTTGTGCGTTTAAGCCGAACGCTGGATCAGCTGTTAATGCTGGCCAGGGTGGAAGGCCGGCTACGCTTTGATGATGGCGAGGAAAGTCATGTGGCCGATGTGGCGGCATGTGCCATGGCCGACTCCCGGGCGTCGGATGCCGAGCGCTTTGTGCTACCCGAGCAGTGGCCTGCGGCGGTGTTGGCAATGCCCAGAGAGCTGGCCATTACCGCCCTGCGTAACCTGCTGGATAACGCCCTTTGCCATGGCCCGAAAGAACTGCCGATCGACGTGGATGCGCGCTGGCTTGAGGACGAGCAGGCAGTGGCCTTCAGGGTAACAGACAGGGGTGAGGGCGTCTCTGAGACAACGCTTGAACAGCTGACCCAGCGTTTCTGGCGTGCCAGTAAGGTACAGGGTAGCGGCCTTGGACTGGCAATAGTGGCGGCCATTGCCGAGCGCTTTGGCGGACGCCTGTGCTTTGACAACGATCCGGGAGGAGGCTTGCTGGCTGAATTCATAGTACCTGCGTCGTTGCTCGCCGATCGTGAGTGAATGGCACAGTTGATGCCTTGATACGCCAATCCCTGCATAGGGGCAGGCATGGGCGATCAAGGGTGCATAATCCAAAATAACAGCATAGGGGAAACCGTGATGAGCAAGAGGATACTGGGCGGGCTCGGCCTGCTACTCGGCGCTGGCTTGAGTGCAGGCAGTGCGCTGGCGCTGGAACCTGGTGATCCACAGCGTGGTCAGGCCGCAGCAGCGACCTGTACTGCCTGTCATCAGGCCAACGGCAGCGGGATGCATGTACCCGGAGGAGAGTCCTGGCCACGCCTGGCAGGCCAGGACGCTGGCTACATTGAAAAGCAGCTGCATGATTTCAAGTCGGGGCGGCGCCAGAACGCCAGCATGATGCCCTTCGCCAATATGCTGGATGACCAGCAGATTGCCGATGTGGCGGCTTATTACAGCCAGATGGAGATAACGCCGGCATCAGGAGGTGAAGAAGCCAGCGATGCTGTCATGGCACGCGGAGAGCAGCTGGCCAACCGCGGCGATTGGGACGATTACATCGTGTCCTGCTCCAGCTGCCATGGCCCGGGGGGGACCGGGGTAGGCAGCGAGTTTCCCGGCGTTGCCAGCCAGCATGCTGGTTACATCAGCGCTCAGCTGCATGCCTGGAAGGACGGTGAGCGCTCAAACGACCCTCAGAATCTGATGGGGGCGATTGCCAAGCGCATGAGCGATGATGACATCGCCGCCGTATCAGCCTGGTATGCCAACCAGGCGCCAGGCGTAGAAGGGGGAGAGTAATAAAAATGAATATATCCAAGAAAAGTCTGGCGCTGGCCGTATCCGGGGTATCTGTTGCCTTGGCAACTGGCATGATGGTCCAAGCCGCTGATGAGAGTGAACAGCAGGAAGCTGAAGGTCCGTATCAGACACTGGTGGAGCTGGGCTACCCGGCACCCAAGGACAACGAACTGGTGCATGTGCCGCCCACCATGGCAGACCTGGAAGAGGCGGATATCCATCCTGAACTCAAGAAGGTGATTCGCCGCGGGTACGAGTTGTTTACCGATACCCAGCAACTGCGCGGCAAGAATGTCTTCAATGACATGAACTGTTCCAGCTGCCATCTGGGTGAAGGCCGACAACCCTATAGTGCGCCGATCTGGCCTGCTGCGGTGACCCTGCCGGATTTTCGTGGCAAGAACCAGCACGTCAACAACCTTGAAGAACGCATTGCCGGCTGCTTTGCCTACTCGATGAACGGCACACCCCCGGAATACGGCAGCGATGACATGCTGGCGCTGTCTGCCTACCACCAGTGGCTGGCGACAGGAGCCCCCATGTATCCTGACCAGCCCATTTACGGGCGTGGTTTCCCGGCGCCGGATCGCCCGGAAGAGCTTAGCTATGCCAACGGCAAGGAGGTCTTTCAGGAGCAGTGCGTTATCTGCCATCAGGAAGACGGCTCAGGGCACTATGAAGACGGCGAGTACGTCTTTCCTGCCACCTGGGGGGATGGCTCCAACAACTGGGGGGCTGGCATCGTACGTACTCACACGGCGGCCGGTTTTATCAAGAACAATATGCCGCTGGGGCAGCCGTTATCGTTATCTGACCAGGACGCCTGGGATGTGGCCTATTATATGACCCAGCAGGAACGTCCTCAGGATCCTCGCTATGCGGGTGACGTCGACGAGGTGCTGGAGCGTTTTGGCGCGACCTTCCACAAGAATTCAAGCTATGGGCAGATTCGCGAGGAAGACAATCACCGTCTGGCGGATCACGCCAACTGGGGCGAAAAAGGCGAGACCGTCGTGCCCTGGAATGTCGGCGAGCCACGTTTTGAAGATCTGCAAGACTGATCATGAAGCGCCAAGACCAAGCCAGAAAAAACGCCTGACGGGGCAACCCGCCAGGCGTTCATTCACTATTCCCCATTTTCACCATTCACCTTTCACCGCGCGCCGCCCATCATCTCTTCCAGGCGTTGCTGGCTGGGCATGCCTTCAATCCGTTCGATGCGTACGACACCCTCCTGCGTCCGGCGTTGAAAGGCGCTGGTGGGGGTGGCGTAAAGGCCAAGTTCTTCAAACAGCTGATTGTTGTCCAATACCTGCTGTTCAATATCACGGGGCTGGGCGCTGACGGCAATCTCTTCACCAAGCTTGTGAGCCGTCAGGGCTTCAGAGGGGCTATCATCCCCGAGTAAGGCGGCCGCCTGGGCAGGGCTTTGGGCCTTGAGTATACCCACCATGATATGGCGCAGCTGAACCTCGCCGGCTTCGATCCAGGGGCGTGCAGCTTCCCAGAGCTGTTGACAGTAAGGGCAGTTGGGGTCAGTAAAGGTATATACCACCCGAGGCGCCTGTGGGTCGCCATCCTGAATCCAGTGGCTTTCCTCCAGCAGTTGCCAGGTCTGGGCTTCCAGCGGGGCACGCACATGTTCATCCAGCTGGGGGGCTGTCAGGTCGTTGCCTTCGCTGTCCATCAGAGTGCCAACGATGGCGTGTTCGCCGTCAGGGGTCAGGTAAATGGCCATTTCGCGCCCCTGGGCGCTGGCACCAAAGCCTGTCAATCCCCCTGGGGCGCTGAACTGACTGTGTATCTCGATACCTCTTTCGGTTAACGCATCGACAGGGGCGGGCAGTGGTGTTTGATTGGCAGCTGCCTGGCCTGTCAGCAAGCTGAAAGCTACCAGTAGCGGCGTTAGTCGGAAAAACAATGTCAGCATGGGGCGAGTGCTCTTCAATGGAATCTGGAATTGAGTGTTTCAAGATACAACATCCTGGTGTCGGACGGGGTAGCAAAACGCGTTTCCAGTATGGCAACGCCGGGTTAGCTACTGATTATATGCAGAGGCTTTTATCGCCTTGTGAATGCCAAAGACTGCAATAAAGCGGCTAAATCGCTACAATACCTGGATATTTGGTTTGCCAGTCGCGTATGCCTGGATGTCAGCGACATCCGTTCGCAACTTTCGATAACAGGTTGATGCCATGCATTGCCCCTTTTGTGGTGCTCACGATACCCGAGTCACAGACTCCCGCCTGGTTGCTGATGGCGATCAGGTTCGCCGCCGTCGCCAGTGCGCGGCCTGCCATGAACGCTTTACAACCTATGAAACCGCCGAGTTGATCATGCCTCGCGTGGTCAAATCTGACGGTTCCCGAGAAATGTTCGATGAAAGCAAGCTACGCGCCGGCATGTTGAGAGCCCTGGAAAAACGTCCGGTCAGCGCAGAGGCAACCGAAGCGGCAATCGAGCGCATTCGTCAGGTGCTGCGTGCGCGAGGGGACCGGGAAATCAATGCGCTGGATATCGGCGAGTTTGTGATGCAGGCGCTGAAGACCCTGGATCAGGTCGCCTATATCCGTTTCGCTTCTGTTTACCGCAAGTTTCAGGATCTGGATGAATTCCGTGCTGAAATAGATCGCCTCTCCCAGGAGCCAGGTGGGGAGGAAAGCGTCTCCGCAAAGCCGCCGCGAGGTACGCAGTGAGCCCCTTTTCCCAGCAGGACCATAGCTACATGGCGCGGGCGCTGCATCTGGCCGGGCGTGGCCTCTACACAACGCCCCCTAACCCCCGGGTTGGCTGTGTCATTGCCCGCGAGGGTGACGTTGTCGGTGAAGGCTATCATCAGCGCGCAGGTGAAGATCACGCTGAAGTGCATGCCCTGAAAGACGCCGGTGAGCGCGCTGAAGGGGCGACGGCCTACGTCACTCTGGAACCCTGTTCGCATACCGGGAGAACAGGCCCCTGCGCGGTGGCCCTGCACAGGGCGGGTATCAGACGCGTGGTGGTTGCCATGATAGACCCTAACCCACAGGTCAGCGGGCGGGGTATCCAGATGTTACGTGATGCCGGTGTGACCGTGGATGTGGGCCTGTTGGAAGACGATGCCCGCTGCCTTAACCCAGGTTTCGTATCGCGAATGGAGCGTCAACGCCCCTTTGTACGCCTGAAAATGGCGATGAGTCTGGATGGCCGCACGGCCATGGGGTCAGGGGAGTCACAATGGATTACCGGCCCCGAGGCGCGCCGCCAGGTGCAGCAATTGCGGGCACGTTCAAGTGCCATCCTGAGCGGGGTGGAATCGGTCATCATGGACGATTCGCGCCTGACAGTGCGCAGCGCCGAGCTGGGGCTGGCAGAGGCTGATGCTATCGTGCATCGCCAGCCGCTGCGGGTCATTCTTGACACTTATCTGCGTTTGCCGCTTGCCGCGGCCTGCCTGATGGCACCTGGCCGCACCCTGATCATGACAACGCCGGCAGGCAGTGCCGAAAAGCGCGCCAGGCTTGAACAGGCGGGCGCCGAGGTTCAGGTGCTGCCTGCCGGTGAGGATGGCCGCGTTGAACTGGTCGGCATGCTGGCCTGGCTGGCTGAGCATGAGCAGGTTAACGAACTGCTGGTGGAAACCGGGGCTACCCTGTCCGGCGCCATGCTGGATGCAGGTCTGGTCGATGAACTGCAGCTTTTTATGGCACCGACCCTGCTGGGGGGAGATGCCCGCGGTCTTTTCAATCTGTCAGGCATCGCACGTATGGCGGATCAGCGGCAACTGACGATTCATGATATCCGCGCAGTCGGGCGCGATTGGCGGATCATAGCGTCGCCTGCCACTCAAGGGCAGTGACGCAAACCACCAGGGTCAACAGACGCTAGGGCCTAGCGCAGTGAGCCGAGTCAAGGTACCCTGACGCGCACATCGCACTAATGCGACTCAGACTGGGAGATTTCATGGCGCACTCCTCTGGGGGTTTGGCCCCTATCGCAGAATTAATCGACGATATTCGCCAGGGCAAGATGGTGATCCTGATGGATGATGAGGATCGCGAGAACGAAGGCGACATCATCATGGCGGCTGAGAAAGTCCAGGCCGAGCATATCAATTTCATGGCACGTCATGCCCGCGGGCTTATCTGTCTGCCGATGACCCGTGCGCGCTGCGAGCAGCTGAACCTGCCGTTAATGGTCAGGGACAACGGTTCCGGCTTTGGCACCAAGTTCACTCTTTCTATTGAAGCAACGGAAGGAGTCACGACGGGGATTTCCGCAGCAGATCGTGCGCGTACTGTGCAGGCCGCCGTTGCCGCGAATGCTCAGCCGGCCGATATTGTCCAGCCGGGGCATATCTTTCCGTTGATGGCAGAGCCGGGTGGCGTCTTGCGGCGTGCCGGGCATACCGAAGCGGCCTGCGATCTGTCCGCGCTGGCGGGGTGTGACCCCAGCGGTGTGATCTGCGAAATCATGAACGACGATGGCAGTATGGCTCGGCGCCCTGAGCTGGAAACCTTTGCGCAGACCCATGGCATCAAGATGGGCACGATTGCCGATCTGATTCATTATCGTATTATCAATGAGCAGACGGTCGATCATGTGGAAGCGCTGCCCCAGCCAACCGCCTTCGGTGAGATGACCTTGCACGTGTTTCGCGACCGTATCCAGGGTGCCCACCACCTTGCGCTGGTCAACGGTCAGCCGAGTCCGGATCAACCCACCACGGTGCGCGTTCATCTGGCCGACACGCTGCGCGATATCATGGGCCTGATGAAGGATGGCAAGCAGCGCTGGGGCGCCCAGCGATCGCTGGCTGAAATCGGCGATTCGGCACCCGGTGTGTTCGTGCTGATTGATGATTCACGCCCGCATCAGGATCTTAAAGACCAGCTGGATATTCTGCTCGATCGGGTACGTCAGCCACGCTCCAGTGATTCGGATGGCGCAGGTAACTATCTGACCATTGGCACAGGGTCGCAGATTCTTCGTCATCTGGGCGTTGGCAAGATGCGTTTGCTCAGTTCGCCGTGGAAGTTTTCGGCGCTTTCCGGTTTTGACCTGGAAGTGGTTGAACGCCTGAACCCTGACGACAGCCACCCATAGACGCGGCACCAAGCCTGGCGGGTCAGCCAGACTCATTTTTAGCAGGATTCATTTTAAGCAGGTAATGATTGATGGAACCCCTTTCTCAAGTTGAAGGCAATTTCTTTGATGTTGGTGGCCGTTACGTGATTGTGGTTGGCCGCTTCAACCACCACGTGGTCGATAGTCTGGTGGAAGGCGCGGTGGACAGCCTCGTGCGCCACGGCGTTGATAGCGAGCAGATCCAGATTGTTCATGTGCCCGGTGCCTGGGAATTGCCACTGGCGGTCAAGAAGGTGCTCAAGACGGTCAACCCGGATGCGGTGATTGCCCTGGGCGCGGTGATTCGTGGTGGCACCCCGCATTTTGAATACGTTGCCGGCGGCTGCAATACCGCGATGAACTCCCTGCAGCTTGAGTTTGATACGCCGGTCGCTAACGGTGTATTGACCGTCGAATCGATTGAACAGGCTATCGAGCGCGCCGGCACCAAGGCAGGCAATAAAGGCACGGAAGCGGCCATGGCGGCAATGGAAATGGTCTCCTTGCTACGCGCGCTTTCTCCGGAGGCCGCGCAATGACCCAACCCCGTAAACCGACTGCCGCTCAGGAAGGCCGTCATGCGGCCCGCGAGCTGGCCGTGCAGGGGCTGTATCAATGGCAGATGACCGGTAAGTCGATGACGTCGATTGAAGCCGAGTTTCGCAGCCAGACGCCGGATGACGATCTGGAAGACCACGAGAACTGGGCCAAGGTCATGCAGATCGCCGATCAGGCGCTGTTCCACGATCTGCTGCATAACACGGCACGCTTCAGGGAAGAGCTGGATCGCGATATCGCACCGCTGCTGGATCGCCGCCTGGTCGATCTGGATGCTGTCGAGCTGGCGATCCTGCGCCTGGGGGCGTACGAGCTGGCCAAGCGCCACGAGGTGCCGTACCGCGTGGTGATCAATGAAGGGGTCGAGCTGGCGAAATCCTTTGGCGCCACAGACGGCCATAAATATGTCAATGGCATTCTGGATAAACTGGCCAGCCGTCTGCGTAGTGCTGAAGTCAGCGCGCGTCGGCGCTGATTGGCGCCTGCCTGGGTGATCAAGGGGGCAAGGTGTTAGCCGAATTTGATCTGATCCAAGAGTTCTTCACAACCGCTGCAGGTGAAGGCGTTGCCTTGGGCGTGGGTGACGATGCCACCTTGCTGACGCCTACCGCCGGCCAGCAGCTGGTGGTCAGCGTGGACACGTCTGTGGTGGATGTGCATTTTCCCGCCGATGCACCGGCCCATGCAGTGGGTCATCGTGCATTGGCGGTCGCGCTTTCTGATCTGGCGGCGATGGGTGCGCAATCACGTTGGTGCCTGATGGCGCTGGCGCTTGACCAGCGCACATGGGCAGATGCCGTCACCGGTCGCGCCTGGATGCACGCCTATTCAGAGGGCTTCCTGGCGCTGTGCTCACGCCATGACACCGGCCTGGTGGGAGGCGATGTTACCGCCGGTCAGCTGGCGATCAGTGTGACCGTGATGGGCGAGGTTGCCAGCGGACAGGCGCTGACCCGTCACGGTGCCCGCCCGGGGGATATCATCGCCGTCACCGGTGCCCTGGGAGGTGGAGCAGGGGGGCTTGCGCTCTGGCAACAGGGAGAGCGTGACCTGGCGCATCCTCTGATAAAGCGCTATCTGCTGCCCACGCCACGCCTGGCGGCAGGGCAGGCGCTGAGCGGAGTGGCGTCGGCAGCGCTGGATATCTCTGATGGGCTGCTGGCCGATCTGGGACATTTGCGGCGGGCGTCAGGCGTTGGCGCTGAGCTTGATGCCGATGCCCTTCCCCTGGTTGAGGGGTTGCAGGATGCGCTGGGTCAGTCAGGTGCACGGCAGGCGGCACTTAGCGGCGGCGATGACTATGAGCTGCTGGTCAGTATCCCGCCAGACCATTGGCGAGAGGCTTGCTCGACCCTGGCCCGCCTGGGCATTCCCTTGACAGCAATTGGCCAATGTGTCGACACGCCAGGGGTCAGCGGTGTAATGTCTGAATGCCAGGATGGCTGGCAACATTTTGTGGGAGAAACGCCATGAATAAAGCGCCTGCGAGCGTTTGGCGGCGCCCCACGCATTTTTTTGCCTTTGGTCTAGGCAGTGGTGTCGTGCCTTTTGCGCCAGGTACCTTTGGTACTCTGGCAGCCATTCCCTTCTACTGGCTGATGGCGGACCTGCCCTTTGGCTGGTACATGGGAATTATTGTCGTCACCTTCATCGTGGGTGTATGGCTATGTGACAAGACTTCCAGGGACCTGGGAGTTCACGATCATTCCGGCATAGTCTGGGACGAATTTGTCGGTTACTGGATTACCATGGCCGCTGTGCCCTTTTCCTGGGAGTCCGCACTCTGGGGATTTGTGGTATTTCGCATCTTCGATGTGTTCAAACCCTGGCCGATACGCTGGGCTGACCGCCGTGTGGCCGGTGGTTTTGGCATCATGATTGACGATGTAATGGCCGGTTTATATGCCTGGAGTACCATGCATTTATGGTTCTGGTTGCATTGATTGGTGTTGCCGTCCTGACGGTGTTCCCGTCAAGGCGGTGTTCCCGGGAGTGGCATCATGCGCAAGGAACGACTTGTTGTCCCCATCATAGCCTCTTTGGCGGCCCTGTGGATGGCAGCTCAGCTGCTTTCCAGTATTCTGTTCGAATACAGTCTGCGCCAGGCACTGAGTGACCTGAATGCCCGCGGTGAGTGGCGTATGCAGCGGGTGGAAAGCCACCCTGGCTGGCTGTCCTCCAACGGGCGCATCGTTATTTCGCCACTGCTGGGGCGACCCTGGCGACTGGAAGTGCCCTACCAGGCGCGTCATGGCATTTTGAGCACTGCTATTGAAGGTGATTTGCTGCCCAGGCTGGATACCCGGTTGCAGCAGGCGGTGGGAGATGTGTCAGTGCCTTTTTATCCACGTTGGCAGGGGCGTTATTACACCCTGGGCGGGCGAACCGAACTGCGCCTGGCGCTGGCGCCGTTGATTATTGAGCAAAACGGCCGTGAGCTGGATATAAGAGATGCCAGGGTACGTATTGAAGGCGTCTATGGTGATTGGCGCGTGAATGCCAGCCTGGATCAGCTCACCCTGAGCGATGGCGAAGCCGGCCTGCAGCTTGGTCCGGTCGAGCTTGAAAGTCGTTATACCTACATCGAAGATGCCTACCATTTCAATCAGCGTGACCATCTGCATATCAGTACCCTGAGTCTTGACCATCCGGAGCTTGATCTTGAGATTCAGCCTCTTGATCTACATAGCGAAATGCACCTTGATGAACGCGAGCTGAGAGTCACAGGCGAGCTTGTCATTGGTGATACCGTGTTGAAAGAGGACGCCCCGGACACGCCTATTCTAAAGGGAAGAGTTGCCGCTGAACTGTCACGTATCAATGCGGATTCGGTGCGTCAGATATTTACCAGGTTGAGCCAGGAAGCCGCCTGGGGGGATACCGCCATGCCAGTGGCAGATGGCCTGTTAACCCGCCTGGAACCGCTGATGCTGGAGGCGCTTCAGGACTCTCCTCGGCTGGATATCACTACCATAAACCTCCAAAGCCCGCTGCTGGAGATCAATGCCAGCGCAAGCGGCGCGCTGTTTTTTGATGCTCGGGATCTTCAGGAGCTGAGCCTTGTGGATGCGGACAATGAAGCCATGCAGGCGCGTTGGCGTTCCCGCCTGGACGGTGATATCACCTGGGAAGATGCGCCCTCGATAGCCGCTCTGTGGCTAGGGCTGCCGATAGGTACCCGGTCGTTGACGTTTGATCTTGTCGCTGGAAACTGGCGCGTCAACGGTCGCCCGCTGCCCGAATTCTGAAGGGAGACGCCGGGCTGGCCTGCCAGGCGCCAGCGATTTTGTTACCCCGCCTTGAAGTTTGTGATGCTCGCCCGCATTTTTTAAGCAACAACGGGCGGCGATCATGCCGCCGATTTATTGAATGGAGGGCGCATGAGCGACCAGGACTTCAATCATCCTCACGACACCGACGAACACGACCGTCATACCCGTGACCGCGATGACAGCACTGACCAGGATAATACAGGTCAGGCAAACGATGCTCCCGAGTGGCTGGCCGAAGAGGAAACGTCAGCCTATGAAGCATCGTCATCAGAGGGCTTCCGCTCAGACGGTGAAGAAGTTAATTCACTGATTTCGGCGAGTGACGCCCTGCCAGAACGCATCTACTTGCTGCCGATTCATAACCGGCCATTTTTCCCTGCCCAGGTTCAGCCCCTGGTGATCAACCGTGAACGCTGGGAAGAGACCATGCGCCGGGTCGGCAATACGCCCCATCACACCATTGGTGTCGCCTTTGTTGGCGAGGCCGGCCTGGATGGGCTCAGTGAGGACGATTTCCCGGAGGTGGGAACCGCCGTCAAGGTTCACAAGCTGAAAAGTGAAGATGAGCAGGTGCAGTTTATTGCTCAGGGGTTGCAGCGTTTCAAGATTCAGCGCTGGTTATCCCGGACACCGCCGTATCTGGTCGAGGTCAGCTATCCCAAGGAACCCGTTGATGCGGAAAATGAGGAAACCCGCGCTTACGCCATGGCGATTATTAACGGCATCAAGGAGTTGTTGCCGATCAATCCGCTCTATGGCGAAGAGTTGAAGCATTACCTCAACCGTTTCAGTCCCAATCAGCCGGGGCCATTGACGGACTTTGCCGCCGCGATTACGTCTGCCAAGGGCCCTGAGCTTCAGGACGTACTGGCTACCTTGCCGGTCAGCGAGCGGATGCAGAAAGTCTTGCCGCTGCTGCGCAAGGAGATCGACGTTGCCCAGCTGCAAAGCGAGATCAGCGAGCAGGTCAACGCCCAGATGGAGGAGCGCCAGCGAGAGTTTTTCCTGCGCGAACAGCTCAAGGTCATCCAGCGTGAGCTGGGCATTTCCAAGGATGACCGCGAAAACGATGTGGATACCTTTCGCGCCCGTCTGGAACACCTGACGGTGCCCGAACGGGTACAGGAGCGCATTGACGATGAGCTTAACAAGCTCAGCGTACTGGAGACCGGCTCGCCGGAATACGGCACCACGCGTAACTATCTGGATTGGCTGACCTGCCTGCCCTGGGGCGTCACCAGTGATGACAAGCTGGATCTGTCGCATGCCCGTACGGTGCTGGACCGTGACCATGACGGTCTCAAGGACGTCAAGGAGCGCATTATCGAGTTTCTTGCCGAAGGTACCTTCAAGGGGGATGTCGGTGGCTCCATGGTGTTGCTGGTGGGTCCGCCGGGGGTAGGTAAAACCTCGGTTGGCCGCTCAATCGCGGAAGCCCTGGGGCGCGAGTTCTATCGCTTTTCAGTCGGCGGCATGCGCGATGAGGCTGAAATCAAGGGGCATCGGCGCACCTATATCGGCGCCATGCCGGGCAAGTTGGTGCAGGCATTCAAGGACGTCGCGGTTGAGAACCCGGTCATCATGCTGGATGAAATCGACAAGCTGGGTCAGTCCTATCAGGGCGATCCTGCGTCAGCCCTGCTGGAAGTGCTCGACCCTGAACAGAATGTGGATTTTCTGGATCATTATCTGGATGTCCGCATGGATCTCTCCAAGGTACTGTTTGTGTGTACGGCCAATACCCTGGACTCGATCCCCGGCCCCTTGCTGGACCGCATGGAGCAGATTCGGCTGTCAGGTTATATCGCAGAGGAAAAAGTTGCGATCGCCAAGCACCATCTGTGGCCCAAGCTGCTCAAGCGCGACAACCTGAGCAAAAAACGCATCAACCTCACCGATGCGGCACTCAGGCAGGTGATTGAAGGTTATGCCCGGGAAGCCGGTGTGCGCCAACTGGAAAAGCAGCTGCATCGGATTGTGCGCAAGGCCGCGGTCAAGCTGCTGGAGAATGACCAGCAAACCGTCAAGGTGTCGATCAATAATCTGGAAGAGTTTCTCGGTGCACCGATTTTCCGCAAGGAAAAAGTGCTTAAAGGCGAGGGCGTGGTCACCGGGCTTGCCTGGACCTCGATGGGCGGTGCGACGCTGCCGATTGAAGCCACCAAGGTGCACAGCCTGGATCGTGGCTTCAAGCTGACCGGCAAGCTGGGCGATGTCATGCAGGAGTCAGCCAATATTGCCTATAGCTACACGCTGGGCCATCTGCAGGCGCACGGCGCTGACGCGGATTTTTTTGATTCGGCCTTTGTGCACCTCCACGTGCCTGAAGGAGCGACACCCAAGGACGGCCCCTCTGCCGGGGTGTCGATGACCACTGCCTTGCTGTCACTCGCCAGGCATCAGTCGATAAACCGTCCTCTGGCGATGACCGGCGAGCTGACACTCACCGGTCAGGTGTTACCGGTCGGCGGCATTCGTGAAAAAGTGATTGCCGCCCGGCGCAGCGATATCTTTGAGGTGATTCTGCCCGAGGCCAACCGGCGCGACTATGCCGAACTGCCGGATTACATTACCGATGGTGTCACCGTGCACTTTGCGGAGCATTATCAGGACGTTGCCGACGTTGTGTTTGGGTAGCGCCTGCACCTCACGGCCGAGTGCCGTGAGGAAACGTCAACAGACCCTAGAAAAGCCCCTGGTCGTGGCTGCTTTCCTCGCCCTTGACCTTGTCGCGCGCAATATACAGGGCGGCAATTGCGCGGGCCTCGTGAAAATCCTCGCGCAACAGCAGGGCGGGCAGCTCTTCCAGGGCGTGCGTTTCAACAATCAGGGGTTCCGGCTCGTCGCCCGGCAGGCGCTTGGGATACAGGTCGGTGGCCAGCAGAACCTGCATACGGTGGCCCATATAGTTGGGCGCCAGAGAAAGCTCAGCCAGCGGCTCGATGCAGTGGGCGCCAAAGCCGCACTCTTCCATCAACTCGCGGTTGGCAGCGGTCACCATGTCCTCTCCGGGGTCGACCAGGCCCTTGGGTAGCGAAAGGATATACTCCTCGAACCCGGCGGCATATTCACGAATCATCAGCACATGCTGGGGGTCTGGCATGGCCACTATCATGACAGCGCCCCTTTGACTGCCGGTCAGCCGTTCGAATGTGCGCTCTTCACCGTTGGAAAAACGCAGATCAAGGGACTCTACCTCGAAAAGCCGGCTACGGGTTACCTTGTGGCAAGCCAGTATCCTGGGTTTCTGCAGGTATTGGGTGTTACCTTGCTCATCTGATGCTGATGGGTCTGGGTGTGACGCTGAAGAGGAATCAAGCGATGACATCTGCGGCCTCCGTGGCTGGTGCTGGGTTAATTGCGGTACAATAACACTGTTTTGAATTCACGTTTTGACCCGGGCAGGAGTTGACATGATCGACTGGCAGACAATAGATACCGTGCTTCTGGATATGGATGGCACCCTGCTTGACCTGCACTTTGATAGCCATTTCTGGCTTGAACATCTGCCGCGTCGCTATGTCGAGCTGCATCAGCTGGATGAAGCCTCGCAAGCGCGATTGTCGAAAGCGCAACTGATTGCACGTATCACCGACATGCGGGGCACCCTGAGCTGGTACAGCCTGGATTACTGGAGCCAGGAACTGGGAGTGGACATCATCGCCCTCAAGCGGGAGGTCCAGCACCTGATTGGCCTGCGCGGCGACGCCCTGGATTTTCTGCAATGGCTTAAAACCCGGCACCCCCGTGTCATTCTGGCCACCAATGCAGACCGCGCAAGCCTGGCACTCAAACTGCCGCTGACGGGGCTGGAAAGCTATCTGGATGCAATCGTCTCTTCCCAGGATGTGGGCGCCGCCAAGGAAGAACAGGCTTTCTGGTTTGCCCTGCAGGAGATAGAGCCCTTTGACCCAGCCCGTACCCTGTTTATTGACGATAACCCCAGGGTGCTGGAAAGTGCGCGTGAATTCGGTATCCGTTATCTGCTGGGTATCCGCGAGCCTGACAGTCAGCGCCCGGAAAAAGTGCTCAAGGAATTTGTGGCACTCGATCGTTTTGCAGACCTGATGCAGCCTTCACCAACCGCTTCGGAGTATTGCGATGAGTGATAGCGTTCGACTTGATAAATGGCTGTGGGCCGCACGATTTTTCAAGACCCGCGCCCTGGCCAAGAAAGCCATTGAAGGTGGCAAGGTTCAGTATGATGGTGCACGGGTCAAGACCAGCAAGAGTGTCGAGCTGGGAGCCCTGATTCGCGTACCTCAGGGGTGGGATATCTACGAGGTAGAAGTGCTGTCGCTGTCTGACCAGCGCCGTGGCGCGCCGGAAGCCCGCAAGCTGTACGCTGAAACTGAAGACAGCGTCCAGCGGCGTCACAAAGAGGCCGAAGCCCGCCGCCTGACCAACGAAGTGATGCAGCACCCGCTCAAGCGCCCGGATAAAAAGCAACGGCGTGATATTCAGCGTTTTCAGCGTCAGCAGGGCGAGTGACGCCCTATCTGCTGATTGCTGGCCTTTCAATTTTCTACCGGTTGCCTCTATGCCTGACCAAATTCAACGTTTCCTGTTTGACCAAACCAATGTGCGCGGTGAGATTGTCACCCTCGAGCAGGCGTATCACGAAGTGCTCGATCGCCATGCGTATCCGCAGGCGGTTAACACCTTGCTGGGCGAACTGCTCGCGGCCGTTGGCCTGCTGACCGATACCGTCAAGCTGGATGGCACTCTGAGTATCGAAGTGCGCGGCCAGGGGGCGCTGTCATTGTTGATGGCCGAATCCAACCCCGGGGGAGAGCTACGTGCGATTGCCCGGGTAGCCGAAGGTGCCGCCTTGCCGGACGGTGAAGCCGCTTTCCGTGAACTGGTCGGTAACGGCCAGATAGTCATCACCCTGGACCCCAGGGACGGCAATCGCTATCAGGGCATTGTGGCGCTGGACCATGAGGATCTGGCCGGGTGCCTGGAAGCCTATTTCAGTCAATCCGAACAGCTGCCCACCCGGATGTGGCTGGCGGCCGATGGCAAGCGCGCGGGTGGCCTGCTGTTGCAGCGTCTGCCCAGTGAAGCCCAGAACCAGGACGTCGATGCCTGGGAGCGCAGTGTGCACCTGGCGTCCACCATCAAGCGCGAGGAAATACTCGGGCTTGAGCAGCGCGAGGTGCTCTATCGGCTCTATCATGAAGAGACTGTCCGCGTGTTTGAACCCAAGGCACTGCGCTTTGGCTGCACCTGCTCCCGTGAGGGCATGGCCAATGCCTTGCTGAGCCTGGGGGCCGACGAGTTGCGTGATATCCTGGCCGAGCAGGGCGCCATCGACACCCAATGTCATTTCTGCCACACGGAATATCACTACACTGCGGCCGAAGTGGAAACGCTTTTGGAAGATCCGACGGCCCCGCCCCCCACCATTCACTGAAAATGTAGTCGTGGACGAATGCCATTCGGCGCTGAGTGTCTGCTGATAAGCCATTGGATAATCAGCTGACTTGGTCCTCCTGTCGAACAGTTGTTTTAACTGGGCTTCGCGCTGCAGCACAAAATGTTGTGTGCATGTTGTAGTTTAACTACAGAATCTTTGCCTTAAGCCTCCATTTTCCGGGGGCTTTCTTTTTGTCATAATGCTCGCGATTTTAGCGTACCCGACCAGGTCAAGCCGGTCGGGAATGTTTTTTGCAGGCGTCGGAGACGCCGGGTAAACGGATAAATGGCCCAAGGCCCAGGAATCGACATGACCACGACACAAGCTGCTCCTCAAGCCCACGTAAACCTGAATACTGCCGAGTTGATCGAGCGTGCCGTGGCTCGTGGTGAGGGCCGTTTGTCTGCAAACGGTGCGCTGGTAGTGAGTACCGGCGAACGTACCGGGCGCTCACCCAAGGATCGTTTTATTGTCGATGAGCCATCGACCCGCGACAGCATCGACTGGGGCAGCGTGAACCGTCCGTTTGATGCCGACAGGTTCTCCGCACTCTGGGCTCGCGTCGATGATTACCTGCAATGCCATGATAACTTCGTCTCGGAACTGCACGTGGGCAGTGATCCTGAGCACTATCTGCCTGTCCGGGTAACCGCCGAAACGGCCTGGCACAACCTGTTTGGACGGACCATGTTCGTGCGCCCAGAGGTGTATAACCCGAGCGCCAAGGATGCCTGGCAGATTTTCAACGCCCCGTATTTTGTCTGCGAGCCGGACCGCGATGGCACCAACTCCGATGGTTGCGTGATCATCAATTTTGCTGAGAAGAAGGTACTGATCGCCGGCATGCGCTATGCCGGTGAAATGAAAAAGGCCATGTTCTCGGTCCAGAACTACCTGTTGCCGGACGCAGACGTGCTGCCCATGCACTGCTCGGCCAACGTGGGTGAAGACGGTGAAACCTGCCTGTTCTTCGGGCTTTCCGGCACCGGTAAGACCACGCTGTCCGCCGATCCGGCGCGCTACCTGATTGGTGATGATGAGCACGGCTGGGGCGATGACACCGTCTTCAACATGGAAGGTGGCTGCTATGCCAAATGTATCGACCTTTCCGAGAAGAATGAGCCGGTTATCTGGAACGCCATCAAATTCGGTACCGTGCTGGAAAACGTGGTGCTGGATGACCGCCGCGAGCCGGACTACGCCGATGACAGCCTGACCCAGAACTCCCGTGCGGCTTACCCGCTGGAGCATATTGAAAAGCGGGTGCCGGAAAATCGTGCCGGTGAGCCCAATGCCATTGTCTTCCTGACCTGTGATATGTCGGGCGTATTGCCACCCGTGTCCGTGCTGTCCAAGGAAGCGGCTGCCTATCATTTCCTGTCAGGCTACACCGCCAAGGTGGGCTCTACCGAAATGGGCTCCTCCGAAGGTCTGGCAGCGACCTTTTCAACCTGCTTCGGGGCGCCTTTCTTCCCGCGCCCGGCACGGGAGTATGCGGATCTGCTGATCAAGCGGGTCGAAAAGAAAGATGCCCAGGTTTATCTGGTCAACACCGGCTGGACTGGCGGTGCCTACGGTGAAGGTGGCTCACGCTTCTCGATTCCTACCACGCGAGCCATTATTACCGCCATTCAGTCGGGCGTTCTGCGCGATGTAGACACCCAGCAGATTGATGGGCTGAACCTGCAGGTGCCCGTAGCGGTTCCCGGCGTTGATTCCAGCCTGCTGGACCCGCGTGAAACCTGGCAGGACAAGGAAGCCTACAAGCGTCACATGAAGGAACTGGCCACCAAGTTTGTGGATAACTTCAAGAAGTTTGAAGGCGTGAATGAAGCCATCGTCTTGGCTGGCCCGCAGCTGACCTGACACAACGCCGGGCCAGCATCAGCAAAAGCGACGGTGTACGAAAAAGTGATCGTGTAGAACATCAGGTAAACAATGGTGTCTCAAAGAGGTGGTGCCCAGGCACCACCTCTTTTTTTCACACGTCTGGAGTCTTGTCCTGATGAAACGTCGTCATTTTTTGGGCCTGGCCGGGCTGACAGGCCTGACCGGAATGCTACCCGGGCTGTCGTTTGGCTTTCCGCGTGTCAAGCTGGAGGCGGACCCAGCGCTTGAACCCCTCGAGCTTACCGAAGCCCAGTGGCGTGAACGACTTTCCGACAAAGCCTTTTACGTGCTACGACAACACGGCACAGAGGAACCCTTTTCAAGCCCTCTGGATGCAGAGTGGCGTGAAGGTGAATACCGCTGTGCCGGCTGTGATCTGCTGCTGTTCACCAGCGATATGAAATATGATTCTGGTACCGGCTGGCCCAGCTACTTCGAGCACGTGGAGGGGCATATGCTCAGCCAGCTCGACTTTGCCATGGTCTGGCCACGGGTGGAATACCATTGCGCCCGTTGCGGGGGGCACCAGGGGCATGTATTTGATGATGGCCCAGAGCCCACCGGGCTGCGCTGGTGCAATAATGGCGCCGCCTTGCGTTTTGTCCCGGCCTGAGGCGTCCTGGCGCTGATTGTGATACCTTGATGGCTTTATCAAGGCTGCATGAGATTGTTGCTATCTATGGATGTCAATCAGCGTATTCTTACCCGGCTCGCGGATGAGCTCGGTGTTCGCCCCCAGCAGGTATCGGCTACCGTCGCCCTCCTGGACGAGGGGGCAACGGTTCCGTTTATCGCGCGTTATCGCAAGGAAGTGACCGGTGCGCTGGATGATACCCAGCTGCGCCAACTGGATGAGCGCCTGCGTTATCTGCGCGAACTGGAAGAACGCCGTGCCGGCGTGGTGGCGGCCATTGATGAACAGGGCAAGTTGACGCCTGAACTGGCCCGCCAGCTGGAGGCAGCCGATACCAAACAGCGCCTGGAAGATCTTTACCTGCCCTTCAAGAAAAAGCGTCGTACCAAGGCGCAGATTGCGCGTGAGGCCGGGTTGGAACCATTGGCGGACGCACTGCTGGGCAACCCGGCACTGACGCCGGAACACGAAGCCCACGCCTATCTGCGTCCGGCCGACGGTGACATTGGCGCTATTGAAGATCCCAAGGCCGCCCTGGACGGTGCCAAACAGATCCTGATGGAGCGTTTTGCGGAAGACCCTGAGCTGGTCGGTCAGCTGCGCGAGCGGCTCTGGCAGGAAGGCGAGCTGAGCGCCAGGGTGCTTGACGGCAAACAGCAGGAAGGCGCCAAGTTCTCTGACTACTTCGAACATGATGAAAAACTTGCCAAGGTGCCGTCACACCGCGCCTTGGCGATGTTCCGTGGCCGCAATGAAGGCGTGCTGGGGCTGGCGATCCGTCTACCGGGTGAAGAGGATGCGCCGGTGCATCCGGCGCAGGTTGTCATTGCCCGCCAGGTGGGCGTGCGTGATGAAGGACGCCCGGCGGATAAGTGGTTGAATGAAGTGGTGCGCTGGACGTGGCGGGTCAAGCTCTACACCGCCCTTGAAACCGAACTTCTTGGCCGCCTGCGTGAACAGGCCGAACTGACCGCCATCGAGGTATTTGCGGCCAATCTCAAGGATCTGTTGCTGGCCGCTCCGGCCGGGCAGCAAGTGACCCTGGCAATCGACCCTGGCCTGAGAACCGGCTGCAAGGTAGCGGTGGTGGATGCCACCGGCCAGTTTGTCGACCAGGCCACGATCTACCCTCACGCCCCACAGAAACAATGGGACAAGGCGCTGGCGGAACTTGCCCGTCTGGTAAAACAGCACGGCGTCGCACTGATTGCAGTGGGCAACGGCACTGCCAGCCGTGAGACTGACAGGCTGGCTGCTGAACTGGTCAAGCGCATGGCCCCTGAGCATCGTCTGCGCAAGGTCATGGTGTCTGAGGCCGGCGCCTCGGTATATTCCGCCTCGGAATACGCTTCCCGCGAGCTGCCGGATCTGGATGTTACGGTGCGCGGCGCCGTGTCCATTGCACGCCGTTTGCAGGATCCGCTGGCCGAGCTGGTCAAGATCGAACCCAAATCGATTGGGGTGGGCCAATACCAGCATGATGTTTCCCAGCTTCAGCTGTCCAGGTCCCTTGAGGCGGTGATTGAAGACTGTGTCAATGCGGTAGGCGTTGATCTGAATACAGCCTCCAGCGCCTTGCTGTCGCGGGTTGCCGGCCTGTCATCCACCCTGGCGGAAAACATCGTTGCCCAACGCAATGCCAAAGGCGCATTCAATAGCCGCAAAGAGCTGTTGGACGTCAGCCGCCTGGGACCCAGGACGTTCGAGCAGTGCGCGGGCTTTCTGCGTATCAATAATGCCGCGAACCCGCTGGATGCCAGCGCCGTTCACCCTGAAGCCTATCGCCTGGTCGAGCAGATCGCCAGGCATCAGAACCGTGATGTAAAAGGTCTGATTGGCGACAGTGCCACCCTCAAAGCACTCAAGCCCGCCGACTTTGCCGATGAGCGCTTTGGGGTATACACGGTGACCGATATCATTGCCGAGCTGGATAAGCCTGGCCGGGACCCGCGCCCTGAGTTCAAGGCAGCCGAGTTTCGCGAGGGGGTCGAAACCCTGCAAGACCTTGCGCTGGGCATGGTGCTGGAAGGTACCGTTACCAACGTGACGCATTTTGGGGCCTTCGTGGATATCGGTGTTCACCAGGATGGTCTGGTACACATATCCGCGCTTTCTGAGCGTTTTATTGATGATCCGCGCAGTGTGGTCAAGGCGGGCGATATTGTGAGCGTCAAGGTCATGAGCGTGGATATACCGCGCAAGCGGGTAGGGCTCTCCATGCGTCTGGATGATCAGCCTGAACAGGCCTCCAGCGAGGCAGGTCATGGCCCCACACAAGGCCACAGCCGGCCTGCCAGCGAGCGTGGTCAGCGCAAAGCCGCCAAGGCAACCCCGGAGCCGGCCGCCGTCGGCGCACTGGGCGCCGCCCTCCTGAAAGCGCGCCAGGACAGCTAACGCCTCGAGGTATTGTCGATCATCATGAATATCGATAGCGTAATTCTATTGTCAGATTGCCTTGATTGTTGGCGTCATGGCGCCATATCCTGCGCTTCTGCGTCGCCTGGGCGACATATAAAACGCGTTTATCCGTCAAATGCTGGCGGACCAGACACAAGGAGTGTTCACTTTGTCTGAACCACTCACAGAGACAGCATTTTCTGCGCCATCAACCTTGCAGGACAGGGTGGATCATCTCATGCCGGTGGCCAAAGCGGGCCGTCTGGGCCGCCTGCGGCGCGGCATTGAAAAAGAAGGCTTGCGGGTAGACGCCACGGGGCAGGTGGCGCAGACGCCGCACCCCTATGCCTTAGGTTCCAAGCTGACCCATCCGCACATCACCACGGATTACTCCGAGGCTCTGCTGGAGTTCATTACGCCAGTGACCTCGCAGCCTCGCGATGCACTGGCATTTCTGAGTGACCTGCAGACCTTCACCTACCATGCGCTGGATAATGAGTGGATCTGGCCGGGTAGCATGCCCGCGCGTCTGGACGGTAACGATAGCATCCCGATTGCCGACTACGGCACCTCCAACATCGGTACCATGAAGACGGTCTATCGCAGGGGCCTGGATGTGCGCTACGGCCGCATCATGCAGGCCATTGCCGGCGTACACTATAATGTGTCGCTTCCGGACAGCATGTGGCAGGCGTTGCAGGCGCTGGAAGGTGAAGGGCAGACGGCGTTCAACGATTTCCGCTCAACGCGCTACTTTGCCCTGATTCGCAACTTCCGGCGTCACAGCTGGTTGCTGCTTTATCTGTTCGGTGCCTCTCCGGCCATTGATAAAAGTTTCCTGCCCAGTGGAAAATCGCCGCAAAAACTCCAGGCGCTGGATGATGAAACCGACTATGCGCCTTACGCAACCACGCTGCGCATGTCGGATCTCGGTTACCAGAACAAGGTGCAGGAGCAGCTCAAGATCTGTTTCAACTCACTGGGCAACTACGTGAATACCCTGCGCCATGCCATCTCTTCAAGCTGGCCTGACTATGAAAAGCTGGGGGTCAATATAGACGGCGACTGGCAGCAGCTGAATGCCAATATCCTGCAGATCGAGAACGAATATTACAGTGATATTCGCCCCAAGCGAGTGACCAAGCATAATGAAACCCCCAGCCAGGCGCTGGAAGCGCGTGGCGTTGAGTATATTGAAGTGCGCTGCCTGGACCTGAACCCGTTTGATCCTCTGGGTATTACCGAGCCTCAGATCCGCTTTGTGGACACCTTCCTGCTGTGGTGTCTGCTCAGCGAAAGCCCCTGGATCAGCGATGAGGAGTGTGATCGCCTGGACGATAATCGTCGTCTGGTCGTGGCCCGCGGCCGCGACCCGGCGCTGACCCTGACGCGCCAGGGGGAAGCGGTCAGCGTCGCCGAGTGGGGTGAGCAGATATGTGCCGAGATGATAACGGTTGCCGGCCTGCTGGATGCCATGGAAGAGAACACACCGCACGCCGATGCGGTCTCCGCGCTGTCGCCTGCCTTGAAGCACCCTGACCTCACGCCCTCTGCCCAGCTGCTTGCCACACTGCATGACCAGAAGGTGTCACTGAGCGAGCTGATGCTGACACTGGCAAAGCAGCAAGGCGAGACCCTGCAGCAGCAGCCGATGCTGCGTTCCCGGCATGCCCTGCTGGATCAGTTGGTGGAAACCTCGCATCAGCAGCAGCACGATATTGAGGAAGCCGATCAGGTCAGCTTCGACGAATTCCTGGAAAGCTATTTTGCCCAGGCGCGGGAGTCCCGCCTGGCAGCCTTATCCACGGCCGGAGGGCTCTCATAATGCTGTTAACGACGCGCAGCGTGGCGTTGGCAGGGCTTGCTTTCTGCGCCCTGATGATGGCCGTGGCATTGGCACTGCAATATATTGCCGGTTTGGCCCCCTGCCCGCTGTGCGTATTTCAGCGCGTGGGGGTGCTGGCCACCGCCGCGGTGTTACTGGTGGCCGTGGTACATAACCCGTCGGGCCGATGGGGGAGGGCATTCTATGGCCTCTTGAGCCTGCTGACAGTGGCAGGCGGTGCCTCTGTTGCCGGGCGTCATATCTGGCTGCAGTCACTGCCCGAGGATAAAGTGCCCACCTGTGGGCCCGACCTCAGCTACATGATGGACATGCTGCCCCTTCAGGAAGTGGTGAACCGTGTGCTGTCCGGCTCGGGGGAGTGTGCAGAAATTGATTTCATGCTGCTGGGGCTGTCACTACCCGCCTGGACACTGGTGGGCTTTCTGATATTGGCGCTGATCCCGCTCCGGCTGCTGTGGCTATCTTTTGCCGCTTCGCGAGGTTGACACCGGCAGCCGTAAAGGAGAGGCTTGGTTATTATTAACTGTGTGTAACAGAGTTGTTTTCTGATGGCGTCATCCGGGTCGGTCATTGCGTGTATGGCCTCTGATTCAGCCTGATCTGCCAGGGGTGATCCATCTATTTGGCCTGATAACAGGGAGATGGCCCTCATGCTCGAAGACTGCAAAAATGCCCAGGAGCGCTGGGGTGGCGTCCACGCTTTGATTGATCGCTGGCTCCAGCAACGCAAGGCGCTGCTGGTCAGTTTCATGGCATTGCAGCAGACCTGCGATGCCGAGCTTGAAAGCGTGAACAAAGCCCAGGTGGACAGTTTCAGCGAACTGCTGATGGATTACATCAGCGCCGGACACTTTGAGGTGTATCCCCAGCTGGCTGACGAAGCCAAGGCCTTTGGGGATGACGCCGCGCTGGCGCTGGCCGCCAGTTTGCTGGAACGCCTGGAAATGTCCACGGAAATGACCCTTGAGTTCGATAATGACTATGCCACGCCGGTTCGCTGCCAGCAGAATCTTGTCCGTTTGCCGGCCTGGATTGATCGTCTGTCAAAAGGGCTTGCCGAACGCTTTGCACTTGAAGATCAGCTGATCGCGAAACTGCATGCGGCGCACAGCCCCGAACAGGCCAAAGCCCCGGCCTGATCCGGGCGCTGCTGCCTCTTTCCTGTCATTATCGAGCACTGGCAGTGCCCTGAAAGGCGCCGGCCAGTGCTTTTGCATGCCTGAGCCGTAACAGCGGCTCATAAACGACAGGAAAACTGCCTGGCGCTGGCATAACTAGCCGCAGGTCTGATTGAGTTTTTGTTGCGCTGCGCATACCATCGGCTCGTCCTGAGTGGTGTCGTGGGTGGCAAAAGGCGCTCTTGTCGGCATTCCGCTCTTGGTCGTATCAAGGCCAATTAACCAAGGAGTCATGATGAAAGATCCCGTTCGTATTGCGATTACCGGCGGCGCCGGTCAGATCAGCTATTCACTTATTTTTCGTATTGCTGCTGGCGACATGCTGGGCAAGGACCAGCCGGTGATTCTCCAGCTGCTGGAAATTCCCCAGGCCCTTGACGCCTTGAATGGCGTGGTGATGGAAGTCAACGACTGTGCTTTCCCGCTGGTACAGGATATCGTTGCCACGGATGACCCGAACGTTGCCTTCAAAGACGCCGACTTTGCGCTGCTGGTAGGTGCACGTCCGCGTGGGCCGGGCATGGAGCGTAAGGATCTGCTGGAAGCCAACGCCGCCATTTTCTCGGTGCAGGGCAAGGCGCTGAACGACCATGCAAGCCGTGATGTACGTGTGCTGGTGGTCGGTAACCCGGCCAACACCAACGCCCTGATTGCATCCTGCAATGCGCCGGATCTGGATGCAGGCCAGTTCACTGCCATGACGCGTCTTGATCATAACCGTGCACTGACCCAGCTGGCTCAGAAAACCGGCAAGCATGTGACCGATGTTGAGGGCATGATTATCTGGGGGAACCACAGTGCTACCCAGTATCCGGATCTTGCCCAGTGCACGGTCGACGGCAAGGCTGCCTTTGATCTGGTTGAGCGCGACTGGTACGAAAACGACTTTATTCCGACCGTCCAGCAGCGTGGCGCAGCCATCATCAAGGCACGTGGTGCATCCTCTGCAGCATCTGCGGCGTCTTCCGCCATTGATCACATGCACGATTGGGCGCTGGGCAGCAAGGGCATTGTCAGCATGGCGATCCCGTCGGATGGCAGCTACGGCATCGAGGAAGGCATCATCTATTCCTACCCGGTGCGTTGCCACGCTGGCAAGTATGAAATCGTCCAGGGCTTTGAGCTGGATGCCTTCAGCAAAGAAAAGATGGCTGCGACCGAAAAAGAACTGCGCGAAGAGCGTGCCGCCGTCGAACATCTGCTTGGCTAAGCATGTTTTATGGAGCGCCTGATAAAGCGCTCGATAGACGCAAAACCCCGCAAGCTGACGCCTGCGGGGTTTTTATTGTGCTAACCACTCACGAATCATGACTCAATCGCGCAGGCTCATGATTCGCCACTGACGCTGTTCGGCGATTTCGCGCAGGGTGTCGTCGGGGTCGACCGCGACAGGGTGATCCACCTGCTCCAGGAGCGGCAGGTCATTATGAGAATCGCTATAGAACCAGGCGCCGTCGAGGGTCATTTCCTGGTGTTCCAGCCATTGCTCAAGCCGCGCGACCTTGCCCTCCCGAAAGCTGGGAATACCGTCGACCTTGCCGGTGTAGCGCCCATCAACCATTTCAGGCTGCACGGCAATCAGGTGATCAATGCCCAGCCGTTCAGCAATCGGGCCGGTGATGAACTGATTGGTGGCGGTGATGATCAAGAGGGTATGGCCGCGCGTGCGGTGGCGGGCAATCAGCTCCTCGGCCTTGGGCAGGATGTGCGGTTCAATCTTGCTGACCATGAACTGCTGATGCCAGGCGGCAAGCTGTTCGGGGCTGTTATCGGCCAGCGGTTTCAACGCCACTTCCAGGAAGGCATCGATATCCAGAGTGCCCGCATTATAGTCCGCCATGAAGCGTTCATTGGCGGCTTGGTAAGCCACGGCATCGACCGCGCCCTGCTCGAGCAGGAATTCGCCCCAGGCATGGTCGCTGTCGGTAGATAGCAAGGTGTTGTCCAGATCGAAAATGGCCAGACTCACAGCATTCCCCTTAATGGTATCTTGGTCATCAAATATCACGACTGACAGGGCGATGAATTATCGCAGAGTCCCCCCGGTTTAACCACTTGGCGTTATATTGTATTGATACGCTTGTCTTGCTTGTGGAAAAATGGGGGTAACTGAAAATTTACTAAGGTGACGTCCGTGATCGACGCAGACGGCTTTCGCCCCAACGTTGGCATTATTATTGCGAACGCTCAGGGGCAACTGCTTTGGGCGCGTCGTGTAGGGCAGAACGCGTGGCAATTCCCTCAGGGAGGCATCAAGTCAAGTGAAACGCCCCATCAGGCGCTCTTTCGTGAGTTGCATGAGGAAATTGGCCTGACCGCCAATGACGTTGATATTGTTGCCTGCACCCGAGGGTGGCTGCGCTATCGCCTACCACGTCGCATGATTAGAACCCATGCCAGGCCGGTGTGCATCGGCCAGAAACAGAAGTGGTTTTTATTGCAGATTCGCTGTCAGGAAAGCCAGATTTGCATGACGGCAACCCCCAAGCCTGAATTCGACGGCTGGCGCTGGGTCAGCTACTGGTACCCGCTCGGGCAGGTGGTGCCGTTCAAGCGGGAAGTCTATCGCCGCGCACTGCGAGAGCTTTCACCACGCCTTCAGCGCATTGCCCTGGAAGGCGATTCAGCGCTGACAGAGTCGTCAGCGACAAGCCAGGCGCCATCAAGCGACGGTTCTTCAAGGTCAGGTGAACCCTAATCTTCCTCAGCGAGGCCAATATCAGTGAAAAGTAAAACGTCCATGCTCGAGGTGCTGCGCCGCGTCATTCAGGAAGTGAATGGCGCCCGCAATCTGGATGCGGCGCTGGCGACCATGGTGCGCCGGATCCGCAAGGCCATGCATACTGATGTGTGCTCGTTTTATCTTTACGATCAGGAGCTCGAATCACTCATCCTGATGGAGACCATTGGTCTTCGCACCCAGGCGGTCGGCCGGGTGGTCCTGCCCGTGGGGGAGGGC
Organism: Halomonas sp. BLK-85; assembly: GCF_044792155.1. Taxonomy (NCBI): domain Bacteria; kingdom Pseudomonadati; phylum Pseudomonadota; class Gammaproteobacteria; order Oceanospirillales; family Halomonadaceae; genus Halomonas; species Halomonas sp. BLK-85. The sequence continues at coordinate 867,741 of NZ_CP087731.1, forward strand.
CTGGTGGGCATGGTGGCCAAACGCAGTGAGCCTCTCAATCTGGAGGATGCGCAGCTGCATCCTCACTTTCGCTATTTTGAATCCACCGGCGAGGAGCGTTACTCAAGCTTCCTGGGCGTTCCTATCATTCACCAGCGCCAGATGCTTGGCGTACTGGTGGTGCAGCAGGCAGAAAAGCGCCGCTATGACGATGAGGATGAAGCTTTTCTGGTCACCATGGCAGCGCAGCTGGCAGGTGTATTGGCGCATGCCCTGGCCACCGGTAATTTTACGCGTCCGTCGCTGGCAGGCAGTCAGGCAACCTTCAAGGGGGTGGCCGCATCACCGGGTATCGGTATGGGCGAGGCGGTGGTCATCTCGCCTCCGGCCGACCTCAACAGTGTGCCAGACCTGGTGCCCAGCGATATGGACTATGAGGTGGCCCGTCTCAAGGAAGCGGTCAGCAGGACCCGCGACGAAATTCGTGCGGCGGCAGAACGTCTGGTCAATCGTATTTCAGCCCAGGAACTGGCGCTGTTTGATGTCTACCAGCAGATGCTGGGTGAAGCCGCCCTGACCGAGGAAGTGGAAAAGCGCATCCGTGAGGGCCAATGGGCGCCAGGCGCTCTGGCCGATGTGGTGCGCCGACATGTGCAGTACCTGGAGCGCGTAGATGACAACTATCTGCGCGAACGCGCGGCGGATATTCGTGATCTTGGCCGCCGTGTGCTGGCGCACCTGCAGGAGGATACGCCCTCCACGCCGGATACCTATCCGGAAAACGCCATCCTGGTCGGCGACGAAATCAGCGTGGCCATGCTGGGTGAGGTGCCGCGAGAGCGTCTCAAAGGCCTGGTGTCGGTGCGCGGTTCAAGCACTTCCCACGTGGCGATTATTGCCCGGGCCATGGGGATACCCACGGTGCTCGGAATGGTTGATCTGCCGTTGCCACGCCTGTCCGGCGCCCCTGTGGTGCTGGACGGTCATCGCGGGCGCCTGTTCGTCCGCCCCGGCCCTGAGCTGAACGCTCATTACACCACCCTGATTGAAGAAGAAAAGGCCCTGACGGCCCTGTTGGAGCACGAACAGGACCTGCCCAGCCAGACACCGGACGGCTACAAGGTGCCGCTGATGGTCAATACCGGCCTGACCGTGGATGTGGTGGCCTTGCTGAAAAGCCGTATCAGCGGGGTGGGCCTGTACCGTACCGAAGTACCCTTCATGATTACCGAGCGCTTTCCCGGTGAAAAGGAGCAGACCCGGCTGTATCGGGATCAGCTGGAAAGTTTTTCGCCCTTGCCCGTCATCATGCGGACCCTGGATATCGGTGGTGACAAGGACTTGCCCTACTTTCCGATCGAGGAAGCCAACCCCTTCCTGGGCTGGCGGGGCATGCGGGTGACGCTGGATCATCCGGAAGTGCTGATGGTGCAGCTGCGTGCCATGCTCAAGGCATCCCAGGGGCTGGACAATCTGTATGTGCTCTTCCCGATGATCACCAATGTGGAAGAAGTGGATGAAGCCTTGCGCCTGATGGAAAGGGCGATCGAGGAGCTGGGAGAAGAAGGTATTGCCGTTGAGCGGCCCAAGGTCGGCGTCATGATTGAAGTGCCGGCGGCGATCTATCAGATGGATGCCCTGGCCAAGCGGGTTGATTTCTTTTCAGTGGGCAGTAACGACCTGACCCAGTACCTGCTGGCAGTCGACAGAAATAACCCCAGGGTGGCCAGCCTTTATGATGCCCTGCATCCTGCTCTTCTGGGGGCGCTGCTGGAACTGTCCCAGGATGCCAGACGGCTGGACAAGCCGATTTCACTCTGCGGCGAGCTGGCGGGAGACCCGGCAGGGGCCTTACTCCTGATGGCCATGGGCTTTAACAGCCTCTCCATGAATGCCCCCAATTTGCCCAAGGTGCGTGCGGCCATTCGCAGGGTCACCCTGGTGGATGCGCAACAGCTCCTTGATGAGGTCATGCAGCTGGACACGCCGGCGCAGGTACATGCGCATCTGGATGCACGCATGGATGACTGGGAGCTCGCGCATCTGATGCCGCCAAAGTCCTGTGCTTAAGCCCTGTGTTTAAGTTCTGCGCCTAAGTCGTGTGTCCACGTTCCGGGCGCTTCAGGTCCAGGCGGTCTCCAGGGTGAGACTGATGTCTCCGCGCGGCACACCCATGGGGCCAAAACTCTGTTCTGTGATGCTGATGGAGCCCCCTTGATGAGCTGTCAGCCAGGTGGTTGCCCGCGTGCCGTAACTTTCGCCCACAATAAAGGCGGCTGACAGCTTTTTCTCCAGCGCCGGTGCGATACCGGTATCAGGAACGGCGTCTGACGGGGCTTCCCGGCGTTGCTGAATAGCCCTTAAAGCATGGTGGGGCCAATCCGCCGAGGGTGTTTGCCTGTCAGCCAGCATGGCCTCCCTGAGGTCAACTGCTTTGGGCCAGGGGGTGTCCAGGTTGGCATTGGACACTACGTGAAGGCCTTCACTGACGCGGCCAAGGGTGATGTTTTCGCGCCCGCGATGCATGTGCCACAGGGTGTGGGGCGTGGCGACCAGCAGGTTGAAGCCGGCATGCTGGTGGGCTTCATTATGGAGTTGTTGCAGCCAGTCTTCGAGGTTGGGGCAGGTCAGGGCCTGGTGGACCAGTTCTCCCCGGCTGGGCGTGCCCGGGGGCGTGATCAGGTCAGGGTCGCGAACATTGGTGAGCGTTGCCACTCGCCCGGTAAGCCGATTGACCGCCAGCCAGGAACCTCCGGCCTGAAGGTCCCTGCCGCCGACAATGGGGGCATCTTTCCAGTCATGCAGTGCCTGGGTCGGGCGGTCGTGAAATTCATCGCGATTGCCAATAAGCCGGAGCGGCGTCAGGGTCTGGGGTTGCCAGTCAAAGGCAAGAAGGCACATGCTTGGCTTCCTGAAGGGTGTCTGTGTCGGTGGATACGTTAGCTGTCTGAATCAATGAACGTTTTAAACGATCCAGAAAATGATCAACAGCGTTGACAGCCAACCGTAAAGGGACGGCCATGCAGTAGAGCCTCATGACATCTGTGCATGTGCCACGTAAACTGGCGATCCCGGAATGACCACTGGGCAATCATGCTGTATTGAGCATATAACTGTAAACAGGCACCCAGCCAACAGGACGGCCTGATGACTGATTCGTATCGCAAGGAGCACTTCTGGCGCAGCCTCATCTGGCCCATCCTGTGGCCCTGCCTGCTGTTGCAGCTGGCATTGGTGCTGTTGTGCCTTCTGGTCGCCACCATGCCGGTGAGCGGCAGCTACCCGGAAACGTCGTGGTGGCCCTTGTTGGCCATCATGACGCTTCTGCTGCTTGGCACTGGGCTGAACCTGGGTGCCTTTGGCGTGCTGCTACGCGCCAGGGTGAATCGCAGTGAGCAGGCGCTGGAACAGAGCATCGGTGAACTGGAACAGCACCTTGGAGCGCTTGGCACACAGGATAAGCACGCCGGTTCTGTTATTGGGGTCGACGATAATAGCGGGCAGCGTGCCCCCCTGATTGAGCGGCTGGGAAAAGCCAATGAGCAGTTGGCGGCGATGCGCCATGCTGGCGACAAGGTGCTGGCCGAGAGTGTTCTGCCCGAGGTGGATGCCCGCGACACCTTACTGGATGATCTGGCTCAGACGCGACAGCAGATGAACCAGCTTCAGCTGGGGCGTGACCGGGCCAGGGAAGAATCGCGCCTGAAGTCCGGCTATCTGAACCTGCTGCGCCGCGAGACCAGCCTGCTTTTCAAGTATGTTGATCACTGGTCTGCCAATCTGCCGGCGGGAAGCGTAGAGGGAGTGAATGAGTTCAAAGAACGTCTGGCCGATATTCGCGCCTTGCTGGGCAACCTTGTTGACGAATCAGTGGCCGAGGCCGATGCCCGACAGGACATGCCGGCTCAGCCAGCCAGGGTGCTGGTGGTGGATGACGGTCCGGTCAACCTGATGCTGGCCAAGCGGGTGCTGGAAAAGCAGGGCTTTGAGGTCACCGCCGTGGATAGCGGTGAGAAAGCCCTGACCTGCCAGCAGCGCCAGCATTTTGACCTGGTGTTCATGGATATTTTCATGCCGGAGATGGACGGCCTGGAAACCAGTCGGCAGTGGCGCAGATACGAACAATCTCAGCACATGAAAGGCAGTATTCTGGTGGCGCTGACGGCCAACGCTGACGGGGCCGGCCGCGAGCGTTGCCTGCAGGCGGGCATGAACGACCTGCTTGCCAAACCCTATCAGCCCGAAAGCCTGATCAACCGGGTGATGGCCTGGTTTCCTGATGAGCATTTTCCCGATCAACCTTACGAGGCGTTCACGCCATGACGGTGATAGTGACGTTTGCAGTCTATCTGCTATTGGGCGCCGTTGCGGGCACCATGGCCGGGCTCTTTGGGGTCGGCGGTGGCCTGATCATTGTACCGGTGCTGGCCCTGGCCTTTGAGTGGCAAGGCATTGCCCCTGAGGTGCTGATGCACCTGGCGATTGGTACCTCGCTGGCCACTATTGTGATCACGGGGGCGTCGTCTGCGTATGGTCATTTCCGCAAGGGCAGTGTCGACAAGCCCTGGTTCATGGCCTTGCTGCCTGGCCTGATGCTGGGAGCGATTGCCGGTGTTTTCGTCGCTGACAACCTGTCCGGCACCTTGCTGGGCACCCTGTTTGGGGTCTTTGTCCTGCTGGTGGCGCTCAAGATGATGATGGGGCTGTCGCCCAAACCGGGCAGCCAGGCGCCGGGCAAACGGGTGATGGTGGCTGCAGGAACCGTCATTGGCGCCATTTCAGCCCTGTTCGGGATTGGCGGCGGTACCCTGACCGTACCCTGGCTATCACGCTGCGGCGCCAATATGACCCAGGCGGTGGGGACCTCCGCAGCCTGCGGGTTGCCGATTGCCGTGTTTGGCGCACTGACCTTTATTGTCGTGGGCTGGGGGCACCCTTTGCTGCCTGCGGCGACAACCGGTTTTGTCATGTGGCCTGCCTTTGTGGGCATTGTCCTGGCCAGCGTTCCTTTTGCCCGCCTGGGGGTCCGGCTGGCGCATGTTCTCCCCGCGCATGTGCTGCGTTACGCCTTTGCGACCCTGCTGACCCTGGTCGGGTTACGTTTCATTCTTGGTTAATGGCCTTAGGGAAGAACTATGATTGCTTATCCGGAAATTGACCCCGTTGCCATTGCCGTTGGCCCTCTTCAGGTTCACTGGTACGGGCTGATGTATGTGGTGGGCTTTGTGGCGGCCTGGTGGTTGGGCAGCCTGCGCGCAGCGCGCATTGGCCTCAACCGTGATGATATCGGTGACCTGCTGTTCTATGCGGCCATCGGGGTCGTGGCCGGTGGACGCCTGGGCTATGCGCTGTTTTATGGCCTTGAGCAATGGCTTGCCGATCCGCTGTGGGTGTTCCGCGTCTGGGATGGCGGCATGAGCTTCCATGGCGGGCTTTTGGGGGTGCTGCTGGCCGCCTGGCTGTATGCCCGCAAAAAGCAGCTGGCCTTTCTGACCCTGGCCGATTTTATTGCCCCTCTGGTGCCCATCGGGCTGGGGGCGGGCCGAATCGGCAATTTCATCAATCATGAATTGCCCGGCCGAGTGACCAGCCTGCCCTGGGGCATGCCATTTCCCGGCATGGGCCCGGAACCCAGGCATCCTTCAGCGCTTTATGAGGCGCTGCTGGAAGGCGTTGTGCTGTTTGCGCTGCTGTGGTGGCTATCGGCCAGGCCGCAAAGCCGTGGCCTGGTGTCGGGCGCTTTTCTGGTCGGTTATGGCCTGTTCCGCTTCATGGTTGAATTTGTGCGGATGCCCGACCCGCACATCGGCTACCTGGCCTTCGGCTGGTTCACCATGGGCATGCTGCTGACGCTGCCGATGATAGCGCTAGGCCTGGTATTGATTATCTGGTCGCAACGCCAGGCGGTCGATGGTGCTGGTAAGGAGTGAGCGGTAAATAGTTGGAGTGGCAGCGGGCGTTTTCGCTGGTATAGAATGTTTTAACAAATGCTTTTAATCTGGATTTCTTGTGACTGATGTAACGCCGACTTCGCAACAAGCGCTTGAGCAGCCGTATCTGGACCTGATGCGCCATGTCCTTGAACAGGGCGTTGACCGCGACGACAGGACCGGTACCGGTACCCGCTCCGTGTTCGGGCACCAGATGCGTTTTGATCTTTCGCGTGGCTTTCCGCTGCTGACCACCAAGAAACTCCATTTGCGCTCGATCATTCACGAGCTTTTATGGTTTCTGCGCGGGGAAACCAATATTGCCTACCTGCAGGAAAACGGCGTGCGTATCTGGGATGAATGGGCCGATGCCGAGGGTAATCTCGGGCCCGTCTATGGCTATCAGTGGCGCAGCTGGCCGCGCCCGGAAGGTGGCAGCGTTGACCAGATCAGCCAGCTGGTCGAGCAGATCAGGACCAACCCCATGTCGCGGCGCCTGATTGTCTCAGCCTGGAACCCGGCGCAGGTGGAGGCGATGCAGTTGCCGCCCTGTCATTGTCTGTTCCAGTTCTATGTGGCCAACGGCCGGCTTTCCTGCCAGCTGTATCAGCGCAGTGCCGATATCTTTCTGGGCGTGCCTTTCAACATCGCCAGCTATGCGCTGCTGCTCAGCATGGTGGCCCAGGTGACGGGCCTGAAAGCAGGGGAGTTCATCCACACCCTGGGCGATGCGCATCTCTACGCGAATCACTTTGAGCAGGCCCGTGAGCAGTTGACCCGCCAGCCCCATGAGCCGCCGCAGTTGCGGCTTAACCCGCAGGTTGATGACCTGTTCGCATTTGCATTTGATGATATTGTCATCGATGCCTACGAGGCCCATCCCCATATCAAGGCGCAGGTAGCCGTATGAACACTGTTGAACCGTCATCATCGGCACATGGCGAGCCGCTGGTGCCCGTGGCCATGATTGTTGCCATGGCACAGAACCGGGTGATCGGGGTCGAGGGCCAGCTGCCCTGGTACCTGCCGGAGGACCTGAAGTTCTTCAAGCGAACCACCCAGGCCAAACCCCTGGTGATGGGGCGTAAGACTTTTGAATCGATTGGCAAGCCGTTACCCAACCGGCTGAACATTGTGGTGACCCGTGATACCCAGTGGTCGCATCCTGGCGTGCGTGTCTGCCATAGCCTGCAGGATGCCCTGGCACTGGCGGACCTGCAGGCGACGATTGAAGCGGCGGAAGAGGTGATGGTCATGGGCGGCGGCGAGATCTATGCGCAAGCGCTGGACGTGGCTCAGCGCCTGTACATTACCGAAGTCAAGGTCGAGGTGGAGGGCGATACCCGTTTTCCCGCCCTGGCAGACAGCCAGTGGCAGGAAAGCCAGCGGGTAGCCGGTACCCCACAGCCGGGCCAGCCGGACTACGATTTTGTGATCTATGAACGCCGTGCACCCGCATCGACGGATGCCATAGGCACAGGCCAGGGAGACTGACATGTCGGCCAGCGTGAAACAGTTATTGGATGATCTGGAAATCCGGCTTGAAAAGGCGCAACAGACCATTGCTGCCCTGGAAGCGCACAACCGCCAGTTGACACGTCAGCTGGCGGGCCATGCGCCGGCCCAGCCGCCGCTGGACACCCCGGCACCCGAGCTGCCTGCCACCCCCACGCCGCCGCCTGCTGCTACCCCGACACCGCCCAGCCCCCATCAGTTACTCGAGCAGTGGTACCAGCGCTACCCGCAGGCGTTCTCCAGGGGCCGCACCCTGCCGCTCAAGGTGGGTATCCACCAGGATCTCGCGGAACGGGAAGCCGTCTGGTCGAACAAGTTGATCCGCCGTGCATTGGCCAACTACGTCAATCTGCCGCGTTACGTCAAGGCGATGCAGGAAGGGGTCGAGCGGGTCGATCTGGAGGGGAATCCGGCCGGAGTGGTGGATGCCCAGGCCGCCGAATTTGCCGCGCGAAAGCGCCAGGCCCGCCAGAAAACCGCGCCGTCATCTGCCAACCGTCCTCCATCGACGCCGGGCAGAAAGGCATCCGACAGCCAGGCCGGTGAGCAGCCCGCGACTGCAAAGCCCCGAGGGCAGCGACCCGCGCCGGGCAAGCGGGCGCCCGCCCAACCTGACGCCGCCCAACCGCCTGGCGCTGACACACAGAAGCCGCCTGCACAGGCGCTGGCGGAAAGCGCTCAGGCAAGCGGCGCTGGCCGCCAGCCAATGAGCATGGAAGAAAAACTCGCCAGCCTGCAGGCGAAATTTCAAACGCGCTGAGACACGTCAAGCGCGACGTGGTTCCGGAAAAAATCACGATCCATTAAAAAACAGTGTTTTTTTCTATTGCTTTCCGGCAAATCACGGTATAGAGTTCTACCTGCGAGCATTGGAATATAACAAGGCTAGTATGGATCTGAGGCAGTTTGCCTGCCGCAAAAAATCAGACCGGCTACCCATACAGGCAATATAGCCTGACTAAACGATCGAAACAGAAAGCTAGTTAAGGAACCTACTCATGAAAAAGACACTTTTAGCAACTGCCGTTGTTAGCGCCATCGCCGCGATGGGCGCTACTTCCAGCGTTCAGGCTGCCCCGGTATATGACCAGGACGGCACCAAGCTTGACATCTATGGCCGCATTTCCATGGGTATCCGTGGTGGTGGTTCTAACGTCTCTGATGGCGTTGAAGTAGATAATGGCGCAGAATTTGTCGACGTCTATTCGCGTATTGGCTTCAATATGAGCCAGCAGGTTTCCAACGACCTGAGTGCCTTTGGTCGTCTGGAGTGGCGTTTCAACGGTGACGAAGCAAGCTATGACAACGGCTTTGAGGGCGGTATCCGTCAGAGCTATGTCGGTCTGCAGAGCAACCAGTACGGTACTGTTCAGGCCGGTAACTTCGACAGCTTCTACAACCAGTTTGTTTCCCTGCCGTTCGATGTCTATATCGACCGCGGTCTGGAATTCGCTGGCCACCCGACCCAGTCACGTGGTGACTCCATCGGTTACTACACACCAGATCTGAATGGCTTTACCGTTTACCTGCAGGGCAAGCATTACAGCGATCGTGATCGCTTAGAAGGCGTTCCGGGCGGTGAAGTTGGTGTTCGTGATGAAGGTAACGTAATTGCTGCGCAAGGTGGTGTACGCTACCAGCAGGGCCCGATCACCGTCGGTCTGGGTTTTGTTGAAGATGTCGTCCGTGGCGGCGGCAACGGCGAACTGCTGGGTGGCCTGATCGGCTCCTACGCGGTCAACGATGCTCTGTCTCTGCGTCTGGGTTATGAAGGTCGTGAAGACAGTGATACTCTTGGTGGCGGTTTTGATAAAGTCGGCTTGGGTATGTCCTACGGCGTGGGTGATCTGGCCTTCAATGCCGATATCTACGATATCAATGTAGATGGAGATGGTGAAGATCGCACTTCCTGGGCGCTGGGCAGCTACTACGCCGTTTCCAGCAACTTCAACGTCTTCCTGGAACTCCAGCAGGCTGATCAAGAAGATGTAGTAATCGGTAGTGATGGGATTAACTCTGAAAGCGACGACGTCTACTACGTTACTGGTGCTCGCTACTTCTTCTAAGCCTCGGCTTGAAGCAGGACAGCATTCCATCGCACTTAGTGTGTGATCAAACCGGCCCTTTAAGGGCCGGTTTTTTGTTGGCGCTTACGTTCAGACAGGATGATAAGGAGTCATTATGGCGACACCCACATCCAAGACGATTGATCTGGCCCTGCAGGGCGGGGGTTCCCATGGGGCGATTACCTGGGGCGTGCTTGACAGGCTACTGGAAGACTCCCGGCTGACCATTTCCGCGATCAGTGGCACCAGCGCCGGGGCCATGAACGCCGTGGTACTGGCCGACGGCCTGCACTACGGCGGCCGGGACGGCGCGCGGGAAGCGCTCCACCGGTTCTGGCGAGGGGTGAGTAATGCGGCGCGCTTTTCGCCCATTCAGCCTGCGCCCTGGGATTGGCTGATGGGCAACCACAGCCTGGACCATTCCCCCAGCTACCTGCTGTTCGAGAACCTGACCCAGCTGGTGGCACCGGCCAAGCTGAACCCGCTGGGCATCAACCCGCTGCGTGACCTGGTGAGCGACCTGGTGGACTTTGAACGGGTCAACGCCTGCCGCACCGCCACCGTCTTCGTCACGGCCACCAACGTAAGAACCGGGCGCGCCAAGGTGTTCAGCCAGCCGGAGATCAGCGCGGATACGGTCATGGCATCCGCGTGCCTGCCGTTTATGTTCCCGGCCGTTGAAATTGACGGCGAAGCCTACTGGGACGGCGGCTATAGCGGCAATCCGGCGCTGTTTCCGCTGGTGGATAACCGCGATTGTCAGGATCTGGTGGTGGTTCAGGTCAACCCCTTTGAACGCCAGCAGGCGCCAGACAGTGCCCGGGATATCATCAACCGGATCAACGAGATCACCTTCAATACCAGCCTGGTCAAGGAGCTGCGCAGTATCCAGCTGCTGCAGCAACTGATTGACGGCCAACAGCTGGACGCCGAGCGCTATCGCTCCATGCGTATTCACCTGATTCATGCCGAGCAGGAGGTCGAGCAGCTCAGCGCATCCAGCAAGCTCAATGCTCAGTGGAACTTTGTTTCCAGCCTGTTTGAACAGGGACGGCGCTGGGCCGACGAATGGCTGGATGAGCACTTTGATGCTCTGGGCCAGCGTTCCACCTTTGATCTGGATGCGGTCTTCAGTGATACCTTTGAGCCGCTGGCGCGAGGCTGTGGCCCGGAGGTGGGCTCAGGGCAATAAGGCTTCCAGCGGGGAGGGGCAGGCTTCCAGAATGCGCGAGGCGTTATTCACGGCCAGATCGATGCTCGGCTGGCAATAGAAACCACCGTTGACCTGGGTGGCATGCATGACGGTGCGGTAGAAGTAGCTGAACAGCTGCGAGTCGGGCGGCGTGGGGGCCTGCCAGAAATCGGCCAGCGTGCCCTGATGGGTCAAGCCGGGCAACTGATAGATGGGGTCGCTGAGGGCATGGGTCGGGCAGCCCTTTTCCAGCGCCACTATACCCACCGTGCTGTTGACGGTGATGGTGCCGGCGGCCTGCTTGACCAAGGCGTTCAGATCCCCCGATTCCAGATAGACAATGCGCCCTTCCAGGCCAAGTTGTCGGGCGAGTGTGCGGATGAGGCCGGCATAATTGACCAGCCCCATATCCAGCGGATGATTCTTGATACACAGCAGGGTGTCTGACGCTGCATGCCGGGCAAACGAGGTCATCACATCGCTGATGACTGCCTGCATGTTGGCGTAGGGGGAGTGGTCACGGATCTGGGCATCGGTATTCAGCTGCAGGGGCAGCATGAAATAACGCTTGCCGGATGCCAGCAAGGTGCTGATGCGTTTGGCGTCGCGCCGCTTCCAGACCTTGAGCTGGGTGAACCGCTTGGCATAGCCGAGGTATTCAGCCGGCGCGGTAATCGGTGAGTGGTTGCGGTAATGGGGGGCGACCAGGGGGTTGGCAAGGCCCGCTGCGTGGTAGCCGATATCATGCAGGGCACGAATATTGAAAGACGATTTGAAGCAGACCGGTTTTTGCGGTGCGGGTAGCGCCTTGCCGGTAGCAAAAAACCATTCCGGGTCCCTGGGGAGCAGGGAATGGCCGTTAACGCCTTCACGTTCCAGGGTGATCCAGAAGGGGCGAAAGTAGCCTTCTTCGAACACATGGGTGCGCACCCCGGCGGCGGCGGCATTATCCACGGCCGGGCGATGGATGGGCCGACGGTCACCAAAGAGTACCTGGTCGGTAATCGCGTAGCGCTGCCACAGATCCTGAATATAGTCGTCGAGTTCCTCCAGCCGGCCGCGAAACAGGTGGTTTTCACTGTGGGTATGCTGCCAGTAGAGCAGATCCCCCGCATTGAAGTTGACCTTGACGACCCGGTGGCCGTCGTCGCTCAGGCGCCTTGCCAGGCGGGGGTAAAACGGCGAGCAGACACCTTGCAGAAAAAGAAAGGCACGTTTTTGGGGTTTCAAGCTAGTGTCTTCCTATCAGTAGGTTGCGGTAATGGCGATACAGTTGCTGCTTCCAGGTCAGCGCCCTGGGCCGCCGGCGGGCCTGCTCAAGCAGGGTGATCACCGTTTCGATATGGCACAGCTGATGGGTCGTCGGGTCCGCGTAGCCGGGATAGACGATCAGGGTGCCCGCCAGGAGGGCATCCAGCGACAGTTGACGCTGGCGGCGTGGGCAGGCCAGCGTATCCCGGGTCAGCCCCCAGCCGGCATAGAAAGGCAGCCCGTGGGTGACTACTTCCTTGCCCCGCAGCAGCGCTTCAAAGCCGGTCAGTGAGCTCATGGTGTGTACGGCGTCCACGCGCTCGAGCAGGGCGCTGATATCACAGTGGCTGACATCCCTGTCATAATCGCGGCTGGCCGATGCCGGAAGCTGGCCCAGCCGAGCACCGCCAAGAACATCCGGGTGGGCCTTGTAGACAATCAGGGCGTCGGGTTCTGCCTGGCGAACCGCGGCCAGCAGGGCCGCATTGGTCTGAATCTGTGGCGAGCCACAGGCGATGGAGGCGTCGCTTTCTACCTGGCCGGGCACTAATACAATACGTCGGTCAGCCGGGAAATCCAGGGGCTGTTCGCCCCGGATATTGTATTTGGATAACTTGAGTGCCACCAGCCGCTGGCGTATTCGCGCGGCGCGCTCACACAGGTGCTGATCAAAGTCATGCTGGTTGAGAATCTGCTCCAGATCACTGGGCTGGCGGGCATCGTAGTAGATGCCGCTGTGGTCGATCACCAGGGAAAGTGGTTGGGTCAGATCAACGCCCAGCCCCACCGAGCGGACAAAACCGTCCTCCATCTTCCAAAGCTCTGATGTTGTGCCCGTCGCGGCTGTCTTGAGACCGCTGGCCCAGGTCAGCACCCGCCTTGAGTGGCCAGCGCCCGCCGATGTTGCACTATCAGGCAGTTCCGCGTGATAGCTGATACGGGCCTGATCGCCGAGAAAGTCACCGATAAAGCGCTTTTTCCACCCAGAGAAGCCGCAGGCCAGCCACTCGCCGCGATAACGCTCCTGCTGGCGGCGCTGATCAGCAATCAGGTCAATACACGCCTCCAGGTTTGAGGCTTCACGGGTGTAAGGGTTGGCGTAGCGGGTATAGCGCAGATAGGCGCCCGCAAAGACCTCTGTCAGGCGGCGCTGGCGATGGCGACGCGGGCAGTCAAACGCGTCATGGGTCAACCCCCAGCCGGCATAGAAGGGCTGGCCAAAGCAGTGTACCTGTTTGCCGGCCAGCAGAGCTTCAAAGCCCAGCTGACTGGTGACCACGTAGACATGTTCGACACAATCGAACAGTGCCCAGGGGTTGAGGTCATCGCCCACCACCCGGCAGCGAGGGTGATCAAAGGCGCGACTGAAGTGGCCGCGTTTCTTGCCGGCAATCACATCCGGGTGCACCTTGATCAGGATATCCGCATCCGGGTGCTCAGCCAGAGCGGCCTCCAGCATGGCAGTGAAGCTTTCGGCATTGGCTTGACCGTAGGCAATGGAGGCATCGCCGGCTGTCTGGTCGACTACCAGCACATGCGCTCTGTCGGGCAGTTCCAGCGCATGATCCGGGGCATGGTTATACTTGGACAGACGATGCCGCCTCAGCAGCTGGATGCAGCGCGCGGCGCGTTCGAGTTCCTCGCCCGGGAAGTTGGCGTGATTCAGCAGCACTTCAAGGTCCGAGGTCCGCGAGGCATCGTAATAGATGCCGCGCTGATCCACCACCATACTCACCGGCTGATAGCCCTGTGACCCCAGGCCCAGAGAACGCAGGAAACCATCTTCAAGGGCCAGATAGGGCAGCCTGTGGCGCTGCGCGTACTGGCGAGCGCGCTGGCTGGTGGGCTTCAGCCCCCAGCCAATCACCACATCAGGCTTGGGCGCGACGGGAGCAAGGCGTCTGAAGCGGGAAATTTCAGGCAGGAAGGCCGCCAGCGCCGCTATCTGTTTGATGCCCTGTGAGGTATAGCCTGCCGTAACTTTTTCCATGAAAGCCTAGGGTTATCGGTATCAGAAAACTGTCGGGAACTTACGTGAAAAGCCCGGATAGGGCAACTCCGTTCCTGCTATGTCGGCCTGGCCGCTTGTGTGATAGCGATATGATGTCATGTTAACGTCAGATTTTCTCGCTAGGATGATGTGTTGACCTATTAAATGGCGGGGGCAGAATGGACGATCGCAGGGCGGAAGCCACCCACAGCGCCAACAAGGCCGCTGCCGCTCAGGGCGGCCGCAGGCAAGAGGTGTTCTGGGCGTTCCTGCGCCTGGGGCTGAGCGCCTTTGGTGGGCCTGTGGCGCACCTGGGCTATTTTCGCCATGAGTTTGTAACGCGTCGCCAATGGCTGAATGACACCGCCTACGCCGACCTGGTGGCGCTGTGCCAGTTTCTGCCCGGGCCTGCCAGCAGCCAGGTGGGTGTTGCGCTGGGCCTGATGCGCGCCGGCCCCTGGGGCGCAGCGCTGGCCTGGCTGGCCTTCACCCTGCCTTCGGCTCTTTTGCTGGTGGTGTTTGCACTTGGCGCTGCCCACGTCGAGGGGCCTCTCGCTCAGGGGCTGGTAAGCGGCCTGAAAATAACCGCGGTGGCCATTGTGGCCCATGCGGTATGGGGAATGGCCAGACACCTGTGCCCGGATAAAACCCGGGCGGGCATCGCGCTGGCAGGCGTGTTTGCGGTGCTGCTGATTAACGGCCCGCTGGGCCAGATAGGTGCCATCCTGATCGGCAGCCTGGCGGGGTGGCTGTTATGCCGCCAGGCGACTGCCCCCTTGAGCGAGCCTCTGGCGTTTGCGCTTTCACGGCGTAGCGGCCTGATCGCACTGGGACTGTTCATTGCCTTGCTGGGTCTTCTGCCACTGGCGGCCAGCAATGCCGCCTGGCTGGCAGTGGCGTACGGCTTCTACCGTTCGGGCGCCCTGGTGTTCGGCGGTGGCCATGTGGTGTTGCCGCTGCTGGAAGCGCAAGTGGTGCAGTCAGGCTGGGTGAGTGCCGATGCGTTTCTGACCGGCTATGGCGCCGCCCAGGCGGTACCCGGGCCGCTGTTTACCTTTGCCGCCTACCTGGGCGCCTTATTGCCCGACATTAACCCCCTGGTGGGCGCGCTGCTGGCCCTGCTGGCCATCTTCGTGCCGGGGGTGCTGTTGCTGGTGGGCATACTGCCGTTCTGGAATAGCTTTCGCCAATGGCAGGGGGCCCAGGCGCTGATGCGCGGTGCCAATGCGGCTGTGGTGGGGATTCTGGCGGCGGCGCTGTATCACCCGGTGTGGACCAGTGCGATTATCGGGCCCTATGAATTTGCCCTGGCGCTGAGCGGCTTTCTGCTGTTGAGCGTCTGGAAACTCCCGGCCTGGGCGGTGGTCATCGTCATGGCGCTCGGTGGTTTAGCCACAGCGTTTTGAAAGCGTATGAAAGAAAACGCCCCCACAGGGTGAGGGCGTTCAGGAGAGAGCGTCATTCAGGCGCGGCTGACCTTGACCGGTAGCCCCTGACGCACGCTGGCGCCGCTGATCGGTTCCAGCCAGGTGCCGTCCACATGGCGGGTGGGGTCCTTGAACCCCAGATCATTGATATTGATGCCTGCCCGCATCCAGGGCATATCCGGCTGGGACTGGCCATCAATCTCATGGGGAATGGCGCCCAGGTCGCGGTGGCCATAACCGTGCTCGATGCCCAGTGAACCGGGCATGACGCTCTCGCTGACCAGTGCCAGACCGACCACTTGGCCCCCCGGGCTTTCGATCCGGATGGTGTCACCGTGCTGGATGCCAAAGCGTTCGGCGTCCTGGCGATGCATCTGGACCGGGTTGTAGGGCTTGATCATGCGCAGCCGTTCGTTGCCAATCGCGTAGGAATTCATCAGGTTGGATTTGAACGAGAACGCCAGCAGCGGCCAGTCCTGCTCGTTGAATACCTCACGCATGGGCGTCTTGTCGGCCATCAGCGGCAAGCTGTGGCGGGGAACCCCGCTGTTATGCTCGCCGCTGGTAGTGTCAATACTGGTGCCCACGGTTTCGTTGTAGATGCACAGGGTTCTGCGCCAGGCGCTGGTTAACCGCTCGCCCTTGAAGTGGTCGCTGAAGTCTTCAAAGCGACCGCCCCGCGCATAGAGGTAGGCCACCGGGCCGCGCTCTTCCGGCGTCAGGGTGCGTTCGACCATGCTCAGCAGGGGCGCAATGCCGCTGTGGGCGATATCGGCGTCGTCAGCTGCGGGGAGTGGCTCGTTCTGAAAGGCAATGTTGGCCGCCGCGCGCAGGTAATAGTCTTCTGCCCGGTTGAGTGGATGCAGGTTGCCATCGGCATCGGGAATGGCATGATCGCCAAAGCCGGCCAGCCCCAGACGCTTGGCTACGGCAATGAAAAAGCTGTCCAGGGATACCGGCTCGCCCTCGGCCGATTTTTGCTGGCGCGGTTCAACCACTGGCCAGCAGGCGGTGGTCATCTTGCCCAAAGCGCCTTTCCAGGCACCCGAGAAGCCCCAGACTTCATACATCACGGAATCGGGAACGATGTAGTCTGCGTAGCGATTGGTCTCGTTGATAAACCCATCGACCGCCACAAAAAGCCCCAGACGTTTGGGGTCCTTGAGCTTGTCGGCAATCAGGGTTTCAAGGCCGGCCTGACCATAGATGGGGTTGGCCATGCAGCCAATCAGCGCCTTGATCGGGTAGGGGTAGCCATCCAGCGCCGATGGCAGGTGCTCGGTGAGGGTCGGGGGTGCAAAGGAGCGCCAGGGCGCCTTGGCCGGATAAGGGTTCTCACCGGCGGCCACCTTGCGCTGATATTCCGATGATTTTTCATAGGGAAAGCGCGAGCGCGACAGAAAGACGCCCTGGGGGCCCCGCTTGCCGGGGAAGTTGGCGAGGTCATAGCGTGGGCCCTGGCCGGTGCCATTAAAAGTACCGCCCCCGACAGCGCTGCCGCCCTTCATGTTGTAGTTACCCGCCAGGAGGTTAAGCATCTGCACGCTGAACGCCGCGTAGAAGCCATTGCCGGACATCATGCCACCGTGGCAATTGACCGCCGCACGGCGCCCATGCCGGGCAAAGCGCTGGGCCAGTTCGGTAATGGTATCTGCGCCAATCCCGCAGTGGCGGGCATAGGTGGCCAGATCATATTCATCCGCGGCCTCACGCAGCAGGGTCAGGCTGCTCTTGACCCGAACGTTACTGCCATCGGCCAGGATGACGGCCTGATCCACAAACAGCTCAGCGGTCATGACGCTTTCAGCCTCGATCAGGTCGGCATCCGCGATCACCATGGGCAAATCGGACTCGCTGCCCGCCTCGGCACGCCCGAGGTCACTGGCACGCAGAAAATGCCCGAAGCGCGGGTGTTCCGGGGTATCAATCACCAGATGGGTGGCATTGGAATGGGTCGCTTCACCTGCCGCATCGGCGGCGGCCTTGCCGGGCAGTTCGAGAAACGCCCGGTTGTAGCCATCGTTATGCAGCAGCCACTGGATTATAGCCATGCCAAAGGCGCTGTCGCTGCCCGGCTGGATGGGCACCCAGCGATTGTGATCCGCTGCGTGGGACACTGAGGCATTCAGGCCAGGGTCAATCACCACGTAGTCCAGTGTTCCTTCAGCGCGGGCCTGAGCAATCAGGCGGCCCTGCCGCTTGAAGGGGTTGCCGGCCTGGCTGGGCGCAGTGCCGATATACATGATGAACTCGGCATGCTGGATATCCGGCTTGACGTGGGCATTCTTGCCAAGATCATTCATCACCGCCCCGGACCCCATGCGGAAGGCCAGCCCGCAGTAGGACCCATGATGACCATAGTTGCGGGTGCCGAAGGCATTGAAGGCAAACCGCTTGAGCAGGGCAGAGCGTCCGTAATCGGTGGCTTCCATGACCATCAGCTGGTTGGCTTTGGGGCCGTATTCCGGGTTATCCGCGTCAATCAGGGTGTCATGGTCATGAATGGCCCTGAGGCCTTCGATCTGGCCCTCTCCAAACAGGTCACCCCCCTCGCAGATTTCCTCAATCAGCTGCTCAAAAGAGATCTTCTGCCAGCGGCGTTCCCCGCGCCCGCCCACCCGTTTGAGGCAGTGGTCAATCCGGAAGGGGTTATCCAGCTGGCTCATCATGGCGTTACCACGCGCGCAGGCGGTGGAACGGTTCTGCTGGCCCTGATCGCCATAGGCGCTGACGCTGCGCAAGGCTTCCACCACGGGCGTGCGCATGGGCAGATGCTGATCCGCAGAAAGCGGGTGATAAGGGTTGCCGGAGACGCGGAGAACCTTCTCGGTGGTGTTATCAATACGTACCCGAACGCCGCACTTGGTGGTGCAGCCATAGCAGATCGTAAAGGCGGTACGCTGATCGGGGTTGAGGGTCAGTTCGCCGCTGGCAAGGTCAACCTGATACTCAGGTGCCAGTGAGTTGCCATGGATGGCATGCCGGGGTTTTTCCCCGGCGCTGCCACTGGCGCCCTTGGCCATTTTCAGCAGCGGGTCAGCGTACCCCACCCCAAAGGTGGCTGCGCCCCCGGCGGCGGCTGCGCCTTTAAGAAAGCGCCGACGCGAGGGGTTGACGGTAGAATTAGCCATGACGAGGGGCTCCTTGAATGGCGGGGTTGGCGGAAGACTGAGCGTTGTCAGGGAAAGTGGATGAGGTGGCAGACCCTCCCTGCTGCGCCTGACGCCAGGGAACGAAGAGATCAATAATCAGTACGGCCGCCAGCCATAGCCCGAAGGTGCCGACAATGCCCAGAAGGCCCGAGGAGCCGGCGGGAATACCGTAGTGATGAAAGCCAGCGCTATGCCGGGCGACGGTCTGCACATCCATGAGCACCACCCAGCGGAACATCCAGCCCATATGCAGGGCGAACAGGCCGATCAGCCATGCCCAGGCCATCAGGCCTGCCTGCTCACCCGCTGGCCGGGTCAGCGCCCAGACAACGGCTGCAAACAGCACCACGCCTGCAATCGCACCCCATAGGGCGGTATTGCGCCAGGCGCTGCTGTAGCGCACGGATGCCAGGGCGGCAGCCACCGAGCCCGAATCGGCCAGCAAGCCGTTGAGCAACCAGCCGATGGCGATGAAAGCGGCAACACCGCCGCTGACCAGCAGGGTCTTGAGCATGCAGCGGTTGGTGGCTTCATCCTTGACACCGCTGAGACGGTTGAGCACCAAGATCAGACCCGCTGCACTGATAAAACCGGTGGCAATCAGCATGGGAGGCAGCCACAGGGTATTCCACAGCGGCCGCGCCTTGACGACGGCAATTTCGGCACCTGTGTAGAGCATGATGCCGGTGGATAACACCAGGGCAGCCAGGCCCACAGCAGCCACCAGCCATTTTGGGGTGCGGCCGCTGCCAAAAGATGCCAGCCGGGCAACCAGCCCTGACAGACCAGTGGCCTCGCGGTTTGCCTGTAGCGCCGGACGCCAGGCCAGCCAGCTCAGCGCCAGTACGCTGACCACATAAAGCGGCAGGATCAGGCTGCCAATCGACATCCACGAAGTACTGTTGGCATAGGCGTAGAAATGCCAGAAGCGTAACGGCTGATGAAGATCCGCGAGCAGGGCGACCGGTGCCACCAGCGTGGTGGTGATGCAGGCCAGCAGTGCCAGCCGTGCGGTAGCGAGCCAGCGGGTTTTTCCCAGCACCAGGGCAGGGGCTGCCAACCACAGGCTGGCGTAGGAAAGCGCGATCATGAAGAAATACTGCACCGCCCAGGGGTACCAGGCGATATCGTAACGTGGGGCGAGTAACTCAATGGTGGAATTCATAACCCATCTCCTGGCCTTGGGGGTCGAGAACTTCAAGGGCAACCGGCTCGGCGTTCGGGCGGGTCACGAAGCGTTCATCCATGCCCAGATAAAACACCTGGGGAAAGGTGTTCTTTTCTGGCTGGAGCACCATCAGCTCGCTTCTGTGTTCTTCCAGCATACGGCTGATCTGGCTGTCCGGGTTGCGCATGTCGCCAATGATGCGCGCGCCGCCCACGCAGCTTTCCACGCAGGCCGGTAACAGGCCGGCTTCCAGGCGGTGGGCACAGAAGGTGCATTTATCAGCCGTCTGGGTTTTATCGTTGATAAAGCGGGCATCGTAGGGGCAGGCGTTGACACAATAGGCGCAGCCCACGCAGCGCTCGCTATCCACGACGACAATGCCATCGCGCTGCTGATAAGTGGCCTCTACCGGGCAGACCGGCACGCAGGGTGGGTTTTCGCAGTGATTGCACAGGCGCGGCAGCATGAAGGTGGCGAGCTCGCCGCTGTCCTGATGCGCGACCTCGTACTGGGCAACCGTGGTGCGGAACTTGCCGAGAGGGGCATCGTTTTCAATGTGACAGGACACCGTACAGGCCTGGCAGCCAATGCACTGGCGCAGGTCAATCAGCATGCCATAGCGTTTGTCGGGGTCGCCTTCGCGACGCGGTGGTTGGCTGTTGATACCGGCCTTGGCCACGCTGGACAGCGGAACCAGTGCCGCACCGGCGCTGAGACGTGCCAGCTGGCCAAGCAGCGAACGGCGGATGGGATCCATGGGGCCTCCTGAATATAAAAACTGTTAACAATCAGGTTAAGCGGGATGCCCGATAAGCCGTTTGATGTGTATCAAGGAAGGAGGCCGGATTTTTTAATGTTCAGTTAATGGTCAATGGTCAATGGTGAAGGGTGAATGGGTGGACCGGAAAATAAAAAAACCAGCCGCTGGGGCTGGTTTGTATGAAAATCGGTTTAGCGGAAAAATTGGATCATTAATGCAAGGGGGTCTGCGCCTCCAGGGTGCTGCGCAGCTGATTGAGTTCATCCATGTTCAGATGTTCCAGGCGCCCGGCCAGCAGATCGCTGATCTTCTGCACCGGAAGGCCGGCTTGGCGCGCGATATCGCGGTTACCGAGCTCTGAAACGGCAATATGCCGCGTGATAATACGCATCAGACGTGTGCGTTTTTCAAGTTCCCTGACGTCAAGTTCGTCAGGGCCGCTTCGGGGAGGGTCGGAAATATCCGCATGCGCAGAAAGGCGTACCGTACTCATGATGCTCCATCAGTCAGAAGTGACCCATACACAATGACGCCTGGCGAAATGCTTTTCAATACTTCTTCACGCTAAATTTCAACCTTCCCCTTTATGCGCTGTTTGCGGTGTGCTCTGGTAGACTATGCGCTTTACTTTTCAAGTAACCCGAGGGAAACAACATGGCAGCGAACAGCGCGCCCCGCGTTGGGGTGATTATGGGATCAACGTCTGACTGGCCGGTCATGGAGCATGCCGTACAGATGCTGGAAAAACTCGGCGTTGATTACGAAACCCGTGTGGTATCCGCGCACCGTACCCCGGATCTGCTGTTCGACTATGCCAAAGGCGCTGCTGAACGGGGCCTGCAGGTGATTGTGGCCGGTGCGGGTGGTGCGGCCCACCTGCCGGGGATGGTGGCCTCCCAGACGCCGCTGCCGGTGCTGGGGGTGCCGGTGGAGTCCAAGGCATTGAAAGGCCTTGATTCCTTGCTATCCATCGCCCAGATGCCTGGGGGCATCGCCGTGGGCACCCTGGCGATCGGCAAGGCAGGCGCCACCAATGCGGGGCTGCTGGCCGCGCAGATTGTCGGGTTGCAAGATGCTGGCGTGCGTGCTGCGGTCGAACAGTTTCGCGCTGAACAGACCCAGGCGGTGCTGGATAATCCTGACCCGCGTCCCCATGATTAGTCACCCACGATGATAAGGAGCAACGTCATGAAGATTGGCATTCTGGGGGCCGGGCAGTTGGGTCAGATGCTGGCCCTGGCAGGCTATCCGCTGGGCAACCGCTTTACTTTCCTGGACACCACCGGCCACCCGAGTGCCGGCATTGGTGAGGTGGTGATTGACCCCGATAACCAGTACCTGGGCGCGTTTCTCGACAAGGTTGATGTGGTGACCTATGAATTCGAGCACCTGCCGGTGGCCCTGGTGCGTGACATTGAACAGCACAAGCCGGTCTACCCCAGCAGCCGGGCCATTGAAGTATGCCAGAACCGGGTAGAGGAAAAGACGCTGTTTGATCGCTTGGGCATTCCTACGCCAGCGTATCGGGTGGTGGAGAGCGCGGAGGCCCTTGAGGCGGCAGCGCGAGAACTGGGATGCCCTGTGGTGGCCAAATCCGTTACCGAGGGATATGACGGTAAAGGCCAGGCGGTTTTAAAACAATCTGCGGAGGCGGCCAGCGCCTGGGCGGCGATTGGCCACTCCCAGTTGATCGTGGAGGCCTTTGTGGATTTCGTCCGCGAGGTGTCGATCATAGCGGTACGCGGGCGCGATGGCAGTGTGAAATGCTACCCGATGGCAGAAAATCAGCACGTTGATGGTATTCTGCGCTATTCGGCCGCGCCGCTGCCGGACCTTGATGCCAGCGTTCAGCAAACGGCTGACCGCTATATCCAGGCCCTGCTGGATGAGCTGGATTACGTCGGCGTGCTGGCACTTGAGCTGTTCCAGAGCCGGGAGGGTACCCTGCTGGCCAATGAAATGGCGCCTCGCGTGCACAACTCTGGCCACTGGACCATGGACGGGGCCATTACCAGCCAGTTCGAAAACCATCTGCGCGCCATTCAGGGGCTGCCGTTGGGAGAAACCGCTGCTCTGGCGCCAACCTGCATGGTGAATGTGATTGGGCGTGAACCGTCAAGCGTCGAGGTTCTGACGCTGCCCAACGCCCACCTGCACCGCTATGGCAAAGGCGAGCGAGCCGGGCGCAAGCTGGGCCATATCAACCTGATGGCCGACAGCCATGCCGAGCTGATGGCCAAAACCCGAGACTGCGCCAGGCTGTTGCCCGACGCGCCCGCGCCGCATATGACCTTTGAGCGACCTTTTTGATGATTAGTTAGTGGGCAGCGGTATAGCGTTGACGCCCTCTGGCCCAGACCTGGTCAATCGACCAGGTCTGGTCATTGATGACAATGAAATCTGCATCACCGCCCTCAATGATTCTGCCTTTGCCTTTCAGTTGCAAGGCATCCGCGGCGTTGGTGCTGGCACAGCGAAGCGCAGTTTCAACCGGCACCGCATGGGTTTCAATGCAATCAGCCATGGCCTCAAACAGGCTGCCAATTCGGCCTGGCCTTAACCCGACAAATTGGCCCTGTTCGTCAAACTGTGGCAAAGAGGCATTGGCATCGGAAGAGAGTGACACCCTGTGCATATCGATCCCCGCAGCGTGGGCCATGGCCACGGCCTTGGCGGCAGGTACTTCCCCGGCCTCAAGCAGCTCAGAGGTGGTGCTGGTGGTAAAATCGATTCGCCCACCTTCTTGGACAAACCGAAGACCATCGGCGTAGAGCGCTTCCGTGCGGTTGATATGAGTAGGGTAGAACTGGCCAAGCGGGATGGCGCTCTGGGCGGCAGCATCCCGCAACGGTGCGAGCCCAGAAGGTGCATCTCCGGTATGGATAAAGACGATACCGGCCTTGTTGGCCAGAATACCCGCAGTACGCGCTTCTGATGCCAAGCGGATCAGTTCCTGAGGGGTGGGTTGTGAGCCACGATGATCACTGATGGCCACTTCCCCGACGCCGATGAACTCGGGAATAAAGACAATATCGCGGGCAACGCTGCCGGTCAGGGTGGTGGGGGGCAGCTGGTAGGAACCCGTATAGGCGAAACAGCTCAGGCCGCCAGCGGCAAGCTCACGTGCCTTGCCGATCAGGTTGGCCGGTGTTCGGGTGAGGGCATCAGTGCCCAACGCGCCGATCAGGGTAGTGACTCCTGATGCTTGGGCCTCTTCCAGACTGAGCTCTGCCGTTCGGTTGGCAAATCCCCCTTCACCGCCCCCGCCGATATAGTGGACCAGCGGATCCACCAGGCCAGGAATGACCCGCTTTCCTTTGAGATCAACACAGTCAAAAAAAGCGGTGTCGTTCAGCGTATAACAGGCATCGATAATTGCCGCTATCCGCTGGTCGGCAACCAGAATATGGCAAAGCCCACGGGGTTCGGGAGCATACAGTTGAGCATTTTTAAGCAGTGTCAGCATGAAGGTTAGCCGCTATCTGTTGAGCGATAAAAAACGCCGGCGATAGCCGGCGTCTGCGAGTGACAATAAAGATATTGCCTACCACCATGATGGTTTAAAGCTTGATGTCATAATCGAAATAGCGATTCATGATTTCATCGTAAGTACCGTCTTCTTTCAAAGCGCTCAAGGCTTCGTTGAACCGCTCCGCCAAGGCCTCATCACGCTGACGGAATGCAACACCAACGCCTTTGCCGAAGATGTGTTCAGGCTCCTTGATAAAATCGCTTATACGGGTGAAGTCGCTTTCGGCGGTATCAATAGCAATCGCGGCCTGGGCAATCGGATAGTCCATGAAAGTCAGATCCAGGCGGCCTGCACGTAGGTCAGTCACGACATCATTAACCCCAGTATAACGGCGAATTTCCAGCACGTCGCCATACAGCTCAGAGACATAATTATCCTGAAGGGTGGCACGCTGAACGCCAACAGTGAGCCCTTCGAGGCTTTTTCTGTCACTGATGTCGATGTCGCGATCATGTGTCGTGATCCAGGCGCTGGGTGTCGTGTAATAGGCATCTGAGAAAAGCACGCGCTCGGCGCGCTCTTCGGTAATCGCCATGGATGACATGATGGCATCATAGTTACGTGCCATCAGACCCGGGATAATGCCATCCCAAGCCTGCTCAACCCAGCGGCAGCTGATCTCAAGGTGGTCGCAGACCGCCTCTCCCAGCTCGATTTCAAACCCCGTCAAGGTGCCGTCAGCCTCACGATACATGAAGGGCTCGTAAGGAATGTCAACGCCCAGACGGACTTCTTCGTAATCGCGTGCAACCGCAGGCGACAGGCTAAGGCCAGCCGTGAGCAAAGCAGCAACTGATAAGCAGATGTAACGCATGGTATTTTCTCCGGGTATAAAAGGATGGTACAGCGGATCACAAACGCATCGCACCCTTAGGGTGTGCAGTCGTGGCAAAGAAAGTGATCAGTCGCTAGATGAAGCAGGCGCGTCAAGGCACCGCAAAACGGGGAGTACGGCGGAGGGGGCTATTCGTCGAACCATTCGCTCAGGTAATACACCGTCACGAATGCTTCCTTACTGTGCAGGCGGTCAGGCCGCTGTATCGAATGTGGCACGTTGAAAACATCCCTGGCAGTCAACAGATTGTATGCATACACATATGTTCAGTGCTGTCTGTGTAGTTAGTCACTGCATGATAAGCGGCCCCACATAGGGGCCGCCCTCATCCAGCTTATTCCGCATCAAAGTAGCGGTTGTAGATTTCATCGTAAGTGCCGTCTTCCTGCAGCGTGGCCAGCGCGTCGTTGAACTGCTCGGCGAGCGCTTCATCGCGCTGGCGGAAGGCAATCCCGAAGCCGTCACCAAAGTATTCTTTCGGCTCGGTGACCATGTCGCCGACGACCTTGTAAGCGCGGTTATCGCTCTCAAGCAGGGTTGACTGACCCACAGGGTAATCAAGGAAGAGGATATCCAGGCGCTGGGCTTCCATATCCAGCACCATGTCATCGGCGGTGGAGTAGCGGTTGACATCCGCGATATCGCCGAACATGTCGGTGACGTAGTTATCCTGAAGGGTACCGCGCTGAACGCCAATGGTCAGGCCCTCCAGCGATGCTTCGGTGGCATCGTTGAGTTCACTGGTTTCCGGGGCAAACCAGGCAGAGGGCGGCTGGAAGTAGGGCTCGGAGAACAGGACCTGTTCCCGACGCTCTTCGTTGATGGTCATGGATGACATGATGGCATCATATTTACGTGACAAGAGGCCCGGGATGATACCGTCCCAACCCTGAACCACCCACTCGCAATCGATGCCGATCTCGGCACACAGGGCGTTGCCCAGATCGATATCAAAACCGGTCAGCTCTCCGTCCGCTGTGCGGTATTCCATTGGTTCGTAGGGAACATCCACGCCGATGCGGATTTCATCATAATCCCTTGCCTGTGCGCTGGTAGCGGCAATGGCCAGGCCAAGCAATGAGGTCGTCAGTATTTTTTTCATTGTCTATCTCCAGGTTGAACGTGCACACCCTTAAAAGTGTTCGCACCTAAATTAACTCACTCAGGCATGAATGCCAAAAGTCTGGTCAACGTTTGAACTAACGTTTGTTTCACTTATATTAATCATGACATGGGCTGTAGATGTGCCAGCAGTTTTTTCTCCAGATAACGGAAAAAGTACAGAATCGCAAAGGTCAGGCACAGATAGATGGCCGCCACAAACAGAAAGGCTTCGAACGGGGCGTAAAAGCGCGCATAGACAAAGCGGGCGGCGCCGGTCAGGTCCATGATGGTGACCACGCTGGCAATCGCGCTGGCATGGAGCATGAAGATGACTTCATTGCCGTAGGCGGGCAAGGCTCTGCGAAAGGCGCTGGGCAGAACCACGCGTTTGAGCATCAGGTTAGTGGACATACCGTAGGCCCGTGCCGCTTCAATTTCTCCCTTGGGCGTTGATTTGATGGCACCACGGAAAATTTCTGTGGTGTACGCCGCCGTATTGAGGGTGAAGGCGATCAGTGCCGGCATGAAAGGGTCTTCCAGAATGAACCAGAGCCAGGTCTCCTGAATGCCTTCAACAAAGACGACACCGTAATAGATCAGGTAGAGCTGAATCAGCAGCGGTGTGCCGCGAAACACATAGGTGTAGGCGAAAATCGGCCACTTGATCCAGGCGTGCCTGGAGCTGCGGCCAATGGCCAACGGTACCGCCATGACCAGACCGATCAGCAGGGACAGGAATACCAGTTGAACGGTGACCGTCAGTCCTTGGGTGTAGTAGGACAGGGTTTGCAGGGTAAAGATGCTGTTGTCTGCCAGCAGGGCTTCAAGCCGGGTCATCAATGCGTCCATCAGTCAGCCTCCGCGTAGCCGATATCGTAGCGTTTCTGCAGGCGGGCAAACAGCCATTCAGAGGCGCTGGCAATCAGCAGGTAGATCAGTGCCACTGTGATCATGAAGGTGAAGGGCTCGCGAGTGGCTTTTGAGGCTTCGGCGGCGATGCGTACCATGTCAGAAAGGCCGATCACCGAGACCAGTGCGGTTGTCTTGAGTAGCACCATCCAGTTGTTGGAGAGCCCCGGCAGGGCATGGCGCATCATCTGTGGAAAGCGGATGCGGCGGAAAACCAGTGCATTACTCATCCCATAGGCTTTACCCGCCTCGATCTGGCCCTGGTCAACGGCCATGAAAGCACCGCGGAACGTCTCGCCCATGTAGGCACCAAAAATCAGGCCAATGGTAACGACACCGGCGACAAATTCGTTGATATTGATAAAGATATCGATATCAAACTCATAGTAAAGCCAATCCGTGAAGACGTTCACGCCAATCTGGCCGCCAAAGAACAGCAGCATCATTAGCACCAGATCCGGCACGCCGCGAATAATGGTGGTGTACAGGGTGGCGCTTCGGTGAGCCAGCCAGCTGCGCGACATCTTTGCCGTGGCCGTCAGCAGGCCAAGAAGGATGGCGACCAACAGCGACAGTAACGCCAGTGACAGGGTGACCCCGGCGCCTTCAAGCAGGCGTGGGCCGTAGCCGTGGAGATCAATCATGATAAGCCTTGCTCCGTGCGCAGGATCAATAATTGGGGGCGAGAAATTGCTTCAGGCGCGGGGATTGAGGGTTTTCAAGCACCTCCGCCGGGCGACCTGATTCTTCCACCCGGCCTTCGTGAAGATAGATCACCTGGCTGGACACATCGCGGGCAAAACTCATTTCATGAGTGACCACTACCATGGTGCGACCTTCATCGGCAAGATCACGCATGACCTTGAGTACATCGCCCACCAGCTCCGGGTCGAGCGCTGACGTCGGTTCATCAAACAGCATGACTTCCGGGTTCATGGCCAGGGCGCGGGCGATGGCGCCGCGTTGTTGCTGCCCGCCGGACATCTGTGCCGGATAGGCATTGGCACGATGAGAAAGGCCAACCCGTTCAAGTAGCGCGTGGGCGTGTTCGATCGCCTCAGCCTTGGGTTTTTTCAGCACATGGACAGGGGCTTCAATGATGTTTTCCAGCAAGGTCATGTGGGCCCAGAGATTGAAACTCTGGAATACCATCGAGAGCTTGGCACGCATGTTGACGACCTGGCGCCAGTCAGCCGGCTCGCGTCCATGCTTGGTCTTCTTGAAGCGAATTTCTTCGCCGTGAACAATGAGATCGCCTTCGTTCGGTTGTTCAAGCAGGTTCATACAGCGTAGGAAGGTGCTCTTGCCGGAGCCGGAGGCACCAATCAGGGTGATCACATCGCCCTTGTGCGCCTGAAGCGAAAGACCTTTCAGCACTTCGGTATCGCCAAAGCGCTTGGTGATATTACGTACTTCCAGTGGAATGGGCGTTGCGGCCATTGTTTTTGACTCCATTACAGGGGGTTGCCGCAGCAACATGACAGTATGACAACACAGGGCCGTCAACTGGCACTATTATATCCGACTTTAGGGTCAGTTGACCTTTCCTCACGGCCGCGATGAAACGTCTAAAGACCCCAGTGAATGCGGCGTATGCGCTGTTTATCTCGTGTGGCTGGCGGTTGTCATACTATTTTATCGTTATTGTATTGATTGATTTACGAAATCAACAGGTTAGAAACTTTTGCTGTGGCTGCCCTCGACAGGGGTCACCAGCAATGCCGCGCGCGCGCCAATTTCCACCCTGGCGTTTGGAAATACCACATGCAGCGGCGTTTCACCGACCTTGAACGCGCCTGCCTGGGCGTCCCTGGCCAGCAGAGTGCCCGACGGGAAGGCGGTGAAATTGGGAATATCCTCATCAAAGCATAGAGTGAACGCATGACTTTGGCGCATGATTTCCTGCTCAACCCTAAAAAACACCATGCTGTCAGGCGGCTGGGCGTCAGGTGTTTGAGCGCCGGCGAGTGCCGCGAGTAACGCCAGCATGGGACGCAGCGCGTCCAGGTCATTGGCACCAAAAGGGGCCACACGACCCAGTTCAAACGTAAAGGCCTGAGCGCCATGGTAATGCTTGCTGTAGTGGGAAAATGTCCAGCTGTGCTGATGCTGATGGAGGACGGCCTGGATGTCGGCACCCGCCAGCCACCGCCACTGTTCTCCCGCTGTGTCCGAGACGCCAAAGGGTTCGACAACAAAACGCGGGTAGAGGCTTGTCCGGATTGCCGTATGCAGGTCGTAGTGCAGCGCGGGAAGCGGGGCATGCCGCTGGTAGAATTGATCCAGCTGGGTCATCAGTTCACGCGCGCGCGCGGGTTCATCGCCCTCCAGGCCCAGGCCGCGCTGGAAGAGGCGATTGAGGTTGGTGTTGATAAAGCGCTTGCCCTGGCGCAGAGCAGGCAGGTTACCCAGAATCACCAGCACGGGTGAGCCCAGCGCCATCATGCCAGCCTCAATCTGCGCTAGCAGTTCGCCCAGCAGTTCAACCGGTGCGGTTTCGTTGCCATGGATGGCGGCTGAAAAAACGCAGGCATGTGGGTTAGCGCCCAGGGATTCCGGCGTCAGCTCGAGAATGCCGGGCCCATGCAGGGTGTAGTGGCCCGAGGCCAGCGGGCCACTGCGGCGCGATGCCGGTTTACCTTCCAGCGTCCAGTCAAGCCACTCGGTGAGCATTGGGCATTCCTTGGTAGTGTTGTCAGCCGACCTTACCTGTTTTCACCATTGCCTGAATACCCGGCCGATACAAGCCTGGCAGTCGTTGAAGTGAAAAAGCCGGTGCCAAATTGAAATAAGGTGTCATGCCAGGCACGGGTGTTCGGCAATTGCCTGACCCAGGGTCCGGGTGTTGCCCTGTCCGCCGATATCCGGCGTCACAACAGCCGGATTACCTTCTTCCAGTACCGCCTCGATGGCACTGACAATGGCATCGGCAGCGGCCTGGTGGCCAAGATGCTCAAGCATCATGGCGGCAGACCAGATCTGGCCGATCGGGTTGGCTATCCCTTTGCCGGCGATGTCCGGTGCGCTGCCGTGAACCGGCTCGAACAGGCTGGGGAAGCGGCCCTCGGGGTTGATGTTGGCCGAGGGGGCAATGCCAATGGTGCCGGTACAGGCAGGGCCGAGATCCGAGAGAATGTCACCAAACAGGTTGCTGCCGACCACCACATCAAACCAGTCCGGGTGAAGCACAAAGTTGGCGGTCAGGATATCAATATGGAATTTATCGACATTCACCTGCGGGTAATCGGCGGCCATGGTTTCCACCCGTTCATCCCAGTAGGGCATGGTGATGGAGATACCATTGGACTTGGTGGCGGACGTCAGTTTTTTACGCGGGCGTGACTGCGCGAGCTCAAAGGCATACTTGAGGACACGGTCTACACCGGTGCGGGTCATCACGGTTTCCTGAATGACCACTTCCCGCTCGGTGCCTTCAAACATTCTGCCGCCGACGCTGGAATACTCGCCCTCGGTATTCTCCCTGACCACGTAGAAATCGATATCGCCTGCTGCCCGGCCTGCCAAGGGGCTTTTGATACCGGGCATGAGTTTGCAGGGACGCAGGTTGATATATTGGTCAAAGCGACGGCGAAACTGCAACAAGGAACCCCACAGCGAGATATGATCCGGTACCGTGTCCGGCCAGCCAACGGCACCATAGAAAAAGGCATCAAATCCCTCGAGCTGTTCGAACCAGTCATCCGGCAGCATCTTGCCGTGCTTGAGGTAATAGTCGCAGCTGCCAAACTCAAACGTCTGGATATCCAGTGCCAGGGCAAACTTGCGTGCGGCGGCATCGAGTACGCGCAGACCTTCCGGCATGACTTCAGTGCCAATGCCGTCGCCGGCAATGACTGCAATACGCTGGGGCATGAGAATTCCTTGTTGTTTATCGAAAATTAATCCGGGCAGCTCTCGCCCTGTGCAACGTCAATCAGTTCATCGGTGGGAAAATCCATGTCAGCCGCACGCTCGCGCAGGCGCTCCTCGGTGGCTTCATCCATTTGCGGTGAGCGTGACAGTATCCACAGGTAATCGCGGTTAGGCCCGGATACCAACGCCCACTGGTAGTCATCATCAAGTTCGAGAATATTATAGCCGCCGTAGAAGGGACCAAAAAAGCTGACCTTCAGACGCCCGATATCCTCTTTTTCAATAAAATAGGCTCGGCCTTCCGCTTCATCCCAGGCTTGCTCTTCAGGGTTGTAGCCGCGATTGATAACGCGTACGCCGCCATCATCACGCATGCTGTAAGTGGCCGTGACGCACTCAAGCCCGCGTTCAAAGGAATGATCCAGGCGGGCAATTTCGTACCACTCGCCCAGATAGCGGTCGAGTTCGAAATCGCTGACCGGCTGAGTGCCGGAGGGGATGCCGGTGCAACCTGTCAGCAGTCCCAGGCCCATGGCCAGAGGGATCATGCCAGTGCGCATGGTGATTCTCCTGCAAAATGATGAGTAAATGCGGGTGTGTAAAACGTCTAGCGCTGAAAGCGTGAGAGTGGCTGTTGATTGAAGTAGCGACAGAGTAGCCCATACAGGTCCGGATAGGCATCTGCGAGGATAGCCGGGGCACAGAAAAAGGCTTCGCAGCATACCGCAAAGCATTCACCGGGATGGCTGGCTGCATAATCGTCAATCGGAGTTGGCTGACCACGCTGAAGCCTGTCCTGGAGGTCATTCCATACGCCACTGAATACGCCGTGCCATTCTGCCGGGGTAATGCTGTTGGGCAATGGCGGAAAACCGTCAATATCAACGGCGTTGCCCATATCCAGCTTGTGAGCGAGTTCATGGATCAGAATATTGTACCCATTGAAACCGCCGCTTTGCATCAGGTCGGTAAAGGAGAGGACGACAGGGCCTTGATAGGAGGTTTCGCCCGCCCGGCTGTCGGTGTATTCGTGCATGACACCAAACTCATCCATTTCTTCCACCTGGCGGGTAAACCCATCAGGTAGAAGGATAATTTCATGCACGTTGGAAAAGGCATCGGTATGTTCGAAATTGCTCCAGCCTAGCGTCAGTAGACAGGCCTGACCGGCCAACACAAGATAAGCGGGTCGGTCGAAGGCCATCTCCTTCAAGTCAGGGTGGAAGCTGATGCGTTTTTGAGCCAGAAACTGCCAGGCGCGCTGGCCGAGCTGCTCGGCTTCTTCATGGCCAAGTGTATTCAGTAATGCAACACGTTGGCAGGCTGTCTGCCAATCCGCCGTGGGGAAGCGGGGTGATGACGGGGACGGGCTTAGCCAGCGAATGGGCATGGGCGCAGACCTGTTTGATCGCAAAAAGGGAGTGACAATATGCATCAGTGGTTTTCTTATACTAAGGGCGAAAGCGATTTGCAATCTTTCGGGTTCACTTAAATGGTTATTTCATGCAAAAAAACTGATGTTTGCCGCAGGTAGCTCACATGGCCTTGATCAAGAAGAGGCGAGGCGCCAACAGTTGGCTATTCTGTCAGCACATCTCAAAAGGGGGATGCCAACACCATGTCACGCCCGATTGAATGAATCAGCGACCCATGGAGGCCTCCCATGGGTTGCTGAAAGCCGCCAGGAAAACACCGCCCAGAAGGCGGGGTCATGCGGTCACTCTTCCAGGTTGGCCCCGGATTTCCACGACCAGTCGCGCCAGCGCAGATCGAACAGATCCTTGCGGCGGTCCTTGAGGTTGGTCACCGAGCCCTCAGCGCGCAGCACCGTCAGTCGGGTCAGGTCCAGGTCCGAGAAGAAGATCATCTCGGTGTTGGGCGTGGTTTCCGCCAAGACGGCGTCATGTGGGAAGGCGAAATCAGACGGCGAGAACACCGCTGACTGGGCGTACTGGATATCCAGATTTTCGATCGACGGCAGGTTGCCGACACTGCCACACAGCACGACATAGCATTCGTTTTCAATCGCGCGGGCCTGGGAGCAGTGACGTACCCGCAGGTAACCGTTCTTGGTGTCTGTCCAGAAGGGCACGAACAGGATATCCACTTCCTGATCGGCGAGCAGGCGGCCAAGTTCCGGGAATTCGACGTCATAGCAGATCAGGATGCCGACACGCCCGGCATCCGTCTCGAATAACTGCAGATTGTCGCCGCCTTCAATCACCCAGTCGCGGCGTTCCTGAGGCGTGATGTGCAGTTTGGCCTGGCGTTCGACGGTTCCGTCGCGATGAAAGAGGTAGGCAATATTGTAAAGCCGGTCATCGTCACCGACCTCGATCATCGAGCCGCCGACAATATTGATATTGTAGGACACCGCCATTCGCGACAGCTCCACCTTGAACTGATCGGTGAAGCTGGCCAGAAAGCGGATGGCCGCCATCTGGTCCTGCTGGGCCGCGCGATCCTGTAAGCCCATCAGTGGCGCGTTAAACAGTTCGGGAAAGACGGCAAAGTCACTTTGATAGTCTGACAGGGCATCAACAAAGTATTCGATCTGCTGAAGGGCAGCCTCCAGCGAAGAGAACTCCCGCATCTGCCATTGCACCGCCCCCACACGCACCTGGGTGGGGCGGGTGTCGAGAATGTTGGCGGCGGGCTCGAACAGGATATTGTTCCACTCAAGCAGGGTGGCATACCCCTTGGATTGTTCGTCTTCCGGTAGATATTTACGCAACAGACGCTTGACCTGAAAGTCATTGGCCAGCTGGAAAGACAGAATCGGATCGTAGAGTTCCTTGCGGGATACTTTGTCAATATATTCTGTGGGGCCCATTTCATGGGCATGCTGGTGGTACTCGGGAATCCGTCCACCGGCCAGAATGGCCCGCATGTTAAGTGAGCGACACAGTTCCTTGCGCGCTTCATACAGCCTGCGTCCCAGACGGTATCCGCGGTAATCCGGGTGAATCAGAATGTCCAGGCCGTACATGGCATCGCCGTTACTGTCGTTGAGGATGACTTCACGGTGGCCGATCAGGTCGTCATACTTGTGAGGATTGGAAAATTCGTCGTAATCGACCTGTACAGTCAAGGCAACCCCGACGAGCACACCGTCATCCTCGATGGCAATCTGACCATCCGGAAATTCATGGATCAGCTTGTCAATGGTGTGCTGTGGCCAGGCACCTCCGATATCGTGATAGACAGCATCCATCAGTGATTTGAGCTGAGAATAATCCTCAGAGGACAGGTTGCGTGTGTTCAGATGCAGATCTTCAAGGGACATGGTGTCTGGTTTTCCCGATTCAAAAATATGGCGTTACTCTAGCATTTCTGCTGCGCTACTGTTGAGGTCGGCCCGGTTTCCATTGGGCCAGTGTCTGTTTGAACGGTAGGGTCAATGTCTGTGCCATGATGACACCCCCGAGTATCAGCATACCGCCGATGACATGGAAAACGGCCAGATGTTCACCCAGAAATATCATGGCAATAATGGCACTGAACAAAGGCATCAGGTTAATGAAAATACTGGCCTGGTTCGCACCAATCTGACGCACTGCGCGCATCCACAGGTAGGTTGTAATGATCGATGCCGGAATGCCCGCATACAGGATCAGCCAGACATTGTGTCCATCAACCGGGGTCTGTGGGCCGAGCAGATAGGGGGGCAGCAGAATCAGTACCGCAAAACATACCTGGCCATACAGCATGACCCAGGGTGGCAGCGTCATCTGCCAGCGCCGCAGCATGACCCCATACAGCGCATAACAGGTGGCCGCGATCACCATCAAGGCATCACCCGGTGATACCCTGAGTTGCAGCAAGGATAGCGGGTTACCCTGGCCCAGCAACACGGTGACGCCGAAAAAGGCCAGAATGCCGCCGGCGATTCCGCCGAGGCTGGGCGGCTCGCGGAGGATCAGTGCGCTAAGCAGCACGGTCAACAGCGGCACCATGGCCGCGAGTATCCCCATGTTGGTGGCAGACGTTGTTTCAGCCGCCACATAGGCGAGGCCTTGCCATAAGCCCATTCCCAGCATGCCCAGTAGCGCAAGCCGTGGCCATTGCTGGCGAATTTCATGCCGATGGCGCCAGGCCGCAGGCAGCACGAAGGGTGTCATGACCACCAAAGCCAATAACCAGCGTAGAAAGGCAATACTGCTGGGTGCAATGCTGCCCACCGTCAACTGGTTGATGGTCATGTTGCCCGACCAGATCAGCACCGTGGCGAGCGGCGGCAAAAAGTAAATCAGTCGCATGTAAGGCATGTCCTCAATATTGTTAGCCGGATAATGTGACGCGGATAGAAACAAACGACAAGGGCATCATTCATCCTTACGTCGTTGTCGTCCAGATTATCGAACTCAGGGGTGTACCTGATCCAAACTATGTCATACGCTTGTTTGAATAGCCGCCAATAATAACATCTGCTTGAGTGAGGAAGCCCGATGACTGCCTACCCGCATATTTTCCAACCGTTACAGCTTGGCCCTCTGGCATTGCCTAACCGCATACTGATGGGCTCGATGCATACCAACCTGGAGGAAGCACCCAACGGCTTTGCCCGGCTGGCACATTTCTATGCGGAACGCGCCCGAGCCGGCGTTGGCCTGATTGTGACCGGTGGCATCGCGCCTAACCCTGAAGGCGCCGTTTTCCATGGAGCCAACGCGCTGCTGGACGATTCCCAGCTTGCCGAGCATCGTCAGGTAGTGGATGCAGTGCACCGTGAGGGTGGGTATCTGTGCATGCAGATTCTCCACGCCGGGCGCTATGCCTATTCGCCGACGCTGGTGGCGCCATCGGCACTTCAGGCGCCGATCAACAGGTTCACCCCGCGAGCGCTGGAAAGCGATGAAATCGAGAAACAGATTGCCGACTATGTACGCTGCGCGAGCCTGGCCCAGCAGGCTGGCTATGACGGCGTCGAAATCATGGGCTCTGAAGGCTACCTGATCAATCAGTTTATTTGCCAGCGTACCAACCTGCGTGATGATCAGTGGGGCGGTTGTTTTGAGAACCGCATTCGCTTTGCGATCGAGGTTGTACGTCGCGTGCGCGAGGCGGTTGGCACGGCGTTTGCGCTTATTTTCCGTTTATCGATGATTGATCTGGTGGAAGACGGTAGCACTCAGCAAGAGGTGGTGGCCCTTGCCAGGGCGATAGAGTCCGCGGGGGCTGATGCCCTGAATACCGGCATTGGCTGGCATGAGGCCAGGGTGCCGACCATCGTCACCAGCGTGCCGCGAGCGGCCTTTACCCGCGTGACGCAGCAATTACGCAGCGAGGTCACGCTGCCGCTGATTACGACCAACCGGATCAACATGCCTGAGGTGGCTGAACAGGTGCTGGCACAAGGCCATGCCGATATGGTTTCAATGGCACGCCCCTTCCTGGCTGATCCTGAATGGGTGATCAAGGCCGAAAAGGGGCATGCAGATGAAATCAATACCTGCATTGCCTGTAACCAGGCCTGCCTTGATCATACCTTCGCGGGCAAGCTGACCTCCTGCCTGGTCAATCCGCGTGCCTGCCATGAGACGGAACTGGTGGTGACTCCTGCGACCAGCATCAGGCAGGTAGCGGTGGTGGGCGGTGGCCCGGCGGGGCTGTCAGCCGCCGTGACGGCTGCCCAGCGTGGGCATCAGGTGGTGTTGTTTGAGTGTCAGGCCGAGTTGGGCGGGCAGTTCAACCATGCCCGCAAGATTCCGGGCAAAGAGGAGTTCAATGAGACTCTGCGCTATTACCGGGTGATGCTGGAAAAGTACGCGGTGGACATCCGTCTCAATCGCCAGGCCAGCCTGGAGGACCTGTCGGTCTTCGATGAGGTCGTGCTGGCCACCGGTGTAAAGCCGCGTCAGCTGGCGATACCCGGAGCGGACCATCCAAGCGTGCTTTCCTATGCCGAAGCAATCCGCGAGCCACAGCGTGTGGGGCAGAAAGTGGCGGTCATTGGTTCGGGGGGTATCGGTTTTGACGTGGCTGAACTCTTGGTGAATCAGGCCCACACGGCGCTGGATATCGAGGCCTGGTGTGATGAGTGGGGCGTGGACCTTGAAATTAACCAGGCAGGAGGGCTGAAATCGCCGCAACACCCGACCAGCGCCCGAGAGGTGGTGATGTTGCAGCGCAAAACCTCCAAGCCTGGCAAACATCTTGGCAAGACGACCGGCTGGGTTCATCGAGCCTCACTGAAACAGCATGGCGTTACCATGCTGGCGGGCTGTGAATATCTGCAGATTGATGATCAGGGCCTGCACATTCGCCATCAGGACTCAGTGCAGGTGCTTTGTGTTGACAGCATCGTGGTGTGTGCGGGTCAGGAGTCTGTGCGCGACTTGCTGGGGCCACTGGAAAAGGCAGGAATCAAGGTGCAGATTATTGGGGGTGCTGAAGAAGCGGCCGAACTTGATGCCAAGCGTGCTATCGAACAGGGCACCCAGGTGGCCGCTGCGCTCTGAAGAAGCTAAACGCGAACAGGTTTTTTGCCATAAAAAAGCCCGCTATCAGCGGGCTCTTTTGGTCATGAATCAGCCGCAGTGGTTAGCCGGCAGCTGTCCAGGACTGGCACCAGCCACCAGGTGCAACGCTGTTCTGCGGGAACAACTGGCAGCCTTCCTTATCTTCGATCCAGAACATGCAGTTGTTACAAACTTCGCCATCAGAATAGGCAGGGTGATCGCTCGCCTCACTGGCCTCTTCTACGTAATTCAACGCCTGCGCGTTGCTGGAGGAAGGGTCCAGGCGTGGAAGATCCTGAGCGAAAGCAGTCTTGGAAAGAATGCCAGCACCCAGCGGCAGCGCCGCAAGGCCGAGCATACTATTGCGCATGAAGTCACGACGGCTTTGGTTAGCCATGATCTCTCCTTATCGTCACAGTCTGACGTTGTATTCACGGTCTTTTGGGTGGTTATCCACCTCTTCAGGTCTCCGACAGCACCTACCTTACCGGAGTTCATAGTTATCTTAGCGTAAGTGCCTGCCGAGTGCGAACAAGCTTATCATCCAGCGACAATTCGCCACGTTAAGTGGTTGTTAAGTCGGGTCTGGTGAGCCTGATCCAATCCGTCTGCGCAGTTGCTGATTGTGCTGTTATACTTCGACGCAAGACGCGACTGGTGTTAAAAATTATCTTTTCATGAGGCTCTGCTATGCAAAACGCTGTTATTTTGATCAATACCGAAAAAGGTCAGGTGAAGGCTGTCGCTGAACGTCTCGCCGATGTGGAAGGTATCAGTGAGGTGTATTCCACCTGCGGCCGCTATGATCTGGTTGCCATTGCCCGCACGCGGGACTTTGAAAGCCTTGCAGAGCTTGTCACCGAACGGCTCAATCAGGTGGAAGGGGTCAGTGATACCGAAACGCTCAATGCCATGCAGGTGCATTCACGCCATGATCTGGAAACCATGTTCTCGGTGGGCTGGTAATCTCGGCCCGCAGGGGTCGCTTCCCTATTGCTAAAAGGAGTTGGTTCCTTGGGTCGCGCAACGTCTCGTTTACGTCGCCAGGGTCGTCGTCTTGCGCTGCTGGCCTTGTTTATTGTGATGGGTTCAGGGTTATGGCTGTTTCAAGAGCAACGCTACCGTGATGCCTTCACCTGGCAGGGCGTGCCTACCTGGGATGCGCCAAGCCTGACGTCCTTTCACCGCGTGATGCGTAACGATGGCTACCTGCTGGGATGGTCGGATGTGCGCGCAGGCGCACTCTGGGTCAGCTACCGGGTGGCTGCAGTCAAGGATGCTGCCATTGGCAGTCGACCAGGCTTTTCGGCCGACTGGCGTACCTTGTGGCCAATCGGTACCGATAGCTATTCAGGCAGCGGCTATGATCGAGGACATCTGGCGCCTAACTATGCCATTGCCGCGGTGCATGGGCGTCAGGCGCAGGTAGATACCTTCCTGATGAGCAATATGTTGCCGCAAACGCCAGAATTGAACCGCCAGCTATGGCAGCGTCTGGAAGAAGCGGTGATGGATCACTTCGCCCCGCGTTTTGAGCATCTGCAGGTGATCACCGGCCCGGTATACGCTGAGGGGTTCACCAATACCATGCAGCGTGTTGGTTTTGTAGAAGTGCCCAAGGCGTTCTATAAAATCATCGTGGCGCCTCACCCGGAAACGCCTCTCGCCTTGGCGTTTATCATGCCGCAAGACGTGCAGGGTAATGAACCGCTGGATAAATACCTGGTCACTATTGACGAGATAGAAGTCCGCACTGGGCTCAATTTCTTCCCCGACCTGACCCCGGCCGTCGAGCAGATGCTGGAAGGCCGAGTAAATACTCACGGTTGGGCGCTGGAGGACGTTGCCCACAAGCCGGGACGTTTTCAGTAAACCTGTGTGGCAAATGGGGAGGCTGCATCTGGCGGACGATCATTTGAACACGTGTTCGCGGCGGCCACGTTCTTCTAAATAACTGCCAAGGGTTGTCGCTTCGCTTTTATGTCAGACACGCGGATGTCAACCTGGAAGATAAAGGCAGAATCTAGACCAAGGTGAAAGTCATCAAGCTAGCAGAGAGAAAAGCTTGGGGATGACGGGGCATCAGAAGAAGAGGGATAATGCGTTTGGTGCCCAGGAGAGGACTTGAACCTCCACGACCATGCGGTCACTAGCACCTGAAGCTAGCGCGTCTACCAATTCCGCCACCTGGGCCTTACATACTGATTGGGATTATTCTGTGCTATCTGAAAGTGCTCGATTGGTGCCCAGGAGAGGACTTGAACCTCCACGACCATACGGTCACTAGCACCTGAAGCTAGCGCGTCTACCAATTCCGCCACCTGGGCGAACACTTTCACTCTTGCCTTGCAGCAGACTGACTGTTTTATAACCCTGTCAGTGCTTCAGATACATTTTCTCAGGACTCAGCTCTCTGGCTGACAGGAAAATGTGGTGCCCAGAAGAGGACTTGAACCTCCACGACCATACGGTCACTAGCACCTGAAGCTAGCGCGTCTACCAATTCCGCCATCTGGGCAAGTGGCGCGTATAATACCGAGATGAGCATGAAATGCAAGTGCTTTCTGGTTCAAATGATCAACATGTGTGCCTTGACAGCCCTGCGTGCCTGACTTGGCCAGAATTCTTCTACTTACCTGGTTGGGTGATGCTGCCAGCAGCGCTATACTGCCTGCATGATCAAACATAATTGTATAAATTTCAGCTGTATTGCCGCTGACCCCGCTTGTATGCGACACCTGACGCTTGCGAACTCTCTCCGCGCCCCATTAGCTGAAGACAAAGTAGCCGATGCTAACGAATCAAGGATGCCGACTCTATGAATAAGTGGACGCTGAGTGACGATCCGCACGCGAGCCGTGAAGCACAGAAATACGATAACCCGGCCCCGAGTCGGGAATATCTGCTGGCGGCGCTGGAAAATTACGGCAAGCCGATTACGCACGAAAACATGAGCCGCCTGCTGGGGCTTGAAGATGAAGATCATCAGGAAGCGGTGCGCCGGCGCCTGGCCGCCATGGAGCGGGATGGTCAGGTGTTGCGCGACCGCCGGGGCGCTTATGCGCTGATCAACAAGCTTGATCTGATCAAGGGTAAGGTGCTGGGGCATCGTGACGGCTTCGGTTTCGTGCTGCGCGATGATGGTAAAAAGCCGGATCTGGTATTACCGCCGCGCCAGATGCGACGCGTCTTCCACGGTGACCACGTGCTGGTTCGCATCAGTGGTCGCGATCGGCGCGGGCGGGATGAAGCCACCATTGCTGACGTTATTGCGCATAATACCCAGACCATGGTGGGTGTCTATCGCAGTAATACACCCGAGTTTGGCGTCCTGGTGCCCGAAAATCCGCGTATCACCCAGGAAGTCATCATCCCGCACAGTGTGTCTGGCGGTGCCAAGGATGGTCAGGTGATCTCCGCCAGGATCACCCAGCAGCCAGCCACCCGGGTTCAGCCGGTGGGTGAGGTGATCGAGGTGCTGGGCGAGCGTATGGATCCTGGTATGGAAATCGATATCGCTATCCGCAGCTACGATATCCCGGCGGAGTTTCCGCCTGAAGTGATGGATCAGATCTCGACCATTTCGGCGGAAGTTGTGGAAGCGGATAAACAGAATCGCGTGGATCTGCGTAATACCCCGCTGGTGACCATCGATGACGAGTCGGCCAAGGACTTCGATGATGCTGTCTGCGCGTGGAAAACCAAGTCGGGGAGCTGGAAGCTGGTGGTCGCTATTGCCGATGTGTCCCACTATGTTCGCCCTGGCGAGCCGCTCGATGATGAAGCACGCACGCGCGGCACCTCGGTGTATTTCCCGGGCCAGGTTGTGCCCATGTTGCCGGAACTGCTCTCTAACGGCCTGTGTTCGCTGAACCCCCATGTTGATCGTCTGGTCATGGTATGTGAGATGAATATCTCCAAGACAGGCGCCATCAGCCGTTACCGCTTCTATGAAGCCGTCATGAACTCTCATGCGCGGCTGACCTATAACAAGGTGGCGGCCATTCTGGATCCGGAAAGTGAAGAAGGCGAAACCCTTCGCAAAGAGCATGCCAAGCTGGTCAAGCCGCTCAAGGACCTGCACGAACTGTATGGTATTTTGCACGACGCCCGCATTCAGCGTGGCGCCCTTGAGTTTGATACGACCGAAACAGCGATCATCTTTAACGACGAGCGCAAGATTGAAAAGATCGTGCCCCGCAAACGTAACGATGCGCACAAGCTGATTGAAGAGTGCATGTTGGCCGCTAACGTTGCCACGGCCCGCTTTCTGGATAAGCATGATCTTCCTGCGCTGTATCGTATCCACGAAAAGCCGACGCCGGAACGCCTGGACAAGCTGCGGCTGTTTCTCAACGAGCTGGGGCTGACGCTGCCCGGCGGGGATGATCCGACGCCTCAGGACTATCAGGCACTGCGTGAAACAATCAAGGATCGTCCGGATGCGGACATCATCCAGACGGTGATGCTGCGTTCAATGAACCAGGCGGTCTATTCGCCACAGAACGAAGGCCATTTTGGCCTGGCCTATCAGGCTTACGCACATTTTACCTCGCCGATTCGCCGTTATCCGGATCTGTTGGTGCATCGGGCGATCCGCTCGGTGGTTCGTGGCCCGCGCCAGACCAATACGGTGCTGAGAGTGGATGGCGCGCCGGTCGAGCCGCCCAGCAAGTGGTGCCCCTACACTTTCGAGCAAATGGTTGAGCTGGGCGAGCACTGCTCGATGGCCGAGCGTCGCGCTGATGATGCCACCCGTGACGTCGAAAGCTGGCTGAAGTGCGAGTTCATGTCCGACAAGCTGGGTGAGACCTTTGAGGGTACGATTGCGTCTGTCACCCAGTTTGGTCTCTTTGTGCGTCTGGACGAGTTCTATGTAGAAGGCCTGGTGCATGTGACCTCATTGCCGTCGGATTATTATCACTACGAAGCGGAGAAGCATCGTCTCAAAGGCGAACGTACCGGCACCACCTATCGTCTGGGTGACGGTGTCACCATTCAGGTGGCGCGGGTCGACATGGACGATCGCAAGATCGATTTCAGTCTGGCTGATGACAAACCGCGCCCTCGCCGTCAACCGCGTAAGCGTCCGGCAGAGGCCAAGCCTTCGGGTGAGGCGGCCGCCGCCGCGCCCAGGCAGGTGGCCGGCAAGAAGCCGGACAGCAGGAAAACGGACGACAAGAAACCCAAGTCGAATCGCCGTGGCCCACAGCGCTCACGTCGTTCACGCAAGCCAGCTGACAAATAATGGCCAGTCAGGGTAAGGAGTCTCGGGTAAGGAGCAACATGAAGCCGGCATCTCGTCGTGGAGTCAAGGCGCCTAAAGCGCCTCAGGGGCTTGAGGTGGTGTATGGCATCCATGCCTTGCAAAGCCTGCTGGAGCGTGGTGAAGCCCCCGGTGAGCTGTGGCTTCAATCAGGGGCAGAAAAGCGTCTGGAAGAATTGGCTGCCACCGCTGAACGCCTGGGTGCGCGCCTTGTCAGGCAGTCGCGTGATCGTCTCGACCAGATAACCCAGGGGGCGGCGCATCAGGGGGTGGTCGCATTCTGTCAACCGCTGGTAGCCGAAGGTGAAGAATCCCTGTGGCTGAAGCTGCGTGCCTGGGCGGCACCGACACCCCCCTTGTTGCTGGTGCTGGATGGCGTTACCGATGTGCATAACTTTGGCGCCTGCCTGCGTAGTGCCGATGCTGCTGGGGTACACGGAGTGATTGTGGCCAAGGATAAGGCCGCACCGTTAAACGCCACGGTACGCAAGGTGGCCTGTGGGGCGGCAGAAGTGGTGCCTGTCTATCAGGTGACCAATCTGTCGCGCACTCTGGAGAAACTCAAGCAGGAAGGGGTCTGGATTGCCGGGACGGCCGGTGAAGCCACCACCAGCCTCTACGCACTGGACTTCACCGGGCCGATGGCCCTGGTGATGGGGGCGGAAGGTAAAGGGATGCGCCGCCTGACCCGTGAAGCCTGTGATCATCTGGTCAAGTTGCCGATGGCCGGGCAGGTATCGAGCCTGAATGTCTCAGTGGCCACGGGAATTTGTCTTTTTGAAGCGGTGCGCCAGCGCCAACTTGCAAGTTAATCCACCGCCAACTAGAATGCATGCGCCCGTTTATCCATTAGGCGGGTGTTGCGTATGGCTATTTCAGCGTTCGGGTAGACTTTTGTTGTCTGTTGCCCGGACAGGAATATTCATGCGACAGGATCAGTGCTAGACACTGCCTCCAGTTCTGTTTGATGCCCCCTGTGTCGTTCGCGGCAAAGTTTGGGGCAACTTTTCAGTCAACTCCTTGCTTCCCTGACGCTCCATGGATTTGCCAGGGCGCTGAGGAAGCTGCCAAACCGCAAGGAGATTTTATGCGTCATTATGAAATCGTGTTCATGGTCCATCCGGATCAGAGCGAGCAAGTGCCGGCCATGGTCGAGCGCTACACCAGTATTGTTGCTGAAAATGCAGGTACTGTTCATCGCCTTGAAGATTGGGGTCGTCGTCATATGGCCTACCCGATCAACAAGATCCATAAAGCCCACTACGTACTGATGAACGTTGAGTGCAGCGCCGAGACTCTCGAGGAAATCGAGAATA
The DNA here is from genome assembly GCF_044792155.1 of Halomonas sp. BLK-85. Taxonomy (NCBI): domain Bacteria; kingdom Pseudomonadati; phylum Pseudomonadota; class Gammaproteobacteria; order Oceanospirillales; family Halomonadaceae; genus Halomonas; species Halomonas sp. BLK-85. The sequence goes on from NZ_CP087731.1 coordinate 911,467, forward strand.
TCTTCCGTTTCAACGACGCCATCATTCGTAGCATGGTTGTGCGTTGCAAAGAGGCCGTTACTGAAGCCTCGCCGATGATGAAGCCGGTCGAAGAGAAGCGTCAGCGCCGTGAAGAAAGACCGCGGACTGAAAACGAGTCTGAATCCGAGTCTGAATCTGAATCAGCCTGATCCAACCACTGCCCGCATAAGGAGCTTTATCCATGGCACGTTTTTTCCGTCGCCGCAAGTTTTGCCGCTTCACTGCTGAAGGCGTCAAGCAGATCGATTACAAAGATCTTGATACGCTGAAGGCTTACATCACCGAAACCGGCAAGATCGTTCCGAGCCGTATCACCGGCACCAAAGCACGCTATCAGCGTCAGCTGGCAACCGCCGTCAAGCGCGCGCGTTACCTGGCACTGCTGCCCTATACCGATAGCCACCAGTAAGCAGAGACGTAATGCTGGCACTCGCCCGATGGTTCATGAAAGGCACGCCATACGCCGCTGGTGGCGCCGCACTGGCGACACTGGTTCCCTGGCTGTTCTGGTTGGGCGTCGCCATTGCTGGCCTGGTCACGCTCAGGAAAGGGTTTGCACCGGCACTTCCCGTCATCATCGCAGCGGCAGTGCCCTCTGGGTGGTGGTGGATTCAGGGTGACGTCATACCACTGGCAAGCTTGCTGCTGGTGACGCTGATGGCGGTTGTATTGCGAGAGCGCATGCGTTGGGGATTGGCCCTGATGGCTGGCGCTGTCGCGGCATCTGCCATGGTGCAGTTAGGCATTTTCATCCCGCCGCAGGGCACTGAGCTGATGCTTGAACAACTGCGTCAGGGCTCAGAAGAAGTGGATGGAATGCTCACTGAGCTGACCAATCAGGGTTACGACACCCAGACGCTGGCTTCGCTGGTGGTGGGCAACGTAACAGGGTTGGTGGTGCTGTTGGCATCCATTGCCTGCCTGGCTCTGGCGCGTAGCTGGCAAGCCGGGCTGTATAATCCTGGTGGGTTTCGGGATGAGTTCCATGCCTTCAGGTTGACCCCGAAAGAGCTTTTAACGCTCTTTGCGATTGGCGTTGCAGGAATGCTGTTGGGTATTTATGCACTGGCGATGCTGTGCTGGATTCCATTGCTGATTGCCGGTATTGCGTTGGTACACGGTGTTATTGGATTAAAGGGGATGAACGGGCTATGGCTGGTCGCTTTCTATATATTGCTGATCACTACCTGGCCTACGATTCTCATTGTGCTGCTTCTAGGGTTGATGGATACATTCGCGAACGTTCGCGCCCGTCTTGCCCGCAGCAATTGACAAGAGGTTTACGAGATGGAAGTCATTCTGCTCGACAAAATTGGTAAGCTGGGCGGCCTCGGTGACAAGGTCACTGTTAAGCCTGGTTACGGTCGTAATTTCCTGGTGCCCTACGGTCATGCCGTACCGGCAACCAAAGAAAATATTGCGGCATTTGAAGCCCAGCGTGTTGAGCTGGAAGCTCAGGCCGCTGAGCGTAAGGCTGAAGCTGAAGCTCGCGCTGAACAGCTTAACGACATCGAACTGTCGCTGGTTTCCAAGGCAGGCGATGAAGGCAAACTGTTTGGTTCAATCGGCCCGCGTGATCTGGCTGACGCCATTTCCTCTGCTGGCATCGAGGTAGCCAAGAGTGAAGTGCGCATGCCCCTGGGTCCGATTCGTCAGACAGGCGAGTACGATATCGAACTTCGCCTGCATGCAGAAGTGAATGCTACTGTTCGTGTTGTGGTAATGGCTGAGTAAGCTTGCTCTGCTGAACACCATGCGGTACATAAAAAGGGCGCGGGCAATCCCCGCGCCCTTTGCTGTTAGTGTAACAATGATGGTGGCTGGAAAACGTTCGTGGATGCGTGAGTCAAGGAGTGCATGATGCAGGATCCCGCCGATCAGGAAACGGCTGCTCTTAAGCTGCCACCCCATTCACTGGAGGCTGAACAGTCCGTCCTGGGTGGGCTTATGCTCGACAATCAGGCCTGGGATAACGTGTCGGATCGTCTTGTGGCTGATGATTTCTATCGTTATGAGCATCGTCTGGTGTTCAACGTCATGACGCACCTTGCAGAGGCGGGGCAGCCACTTGATGTGGTGACTTTATCCGAGGCACTGGACGGTCGAGATCAGCTGGACACCGTTGGCGGTCTCGGGTTTCTCGCCGAACTGGCACGCAATACGCCGTCCGCCAGCAACATTCGCGCCTATGCCGACATCGTCCGCGAGCGGGCAACCTTGCGCAAACTGATTCGTGCGGCCAATCAGATTGCTGAAGGCGCCTTTGCTCCTCAGGGGCGGCCCGCGGATGAGTTGCTCAATGAAGCCGAACGGCTGGTTTTCCAGATTGCTGAAGAAAGGCCAAAGACCGGCGGGCCCATCGGCATGAGCGAGCTGCTGACCAAGGCAGTCGACCGTATCGATGAACTGTTCAACATGAAAGGCCAGATGACCGGGCTTTCCTCGGGCTTTCGTGACCTTGATGACATGACCTCCGGTTTACAGCCCTCTGACCTGGTGATCATTGCTGGAAGGCCCTCAATGGGCAAGTGTTTGATGAGTGGCTCGCGACTGGTAGACCCGGAGAGTGGCGCTTTGGTCACAATTGATGACCTGGTAGCACGCCAGCAGGCCTCTTTGTTGACGTTAACCAATGACTTCAAGTTGGAAAAAACCTGCGCATCAGCCTTCGTCGATGATGGTCTTAAGCCGGTTTTTCGCGTCAGGACGGCAACGGGACGGGAAGTCGCAACCACCCTGACGCATCCGTTTTTAACGGGAGAAGGTTGGCAGCCTCTAGGGAAAATTGAGGTCGGCGAGCGTATAGCAGTGCCGCGTGAAATCCCAGTGTTCGGTCATGATGTAATGCCTGAATATCAGCTCAAGACCTTGGCTTATATGCTGGGCGATGGTGGTACCACCCAGACATGCCCGATGTTCACCAACAGCAATGAAGCACTGCGTGCTGATTTTGCTGACGCAGTGGGACATTTTCCCGGTGTGACATGCCGCTTGGTGGATAAGGCAGAAAGAAAGACTGAGCGAACGCCTACTCTACGGGTGAGCCGGGATGCAACACGTCTATACGCTTTAAGAGAGCAGTTTTCACACGTATTACGTGCAAAGCTTCAGGCTAAGGGGATGACGGGTGAGGCACTGGCATCGCTGTTAAATGTGAGAAAGGCAGCGGTGAGCGGTTGGTGTAATGGGAAAATGGTGACTGTGCAGCCAACCTTTATGCGTCTTTGCGAGACGCTGGATCTAACGGTTACCAGTGACTTTTCTGCGTCTGACTATTCCTCGGTGGGGAAAAATAGCCCTAATCCGGTCAGGCGATTTCTTGACGTGCACGGCGTGTGGGCTAAAAAAGCCTTGTACAAGCAGATACCAGACTGCGTGTTCCGCTTACCTAAACAGCAATTGGCGCTATTCTTGAACCGTCTTTTTGCCTGTGATGGTAGTGCTTTTATCCAGGCGAATGGTCAGGGGCGGATTAGCTATGCGTCCTCGAGCCGGGAATTGGTTCGTGGTGTGCAGCATTTGCTATTGCGCTTTGGCATTTTGAGCAAGATTCGTGAAAAGCATAACCGCTATGACAATCTGCGTCAGTCCCCCTGGGAGCTTGAGATTCTTGATCAAACAAGTCAAAAACGTTTTATTCAGGATGTCGGTATCTTCAGCAAAGAGCGGGCATTAGCCGAACTGAGCGCCTGTATTAACGCTAAGCGAATACATAGTAACCGCGATAGTTTACCTAAGTCGGTCAACCATTACGTGCTTGCAAAAAAAGGCCAACGTTCTTGGCGCATGCTGTTCGAGAAATCCGGTAAAGCGTTACCTGTTGGCTATAATCCGCATTTGTCGGGGGTTGGCGAACGCTGTTTATCACGTCATCGAGCCGCTGAGTTTGCCGATTTGCTGGACGCTGATAGGTATCTTGAAAGCCTGGCGTCATCTGATATCTATTGGGATGAAGTGGTCGCTATTGAACCGCTTGGAATGCAGCAGGTGTATGATCTGACAGTGGACGATACTCACAACTTTGTTGCAGAAGATATCTGTGTACATAACACCACGTTCGCGATGAATCTGGTGGAGCATGCGGTGATTGCCAGTGACAAGCCGGTGATGGTGTTTTCCATGGAGATGCCCGCGGATTCCCTGATGCTCAGGATGCTGTCGTCTCTGGGACGCATTGACCAGACCCGGGTGCGTACGGGGCAATTGGAGGATGAGGACTGGCCGCGATTGACCTCGGCGGTTAACCTGCTCAAGGACAAGCAACTGTTTATCGATGATACGGCGGCGCTTTCTCCCAATGAGATGCGCTCACGGATTCGTCGCGTGGTACGTGAACAGGGCAATATGGCCATGATCATGATTGACTATCTGCAGTTGATGCAGATTCCGGGGTTCTCGGAAAACCGTACCGGTGAAATCTCGGAAATCTCCCGCTCGCTCAAGGGGCTTGCCAAAGAGTTTAACTGTCCGGTGATTGCGCTCTCACAGCTTAACCGCTCGCTGGAACAACGTCCCAACAAGCGACCAGTGATGTCGGACTTGCGTGAATCAGGGGCGATCGAGCAGGATGCCGACGTGATTGCCTTTGTTTACCGTGATGAAGTGTATAACCCTGACAACCCGGATAACCAGGGCCTGGCAGAGCTGATCATAGGCAAGCAGCGTAACGGGCCGATCGGGACGGTGCATATGGCATTCATTGGCAAATACACGCGCTTTGAGGACCTGGCCCCGGATAGCTATGGCGAAGCTTTTGGTGGCTAGAGCACGAATTGCAGCGCATGTACTCTTTTTAGTAAATTGGACAGTAACTACAGGAGAAGATGGAATGGCAGGTGGTTTCCGGCGTGGAAATAAACAGCGAACACCCAAGCTGCAGGCGCGTGGCGAGCTGCAGTCGCTTGAACGGGAAGGGCCTTTCAAGGAATGGCTGGGGATGCCGGATCTCTATCGCTACTTTCTGGTGGTCGATGGCGAAAAATACAGTTACCAGACCGAAGACAGCGAAGTGCCGGTCAGCATTGGCGATCAAGTGGTATTTCGTTACAAGGAAACCAAAGCCGGTAACTGGATTGACCGTAATTCATTGGGTAAGGCGATAGATCCTTCCGAATACCAATAGCTCCAGGTAAGGCGACTGGGGTAACTGTTTGGTCATGAACGCTTTCTGCTCATAAATGTCATATATCTGACACACACAGGCAACAGGATATTCACGCGGGTCTAATAGGCTGACTGTCAGCTCTAAGCCGTGCCCATACGCTTGTTGCCTGTGGGTGAAAGATGAACGATAAAATCAAAAAAACGATATATGAAAGAGGTGTTTATGGAACTCAAGGAGCTTAAGAAGTTCGTGGCGGGTCACGATAACTTTGAAATCAGGGTCATTACCCACTCAGGTAGCCGTTTTTATCAGGTCGAGCTTGAGGACATGGAAGGTGAGCGGCACATGCTGACCCGGCGGGCCAAGCCGATGCTTTTCCGCTCGCTGGATGATGTCTATCTTGAACTCAAGCGTGCGGGTATCCATCGGGCTTATCTGGTTCAGCATGTGCCTCAGGATGAAGTCATTGGTCGTGATGCACATTACAGCGCGCCGCTGACATCCCGTATGCCGCTGGTCTTTTAATCAAGTCGTTTTTTTTTTATTGGCTGAATACAACGCAGTGAATGCTTGTTCATTTCATTCAGCCAATGGGGGTTGTCAGGGACATAAGCCACCCACCACTCAGTCACCATTGACGTTAATTGCCCTCATTTCTTTTTGCGTTTTTCCCACCAGTTGCCCAGCCTGACCCGGTAGCGGGCAAACAGCCGATACCCGATATCCATCATGCCGCTTATGATAGGCAGGCAGGAAAATCTCACCAGGCGCTGATAACCCAGAACGGCATAAAGGGCGCGGCTGGCATCCATGCCGATATACCAGTGTCCAGCGTTATCCAGTACGTGAAGCTTTCCCATCATGGTGTCAAAAGAAGCGCCATATTGGCCTTCCAGAAATTCCGCCTGCTGGATGTCGACAAGCTGAATGCGCTGGTGATGGCGATGTTTGGTGAGCCAGTCAACCTCAACGCGGCAGAAGGGGCAATGGCCGTCGTAAAAGAGGGTGACGGGTGCTTTGGCACTCAGGGTGTCTCGTTGGCTCATTGGGGTCTCTTGGTCAAATAATGAAAAATGTGCTGTCTGTCACCTGTCAGTCAGAATAGTAACCGCCAGTATGCGTCGGCTGGCCATAGCCAGGCGCTGACGTCAGCTGATCCAGGAACTGTGTTGCCTGTTCGCGCATGGCGTCGCGTTTTTCGTCCTTCATACGGTCAAGGGAGCCGTAGATCAGCTTCATACGCGGATTGTGGTTTAATTCAGGCCGATGGGTTTCAAGGAAATGCCAGTAGAGGCTGTTCAGCGGGCAGGCCTTGGGACCCGTTACCTGTTTGGGGGAGTAACGGCAGTGCTGGCAGTGATCCGACATCTTGTCAATATACTTGCCTGATGCACAGTAAGGCTTCGAGCCCATCAAACCACCGTCCGCATGCAGTACCATGCCCAGGGTGTTGGGCAGCTCCACCCATTCGCTGGCGTCGGCGTACACCGCCAGATACCAGTCGCATAGTGCTTCCGGTTTGACGCCACACAGCAGGGCAAAATTTCCCGTCACCATCAGACGCTGGATATGATGGGCATAGCTGTTATCAATGGTCATTTCGATGGCACGCTTGAGGCAGCGCATGTCGGTATTGCCATCCCAGAAAAACGCCGGCAGCTCACGCTGGAAACCCAGGCCGTTGCGGGTTTTATATTCCGGCATCTGTGTCCAGTACAGACCGCGCACATACTCACGCCAGCCCAGCACCTGGCGAATGAAACCTTCAGCGGCATTGATCGGCGCCAGGCCTTCCAGGTGAGCCTGTTCAACGGCGTGGCATACTTCCCGGGGGGATAGCAGGCCAATGTTCAGGGCTACCGAAATCCGCGCGTGGAAAAGGTAAGGCTCCGTATCGCTGATCGCATCCTGGTAACGACCAAAATCACTGAGGCGATAGGCAATAAAGTCATCCAGTTCCGTCAGCGCCTGCTGACGGGTAACAGGCCAGTTAAAATTATCGATGCGCCCGATATGCGCCGGAAAATGGCGGGCTGCCACGTCCAGTGCCTCCCGGGTGATGCCATCAATGCTGTGTTGGCGCTGTTGAGGGGGAGTGAAAGTATCCGGCAAAGGTTCTCGGTTATCATGATCAAAGTTCCACTGCCCGCCCAGCGGCTTGCCATCTGCCTGCATAAGCAGGCCAGAGCGTTTGCGCTGTTCGCGATAGAAGTATTCCAGGCGTAACTGCTTGCGCCCCTGTGCCCACTGAGCAAAATCATCCGGTGTGGTGAAAAAACGGTCATCTTCCACCAGTTGCCAGGGGATAGTGCTGTTGGCACGTGATTGCATGGCCTCCCATAAGCGCCACTCTCCTGGGCGAACTACCAGAATGTGATCGCAGTGGTAAGCGCGTGCCAGCCGCTCCGCTTCGTCGATCAATGAATGTGTATTGTCGGGGTCATCCAGTGCGCTGTGGTGAACCTGCCAGCCAGCTTCGCGCAGCTGTTGGGCAAAATGTCGCATAGCTGCCAAAAAAAGCCCGATCTTATGAATATGGTGGGGTACATAGGAGGCTTCCTCGGCCACTTCACACAGCGCAACGACAGCGTTATCCGGCGTCTGGCGCAGAGTGGGCAGCGCAAATGAAAGCTGGTCTCCGAGTACCAGTATCAGCGGCTTGGACATGAGTTTACCTACTATTATACAAATGATGTTGATAGTATAACTTCATGCCGCCTTTTGGCTAACAGTGTTACCATTCAGATCAGAAAATTATTTTTGCTGCAGGAGACTGAAATGACAGAACAGGTAGAAATGGATCATCCCGGTGAGGGCCGCCTGGCCCACGCGGACAGCGACCACCCGCCAGTGGTTTCACATGCCAAGGTAGGCGTTGTGCTGGCGAATCTGGGGACTCCCGATGCCACAGACTATTGGTCCATGCGCCGCTACCTGAGCGAATTTCTGTCAGACAAGCGTGTTGTCGATTATTCAAACTGGCTGTGGCAGCCCTTGTTGCAAGGCATCATTCTGTCAAAACGGCCTTTCAGTTCGGGCGCGGCCTACCGCAGCATCTGGAACAATGAAAAGAATGAAAGTCCGCTGTTGACCACTACACGGTCTCAGACCGACAAAATGCGTGAACGGCTGAAGGCATTGTACGGAGACGATGTCGAAGTGGATTTCTGCATGCGTTACGGCAACCCGTCAACACGGAGCGTGCTGAACCGTCTCAAGGAAAGGGGGTGTGAGAAAATTGTTTTCTTCCCGCTTTACCCACAATATGGTGGGCCGACAACGGCGACGGCCAATGACCAGGCATTCCGCGTCTTGATGGACATGAAATGGCAGCCATATATTCGGACCGTACCCGCATACTTTGAGCATCCCGCTTATCTTGAAGCGCTGACCAACTCGGTCAGGGAGGCCTATGAGGGTCTGGAACCTCGCCCAACCAAGCTGGTGGCCAGCTATCACGGTGTTCCCAAGCGTTACTTGATGGAAGGTGACCCCTACCACTGCCAATGCCAGAAGACGACCCGCCTGATGCGTGAAAAACTCGGCTTCAGCAAGGAAGAAGTGGATACGGCCTTTCAATCCCAGTTCGGGCCTGAAAAGTGGGTGGGGCCACAGACAGTTGACCACGTTGCAGAACTGGCCAAGCAGGGCCACAAGCACATTGCCATCCTGTCGCCTGCCTTCTCATCGGATTGCGTTGAAACCCTGGAAGAGATCCAGGAAGAAATCTATGAGAGCTTTATCGAAGCCGGTGGTGAAACCTTTACCTACATCCCCTGCCTCAATGATCGCGACGACCATATTGAAGCCCTGTTACAGGTTGTCAACAACGAGCTGTCAGGCTGGTTGCCTCATTCATAGGCGGCGGGTGCCTCTGGCACCATTGCCATGCCACTATCGCGGCTGATAATCATCGGCCGCGACTTTTAAGTAGCTGTTTACGCCGAGCTTTTATATCACCGGGCCGCTTCGGGCGTGCCGGCCTTGCCACTCGACTTTGCCCAACGTCTTCATCCTTGAGCTCTGGCTGCAGGCCCTGAGTACCAGTGATATATTTCAGATGCATGTGCAGGCCGGTCTTTGCCAGAATGTGGCCCGTCACTGGAGCAGTAATAAACAAAAACAGGGTGATCAGCAATTCCTGAAAATGGGGCTCCTGCTGATAAAGCGTGAAGTAGACCATGGAGGCTATAAGAACGCAGCCAATGCCGAGAGTGGTTCCCTTGGTGGGGCCATGCAGCCGCATGAAAAAATCCTTGAACATCAGCATGCCCAGCGAACCGGTAAAGGCAAAAAAACCACCGAGGACCAGTAATACGGAGATCAGCGCTTCAATCATGAAAGACAGATTCATACGATCTTCTCTTTATTCAATAATATCGCCGCGTAACAGATAGCGGCAGATGGCCATGGTGCTGATGAAACCCAGCATTGCAATGAGAATGGCCGCTTCAAAATATGTCTTGGTGTTTAACCAGAGCCCTATGATGACGATCAGGGCGATGGCATTGACGTACATGGTGTCCACCGCCAACAAACGATCTGGAATATCCGGCCCGATAGCCAGTCGGAACACGTTCATCGCCAAGGCGAGGACAATGAACGTCAAGCTGATCCACAGAGCAATACTTAACATTCAAATATCTCCTTCAGTGGCTGTTCGTAGCGCTCGCGTATGTCCTTGACCAACGCCTGCTCATCGCTCATATCCAGAGCATGAATGAGTAGGGACGACCGGTCGTGGCGAATATTCGTGGAAACGGTACCCGGTGTCATGGTGATGGTATTGGCCAGCAAGGTAATCACCAGTCGATCCTGTACCTGCAGCGGGTACACGACAAACCCAGGGTGTGGCGCACGCCTGGGGCTCCAAATCAGCAGGCTGACCTGAAAGTTGGCTTTTACGATGTCGCTGAGTACACGCAGAATAAACAAACAGAGTTTTATCGGGTGCCTGACCGGGGGGAGAGGAACCCAGAGGCGTCGTATCGACAAGGGAATGGTCAGGGCCAGTACCAGCCCTAACAGTAATTGGCCAGGTGCAATGCTGCTTACCATCAGTAGCCACGTCAAAAAAAGTACCAGGGACAGGCCTGGAGCAGGAAGGTAGCGTTCAGGTTTCATGGCAAGTCTCCTTTTTCAGTACTCGCCATATCAACGCCATTGCTCTCAATCGCGGATGCATTGGATGCTGATGGTATGGGTTCAATGGCAGATGATAATTGTGTATCCCTGAATTGCTGGGGGGATGCCAACTGCTGGGCGGTCGCCAGAGTGTATTGGCTCAACGGTCCCGCCAGCACGACCAGCAAGGGCGCACTAATCAGTAGCCAGGTAACCCCCGACAGTTGCATGCGGCCTATAAACGGGCCGCTTGGCTCGCCTTTGTGGCTGGCCCAGAAAAATACCGAGCCAGCACGTGACAATGCAATCAGGCCGGTAAGTCCCGCTATTAACAGCAATGGCCAGAGCAGGATGCGTTGTGTCTCATCCGCTGCCTGCATCAATACCAGTTTGCCGAGCGCACCGGCCAGCGGTGGGATGCCTGCAACAGCCACCGCCACAATCGTGAACATGCCTCCCAGCAGCGCGGGCTGTCGTAGCCTGCGGGCGCGCACCAGTCGGGTTCCAGCCTTTCCACGCTGCAAACCTATGAGTTCTGCCAACAGGAACAGGGCGCCAGTGATCAGTGTGGTATGTATCAGATAAAAAAGCAGGGCGGCTGTTCCCGTTATATGTCCCATACCGCTGGCGCTCATCAGAGTCCCTACTGAGACCAGTACGAGGTATGCAGACAAGGTACGTAAATCCCTTGCCGCCAATACCCCGACTGCCCCCAGCACCAGTGTGAGCAGTCCTCCCCACCAGAGCCATGCTTCGATGAGTACCAAGGCAGTGCTGTCGTAAAATACCAGTGAATTGACACGTAATATGGCATACAGCCCAACCTTGGTCATGATGGCAAATAATGCCGCCACCGGTGCTGCGGCGGAAGAGTACGTGCTGGGTAGCCAGAAATACAGCGGCAAGATGGCTGCCTTCAGGCTGAACACTATGATCAATAACAGGGCGCCAGCGCTGGCTAATGCGCTTTCATCACCTTCAAGCATGGCGATGCGTTGCCCCATATCCGCCATGTTCAAGGTGCCCGTCGCGCCATAAAGTACCCCCAAGGCAATCAGAAACAGGGCTGACCCGACCAGATTCAACACAACATAATGCAAGCCTGCACCAATACGCGCCTTACCGCCGCCATGCATGAGCAATGCGTAAGACGCCAATAGCAGGATTTCAAAGAAAACAAACAGGTTGAACATGTCGCCCGTCAGGAATGCGCCATTGAGCCCCATCAGCTGGAGCTGAAAAATAGCGTGGAAATTGCTTCCACGGGCATCGTCACCAGCGCAGGCAAACAGCACACAACCCAACGCCAGCACGGCGGTAATCATCACCATCAAGGCTGATAGGCGATCCAGGACCAGAACGATGCCATAGGGTGCCTGCCAGTTACCCAGCGCGTAAACGCTGATCTGACCTCCATTGGCATCCATCAGAAGTAACACTGCCAGGATGACCAGCAGGGCAGTGGATGCAACGCTGATCTGGCGCTGCAGAGTGGAAGATACCTGGCCGGTGAGCAAGAGAATCAGCGCGGTCAGCATCGGTAACAGGATCGGCAGGATAAGCAGGTGTTGACCCATCGTCAATTTACCCCCTCATCGCCTTGCTTGCCATCCACATGGTCGTTACCAAATTCGGCACGCGCACGAATGGCAAGGATGACCATAAAGGCAGTCATGGCAAAACCGATGACGATGGCTGTGAGCACCAGTGCCTGAGGAAGCGGATCTGCGGGGCTTTCCGAGGCGCCAATCACAGCGGCGGCATCGGTATGCAGACCTCCCATCGAGAACAGGAAAAGGTTCACCGCATAGGATAACAGCGTCAGGCCAACGATGACTGAGAAGGTGCGGCCTCGCAGCAAAAGGTAGATACCGCTGCCGCTCAACACCCCGGTTACCAAAGAAAAAAGTAGCTCCATTACTTGTTACCCTCCTGAGGTGCATTTTGAAGCGACTCTTTTAATTTGGGGCGGTGAGCCGTTGTCACGCTGCCCAGGTTGACAAGGATCATCAACGTAGCGCCAACAACGGTCAGATAAACGCCTATATCAAAAAGTAATGCGGTCGCTAATTCTGTTTTACCAATCAAAGGAATATCAAAGTAATCAAAAGCAGAGGTAAGGAAGGGGTAGCCGAATACCCAGCTGCCCAGGCCAGTCGCCAGGGCCGTAAGCAGACCGATTACAGCAACAATCGGATAGGAAACAGGCAGACGTTCATTTGTCCATTCATAACCTCTTGCCATGTATTGCAGCAGCAAGGCAACGGCGGTGATCAGCCCGGCGATAAATCCGCCGCCCGGTTCATTATGGCCGCGTAGAAAAATATAGGCAGATACCAGTAAGGCCAACGGTAAAATGAACTGGGCGATCACTTCAAAAATGAGCGGGTAGCGGTGGCTCGACCAGCGAATACCTTCCAGATTCCCGGAGGGCTTGAACAAGCGAAGACGATTCAGGAGTTTGTAGGTGCCAAGACCGGCGAGCGCCAGGACGGTAATTTCGCCGAAGGTATCAAAGCCACGAAAATCAACCAGAATGACATTGACGACATTGCTTCCTCCGCCACCGGGAACGCTCTGGTCAAGGAAGTAATCAGCAATACTCAAGGTATCACGTGTCAGGACCGCAAAATTCAATCCAGCAATCAGCAGGCCAAAGGCTGACGCTAGCAAGAGGTCACGAGCTATACGTCGTCGGGATACCCAGCGGGGGGGACGCTGTGGCAAAAAGAATAATGCCAGAATCAGCAGGATCATCGAGGCCACTTCAACGGACAGCTGCGTCAATGCCAGGTCAGGGGCCGAAAAACGGACAAACGTCAGCGATACAGCAAGGCCGACAGTGGATAGCATCAACAATGAAACCAGTCGCCAGCGGTGAGCAAGCGCGCTGCCTATCGCACCAAAGATCATCACGAACGCCACCAGCAGTACCAGGCTATCCACTGACTGAAGGCGTTTGCCGCCTGACAACAGCTCCATCTGGCTGAGGCCCAGGCCCGTCATGACAATGGCACTCAGAAGCAACAGTGCCTGATAGCGCTGAAGGGATCCGTTTTCAAGGCGCAGCGTTAACCAGTATGCTGCCTTGGTGAGGCGAATGATGGCGCGTTCAAAGGATTCCTTGGCATCCTTTGCTGGCAACAGGGCAGCCAATGTGTTCAAGCGTGGATGATACATGAGCAGAAGGACACCGCCGCCAATGGCCAGAAGACTCATCAGCAGCGGCAGATTGAGGCCGTGCCACAATGCAAAATAAAAAGAGGGTGTGCTGGCGCCCTGAACCGCCAGGCTGGCACTGTTGATCAAGGGGGCGGCCAGGGTCATTGGGAACAGTCCGATAAGCAGACACAAGACCGCAAGGCTCAGGCCCGGCAAGTACATTCCTTTGGGTGGGTCATGGGCCTGAACCGGTTCCCGGGCAGTACGCGTGGCAAAAAAGACACTATGGACGAGGCGCAGTGTGTAGGCAACTGACAGGGTCGCACCGATCAAAACCAGCAAAGGCGCCAATAAGCTGAGTCCGCCGAACATTTCTGTTGAAACAACTTCGGTCAATAGCATCTCCTTGGAAAGAAAGCCATTGAAGGGTGGAATACCTGCCATCGCCGCGCCTGAGAGCAGGGTTAATGTTGCGGTGAACGGCATGAGCGCCAAGAGTCCGCCGAGTCGGCGAATATCCCGAGTGCCGGTTTCATGGTCAATGATGCCAGCGCTCATGAATAGCGTCGCTTTGAATAGCGCGTGGTTGAGAATGTGAAATAGAGCGGCAACAATGGCAAGCGGCGTGCTTAGACCGAGCAATAAGACCACCAGACCGAGATGGCTGATGGTTGAAAAAGCCAGTATCCCTTTCAAATCGCGTTGTAAAAAAGCAAACCAGGCACCGTAAGTGAGTGTTGCCAGCCCAAACACGGCCAGGCTGATTGCCCAGAGGGAGGTGTCACCCAAGGCGGGGTTTAACCGTGCAAGCAGGAAAATTCCTGCTTTTACCATGGTTGAAGAGTGAAGGTAAGCTGATACAGGCGTTGGCGCTGCCATGGCATGAGGCAGCCAGAAATGAAACGGAAACTGTGCCGATTTGGTAAAGGCACCCAAAAGCACCAGTGTCAGTATGAGAGGGTAATATTCCGATTGGCGTAACAGTTCGCCTGAAGAGAGCACCGTTTCCATCGCGAAGCTGCCCGCGATGTCACCGATCATGAGGATGCCGGCAAGTAATGCCAGACCGCCTGCACCTGTTACGGCCAGGGACATACGTGCTCCGCGCCTGGCATCACTGCGGTGGCCCCAAAAGCCGATCAGGAGAAATGATGACAGGCTGGTCAGTTCCCAAAAAAGCCACATAAGCAGAAGATTATCTGCCATCACGATGCCTATCATGGCGGTCATGAATAGCATCATGAAGGCAAAGAAGCGGCGGTCATTTTCCTTGGCTGACAAATAGTAACCTGCATAGAAAAGAATCAGGCTGCCTATGCCGAGAATCAGCAGGGCAAATAGCAGTGTCAGCCCATCAAGCCTGAACGCCAGATCCAGGCCTATTTGAGGAAACCACTCAAGGCTGGATGTGATGACAGTGCCATCAAACAGGGCAGGGAGATGAGTCAGGATCAGAAACAGGGCAATAAGCGGTGCCACCATAGTGGCCAACGTACTGGGCTTGCGGCCTAGTGACGCAGTCAGGAAGGGCACTAAAGTGCCTGTCAGGGTCAAAAGGGGTATCCATAGCAGAGACATCGCCAGCGTTCCACACTTGGTAGTGGCGCCATTGTTGTCGGTTCAAACAATCCGATATGAAATTAGCGACCACTCAGGGCTGATAGTAATCATGAGTCGTAGCGGTAAGGGAGCGTTAACGAATCCCATGGTAAGCCAGGAATGCTTACTATAAAGTTTCTTGTATTCGATTATGCTTTTGACGCAGCCTTGCCTGCTACTATGGCAAATATTACGTGAGTTATCAGGTGGGTGGGTAGACGACTAATGCCTAATGTACGTCAGGTGTTATCAGTCTGCGGCGTAGATATCAGCAATAAGGCAATATTCATGGGTGTTTTCTGGAGATTCTTTTAAATGCAAATTGCCGTGTTACTGGGGTTTCTATTGGCGGCGTCGGTACCTTTGCTTCACCGTTGGTTTGGTGAACGCACCAGTCTGGTGCTGGCCCTCTATCCGCTGATGTTGGCTGTCTGGCTGTTTGATCAAATGCCTGAGGTGCTCGCTCAAGGCAGTCTACTCTTCGAATGGCAGTGGGTGCCCTCCCTGAATATAAGCCTCACTTTCATGCTTGATGGGCTGGCCTTGCTGTTTGGGCTCTTGATCAGCGTGATTGGTGTTTTCGTGCTGATATACGCGGGAGGCTACCTCAGAAATCACACTGATCTGCCGCGTTTTCATATTGCCTTGATGGCCTTCATGGTCTCGATGTTCGGGCTGGTTCTGGCCGACGATCTGCTGACGCTGTTCATTTTCTGGGAACTGACCAGCATTACCTCCTACCTGCTGATCGGTTTCAATCACGAGGACCTGGAAGCGCGAAAGTCAGCTCGCCAGGGGTTGTTTGTAACGGTGGCAGGGGGGCTGGCGTTAATGGCTGGCCTGGTGATGTTGGGCGTTGCCAGTGGTCACTGGTCACTGTCCGGGATACGTGCTGATGAGACCGATCTGCGTGAACACGCCTTGTATGCGCCACTTCTTATCTGTCTTTTGCTGGGTGCTTTTACCAAATCCGCCCAGTTTCCGTTTCACTTCTGGTTGCCTAATGCCATGGCGGCGCCCACACCGGTATCGGCTTACCTGCATTCCGCCACCATGGTCAAGGCTGGCATCTATCTGTTGGCCCGTCTGCAGCCGGAATTGGGGGGAACATTCCTGTGGGTGACCGTGCTGTCCGTTGTTGGCGGACTGACCATGTTCACCGGCGCTTTTCTGGCCATCCGTTTCACCAATATCAAAAAGCTGCTGGCGTATTCAACCGTGATGGCGCTGGGGGCGTTGACCATGCTGTTGGGGATTGGTACGCCGGCTGCCATGGTGGCCTTTGTGGCATTTCTGATGGCTCACTCGCTCTACAAGGGCGCCCTCTTCATGGTGGCGGGCGCTCTGGATCACTCCACTGGCACCAAGGACGTAACCGCCATGGGTGGCTTGCGCTCATTAATGCCGGTGACCAGTGTGATTGCATTACTGGCTGCCCTTTCCTTGGCAGGTGTGCCCCCTTTGCTGGGCTTTATCGGCAAGGAGCTTCTGTTTGAAGCCGTCCTGGGGGCGAGCGCTTTTCAACTGCTGCTGGTGCTGCTGGCGTTTGCTTCTGCCATTCTCACCATTGCCGTAGGGGCCATCATTGCTCTGCGTCCTTTCTACGGACCGCGCCTGATTACTCCCCGCGTGCCGCATGAAGCACCACTGAGTATGCTGCTCGGCCCCGGTGTGCTGGCCTCACTCTCCCTGCTGATTGGTGTTTTTCCGGGCGTGGCCTCGGGTTTGACGGCAGCAACGGTTGCCTCACTGACCGGTCAGCCTTCCGAGGCCTATCTCTCGTTATGGCATGGCCTGAACCTGCCACTGCTGATGTCGATCATCAGCCTGGCGTTAGGGTTTCTGGTCTTCAAACGCTGGGATCGCCTCAGGCCAAGGGTGGAACACTTGGCTCCCTTGATGCGCCATGGACCGGAGGCGGGTTACGAAGGCTTGATGGAAAGCATTGCCCGGTTCTCCGTCTGGCAGACCAGGGTCCTTCAGAACGGCTATATGCGTAACTACATTCTGGTCATGTTGCTGACTCTGATTGGTTTGCTGATCAATTCTATTCTGGTGCGTCATTCACCGCTTATCAGCTTCTCATTGGATGTGCGCTTTTACGAGGTGATGGTGGTGGGTACCCTGGCGCTGGGAGCGCTGTTTGCCACCTTGACCCGTTCACGCCTGGGCGCTGTGGTTTCGGTGGGCATCATGGGGCTTTCGATTGCACTGACGTTTATCTTTTTCAGCGCGCCTGATCTGGGCATCACCCAGCTGTTGGTGGAAACCCTGACCGTCATGCTGCTGGTGCTGGTGCTGTTTCGTTTGCCGCGTTTCACCAGCCTCTCGACGACCCTGGAGCGTGTCCGCGATGGCCTGATTGCGGGCACCATGGGCGCGCTGATCTGTCTGTTGATACTGACGGCCTGGAGCATTGATCAGTTTGCGCCCATTTCCGGGTATATGATCGAAAACAGCGCCCCCCTTGCCTATGGGCGCAATATCGTTAACGTCATTCTGGTGGACTATCGCGCCCTGGACACCCTGGGTGAAATGTTCGTGCTGGCGCTGGCAGCGATCGGGGTGATTGCCATGCTGAAATTCGACCATAAGAGCAGCCAAGGCATTCAAGTTGAGCGCAAGGAGCCCTACGATGGTTAAGTCCGGCACGGTTATTCTCAATACTGCCGCGCGATTTCTCATGCCCTTGCAGTTGTTGTTTTCAGTTTTCCTGCTGTTGCGGGGGCATGATGAGCCTGGTGGAGGCTTTATTGCGGGTCTGGTAGCCGCCGGGGCGTTCACCCTCTACATGTTTGCCTTCGGCGTGAGTGCGACCCGAGACGTACTGCGCATGATAGACCCTCGGGACCTGATCGGTGCCGGGCTGTTATTGGGCATGATCTCGGTCGTGCCGGCCTGGTTTATGGGCGAGCCCTTTATGACGGCGCAGTGGTGGACGATACCCGTGGTTGATTTCAAGGCATCCACGCCACTGATTTTTGATATTGGCGTCTACCTGGCTGTGCTTGGCGCGGTCACAGGCATGGTCATGTCGCTGATGGAGGTGGATAAGGATGAGCCATAACCGTCGCTGTATCCAGATGCCAAAAGGAGGCTCTGTATGGAACCGCTAATGGCAGTTGCAATTGGAATACTTTATGCCACGGCCATTTTCATGATGCTCAGGCGTTCGATCGTCAAGCTGGTGATAGGGCTGATGCTGCTTTCCAATGCGGCCAACCTGCTGATTTTTACCACTGCAGGGATGACCCGAGGTGCGCCGCCGTTAATACCCGAGGGAATGAGTGCCCCGGCGGGCAATGTGGCTGATCCGCTGCCCCAGGCGGTGGTACTGACCGCTATCGTGATTGCTTTCAGCGTGCTGGCATTTGCTGTCGTACTGATCCGGCGTGCCTACGAAGTGGTCAAGGCGGATGATCTGGACAAGATGAAGGAAACTGACACGTGAGGCCTGAAGTCGCATTGCCCGTTCTGTTACCTCTTCTGTCCGGGGCCATTTCGCTGCTGTTCTGGCGTTCGCGTCCGGTGCAGCGCTTTCTGGGTGTTGGCGGTAACCTGGCCCTTCTGGTGGTGAGCCTCTGGCTGTTTGTCGGTGTGATGGAGGAGGGCTATATCACCCTGGAAATGGGCGGTTGGCCGGCGCCTTTTGGCATTGTCCTGGTCGCTGATGCGCTGAGTGCGGTAATGGTGCTGATGACGGCCATTATCGGCTTGCTGATGGGTATCTATTCACTGGCAACCACCGGCCGCGGACATGAAAAATTTGGCTATTACCCCTTGATGCACCTTCTTCTGGCCGGCGTAGCAGGTGCTTTTCTGACCGGCGATATCTTTAATCTCTATGTCTGGTTCGAAGTCATGCTGGTGGCTTCCTTCGCACTGATGATTCTGGGTGGCGAACGGGCACAGATGGAAGGCGCAATCAAATATGTGACCCTGAACCTGCTGGCCTCGATTATCTTTCTGACCGCGGTAGGCCTGACCTACGGTACTGTGGGCACGCTCAACATGGCAGATATCGCGCTGCGACTGGAC
This sequence comes from Halomonas sp. BLK-85, assembly GCF_044792155.1. Taxonomy (NCBI): domain Bacteria; kingdom Pseudomonadati; phylum Pseudomonadota; class Gammaproteobacteria; order Oceanospirillales; family Halomonadaceae; genus Halomonas; species Halomonas sp. BLK-85. The sequence continues at coordinate 930,515 of NZ_CP087731.1, forward strand.
GCTGCCGAGCACAGCGGTATGGTGGAAGTGCTGGCGGTCATGTATATGGTGGCCTTTGGCATCAAGGCGGCGGCTTTCCCGTTATTTTTCTGGCTACCTGCGTCCTATCACACGCCACCGGTGGCGGTGTCTGCGCTGTTTGCTGCCTTGCTGACAAAGGTGGGGGTCTATTCCCTGTTCAGGGTGTTTACCCTGGTATTTGATCAGAGCATGGAGTATCTGCAGGATATCATGCTCTGGGCCGCGGCCATTACCATGGTCACCGGGGTGCTGGGTGCGGCGGCACAGTTCGAGTTCAGGCGCATTCTGTCGTTCCATATCGTCAGCCAGATAGGCTATATGTTGCTGGGCCTGGCGCTTTATACGCCGTTGGCCATCGCCGGTGGGGTGTTTGCGGTACTCCACAACATGGTCGTGAAGACCAACCTGTTCCTGATCAGCGGGATAACTCATCGTCTGTTAGGCACCTATCAGCTTAAAAAGATGGGAGGGCTGTATCGCGAACGCCCCTGGCTGGCAGTGGCCTTCTTTCTCTCAGCGTTTTCGCTGGCCGGTATTCCGCCGCTATCCGGCTTTTTTGCCAAGTTTGTGATTGTACGCGCCGGCATCGAGGCCGAGGCCTATGTGGTTACCGGCATCGCACTGGCAGTCGGTTTCATGACGCTCTACTCCATGGTCAAGCTGTGGAACGAGGTTTTCTGGAAAACCCTACCGGAAGACAATCAGGTGCCGGAAAATGTAACGCCTGGTGGAGATGACGGTCGGCTAATAAAACCCAGTCTTGGCATGATGTATTTCCCGGTGATGATGCTGGCAGCGGCAACCTTGATGATCGGTATCTTTGCCGAACCTATCATGCAGACGATGAACCTGGTTGGTGACCAGTTGCTGGCGCCAGAACATTATATCGAAGCGGTGCTGGGGGTGACGCCAGGAAATGAAGCTGAATGGATCGACCAGGTAACAGCGCCGCAAGAGGGTGCTCAACGTGAAGGGGGTGCACCATGACAGGGGCGATCTGGAATCTGTTGCTGGGGCTTGCCTGGGTGATGTTATCCGGTGATTTCAGCGGCCTTAACCTGCTGGTGGGGTTGGTGTTTGGTTATATCAGCCTGGTGCTGATTGAACCCCAGTTGGCATCTCTCAAGGGGTATCCGGCGCGTGTTCCGCGGATTATTGGTTTTGTGGGCTTTTTTCTTAAAGAGTTAATTCAGGCCAATCTGCGCGTTGCCTTTGACGTGTTGACGCCGCCCTGGCACATGCGCCCTGGCGTGATTGCCATGCCGCTGAATGCTAAAACCGAGATGGAAATTACCATGGTGGCCAACCTGATTTCATTAACGCCCGGCACCCTGAGTCTGGATGTTTCCGATGACCGCAAAGTGCTGTATATCCATGCGATGTTTCTGGATGACGAGGAAGGTTTGCGTCGTAACCTCAAAGAGATGGAACATCGCGCACTGGAGCTTTTTCGCTGATGAATCATGTGTTTCTGATTGGCCAGGTGATCATGAGCCTGGCGCTGGTACTTGCCTTTGTGCGCGTAGTGCGCGGGCCGAGTCTGCCCGACAGGGTGATAGCACTGGAACTGTTTACAACCACCATAGTGGGAATGGTGGGGCTACACGCGATCAAATCCGGGATCCCCAGTTTTCTTGATGCGGCGATTGTTATCGCTCTGATGGGGTTTCTCGCAGCCATTGGTTTTGCTCGTTTTCTGGAACGTGGAGGCCCAAGGGATGATTGATCTTATCAAGGGAACGCTGATTATTGCCGGATCACTGTTCATGTTGCTGGCGTCAATTGGTATCTTGCGCCTACCGGATCTGCTTACCCGCATGCATGCCACAACCAAGGCGGCAGCGCTGGGTGTCATGTTGATCATGGTGGCGGCCGCCATGCATTTTGCCGAGACCAGCATCGTCGCCAGGGCCCTGGCAATCGTTGTGTTCATCCTGATGACGGCGCCGGTAGCGGCGCATGTCATAGGGCGGGCCGGGTATTTTGTAGGCTCCAAGTTATGGAGTGGTACCGTCAAGGATGAACTGCGGCCCAACTATGACCCCCTCACTCATGAGTTGAAAAGTGGCATGGAAACTCAGGAAAACGCCAAACGCCAGCCCCGTGATACCGATCCCGACTGACGGGCTGGCAGTGGGGCAGTCAGCCCGATTGACTTCTATTAAGCCATTCATACGAATGGCTTTTTTAATGCCTGAAAAGTCATGGTCGATTGAATAGAAAATACCTTACTGGTGGTGATCTGCCGTATTGGCATGTACAATAATTATACCGATTTTTTATTTTGTAGAATATTTAATTAGCTGACTAATTATAATGCCACGTAAAGCTGACTTACCCCAAAAAATCTGCGTTTTCTGTCAACGCCCTTTTGCATGGCGAAAAAAGTGGGCCCGCGACTGGGACAATGTGCGCTATTGCAGCGAGCGCTGCCGCAGAACGGCAAAAAAAACCACTGCCAAAGGTGCGCAGCGTAAAGAGGAGACAAGCCCATGACCCGTTCCATCGTTGATATTGTCTGGTTGCACAATGATTTGCGTATTGCTGATAACCCCTTGTTGAATTTCACATCACGCCCGGAACAACTGCTATGTGTCTATGTGTTGGATGAGCGCTGGCTTGAACAGGCAATTCCTGATCAGAACGTTGCCCGGATCGGGCCGCCGCGGCTGCGTTTTCTATGGGAAAGCCTGATGGAACTGCGGGGTGAGTTGCTGCAACGCGGCAGTGACCTGCTGGTGCGTATTGGCTCGCCTGCCGAAGAAGTAGCGAATCTGGCCAATCATTTCGCCGCCCGTGCTGTCCGGGTATCACATCAATCAGGCAGTGAAGAAAATAACCACATATCCGCCATCGTGCCCTTGCTGGAAGGCGATACTGAACTGGAGTTGGTGGAAAACAACCGGCTATTTGATCAAGCTCAACTCCCCTTCGGCAATGACGCACTACCTGGCAGTTTTTCAGCATTCCGGCGCAAGGTTGAAAAGCACTGTGATGTGCCGTCGGCGACACAGGCTCCGATCACCTTGCCTCTCTGGCCAGATACAGCGCCCAGGGGCTTTCCCCCGCTCAAGCAGGTCTGCGAACTGTCAGCAGGCTGGAATCCTGATGAACGTAAGGACATGGCCTGGGCAGGCGGGGAAGCTGCCGGGCATGAACGTTTGCGTGCTTTTATCTGGGAGCATAACGGTCCTGCTACCTATAAGCAGACGCGTAATGGTCTGTTGGGTGACTATTTTTCGACTCATCTTTCTCCCTGGTTGGCGCATGGCTGCCTGTCACCCCGTCAGATCGTCCAGGAAGTACGCGCCTGGGAAGCTCGCAACGGCAGCACCGAGTCCAGCTACTGGATTGTCTTTGAGCTATTATGGCGTGAATACTTTCAGTTGGCGGCAGTACTGGAACAGCACAGGTTGTTTGGCCCTTCAGGCCTGCCGACACCGGATGCTGCTTTTGTCGCCTGGCAAGAAGGCAACACTGGCGTACCCTTTATCGATGCAGCCATGATCGAGCTTGCCAGTACTGGCTGGATGTCAAACCGTGCCAGACAGAACGTGGCCAGTTTTCTGGTCAAGGATCTGAACGTAGACTGGCGGCTTGGCGCAACCTGGTTTGAACACTGCCTGATGGATTATGATGTTGCTTCCAACTGGGGGAACTGGCGTTATGTTGCCGGTGTCGGAAGAGACCCACGCCAGGATCGGTACTTCAATGTGCTCAAGCAGGCCTGCCAGTATGATCCAAACGGTGAATATGTGGCTCACTGGTTACCCGATCTGGCTACGTTGCCTGAAGGTAAGGCTCGGCATCAGCCCTGGCGTGCTGCGCCCTCGCATTTTTCGCCTCCCAGAGTGGAACCGCAAGCCTGGCAACCCTGGCTGATTGATCAAGTTGCTCCATGAGAGGTCGCTGAATGAGTACAAGCGGATTTCCAGCGGCGTTAATGACCCGCCATCGCACCGCCTGGGGGCTCGGCCTGTCCGGGCTGATCCCTTTTATCGCCTGTCTGGTGGTGGCCTTTCTGGGCCCGACGGCCTGGCAGGTCACAGCGGTCTATGGTTTTCTGTATTACGCAGCGGTCATCCTGTCATTTCTGGGAGGCGCCCATTGGGGGGCTGTCCTGCAACGCGCTGACAGGACACGCATGCCCGGTGATATTCGTCGTCTGGCACTGGCGATGTTGCCTAGTCTGATTGCCTGGCCTGCCTTGATGCTCAACCCGGTGGTGGGGCTCTGGGTATTGATGATTGGTTTTGTGCTGGTCTGGATATACGATCTCAGTAGCGAAGGCCGTTTTGGCTGGCCCAAGTGGTACCTGCTTTTGCGTTCGGTACTCACTGTCGTCGTGGTAATCGCCCATGCCGGTATGGTAATGCGGCTGGGCGAGAGTGCCTGGGGTTTTTGATATAAATCGGTGTAGATGGACTTATTTATTGACTGTTTAAAGGACTGAACTGATGTTTCCTCTCAAAATGCGCTCAGTAGCCTATCGCCCTTTACGCCTGGGTATTGCCCTGGTGTTACCCATTACACTGCTTTCGGCTTGCGCGTCAGCGCAGCCGCCATCAGGACAGGAGGAGGCGGATGCTAATCCTGTTCTGGCGGAACAGTCTTCGACGCTACTGGCCCAGAATACCCAATCGTCACCCTCGGCAAAGCCTTCCGGGTCAGGTTTGCAAGATCATGCCAGCTTCGACGCCTGGCTGGCGGCGTTCAAGCGCGACGCTGCGGCACAGGGCATCAGCCAGCAGGCGCTGTCGGCCCTGGACGATGTTCGCTACCTGGAAAGAGTGGTCGAGCTGGATAGTTACCAGCCCGAGTTTGTTAGGCCCATCTGGGAGTATCTGGACAGTGCGGTCTCCAGCACCCGCGTGACGAACGGACGCGATAAACTGGCGGAGCATCGTCAGACAGCCGCACGTATGGAAGAACGTTACGGGGTGCCAGCGGAAGTGATCGTGGCCATCTGGGGGATAGAGAGTAATTATGGCGGCAACTTCGGTGATTTTTCGGCATTAGATGCGTTTGCAACCCTGGCCTACGATGGCCGGCGCCGCGATTTTGCTCGCGGTGAGCTGCTGGCTGCTCTGAGGATTATCGACAGCGGCGATATCGCCGCGCAGGACATGGTCGGTTCCTGGGCAGGTGCCATGGGGCATACACAGTTTATTCCATCGAGCTTTGAAGCTTACGCAAAAGACGGCGATGGTGATGGGCGTCGCGATATCTGGGGAAGTATTCCCGACGTCATGGCCTCCACGGCCAACTATCTTGCCCGTGCCAACTGGCAGCCAGACCAGCCCTGGGGTGTTGAAGTGACCTTGCCAGAAGGTTATGACTACGCCCAGACCGAGCGTCTCAGCTCGGCCGAATGGGCCGCTCAGGGCGTGCGTGCAGCCAATGGCGGTGGTCTGCCAGCGCTTGACAGTGCGGCAGTGATTGTACCGGCTGGTGCCCAGGGGCCGGCCTTCATGGTCGGGCAAAATTTCCGTTCCATTTTGCGCTATAACAATGCCACCAGCTATGCGTTGGCCGTCGCCACCTTGAGTGATGCCATCGCCGGACGTGAAGGTGTTCAGCAGGGCTGGCCACGTGATCAGCAGCCTTTGACCCGCGATGATGTGCGTGAACTTCAACAAGGCCTGAACGCACTGGGTTACAGCGTGGGCGGTGCCGATGGCATTCTGGGGCCCAATACGCGCAATGGCCTGAGAGCCTTCCAGCGCGATCAAGGGATGGTGCCTGACGGCTTTGCCACCCAGGCGGTTCTGGAACGCATCAAACAGCGTTAAACACTTATTTTCAGGGGGTCACCTCAGAGGGTGTATGGCAAGTGCGCAATACATAGCCAAGGGTTCGTATTACCTTGCCAGGACAGCGGTCAACCTATCCGCGCGCCTGGCCATACGTCTGATCTGTGGAATGCTGTTGGTGGGTCTCGGGTCGGCGGTTGTTCATGCTGAAGAGGAAAGTCAGGATGCCTCACAAAACCCTCATCCTGACGTATTCGGTTGGGTTGAGAATGCTGTGATGATGCCCTGGGGAATTCAGGTGAAAGCCAAGCTTGATAGCGGCGCTCTGACTTCCTCATTGGATGCGCGTGATATTGATACCTTTACCCGAAGTGGTGAAGAGTGGGTGCGCTTTCGTCTCAAGCTGGAAGATCAGGAAAGCGGTGAGCTGTTCAGTAACGAGTTGCAACGGCCCTTGTACCGAGACCTCAAAGTGCGTGGCGCCGGTGGACGCGATGAACGCCCTGTTGTGCTGCTCAAAGTGTGTATTGGCAATACCATCTATGAAGAGCAGTTCAGCTTGCGCGACCGGGAAGACATGAATTACCCCATGCTGCTGGGGCGCCGGACAATCCGTCACCTGGGACTGCTTGATGTGCGCGAGACCTTCCTGCATAACACTCCGAGCTGTAACGCTGACAGTCTCTTTGTTCCCCATGAGCCGGATGAATAAAAGGCGATTAATCGGCCTTTGGCCTTGCCTGACTGAGTGCGGATCAGAAAAGCCGGGCCAGTAAAGCGGTGACGGCGGTCTCGACGCGCAGGATACGAGACCCCAGGTGGATGCCTTTGCAGCCAGCGGCCACCATCTTTTCCACTTCCCATTCGATAAACCCGCCTTCTGGCCCGATCAGCAGGAGCGTGTCGTCTTCAATGCCGCGCGGACAGGCATCAGGCATGCCTGGATGGGCCAGTAGACCACGCCGGTTGTCCAGCAGGCCGGGCAGCTCATCTTCAACAAAGGGACGAAAACCTTTACGCAAGGTGACCTTTGGCAAGACAGTGTCCTTGGCCTGCTCAAGCCCTAAGAGCAGATGTTGATGGATCTTGTCGCTGTCCAGCTCAGGCGATTGCCAATAGCTTTTTTCTACCCGGCGGGTGTGCAGAAGGGTGATCTGCTTTACGCCCAGCGCGGTGATGTGTTCCAGCGAACGGGCCAGCATGCGCGGCCTGGGCAGCGCCAGCACCAGATGCACCGGCAAGGCAGGTGGCGGCGGTGTATCAAGCGCGTCTACGGTCAGCCTGGCATGGTCTGTATCAAGTGACTGCAAGGTTGCCTTGCCGAGCCGACCGCCCAGCAGGCCAACCGAAAAGCTGTCCTGTGGTTGGGCGCGGTATACATCTCGCAGGTGGCGCAGGCGTCGAGCATCCCGAATGTAAAACTCATCGGGCGTGGTGGCCTCTTCGGGAGGGAATAAGATGACGTTCATTTTGCTCGCTGTACGGGTTCAATATCTGTTGAAAGGGCGGATAATTATCTCTGTGCTTGCATGGTGGCGCAGGGCAGGCACAATAGCTGCAATGAGAGTACCCGCTTTTTAGCATTTCAAGGAGAGTCGCCGTGCGTGTGATTCGTAAGTATGCCAATCGTCGTTTGTATGATACCGAGCAAAGTCGCTATGTTACGCTGGAAGACTTGCGCAAACTGATTCTGGAGGATGCGGCTTTTCGCGTTGAAGATGCAAAAAGTGGTGAGGATATCACGCGCACCATTCTGCTCTCGATTATTATCGAGCAGGAGCAGGCTGACGGAGAGTCAGAAGTGTTCTCCAATGACCTGCTGGCCCAGCTGATACGTGTTTACGATATGTCCTCCCCCTTGCCCCTGGCGCGCTACCTGGAGCAAGGCACCCAGCTGATGTTGACGCAGCAAAAACGCATGCAGGATCAATGGCAGAAAGCCATTCGTCATTCACCCATGGAATTCATGCGCGAACTGGCTGAAGAAAACATGCGCTTCTGGCAGAACACTATCAATAAGGATGACAATGCGCCCGGCGTGGATACCCGCAAGAAAAAGAATGATGAAGCGGATAGCTGATTGACGCACTGGCTAACAGGCGTATTGGGGGAAAGACAGCTGTCATCAACAGGCATTAACTGGCTGTGGCATAATAGGCGCTTCGCCAAATTACGATGATTCCTGCCGAAAAGGGCTCACATGAAGGTTTTGATGATAGGCGGCGGTGGCCGCGAACATGCGCTGGCCTGGAAGTTGGCGCAATCGGAAAAGGTAGAAAAAGTTCTGGTGGCGCCGGGCAATGCGGGCACGGCAAGTGAACCCAGGCTGGAGAATATTGATATTGCCGTCAGCGATCTTGATGGCCTGTTGGCGCTGGCCAGGGCAGAGCAGGTAGATCTGACCGTGGTGGGTCCTGAAGCGCCGCTGGTAGAAGGCGTGGTAGACCTGTTTCAGTCAGCAGGGCTGGCGATTTTTGGCCCGACCCAGGCCGCTGCCCAGCTGGAAGGCTCCAAGTCTTTCACCAAGGATTTTCTGGCCCGTCATCATATCCCCAGTGCTACCTATCAGACCTTTACCGAGGTGGCGCCTGCACTGGCCTATCTGCATGAAAGGGGTGCGCCGATTGTCATCAAGGCTGACGGCCTGGCGGCCGGAAAAGGGGTGATCGTCGCCATGAATGAAGCAGAAGCCGAGGCGGCCATCCGCGATATGCTGGAAGCCAACGCCTTTGGCGATGCTGGCGCCCGTGTGGTGATCGAGGAGTTTCTTGAAGGCGAAGAGGCCAGCTTTATCGTCATGGTCGACGGTAACAATGTAGTGCCGATGGCCACCAGCCAGGACCACAAGCGTGCCTACGACGGTGATGAAGGCCCTAACACTGGCGGTATGGGCGCCTACTCACCGGCACCGGTTGTGACGCCGGACGTTGATAAGCGCATCATGCAGGAAGTGATTTTGCCCACCGTAAAGGGCATGGCCGCCGAAGGCATGCCGTATAGTGGTTTCCTGTATGCGGGCCTGATGATTGATTCAGCCGGACAGCCGAAAGTGATCGAGTTCAACTGCCGTTTCGGAGACCCTGAGACCCAGCCGATCATGCTGCGTCTGATGTCTGACTTTACTGAGCTATGCCTGGCGGGTGCTGAAGGCCGGCTTGCCGGATACACCTGTGAGTGGGATCCGCGCGCGGCTGTAGGCGTTGTCATGGCGGCAGGTGGCTACCCCGGCCATTATCGTAAAAGCGATGTGATTGAAGGGTTGGCGGCTGCAGAACAATGTGGCTGCAAGGTGTTCCACGCCGGCACGACCCTGTCACCGAGGGGCGAGATTACCACGGCGGGTGGGCGTGTCCTGTGTGTGACGGCCCTGGGTGATAGCGTTTCCCGGGCGCAACAACTCGCCTATCAGGGCGTTGCCAGGATTCGCTGGGAAGGCGCCGAATACCGATCGGATATTGCCTTTCGGGCTATTACCCGCGAGCAGTCTCGTTGACGACATGACGGTAACCTGTCAAACGCCGCCGTTGATGCTGTCAGACCAAACGTATCGAATGGAGCCCGAAAAATGGAGCGTGTAAAGCTCGACTTTCCCACTGATGCGGTGATTCACCATCATTCGGTCAGTGTGCGGGTGACGGATATGAACTATGGCCGTCATCTGGGTCATGATGCCTTGGTGTCCTTGCTTCATGAGGCCCGTTCACAGGCGCTGATGGCGGTGGGCTATCCCGAGTGGGACCTCGCGGGTTACCACAGCGTGGTGGCGGATTTGGCCGTGCAGTATCAAAGTGAAGCGCGTTGCCCTGATATTCTGGTGGTCGAAACCGCGATTCCTGATCCGGCTGGCAAAGCGTTGAGCGTCTATCACCGTGTGCTCGCGGATGAAGGCGCCCGGCTGGTGGCAACGGCACGTCTTAATCTGCTGGTAATGGACAGCACCGCGGGTACCCCGGTGGCAGTGCCGGCCGAGGTTGTCCAGGCCCTGGCCAAAGCGAGACTTTGCTGATGTCCCGCGAATATCCGATTATCTCTGTGACAGGCTCATCCGGGGCGGGTACCACCACGGTGCGGCGCAGCTTTGAACGCATGTTCCAGCGTGAGGACGTGCATGCGGCCATGGTGGATGGCGATGCCTTCCACCGCTATACCCGCAAAGAGCTGCATCGCATGTTTCGTGAAGAACCGGAGCGCAAGGATGAGCTCTCGCATTTTGCGGTAGAAGCCAACCTGCTTGATCGTCTTGAAGGCCTTTTCAGCGAATACGGTGAACACGGCACAGGACAGTTCCGTCACTATATCCACGCGGAAGATAAACAGAAGATCGAGGCGGGGTATCGGGTAGGTACCTTTACCGAATGGCAGTCATTACCCTGTGGTACGGATCTGCTGTTTTATGAGGGGTTACACGGCGGCCTGGTGACGGAAGACTACGATATTGCCCGTCATGTGGACCTGATGATTGGCGTGGCCCCCACCATGAACCTGGAGTGGATCCAGAAGATCGATCGTGACACCAAGATGCGGGGTTACTCTCAGGAAGCCGTTATAGACACCATTCTGGGACGCATGGATGATTATGTGCGCTACATCCAACCACAGTTCTCGCGCACCCATATCAATTTCCAGCGGGTTCCGACAGTGGATACGTCTAACCCTTTCGAGGTGCAGGATATTCCGACTGACTCCGAGTCCTTCGTGGTCATTCGTTTCCGTGACCCATCAAAAGTGGATTTTCCCTGGCTGCTGGCGATGATCCAGGACGCCTTCATGTCACGCCCCCACACCCTGGTGGTGCCGGGGTCGCGAATGTCACTGGCGATGGAGTTGATTCTTGCCCCGCTGGTCCGTCATTTGCTCGCCCAGCGCCGTTTTCGCTAAGCTGGAAGTACAGTGCCTGCTGTCACCGCTGGCCAACAACCCGCCACATCCTGAGTCAGGAGCTTTTCATGGATTGTCTGTTCTGCAAGATCATCAAGCGTGAAATCCCCGCGGATATCGTTTATGAAGACGATGAGGTGCTGGCCTTTAACGATATCAATCCGCAAGCACCCACGCATATTCTGATTATTCCCAAAACGCATATTGCGACCCTCAATGATATTGAAGAGCCTGATCTGGCGATGATCGGTCGCCTGCAGTACACCGCCGCCCAGCTGGCCAGGGAAAGAGGCTTTGCTGAAGACGGCTATCGGGTAGTGATGAATTGTAATGAAATGGGTGGCCAGACGGTCTATCACATCCACATGCACCTCATGGGTGGGCGGGAATTCACCTGGCCAGCAGGCTGACCACGGCGTTAAGGCGAGGTGAGCCTTCGTGTTTGTCCGGACAAGGTCGAGCAGACGCCATCAGGAGGCGCCTAACGACGCTCAGCACGCGTTGAGCGTAGCAGGACGGCATCCATGCCCCGGCTTGTCAGTATGCGTCTTAACAGGCCGAATAACCGCGTAGGCAAGGTAACCGCATAGCGAGCTTTTGGGCGCGGATGCTCCAGTGCGTGAATCAATCGGTTTACGACAGCATCAGGATCAAGGGCGAAGGGTGTCTTGCCTCTGTCCGCTCCTGCCAGTCGGGCCTGTACCTTCTGATAGGTCGAGGCATGAGCGCTATTTACGGCATCAATATTGTCCTTGAATGCGCGGTAGGCATTGTCACGAAAACGGCTGTTGATCGGGCCAGGCTGGATCAGGCTGACATGGATGCCACTGCCATCCAGCTCCAGACGCAGGGTATCCGTCAGCCCTTCAAGCGCAAATTTAGAGCATATATAGGCGCCTCGATAGGGGAGTGCAGCAAACCCAAGCACGGAGCTGTTCTGGACGATTCGGCCGTGGCCCTGCGCGCGCATCATCGGCAGAACCCGGGCGGTCAGTTCATGGGTGCCCAGCAGGTTGACCTCCAGTTGTTGGCGCAGCACCTCGCGGCTCAGGTCCTCCACTGCCCCGGGCTGCCCGTAGGCGGCGTTGTTGAAAAGTGCATCAAGCTTGCCCCCGGTACGCGTCATCAGCTCTGCCACGCCAGCCTGGATCGAGCGGCTGTCGGCAAGATCAATCTGAAAGGCTTCAAGGCCTTCCTGTTTTAAGCGTTGGACATCGGCAGGCTGTCTGGCAGTTGCCAACACTCGCCATCCACGCGATTGCATGGTGCGCGCAGCAGCGTGACCAATGCCGCTTGAGCAACCTGTGATCAAAAGGCTGGGTGGCGAATCTGGTCGCTTGTCGGCCATGGAAAAACTCCCTGATGGGTAGTGCCAAAGGCGTCAGTGGTCCAATCAGACCTGAAGGCAGAGTTAAAAAAAGCACCCCGTGGCCTGTTTCTGAGGGAAACAAACGTCGGGGTGCCAGTCAGCAGCATTGTCTGTCGAACGCCTCGATCAGGCGTCGATACGCTTGTACTTCATGCGCTTGGGGGTGTCATTGCCGACGCGCTTTTTGTGATCTTCTTCATATTCGGTGTAATTACCGTCAAAAAACACCACCTGGGAATCCCCTTCGAACGCCAGAATGTGAGTGGCGATGCGGTCGAGGAACCAGCGGTCGTGCGAGATCACCATGGCACAGCCAGGGAAGGCCAGCAGGGCTTCTTCCAGGGCGCGCAGGGTTTCAATATCCAGGTCGTTGGAAGGTTCGTCCAGCAGCAATACATTGGCGCCCTGTTTCAGGGTCTGTGCCAGCTGTAAACGACCACGTTCACCGCCGGATAACTCATCCAGACGCTTTTGCTGATCATTACCCTTGAAGTTGAAACGCCCAACGTAGGCGCGCGACGCCACTTCATAGCCATTGATGTTGAGAATATCCTGGCCCCCTGAGACGGCTTCCCAGACGGTCTGCTTGTCATCCAGAGCATCGCGAAGCTGTTCAACGTAGGCAATGTCGACGGTTTCACCGATGACCACTTCGCCGGCATCGGGTTGTTCCTGACCGGTAATCAGTTTGAACAGCGTCGACTTGCCCGCGCCGTTGCCGCCAACGATCCCGACAATGGCGCCGGGCGGAATGCTAAACGACAGGTCTTCGTAGAGCAGCTTGTCATCAAACCGCTTGGTGACATTGTGAAACTCGATGACCTTATCACCCAGGCGCGGGCCTGGCGGAATATAGATCTCGTTGGTCTCGTTACGTTTCTGGAAATCACCCGACTGCATTTCCTCAAAGCGGTTGAGGCGTGCCTTGCTTTTGGCCTGACGGCCCTTGGCGTTGGAGCGCACCCACTCAAGCTCCTGCTTGATGGCTTTCTGGCGCGAGGCTTCCTGTTTGGCTTCCTGATTCAGGCGCTGATCTTTCTGTTCAAGCCACTGAGAATAGTTGCCTTCAAACGGAATGCCCTGACCGCGGTCAAGTTCGAGAATCCAGCCGGCCACGTTATCCAGGAAGTAACGGTCGTGGGTAATGGCGACAACCGTGCCGCTATAATCGTGCAGGAAGCGTTCCAGCCAGGCAACGGATTCGGCGTCAAGGTGGTTGGTAGGCTCGTCAATCAGCAGCATGTCAGGATTTGAGAGCAGCAGACGGCACAGGGCTACCCGGCGACGTTCACCGCCCGACAGGTGGCCGACTGTGGCTTCCCAGGGGGGGAGACGCAGCGCCTCGGAGGCCACATCAAGCTTACGCTCGATATTATGCGCATCGGCGGCCTCAATCATGTTCTCGAGACGGGCCTGCTCGCTGGCCAGAGCATCAAAGTCGGCGTCTGGCTCGGCATAGGCCGCATAAACGGCGTCCAGTTGTTCCTGCGCCTCTTTCAGTGCGCCAAGCGCCTCTTCGACGGTGTCGCGAACGTTCTTGTCATCATCCAGCGCCGGTTCCTGGGGCAGGTAGCCGACATTGATGCCTGACATGGGGCGGGCTTCGCCTTCAAACTCCTGATCGACACCGGCCATGATACGCAGGAGCGTCGATTTACCTGCACCGTTCAGACCCAGTACGCCGATCTTGGCACCAGGAAAGAAAGACAGTGAGATATCTTTAAGAATCTGTTTCTTGGGTGGCACAATTTTGCCGACCCGGTTCATGGTATAAACGTATTGCGCCATGGAAATCCGATAGGTTGGGAAATGGACGATAGTGATTGAAAAAGTCACTGCTTACCTGGTGAGCAAAACAGTGGACAACGGTTCAACCGTTACACCAGGCAGGTGTTTCATGATGATAGTGCCGAGCTTGACTAAAGGCCAGCACCCTATGCTGAAACCGGGCACTGCTCAGATGCGACGAAGGCCAGGCCAGGGAATGCAGCACTCAGTCGTCGCTGTACCAGTCGTCGTCAAGGGCTTTACGCAGACGACGCTCTTCAAGTAGTGCTTCAACGCGACGTCGGGCTGTCAGCGTATCGCGTTTACTCGAACGGCTGCGCCCATACTGGTCGTCGTTGACAGCGTCCTGGGAATCCAGGTCATCGTTGTCGGGAAACGCCGAGGGATGTTCAGACGGGCAATAGTAATGGGTGCTGCGATCAATGGGGTCACGGCGCATATCAAGGCTCTCCAACCCAAGCCGGTAAACCGGCAGCTTTAGACGTCACCATAGTGATGGGCAGTGTCATATCGCGACAGTCACCAACAACATGGCTGCATTTATCGCTGTATAGCGCTGACGGGGTTGGAGATCAAGCCCCCTGATGCATCTTTTACTGATATTGGACTTTGATAGCTCAGGCTTTCTTCCCGCTATTGGTGGGTATCTTCCTGCTGTTTGCGCAGGGCATCAAGTGCCATCTGGGCTTCGACTCGTTCCGTAACGTCTTTCTGTACGCCGATGTAATACATCAGTTTGTCGTCTTCATCGTAGACAGGCGTGATGGACAGCTCGTTCCAGAAGGTGCTGCCGTCCTTGCGGTAATTGCGCAGCACTTCACGCGAGGGCCTTCCTTCCTTCAGTGCGACCCGAATTGCCTTAAGCGCCTCCTGGTCGCGGTCATCGTTCTGTAGAAAACGGCAATCGCGATAGAGGATTTCGTCCGCGCTGTAGCCTGTCAGTCGCTCGAAGCCTTTGTTGACATAGATCAGAATATTTTCGTCGCCTTCCTGTTCGGCAACTACAATGCCGTCTTCGGAAGCGTCAACAATCCGCTCGAGTAATTCCGGGCTGATCAAGGGAGATCGTTTCATTAAGAGTTTCCTGTTGCAGCTCCAGTCCTTTCCGCCGACCATTTTATAAGTGAGCCATGGTCAATCGGCACTTCTTTGGGTGCTTGTCAGTTTATTTAACAGTGTATCAGAACCACAATAGCAAATGTCGCCTTGTCTGGCTTGCTTACCATGCTAGCTATATTGTCGAGCTACAGCAGGTAATGCAATCCATGCTTGATACTTTGACAGGTTCTGACGCCATGGTTCTGTTACTTCCGCTACGTCATTAAGTTCACTCGCTTATTCTACTTCTGGCAGTTGTTGGGCACTGAGTATGGCACCAAGGGCCGCTGCGGCGAGTACAACCAGCAATGCCCCACTGCCAAGCCATTGGGCCAAACCGCCAAGGACACCCCCCACTATCAACATCAAAATGCCCGTCAGGGTATTGGAAAGCGCCACATAAAGGGCGCGATTATCCTGTCTGGCCATATCCACCAGATAGGTTTTACGCCCCAGGCGAACTCCGTGATGGACAATGACCAATAATCCATAGATCAACGCATAAGGCCAGATTTGTGAGGTCCAAACGGCCGGTAGCCAGGCCAGCAGGGCGCCAGCCAGGCAGCAAAACACGGTGCCCGCCGCGGCATCGCGCATGACCCGGCGACTGGAGGTATCCGCCCGCTTGCCCCAAACAGGGTCAGCCAGCATGCCTGCCAGGCCGGATACTACCACCAGCAGACCCAGGCCCCCCAGCTGAGCGCCGCTCTGCTGCTGGCCGAGTAGTGCGATATAGGGCAGGGCCAGAGCACTTGACAGCAGTAGGGCGCGGGCCAGGTTGAAGTGTAGAAAGGTGCGGTCTTCTTTAAGCAGCGAAAGACCAAGCTTCAGGCTGTCCCAGGCGTTTTCGCCGCCGTCGATAGCCCCGGGTGACTCCTGAATGCGTGCTGCACAGAAGGCGTTAAGCGCCCAGCCAAGTGCTGCAATGCCAAGCAGTATGGCTAATGCAAGCTGGCCGGGTCGGTCCTCGAACAGCATCAGTACGCCACCGGCCAGCAGAGTAGCCGCCCCGGCAACGCTGCCGCTCCAGCCCATCAGGGTGCCACGGCGCTTTTTGGCAATGGTCTTACCCATTACATCCTTGGTGGCAATCGAAGAAAGTCCGCGAGCCAGGGACAGTGCCACCAGTGAGGCTAATACCAGCGCTCCTCCCAGGGTGCCCTTGCCCAAGAGCGCCAGCAGTGCCAGTGCCAGGGCACTCAGCGCCTGGAGCAACCCGCCGGCCACCCAGACCCATTTGCGTTGGGGCTTGAGTCGGATAAAACCGGCGACAAACACTTGCGGCAAAAGGGCGCCCGACTCGCGAATGGGGACCAAGAGACCGACCATCCAGACCGGTGCGCCGATCACCCCCATCAACCATGGCAGTACCAGCCGGGCACTGGAGAGTTCATCAGCCAGCTTGTTGCCCAGTGAGGCCCACAGGTGGCGCATAAAGTTTTGCGGCTGATCCTTGCAGGCACTGTCAGGAATGTCGTCACACATCCGCGTGTTTTCATCCCCGGTCAGCCATTCATAGATCTGCGTCTGAGAAATGTCAGGTCCTGCCATTACGCCTCCACGGCTGTTATGTTAAGGCCATCGCAAGCCCAGAGCCTTCATCTTGCCTGCCAATCACTTGAAATGAAAAAAATGATGAAGCTCAGCTTTTAGCCTAGCAAGCTTTTTGCCCACATAGGAGTGGCGTGATGTCTCGTTATATGTGCTGGATCCCTGCGACAGCGCAAGTTACCAGGGCGAGTGCGTGCCCGCTGACCAGGAAAGATAGAGAGAGTCCCTGTGAGGATGAAGCATGAATCAGGATAGGCAGGCAATCCTCTATGGCCTGGGCGCGGTCATGCTGTGGTCGACGGTGGCGACGGCCTTCAAGGTGGCGCTGGCATGGATGACACCGTTAGAACTGATGTGGGTGGCGGCACTGGTGTCCTGGCTATTGATGGGCGCTCTGGTGGTATGGCGTGGCCAGGGGCGGCAGGCGCTGTCGTCAGGCTGGCGCACGGCGGCCTGGGCCGGCCTGATGAACCCGGTGGCCTACTATCTGGTGCTGTTTGCCGCCTACGACCGCTTGCCTGGGCAGGAAGCCATGGCGCTCAACTACACCTGGGCGCTGGCGATGGCCCTGCTCGCCGTGCCAATTCTGGGCCAGCGGCTGACGCGCATGGATATCGTCGCCGGGCTGGTGGCCTATGCGGGCGTCTGGGTGATTGCCACCCGCGGGCAGGTGCTGAACGTGCAGTTTGCCGATTCCCTTGGGGTGCTGCTGGCCCTGGCCTCAACCCTGTTGTGGGCGCTTTACTGGCTACTCAATGCGCGGGATGCCCGCGAGCCGCTGGTAGGCCAATGGCAGAACTTCAGCGTCGGCCTGCCAGTATTGACAGTACTGTTGCTGTTCGGGCCAGGGGTTAACTGGCATGGCTGGCCTGCCTTGGGTGCGGGCGTCTACGTGGGGCTGTTTGAGATGGGGATTGCGTTTATTCTTTGGCAGCTGGCAGTGCATAAGGTATCGCGCACCGCCAAGGTCTCCAACCTGATCTTTCTTTCGCCGCCCATCTCGCTGCTGTTGCTTTTCTGGGTGGTCGGTGAACCTATCCTGCCTTCCACCCTGGTCGGGCTGGTACTGATACTCGGTGGTCTGGGGCTGCAGCAACGCCAGCAAACCGCTGACTGATACACTGCCTCAGTCGCTGGCCTGGTGGGCAAGCTGCCGCTCTACTCTGGGGGCCAGCAATGGCCAGACGTTTTCCAGAATGATGGGCTGCGCTTCTGCGGTAGGATGAATGTCATCGTCCTGCATCAGCTCGTCATCAAGGGCCACCCCTTCAAGCAGAAAAGGAAGCAAAGCAACGTCGTAATGGTCGGCGAGCCGGGTGAAAACGTCCTTGAACGCCTCTCGGTAGGCGGCGCCGTAGTTCGGTGGTATATCAATACCCAGGAGAATCACCTCGGCATCCATGGCCTGGCTCTGTTCGATCATCCGGGCCAGGTTGTCATGCAGTTGCTGTGGCGAAAGGCCGCGCAAACCGTCGTTGCCACCAAGCTCGAGAAGAACCATGTTAGGCTCATGCTGTTGCAATAAGTCAGGAAAGCGCTGGGCACCGCCACCGCTGGTTTCACCGCTGACGCTGGCGTTGATCACGTCGACATCATCGCCCAGGCGTTCAGCCAGGAGAGCGACCCAGCCCTGTTCCTGGTCCATATTGTAGGCAGCGCTGAGGCTATCACCCATCACCATCAGACGCAGACGCTCATCTGCCTGAGCGGTGGCCGGTACTGAGAAGACAAACATCATTAGCAGTACCGCAAGCGGCCATGCCACACTTGTGGACCCGGGTCTTCCCCAACCCGCCTTTATTGACAACGTCTGTATTAACAAAGCACTTATTGAAAAGGTACTCCGCTTCATGTCCGATTCCTCTGATTCATCATCCAGGGTGACGCCTGAAACGTTGACCGCTTCTGGCCAGCAAGGTGCCGCAAACACGGTGCTTCAGGCAACGTCTTTATGCAAGACCGTTACCAGTGGTGAACGCACATTATCCATATTACAGAACCTGTCAATTAACGTCGTGGCGGGTGAAAGTGTGGCCATTCTTGGCAAAAGCGGGGCGGGTAAATCCACTCTGCTGGGGTTGTTGGCAGGACTGGATATTCCCAGTGAAGGCGAGCTGATGATGTTTGGCCATGCTCTGGGCCGGCTGGATGAAGACGGACGGGCAGGTTTGCGTGCCGGCAGGGTAGGGTTCGTGTTTCAGAATTTTCAGTTGTTACCGACCCTGAGCGCCATTGAAAACGTACTCCTGCCACTTGAGCTTTCACCCCGTTCCGGCGAGCTGAAGACAGCTCAGTACTGGTTGGAGCGGGTTGGGCTTGGCGAGCGTACCAGCCATCTTCCCAAGCAGCTTTCCGGCGGCGAACAGCAGCGAGTGGCGATTGCCCGTGCCTTTGTAACCGACCCGGAACTGGTGTTTGCCGATGAGCCCACCGGCAACCTTGACCCGGAAACTGGCGCCCAGGTGATTGATCTGCTGTTTTTCCTGAACCAGGAGGCCGGCACAACCCTGATACTGGTGACTCATGACCAGGCCCTGGCGCGGCGCTGCAGCCGCTGCCTGCGTCTTGAAAACGGTTATCTCAGCGAATTTCAGCCTGAGGCTGATGTGTCCAGCGGGGAAAGTGCATGACGGCCAATAATCTTCGCCTTGCAGGACGTAGTCTGAGGCGTGACTTACGCGCAGCAGACGTGCGTGCCCTGTTTGCGGCCCTGGTGCTGGCCGTTGCGGCATCGACCATGATTGCCTTTTTTATCGACCGTATCGAGCGCGGGCTGGAACGTCAGGCCAGCCAGCTGCTGGGCGGCGATCTGGTCATTGAGCAGCGCGACCCCTTTGCCCCCGATGTCCGTGACGCCCTGGAAGGCGCCGGGTTTACCCTGAGCGATCAGGTGGATCTGGTATCGATGATTCGCAAAGGTGAACGCTTCCAGCCGGCCAGCCTCAAGGCAGTGGATGATGTCTACCCGCATTACGGGGTCTCCCAGGTTGAGCGCGGAGACGGCGTGGAATCTCTGGCCTCCGGCCCGCCTGCCGGGGAAGCCTGGGCAGACCCTCGCCTGGCCAATCTGATTGATCTGGCGCTGGGGGATGAGATCAAGGTGGGCGGCACCACCTTGACGGTTACAGGCTTCATCGAACGGGAAGCGGATCAATCGGCAGGTTTTGGTAACTTCAATCCGCGCCTGATGGTGCATGTTGACGATCTTGAGGCAACCGGCCTTATTCAGGAAGGCTCACGGGTGGAGTTCGAGATTCTCGCCGCAGGGCCGCCGCAAGCCCTCGACGCCGTTCAGCCATTATTGAATGAGTTGCGCCGTGACGGCGTTGAAGTGCGTGACATTCGCGCGGACCGGCCTCAGCTGGGCAATGCGCTGGAGCGGGCGGAAAGCTATCTGGGTATTGCCGGTCTGGCAGCGGTGCTGTTGGCGGGCGTCGCCGTGGCCATGTCAACTCGCCGCTATGTCGAGCGACACCTGGATACCGCTGCCTTGCTGCGCTGTTTCGGTGCCAGCCAGCAGCAGCTGGGTATCATTTTCGGGCTACAACTGATCGGCCTGGCGCTGGTGGCCTCATTGTTGGGCGCACTGCTGGGTCTGGTGGGGCAGGCCATCCTGCTGGCGCTGCTGGCCAATTTCTTGCCCATGACGCTGCCACCACCGGGTATCATGCCGCTGCTGCTGGGCGTCTTTACCGCCATTGCCGTGCTGGTGGGATTTGCCGGCCCGACCCTGTTACGTATCCAACGGGTCAGCGCCCTCAAGGTACTGCGTCGGGAGCTCGACCCGCTGCCGCCTTCAGCCTGGCTGGTGGTGGTATTTGCGGCCCTGGTGTTCGGGGGCCTGCTGTGGCTTTATTCGGGCAGTGCCGTGCTGTCGCTCGCTCTGCTGGCCGGTGGCGGTGTGATGCTGCTACTGCTCTGGGCATTGAGTGCCTTGTTGCTGAACGCTGTGCTGCGTCTTGTGCAAGGCCTGAAAGGCCATGGCGAATGGCAGCAGGCGTTGCGCCTGGGAGGGCGCCAGCTGGCCAGGCGGCGTCAGGCAGGGCTGGGTCAGCTGCTGGCATTTTCGGTGACTTTCTTTGCCATGGCCATGATGGTGCTGGTGCGCGGTGATCTGCTGACCACCTGGCAGGCCCAGCTGCCTGAGGATACGCCCAACTATTTTGCTCTCAACATTCAGCCCCCCGAGCGGGATCCCTTTGAAGAGACGATTGCGCCGCACGTAGCGGCGCAAAGCACTCTTTATCCGATGGTGCGCGGGCGCATTACCCGGATCAATGATAAGCCACCCCAGCAGGCGGTTGACCCAGAGGCGCGCGGTGATAACGCCCTGCGCCGCGAGTTGAACCTCACCTGGCAGGCAGAACTTCCTGAAGGAAATGAAGTAGTGGCCGGAGAGTGGTTCGACGTCGATGCTGGCGAAGAGGTGCCCTCCATCGGCTGGATGGCCGAGCTGGATGCCGTTGAGCAGATGCCGCCGGTGCCGGTCTCCATGGAGGATGGTCTGGCCAATCGCCTGGGGCTGGGGTTAGGGGATACCCTGACATTCAGCGTTGGCGGGCGTGATATCAAGACCCGTTTAACCAGTTTGCGCAGCCTCAACTGGGATAGCTTCAACCCGAACTTCTATGTGATTTTCCCCCCCGGCGTGCTGGAAACCTTTGGCCATAGCTTTATTACGGCCTTCTATCTGCCTGAGGACGAACAGAACCTGACCCGTGAGCTGGTTGAGCGCTTTCCAGGCGTTACCTTGCTTAACGTTGATGCCATTCTTGGCCAGGTGCGCGATGTGCTGACCCAGGTCACGCGTGCCATCGAGCTGATTCTGGCGCTGGTATTGCTGGCCGGAGTAAGCGTGCTGTATGCGGCCCTGACGGCCAGCCGCCCGGTACGTGCCCATGAAAGTGGCCTGCTGCGGGTATTCGGGGCAGGCAATCGGATGATTTCACGTATTCAGGGCGCCGAGTATGCCCTGCTGGGCGTTGCCAGCGGTTTGATGGGCGCGGCCCTTGCAGAGCTTGCCACCGGAGTGCTTTATATCTACTGGCTGGACCTGCCGCCGCGCCTGCATGGGATGTTGTGGCTGGTGCTGCCTCTCGGCGGCGCGCTGCTTATCGGTGTGATTGGCCATTGGCTATCGCGCGGGCTTCGTCGCCAGGCGCCTGCAGCCAGCCTTGGGTTATTGGGAGAGGCGTAACCATGACGGGTCTGGATGAAAAAGCGCGGCGCTATGCCCTGCTGAAAGCCCAGCTGGAGATGGCGCAGCGGGAAGATAAAGCGGTGATACTGGTTGTGGCGGGTCATGCAGCCACCCATAAAAGCGTGCTGGTCAACCAGCTCAACCACTGGCTGGAAAATCGCCAGACCGAGGTGCATGCGTTGGCACCCAGCGAGGAAGATCGTCTACGCCCCTACTGGTGGCGGTACTGGCGCAGGGTGCCTGCCCGCGGTCGGGTTGGCGTTTTCGTACATGGCTGGTATGGCGATGTTCTTTACGCCCGGGTGGAGCAGCGCATCCAGGCGGGCGCCTTTACTGATCGGCTGGACGAAATCAATCGCTTTGAAACCACGCTGGCGCATGACAGCGTGGTGGTGGTGAAAGTCTGGCTGGATATTGGTGAAGCGCAGCAGGCAGCGCGCCTGCATCATCTACAGACTGACCCGGCGTATGCCTGGCAGGTGAGCGACAGGCATTGGCAACGCCATGCCCAGTATGCTCCTATCCAGCAGTATGCCGAACGGATGCGTGCGGCGACGCATACTGCCCATGCACCCTGGCACTGTATTGCCAGTGAGACACCGTCGCAACAGCTGAATGAAATCATTGCCCTGTTGCAGGATGCATTGTCCCAACCCGCGCCAGTACCGGCTGCGTCTGCAGGCCAATCCTGGCAGGCGGCAAGGAATCCGGCCAGAGGTGACAACTGCCTGCCGCCTCGGCGCCTGGCGGTTGATGACGCAGGTGCATCCAAGGGCAGTGCCGGGGGTTCAAAAATTCCCAAAAAGGTCTATCGCCAGGCGCTTGATGAGCTACAGGCGCGGCTGGCCCACAACCATAGGCGCTGTTTGCAACGAGGCATTCCTGTGGTGCTGGCGTTTGAAGGGCATGATGCCGCTGGGAAGGGCGGCAGCATTCACCGGGTAACCACCGCCCTGGATGCCCGCTACTATCGGGTCTACAGCGTGGCGGCACCCACCGACGAAGAGCGTTTACAACCCTGGCTGTGGCGCTTCTGGCGACGTCTGCCCCAGGATGGCCGCGTGGCAATTTTTGATCGCACCTGGTATGGGCGTGTGCTGGTCGAGCGGGTAGAAGGCTTTGCCAGGCGAAGTGCCTGGGAGAGAGGGTTTTCGGAGATCTGCCATTTTGAGCATCAGCTGCGGCTTCATGGCGCCATCGTCGGCAAGTTTTTCCTTGCCATCAGCAAGGACGAGCAGCTGAAGCGCTTTAACGCCCGCGCCAATACCCCGCACAAGCAGCACAAGCTGACGGATGAGGACTGGCGAAACCGTCAACGGTGGAACGATTATCAACAGGCGCTTGACGATATGCTGAGCCATACCCACACCCAGGGCGCCCCTTGGCAGCTGATCAATACGGATGACAAGCGGCGTGCACGGCTGAGCGTGCTGAACCAGCTCAATGACCTCCTGGAAATCCGTCTGGAAACCCCATGAGCCGTATTCATGATCGACTTGATCAACAAGCAATGAAACCCTTGCTCGCCTGCGTTATGATAGGGGTCCTAACTGTTTTTCCAGTCTGACCTTTCGCTATGAGGTTTACCGCCGATGTTCAGCCGCGACATGAAAATTGCCGGATTCGATGATGTGCTGTTTGATGCCATGCAGAAAGAAGTGGAGCGCCAGGAAGCCCACATCGAACTGATCGCGTCCGAAAACTATGCCAGCCCCCGGATATTGGAAGCCCAGGGTAGCCAGCTGACCAATAAATATGCAGAAGGCTATCCGGGCAAGCGTTACTACGGCGGCTGCGAGTTTGTTGATATTGCGGAAAACCTGGCGATTGATTACGCCAAGGAGCTGTTTGGCGCAACCTATGCCAACGTTCAGCCGCATTCCGGCTCCCAGGCGAACAGCGCTGTGTTTCAGGCGCTGGTCAAGCCGGGGGATACCATTCTGGGCATGAGCCTTGACGCCGGCGGCCACCTGACCCACGGGGCCAAGCCCAATTTTTCCGGCAAGCATTACAATGCTGTGCAGTATGGCCTGAATGAGCAGGGACTGATCGACTATGATCAGGTAGCCTCACTGGCGCGTGAGCATCAGCCGAAGATGATCATTGCCGGTTTCTCGGCCTACTCGCAAATTATTGACTGGGCCAGGTTCCGTGAAATAGCCGA
The DNA here is from genome assembly GCF_044792155.1 of Halomonas sp. BLK-85. NCBI lineage: Bacteria > Pseudomonadati > Pseudomonadota > Gammaproteobacteria > Oceanospirillales > Halomonadaceae > Halomonas > Halomonas sp. BLK-85. Next base: position 954,337 of record NZ_CP087731.1, read on the forward strand.
TGAAGTGGGCGCTTACCTGCTGGTTGATATGGCCCACGTGTCAGGCCTGGTGGCTGCAGGCGTTTACCCCAGCCCGCTCCCGCACGCCCATGTGGTTACCTCGACGACGCACAAAACCCTGCGCGGCCCGCGCAGCGGGGTGATTCTCTCTGCTGAGGGCGATGCCGATATCGAGAAGAAGTTGCAGTCAGCGGTCTTCCCGGGAGGGCAGGGCGGCCCCCTGATGCACGTGATTGCGGCCAAGGCAATCTGTTTCAAGGAAGCCATGGCGCCCGAGTTCAAGGTCTATCAGCAGCAGGTCATCAAGAACGCACAGGTCATGGCCGAGGTATTTATCGAACGTGGTTTCGATATCGTCTCTGGCGGTACTGAAGATCACCTCTTCCTGCTGTCTCTGGTCAAGCAGGGCGTCACCGGTAAGGATGCAGACGCAGCGCTTGGGCGAGCACATATCACCGTAAACAAGAATGCCGTGCCCAATGACCCGCAAAGCCCCTTTGTGACCTCCGGGTTACGGATCGGAACACCTGCTGTGACCACACGCGGCTTTGGGGAAGACCAATGCCGCCATCTGGCGGGCTGGATCTGCGATATTCTTGACGTGCTTTCGCGCGGTGAAGACTCCAGCGAAACCGAGCAGGCGGTCAAAAGCAAAGTTGAGCAGGTCTGTTCGCGTTTTCCGGTTTATCAGTGATTGATCGCCATTTGCTGGTTAAGCAGACGGCTGGACGACTCAAGGGCGCCTTTTGGCGCCCTTTATTCATTAAAGGGCTGTTAAAAACCTTTGATTACCAATACGCTGGATAATGTAAACTTCATTTAATATTTTTTTAATCAATGGCCTGCCTTTAAAAGGATAATGCGTGGCGTCACCCAGAAACTGGAAAATATTGGCTTGGTTAGTCACCTTACGGGGACGACTGGTTGTCGGGTTGGCGCTTACCTGGTTGGCGATTGTGGCCCTGGTGCTGGCGATGGCCTGGTACCTTGGGCAATCCATGCTGCAACAAAGCAATATGGATCATTTGCGCTATGATTCCAGCATGTTGGCTGATGAGGTTTCTCAGCAGATGCATGCACGCATCAAATCCCTCGAACGGTTAGCAGCTTCCATTGATGACCAGGAAAATGCGACCCTGATCGAGAAGGTGCTTGCTGAAAATGATGTATTGCTGGAATGGTTTGAGGGGCTGCTGGTGGCTGACGCCAATGGTGTCATTGTCGCTGATTGGCCGATGCTTGATAACCGTATAGGGTTTGAAAGCGCTGGAACAGAGTTTTTCCGTATGCTCAAAGGCAGTCGCAAGCCTTACGTCAGTGAGCCTTTTGTCGGTCCGGTCAGCCAATATCCCCTGGTAATTGTCGGTATTCCAAGGATTGATGAAGATAACCGGTTTGTTGGTTATGTGGGAGGAATCGTCAGCCTGAAAACCAGCGGTCTGTTTTCAGGTCTTTCCCGTATGCAGCCAAGGCCTGGCAACTATGTCGCTATCATGACGGCATCCGGGAAATTCCTCTATCACCCAGATCAACAGAAAATCATGCAAGATGTGCCACCCCCTGCCGATAACCCCTGGCTGAATCAGGCGTTGGATGGCTGGCAAGGACAGGCGGTTGGCCCTTTAATCGATGACGAGTCTGGTTTGCAGTCCTATAGTCAGGTATGGCCAGCGGGCTGGGTGGTAGGGCGCTTTCTTACCATGAATGAGGCCCAGACACTGCTGGTCGGCTATATTCAGACGCTATGGTGGGCCTGGTTGGCGCTTGCCATCTTGATGATGCCATTGCTGTGGTGGATTCTCGGCCGCATGTTGCGGCCTTTACGCCAGCTGGAATACCAGATTGCTGAAGTCGGTTGCGGGCGGCGCAGCAAGGTCGCGCTGATGACCAGTATGCGTGAATTAAGGGATGTTTCTCTGACGTTTAACCGCGTAGAGCAAGAGCGCCAGGTTTTGTTGAACAGTCTGCAGGAGCGGGAAGCGTTTCTGGACTCCGTGCTGAGTGCGACGCCGCAAGGCATGTTTGTGGCCGACTTTGATGGTGGTATCAACTACATGAACCCGGCGCTTCTCGAAATGCTGGGCATGCCGGCTACCGTGCAAATGTCGGCGTGGTTACAGCAAGTCCATGAGGATGACCGTCAGGGTGCATTTGATATGTGGCAACACAGCCTGAAAACCCATCGAGACTTTATTCGCCAGTTGCGCTTTGTGCGTAGCGATGGCGAAACCCTCTGGCTGAATGTGCACGCGCGGGTTGTCATGGTTTCCAAGACTGAGCAATCGCTGGGTATGGTAGGAGTCGTCAAGGATATCACCGAACGCCGCGAGCAAGAGGCACTGCAGCGCTGGGAAGCTGAACATGACCCGTTGACGGGGCTGCTGAACCGTCGAGGCTTTGAACGTCGCCTTGAAGAAGCCTTTGTGGAATATCATAAAACCGCGACACCATCGGTTTTGGTGCTGTTTGATCTGGATTATTTCAAGCCGATCAATGATGAAGGTGGACACGCACTGGGCGATGAAATGCTGCGCCGGATTGCCCAGGTGGTGGCCTGGAAAGTGCGCCGCAGTGACCACGTGGCACGTCAGGGGGGTGACGAATTCGGGGTACTCTTGCCCAGCTGTACACTGAATCAGGCCAGCAAGATTGCGAATTCGCTACGCAAGGCTGTCAGTGAAATCTCTGTTACCTATCAGAGGAAACAGTATGCGGTGACGTTGAGTGTTGGCGTCACGGCTTTTGGTGAGAATGATCACAGTATTCAGGACGCCATGGCCCGTGCAGATGCGGCAAGCTATGAGGCCAAGAACAATGGCCGCAACGCCGTGATTGTTCGAACACCCGGCAGGCCGGATTTGCAGGCAGTACCTGATTGAGTTGACCCGCATGATTGAACCAGGAGGGGACTGTGAGCCTGTTCGAACTGTTTGCACGCACGCTGGATGTCACCCTGCCTGTATTCGTAATGGTTTTTCTGGGCGTGGGGCTGAAACGTCTGGGCTGGGTGGACGATGCCTTTATCAACACCGCCTCAGCGCTGGTATTCAAGGCGACACTGCCAACGCTGATTTTTATGAGCCTGATACAGGCCGATCTGGGTGTGGCCCTGAATGTGTCGTTGCTGGTGTTTTTCGTTATTGCCACGGTCGGGCAATTGGCGCTCAGTTGGTTATGGGCGTGGCGGCGAGTGCCCTTCGTGGATCGTGGGGTCTACATACAGGGCGCTTTTCGCGGTAACTGCGGCGTCGTCGGCCTGGCGTTGGCGGCTGCCATGTATGGCAGTTACGGGTTATCCGCCGGTGGGGTACTGCTGGGGGTGGTCATCCTGACCTACAATACCCTGTCGGTGATTGTACTGACGGCCTTTCATCCGGAGAGGCGTTTGAGTTGGCGCCCTCTGCTGCTCGGCATTGCTAGAAATCCATTGATCCTTGCCGTTGTGCTGGCCATTCCCTTTGCCGCCTTGTCAATCCCCTTGCCCGACTGGGTGCTGACATCGGGTGAATATTTCGCCTCCCTGACGTTACCGCTGGCGTTGATCTGCATCGGGGCGACGCTGTCGGCCAGATCCTTGCGCCAGGGCAGCCAGGCAGCGGTAGGCGCCAGCCTGCTGAAGATGGTGGTGCTGCCGATTGTCTCCACGCTAGCAGCCTGGCTGATCGGCTTCTCAGGGCGTGAGCTGGGGCTGCTGTTTCTGTTCTTTGCCAGCCCGACGGCAGCCGCCAGCTTTGTGATGGTCAAGGCGCTGGGCGGCAACACGGACTTGGCGGCCAATATTGTAGCCATCACGACCTTGATGGCCAGCCTGACCGTTACCCTGGGCATCTTTGTATTACGCCTGCTAGGGTGGATTTAACCCGCTGATCATAGAGGTGTTTTGCACCCAGCGGTTGGCGCTGGCGCCGTCAGCCGTTATACTACCTGCCCTTCCGTTATGTCCCTGTAGCTCAGCTGGATAGAGCAGCCGCCTCCTAAGCGGCAGGTCGCAGGTTCGAATCCTGCCAGGGACGCCATTATAGGCGCTGTCATCCTTGGGATAATCCTGGCGTTGGGGCAAGCCCGGATAGGTTCAGGGCGACATGCGCATGAAGATTCCTCCAACATCAGGAGCCTGGCAGCTTTCACTCAAGACGTCGCTGTGTTGGTTGCGGCTTCGACGGACTGCCACGCCAGATCACCGGCGTAACGCCAAGCCATATGGCCCTTCTCATCCAAGGCAAACAAGTGCAGCCAGCGGTTATCGAAGAGAGCGCGCACGTTGGCATGCTGTTCCAATATGTGCGTTATGGCATCTTTAGGAGCCTCAATGCACACTGAGAGCCGAAGCGGTTCGTGGACCAGATGCTCGCCGTCATGAACGGATTGCCAGGGCAGACCAGGGCGCAGAACACCCCCATTACCTTCTACTACGCCCATTCCACCCACCACGTTGTGCAGAAGCTTGTTGCCGCCGCCAAATGCCTTGGGCGCCACGGTTGAGCCGAAGTACTGCAGGCTTATCCAGCTGGCGACCACCACGGGAGCGGTCATGATCAGTTCCAGCACGCCAAAGCCTTCATCCTGCTGCCAGTCGTAGTCGTGCAAAAACGTGCGGCCTTCCAGGTTTTTACCTTGGGTTCGCTGACGTGGCGCGGCGATAAAGGCTTTACAGCCGGCAAGCGCCCACTCAGGGCGTACCTCTGACCAGTCGCGGCTACGCTTGATGACGTCTTGCTCCTTGCTGGCTCCCGGTAAGCGCAAGGCGCGCTCCGTTCGAGACAGAGATCCGGCTCGGGTCAATAGTGTCCGTGCCATCTCGATATCGGCTGAATGTTCCTCGGAAGGATTGTCAGTGTCGAAAAGGATGACAGCATCGGTGGTGGTATCGTGCAAGGCACCCAGAAAGAGGGTGTCTTCGGGGATCACGATATGACGGGTCGCAAGCGCTTGTCTGACGCCTTGGTCGTTGAGCAACTGAGCAAGCAGTCGAGCATTAACGTCTCCCGAGTAACCGCCACAGGCACCGCAGTGAAGGGCACTGGCGTGGGCATTGTTAACTACCTGCGCGCCATGACCGGTCATCAGTACAAGGCGTGCGAAGTCGCGGGTCAGCGACATGGCGCGTAAGATTTTCTCCGCAGTATCAGCCAGTGTTTTTTCATCCAGCGGTGGGTCGAAACGCGGTACGGGGTCCTTGGGGACACTGGCGGATGTTCGATGGAAAGCGCTGCTCAACAGCTTGGAGACGTAAATCGGGCCAGCCGCCTCCACGAACGCGAATGAGGACACGGCTGCAAGTTTGAACCGGTTCCAGGCTCTTACTGCCCGAGCGGTGTAGCGGCTCCTCAGGTCGGCGTCGACCTCTTCTGCACCGGTGGCACACGACGACACGGCCGGTGTTAACAGAACGGGCAGTCTCAGCTCCGACAGGTCGGAGGCAAAGCGGCGGTGCGCCACCGGAAGGCCAAAGAAACCGGCAAAGCCATGGGTGCGAATACCGGAATCGACCGACTCTAGAGACCGACGAAACACTTCCGACCGCACGTCAATGCAAAACGCTGCCTGCATCGTTGGGCGCGTGCCCTGCGTTGCGGCGGATGGTGCCTTCAAGGTGGCGGCCAAGGCGCGCTGAGATGAGCATTCGGCAGCGTCTTGCAAAATGGCATCAATCTGCGTTTCGGGATCCGGTTCGGGCGGAACAGAATGGGAGGCCACCACGGCCTGCCACTGCTCCTTGAGCGGCGTCTGATACTGGATGAAAAACGCTTCTTCCCAGAGTAACCGAATGGCAAGAAAGTCCCGGGCAGTGCTATCAGAGGTGCCGTTCTGGTCTGCTTTCCAGAGTCGGTAGCGGGCACATTGTGACCAGCCGCCAAGTGTCATCAATAGCTGGTGAAAATAGGTGTCAAGCGCTTGCGGTGGCAGATCAAGTCTTTCAACCACCCGATTCATGACGTCTTCAGCCTTTTCGGGGGCATTATTGACGTGTGCGGCAAACCCCTTGAGTCCGCCTATTTCTGGTGTCAGATCGCGACTTGCGAAGGCCCGCCAAGCCGCATAGGCACTGGTGTCCTGCGGTGCCGCCCAGAGCGCCTGGCCCTGGTCAAAATAGGCCGCCGCCCAAGCGCCAAAGCGCTCCGCCAGAAATGCTGGCCAGTCGATGCCAGACGTGTCCGCGGCCAGGTCTGCCACTGTGGGCAAGGCTTCGGGGGGGAGAGATGGCTTGGCTGCAGCCGTTTTCAATGCTTCCAGGTCAAATGGCCCAAGCTCAGCGGGCGCCCGCGACAGTGCAGCCGAAAGGTCATGATCCGTTATTTCACCGCTAACAATGCGTGCGTGATACCAGTGACGCGGCATGGTAACCGAGACACCCGCTACGCGTCCCAGCCTTGCGCCAGTACTCGCCAGGTCGAGTTGAGCCTGACCCAGGAAAGGGTTGACCGCGACACTGGAATCCAGAGGCCAGAGTGGCGGTATGTTCAACACCGCTGCGGCAGCAGCATCGAGTACGCCGGCTTGCTGATCAGTAGGATGTACATGTGTCATTGGGAAACCCCTTTTTTCGATTGACGCGGGCGAGACCAGCCACCAACCAGTCGGTCAAAGAGTGCGTTGATGTAAAGACCATTCGAAAGATGAACCCGCAAGCCAGCGGCAGCAGGGTGGTAAGCCCACAGGGGAAACATGGCCTGGGCAATAGCGACGAGACCGAAGCTCAGCACCACCAGGGTCAGCAGTGCCCACTCCAGCGGACGCGGTTCTGGCGCTGGCGGCAGAGTACCCTGGGTGAGCCACTCGGCAATGGTTTGAAGCGCAAAATAAGCAATACCGGCCAGCAGGGAATAGAGAGCCGTACGCTGGGTCAGAATCCTGGGAGCGGTATCGGCCAGCCCCTGGGCCAGCAAGTAGGCTACCCCCAGTATCAGCACTGCACCCAATGCAATTGCCTGGGGCGATTTGCTATCGAACCCGAAAAATGTGCCAACCAACCCGTATAACAGCAGGGCTACCAGGAATGCGCGCGCCACTGCAGCGCCGCTGGGAATCGCGATAGGGCCGGGGCGGCGCACCTTGGCAACTTGTTCGACAGCGCTGCCAGCGCTGAGAAACGCATGAGCTTTGTAGAGGGAATGGGCCACAATATGAAGCAGCGCGATGGGAAACAGCCCCAGCCCGCACTGCAACATCATAAAGCCCATCTGGGCAATCGTTGACCACGCCAGCGACGTTTTGACTGCCGGTTGGGTCAGCATCGTCAAGCCACCTAACAGCGCCGTAAAACCGCCGACCATGACGAGCACTGCCATGATGGCGGGCGAAAGCAGAATCACATCCGCCAGACGAATCAGCAGAAAACCGCCGGCGTTGATGACCCCAGCATGCAGCAGCGCTGATACTGGTGTGGGTGTTTCCATTACCTCAGTCAGCCAGCTGTGCAAGGGAAACTGAGCGGATTTAACCAGCGCGGCCAGCACAAGCATTGCCGCCGCCCAAGGGGCTATAGCCGGGCTTGCCCCATCACCAATGGCCTCACTGATAGCGGCGATATCGGTGGTACCGAAACCGAAAAAAAGCAGCAGGACAGCCATCAGAAGCGCCAGATTACCAACCCGGCTGGTCAAGGCCTTCTTGCGTGCAGCCCGCTGGGCTGGCGCACGCTCTGGATAGAACAGCAACAACTGGTGTAAGAATCCCCCGATCAGCAACCAGCTGATCATCAATTGGATGAGATTTCCTGCCTGTACCAGTAGCAGGACGGCCACCAAAGTGGCGCACAGCCAGCCCGTGAAAATTCCCTGACGTGCTTCGCCTTTCATATAGGTTGAGGAATAGCGCAAAACAATCCAGCCTACGAAAGACACCAGCAGTAGCATGACAGCACTGACGGAATCGAGGCGTGCCGAGAGACCTATCCCGCCTGCACCCAGTAAAGGGCTGGTGCCTGGGCCATGAGTGATGAGCGTTACGCACGCCAGAATGGACAAACCAAACGCCGTCAATGCAGACGCTTCGGCTAACCTGGTCGTTAAACGTAAATGTTCTTTGGAAAGAGAAAAGGCAGCAATAGCGGCCATCAGAAGCAGTGCAGGTGGTAAGTACGCAACAAGATAGACAGACAAGGGCAATTCCTTCTTGATTATCAGTGTGAAATGACGATACACATATCAAAAAGATAATTTAAATACATTTATCATGACAATTTGTTCTTTTAAAAAGAACATTAAATGTCTATTCCAGATATTTGCGTGACAAATGCCATCGTGCCGAGTGGGCGAAACACCTTTTCCAACCCGCCATCAGCCGAAGCGGCGTTGGCTGATGGCAATGCCCAGCAGAATCATCACCAGGGCCACGTAACGATCGGCGGTGGCAGCTTCGCCCAGAAAGCTGACGCCAGCGGCAAACGCGATCACCGGTATGATGTAGTTGATCATGGACAAAAAGCTCGGGCCCTGGCGCTTAACGATCGTAAAGTAGACCCAGTTGGCCAGCCCTGATGAGAACACCCCGAGTAATACGACTGCTCCCAGCGGCACCCAGTGAATTTCCAGCGTCCAGGGACGGTCAACCACCAGTGCCACTGGCCATAGCATCAGGCTGCCCGCCACCAGAGTGCCGGTGCCGGCCACCAGCACGGACAGCTTTGGCAGCCGTTTGGTGTAAATGCTGTTGACCGAATAGCAGACGGTCGCCGCAATTATCGCCATCTGTGCCCAGAAGGCATCCCCACCCAGGTTGCCAAGCGCCTCAGCGCCGACCAGTATCAGCACCCCCAGAAAGCCTAGGACAAACCCGATTGCCTTGCGCACCGACATGGGTTCGTTGGCAATAAAGAAATGTGCCAGAATCATTACATTGATTGGCATCAGGGCCATCAGGATGCCGGCCAGGCTGCTGGAGACATACAGCTCGCCCCAGGAAATCAGCGAGAACGGCAGCACATTGCCAAGCAGGGCCAGGCTGGCGAAGCGTTGCCACCAACCTTTATCGGTAGGTAGTCGCAAGCCGGCAGCGCGCATGATGATATATAGCGTCAGCGCACCAAGGCTCAGCCTCACCGCCACCAGCGTCAGCGGCGGAAATGAGGGCAGTGCCAGGGCAATCAGCATGAACGCCAGCCCCCAGGCCAGCGATAGATACAGCAACAGGATCCAATCCAGCGGTGTGCGTGTCGGCATTTTGGGCAACAAAGCGTTGGTCAGTCGTGATGAACAAAGCGACGAGTGTAGAGGATCTGCCGCTGGCCAACCAGCGATCATGCGGCTTTTTAACGACGCCACAAAAGGAGTCGTCGTGAACCTCCTCCTGAAAAAAAGCGAGCCCTGTGATGCATTTCAATGACTACCGGCAATTTGACGCCATCGGCCTTGCTGAGCTGATTCAGCGCGGTGAGGTCAGCCAGAACGAGGTTTTTGCGGCAGCGGTCAACGGTATCGAGGCGCTGAACCCGAGCCTTCATGCGGTGGTGAGAACGCGCTTTGCCAAGGCGCAGCAGGAAAACCAGCAATGCCCAAAAGACTCGGTGTTTGCCGGTGTGCCTACCTTGAGCAAGGATCTGCTGATGGCGATTGACGGCGAGCCGCTGACGTTTGGCAGTGCGGCGCTGTCCGCTTGGTGCCCGAGTGAAGACTCGCTGATTATCCGCCGGGCAAGGGCCGCAGGGCTGGTGGTGATGGGGCAGACCGCTACGCCGGAACTGGGTCTGATGGGCATTACTGAACCCAAGGCCTATCCCCACCCGCAAAACCCCTGGCGGGAAGGCTATTCGCCCGGGGGATCCAGTGGCGGGTCGGCCACGGCAGTGGCCAGTGGCATGGTACCGATTGCTCTGGCGGGGGATGGCGGCGGCTCCATTCGTATTCCGGCCAGTTACTGTGGGCTGTTTGGTTTTAAACCGTCACGCGGACGGGTGCCGTTGGCGCCGCATCACGGTGAAGTGTGGCAGGGTGCAGTGATTGAGCACGCACTGACGCGTAGCGTGCGGGATAGTGCAGCGCTTTTGGAGCATATTAATGGCATGTCCCCCGCCGGCCCTTATCCCATCCCGCGTGAAACCGGTTATGTGGCGGCGTTGACGGCTGCGCCCAGGCCGTTGCGTATTGCGGTGTCGATGGGGGATTTTCTCGGCCAGGGGCTGGGAACCCGGGTCAGCGCGGACGTTAAAACGGCAGTTGAGAAAGTCGCCAAGGCCTTGGAGTCCATGGGCCATGCGGTTGAGTGGTGTTCTCCGTCGGTGGACGGCGATGCCCTGGCGGACAGCTACCTGACGCTTTATCTGGGGCATCTGGCAGCCGATCTGCAGTGGGTCAGCCAGCAGACCGGCGTGGCGGTGTCGCGTCTGGACATTGAGCCTTCCACTCGTGCGATAGGCCGTTTGGGTGCAAGGCTGCTGGCACGGGATTACGAAACAGCCAAGCGCTATTGGCATGTGGCGGCTGAGCAGATGAGCCAGTTCCATCAACGCTATGATGCCTTGATCATGCCGGTCGCAGCGGGTACGGCTCCCAGAATCGGGGAACTTTACCCTTCGCCGGCGCGGGAGCGCTTGATGTCGTTACTGGCCATTCCGGGCGTGCCTGCCCTGGCATTGAAGGCAGGTTTATTAAAACGCCTGGCAACTGATGCTTTACAGTATACGCCTTTTACGCAGCTCGCTAACCTCACCGGGCAGCCCGCCATGTCAGTGCCGTTCCACATGGCGGAAAATGGTTTGCCTGTTGGGGTGCAGGTATTGGGGCGTCTGGGTGATGACAAGCTGATGCTGCAACTGGCCGGTGCTATGGAGCAGCATGAAAATTGGCGTTATGGCGCTTTCACGTCATAGATGGCCTGGCTCTGGATAAAGCGCCGCTTGCGCTTCCCTAAGTAAAATATTTGCCAGTTATACAGCTTTCTTGTACAACTAATGGTAAGTTTTGTAAAAGTAATCAACGGCAAACAAAGGTGTCCCCAAAATGACTTCGACAACACCCACCGCTGAGATGCAAAAGTCACCAGCGGCTGAGCTATTTCCTCGCACCGTCATGCTCGCCGGCCAAGACCCGGAGGCGACGCGAAAAGAGATCGAAGCCTGCTTTACGGCAACCTTCGACCGCTATGAATCGCTGTTTACCACCCTGGTCAGTGAAGAGTCCTACCTTCGCAAGTCAATCCCCCTCAGACACCCGCTGATTTTCTATCTGGGCCATCCCGCCACCTTTTACGTCAACAAACTGGTGCTGGCCAAGCTGCTGCCGTCGCGTATTGACCCCAGGATGGAATCCACCTTTGCCGTTGGCGTGGATGAAATGAGCTGGGATGACCTCAACGAAGATCATTACGAGTGGCCGACGGTGGAAGAGGTCATGGCCTACCGTGGCAAGGTCCGCGCTGCGGTACTGCAGCTGATCCGTGAGTTGCCGCTGACCCTCCCAATTGGCTGGGACAGCCCCTTCTGGCCGATTGTGATGGGCATCGAGCACGAACGGATTCACCTGGAGACGTCGTCAGTACTGATTCGCCAGCAGCTGCTCCACCTGGTCACTCCCCAGGAAGCATGGGAGCCGCTGCGCGTCAGTGGTGAGCCGCCGGAAAACAGTCTGATTACCGTGCCCGGAGGCGAGGTCACCCTGGGCAAGGATTTCGATGATGCCTTTTACGGCTGGGATAACGAGTACGGCCATCACAAGGGTGAAGTCGACGAATTCAAGGCCAGCCAGTTCCTGGTCAGCAACAGTGAATTTCTCGAATTTGTCGAAGCCGGCGGTTACCTGAGCGATGAATTCTGGTCAGAAGAGGGCCTGGGGTGGCGCAACTTTGCCGAGGCCAGGCACCCGACCTTCTGGGTGTGGAAAAACGAGTGGCATCTGCGCCTGATGACCGAAGAAGTGGAAATGCCCTGGGATTGGCCGGTGGAGGTCAACTTCCACGAAGCCAAGGCATTCTGTAACTGGAAGAGCGCCCAGCTCGGCCAGCCGGTGCGCATGCCGACCGAAGATGAGTGGCACCGCTTGGCAGAGGAGGCCGGTGTGTCCGAGCTGGACAGCAATACCCCAGCCAATGCCAACCTGCACCTGGATCACGGCGCCTCTTCCTGCCCGGTCACCCGTTTCCAGCACGGTCAGTGGTTTGATGTGGTGGGCAACGTCTGGCAGTGGATCGAGACGCCGACCTATCCGTTCCCGGGGTTTGATGTTCATCCGCTGTACGATGATTTCACTACGCCGACCTTTGATAACCAGCATAACCTGATCAAGGGCGGTTCCTGGATTTCCTGTGGCAACGAAACGCGCCTGAGCGCCCGCTATGCGTTCCGCCGCCATTTCTTCCAGCACGCCGGTTTCCGCTATGTGGTGTCGGATGCTGAAGTCAAGATGCCCAGCGCCTACTATGAAAGCGATGCCCGCATGGCCGAATACGCTGAGTTCCATTATGGCGATGCGTGGTTCGGGGTTGCCAACTTCCCACAGGCGCTAGCCAACAAGGTGTTGGCCAGTATGGCCGACCGCCAGAAAGCGCGCGCCCTGGATCTGGGCTGCGCGAGCGGGCGCTCCAGCTTCGAATTGGCCCGTGAGTTTGAACACGTGGATGGAGTGGATTTCTCGGCTAACTTTATCCGCCAGGGAGTGGAAATGGCAGAGCAGAAAGTGCTGCGCTATACCCGCGTTGAAGAAGGCGACCTGGTCAGCTATCAGGAGCGCACCCTGGCGAGTCTGGGGCTGGAAGATTCAGCCGAGCGCGTCAGCTTCCATCAGGGGGATGCCTGCAACCTCAAGCCGCAGTTCAACCACTATGATCTGGTGCTGGCCGCCAACCTGATTGATCGCCTGTACAAGCCGTCACAGTTTCTGCAGAGCATCCATGAGCGCATTAATGCCGGCGGTATTCTGATGATTGCCTCGCCCTATACCTGGCTGGAAGAGTACACGCCCAAGGAAGAGTGGATTGGCGGCTTCAAGCGCGACGGGGAGAATGTCACCACCCTGGAAGGCCTGAAGGAACTGCTAGAACCGCACTTCCGGATGATCAGCGAGCCTGAGAAGGTGCCTTTCGTCATCAGAGAGACCATGCATAAATATCAGCATAGCCTCTCGGAAGTGACTCTCTGGGAGCGTCGCGCCTGAAGCCTCTGATGGGCGGCTAGCCCACCAGAGACTCAATCGCCCGGTTAATCGACGCCTGTTCGGTTAACCGGGCATACAGGGTTTCATCAGCCGCTTCCGCGTTGATCAACCCCAGCAAGACGCCTAGTACAGCCCCTCTATGAACGCTGTCACCGCCCACTTCAGCATTGATCTGCAAGGCCTTCATCGGGTTATCGTGGTGTTTGCATGCCAGGTAGAGCACCGCTGGCCAGGCATCCGTGATGTAGCAGGCCGTTGATAGCACCCCACCAATCACTTCCCGCTCGCTATGCTGGCTTTTTATCAGAGTAGTCAGTTCACGCTTTGCCAGGCGGCGGGTGGCGTTAAGCAGCGCTTCCTCTATGTGGTCGTCCGTATCTCTGAACAGCAGGTTGTCGATCAGCTCCACATAGGCATCACACACGTCCGCCAGGAAGGTATCCGGGTGGGTCAGGGCGAGATGCTGACGGCAACGTTTGCGGGTATCCGTCAGGGAAGTGCCTTTCAGGCGTTCACCCATGGCCAGCGGCGCTATGGTGACCAGCCCACCAATCGACGGGGTGTCGTGGGTGACGGCGCCACACTGCTTGGGCGGCAAGCCTTTTTCCAGGTTGGCAAAAAAACCGCGATGGTAGGATTCCGCGTAGGTATCCGGATGGGCGGGCGTTTCTGCTGTCATCAGCTGGATGTAAGCCTCGAGAAAGGCATCGCTGTCATAATGCTGGCCGGGTTCTGCCATGCTGTGCATGAGGGTTAACGCACAGTGGGCATTCAGGGTGTTGTCACCGGGCTGCATGCCCTGATGATAGTGAACATTCGGGCGATTCCAGTAGCCCTGTTTGCCCTTGAGGATGACGTCGCCGACAATCTCGGGCTGCGGGCTGCCGGAGCGCTTGCGGCCGCCGCTGCTTGTGGAGTGCATCGACATGATTGACGACGGATGAAACGCAGGTGGCGCCTCAAAGGTGGTGATGCCGTCTGGAAAGGCGCGGTCAATGTCGTGAACGTTGTAGAACCAGTGGACGGGCATGGCGAGTGCATCGCCTATAAACAGGTTCTTGAGTGCAGCGCTTGCTCGTTCGGTTACCTTGGGGGTCATCTAACGCATCCTCTGGCAGTGTATTGAAAGCAGTGCAGCTATTGACGTTCAGCCCTTGGCCTCGTTGGCATAATTGTGTCGTCCGTGTTTTGTCTCAAGCTTATCAATTTAAGGGATGGTATGAGTGACTTTTTGATTGTGGGCGGTGGTGTCATTGGCATGATGACGGCACTGCAACTGGCCGATAGTGGTTATGATGTCACCCTGTTGGAGCGCGGTGAGACCGGGCGCGAATCGTCCTGGGCAGGCGGTGGCATTGTGTCGCCGCTTTACCCCTGGCGCTACAGTAAGGCGGTGTCCAATCTGTCACGCTGGTCGGAAGGGTTCTACCCAGAGCTTGCCCTGCGTCTGCTGGAAGAAACCGGCATTGACCCGGAATATCGCCAGAAAGGGCTTGTCTACCTGCGCGTGGATGATGAGCAAAACGCCCTGGACTGGGCGCGCCAGGTGGGCAAGCCGCTGGAGCGTGTGGCGGGGGACTTTCTCTACGCCAAAGAACCGAATGCCGCGCCAGGCTGTGATTCGGCGCTGTGGATGCCAACGCTGGGGAGTATTCGTAACCCGCGCCTGGTGCGTGCGCTCAAGGCCCGGCTGATGGCCATGCCGCAGGTCAGTCTGCGCGAAGGTGTCAGCGTGACGGGCTTTGCCCGTCAGGGTGATCGGGTGTTGGGCGTTGAGACATCGGCTGGGCGAATCGAGGCCGATCAGATTATCGTGTGTGGAGGCGCCTGGACGGCAACACTGCTGGCAAGCCTTGATGTGCATCTGCCGGTGCGTCCCGTCAAAGGTCAGATGATTGTCTTCAAGGCCTCGCCGACCCTGGTCAACCGCGTGGTACTGATGGACGGGCGCTATGTGATTCCGCGTGCCGATGGGCGGATATTAGCAGGCTCAACCCTGGAAGAAGCCGGCTTCGACAAGACCCTCAGCGGTGAAGCGCGGGAATCCCTCTGGCACAGCGCCACGCGGATTATTCCAGCGTTGGCCGAGTGTGAGGTGGAACACCACTGGGCCGGATTACGCCCCGGCTCGCCGGACGGTGTGCCCTTTATCGGCCGTTTGCCGGGTGTGGATAACCTGCACGTCAATGCAGGGCATTACCGCAATGGCCTGGTGCTGGCGCCAGCTTCCACCCGCTTGCTGGTCGATCAGCTGCTGGGCCGCACGCCTATTGTCGATCCGTCGCCCTATCTGCCATCTGTCAGCCTTACGGCACCTCCTGAATAATGCCGGCCTGGCGAAGCTTGTTGCGGGTCTGTTGATCAATCCCCAGCTCGTCAAGTACTTCCTCGGTATGCTGGCCAAGGGCTGGCCCGCCGTTACCCAGTCGTCCCGGCGTGGCGCTGAGTCTGGGCAGCACGCCGGGTACCTTGAGCGGCTTGCCGTTGGGGCGGGTAAACGATTGAATCATCTCGCGGGCCAGATAGTGTGGGTCGCTGGCAATATCCGCTGCCGTATAAGGGTAACCGACCGGCACCCGGGCGTTATCCAGCGCTTCGAGGATCTCTTCGCGGGGATGCTGTTCACTCCATGCCTGAATGGCGGCATCGATCCTGTCTGCCTGCTGGCTGCGGCCATCGTTGTGAGCCAGCGCTGGATCATTGGCCAGGTCGTCACGGCCAATCACGCCCATCAGGCGTTTGAAGATGCTGTCGCCGTTACCGGCAATCAACACATAGTCGCCACCCAGGCAAGGGTAGGCATTAGACGGCGTAATGCCGGGAAGAGCGCTGCCGCTGGGTTGGCGAATCTCTCCGCTGGCGTCATATTCCGGTAACAGACTTTCCATCATGGCAAACACGGATTCGTACAGGGCGACGTCAATTTCCTGGCCGAGACCGCTGCGCTGGCGTTCCTGCAGGGCCAGCAGGGTACCAATCACCGCATACAGTGCCGAGAGCGAATCGCCAATGCTGACCCCGACACGCACAGAAGGCTCGTCAGGCTGGCCGGTCAGGTAGCGCAACCCGCCCATGGCTTCGCCTATTACGCCAAAGCCCGGTTTATCGCGGTAAGGGCCTGTCTGGCCGTAGCCTGAAATATGCACCATGATCAGCCGTGGATTAAGCGCTGAAAGGTCTGGCCATCCTAGCCCCCAGTGATCCAGGGTGCCGGGGCGAAAGTTCTCCACCACTACATCGGCTTCACAGGCCAACTGACGGACCAGTGCCTGGCCTTCTTCGCTACGCAGGTCCAGCGCGACAGAGCGCTTGTTGCGGGTTTGAACGTGCCACCAAAGTGAGGTGCCGTCTTCTATCAGCCGCCATTTACGCAGTGGGTCGCCGCTGCCGGGTGGCTCGATCTTGATCACATCAGCGCCAAACTCGCCCAGCATCTTGGTGGCAAAAGGCCCGGCTATCAGTTGGCCAAGTTCGAGAACCTTGAGCCCTTCAAGCGGCAGTTGGCGTGTTTCTGATGATCCCATGGAAAGCTCCTTCTTGTTGGTATCTTGTGGGTGTCGCGCATCAGTATACAACGCAAAAAACCACCGATTGGCAGCCATGCCCTTGTATTCGTCCTGCTCACCTCCATTAAAAAGGTAAGCAATTATTTAATAAAGCTGAATAACTGTTTTCAAGCAGTCAACCTGCAGGAGCATGTATGAGCAAGCAGATTCTGGTCGTCCTGACCTCACACGATCAACTGGGTGACACCGGTAACAAAACCGGCTTCTGGCTGGAAGAGCTGGCCGCCCCTTATTACGTGCTCAAGGATGCGGGCGCGACCCTGACCCTGGCATCACCGAAAGGTGGTCAGCCACCGTTGGACCCGGCCAGTGACGCTGAAGAGAGTCATACAGACGCTACTCGGCGTTTCGAGAAGGATGCTGAGGCCCAGGCGGCGCTGGCGTCTACCCATCGCTTAAGCGAGATGAAGGCTGATGACTTTGATGGGGTCTTCTACCCCGGTGGCCATGGCCCGCTGTGGGATCTGGCGCAGGATGCTGACTCGATCAGCCTGATCGAAGAGTTTATTGCTCAGGGCAAGCCCGTGGCCAGCGTTTGCCACGCGCCGATTGTGCTGGTCAATGCCAAGACCCGTGACGGTCAGCCTTTGGTCAAGGGCCGTGAGGTGACAGGCTTTACCAACGGTGAAGAGGAAGCGGTGGGTCTTACCCAGGTAGTGCCGCACCTGGTGGAAGAGGCACTACAAGCCTGCGGTGGTGTCTACTCCAAGGCGGATGATTTCACTCCCTATGTGCGCGTGGATGGCCAGCTGATTACCGGCCAGAACCCGCCGTCTTCAGCACCCACGGCGGATGCTCTGCTGGCATGGTTTGAAAAGCAGTGAGGGGGTTAAGCGTGAACAGTGAAGGGTGAATAGTCAGTTGCCTTAATTATGTTGTTCCCGCGTGCCCTTAGCGAGAATCACACATCAAAGCCCGCCCTGTTCAAACAGGACGGGCTTTTTTGTTGCGGGTATTTTCAGCGCGGGTTATTTGCCTTTCTTGGTCTTTTTGCCCTTGCTGTCTTTGGGCGCCGGCGTCTCTTTTTTAGCGCTTATTTGGGGTTCTTCCTTGTCGTCCTCGTCGGGCTTGGCGCTGCCCTGGTGAGCAAGCGGGCTGGCCTTATCCAGGCGCGGGTGGTTATCCAGAAACTCGCGCTTGAGGTCCTTGATATCATCCAGCGATTTGATGGTGTGGGTCAGGGCATGAATGGCAGCCAGCACGTCCTGAGTGTTACCCGTTTCTGAAATGGTGTGCATGTTGCGAATCGGAAAGCCGATGGACGTGGCGGCGCTGTCGACGGAAGCGAGTACACCGGCCATGCCGTCGGTACCCGTATCCACACCGACCATATCGCGCTGCATGGGGATGTCATGATCACTGGCGGCCTTGGCAATCACCCGGTTGAGTTGCTCGCTGGCAATGGAGCCCACGGCCATGGTGAAGCCTTTGCCCATCTCCAGCGGCTGCATGCGCTTGTCGCCAATGCCCGGTGCGGCAACATAGTCATGGTTAACATCAACGCCAATCAGTGCATCCGGCTTTAGCTCACCCGCAAACACGCGGCTACCAAAGCGGCCGATTTCCTCGTAGCTGGCGATTGCAAACATGACGCGCACCTGCTGGGTGCCGCCGGCTTCGGCAATCAGACGTGCCACCTCAGCCGTGACAAAGCAACCCAGACCGTTATCCAGGTAGGCACCGTAGAAGGTGTCGGGGCTGAAGCCGCGCCGGATGGGACGATCAAAAATGATGGAGTCGCCCGGACGGACGCCAAGGTTAAGCACCTGCTGCTTTTTGTTCTCGCCGTGAATCTGCAGGTCAAGGTAGATCTGCTCTTTCCTGATGCCTTTTTCACCGGTGCGCACCGCCGGGTCAGAGAAGTGGATGGCGCCGAGGGCTTCTACCGTACCGCCTTCAATGCTGCGGTAGCTGCCCGGCGCTTCCGGGTCTTCACTGAACAGCTTGACCTCATGGCCAATCAACACGGTGGGCAGGAAGGAATCGGTATTGATCCAGATCTTGCCGTCTTCACCAATCGAGCGCACTTGCATGCGAATCTTGTCGGCGTGACCGATGATCATCAGCTTGAACATGTCATCCTGGCCTGGATGGGTGTCAAGCACGACCCCCGCGTTTCCGCGAAACTGGTGCAGTTGCCAGCTTTTCGGTGCAAAGCTGTCGAAATAGGGTTTCAGTACGCCATAGGTCATCGCACCTTCAAGCCCCACGGGGCTGGGGGCAGCGAGAATGTCGTGCATCAGCTTGAACTGCTTTTCCGGCATGGGCGTTGCCCAGGGCTGGGTGCTTGCGCTGCGTTCGCTCATTACAACCTTCTCCTTGATCGTATGCCGATAGTGAAAAACGGCAAGGTGATTTAACCTTTACAGTGTGCCAGACAACGGTGTTGCTTGCCTTGTCTATCTTGCGGTAACCGGGCGCACCGCTAAACGCCGGATTGACGTGGGTAATGGTGTGCCGTCGCGTTAACGGGCAAGCCAGATACCAACCACGACGGCACTGATGACAGTGACAAGAAAGATCCAGTTACGGGTGCGGTTATCACGGCGCTGGTTCATAAAAGCCTCTTGCAGTTTAAAAATGAGCCAAAGTCGAGTTTGCTGATTATGTCTGGCGGAGCCAATAATGGTAGCGATTCGCTATCTCAACGTCACCTGCAAATGAGTATGCAAATGGGAGATACCCGGTCTTTGGAAACAAGGTTATCAGCCGATTCACCGCAAGCGCTAACCCTGAGTGGAGGGCGTTTGGCAGCGCTGAGCTGGGGCAGCTCTTCAGCGCCGACCTGGCTGGCGCTGCATGGCTGGCTGGATAACGCTGCCAGTTTCAGCCGTCTGGCACCGCGACTTGTCAACACTCTGGGGGTACGTATTGTTGCGCTGGATTTTCGCGGGCACGGCTATTCAGCCAGCCTGGCGCAATCGTCATCTGGATCTCAGGACATTGCGCTGTGGGACTATTGCCATGATGTGCTGGATGTCATGCAAGCTCTTGGCCTTGAACAGGTAAGCTTGCTGGCGCATTCCATGGGGGCCGCGGTCAGTTGCCTGCTGGCTTCAGCCTTGCCTGAGCGGGTTAAGCAGTTGATGTTACTCGATGGGTTAGGGGCCTTGAGTACACCCTCTGAAGCAACGGCTGACCAGTTGGGCAAGGGATTGCTGGCCCATCGGCGGCCTGCATCAGATCCGCCACGTTATTCAGGGCTGGAAAGTGCTGTTGCGGCCAGGGTCGCCGGTGGCGTTACGCCTATTGATGCCGACACGGCAAGGCCATTAGTAGCGCGTAATAGCTATATCGGTAGCGACGGTGGCTGCTACCTGCGTACTGACAGGCGCCTGATGAAGCCTTCATTGGTGCGGTTTACGCCTGACCAGGTATTGGCGCTTTTAAATGCAATACGCTGCCCGGTACTCCTGATTGAAGGCGATAAGGGTATTCTGGGTAACAAGCCCTGGGCAGAGCGCTGTCGTCGTGCTGTTGCCGACCTCAGCCGTCATGTGCTGGTAGGCGGCCATCATCTGCACCTGGAAAAACACACGGTTGACCAGGTTGCTGCCGTCATTGTCCAACATCAGAATCTTCGAAAGGAAGCGCTTAATCATGCAATCTCATGAACTATCCACCCAGCAGGACTCACCGGCAGCGCAACGGGAGAAACTGCCTCAGGCGGGTAACAAGGTCGCCCTGATATTGGGCAGTGGTGGAGCGCGTGGCTATGCGCACATTGGCGTGATCGATGCCCTGGAAGCCCGCGGCTATGAGGTGATCGCGATTGCCGGTTGCTCCATGGGTGCCCTGGTGGGGGGCGTCTATGCTGCGGGTAAGCTGGAGGAATATCGCGATTGGGTGTGCCAGCTTGACTACCTCGATGTCCTTAAACTGGTGGATGTCACCTGGAGCCCGATGGGCGCCATGCGCGCCAACAAGGTCATGCAGAAACTCGAAAGCCTGATCGGCGACACGCTGATCGAGGATCTTGCGATACCGCTGACCACTGTCGCCACTGACCTGGTGCGTCAGCGCGAAGTCTGGTTTCAGGATGGCGCGCTGCTGCAGGCCATTCGCGCTTCCATTGCAGTGCCAGGCGTGATTACTCCGGTGCATCTGGGGGATCAGGTGCTGGTGGATGGCGGCCTGCTCAACCCCTTGCCGATCATGCCGGTGATTGCCGCCCATGAGGCGGATTTGGTGTTAGCGGTGAATGTTACCGCTCACACGCCACAACCGGTGACGCTGGAGTCCTTGTTGCCGGCAACAGCCGATGTTGCCAAAGCGGGTGCTGTTTCATCAGATGGCACAGAAAATAACGCTGAAGACGAAGACAGCAGCAGCTGGGTTGACGACGTGCGCGAAACGACCCAGCGGCTCTGGAAAGGGCTGGGTAACTTCGGCGGTGAGGATGACGCCGACGCTGAAGAGCGCGGCAAGCGTGACTGGGGCAAGCTGGATATGGTGATGGAGTCTTTTGATATTACCCAGGCAGCGCTGGCCAAGTACAAAGTGGCGGGCTACCCACCGGATATCCTGATTGAAGTGCCCAAAACCGTGTGCAGTGCCTATGAGTTCCACCGCGCCAAGGAGTTGATCCAGCTGGGCCAGATGCTGACAGATGAAGCGCTCAACAAGCATTGCCCGGTCAAAACGGGAGACTAGGGCCTGTTGACGTTTCATCGCGAACCGCTTTGCTGCGCCAAAGAGCGTCAGGCAAGGCGCGACACGACGGCAATGGTGGTGCCCTTACCGAGTGGCGCAACGCCGCATGGCGTTCTTTGGCGCGCAACCCGAAGGGACAGGGCCCTTTTGGTACAGCCCTGCGTTGTTCGTCGCTGATTGGGAGCCACCCAACCACGCTCCTCACGCCTTGCTCTGCACCAAAAGGACCTATGTCGCGGCCGTGATGAAACGTCAACAGGCCCTAGTGCCCTTTACGGCGTAAAAGCACATAGAGAGCGCCGGTGCCGCCATCGATGTCAGTGGCCGAGCAGAAAGCCAGTACGCCCGGCCATTCACGCAGCCAGGTATTGGTATGGCTTTTAAGCACCGGGTAGTCGGCATCAGTACCCCAGGCCTTGCCGTGTACGATCAGCACGCTGCGCATCCGCTGGTTGATAGCATCACGTAAAAAGCCTTCCAACTGATGCCGCGCCTCTTCCAGCGTATAGCCATGCAGATCGAGGCCTGCCTGCCAGGCCAGCTGGCCACGCTTCAACTGGCTGAAGGTGCGCCAGGGCAGATCCGGGACGCTGAACTCAAGGTATTCTGAAGGGCGAACGGCTTCAACGCGGCCATCAGAGGTGCGCCCATTGGTCTGCAATACCTGGTTTTCAACCGCGGCACGGCGGCGCGCCTCGTGGGCCGGTTGCTGCTGCCTGGGACGACCTGGGTCGGCGCGGTTAGTGGTGATGCGACGAACGCCCGCTGTTTCCAGCGCATGGCGAAAGACACTGATCTCTTCCTCTTGGGGCGTATGGCGACGAGTCATGGCGTGCTCTGATGGAAACGGGCGTAAAATTTGATTGTTAACAGTCTTACCAAAGAGTGCTGCTTGAAAACGTTCGTGAAAAGCGCTGTTTCAGGGCAACGCTTTAAAACTCTGTTAAAAAACATGGCAACCTACAGTATAGCGAGATTAACGCTGCTGTGAACCGGCTGGAGTGAAAGGTACAATCAGCGTTATATCGCTTACTCACATGTGATGTCACCATTAATCAGGAGCCTTTGTGGCCACGTTATATTCCACAGAACTAGCCGACCATGCTACGACCCGCACCTCGACGCTGTGTCTGAGTGATGTTGAACTGGCACAGGAACTCTTCACGTTGCGGGACTATCTGCGCTGGGCGGCTAGCGAATTTCATCTCGCCGGGTTGTATTATGGCCATGGTACCCAGTCCGCCTGGGATGAAGCAGTCGCGCTTTGCCTGGGGGCATTGCACCTGCCCTGGAACGTGGATCCCGCGGTGCTGGAGGCGCGTCTACTGCCTATGGAGCGCAGTCGTATCGTGGCATTGACCCGGGCGCGAATCCAGTCACGCCGTCCGCTGCCCTACCTGCTTGGTGAGGCGTTTTTTGCTGGCTACCCGTTCAATGTGGATGAGCGTGTGCTGATTCCGCGTTCACCCATGGGCGAGTTGATTGAAGACGGTTTTGCTGCCTGGTTCCCGGAGGAACCGCCAGAGCGGGTACTCGACCTGTGTACCGGTTCTGGCTGTATCGGGATTGCCACGGCGCTGTATCTGCCTACCTGCGAAGTCACTCTGGCGGACATCAGCCAGGAGGCGCTGGGTGTCGCCCGAGAGAATATCACTCGCCACGCTGTGGGTGACCGCGTTCGTGCGGTTGAATCCGATGTGTTTGCCAATCTGGCCGGCCAGCGCTTTGATCTGATTGTCTCCAACCCGCCTTATGTGGATAGTCGTGACCTGGCCACCATGCCGGCTGAATTTCGCCATGAGCCTGATCTGGCGTTGGGGGCAGGCAGCGATGGTCTGGATATCGTCCGCCAGATCCTGCGTGATGCCCGAACGCATCTCAGCGATGACGGCTGGCTGATTGTTGAGGTGGGCAACTCCGACCGTCATCTTGAGCAAGCATTTCCCCATGTGCCATTTATGTGGCTTGAATTCGAGCGCGGTGGCCAGGGCGTATTTGCTCTGAGCGCCGCAGAACTCGACGCCCATGCGGCGTCTTTTGCGTAAAGGAAATAACGCCCATGTCCGGCAATACAATTGGCAAACTGTTTACCGTTACGACCTTTGGTGAAAGCCATGGCGTCGCGCTTGGCGCCGTAGTGGATGGCTGTCCGCCGGGGGTCATGATCAGTGAGGCGGACCTGCAGCGTGATCTGGATCGTCGACGCCCCGGCAGTTCCCGGCATACCACGCAGCGCAAGGAGCCCGACCAGGTGCGGATCCTTTCCGGTGTGTTTGAAGGCATGACGACCGGCGCCTCGATCGGGCTCTTGATTGAAAATACTGATCAGCGTTCCAAGGACTATTCAAAGATCAAGGATCAGTTTCGTCCGGCTCACGCAGATTACACCTACCATCATAAATATGGCCATAGAGACTATCGCGGTGGAGGACGATCCAGCGCCCGTGAGACGGCCATGCGCGTGGCGGCGGGTGCGATTGCCAAACAGTTTCTGGCCAGCCAGGGGGTTCAGGTGCGCGGCTACATGAGCCAGCTCGGGCCGATCAAGATCGACTTCAAGACCTGGGATAGCGTCGATGACAACGCTTTTTTCAGCCCTGATCCAGCCAAGGTGCCAGCGCTTGAAGCTTATATGGATCAGCTGCGTCGTGATCAGGATTCTGTGGGTGCCGAGGTGACCGTTATAGCGGAAGGTGTGCCAGTAGGGCTGGGCGAGCCGGTATTTGATCGCCTGGATGCAGAACTGGCTCATAGCCTGATGAGCATCAATGCGGTCAAGGGCATCGAGATCGGCGATGGTTTTGCCAGCATTGACCAGCGTGGTAGCGCCCATCGTGATGAAATGGCGCCTGAAGGCTTTCTGACCAACCATGCCGGTGGTGTGCTCGGGGGGATCTCCAGTGGCCAACCGATCATTGCCCGCTTGGCCCTCAAGCCAACGTCAAGCATCACCACGCCTGGACGCTCTATCGATATCCACGGCGAGCCTGTCGAGGTGGTGACCAAGGGGCGTCACGACCCTTGTGTCGGGATACGGGCGACGCCGATTGCTGAAGCCATGATGGCTATTACACTAATGGACCACTGGCTTCGCCAGCGTGGCCAGAATGCCCATGTCAAAGTGGATACGCCGCGCCTGGATCAGTGCTGAAAAGTACTCGGCCCATAGCGTTGACAGCCGAGTGTCATGCACGTGTCATCCGCAGCGGTGAAACTGAGATTTGACTGCTACACTCTGGGTAGAGCGATAAGGAGCCGCCGATGAAGATTAATGTTGAATTTGATCTGACCCCTGATGAATTTCGTCGAGCGCTGGGTCTGCCTGATGTTGAAGCCTTCCAGAAAAATCTGCTGGACAATATTCAACGCCAGATGGAGTCCGGCGTTGAAGGCTATGATCCGATGAGCCTGATGAGCCCTTTCATGCAGCAACCCATGATGCAGCAGGGGCTATCCCAAGGGCTTTCGAATTTTGGCACTTATCAACAGATGATGCTGGATATGCTGCGCCAGGCCGGGAATACCCGCGATGGCTCAGACAACAATGCCAGCGAACGTTCCGCTGCCAGCGATAAAGGATCATCAGGTAATGATAGCGGCAAAGCCGGTCGTGGCAGTCAGCCAAGCAGTAATAACAAGAGCAAAGCCGGAACGGCGTCAGCCAGTTCGCGCGCCAAGCGGTCAAGTAAGGACTAGACTTGTCAACACAGCAGGCGGGATTTGGACTTGAAGTGGATTTGTTGCAATGCAATAAATTAGCAGGTACTATTTTTGCAGTGCAGCAAATACCGGTTTGACGCTGCTTCTGATTTTGACGTTTCACTCAGGTTGTTCCTAGAAAAGGGGTATCAAAGATGCAAGACAAGATGATGGATGCTTTCAACACGCAAACCCGCCAGATGTTCGAGCCGATGCGTAAGGTTAACTCGCTGATGCTTAACAACATGGAAAAAATGACCCAGTACCAGCTGGAAGCCATGAAGCGTTACAGCCAGATGGGTACCGATCGCATGCGCAGCGCCAGCGAAATTGACGATGCTGACGACCTGCGCGAATTTGCTGCCAAGCAGGCGGAAATGCTTAACGAGCTTTCCCAGCAAATGCAGGAAGATGCGAAGACCATGGGCGAGATGAGCATGGAATTTAAAACTGAAATGGAAAAACTGTTCAGCGAAGCCACTCAGCAGATGAATGATCAGGTCAACACGGCTGCCGCCAAGAAAGGCGAGACATCCGCCAAGGCCACAAGCCAGTCATCACGTGGCAACTCAAAAAGCTGAATAAATGTTTGCACGGCGCCAGATCAACGGCGCCGTGCCTGTTTTGTCTGTTAAAAAACACTCGCCTTCCCAAGGTTGGTGTTTTTTAGCGTGACGAAGAGAATTACGGTCAATGGTCTATGCGCAATGGTGTGTGATGTGCTTGCCATAAGAGTGGGAGAGTAAGTATGCAATCAGGATGGGAAATGCCATCTCAGGTCGATATGGATGCCTGGAATACCCAGTTGAAAGACATTGGGGAGCAGTATCAGGGATTGATGCAGGATCTGATGGCGCGTATGGCGCCCAGCGACGCTGCCGATTCGGTTCATAAGGACATGCGCGAAAGTTTCGAGGCCGGTGCGCAGGCACTGATGCAGAACCCCACGCTCCTATGGCAAACCCAGGCACGTCTACTGCAGGATCAATGGCTATTGTGGCAGCAGAATGCCAGGGCCATGGCCGGCGAAAACGTTGACCCCTTGATCAAGCCTGCCAAGGGTGATCGCCGTTTCAAGGACGAAGCCTGGACCAAGGAACCTCAATACCTGGCCATCATGCAGCAATACCTGCTATTTGCCCAACTGGTTCAGGAACTGATCGACAATCTGGATGGGCTGGATGAGACGCATAAACATCATCTTCAGTTCTATGCCCGTCAACTGGTTAATGCCATGGCGCCTACCAATTTTGTGGCGACCAACCCGGAAGTCATGCGGCGCACGATAGAGACTCGTGGCCAGAATCTGGTCGATGGCTTGGCCCTTCTGCGTGAGGACCTTTCCAACTCCGCCGAAGGAATCAATGTGCGCATGACTGACCGTTCCGCTTTTGCGGTCGGTGAGAACATCGCAGTCACGCCAGGTTCTGTCGTGTATGAAAACGAGCTGATCCAGCTGATTCAATACACGCCCACCACGGAGCAAACCTTCAAGACGCCGCTGCTTGTCGTTCCGCCCTGGATCAACAAGTATTACATTCTTGATTTGCGTCAGGATAACTCCATGGTCAAGTGGCTGGTTGATCAGGGGCACACCGTCTTTCTGATTTCCTGGCGCAATCCTGGGCCAGCTCAGCGCGATGTTACCTGGGCAGACTACATGCAGATGGGCCCGATCAGCGCCATTGAAGCCATTGAACAGGCTTGTGGTGAAAAGTCGGTCAACCTGTTGAGCTATTGCGTAGGTGGTACGCTAACGGCATCCACTGTGGCCTATCTGACCAGCACTCGCCGCGGGCGCAAGGTGAAATCTGTCACTTACATGGCGACCCTTCAGGATTTCCGTGATCCGGGGGATATTGGTGTTTTCCTAAACGAAAGCGTCATTGAAGGTATTGAAAAAACTCTGGAGTCAAAAGGCTATCTGGACGGCCGGTCAATGGCATACACCTTCAACCTGCTGAAGGAAAATGACCTGTTCTGGTCTTTCTACGTCAACAACTATCTGAAAGGCGAGCCCCCAGCGGCTTTTGATCTGCTCTACTGGAATACGGATGGCACCAATCTGCCCGCCGGCACCCATGCCTGGTACCTGCGCCATATGTATCTGGAAAACCGTCTGGTGGAACCCGGTGGCATTGAACTGGATGGCGTCAAGATCGATTTACGCAAGATTTCCGTGCCCAGCTACTATGTTTCCACCAAGGAAGACCATATTGCCAAGTGGAACAGTACCTACTATGGCGCCTTGCTCCCAAAAGGGCCGGTGACTTTCGTGCTGGGGGGGTCGGGTCATATTGCCGGTATTGTTAATCCGCCGCACAAGAATAAATATGGTTACTGGACCAACAGCGAACTGCCTGACAACCACGAAGACTGGATGGCGGGAGCAGAAGCCAATGAAGGTTCCTGGTGGCCCCACTGGCAGTCATGGATGGTGGATAATGGCTATGTCGACCAGGAAAAAATGGTGGCTGTACGCCAGCCGGGTGATGGCGAACTGCCGATTATCGAGGCTGCGCCCGGACGTTACGTGCGCCAGACAATTCCTGAAATCATCAATGCGGATGAAGAGGCTACTAAAACGGCCAGCGCTAACAGTAGCCGCTGAAGCGTCTACCCGTCACTGTTCTCAGTGATGCGTTCTCGCAAGTACTGCCAAAAGGGCGCCCTCAGGGGCGCCTTGTCTGTTTCAGGGCCTGTTAATGCCTTTTCCTGTCTCCCTTAGGCGTAGTGAAGCGAGCACTAGCAGACCGGCCAGCAGCCAGACTGGCCAGCTACCCAGCTGAGTGAAAGGCGTCAGGCCCTGCATGGCATGGAACTCACCGGTCAGGGTGGTGGTTTCAAACTGGGGCGCGCGCCGGGTTATCTGGCCTTGCGGGTCGATGATGACGGTAATCCCATTGCTGGTAGCGCGCAGCACATAGCGGCCGTTTTCCAGCGCACGAAGGCGTGCCATCTGTAGATGCTGGTGGGGGCCAATTGAGCGGCCGAACCAGGTGTCGTTGGAGATGGTAATGATGGCCTGGCTGTTGCGTGCCCGCTTGGCCACCAACTGAGGGTAGATGATCTCATAGCAGATGGCGTTGCCAAGGGAAATGCCTGCCGCCTGCATGGGTGGCTGTTGGTCCGGCCCGGGTGTGATGAAGGAAGTGGGCAGGTCAAAGAAGCTGATCAAACCGCGCAGTAGGCTTTCCAGAGGCAGGTATTCCCCAAAGGGTACCAGGTGCTCTTTCTGATAATCGCCTTCCACGTTTCCCACCCCGATCATCCCATTAAAAAAACGCTGGTTCTGTTCATCCTGTTGCAGGATGCCGGTGACCAGTGCCGTGCCGGTGGGTAGGCCGGACTGTATCTGCTCAAGTACCGGTAGCGCCTGGTTTTCCAGCATGGGCAGGGCGGTTTCTGGCCAGATAATCAGTTCAACGTCATCGCTGATAGCCTGGGTCTGTCGGGTGTAGGTGGCAACGGCTTCGCGCTGGCCGTCAGCGGTCCATTTGATCAATTGGGGCAGGTTGCCCTGCACCATGGCGACCTGGGTGGGCTGTTCACTGGGGGTCGTCCATTGGGTGGGCAGGACGAAGGGTGTCAACCAGATAGCCGCAAGGGGCGCGATAGCCCACAGGCGGCGTTTGATCAGTAGCGTAATCAATAAGGCGCCACTGAAGGCGACCAGAAGCGACAAGAGATAAACGCCACCGATAGGTGCCCAGGCTGCCAGGGGTGAGTCGACAAAGCCGCTGCCAAGCAGTAGCCAGGGAAAGCCGGTAAACAGATAAGTGCGAAGTACCTCGGCCAACACCCAGATGCCTGCAAACCCGAGTAGCGTGTAGCGCGGCGAGGTAAAGCGCCGGTAGGCCCACAGCATGGCAGCAAAAAATAACGCCAGTGCAAACACGAACAGGGCCGTGAGAAAACCGGCAAGCAGGGGGCCGGTATGGCCATAATCATGGATGGAAACGTACACCCAGGAGGCCCCGCTGGCAAACAGCGCCAGGCCGTAAACCATACCCTTGAGCGCAGCGTGAGCAGGTGATAGTGCGTGACTGCCCCAGTACACGAGTGCAGCGGCCAAGGGGCCCAGCCACCAGAGTTCGAAAGGCGAGGCGGTCAGTGTGGTAAATCCCCCGGCCATAACGGCAGCCAGAAGCTGCCAGCCCAGGCGAGGTGAGGATCCGGTAGGCATCAATGACTATCCTTATCGATAGACGCGGTCGACCTGAGGCGTGTCATCTCTCAACCTGGTTGACTGATGACGTCTTCTTCATTGCTGCTGTCGTCGAAGTGAACGTCAAGCAGGCGAATACGCCGATTGTCTGCATTCATTACCACAAAGTGCCAACCGCCGAGAGACGTCTGTTCGCCGCGCCGGGGCAGGTGGCCAAACTGCTGCATGACCAGGCCGCCTACAGTATCGAACTCGTCGTCAGAAAACCGGGTGTTGAAACGTTCGTTGAAATCTTCAATAGGGGTCAGGGCACGAACGGCAAAATGGCCATCTTCAAGCGCGCGGATATCATCTTCTTCATCCGTGTCGTGTTCATCTTCGATATCGCCGACAATCTGCTCAAGAATATCTTCAATGGTGATAATGCCTGCCGTACCGCCGTATTCATCCACCACAATGGCCATATGGTTGTGGGTATCACGAAATTCTTTCAGCAGGCTGTTAAGGCGTTTGGATTCAGGGATAAACATGGCCGGGCGAGTGATGTTCTCCAGCTGGAAAGCATCCCGCTGTGCCTGGGTCTGTGAGAGCAGGGGCAACAGATCCTTGACCAGCACAATGCCTTTGACATCGTCAAGGTTCTCACCAATGACCGGGTAACGCGAGTGGCCGGTTTCCTGAATGAGCGGCAGGTAGTCGTCACTGGCCTGGTCGATCGGAATGGCAGCAACCTGGGAGCGGGGAATCAGGATCTCACGCACCTGTTGATCACTTATCTGCAACGCCCCTTCAATGATCATCATGGCATCCTGATCAAGTTTCAAGCGGCCGGCCGTGTGGCGCAGAAAGGCCATCAGCTCTTCTCTTGAACTGGGCTCATCGTTGTCCCCCGTCAAGGCACCGAACAGCTTATCAAGCCAGGATTTTTGAGGGGGGGCGATGCTCGATCGGTCTTCGCTCATACGGTTGATCTCTTGTTTTGATAACGTTACTGCATTTCAATCAGATACGGATCAGGAATATCCAACCTGGCCAGCAAACGGCGCTCAAGCTGCTCCATGGTCTCGGCGTCGTCGTCTTCCATGTGATCATAACCCAATAAATGCAGAGTGCCGTGTATGACCATATGCGCATAATGCTGCATCAGCGGTTTTTGCTGTTGCGTTGCTTCCCGAGCGACGACACTCTGGCAGATGATCAGGTCGCCAAGTAACGGTAGCTCAATACCCGGGGGGGCTTCAAAGGGAAAAGACAGCACATTGGTCGGCCTGTTCTTGTCACGGTATTCAGCGTTGAGCGCCTGGCTTTCATCCGCATCAACGATGCGGATGGTTACTTCGAAACGGTGCTCCTCCGGATGATGCTCAAGCACTGTTGTCACCCAGCGCTCAAGCTGAGCTGTCTCGGGCACTTGCGTGGCGTCTGTCGCCAGCTGATAGTCAATCAACGCCGTCACTGAAGGGAGTCCTCACGTTTTTGCAGACGCTCTTCCCGGGCTTGCTGGCGCTCCTCGCGAACGGCGCGTTCCTTGGCTTCCTGCTCGGATTCGAAGCTGTCATAGGCTTCGATGATCCGCTGGACAAGCGGGTGACGAACGACGTCCTTGGCAGCAAAGTGGGTTACGCCTATCCCTGGGGTGTCCTTGAGGACCTCAAGCACCTGAATTAACCCGGAACGCTGGCCTCGGGGCAAATCCACCTGGGTCACGTCACCGGTAATCACCGCCGTGGAGCCGAACCCGATGCGGGTCAGGAACATCTTCATCTGCTCAGGGGTGGTGTTCTGACTTTCATCCAGGATGATGTAGGCGTTGTTCAGGGTGCGTCCGCGCATATAGGCCAGCGGCGCAATTTCAATCACCTGACGTTCGATCAGTTTGGCCACCTGCTCGAAACCGATCATCTCATACAGGGCATCGTAGAGTGGACGCAGGTAGGGGTCGATTTTCTGGGCCAGATCGCCAGGCAGAAAGCCCAGCTTCTCGCCGGCTTCAACGGCTGGACGAACCAGCAGGATGCGTCGCACTTCCTGCTGGTTCAGCGCTTCAACGGCGGCCGCCACGGCCAGGTATGTCTTGCCCGTACCCGCCGGGCCAATTCCGAAGTTGATATCGTGTTCACGAATGCTGGACACGTAGCGCTGCTGATTCATCCCGCGGGGTTTGATCATGGTGCGCGGCGTGCGCATGATGACCTCACCCTCTTCCGGTTCCTCTTCCTCGGCAAGCGCTTCAAGCCCGGATTCCTGCAGGAAAAGGTGGACGGTATCCGGATCAAGCTCGTTGGCCGCCGTTTCCCGATAAAGGTGCTCAAGTACATTGGCAGCCGCCTTGATGCGGTTGGTATCACCTGCCAGCTGGAAGATGTTGCCGCGGTTACGCAGGGTGACGTCCAGACGGCTTTCAATCAGTTTAAGGTGCTCATCCTGCTGACCGCACAGGCTGGCGAGCCGCTGCGGATCATTGGGTTCAAGGCTGAGCGTGATGATGCGATTGGCCTGAGATGATGGCTGGCTCAAGAGTAAGAAACCCGTTGGTTAATGAGTGTGATGTCCAGCTTACTGCCCCGAGTGGCCTCGGGGCAATTGCCTGAGTGATGAGAGTTATTAATAACGCTCTGCCGATGCAAGCTCACCGCGCAGGGAGTTGGGTAATGCCTCGGTAATATCGACATCGACAAAATAGCCGATCAGTTCTGTCGGGTTGGCCGCACGAAAGTTCACAACGCGATTATTTTCCGTACGCCCGGAAAGCTGGCCCGGGTCTTTGGGAGAAAACCCGCTGACCAGAATACGCTGGCGACTACCCACCATGCGGCGGCTGATCTGCTGGGTATGCTGGATAATCCGCTCCTGCAGGATGGCAAGTCGCTGTTTTTTGACTTCATCCGGGGTGTCATCGTCAAGGGATGCGGCTGGTGTGCCGGGGCGGGCGGAATAGACAAAACTGAATGAATGGTCAAAGCCAATCTTGTGAATCAGGTTCATGGTGGCTTCAAAGTCTTCCTCAGTTTCGCCCGGGAAGCCAATGATGAAATCCGAAGAGAAACTGATATCCGGACGGTTGGCGCGAATACGCTCCATCTTGTCGATATATGCCTGGGCTGTATGGCCGCGTTTCATGGCGCTCAGAATGCGGTCAGAACCGGACTGGACAGGCAAGTGCAGGTGGCTGACCAGCTCTGGAATCTCTGCATAGGCATCGACCAGACTGTCTGTGAATTCAACCGGGTGAGAAGTCGTGAAACGAATCCTGTCAATACCATCAACGGCAGCAACACAGGCAATCAGTTCTGCCAGGTCGATTTCATCACCGTCGTCGTTCTCGCCCCGGTAGGCATTGACGTTCTGGCCTAGCAGGTTGACTTCACGTACTCCTTGATCTGCCAGATGGAGGATCTCATCCATTACCGCTTCAAAAGGGCGTGAAACTTCCTCACCACGGGTGTAGGGGACGACACAGAAGGTGCAGTACTTGGAGCAACCTTCCATGATTGAAACAAACGCCGTTGCGCCATCTGAAGATGGTTGTGGCAGGTGATCGAATTTCTCGATTTCAGGAAAGGTGACATCCACAGCGGCTATCTGGTTATTGCGCTTGGCTTCCAGCATCCCGGGAACGCGATGAAGTGTCTGAGGGCCAAAGACCATGTCGACATGGGGTGCGCGCTTGCGTAACGCCTCACCTTCCTGGCTGGCCACGCAGCCACCAACGCCAATGACCAGATCCGGGTTGGCGTCCTTGAGTTTTTTCCAGCGGCCAAGCTGATGAAAGACCTTTTCCTGCGCTTTCTCGCGAATAGAGCAGGTATTGAGCAGAATGACATCAGCGTCAAGCTCGTTATCCGTGAGCTCCATCTGATGTGATTCGCCAAGCAGGTCTGCCATGCGTGACGAGTCATACTCGTTCATTTGGCAGCCGTGTGTTTTGATGAAGAGTTTCTTCGTCATCGGTACCTGTCATCTATGGGTCGTCGGGTGACGAGGATGAATGGTGGTGCGGCGGTGCCGCGACGTTGAAATGTTATTATACGGGCACAGTAAAGCCGGGGCTAGCGTTGGAATAAATCGAGACTTGACCATGGCATTTGTATGGGTATACTACGCACCGTGTTTAGGTAGTTCCCTGATAGCTCAGTTGGTAGAGCAAATGACTGTTAATCATTGGGTCGCAGGTTCGAGTCCTGCTCAGGGAGCCAACACTGCCCTTGCAATTGCGTCATCCGTTCAAATGGTAAACCGCTGACGGGTCACGCAACCTATGTCGAATGTTCCTCGATAGCTCAGTTGGTAGAGCAAATGACTGTTAATCATTGGGTCGCAGGTTCGAGTCCTGCTCGAGGAGCCAACATTCTCATACGCGTCACGGTAATTCCCCGATAGCTCAGTTGGTAGAGCAAATGACTGTTAATCATTGGGTCGCAGGTTCGAGTCCTGCTCGGGGAGCCAACCGTTATTCCCTCGTTTTTCCCGTTTTCCTGCTTTTTTCATGATTATCTTGCCCTGGGCAGGCGTTCAATTCGCTATACTCATTGCCTGCTGCCGTTTGTGAAAGGTTGGATGATTCCATGAAAGCCTCGACGTCATTAACGCTAACGCCATTACAGCTCTTTAAATGCCTGAGTGACGATACGCGGCTGTCACTGGTGCTATTGATTGCTCAGGAAGGCGAACTTTGTGTGTGTGAAATGACTTATGCCCTTGATCTTTCACAACCCAAAGTCTCTCGCCATCTGGCCCAGTTGCGCCAGTGTGGCCTGCTTCGCGATCAGCGCGATGGTCAGTGGGTATATTACCGCCTTGCATCCGGCTTGCCTGTTTGGGGGCACGCAATGATTGAAGCCGGCCAGGCGGGTGAGCAACCGCGTATGGAAAAGCTGACCCGTCGGCTTCGGGCCATGGGTGATCGTCCTGGTCGTCGCGCTGTTTTCTGTTAAGGCTTGAGCGTCTGAAGCTATCGCCTGCCAAAAAAAACCGAGGCCGCAGGGCCTCGGTCAATGGGCATTATAAAAGCGTCAGATAAAGCGGGCGTTTGGCTCAGTCCCGGTTGGCCATGCGTTGCGCTGTCTGCAGCTGAGCATAATCAAGAAGAATTTCAGCGGCTTCCAGCACCTGAGCGCGCTCGGCCGGCATGACGTCTTCTTCGTCTTCTTTTGCCAGTTCGCTGCCATTTTCTTCATCGCTGTCCACTTGGGCACTGGTCCATTCTTCCAATGGCTGAGCCCCCAGAGCAATCCGACGCTGGTTTTCCAGAGACAGCTGTTCGGCTTCCTGGGCCTCCATCTCTTCTTCGCGCTGTTCGCGGTTGAGGCTGACGCTGGTGTGCTGCTCCCTGAGCTGGCGCGATAGTTCTGTCTGACGCTCAAGATAGAGGAAGTTGGGGTTATCCTTGGTGCGTGCCTGGTAGCGATCTATCAGCGTATCCAGGTAGTTCTCCGGTTCGCCGTAACGGCGATACTGGACGTTCTGAACTGAATCCCAGGCCAGGGCATGGTCAAGGCTGCTTTCACCAATTCTCTCCGGGTCAATATCCATCGGGAAGCGGATATCCGGTTCAACGCCGCGATTCTGGGTGCTGTCGCCTGAAATGCGGTAGAACTTGGCGCGGGTAATCTTGATTTCTCCATGGCTAAGGTCGCTAAGTGTTTGGACGGTTCCTTTACCAAACGTCGGAGAGCCCACGACAATACCGCGTCCATAATCCTGGATAGCGCCGGCAAAGATTTCTGATGCAGACGCCGATAAGCGGTTGGTAAGGACGGTCAGTGGGCCGTCGTAGAGGGTGCCTGCGTCACTGTCGCCGTACAGTTGGATACGTCCTTCGGCATCGCGCACCTGAACGGTCGGGCCGCGATCGATAAACAAACCCAGTAGGCTGTTGGCTTCCTGGAGCGCACCGCCACCATTGTCACGCAGGTCAAGCACGATGCCTTCCACGCCTTCCTCCTTGAGGGCATTAATTTCCTCGGCAACATCTCGAGTAGTGCTGCGGTAGTCATCTTCACCCGCTTGCCAGGCTTCAAAATCGACATAGAAAGTGGGTACGGTGATAACGCCGACCTTGTGCTGTTGGCCATCACGCTCCAGCTCGATGACTTCACTTTGCGCAGCCTGATCTTCAAGTTTCACGGTATCGCGAGTGATCTCGACCACTTGGGTACGCGTGACATCAACCGCCTTGGCCGGGATGACTTCCAGGCTCACCGTGCTGCCCTTGGGACCGCGGATCAGATCAACAACATTATCCAGGCGCATGCCGATGACATTCACCAGTTCTTCTTCATCTTCCTGTCCTACCGCGACAATGCGGTCGGCAGGATCCAGGACACCGGCCTGATCAGCAGGGCCGCCCGGTACCAGGCTGGCAACCTTGACGTATTCACCATCAGCCTGAAGCATGGCACCAATACCCTCCAGCGACAGGCTCATCTGGATATCAAAGGATTCACCCTGACGCGGGGAAAGATAGCTGGTGTGAGGGTCTACAGTGCCGGTGACCGCCGCCATCAGCAGGCCGAACACATCTTCAGCTTCGGTCTGTTGAACCCGGGAAAGCTGGCCTTCATAGCGCTGGCTCAGCGTGGTTTCAATCTGTTCATCGTCCTGCTCTGCCAGTGCCAGCGTCAGGGCTGCATTCTGCAAGCGCTTTTCCCACAGGGTATCCAGCTGACTGTTATCGGTTGCCCAGTTGGCCTCTTCGCGATCTATCTCGAGGCGTTCATCACTGTCGAACTGATAATCAAGGCCCTCATCAATGCGTTCGAGCAGCCAGTTCAGGCGTGCTTCATGGCGCTCGTTGGCGCGTTCATGCAAGGCAAAGGCGTCATCGATATCGCCGTCAAAAAGCAAATCCGCCATCTGGGCTTCGAGATGTCGGTATGGCGCAATATCGCTTTCCAGCAGATATAAGCGCAGGCTATCAAGGTTATCCAGATAGCGTTGAAAGGCTTCTGAAGACCACTCGTTGTCAAAAGTGGTGTCAGCGTAGTGGCTGTAGCGCAAGGAGTCCGCAATTTCAACGGCGACTTCACGCTGCTCATCGGTGGGTTCCAGTGCCCATAGCGCTGGACTTACCAAGGTCAGCGCGGTCGCCAAGGTCACCGAGCGCGTAAGAGTTGCAAACCAGCTCATTAATCAAGCTCTCCTGGATTTGTGTAAACTTGTACAGACTGCATGCTTTGTATGACTGATGATCTGCCGCTGAGTTGCGAAATTGAGTTGCAAAATGCAGACAATGAAGCCGCTGAACAACCACGGCGGTTATCTGTTGCAATAACGGTTACATGAATACTTGCATGAAACAAACATATATTGTACCAGCTCTTGTGCGTTGCTGAGACTACTTCATCGTTGTTGAGAGGATTTTCATGTTACAGACTTTAGAGTCAGGCTTGCTGGATAGGCTGTGCGGGTTTCTGCAGGCATCGCCAACACCCTGGCATGCCACCCATAATATGGCGGTGCGTCTGGAGCAGGCAGGCTATCAGCGGCTGCAGGAAACCGCCCGTTGGCAGCTGGAAGCGGGTAAACGTTACTATGTCACCCGTAATGATTCGTCCATCATTGCCTTTCAGCTGCCTGTGGAAGGCGCGTTAACCGACCTGCGTATGGTCGGCGCCCATACCGATAGCCCCGGTCTGCGCCTGAAACCCAACGCGACCCAGCGCAGTGCTGGCTGGTTACAGGTGGGCATTGAGGTCTATGGCGGCGCCTTGCTGGCGCCCTGGTTTGATCGTGACCTGGGTATCGCCGGCCGAGTGCATCTGCGTCAGCCGGATGGACGCCTGACCAGTGTTCTGCTGAATGTCGCTGAGCCAGTGGCTATCCTGCCCAGCCTTGCCATCCACCTTGATCGAGAAGCCAACAATGGCCGCTCAATCAACCCCCAGACCCAGATGGCGCCGGTGTTGATGCAAGACGATCAGCAGGATCTGAATAGCCTGCTACAGATCTGGATTGAGGCACAGCATGGCATTGAGCACGCTGACATTGTTGATTTTGAACTAGGCTTTTATGACCTGCAGGCGCCGTCGCTGATCGGGATCGAGCCGTCACTGCTTGCCAGCGCCCGCCTTGATAATCTGTTGTCATGCTTCATTGGTCTGGAGGCGCTGCTCGCCAATGATGGGCAGCAAGGGGTACTTCTAGTGGCCAATGATCATGAAGAAGTGGGGAGTGCCAGTACCTGCGGTGCCCAGGGGCCGTTTCTGGGTGATGTGTTAAGTCGCCTGAATGCTCAATCGGGCGGCGCCAGTGAGGAATCACTGATTCAGCTGATTCAGTCGTCCTGTATGATTTCCTGTGACAACGCTCATGCCCTGCACCCTAATTTTCGTGACAAGCATGATGAACAGCACGGGCCCCTGATCAACTCGGGTCCTGTGATCAAGGTGAATGCCAATCAACGCTATGCCACCAATAGTGCCACCAGCGCGCTTTTTCGCGACCTTTGCCATGAGGCCGGCGTGCCGGTGCAAGTGTTTGTAACCCGTGCAGATATGGGGTGCGGGAGTACTATCGGGCCGATTACGGCTACGCAGGTGGGAGTGCCAACGGTGGATGTTGGGGTACCGCAATGGGCGATGCATTCGATCCGTGAAACGGCAGGTAGTCGGGATGTCGCGTATCTGGTGCAGGCGCTGACGGTGTTCTTTAACCGTGCCAACCTGGGGTTGGTTGAAAGCTAAACGTTTTTTTGTGCGCACAAAAAAGCCCGCCCGGTTTCAACTAACGGAAATCCGGGCGGGCATTGTGTATCTGGTGGCTACGCCCTGATTTGAACAGGGGACCCCATCATTATGAGTGATGTGCTCTAACCAGCTGAGCTACGTAGCCATTCAACGGGGGCGGATATTACTCAGCCTTCATGTTGGCGTCAAGTGTTTTTCGTCGCCAGGCAAGGTGTCGGGTCAGACGTTGAAGCGGAAGTGGATAACATCACCATCCTTGACAATATATTCCTTGCCTTCCAGCCGCCACTTGCCGGCATCCTTGGCGCCCTGTTCGCCACCCAGGGTGACAAAATCGTCATACGCGATGACTTCAGCCCGGATAAAGCCTTTCTGGAAATCCGTGTGGATGACGCCCGCGGCTTCAGGTGCGCTGGCGCCTTCCTTGACCGTCCAAGCGCGTACCTCTTTAACGCCAGCGGTGAAGTAGGTCTGCAGACCGAGTAAGGCATAACCAGCGCGAATGACCCTGTCAAGGCCGGGTTCTGACATACCGATTTCTTCCAGGAACATGGCACGTTCATCGTCGTCGAGTTCGGCGATTTCCGCTTCAATCTGGTTGCATACCGGGACCACCACGGCACCTTCGTCAGCGGCAATGTCCTTGACCACATCAAGATAGGGATTGCTATCAAAGCCGTCCTCGTTGACGTTGGCAATATACATGGTGGGCTTGAGGGTCAGAAAGCCAAAGCTCTTGACCTGCTGTTTTTCATCATCGTTGAGCCCGAAGCTGCGCAGTGGCAGGCCTTCGGCCAGATGTGGCTGAATCCTGTCCAATACGGCCTTGGTGGCGATGGCATCCTTGTCGCCGCCTTTTACCACCCGTACCAGACGCTGGCTGGCCTTTTCGACTGTATCCAGGTCGGCCAGGGCAAGTTCGAGGTTAATGGTTTCGATATCGGCTCTTGGGTCAATCTCGTTGGCAACGTGAATGACGTTATCGTTATCAAAGCAGCGCACCACATGGGCAATGGCCTGTGTTTCGCGGATGTTGGCAAGAAACTTGTTACCCAGGCCCTCGCCCTTGGAGGCGCCGGCGACGAGCCCCGCTATGTCAACAAACTCCATGGTCGTCGGAATGACTTTCTGAGGTTTGACAATCTCTGCCAGCCTGTCGAGTCGGGGGTCTGGCATGGGGACGATGCCGACGTTGGGCTCTATGGTGCAGAAGGGAAAGTTTTCTGCATCAATGCCAGATTGGGTAAGCGCATTGAACAAGGTGGATTTGCCGACATTCGGCAGACCGACGATACCGCAGTTAAAGCCCATGAGTGTTTCCTGAAAAGTGTTCGATAAAGTAAATTGAAGGCCAGCCTTCAGAGCAGCTTGTAAGGAATTCTACGCGACACCGCTGAATACGCCAGGCGTCGTCTGGTATGGATGCTTCATTCAGAGCCCGCTGAAAAACGATGCTGGCGATTCATGGCATTGGCCCAATCGCCGCCAAGCGCCAGCGGCAGGGTAGCCAGGCATTCCTCGAGCGCCTGCTCAATGGCGGATTGCTCGGTTTTTCCCGGTCGCCCCAGTACATAATTGACGACCTGATGGGCGCTACCCGGATGGCCAACGCCAATGCGTAAACGGTGAAACTGCTTTTGATTGCCCAGGGCGCTGATAATATCACGCAGGCCGTTGTGGCCACCGTGGCCACCGCCGGTCTTGTAGCGCGCCTGTCCAGCAGGCAGGTCAAGTTCGTCATGGGCAATCAGAAGCTGTTCGGGAGACAGCTTGAAAAACTGACAGAGCGCGGCTACCGAAGCGCCGCTGCGATTCATGAAGGTTGTCGGGTTGAGTAGGTGCAGCGTATGACCAGAAAAGTTGACCTTGGCATAGAGGCCAAGAAATTTTTTTTCCGGGCGCAGAGAGGTGTTGGTGGCACGCGCCACTGCATCAACCATCCAGACGCCCGCATTGTGGCGTGTGGCAGCATACTCGGGGCCGGGGTTGCCCAGGCCGATCAGGGCCGATACTTGGCTCATCCTTCATTCCTCAATTAGCGGCAAAAAAAATCAAGCGCCAGAGGCGCTTGATCATGGTACCGAAAGAGGGCCGTGGCTGGCACGGCCCCGGGCAAGCGCTTATTCAGCGTTATCGCCTTCAGTGCTTTCACCTTCGCTGTCACCGCTTTCTTCATCATCATCACCGCCGCCACGCACCTTGACCTTGGTGACGTTGAGAATCGCGTTATCGTGATCTTCACCATGGGACAGGTCAACAGACGTAACCCCCGCCGGCAGATGCAGGTCAGACAGGTGCAGCGTTGTGCCGACTTCAACCGCGGAAATGTCGATTTCCAGATAGTCAGGCAGGTCTTTCGGCAAGCAGCTGATCGCCACTTCGTTGGCCAGGATGTGTAGCTCGCCGTCCTGATCCTTGATGCCGACACAGGTGTCATCGCCCGTCACGTGCAGTGGTACGTTCATGGTGATTTCATGCGTGGCATCCACACGCAGAAAGTCAGCGTGGGTCAGCAGGGGTTTGAACGGGTGGCGCTGCAGATCACGCACAACAACCTGCTGCTTTTTGCCTTCGATCACCAGCGTGATTACCGAGGAGAAGAAAGACTCATCTTCGATTGCCTTGTAAAAGGCAGTCTTTTCAACGGAAATTGACTGTGGTTCCTGAGTGCCACCGTACACAACGGCAGGAACCTGCTGATTCGCACGACGCAGGCGGCGGCTCGCACCTTTCCCCAGGTCGTGGCGAATATCGGCGTTAAGAGTAAAATCGGACATGGTGTGTTGCCTCTTGGTTAAAGTAAGGAAACGCTGCCGCCCGCGACCAGACGACAGCGTTCCCGGAAGCTCTTAAAGAGCCGAGTATGTCAGGCGCTTATGACCACATCAGTGGAACATGGCGCTGACAGATTCTTCGTTACTCACCCGACGAATGGCTTCCGCGATCAGACCGGCAACGCTGAGCTGGCGAATGCGCCCGCTGCGGCGTGCAGTATCTGACAGTGGGATAGTGTCGGTCACTACCACTTCATCCAGCACGGAGCCGACGATGTTGTCGACGGCCGGGCCGGAAAGAATGGGGTGAGTCGCGTAGGCGACCACGCGCTTGGCGCCATGATCTTTAAGGGCCTCACCGGCTTTGCACAGCGTTCCCGCTGTATCGATCATGTCGTCGACGACGACACAGGTGCGGCCTTCAATTTCGCCAATGATGTGCATCACCTGGGCCTGATTGGCCTGGGGCCGACGCTTGTCAATGATGGCCAGGTCTGCGTTCAGCTGCTTGGCAATGGCACGGGCACGAACAACACCGCCCACATCCGGTGAAACGACAACGAGATCGCTGTAATTCTGGCGTTCAATGTCGTCAAGCAGGATGGGTGAGCCGTAGACGTTGTCGACCGGCACGTCAAAGAAGCCCTGAATCTGGTCGGCATGCAGATCCATGGTCATAACGCGATCCACGCCTGCCTTGACCATCATGTCGGCCACTACCTTGGCGGAAATAGGCACACGAGCCGAGCGTACCCGGCGATCCTGGCGTGCATAGCCAAAATAGGGCATTACTGCCGTGATACGCGTTGCCGAGGCGCGGCGCAGGGCATCCACCATCAGGAACATTTCCATCAGGTTATCATTGGTCGGTGCACAGGTAGACTGCAGGATAAAAGCATCCTTACCGCGCACGTTTTCGTTGATTTCAACCGCGATTTCACCGTCGCTGAATTGACCTACCGTCGCATTACCCATGCGGCTGTCAAGGCTGTCAGCAACCTTACGAGCAAGCTCGGGATTGGCGTTCCCGGCGAAAACCATCAATTTTGACACGCGCAGCCACCTTTGCAGTGTTGAGATTCGTGGGAGAGAACGCCATTTTATGCAGAGCTGGCTGGGGTACCAGGATTCGAACCTGGGAATGCCGATACCAAAAACCGGTGCCTTACCACTTGGCGATACCCCAACGCTATGTTCTGACTGGCTGGACAGGGCTTTTCTTCGGCCAGTATCAGTACCATGTCTCGCACAGGGTGCGTTCAGTCACCCAGAGCAACATGAAGAGGAGAGCGGTTCAGCCCTTTGGCAACCCAGGCAGGCCAATGTTGAAGTGCCTGATTGGCAACATCAACGGCTATCGCCTGGCTGTTGAAGCCAGCAAAAACGCAGGCACCCGTGCCGGTCAAACGTGTCTCGGCAAAGCCCTCAAGCCACTCCATGGCTGCCGCTATCGGCGGATAGGCCCGAGTAACCACGGCTTCGCAGTCATTGCGCCATGCCGACGCTCCCCCCTGCAATGCGCGCGCCATGGTAATAGGCGGCGTGTTACGTGTCAATTGTGGATCCTTGAATACCTCAGGCGTTGAAACGCTGACCCCGGGGTGAATGACCACAAACCAGGGCGTCTCCAGAGTGACCGGAGTGAGTCGTTCGCCAACCCCTTCTGCCCAGGCGCTGGTGCCATGTATGAAGACCGGCACATCGGCGCCCAGCCTCAAACCCAGCTCAGCAAGCTGATCAAAAGAAAGGCCGAGTTGCCACAGCTGGTTAAGGCCGACGAGGGTGGTGGCGGCGTTTGAGCTGCCGCCCCCCAGGCCGCCTCCCATGGGGAGCCGTTTGTCTTCAATGGTCAGCTGGGCGCCAAGGCTGCAGCCAGTGGCGTTCCGTAACAGGCGGGCGGCACGCATCACCAGGTTGTCCTCACTGGAAATATCAGTCAGACCATCGCGCAACTCCAATTGCCCATCGTGACGCAGTGTAAAGGTCAGCGTGTCGCACAGGTCAATCAGCTGAAACAGGGTCTGTAACTCGTGATAGCCATCCACACGCTGACCAACAATATTCAACAGCCGATTGAGCTTGGCGGGGGCAGGGAGCCTCAGGGTATGTAAGGCCGATGCGGGTAAAGATGCTTGCATGCGAGGCCCTTATTGGGTGTCCGGTTGCCATTGATTGATGACCAGGGTGATTCTCACCTCATCATAAGCCATGACCAGGCGGCGAGGCAGCCAGAGGTCGTCGATGCGTTCCCAGTCACGGTAGTCAATCGTCCAGCCGTCCTGGGTCAGGTGGTTGGGGAAGCCAAGCTCGTCCGTTTCAAGCTGATAGCTGCGCGCTTCGTCTGGCAGTCCACGCACCCAGAAGGGCATGGCGCTGACGGGCAGTGACCAGCCCAGCTGCTCTTCCATCAAGGCTTCAGGGGATTTTGCTTCAAAACGCCCCTCGCTGTTGGTCAGGCTAAAGCGTCCTTCGCGACCTTCAAGGACGGTGCGCCCTCCACCGAAGGGGCCGCTGACCAGCAGGCGAAAATAATGTGGGTACTGGTGCCAGTCGAGGTTGGCACTGGTGTTTTCTTCCGGAGAGCGCAGGCCTGCCTTGCCAGCCAGCGTCCAGGTGTCCAGGGCTTCCAGTGATGCCTGCTGGGATTCCCATTGACCGGACTGACGGCCCCCATCATCGACAGGTGTTGATGTGGCACAACCGGTCAGCATGGCAAGTGACAGTATCAGGGCGGCAGGACCTGAGAGGGAGAAACGGCGAAAGGCCTTGGGGCTGGCGAGAGTAGGCATCTTGACTCCATTCAGAAAAGTAGCGTGTTGGCAGTGTGCGAGTGGACAAAACCAGCGAAATAAGTCCTGTGTTGCAAGCCTGAGGATTTGAATATCAGGGTGCCAGGTTGGGCAGCCGCTCCAGCAGTTCATCAATGGCAGGGTGCTCGCTGGTCTGACGTATCAGGCGGTCAATCAGTTCGCGGGCTTCTTCGCTGCGGCCAAGTTCATGGAGTACCTCAGCCAGATGAGCGGCAATTTCCTGATCCGGCATGACGGCGAAAGCCCGCTCCAGCCAATCAAGTGCACGTTGAGGATCGCCCTGACGGTAATAGACCCAGCCCATGCTATCCAGTACAGCAGGATCGTCGGGCGCCAGTTCGTAGGCACGTTCAATCAGGCGTTGGGCTTCATCAAGGCGTCCATCCAGGTTCTCATCGGCCAGCGTATAGCCCAGGGCATTCAGCGCATTGGCGTTATCGGGTTCATTGGCCAGTAGGCGCTTGAGGTCTGTCTCCATCTGCTCTATGTCGCCGGCTTCCCAGGCCCGCATGGCGCGTTGATATAACAGGGTGCTGTCATCCGGTGTGCGCGCCAGCTCACGGTCAAGTAACCGGTCAGCTTCCTGGGTCAGGCCATATTCATCCAGCAACTGTATTTCCAGCATCAAGAGGCTGTTGTAGTACGGGTCGTGAGCCATGCGCTCGATGCGCAAAAAAGCTCTGGCATCGATAAGACGCTGATTGTCAATCAACATGTCAGCCGCTCGGGCGCGTGCCGGGATAAAGTCATCACCTTCGCTAACCTGGCGAAAATATAACAGCGCATTATCAATTTCCTGGTTAGCACGGGCAA
Source organism: Halomonas sp. BLK-85 (assembly GCF_044792155.1). Lineage (NCBI taxonomy): Bacteria > Pseudomonadati > Pseudomonadota > Gammaproteobacteria > Oceanospirillales > Halomonadaceae > Halomonas > Halomonas sp. BLK-85. The sequence continues at coordinate 998,592 of NZ_CP087731.1, forward strand.
TTTCCCCCAGCAGGATATAAGCACGGTCTGGCACTTGCGGTTGGCCTATAAAAGGCTGTAGCAGTTGCTGGGCGGGTTCCGGATAGCCCTCATCCAGATAAAGCTCGGCGAGCGCCAGACGCAGTTCATCACCCCCTTGGTGGTTTTCCAGGAGCTGGTTGGTTTGTTGCTGCGCAGCCGTAAGGTTGCCCAGGCGAATTTCTGTCTGGGCCAGCAGAAGAATAAAGCGCACATCTTGCGGGTCATCGGCCAGCCCCTCGCGGGCCGCCTGACGCGCCTTTGTATAATCCTGGGTCTGAAGCCCCAGGCGAGCAGTTGCTAACCATAATGAACGGCCGATGTCTTCCCGTTGCCTGGCGGATTCCAGGCTGGCTTCAGCTGCCCGGGTCTCGCCCAACGCCATTTCCAGAAGCGCGGCAGCAACCCAGGGGTCACTTTGCAGGTTGTCAGTCTCTGGCGAGGTTAGATAGACGCGCAGGCGATCAAGCAAGTCAGGCAGCGGCCCATTTTCAGCGATTGCAAACTCGGCAAGAGCCGTCAGGTCGGTATCTTCCCCGGTCCGGGCAATGGCCAGTCGCTGCTCGAGGCTTTCTATCCATTGCCCCTGCTGCAAGGTGATAGCGGCCAGCAAACGTCTGGGGGCGGTAGCGTCGGGGGCAAGCGCCTGCCAGCGTTGAGTGGCGTCGAGCAGAAGCTGAGAAGAGTCGCTGTAACGCGCCGTGAAAGTGGCGCGCTCGGCCAGTTCGGCCGCAGGGTAGCGCTGCGTAGCCTTCAGATAATCCTGGCTTGCGCGCTGGTAGTTACCGCGCTGAGCGGCCAGTTCGGCACCGATCAAAAGGCTCAGGCCCTCGGCATCCAGACCTTGAGTGACAGGTGGCGCATATTGCAGAGGATCTTCTTTGGCCAACGTCGAGGGAGACAAGCCGGACGAGCTAGCGACCAGCTGACAACCTCCCAGCATCAGCATCATCATGAAAACAATGGCCATGGCGGGAAAAGGCGTGTGTTGAACAGCACTGGAGCGTGGCATGCATCCCTCGATTCGTTGGCCGGTCGTCCAGCATAGCGGCTTGCTGGAAGATGGCAAAGTGGTATGGGCCTGTTGAGGGTGGATTGTGATAGAATGATCTCCTTTATATTTTGCTACAGCAAGCATCCATCTCACGTTTCAGACCGACACACTAGCGAAGACGCACAACGCATGACGCTTCTTGCCTTGGGAATTAATCATCGAACCGCCACGGTTGCCGTGCGCGAGCAGGTCGCTTTCACGCCGGCGCAGCTTGAGCGTGCACTGGAGGAATTGCGTAGTCTGCCACAAATCAGTGAAGCCGCGGTGTTGTCGACGTGCAATCGCACCGAGCTCTACTGTGTGACAGACGCTGCTGGCGAGCAAACCGTACTTAAATGGCTAGGACGCTTTCACAACCTGCATGTCGATGAGCTGGCGCGCTGCGCCTATCATTATCTGGATGGCGATGCAGCGCGCCACCTGATGCGCGTAGCCGTGGGGCTGGATTCCATGGTGCTGGGCGAGCCGCAGATTCTGGGCCAGCTCAAGGAGGCCTACCAGCAGGCCCGCGATGCGCGTGGGCTGGGAGGCGAGCTGGAACGACTGTTTCAGCACACTTTTGCCGTCGCTAAACAGGTGCGTACCGAAACCGGGATCGGTAAGAACCCGGTGTCGGTCGCCTATGCAGCCGTCAGCATGGCCAGCCGCATTTTTGATGATTTCAGTCGTTCCCGCGCACTTCTCATTGGTGCGGGCGAAACCATTGAACTGGTGGCCCGCCACTTGAGTGAAGCCGGCGTGCGCCAGCTGACCGTTGCCAACCGCACTCGCGAGCGGGCTGAAAGTGTGTCTGCCGCGCTGGGTGGCGATGCTATCACGCTATCAGAAATCCCTGATGCACTGGAACATGCCGACATTGTGATCTCGTCCACTGCCGCTCCCTTGCCCATTGTAGGTAAAGGTATGATGGAGCGTGCCCTCAAGAAGCGTCGTCATCGTCCTGTATTCATGGTGGATATTGCCGTGCCGCGGGATATCGAGCCGGAAGTTGGTGAGCTCTCGGATGTATTTCTATACACCGTGGACGATCTGGAAGAAGTGATTGAAGACAACCGTCGTCATCGCCAGGTGGCAGCAGACCAGGCTGAGTCGTTGATTGAACACGGTGTCAGCAGCTGGCAGCATGAACGTCGGGTACGCCTCGGCGGCCATCTGATCCGTGAATATCGCCAGCACGGTGAGTCTTTGCGCGATATGTCACGGGATCAGGCGCTGGAACGCCTGGCCCGCGGTGAAGACCCGGCAGCTGTGGTCGAACGTCTGGCCCACCAGCTGGCCAATCGTCTGATGCACCAGCCGACCCAGTCAATCCGTGATGCAGCCTCTGTTGAGGAACATGCATTGCTGGAGGCGGCACCGCGATTGCTGCTGCCAGCCAAAGCCGCTTTTGAAACCCCACCTGCCGCCAAGCGTCGCAAGAAGGATAATTCACCCGCATGAAAGAGTCGTTGCGCCAACGTCTGGATAGTTTTGTAGAACGCTTTGAAGAGCTATCGCTACTCTTATCAGAGCCTGACGTAATTCACGATCAGCAGCGCTTTCGCGATTATTCGCGTGAGTATTCAGAGCTTGAAGCTCTGGTGTCTCATTGGCAACGCTATCGTGATATCGAAGGTGATATGCATGCTGCCGAACAGCTGATGCGTGACAGCGACGCCGACATGCGCGAGCTGGCGGAAATGGAGCTGCATGAAGGCCGCGACAAGTTGGAGGCACTCGAGATTGAACTCAAGCGTCTGCTGGTGCCTAAAGACCCGGACGACGGTCGCGGGGTGTTTCTCGAAATCCGCGCTGGCACGGGTGGCGATGAAGCAGCGCTGTTTGCAGGTGATCTGTTTCGGATGTACTCCCGCTATGCTGAAAAACGCGGCTGGAAGGTCGAGGTTATCAGCGCCAGCCACGGTGAAATGGGCGGCTACAAGGAAATTATTTCGCGTATCAAAGGCAACAGTGTCTATGCCAATCTGAAATTCGAGTCTGGCGCGCACCGGGTGCAACGGGTGCCTGCCACCGAATCCCAGGGGCGAATTCATACCTCGGCCTGTACGGTGGCGGTCATGCCGGAAGTCGATGATGTCGGGGATATCAATATCAATTCTGCCGATTTGCGTGTGGATACCTTTCGTTCCAGCGGCGCCGGTGGGCAGCACGTTAACACGACGGACTCTGCCATTCGGATTACCCACCTGCCTACCGGTGTCGTGGTGGAGTGCCAGGAAGAACGTAGCCAGCACAAGAACCGTGCCAAGGCGATGTCACTGCTGGCGGCGCGGCTCAAGCAGAGCGCCGAGGACTCACAGCGCCAATCCCAGGCCGATGAGCGCCGTTCACTGGTCGGTTCCGGCGACCGCAGTGAACGTATCCGTACCTACAACTATCCTCAGGGGCGGATCACGGATCATCGTATTAACCTGACGCTTTACAAGTTGAATGAAGTGGTCAGTGGTGAGCAGCTCGATGATGTGATTGATCCCTTGATTCATGAGTACCAGGCTGAACAGCTTTCGGCCCTACAGGGCGGCGAATGACTCTGGATGCCCTGCTGATTGAGGGGTGCCAGCGCCTGAGCATTGCGGGATCCCCTTCGCCTCGTCTGGACGCCGAAGTATTGCTGACCCACTGTCTGGGTCGTGATCGTGCCTGGCTTTACACCTGGGGGGACCAGGCATGTGATACCTGGACCCGGGCCCGCTTTGCCGCTCTGGTCGCTGCCCGAGCAGACGGCCAGCCTATTGCCTATCTGACCGGAGAACGTGAGTTCTGGGGGCTGCCTCTGACGACCTCCCGTCATACCCTGATTCCTCGCCCGGATACCGAAACCCTGGTGGAAGCCGCCCTGCAGCGCGCGCCTTATGCGCCTGGAGCGTTATTGGATATGGGTACCGGCACCGGCGCCATTGCGCTGGCTTTTGCCAGTGAGCGCCCGGGCTGGGAGGTGGTCGGCGTAGACGTCCGCCATGAGGCCGTTGAGCTGGCTATGGCTAATGCCCGGCGATTGGGTATCACTAACGCCACTTTTTTATGCAGCCACTGGTTCACGGCACTGGCCAGTGCTCCCGTGCGTGCCCGTTTTGATCTGATTGTCGCCAACCCGCCTTATTTAGCAGACAACGACCCTCACCTGGAGCAGGGGGATGTGCGGTTTGAGCCGCGATCAGCGCTGGTGGCCGCAGGGCAGGGCTTGGCAGACCTCCACTATCTGATCAGCTCGGCCCACGCGTTTCTTCATCCGCACGGCTGTCTGTTGCTTGAACATGGCTGTGCCCAGGCGTCTGCCGTGCGGCAGTCATTCATTAGCGGCGGCTATAAGAACGTTGAAAGCCTGAGTGACCTGGCAGGCCAGGAACGGGTTACGCTTGGATGGTCAATGACATCGCCGTGATGCCTTTATTGGATCTTGCCATGAAATCAAAAAACAGAACGCTGGACCGTATTGATCTCAACATTCTGCGTTGCCTGCAGGAAAACGCACGCATTTCCTATGTTGACCTGGCCGCTGAAGTTGGCCTTTCCACCACGCCCTGCCTGGAGCGAGTCAAGCGCCTTGAGCGCTCCGGCATTATTCGTGGTTATCAGGCCTTGTTGGACCCTCAGGCGCTGAAAGCGAATCTGCTGGTATTTGTCGAAATCAGTCTTGAAACCCAGTCACCGGCGGTGTTTGACGAGTTTCGACGCGCTGTTGAACAGTTGCCACAGATTCAGGAGTGCCATCTGGTGTCTGGTCAGTTTGACTACATTCTGAAATGCCGTATTCCGGAAATGTCCGCTTACCGTCAGTTGCTTGGCGACGTGGTATTAACCCTGCCCGGGGTGAAGGAATCCAAGAGCTATGTGGTGATGGAGGAGGTCAAGGAAAGTTTCAGCCTGCATTTATCCGAGCTTGAGGAAATTGATGATAAGCATTGATGCACTATCAAGAATTGATTTTCTGTTGAGAGGAGGTTGTCAGGATGATGGATGACCAGGCCCTGATTCGTTACAGCCGCCAGATCATGCTGCAGGAAGTGGATATTGACGGCCAGCAGCGGCTGAATGATGCCCATGCGCTGATTATCGGCGCCGGTGGTCTGGGATCTCCCGTCGCCCTCTACCTGGCTGCGGCCGGCGTTGGCAAATTGACGATTGTCGATGCAGATGTGGTAGAGCTTTCCAATCTGCAGCGTCAGATTGCCCACCAGCAGGCGGATCTGGGGCGCAACAAGGCCGCATCCGCCGCGCAGAGTGCCCAGGCGGTCAACCCCGGCTGCCAGGCGGTAGCGCTTAAAGAGCACGCTGACAGGCAGCAGTTGGCGGCGCTGGCGGACTCTGCCGATGTGGTGCTGGATTGCACCGACCGTTTCTCCAGCCGCTATGCGATCAATGCCGCCTGTCTGAGTGCTGGTGTGCCGCTTGTGTCTGGAGCGGCCATCCGTTTTTCCGGCCAACTGGCGGTCTTTGACCCGCGTTTGCCGGATAGCCCTTGTTACGCCTGTCTTTACCCGGATGACGGGAGTGGTGATGAAGCACTCTCCTGTGCCGAAAGCGGTGTAATGGCGCCGCTGGTCGGGCTGGTCGGCTGCTTTCAGGCGGTGGAAGCGTTCAAGCTGTTAAGTGGCGCGGGCCGTGCGCATCAGGGCCTGGCTACCTTTGATGGCCTGAGTGGCCAATGGCGCCATTTTCAGGTGCCGCGTGATCCGGCCTGTCCGGCATGTGGCAATCGTTGAGTATGCCTGCTCGATATATCCAGCATAAGAATTTTTGGCCATAAACTTGCGATAGGGGTAAGAGCATCGCAGAATCTGCCGGTCATCACGGAACACCAAAGACACAAGAGGAGATGTCTTGATGGGTAATCTACACAAACTTTCCGCAGCCGTTGTGGCCGCCACCCTGGCCACAGCGGCTACCACCGCCCAGGCCAATGAGGTACGGGTATATAACTGGTCAGACTACATAGCCCCGGAAACATTGGATAAATTTACCGAGCAGACCGGGATCGACGTTGTCTACGACGTGTTTGACAGTAACGAAGTGCTGGATGCTGCTCTTCTGTCAGGGCGCTCAGGCTATGACGTTGTGGTTCCCTCGACCTATTTTCTGACCCGTCAGATCAAGGCAGGCGTCTATCAGGAGCTGGATCACGACAAGTTGCCCAATCTCGACAACCTGGATCGACAGCTCTTACAGAATCTCGATGTAGTCGATGAAGGCAGCCGCTACTCGGTGCCATACATGTGGGGCACCAACGGGATTGGCTATAACCACGACAGGGTGACCGAGATTCTTGGTGAAGAGGCGCCGCTGGACAGCTGGGCGCTCTTGTTCGATGCCGATATCACCGCTCAGCTGGCCGAAGCGGGCTGCGGGCTGTCGATGCTGGATTCCGGCTCTGAAATGTTGACGCCAGCACTGGCCTACCTGGGGCTGGATCCGCACAGCAATGACATGGATGACCTGCAGGCAGCGGGTGATCTGGTGGCTTCCGTGCGTGACAACATGACCTACTTCCATTCCTCCCGTTATGTATCTGACCTGGCGAATGGCGATATCTGCGTGGCTGCCGGTTATTCCGGTGATGTGTTCCAGGCGGCGGATCGCGCCGAAGAGGCCGGGCGTGACTTTACCATTGCCTATTCCATCCCCAAGGAAGGCGCTGAATTATGGTTCGACATGATGGCGGTGCCCGCGGATGCGCCCAACCCTGACAATGCTCACGCCTTTATCAACTTCATTCTCGAGCCAGAAATTGCCGCTGAAATTACCGAATATGTCCGTTATGCCAACCCCAATGCGGCAGCGGATGAATTCCTTCCGGAAGACATTCTCAATGACCGTGCGATTTACCCCAGCGATGAGGTGATGGAAAACCTTTACGTCATTGCTGAAAAACCACAGGACGTCCAGCGCGCACGTACGCGTATCTGGAACCGGGTGAAATCCGGTCGTTAACCCGTCTTGCGCCTCGGGTGATATGACTCGGGTCCTGATGTTGAAAGTAGCGGGCTGCAAAGCCCGCTTTCAGTTTGAGTGCCATTCAGGCTCGGCCTGGAGGGCTTGATCGAGGAAACAGGCATGGCCACAACACCCTTGCAGGATGAAAGTGTGGGGTTGCCGCACAGGGCTCCAGCCGTCCAGCGTGCTCCGGGTAAAGTGCCGCGCTTTCGTGAAGATATCGTTCTTAGGGTAAACCGGCTGACCAAGCGCTTTGATGATGCCGTAGCGGTGGACGATGTCAACCTTCAGGTCAAGCGCGGTGAGATCTTTGCCTTGCTGGGCGGCTCCGGGTCGGGAAAATCGACACTGCTGCGCATGCTGGCCGGATTTGAAGCCCCCAGTGAAGGTCGTATCGTGCTTGATGGCACGGACATTACCCAGATGCCACCGCATAAACGCCCGATCAATATGATGTTTCAGTCCTATGCATTATTCCCGCATCTCAGCGTTGCTCAGAATATTGCTTTCGGCCTTAAGCAGGACCGTTTGCCCAAAGAGGAAGTGGATGAGCGGGTAGCGAACATGCTCAAGCTGGTCCATATGCAGCGCCTTGCCAAGCGCAAACCCCACCAGCTTTCTGGCGGCCAGCGCCAGCGGGTGGCATTGGCGCGTTCGCTCGCCAAGCGCCCCAAGCTACTGCTGCTGGATGAACCCATGGGGGCGCTGGATAAAAAGCTGCGTACTGAAATGCAGCTGGAGGTGGTAGAAATTATCGAGCAGGTCGGGGTGACCTGCATCATGGTGACTCACGACCAGGAAGAAGCCATGACCATGGCGGATCGTGTGGCGATCATGAGTGATGGCTGGATAGAGCAGGTCGGTTCGCCGGTGGATATCTACGAAAGCCCGGCCAGCCGCATGGTGGCTGAATTTGTCGGTACGGTGAATATGTTCGAAGGGGAAATTGCCGTTGATGCCGCTGACCATTGCCGGATCAGTTCACCCGTACTGGAGCGGCCTGTGTATATTGACCACGGGATTACCACCCAGGCAGATAATCTGCGGGTCTGGGCAGCGCTAAGGCCGGAAAAGATTTGGCTGACCCGCGAGATGCCGGAAGGCGATGTCAACTGGGAGCAGGGTGTGGTGGAGGATATTGCCTACCTGGGCGGCTTTTCACTGTATTACATCCGTACCCGTCTGGGGCAGTTGATCAAGGTCAGTATGGCCAATACCCGGCGTCGCGGTGACCGTCCTACCTGGGAAGATACCGTCTACGTCTATTGGGAAGATCACAGCCCGATTGTATTGAACCGCTAAAGGGGGCGACAGCATGCAGCCAATCAAAACCCGGTTCAAGCGATTAAAACTGGGACGTCGTATGGTCATTGCGCTGCCGCTTGTGTGGTTGACGCTTTTCTTTCTGATGCCCTTCGCCCTGGTGTTGAAAATCAGCCTGTCCGACGCGGCGATCAGTATCCCCCCTTACGGCCCCCTGGTCGGGTACACTGACCAGACACTGCAGATTTTTCTCAACCTTGGCAATTATCTTTTTCTGCTCAGCGATTCACTTTACATTGCTGCCTATTGGGGGTCGATCAAGACGGCCTTTGTGGCGACCCTGGTGTGCCTGCTACTGGGCTACCCCATGGCGTATGCCATGGCACGAGCCACCGCTCGTTGGCAGCTGGTGCTGCTGCTTCTGGTCATGTTGCCCTCCTGGACATCTTTTCTGATTCGGGTGTATGCCTGGATGGGTATCTTGAGTAACACAGGGCTTATCAACAACACCCTGCGTTGGATAGGTGTCATCGAAACACCGCTGCAAATGATGAATACCCAGCTGGCGGTGATTATCGGCATTGTCTATGCCTATCTTCCATTTATGGTGCTGCCGCTTTATGCCCACCTTGCCCGGCTGGATAATGCCTTGCTGGAGGCCGCATCAGACCTGGGGTCGCGTAAGTTCAACACCTTCATCAAGATCACCCTGCCGCTTTCAACCGGCGGTATTATTGCCGGCTCCATGCTGGTATTCATTCCTGCGGTGGGGGAATTTGTGATACCCGAGCTTTTGGGTGGCCCGGATACGCTGATGATCGGCAAGGTGCTCTGGGAAGAGTTCTTCCTTAACCGTGACTGGCCTGTTGCCTCAGCCCTGGCGATGGTGATGCTGCTGTTGCTGTTGATTCCCATTGTCATGTTTCATCGCTACCAGTCCAGGGAGTTGGAAAAATGACGCTGCACTATAAACGCCCTGACTTCACCACCGTCATGCTGGTGCTTGGATTGCTTTTTCTGTACCTGCCCATGGGAGTGCTGGTGGTGTATTCATTCAATGAATCCCAACTGGTGACTGTCTGGTCCAGATTTTCACCCAAATGGTATGGCGAGCTGTTTGCTGACAGACAGATTCTCTCTGCCGTGTGGACCAGCCTGAGGATTGCTTTTCTGGCGGCCAGCATGGCGGTGTGCCTGGGAACGGTCGCTGCGTTCGTGATGACGCGGTTTGGCACGTTTCGCGGCAAAACGGCGCTGTCCAGCATGGTAACGGCCCCTCTGGTCATGCCGGAAGTGATCACCGGGCTTTCGCTGTTATTGCTGTTTGTGCAAATGGCCCAGCTGATTGGCTGGCCGACGGATCGCGGTATGGCGACTATCTGGATTGCCCACACTACCTTCTGCAGCGCCTATGTGGCAGTCGTCGTGGCAGCCCGGCTGCGCGAAATAGACCGTTCGATCGAAGAGGCGGCGATGGATCTGGGCTCGCCACCGCTAAGAACCTTCTTTACCGTTACCCTGCCGGTCATTTCACCCGCCCTCGCTGCGGGCTGGCTGCTGGCGTTTACCCTGTCACTGGATGATCTGGTGATTGCCAGCTTTGTGTCTGGCCCGGGGGCCAATACCTTGCCGATGGTAGTGTTTTCATCGGTACGCATGGGGGTGTCACCGAAAATAAACGCTCTGGCCACTCTGATCATTCTGGTGGTGGCAGTGGCGACGCTGATTGCCTGGTTTCTGATGCATCGCAAGGAGAAAAAACGTCGTCTGGCGCTTCAGGAAGCTGAGAGTCAGTAATTCCGCGCGATTAAAGCACGTCGTCATCGCGCCCGTAGCGTATCTGCTCCAGCTCTCCGGAAACCGGAGATACCGTGACTTCCAGTTGGATAGGCGCACAGCAGCGTTGGCAGTCTTCCCAGGTGGTGTGGCTGCCTTGAGAGGCATCAATCAGAAGCGTCATGGGGGTGGCGCAGTAAGGGCAGTCAATTTCATACGAGATTAGCGCATCATCGACCATAAGGACTCCTTGGACAGTTGAGACAGGCTTGGGTAGAAGTGTAGTCAACGATGATGGAGGGGCGCATCCTGGCGCTGAATCGGTTACGATCACTTACTAACATCATCCAACACAGTGAGGATAACATGTCTTTTCGTATCTTTTTGGCCACAGCGGCTTTGACACTCCCCTTGGCGGCTCAGGCGGAATCTCCTGATGTGGCACCGGGTGAATGGGAATTTGTCAGCGTGACCGAGGTGACCGCAGACGTTGATATTCCTGATCAGACCAATACCGAGCGCCAATGCATCAGTCAGGAAGAACTTGATAGTGCTGAATTTGGTTTTATTGAAGAAGAAGAAGGTTGCGAGTTGCTTGACCAGACCATGGCCGCCGACGGTTTGTCCTACAGCATGATTTGTCGCGCTGATGGTGGAGAAGCCACCATCGAGGGTGAAATGCGCTTTATGGGCGAGCAGATCGAGGGCGATGTGGATATCGTGACCGAATCGCCCATGGGCGCCATGACCATGAACACGCGCATCGAAGGTGAGCGGCTGGGCGACTGCTAGTCTAGACCCTGTTACGACCCTCTGAAAACACCGCCCCACTGAAAAGTGGGGCGGTGTTTTGCTTATGGCATTTTAATGATTCCCTTCCTGTGAGCTGGCCAGTTCTCGCTCCAGTTGATGACTGATGGCCTTGGGTGATCCCGTGCGGCGTGCCAGCAGGTCATAGGCAACCGGCACCACAAAGAGGGTAAAAAGGGTCGCCGCACCGACCCCCGCCATAATGACCGTACCGATCACCAGGCGGGACTCGGCGCCTGGGCCGGTAGAAATGATCAGTGGTATAGCGCCGGCCATGGTGGTGATGGCGGTCATCAGAATGGGCCGCAGGCGAGTGGTGGAAGCATCTATCAAGGCGTCTCTGAACGCGAAGCCCTGATCGCGAAGCTGGTTGGTGAATTCAACAATCAGGATGCCATTCTTGGCCGCCAGGCCAATCAGCATGACCAATCCCACCTGACTATAGATATTCAGCGATTGTCCCGTGATAAATAAGGCAAACAGTGCCCCGCTAATGGCCAGTGGCACTGTGAGCATGATGACAAAAGGATGGACGAAGCTTTCAAACTGTCCGGCAAGCACCAGGAAGACGACCAGTACCCCCAGGGCAAGCAGGAAGGTGGTTGCGCCACTAGCTTCCTGATAATCTCGGGAAGCCCCTTTGACATCTGTCTGAGCCTCGGCAGGCAGTATCTCGTTGACCGCATTGTCAAGGTATTCCAGTGCTTCACCCAGCGGATAGCCATCCACCAGATCGGCTTCTATGGTGACGGCGCGCAATCGGTTAAAGCGGTTGAGATTGCTCGGGCCTGCAAAGTCGGTCAGAGTGACCAGACTGGCGAGGGGAATAAGCTCCCCGGAACGCGCTGAGCGCACCCGGATATTTTCCAGCGAGCGAGGGCTTGGGTTGGCACCGCTCTCCGCTTCAAGTATGACGTCATATTCCTGACCGTTATCCACATAGCGAGTGACGCTGCGCCCACCCAACAGGGTTTCCAGTGTACGGCCTATTTCAGTGATAGTGACGCCTAACGCGGCAGCCCGGGTATAGTCGATATCCACCCTGAGTTGAGGCTGGCTTTCCTCGAAATCGCTTTCCAGCCCGCTCAGCCTTGGATTGTCGTCTTCAATATGCTCAATCAGGGTGTCACGCCACTCGGCAAGCTGCTCATAGGTGCCGCCACCGAGCACAAACTGGACCGGCTTTTCTGTTCTGCCGCCAAAGCCCTGACGCATCACCGGGAACGCCCTGACGCCAGGTAAATCACTTAACGACTCACGTACATCCTGCATGATGGGCCAGGCGCTTCGCCGCTCATCCCAATCGGCGAGGTTGACAATGACAAAACCGCCGTTGAAGTTTTCAATATTGCCCCAGCCTCGGGGTGCCCGCACCAGCACCCGTTCGACCTCGCCATCATCCAGCATGGGTAGCATGCGCGCTTCGATTTCATCCATGTAATCGAGCATATAGGAGTAGGTCGCGCCAGGGGGACCATTAACGATGACAAAAAAGTTACCACGATCCTCCTGAGGGGTATATTCATTGGGCAGCTGCTCGTTGAGCCATAGCATGGCACCCACCAGCGCAAAAAAAGCCACGACCACCAGCCAGCGCAGAGTTAATACGCCCGTCAACATACGCCGATAGGTGCGGCGTGCTGCATCCAGAACCCTGTGGGTGGCTCTGGCAACAGGACCTTCATGGGCATTGGAACTGAGGATTTTCGACGCCATCATTGGTGTCAGGGTCAGCGCCAGTAGGCTGGATAGCGCCACGGCAGCCGCCAGGGTAAGGGCAAATTCCGAAAACAGGCGGCCAATATCTCCCTGCAGAAAGCTCAGGGGCACAAAGACGGCAATCAATACCAGAGTGGTCGCTACCACTGCAAAAGCAATCTGACGCGAACCGCGAAAAGCGGCAACCAGTGGAGTCTCTCCGTATTCCTGCATGCGTCGGTGGATGTTTTCCAGCACTACAATGGCATCATCAACAATCAGACCGATCGCCAGGACCAGAGCGAGAAGCGTCAACAGGTTGATCGTGAACCCCATGACTGCCAGCGCGGCAAAGGTACCTATCAACGCAATGGGAACCGTGATTGCCGGGATAAAGGTGGTGCGGATATTGCCCAGAAAGGCAAAGATAACGATCACTACCAGACCCATGGACACAAAAAGGGTAATCATCACTTCCTTGATGGCACCGGATACAAACACCGACGCATCGAAATTCAGGCTAAGTGACATGTCATCCGGCAGCGTGATTTGAAGGCGCTCCATCTCTGCCTGGGCACCTCGGGAAATTTCCAGCACATTGGCCGTTGACTGCTTCATGAGCCCAAGGCCAACCAGCGGCGTACCGTTACCGCGGAAGATAGTCCTTTCCTCCACCGAGCCGATTTCCACACGCGCTACGTCATTCAGGCGAATCAGGTAGCCGCTTTCACTTTCTGCCAGCACCAGAGAGCGAAAATCTTTCGGCGTGCTGAAATTGCGCGGCAGTCGGACAATAAACTGACGTTCCTGGGATTCCACTGCACCGCCGGGTAGCTCAACGTTTTCGTCACGCAGCACCTGTTCCACATCGCCTACGGTGAGCTGGCGAGCCGCCAGGGCATCAGCATCCAGCCAGACGCGCATGGCATATTCCCGTCCACCACCCACGCGTACCTGGGAGACCCCGGGGAGAACTGACAGGCTGTCCACCAGATAGCGGTCGGCGTAATCGGTCAGCTCCGCCATGCTGTAGTTTTCACCCGAGAGGCTCATCCACAGCACGACATCAGAGCTTGAATCAGCCTTTTGTACCTCCGGTGGGTCGGCTTCTTCAGGAAGGTTATCCAGGGAACCGGAAATCCTGTCGCGGATGTCATTGGCAGCAGCGTCGATATCCATATCAAGGCTGAATTCAACGTTAATACTTGAGCGGCCGTCCTCGCTGCTCGAGGATATGACCTCGATGCCTTCCACCCCGGAAATACGGTCTTCCAGCAATTGAGTGATGCGGGTTTCCACAATACTGGCCGAGGCGCCGGGGTAGCGGGTATCAATGCCCACCACTGGCGGATCAATAGACGGATATTCCTGCAGCGGCAGGCGCTCCAGGGCAAGCAGGCCAAAGGCGACAATCAGCGCCGCCAGTACGGTGGCCAATACTGGCCGCTGGACAGAAATGTCAGAAATAACCATCAGCGCGACGCCTCGCCACGCAGCAGTTCAGCAATGCTGGTGCTGTCATCCATGATGCCCAGAAGCTCAGGCTGCTGACCTTCGCGAACCCGCTCTGTGCCATGGGCCACGACCAGATCACCGTCGTCCAGGCCGCTGATAATCTCGACTTCACCTTCACGCCGCGAGCCGATCTCCACTGCCTGCCAACTGATCCGGTTGTTATCGTCTTCATCCATCTGCCAGACAAAATGGTTCTGACCCTCCGGGACAATGGCGGATTCAGGAACCACCAGGGCTTCCCGTGCAGTAGGGGCCAGGGTGACCTGCATCAGCATGCCGGGGCGTAAATGCAGAGAAGGATTATCCACTTCGGCGCGAACCGTCACACTGCGTGAAACCGGGTCAACCCGAGTGCCGATGGTGGCCACTTCACCTTTGAACGCGTCTTCAGGATAAGCGGCGCTGGTGGCCGTGAGTGATAAACCGGTTTCCAGCTGTCCCAGGTAAACCTCAGGCAGGTTGAAATCGAGCTGCATGGTATCGAGCTTATCCAGAGTGACCAGCGACATGCCGGGGGTGACCAAGGCGCCCAGGCTGATGTCCCTGAAACCGACGCGTCCGTCAAAGGGAGCGGTCAACCGGTAGTTGGTCAATCGTGCTTCCAGGGCATCCGCTTCAGCGGTCGCCTGACGCAAACGCGCCTGATTATCTTCAACGTTGGCGCGGGCAGACAGGTTACGTTCCTGCAGCTGAGTAACGCGATCAAGGGCGTTGCGACGCTCATCCTGAAGGGCTCTGGCCGCCCTGAGCTGGGCACGTTCTTCGCCATCGTCCAGCTGAATCAACAGCTGCCCGGCTTCTACCAGTTCGCCGTCGCTGAAATTGATCTGCGAAATAGTATCGGTCACTGTCGCCGACAGGGTAATACTCTCGTCAGCGTCCAGGGTACCCAGCGCCTTGATCGGGTCTGACCAGTCAGTCAATGTGACTCTGCCGGCAATGACAGGCGGCGGTGATGGCTGAGCCCAGCTGGCCTCGATACTCACCAGCGCCAGAACAAACCAGGCAATGAAGAGTGCTTTGGTAGGCGATGCCCGTCCAGGCGATAGATCCATTGACTGCCTTCTGGATGGAAATGGAAAACACGTCATGATCGTCATGTCACCTTGGAAATTGATAATAAAGTACTTTTTCTGTGTGCTAAGTGCCAGTGAACGGCGATGCACATTGCGAAGGGAGCAGCTTATACACAACCTATACCATTTGTGGATAGATGTACATTTCAACTAGCTTGTCGCGTGACGTTGTCTGTTCACCGGACCAGGCTGTCATGCAACTGTTACGCCGTCTGACGCTGGTGAGATGAGAGGCCAACTGATAAGCTGGTCGCCCAATATCAGTCAGCGCGTGAGCTGGCTATCAAGACTGTTTTTCACTCCCTCTACCAACTGGAATGCTGACCATGGGCCATGCTGCCATGACCTACGATGTTGTCGTTATCGGTGCCGGTGCGGCAGGTTTGATGTGCGCTGCTCAGGCTGGTTATGCCGGTCGGCGCGTGGCATTGCTGGACCATGCCAATAAAGCGGGCAAGAAAATCCTCATGTCCGGTGGTGGGCGATGCAACTTTACCAATCTGGCCACCACACCACAGCATTTCTACTCACAAAATCCCTATTTCAGTATTTCCGCCCTTAAGCGTTACCGGCCGGAACATTTTGTCGAACTGGTTGAACGTCACGGCATTGACTATGTTGAAAAAACACCGGGCCAGCTGTTTTGTGCCTCTTCTGCCAAGGATATCGTCCAGTTGCTGTTAACCGAGGCGCAATGGGCCGGCGTGGATATCCAGCTTAAAACCCGGATACATCGGCTGGAGCGTCAAGGGGAGGGCATCTGCCTGGATACCTCGCTGGGGCGTATTGAGGCCGGTGTCGTTGTGGTGGCCACCGGAGGCCTGTCGATTCCGACCATGGGCGCCACGGGCTTTGGCTATGATATTGCCCGGCAGTTTGGCCTTGAGGTGCTTCCTACCCGGCCAGCACTGGTGCCTTTTACCTTGGGTGAGCCCTGGAAAACCCGCTGTGCCGCACTTTCGGGCGTCAGCCTGGATGTGGCCGTGGAGTGCGGCGGCGGCTATTTCAAGGAGCCGATGCTGTTTACCCATCGCGGTATTTCGGGACCTGCGATGCTGCAGATTTCGTCGCTCTGGCTACCAGGCGAAGCGCTGCGCATCAATCTGCTGCCCGACGAGGATGTCGCCACCAGTCTGCGCTCAGCCCGCGAGCAGACGCCCAAACGCAAATTGCAGACCTGGCTGGGGGAGCGTTTTCCCAAACGCCTTGCTCAAGCACTAACCGAGTGGTACGGCGATGCTGTTGACGAAACGCCGTTAGCCCAATACAGCAATGCCCAGCTGGATGAGTGGGCACAACGGCTTAATGATTGGCAACTCAAGCCTACCGCAACCGAAGGTTGGCGAACCGCTGAGGTGACGCTGGGAGGCGTATCCACCCAGCACATATCCTCGCGGGATTTCAGCGTCAAAGAGCTTCCGCAGCTGCGCTTTATTGGTGAAGTGCTGGATGTCACCGGAGAACTGGGGGGATACAACTTCCAGTGGGCGTGGGCCAGCGGTGTCGCCTGCGGGCAGGCGTGTTAAGCAAATCGCGGGACAGGCTGTCAGCGTATGAGCTGGCTGGCTTTTCTGGCTATCGCATAGCCTCCAACGGCTCTTTTGCCCAGCTGGACCAGGCGCTCGGGGTTGCGCGCCAGTTTCCACGCAACAAGCCCGCCCAGCAGATACAGCGGCTTTCTGAAACGAACCAGCTGATGCCAGCCAGCGTCAATGGGAGCAGCAGCCCGATCAAGGCGCACACTGTCCACCATGATATCGATACGCTGCTGTTCGAGCGTCTGCAACAGCGCCTGTTTGCGTTCGCGCTGCGACGGCTGGTTATTCTGGGTTTTTTCAGCGTTTGTGTTCGGTGTTGGCATCGTGTTCAAGCTCCAGCAGGGCGCGATCGGTGGCGAACTGTTTCAAGGTCTCCTTGAACAATGTATGCCGCCTTGCTTTACGCATCGCGATAAAGGCAAGCAATAGACTGGCTGCAATCAACACGCCTGCACTGATTGCAATAGCGGCAATCCGGTAGCTATCCCAGAAGACAATGACAACCAGGGCGGTCAGTGTCGCAATGCCTAGCAGCAAAAGCACCAGGCTTGCCCCTATCAGAAGCATCAGGCCAAGTAAGCGCGCGCGTTCTTCCTCAAGCTCCAGCACTGCCAGGCGCAAACGCGTCTCGCCGTTGGCGAGAAGTGTTTTTAACAAGCGTTTGGCAGCGTCCAGTGTGCGTTGGGCTGGCCCTGCGGACATTTACTTACGCCCGAGCATGAGACCGACCACCAGTCCAGCGGCGGCGCCAATGCCAATGCTGGCCCAGGGGTTTTCACGCACGTAGCGATCACAGCTGTCGGCCTGGTCGGTCAGCGCGTCCCGCGTACCGGTATAGAGTTGCTCGCCACGCGCTTCAAGACGCGCACGAGTATCCTTGAGGCTCCGTTCGGCGCGGCTACGCAGGTCACGCATTTCTGAACTGGCATCTTCGGAAGTGGCATTAACCAGTTCTTCAACGGTATCAGTAAGGTGACGCAGGTCAGCTTTAAGCTGCTCAGTCTGATCAGCGTGCTTGGTCGAATGCTGGCTCATATGAAATGTTCCTGTAGGTTAATAAAGGCAACTTTACCCTGTCATCTCAGGATAGCAGCTTGGGACATTGTGACAACCCGGCCACTTAGCGGTTCAGCCCGCTTGGGGTGAAAAGCGGGTTAAGACTGAAGCCCAGGCTTAAGCGATGTACACGGTGATCGTAATCAATCAGACTTTCTCCGTATCCATAGTAATACTGTACATGGGCACGCAAGCTGTTGAACACAGGCCAGCTATAGTCAATCTGGGTGCCATGGTTGCCCGCACTCGGGTTGCCCCGCCATTGAGCGATCACTTCGTGATCGTTGTTAAGGCGTTTGGCCAGACGCAGGTCGCCGTAACCCATATAGCGATGAATGTCCGGGTTGTCATCTTCGCTGTCTGCTTCAGGCACGCGCCAATGCGGTGCAACGACAAACGCCCAGTCACCGCGCTGAAAAGTGCTTTCTGCATAAAGTCGGTTCCAACTGCGCGAAAGGTCGCCAGAGCGCCCGTTGGATTCATGGTTGGCAGAAATCCGGTTGCGGGTATTAATCCAGCCGAACATTTCCCAGGCGTTATCAAAATCGACAAACAGCTCCGGTTCATAATTGGTTTCACGGAAAGGGGATGAAGCTTCGGTATTATAAGCCTGCCACCAGCTACGCTGAGAGTAGCCAAAGTATAGATCCCCGTAGTTGGCAAACAGCCCGGTAGCAATGCCGACTTTGACACTTAACTGAAACTTAAGCTCTGTGTTATTGGGCTCATCGTCCGGGTCGATTTGCGCAAAACTGTCACGGTTAGGCTCACCGTTATAGCTCACAGGCAGCAGGTAATTGGTGCGGTGGGTAGTAATTGCGAAAGGATTGCGGTTGGAGGCCTGCTCCAGATCGCGCCGTTCATTTAGGTCTTCGATGGCGACTGCCTGAGGAAGCAAGCGTGGCTTCAGGATGGCAGAGCCTGCAAATATATCATCCCTGAAGGCCCTGCCTTCAGCACCCGATTCGGCAGTGTCAGGCCAGCTTTCAAGCTCCTGCTGAAGTACTTCCAGCTCATTGTTCAAGGCGTTGATACGTGCCTCAATCTCGGCCCGGTTCGTAGGTTGGGCAACGCTTTGCATAGCGGGGATCAAAATACTCAATAGCAGGGTAGCGAGAATGCGCAGTAACCATCGGTTTCGAATGAACATGTTAATGACTCAGTGAATAAAAATATCATGTTAGCGCTTTTTGTCATCTTATGCCTGCCGACGTCTTCCATTGCTCAACCTCCATGGCGATGATTGCGCGCCGCAGTGTCCACAGAAAATACCAGACGCAACCCGAAGGGACAGGGCCCTTTTGCCACAGCCCAGCGTTGTTCGTCGCTGATGGTGAACCACCCAGCCACGCTCCTCACGCCTTGCTCTCCACCAAAAGGGGCTCTGTCGCGGCCGTGAGGAAACGTCAACAGACCCCAGTCAGGCGGCGTGTTCCAGCCGGGCATGCATCAGAAATTCGCGGTTACCGTCGCCACCGGTTATTGGGCTTTCCCGCCAGTCGAGAAGTCTCAGCTGACTAATCTGGCAGGTTTGTCGCAACTTGTTTTCAACCTGGATAAAGTATTCGGGGTGACGAACGACACCGCGTTTGTCCAGCGCACCGGGGCTGAGTTCAAATTGTGGCTTGACCAATGAAAACAGCTCACCGCCATCAGGCATCAAGGCGGCTATCTCGGGTATGATCAGGGTTTGCGAAATAAAAGAGACATCCATCACCACCGCATCCAGCGGCGCCGCATCCAATGCAGCCAATACTTCCGGTTGCTGGCTCATGCGTCGGGCATTGACCCCTTCAAGGCAAATAACCTGAGGGTGTTGGCGAAGTGCATCCGCCAGCTGTCCGTGACCCACCTCGATACCGATCACCGTCCCAGCCCCAAAACGCAGGGCGCAGTCTGTAAATCCCCCGGTGGACTGGCCGATATCCAGCACTGTCCGGCCATCAAAGCGTTTGTTTGTGGCCAAGAGCAAGGCTTCAAGCTTTAGCCCGGCGCGTGACACATAGCGGTCTTCCGGGTCATCCGCAACGGCAATCGGGGTGTTCGCGGACAACATCTCGCTGGCCTTGGTCAGGGTCTGCTGTGTATCCAGGCGGCTGACTCGCCCATGGCGAATCAGCCGCTGAGCGCGTGTGCGTGAAGCGGCCAGCCCAAGGCTGACCAGCAATTGATCGATTCGTGGCATATAAGCGTCAGGTTTGGGGCAGCTCGGGTGGTGCTCCACCTTCTTCCGCCTGTAAGCCTGTCGGCGGAAGGCGGTCGGCACCCCAGCTGCGTGCCAGGTGGCCCTTTACTGTTTCCAGTTCAGCGTCGGTGACGTTGGCGAGCTCGCCGCGCTCCAGAGGGTCGAAGTGGTAAATATACAGGCGCGAGGCAAATTGCTCAAAAGGCAGTGACGCTTCGCCAAAACGCTCGCCATGGCCCGATGTACTGACCACAACGCCGTCCCCCCAGTTCTGACCGCTATCGTTATTAGGGTTGTAGAAATAGATGCGCATCTGTTCATTGGGGCCCAGAGAGGCTCGCAGTATGGTGATTGCATGCCAACCGATGAAGCGTGCAGCGCTGTCGGTCACGGCAATGCCTGCAGGCTGCGGGTGAATAAGCGGCTGGTTGCCATTGTAGTAGGGGTGATAGCTGGCGTAGAAGTGGCGTAGAAAGTCATCCACATCCATCAGCTGGCCACTGGTCACATCGACGTTGATGCGAAACCCGCGACCTGCCCACCAGCCATGAAATTCCGGGTTGACCCAGCGATGCGGATCACCTTCACGGCCTATGCAGCGACGACCCATCTCGGCGTAAATGCGATCCAGGTGCGGCACAACAATTAATGAGACCGCGTCCAGATCCATAGGGAGTTCGGTTGCTACGCCGCTCTGGCTTTGCACTGACGAAATCGGCTGGCCTTCGAAATGCATGACGATTTCATCATCCCGGGCAGCCCAGGCAACCATCTGCAGCATGTAATCCGGGTCGTTATAGGCCCACATGGAAAGCGCTCGCGCTGACTGGCAGGTCGGGTTGTTGCCCTGGCCAACACCCAGAGGCAGGCCGAGCATACACAGCACTCCTTCCAGTAAGCGCGCCTTGGCGGATGCACTGGTGCCATAGGCAATATTGAGCCGCGTCTCTGACCATTCAGTAAGCGTCAGACCGAGCTGGCGCCACAGCGCTGGAGCAACAGGGGACTGATAAAGTATGCCGCGCTCAAGCATCAGCGCGAGCCCGTAGACGGACTGACAGGTGGCAGGGTACACACCTCCGCGAATCAGGGCGTGAACCAGCTCACGGTAGCACAGCAGACAGTCGCGCCCGGTGGAGGATAGCCCCAGCGCCTCCGCCACAAGGTAGTCGCTGACATCAAGCAAATGGCGGATAAGCACCGGGTGATAGGGTGAGACCAGCCCCGTGTCGTGCATGGCGCGAGCAAAGCCGGTGGCCTCGGCCTGCAGGGCGGCATTGTCCATGCTTTCCAGCCGCTGGCGATAGATATCCACGCCAGGGTCTTCCTGACAGGCCTGGGTGGGGCCATACACTGAACTGACCAGCCGCGCAGCGCCCTGGCCGCTGCTGCCCAGATCAATCTCCGGATTAGCCTGGCACAGGGCAATCTGGGTAATCATCTGCTTGATAGGGTCGACCTGGATCGGACGTTGCTTGAGAATTCGCCAGATCTCGTCGATCAGCTGGTCAACAATATGCTCATAACCAATACGTTCGGCGAGGTGCTGGAACAGCTGGCGTGAAATCAGTGCAAGACGCCCCTGGGTTTCCCGCTCGGCCTCAGAGGGAGCCGAAAACAGTTGCCACAGATTGATGGCCATGACCTGTGTCAGGTAATGGTGCGCAAATTCAGCCGAAATACCCGGGTGAATATAGTGGCCCTTGGCCACTGCCAACAGGCGCAGTTCGCTGAGGGCCTCGATAACCACCATGTTGGCGTCAGCACTTTGCAGCGCATAGGTCGTCAGCGAGGGAACAAGAAACTGGGGGCTTGCCCAATCCGAACCCTCGAACACCCCAGCGTTTTCCAGGGTAGCGGCATGGGATTCGAGTACTGCACAGCCGCCCGGCTGAAGCAGAATGCGCCGCGCGGTATCAAGTACCCGCGGCAGTTTGGCCGGCTTGGAGAACGCTGGCGCCTTATCCAGTAGATCAATGGCGTCCAGCAGTTTCTCGACCAGCAGGTTCAGTTTCTCATCTTCCGAAAAAGAGCTAGCGTTTTCCGTCGTCACGGTGACTCCTTATCCCGGCCTTTGATCAGGATTATACATAGAAGTCGAGGTCTTCTTGATGTTTTAGCAAATCACGAATCGTATGGGCGTCATCGCCCTTGAAGTAAATCAATCCCCAATGGGTACCAAAAGCGGTGCGCTTGGTGACGGTTTCTTCCAGCGGTGGTGTCAGCTCATGAGACTCGAAGTAAGGATGATCCTCGACTTCTTCCGGGATCTCCAGACGGCTGACCACTCGGCGGCGTGGATAAACCCCGAAACAACCGGCGTATCCATCGGCATCCACCACTTCTTTCGGAAAGAAGCGGGCGACTTCGTCTGGCGTCGTGTGCGGGTCGAATACCAGCATGGAGGCTTGATAGGCGTTAAAGCCGTAAACCCGTTCCAAAAGTTCAAATACCTTGAAGCCGGGTGGACGATAGGCGACTTCCCCAAAGTACATTTCGCCGTCGCTGGTGACAAAATACTCGGGATGAATCAGGCCGAATTCAATATCAAACGTCTTGATCAGCTTCTCTATCTGAGCGGTTATCTGGGGGCGATACCTTTCGATTTCCGGCGATCCGGGGACGAAAACCGAGTAACCCAGGGTGACGTACTCGGAAATGTTCAGAAAGGCGATCTTGCCATTGTGTATCCAGGCTTCAACAGCAAATTCCCACCCATCAAGGTGCGACTCCATCAGTACCGGAAATTCTTCCTCAGGAATCGTATCCACTTCATCCGGGGTGCGAATGACCCGGTGTCCCAGGCAGCCCGCCTTGTCGAACGCCTTCAGGTGAATAGGGTCGTTCGGGTCACCGTCCAGTTTGAGTAGCGTCTGATTGACGCGTTTCAAGAAGCGGACCACATCTTCCTTGTCATGAGCTTCTTCAAAAATACCCACCCGGATACCACCCAGCTGGGCGCGTCGCTTCATCAGTGCCTTGTCGCGCAGCAGCAGCGACTGGCCGTAAAGGCGCGGGTTATCAAGCAGCACCGAGTTGATGGCACCGGCCCATTCGACCGTTTCCTCGAACAGGGGAATCGCGACATCGACCCCTTTTTCTTTCAGGGTCTCGGCAATTTCCATGGAACGGTCATTCAGGCGCTCAAAGTTCCACGGCACATGAGGTATGTCATGTTTCTGGCAGTATTCCTCTGCCCAGTCGGGGGCAACCACGATATAACGTCGATCAAACGTTTCCGCAGCTTCAATTGCATTGAGGCTCCAGCCAAGTAAAGCGATATAACCTTTATTGGGATCCTTCTGCATAGTGATAGCTCCTGAATTTAGGGTGAGCGCTGAAGGGTGAATCGTAAAGCGGAAGTTACTTTTTATACCATACAGGCCTAAACAGATGCCGGCCATGGCTGTTTGAACTCTGCATTAACGCTTTACAGGCAAAACACCCCAGCTGTGGTAGGCTTGCGGGTTTTTACGGGCCACAATGCCCAGAGGTTCAAATGCCAAGAGGAAAGGGTCAAAATGGCGGCTAAGCCAATTTATCGCGTCGTCGTTCACCAGCATGGTGAGGTATGGGAACTCTACGTGCGTGAAATCTTCCAAAGTGAGCTTTGGGGATTCATTGAAGTGGAAGAATTTGTGTTTGGTGATCCCAGCCGGGTGGTTGTGGATCCCGCCAGCGAAAAGCTTGAGCGCACTCTGGAAGGTGTAAAACGCAGCTATCTCCCCTTGAACGCAATCATGCGTATTGATGAAGTGGAGCGGGGCGGGCCATTGAAAGCGGTGAAAAGTGAGGCCCGTGTGGCTGAGTTTCCGCGTCCCTTCCCATTGCCTTCTCGGGATAGCTGAGCATCTTTCGAGCACCCATCTCAGGATGAAACATTGGTAGGACAAAAAATGAAGCATTTCACTCTACGCCGAGCCCGTGTAGCCATTACGATGTTACTGGTTGGTCTCTCCAGTGGCTCAGTGCTGGCGCAGTCCAATGACGCCTGGGTAAGCGATGAACTGAGCACCTATGTGCGCAGCGGCCCCACGGACGGCTACCGGATTATCGGTACCCTGACCGCGGGTGAGCAGGTCGAGGTACTGGAAACCAGCGGTGACTATAGCCGCGTTCGCAACAGTGACGATGATGATGTCTGGGTGCTCAGCAATGAGCTCAAGGACACCCCCGGCGCACGTGAGCAGTTGCCTGCGCTTGAAGGCCGGGTCCAAGCGCTTACGACTGAGCTTGCAGGAATCAATGAGGAGTGGGAACAGCGGGTAGCCAGCATGACCGAAACCCTGGATGTTCGCGAAGAACGTATCAGCGAGCTTGAAAACCGCAACGCTGTGCTGACAGAAGACGCTGACCAGCAACGCCAGCAGGTACGCGAACTCGAGGCGCGTCTGGACACTCAGGAAGAAGACTTGCTGTTGCGTTACTTCATGTACGGTGGCGGCGTGGCCGGGGCGGGTCTGGTGGTGGGATTGATCGTGCCCCATTTGCCGCGTCGGCGTAAGAAACGTGATCGCTGGTTTCAGTAAGGAGGTGACCTGATGCGTGAACAATGGCGACAACGCTGGCGTGAGGGGCGTATCGGTTTCCACCGTAATGACACCCATCCGGCGCTTGCGCATTTCTGGCCAGGCCTGGACATTGCGGCTGGCACCAAGGTACTGGTGCCCCTTTGTGGTAAAAGCCTGGATATGCACTGGCTCGCCGACGCCGGACACCCGGTGTTGGGCGTTGAGCTGGCGCCTGAGGCCATCGAGCAGTTTCTCGATGAGCAGCAGGCAAGCCGTTCTCAGGCAGGTGTATCACGTTATCGCCAGGGCGGTTTTGCGGTCGCACGCCAAGGTATGGTGGAGCTATGGCAGGGGGATTTCTTTCATCTGCATATTCGCCAGGTCGATGAGATAGGGGCGTTTTATGATCGCGCGTCGCTGATTGCCCTGCCGCCGGCAACACGTCAACGCTATGCGCTTCACCTGGCCCAGCTGGTGCCGCCCGGTGCACAGGGCTTGCTGGTCAGCCTTCAACATGATGAGGGTGATCATGGCCCACCCTACAGCGTTAACAAAGCTGAAATCGACATGCTGTTTACCCCCAATTTTGTGCTCACCGAGCTTGGAAGCGGTTCAAGAGATGCCCAGGGGCGCATGGAAAGCGTCTGGGGCCTTTGCCGCCGAGGGCCGCTGGCCTGAGGCTCAGCGGCGAACAGCTTGAAGCCAGCATGACAGTGCCCGTCATCGCGCCATCAGTTCGCCCAGTTGGCGGTCACTGAAGGCGCGGTTAAGGGCATCACTGAGCAGTTCATTTAGCATGCGCGTATTGGCTGCCTGGCCTGGCTTGACCGCATAACTCTGAACGCGACGGGACGTGTAGGTGCCTGTGTAGGTCGTTCCCTGGTGTTGCACGACGGCGCGCAGCACCCCCTCAATATTAGCTTCATCCAGGCCCATCTGGGTGCTGTCACCGTGGGTATAGTCGAGATTGGCAAGCTCGAGCGTCAATACCGGCCTGCCGTCAGCTCTTTCCTGAGTAGGTGTGAACCCCATGTCCGCCACTGCGCGCTCGGCTTCCTCCTGAAGTTTTGGCACCACTTGGTGGCTATCCACGGTAATCACCGAGGTCGACATCCCTTGGCCGCTGCGATGGCCAATCACATCAGAATCACGGCCGTCCTGGGCAAACACGCTTACAGATTGCCCGTCGCCGAGCTGTGGAACCTCGGCTGTTCGGGTTGGCGAGAGCGCCAGGTGATGAGGGCTGGCACAGCCGGCGAGCCAGATACCGGCTAACAGTACGCAGAAAAGTGGAACAAGCTGACGACCCATGCAGAACTCCGGTTTTATCATCTGAGGTAAAGACGTGAGTCGTCATTATAGCGGTTCAGGCCACCGGCGCATCGGCTTTAATGGTGTCCGGCTGTTGAAAACGATGGAACTGGCGAGGATGCGCGTAAAGCCGCTGGCCGCGGGTGAGTCCCAACTGCTCGAAATCGGTATGGCGCACGGTGGCAAGCCAGGGCTTGGCGAGCCAGTCGGCTTCGAGTTCAACGCGCACTTCGGCACCCACGGGAGAAATGGCCGTGATGGTAACCGGCAGATGGCATTCAGCCGTGGGGGAGCTAGCCAGGCGCACCTCGTGCGGTCGCAGCAACAACTCCTCGTGCCCATCGGGCAGATCAACGTTCAGTCGTGCATCGCCACAGGTCAGTATACCCTGGCTGACATGGCCTTCCAGATGATTAACGTCGCCGAGAAACTCGAATACAAAGCGGTTTTTGGGTGCACGATACAGGGTTTCCGGTGCGTCGATCTGCTCGATGCGGCCATTGCTCATCACGACCACCCGGTCAGACAGCTCCAATGCCTCTTCCTGGTCGTGGGTGACAAACACGCTGGTAAAGTTGAGTTCGTCGTGAAGGTGACGCAGCCAGCGGCGCAGTTCCTGGCGCACCTTGGCGTCGAGGGCCCCAAAGGGTTCATCCAGTAACAGTACCTCAGGCTCGACTGCCAGCGCACGGGCCAGGGAAACCCGCTGCTGCTGGCCGCCGGAAAGCTGGGCCGGATAGCGGTTGGCCAGCTGTTCAAGCTGGACCATCTCAAGCAGGCGCAACACCCGTGAGCGGATCTCGCCGCTGCTGGGGCGTTGCTTGCGTGCCATGACGGTCAGGCCAAAGGCTACGTTATCGAATACCGTCATATGCCGAAACAGGGCGTAATGCTGGAACACAAAGCCAATGCGGCGATCGCGCACGTGAATATGGGTCACATCACGTTCGCCAAACAGAATCCTGCTCGGCTCTTGGCTGTGGTCGGCGCTTTCCAGCCCGGCAATGATGCGTAGCAAGGTGGTCTTACCCGAGCCCGACGGCCCCAAAAGGCCCACCAGCTCACCGGAGTGAATATCAAGATTGACCGGTTCCAGCGCCAGGGTCTGATGGCGGCCTCTGCCAAAGTGTTTGCCGATATTGTGTAAGCGAATGCTCATGCGAGTGCCTCCCGGCGCGCTTGGCGCCATTCCAGAGCGGCCTTGGCGGCCAGCGTCAGCAGGGCGATCAGGGCGAGTAATGCCGCGCTGGCAAAAGCGCCGACGGTGTTGTAGTCCTGATACAGCTGTTCAAGGTGCAGGGGCAGGGTGTTGGTCTTGCCGCGAATGGCCCCGGCAACGACAGAGACGGCGCCAAACTCACCTACCGCTCGGGCGTTGGTCAGGATCACGCCATACAACAAGGCCCAGCGGATATTGGGCAGGGTCACCCGCCAGAAAGTTGTCCAGCCAGGCGCGCCCAGGGTAACGGCGGCTTCCTCTTCACGGGAGCCCTGGGCTTGCATCAGCGGAATCAGCTCTCGGGCAACGAAGGGGCAGGTCACAAACACGGTGACCATCAAGATCCCCGGCCAGGCAAACATCAGCTGGATATCGTAACCGTCCAGCCAGTTGCCCAGCCAGCCGTTGCGCCCGTAGAGCAGCAGGTAGATCAAGCCTGCGACCACCGGCGACACCGCAAAAGGGATGTCGATCAAGGTCTGCAGCAGGCGCCTTCCCGGAAAGCTGAAGCGGGTGACCAGCCAGGCCAACGCCACGCCGAACACCAGGCAGATGGGAATGGTCAGCAGTGCAATGCCCAGGGTCAGGCCAATGGCATGCAGGGTGTAGCGGTCACTGACGTTACTCCAGAATACGTCAACACCCTGGGCAAAGGCCTGGGCAAAAATGGCCACCAGGGGCAGCAACAGAAAAAGTGCCGACAGCACAACGGCGGTGCCAATCAGTACACGGCGCACGCCAGGCGCATCACCAATACGGCGCATTAGCCCTTTCCTCCGTGTAAACGACGAATAAAGCGGCCCTGCCAGATATTGATTGCCAGCAAGAGTGCCAGTGAGACAAACAGCACCACAGAAGCAATTGCCGAGGCGCCGGCATAGTCATATTCCTGAAGCTTGACGAAGATCATCAGGGCAGTGATCTCTGTCTCGTAGGGCGTATTGCCAGCGATGAAGATGATCGCACCAAACTCACCCAGCGAGCGCACAAAGGCAAGCCCGGTGCCAGTGACCAGGGCTGGCCACAAGTGCGGCAGGATCACCCGGCGAAAAGCGACGCCATCGCGCGCGCCCAGTGTCATGGCGGCTTCATCCACTTCAGCAGGCATGTCCTCAAGGACAGGCTGTACGGTGCGTACGACAAAAGGAATACTGGTGAAGGCCATGGCCAGTGCAATACCCACCCAGGTATAGGCAACCGGAAATCCCAGCGGCTCAAGCCAACGGCCCATCCAGCCGTTGCTGGCGTAAAGCGTGGCCAGGGTGATGCCTGCCACGGCAGTTGGCAGCGCAAAGGGCAGATCCATCAGCGCATCCAGCAGGCGCTTACCCGGGAATTCATAGCGCACCAGCACCCAGGCGAGCAGCAGGCCGAACACGGCGTTGACCAGGGCAGCGACAGCCGCTGCCCCTATGGTGACCATGTAGCTCGCCACCACCCGGCCTTCACTGATGATGGCCCAGTATTCGGCCAGGCTAAGCCCCGCCAACTGGCCGAACAGGCCGGTCATGGGCAGCAGCAGAACCAGCGAGATGAACAGTACGCTGATGCCCATGGAAAGACCGAAACCCGGAAGAACCCGTTTCTCCGTCTTGAAGGACAGGGCGCCAAACCTAGCCAGGCTCATGGCAGACCTCAGCGACGCTGCAGCTGGTCAAGCAGACCGCCGCTACCGAAATGGGTTTCCATGGCGTTGTCCCAACTGCCAAATACCTCTTCCACCTGTAAAAGCTCGGTTTCCGGGAAGCGGTCGGCAAACTCAGCGATAACGTCCGGATGGTGAACGCGGTAGTTGAAGCCCGCGAGCAGGCGCTGGGTATCTTCAGTATAGAGAAACTCCAGATAGCTCTGGGCCAGGTCGGCATTACCGTTGCGCTCGGCGTTGGGGCCGACGACCGCGACCGGGAACTCGGCCAGAATGCTCACCGGCGGAACCACCACTTCGTAGTCGTCACTGCCGTACTCGCCGCGGATGTTGTTGACCTCGGATTCAAAGCTGATCAGCACATCGCCCATGCCACGTTCGATAAAGCTGGTGGTAGCACCTCTG
This sequence comes from Halomonas sp. BLK-85, assembly GCF_044792155.1. Lineage (NCBI taxonomy): Bacteria > Pseudomonadati > Pseudomonadota > Gammaproteobacteria > Oceanospirillales > Halomonadaceae > Halomonas > Halomonas sp. BLK-85. The sequence continues at coordinate 1,027,603 of NZ_CP087731.1, forward strand.
CCACCGGTATCAAACACCACGACGTTGCTCAGGAAGTCGCGCATGAAGTCGCGCACTTTCTGTTCATCGCCGTCGAACTGGTCTTCCGCAAACCCCCAGGCCGCCAGGTAGGTGTAGCGCCCGTTGCCGGATGTTTTGGGGTTGGGGAACACAATTTCGATATCATCCTGCGTCAGGTCTGCCCAGCTTTCGATACCTTCAGGGTTGCCTTCACGCACCAGAAAGGCCGTCGTCGAATAGTAGGGTGAGGCGTTGTTGGCAAGCGCTTCCTGCCAGTCTTCAGCCACCAGGCCGGCATCGGCAAGTACCTGAACGTCGGTGACCTGGTTAAAGGTCACTACATCTGCGCGCATGCCTTGCAGGATGGCGCGGGCCTGAGCGGAGGAGCCACCGTGGGATTGGCTGATGGTGATCTCTTCATCGTGCTCTTGCTGCCACCAGGCCGCAAATTCAGGATTGATCTCAGCGAACAGTTCACGGGCGATATCATAGGAAGAATTCAGCAACTCGCGCTCGTCCTGCGCCAGCGCATCGGTAGAGGCGCTGGCCATCAGCGTCAGCGCCAGCAGACTGGCACCCAGACGGGCGTTGTTAATGGTAGGCAGAACAGGTAATGCCATCTTGTGACTCCTTGAAGGCCGATGGGCCTGAAGTATTAAGAGAATGACAAGAAGACTAAACCTGCACTTATGGAATTACAATAATGTTTTATATTCTTTTTTAGAATATAAGTGTAGGCAATTTTTATCCTTATGCGCTAGCTTGCTGCAAACGCATGATTTTAAGGTCTGGTATCATAGGCACGAATTTTTCATCTATGATCTGGATAGCTCATGACCACTCCACGGGATTTTCTGATTGCGCCCTCGATCCTCTCCGCCAACTTTGCCTGTCTGGGTGAAGAAGTCGACAAGGTGCTGGCCTCTGGCGCTGACTGGGTGCACTTCGATGTGATGGATAACCACTATGTGCCCAACCTCACCATTGGCCCCATGATCTGTGAAGCGCTGCGCAAGCACGGCGTTAGCGCACCCATTGATGTGCATCTGATGGTCACGCCGGTGGATCAGATGATCAGTAGCTTTATTGATGCCGGGGCTGACATGATCACTTTTCACCCTGAAGCCTCCCAGCACATTGATCGTTCGCTGCAGCTGATCCGCGATGGTGGCTGCAAGGCCGGTCTGGTCTTCAATCCGGCCACTCCCCTGTCGTATCTGGATTACGTGATGGAAAAGATCGATATGGTGCTGTTGATGAGCGTCAACCCGGGCTTTGGCGGCCAGGCGTTTATCCCCGCGACGCTTGATAAGCTGCGCGAAGCGCGGGCCAGAATTGATGCTTCTGGCCGCGATATCCGCCTTGAAGTGGATGGCGGCGTCAAGGTGGACAATATTGCGGAGGTGGCCGCAGCAGGGGCCGATACCTTCGTGGCCGGCTCAGCAATTTTCAGTGCCCATCAGACCGATGATCCGAATGGTTACGATAGCGTGATCAACAAGATGCGCGCCCGACTGGCTGAAGCTGGGCAATAACGGAGGCGCCGGTGCACGCACAGCTGAAAGACAAGCAACTGCTGGCCTTTGATCTGGATGGCACCCTGATTGATTCGGTGCCGGATCTGGCCGTTGCCGTTCAGAAAACGCTGGCAGGCGAAGGGCTTGCCCCGCCGCAGCAAACCCATGTGCGCGACTGGGTCGGCAACGGTGCGCCGGTGCTGATCGAACGCGCACTGAGCTGGGCGCTGGGCAAGTCGCCGAATGCGACGCTCAATGCGCGCGCCTATGACGCCTTCCTGTCCCATTACAGCCAGGCGCCTGACCATTTGACCCGCCTCTACCCGGGCGCCCTGGAGGTACTTGAGGCTGTGCGTGCGGCGGGTTTACGTCAGGTATTGATCACCAACAAGCCCGAACGTTTTATCATGCCGATTTTGCAGCATTTCGCCATGTTGGAGTATTTTGATCTGTACCTGGGGGGCGATTCCCTGACGCAAAAGAAACCCCACCCGCTGCCACTGCTGCATGCGGCCAAGACATACGGCGTCAGCCCGGCAGATTGTGCCATGGTGGGCGATTCCCGCCACGATGTCGGGGCAGGCAAGGCGGCCGGTTTTACCACCTTTGCATTGCCTGGCGGCTATAACCACGGTGAGCCGATTGCCCTGAGCGCCCCGGATGTGCTGCTTGATTCCCTTTTTGATTTAATCGCTGAAACGCCCTGTGCGACAAGGACTGCCAGATGATGACGCCGGACACCTTTGCCGAGCTGGCCCAGGCGGGCTATAACCGTATTCCTGTTTCCCGTGATGTGCTGGCGGACCTGGATACACCGCTTTCGACCTATCTGAAACTGGCCAATATGCCCTGGACCTTCCTGCTGGAGTCGGTTCAAGGCGGTGAAAAGTGGGGGCGCTATTCGATTATCGGCCTGCCTTGCCAGGAGCGCATTGAAGTGCGTGGATTTACCGTGCGCCACATCCGCGAAGGCGAATCCGAAGGGGTGACCGAAGTGGCTGACCCCCTGGACTGGATCGAGCAGTTCCAGCAGCGTTTCAAGGTGCCCAAGCTGGATAACCGGCCGCGCTTTGACGGTGGTCTGGTGGGGTATTTCGGCTATGATACGATTCGTTATATCGAACCTCGTCTGCGCGGCGTCGAGAAGCCTGACCCCCTGGGGGTGCCGGACATTCTACTGATGGTGTGCAACGACCTGGTCGTCTTCGACAACCTCTCCGGGCGTTTGACGCTGCTGACCCATGTCGACCCCAGTGAACCTGAGGCCTTGGCCAAGGCTGAGCAGCATCTTAACCATCTCGAACAGCGTCTTCATGAGGCCTACACCCGGCCCGAAAGCAAGGGAAGCGGTCGTTCTGCCGTTGAAGAAAGCGATTTTGAATCCGGCTTTACCGAAGAAGGTTTCAAGGCGGCCGTGGAAAAAATCAAGGAATACGTGCTGGCAGGGGATATCATGCAGTGCGTGCCTTCCCAGCGCATGTCGACGCCTTATCAGGCGCCGCCGCTGGATCTTTACCGCGCGCTGCGCAGTCTCAATCCATCTCCTTACATGTTTTACCTCAACCTGGACGACCATCAGGTGGTCGGCTCATCGCCGGAAATCCTGACCCGCACCGAAGAAGGTGAGGTCACGGTGCGCCCGATTGCAGGGACCCGTAAGCGCGGCAGGAATGAGGAGGAAGACAGGGCGCTGGAAGCTGAACTGCTGGCGGACCCCAAGGAGCTTGCCGAACACCTGATGCTGATCGATCTGGGGCGAAACGATGTAGGCCGCATCAGCCAGACGGGCAGCGTCGAGGTAACCGATCAGATGGTGGTGGAGCGCTATTCCCACGTCATGCATATCGTTTCCAATGTTACCGGCCAGCTGATGCCGTCATTGACCGCCATGGATGCACTGCGTGCGACCTTCCCGGCAGGTACGGTGTCCGGGGCGCCGAAGATTCGCGCGCTGGAGATCATTGATGAGGTGGAGCCAGTCAAGCGCGGTATCTATTCCGGCGCGGTGGGCTACCTGTCCTGGCATGGCAATATGGACACCGCGATTGCGATTCGTACCGCAGTGATCAAGGATGGGCAGGTACATGTCCAGGCCGGTGCAGGCATCGTCGCCGACTCCGTGCCGGAACTTGAATGGCAGGAAACCCTTAACAAGGGCCGCGCCCTGTTCCGGGCGGTCGCCATGGCAGAAGGTGGATTGGATCAGCGCTAGCTGTTACTGAACCAGACCGGGTTATCGCCTGATTCAGGGGCATCACCCAAGAAATAAGTCGATGGAGTTTCAAACGCTATGCCGCAAAAAGTTCTGATGCTGGATAATTATGACAGTTTCACCTTCAATATTGTCCAGTATCTGGGTGAATTGGGCGCCGAGGTGCTGACGCATCGTAACGATGACATCAGCCTGACCCAGATCGATGCCCTGGCACCCAGCCATATCGTTATTTCCCCCGGCCCCTGCACGCCAAATGAGGCGGGTCTTTCGATGGATCTGATTCGCCATTTTGCCGGACGGTTACCCATTCTCGGGGTTTGTCTCGGGCATCAGGCCATTGGCCAGGTATATGGTGGCAAGGTGATACGCGCGCCTCAGGTGATGCATGGCAAGACGTCAGCAATCCAGCATGATGCGCAGGGCGTCTTTTCCGGGTTGAAAAATCCGCTGGACGTCACTCGCTACCATTCTCTGGTCGTGGAAAAGGACAGCCTTCCAGAGTGTCTGGAAATTACCGCCTGGACAGGCGCTGATGATGTGACGCCGGATCTGATCATGGGGCTGCGTCACCGTGAACTGGATATAGAAGGGGTGCAGTTTCACCCGGAATCGATCCTGACCCGTCAGGGCCACCAGCTGTTGGCCAACTTCCTCAAACGTCGCTGAAAGCGCACATTATCTCAGCCTGGAGGCTCACGAATTCATGCTCATGCGAGATGCCATTAACGCTGTGATGCAGCGCGAGAATCTGACCTTTGACCAGATGCACATCCTGATGCGTCAGATAATGACCGGTGAGGCAACCGATGCCCAGATTGGCGGCTTGCTGGTGGGCCTGGCAATGAAAGGCGAGAGTGCGGTGGAAATCAGTGCAGCGGCTCAGGTGATGCGCGAACTGATGAACCGTGTAACGCTGCACGCCGACAATGTGGTTGATATCGTGGGTACCGGAGGTGACGGTGCCAATCTTTTCAATGTCTCCACGGCGGCAAGTTTTGTGGCCGCCGGCGCCGGGGCACATGTGGCCAAACACGGCAATCGTAGCGTCTCTTCTTCTTCAGGCAGTGCGGATCTTTTTGATATTGCCGGTATTTATCTGGATCTCAACCCGGAGCAGGTCAGCCGCTGTATCGAGCAGGTTGGCGTAGGCTTCATGTTTGCCCCCAATCATCACCCGGCCATGCGCCACGCCATTGGCCCGCGCCGCGAGATGGGAGTGCGCACCCTGTTCAACATTCTTGGGCCCCTGACCAACCCGGCCGGTGCGCCGAACCAGGTGTTGGGGGTCTACTCGCCTGAGCTGGTACCGCTGATGGCTGAGGTGCTGCAACAGCTAGGCAGTCGTCATGTCATGGTGGTGCATTCCGAAGACGGGCTGGATGAAATTTCCCTGGCCGCTCCCACTCTGGTGGCAGAGTTGAAAGACGGTGCTATCCATCATTACACCATCGACCCAGAAGATCTGGGCATCGAGCGCCAGAGCCTGGTTTCCCTGAAAGCCAACAGTGCAACGGAGAGCCTGCAACTGGTCAAGGCCGCGTTGGCAGGTGATGGGGCGGCAGCGGAAATGGTGGCGCTGAATGCCGGTGCAGCGCTTTACTGCGCCGGTGTGGCGGATACCCTCAAGGAGGGCGTGATGGTCGCTCAGGATGCCCAGGCGTCAGGCCTGCCTTTGGAAAAACTGCGAGAGCTGGCACACTTTACCAGCGTCTTCAAACAGTAAAAGAGAGACGTTATGACTGATCAGGCAACGCCCACCATTCTAAACCGTATTCTGGCCCGCAAGGATCAGGAAGTCGCCGAGCGCCGTGAGGCGGTGTCTGAAACCGACCTGCTGACGCTGGCCAAACATCAGGGTGCACCCCGTGGATTCATTCAAGCCTTGAACCGGCGGATTGCCAGCGGTGATCCGGCCGTGATCGCCGAGATCAAGAAAGCCTCACCGTCCAAGGGCGTCATTCGTGAGCACTTCGAGCCGGCCGAGATCGCCAGACGCTATGCCGACGGCGGTGCCGCCTGTCTGTCTGTGTTAACCGATGCGGACTATTTTCAGGGTCATGAAGACTATCTGATAGCTGCCCGGGATGCCTGCAGCCTGCCGGTGGTGCGTAAGGATTTTATTACCCACGGTTACCAGGTGTCTGAAGCGAGAGCGATCGGTGCTGACTGCATCCTGCTGATTGTCTCGGCGCTGGATGATGCCCGGATGCGCGATCTTAATCAGCAGGCCCAGCAGCTGGGCATGGATGTGCTGGTGGAAGTTCACGACAGTGATGAGTTGGAAAGGGCGCTGGCGCTGGATCTCAAGCTGGTGGGTATCAACAACCGCAACCTGCATACCTTTGATACCAGCCTGAACACTACCCTGGACCTTTTGATACGTATCCCTGAAGACGTGACCGTGATTACCGAATCAGGCATCCATACCCGCGACGATGTCGAGTTGATGCGTGACCATGAAATCAATGGCTTTCTGGTCGGCGAAGCCTTTATGCGCGAAGAGGACCCCGGTCAGGCGCTGAAAAACCTGTTTTTCTAGGTTTCATGGTGTTTTCTGACTGTGCCAAGCCCCGCCGAAGCGGGGCTTGTGACGTTTTAACCGACGCTTTTCTGATCAGCCGATCTTAACTGCGTCAGCAGTGCCTGTAACGGGTGGGGCAAGGTCTGCTGGGAGAAGCGTTTGACCTGGCTGCGGCAGGAGTAACCGGTGGCCAGCAGCCGGCCACTATTTTCCTCGGCTTCCACCTGGGGCTGCCAGGATTGGGCGTAGATGGTTTTTGAGGTTGCCACGTTACGGGTTTCATGGCCGTAAGTGCCGGACATGCCGCAGCAGCCGGTGCTGGTCAGTTCAAGTTGCAAACCAAAGGCGTCAAACACCTGTTGCCAGGCCTTGGGGCTACCGGGGGCATTGGTTTTTTCGGTGCAATGGGAAAGCAGCCGGAACCCTGGGTCATCCACTTCAAGCCTGTGTGGCACCAGGGTGTTCAGACGTGTCGTCAGCCATTCCTGAAGCAATAAAACGGGGGGTACATCCTCCTGGCCAAGGGCTTTGACATATTCCTGACGGTAGGTCAGCGTCATGGCCGGATCAATGCCCACGAGGGGTACCTCAAAACGTGCCAGGGTGGCCAGGCGCCTGGCCTGTTGACGGGCAGTGCGTTCGAAAGCGCCCAGAAACCCCTGCACATGCAGGGGTTTGCCGTTGGCAGAAAACGGCATGACCAGTACGCGTATCTCAAGACGCGTCAGCAGTTCGATAATGTCCATCACCAGGGTGGCTTCAAAATGCGTGGTAAAGGCATCCTGAACCAACACCACGCTATTGGCGCGCTGCTTTTCCGTCAGCATGGCCAGTGAGGTAGGCGTGGCTTCCGCAACGCCCCAGGCGCGTAGCTGTTTTTTGACACTGGCGCGGGAAACCTGTGGCGAATCGCTGATCCCCAGGCCCCTGCGCATCAGGGTGTCCACCCAGCGCTGGCCGATCACGGCATTATAAAGCGGGGCCACCCTGGCCATGGTCGGCAGCATATGCTCAGTACCACCGACAATATAGTCGCGCAGTGGGCGCAGGTAACGGCCGTGGTAAACCTCCAGAAACTGCGAGCGGAACTGGGGTACGTTAACCTTGATAGGGCACTGTCCGGCGCAGGATTTGCACGCCAGGCAGCCGGCCATGGCGTCATACACCTGGTGGGAATAGTCGTGGCGCTGTTTTCTGCTCAAGGTATTCATGGCGCGCAGCGGCAAGCGTTTAATAAAGCCAAAGACACCTTCGGCTTTTTTCTTGCGTGACTCTTCCACGACATCAATGCCTGCCTCCTGCTGCAACCGCAACCATTCACGCATCAGGCTGGCGCGGCCCTTGGGAGACTGGTTGCGATCGCGGGTGGCTTTCCACGATGGGCACATAGGATCATCCACATCGTAGTTGTAGCAGGCGCCGTTGCCGTTGCAGTAAACCGCCGCGTCATAGGCTTGCCAGGCGCGTTCATCAATTTGACGGTCAAGCTGGCCGCGTGTGGTCACGCCATCCACCTTGAGCAGGGCAGGGTCGCTGTCCCGGGCAATCACGTCGTCATCAGACTTGATGGAAGCGGGCAAGGGCGAGGCAATCTTACCCGGGTTGAGCTGGTTTTCCGGGTCAAACGCCGCTTTGACCCGCTGCAGGCTGGGGTAGAGTTCAGCAAAGAATTTGGGGCCGAATTCGGAGCGCACTCCCTTGCCATGTTCGCCCCATAGCAGGCCCCCATACTTCTGGGTCAGAGCGACGACTTCATCCGAGACCTCGCGGATCAGGCGTTCCTGTTGCGGGTCTTTCATATCAATAGCCGGGCGCACGTGAAGCACGCCGGCATCCACATGGCCAAACATGCCATACTGCAGATCGCGGGCATCCAGTGCTGCTCGGAATTCAGCGATAAAATCCGCCAGGTGCTCTGGCGGCACGGCGGTATCCTCGACAAAGGCAATCGGGCGTTTTTCGCCTTTGGCATTGCCTAACAGGCCCACGGCGCGTTTGCGCATGGCGTAGACTTTCTGGATGTCTGCCCGCCCTTGGGCCAGGGTGTAGCCCAGGCGCTGAACGCTGGTATCCCGGCTCAAGTGGTCGGTAAATGCCTTGATCCGGCGGGCCAGGCGCTCAGGGTCGTCGTCATTGAACTCGACCAGGTTGATGCCGCGGATCGGTGTATCACCTGCGGGGAAAAAGGTGGCGACGCTATCCCACACAAAATCGTCCATGGCCAGCAGTAGCACCTGATCATCGACGGTTTCGATCGAGGTCGGCCGTTCGCTGCTGGCCATCAGCGCCTTGGCATCGCGCAGGGCATCCATAAAGCCCGCGTAGCGCACATTGACCAGGGTAGAGTGCTTGGGGATAGGCAGCACATTCAGGACGGCTTCATTGAGAAACCCCAGCGAGCCTTCCGAGCCGCACAGCAGGCTGTTGATATCCAGCTCGCCCTGTTCAGTGCGCAGATGAGCCAGATCATAGCCGGTCAGGCAGCGGTTGAGAGGCGGGAATTTGGCCTCGATCAGGTCTCGCTGCTGGTCAATGATGCTGGCGGCAGTGCGGTGAATATCCCCGATGATGCCTGCCTGGTGGCAGGCAGCGTCTTCCTCAGCGCTGCTGAGTGGGCGGCTATGCAGGTGTTCACCGCCGATCAGGACAGTATCGAGCTCCAGCACGTGATGGCGGGTCTTGCCGTATTCACAGCTGCCCTGTCCACTGGCGTCGGTTGAAATCATCCCGCCAATGGTGGCGCGGTTGGAGGTGGAAAGCTCTGGCGCGAAAAACAGCCCGTGGGGTTTGAGGGCAGCGTTGAGCTGATCTTTCACCACGCCCGCCTGAACACGCACCTGGCGGTTCTCTACATCAATATCCAGAATGCGGTTCATATGCCGCGACACGTCGACCACGATGCCGTCAGTCAGTGACTGGCCGTTGGTGCCGGTGCCGCCGCCACGTGCAGTGAGCACGATATTGCGGTTGGGTACCTGGGCTGCCATTCGGGTTATTCGTTCCAGGTCTTCGCTGTGCTTTGGGTACACCACCGCCTGAGGCCAGCGTTGATAGATGGAATTGTCGGTGGCCAGCACGGTGCGGCTGGCATAATCCGGGCAAATCTCACCTTCAAAGCCATTGGCCTTGAGGATTTCAAGGAAGCGCACATAGTCACTGCTTAGCGACTCAAAGGCGACGCGGTCAGAATCCAGGGATGCAATCATGGTAGGGGCTACGCCATCGTTATCGGCTCGGCTGCCGCAGGCAGCACGAGGTGAAAGAACACGGCCAGATTCCAGCCATTCGAATGCTTCCACTTTACCGCAGGCACCCCCCGGCTGCACACAGCAGCATCGGCAAAAAAGGCCATAAAATGGCCACCGAATTTCTGCAACTGATCAGCTGGCGTTGGCTTTCCGGGCGTTCTTTTCCTCTTCAGCAGGCGCTGGCGCTTCACTGGCGCGCAAACTCCGTCCCAGCCATATGACTGTGCCAAAACAGAGAACACTGAGTAAGATGATACCGCCATATACATAAGGCATGACATTTTCCAACATGATCTCTACCTCTCATTTTGATACATGGATACCGTTTCCCATATTACGGGTTCGGGTAAGTCTTTTATTGATCCAGGTCGTGTTTCAGGATGTTTTCAAGGATGCATCAAGGACGAATTAACGCTGGATGTGAAAGGCATCAACAGCTAGTATCTGTTAAGTCAGCATATGCTAATGAGCAACTTAAGTATTAGCTGTATCAGTTTATAAAATTGCTTTTAGTTCTGATCTATTCCTATCTGCACCAACAATGAATCTACCGCTGTGTTTACCAGAGGATCAATTCAATGCGCTTCACCTATGCAAAACCTGTAAACAAATGGATTAGAACAACGTTTGTTTTTATGGGGATCGCCGTATTGGGATCAACACAAGGTTGCAGCGAGGGTGATGCGCCTGTTGAGGAAGTGATTGTCCCTGTTTCTGTGGTGACCGTTGAAAAGGCCGCGACGACACCCACCTGGTCTTTCATCGGCCGGACTGCACCTTCCCGCAAGGCAGCTATTACGTCTCGCACACAAGCCGAAATACGTAATATCAATTTCACCGAGGGCGAAAGGGTTGAGGAAGGGCAGGTATTGGTGAGCCTTGAAAGTAACAATGCCAATGCTGACCTGCGCCAGGCCGAAGCAGAATTGATTGCGGCCAATGCGGAAGTTCAGTCAGCTGCCCGAAATCTGCGTCGTGGTGAAGAAATTGCCGTCAATGGTTATCTTTCCGCGGCGGATCTCGACAAGCTAAAGGATCGCTTCAGTCAGGCTCAGGGTCGTCAAGAGGCTGCTCAGTCGGCAACACAACGGGCACAGCAGGCGCTCGAGTACACTGAAATACGCGCCCCTTTCAGTGGTTGGGTGGGTAAAGCCAACTTTGATCCAGGCGCTGTTGTCAGCCCCTCCAGTGGGCCGATTGCTGAGGTCGTCCAAACAGATCCCATGTTTGTTGAGTTTCAGGTCAATGAAGCGGATTTTCTGGCGTATCGAAACCGCGACTCCAGTAGTGAATTCAGCCAGCAATTGGACCTGACGCTGACGCTGGCCGATGGTGATCAACATGAGCACGACGGTGAGCTTTCCTTTACTGACATAAGAGTCGATGAGCGCATGGGAACGGTGGCTGCCCGCGCTGCCTTTCCTAACCCTGATGCAACCCTGGTGCCAGGGCTTTTCGTGACACTTAATGTGGAACAGCGCCAGGGCGTGGAGAAAATACTGGTTCCACAAGTAGCGCTTCAGGAAAATAACGAAGGCAAGTTTGTTCTGCTGGTTGATGAAAACGATCGAGTGGCGCAGCGTTTTATTCAGACGGGCGCCCGGCAAGGTGCTTTATGGACAGTTGAAGCAGGGTTGGACAGTGGTGAGGCGGTTATTGTTGAAGGGATCCAGAAAGTACGCACCGGTGTGCAGGTGGAACCTTTGGAAAAGCGCATCGATGCCATGACGGGTGTGATCCAGGAAGCCTCAGGGGGCGTTAAATGATCAGTCGGATATTCATCTATCGTCCCAAGTTTGCCTTTGTCATTTCGATTCTGATCACTCTGGCAGGACTTCTGGCGTTGCGGGGCTTACCGGTTAACATGTTTCCCGACATGGCACCTCCGCAGATTCAGGTGTCGGCCACGCTGCCGGGGGCCAGCGCTGAAATTGTCGAGGAAGCAGTTGTCAGGCCCATTGAGCAGCAGCTCAATGGCGTTGAAAAAATGCTCTACATGGAGTCATCCTCGACCAGTGATGGTGCCGCAAAAATAACGCTGACGTTCGAGAGTGGCACCGATACGGACATTGCCCAGGTGAATGTGCAAAATCGCGTGGCACTTGCCGAACCTTTTTTACCTGATGAGGCCAGGCGACAAGGCGTCGTAGTCAGAAAACAGTCCGGTAATATGCTGATTGGTATCAACCTTACCTCTGAGCGTGATGATCTTGACGGCGTTTTCCTGAGCAACTATGCCTCCAATAACCTGGTAGAAAGGTTGGGCCGGGTACCCGGCGTAGGCTCGGCGGAAGTTCTGGGCGCCAAGGATTACAGCATGCGGGTCTGGCTTGACCCTGAGCGTATGTCGGCACTCAATATTACAGTCTCGGAAGTAGCAGCTGCCCTCAAGGAACAAAATCAGATTGTCGCTGCGGGAAAGCTGGGTCAGGAGCCCGTACCGGACGGTCAGCAGTTTGTTTACAGCATTCAGAGTCGAGAACGATTGTCCGACCCGGATGAATTCGCACAGACCATTTTGCGCGCCAGTGACGACGGCGGCTTTGTGCGGCTGGAGGATATCGGTCGAATAGAACTTGGTTCTCGATCCTATTCTTCAACGGCCAAACTGAATAATCAGGATACTGCCTTTGTCGTTATTTATCAGTTACCTGATGCCAATGCGCTGGATGTGGCCAATCAGGTGAAAGAGGTTGTCGGTGATACCTCCGCTCGATTCCCTGATGGAGTCAGCTACGATATTCTTTTTGATACGACAGAGTTTATCGAGCGGTCCATCTCAGAAGTCCTGGTCACACTCTATCAGGCCGTGGGGCTCGTTATCCTGGTGGTTTTCCTGTTCTTGCAGAGCTGGCGGGCAACATTAATTCCCAGCATAGCCATCCCCGTCTCGCTGGTGGGTACCTTTGCCATCATGGCGGTGCTGGGCTACTCAATCAATATGATTACCCTGTTTGGTCTGGTATTGGCCATCGGGATAGTGGTTGATGATGCGATTGTCGTCATCGAGAACGTTGAACGCATACTGAAAGAGGAAAAGCTGCCTATTCAGGAAGCCGTCGCCAAGGCAATGAAGGAGGTCACAGGGCCCATCATTGCCACCACCCTGGTATTGTTGGCGGTATTTGTTCCAGTGGGCTTTATGCCCGGCATTACCGGTGAGCTGTATAAGCAGTTCTCGGTCACGATTTCCGTTGCGGTCATCATTTCTTCTATCAATGCGCTTACCCTCAGCCCAGCTTTGTGTGTGTCTCTGTTGGGGCGCGGAGGAAACACGTCTATCAAATGGATGCGCCCAGTCGACTGGCTGATTGTCAAATCCACTGATCGCTATGACGGCCTTGTGACCCGGTTATTGCGTAAAGGGTTATTGGCGGGAATTGGAAGTATAGCGCTGATAGCGCTGACAACCGGGCTTTTTCAATCTGTCCCCGGTGCCTTTGTACCTTCCGAGGATCAGGGGTTTGTGTTTGTCGATGTGCAGCTGCCGGATGCTGCCGCTCTGGAACGCACGGATGTTGTGCTGGAGGACGTGACAGAGACTGTTCTCGAAGACCCCGCTGTCACGGATTTCATTTCTGTTTCCGGGTTTTCCCTACTCGGCGGCGCCAACAGTAACAACGGTATGGGGATAGCGGTTCTCAAGGATTGGGAAGAGCGTAGCGACCAGGTATTGAGCCTGGAAAGCGTGCTGGCGCGCCTTACAAATGAGCTGGTGGTGCTACCCCAGGCGCAGGTCAGGGTATTCAATCCGCCAGCGATTCCCGGCATTGGCACCTCCTCAGGGTTTGACTTCCGGCTCCAGGATAGCCAGGGGCGCGATGTCAATCAGCTTTCCCAGGTCATGATGGGGCTCATTTATGAAGCCAATCAGCAAGAAGCGCTGGCCAATGTGTATAGTACTTTCCGCGCTAATATTCCCCAGTACCTGCTGACGGTTGACCGCAACCGGGCCAAGGCAATGGGTATACAGTTGTCGGATATTTTTACGACATTACAAACTCAACTGGGCTCTTTGTATGTGAATGACTTTACAAGGTTTGGCAAAAACTATCGGGTAATGATTCAGGCAGAAGGCGAATACCGCCGTTCTGCTGAAGATTTGTCATTTTATTACGTGCGTAACGAGTATGGTGACATGGTGCCGTTATCCACGCTGGCGTCATTGGAGCCTGTTCTGGGGCCTTCATCCATCGACCATTTCAATCTTGAGCGTGCTGTGACCATATCGGGTGAGGCAGCGCCCGGTTTTGCCAGCGGTGATGCGCTTAATGCCATGGAAGAACTTGCTCAGTCCCTGCCCCAAGGCTATTCCTTCAGCTGGGCAGGACAGAGTCTGCAGGAAATTGAGGCAGGCAGCCTGGCGACCTTGATTTTTGTGTTTGCCATTTTGCTGGTTTATCTCTTCCTGGTTGCCCAATATGAAAGCTGGAGCCTGCCACTGGCGGTCGTCGGTGCCGTGCCACTGGCGATGTTTGGCGCCATGGGCGGATTATGGATGCTGGGGTTAGCCAATGATATCTACGCCCAGGTCGGCCTGGTGCTATTGATTGGCCTCTCCACCAAGACAGCGATCCTGATTGTCGAGTTCGCCATGCAACTCCGGCAAGGTGGATTATCAACCAAAGAAGCGGCCAGAAAAGCGGCTGTCATGCGTTTCCGGGCCGTTCTCATGACAGCGTTTTCATTCATTCTGGGTGTCCTGCCGCTGGTGTTTGCGTCCGGTGCCGGAGCAGCAAGCCGCGTCAGCCTCGGGGTTACCGTCCTTAGCGGCATGATTACGGCTACCCTGTTTGGCACCCTGCTGGTACCCGTGTTCTACCAGTGGATTCAGACATTGAGAGACAGGCGGTATTCACAACCCGACGCCTGAACCTGTGTCTGATTGTTGACCGGTTTTAACGGATAGAGAAAGCGCCTTGATATTTCAAGGCGCTTTTTTTCTGGTCGAGTGCAACGAGCAATCATCAAGCAGGTGAAATTTGTCAAGGAGCTGTGCACTTGCAAAGCAGGACGTGCTCTGGAAGTGCTAAGAGATGTCATTTTGCTGATAGCGGCTGAACAGTAACCGTGTCATCAAAGAAAAGAAGAATGCTGCTGACAGACTGCACATCAGTATGCCAACCAGGCCCTGAGTTGTTGCCAATAACCGCCAAGGGTAAGCAATGACAACGTCTCCATATCCGATAGTGGTATAGGTGACGCCTGAAAAGTAAAGTGATGATTCGGCAGAGGGAAAGCTGCCATTGACGTAATAGAACATTGCCCAAAGACATATCTGAATAATATGACTGAGTAAAATGGCCCAGACAACCCTGACCAGAAGCCAGAAGGTTGAGCCAAAGGAACCAACGTCCAGAAAGTGCCTGCGCAACTGACTGGTCCATTTCACCAGCAAGGCAAGACACAGGATGTGAACAAGCACTGTCAGTGCGACCAGGCCCAGGCCGGATGTAATGAGGTAAATCATGAATGTGTGTTCACTGGAATGCGTTTACTTATTAACCAGAATCAGTATTGGCGGCTAGGCTGAATCTGTCGAGTTTCCACGTCGGTCATCGTGTGCCGCTTCATCCCTGACGGTTTACCTGTCTGCTCGCAAGACTAGCATAGATAGAACAGGAATGAAGTTGTCAGCGCCCGTTTGTTGAAGGCTATTAACGTGTTTCTTGCCATGGCCGTGTCTGCCACTTTTGCCTACAATAGGCACTTTTATCACGGCACTGGCCGTGACGTTCACTGAACCCAGGCGAAGGAATGACTCATGCTCGACCCGAAACTGCTGCGCGGTGATCTTGATATGGTGGCGAAACAACTGGCCCGCCGGGGGTTTATGTTGGATACACAGGCGCTGCAGGCGATGGAAACCAGGCGGCGTGAACTGCAGACACAGACCGAGCAGCTGCAGAGCGAACGCAACACCCGCTCCAAGGCGATTGGCAAGGCCAAAGCCAATGGGGATGATATCCAGCCGCTGCTGAACGAGGTCAGTGATCTTGGCGAGCGCCTGGATGCAGCCAAACAGCAACTGGCCGAGGTGCAGGCGCAGTGGGATGATCTGGTCAGCGGTATTCCTAATCTGCCCCATGAGAGCGTGCCTGAAGGCAAGAGTGAGGACGACAACGTTGAGCTGCACCGCTGGGGTACGCCACGTAAGTTTGATTTCAGGGTGCTGGACCATGTCGATCTGGGCAAGCAGTCGGGGTACCTGGATTTTGATCTGGCATCCAAGCTGACCGGCGCCCGTTTTGCGGTAATGCGCGGACCGGTTGCCCGCCTTCATCGGGCGCTGGCGCAGTTCATGCTGGATACGCAAACCCTCAAACATGGCTATGAAGAATGCTATGTACCTTATATGGTCAATCGCGATTCTTTGATGGGCACCGGCCAGCTGCCCAAGTTTGGTGAAGATCTGTTCAGGCTGGATGACGAGCGTGAGTATCACCTGATTCCCACTTCGGAAGTGCCGCTGACCAATTTTGTTCGCGACGAAATTGTCGATCAGGGGGTGCTACCGATGAAACTGACGGCACATACGCCATGCTTTCGTTCTGAAGCGGGTTCTCATGGGCGTGATACCCGTGGCATGATTCGCCAGCACCAATTTGACAAGGTAGAGATGGTGCAGATTGTTGAGCCCGACAAGAGCTATGAGGCACTGGAGGACATGCGCGGCCACGCGGAGGCCTTGCTGCAGGCACTGGATCTACCGTATCGGGTGGTGACCCTGTGTACCGGTGATATGGGCTTTGGGGCTGCCAAGACTTATGACCTGGAGGTCTGGTTGCCTAGCCAGGAGACCTACCGTGAGATTTCGTCGATTTCCAACTGTGAAGAATTCCAGGCTCGGCGTATGCAGGCGCGTTTCCGTCATCCGGATGAAAAGAAGCCTCAACTTGTGCATACCCTGAACGGATCTGGACTGGCCGTCGGGCGCTGCCTGCTGGCAGTGCTGGAAAATCACCAGCAGGCAGATGGCAGTGTGATCATACCTGAGCCACTGCGGCCATATATGGGTGGTATCGCGTCGATCAGTCTTTAAGTAGCCACTCCACGCTGACTTCGGCATCAATGCGCACGGTGCCGGGGCGATACTCTGTCTGGGGCGCCTTGGCTCGACCCGAATCATTCTGCTCAGCGCTCACTGCCATCATGCGCGGTTGGTAGCTGGGCGACTGGGTTTCCTGAACATGATGCACCTTTCCCAGTTCTGCGCCCAGGGTGCTGGCCATCAGATCAGCCTTGTGGCGGGCCTTATCCAACGCCTTGACCAGCGCTTCGTCGGTCACCGCGTCTCTGTCTTTAAGGTCGAACTCGACCCCATCCAGCTGATTGACACCTGCACTGATCAGCGCATCCAGAATGGCACTGACCTGTTCTATGTCATCCAGCTGAACCTTGACAGGACGTTCAAGCCGGTTTCGTTTAAGCGTTTCTCCGTCGCCGTCTTGGTTGCGGTTGTGGACCTGGCGTGGGTATATGTTCAAGGAGCCCGCTGAAATGGCGTCGCGCTCGATACCTTGTGATTCAAGCATGGTGATCAACTCGCTGGCGCGTTTTTCAAGCCTTGCCCTTGCTTCACTCAAGGCAGCCTCCTCTTCTTCTGCCAGCTGCTCGATGGCGGGTGTCTCTTCCCATAGCCGTGCATTGAGCGTGGCCCTGTCAGGTACGACTTCGATATGCGCCTTGGCATCAACATTAAGACGTGAGGTTTCGTTGGCCTGAGCAGCCGGAGTGAGTGCCATGGCTGTCATGCTGCCGACCATGAGCCAATAGGGTACACGTGGAAGTGTGCATGCCAATCTTCTGGTAAGTGCTCTCATGTGCGCTTTTCCGATAATGTTTAATGATGGCGTGGATAATTCGCGTATTAGCGGTTGACTCTGACAGTCACTTATCTCGACTTTGAGACTCGCAGGGTGCAAAAGTTCTCATTACCAGCGCGCTTAATCTAAAGGCCAACAGGTTTTTGTTCCCTGCTTACGCACCTGAGGTTTGTGCAAAGGTAGGCGAGGCGTCATCATGCAGTATCCATCACCCTGCAAGGAGGCTTTGCGCGTCATATGCTTGACCCCATTAACAAACCGCCACAAGACGATAATTATAGCAGTATGCCGCTCAACGCCACGCTATCTCTGGCAGCGCTGGTGATCATTATAGGCGGCATGAAAGCGGGCTCCAGCCTGCTGGTACCGCTTTTGCTGGCGTTTTTTATTGCGGTGGTGTGTACCTCGCCCGTGCAGTGGCTTCACCGCCTGGGGTTGTCGATGCGCCTGGCGGTGTTACTGACACTGATGGTATTGCTGGGGTTGGCATCACTGCTGGGGTTGCTGGTGGTGAACAGTTTCAGCACCTTTGTCGATTCGCTACCGGATATAGAGTCGCGCCTTTATGAGGCCTATGAGAGTTTGCTGAACACCCTGTCCTCCTTGGGGCTTGCGATAGACCCTGAGCAGCTGAATACCCTGTTTGATAATCAGAGCATCACGTCCTGGATGCCGGCGATTCTTGGCGAGATCGGCAATCTGTTCATGCAGAGCATCGTGGTATCGCTGCTTGTTGTGTTCATGCTGTTCGAGACGCTGCACTTTCGCGATAAGGTGTCGCTGGCGTTGGAAAACCCGGCCCCCAGCCTGAAGCGTTTCTCCGAGTTCAGCCGTACCTTCAAGCGCTATCTGGCAGTAAAAACGATTATCAGCCTGGCAACGGCGGTGCTGGTCTGGATTTCCTGTTTGGCGGTAGGCGTTGAATTTCCACTGTTATGGGCAGTACTGGCGTTTGCGCTGAATTTCATTCCCAATATTGGCTCGGCTATTGCGGCGGTGCCGCCGGTGCTGCTGTTGCTGGTCTCGCAGGATAGTGGTCTGTGGCAGGCGTTCTTGCTATCGATGTGCTATCTGGGTATCAACTTTGTGCTGGGTAATCTGGTGGAACCACGTCTGATGGGGCGGGCCTTGGGGTTGTCGACGCTGATCGCGTTTCTTTCTCTGGTGGTATGGGGCTGGGTGTTTGGTGTGGCGGGAATGCTACTGTCTGTACTGCTGACCATGACCCTCAAGATTGCACTCGATAGCCACCCGCAAACCCGCTGGATGGCGCATTTGCTTGGGCCAGGCGCGTATCTGGAAGATTCGGTTGAAAAACCTCTAAGTGAAGCGACCAAGCCGCCCATGAAGCGGGATGAATAGTGAAAGACGGAGATAACAAAGGCCGCCAGACAGGGCGACCTTCTCGATGAGCCTGGTGACTATCAGGCGTTTTGCTCAAGAAACTGATTGAGTTGAGACTTGGATTGGGCGCCAACCAATGAGGCAACCTTGGTGCCAGACTTGAACAGCATAACGGTGGGAACACCGCGTACGCCTTGTTCAGCGGCAATTTCAGGGGCGTCGTCAACATTGATGCTGACCACTTTCAGACCATCGCCGCGTTCCTCGGCCACTTCATCAACCACCGGAGCCATTACCTTGCAAGGGCCACACCAGGGGGCCCAGAACTTCAGTAAAACGGGCTGCTCGGCGTTGATCACTTCTTGCTCAAAATTGGCGTTAGTGACATCAACCTGGGACATAGAATTCTCCTGTTTGCGTTGCTCTTGCCATGGCGTTTCTTGGGTCGTTGCTATAGTAAATGCAACATAGATCGTGCGAATGGATAGCGCGTTGACAATGCGCCAAGCCGACAAATGTTAGCGGTCATCGGCACCAGTGGCAAATAAACACGAACGCCGTGGATTTTTTTATACTATAACGATATTATATGAATGTTTTTTATTCTATTGAGCCGAGCGTGCGCTTGTCGCCTTCGTGGGTCAAAAAAAGCGTATAGACGTTCTGCTGGCGTTTCAGGGTGAATCAATGAAGCTACAACAACTACGTTACATCTGGGAAGTCAATCGTCATAACCTGAACGTCTCTGCAACAGCACAGAGTCTGTTCACCTCTCAGCCGGGTATTTCCAAGCAGATACGCTTGCTTGAAGATGAATTGGGGGTCGAGATTTTTGCCCGCAGTGGCAAGCATTTAACGCGGGTGACGCCCGCAGGGCAGGCGATTATTCAACTGGCTGGCCAGGCCCTGCGTTTATCTGAAAATATCAAGGATGTGGCTCAGGAGTACAGTGATGAGCGACGGGGCAGTCTGTCAATTTCAACGACCCACACCCAGGCCCGCTATGCGTTGCCACCGATCATCACTGAATTTACTCAAAAATACCCGGATGTTGCCCTGCATATGCAACAGGGTACGCCTAAACAGATTGCTCAGATGGTGAGTGAAGGGCAGGCTGATTTTGCGATTGCCACAGAGTCACTGGAGCTGTTTACGGACCTGATACTGCTGCCTTGTTACCGTTGGAACCGTTGTGTGCTAGTGCCCAAGGACCACCCGTTGGCCGTGCTTGACGGTCCGTTAACCCTGGAGGCCCTGGCCGAATATGCGCTGGTGACCTATGTCTTCGGCTTCACCGGTCGCTCTCAGCTGGATGATGCCTTCAGGGAGCACGGTCTGACGCCGAATGTGGTGCTGACAGCGGCCGATGCCGATGTTATCAAGACCTATGTACGCCTGGGGATGGGCGTGGGAATTGTGGCTCACATGGCAGTTGACCCTGAGCATGATAGTGACCTGGTGGCGCTGGAAGCCGGCCATCTGTTTGCAAGCTCCACCACCAAGATCGGCATTCGGCGCGGTACCTTCATGCGCGGCTATATGTATGATTTCCTGCAGCGTTTTGCTCCGCACCTGACCCGCGAACGGGTTGATGCAGCGCTAACCGCGGGGCCACGTAATGATCAGGAACTGTTCAAGGATGTGACCTTGCCAGAATACTGATTCATTTCAGGGTCAGTGCATTGATCAGGTGGCGGATCTTGTCGATGGTCTCATCGTATTCGGCATCCGGCTGGGAGTCCGCGACCAAGCCACCACCCCCCCATAAATGCAGCTGCCCAGCGTCGGCCACGACAGTGCGAATGGCAATCGACGTGTCCATGTTTCCAGTGTGATCAATATAGCCCAGGCTGCCGCAGTAAACGCTGCGCTGGCAGGGCTCAAGCTCGTCAATAATCTGCATGGCGCGAATCTTGGGTGCGCCTGTGATGGACCCGCCAGGCGAGGCAGCTTCCAGCAGCGCCAGTGGTGTATTTGCCCTGTTCAGCTGACCTCTCACTACACTCACCAGATGATGCACATTCGGATAGCTTTCCAGCTCGCATAACTGGGGAACATGGATGCTGCCAAATTGACACACCCGGCCCAGGTCATTGCGCAGGAGATCCACAATCATGACGTTTTCAGCACGATCCTTGCGGCTGGTCAACAGCTGCCGGGCAAGCTGCTGGTCGCGCTCCCGGGTGGTGCCCCGTGGCCGGGTGCCTTTGATTGGCCGTGTCTCAACTTGGCCCTGACGCACCTGTATGAAACGTTCCGGCGACAGGGACAAGACCGCCTTGTCCTGCCAGGCCATAAAGCCTGAAAACGGCGTAGGCGTTGCGCGGCGCAGACGCAGATAAGCTGACCAGACATCGCCTTCATAGTGTGCGGAAAAGCGCTGGGCCAGGTTGATCTGGTAGCAGTCGCCGGAACGGATATAACGTTGCACCTGTTCAAACCGTTGGTGATAGCCCTCGCGAGTCATCTGCCCCCGGAAAGCCGTCTTCAAGGCAAACGGCCCCTGTGGCACGGCGTTGGCGCCCAGCCACTGCATGACCTGTTCGCGCCGGGATCGGGAAGCCAACAGAGTAGCTTCCTTTCTCAAGTGGTCAATCACCAGCGCCCAGTCATACAGGCCCATTCGTGCCAGCGGTAGTGAGGTGGTGCCAGGGTGCTGGCTGTCAAGTTGCTGGGTATGACGCCCCAGGTCATAGCTCCAGTAGCCGATCAGGCCGCCGCTAAACGGTAAGTCGTTATCCGGCATCGTGATAGTCAGCTGCGCCAGTAACCATTCCTGCAAGGCAAACGGGGTCTTATGCAGCGCCGCGGGTGGGGCAGGTAAATCACTGGCATCCATAGCCACCTCGCCGCCGAGGCCAATGGACAGTGTGGCCAGCGGGTCGCTACTGATAATGTCGTAACGACCATTGGCCTCAGGTCGGCCACTATCGAGCAAGACGGCTCCGGGGCGTTTGCGCAAACAGGCAAACACAGCAAGTGGATCAGTCACATAAGGAAGGGACGTCAGTGTCAGCGCTACGTTCATGCACCATCAGCCAGGCGAGTGAATGGCTGCACAGTTTAGGGGGGCGGTGAGCGTTAGGCCAGCGTCACCCACCGACGCGGTTTCCACGTTTTACCTACCAGCTATTGGCCGTTTCTCAGCGGGCAAGAAGATCCCTGTTGACAAAGCTAATATCCAGCATGAAAGTATAGAGATTGTTGACACTAAGGGGTAGACGAAAGGCAAGAGTACAACGAAAGATGCATAATATCGGCTATATTGGCTAGTTGACGCCAGTATCAGACGAGGATAAAGTCCACTCAAACCTTAATTGTCGACAATTAGCCATGACATCACTTGCTTCGCATTTATCACTACCCCCCGCCCACACGGCTGAAGATCCATCACCTGAAGTGCGGACCCTTGCCGAGAGGGTATTCCATCAGCTTCAGGATGCGATTGTGCGTGGGGAGATTGCGCCGGGCAGCAAGATTACCGAGCCAGGGCTTTCGAAAACCTATGGAATTTCCCGTGGGCCATTGCGTGAGGCCATGCGTCGTCTGGAAGCCCATCGTTTAATTGAACGGGTTCCTCATGTAGGTGCGCGCGTGGTGCAACTGTCCATGCGGGAACTGTTAGAGCTTTTCGATTTGCGCGAAGCGCTGGAAAGCATGGCTGCACGGCTGGCCGCAGAGCATATGACGGCGGATGAAATTGCCGGTCTGCGCAACGTGTTGGCGGTGCATGAAGGCCAGGACGATCTCAAGAGCGGTGAAGCCTATTACCAGCGCGAGGGGGATCTGGACTTTCATTATCGCATTGTACTGGGTAGCCATAACAAGATGTTGATGAACCTGTTGTGCGATGACCTTTATTACCTGGTACGGCTTTATCGCACCCAGTTCAGTGCCAGTGGATCGCGGCCTCATCGCGCCTTTGTTGAGCATCATCGTATTGTCGATGCGATTGAAGCAGGGGATGCGGAGCTGGCTGAGCTATTGATGCGTCGCCATGTCAGTGCCTCGCGTGAAAACGTTGCTGATCGCTATGCAGCAGCACTTGAACAGAAAGAAGAAACAAAAGGCTAGCGGACCAGTTAGCTATCAACGCTGGCCAACCAGCCGGCTACCCAACCGGATTTATAAGGAGACACTCCATGCCATCATCAGCTTCCTCACAACGTAGCCCCGGCGCACGCTTTCGTGCCGCGCTGGAAGCCAATCGCCCGCTGCCGATTCTGGGCACTATCAACGCCTACACCGCCATGATGGCGGAGCGTGTGGGCCATCAGGCGATCTATCTTTCGGGTGGCGGCGTTGCCAACGCTTCCTTTGGCCTGCCAGACCTTGGCATGACGACGATGAACGATGTGGTTGAAGATGCGCACCGTATCTGTGGCGCCACGGATTTGCCGCTGCTGGTGGATATCGATACCGGTTGGGGTGGTGCGTTCAACATTGAGCGTACCGTCAAGGAAATGCAGCGCGCAGGCGTTGCGGCCGTTCATATTGAAGACCAGGTTGCCCAGAAGCGCTGTGGTCATCGCCCGAACAAGGCGATTGTCTCCCAGGAAGAAATGGTTGACCGCATCAAGGCCGCCGCCGATGCGCGTATTGACCCGGATTTCTATCTGATCGCGCGTACTGATGCCTTTCAGAAAGATGGCCTGGATGCGGCCATCGAACGCTCTCAGGCGTGTATCGAAGCCGGTGCTGATGCCATCTTTGCCGAAGCGGTACATACCCTGGAAGATTACCAGGCCTTCTGCGAGCGCGTTGACGCGCCGATTCTGGCCAACATTACTGAGTTTGGCGCCACGCCGCTGTTCAGCCAGCAGGAGCTGGGCGAGGTGGGTTGCCGTATGGTGCTGTATCCGTTGTCAGCTTTCCGTGCCATGAACGCCGCTGCGCTCAAGGTCTATCAAAGCATTCTGGATAACGGCCACCAGCGTGACGTGGTGGATATCATGCAGACCCGCGATGAACTGTATGACTTCCTCAACTATCACGACTTTGAGCAGAAGCTGGACAAGCTGTTTGCCGAGCAGGGCGGCAACTGAGCCGCAGATTGACCCCTATAAAAGGCGTCATGCCCAAGGCGTGACGACGAAATAACGTTTTCAGGAGTACGTAAGATGGCAGATGCAAAGAACAGTGGTGCAGGTCTTCGTGGGCAAAGCGCGGGTGAAACGGCGCTATGTACAGTCGGTAAAACCGGTTCGGGCCTGACTTACCGCGGGTTCGATATCAAGGAACTGGCCGAAAAAGCGACGTTTGAAGAAGTGGCTTACCTGCTGCTGAAAGGCAAATTGCCCAATCAGGCTGAGCTTTCTGACTACATCGCCAAGATGAAAACCCTGCGTGGCTTGCCGGACGCGCTCAAGGCCGTGCTGGAGCAGATTCCCAAGGACGCGCATCCGATGGATGTGATGCGCACCGGCACCTCCATGCTGGGTAACCTGGAAACCGAACAGCGCTTTGACGAGCAGCAGGATGCGACGGACCGTCTGGTCGCTGTGCTGCCGTCAATCATCTGCTATTGGTACCGTTTCTCCCATGACGGCGTGCGTATTGAAACTGAAACCGACGATGATTCTGTTGGCGCTCATTTCCTTCACCTGCTGCGTGATGAGGTGCCCAGCAAGCTGCATGCGGATGTGATGAATGTGTCACTGATTCTATATGCCGAGCATGAATTCAACGCCTCTACCTTTACTGCTCGCGTTTGTGCGTCGACCCTGTCTGACCTGCATTCCTGCGTGACCGGTGCGATTGGCTCGCTGCGTGGCCCGCTGCACGGCGGTGCCAACGAAGCGGCCATGGAAATGATCGAGGATTGGACCTCGCCGGAAGAAGCCGAGCGCGAAATGATGGGCATGCTGGAGCGTAAGGAAAAGATCATGGGTTTCGGTCATGCCATCTACCGCACCTCCGACCCGCGTAACGAGATCATCAAGCATTGGTCCGAGAAGCTTTCCCAGGATGTCGGCGACACCGTACTGTACCCGGTTTCCGTGCGCTGTGAAGAAGTGATGTGGCGCGAGAAGAAGCTGTTCTGTAACGCTGACTTCTTCCATGCCAGTGCCTATCACTTCATGAGCATTCCGACCAAGCTGTTTACCCCGATCTTTGTCTGCTCGCGGGTGACGGGCTGGGCCGCTCACGTGTTCGAGCAGCGCGCCAACAACCGCATTATTCGCCCGAGTGCCGATTATACCGGCCCCGAGAAGAGCGAATGGGTGCCGATCGAACAGCGCGACTGAGAGTCGCGTCTGTTCTGAGCATTCTCCCGGCGGCCATGCCGTCGGGAGCTGATACCCCCGCTTTTCTGATCCCGTCTATTGATCCTGCCGTGAGTAGCCGCCATGAATATTGATTACCGCAAACCTCTACCAGGGACTGACCTGGACTACTTTGACACTCGCCAGGCCGTGGAAGACATCCAGCCGGGTGCCTACGCTGAGCTTCCTTATACCTCCCGCGTATTGGCTGAACAGTTGGTGCGCCGCTGCGACCCCGTCATGCTGACCGATGCCCTCAAGCAGCTGATTGAGCGTCGCAGCGACCTGGATTTCCCCTGGTACCCTGCCCGTGTGGTGTGTCATGACATTCTTGGCCAGACGGCGCTGGTTGATCTGGCAGGCCTGCGTGATGCCATTGCTGAAAAAGGGGGAGATCCGGCCAAGGTCAATCCTGTGGTGCCCACTCAGTTGATTGTTGACCACTCTCTGGCGGTTGAACATGCCGGCTTTGAAAAGGATGCTTTCGAGAAGAACCGTCAGGTGGAAGATCGCCGCAACGATGACCGCTTTCACTTTATCAATTGGACCAAAACCGCGTTTGAGAACGTCGACGTGATTCCGCCGGGTAACGGCATCATGCACCAGATCAACCTGGAAAAGATGTCACCGGTGGTACAAAAACACAACGGTGTGGCGTTTCCGGATACCTGCGTGGGGACGGACAGCCATACGCCCATGGTCGATGCCCTCGGGGTCATTTCCGTGGGGGTGGGTGGCCTTGAAGCGGAAAGCGTCATGCTGGGCCGCGCCTCCATGATGCGCCTGCCGGACATTGTCGGTGTCAAGCTGACCGGCAAGCTGCAGCCGGGCGTCACGGGTACCGATATGGTGCTGGCGATTACCGAGTTCCTGCGTGAATCCAAGGTGGTCGGTGCCTACCTGGAATTCTTCGGTGAAGGCGCAGACAGCCTGACGGTGGGCGATCGCGCCACTATTTCCAACATGACGCCTGAATACGGCGCCACGGCGGCCATGTTTTACATTGATGGCCAGACCATTGATTATCTCAAGCTGACCGGGCGTGATGACGACCAAGTGGCGCTGGTGGAAACCTATGCCAAGCAGACTGGCCTGTGGGCGGATGACCTCAAGGGCGTCACTTACGAGCGTGTGCTGGCCTTTGACCTGTCATCGGTTTATCGCACCCTGGCAGGGCCTTCAAAGCCGCATGCCAAGCTGCCCACCTCTGAGCTGGCCCAGCGGGGGATTGCCGTTGGTCTGGAGGCGGCGCGTGCTGAAGAGGCCGAAGGCAAGATGCCGGATGGCGCCGTAATTATTGCCGCGATTACCAGCTGCACCAATACCTCCAACCCCCGCAACATGGTAGCGGCCGGCCTGATTGCACGTAATGCCAATAAGCGCGGCCTGATGCGTAAACCCTGGGTCAAGTCGTCCCTGGCGCCGGGCTCCAAGACGGTCAAGATGTATCTGGAAGATGCCGGCTTGATGGACGAGCTGGAACAGCTTGGTTTTGGTGTTGTGGCCTATGCCTGCACCACCTGTAACGGCATGTCGGGTGCTCTGGACCCGAAAATCCAGCAGGAAATTATCGAACGTGATCTCTATGCCACCGCGGTGCTGTCAGGTAACCGCAATTTTGATGGGCGTATTCATCCCCATGCTCAGCAGGCGTTTCTGGCCTCGCCGCCGCTGGTGGTGGCTTATGCGATCGCTGGCACCATCCGTTTTGATATCGAAAAGGATGTGCTGGGTCATGATGCCGAGGGCAACCCGGTCACTCTGAAGGATATCTGGCCTGACGACGCGGAAATTGATGCTATCGTCAAAACCGCGGTGAAACCCGAGCAGTTCCGCCAGACCTATATCCCCATGTTTGATATAGATAAGAGTGCCAAGGCACAGATCGAGCCGCTGTATGAATGGCGTCCGCAGAGCACCTACATCCGTCGTCCGCCGTATTGGGAAGGCAAGATGTCTGGCGAGCGTAATCTCAAGAACATGCGTCCGCTGGCGATTCTGCCTGACAATATCACCACGGATCACCTGTCGCCGTCCAACGCCATCATGATGAACAGCGCCGCAGGCGAATACCTGCACAAGATGGGCCTGCCGGAAGAGGACTTCAACTCCTACGCCACCCACCGTGGGGATCACCTGACCGCTCAGCGTGCAACACTTGCCAACCCCAAGCTGTTCAATGAAATGGTGCGTGATGAAAACGGTGAGGTGAAGCAGGGCTCGCTGGCGCGTATCGAGCCAGAAGGTAAGGTAACGCGGATGTGGGAAGCCATTGAAACCTACATGCAGCGTAAACAGCCGCTGATCATTGTGGCCGGTGCCGATTATGGCCAGGGATCATCACGTGACTGGGCGGCCAAGGGTGTGGCGCTGGCGGGTGTTGAAGCCATTGTGGCCGAAGGTTTTGAGCGCATTCATCGCACTAACCTGATTGGCATGGGCGTGATGCCGCTGCAGTTCCAGCCGGGCACGACGCGTCATACGCTGGCACTGGACGGGACTGAAATCTATGACGTTGAAGGCGAGCTTTCGCCGGGTACCGAGCTGACACTGGTCATTCATCGTGCGAGCGGCGAGGTTGAGCGTGTGCCGGTTATCTGCCGTCTGGATACCGCAGAAGAAGTCACCATCTACACCGCGGGCGGTGTGCTGCAGCGTTTCGCCCAGGATTTCCTGGAATCCAGTGAAACAGCCTGATCGCGAGACCGGGTTGCAAAGACGTATCATCCCTTGATGACCAGAATAGGCCCGGCACCCTGGTGTGCCGGGCTTTTTATGAGATGTTAGCCGTGGAGCAAGACCATGAGTTCAGTGCCTCAGATCAGAATTCCGGCCACCTATATGCGAGGCGGCACCAGTAAAGGCGTATTTTTCAACCTGACCGACCTGCCTGAAGCCGCGCAGGTGCCCGGCGAAGCCCGGGATAAACTACTGCTGCGGGTGATCGGCAGCCCAGACCCGTACCAGAAGCAGATTGATGGTATGGGCGGTGCTACGTCCAGCACCAGCAAGACCGTGATTCTGTCAAAAAGTGCATCTGCCGAGCATGACGTGGATTACCTGTTTGGCCAGGTATCCATCGATAAACCCTTTGTTGACTGGAGTGGCAATTGCGGCAACCTGTCGGCGGCCGTGGGGCCTTTTGCGATCAATAATGGCTTGGTAGACCCTGAGCGGATACCTGAGAACGGCGTCATTGACGTTCGTATCTGGCAGGTGAACATCGAAAAGACCATTGTTGCCAAGGTCACTATTACCGACGGTGAGGTGCAGGAAACCGGCGATTTCGAGCTGGATGGCGTGACCTTTCCTGCCGCTGAAGTACCCGTGGCTTTTATGGACCCGGCAGACGGCGAGGGAGCTATCTTCCCGACCGGTAATCGGGTGGATGATCTTGAGGTTCCCGGCATTGGCGCCCTCAAGGCGACCATGATCAATGCCGGTATACCCACGGTGTTTGTCAATGCGGATGAGATTGGCTACACCGGCGCTGAGCTGCAGGAAGCCATCAATGGCGATCCAGCAGCACTTGAAAAGTTCGAGACGATCCGCGCTTATGGAGCACTCAAGATGGGCCTGATCAGCGATCTCAGCGAGGCAGCCAATCGCCAGCATACGCCCAAGGTGGCTTTCGTTGCGCCGCCCGCCAGCTATACGGCGTCAAGTGGCAAAGCTGTCAAGGCGGAGGATGTCGATCTTCTGGTGCGTGCGCTTTCCATGGGCAAACTGCACCATGCCATGATGGGGACCGCGGCGGTGGCAATTGGCGCGGCAGCGGCCATTGAAGGTACCCTGGTGAATCTCGCCGCCGGGGGTGGCAAGCTTAATGCGGTTACCTTTGGGCATCCCTCCGGCAGTTTACAGGTGGGCGCTGAAGCCAGCCTGATAGACGGGCGCTGGCAGATTGATCAGGCGGTGATGAGCCGCAGTGCGCGGATACTGATGGAAGGCTGGGTGCGAGTACCTGGCGATAGCGTTTAATCTTCCCTGCCTTGGCGCTAAGTCATCTCACACGATACTGTCTTTGATGTTAACAGCTACCCGAGCATTGCCGGGTAGCTGATAGTCTGTAATGCTTCGGCTTGTTTGGGGTAGGGGTCAGAATTCGACCTGGTCTTTGAGGTCTGCGACGGTTGCATTACCGATACCACTTACACGGGTAAGGTCATCTGTATCAGTAAACTCTCCATTGGCTTCGCGTTCCTGAATGATAGCCGCTGCTCTGGTTGGCCCGATACCAGGAAGTTCTTCAAGTAAGGCGGCATCGGCGGTATTGATATTGATTGGGGCGACCTGCTGTGCCATCAATGGCGAAGACAGGCCTAGGCAGGCGGTGAAAAGAAGTACTGGCAGCCATCCTTTTATCTTGATGTTCATCGTCTTTCTCCTTTGCGATGTTCAGGTTTTTGTTGTCGTGCGTGTCGGCCCTTTTGGCTTACACACTCTTCTAAATTAGCTAGATCTATTGTAAATGTTGTCAGTGATCGGCTTATCTGCCCGTAAGAGATCACTCAATTTTTTGTCACGTATGGATTACGCTGGTCACCAGGCTGATATACTCCATGCTTTCATTGTCAGGTAATGGAGTGCTTCTGTGGCCGTCGATTCTCCCCTTATTATTGCCCTGGATTACCCTTCACTGGATGCGGCCCTGTGCATGGCAGATCAGCTTGATCCAGCGCTGTGTCGTCTCAAGGTAGGCAAAGAGCTGTTTACCCGTAGCGGGCCAGCGGTGCTGGAAGCCTTGCATGGCCGGGGCTTTGAGGTATTTCTGGATCTTAAATTCCACGATATTCCCAATACGGTGGCAGGTGCCGTGCAGGCGGCAGCTGAGCAAGGGGTGTGGATGGTCAATGTGCACGCCGGCGGTGGGCGCAGAATGATGGAAACGGCCGTTGAGCGTTTGCAGTCACAGCGCCTTTCCACGCATTTGATAGCGGTCACTGTGTTGACCAGCCTGAGCCCTGAAGAGCTAAGTGAAACGGGAGTGTGCACATCATTGGATGATCAGGTTACACATCTGGCGCATCTGGCCCGCAAGAGTGGTTTGCATGGCGTTGTCTGCTCGGCGCAGGAATCGGCTGCCATACGGCAATCTTGTGGTGAGGACTTTCTGAAGGTAACGCCAGGCATCCGACCGGCTTTTGCCACAGAGGATGACCAGCAGCGGATCATGACCCCGGCCGCTGCCATGCAGGCGGGCAGCACGCATCTGGTGGTTGGCAGGCCAGTTACTCAGGCTGAAGAACCCATGGCGGCTCTGGCGGCGATTTTGACTGAATTATCCTGAGGGTTAGTGGCCACAAAACGGGGTTAACAATTATCCATCTTCCACGCCGGTGACAGGTTCGATGTTGACCCAGCACCGGCAGCGGGTGCATTGCTACTGCAAGGCGCTAAAGCGGTAGCCACAGTGGCCACTGCGGTGACGGTATCCCAGGCCATAACCGGCTGCAATGCTTGCGGTTAACGCAATCAGCAGCATGACATCCAGCATTTACGCCAGTTCCTTCAATTCCCGTGTGCGCAGGCGATCAAGCTCTTTCTGTTGCTGCTTGTTGCGGCGTTGAGCACGTGCGAGGTGAGCCTTGAGCCGCGCATAGACACCCAGCATGGCCAGCATGCCCAGAATAACGCCGGCTGTCAGGGTAGCCAGAAGCCAGACGGAGAGTGATATCGGTGGAAGCTCCAACCAGATCAGATTAAGGCCAATCGTCTGCTGATTGTTGACAGCAAACAGAATGCCAACCAAAAGCACCACTAACAAGATAACGGCTAGAATCAGCCCTTTGATCCAACGCATGTTTAGGTTTCCTGATTGATGACAAATACAATATTGCTATTGTGTATGACTCTTTGCCTCACGTCATCCCGCATAAGGTCGCAGAGACTGCCATTGATAGTATTTTTTTGTGTTTCAGTAGCCAAGTGTTCGGCTGGCATCCACCTGTTCGCGCAGTTCCTTGCCAGGTTTGAAGTGTGGGACGTATTTGCCATCAAGCTTTACCGGGTCACCTGTCTTGGGGTTTCGCCCGGTGCGTGGCTCGCGGTAGTGGAGTGAAAAACTGCCAAAACCGCGAATTTCTACCCGCCCCCCCTCTGACAGGGTGTCGGTAATATCATCCAGGATTAACCGAACAGCGGTTTCAACTTCTTTGGCAGACAGCTCGGGCTGTCGCATAGCGATCTGTTCAATCAGTTCTGATTTAGTCATCAGTAAGCTCCATGCGAACTCGTTAGGCTCTAGTGCCTTGGCGGCATCGTCTCGGGTGCCGTTATGGGTGCTGTTATTGGGATGGTCACATACAGTTCAGCATACTGTGCAATAGTGCATAAAACAATTGAGGTAAAACAACCCTCTAGCCAAAAATAACTGTTTCTTTGCCGGCAAGGCAAGTGGCATGGCTGCCTTGCCCTGTCTGCTCAGGTATACTGATGTTTCATTTCATTGATTCAGTGAGGCTGACGTTGAACGACGACACTTCTGCACAGGCGGTTCTACGCAAGCGGCTATACTGGCACTCTCGTCGAGGAATGTGGGAGTTGGATCTGTTGCTGATCCCTTTTCTGGAGCAGCGTTACGATTCGCTGGGCAGCGACGATCAGGAGGCGTTTCAACAGTTGATCACAGAAGAGGATCAGGATCTTTTCGGTTGGTTAATGCGCCGCGAGTGGCCAGAAAACCCGCGTCTGCGCCGGATCGTCCAGATGATAGTGGAACATGCTGAAACCACCGATAACGCTGTCTATCGTACCCTCTAGATACCAGGCAGGATGTCATGGCTGTCTGTTTGTCGGTGGGCTGAGCCTGGCCGCCTGGCAGTTTTCAGGCGGGATGGCCATGCTGATGACATGGCTGGTCGGGTTGATACTGTCAATTATACTTATCAGTCGATGGTCGGCATTCAGTGCCAACCCTCAAGCGCGGTCGTCAGACATCCTGTGGATTGAACCCACAGACAATGCCTTGCAAGGGCGTTGGCTGCAGAACAACGGTGAAATGAGCCATCCCCATTCACTGTTGTGTCGCTACCTGGGACCTTACCTGATATGTCTTGGTGTAGGGGGCAGAAATATCTGGCTGTGGCCTGACAGTGCCCCCTTGCAGGCCCAACGCGAACTACGCCGATATTTGATAGCGTATCGTTCCTGAGTGCCTCTGAATCTCTCCATTCACTTCTTCACTCTGTGCGATCGATTCCCAAAGCGTCTTTCTTCTCAGGATAGTGCTTGACCATCTTCTTGGAGGACCATGATCGCATTAGCGGATGGCTGGTTCCTGCAAATCAGCAAGGCGAAGTCTTGAAGGGCGCGCGACGGGCATTTGTTCGGGCCAGTCTGGAGAGAAGTGAAGCCCGCGTGATTCATGACGCTGTTGAGCAACCAATACGCTCATGCGCGCCAACTGCAGACTATGCTTCAGGCGCCGACTATCCGGATGGCGCGTATCAGGATCCAGCATACTTAACTGGTCTGTCAGTTCGGAAAGGGTCTGGTCAAGCGTTGCCATTCCTTCCTGACGACGGACTATTGCCAGATGCTGGCTCATGCTGGCACGCATTGACTGACGCAATGTCTGCAAGGCGGCTGAATCTGGCGCAGAGCAGTTACTGGTCGTCAGTTTGGCTTTTTTATCAGAGGGTTGGAAGGACGTAACAGCAGGGCGGGCCAACAATGCCTGGGCACAACTACGGGCAAACACCAGGCATTCCAACAGAGAGTTACTGGCCATCCGGTTGGCGCCATGCAAGCCAGTACAGGCGACTTCGCCGATCGCATACAGGTGGCTGACATCGGTAGCGCCGTTCAGGTCGGTCGATACTCCGCCGCAGCTATAGTGTGCTGCGGGGACGACAGGAATGGGCGCCCGGGTGATGTCGATACCTCTTGAGGCGCAATGCGCGAGGATGGTCGGAAAATGATGGCGAATGACCGCTTCGTCAAGGTGACTGATATCCAGCCACACATGACCCAAGGTGCCTGCTTGAATCTGTGCATCAATGGCCCTGGCAACCACGTCGCGTGGCGCCAGTTCAGCACGGACATCAATGTCGGGCATAAAGCGTTCGCCCTGTTGGTTGAGTAACCTTCCACCTTCACCCCTGACGGCTTCACTAATCAGGAATGCGGGACCATCAGGGTCGTATAAGCAGGTCGGATGAAACTGCTGAAATTCGAGATTCATCAGCGTGGCTCCCAGGTTGGCTGCCATCATCATGCCTTCGCCGCTATTGGGGGAGGGGGTCGTGGTGTGCTGAAACAGACCGCTCGCTCCGCCGGTTGCCAGCACGGTGTAATGAGCATAAAGGGTGTGGCTTTGGCCTTCACTGTCAACAGCCACGGCGCCGCTGCAAGCGCCGGCCTGGTTGGCGAACAGGTCAACCACGACCAGGTTGTTGCGCTGGGTAATATTGGGATGCTGCTGGGCGTTATGGTGGAGGGTATCAATCACAGCCTTACCGGTGGCGTCATCGGCATGGATGATCCGCCGCGCATTGTGGCCACCTTCCCGCGTCAGATGGTAAGGAAAGGGCGCGTCGGGTGCGCTGTCCGGCGTGAAGGGAACACCGCTGTCAATCAGCCACTTTATGGCTGCTGGACCATTTTCCACCGTAAAACGCACGGCTTCTTCATCGCACAGACCATCCCCCGCGATCAGAGTGTCTTGAACGTGGGCATCGAGGTTGTCAGTGGGTGAGAGGACGGCAGCAATGCCACCTTGCGCCCAACGGCTGGCACCTTGATCATCCTGTGCAGGTCGTATCAATGTTACTTTGTAACGGCTGGCCAGTGTCAATGCAAGGGTAAGGCCGGCGACACCGCCACCGATAATCAAAACGTCGCTATGAGACACGCTCATTAGCCGCTCCTGTTACGCCAGATGATTTTTAAGGTCTACCGGTAAACGCTGCTTAACAGATTCACCTAGGTTTTCTTAAAACAAGGGAAACATAATAGCGCTCAACAGATGTTTTGACGATGAACAGATGCTGAAAACTGCTCAGATAGCCCAGGCCGTTGATCAAGAATTCAGAAGGCAAGAGAAGGGTTATAGTGGGTAAGTTGCAGACTGTCTGCTGGAAGGTATCAGGAGGGGATGCATCCATGGTGCCCGGAGCCGGACTTGAACCGGCACGGAGTTACCTCCGAGAGATTTTAAGTCTCTTGCGTCTACCAATTTCGCCATCCGGGCTGGGCGGGAGTCAAACACCGAAGTAGTGATAATCGCCGCAAGAAATATGGAGGCTGGAGTCGGAATCGAACCGGCGTACACGGAGTTGCAGTCCGCTGCATAACCACTCTGCCATCCAGCCTTCAAGTCTGTAGAAAGACTCTTTTTTGAGTTGGAGCGGGAAAGGAGATTTGATCGGACTGGCGTTCCAGCTCACGACCCTCTCATTAACTACTACATACTCTTGTTTCCGAGTTGGAGCGGGAAAGGAGATTTGATCGGACTGGCGTTCCAGCTCACGACCCTCTCATTAACTACTACACACTCTTGTTTCCGAGTTGGAGCGGGAAAGGAGATTCGAACTCCCGACCCTCGCCTTGGCAAGGCGATGCTCTAC
Source organism: Halomonas sp. BLK-85 (assembly GCF_044792155.1). Lineage (NCBI taxonomy): Bacteria > Pseudomonadati > Pseudomonadota > Gammaproteobacteria > Oceanospirillales > Halomonadaceae > Halomonas > Halomonas sp. BLK-85. The sequence continues at coordinate 1,062,109 of NZ_CP087731.1, forward strand.
CACTGAGCTATTCCCGCTTGACTCGGATGCGAATTATACGCGCTGATAAGGGTTTGTCAATTCAAAATTTTTCGCCAGGCTGTGCGCTCACATCGAGCGTGTCAGGTGTGGCCAGGCAGCCTGCAGATACTGAATCATCGACCATAGTGTCAAACCCGCAGCAACAAAGAGGGTAATGATACCCACAGAGGCGATGGCATGACCTGGCGGAAAGGCGATCAGGATAAAAATTGACACCATCTGCAAGGTGGTTTTTACCTTTCCCACCCATGACACGGCGACCATTCCCCGGTTGCCCATCTCGGCCATCCATTCACGCAGCGCTGAAATCACTATTTCACGCCCGATAATAACCAGTGCTGGCAGCGTCAACAGCCAGGTATCAAAGCGCTCGACCAACAGTGCCAGGGCGATAGCCACCATCAGCTTGTCAGCCACCGGGTCGAGAAAGGCACCAAAGGGTGTGGATTGGTCCCAGCGGCGTGCCAGATAACCATCGAGCCAATCTGTGATCGAGGCCAATCCAAACAGCACGGCAGCAGTAGGCATGCTCCAGGAATAGGGGAAATAGAACAGCACGACCAGTAAAGGGATAAAGGCTATTCTGATAAGTGTCAGGATATTAGGTATATTCATCGCGGGCTGCGATCCTTGCCAGGTAAGAGCGGTAAATTAATTTTGTTCATTCTATCCCCCTTGGACAATCGCATCCATGCCAGGGAGGTTTTATCCGTGTAAAGATTGATAAATGGTTTCTGCGAGAGCCTCGCTGATACCTGGCACACGTGCCAGTTCGGCTCTGCTGGCTTTCTGCACCCCTTGCAAGCCACCAAAAAAACGTAACAGCTCACGCCGCCGTTTGGGGCCAATGCCATCTATGTCCTGAAGGGTGGAGGTCCGCCGGGCCTTGTCGCGCTGTGCCCGGTGCCCGGCAATCGCAAAGCGGTGGGATTCATCGCGAATGTGCTGAATCAGGTGAAGTGCCGGAGAAGTGCTGTCCAACGCTAGAGGATGCTCTGGCGAGTCGAGAAACAGGGTCTCCAGTCCGGCTTTGCGAGTGGTTCCTTTGGCAACGCCCAGCAGAGTGATGGTATTGAGCTGCATCTGATCCAGAACGCTGCGGGCCATGTTCAGTTGGCCTTTGCCACCATCCACAATCAGCACATCCGGTGAAGTGGATTCGCCACTCTTGACTCTCTTCAAGCGCCGGGTAAGCGCTTGTTGCATGGCAGCATAATCATCACCGGCGGCTACGCCTTCAATCCTGAAGTGGCGATAATCGCCCTTGCGCGGTCCGTTATGGTCAAAGACGACACAGGAGGCCACCGTCGCTTCGCCATGGCTGTGGCTGATGTCAAAGCATTCCATGCGTTGAGGCATTTCTGATAGGCCAAGAGCCTCTTGTAACGCTTTGAAGCGTGATGCCATCTGTTGGTGGCTGGCCAGGCGAGAGGCCAGTTGCTGTTCTGCATTGGTAATCGCCAGTTGCTGCCATTGAGCGCGCTGGCCGCGGACCTGGTGCGTGACTCGTATCCGTTTGCCAGCTTGCTGGGAAAACGCCTCAGCCAGCAACTGGCTGTCTTCCAGCGGTAGGCTTGTGATGATTTCAGCCGGCAAATCGTGTGGTTGTCCCAGGTAAAACTGGCTGACGACATTGGTTAACAAGGTGGCGGGATCAAGGTCCAGATCGTTGGTCGGGTTATGGTGGCGTGCGCCCAGCATGCGACCATCGCGGACGCTGATGATGGACACCGCAAGCCCGCCCGGGCGCTGGGCGAGCGCAAAGACATCGGCATTGCCCTGTTCGTTATCGACAAACTGGCGCTGCTGAAGTTGGCGAAGTTGCTTGATCTGATCCCTGAAACGGGCGGCTTCCTCAAAGTTAAGCGCCTGGCTGGCTGCTTCCATTGACTCTGTCAGCGCCTGAGTGACGTGCTCGCTTTTGCCTTCCAGGCACATTACCGCATGTTCAACATCGCGGCGATACTGCTGCTCGGAAATATAGCCGACGCAAGGCGCGCTGCAGCGTTCAATCTGGTACTGCAGGCAGGGGCGTGAACGATGGGCAAAGACACTGTCCTCACAGTTGCGTATCCGGAAAATCTTCTGCATCAGCGCCAGACTTTCGCGCACTGCGCCACTACTGGGGTAGGGGCCAAGATAGCGCCCGTCATTGCGCCGCTGGCGAACACGCTTATATTCGAGAGCCGGGTAGTTATGGCGGTCGCTGACAAAAATAAACGGGTAGGATTTGTCATCGCGCAACAGAATATTGTAGGGCGGTCGCAGCTCCTTGATCAGTGTCTGCTCAAGCAGCAGAGCTTCTGTTTCAGTGCGGGTAACCGTGATTTGTATATCCGCAATGCGGCTTACCATGGCTTGGGTCTTGGCGTTCAGATGGCCACGGAAATAACTGGAAAGGCGGGCATGTAATCGTTTGGCTTTGCCTATGTACAGGGTGTTGCCCTGTTCATCAAGCATACGATAGACACCGGGAGAAGTACTGACAGAGGCCAGAAACTGTTTTGGATTAAAACTCATAGAATGGTGTTAGATCCTGACGGCGCGCCGGAGCCATGGATAGGGAAGCGTCCTAGCAAGTATACGCCTCATAGCCTTCTACCAGGCCGTGGCGAAGTGCCAGATGAGTGAGTTCGACGTCGCTTGCGACTTTAAGCTTTTCAAACAGGCGGTAGCGATAGGTGTTGACGGTTTTCGGGCTTAGATACAGGCGGTCAGATATTTCCTGCACCCGCTGGCAGTTGACGATCATGATGGCGATTTGCAGTTCACGGTGAGAGAGGTCCGCAAAGGGGGTTTCGTGCTCAGAAATATTGGAAAGTGCCAGCCGTTGAGCAATTTCATGGCTGATATAGCGGCTACCATGAAATACCTGACGCAGGGCATTGGTCATTTCACAGGGGTCAGCACCCTTGCTGAGGAACCCTGCAGCACCGGCCTCGTACATTTTCTTGGCAATATTGTCATCAAGGTGTGCGGTCAGGATCAAGACCCGGATATCTGACAGGCCACGCTGAATTCTTCGTGTTGCTTCAAGGCCGCCAATACCGGGCATACGAATATCCATCAGTACGACATCCGGCCTGAGCTGACGGCATTGAGAAACAGCGCTTTCGCCGTCGTTGGCTTCACCTACCACATGGATGTCACCCTCGTTCTCAAGAAGAAGTGCAATGCTGCTTCTTACCAGGTGGTGATCATCGGCAACCAACACATTGATCAAGGGGCGGCTCCTGTTTTGGCTCGCAAACGATAAAACGTTCTCTATATTGCCACAATTATTGTTCACTTCGCATTAGCGTTAAGGTGGTGATGTGACGACTTGACGTGCGAGAGTGCCGTAAGTACTATCCTCGGGTCGAATCAGGTCAATGATTGTCGAAGCCTACTTAACAAAATGCGTTTGACTGTTGATTACTGGCCTGATTGATACTCCAAACGATTACCATCCGGGGCCTTAGCTCAGCTGGGAGAGCGCAACACTGGCAGTGTTGAGGTCAGCGGTTCGATCCCGCTAGGCTCCACCAGATTCGATAAAACCGCTCAGGGGGTCATTCCCTTGAGCGGTTTTTTTTCGCCAATAATGTACCGTCCTGTCCTCTGGCAGTCAGGCCACCTTGCCAAGCAGCAAGAATTCAATCAGTGCTTTTTGGGCGTGCAGGCGGTTACCGGCTTCCTGCCACACAGCAGCGCGTGGATCATCCAGAAGGGTGGTGTTGATTTCTTCTCCCCGGTGGGCGGGCAGGCAGTGCAGAAAAATAACATCTCCGGCAGCCTGATCAAGCATTGCCTCGGTTACCTGAAAGCCAGCAAAGTCCGCTTCACGCTTGGCCTGTTCTTCTTCCTGGCCCATGGATGCCCAGACGTCTGTGGTGACAAGATCAACGCCCTGAACCGCTGCCTGGGGGTCATGAAGAACCTCGACCCGGCTGCCGGCAGCGCTCATGATGTCCTCGCGCGGCTCATAGCCTTTTGGACAGCAGATGCGCAGGTTGAAATCAAATTGCCGTGCCGCGTTGATCCATGAATGGCACATGTTGTTGCCGTCCCCAATCCAAACAGCGGTGCGGCCTTTCACGCTACCGCGCAGCTCTGTCCAGGTCATGACATCGGCCAATAGCTGACAGGGATGGTAATCGTCCGACAGCGCATTGATTACCGGCACTGAGCTTGCGGATGCCAGGGTTTCAAGCCCTGCGTGTGAGAACGTCCGCACCATGACAGCATCGACCATTTCAGACAGCACGCGTGCTGTATCATCAATAGGTTCGCCGCGGCCCAACTGGGTGTCACGGGGAGATAGAAACAGGGCATGGCCACCCAGTTGTGCCATAGCTGTCTCAAAAGAAACCCGGGTACGTGTGGATGACTTTTCGAAAATCATCGCAAGAGTGCGGTTAGGCAGCGGAGTATAGCTGGGTCCCTGGGTTTTCAGGTTGCTTTTGATCGTAATGGCCCGCTGAATCAGATAACTCAATTCACCCGGTGTCAGATCCAGTAAGGTCAGGAAATGGCGTGTCGCCATGGTCGCTCTCCGCGTAAAACCTTTATCCTAGCGAGGCCTTAGGGGATGCGCAATGCCAATGCTCAGCGTAGAATGGCCGACATGTCTAAAGCCCAGTGCTATAGTCAGGTATTGCAGGTGTATGGCATCGTCGATATCAGCTACCCTATTGACAGGTGTTGATGAAGGAGCAATATAGCGACGTTTTTTTATTACCCAGGAGGTCCTATGAGTTCAACGCTGGAAAACATTCAACAGCAAATCGGTGAAAATCCGATCCTGATTTACATGAAAGGCACGCCGCAGCTGCCTCAGTGTGGTTTTTCTGCGCAGACGGTACAGGCGCTGATGAACTGCGGTGAGCGCTTCGCATTTGTGAACGTGCTGGACAATCCTGATATTCGTACTGAACTGCCCAAGTTTGCTAACTGGCCCACTTTCCCGCAGCTTTGGGTTGAGGGGGAGCTGGTAGGCGGTTGCGATATCGTCATCGAGATGCATGAAAGTGGTGAGCTTGAGAAACTGGTAAAAGCAGCTGCAGAGCGAGCCAATAGTGCCGAAAGCAGTGATAATGCCTGATTCAGCGTTTGTATAGCCGCTTTATCTGCGGTTGGCGGGCTGAGGTTCAACCGCTAGAATGGACAATTAGCCATTTCATCTAGGCATCTCAGTCCGCCAAAGGAAATCCTGCTCCATGAGCTATCAGGTTCTGGCCCGTAAATGGCGGCCACGTACATTCCATGAGTTAGTCGGTCAGGCCCATGTCCAACGCGCACTGGTCAACGCACTTGATCAGGGGCGTCTCCATCATGCTTATCTGTTTACCGGCACACGAGGAGTGGGTAAAACCACTCTGGCGAGAATCCTGGCCAAATGCCTTAACTGCACGTCAGGCGGCCAGGGAGATGAAGGGATAACTTCGACGCCCTGCGGTGAATGTGCCAATTGTTGTGCTATTGATGAAGGACGATTTGTCGACCTTATTGAAGTTGACGCAGCATCACGCACCAAGGTTGAGGACACGCGCGAACTTCTTGATAACGTGCAGTATGCTCCCACTCAGGGGCGCTATAAGGTGTACCTGATTGACGAGGTGCACATGCTGTCTACCAGTAGCTTCAACGCCCTGTTGAAAACCCTGGAGGAGCCACCGCCTCACGTTAAATTTCTTCTGGCCACCACCGATCCACATAAGTTGCCTGCAACGGTACTTTCCCGGTGCCTTCAGTTCACTCTCAAGCACATGCCGCCTGAGCGGGTTGTTGAGCATCTTCAGCATGTTCTCACTGCCGAGCAGGTAAACTTTGAAGAGCGTGCTCTCTGGTTGTTGGGTAAGGCGGCAGAAGGCTCCATGCGCGACGCCATGAGTCTGACCGATCAAGCCATTGCCTTTGGCCAGGGCGAGGTACGCTATACAGATGTGGCCGCCATGCTGGGTACCCTGGACCATCGCCATGTACTCGCACTGGTTGAGGCCCTGGCAGAGGTGGATGTGGCCAAACTGTTGAGCGAAGTGGCGACGTTGGCAGAACAGGGGCCGGATTTCGCAGCGGTGCTGGATGATATCAGTGCCATTCTGCATCGTCTGGCTGTTGCCCAGATGGTGCCGGATGTGGTGGATAACAGCCACGGCGACCGAGAATTCATATTGGCGCTGGCCTCGCGCTTTACGGCCGAAGACGTGCAACTCTATTATCAGATTGGTATTCAGGGCCGAGGCGATATGATTCATGCGCCTGATCTGCGCAGCGCATTGGAAATGACGTTGTTGCGTATGCTGGCGTTTCGTCCCCAAGGGGTTCCCAAGCCGCCGCAGACGCCTTTGCCCCTCAAACCCGAACCACTTGAGAGTCCGGACACCGCTTCTACTGATTCGACCACATCGGCAACGCCTGAACGTTCAACACTGCAGGTTGATGAGCCTGTGTCCAATGATCCCGGTGCTGCCGAAGCATCGTCCATTGAGCCAGTGTCCGGTCAGTCCGAGCCTGGTAACCCCGTATTCGCAGATCCCGCGGCGGTCGCGTCGGCCCCACCCTGGGATGCTGGCGACACGCAGGCAGTCTCTGCCATGGCACTCGCCCCATCCGAACCAGAGTTTAAACATTCCACTAGTGAGCCTGAAGCGTCTAAACCGGCTGCTGGGGAATCCGAACCTGCCAAAACGGATGCTGTGACTGAACAAAGCGCTACTGAACACAGCTTTTCAGATCACTCTGGCGTTGAGGGGGCTGCTTATCTCGATCACAACCGCTGGTTGGCTCTTTTCGACGCTTTGAAGCTGGGCGGGCTGACGCGCAACCTGGCAGCACATTGCCAGTGCGGCCACGATGACGGGCGTACCCTCGTACTCCTGTTAGCGCCCAGTCAGGAGGCTATGCGCGCAGAAATCCATCAACAACGAATCGGCAAAGCACTACAGGCCCAGGGTATTGAGCGCCAGGTAGTCTTTGAAGTGAAGGCGCTTGATCCTGCGCTGGAAACACCCCAGCAGCGCGACCAGCGGATTGCCCAGCAACGCCATGCACAGGCCATTGATACCCTGAGTCATGACCCTAATATACAGAAACTTCAGCAGGCTTTTGGTGCCACACTAGTGGAGACCAGTGTCAAGCCGGCGTCGGCTAGCCGATAATTGACGAACAATCTTTTGACCAGCAACCTTGGCTGGTTCCTTAAACGGGAGAAAGACCATGATGAAAGGCGGAATGGGTAACCTGATGAAGCAGGCTCAGGAAATGCAGGAAAAGATGCAGCAGGCCCAGGAAGAAGTTGCCAAGGCAGAAGTACATGGCGAGGCCGGTGCAGGCATGGTGAAAGTCACCATGAACGGCCGCCACGACGTGATCAACGTGGACGTTGATCCCAGCGTGCTCGAAGAAGACAAGGAGCTGCTTGAAGACCTGTTGGCAGCGGCCGTCAACGACGCTGTGCGTAAGGTGGAAGCCAGCTCCAAGGCAATGATGGAAGAAGCCACTGCTGGGCTGAACCTGCCGCCTGGTTTCAAGATGCCATTCTAGTCCATGCGCTTTTCACCCCTCATTGAACAACTGATGGAAGCGTTTCGGGTGCTGCCCGGCGTTGGTCCTAAAACGGCCCAGCGCATGGCGCTGCATCTACTGGAGCGGGAGCGTGAAGGCGGAAGGCGGCTGGCAGCTTCAATTAACCAAGCGATCGCAGAGGTGGATTACTGTGAGCGCTGCAGAACCCTGACGGAAGCACCTTTATGCGCGCTATGTGAAAGCCCACGTCGTGATGATGGCCTGCTTTGTGTGGTTGAATCGCCCGCAGATCAACTGGCGATCGAAGAAGCAGGCGGCTTCAATGGTCGTTATTTCGTTCTGCATGGGCACCTTTCGCCCCTTGATGGCATCGGCCCTGAAACAATTGGCCTGGATCTGCTGGAAAAACGGGTGGCTCAGGGAGAGGTGGCAGAAGTTGTGCTGGCGACCAACCCTACCGTGGAGGGAGAGGCAACAGCTCACTACATTGCATCGCAGCTGGGCGATTATGGCGTGCGTTTCTCACGCCTAGCCTACGGCGTACCAATGGGAGGTGAGCTCGAGTACGTCGATGGAGGCACACTTAGCCGCGCTTTTAATGGTCGCTTGCCATTCAGTAACGACTGAATCCACGTTGTGGAGCACTGTCTGATGCCGCATCATTCATTAATCGGGAATCAAGCCCTTGTCTATTGTCCCACCGTCTTATCGCTGGATTGATACACCTCAGGCACTGGATGACGCCTGTGCTAATGTTGCACACGCTGATGTGATTGCGCTGGATACGGAATTTTTCCGCGAGAATTCTTTTTATCCGGTGCCTGCGCTTGTGCAGTTTGCCTATGACGACACAGCTTATCTGGTCGACCCGTTGGCGGTTGAATGCACAGTGGCTTTTCAAGACCTGTTGACGGGGCCGGCAGTCAAGCTGCTGCATGCCAGTAGTGAAGATCTGGATGTGTTCCAGCGGTGGGCCGGTGCCCTGCCATCACCGTTGATTGATACCCAGATAGCTCAGGGGTTTCTGGGTGATAACCCGGGCATGGGTTATCAGAAGCTGGTGGCACACTGGACCGGCGAGGTGTTGCCCAAGGAAGAAACCCGCTCAAACTGGCTCGAACGCCCGTTAAGCCAGGCGCAGTGTGAGTATGCTGCCCTGGATGTGATTTATCTGCTCAAGGTCTGGGCCCAGCAAAAGGTTCAGTTAGAGTCGCTCGGCCGGCTGGCCTGGGTCGCACAGGAGTGTCAGGCGGTCGTAGAGCAGGCGCACACTGAAAACGCAGATCAGTGGTTTACCCGCCAGCGCTTGCTGTGGCGGTTGACACCGCGTCAGATCGAAGCCTATCGCCTGATGACCCTCTGGCGTGAAGCTGAAACCCGCCGGCGCAACCTGCCCCGCAACTGGCTGGTGGGCGATAAGCTGCTGTTTGCGATAGCCGAGGCCATGCCTAAAAATCGCTATGAGTTGGCGGCGGTAGAAGGCGTCAAGCCGCCACTGGTCAAGAAGGAAGGGGATACCCTGCTGGCCTTGGTCAGGCAGGCCTACGAAGCGGCGCCTGAAGCATTACCCCACGCTTGGCCGGACCCTGCCAGGCCGCCTTTCAAACCGCTTTTCAAGGCACTCAAGAAAGCGGTGGTTACTCAGGCAGACATTCTGGGCGTTGCTCCGGAGATGTTGATGCGCCGACGCGATATCGAGCGCCTGGTAATGCAGTCAATGGCTGATGAGCCTTTGGCACTGCCCAAAGGCTGGCGCGGTGAATATCTCAATGAGCGCATTCAGGAAGCGCTAAAGGAAAATCGCCAATGAGTTATCACACCCGTGGTTCCCAGACCGGCTCCAGTGATCGTTCAAGTCACTATCTCAATGCCGAACGCCTTATCTGTGAAGTTTTCAGAAGCTCACGTAAGGAAGATATGTATCTTTACGTCGATAAGCGCAAAGGTCTTAGCGACGTTCCGGAAGCTCTATTAGAGCGTTTCGGTAAGCCGATATCGGTCATGACCCTGATGTTGACTCCGGATAAGCCGCTGGCGCGCGCCAATAGCGCCGATGTCTTGGCTGCCATCCGCGACAAGGGTTTTTACTTCCAGATGCCGCCGGCTAAAGAGGACTATTTGCTGGATCTTTACCGAGCGCCCACAGAGGCGCGTTATTGAGTCTTACGCAGCAGCAAACAGGAGGGCCTGAGTGTCTGACCAACTACGTGAACGTTTCTGGGAGCGTTACCCGCTGGAAGCACTTACCCAGCCAGAGTGGGAGGCACTGTGCGACGGCTGTGGCCAGTGCTGTCTGCTCAAGCTACATGACGATGACACTCAGGAAGTGGCGGTGCTGAATGTGGCCTGCCGCCTGCTGGATACCCACAGTTGCCAGTGCAGTGATTATGAAAACCGCTTTGATAGCGTTCCGGACTGCACCCAATTAACGCCTGAACGGGTGAAAGAGTTTACCTGGCTGCCACACAGCTGTGCCTATCGGCGGGTGGCCGAAGGGCGTAAGCTGGCCGGTTGGCATCCGCTACTGAGCAATGATGCCGAACGCGTCCACCGTAAAGGCGTCAGCGTTCGTCACTTTGCGGTTTCCCAGGACGATGTGCCCGAGAAAAAGCTGGAAGAGCATATTATTGCCATCTTGCCCATGTCGCCCTGAGTGAATGCTGTAAAGGTCTGGCATTCATCAATTAGGGGGTGCTTTAACCCGACTTCGGTCATTCATCTTCGGCGCAGCCCAGTGCCCATAAAATAAACGCATCCTGCCGGGCGGCTTCGCGCCATGCCTTGAAACGACCTGATGCGCCGCCATGGCCGCTACTCATATCGGTGTGCAGCAGGATGGGGGCATCACCTAGCTGACACTGTCGTAATCTGGCGTAATACTTGGCGGGTTCCCAATAGCTGACGCGCGTGTCGAACCAGCTGCCTTCAATCCAGATGGCGGGGTAATGTCGGGGCGTAATATTATCCACCGGTGAATAATTCTGAATGCGCTCGGCGACGCCTGCATCTGCCGGGTTGCCCCACTCGCTATATTCTGCAGTCGTCAGCGGTAAGTCGGGGTTTTGCATGGTGCGCAGAACATCCACAAAAGGCACATCAAGCACGGCGCCACAGAACGCATGCGGCCGGCGGTTCAGGCAGGTGCCTACCAGCAACCCCCCTGCACTGGCACCACAGGCCAGGATGCGATCTTCCCTGCTCAAACCTTCGCTGGCCAGGGCGTCTCGAGCGGCCAGAAAGTCGAGAAAGCTGTTTTCCTTATTGGCCATCTTGCCATCCAGATACCAGGGTTCGCCGCGCTCACCGCCACCGCGCACATGGGCAACCGCAAAGGCGATGCCGCGTGCCAGTAACTCCAGTCGGGCAATCGAAAACCAGGGGTCAAGCGGTTCACCGTAGGCACCATAGCCGTAAAGCAGGGTAGGCAGAGCCTGTCCTGCCAGGTCAGCGCGCATCACAATGGATACCGGCACTTTTTCGCCATCATGACTGGTCGCCCAGATACGCTGGCTGACCAGGTGTTCAGGATGGAGGTCACCGTGAAGCGGCTGTGTCTTGATGACACGACGTTCAAGGGTAGCAAGGTCCAGCTCTACCCAGCGGGGTAGCTGAGTGAAGGATTCTTCCCTCAAGCGCAAACTGGTCGCATCAAAATGCGGAGCGTCTTCAAGCAACTGTGAGCAGGGCGTTTCCGGCAGACCAAGGCGTTGATTCACTGTCGCCCTGTGCTGCTGGTCTACCACCAGGCGACGGAGATAGACCTGCGCCTGCTGGTGATCACGTTCAGCGATTACCAGGCCCCAGCTGAAGGCATCGACACCTTCCAGAGTGGTCGTATTGCTGTGTTCAATCAGGGGTTTCCAGGCATCCGTTTGGCTGATGCGAGTTTCTTCGATCACGTCCAGCTGGAAGTGTGCACCGTGCTGATTATGCAGACGATAGAAGAAGCCGGGGCGATGCTCAATACTGGCTTCAACGCCGGGCCGGCGAGGGTGAAGGCAATCAAGCGGTGAGTCTGGAGCGTCGCTGGCCAGTAGCAGCACTTCGCTGGTGTCCTTGGAGGCTGATTCAATCAGCAGCCATTGGCGTGAGCGGGTCTTGCTGACGCCCACCCAGAACTCCGGGTCAGCTTCCCGATAGACCAAGGTTTCCGGTAGCGCCTTGGCCTTGTTCTGGTCAAACGTCAGCGGTAGCCGCCATACGCTGTCTGGCCGCTGGGTAGCATCAAAGCGGGTAAACAGCAGGGTGGCTGCGGTGTCAGTCTGATCTTCTGCCCAGCACAGGCCCGGACCAATATCATTGAGCAGACACTGTGCTGAGCCCTCGGGTAAACGTTTGATCCACAGCGAAAAGCGCTCATCGCCCTGAGTATCTTCGGTCCATGCCAGCCATTGTTCATCAGCAGGCAGGGCCATGTCGCCAATATCAAAAAAATCATGCCGGGCGGCACGTTCCGGCAGATTGAAAATACACTCGCGCTGTTCGGGCTGACCGTTGGGGTAACGCCACCAGCAGGGATAATCCTGATCAGCGTCGGTCATCGTCCAGAACGTAAAGTGGTCAAGCGCTGTCTCAAGACCGGTAACCGCCAGTTCTCTGCGAGCCAGGTGGCCCTGAAAGAGCTTTTCAGCCAGCGGCTCCAATGGGCTAAACCATTCGGCGTGTTGCGCGTTGGCAGCCATCAGGAAATCACTCACCTTGGGGTCCTTGGCATCCTCAAGCCAGTGCCAGTCTGGGTCATCTGGGTGATAATAATGGTTAAATTGCTGGTTGATCGCTGAACGGGGCTTATGTTGCGGCTGTGCTTTGGTCAATTGATAGGTACCATAGAAAAAATGAATGTTGGGTGAAAGCACCCTGATAAGGAGCATTATGCTGGTTGAAGAATCAATGTCACTGCTTTGGGCGAGTTACTATGCAATCTCGCTGTTGGTGTTTGTTGCGGTCTATCTGACTTTTATCATTCTGCCGCGTTTTTTGCGCCTGATGCTGACCTGGGTAGTTGCGGGCGCCATGTGGGCCCCCGCACGTTTCAGGCTGCCGCTGGTCGAAGAGGGCGAGTTTTACACCGGTTGGGCGCCGGCCGCCATGGTGGCCGCTGTCGGGTTTCTGGAAGACAACGCCTCGGCTTTCAGGGAAGGCCTTGTGTGGTTATTGATGGGAGTAACGCTGGGCGCCCTGATCGGGCTTGCAATCTGGTGGCTGCGCCGTCCATCGACTGACACCCGGGCAGCTGCTGCCTCAAAAGCTCCTACCCAGGCCGAGGAAGATACCAATGGGGCTCAGCGCCATGAGCCGGTTTTGTAAGTTCGTTTGGCTTTATAATCAACATCTGGTTATACACACAATGAGCAACTAATGGAAAACAGGATGCCGCAGCATGTGTGAGCTCATGGGCATGAGTGCCAATGTGCCAACCGATATCTGCTTCAGTTTTGCCGGGTTTCTCCACCGTGGCGGTGGAACAGGCCCCCATAGAGACGGTTGGGGAATCGCCTTCTATGAGGAAGGTGGCTATCGGGAATTCCGTGACCCTCATCCGTCAGTGGACTCCCCGATTGCACGCCTTATCTGTGATTATCCGATCAAGTCCAATGTAGTGATCAGTCATATCCGCCAGGCCAATGTGGGTGGCATCAAATTGGCCAATACACACCCTTTTACCCGTGAGATGTGGGGCAGGCCCTGGTGTTACGCCCACAACGGTCAGCTCTCCAGCGACTGGAAAAGTCTGCCGCTCAAGGGCTTCACGCCTGTAGGTACAACCGACAGTGAACATGCCTTCTGCTTCATAATGGGGCAACTGCGTGAGCACCTTCCACAGCCGCCTGATAGCCCAGAAAGGCTCTGGGCGCTGCTGCATCATCTCTGTGAGCAGCTACGGGGATTGGGCGTTTTCAATATGCTGCTCTCCGACGGCGTCTATCTTTATACCTACTGCTCGACCAGGCTCGCGCACATTACCCGTCGTGCTCCCTTTGGGGAAGCAGAGTTATCTGATGCGGAAATGACGGTCAATTTTGTCGAGCACACCACGCCAGATGACATCGTGTCAGTCATTGCAACCGAGCCACTCACTCATAATGAGTATTGGCAACGGCTGCAACCAGGCGAATTAGTTGTCTGGAAATCGGGAGAAATCTGTGCCCGTTTGGTGTCCAATCAGATGAGTCACCCATAGGGGCTTACTCATTACAGGGCTGAATTGGTGAGTGCAGTTGAGGTCGGCTTTAAAACGACAGTTTTAATCACCCGTTTTACAGCTTGTTCAACATCGTATATTGTTAATACATCGGTGACGGCTAGGTCACCGCGAACAATAATAACGTCGGTGTCCTGCATCGACTCTGAAAGTGGAGATTGCCGATGAGTGAACATGCCAATGCCCCTATTCTCAAAGGGCCAGCGCTGGAAGGTCTCGATCAATACAGCTCGGTCACCGATATCTTTCATGGTGCTGTCAAACGCTTTGCCGCTAATCCTGCCTTTAGTTGTATGGGGCAGACGTTGAGTTTTGCTGATCTCGATCGGCTGTCAGGCGACTTTGCTGCCTGGTTGCAGCACGAAACCGATCTGGAGCCGGGGGACCGTATCGCTATACAGTTACCTAACCTGCTGCAGTTCCCCGTTGCAGTGTTTGGTGCCTTGCGGGCAGGCCTGGTGGTGGTCAATACCAATCCGCTTTATACAGAGCGGGAAATGGCTCATCAGTTCAAGGATTCCAACGCCAAGGCCATCGTGATTCTGGCCAATATGGCCAGCAAGCTTGAAAAGGTGCTCGATAAAACGTCTATCAAGCACGTGCTGATCACCCAGCTGGCCGATCTGCATGGGGCACCCAAGCGTTGGCTGATCAATAGTGTGGTCAAGCACGTAAAAAAAATGGTGCCTGGCTATTCGCTTCCTGGTGCATTGAGCTTTCGCAGCGCCTTGCAGCTAGGCGCCAAGCTATCGCATGAGGATGTCCACCGCGACCTGGATGATCTGGCCGCCCTGCAATATACGGGGGGAACCACAGGCAAACCTAAAGGCGCCATGTTGAGTCACCGTAACCTGGTGGCAAACATGTTGCAGGCGCGTGAGGCGATCGGCAATACGCTCAAAAACGGTGAAGAGCTGATCATTGCTCCCTTGCCGGTGTACCACATTTATACTTTTACGGTGAATTGTCTGTTCCTGATGGAAACGGGCAATCATTCCTTGCTGATCACCAATCCCCGTGACCTTGACGCTTTTGTCAAGGAACTCAAGGGCCTGCCGTTTACCGCCTTCATCGGTCTGAACACACTCTTCAATGCGTTATGTAACCGCGAGGACTTCAGGCAGCTGGATTTTTCCAAGTTGCATTTGACGATTTCTGGCGGTATGGCGTTGACCAGTGCAACAGCCAAACGTTGGAAAGAAGTGACCGGCTGTGATGTGGCGGAAGGGTATGGACTCACTGAAACATCACCCATCGTAAGCTTCAATCCGGTTAACGCCAGCAAGCTGGGAAGTATTGGCAAACCGGTAGCAGGTACAGCGGTCAAGGTGATAGACGGAGATGGTAATGACCTGGCCTTTGGGCAGCCCGGGGAGCTATGTGTCCAAGGGCCACAGGTAATGCAAGGCTATTGGCAGCGTGAAGAAGAAACAGCCAACGCCATTGACGCTGACGGCTGGTTTCATACCGGGGATATCGCGGTGATCGAAGATGATGGCTATATCCGCATCGTTGATCGTAAAAAGGATATGATACTGGTATCGGGTTTCAACGTTTATCCTAACGAAGTGGAAGATGTGATTGCCGGCCACCCGGATGTTATCGAAGCGGCTGCCGTCGGGATCGCAGATGGAGAAAGCGGGGAAGCCATCAAGCTGTTTATTGTCTCCAGAAACGACCAGCTGAGCGTTGAAGACGTGCGCAAATGGTGCAAGAAAGATCTGACCGGTTACAAGGTGCCCCGATATGTGGAGTTTCGTGACGAGTTGCCCAAGACCAACGTGGGCAAGGTGCTGAGACGTCAGTTACGCGATGAGCCAGCAGGATGATGCTGGTAACCTGATACTGGTTTTCACCCATAATTTGTTGTGCAAAGCTGTACGCTATTAGCCGTCTTTTGCACAAAAGCGTTACAATGAATGGCCCGTTCAATAAGAGCGGGCCATCTTGGTAGTGGTTGCCAAACCTCTTGAGCTGACCTGACAGGAAATTACGCTGATTGTGACTTCAGAAACGCCGTTAATCAGAAGTGATGCGCAGCGCCTAGAGCAGCTACGCCATGCAAGCTCGCGCGTGATGGTGCGCGAGGCTGAACAACTTGAGAAGCGCCTTGCAGGCTTGCAGCGCCGGCTGCACAACCGCCAGCCGATTGACCGCGGTCTGGACAAGGTCGAGCACGAACTTCAGCGTGCCCAGTCTACCTTGGCCAGGCGTGAAGCGCTTAAGATTGCATTGAATTACCCGGCTGAACTGCCGGTTGTTGAGCGCCGCGAGGACATCATGCGGGCGCTTGAAGCCCACCAGGTGGTGGTGGTGGCCGGCGAGACTGGCTCCGGTAAAACGACCCAGCTGCCCAAGATCTGCCTGGAAATCGGGCGTGGGCGGCGAGGCTTGATTGGTCACACCCAGCCACGCCGCCTGGCCGCGCGCAGTGTTGCCTCCCGCCTGGCAGAAGAGCTGGAAGTGCCGCTGGGTGAACAGGTCGGTTACCAGGTGCGTTTTAACGATCAAAGCAGTGCCACAACGCTGGTCAAACTGATGACAGATGGCATCCTGCTGGCGGAAACCCAGCAGGACCCACTCTTGCTGCGCTACGACACCATCATTATTGATGAGGCGCATGAGCGCAGCCTGAATATTGATTTCCTGCTCGGCTATCTCAAGCGACTGTTGCCCAAACGGCCGGATCTGAAAATCATCATTACCTCGGCGACCATCGATGTTGAGCGTTTTGCCGCGCACTTTGGAACACCCCAGGCACCCGCCCCGGTAGTGGAAGTGTCGGGTCGTGCTTATCCGGTCGAGGTGCATTACCGGCCCCTGGTGCGTGATAGCGATGAAGAAGAAGATCGCACCCTGCAGGAAGGGATTGTTCACGCGGTCGAGGAAATCGAGCAGATAGAACGCGAGAAAGGCTGGCTGCATGGCCCGCGGGATGTGCTGATCTTTCTGCCGGGTGAGCGCGAGATTCGTGAAACCGCGGATACACTGCGCCGTGCCGAACTGAGAGGCACTGAAATTCTGCCGCTGTATGCGCGGCTTTCCAATGCAGAACAGAACCGGGTATTTGCCTCCCATAGCGGACGGCGTATTGTGCTTGCTACCAATGTGGCGGAAACCTCATTGACCGTACCGGGCATTCGTTATGTGATAGATCCGGGGCTGGTGCGCATCAGCCGCTACAGCTATCGCTCGAAAATCCAGCGATTGCCGGTTGAGCCGGTCAGTCAGGCAAGTGCCAATCAGCGCAAAGGGCGTTGTGGCCGGGTGGCCGAAGGGGTCTGCTTGCGCCTGTATGATGAAGAGGACTTTCTGTCACGGCCCGCCTTTACCGATCCGGAGATACAGCGTACCAATCTGGCCTCGGTAATTCTTTCCATGCTGGCACTGAAGTTAGGCAACATCGAGGCCTTTCCATTTGTCGACCCGCCTGACAGCCGTTTCGTGACCGATGGATTCCGGCTGTTGTTCGAACTGGGCGCGGTGACTGAGCAGCAGCAGTTGACCCCGCTTGGGCGCAAGCTGGCGAGACTGCCCATCGACCCGCGTCTGGCGAGGATGGTACTGGAAGGCGCTGAGCGCGGCAGCCTGCGGGATGTGCTGATCGTTGTATCAGCGCTGGCCATTCAGGACCCTCGAGATCGCCCGGCAGATAAACGTCAGGCCGCTGATCAGGCGCATTTACGCTGGCATGACCCGGATTCAGACTTTGTTGCTATCCTCAACCTCTGGCATGGCATCGAAAATGCCCGGGAAGCTCTCTCCGGCAATCAGCTGCGCCGCTGGTGTCGCGAGCACTATATCAACTACCTGCGGGTACGTGAGTGGCATGATACCTTTCGCCAGCTGCGTCAGCTGCTGCGTGATATGTCCATTGAAGTGTCCCCTCCGCTAGCGCTTGATCCTGAACAAAATGAGGAACAAGCCCGTCAGCTGCGCCGCAAGACGTCGGTCAAACTGCATCAGGCATTGCTTTCCGGCCTGCTGTCGCATCTGGGTATGCTCAGTGAAAACCGCGAATACCTGGGGGCGCGCAATCGCAAACTGATGATTCACCCTGGTTCAGGGTTGGCCAAGAAGTCACCCAAGTGGCTGATGGCATTTGAACTGGTGGAAACCTCGCGTCTGTTTGCACGTACCGTGGCCAGGATTGATCCGGCATGGATCGAACCTCAGGCCTTGCACTTGGTCAAGCGCAGCTATGCCGATCCGCATTGGGAGATGAAGCGTGCCCAGGTCGTTGCCAAAGAACAGGTCACGCTGTATGGCCTGCCGATTGTGGCTGGGCGCCGGGTACACTATGGGCCGATTGCGCCGCAGGAATCCCGCGAGCTCTTCATTCGGCGTGCTCTGGTCGAGGGCGAGTTCCAGACCCGCGGTGAGTTCTTCGCCCATAACCGGGCACTGATTGACGAAGTTACCGACCTGGAGGATCGCGCGCGGCGCCGGGATATTCTGGTGGATGAAGAAACCCTGTTTGCCTTTTATGATCAGCGCCTGCCAGAAAATATTGTAAACGGCAAAGGGTTTGAACATTGGCGTAAAAAAGCTGAGCGCCAAGATCCTGACTGTCTCAAGTTTGATATTGAAACACTCAAGGCGCGGGATGCCGCTGAAATCACCCAGGCAGATTACCCGGATCACCTGATTCTCAATGGCAATGCCTATCCGCTGAGTTATCATTTTGACCCTGATGCCGATGACGATGGGGTCACGCTGACAGTACCGGCAGCCATGTTACCGCAGTTGCCTGTTCATGCGCTGGAATGGCTAGTGCCCGGGCTGATTCGCGAAAAGTGTATCGCACTGATGAAATCACTGCCCAAGGCGATTCGACGTCAGGTGGTGCCGATTCCTGACTGGGTCGATGCCGCGCTGGAAACACTGGTGCCTGACGAGCGTCCACTGACCGAAGCCTTGGGAGAGTTTATTCGCCGTCGCACGGCAACCCGTGTCCATCCCGATGACTGGCGGCTGGATCAGTTGTCACCGCACCTGTTTATGAACCTTAAGGTGGTTAATCATGCCGGTGAGGTGATTGGCCAGGGGCGAGATGTTCGTGCCCTTGAAAAACGCTTCGAAGAAGCGGCCAGTGCAGGTGCCAGAGCCATGGCAGAGCAGGCCAGCCAGGCGCCGGCTTTAAGCCGTTTGCCGGATGAGCCCCTACCGGCGTCAAAGATTACCGAGCAGTCGGGTATCCGTGTAGAGGCTTATCCTGCGCTGATCAGCGAAGGGTCCCAGTTCAACATTGTCCTGTTTGATCATCCTGCCAAGGCTGAAGCGGCGCACCGTGATGGCGTCACTCAGTTGGCCATTACTCAGCGACCTGGCGCGGTCAAGGCTATCAAACAGCTTAAGGGTCTGGAAACGTGTGCGCTGCTGTTTGCCAGGATTGGCAGTAAGCAGGCATTGGTTGATGATCTGGTCAAGGCGGTTTTCGCGCAGGTGGTGGCGATCGAACCGCTCCCGCGTTCTGCTGCTGAACTGGAAGCACGTCTGGCAGGTTGTGAAGAGACTCTTGAGTTACATGCAGAAGCCCTGTTGTCACAGACAGAGGCTGCGTTAAAAGCCCATCTGGAGGTCGCCAAGCAACTTAAAGGTAAGCTTAACTTTGCGCTGGCATTGACCTACAGTGATATCAAGTCTCAGATGCAACGGCTAGTCTATCCCGGCTTTATCAGTGATGCAGGCGAATGGTTGTCAGAATACCCTCGTTATATGGAAGCGGCCTTGATCCGTCTTGAGAAAGCGCCACGCGAACGTGGGCGCGACCAGATGATGATGGCTGAAGTGCAGGCCCTTGAGGAGCGTTGGGAGGCACGCCGGGTTGCCGAAAGGCGTGGTCAGGTGGAAGCCCCGGTACTTGTCGCCTTTGGTTGGTGGTTGCAAGAGTTGCGGGTGTCCCTTTTTGCCCAGCAGCTAGGCACTTGTATGCCTGTCTCGGTGAAGCGTTTGGAAAAACACTGGGCGTCCATTACCCGACAATAATGTAATGAATCTTTATTAAAACTCTGGTTTAGCGGCTTAGAAAAGCACAGAGTAGAGGTTTAACTCGGCAGGCTATCCACCCCATCGTGCAGGCAAATCGTAATCTGAGTGGCCAGGTGGCATTGAAAAGGCGCTGTGTCGTCCAAAGGAGAAAGTGTATGACAGATGTGGTGATCACCGGTACGGGACTGTTTACGCCGCAACATGCCATTGATAACGATGCCCTGGTGGCGACATTCAACGCCTGGGTGGAGCAGGAAAATGCGCGTAACGCCAAGGCGATTGCCGCGGGTGACTGTCAGCCGCTGGCATTCTCTAGCAGCGGCTTTATTGAAAAGGCCTCGGGTATCAAAAGCCGCTATGTACTCGATGCTGAGGGTATTCTTGATCCACAGCGAATGCGTCCCAGGCTGCCGCAGCGAGCCAACGACGAGTTGTCGATTCAGGCGGAAATAGCGCTTGAAGCGGCCAAACAGGCATTAAACGCCGCCAGGGTTGATGCTGCTGACATAGAACTGGTGATCGTCGGCTGTTCAAATCTGGAGCGGGCATACCCGGCGGTGGCTATTGAAGTTCAGCAGGCCCTGGGTGCTCAAGGTTACGGATTTGATATGAATGTGGCCTGCAGCTCAGCAACCTTTGCAATCCAGGCAGCGGCAAATGCCATTGCCTCAGGCAGTGTCAAACGAGCCCTGGTAGTTAATCCGGAAGTTTGTTCTGCTCACCTGAACTTCAGAGACCGTGACAGCCACTTTATTTTCGGCGATGCTTGTACCGCTGTTGTCCTTGAAAATCGTGATGATGCGTTAGCTCCTGAGCAGTTCTTACTTCTGGGAACACGGCTGACGACCCATTTTTCCAACGCCATACGCAACAATGCCGGCTTTTTGAACAGAGTGACTGACAGTGATCCTCAAGCACTGGATAAGCTGTTTGTGCAGGAAGGGCGGCGAGTCTTCAGGGAAGTATGTCCGCTGGTGGCTCGTTTGATCACGGACCATCTGGCTTCTCTGCAACTGGCCGGTACGGATCTTAAGCGTATGTGGCTACATCAGGCAAACTGTCACATGAATGATCTGATTGCCCGCAAGGTTCTGGGCCATACTCCCGATACATCACAAGCGCCTGTTATTCTGGATCGTTATGCCAATACCAGCTCAGCGGGTTCAATCATTGCGTTTCACCTGGAGCGTGAAGGGCTTTCAGCAGGTGATATCGGCGTTATCTGTTCTTTCGGCGCCGGCTACAGCGCCGGATGTGTCGTGTTAGAGAAAGTGGTCTAGGGTCAGAAGAAGGGTGCTTAATCAGTGACCGCCTATGAGTTATCAATGGGATACTCCCCAGATGCTGATAGCAACATTTTGAGAGTGAATGTTTTGAGAGACAATGCAATGTTAATGCCTGTGGGTAAACGAAATGATGCCATCTGGTCCACGCCATGGCGGTGTATCGTGCCCTTGATGCTGAGTCTGGTGATGGTGCTGGGAGGCTGTGCCACGACCCAACCATCATCGTCCGGTGCCGAGGAAGAGACCTCCAACGCTCACCCGGAAGACCCCTGGGAAGGTTTCAATCGCCGAGTCTTTGCCTTTAATGACGTGGTGGATCGTTATACGCTGAAGCCGGTTGCCCAGGCATACGCGGCGGTGACGCCGGATCCTGTGCAGACAGGTGTCGGGAACTTCTTTTCCAATCTTGGCGAGGTGCTCACTGCAGTGAATAGCCTGTTACAGGGCAAGCCCGGCAATGCCGGCCTCTCCACGTCGCGATTCATAATCAACTCCACTGTTGGTATTGGTGGCCTGCTGGATTACGCTACCCTGATGGAAATCACGGCCGATAAGGAAGATTTTGGCCAAACGCTAGCCGTTTGGGGATGGGATGAGTCTCGCTACCTGGTAGTGCCATTGCTTGGCCCAAGAACACTGAGAGATACAACCGGTCTTGCTGTCGATATTTCCGCTTACCCGTTCAGTTATATTGGTGAGCGCGAATTGATCGAAGCGCTTGCCGTACTTGACCTGGTACATATTCGTGCCGGCTTGCTGGATCAGGAATCCATGATTCAGGGTGAACGCTACCGCTTTGTGCGTGATACCTATCTGCAGCGGCGTGAGTTTCTGATCAATGATGGTGAGCTGGGTGACGACCCGTTTGCGTCAGATGACTTTGAATTTGATGACGCGGACTTTGACGATGACGCGTTTGCCGATTGAGGCTTATCATGCAGCGTTCGAAGCAGTTAATTGCGGTCATTGACGAACCAGGTGAAGAAAGGGACGCTCTGGCAGAGGCGATCACCTGTAACGGCCTGGGCGTATTTGCTGCCGACAGCGTTGAGCATCTGCCTGGGGAAACGGCGCTGATTGTGGCTCATGCTCGGGCCGTGCCGCGCCAGCACTGGTCGGGCCTGTCACATCACCTGCCTACTCTGGTGGTCAGTGAATCCCGTCAGGACGCAGACCTGATAAAGGCAATTGACATTGGCCTGGTGGACTACATTGTCCATCCTCTACGCCATGCCGAACTGCTGCGCAGAATGATTCGCAAGGCCATAGAGCTGCATCAACTGGCCCAGGAGCGTGAGCGTGACCGCCTGCGTCTGGCTGAACTTAATGAAAGCCTGGAAACGCATCTGGCGTTACTGCGTATGGATCAGCAAAGTGGCGGTCATATCCAGCGGCGGTTGCTGCCCGCGCATGCTATCAGTGTCAATAATGTCTACTTCGATTACTGGTTTGCACCTTCGCTGTATCTGTCGGGGGACTTTCTTGACTATCAAGGCTTCGATGAGCGTTTCAGTACCTTCTATTTTGCCGATGTTTCCGGCCATGGCGCCTCTTCAGCATTTGTCACCGTTTTGCTTAAATACCTTTGCAACCGCTGGCTGCATGAGTGGGATGGCCAGGAGCCTGAGAGGTTGCCGGCGGACTGGCTGCTGGCCTTGAACCGTGAGCTGCAAGGCACCGATATTGGCAAACATGCCACTCTTTTTGTGGCAGTTATTGACCATCATGAACACAGGCTTCACTATTCGCTTGGCGCTCAGTTGCCCATGCCGTTCTTGAAGATTAATGGCCAGATAACCCGCCTTGAGGGTGAAGGTATGCCGGTCGGCCTGTTTCCCGATGTGGAATATCCGTCATTCAGCCTGGATTTACCCGAGCACTTTTCGCTTTGGCTATGTTCCGATGGCGTTCTTGAATGTCTTTCCGGCGCATCGCTGGATGAAAGACTGGCTGAACTGGAATGTCTGATCAGCCAAAGCTCTAGCCTGGAACAACTAAGAGATCAGCTGGCGTTTGCCAGCCAGCTGATCAGTGATGATGAAGCATTCGATAGCGATATAATGCCTGATCGTAATGCTCTGCCCGACGATCTGACAATCATGATGGTGAGCGGATTTGGTCATGTTGATTGAAGAAGGCCGTATTAAAGCCGCATTCGAATCCGGCGTATTTGTTCTCAAGTTATGTGGCGATGTGCGCCTGACGCTGTGCGCTACTCTGGATTCGCAAGCGCAGCGCCTGGCCAAAACCCCTGGCCTTGAAGCCGTCATGATTGACCTGCGCGAAGCCACTAACGTGGATTCGACCGCTTTGGGGTTTCTGGCCAAGGTGGCGATTGCGGTCAAGGGGCGATTGGAGCAACCACCCACCATCATTGTAGATAACCCCGACGTACGGAAGATGCTTGATGTCATGGGCTTTTCGCACTTTTTCACCTTGATGAAAATGCCTTTGGAGCAAGCGTTGCCAGAAATCGCTGAAACGGTCACAGAAGTGCCTGCTGATGAGCAGGGGATGAGACAACGTATTCTGGAAGCGCATCGCATTCTGATGCACATGAACGAACACAATCGCGAACAGTTTCAGCCGCTGGTAGAAATGCTTGAAGATCAGGATACCCCCTCCGAATAAGCTGGCAGTGACACTCGGGTTAATCAGGCGCCACAGATGAATGTCGGCGCCTGGGGGTATTTTGCCTAGCGGCGGCTCAGCTCGCCGAGCAGTGTTTCCAGCTGGTATTGATCCGCCATAAACTTGCGGATGCCTTCAGCCAACTTGTCATGTGCCATTTCGTCTTCGTTCATTTCCCAGCGGAAGCGTGCCTCATCAAGCGCGGGTTCAGCGGTGATGCTGTTCAGGCTGGCAGTCAGCTGCTGAGGAAGGTCACCCGCCTGCTGGTCCAGCTCATCAAGCAGCTTGGGTGAAATGGTCAAGCGGTCACAGCCTGCCAGCGCCTGAATTTCCCCTATGTTACGAAAGCTGGCTCCCATTACGATGGTGTTATAACCAGCCGCTTTGTAATAGTCATAGATGCGCTTGACCGATTTTACCCCGGGATCCTTGCTGCCGCTGAAATCAGCGTCCGGCTGGCGTGCCTTATGCCAGTCAAGAATACGCCCGACGAAAGGAGAGATCAGGGTGGCGCCGGCATCGGCACATGCCTGAGCCTGAGCAAAGCCGAACAGCAGGGTCAGGTTGGTACGAATCCCGTTGCGTTCGAGTTCCTGCGCGGCCTGAATGCCTTCCCAGGTGGAGGCAATCTTGATCAGTATACGTTCGGCTTCAACGCCTTCGCGCTGGTAGCGCTCGATCAGCGAGTATGCTCTGCTGATGGTTGCCTGGCGGTCAAAGGACAGTCGGGCACTGACTTCTGTCGACACGTAACCTGGCACCAGTTCGCTGATTTCACGACCGATTTCCACAGCGACACGGTCAACGGCCTCGTTGATATCAGCGCTGTCTCTGGCAATCTGGGCCAGGCGTTCGCGTCGGGCTTCCTGCTGTGAGGCCTGCAGAATCAGCGAGGGATTGGTGGTGGCATCCTGCGGTTGAAAACGGCGAATCGCTTCGAGGTCGCCGGTATCAGCAACCACTGTGGTCATCGTTTTAAGTTGAGAAAGCAAGCTCGTCGCCATGAAACACTCCTGAATTGTTGTCGTGGCTACTTTACCAAGGTGTTGGCGCTTCGAACAGCGACCCACATTGCTGATAAAGGCATTATAATAAGCATGCTAATAAATTTGCTGATAAAAGGAAACTCATGCAACTTAATGCGCGCCGTGTAGCGATCCTCGTTGCGGCCAATACGGCATTGGCGCCTTTTGCTATTGATGCTTACCTGCCGGCCATGTCAGCCCTGGCAGCTGATGTGGGTGCCAGCATTCACCATACCGAGCTTTCAATCAGTGTATTTCTGTTTGGGTTTGCGGTTGGTCAGCTGTGTTTTGGGCCTTTATCTGACCGCCTGGGGCGTAAACCGGTGCTGTTGGGTGGCCTTCTGGCGTTTGCCCTGGCCAGCCTGGTGATTACCCTGGTGGATAGCCTGACATCGCTACTGGTTTGGCGTTTTATCCAAGCGCTGGGTGGCGGGGCCTGTGTGGTCAACTCTGCGGCCATTGTGCGCGACTGCTTTCAGGGCCGCGAAGCTGCCAAGGTGATGTCGACCATGGCAATGATCATGATGCTGGCGCCGCTGGTAGCGCCTGCCGTGGGGAGTGTGCTGTTGTTCGTGGCGGGGTGGTGGTTGATCTTTGTATTTCTGGCCGCATATGCCGCTTTTCTGGCCTGGCTATTAGGTACGCGACTGCCGGAAACCCGCGATATGACTCAGCCGGTGGCCTCACCGCGCCAGGTCATCCGTAACTACGCCAGTGTACTCAAGCATCGTGAAGGTATGGGCTATATCTGTGCGGCCGCGGCATCTTTTGCAGGCCTGTTTGCTTTTGTGACCGCCTCGCCGTTTTTGTACCTGGAACATTTTTCGCTTTCTCCAGCGGTGTACCCCTTTGTGTTCGGGGTAAATGTGGTGGTGATTGCGCTATCCAACCGGGTCAATATCTACCTGCTTAAAAAGCGCACGCCCCAGCAGAACCTGCGGCTTGGCTTAACGGTGCAGTTATTTGCCGCTTCTGCGTTAGTGACTGTCATGCTGCTGAACCTGGCGAGTCTGCCCGTGGTAGTGGTGCTGGTGATGATGTTTACCGGAATGATTGGCCTGATTACGCCCAATGCCATTTCGTCATTGCTGGATCATTTTGGGCATATCAGCGCCACGGCCACGGCGCTACTCGGCGGTATCCAGTTTGGCAGTGGGGCGCTGGCAGGCATGATGGTGGGGCTGTTCGAGGTCGAGCATATCGCGCCCATGGTGCTGACCATGCTGGCCGCCTCGCTGCTGGGTAATATCGGCGTGCGCTTGCTTACGCCACCGGCCGTGGTCGAAGGTGCCAGCTAAAGGAAAGTTCATTACACAAATTAACAAAAACGTTTTGGCGGTTGTCATGAAGCTGTCATGGAAGATGGGCAATGTATGCCTTGCGAAGGTAAGATCCCCGACACGAACAGGAGTATTTCGCATGAACCGTATTCTCAAGACAACCGTTATCGCCGCAGCCGTCATGAGCGTTGCCGGTGTTGCTCAAGCCCGCGACCAGATCAACATCGTGGGTTCAAGCACGGTTTATCCTTTTGCCAGTTTTGTGACTGAAGAATTTGGCGCCACTACCAACTACCCGACACCGGTGATTGAATCCACCGGTTCAGGCGGCGGTCTGCGTCTTTTCTGTAACGGTGTTGGCGATGACACACCGGACATCACTAACGCTTCTCGTCGTATGAAGGTGTCTGAATTCGAGCGCTGTGAAGAGAATGGCGTGACTGATATTACTGAAGCCAAGATTGGTTCCGACGGTATAGTTATTGGTCAGTCAACTGAAAACGACGAAGCTGACTTTACCCTTGAACAGCTTTTCATGGCGGTTGCTGCCCAGGTACCGGTTGACGGTGAGCTGGTTGACAATCCCTATACTAACTGGAGCGAAATCGATTCCTCCTTGCCGGATCGTGAAATTTCCATCTACGGCCCGCCCTCCACGTCAGGTACCCGTGACGCTTTCGAAGAGCTGGTCATGGAAACAGTTTCTGAAGAAATGGACGTTTACGGCGGTGAAGGCTACATGACCGTTCGTGATGACGGCCCATACATTGATGCCGGTGAGAACGACAACCTGATTGTCCAGCGTCTTTCTGAAGACACAGAAGCCTTCGGTATCTTTGGTTATTCCTTCCTGGTTGAGAATACAGACACTATTCAAGGCGCCAGCATTGGCGGTGTAGAGCCTGAAGCTGAAGCCATCAGCTCGGGTGATTACCCGGTTGCCCGTTCACTGTGGTTCTACGTCAAGAACCAGCACGCTGATGCTGTACCGCCCATGTATGAATATGTTGATATGTTCATGGAAGAGCAGATGATCAGCGATTCTGGTTACCTGGCGGATGTTGGTTTGATTCCATTGCCGGAAGCTGAGCGTGCTGAGTGGCGTGAAAGCGTTGCTAACCGCACTGCGATGACGGTTGACGTCCTGAAGTAAGCTAAAAAGCCAAGTAAGTTAAGAGCCGGCAACCTGGGTTGCCGGCTTTTGTTTTAATGGGAGACTGTCATTTAAGTGTCATGTTTATGCCTTACTATCATCCAAAATGGCTTCGATGGTTAACCTGAGATATCAATGATGCAGACCAACCAGCTACTCTTAATATTTTGTAGTGTCCTCTTAATTCTGGGCCTGATTGCTTTCTTCGTCGGCCGTTCAAAAGCCGCCAACCTTCGTGCTTCCGGCACCTCCATGTATGCTCAGCCAGATCAATATGCCTGGTTTGCGGTGCTTTCGACCGCGGGTCCTGCAGTTTTGGTAGGTGTGTTAGGGGCCTTTGTTTTACTGCTTTTGGGTGCTGAAATCCATCCGCTTTATCTCTTGTCAGCAAGTCTGGTGGTGGCAGCGGCGGGTTTGGCTGTTGGTGTCGTGCAAGTCAGGGCCAACTTTCATGCGCGCAAGGCCATCGAGCGTGTCATTCGCTGGGTGCTTGCAGGCGCAGCATTAATTTCGATTTTCACTACTTTTGGTATTTTATTTTCAATTATTGCCGAGGCATTGCGTTTCTTCCAGATGCATAGCTTTTGGGAATTCATAACTGGCACGACCTGGAATCCAGGCGCCAGCTTCCTCGCGGCTGCCGGTCGTGGTGATGGCAGCGGTGCACAGTTTGGCTCTGTGCCGCTGTTTGCCGGTACTTTCATGATCACCTTGATTGCCATGCTGGTGGCTGTTCCGATTGGTTTAGCCTCAGCCATCTACATGTCGGAATATGCACCCACTCGAGTGCGTACCATTGCCAAGCCTTTACTCGAAATTTTGGCTGGCATTCCCACTGTGGTCTATGGCTTCTTTGCCGCGATAACCGTGGCACCTATCATCGTTAATATCGCGGGTTTTTTTGGTCTGGATGCGTCCTACAACAACGCTGTGGCGCCAGGGGTAGTGATGGGAATCATGATAATCCCATTTATTTCTTCGCTTTCTGATGACGTTATTAACGCGGTGCCGGACAGTATGCGACAGGGCTCGCTGGCATTAGGCATGACCAAAGGCGAGACGATACGCGATGTGGTGGTGCCGGCAGCACTGCCCGGGGTTATTTCTGCATCTCTGCTGGGTATGTCTCGGGCTTTGGGCGAAACCATGATAGTGGTGATGGCGGCGGGTATGCGCCCCAACCTGACCGCCAACCCCCTCGAAGATATGACCACAGTGACAGTGAGAATTGTAGCGGCACTGACCGGCGACCAGGAATTTGAAAGTGCCGAAACGCTCTCTGCATTTGCCCTTGGGCTTGTGTTGTTTGCAGTGACCCTGTCGCTGAACCTGGTATCAGTGATCATGATCCGTCGCTTCCGTGAAAAATACCGTGTTAATAACCTGTAACGCTCGGGATATACATCAATGAGTGATTCATTCGACCAAATCAGTCAGCAACTCAAGCGTCGTCACCGCAAATCAGCACGTTTGAAGTGGTTATCCATGGGAGCACTTGGGCTAGCCGGGTTGTTCTTGCTGTGGTTCTTTACCGATATGTTAATAAAAGGACTGCCTGCGTTTCAGCAAGCCTACGTTGAAACCGAAATAAGCTATTCCGAAGAGGCTTCCACGGATGCTCGACAGGCTCTTGATTCCGATCTGATCCCCATTGTGAGCCGTACCGAGATTCGCAGCATTCCGCGCTTGCTACGTAATGAGCCGGACTTGATTGGCAGCAGTGAAACCCTCTGGTTATTGGCCAATAGCCAGGTCGATCAGTATCTGAAAGGTCAACGTAATAAGCTCAGTGATGAGGAAATTGCCACCGTAGATCGGCTGGTCGAATCAGGTCAGGTTACCCAGAAATTCAACTCGACTTTCTTTACCCAGGGCGATTCAAAAACGGCCGAAAGCGCAGGTATCCTTTCGGCGGTTGTCGGCACCATCATGACCATGATCGTGACCTTGGCGATTGCCTTTCCGATTGGCGTGATGACGGCTATATATCTGGAAGAATTCGCACCGGATAACCGTTTTACCCAGCTGATTGAAATCAATATCAACAACCTGGCGGCGATACCTTCGATTCTATTTGGTCTCTTGGGGTTGGCAATATTCATCAACTTCTTCGGGGTGCCTCGCTCCTCGCCACTGGTGGGCGGTATGACGCTGGCCTTGATGACCTTGCCTGTGATTATTATTTCGACCCGTACGGCCCTGCGTAGCGTGCCAGAGTCGATTCGACACGCAGCCTTTGGATTGGGCTGTTCGCGTTGGCAGGTGGTTAAGGATCACGTCTTGCCATTGGCCATGCCGGGCATCATGACCGGCTCCATTATTGGTTTGGCACAAGCCATGGGGGAAACCGCCCCTCTGATTATTGTCGGTATGGTGGCGTTTATTCCGGATGTAGGAGCTTCTTTTACAGAGGCGGCAACTGTGATGCCTGCTCAGGTGTTTACCTGGGCCAGTGAACCTGAAAAAGCCTTTGTTGAAAAAACGGCTGGAGGAATTCTTCTCCTGCTTACTATTCTGATTTCACTCAATGCCTCTGCGGTTATATTACGCAAGAAATTTGAACGTCGCTGGTAAGCCGGCCGTTATCAAGGAACTCACTATGAACAGCATGAACAGTAAGGCAACTGTACAAACACCCGGGCAATCAGCTGAAAGGGTTGAGCAGCAGACGCCAGCGGTTGGGCAACCTTATACCCGCAACAGCGAGGCCAGCCATGAGCTAAGCATCCGTGTGCGTGATTTGAATCTCTGGTACGGCAAATCACAGGCGCTGAGCAACATCAGCATCGACCTTTTTCAGAAAAACGTGACCGCTCTGATTGGCCCGTCAGGCTGTGGCAAATCAACGTTCCTGCGTTGCCTTAATCGCATGAATGACCTGATCCCCAGCGTTAATATCTCTGGGCTGGTAGAAATGGACGGCCGTGATGTTAACGCCGCCAAAATGGATGAAGTAGCCCTGCGTCGCCGTGTTGGCATGGTGTTTCAGAAACCTAATCCGTTTCCCAAGTCGATCTATGAAAACATCGCCTACGCACCGCGCATGCATGACATGGTCAGCCGCAAGGCTGATCAGGATGAGCTGGTTGAAAAGGCGTTGCGTGATTCCGGTTTATGGAATGAGGTAAAAGACAAACTGCACGAGCCCGGTACTTCATTGTCAGGAGGACAGCAACAACGTCTGTGTATTGCCCGGGCCATTGCAGTTCAGCCAGATGTGATCCTGATGGACGAGCCGACCTCGGCGCTTGACCCTATCTCGACGGCAACCATCGAAGATCTGATGGACAAGCTTAAAGAGCAGTTCACGATTGTGACGGTGACACACAATATGCAGCAGGCGGCCCGAGTGGCAGATTACACCGCCTTCTTCCATCTGGGTGAGATTATCGAGTACAACGACACTAAGGTGATGTTTTCGACCCCGGCCCAGAAAAAGACCGAAGACTATATTTCCGGTCGCTACGGTTAACCGTTCCAAGCCCGTGAGCATCACGGGCCTTTTTTGATCGTTATATATATGGAAAATTGTATATTCAAGGCATTCTGATCAGGAGGGTAACAGCATGGCAATCAAAATCGGTATCAACGGCCTGGGGCGGATCGGACGTTTGACCCTGCGTTGCCTGTGGGCGGCGGTCACACAAGGGCGCGTTGAGCTGGTGCGGGTGAATGACCCCGGCGGCGATGCGGCCACTTTTGCCCATCTGCTGGAATTCGATTCCGTACACGGTCATTGGTCGCCAGGGCAGGGGCTTGAACCCATGTCAGAACAGATCCGCATAGACGGGCATGCCATTGCGTTCAGCGCGAACCGTCCACTTGAGGCGTGCGACTGGTCAGGCTGTGATGTGGTTATAGAGTGTTCCGGTAAGCATAAAACGGCGGCGGTGCTGCAGGGCTATCTGGATCAGGGCGTCAAGCGCGTCGTGGTCAGCGCACCGGTCAAGGAAGAGGGCGTGCTGAATCTGGTGATGGGGGTTAATGATCACCTCTACGATCCTGCTCAACACGCGATTGTGACGGCCGCCAGCTGTACCACCAACTGTCTGGCGCCTATCGTCAAGGTGATTCAGGAAACCTTTGGCATTCGCCATGGCTCGATGACTACGGTTCACGATATCACCAATACCCAGACCATTCTGGATGCGCCGCATAAAGACTTGCGCCGCGCCCGTGCCTGCGGTATGAGCCTGATCCCGACCACGACCGGTTCAGCCAAGGCGATTACTGCCATCTTCCCGGAGCTGGAGGGCAAGATCAACGGCCACGCCGTGCGGGTGCCGCTGGCTAATGCGTCCTTGACCGATATGGTGTTTGAGCTGGAACGCAGCGTGACGGTGAAAGAGGTCAATGCGGCATTGAAAGCGGCGGCGGAAGGAGAACTGGCGGGAATTCTGGGCTACGAAGAGCGCGCGCTGGTATCGATTGATTACCGCACCGACCCACGCAGTACCATCGTCGATGCGCCCTCTACCATGGTGATTAACGGTACCCAGCTCAAGCTTTACGCCTGGTATGACAACGAGTGGGGCTATGCCAACCGTACCGCTGAACTCGCGCTGAAAGTGGGTGGAGCAGATGGGCTGTGAGTGATTCCGTACTGAGCCGTATTCGGGCGCTGCCTTTCGAGGTGCGCCAGTATATGCTGATTACCGGCAACTATTGGGCGTTCACCATCACCGATGGCGCCCTGCGCATGCTGGTCGTGCTGCACTTTCATCAGCTGGGCTATTCACCGTTTGAAATTGCTATGCTGTTTCTGTTCTATGAGGCTTTTGGCGTGGTGACCAATCTGGTCGGCGGCTGGCTGGGCGCACGGCTGGGGCTGAATCGCACCATGAATATGGGGCTTGCTATTCAGATTGTGGCTCTGAGTATGCTGCTGGTGCCAGCCGGCATGCTGAGCGTGGTGTGGGTGATGATCGCCCAGGCGCTGTCGGGGATTGCCAAGGATCTGAACAAGATGAGCGCCAAAAGTGCCGTCAAGGTACTGGTGCCCAGCGATAGCGCCAATGCCAATAGCGCGCTTTACCGTTGGGTGGCGATGCTCACCGGTTCCAAGAATGCCTTGAAGGGGCTGGGCTTTTTCGTGGGGGGTGTCCTGTTGACGCTGGTGGGTTTTCGTGGGGCGGTATTGGTAATGGCGCTGATGCTGTGCGTGGTTCTGATGCTCTCATTATGGCGTCTGAAAGCCGATCTGGGGCGTCAGAAACGCAAGCCTAAATTCTCCGAGATATTTTCCAAATCCCGCGCTATTAATGTGCTTTCTGCCGCGCGCCTGTGCCTGTTTGCTTCTCGGGATGTGTGGTTTGTCGTGGCCCTGCCGGTATTTCTGTATGACCAGCATGGCTGGACCCACTGGACGGTGGGCGGCCTGTTGGCCATATGGATTATTGGCTATGGCGGCGTGCAGACACAGGCGCCCAGGTTGACCCGGCTGATCAAGGGTGACGCTCGCGTGCTGACCGCCAGCTGGGCGGCAGCGCTTGCCGTGCTGGCGATTGCTCTGGCGCTATTGCCGCTGGCGCAGGTAGGCTGGCTGGTGGTGGGGCTTTTGGCATTTGGCGTGCTGTTTGCCATCAATTCCAGCTGGCATAGCTACCTGATCGTGCATTATGCCCGGGCGGATGGGGTTTCCATGGATGTCGGATTTTATTATATGGCCAACGCCATGGGTCGCCTGATCGGCACCTTGCTGTCCGGCTGGTTGTATATGGCCTTTGGCTTGAGCGCCTGCCTGTGGTTTGCAGCGGCTCTGGTGGCGGCGAGTGCCATCATGGCGCTGGCATTGCCTGCAGATGATAGTAGCGCTGGCGCATCCCTGGCCTGAGCCTAGCGCTGGCGCGGCGTTTGTACTGCCGCGCCATCTACGTAAAGGTGGCGCAGTTTCCACCAGCCCTCGCAATTGATGCATAGGCCTTCCCCTATTAGTTCATGGGGCATGTAAAGCCGGATATCGCCAAGGTCAAAGCTGGCATAGTCTGCAGGCACGTCGGGTGCACGGGGTTCAGCAATCGCCAGGCTGGCGACGCCACCACAGCAACCATGGCGCGGTGCCAGCCGGACAGTGACGACGCCGCCGTTATCCTTGATATGCGCGTCGGCAGCCGATGTTATCTCTATGGGGTTTTCGGACATGATCAGTGTCTCCTGCCTAAATAGAACGCTGATTGACCCTGGTCGACAGTTCATCGGCACTTTCCTTGCGCTCCGAGTAGCGATCCGTCAGCCAGTCTGCTTTATCCCGGGTAAGATAAGTGAACTTAACCAGCTCCTCCATCACATCCACGATCCGGTCGTAGTACGCCGAGGGCTTCATACGGCCGTTGTCGTCAAATTCCATGAATGCCTTGGGTACCGAGGACTGGTTAGGGATCGTCAGCATGCGCATCCAGCGGCCCAGAACGCGCAGCTGGTTGACCGTGTTGAACGACTGGGAACCGCCATTCACCTGCATGACGGCCAGCGTTTTACCCTGAGTCGGGCGCACGGCACCCAGTGATAAAGGTATCCAGTCAATCTGGGTTTTCATGATGCCGGTCATGGCGCCATGGCGTTCAGGCGAGCACCACACCATGCCTTCTGCCCATTCAGCCAGGTCACGTAGCTCGGTTACTTTGGGATGCGATGTTTCTTCTGCATCCGCCAGGGGTAGCCCGCGCGGATTGAAAATACGCGTTTCAGCGCCCATTGCCTGCAACAGGCGTGCGGCCTCTTCCACGGCGAGCCGACTAAAGGAACGTTCACGCAGTGAGCCGTAAAGTAGCAGGAGTCGTGGAGGATGAGCAGCATCAGTCAAGGAATGCAGCGCCTCGGCAGTGGGTGGGTTGAAAAGAGCCTGATCAATATTGGGCAGATCATCAAGGGAAGAAGGGGTAACCATACTGAGCGCTATCCTCGGCTAGAATATCCATGGGAAATTATATCTGCATCATGTGGGTCACAGAACAACTGACAACAACAACCCCCCTAGCGGTCACTTGTTAACAGTCAGTGGGCAAGGGGCGCTGGTTAGGGCTTCAACCTTGCAGCATGCTCTCAATCTTGTGACGATCCGGCACGCTGCCGCTGTGGGCGAGTTTGCCGTCGATGGCGACTGCTGGCGTTGACATGACCTGATAACCCATGATGGCCGCAGGATCGGTCACTTTTGCCACGTCAGCTTCGACGCCAAGCTCTTGCGCGATGGCCTCAATCTGTTCGGCAGTGGTAGTGCATTTTTTGCAGCCTGTGCCTAAAACTTCGATCTTTTTCATCTTGATTCTCCTTGCGTGGATTTTGTTTAGAACCTGCCGCTGAAAAGCCAGGGGGTCAGCAGGTTGATCACCCAGCCAACGACCATGAAGTTGGCCAACAGGATGACAAAAATGATGGCGAGTAAGCGCCACTGCATGACTTGCTTGAGCATGATGAATTCCGGGAAACTGGCGGCGACCGTGCTCATGCAGAAAGCCAGGGTAGTGCCGACAGGGAGTCCTTTCATAATCAGGCTTTCCATGATGGGGATAACGCCAGTGGCATTGGAGTATAGCGGCAGGCCAGCCAGCACCGCCGCTGGCACATTCCACCACTGGCCGCTGCCAAGGTTGTCGGCAAACCAGCCGTCAGGCACAAAACCATGCAGTGCAGCGCCCAGGCCGACACCAATAATTACCCACTTCCAGATGCGTCCGACGATTTCCTTGAGTTCATCGCGAGCAAATTCATGGCGGTTTCTGAAGGTTAGCCGGGGCTGTTCCGGCAATGGCTGTTCGTCGGTGGGGGTTTCTGCCGCCTGCTGGTAGGCCTTGGCAGCGAAATCTTTTAGCCAGCGTTCGCCGCGCACAGCATCCAGCAGCATACCGCCGCCAATGCCCACTGCCATGCCGATGGCGATATACACCAGAGTGAACTCCCAGCCCAGCAGGCTCCACAGCATAATCACCGCGACTTCATTAATGATCGGCGAGGTGAACAGAAAGGCCATGGTAATACCCAGCGGGATGCCTGCGCTGGTAAAACCCAGAAACAATGGAATGCTGGAACAGGAGCAAAACGGTGTGATAGCGCCGAAGCCTGCTCCAAAACCATAGCCCGCCAGGCGGTTTTTCTGCTGGATGTAATGCCGCACACGCTCAAGATTCAGGGAGGCGCGGATCAGCGCAATGATGTAGATCATCAACACGAGAAGGGCAAAAATCTTGGTGGTGTCCTCGACGAAAAAATGCACCGATGTTCCCAACTTGCTGTTGGGGTCGAAACCGCCAAGATCGTAGACCAGCCAGTTGGCGAACCAGGTAAATACGTCCAGCATGGTAGTCAACCTCGTTGAGTGTCTATAGAAGAATGTCTATAGAGAAGACGCACCAGACAGGAAAAGGATACTTCTGCAAGGCTCATCAATTCTCATGCAGGGCACGATGGCAGCAGATACGCCCGTTGGCATCAAAGGTGATCTGGCACTGCTGGATCAAGCGCTCACGGAGGCGCTGGCGGGCACGCCGCAGGCGCGCCTTGGTGGCGGCTAACGTCAGGCCATGGCGACGGGCATAATCGGCCTGCTTTATGCCGTTAAGGTCACATTCGCTCAGAATGTGGGCATCGTCGGCCTCACAGTGGGGCAAGGCTTTGGCAATACAGGCCGCGAGGCTATCTACCGGCATGCCGGCGGCGGGTTCGTCGGCAATGTCAATATCATCAACATCGACCCAGGGTTTGCGGCGACGCTGTTCATCAATCCATTGACGTTTAGCGACGGTATAAAGCCAGGCTCTTGGCGTTGCCAGTTCACAAAACTCGGTTTTATGGGTGAGCGCTTGCATATAGACACGCTGGAGCAGCTCGTCGGCGGCATCCTTGTCACCGCAGTGTTTGACCAGAAAACGGTAGAGTTCCTGATGATGCGACTGCCATGCGGCTTCAATGCAGGAAGCTTTTTTGTGCATGTTAAGGTGGCCTCCGTCAGCGTGGCTCAAGGTGAGGAGATTATCCTTTCGCAGGTGCCGGAAAATGCTGGCGTGTCTTATTGGCAATCCGCACCAGCGCGAGCATCAGCGGGACTTCTACCAATACGCCGACCACGGTGGCCAGCGCCGCACCGGATTGAAGGCCAAACAGGGCAATGGCTGCCGCAACGGCCAGTTCGAAAAAGTTGCTGGCCCCAATCATGGCACCGGGTGCCGCGATGTTATGCGGCACCTGCCAGGCCTTGGCCCAGCCGTAAGCGATAAAGAAGATCAGGAAGGTTTGCAGAATCAGCGGGATGGCAATCAAGACAATATGCAGCGGGTTATTGAGGATCACTTCACCCTGAAAAGCAAACAGTAGTACCAGAGTAATAATCAGAGCGGCGGGCGTAATGGGCCCAACGCGTTTCATAAAGACGTTGTCGTACCATTCGCTGCCGTGTTTCTTGATCAGCGACTGGCGAGTGATATAGCCCGCTGTCAGCGGTATGACGATATACAAAAGCACCGAAAGGGCAACGGTGTTCCAGGGTACCTGAATATTCGAAATGCCCAGCAGAAAGACCACAATTGGCGCAAAGGCAAACAGCATGATGAGGTCATTCAGGGAGACCTGAACCAGAGTATAGGCCGCATCGCCGCGGGTCAGGTAACTCCACACAAAAACCATGGCCGTGCAGGGCGCAGCGCCTAATAAAATGGCACCGGCCAGGTACTGATTAGCCAGTTCAGGGGCAATAAAGGGGCTGAACACCACGGTGAAAAAGAACCAGGCAATGGCGAACATGCTGAAAGGCTTGATCAGCCAGTTCACGGTGGTGGTGATAATCAGCCCCTTGGGCTGGCGCCGAACGCCGAGGATGGCAGTGAAATCTATTTGCGCCATCATGGGGAAGATCATCGCCCAGATCAGTATCGCCACTGGAATGGATACCTGCGCATACTCAAAGCGCGACAGGGTTTCTGGCACAACAGGTGCCCATTGCCCCAGGGCAATGCCGGCGATAATCGCCAAGGCGACCCAGAGGGATAAAAAGCGTTCGAAGAGCCCCATGCCAGAAGACGTGCTGGGGGCGCTATTGTCTTTATCAGTGGTCATGACATTCCCTCGGTTTTGAGCAAAGTGCTAATCATCAGTACTATCATATACGTTATTGCGTATGTTTTTAATGATTGCCACAGAAATGTCATTTTGCCGGTGTAGCGTTAGCAATACATCAATCTGAAGAGTGTTACCGCTATGCCTAAAAGTCGCGTTCTGTTTTTGTGCAACGCTAACTCCGCTCGTTCCTTGATGGGTGAGGTGCTTCTGCGCTCCATGGCGGGTGATCGATTTGAGGCATTCAGTGCGGGTTCCGAGCCGGATCAGCCGCATGCCTTTACGCTGGAAGCGCTTGAAAAGCAGGGCTTGCCGGTGAATCATCTAAAGAGTAAGTCACTGGATCTGTTTGAAGGGGAACACTTTGATTGCGTGATTGTGCTTTGCGATAAAGCACGCCAGGCATGTCGTGAATTTGAAGGGAGAACAGATGAAATTCTGCACTGGGATATCCGCGACCCACGGTTGATCGGTAAGCCTGATGCCTATGAACAGGCGCTGTTGGAAATTCGTCGCCGTTTGCAGCTGTGGATTCCGCTGCACTCAAAATAAGTGTTTTACGCGCCTTGCTCTGATAAGGAGCAAGGCGCTA
Organism: Halomonas sp. BLK-85; assembly: GCF_044792155.1. Taxonomy (NCBI): domain Bacteria; kingdom Pseudomonadati; phylum Pseudomonadota; class Gammaproteobacteria; order Oceanospirillales; family Halomonadaceae; genus Halomonas; species Halomonas sp. BLK-85. The sequence goes on from NZ_CP087731.1 coordinate 1,099,843, forward strand.
GGCCTCTAATCGATCAGCTCGATGGCAACCGCTGTGGCTTCGCCGCCGCCAATGCACAGGCTGGCAATGCCGCGTTTGCCCCCCTGGGTACGCAAGGCATGCATCAGGGTAACGATGATCCGCGAGCCGGTAGAGCCAATCGGATGGCCCTGGGCGCAAGCACCGCCATAAACGTTCACTTTCTCATGGGGCAGGCCCAGGTCATCCATCGCCATCAGGGTAACGACTGAAAAGGCTTCATTGATTTCAAACAGATCTACATCGTCAACCGTCCATTCGAGCTTGGCCATCAGCTTTTCAATGGCGCCGACCGGGGCAATGGTGAACTCACTGGGATGGCGCGAATTGGTGCTGTGCCCCAGCATGCGTGCGAGCGGTTGCAGGCCTCTCTGATCTGCCAGGCTCTGGCGCGTCATGATCAGCGCGGAAGCACCGTCCGAGATAGAGCTTGAGTTAGCGGCGGTCAGGGTGCCATCTTTGGCAAATGCCGGGCGCAATTCACGGATCTTGTCCAGCTTGGCCTGAAACGGCTGTTCATCGTGGGAAACCACGCTTTCGCCTTTGCGGCTTTTGACCGTGACAGGGGCCATTTCCGCGTCCAGATGGCCAGCATTGGTAGCCTCCATGGCGCGTTTAAGAGAGGCGATAGCAAAGTCATCCAGGCGCTCGCGAGTGTAACCGCGCTGAGTGGCAACTTCCTGAGCAAAAATACCCATCAGCTTGCCGGTTTCGGCATCTTCCAACCCATCCAGGAACATATGGTCCTTGAGTTCACCGTGGCCCAGACGATAACCGGCACGCGCCTTGGTCATCAGGTGGGGAGCGTTAGACATGGACTCCATGCCGCCCGCCAGAACAAAATCGCCGCTGCCGGCCTTGATAATATCGTGAGCCAGCATGGCCGCTTTCATACCTGAGCCGCACAGCTTGTTGATGGTGGTGGCACCGTTGGTGTCTGGAATGCCCGCCTGCCGCATGGCTTGCCGAGCCGGGCCTTGTTTGACGCCAGCGGGGAGTACGCAGCCCATGATGCCTTCATTGATATCGATGCCCTGAATGCCCGCACGCTCAACGGCAGCGCTGATGGCCACTGCCGCCAGCTCGGGAGCCTTCATGCTGGAAAGGCTGCCCATCATCCCGCCCATTGGCGTGCGTGTGGCGGAAAGAAATACAATATCGTCGCGTTGGCTCATAGGTTTCTCCTGCAATGCAGTGGCTGGTCATGATTGTTCTCATGAGTCGTTGACCCTGGGGCAGTGCTATGGTTTTCTTGACAGTAACCAAGCAAGCGCTAGTGTAAACACTATGAATGTAATGAATGCATCGCCCCGTCGCAAGGAGTTAACTCGCCTGGCTGCCCAGTTGTTCGTCCAGGAAGGCTTTGATCGCACAACGGTGCGTATGCTGGCCCAGGAAATGGGCATCAAGTCGGGAAGCCTCTTTCACCATTTCAAGGATAAACAGGAAATTCTGGCGGCGGTGATCGAAGAAGGAACGCAAAATGCTTTGGCAATCGCCAAGCGTGCTCTGGACGAAAGCCCGCCTTCTCCTGAGGCGCGCCTGCGGGCGATGGCCAGAGCGCATCTGGAAACACTGTTCACCGATCGCAACGCCCACGTGGTGGCATTGTTCGAATGGCGACGTCTGGATGATTCTGCCAAGGCGCACCTGAGCCATTTACGAGATGCCTATGAGGCCCTTTGGGTGCAGGTGATTGAAGAATCGCTGGCGGCCGGGCTGATCCATGGTGACCGCTTTCTGATTACACGATTTATACTGGGCGCTCTTAACTGGACAGTGCGCTGGTACGACCCTGCGGGCCCACGAACACCAGATGATTTAGCTGAAGAGCTGATTGCCATGATCATGCCAGCCCGTTAACTCCACCCACATTTTGACTATTGTCTAGTGATTCCCTCTTTGTGAAAGCTTGCGCTTCGCGCTTATTCCTTTTAGCTTGTGAGTTAGTTTCCGTTAACGTAAACGGATAATTCAGGTTGTTCTACGCTCACCATCATAATCACAACAGAAGAGAGCCATTATGACTGCAACTTCATTGCCAGCTTATCAGGACTATCTTGATGAATTTTCTGTTGATGACGTCATCAACCGTCTCGACGACCATCAGGACGGATGCTTCAACGCCTATGAGTCTTGCTGCGGCCAACATGTACGAGCAGGGCGCGGGGATGTATTAGCCCTGGTGCAGGAAGATATTCAGGGCAATACGAATAGGTTGACGTATACGGAACTTGATCAGGCCAGCGCCCGGCTTGCTGGTTGGTTTCAGTCGCAAGGGCTGGGTGCAGGTGACCGGATTGCCTGCATGTTGCCACGTACACCGGAGCTTTTGATTGCAGTGGTGGCTACCTGGCGTGTCGGGGCGGTGTATCAGCCCTTGTTTACGGCGTTTGGCCCCGATGCGGTAGATTACCGCTTGGGTCGTGCAGACACCAAGCTGGTGATCACCGATCATGCCAATCGCTACAAGTTTGATGGTCTGACCCAGTGCCCACCGGTGCTGGCGCATGGAGGGGCGACTAGCGAGCACTCTGATGATCTTGACTGGCAAGACGCTCTGGGGCATGCCGCGATGACCGACAAACCGCCGCGTTTGGGGGCTGATCAGCCGTTTCTGCAAATGTTTACCTCTGGCACTGTCGGTAAGCCCAAAGGGGTGGCTGTACCCCTGGCGGGGATGACCGCCTTTGCGCTCTATATGGAGCTCGCGATTGATCTGCGCGAAGACGATCGCTTCTGGAATATGGCGGACCCCGGCTGGGCCTATGGCCTTTATTACGCAATTGCGGGGCCACTTCTGTTAGGTGTTACCACGCATTTCTGCGAAGCCGGCTTTAGTGCTGAAGGCGCGCTAGCCTTCATGAAACGTCACCGAATTACCAACTTTGCCGCAGCGCCAACAGCTTACCGTCTGATGAAAGCTTCCAGCCTGTTTGATGATGCGCATAACACCCTCGACCTGCGTGCGGCCAGTTCGGCAGGTGAGCCGCTGAACACAGAAGTCGTTACCTGGGTCGAGAAATCATTAGGTTGCCCGGTGATGGATCACTATGGTCAAACTGAAACAGGCATGACCTGTAACAACCATCATGCCCTTGACCACCCGAAGCATGTCGGTGCCATGGGCGTCCCTATGCCGGGTTATCGACTGGCGATTCTGGATGCGGAATACAAGGAGCTGCCGGCTGGCCAGCCTGGCGTGCTGGCGGTTGATATCAAGAATTCACCGGCGCATTTCTTCCAGGGCTACACCTGGCAGGAAAAACATCCGTTTGCTGAAGGCTATTACCTGACCGGTGATGTAGTCATTCGTAATGAAGATGGTACTTTCCAGTTTGCCGGGCGCGATGATGACATCATTACCACGGCGGGCTACCGGGTGGGGCCTACTGATGTTGAAAACAGTGTGATGACGCATCCCGCTGTTGCTGAATCGGCAGCGGTGGGCCAGCCAGATGATATTCGCGGTGAGGTGATCAAATCCTATATTGTGCTGCGTGATGGCTATGAAGCCAGTGATAACCTGGCGGAAGAAATTCGCCACCAGGTGCGTGAGCGTCTCTCTACCCATGCTTTCCCGCGCGTGATTGAATTTGTTGATGAGCTGCCCAAGACGCCCAGTGGTAAGATTCAGCGTTTTAAACTACGTGCCCAGGCGGCGCAGGAAGCGGCGTCAGATAGCCACTGATGCACTGGTTCAAACGAGGATATGTAAATGCAGCTGACTGATAACACCTTTTTGATTACCGGTGCAGCATCAGGGCTTGGCGCCGCGTCTGCCCGGCGGATTGTCAATGCGGGCGGACGGGTCATTTTATGCGACCTGCAGGAAAGTGTCGCGCATCAGGCAAAGGAATTGGGCGAGACCGCTACCTTTTGCCTGGGGGATATTACCTCCGATACTGATATGCAGCAGGTCATTGATACCTGTGTGGCGCACAGTCAAGGGCGCGGTCTGGCAGGTGTGGTGCACTGTGCAGGCATTGTCAGTGTTGGCAAGCTGGTGGATCGCGAAGGTCATCCAGCCAGCCTGGAAGCCTATAGTAAAACCATCAATATCAACCTGGTGGGCACGTTTAACATCATGCGATTGGCGGCGGCGGCGATGGCAGCCAATACGCCGGGCGAAGACGGTGAGCGGGGCGTTATTATCAATACAGCCTCTGTTGCAGCCTTTGACGGTCAGGTTGGTCAATGTGCCTATAGTGCTTCCAAGGCAGGTGTTGCAGGTATGAGTTTACCCGCTGCCCGGGAGCTCTCGCGTCACGGTATTCGCGTCATGGCCATTGCACCCGGTGTTTTTGAAACGCCCATGATGAGTGATATTCCTGACGATGCCGTTAAAGCACTTTCAGCTGCTGTGCCATTTCCCAAACGCCTGGGCAAGCCGGAGGAGTTTGCACTGATGGTCGAGCAAATCATTATGAACACCATGCTCAATGGCGAGGTGATCCGTCTTGATGGCGGTATTCGCATGCAATAGTCAGCAGGCCCTGGATTTACAGCGGACATTTGGGAGCTGCTTCTGGAGGCTGAGGAATGAGATATAGAGGCAGTCATTTTTCCATAAAGTCCTTGCATCCTGTGCAGCGAAGCCTTAGAGTACGCATCCGCTGCCGGGGACGCACACTGTCACCTGCGGTGGATGAAGGTAAAACCTTCGGTTTGTCAATAAGTTAGCGAGTGGTGGTAATAAAGCACGCTGGCGACGCCGCTGAAATCAGTCGTTGACAAACACACAGGAAGCCGTAGAATATGTCTTCCTCGCTGAGGCAAGCCAATCAGGTCATCGACTGGCAAGGCAGTATCGCCGCCTCGCGAACAGCTCTTTAACAATTTGATCAGGTAATTCATGTGGGTGCTTGCCGATGAGGGTGATAAATCACCAACTATCAAGGCAAGCGGTCATGACAATGTAAATTGAAATGAATTCGTTTGACCCTTGAGCCAAGTTTGATGCGCTTCTGTTGCCCCAGGGTGACAGGTAAGCATCACAATGATTTTAAACTGAAGAGTTTGATCATGGCTCAGATTGAACGCTGGCGGCAGGCCTAACACATGCAAGTCGAGCGGTAACAGATCCAGCTTGCTGGATGCTGACGAGCGGCGGACGGGTGAGTAACGCATAGGAATTTACCCGATAGTGGGGGATAACCTGGGGAAACTCAGGCTAATACCGCATACGTCCTACGGGAGAAAGGGGGCCTTGGCTCCCGCTATCGGATGAGCCTATGCCGGATTAGCTGGTTGGTGAGGTAATGGCTCACCAAGGCGACGATCCGTAGCTGGTCTGAGAGGATGATCAGCCACATCGGGACTGAGACACGGCCCGAACTCCTACGGGAGGCAGCAGTGGGGAATATTGGACAATGGGGGCAACCCTGATCCAGCCATGCCGCGTGTGTGAAGAAGGCCCTCGGGTTGTAAAGCACTTTCAGCGAGGAAGAACGCCTGGCGGTTAATACCCGCCAGGAAAGACATCACTCGCAGAAGAAGCACCGGCTAACTCCGTGCCAGCAGCCGCGGTAATACGGAGGGTGCAAGCGTTAATCGGAATTACTGGGCGTAAAGCGCGCGTAGGTGGCTTGATAAGCCGGTTGTGAAAGCCCCGGGCTCAACCTGGGAACGGCATCCGGAACTGTCAGGCTAGAGTGCAGGAGAGGAAGGTAGAATTCCCGGTGTAGCGGTGAAATGCGTAGAGATCGGGAGGAATACCAGTGGCGAAGGCGGCCTTCTGGACTGACACTGACACTGAGGTGCGAAAGCGTGGGTAGCAAACAGGATTAGATACCCTGGTAGTCCACGCCGTAAACGATGTCGACCAGCCGTTGGGTGCCTAGCGCACTTTGTGGCGAAGTTAACGCGATAAGTCGACCGCCTGGGGAGTACGGCCGCAAGGTTAAAACTCAAATGAATTGACGGGGGCCCGCACAAGCGGTGGAGCATGTGGTTTAATTCGATGCAACGCGAAGAACCTTACCTACTCTTGACATCCTGCGAACTTGGTAGAGATACCTTGGTGCCTTCGGGAGCGCAGAGACAGGTGCTGCATGGCTGTCGTCAGCTCGTGTTGTGAAATGTTGGGTTAAGTCCCGTAACGAGCGCAACCCTTGTCCTTATTTGCCAGCACGTAATGGTGGGAACTCTAAGGAGACTGCCGGTGACAAACCGGAGGAAGGTGGGGACGACGTCAAGTCATCATGGCCCTTACGAGTAGGGCTACACACGTGCTACAATGGCCGGTACAAAGGGTTGCGAACTCGCGAGAGTCAGCGAATCCCTTAAAGCCGGTCTCAGTCCGGATCGGAGTCTGCAACTCGACTCCGTGAAGTCGGAATCGCTAGTAATCGTGCATCAGAATGGCACGGTGAATACGTTCCCGGGCCTTGTACACACCGCCCGTCACACCATGGGAGTGGACTGCACCAGAAGTGGTTAGCCTAACGCAAGAGGGCGATCACCACGGTGTGGTTCATGACTGGGGTGAAGTCGTAACAAGGTAGCCGTAGGGGAACCTGCGGCTGGATCACCTCCTTAAACGATGCATCATCCTCGCGGTAAGCGCTCACAATGAATTACCTGATCAGATCGTCGCTGCCCTTGCGCAGTGATAAATGAACCAGCAAGGTTCCTTTATCACTGCGTCTAGCAGTCGCTCTTTAACAAGATATAGCAAAGCTGATAAACCTTTTGAAGGTCAGCGATTCACAACGCCCCGCGTGGTGAGTCCCTGCCCGACGAAGGTGTACGTAATAGTGTTATGTGATACGTCTCAAGCGTATCCGGCACTCGTTATCATTGTGCGACCAGACTCCTTCGGGTTATAGGGTCAAGCAATGAAGCGCACACGGTGGATGCCTAGGCAGCCAGAGGCGATGAAAGACGTGGAAGCCTGCGATAAGGCTCGGCGAGGTGGCAAACAACCTGTGACCCGGGCATTTCTGAATGGGGAAACCCACTCACCAACAGGTGAGTATCTTGCGCTGAACACATAGGCGCAAGAGGCGAACCAGGGGAACTGAAACATCTAAGTACCCTGAGGAAAAGAAATCAACCGAGATTCCCCCAGTAGCGGCGAGCGAACGGGGAGCAGCCCTTAAGCATGTGACTGATTAGACGAAGGCGCTGGGAAGCGCGGCCATAGCGGGTGATAGCCCCATAGTCGAAAATCTGATCATGTGAAATCGAGTAGGTCGGGGCACGAGAAACCTTGACTGAAGACGGGGGGACCATCCTCCAAGGCTAAATACTCCTGGCTGACCGATAGTGAACCAGTACCGTGAGGGAAAGGCGAAAAGAACCCCGGAGAGGGGAGTGAAATAGACCCTGAAACCGTGTGCGTACAAGCAGTCGGAGCGGACATGTTCCGTGACGGCGTACCTTTTGTATAATGGGTCAGCGACTTATATTCCGTGGCAAGGTTAACCGATTAGGGGAGCCGTAGCGAAAGCGAGTCTTAACTGGGCGAAGCAGTCGCGGGATATAGACCCGAAACCGAGCGATCTATCCATGAGCAGGGTGAAGATTGAGTAACATCAATTGGAGGCCCGAACCAGGATCTGTTGAAAAAGATTTGGATGACTTGTGGATCGGAGTGAAAGGCTAATCAAGCTCGGAGATAGCTGGTTCTCCTCGAAAGCTATTTAGGTAGCGCCTCAGGCAGCACCACCGGGGGTAGAGCACTGTTTCGGCTAGGGGGTCATCCCGACTTACCAACCCGAGGCAAACTCCGAATACCGGTGAGTGACGCGTGGGAGACACACAGCGGGTGCTAACGTCCGTTGTGAAAAGGGAAACAACCCAGACCGTCAGCTAAGGTCCCGAAATCCTGATTAAGTGGGAAACGATGTGGGAAGGCTCAGACAGCTAGGAGGTTGGCTTAGAAGCAGCCATCCTTTAAAGAAAGCGTAATAGCTCACTAGTCGAGTCGGCCTGCGCGGAAGATGTAACGGGGCTAAATCAGGTACCGAAGCTACGGGTTCACACTTAGGTGTGAGCGGTAGAGGAGCGTCGTGTACGCCAATGAAGGTGAGTTGAGAAGCTTGCTGGAGGTATCACGAGTGCGAATGCTGACATGAGTAACGATAAAGGGTGTGAAAAACACCCTCGCCGGAAGACCAAGGGTTTCTGTTCGACGCTAATCGGAGCAGAGTGAGTCGGCCCCTAAGGCGAGGCCGAAAGGCGTAGTCGATGGGAAACGGGTCAATATTCCCGTACCGGACATGATTGCGATGGGGGGACGGAGAAGGCTAGGTGAGCCAGGCGTTGGTTGTCCTGGTGAAAGCATGTAGGCCGAGCGCTCAGGTAAATCCGGGTGCTCAACGCCGAGATGCGAAACGAACTGACCACGGTCAGGAAGTCATCGATGCCACGCTTCCAGGAAAAGCCTCTAAGCTTCAGATCATGTGCGACCGTACCCCAAACCGACACAGGTGGTCAGGGTGAGAATCCCCAGGCGCTTGAGAGAACTCGGGTGAAGGAACTAGGCAAAATGGTGCCGTAACTTCGGGAGAAGGCACGCCGGCCTAGGGTGACAGGACTTGCTCCTCGAGCCCGAACCGGTCGAAGATACCAGGTGGCTGCAACTGTTTAGTAAAAACACAGCACTCTGCCAAGTCGCAAGACGACGTATAGGGTGTGACGCCTGCCCGGTGCCGGAAGGTTAAGTGATGGTGTTATCCTCGGAGAAGCTCCTGATCGAAGCCCCGGTAAACGGCGGCCGTAACTATAACGGTCCTAAGGTAGCGAAATTCCTTGTCGGGTAAGTTCCGACCTGCACGAATGGCGTAATGATGGCCACGCTGTCTCCACCCGAGACTCAGTGAAATTGAAATCGCCGTGAAGATGCGGTGTACCCGCGGCTAGACGGAAAGACCCCGTGAACCTTTACTATAGCTTCACACTGGACGCTGATGTTGCCTGTGTAGGATAGCTGGGAGGCTTGGAACCCCGGACGCCAGTTCGGGGGGAGCCAACCTTGAAATACCAGCCTGGCATCATGGGCGTTCTCACTCAGGTCCGTTATCCGGATCGAGGACAGTGTGTGGTGGGTAGTTTGACTGGGGCGGTCTCCTCCCAAAGCGTAACGGAGGAGCACGAAGGTACCCTCAGCACGGTCGGACATCGTGCAATGAGTGCAAGAGCATAAGGGTGCTTGACTGCGAGACAGACACGTCGAGCAGGTGCGAAAGCAGGTTCTAGTGATCCGGTGGTTCTGTATGGAAGGGCCATCGCTCAACGGATAAAAGGTACTCCGGGGATAACAGGCTGATACCGCCCAAGAGTTCACATCGACGGCGGTGTTTGGCACCTCGATGTCGGCTCATCACATCCTGGGGCTGAAGTCGGTCCCAAGGGTATGGCTGTTCGCCATTTAAAGTGGTACGCGAGCTGGGTTTAGAACGTCGTGAGACAGTTCGGTCCCTATCTGCCGTGGGCGTAGGATGTTTGAGAAGGGCTGCTCCTAGTACGAGAGGACCGGAGTGGACGCACCTCTGGTGTTCCGGTTGTCACGCCAGTGGCATTGCCGGGTAGCTAAGTGCGGACGGGATAACCGCTGAAAGCATCTAAGCGGGAAGCCCCCTTCAAGATGAGACATCCCTGAGGCCTAGAGCCTCCTGAAGGGCCCAGCGAGACCAGCTGGTTGATAGGCACGGTGTGGAAGCGCTGCAAGGCGTTGAGCTAACGTGTACTAATGGCCCGTGAGGCTTGACCCTATAACACCCAAGGGGTCTGGTCGCAGTGATAACGACGCGCGAAAGCGCAGAGCTTGCAACAGCAGAACTTGCAACAGCAAGAAAGCGAAACGCAAGAAAGCCGGATACGAAGAGACGATCACAGACATTACGCAGTGGCCCCAAACGCCGCTGAATCAGCCTGCTATATCACCTGTTACGCCTGACGACCATAGCGAGTGGGAACCACCTGATCCCTTGCCGAACTCAGCAGTGAAACCGCTTAGCGCCGATGGTAGTGTGGGGCCTCCCCATGCGAGAGTAGGTCATCGTCAGGCACTTATTAAGAGAAACCCCGGACAGGTACCTGTTCGGGGTTTTTTGTGTTTACCATTCACGACTCACAATTCACTTTTAAAAGGTGACACAAGTGCCCCAGATTTTTCCGGCAACCTGGCTGGTTTATTGTCGACCTGGTTTTGAAAGGGATGCATTGGCAGAGTTGCTGCATCATGCCCAACGACATGGCGTTTGCTGTGAAGGTGAGCGTGGCGAAGGCTGGGCCAGTGTCACCCGCCTGGATAATGAGCCTATCAATGAGCTTCATCGTCTTGTTCATTTTGACTTGCTGATTTTTGCTCGCCAGACGCTGATAGCATTGCCGCTGCTGAACGTTGGGCGAGAAGACCGTCTGACCTCCTTGGTGGCTCAGGTGATCGCCGCAGGTTGGAGCTTTGAAGACATCTGGCATGAAACGCCAGATACCAATGAAGGTAAAGCGCTTGGCCGTTTGATTAAGGCATTGTCGCGGCCGTTGGAAAGTCTACTGAAAAAAAGAGGTGCCTTGCGACGTAAGGCGGGCGGGAGAAGGCTACACCTGTTATGGGTCAGCGGCTCTTCACTTCAGGTGGGTCTTTCATTTCCGGGTAATCGCAGTGATCTGCCTAACGGGATTCGCAGGTTGCGTGTGCCTTCCCGGGCGCCAAGTCGTTCGACATTAAAACTGGAAGAGGCCTGGCATGAGTTCATTCCTCGATCGCAGTGGGAAGACCGCCTGGAAGGGCATCTGACGGCGGCGGACCTGGGAGCGGCACCGGGTGGTTGGACGTGGCAGTTAGTTCAAAAGGGTATGTATGTCTACGCGATTGATAACGGGCCAATGGCGGCTGACCTGATGGCATCAGGGCAGGTTGAGCACCTGAAAGAAGATGGGTTTACCTGGGAGCCACCTTATCGTCTGGACTGGCTGGTCTGCGATATTGTTGATAAACCATCAAGGGTCATCGCCATGATGGAGCGCTGGCTGGCCGGGCGCTGGTGTAGGGAAGCAGTGTTCAATTTGAAATTACCGATGAAAAAGCGCTGGGAAGAAGTTACCAAGTGCCTGTCAGATCTAGACAACATTTTGCAGGCAGCCGGCGTGAAATACACGTTGCGCTGCCGTCACCTCTACCATGACAGGGAAGAGGTGACGGTGCATATCCGCATGCAATAGATTAGAAGCTGGGTTCATAGATGCGAATGGTTTCTTCCTCGGTAAGTAGAGGCAGAATGCGTTGCATCGCGTTGGATCGGGCTTCACTGGTATACCATTCTTTCCAGGCGCGCAAATCACGCCATTTGGTTATCATCAGGCGTCTGTCAGTGTGACCCATTTCAACCAGTGTCTCTCCGCCGACAAAACCTCTGGCGCCCAGTGAAACACGCATTGCTTCTCGCGCTGCTTGTTCATAATCTTCTTCCAAACCAGGCATAATACGTCGTTCAATGATAATTTTGATCATACCTTACATTTCCTGAATCGAGAATCTGAATGAGTGAAACTTTACCTGACTTTGATGAACAATTGGACACCCGTGGGCTATTTTGTCCAGAGCCGATCATGATGCTTCATAATAAGGTGGCTGAGTTACAGCCAGGGCAGGTAGTACAAGTCATTGCGACAGATCCGGCTACCACGCGTGACGTACCCAAGTTCTGTCAGTTTCTGAGCCACGAATTAGTGACTCAAGAAGCCGTTGACGATGAGTTTTATTACTATATACGGGTTTGTGATTAATTTCAGAGCAGGGGAAACGTGTATGAGGGAAGCAGGTTTTAATTGCTTCCCTTTGCTGCAAAAAACGCATTTCAATGCGCAGGTGGCACTACCATAAGCGCAAGACTTTCCAACGTATCCGGGTCTTCTTCAAGGATCTGGTTGGCGATATGGCGCTGAAAAAAGTACACCTTGGGATGACGCGAACGCGTACTGTACAGACAGGTATCTTTCAGCAGTATGGGTATCATTGTGGCTTTACTCTCATCAGCCACCAGGGCATCAGTGCTGCCATCGCTGTATAGGTTCCAGCCGTAGACAAGCTTCATCTGCCAGGGTTGATGATGAGCCTCCATACACAGGGCATGGGTGCCTTGGTGGTCCGGGATCTGCTGGATAAGGGTAAGTTCCCGGGAAGCTTCGTAATCAAAATACTCAGCGGACGCAGAGAGTTCATGCCACTTGTGGTCGGGAGGGTCAGAGAATATTTCATCTGTTTCTGGATCACGATAACCAATAAAACAGCCCTGTTCCCTGTCATTGAGCAGGTGACAAGGGGTCAGTTTTTCCATCCACGGAATCAGCCCCACCACCTGGCCATCTTCTCGTAGCCCCCAGGCAAGCACAGGCATGCTGTAATAACTGTCAGGGTCGGCATCAAGCTGGTAGACCATTTCCAGCCCATCAAGCTCCGGCGAGAGGCGTACCAGGGATTTTTGCGCTTCATGCCGCTGACGTGCGGTTTCCAGGTCGATAACCTGGGCAGAACGGGGTGACAAGGTGGCGCCCATGGTGTCCCTCCTGGTGCTGCGTGGTTTCGACGATGGCAAAGCAGAAAGTCATGCCTGCCGTACACTTCACCAATAGCACAGCTCAGGCCGAAGGTTAAGCCTGTTGGATGATTTTTTATAGCCGAGTATTCGTTCAGCGCTTTCTTACAGTTAGCCTGAGCAAGCAGTGAACTGGCTTCGAATAGCCTGGTGACGGTTCAAGGCGCTATTAAAAACATGCCATGGCGCCTCATCGTTTGTTAGCGAAAGCCAATTCTGTTGATAGTCTTGCCATGCTTCAGGCGGCTCGATGGGATGGCTGTCGACGAGTTGATTGATGGCTTCTAGCCAGGTATCCGCAACATTTTCCAGCTGTTGCACGTACGCCATGTCCCAATCAGGAAGGCACTCGGCATCGGCCTGTTCGAGCATCAGGCTGGCTTCATCAAGCCGCTGTGAGGCGAGCAGTAAAGCGCGCAGTATCTCTGCGCTGAGTGGACGCCCATTTAACTCCTTAAGGTGGTTTTCCAAACGGCTTGAGTCCTGTTCCCACTGGCGATCAAACTGATGCATTGTCATGCGCTGCAAATAATCCAGTGCTTCCAGCTCTGCACTGATATCTTCCAGCGTTGTGCTCTCAAGAGGCTGGCTCGCCCGGGAAAAGCTTTTTTGCCATTCTGATGACTCGAAAATGGCATTCCAACTGACATAGGGAAGCTGTGCCGTCTTGTTCAGGGTCATGTCGCGTAAGCGTTCTTGATCCTCTTCGGAGAGTTGCTCGGGCGTATCAGTGTTCCAGCAGTTGCTTAACTGTTGCCAGAGCTCGCGTTCGTATAACCATTGCTGGCTGGGCGGCGCAACCTTGCCCAGTTGGTTGTTACGTGCAGCAATAAGCGAGGTAATCTGGCATCCACGCAGTGCATAGATATTGAGCATGCCTTCGCGCATTTCTTTGATTTCGAAAACCAGATCCTGCGTTTCAGGGAATGAGGGAATATTGTCAGGTTGCGTGTTTTCAATTGACGCACTATTGACCGCATCACCCAGTTGTTGGTGATACTGCTGCCAGTAATCATTGTCACCATTGCCACAACCTTGTAATACTATCAAAGGGAATGCCCATAATGCGGCATTCAAAACATGACGTAATCCGGGTACACACTCGGAAACAAACGACATCGCAGCTACTCCGGTTGGCTAATCACATATAATCGCCAGGCTAATAATAGTGCGGCGGTACTAAGGCCTGCAATCAAACCGATCCAATAACCGTGCACCCCAAGCGCGGCAATCTCGCCAAAACCTTGACGACCCAACCAGTGGCCGCCGCCCAGGCCAACACTCCAATAGGACACAACGGTAATCAGCATGACGACCCGGGTATCTTTATAGCCGCGAAGAGCCCCTGCCAGGTTTGCCTGTAATGAATCAGACACCTGAAAAAAGACAGCCAGGGCCAGCAGAGACGCAGCAAGTGCCTGGACGTCCGGGTCCGGCGTATAAAGGGAGATGACCCAGCGACCTGTCAGCCAGAGAAGAGTACTGTTGATCGCCGCTGTTAGCAGACTGATGGCAATGCCGTTCCAGGCAACCTGACGGGCACGTTCCGGGCGTTGTTGACCCAGGGTATTGCCCACCCTCACGGTGAGCGCCATGCTTAGTGACATGGGAAGCATGAACAGTATGGAAGTGAAGCTCAGGGCGATCTGGTGAGCGGCTACCGTGATTTCACCCAGGCTGGCAATCAGCAGGGCGATCAGGGTGAACAGGGTGACTTCAACAAAAATTGCTACCCCGATGGGAACACCAACCACCAGCAGTTCCCGTATGCCACGCCATTGGGGCAGGGCGATTTGTTGCCAAAGGGATACGTCACGGTAGGCTCGGCCTCGTTGGGTGTAGAGCATCATGGCCAGTGCCATTGTCCACATTGAGATGGCGGTGGCGATACCACAGCCCAGCGCGCCCAGTGCAGGTAGCTGCTGCAAGGATATGGGCACCCGAGTGCCGAACAGCTCGACCAGGCCGCCGCCACCGTAAATCAGTAGATAGTTAGCCGGTATATTGACAGCTAGCCCTATCAGGCTGATCCACAGGGCAGGGCGAGTATGATTCATGCCATCAGAAAATGCGCGTAATGCCTGAAACAGGGCAATACCGGGCATTCCGAAAGCCACCGCTGACAGATAGGCGACTGAACTGCGGGCAACATGCTCAGGCACAGCCATGAGCTGAAAGATGGGTGTCACCATGAACCACAACAAGCCCGCTGAAACTGCGCCCAACAGAAGGGCAATCCATAATGCCTGATGCACGGCAGGTCTAATGCCTGCATGTCGTTTACCGCCCAGCATATGAGCGACAATCGGTGTTAACCCCATCAAGGTGCCGGTCATGAACAGCATCAATGGCATCCACAGGCTTGAACCGACGGAGACGGCAGCCAATGCCGTCGGACTTTGGCGTCCGGTCATCATAACGTCGACCACGCTCATGCCGGCCTGTGCCAGTTGAGCACCGCAAATCGGTAGTGCCAAGCGCACCAGCAATCGGGTCTCCGGCCAATAAAGGGTTCTGACTTGTTTGCTCAGGCTTTCCAAGGTGGACTTCCATGATGGAGGATGTTTTTGTTTAAAAGCATGATTCTAGCAGCTATTGCTGTCATCTGATCACACCACATGACGACCCATGGGGTCGGGCTTTATAATCATTATGTGCCATTTTTGGTTATCAATATTCAATCGGACAAAACCATGCATGACGAAACCCGCTGGACGCTTGACGATGTTATTACCCTGTTTGATGGTGTGTTTGCCGAGCGATATCGCACACGGCTGACGCCAGGGGGCGATGAACCTTTATATCAGCCGGCCAGCGGCGATGCTGACTACCATCAGGTGATTTTCGCCCATGGTTTCTATGCCAGCGCATTGCATGAAATCAGCCACTGGTGCATCGCCGGAGAGCGGCGAAGACAACTTGAGGATTACGGCTACTGGTACCTGCCCGATGGCCGTGATGCCCAGCAGCAAAATGCCTTCGAGGCTGCCGAGCTTGCTCCACAGGCACTTGAATCACTGTTCTGTGAGGCCAGCGAGCGCCCCTTTCATGTCAGCGTGGACAATCTTGGGGGCGAGGTAGATGTAGATCGCAAGAATTTTACTGACAAGGTGTTATCACGGGCGCAGCGCTATCGGGATGAAGGCTTGCCACGTCGTGCGGCGGCCTTTCAAGTGACCTTGCAGGATTATTATCAGAAGAAAACTACGCTGGATCAGGCATGCAGGGCCGGGCAGGCGTTGCTGGATCAATCAGTGTCATCACCGGTCAGTCGTTGATGTAATGCCAGCATGGCGCTGACTTCATCTTCAGGGCGCATGGGTTCAAGTCCCAGCTGATCAAATACTTGGCGTCGTTGATGCTGCCATTCTGCGCCATGCAGGTTCGGGTAGAGGCTTTCTGCAGGGGCAAGTTCAACGAAAGGATCAATGCCATAGGTGTCGAACAGGCGCGCCAGGGCGAGCTCATCTTCGCCGCTGCCACTGGTATAAAGCGTTTCGTTGAAATAGTCGGTTTCCAGCTCACGAATAACATCCAGCGGGCTGACGCCAAAGCTCTCCAGTTCCTCTGCGCTATATTCGTTGGTGACATGGTCGGATTCTGCAATCCAGCTGTCGTCTGGCTGGATCAGGGTGTGCTTGATACGCCCATCCGGCAGGGACCAGGCAACCGAAAGTGGCAAACCTTCCTCGTCGCCTGTTTCAATCGCAATAAAGCCGGGTAATTCACTCATCAGGGTTCCTTTCAGGTTAGGGGTGCTTTGCAGCGGCTGACTGTTTGACAAGCGAGGGCAATCGGAAAAAGCGCTGCGCTGTCGCGCTGCTGGCGGTCGCAAGACTGGCCTCACTGACACCATGCCAATGGGCAATTTCACGCACTATCCACGGCAGCAGTGCAGGTTCATGGCGGCGCCCCTTCAACTTGGCCGGTAAATTTCGCGGTAAAAGATAAGGGCAGTCGGTTTCTACCATAAGCCGATCAAGAGGAATATCCTTGATCAGTGGCTGCAGGTGTTGACCGCGTCGCTCGTCGCAAATCCAGCCGGTTAGCCCTATGTGCAAGTCTAGGTCCAGATAGCCGTATAGGGTATCTTTATCGGCAGTAAAGCAATGAACAACGGCATCGCTGATATCTCCGCGCCAGTGCTGCAGCATATCGCGCATGCGCGGGCCTGCATCGCGCTCATGCAAGAAAAGGGGCAAGCCACTGCTGGCGGCAAGGGTCAGCTGAGCTTCGAAGGCATGCTCCTGCTGCTGTGGAGTTGAGAAGTTGCGGTTGAAATCAAGCCCGCATTCGCCTACCGCCACAACGCCTGGGTGTTGGTGCAGTTCAGCGATCTGCCTGCCAAGGTCATCTGTCCACTGGCTGGCGTCGTGGGGATGTATGCCCGCAGTCGCAAAGATACCCGTGTATTGCTCGCTGAGATGAACCGCCTGGCGGGCATGAAGAAGATCCGTGCCGGTCACTATCAGGGTAGTTACATTGGCAGCCTGTGCCCGCTCAATAACCTCTGGAAGGTCACGCTGAAAGCTTTCATGGGTCAGGTTCGCGCCAATGTCCACCAGCGGCGCAGGTGATTGAAAGCGCAAAGTGTCGGGAAGTGGCGCATTGTCACGCAAAGTCGTCACGCAAGGCTCCTTGAGGCACATAGGCACAGCAAATTCTAAACAGGCATTCTACCTTGCCAGGGAAGCGGCCACGAGTCGTCTGTAAGGTAAACATTATCCAGCCTGCTTGGGTTACACTATAGAGATTATTTTATGCGTTTCATGATGATGGAGAACACTGAGTGACCTTGTTACGACTCGAACAGCTGCAACTCGCTTACGGCACCCAAGTATTGCTTGACCACGCTGACCTGACGGTCGAAAAGGGCGAACGGCTGGCGCTGGTCGGGCGCAACGGCACCGGTAAATCAACGTTGTTAAAGCTGGTGGCGGGCGACATCAAACCCGATGATGGCACCATCTGGCGCGCGCCTGGGCTGAAAATTGGTGTTCTGTCTCAGGAGTTGCCGGAGTCTTCCGGTATGACCATCTTTGATATGGTCGCCCAGGGGCTGCCTGAAGCCGGCGACTTGCTTTCCGAGTATCACCATCTGATCAACGACCCTGACCCTGACATGAACCGCATGGCGGTGTTGCAAACCCGGATCGAGGCGATTGATGGCTGGTCGTTTCATCAGCGTATTGATGTGGTGCTTACTCGTCTTGGGTTGCCCCCTGAAGCAGAAATGAGTGCACTTTCTGGCGGTTGGCGGCGGCGCGTTGCACTGGCACGGGCCCTGGTGGCCGAGCCTGACCTGCTGTTGCTGGACGAGCCTACCAACCATCTGGATCTCGACACCATTGCCTGGCTGGAAGAGCAGCTGCTGGCATTTAATGGCGCTGTGCTGCTGATTACCCACGACCGTGCCTTCCTGTCCAAGCTGGCTACCCATATTCTTGAACTGGATCGTGGCAAGCTGGGCCGCTACCCCGGAAAATACGCTGAGTATCAGGAGCGCAAACAGCACGAACTGGAAGTCGAAGCACGCGAACATGCGCTTTTTGATAAAAAGCTTGCCCAGGAGGAAGCCTGGATTCGTCAAGGTGTCAAGGCACGTCGAACCCGCAATGAAGGTCGTGTGCGCGAGCTGGAACAGATGCGCCTGGAGCGTAGCCAGCGTCGTGAGCGACAGGGCACAGCCAACCTGTCGGTGGATAGCGGCGAGCGCACCGGTAAGCGGGTCGTCAAGCTGAAAGGCGTGACGCAGCGTTTTGGTGATGAGGTCATCCTGCGCGATGTCAATCTGGAGGTCATGCGCGGTGACCGGATTGGTTTTCTGGGCCGTAACGGCGCCGGTAAGACAACCTTGCTGAAAGTCCTGCTGGGCGAGCTGACCCCCACAGAAGGCAGCGTACAGCTGGGGACCAACCTGCAGGTAGCTTATTTTGACCAGTTACGTGCCGGGTTGGAGCTGGACAAAACCGTTTATGATAATGTGGCTCAAGGTAGCGACCGCGTCAGCGTAGGGGGCAAGGATCGCCATGTCATGAGTTATCTGCAGGACTTCCTGTTTACGCCTGACCGAGTGCGTCAGCCCGTCAAGGCGCTATCCGGGGGTGAATCCAATCGTCTTCTGTTGGCCAAGCTGTTTACCCAGCCTGCCAATGTTCTGGTGCTTGATGAGCCGACCAACGACCTGGATATGGAAACCCTGGAGCTGCTTGAAGAGCTGCTACTGGATTTCGACGGTACCCTGTTACTGGTTTCTCACGATCGTACCTTCATGGATAATGTGGTCACCAGTATGTTGGCGTTTGAAGGCCAGGGCTGCGTGCGTGAGTATGTGGGTGGTTACAGCGACTGGATTCGTCAGGGGGGAAAACTGCCTCCGGCGCCCTGGGACGGTGCGGCTCGTCAACACACTGAGCCAACCAGCGCGCCAGTAAAGAAAGCCCCGGAAAAATCAACTGTTGAGCCTGCGCGTAAAGCCGTCAAGCTTTCCTATAAGTTACAGCGTGAACTGGATGGATTGCCCGCCGATATCGAGCGTCTTGAAGGAGAAGTGGAAGCCCTGGAGCAGGAAGTGGGGGATCCAGCGTTTTACCAGCAGGAGGCCAGTGTTGTTACCGCCAGGCTCAACGCGTTGGAAAACGTTCAACAGTCGCTTGAAACTGCCATGGAGCGCTGGATGGAGCTGGAAGCCATGGCGGCTGGCGATCAGTAACTAGTCAGCTCAGTAAGAACACCAAGGCACCTTCGTGGGTGCCTTGTCAGACTCGCCAGAATACGTTGAGAATGGGGTCACTCGGCGCTTTCTTCGCCTTTCTGGCCGACGCGAACAGCGAGCACATCGCATTGAGCGCCGTGCAGAACCCCGGTTGATGTAGAGCCAAGCAGCAGCGCGAAGCCATGACGACCATGGGAACCAACAACAATCAGATCCACGTCGTTTTCCTGTGCAAAACGATGAATTTCTGTATCTGGCATGCCCACCAGCACGTGTTGGTCTTCACTGGGAACATGCGTCTCGGCGATTTCTGCCAGACGCTTTTTGGCGTGGTCATCCAACTGGTCCTGAATGCTGGTGAGATCCATCGGAATATCACCACCATAGGCAAACCCCAGGGGTTCCAGAGTATGCATGATGGAGATCTTGGCGCCATTGTTACGCTCGGCAATCGCTACGGCGCGTTCAAGGACCTTATGGGAATCCTTGGTCAAATCAACCGCGACCAGAATATGATGATAGCTCATGAGTGCTCCTCAAATGTAGACAGTCAGTTGAGAAAAATAATGTGTGTACTCCCTACTTTAGGCGGCTATTTGTTAAGTAACAACGACCTGAATCATTATTTTGATGATCGGTCGGGTTGGTGGGCAAGTTACCCATGCCCTCATCCTTATACCCAGAGAGGCAAGTAATGGAATGGTTCCTGATCGTGATCGTAGTGATGTTTGTTATGGCACCGGTGATGTGGTTGAAGCCCAGCCCGCGTCAGCAGCGGCAGGCGTCGCTGCGCAGCAGTGTGCGCAAGCAAGGCGTTGAGGTGAAAATGGCGGTGCCGCCACTGCACTACGTCAAGCAGGTAATGCCGGGCTACCAATGGCGTTACCCACAACAAGCTCCCGGTCCTGACTTTCTGCTTGTTCGCGATAGCGATGCCAGTGACTCCCTGACGCCGTATCATGCAGGATGGCGTTGGCGAATAGCGCCGTTGCGCGCCTGGCCGGAACCGGCAGATAGCGTCCTCAAGGCCTTGCTTGAACGCTTGCCTCAGGATGCTCTGGTTCTGGAGTCCAGCGAATCATCACTGACTCTCTGGTGGTGGGAGTCGCAGAATGCCGAGCGCTTCTCGAGCTATATCGAAGACTTTGTCACACTACGTGATTGCCTGAAAGGTCACGCCGATCGTCCGAAAAAACAGCCCACTGCGGCTGTCCTGAATCAGGATACAGATGACGTTTCTGCTTCCTGATCCCGGGCCTGAATCGCCAGACCGTTGCTCTCGATATGCGCAAGCCAGTCCTCAAGTTGCTGTATTTGCTGGTCACTTAATCCTGCAAGCATTTCCTGACGCGCTTTTGATGCGATCGCATCTATCTCTTCAAGCAGGGGTAATGCTTCATCGGTCAGATAGATACGTTTGGCCCGCCGGTCATTGCCACAGGCCCGGCGTGTGATCAGTCCCTGGGATTCCAGCTGACTCAGAGTGCGTACCAGCGAGGGTGCTTCAACGCCGATATTGCGGGCAAGCTCACATTGAGTTTGTCCATTACCCATGCGCCATAGATGGTACAGGGTGACCCAGCGGGTCTGGGTAAGGCCCAGTGGCGCCAGGCGGCGATCAATGATCGAGCGCCACAAATGTGGGAGCCGGGCAATGCGAAAGCCAATAGTAGACGGCATAAATCAACCTGCAGAAGGTGGCTATGGTTAATACCCATGTTCACTAACAAGTGTCGATAGGCAATGAGTTGAATGCAAGTCCTGGTTTCAAGCGTCAACAGACCCTAAACAGACATCATTCAAGGCTTGACGTCTGAAATAATCTCGACCAAGCTAAGGCAATCAAACGGTCGTATGAATTTATTTCTGACACCAGTTCAACGGAGTAAGGCGGATGATCTATCAAGGTAATGCCATTTCGATGGTGCGCAGCGATGATGATATCGCAACCCTCACTTTTGACCTGCAGGGTGAATCTGTCAACACGCTTTCCAGTGCTGTTGTCAAGGAGCTGGGTGAGGCGGTTCAGGCCCTGAGTGCCGAGCATCGGCTGAATGGCCTGATTATCGCCAGCGGGAAAGAGGTATTTATTGTCGGTGCGGATATTACCGAGTTTCATCAGCTTTTTGATAAAGGCCAGGAATACCTGGTCGAGATGAACCTCAAGGTACATGAGATTTTTAATGCCATCGAAGATCTGCCTTTTCCGACGGTGACGGCCATCAATGGATTAGCCTTGGGGGGTGGCTGTGAAGTACTGCTGACCACCGATTTTCGCGTGATGAGCGAAAAAGCCAAGATCGGTCTGCCGGAGACCAAGCTGGGGATTATTCCCGGCTGGGGTGGCTGTGTGCGCCTGCCTCGTCTGATCGGTGCCGATAATGCCATTGAATGGATCGCCGGAGGAACGGAAAACCGGGCTGATGCCGCCTTGAAAGTCGGTGCCGTTGATGCGGTAGTGCCAGAGGATGATCTGCTGGCTGCAGCTGCGGATATTCTGCACCGCGCCAATGCCGGTGAACTGGATATAGAAGAGCGTCGTAGTGAAAAAAAATCAGCGCTGAAGCTCAACGCCATTGAACAGATGATGGTGTTTGAAACGGCCAAGGGTTATGTAGCAGGTAAGGCAGGGCCGCATTATCCGGCGCCGATTGAAGCCATCAAGGTGATCCAGAAAGGTGCCGGAGAAGCGCGGGAACGAGCTCAACACATTGAAGCCAACACCTTTGCGCGCATGGCCCTGACGGATGTGGCCTTTAATCTTGTTGGTCTGTTCATGAATGACCAGTTGGTCAAGAAGAAAGGCAGCGGCTACGAAAAGCAGTCTCAACCGGTTAAACAGACGGCCGTGCTGGGCGCCGGCATCATGGGGGGCGGTATTGCCTATCAAAGTGCTTCCAAGGGCACTCCCATCCTGATGAAGGATATCAAGGACGATGCCATTGAGCTGGGCCTGAAGGAAGCGCGCAAGCTGTTTGCCAAGCAGGTCGACCGCAACAAACTCAGCGTTGAGCAGATGGCCACCCGGCTTTCCAATATTCGCCCCACGCTGTCCTATGGTGATTTTGGCAACGTTGATCTGGTGGTCGAAGCCGTGGTTGAAAACCCCAAGGTGAAAGACGCTGTGCTGACCGAGGTAGAAGACAAGGTCAGCGACAGCACCATCCTGACCTCCAACACGTCAACGATCTCGATTAACCGCCTGGCGAAAAACCTTAAGCGCCCGGAAAATTTCTGCGGCATGCACTTTTTTAACCCGGTACACCGCATGCCGCTGGTGGAAGTCATCCGCGGTGAAAAGACCTCGGACGCCGCCGTTGCCGCGACCGTTGCCTATGCTCGTGCCATGGGCAAGACGCCGATTGTGGTCAACGATTGCCCAGGTTTTCTGGTCAACCGGGTGCTGTTCCCCTACTTTGGCGGCTTCAGCTTCCTGATGGAGCAGGGCGCTGATTTCAAACGAGTCGATAAGGTCATGGAAAAATTCGGCTGGCCGATGGGGCCTGCCTACCTGTTGGATGTGGTCGGGCTGGATACCGCCGTACATGCCAATGAAGTGATGGCCGAGGGGTTCCCGGATCGAATGGCGCGTGAGACGAAAACGGCCATTCAGGTGATGTTTGAAAATGACCGCCTGGGGCAGAAAAACGCCAAGGGTTTTTACGCTTATGAAGAAGACAAGAAAGGTAAACCCGTCAAGGTAAGCGATGAGCAGGCGCATTCGCTGGTAAGCAGCGTGGTCCAGGAAGCCAAGGAGTTTTCTGATGACGATATTATCGCCCGCATGATGGTGCCGCTATGCCTTGAAACGGTGCGCTGTCTGGAAGATGGCATTGTTGATTCTGCCGCAGAGGCGGATATGGCCCTGATCTATGGGATTGGTTTCCCGCCTTTCCGTGGGGGCGCGCTGCGCTATATCGATGCCATGGGTGTCGCCGAGTTTGTTGCCCAGGCGGATGCGTTGGCTGAAGAACTGGGCGCACTCTATGCCCCGACCCCGAAACTACGTGAAATGGCGCGTGATCATTCACGTTTTTATCCTGCTAGCGCCTGATCAACCACCGCACAAAGGAGACTGAAAATGAGTTTGAACCCGAGAGATATCGTGGTGGTTGATGCAACCCGTACCGCCATGGCCAAAGCCAAACAGGGTGCCTTCCGCCATGTCCGCGCTGAAAACCTGTCAGCCGCTGTTATGCAATCACTGTTTGACCGTAACCCCAACCTTGATCCGTCGGAAGTGGATGATGTGATCTGGGGGTGTGTCAACCAGACCCTGGAACAGGCCATGAACATCGCCCGCAACGCAGCGATCATGACCGGCATTCCCCGCTCTGTGCCTGCGCAGACGGTCAATCGGCTGTGTGGCTCCTCCATGAGCGCCCTGCATATTGCAGCGGCGAACATCAAGGCAGGCATGGGAGATTTCTTTATTATCGGCGGCGTTGAGCACATGGAACATGTGCCCATGACCCACGGCGTGGATGTTAACCCGGCCGCCAGCAAGCATGCGGCCAAAGCCGCCATGATGATGGGCCTGACGGCAGAACTGCTGGGCAAGATGCACGGCATCAGTCGCGAAGATCAGGACAAGTTTGGCGTGCGTTCCCATCAGCGCGCTCAGGCGGCGATGGAAAACGGCTACTTTGCTAACGAAATTGTCGGTGTGGAAGGGCATGATGCCAAGGGCTTCAAGGTGCTGGTGAAAAACGACGAAGTGATTCGCCCGGAAAGCACCCTGGAATCCATGGCGGCTCTGAAACCGGTGTTTGATCCGCGCAGCGGCACCGTCACCGCTGGCACCTCCTCGGCCCTTTCGGTCGGAGCCTCTGCCATGGCGGTAATGAGCAACGAGCGTGCCCAGGCGTTGGGCCTGACACCCATGGCCAGGGTGCTGTCAACCGGTGTAGCTGGTTGCGATGCGTCTATCATGGGCTATGGCCCGGTGCCTGCTTCCAAAAAGGCGCTGAAAGCGGCTGGGCTCAAAGCCGACGATATCGACAGCGTTGAGCTTAATGAAGCCTTCGCTGCGCAAGGCCTACCCGTATTGAAAGATCTTGGCTTCCTCGATGCCATGGATGAAAAGGTCAACCTGCACGGTGGCGCGATTGCCCTGGGGCACCCCTTGGGCTGTTCGGGCTCGCGTATCTGCACCACCTTGCTGAACGTGATGAATCAGCAGGACACGTCACTCGGCCTGGCCACCATGTGTATTGGTATGGGGCAGGGCGTCGCCACGGTGTTTGAACGCCTGAAATAAACGCGCCAGAGCGTTATGCTGGTGCTTTGAATGCAACTTCTGTAAGGCGGTATCTTGATAGGAGATGCCGCCTTGTTTGCGTCTGAAAGATGAAGTACCTGCTAATCAGGCTGTCTGCTCAAGCATATGCACGTAAATATGGCAATCGACGGCATAGCAAAGGCAAGCCGCTGCTTCAAGACCTGAGCGGTCCTGTATGGTGATTCTGCCCCGCTGATAGTCAATCAATCCGCAATTCTGAAGCGCTTTGGCAGCATGGGTAACGCCAGCACGCCGCACTCCCAGCATGCCGGAAAGAAACTCATGGGTGAGGTGCATTTGATTGCCACGGGTTCTGTCATGAGTCATCAGCAGCCAGCGCGCCAGACGCGCCTGTAATTCATGGAAGTGAGCACAGGCCGCTGATTGGGCAAGCTGGTTCATCAAGACGTCAAGATAACGTTTCATCAGTTGCTCAATCACCGGGCTTTTTGCCAAGTGTGCCTGAAAGCGTGCCGATGACATGCAAAGCGCCTGCCCGGCTCCTTGAACCAGCATCTGTAGCGAGCTTGTGTGAGAGCCGAGTATCAAGGAGACGCCCACCATGCCTTCATTACCGGCCATGGAAACTTCCAGGCGGTTACCGCCTTCCAGCGTGGCAATCAGGGAAATAAGGCAGTCAATGGGGAAAAAAGCATACGCGACTTTTTCACCTGGTTCCGTCAGTATTTCGCCAAAAGTCATCTCGACTATTTCGCAGTCAGCAAGAAAGGCGTTTTTTTCTTTATCGGGCAAGCTATCGAGTAGTTGATTGGAATTGAAAAGATAAGGGGTACCCATGTGCTTACTCCTGATGGGAACAATTGGCCATCGGCACATGGAAAACATCATGAAACCCCGATGTCAGCGATGAATAGAAAAAGAAACAATAACTATCAACGACATCAAAGAGGTTACCACTATATTTTTACTCCGTCGGTACGCTGGAATACATCTAGAACGTTATGTTGGGCGGCGATAACTCAACAGCCGTTCATATTCTTTTCTGACAACTGCATAGCACTCGCACACACGTGCCTCCAGGCCTGGCCTATCGAGAATGGTAATGCGTCCGCGATGATAGGAAATCAGCCCGGCTTTTTGCAGCTTGCCCGCTGATTCGGTGACCCCCTCACGGCGAACCCCCAGCATGTTGGCGATCAGCTCTTGAGTCATCAGCAGCTCGTTGGTTGGCAAGCGGTCAAGGCTTAATAGCAGCCAGCGGCACAGCTGCTGATCAAGGCTATGGTGGCGATTGCACACGGCTGTCTGTGCCATCTGGGTGAGCAGGGCCTGGGTATAACGTAGCAACAAGCCCTGCAAAGCTCCCGCCCGGTAGAACTCGTCTTTTAAAAGATGACCCTTCAGCCGATAAGCAGTGCCCGCACTTTGCACGATGGCTCGGCTGGGAGTGGTTTCGCCGCCCATAAACAGCGAAATACCGACAATTCCCTCGGCGCCGACGACGGCAATCTCGGTCGAATCACCATCTTCCATAACGCATAGCAAGGATACAATAGAATCTGTCGGGAAATAGACATGCTGCATCGGTTGACCGGACTCGACCAGCGAAGCGCCCAGTACCAGATCGACCTTTTCCAGGTCAGGTGCCAAGCGCTGGTACTCATCCAGCGGTAACGCCGCTAATAGGTCATTCTGGCGAGGGTCATCATGTAGCAGGATCATGCGTAGAGCCTCTATGTCAAATGATTAGGCGGTGAGCAGAAGTCATCTATAATCAATGTTACAGAAATTGAAAAGATTATTATGTACGCTAGCGTACATAATAATTTTCATCACATCATTATCAATTTTTTGGATGCGACCTGGAATTTAATTCAGATATGTTCGTCTAAATAAATGATGGCGAGATCTGAAAAAATAACAAATATTAGACAGAATGCCAATAATTGCTGTTTCAGTATTTGTTGTATAAATAGTTGATTATATTGTTTGACACTTGCGCCAGCTGCTTTACGCTTCCAGTCAGATTACCTGAAGAGTCATTCGATAATGAATAGATATCCCCTTATATTCTGCGTGAGACTATGAAGATTGCTGACTTGGTGCTTGAAAAGGATCCCTTCTTTACCCTTTCCCTTGATCTATTTGCCTGGGTGGATCGTACTGGAAACTTTCTGCAGCTTAACCCTGCTTTCAAGCGCTTTCTGGGTTACGAACTTGATGAGCTAAAAGGCCAATCCTTCACTTATCTGGTGATCACTGAGGACTGCTACCTGGTGGAAAACGCGCTCCAGTGCCTGGATGCAGAGTCGCCGGTGCAGGATCTGGTGGTTCGGGTTGAGGATTCATGGGGGCACATACACTGGATGGAGGTCAAAGCCGCGCTGTGTGCGCAAGCGCTGATTCATATGGTCGCCCGGGATATCACGCATCGCCGACGCCTGGGGCAGGAGGTTGACCGTCTGGCCGAGCGTCTTACCACCACGCTGGATAGCATTACGGATGGTTTTTTTACGCTGGATCACGAATGGCGCTTCACCTACCTGAATGCCGCTGCCCAGCACCTGTTGAAACATGAGTCGGGCGATCTAGACGGTGTCAGTTTATGGGATGTCTTTCCCGAGGGGCTAGGGACCGAGTTTGAATATAATTATCGTCGCGCTCTTGACGATAATATCAGCGTTTCTTTTGAGGCACGTTATCCAGATCTTGGGCTCTGGCTTGACATTAATGCCTACCCCTCCCGTGAAGGGCTGGCTGTGTATTTTCGTGATATCAGTGCACGCAAGGCTAACGAGCAGCAGCTTCACGTGCTGGAACGCAGCATCGCGGCGAGCATCAATGGGGTGGTGATTACTGATGCCACCCAGAGTGATCATCCGATTATCTATGTCAATCCGGAGTTCGAGCGGCTGACCGGTTATCAATATGAAGAAATACGCGGTCGCAACTGCCGCTTTCTACAGGGACCCGACACCGATCCTCAGGATGTTGCTAAAATACGCGCTGCTGTACTTAACGGACAGACAACCCAAGTCATATTGCGCAACTATCGCAAGGACGGCACTCCATTCTGGAACGAGCTGAACATTTCGCCCGTGGTAGATGACCAGGGGCAGATCACCCACTTTATCGGTGTGCAGCACGATATCACTATCCAGCGCCATAACGAACAGCGTTTGGCTTTTAACGCCACCCATGACCTCTTGACCGGGCTTGCCAATCGTACCCTACTGGAAGAGCAGTTGGCAGATGCGGTCAATAATACACGCGAGGAGCAGGTGTTGGGCGTGCTGTTTGTCGATCTTGATGGTTTTAAACCCATCAACGATACGCTTGGTCACTGGGTCGGTGACAAGCTGCTCAAGCAGGTCGCCGAACGTCTTTTGGCTGAAACCGAGGCTGACATTACCGTTGCCCGCTTTGGTGCCGATGAGTTTGTGGTGGTCATGCCGGCCTGTGTGGATCTGACGAGAGTGCAAACCAAGGCTGAAAGACTGCTTGCCATTATTGCGCAGCCTTACCGTATTGGTGACAACGAATTGCGCATTACGGCAAGCATTGGGGTCGCCATCAAGGAAGAACTTCTGGCGTCGCCAATGATACTGGTACAACAGGCAGACATGGCCATGTATCGTGCCAAGCATCAAGGCCATAACGCCGTTTATTGGTACCGAAAAGAACTCGGCCAGAAGGTTAGCGAAAGTGTTTCACTACGACGAGACCTGCAAAAAGCCATTGATAACGAACAGTTTGAGCTTTATTACCAACCTCAGGTTCACAGCCCAAGCGGGCGAGTGACCGGCTTTGAGGCGTTAATCCGCTGGCAGCATCCTGAACGTGGCCGCGTATCGCCCGTGGATTTTATCAGCTTAGCTGAAAGCACTGGCCAGATTATTCCCATCAGCGATTGGGTGTTGGCTACCGCCTGCCGTGATGGTAAAGCGCTTAACGCCCTTGGCCTGGGCGATTTCAGCATGGCGGTCAATATCTCACCCATGCAGTTTCAGCGTACCTACTTTGTGCGTGATCTTTTCCACGTGCTAAAGAAGAGTGGCCTGCCGCCGCGATTACTTGAACTTGAGTTGACCGAAGGGGTGTTGATGGAAAGTGCCGATTGGGCACTGGATACCTTGAAAGGTCTCAGAGGCGAGGGAATTCAGCTGGCAATTGATGATTTTGGAACTGGTTTTTCCAGTCTTAGCTATCTTAAGCATTTGCCCGTCAGCAAGATCAAGATAGACCGTGAATTTATCAAGGATATTACTAGCGACCATCGCGATGCTGCCATTGTTCGGGGAACTATTGACATGGCGAGGGCCCTTGGATTTGAAGTGTTGGCTGAAGGGGTCGAAACCCATGATCAGCTTGCTTATCTTTCCAACCAACGATGCACACACTATCAAGGCTTTTATTTCGCCAGACCCATGCCGCTGCTTCGCTTGAAAACCTTTCTTGAACGACATCATCGCGAGCGGGAAGCCTTTGAAATCTGAGTTGATGCACCGGCAAGAACGACGCGTTAGCACCTTGATCATGTGGTCAAGCCTTTGTGGGGACCTTCGCATCATTGTCCACAAAAAGACCATGACGCTAATGAGCGGTAGTGTGTTTCTGCCAGGTCAAGGAAAACGACTCGGGCATCGTTCAGGTCAAACTGCCAGGGCATACTGATCTGAAAACAGTCACGGAGGCGATTAATGAAGGGGCAATCTACAAATTTCTGACCAAACCCTGGGATGACAGCGAGTTGCGCCAGGTGGTCAGGAAAACCTTTCAGCAATCAGCCTTGCAGGCGCTCTCCTGAAGGTGTCATACCCAATATTGCAGTGATGCAAGCGGAGAGCCTAGAGCATCGAGTACTGTTGATCACATCAATCACCTGGTTTATGCAGTTTGGGCTTGCTCGGCTTAAGTTGCCGCCAAGCATTGGGACCAATTTGTGTGATCCCAGGGCTTAAGGCGACTGCGTAAAAAGCCAGACCGGCAAAAGCAAGCAGGATTTGAACGCTAAGCGAACCCTGGAGGGTCAGCATTAAAAGCAGCACGATTGTTCCAATCGTTATCGCAAAAATAGATTTCATAATATGGTGGGAATTAACCTGTGTTGAACTTGCCCGTGGCCATGTCATTCAAGCTAAGAGTTTCAATAGGTTACGGTGTATAATAAGATATTGCTGATAGGTTGAATGACAATGCTTGATCCAGCTGTAAAGTCCAGCTGGGAAAGTTGTCTGTATGCAAGATATTTCAATCGATATAGGCAGCATTTACATTCATGTAATTTAATTGAAGCTGGGCCTTTTTATGCCAGAATTTCAAAACATCAGCATCAAGTGCAGGTGATAGAGGCTTTTTGAGTGCGCTGGTTTTCAGGTAGGCAGTTTTCATGGAGATTACTCTTTAAAAGGATGTATAACTACGCTTTTAGCGCATAGCGCAACATCCTTGTTTAGGCATTTCCCTTGCCACGCTCAACCTGAGTATGACGCTTATAATGTTCAGTCACCGTGCGCTAGCGAACGCAGGGCTGAAAAGAACAATTAATGTGATTTATAGCTGCTTGCGTGCGTTAGCGCACAGATCAAGCACCGCCTGTGGCCTGTACTGGGTGTAGATGCCGCAAGGGAGGGAGGGAACAAGCTTTACATGGAATGTTGCATCGTACGTCGCAAGGACTGCGACGTCATCAATGCGAACCTATCAAAGCAACGCCATCAAGGCTATTCGCTAACGTGGCAGTATCAGACCTGGCCAGACGCTCTCATGAAAACATTTTGTATTGTATTTAATTCGATATGAAATACTATTAAGCCATGAAGGATATGGCAATCACGGAGACGTTTCATGCCTCGCCCCGGTATCACTTATGAACAGGTGGCCCAAGCGGCCAAAAAATTAGTCGAGCAAGGCACTAACCCCACCATACAGCGCATCAGAGACGACTTGGGAACTGGAAGTCCAAATACCATTCATCGTCACCTGCGCGACTGGAAAGCCACTCAGGCGCCTGCAGAACGTAAAGCCATCCAGCTACCTGACGCCCTGATCTGCGCAATAGCCGATGAAATAGAGCGCCAGGTATCAATAGTGCGTGCTGACATGGAAATGCAGGCCCAGGAGTCACAACATACTGCTGATACGCTGGCAGAAATAGGCGAAGAACTTGAATCTCAGACAGAGCTGTTACTTTCTCAGGTGAATCGTTTGGAAGGCGAGCGTGATGATGTTGTGAATGAGCGTGACACCTTGCGTGCAGAGTTCGAGCGCTTACGTAAGGCGCTGGACGAAGAGCGCGAGGACGCTGAAAAAATGCGTCAGGCCTTAACTCAAGCGCAAGCGCGTCTCAAGCTGTTTAGCGAACAGCGCGATGAATATTATCAATCCAGCATGGAAGCCCAGCGCAAACTTCAGGTAACCGAGCGCCTGCAGCGTTCCACTGAGCGTGCCAAGGCGGCTGCTGAAGCCAAACAGGCAGCAGCAGAGCACAATGCGAGCGATCAGCGCGAAGCCCTGAAAGCAGAGCGACAAGCCCGCAAGCAAGATGCCGATGCCGTGCGTAAGGATATCGCCCAGATGCGCAATGAATGGAAAGAGCGTTTGACGGTTCTGGAGCAAAGCGTTCACAGCGCTGAGCAGCGCGCCGTCGCCGCTGAACGGGCACGTTCCAAAGTGGAGATACAGTTAAAGGCGCTCAAGAGTCAGGATGGTGTCAGGCCGCCAGGTAAACGGCGTTTGAGCAAGGACGGTTAGAGACTGCCCCCTTGTTGCCACTGTTCGAAGCGTTCATGTAAATGGTCTCGCACCCGTGCGTACCAGCCAACATCTTTGGTGATGGACGTCTGGCTGTTGTAGGGATGCGTAGGTATGTGTGGGCGAATGTCAAAGCCATCAGGGTGTTTATGAAGCAGAGCCGAGGCAGAGTGGCGGGCAGGGCCATAGGCAATGCGTTCCGCTACCGCTGCAAGCCGTTGGGTGCGGGTGGCAAAGCGAATAAATTGCCGGGCGGCCGCCTGATTGTTGGCTGAGGTGGGAATGGCCCAGGTCTGATGTTCCTGTATCTGACTGTCCCAGATAATCTGAATCGGGCTGCCCTCGGCAATGGCGGCAAAAAAACGTCCATTATAGCCAGATGCCATGACCACCTCGCCGCTTTCCAGCAGTTCTACAGGTTCGCTCCCTGCCTGCCACCACAAGGTGTGTGGCCTGAGCGCATCAAGGCGCTCAAATACCAATGTCATGCCCCGCGGCGTGCTCAACAGTGGGTAAAGGGATTCGCGGGGGACATCAAACGAACGTAAGGCCCACTCAATATTGCCGTCGGGGATGTCCTGGAGGGCACGTTTGCCAGGAAAATCCTGCAGATTGAACAGGTCATGAACGCGAGAGGGAATAAAGCCTTTGAACGCCCGAGTATCGTAGGCAATCACGGTGGCATACAGAAGATGGGTCAGCGCACACTCATTGAATGCGCTGTCAATAAAGTCCCGCCTGGCGGGAGTGCCATCGGCGCCGTCAGGCAGGTCGTCAAACGTCAGACGCAGAAGCTGCCCTTGTTGGCATGCAGTCATGGCAGCGTTTTTGGTCATATCGATCAGATCGGGCGGCGTTGATTCAAGAATTTCCAGTCCACCGCTATACGGCACTGTTTCTACTTGAATGCCGGTAGCGGCCGTAAAGGGTTCAAACAATACTTCCTCAAGCACTGCCTGATAGGCGCCACCCCATGAAGCGACCACCAGAGGTGCTGGCTGGTGAACCGGAGAAGCAGCTGCCAGCACAGGCAAACAGGTTGAAACACATACCAGCCAAATATTAACCAGGCGCATATTCCTCCCGACGCATATCAGCCAGAATATCCAGGTAGGCGCGAATCACATCCGATTCAGCAACAGCTCCAATCAGACGATGCTGCCTGTCGACAACCGGTACCCGCTCGCCCACAAATTCACGCAGGGCCTGCATGCTTTCCCATAGAGGGGTATCGCTATACAGGCATAGGTCGTCCGGTGGGGTGTATTGGCGGGCTTCATCCTGCGGCGCTGCGCTGATCAGCGCATGCAGGTGCACGGTGCCAAGGTAGCGGCCAGCGGCGTCTACCAGATAGGCTTCTGCCGCCTGCGCCTGGCTCATTGCCAGCATGGCGTCACTGACGCTGGCGCGGGGGCTGAGTTGCAGACAGTGCGGGTTGATCAGTGCTTGCAGCGTATGGGCTGTCAATAGCGCTTTACTGCGCCCGCCGGAAAGGTCTATGCCGCGCTGGTGGAGCTGACGATCAAATAGAGAGCGCCCAAACAGCCGTGATGTGGTCAGGCTGGCGAGTGCCACGCTGCTCAATGCGGCAATGGTCAAGGGGTAATGGCCGGTCATCTCGAATACGATAACCACTGTGGTCATGGGGGCGCCAATTACCGGTGCAGTTACCGCTACCATGCCGCAGACGGCATACACCACCACGGCTGAACTGGTGGCTCCGCTAAAGGTGGCGACCAGGCTGCCGAACAAGGCCCCGAACAGGCTGCCGATCAGCAGGGCGGGGCTGAATACGCCGCCAGCAAAGCCCATGCCGAGGCACCAGGCGGTGGCCAGTATTTTCAGAATCAGCAATATTGCCAGTTCCCAGCGGCTGAAAGCTTCATCAATCAACGCAAAGCGCAGATTTTCACCACCCGCGCCGAGGATTTCAGGAAACCATAGCGCCACAACTCCCAGCGCTGCGCCAGCAAAAGCCGGCTGGGTGATGGCTGGGATTGGCACGGCGCTGGCGCAGCGCCCAACCCAGAGGATGGATTGCATATAAGCCACGGCCACCAGCGCGCTGGCCATGCCAAGTAACAGAAAAAGCCCGAATTCCCAGAAGTGGAGTATTTCGGCAGATTCGATCTGCAAAAGAGGCGGTTGGGGCAGAATGGTATTGGCAGCCACATAGCCAACAATCGAAGCAACGGCGATAGGGGCCAGGGCGCGCAGCGAAAAATGGCGCAGGATAACTTCCTGAGCAAACAGGATGCCGGCAATCGGGGCATGGAAAATGCTCGAGATAGCGGCGGCAACGCCGCAGGAAACCGCGACATTGCCCATGGAAATGTCCATGCGGAAAAGCCGTGACCATAGTGAGCCCAGCAAGCCACCAAGATGCACCAACGGGCCATATTGGCCTACTGAGGCGCCACTACCCAGAGAGAGCAGGCTGGCAATGCCCGATAAAAGCCCCGTCCGTGCAGCGGGCTCCCCCTGGCGGGTCTGTACGGTGGCAATGATATCCGGCGGGCCGTGAAAGCGTTGGCCTTCAATAAAATGCCGGATAATACCTACGGCTAACCCTCCTGAAGCGGGCACCATCACGGTGGCTATCAACAGCAGCCATTCGCTACTTGCCATCAATCGGCTGCGTGGTGAGATCAATAGACTATCGTTCATCCACGTGATGCCGGCCACAAAGAAGTTGGCAATAACCGCCGCAGACAAGCCAATCAGGATACCCAGCCCGGCGATATAGCTGGTTCGCAGCAGGGTGTTCAGCGTTGCCTTCATCCGCATTCCCGGACGCTTTTTTGAGAAGTTATTTTTGTTTGCATTACTATAAGTGTAGTCAGAATATCCTTGTGTCTGAATGATTAAATAACAACCTAGCTTAATATCTGGAGAAATCGCAGACGATGAAAACGCTTGGCCTTTTGGGTGGCATGAGCTGGGAATCTACCCAGACCTATTATCGACTGCTTAATCAGCAGGTTGCACAGCGACTGGGCGGCCTGCATTCGGCAAAGGTAATTCTTGATAGCCTGGATTTTGCCGACGTTGAAGTGTTGCAGCGGGAAGAGCAGTGGGAGGCGTTGGCTGATCTGTTGGTCAAGCATGCCCTAAGGGTTGAAGCCGCTGGCGCTGACGGCCTGATAATTGCCACCAACACCATGCACCGTGTTGCGTCACAGGTAGAAGCCGCGCTGTCCATTCCGCTTTTGCATATTGCCGATGCCACGGCACAGGCGTTGCGGGAGGATGGCGTTCAAACCGTTGGGCTTTTAGGCACCCGATTTACCATGGAACAGGCATTTTACCGCGAGCGCCTGGAAACCCAGGGGATTACCGTGCTGGTGCCGAATGATACTCAGCGTGAGGAGGTTCACCAGATTATTTATCAGGAACTGTGCCGGGGTGTGCTGGATAAGAACTCCCGCGCGGCGTATCTGGACGTTGTGGAAGATCTGCATCGACGTGGTGCGACCGGGGTCATACTGGGCTGTACGGAAATCGGTTTATTGATCAAACAGCATGACACCACTGTTGCACTGTATGACACCACCTTGTTGCATGCGAAGAGAGGTGTTGAGTGGGCATTAGCATGAAAAAGTCAGAAGCTTAGAAAAAATAGTCAGATTAAGTGTCATTATCGGCGTCGGCGGGCTCTTGCCACGCCGACGTTTAGTATTTTGCCCGTTAACGCTTTACAGGCGCTCAAAAATGGTTGCAATTCCCTGGCCGCCGCCAATACACATGGTGACCAGCGCATAGCGTCCACCGGTACGCTCAAGCTCATGGAGTGCTTTGGTGGCGATAAAGGCCCCGGAACAACCCACCGGGTGGCCCAATGCGATGGCACCGCCATTCGGATTGGTTTTCTGCATGTCCAGCCCCAGGCCCTTGGCGACGGCCAGTGCCTGGGCGGCAAAAGCTTCATTGGATTCAATCACATCCATATCGTCAAGTGACAAACCAGCTTTCTCCAGCGCCAGACGCGAGGCGGGGATGGGCCCTTCACCCATGATCTCATTCGGCACCCCGGCCACCGCGTAAGACACCACGCGGGCAATCGGCTTGTGTCCGGCACTGTCGGCCGCCTCTGCAGAAGCCAGCACCATAAAGGCGGCGCCATCGTTAATGCCCGAGGCATTACCGGCTGTGACGGTGCCGTCTTTCTTGAAGGCCGGGCGCATTTTACCCAGGCTTTCCATACTGGTGCCCGGCTTGACGTGCTCATCGGTATCGACAACGACGGTGCCCTTACGGGTCTCAAAAGTGATCGGGACGATCTGAGACTTGAAGCGTCCTTCCTCGATGGCGCGCGCTGCACGGGCATGGGATTCCACTGCAAAGGCGTCCTGTTCCTCGCGGCTGATATCCCACTTTTCGGCCAGATTCTCAGCGGTTATGCCCATGTGCCCAACCCCGAAAGGATCATTCAGGGTGGCCACCATCATGTCGACCATGCTGGTATCGCCCATTCGTGCACCCGAGCGCATGGCAGGTGACAGGTAACCGCCCCGCGACATCACTTCAACGCCGCCCCCAACGCCATAATCACAATCACCCAGCATGATGTTCTGGGCAGTGGTCACAATGGCCTGCAAACCAGAGCTGCACAGGCGGTTCACCGCCATGGCGACGGAATCCATCGGCAACCCGGCCTGAATGGAGGCAACGCGTGCGACATAGGCGAAACGCGCATCCGTGGGGATGCAGTTGCCCACGGTAACGTAGTTGATCAAGGCGGCATCCACCTGGGAGCGGTTGACCGCCTCTTTCATGACCTGGCCCGCCAGTTCATGGGGTTCTATGGAGCTTAATCCGCCACCAAAGGCGCCAATGGCAGAACGTACGGCACTTAATACGACGACTTCTCGACTCATTACGGGCGATCCTATTGTTGTCTGTTGTTGTCTACTACTGAGAAACTTACAAATATGTAACAAACTCAATTATCAGGGTAGCACATGGCCGTGTTTTCACATGATCAAAATGGTCTTGGATGCGTGGTTCCGCGCTTTAGCGGGCCAGTTGGCTCATCGCCGCATCCAGGCCCTCCAACGTCATCGGGTACATGCGGTCGTCAATCAGTTCACGAATCAACTGGGTCGAGTAGGTCATTTCCCAGGCGTGTGGTGGCATGGGGTTGAGCCACGCCAGGCGAGGGAATGCAGCGGTCAAACGCTTTAACCAGATGCCACCGGCCTCATCGTTGAAGTGTTCGACGCTGCCACCCGGGTGAGTGATTTCATAGGGCGACATCGCAGCGTCGCCGACCACCACGACCTGATAGTCATCCCCGTAGGTATGCAAAACGTCCATGGTCGGAAGTCGTTCACTGCCACGGCGGCGATTGTTTTGCCAGACGCCTTCATACAGGCAGTTATGAAAATAATAGTGCTCAAGATGTTTGAACTCCGAGCGCGCGGCGGAAAACAGCTCCTCGCAGACGCGGATATGGTCATCCATGGAACCGCCGACATCGAGAAACAGCAGAATCTTGACAGCGTTGTGGCGTTGCGGGCGCATCTGGATATTCAGCAGGCCCGCATCCCGGGCGGTTTCACGGATGGTTCTGTCGATATCAAACTCTTCAAGCGCCCCTTGACGGGCAAACTTGCGCAAGCGGCGCAGTGCCATCTTGATATTGCGAGTACCCAGTTCTAGAGAATCATCATAATCGCGAAAGCGGCGCTCATCCCACACCTTGACGGCGTGTCGGTGGCGGGAGCCCTCCTGGCCGATACGGATACCTTCCGGGTTGTAGCCATAGGCGCCAAACGGACTGGTGCCGCCGGTACCAATCCATTTGTTGCCGCCCGCATGGCGCTCTTTCTGCTCTTCAAGACGTTTTTTGAAGGTGTCGATCAACTGTTCGAGCCCGCCCAGGGATTCGATCCTGGCCTTTTCTTCATCACTGAGCTGTTTTTTGAACTCACGGCGCAGCCATTCATCGGGGATCAGGGCGTCAATGGCGGCATTCATATCCTCAATGCCCTTGAACCAGGCCGCAAAGGCGCGATCAAAACGGTCGAAATGACGCTCATCCTTGACCATGACGGTGCGTGCCACCTGATAGAAAGCTTCCATATCGGCAAACACCACGCCACGTTCGACGACAGCATGTAAGTCCAGCAGCTCGCGCAGCGACACCGGCACGCCAGCACGTTTCAGCGTTTCAAACAGGCCGATAAACATGGCTTAGCGCCCCGTGTTCTTCTGGCGACGCAGCATGAAGGCCAGCCGTTCAAGCAGTTGCGTATCCTGCTCGTTCTTGACCAGCGCACCTGCCATCGGCGGTAGGGCCTTGACCGGGTCGCGGTGATAAAGGGCTTCCTGGGCCAGCTCGTCGGCCATCAGCAGTTTCAGCCAATCCACCAGTTCGGAGGTCGAAGGTTTTTTCTTGAGCCCGGGTGCGCCGCGTAAATCAAAGAACACTTCCAGCGCTTCGCTGACCAGACGGGGTGCAATATCGGGGAAGTGAACGTCGACAATCGCCTGCATGGTCTCGCGGTCGGGGAATTCGATGTAATGGAAAAAGCAGCGGCGCAAAAAGGCATCCGGCAGCTCTTTTTCGTTATTCGAGGTGATCACGATGATCGGACGCTGCTCGGCACGAATGGTTTCACCGGTCTCATAGACGTGAAACTCCATACGGTCGAGCTCTTGCAGCAGGTCGTTGGGGAACTCGATGTCCGCCTTGTCGATTTCATCAATCAGCAACACCACGCGCTCACCGGCGCTGAAGGCTTCCCACAGCTTGCCGGGCTTGATGTAGTTGCCGACATTTTCCACCCCTTCCACCCCAAGCTGCGAATCGCGCAGGCGGCTGACGGCGTCATATTCATAAAGCCCCTGGGCCGCCTTGGTGCTGGACTTGATATGCCAGGTGATCAGGCGTGTACCCAAGGATCCGGCCAACTCCTCGGCCAGCAGGGTCTTACCGGTGCCTGGCTCACCCTTGATCAAAAGCGGCCGCTCCAGCACAACGGCAGCATTGACGGCTTGCTTGAGGGCATCGGTAGCAATGTAGGAGGACGTGGATTCAAACGCCATGACGGTTCCTTAACAAGTGAGAACTGAATTCAAGCAAGTGTACGTGCTGCGGTTGAGGATGTCTTGGCGGAAGCCCTGCACTGTCATGTGGCAACGCAGCAAATTTGTGCGCTACCACAGTGCGTATTGCAGTGCGTCAACACCCAGTGGCTAGCTTGAAGAAATAGATTTTATTTTTTAAATATATGAAAATAAGAAGATAATTATTTTTTGGCACGTAAGTCGCAATAGGCAAGATACAAGGCGGAAAAGTTGCCGCCTACATCGCTGCCACGCAACATACAGCGTCATTTCAGACTAACCTGTATGGCTCTGGCAACGATACACCGAGTGAGCTGGCGTGCTCCACCTGGTCCCCTTCGGGGGGCCTTTTTTATGTGCGCCTTTTATGCTTCATGGGCAGTATGAGGAAGGATCAGGGCGTCAGATTCTCGTAGCCGTTTTCTGTAATCACAATATTGTCTTCAATGCGAATACCGCCGCAGGGCGTAAGTTGCTCGACCAGAATCCAGTTGATGGGCAGTGATTGTTGACGCAAGGGCGCCAGCAGCATGGGAATGAAGTAAAGCCCCGGCTCGATGGTGATGACCATGCCCACTTCCAGTTCACGGGTCAGGCGCAGGGCCGGGTGTTCAGACGGTGCGGGAGCCGGCCCGCCGGCCGGGGTGCGTAACCCGGCCACATCGTGAACCTGAATGCCCAGCAGATGCCCCAAGCCGTGAGGGCAGAAGGCGCGGGTGACGCCTTCACTGACCGCTGATTCGGCGCTGCCACGATACAGATCGTGGTGAATAAGAATGTCCGCCAGCGCCTGATGCATTTCTTCCTGGAGGGCAGTGAATTGTTGGCCGGGCCTGGCTTTTGCAATCAGCTGGTCCTTCAGGCCATGCAGGGCGTCAATCAGGGCTTCAAACAGCGCAGGGGCATCCGGGCCCAGATGGGTGCGGGTGATATCGGCACTGTAACCGCGATAGCGACTCCCTGCATCCACCAGCAGGCTGAACCGCTGATGGGTCGTCTGGGCGTTGTAGTGTTGGTAATGCAGAATGCCGGCATGATCATTCATGCCCACGATACTGGCATAAGGCAGCTGGGATTCACGCTGACGGCTGGCCGCCAGATAAGCGAGCTGGATATCCAGCTCGCTGGCTGCCCCGGCAAAGGCTGTATGGGCTGCCTGGTGACCGGCCATGGCCAGTCGGTTGGCTTCACGGATGCAGCTGATTTCGTAGTTGCTCTTGATCACCCTCAGCTCATCCAGGGCCAGCAGCAGGGTGGGCGGGTTGGCATCCCCCTCTGGCACTGCTAAGCCAGCATGTTCAAGCGCTGCCGCGTCGCCGATCCAGGCGCTGTTCTGGCTCAGCTGAGGTGCCTGAATGTCGTTGCACAACACCACCTCAAACTCACCGACCCAGCGTTCCTCCGGCAGGGTTGTGGGCTGATGCCAGAAATCAGCCGGTGCGTGCAGGTGGAGGGTGGGCCTTGCTTCCGGGTGAATCACCAGCCAGCTGTGCGCGGCATCCACCAGCGGCACCCAGTGCACGAAATGGCCGTAGGCCTTGAAACTGGCCAGCTGGTCATCCGCGTAGTGCGCACTGGGGTGTCCGCTATAGATGGCAATGGCATCCAGGTTGAACTGGCTCATCAATGAGCGGTAGGCCACCAGGAGTTGATGGATATGAGCTTCTTGTTGGCGCTGCAGTGCTTCTGTGGACATGGCTATCCTGATCCCGGTGTTTTCAGAGTCGACCTTCTTCAACGGCGTGACAGGCCACCTGAGTGCCGCCGGTACTGGCAATCAACCCAGGTATTTCACGCTGGCAGCGTTCAAACGCATGCGGGCAGCGCGGGTGGAAAGCACAGCCGGAAGGCGGATGCACCGGGTTAGGCACTTCGCCTTCAATCATGCTGCGCTGTTTGCCTGAACCATCCAGCGAGGGAACCGCATCCAGCAGCATACGGGAATAAGGGTGGCGCGGCTGGCTGAAAAGCTGGTCCGCCGGGGCGATCTCGGCAATGCGCCCAAGGTACATGACGGCAATACGGTCGGCCATATGCTTGACCACCGCCATATCGTGGCTGATAAACAGATAGGTCAGCCCGTATTCCTGCTGCAAGTCCTTCATCAGGTTGAGAATCTGCGCCTGTACTGACACATCAAGCGCCGAGGTGGGCTCATCGCAGACCATGAATTCCGGTTCGTTGGCCAGGGCTCGGGCAATCGAGATCCGTTGGCGCTGCCCGCCGGAGAATTCGTGGGGGTAGCGGTAGCCGTCTGCCGCTGACATGCCGACCTGTTCCAGCAACTCACCCACGCGGCGATGGCGGTCAGCGGAAGACATTTGCGGGCGAAACAGGCGCAGGGGTTCGCCGATGATGGTATTAACCCGCCACAAAGGGTTCAGACTGGCAAACGGGTCCTGGAAGATCATCTGGAAGCGCTGACGGATCGCTGCGACCTGCTTGCCACTTTTTCCTGCCAGCTGGCTGATATCCTGGCCGTCAAAGGTGATCTGCCCACGGGTCAATCCATAAAGCCCGACAATAAGGCGGGCAACGGTAGACTTACCACAGCCTGACTCACCCACAAGGGCCAGGGTTTCTCCGCGCCTGATCGAAAAACTGACACCATCAACGGCTTTCAGGGTCTGCCTGTCTGCCCGTTCAATCAGGCGGTTCAGCCAGGGTCTGGAAACATCGAAATGGCGGGCCAGATCGTCAACTGCCAGCAGAATGTCATCGCTTGAATGCGGCAGTGGGGCTTGAGATTGGGTCACGATGATGTCTCCTGAAGGGGGCGTCTTGCCACCGGGTTGACAGGGTCATGTAGCCAGCAGGCGGCTTGCCCCTGTGAAGTTGCCAGCAAAGACGGGCGCTCCTGGCGGCAACGATCAGCGGCATGCGGGCATCGGGGGTTGAAGGCACAGCCTGAGGGAATGGCCGCCAGGCGTGGCATGGCTCCCTCAATCTGATAAAGCCGTTCACGCCGTGCGCCCAGGCCGGGAATGGACGCCATCAGGCCTTCCGTGTAGGGGTGTTGCGGGCGTCGGATGACATCGTCAACCGGGCCGATCTCGATCAGGCGACCGGCATACATGACCGCGACCCGATTGGCGGTTTCCGCGATGACCCCCATGTCATGGGTGACCAGCATGACAGCAGCACCACGTTCGGCGCAGACCTTCTTGAGCAAAGCAAGGATCTGGGCCTGAACCGATACGTCTAGCGCCGTGGTCGGCTCATCGGCAATGATCAGTTCCGGCTCTGCTGCCAGCGCCAAGGCAATCACCACACGTTGGCGCATTCCCCCCGAAAACTGGTGTGGGTAGCTGTCCAGGCGGGTTTCGGGGGCGGGGATGCCCACTTCACGAAGCAGATCCAGTGCCTTTGCTCTGGCCTTTTTTTCGTTAAGTGGCAGGTGAGCGCGGATGGTTTCCACCAGTTGATCGCCGATCGAAAACAGCGGATTCAGGCTGGTCAACGGATCCTGGAAAATCATCCCGATACGCCTGCCGCGCAGGAGGACGAAATCTTCTTCGCTAAGATTGTCTATCCGCTCACCGGAAAGGCGGATTTCCCCAGCGGCGATATGGCCAGGAGGCTCCAGCAGTTGAATGACCGCATTGCCGGTCATGGATTTACCCGCCCCTGACTCGCCCACAACGCCGAGAATTTCACCCGGGGCAATATCAAAGGAAATATCGTCAAGGGCCACCAGGGTGCCGTGGCGATTGGGAAATTCCACCCTCAGGTTGCGTACGCTGAGAACGGCCGTAGTGTCTTCACGCTGTGAGGCCGTGTCTGGCCGTTCAGCGGAGTTTTGGGTTAAGGACATCACGTAACCAGTCTCCCAGCAGATTAACGGAAAGTGCCAGTATCAACAGGGCGACACCGGGGAAAAACAGGATCCACCACTCGCCTGAGAACATGTAATCCTGGCCCACCCGAATAAGGGTGCCCAGGCTGGGCTGGGTGGCCGGCATGCCCACGCCCAGAAATGACAGGGTGGCTTCAGCAATAATGGCAAGCGCCAGGCCAATGGTGCCGATCACCAGTACGGGACGCATGACGTTGGGGAGAATATGCTGGAAAAGGATCTTGATGTCCGGCAGGCCAATGACGCGGGCGGCCTGAACGTATTCCTTACTCTTTTCCACCATGGTAGCGCCACGCACGGCGCGGGCATATTGCACCCAGTCAGACAGCCCTATGGCAATGATCAGCACGATGATGGCCACTTCGGCATGCATGGAGCCGGGCATGAAGCCGCGAATGACGCCAAAAATAAGCAGTGCCAGCAGAATGGAGGGAAATGTCAGCTGAACATCGGCAATCCGCATGATGATCGCATCGCGCCAACCGCCGCGGAAACCGGCTACCAGGCCAAGTGCCGTGCCCAGTGCCAATGCGAAAAACACCGCAGCAAAACCGACCAGTAGCGATATGCGTGAACCATACAGGATGGCAGAAAATACATCCCGACCCTGGCTATCACTGCCCAGTAAATAAAAATTACCGGTGAAATCCGAGGTGGTAAGCGGAGGTGTAAAAGCGTCAATCAGCTCCAGTTGACCGGGGTCAAAGGGGTTCTGGGGGGCGATCCAGGGGGCAAAAAGGGCACCCATGAACATCAGCAGCGTCATCAAGGTAGCCATGATGACAACAGGCTGCTGTTTCCAGGAATGCACAATGTCGCTGTCGAGAAAGCCTTGCCATTTGCTTGGCTTGGGCGATGCCATGACATCATCCTTGTTGTGCTGTGTGGCTGGCTGGCTCATTTGCCACCTCCCTGTACGCGAAGGCGCGGATCAACGGCGTAATAAAGCAGATCGACCACCAGATTGATCACCACAAAGACCAGGGCAATCATCATCAGATAGGCTGCCATCACGGGAATATCGACAAAGCGTACGGCGGTGATAAACAGCGCGCCGACCCCGGGCCACTGGAAGACCGTTTCAGTAATGATCGCAAAGGCGATAATGGTGCCCAGCTGCAAACCGATAATGGTAATCACCGGAACCATAGTGTTCTTGAGGGCATGACGCAGGTTGACGACCCGTCTGGACAGCCCGCGTGCCCGGGCAAACTTGATGTAGTCAGTGCGTAAGACTTCAAGCATTTCCGCGCGTACCAGGCGCATGATCAGGGTCAATTGAAAAAGTCCCAGGGTGATGGCAGGTAATATGATCGACCTCAGGCCACTGGTCGTCAGCAACCCTGTGTCCCACCAGCTGGTAAGCTCGACTACCTGGCCGCGCCCGAAGGCCGGTAGCCAGCCCAGTTCGACGGCAAACAGATAGATCAGCAGGATACCGATCAGGAAAGTTGGCAGCGATACACCGATCAGCGATGCTGTCATGATAAAACGTGAAAGCCAGTTACCGCGCTGAATGGCGGTATAGATGCCCAGCACTATACCCATGACCACGGCAAAAATGGCCGATACGATGGCCAGCTCCAGGGTGGCAGGCAGGCGTTCCAGAATCAGCTCGGAAACGGGGCGGGCGGAACGGTATGAAATGCCGAACTCAAACTGGACGGCGCTGACCATGAACTGCCAGAACTGAACGAGAATGGTCTGGTCCAGCCCCAGCTGGGTGCGCAGGGCCGCTCTGTCGGCATCAGTGGCTTCCTGACCGAGCATGTTGAGTACTGGGTCGCCTACATAGTGAAACAGTGAGAACGCGATCAAGGCGACCACCAGCATCACAAAAGCCGCCTGCATAAGGCGTTGAATAAAGAAGGCAAGCATGGGATCTCCATGTCAAGACGCCTCAACCGCGGGTAGCGGCTGAGACGTCGCACTGACGATGCTTATTGGTTGAAACGCAGGTATTTGAAGTGCGGGGTATTTTCACTCTGTACCTTGAAATCGATATCATCTCGCATCGACCAGGTCAGCATCTGATGGTGGATCGGAATATAGACAATGTCGTCATGCACGATCTGGCGGGCTTCCTCGATCATGGCGTTACGGGTTTCTTCATCGGTCTCGCTTGCCATGGCCACGGTCAACTCGTCGATGCGTTCATTCGAGTAGCCGGTGAAATTCCAGGTGCCCAGAT
The DNA here is from genome assembly GCF_044792155.1 of Halomonas sp. BLK-85. NCBI lineage: Bacteria > Pseudomonadati > Pseudomonadota > Gammaproteobacteria > Oceanospirillales > Halomonadaceae > Halomonas > Halomonas sp. BLK-85. The sequence goes on from NZ_CP087731.1 coordinate 1,144,234, forward strand.
CAGATTCCTTGGAGTGGTACAGATAGTTGAATACGTACTCGATATCCATGGTGGGAACTCCCCAGCCGAGCATATAGAAGTCGTATTCACCGTTTGCCAGTTCGGCAAAATGCAGGGAGCGTGTCTGGGCATCAAGGTCTACCGAGATACCGATACGCGCCAGCATGCTGACAACTGCCTGACAGATCTGCTCATCGTTCATGTAGCGGTCGTTGGGGCACTGCAGGGTCACACTGAAACCGTCGCCATAGCCTGCTTCGGCCATCAGCGCCTGGGCACGCTCGGTGTCAGCCGGCACCACTTCGTCAAGCTCGCTGGAATAGCCGTTGACAAAAGGCGGGACGATAATACCGGCAGGTTCAGAGTTGCCGCGCATGACTGCCCGCTGGATAGTCGTTGCATCAACGGCAATGTTGATCGCCTCGCGCACCCTGAGATCTGCAAAAGGATTGTCATCGGTATCAGCCGTGCTCAGCTCCATCGAGCCTAAATCCATCCCCAGGAAAATGGTACGGTTTTCCGCGCCCTGTTCATTACGAATGCCTTCGGCATTTGCCAGGCGTTCAATATCCTGTACAGGGGTTTCCTGGAGCAGATCAACCTCACCGGATAGCAGGGCCGCAACCCGGGTGGCGGCGGATTCAATCGGGGTGAAAATCAGCTCAGACACTTCCATGGGGTACTCATCAATGCCCCAGTAATCATCGTTACGCACCATGACGGTTCGTGTGTCCGGCTCACGGCTCTCAACCCGGAAAGGCCCTGTGCCGTTGGCATTACGCACCGCATGGGTTTCTTCCCCGGCGGCATAGTTCTGCGGGGTTTCCACATCATGCTCTTCCGCCCAGGCCTTGCTCATTATGAACAGATTGGTGAGGTTGTTGGGCAGCAAAGGGTTCGGGTCATGGGTTTCAACATGCACGGTGTAGTCGTCTTCAGCGCGCACTTCCTTGATGGAGGTCAGCAGGCCACGCATGTCGGCGTATTCGTGACGCGCGCGATCAAGGGAAAACACCACATCTTCCGAGGTCAGTGCTTGGCCTTCATGAAAGGTGACGCCTTCGCGGATTTCAAACACCCAGACGCTGGGATCGTCAGGATGAATATACCAGTCGGTGGCCAGGCCCGGCTGATAGTTGATATCCATGTCCTGATAGATCAGCGTATCAAATATCTGATGGTTCAGAGCATGTGTAGGGCCTTCATTCTGAGAATGAGGGTCAAGCGTCAGGCCATCAGATGAACGTGTCCAGCGCAGCGTTTCGGCGCTGGCACTGGTCGCCAGCATGGTGGCCGCCACGGCGCTTGCGATTAGTGTTTTGCGAAGCATTTTGTTGTTCCTTTGCAAGTGTTGAATATCAGACGTTCATCACCTTTCTGTTCCAGAAGATAAATGAAATAACACACGCTAACGATTGCCAAGTCTGATTTACCGACACATTATCTCATTGCCGGGCATTGTCCAATTTGGTATTTAACGTTTTGGCAATTTTCCCTAACGGTCGTTTGAACCAAATCGTTGCTGCAGGTAGGCGTTGATATCATCGGATTCATACAGCCACTCCACCGTGCCGTTATCCTTCTGGATCTGCAGGCAGGGTACCTTGACCTTGCCACCCCCCTCTAGCAGATCCTGCTTGTGCTGAGGATCAAGCTGCGAGTCACGTACCTCAACGTTCAGCCCCAGGCGCGCCATCTGCTTGCGTACCTTGATGCAGAAAGGGCAGGTGCGAAACTGATAGAGCGCCAACTGCTCACAGGCCTTGTCCACTTCGGCCTGGGCTTCAGGGCTGCGCTCAACGGATTTCGGGGTCGACAGTTTTTCAGCCACGATCATGAAAGGGGCCAGCAGAATACGCAGAGTACGAAAAAAATAGCGCAAGACGATACGCATGATTTAACTCCAGGGTTGGTGTTCGGGGGATACATGATCAGGGGTGAATAAATGCACCAGACGCATCCTGCATCAATCCTTGCGTGTTGTCACATTCATGCGCCTAATCCAGGTGAGCCTGGCCTGCTTCCATGCTAGGCTGAGTGCTGTTACATGGTTGCCTTACAGGTATTGGCAGACGTTACTTTTTTGGCTACACAACCAGTCATTCGTGCAATCACCATCCGGTTATCTTACCAGAGCCATCATCAGAGGAAACAAGGCGCGATGCATCTGCATATTATAGGGATTTGCGGGACTTTCATGGGTAGCCTGGCGCTGCTGGCGCGAGAGCTCGGCTACACAGTGAGTGGATCGGATGCCAATGTGTACCCGCCCATGAGTACACAGCTGGAAACTGCAGGAATTGCATTAAAGCAGGGCTACAGTGCAGAGAACCTGCCACTTGCGCCTGATGTCGTGGTGGTAGGCAACGCACTTTCACGCGGCAATGCCGAGGTGGAGGCTCTGCTGGACAGCGGATTGCCCTATACATCAGGCGCCCAGTGGCTGGCTGAGCACGTGCTGCAGGGGCGTCAGGTGATTGGCGTGGCGGGTACCCACGGCAAGACCACAACTGCCAGCCTGCTGGCCTGGCTGCTTGAAAGCAGTGGACTCAAGCCCGGCTTTTTGATCGGTGGCGTTCCGCGTAACTTTGGCGTTTCCGCTCGACTGGGTGAACCTGATGCGCCTTTTGTGGTGGAAGCGGACGAGTACGATACGGCGTTTTTCGACAAGCGCTCCAAGTTTGTCCATTATCGTCCGCACATTGCTTTGCTGAATAATCTTGAATTTGATCATGCTGATATTTTTCCTGATCTGGGTGCGATTGAGCGGCAGTTTCATCATCTGGTAAGAACTGTGCCAGCTAAGGGAATGCTTCTGGTAGCCGATGACCAGCCCGCCCTGCAGCGCGTTCTGGAGCAGGGAGCCTGGACGCCGGTGGAGCATTTCGGCGCTCGAGCGGATAGTGACTGGCAACTGGTGCTGGAGCGTGACGATGCCAGCCGTTTTCAGGTAATCCATCGTACTCCACAGGGAGAAGAAGACAGCGTGGTGGACTGGTCCCTGAATGGTGACTACAACGCGCGCAATGCGTTGGGAGCCCTGGCAGCGGCCCATGCCTGCGGCGCTGACCTGGCGCGCAGTTGTGCCGCACTGTCGCGTTTTGAAAGCCCTAAACGTCGTCAGGAGGTGCGTGGTGAGGTCAATGGCATTCAGGTGATTGACGATTTCGCCCATCACCCGACGGCCATTGCGGCAACGCTTGGCGGGCTGCGTGCGGCGACTCCTAAAGGCCGGCTTCTTGCCGTGATTGAACCGCGTTCAAATACGATGAGGCTGGGCGCTTTGAAAACGCGGTTAAATGACAGCGTTGCTGATGCAGACCACATCTTCTGGTATCAACCGGCCGGTATTGACTGGTCCATGCAGGCATTGATTGAACCCCAGGGTGAGCGGGCGAGCCTTTGCGATCAGATGGATGAACTGGTTAAGGCGGTGGTGTCTGAGGCAGCCCCACTGGACCGCGTCGTGGTGATGTCCAACGGTGGTTTTAACGGTATTCATGAACGCTTGCTGGAAGCCTTGAAGGTCCGTTGGTTAACCTGAAACCGTCACAGCGCAAATTCCATTGCTTACTGGAGAATTTTCTTGAATCAGGCAACAACATTTAAACCGCCGGTAACGGTGGCGCTGACCGGTGCGTCGGGTGCCCAGTATGGTCTGCGGCTGATTGACGTGCTTGCCGCAGCTGGACACGAAGTCTGGGTGATGATTTCCAAGGCGGCACATATGGTGATTGCTACCGAAACGGAGATTTCATTACCGGCTCAACCCCAGCGTCTGGCAGCGGCACTGGTCGAACGCAGCGGTGCCCAGACGGGTCAGATTCGTTGTTTTGGCCGTGAGGACTGGATGGCACCGGTGGCATCAGGGTCGGGTTCGCCATCGGCTATGGTAATCTGCCCTTGCTCAACGGGAACGCTCTCCTCGGTGGCTACCGGGGCCAGCAATAATCTGATTGAGCGGGCCGCGGATGTGGCGATCAAGGAGCGCCGCACATTGGTCATGGTGCCACGCGAATCGCCGTTTTCCCCGATCCACCTGGAGCATATGCTGACCCTGAGCCGCATGGGTGTGGTGATACTGCCGGCTGCCCCCGGCTTTTATCATCAGCCAAGCTGTATTGAGGACCTGATTGACTTTATCGTTGCGCGGATTCTTAACCAGCTGCAGATCAGCCATAATCTGATGCCACGCTGGGGTGAAGCGTCGTCCTGACCGCCTGCAGTCCATTCGCTATTGACGCAAGGAAATCCACTCATGCTCTCATGGGCAACGTTGTCTGTGTTTGTGCCGACCTTTCTGTTTGTCTCGTTAACGCCAGGCATGTGTATGACCCTTGCCATGGTGCTGGGGATGACTCAGGGAGTGAGACGAACCTTATGGATGATGGCAGGAGAACTGCTGGGCGTTGGCCTGGTGGCGATGGCGGCGGGCGCTGGAGTGGCGGCGCTGATGCTCAAACACCCTGAGATGTTTACCGTATTTAAATGGTTGGGTGGCGCTTACCTGGGCTATCTGGGGTTGATGATGTGGCGCTCTCGTGGGCGTATGGCGATCCCCACCGAGCTGGAGGCTGGCCCGGGAGCAGGCCGACTCCAGCTAGCCCTTCAGGGGTTCTTGACGGCGGTGGCGAATCCCAAGGGGTGGGCCTTTTTCATGGTCCTGCTGCCTCCTTTTCTGGATAGTAGCCGCTCCCTGGTAGCTCAATTAAGTGTCTTGATCAGCGTCATACTAACCATTGAACTTGCCAGTATGCTGGTCTACGCCACCGGCGGTAAAACCCTGCGCAGAATGCTGGGTCAGAGTGGCAATGTGCGCTTGATGAACCGTATTGCGGGCACCTTGATGGTGGGCGTAGGACTATGGCTTGCCCTAGGCTGACCCTCAGACAACAGGCAACCAGGCCATGCGTGCTATCAGCATTACGCCAGAGGCAAGAATAAGCCACTGCCAGGGCAGCCAGACGTCAGCATGCGAACGCTGCTGCCAACTGAGTCTTATCAGCGCGCATACCATCAGACCCAGCAAGGCGCCGCCAACCAGGTCTGTGAACCAATGAACGCCCAGCACCAGATCTGCCAGGGCTATAGGTAATACCGTTGCTATGGCTGCCCAATAAACCCACACCCGCTGGGCGCGTTCTAGCCTGGCGGCAACAAACCCCGCTGTCAGTCCCACCACCACTACAACGCTGGATATATGGGCGCTGGGGTAAGCCATTGAATCCGCCAGTTGCTGTGTACCAAGCGGCCGCTCACGCCCAATCAATACCGTGCCCAGGCTATTGAGTAGCCCAATGCCCGACAGGGCAATCAGCCAGTGGCCAAGCAATGCCCAGTAACCCTGGGTCAGTATCCAGATACCCCAAGGCGCCAGTAGGGCGCATAAGCCATATGGATCGCTGATGCTTGCCAAGGTAGATGATAGATGCATCAGAATATCGTTGCGCAGCCAGTCGAAAAGTTGCTGTATCGACGCATCCAGCGGGGTTGAGGCTTGCTGACCCATGACCCAAAGCGTGCAGGCGGATAGCCCTCCGACGCTTAATACCAGCAGCAACAGGGTGGCAACCGGCACATCGCCATGCTGGCTCATGGCCAGCCAGGGGCGCCTAAGCAGCGGAAGGCGTTTTACGGCAAGTAATGACCAGCGATACACCGTCCCTTGTCGGCTTGTCTGCAGGCGACCCCAAGAGAAAAGTACGGCAAGCAGAACAATGCAGGCTGCCAGAGTGACGAGCGCTATTTCCAGCCCAGCAGGCAAGGCAAGGCGTTGTTGCCAGGTTTGGCCCAGCCAGTAACCAGGCAGCGTATAGGCAGGTGCCCACAGCAGTGCAGAACCAATATTGGCGCCCAGAAATGTGACGGGAGACATGCGCATCATGCCTGCCACCAGAGGGATAATGGGCCTGACGGGGCCGATGAAGCGGCCAATAAAAACAGAATAGGCGCCATAGCGGTCAAAAAACCGCTGGCCACGTATTACCCAGCCTGAGTATTGGGAAAGCGGCCATCGCCTTAACACACGGCCGTTTTCCCAGTAACCGAGCCTGAAACTGAGCAGGTCCCCGCTGATGGCACCCAAAAAGGCAGCTGCCAACATCCATGAAACGGCAATTTCCTGGTGGCCTGCCAGAGAGCTTGCAGCGGTAATCAGTACAACACCGGGTACCAATAGGCCAACCAGGGCCAGGGACTCCAGCAGTGCAATAATACCGATCAATAACAACAGCATGAAAGGTGTTGGATTTAACTGCTGTAGAAAATCCATGTCTGGATAGCTCCTCAACCATAGCGGTGGAGGATGATAACGTTAACATCGGTAAAAAAGGAGAGTTACTGCGTCTGACTTATGCGCTTGTCTGGAGCAGTGAATGGGCAGGGGCATGGCTGCTTTCTTCAAGTCGCTGTACAAACAGGTGGAAAAGCTCCTGGCGTCTGGGCTGGTAAGCGACAATATCGGTAACCAGTTGGCCTGTTTCAACCAGTACACAGCGGGAAAGGCTGCGTTTTAAACGCTCCCGCACCAACAAGGCACCACTTTCTGAGGTGTCAGGCAGCACCAGCCAGAACGTCGCCTGGCTGGCACGTCCCAGCAGATCATGGTCGCGGCAGCTTGCCATTACCTCATCACACAAGTTTTCCAGCAAAGCAAGCTGGGCTTGACGTCCAAACTGCTCTCCTGCCATATCAAACTGCGGAAGATGTATCACCAATACGGCCAGGCGCTTACCGAGAACGCTGGACCTTTGGTGTTCATCGCGTAGGCGATCTTTTAGAGCATCACGCTGGTAAGCGTTACACTCACTGTCATTAGGGTCTGTGGCATACAGCAATGCTTGACGGCGCAGATGCTCCCAGCGCGGTAATGCAAGTAACAGCAGCAGTGTGATAATACTTTTCCAGATTTCCTCATCACCCGATTGTGCCAGTAGCCACCACCAGGCTGGCAGCACGAGTATATTCAGTCCTAGTGCTGGAATAAGCGGCAAGAGAATCATTGATGCCGCAATGGGAAGCCCGAACCATAGAGGTGAAGTGCTGCCAGACGTTTCCAGGACCGCTTGGCTGACCATCAGATAAAGACAGCACAGCAATATAAGGCGAGGTAGGTAGGCATTGACCCCTCGACCGACATGCATTAGAAGGGCCGATAGCGCCAGTAGTGTTGAGAAGGCCGACGTGAAAAAAAAGGCATGATGATCAATTAAATATAGCCATGTAGTATATGTCATCAGCAATAGCAGGCTGGTAACGTAGGCAATCGTCATCAAGCGACGCGAGATATCAGTGTCAATCACAAAGACTCCAGCATGTATAAAGCTCGCTTATCCATAAGGAGCTTATTCAGATTAAGCTGTTTAACGTCCAGGTCTGATACCGCAATCGAATGAGAAACACGTGAGTCAGGCACTGTCTGAACCAGGTGCTGGCGTCTTTCAATGCCTTCACTGACACTGCGAGACAGGGTTATTGCCGCGATGCTCCTGCTGTCAAGACGATAGACATTTTCAAAAGGGTAGATTAGCTGACAAAGTTGATGTGCGGTCTGCCAGAGCTGATGGCGCTTGACCCGAAAAATAATCAGCTCAGCGTGAATGCCTTCACGCTCACAGCGTGTCTGTTCGCGAAGCAAGTCACGTGAAAACTGCTCACTGGACCAGATATTCATTCCAGGTATCAGGCGGGCACGCTGGCGAATGGTGCTGTTTATGATATTTAATTGATGGGCATGGGCGATCGACAATATGCACATCATCAATAGTGCCGCAAACATTAACCATTGGTCTGGGAAAGCCAGGTAGGGCGAGAGTAAAAACAGGCTGGTGGCGGCCAGTAATGCGTTCAGCATGACTACCCAGCTGCTTTGTGGCAGCATGAAGATGGAAACCCATACCCAGATCAACATGCTGTTGTTTTCAGGGGTTGTCGCCAGCAGGGCGGCTACCAATATACCGGGAATTAACTGCCAGGGAATGTTTGTGGTTCGCCTGTGAGTGAAGTCAAGCAGCAGAGCCGTAAAGAATAGCCAACCGATGGCCACCCAGACGACCAGCAATGAATCAAGGGTATACGCAGGCGTCAGAAGTGCCAGGCTGACAGCCGCAGCCAGCAGGTTTGCGCGCAAAATGTTGACTTTGTATTTGTTTTGCATGGGGCCTAGATATTCATGCATGAGATGACTACGCACCTTAGCAAACAAAATCGGTTAACGTCAGGCTTACGTTACATTGGAGGTTGGCGCCACGACTGGGTAGTTCGTCATTGTTACACATCAATATATCTGGTTCGCTTTATAAGTATTTTTACGTCGTTGCGTGCTAAGGCGGATAGTCACAGGGTGTTCCTGCGATAGAAGAGATTGGATTAGAACGTTTCAAATAGTTAATAGCGGAGAAAATATGAAGGATACGACCCTCAGCCCGGCAACTACGTCAGCTACAGGCGGGGACATAAACGCATATATGCAGGCGATTGGCGCCGCTGCGCGTGATGCCGCCAGTAAAACGCGTCAGGCTGATACGCTGAAGAAAAATAATGCGTTGCTGGCAATGGCCCAGCACCTTGAAAGTAACCGGCGTCTTGTTCTTGAAGCTAATGCTGAGGATCTGCGACGTGGCCAGCAAAACGGTCTGGACACTGCCTTGCTCGATCGTCTGGCGCTCAACGATGCGCGTGTCGACGCCATGATAGAAGGCTTGCACCAGGTGGCTGCACTGCCTGATCCCGTTGGGGAAATCGACGGTCTACGTGCGCGGCCCAGTGGTATTCAGGTAGGCAAGATGCGTGTCCCGCTGGGTGTGATCGGAATCATTTATGAGTCGCGTCCCAATGTCACTCTGGAAGCGGCCAGTCTGTGCCTTAAGTCAGGTAACGCCTGTATCTTGCGCGGCGGTTCGGAAGCCAGTGCATCTAACGCTGCCCTGAATAAGTGTATTCAGGCGGGTCTGCGAGATGCCGATTTACCTTCTGGTAGCGTGCAGGTTGTCGCCACCACTGATCGTGAAGCGGTTGGCGAGTTGATCAGTATGCCTGAATTTGTCGATGTGATTATTCCGCGTGGCGGCAAGTCATTGATAGACCGAATCTCTCGGGAAGCACGTGTGCCTGTTATCAAGCATCTGGATGGCATTTGCCATGTTTATATCGATGCCAGTGCTGATCTTGAAAAAGCACTGTCAATCGCTGTTAACGCTAAAACCCATCGCTACGGCACCTGCAACACCATGGAAACCTTGCTGCTGGATGCGCTGATTGCGGACGCCTTGCTACCCCATCTGGCCAGTGCCTATGGTGAGCATCAGGTTGAACTGCGCGGTTGTGAACTGACTTGCAAGCTTTTGCCCGACGTTTTGGCAGCATGCGAAGATGACTGGTCAACCGAGTACCTGGCGCCTGTACTGTCTATCAGGGTCGTGGACGGCATTGACGAGGCGATTAACCACATCGAACGTTTTGGCTCTCATCACACGGATGCCATCGTGACGGAAAACTATCACCTTGCGCGCCATTTCATGGCCAGTGTGGATTCAAGTTCGGTAATCGTGAATGCGTCCACGCGATTTGCTGATGGCTTTGAATATGGTCTGGGTGCGGAAATCGGTATTTCCACCGACAAGCTTCATGTGCGTGGGCCGGTAGGGCTTGAAGGCCTGACAACCCAGAAATATATAGTGCTGGGCGATGGTCAGGTGCGTCAATGAGTGAGACGGCGCTTCGGGTGGGAATGTTTGGCGGTACCTTTGATCCTGTTCATCTGGGGCATTTGCGTAGCGCCGTTGAAGTGTCGGAGTGTTTGCAACTCGACAAGCTGCATATGATTCCTGCCCCCCGGCCCCCTTTACGTGGCCACCCGCAGGTGTCGGCGCGAGACAGGCTGGCGCTGTTGGAAGCTGGCATAAAAGACACGCCTGGTCTGATTGCCGATGGCCGTGAGCTACGCAGGCAAGGCCCTTCCTATTCGACCTTGACGCTAGCAGAACTGCGCGAGGAATACGGTGAGGCCGCGCGCCTTGTTATGCTGCTGGGGCAAGATGCGTTCTTGCGCCTGGCAGATTGGCACCAGCCAGAGCAACTGTTTGCGCTTGCGCATGTGGTGGTCGTTGCCCGACCTGGTTACCAATCCGACCGTCCAGCGCCACTCAAGGAACTGATTGGCGAACGTGAAGTCGATAGTGTGTCGTCATTGATGGCTGAACCCAAAGGCAAGCTTCTGACCCAGACATTACCGACATCGATGGCTATTTCGGCCACTTTGATACGTCAGCGTCTTGCTGATCACCGAAGCGTTCGTTATCTGCTGCCTGAAACCGTTGAACAACAGATTCATGCCCGGCAGCTATATACGTTTTAAATTGTGTGACGGGTTTCAATAAGCGCTGGCAGTCATAAGAATAGCCGTTACAATGGCCTTTGTGTGTTCCTGATTAAATAGTTTTATCATCGCGACCAAAGGGGTTGGCAACTAGACGTCATGCAAATCGAAACACTGAAAACACTCGCTGTCGATGCACTTGAAGAACTGAAAGCCCGTGATATTACTTACCTGGACGTAGCGCCACTGACGGATGTAACGGATCTGATGATCATCGCCAGCGGTACATCTTCCCGTCATGTATCGGCCCTGGCGCAAAACCTGGTAGAAAAAGCCAAGGAACAAGGCCTGCAGCCACGGGGTGTTGAAGGGGGAACCAATGCCGACTGGGTGCTGGTTGATCTTGGCGATGTTGTCATTCATGTCATGTTGCCTGAAGCGCGTGCCTTGTATGACCTGGAACGTCTGTGGGCAGATCTGCCGGCTGATAGTGCGCTGGCTCATGATATGTTGCGTGAACGTATGGATGAACAGGTCACCGACTCATGAAACTACGCATGCTGGCGGTAGGCAGCAAGATGCCAGCCTGGGTAGATGAAGGAGTCGAAACGTATCGTAAACGTTTACCACGGGATTTCAGCCTGGTCATTGAAGAAATTGCCCTGGGCCAGCGAGGTAAAAATACCGATGTTAGCAAGGCTCGTCTGCAGGAAGCTGAGCGTATCAATGCCAAGCTCAAAGGTGACGAATACCTGGTCGCGCTGGAAGTAAAAGGTAACGCCTGGTCAACGCCGCAACTGGCCAGTGAAGCTGACCAGTGGCGAATGCTGGGTAAGGATGTCGTACTTCTGGTGGGTGGCCCCGACGGACTTGACCCGGCATTGTCAGCCAGGGCGGATGTTACCTGGTCGCTTTCACCTCTTACTCTCCCTCATCCGCTGGTTCGCATCATGCTCGCTGAACAACTTTACCGTGCCTGGACGCTACTTGTTGGCCACCCTTATCATCGTTAAATACTTAATCATTAAATACAACAGTCAGTGGCGTTAAGGAAATGGCGTTTGGATAAAGCTCCATTGTTGATCGCCGCTGCCGGTTAAGTGAGAAACTGGTTGCCTAATGCCGCAGCGCCCCGAGACATTGAAAAATAGTGAGACTGAGCTACAGATTTTCCGGGTACGCGCCTTCCTTGCTATCTTGGTGGTCACCTTGCTGACAGGGCTCTTGATGGGCCGTCTGGGCTATCTTCAGGTTGTCCAGCATGATCTCTACACCACCCGATCAGAAAATAACCGCGTGCGCGTTGAGCCGCTGCCACCCACCCGTGGGCTGATATTTGACCGCAATGGTGAAATGCTGGCTGAAAACCGTCCTACCTATAACCTCACCCTTGTGCGTGAACGCGTCGATGACCTGGATGAAACGCTGAACTTTCTGATTGAGCTGCTGGCCCTGCCGGATGAAGAGATTGAGGCATTCAAGCAGCGCTCGCGCCAGCGTCAGCGACCTTATCAGCCAGCGCTATTGATGAGTGATCTGACCGAGACCCAAATTGCCAGGCTTTCAGTCAATCGCCACCGTTTGCCGGGGGTCGAAGTTGAAGCTCAGCTGTTGCGCTATTATCCCGACGCCGACATCATGGCTCATGCGCTGGGTTATGTTGGGCGCATCAATGCTGACGAACTTAAATCCCTTGACCCTGGTAGCTATGCAGGCACGCACTTTATCGGCAAGACCGGGGTGGAGCGCTTTTACGAAACTGAACTGCATGGTGAAGCGGGCTTACGCAAAGTGGAAACCAATGCTCGAGGGCGCGTCTTGCGTGAGCTAGGTAAGAACGACCCTGTTCCTGGAAAAAACCTGACGCTGACGATTGATAAAGAGCTACAGATGTTGGCTTATGAACTGCTGGACGGTCGACGAGGCGCTATCGTGGCGATTGAACCGGCCAGCGGCGATATTCTGGCGATGGTGTCTGTGCCGGGGTTTGACAGCAATCAGTTTGTCACCGGCATCAGCGTCGAGAACTACCGTGGTCTTCAGCAGGATCTGGATTTGCCGCTATTTAACCGCGCCATTCGCGGGCATTATCCGCCTGGTTCGACCATCAAGCCTTTTCTTGCCCTGGCCGGGTTGCGTGAAGAAGTGCGTACCCCCAGCACGACCATTAACGACCCGGGCTATTATCAATTACCCAACGATTCTCGACGCTACCGTAACTGGCTGCGCTGGGGGCACGGGCGGGTTGATCTTGAGCGCTCGATTGCGGTCTCGAACAATACCTACTATTACTCGCTGGCCCATGAACTGGGTATTGACCGCTTGCATGAGCAGATGAGCGCCTTCGGGTTTGGTCAGCGTATTGCTCATGATGTGCAGAGTGAAAGTGCTGCCTTGATGCCTTCCCGTGAGTGGAAGCAGGCACGCTACAACCAGCCCTGGTACCCGGGCGAAACCCTCTCGGTTGGTATAGGACAAGGCTATTGGCAGATCACCCCACTACAGCTTGCTGCCGCAACAGCAACCCTGGCCAATCGCGGTAAATGGGTCAAGCCACACCTGGCGCGCAAAATTGGCGATACACCCTTGCCTGATAAGCTGCCGGAGACGCCCGCTGATATTGCGCTAAGTAATGATGGCTGGTGGGACGATGTCTTTCAGGGTATGGAAAAGGTGATGACAGGCGAAGAAGGGACAGCACGTCATACGGGCGAGGGGCTTGACTATCGTATGGGGGGGAAATCTGGCACGGCTCAGGTGTTCTCGCTCGGCCAGGATCAGCGTTATGACGCTGAAGAACTGGAAGAGCGCTTACGTGACCATGCTTTGTTCATGGCTTTTGCCCCCTTGGAAAATCCCCAGATTGCCGTGTCGGTAATTGTCGAAAATGCGGGCGGTGGCAGCACCCACGCCGCTCATCTCGCCCGTGCCATGACCGATGCCTGGCTGCTGGAAGATGAGACGCCTGATGTTGAGGAAGTACGCGAAACTCTGGAACAGGATGATGCCAACCTTGATGGATAAAGGATACTGACCCATGCCTTGGCAACAGCTGACACGTTCTATGCGAGGTTATCCCGTCAGGCCGCCCGACAGTGGCATCGCGCGGCGCAAAAGCGTCTGGGAGAAAATCCATATTGATCCGGTACTCGTTGGGTTGTTGCTGGTATTGATGATCTCCGGTCTGGTGGTGCTTTATAGCGCCTCCGGACAACGTATTGATGTTGTTTATGCCCAGAGTATCCGTTTTGTGGTGGCGCTGGTCGGGATGCTGGTGATTGCCCAGTTTTCACCAACGACCTTTTTACGCTGGGCGCCTGCAGCCTATCTGGTGGGGGTAATGATGCTGCTGGCCGTGGAGTTTTTCGGTGATATGGGGATGGGCGCGCAGCGGTGGCTGGTGATTCCCGGAGTGATACGCTTTCAACCCTCAGAAATGATGAAACTGGCGGTTCCCCTGATGGTGGCTACCTATCTGAACCGATGTCAGTTGCCTCCCCGGCTGCGAGACATTGTGGTCTGCGCTATCATTATTGGTATCCCGGTAGTATTGATTGCCACCCAGCCGGATCTGGGGACCTCCTTGTTGGTTGCCAGTGCTGCCGTGATTGTGGTTCTTCTGGCAGGGCTTTCCTGGCGCTTGATTGCTTTCGCTGCGGCCTTGCTTGCGTCGGCCCTACCTTTTTTGTGGATGAACCTGCATGATTATCAACGTCAGCGGGTATTGACCTTTCTGAATCCGGACTTCGACCCTTTAGGATCAGGCTGGAATATCATCCAGTCGACGACCGCAATTGGCAGCGGTGGCGTTTGGGGTAAAGGCTGGTTACAGGGGACCCAGTCTCAGCTTGAGTTTCTGCCAGAGCGTCACACGGACTTCATCATTGCCGTGTTGGGGGAAGAGTTTGGCCTGGTAGGGATGCTGCTGACCCTGATGCTGTACTTTCTGATTGTCTCCCGTGGCCTATGGCTGGCGGGAGCTTCCCAGGATACTTTCGGGCGCCTGGTAGCAGGCAGTATCATTCTGACCTTTTTTATCTATGTCTTTGTTAATGTTGGTATGGTCAGCGGCCTTCTTCCAGTAGTGGGAGTACCTTTGCCGCTGGTCAGTTATGGCGGCACATCCAGCGTTACCCTGCTGGCGGGGTTTGGTATCTTGATGTCCATTCATGCGCATCGCAGGCTTCTGCCGCGTTAATGCATACAACGATAATCCATAAGGAGTCTTATTGATGACAAAGGCAAGGGAGGGCTTTCGGTGTTTCTGTATACTGATGTACCTGATGGCAGGAGGGGGGGTATCCAGTGCAGCAGTCAGTGCATCCGAGGTAGCGAGTTTTCATCCTGACGATCATCCTGATACTGCTGCTCTCGTGGCGGAGCTGTCAGCAGAGGGTCTGCCCCAGCATTGGCTACATGATGTTCTGGCAAGAACGTCCTACCGTCAAGAGGTGCTGGATGCCATGGATGGTGCCGCCGAACGCCGCCTGGTATGGCACGAGTATCGCAATATATTCCTGAAAGAAGAGCGTATCGAACAGGGCGCTGATTTTATGCGCCTGCACTTGCCAACCCTGGAGCGTGCCTCTCAGCAATTCGGGGTGCCTGCAGAAATCATTACCGCCATTATTGGTGTGGAAACCTACTACGGTCGCTTCAAAGGCAAGCACCCGGTACTTGATTCGCTTGCTACACTGGGTTTTCACCACCCGACACGTGGCGCTTTCTTTCGTGGTGAATTGGCCGCCATGCTTGAAATCGCCTTTGAACAAGGGGTTGATCCGACCGAGTTGAGAGGTTCCTATGCCGGTGCGATGGGATACCCTCAATTCATACCTACCAGTTATCAGGCCTATGCGATTGATTTCGACAAGGATGGTATCCGGGATCTGTGGAACAACCCGGTTGATGCCATTGGCAGTGTTGCCAATTACTTTGCAGAACACAACTGGAAAGCAGGAGAGCCGATCTATCAACAGGCAGAGGGCCCGCAAAGCCCACCTGACACCATTGAGTTCAACCAGTCCAGTACGCCGACATTGACGCTGAACGATGTAATGGAGGTGGGTATAACGCCGCAAGGTCAGGGGGCTGAAGCCTTCATGTCCGATCCTGAACGACGGGTGGTTCCTCTGTATCTGCATATAAGCGATGTTGAACAGGATTATCGCCTGGGTGGCTTTAATTTCTACGTCATTATGCGCTATAACCATAGCCATCTTTATGCCATGGCGGTGACCGAATTGGCACAGGCCATTGCGGAAAAGGCAGCAGTGAAGGATGCCGGCATTCTGAAGGCGATAAATGGGGACGACATGGTAAGCGAAAGGGATGTCCAATGATCAAGCAAGTTACCCGTGTTGGCTGTCAGGCGAATCTTCCAACCTGGTTAGTGCCTGGGTCTCTGACCTTTGCCCTGATAATGACCGGTTGTGCCAGTCAGGAGCCGGCGTCAGCACCGGCGGAACCAGCCGAACTCACCAGCGATGGGCGCTATGCCATCAGTGCGGATGCCTATCCGCTTGACCCGCCGGATGTGTCTCAGGTGCCGAATGCTGAACCGAGAGTAGAGCCGCTTTCCCGCGCTGGCAATCGTTCAACCTATGAAGTGTGGGGCAAGGTCTATCAGGTGTTACCCGATGCCAGTGGTTACGTGCAGGAAGGGACAGCGTCCTGGTATGGCGAAAAATTTCATGGCTATGCCACGTCCAACGGTGAAATCTACGACATGTACAAGATGTCGGCAGCCCACCGCTCGCTGCCTCTACCCACTTTTGCCAGGGTCACCAGCCTGGATAGCGGCAACTCTGTGATTGTTCGCATCAATGACAGAGGGCCTTTTCACAGTGAACGTGAAATTGACCTTTCCTATGCAGCCGCCTACCAGTTGGGCTTTATCGAGGCGGGGACAGGACGGGTAAGAGTCGAGGCAATTGACCCTCAGGACCTGTCAGGCAAGGCTGCAGTCAACTCAGCCCAGACCCCGGAAAACGATATTAGCCGCACCCGTGATGATTCAGAATATCTGCAAGTGGCCGCCCTGAGTGATCACAGCAGGGCTATACAGCTGAAGCGCCAGTTGGAAAATCGTCTTGACCAGAGCGTCAGGATAAGTGATGAAGACGGCGTCTATCGTGTTCAGGTAGGCCCGGTACGTCATGAGCGCGAAGCGCTGGCGCTGCGTGAAATACTACGTCAGGCGGGCTATCCACAGGTATTTATCGTAAAGTAAATAAAAGTATACAGTACCCTCTTCTGCCTCTGGTGAGGCCTATGATTTTAATGAGACATTTCTGGTTATGAAGATGATTTCAACGCTGTTTAAAAAGGTACCACTACCGGATCTATCAGGCCTGGGCCACAGGTTTTCGCGCTCACTGAGACTAAGACGTGCATGTTTTGGTGTTGGCGCAGGCGTGATGACCACAGTAATGGCAGTAACCGCCGGAGCCCAGGCGCTTCCTCAGCCCCAGACGATCATTCCTTCACCGCCCCAGTTGGCTGCCAAGTCCTGGATTCTGATGGACGCCAACAGCGGCCACGTACTGGCTGCTCACAAGCCTGACGAGCAGCTGCCCCCCGCCAGCCTGACAAAGCTGATGACGGCCTATCTGGTTGAGCGGGAACTGGATCGCGGAACCATCATGCCCGATGATATGGTCAACATCAGCGAAAAGGCCTGGCGTACCGGTGGCTCCAAGATGTTTATTGAGGTGGGTACCCAGGTGTCGGTAGATGATCTGTTGCGCGGCATCATCATTGTCTCGGGTAACGATGCCAGTGTGGCCATGGCAGAACACCTGGCCGGAGGAGAAGTGCCGTTCGCAGACCTGATGAACCAGCATGCCAGCCGCCTGGGTATGTATAACACCAATTTTGAAAACCCGACTGGGCTTCCGGGTGAAAATCATTATTCAACTGCCCGGGATATGGCGTTGCTCGCACAGTACATTATCAACGACTATCCGGAACACTATGCCATTTATTCTCAGCGAGCCTTTTCATTTGGAGGCATTGATCAGCCTAACCGTAATCGGCTGCTGTGGCGTGATCCGACAGTGGATGGCCTGAAAACCGGTTGGACCTCTGATGCAGGTTATGGGCTGGTAGCCTCAGCGGAACGTGATGGCATGCGCCTGGTGTCGGTGGTGATGGGCACTGACTCCGAGGAAGCCAGGGCTCAGGAAACCCAGAAACTCCTCAGCTACGGTTATCGGTTTTACGAAACAGTGCCTGTTTATGAGCAGGATGAAGTGCTGGTTTCGCCCCGTATTTGGGGAGGAAACACTAATGAGGTCAGTGCGGGGGTCGGTGATGAAGTCTATGTTACCCTGCCACGTAATCGGAACGAGGAATTACGTGCCCGGCTGAACTTGAATCGTGATTTGATGGCCCCGATATCAGAAGGCGATCAGGTCGGACAATTAGAGATTGTGCTTGGCGAAGAAGTGGTTGGGGCGCATGACCTTAAAGCCCTTGAAGATGTTGAAGAGGGTGGTTTTTTCAAGCGCCTTCTGGATCAGGTACGGCGTTTCTTTAGCGGTATGATCAGCAAGTTTCTGGGTTAGCCACTCGTCGTTCTCTATTGAGTCTATGTCAATGTAAAATTTCCTGATGGCTAAGCGGCCCGGCGTCTCCAGGCCGCTTCTGTTACGGAAACCTTGGATGTCCCAATGAAATCAAGCGGTAAGAAAGTCTTTCAAGATATGCGTCAGCCGGTATCCAATGATCCATCAGCGGTAAAAATTACCTTTCCTTGTGATTACCCTATCAAGGTAGTGGGTGATGCGGCTGACGATTTTGCAGCAGCCGTGTGTCAGGTGGTGGTCATGCATTCGCCAGAATTTGATCCCAATACGGTGGTGGTGGTGAATAGTCGCAACGGTCGTTTTCAATCCGTGCGACTGACCATTCAGGCCACCAGCGAAGAGCAGCTCAAGCGGTTATTTATTGATCTCAAGGCAACCGGTCGTGTGCATATGGTGCTGTGATGGATAGAGTTCCCATTGAGTTACACTATTGGGGAGTGTATCCCTATCAGGCCGTATGGGAAGCCATGCGTTCATTAACCGATACCCGTGGCGCTGAAACGCCTGATCAGTTCTGGCTGGTAGAGCATGAGCCTGTTTTCACCCAGGGACGCGCAGGTAAGCCAGAACATCTTTTGATGCCGGGAAATATTCCGGTGGTACATACCGATCGAGGCGGGCAGGTGACCTACCATGGCCCCGGACAGGTTGTGCTTTATCCGCTACTGGATGTCCGCAGGGCAGGGCTGGGTGTGAGAGATCTGGTGAGCGCAATTGAAAATGCTGTGATTGATGTTCTGGAAGGTTATGGGGTCAATGCCAGAGCCAGGCCGGATGCGCCAGGCGTCTATGTGACGACTGCGACGGGTGAGGCCAAGATTGCCTCATTGGGTCTGCGTATTCGTAGGGGAGGAAGCTTTCACGGCGTCGCACTGAATGTAAATGCTGACCTGTCACCGTTTGAACGGATAAATCCTTGTGGCTATGCAGGCATGCAGATGATCAACCTGGCGGATCTGTTGACCTGTCCGGTCAATAGTCATCATGTGGGCAGGCAGTTGGCCGAGGCGCTGGCAGGACGGCTTCAGCGTTCATTGACGCTAGGGCCTGTTGACGTTTCATCACGAACCGCGTTGCTGTGCCAAAGAGCGTCAGGCAAGGCGCGACACGACGGCAATGGTGGTGCCCTTACCGAGTGACGCAACGCAGGATGGCGTTCTTTGGCGCGCAACCCGAAGGGACAGGGTCCTTTTGGCACAGCCCTGCGTTGTTCGTCGCTGATTGAGAGCTACCCAACCACGCTCCTCACGCCTTGTTCTGCATCAAAAGGGCCTCTGTCGCGGCCGTGATGAAACGTCAACAGGCCCTAAAGCCGTCACACGTCAGCTAGCCAACGTTTAAAGCCGGAATAAGATTGCTGTCTTCTTCCGTCTGCCCGGGCACTTCAGCAGGTGATGCCAGACCAAGGTTATTTTTCTCGAAGACACGATCAGCGCGATAACTGGAACGGACAAGCGGGCCGGAGGGCACTTCCATAAAGCCTTTTTCAAGCCCAAGCTGGCGAAGCTCTTCAAACTCTTCGGGTGTCACGTAACGCTCAACCGGCAAGTGGTTCTTGGTGGGGCGCAAGTACTGGCCAAGCGTCACGATATCGACGCCAATGTCACGCAGGTCATCAAAGGTCTTGAGGATTTCATCCTTGGTTTCCCCTAATCCGAGCATAAGACTGGTCTTGGTAATGATATCAGGGCGATAGCGTTTGGCGTGAGATAAGACATCCAGCGTCTTACGATAGCCAGCACGAGGATCGCGAACCCTCCGGGTCAGACGCTCAACGGTTTCAACGTTCTGTGCAAATACCTGCAACCCAGAATCAACCACCTGCTCGATGGCCTTGGGCGCTGCGTCAAAATCCGGTGTCAATGCTTCCACGACTACATCAGGCGTGTGATGCTTGATGGCCTGTATACAGGCTGCGTAATGGGAGGCACCGCCATCGTCCAGGTCATCTCTGTCCACCGAGGTAAGCACTACATAACGAAGTCCCATCAGTTCAACCGACCTGGCCGTATTCTCTGGCTCATCATTATCCAGCCAGCCTTTTGGATTACCTGTGTCAACGGCACAGAAGCGGCATGCCCGAGTACACACGGACCCCATCAGCATGATGGTTGCCGTGCCGTTGCTCCAGCATTCGCCCATATTGGGGCAATGCGATTCAGCGCATACAGTGCTTAATCCATGCGACTTGACGTTTTTCTTGACGGCTTCAAAGCGCTCGCCGCCTGGCATCCTGGCTCGTAACCAGGCAGGCTTGCGTTCAGGCAGGTTAGACGGCGCCTCTGATGGTTGCTTGCTTTGTTTGATGCCGTCCTTGATAACGGCCATGCCATGTTCGTTACGAAATTTTTCGCCGCTTGAAATACGCTGCGAGGGATGATTGCTCATAATAAAGCGCCTCTGCTATGGCGAGAGCGGTAAAATCTGGACGCGTTAACCGCTCAGGAATATGGGTCAATGTCGACAGAAGTCTATAATGCTTAATGTAACATATTTGGCAGAAAGCAGGATATCGCTACGTCATTGTAAGGTAGCGTGATAAGCGATGATGAACAACAGGCGCGGAACTGCCCTGACAGCATGCTGTTTATACGTCTGGCACCTTGTTTTCGTGGCCGAAACAGCGTTAAAAGTGAATTATCACACCATTGACACCAATAAAGTAGCATTCTTCATCGACGTCGAAGGCTGTGTAGATTACACTATATTGCGTTGCAGCATAAAATGATTCAGGGCCTTGGCACTCATGCTGGCCCAAGGGAGAATCCATGAACTTTCTCGCCAACCCTTTTATGCCATCAGCGCCAACTGGCAATGATGGCCCTATCGCTGACTTTCCGCTTAATGCTGGAACCCAGGCGATGATGACACTGTGTGATCCCTTTGGTTTTGGCCGCGCTGCGTTTGACTACTGGCGTGATAGCGTGGAACGCAGCATCCTCTACTGGGATGTGATGCGCCAACGGGGTAATCAATACCTTGAGCACATGAAGCAAACCAAGCCTAGCGTGCTGGGTTTCAAAACCGAAGTTGTCATGGATGGCCGCGAGCTTGCGCATCCTACCAACTACGAATTATTGCGCGTTTTGCCACCGGAAGGCGTTGAGATTGACGAGCTCAAGCGCCCCTTTGTGGTCGTCGATCCGCGCGCCGGACATGGCCCTGGCATTGGCGGTTTCAAGCCTGATAGCGAGCTGGGGGTCGCCATGCGCGCCGGGCACCCTTGTTATTTTATCGGTTTTCTGCCTTTCCCGGAGCCCGAGCAGACGGTTGAAGACGTTGTCGAAGCAGAAATTGCCTTTGTGCGCCACATCAGTTCCTTGCACCCGGATACCTGTGAAAAGCCGATGGTGGTCGGTAACTGTCAGGCGGGCTGGCAGATCATGATGGCAGCTGCGCTCGAACCTGACGTGTTTGGCCCCATCCTGATAGCGGGTGCACCGCTTTCCTATTGGGCAGGTGAGCGAGGCAAGGCACCCATGCGCTATACCGGTGGGATTACCGGTGGTAGCTGGATCACTGCCTTGACCAGTGACATTGGAAATGGGCTGTTTGACGGTGCCTGGCTGGTGCAGAACTTTGAGCGTCTGAATCCAGCCAATACTTATTGGAAAAAGCAGTATCACCTGTTTGACAACATTGACAAGGAAGCCGAACGCTACCTGGAATTTGAACGCTGGTGGGGCGGTCATGTGGTTTTGGGTGGCGAAGAAATCCAGTACATTGTAGATAATCTGTTTGTCGGGAACCGCCTGTCGACCGCTCAACTGGTTACCCGTGATGGGCGTCGCGTTGATTTACGCAATGTACGTTCACCGGTCGTGGTGTTCTGTTCGCGCGGTGATGACATTACGCCTCCGCCTCAGGCGCTTGGATGGATTCGTGATCTGTATGAAGGCGAGGAAGATATCATCGCCAATGATCAGACCATTGTCTATTGTCTGCACGACACCACAGGGCATCTGGGTATCTTTGTATCTGGCAGTGTCTCCCGTAAGGAACACTCCGAGTTCACGGCCAACATGGATTACATTGATGTAATGCCGCCGGGACTCTATGAAACCAAGATAAGTCGCGCCTCTGACAGATCGGATGCTGAGCTGATCGAGCGCGACTACCTGCTTGAATTCGAGGCGCGCAATTTTGACGAGCTTGATCAGGAAGTCAAGCCTGTTGCTGAAGACGACCGCCGTTTCGCCACTGTTGCGCGCATATCGGAAATTAATCTGGGTATTTACCGCTTAGCGGTTCAACCCTGGATTCGAGCGGTTAACACACCGGAAATGGCACGCTGGATTCGCCGTATGCATCCTATCCGCCTGGGTTACCGTTTAATGTCTGATCGAAATCCTCTAACGGTGCCCTTGCCTGTTATGGCTGATGCGGTGCGCGCTAATCGTCATCAGGTAGGCCAGGATAATCTGTACAAATCGGTCGAAGGTATTGTGTCCGAACAGATCGTCTCAACCCTGAACGCCGTGCGTGATCTGCGTGACAGCTCACTGGAACGGATTTTTCTTGACGTTTATGGCCAGCCCCTTCTGCAGGCTGCTGTGGGGCTTTACGGTGATGCCCATGTTCACCGTCGTCGTCCTGGCGCTGAACCTGAGCACCGTCGCTTTATTCAGCAACGTCGTGAAGAATTGCGTGAACGCATTGCCCATGGTGGCGAACATGAAGCGGTAATGCGCGCGGTTATTTACGTATTGGGTGGGTCGCCGGCGACCGATGAACGTAACTTCAAACGTTTGCGGGCGTCACGTGCCGAACTCGAGCCTGCCAGTTCGCTGGATGAGTTCAAAAAGCTGGTGCGTGAGCAATTCTTCATTCTCAAGCTGGACCGTGAGGAAGCCCTCGCTACTCTGCCACAATTACTGGCGGGGCAGACCAATGCCCAGATAGATGGTCATATTGATCACCTTGACCACGTATTGGCAGCCAGTGGCGATCTGTCGGAACATTCAGCGCAGCGTTTTGAGCAGGTCAAGGCGTTATTTGATCAGGCACGTCCAGAAACGCTGGTTGAAGTGCCGACCGAGTCAACACCGGTTAAACCCGCGCCTATGGTAGAAGAAAAGGTAGAGCAATTGCCTGCTTCGCCTGTGGCGGACAACGCTGACGCAACGTCGGCTGCCACGCCGGAGCCAAAAGAAACTGAACCCACTGAAGAAACACAGGCCAAGAAAGCTCCGGCGAGTAATAAAACCACTCCTCGGAGGCAATCGCGCAAGCGCTGATTGAGTGTCTACGCCAACGCCCCGACTGAATGCTCGGGGCGTTTTTGTATGCATGAAATTTTCCGGAGGTTGCCGTTTCGAGTCTGGCAGTCTAGTGTCTAGCTGAAGTTGTCAGGCAAGCATACGCTGGTTTAACGTTGTTCAAGGCTGGCGCTTCTGCATGGCCTGGGGTAGGGTAAGCGCATTTTTCAGGCGTGCAGCAGTCAATCAGTTTACGCACGTTTTTGCATTCATCCGCCGCCTCACATCAGCCGGCACAATATTTAAGTGGAGCACTATGGGCAAGTCACTGGTCATCGTCGAGTCGCCAGCCAAGGCGAAGACGATCAACAAGTATCTCGGCAACGATTTTATCGTGAAGTCGAGCGTGGGTCATATTCGTGACCTGCCGACCAGCGGCTCGGGCAAAACGGCCTCTGACCCCAAGGAACGTGCCCGTCAGGCGGCGCTAACGCGTAAAATGTCGCCCGAAGAGAAGGCCGTTTATAAAAAGCACAAAGCGCATGATCAACTGATCCGTCGCATGGGAATAGACCCTGATAACGGTTGGCAGGCCCATTACGAAATCCTGCCAGGCAAGGAAAAAGTGGTTGCCGAGCTAAAAAAACTGGCTGAGAAAGCCGATGCGGTATATCTGGCCACGGATTTGGACCGCGAAGGCGAAGCGATAGCCTGGCACCTGCGAGAAACCATCGGTGGTGCTAATGAGCGCTACAAGCGCGTGGTCTTTAACGAGATTACCAAGAATGCGATTCAGGATGCATTCAAGGCCCCTGGCACACTTAATATTCCCAGGGTGGAGGCACAGCAAGCCAGGCGCTTTCTGGATCGAGTGGTCGGTTTCATGCTGTCGCCGTTGCTATGGGCCAAGATCGCGCGAGGGTTATCGGCGGGTCGGGTGCAATCGGTGGCCGTGCGCCTGATTGTTGAGCGCGAACGCGAGATTCGCGCCTTTGTGCCAGAAGAGTTCTGGGACGTGCATGCGGATCTGGTGTCGCCAGACGGTGAGGCGATACGGTTTGAGTTGGCACGGTATAAGGGAAAAGCATTTCGGCCTGCCAGCGAAGCGCAAACCATGGATCAGATTGCCGCCCTGCGTCATACTCAACTGGCGATCACCTCGCGGGAGGACAAGCCGACCCGTTCAAAGCCTAACGCCCCTTTCATAACCTCGACGCTCCAGCAGGCAGCGAGTAGTCGTCTTGGTTTTTCGGTCAAGAAAACCATGACAATGGCCCAGCGCCTCTATGAGGCAGGCTACATTACCTATATGCGTACCGATTCAACCAATCTTTCCAAGGATGCGGTTGAAAGTGCGCGTGCCTATATTGGTGATGTTTATGGCGCGCAATATCTTCCAGAAGCGCCCATTCGCTACTCCAGCAAGGAAAGCGCCCAGGAAGCTCACGAGGCCATTCGTCCTTCCAGCGTAGAGCGTAAAGCCACGGAGCTAGCCAGCATGGAAAGGGATGCCGAGCGACTGTATGAGCTGATCTGGCGGCAATTCGTGGCTTGCCAGATGACACCTGCCGAATACCTTTCCACCACCCTGAACGTTGAGGTTGACGGCTATGAGCTACGTGCCAAGGGGCGCGTGCTTAAGTTTGATGGTTACACCCGGGTGATGAAACCAGCGGGTAAAAACGAAGACCAGCAGTTGCCGGACTTGGCAAAAGGCACCCTGATGCAGTTGGATAAGCTCGACCCTCAGCAGCACTTCACCAAGCCGACAGCGCGATATTCTGAAGCGGCACTAGTGAAAGAGCTGGAGAAACAGGGAATCGGTCGACCGTCCACCTATGCGTCGATTATTTCAACGATTCAGGATCGCGGTTATGTCAAGCTTGAAAATCGTCGTTTTTATGCCGAGAAGCTTGGCGATATTGTGACCGAGCGGCTTAAGGAGTCTTTCCCCGACCTGATGGATTTCTCATTTACGGCGCGTATGGAAGACAGCCTTGATGAGGTAGCTGAAGGTGAGCGCAATTGGCGTGCCTTGCTGGATGCCTTCTATCACGAATTTCGTGATGAACTGGCAAAAGCCGAAAGCGAAGACGGTATGCGTCCCAACCAGCCGGTGCCAACGGATATCGACTGCCCGAGCTGCGGACGCAAGATGCAGATTCGTACCGCATCGACTGGCGTCTTTCTGGGTTGCAGTGGTTATAATCTGCCTCCCAAGGAGCGTTGCAAGACCACCATCGACCTTATCCCGGGAGAGGAAGCGGTGGCCGCTGATGCCGGAGACGAAGCTGAAGCTGATGCATTGCGAGCTAAACGCCGCTGTCCCAAGTGTGGCACGGCTATGGATAATTACCTGATAGATGAAACCCGCAAGCTACATATCTGCGGTGAGAGCCCTGATTGCGATGGCTATGAAGTGGAAACTGGCAAATTCAAGATAAAAGGCTATGAAGGGCCTGTTATTGAATGTGATAAGTGCGGCAGTGAGATGCAGCTCAAGTCGGGCCGGTTTGGCAAGTATTTTGGTTGTACCAATAGCGAGTGTAAGAATACCCGCAAGTTACTGAAAAGCGGCGAAGTAGCACCACCGAAGATGGATCCGATCGAGATGCCGGAATTGGCCTGCCAGAAAGTAGAGGATCATTACGTGCTGCGGGATGGTGCCAGTGGTCTGTTCCTGGCGGCCAGTAAGTTCCCGAAAAATCGCGAAACCCGTCCGCCTCTGGTCAAGGAGCTGAAAGCTCATGCAGACGAGCTTCCAGAGAAATATCATTTTATTCTCAAGGCACCGACTGAAGACCCGGAGGGACGTCCCGCACAGATTCGTTTCTCACGTAAGAACAAGGAGCAATATGTGATGACCGATGAAGACGGTAAAGCCACAGGGTGGAAAGCGACGTTTGCTAATGGTCAATGGCAGGTTGAGGACAAGCGTAAATGACCCCGAAATCGCGCACTAATCAGCTTTTCTATCATGCCCAGCTGATGGGAGACATGCCTGCTGGCGATGACGAACATACGACGGCCCGCAAGATGGCCATCGAGGAGAGCGCCCTGGCGCTTCTGGAACTGGCCCTGGAGTCGATGCTCAAGGAGCTTACCGAGCATGCGCGCCTGGACACTCACCGCTGGCAAACACTACTGGCTGTCGATGGGCCTGATGTGGCAGAACTTCAACGGTTAAGGGACATTGCCGCTGACGGCGAGTCGTGGCTCGGTTGGCTGGTATTTCAGCTGGAAAGGCTGCATAGCGATCAGGGGGCTGCCCGTCGACCGGTCGCCAACCCTGGAATGATAGCGCTTGGTAGTGAAACCGAATTTGCTGATCAACTACTGCAGTGCATTCAATCGGCTAAAGCCGAGATGGCAGAATTGCGTGAAACCAGTCAGGAATGGTAGCCGTCAACAAGAATGATCAAGGTGAAAGGGTGAGCTGCCAGGTATCCACTAAAAAAGCATGCCGTCAGCGGGTAAACCTTGTTAACTTGTAATTTGTACAGATGACGTAAACCATTGACCACAAGTGGATGAGGAGACAATGATGCGCTATCACCAGGTAAAGGATCTGGTTGTCTGGGCGGCTGACTTTCATCAACGCATGGCTCAACAGTTTGAAGAGGCAGTGCGCAAGTCGGAATCAGAGCGCTCCCGTATGGTTCTGGATTATCTTGCCGGGCGTGAAAGACGAATGGCTCGGGGGCTTGAAAGCGTATTCGACGATGGTTCTGATCATACCGATGTGCTGGAAACCTGGTTCGATGACCCCACTGATTTTCCGCAGCCTCCGGTGCTTGTCCAGATGGTTGAACAAGCGGTCGCCCATGACGATATTGATGCGGCCATGAAAACGGCCCTGAACGCAAATGATACGCTCAAAGCAATGTACGAGTACCGAGCAGAAAAAGCGGTTATCGAACCTGAACAGGCATTCTTTGTTTCTCTGGCCGAAGGGCATGAGAGTGAAGCGCGCCAGATTGTCACTCACCTTGAAGAATTTTCTGACCTTTGAGCATACGGCGACAAGGTTAGTGTTTTGAGACATGTCCAATGCCCATCAATCGTCGTCAGTTTCTTGTTTATGCGCTGTCTCTTCCTGCATCATCTTCGATGGCGAACATGCCCGCTCAAGAAGAGCCGGACCTGATTGCCACACTCATATCACGTGCTCATGTGCCGCGTTTCACTGACGAAGTCTGGGTATTGGTTGATGATCAGGAAGCTACATTAAGCGTTTATCAGGGCAGCAAGCGATTGGCGCATTATGCGCCAGTATCCCTGGGTCGATCTGGAGCAGAAACTCAAAGGGTACGAGGCAGTAATGTAACACCCAAGGGCGAGTTTCGTATCAACCGGTTTAATTATGAAAGCCGTTGGCATATTTTTGTTGGCATCGATTACCCCACACCTGCACATGCGCGAATGGCCTTGAGAACTGGCGTTTACACCGATCAGGACTATGAGGAATATTTTGCATATTACCGTCAGCACGGCTCCCCACCGCAGGACACAGTGCTGGGTGGTGCCATTGGCATTCATGGCCTTGGAGGCGCAGATCCTGATATCCATGAACAATTTCACTGGACTCAAGGGTGTGTGGCATTAACAAACGCTCAGATTGAGCGTTTTAGCCAGTTAATCGATATTGGCACTCGCGTCGTTATCCGTTAGGCTGAATCTGCCAAAATAAGTATTTATTTTAGAAAAGCGGCTATAGACAAATGTTGTGGACTATAATACAACAACTTCTGTCGATTGTGCCCAAGCGCACATGTCGCTGAAATGAACCTGCATCGCAGGTAGGTAGTGTTCGTCAGCATTAGCTGCAACGCTATCTTGCCTTTAACGTAGCACCAAGGAAGACTCAAGGAGAACTATATGACTCTGAAGACTACTCTCAAGCTGTCTGTCGCCGCAGCTTCTCTGGCCGTTCTGGCAGGTTGTGCTTCTACCAGCGCTCTGGAAGAAGTTCGCATGACGGCAGAATCTGCACAGGCAGACGCTGCAGAAGCGCGCAGCATGGCTTCTCAGGCAATGAATACTGCCAATCAGGCACAGCGTGACGCGCAAGCGGCCATGCAGATGTCTGAACAGAACCGCGAAGAAATGAATCGCATGTTTGAGCGCTCCATGCAAAAGTAAGATATTTTCATTACTCACCTGAAAGCCTGCTTTCAGGTAAATAGTTCTAAAACCATGATCACCTGGCGGTAATGAAACCTTTGGTTCTTGTGTTTCAGGCCTGTCGGTAGTTCTAACAGGCTCTTATCAACCAGCGTGAATTAAAAAGCCCTGCTTCGGCAGGGCTTTTTATTTTCAGGCATCAGGTGATGGACTGAACGTATTACTCAATTCGATTTCATCTAGCAGTCCTTTGTTCAATTGCTCAGATCCAGATCCAGATCCAGATCCAGATCCGGTTTCAGGCTCAGGCTCAGCAGGCAGTTGTGGGCCATACACCGCAATCATCTGTGCGTTAGGTTGCTCGATGACTTTCTTGATCTGAGCATAATCGACGCTGATGTCATCGGGCGCTTTTTCTGCCACACGCCTAAGTGCTTCAAGCAAGGGTTCGAAGTTGCCCATGTTTTCTTCGAGCTGCGGAAAGGATTGCACGAAGAGGGTGCCGTCTCCAGCCCAGCCTGCTTTGAAGGGAATATCGACCAGGTTCACTTTGGTGCCGCTTGGCAGGCGCTCATACATCGACTCAATATCTTCAGGGTACATGCGGATGCAGCCTCGGCTGACGCGCATGCCCACACCGTCGGGGCGGTTGGTGCCGTGAATCAGATAGCTCGGCATGTCTAACAGAATGGCATGCTCCCCCAGCGGGTTTTGTGGCCCCGGCGGCACGATTTCGGGCGGGGGGTCGCCGCGCTCGGCGGCTTCCCGCCGCATGGAGGCTGGCGGTGCCCATGCAGGGTTTTCCACCTTGATGGTGGTGCGGGTGACGCCAACCGGGGTTGCAAACTCCTCGCGGCCTACGCTGACAGGGTAGGTTTCGACAATCTCCTGATTATCGTCCGGATAATAATAAAGGCGCAGTTCTGAGAGGTTGATCACAACGCCTTCACGCGGAACGGGGGGAAGAATGTACTGGGCAGGGATAACCACCTCGGTGCCTTTTCCAGGCACCCAAAGACTGACATCCGGGTTAGCCATGCGGATTTCTTCATAACCAATATTATGGCGGCGTGCAATATCAATCAGCGTCTCGGCGTGATCGCTAACCGTGATGGAATAGTGTTTGCCAATAATGTCGCCTTCTTCAGGCATAATGAATTGACCGCGAGGCAGCTCATTGGGGAGAGCGTTATGCGACCTCGCCAACTGGTCAGAAATGCCAACAGCGGGCGCTGCCTCCCTGGTCGTTTGAGCAAGACTCGGGGTGGAGACCCAAGCAGCGGCCACCAGTAAGACGGCAGGCAAGCTGACGGTGAACAGCTTTTTCGACCGAAGCATTGGGTGAGTGGTCATGCAGTATCCCTCAGGTTTTTTTAGGTTCTGTTTGTGCCATCGGTACATAAATGCTAGAACGCGCACAGTTAGACTTCCATAAGAATCAGGCTGGGCAACCGGGTATTTCGGTACAGTTTGTAGCGTAACATCAAGCGACGGCTACTTTCTGATTCAGCTGGTCAAGCAGGGTTTCCAGTTGTTTGAAACGTGCATCGACGGATGCCATCGGCAGTTCAAAGCGCAATGTGTCTGAGCCCTCGAGGCGAAACTGCTGGGATGAGCGCTGGATCAGGTTGACCAGCGTCATGGGGTCCACAGGCGTCTCGCTTTCGAAAATGACCCTGCCGCGTGCTTCACCGGCTTCCAGTCTTTCAATGCCCAGTTGTTCCGCCCGCTGACGTAACCGGGTCTGACGAATCAGGTTCTTTAACGGCGCTGGCAGCAATCCGAAACGATCTATCAATTCGACCTGTAATTCCTTGAGCTGTTCACTGTTTTGGGTATTGGCGATTCGTTTGTACATGACCAGGCGCTGCTGGACATCCTGTATATAGTCAGCAGGTATCAGGGCCGGAAGGTTCAGGCTGATTTCCACACCCGTATTGAAGGGGGCGTTGATATTGGGTGTTTTACCTGAACGGATGGCCTTGACGGCGCGGTCGAGCATTTCCATGTACAGCGTATAGCCAATGGTTTCCATCTGACCGCTTTGTTCATCGCCAAGCAGTTCGCCGGCGCCGCGAATTTCCATATCGTGGCTGGCGAGCGTAAAGCCTGCGCCGAGGTCATCGGAAGCACTGATTGCTTCCAGGCGTTTTACGGCGTCCCGCGTCATGACTTTGGGAGGTGGGGTCATCAGATAGGCGTAAGCCTGATGATGGCTGCGGCCAACCCGTCCTCGTAACTGATGTAGCTGGGCAAGCCCGAACTTGTCTGCGCGTTCAATAATGATGGTATTGGCATTAGGCACATCGATGCCGGTTTCAATAATGGTCGAACAGACAAGTACATTGAAGCGACGATGGTAAAAGTCTGACATGACGCGCTCAAGACTGCGTTCTGGTAGCTGGCCATGGGCCACGGCAACCCGGGCGTCAGGCACCAACTCGCGTATTTTTTCTGCCGTGTTTTCAATCGTCTTGACTTCGTTATGCAGAAAGTAGACCTGCCCCCCGCGCAGGATTTCGCGAAGCAGGGCTTCCTTTATAGTGCCGTCTTCATGGCGCTGGACAAAGGTTTTGACAGATAGACGCCGGGCGGGCGGTGTAGCAATGATCGACAGGTCCCGAATGCCGCTCATGGCCATATTCAGGGTACGCGGAATAGGCGTGGCGGTCAGGGTCAGAATATCAACCTCAGCGCGTAGGGTCTTGAGCTTTTCTTTCTGGGCGACGCCAAAACGGTGTTCCTCGTCAATAATCAGCAAGCCCATCCTGGGTAACTCTACGCTTTTGGAAAGCAGTTTGTGGGTGCCAATCACGATATCGGTTTGACCCTCGCGAATACGTGACAGGGTTTCATTCATGGTCTTGCCCTGAGTGAAACGTGATATCAGGCTGATATTCACTGCCGTATCGGCAAACCGGTCGCGGAAATTCTCATAGTGTTGACGAGCCAGCAGAGTAGTGGGCACCAGTACCACTACCTGACGATTGGATTGAGCTGCCAGGAAGGCTGCACGCATGGCAACTTCTGTCTTGCCAAACCCTACGTCCCCACAAACGACTCTATCCATCGGCTGGGGTGAGGTCATGTCCTTGATCACCGCTTCAATGGCGGCTTGCTGATCAGGCGTTTCCTCAAAGGGGAAGCTGGCTGCAAAGCGTTGATATTCATCGTCTGGAGCGGCATAAACCACGCCTTCCTGGGCTTCGCGACGAGCATAGATATCCAGTAGTTCGGCGGCAGTGTCGCGGATTTTTTCAGCGGCTTTCTTGCGCGCCCTCTCCCACTGATCCGAGCCGAGTTTATGCAGCGGCGCCAATTCATCTGCGCTGCCACTATAGCGTGATATAAGGTGCAGACTGTCGACCGGCACATAAAGCCTGGCGCTATTGGCATACTCTAGGGCAAGGAATTCATTGGCCTGGCCGCCTGCCTCAAGGGTTTCAAGCCCCAGGTAGCGCCCAACACCATGGGCTTGATGAACGATGGGGGCGCCTTCTTTCAATTCGGAAAGATGGCGAACGGCAAACTCATTGTCGTCAGTCACTTTTTCGCGTCGACGACTTTGGCGTACCACTTCACCAAACAGCTCAGATTCGGTAACCACGGCCAGATCAGGATTTTCAAGCCACAGACCCTGAGTTATCAGGCCTTCACTGATCGCATAAGGTAGTTGGCTGTCAAGAAAGTCGGCAAAGCGTGTGACATAGGGTAGCTTGAGCGACAGTGGGGCGAGTAGATCTTCAAGGGCTTCACGGCGACCACGGGATTCAACAACAAAGAGTACGCGTGTTTGGGGATAAGTGGCCAGGAAGTGTTCAAGTGCTGCCAAAGGCGTCTTGCTGCGGGCATTGATGGTGACCTCAGGCAGGGTGCGCGCCTGCGGTACCTGAGCATGCCGATTGTCCTGATCCCTGGTTAACTCAACCCGTGGGTGTTGGTTGATAGCGGCAAAAATATCGTTACTGGCAATAAAAGCGCGATGGGGTGGCAACAAGGGGCGTGTCGGGTCAACGCCCAGATTGGCATAGCGCGCCTCGATAGATGCCCAATGTTGCTCGGCGGCATCGCGAATCCCGGGCATCAGGGCAACCTGGGTGGCATCACTCAGATGTTCAAACAGGGAGGCGGTCTGTTCAAAAAATAGGGGTAGATACTGTTCAAGACCTGGTGATGGTATGGCTTTCAGGGCATCGTTATATAAAGGACACTGACGTGGATCAACATCGAAAAGCGTTTCAAAGTTTTCCCGAAAGCAGGCAATGGCGCTGCGGCTGAGCGAATATTCGTGGGCAGGCAAAAGCTCAATATCATTGATCTTTTCAGTCGTGCGCTGTGAGCCCGGATCAAACAGACGCAGGGTTTCGATCTCGTCGTCAAACAGGTCAATACGGATGGGTGCATCGACGCCCATGGGGTAGAGGTCGATCAAGGCGCCACGCAGAGCGTACTCGCCCGGCTCATACACAGTTTCTACAGCACGGTAACCTGCTCGGGAAAGCGCCTCGCGGAATGCTTCGCGATCCAGTCTGTCGCCCGCTTTGAGTGACATCACGCGCCCGGCAATATACGCCACCGGTGGAAGGCGCTGCATCAGGGTATTGATCGGAACCAGCACAATGCCGTGAAGGCCGTCCTGCAGCTGGCGCAAGGTACGCAGGCGCGCCGAGACGATATCCTGATGAGGAGAGAAGCTGTCATAAGGCAGTGTTTCCCAGTCAGGAAAAGGTAGCACTGGTGTCTCGGTGTAAAAGCTGAGCGCCTGTTCCAGGGTCTGCGCATCCGCCGTGCTTGGCGTAATCACCATTAAAGGTGCCTTGCGCGCCAGGCGGGCCAGCCCCAGTGCGACCGCGCTACCTGGTGGATTTTCCCAGTAAAGCGTTTCACGCGCCCCTTTCGGCGCAGGCGGTTCCAGTAAAGAGAAAGTCGGCATAATGGAAATATCGGCTGCACAAAAAATGAAAACCCCGATGATACACGACGATGACGGCTGGCGGCTTGGACCGGCGTATTTTTGTAGTCGAAAACGTGTTTGTGTAATCTCCTTACACGTAGTGCGACTAACCAGTGATTGCAGCCCTGATGCCAGGTCGGGATAATCATCCTTCTTTTTCCTACATTTCCACCACGATGAGGTCGCCCGTGAGCCAGCAAACGCTCGATAACATATTTCAGGAATGGCAAAGTAATGAAGCACTCGCCGAGCAGATGATACCTCTCGTCGGCCGTCTTTATCGCCAGAATAACGTTGTCGCCACTATGTTCGGGCGTTCGCTGATCAAGCGCTCTGTCATCCGCATCCTGAAAGACCACCGTTTTGTACGCAAAATTGAAGGCACTGAGCTGTCTGTTCAGGATACTTTTCCGATTGTCAAAGCCATGTGTGATCTGAACCTGGGACCGGCTCATGTGGATATTGGCAAACTTGGCGTGATGCTGAAAAAGCAGGGCGGTGGCGACGTCGAGGCCTTCCTGCGCAAAGAGCTGCATGAAATTGTTGATGGTTACCAGCCCGGTGCAAGCATAGGTGAACCTAAAGACGTTGTTCTCTATGGCTTTGGTCGCATTGGTCGCCTGCTGGCACGCATCCTGGTCGAGAAAGCCGGTGGCGGCAACCTGTTGCGCCTGCGTGCTATCGTAGTGCGTGGGCGTGGTGACGTTGCCAAGGACCTGGAAAAGCGCGCCAGTCTGCTGCGTCGCGATTCTGTTCATGGTCCTTTTGAGGGCACGATCAGTATTGATGTAGAGGCACGGACTCTGACGGTAAACGGTAACGTCGTGCAGGTCATCTATGCCGACTCGCCAGAAGAGATCGACTATACCCATTACGCTATTGATAATGCGGTTGTGGTTGACAATACCGGTATCTGGCGGGACGAGGCCGGCCTTGGCCAGCACCTGGCCTGCAAGGGCGTTTCAAAAGCCCTGTTAACAGCGCCTGGAAAGGGTTCAATCAAGAACATCGTTTATGGTATCAATCATGATGATGTGACAGAGGACGACAAGATCCTATCTGCAGCATCCTGCACCACTAATGCTATCGTGCCGGTCCTCAAAGCACTGAATGACCAGTATGGTGTGGTCACTGGTCATGTGGAAACGGTGCATGCTTATACCAACGACCAGAACCTTATCGACAATTACCATAAAGGCGACCGTCGTGGCCGCAGTGCGGCGCTGAATATGGTCTTGACTGAAACCGGTGCGGCCAAGGCGGTGGCCAAGGCGCTTCCCGAGCTCGAGGGCAAGCTCACGGGTAATGCCATCCGCGTGCCAACGCCTAATGTTTCCATGGCGATCCTGAACCTGACTCTGGAGAAGGGTACTGACGCGGAAGCCCTGAATGACTATCTTCGCGATGTATCCATCAATTCTTCCTATCAGAAGCAGATCGATTTTGTTGATTCGCCTGAAGTGGTGTCATCTGATTTCGTGGGCAATCGGCATGCCGGTATCGTGGATGCCAAGGCGACCATTGCCAACGATAATCATGCTGTCGTCTATGTGTGGTACGACAATGAATTCGGTTACAGCTGCCAGGTAGTAAGGATTCTTCAGCAAATGTCCAACGTCACTTTTCTGAAGCTACCGCATGCCTGATCGAGCTTCATCATCAGCCCATATCAACGCCACCTACG
Organism: Halomonas sp. BLK-85; assembly: GCF_044792155.1. Classification (NCBI taxonomy): domain Bacteria; kingdom Pseudomonadati; phylum Pseudomonadota; class Gammaproteobacteria; order Oceanospirillales; family Halomonadaceae; genus Halomonas; species Halomonas sp. BLK-85. The sequence continues at coordinate 1,179,098 of NZ_CP087731.1, forward strand.
GGTGGCGTTTTGGTTTCTGTGAGATCCTGAAACGGGTGACCATTGGGTCCATGGCACTTTAGGCCTATAGCACTTTTGGCGAGCGTCAGGGATGTGGTCATTGGACGCGGATATCTTTATAATGGGATAGATCTTTGGGGTGGTTTGAGTTTGCTTCAAGCTTCAAGCCTGACTGGTAACAATCTGAGAAACTAATAAGAATTCGAATCCATTCGAACCCCTTATCTTCGTTTATCCGATCCATCAACTGGGCGAGACTATGATCGAAGTCAAGAAAGGCCTGGATCTCCCCATCACGGGAGCGCCCGAGCAACGCATTGAAGATGCCAAGCACGTGCGTCACGTGGCAATCCTGGGCACTGACTATGTTGGTATGAAACCGACTATGGAAGTCAAGGAAGGGGATAAGGTCAAACTGGGCCAATTGCTCTTCACTGATAAGAAAATTGCTGGCGTGCGTTTTACGTCGCCAGCATCAGGTGAGGTCGTTGCCATTAATCGTGGCGAGAAGCGTCGCTTACTGTCTGTGGTTATCAAGGTTGACGAGAGTGAAGAAGCGGTCCCGTTTGCTTCCCACGAGCGTGCAAACCTCGAAAGCCTTGAACGGCAGGGCATTGTTGATCAACTGGTTGAGTCGGGCATGTGGACGGCATTGCGCACGCGTCCGTTTTCCCGTACGCCTGAAACCGACAGTGTGCCCGCAGATATATTTGTCACTGCCATTGATACGCATCCCTTAAGCCCTGATCCTGCTCTGATCATCAATGAGCAGCCCCAGGCATTTGAGGATGGCCTGAAGGTGTTGGCAAGGTTGACCGAAGGTAAGGTTTTCCTGTGTAGCGGCCCGGACAGCAATATCCCGGGTGGCGACATTAGCGGCGTCCAGGAAGAGACTTTCTCAGGACCGCATCCTGCCGGCCTTGTGGGTACGCACATCCATCACCTTTCTCCGGTTGCACTGCACAAAAAAGTCTGGCACATCGGCTACCAGGATGTGATTGCCTATGGCAAGCTGTTTACTGAAGGTAAGATTGATACGCAGCGAACTATTGCCATTGGTGGCCCCAGAGCTGACAAGCCGCGTCTTGTGCGCACCCGGATAGGTGCCAGCACTGAGGAACTATTGAAGGGTGAAGTGATCCAACCCGATGACACACGAGTTATCTCTGGTTCTGTCTTTTCTGGTATGACCGCAGAGGGAAACGTCAGTTTCCTGGGGCGCTTCCATCAGCAGATCAGTCTGTTGGAAGAAGGAAACAAGCGTACTTTCATGGGTTGGCTATCCCCAGGTGCTAACAAGCACTCGGTATTAGGAATCTATATTTCCAAAATCAAGGGGCTCAGCAACTATGCGCCGACGACATCCACCAATGGTTCGGAAAGGGCCATGGTACCGGTCGGTGCCTATGAGAAGATCATGCCGTTAGACGTCATGCCAACTCAGCTGTTGCGTTCACTGATCGTGGGTGACATTGAAGTTGCCATGCAACTGGGGTGTCTGGAGCTGGATGAAGAGGATTTGGCCCTGTGTACCTATGTTTGCCCAGGCAAATATGAGTACGGCCCGATCCTTCGTGATAATCTCACCATGATCGAGAAAGAGGCCTGATGATGGGTATTAGACAAACACTCGACAACCTCGAACCCAACTTCCACAAAGGTGGTAAGTACGAAAAGTTCTATCCCCTTTATGAAGCGGTCGATACGATTTTCTACTCGCCACCCACCGTGGCAAAGACCACTGCTCACGTGCGTGACGGTATAGACCTGAAACGCATCATGATCACGGTTTGGATGTGTACTTTCCCAGCCATGTTCTTTGGTATGTGGAATGCCGGCTGGCAGGCCAATACCGCTATTGATGCAGGCTATGCTTCCATGGCGGGCTGGCGTGAAGCCATCATGATGACCCTGGCCGGCGGACATGATCCGAGCAGCCTGTGGGCAAACTTTGTGCTGGGTGCTACCTATTTCCTGCCGATCTATCTGGTCACTTTTGTGGTGGGTGGTTTCTGGGAGGTAATGTTCGCTATCAAGCGCGGCCATGAAGTCAACGAAGGGTTCTTTGTGACGTCTGTGCTGTTTGCGCTGATCCTGCCTGCTACCATCCCGCTCTGGCAGGTGGCACTGGGGATTACCTTTGGTGTTGTTATTGGTAAGGAAATTTTCGGGGGTACCGGAAAGAACTTCCTCAACCCTGCGCTGACAGGTCGTGCATTCCTGTACTTTGCCTATCCGGCACAGATTTCAGGTGATGCTGTCTGGGTCGCTGCGGACGGCTATACGGGGGCTACGGCCTTGTCGATGGCTTTCCAGGACGGCATGTCTGCGCTGTCTTCCACATTCAGCTGGACAGATGCTTTCCTTGGCTTTGTTCCAGGTTCAGTGGGTGAAGTATCAACGCTGGCCATCTTCATTGGTGCGGCAGTTCTGCTCTGGACGCGAATTGCTTCCTGGCGGATCATGCTGGGGGTTTTCCTTGGCATGGTGATCACCAGCACTCTGTTTAACCTGATCGGCTCAGAATCCAACCCGATGTTTGCAATGCCCTGGTACTGGCACCTGGTGATAGGTGGTTTTGCCTTCGGCATGGTGTTCATGGCGACAGACCCCGTTTCGTCATCCATGACAAATCAAGGGCGTCTGGTATTCGGTGCGCTGATTGGTGTCATGACTGTACTGATCCGCGTTGTCAATCCAGCCTTCCCGGAAGGCATCATGTTGGCGATTCTTTTTGCTAACCTGTTTGCACCGTTGATCGACCACTTCTTTGTCCAGGCCAACATCAAGCGTCGCGAGAAGCGCGTGGGTGCTCCGGCCGAGGAGATTGCCTGATGGCTCAAGGTAATAATTCGATCAAGAAGATCCTGACCGTGGCGCTTGCCCTGTGTGTCGTCTGCTCGATTATCGTATCGACAGCCGCCGTTGCACTGCGCCCCATGCAGCAGACCAATCAGGAACTTGATCGTAAATCCAATATTCTCAATGTGGCCAAGCTCTATGAGCCAGGCATGAATATTGAAGCGACTTTCCAAGACAAGATTACTGCTCGCGTGGTTGATCTGCGCTCGGGTGAATATACCGATCAGTTTGATCCGGAGACCTTCAACCAGTTTGAAGCAGCGCGTGACCCTGCAACAGGCCGGACACTGTCCGGTGATCAGGATATCGCAGGGCTGTCGCGGGTTGAAAACTTCGCTACCATCTACCTTGTCGGCGACGTCGACGACCCCGACCAGATTGTCCTGCCCATTCGTGGGCAGGGCCTTTGGGGAAGCATGATGGGCTTTTTGTCTGTGGAAGGTGATGGCAATACCATTGTCAGTATTACCTACTATGATCACAGTGAAACGCCTGGCCTAGGGGCTGAAGTGAACAACCCACGTTGGCAGGCGCAGTGGGAAGGCAAAAAGATCTATGAAGAAGAGGGTGATCTTTCGCCGGAAATCCATCTGACCAAAGGCGGTGCAAGTTCCGAGTACGAAGTTGACGCTCTGTCAGGTGCCACCCTCACCAGCAATGGTGTGACTGACATGCTGCAGTTCTGGATGAGCCCTGAGGGCTTTGGTGAGTATCTGGCGAAATTCCGCAGTGGAGTCACCCAGGATGAAGCTCAGCAAGCCGATGTCGAACTCGAATCGGAAGGAGCCTAAAACATGGCAGACGATACGCCTAAAAGTGTCCTGACGGCACCTATTTTCAAGAACAATCCCATTGCACTACAGATTCTGGGAATATGTTCAGCGCTTGCCGTCACCACAAGCATGAGCGTTTCGCTGGTAATGGCACTTGCCGTTATCTTCGTGACCGCTTTCTCTAACCTGTTTGTTTCATTGATTCGTAACCACATCCCTTCGTCGATCAGGATCATCGTTCAGATGACGATAATCGCGTCATTGGTCATCGTGGTGGATCAGATTCTTAAAGCCTATGCCTACGAGATGTCCAAGCAACTCTCGGTATTCGTTGGATTGATTATTACCAACTGTATCGTGATGGGGCGGGCTGAAGGTTTTGCCATGTCGAATACGCCGGGCATGTCTTTTCTGGACGGTGTTGGTAACGGCATTGGTTACGGTTTTGTCCTCATGGTTGTCGGTTTTTTCCGCGAGCTCTTGGGGGCGGGCAGTGTATTTGGTGTCACCATTCTGGAAACTGTCCAGAACGGTGGCTGGTACGTGCCTAACGGTATGATGCTGCTGCCACCTTCAGCCTTCTTTATTATTGGGCTCTTGATCTGGGTACTGCGTGCAGTCAACCCGGAACAGGTAGAATCCAACGAGTTCAAGATGAAAGAAAATACCCAGCCGAAGGAGGCCGTGTAACATGGAACATTATCTGAGCCTTTTCGTTGCTTCGGTATTTGTCGAGAACCTGGCGCTGGCCTTCTTCCTGGGCATGTGTACCTTTCTGGCTGTTTCCAAAAAGGTGTCATCAGCTTTTGGTCTGGGCATTGCGGTCATCGTTGTACTGACAATTTCCGTCCCGGTGAACAACCTCGTTTTCGGCTTTTTGCTGGCGGAAGGCGCCTTGTCCTGGACGGGGATCAGCGGTGCTGAAAATATTGACCTGTCCTTCCTGGGGCTGCTGAGCTATATCGGCGTTATTGCCGCTCTGGTTCAGATCCTGGAAATGTTCCTGGATAAGTACGTGCCGGCACTTTATAACGCCCTGGGTGTTTTCCTGCCGTTGATTACGGTCAACTGTGCAATCCTCGGTGGCGTTCTGTTCATGGTGGAGCGTAACTATAATTTCGGTGAATCCGTTATGTATGGTTTTGGCTCCGGTGTTGGCTGGGCGCTCGCAATCACGGCACTGGCCGGTATTCGTGAAAAGCTGAAGTACAGCGATGTGCCTGCCGGGTTGCAGGGTCTGGGCATCACCTTTATCACTGTGGGCCTGATGTCACTGGGCTTTATGTCATTCTCAGGCATACAGCTTTAATGGGAGATGGTTTTTCTGGCAGCGCCTCAAGGCGCTGCCTGTTCACTGAAAACCCTCAGCAATAGGAAACCGATATGGTTGATACAACTGTCATCTTGCTCGGTGTCGTCATGTTTACCATCATCGTCATCAGTTTGACGGCGATTATTCTGGCGGCCCGCAGTAAATTAGTAAGTAGCGGGGATGTAACCATTGAAGTGAATGGTGATCCTGAACATACCCTGTCTACCCAGGCCGGTGGCAAGCTTCTGAATACGCTTGCAGCCAATGGCATCTTCCTTTCATCCGCCTGCGGCGGTGGCGGCTCCTGTGCACAGTGCAAGTGTCGGGTAGAAGAAGGCGGCGGCTCTATTCTACCGACCGAAGAATCGCACTTCACCATGCGTGAGAAGAAGGAGGGCTGGCGTCTTTCCTGTCAGGTGCCTGTCAAGCAGGACATGAAAGTTGAAGTGCCGGAAGAGGTCTTTGGCGTCAAGAAGTGGGAAACTGAAGTGACCGCCAATCCTAACGTGGCCACCTTTATCAAGGAGCTGAACCTTAAACTGCCGGAAGGTGAAGAAGTTGCTTTCCGAGCCGGTGGTTATGTGCAGCTGGTCGCGCCGCCCTACGATATCAAATTCTCCGATTTCGATATCGAAGAAGAATATCGTGGCGATTGGGAAAAGTTTGGCCTGTTCGACATTTCTCACAAGAATGATGAAGAAATCATTCGTGCCTATTCGATGGCTAACTATCCGGACGAGAAAGGGCTTCTCAAGTTCAATATCCGCATCGCGACGCCGCCCCCCGGCACCAGTCATCCGCCTGGGCTGATGTCTACCTATGTGTTCAGCCTGAAACCGGGTGACAAGGTAACCGTCATGGGGCCCTTTGGTGAGTTCTTCGCCAGGGACACTGATGCTGAAATGGTGTTTATTGGCGGTGGTGCGGGAATGGCACCGATGCGCAGCCATATTTTTGATCAGCTCAAGCGTCTGAAATCAAGCCGCAAGATCTCGTTCTGGTACGGTGCGCGCTCCTGGCGTGAAACCTTCTACAACGAAGAATATGACAAGCTGGCTGAAGAGTTCCCCAATTTTGAGTGGCACCTGGCACTGTCCGATCCCCAGCCGGAAGACAACTGGGATGGGCCGACCGGCTTTATTCACAATGTTCTGTATGAGAACTACCTGAAGGACCACCCGGCGCCTGAAGATTGCGAGTATTACATGTGCGGGCCGCCGATGATGAATGCTTCCTGCATCAAGCTATTGCTTGATCTGGGCGTGGAGCCTGAAAATATCCTGCTGGATGACTTTGGCGGGTAACTTCTACTCCGATCAGTGCAGCGGGGCGAGCCATTTGGCTGGCCCCGTTTTTGTATCTGCCATGATTGGTCGAAAAGGGCACTATGAGCGTATAATGTTGTCAATCAGGGCAGGGCAGACGTGAAGCCTGTTTATTGTTGTATTGGCTGCCACGCACGTCGAGTCTACTCTCACTGTTCAACGAGGTATTCAGCAATGGCAATCTGGTTATTGGTATTTGGTTTCATGCTTCTGGTGATGGGCGCTATGGCGGTCGGTGTGATTCTGGGCCGCAAGCCTATTGCGGGCTCATGCGGTGGTCTGAATCAGATCGGGATGAAAAATGGCTGTGATATCTGTGGCGGCAAGGACGCCGTTTGCGAAGAAGAAAATCGCAAACGGCGTGGCGTTTCCGTTCGCCGTACCAGCGATGAAAGTCGCGGTGCCGATCTCGGCTACAATGCCAGTCGCCGCTGATGGATAGAACGCTAATGCAGCCGGTAGGTCCAGGCTGATTCTGCAAGCAGACCACGGCCACCGGCCAGGGTAAAAGCAAGGTCATGCAATCCTGGCCAAAGTGGTACTGGTGATGCGCCTTTGACAGCCAGATCCAGTCGCTGGGCCATCAGCAGAAGCTTGTGCAGGCGCTTCATGGGCAAGCGCTGAATGGCTTGCTGGTAAATCGGGCGACGTTTATCAAAAATCATTGGCTTTTGCGCCTTGCAGGCATGTTCAAGGCTCTGTCCCTGATCGATATGCTGATGAATGGATAGCAGGGTGCGCAATTCACGGCTCAATGCCCAAAGCACAATCGGTGCCTCAACGCCTTCGCTTTGCAAACCGTGGACGATACGAGACACCCTGGAGGCTTCTCCTTTCAGACAGGCATCCGCCAGGTTGAAAACATCAAAGCGTGAATTATCTTCCACACCCTGAGCAATGGTATCAGCGCCGATGCGTGCATTCGGCGGGAGCATCAGCGCCAGTTTCTGCAATTCCTGATCAGCCGCCAGCAGGTTGCCTTCGGTACGTTCACCCAGCAGGCGGGCCGCATCCATATCCAGTTGTAACCCATGCAAGCCAGCACGGTCGCGTAGCCAATAGCCCAGACGGGAGGCATCCACTGGCCAGACTGGCACAAACAGGCCGTGTTTATCCAGCGCCTTGAACCAGGCGCTTTTTTGTTGCTTGGCATCCAGCTTACCCATACTGAGTAGCAGGATATCGTCGCTGCTGTCCATCTGTTCAGCATAATAGCTCAGCATCTTGCTGCCTTCTTGTCCCAGCTTCTGGTTGCCCAGGCGCACATCAATCAGCTTGCGCGAGGCAAACAGGGACAGGTTGCCGGCAATATCCAGCAAACGGCCCCAGGCAAAGTTGGGTTCAACGTCAATTACTTCTCTTTCTTCAACGCCTGCCTGTCGGGCAGCGGCGCGTACGGCATCGCAGGCATCACGATGCTGAAGGGGCTCATCCCCGGCGACGATCACGACCTTGGGAAGACGCTTTTCAAGCGCGGCTGGCAACTTGTCAGCAAATACCTTCACTCAAACGCCTCCAAAGCACTGATGCGTTCGACGACACGCTGTGCCAGGCGTCTGGATAGCGTTAAACGCGTTTCTTCGATCAGGCTTTCACGGTTCAGCAGGTCATCATCATTAAGTCGCTGGCGGCTGATAACGGTAAGGGTCTGGTTGTTCAGCGCATAGCCGTCGCTTGAACGCTCTTGTACGGAGACGTCGACTTTCAGGGTGAATTCATGCTCCTGGCTGCCCGAATCCTCCCCGCCCAGGCGCCGCTGTTCAAGTGTCGGTGATGACAGGGTCAGCCGCCAGGGCGCCTCTTCGTCCATACCATTGCCAAGGTTGTTGAGCTCCACGGTCAGGTTGCGAGCCACAAGGCTGCGGGTATCGCCATCCAGTGCCATGGGAGGAATCTTGCCCTGGCGCTGGATGCCACGCAGCTGAAAACCACAACCGCCTAGCATGACAGCCGAAGCGGTTATACCTGCCATCAATGTAAGGCGCAGAAAGTGACGGCGCGTCATCCACTCACCACAATGTTGATCAGTTTGCCGGGCACGACGATGACCTTACGCACCGTCTTGCCGTCGATATGCCGCTGGACATTGTCATCGGCCATGGCCAGCGCTTCCACCGTGGCTTTGTCAGCATTGGCATCGACGTCAAGTCGGGCGCGCAGCTTGCCGTTGACCTGTACCACCAGTTCAATGGTGTCTCGGGTCAGGGCCTGTTCGTCCACCTGAGGCCAGCGAGCGTCAATCACAGGGTCAGCATGGTCCAGCCGCTCCCAGAGGATATGGCTGACGTGGGGCACGATGGGAGCCAGCAGCAGAACGCTGGCTTCCACAGCTTCACGGGCCACGGCCAAACCTTGTGGGCGAGTATCCTCGAATCTGGCGAGACTGTTGGAAAGCTCCATCACCGCCGCAATGGCGGTATTGAAGGTGATACGACGACCGATATCATCGCTGGCTTTCTTGATGGTTTCATGGGTCTTGCGGCGCATGGCTTTCTGGTCATCGTCCAGGCAGGCGATCTCCAGCGCAGGCGGCTGGCCGGCCGCGAGATGTTCCTGCACCTGTCGCCACAGGCGCTTGATAAAGCGATGCGCGCCTTCCACGCCAGATTCTGACCACTCCAGCGACTGCTCCGGCGGAGCGGCAAACATCATGAACAGGCGAACGGTATCAGCGCCGAACTTGTCAATCATCGATTGCGGGTCAACGCCATTGTTCTTGGACTTGGACATTTTCTCGATGCCACCCATCTCAACCGGCTGACCATCGCTGATCAGCAGGGCGCTGACCGGACGTCCCTTTTCATCACGCTTGACCTCGACATCTGCCGGGTTGAACCATTGCTTGCCGCCGTTGGAAGTGGTGCGATAATAGGTTTCAGCAATCACCATGCCCTGAGTGAGCAGGCGTTGGAAGGGTTCGCTGGTCTCGACCAGCCCGAAATCACGCATCAGCTTGGTGAAGAAGCGGGCATATAACAGGTGAAGAATAGCATGCTCGATGCCACCCACATAAAGATCAACCGGCAGCCAGTAGTTGACCCTGTCGTCGAGCATGGCGTCATGGTTATCCGCACAGCAGAAGCGCGCAAAATACCAGGAAGATTCCATAAAGGTGTCAAAGGTATCGGTTTCGCGCAGCCAACCATCGCCTAGCTCGGAGAATTCAGGCATTTTTTTCAACGGCGAGCCGGAGGCATCGACGGTGACTTCCATCGGCAGCTCAACCGGTAACTCCTCGTCAGTGAGCGGCACGGTTTCACCGGCGGGGCCGTATTTTACCGGAATCGGCGCCCCCCAGTAGCGCTGGCGGGCAACGCCCCAGTCGCGCAGGCGATAGTTGGTCTTGACCTCGCCACGGCCCAACTCTGCCAGCCTGGCGGCAATAGCCTCAAAGGCTGCGTTGAAATCCAGACCGTCAAACTCGCCGGAATTGATCAGCGTACCGTGGTCGGTATAGGCCCCATCAGAAAGGTCAGGGGTACTGCCATCTTCATTGGCAATCACCGGGAGAATCTCGATGGCGTACTTGGTGGCAAATTCCCAGTCGCGCTGGTCATGGGCAGGCACCGCCATCACCGCGCCAGTGCCGAATTCCATCAGTACAAAGTTGGCCACATAGACAGGCAGTTTCTTGCCAGTCAGTGGATGAATGGCAACATGCCCGGTGGGCAGGCCTTTCTTTTCGCGCTTGGCCATCTCGGCTTCAGAAGTGCCGCCCTTGGCGCATTCCTCACGGAAGTTGGCAATCTCAGCGCTGGTTTCAGCCGCCTGTTTGGCCAGCGGGTGGTCGGCGGCCACCGCCATGTAGCTGACTCCCATCAACGTATCCGGGCGGGTGGTGTAGACCGACAGCGGCTCGGCAGGCTGACCCGCTGCGGTTTCGATATCAAAGCTCAGTTCGACGCCACGTGATTTACCAATCCAGTTGCGCTGCATGGTCTTGACCTGTTCTGGCCAATCGATATGGTCCAGATCCGCCAGCAGTTCATCGGCGTAATCGGTAATCTTCAAAAACCACAGAGGGATTTCCTTACGCTCGACCAGGGCGCCGGAGCGCCAGCCACGACCTTCTATCACCTGCTCATTAGCCAGTACGGTCTGGTCGACCGGATCCCAGTTGACCGTCGACATCTTTTTGTACACCAGGCCTTTATCCACCAACCGGGTAAAAAACCACTGTTCCCAGCGGTAATAGCTGGTATCACAGGTGGCAAATTCGCGGCCCCAGTCATAGGCGAACCCCAGCGCTTTCAGCTGGTGACGCATATAGTCGATATTCTGGTAGGTCCACTTGGCGGGCGGCACCTGATTCTGGATCGCCGCGTTCTCAGCCGGCATGCCAAACGCATCCCACCCCATCGGCTGCATGACGTTCTTGCCCTGCATGCGCTGGAAGCGGGAGACCACATCGCCGATGGTGTAGTTACGCACGTGGCCCATATGCAGTTTGCCGCTTGGGTAAGGGAACATCGAGAGGCAGTAGAACTTCTCTTTTGAAGCATCCTCTACGGCTTTGAAGCACTGGTTCCTTTCCCAATACTGCTGTACCTGGTGTTCGAGTTCACGTGGGCTGTAATGTGCGTCCATCGGTTTGTTCAATGCCTTGGCGTGGGCGCCCGTAAAAATCGGGCAGGGTGAATGGTGAAAATCCAATGTATGTTGTCGCATGTGATTGTATCCTATGCGAGAGAAACCTTGAACGGTAACGCGACATGCGTGCAATGCGAGTAAGGAGAAGTTTATGCAACAGCATCAAGATAAACGCCTGCGAGAAGGCTATGAACGCCTGCTGGAGCGGTTGCAGAAAGGCGCCAACGAGCTCACCTGGGAAGCTCTGCAGAAAGACCTGGATGACGCGGTTGAATTTGAAGGCGAGCTGGAAGAATTCACCAAGGATGAGTTGGCCCTGCTGCGCGCCTGGGTAGAGCGCGACCTGAAAGACATGCGCTTCTTTCTGGCCGATACCGGTAAGCAGGTGGCGCAATGGCTGGACATTGATATCGATGCGCTATCACGCCGAGTGGCGGAATCGCTATTATCCATAGCCGACCGCAGTGTGGTCGAGCGTGAACGTTTTGAAGACGATCTGGAAGCGGCACGCGCTGATTACTGCGAAGGCGAGATGGCCGTCCCCGGCAAGATGGCCTGCGTGCACTGTGATGCCGTCGTCACCCTGGAGGAAGTCGCCCGCCTGGAGCCTTGCCACCAGTGTGGCCACCGTTACTTCTACCGCCTGTCGCAATCGTCCTAGATTTTCAACCGGGCGCCTGAAAGGCCGCATTATCACCATGCCGCTGCTTGATGCAGGGGCATGGGCCAGGCCGTGATGAGTGATATGGTCGCCACTCACTCAGAAACAGTTGGCCATGACAGAAAATGTGGGTGCAGCAATCATGCCGACAGGCTTGTCATGATCTTGATGGGATTTGTGTTAAAAACACGTAAAGGAACTTGAAATGTTGAAATTCAAAAAACTGATAGTGCCGTTAATTCTGGTGGTCGGTGCCTTCTTTCTGCAGGACGGTGCCCTAGACAGTTTTACACAGTCATCCTCATCCGAGTCTTCGTCTACTTCTACGTCTCTATCCCAGCAGGAGCAGAATCTTCACCAGACGCTGACGCTGATACAGCAGGGGGGGCCGTACCCTTATAGCCGAGATGGAATCACGTTTGAAAACCGCGAGGGTCGTCTGCCGCAAAAGCCGCGTGGGTATTATCGTGAATTTACCGTGGATACACCCGGGCTGAATCACCGTGGACCCAGGCGCGTGGTGACAGGTGGAAACCCTCCAGAAGTTTACTATTACACTGAGGATCATTATGGGTCCTTCATCAGGATTACACCGCCATGAGTGACCTGCTTGTGTCGGGGGTTTATTCAGCTGAACAGATGACATCCATTCAGCCTGACATCACGGTTCAGCTGGATGATCAGGGTGAGGTAAGCAAGGAGTCAGTGTTGAACGCATTATCAACGGCCTTTGGTTTTCCCGATTACTTTGGCCATAACTGGGATGCTGCGTTCGACTGCTTGTGTGATGTCATGGATACATATGACCAACTGGATGTGCTGTTCAAGAGCTCATCCACTGCGGCACGCGATCAAGCGTCGCTGGTTGAACTTTTAAACATTCTGCAAGACGTGATCGATCAGCAACCACAGGAAAAAACACTGCGGTTTTTCCTGGCGGGCATTACTCCCTTAGAACGGAGGGTAGTCGTCTAGACGTTTAACCAGGCGCCCAACAGGCTGATCATGATTACTACGCCGCTGCTCAGCGCAGCGGCATAGATCAGGTTGTTCTTCATCATATGGTAGCCACTCACCCCATAGCGGCCCTGCAATGACAGGTTAATGCCGGATAGCGGGCCAACGCTGGTGCCCACCGCCCAGGCAGACAGGGCCACAAAGGCAAACAGGGTCTGCTCAGCGCCTTCCAGGGGCAGCATGGAAGCCAGCACCGAGACGCCGATAATCGGATGCAGCCCGAGCAGGGCGCTCAGGGAAATGGTCGCAAAGCTGATCAAGGCCTGAGGGATGCCGAACTCGGCAAACAGCGACCAGCTATCGCCGGTGGCGGCCTCCAGCAGCGTTGACAGCCCCAGGGTCAATAAACCCGCGGCCAGGAATAGCGAAATCTCGCCGCGCATGGCTGGCAAGCGGTTAAGGGTATGCTGGGTGACCCGACGCCGAGTCCATTTCAGACCTTCTGGCAGGTTGCTGGCGATGGCCACCAGCGGCAGCAGAAAGGTAATAATGCTGACAATGGAAAGCGCTGGTGTAAGCACAAAATGAAACAGCATCACCAGGGCAGCCAAGCCAACCGGCATCAGCAGGCTGCGCGGTGAAAGCGAAAAGCCGACGGTATCGCTCAGGTCAAAGCGCTGGCGAAGCTCCAGCGCCGTGAACAGCCCGGCCAGCATGGCCAGTGGAAAGCCCACCATCGCCAAGGTCAGGTAATTCATTCCCGGCACCAAGGCCATCACCACCCCCATGGAAGCAAAAAACGGCGACCACAGCGCCGCGCTGGAAAGCCCCCGGTTCAGAGCCAGAAACTGTGGCGTACTCAGCGGCTTATGGCGGGCCAGGCGGTCTCCGACCATGAAGACCGTGGAAAGGTTGAGAATCGTGCCGAGAAAATGCACCCCCAACCAGGTGCGCAGGATACCGCCGGCACCCGTCACCGACTGCCCCGGCACGCCCTTGCGGCCCTGCTGTTTGCCAATCAATGAGATAAAGCTCACTCCCACCAGCATGGCAACCACAAAGGTGTTGCCGGTCAGCATGCCAGGCCAATCAATATCCGCACCATACACAAAGCGCGCTATCAGCAGCATACCCAGGCCAACAGCTATCAAGGCCGCTGCCTGCAGGCGTGAACGACGCGGAATGTCCCGCCACAGCAGCGCCACCCCCAGCCACAGTAAATAACTCACTGCCAGTACGGTGGAAACCCAGCCGGTAAAACCGACTATCTGTAACAGCAGTGCTAAAGCGATCAATACCCCCGCTAACCGCTGCCTGATGGTTGTCTCTTGCATCTTATTCCCTTGGGGAGTGAGGAGGGCAGGCTAATCGGGATTGTACTGATTTACCAGCCACCCGGTACAAGCTACTGGGTATTTACGTGACACCATAAAAGAACAGCGCGCTTTGCAAGGCTAACGTGAGGTAGGTAAAGTAAAAACACGTAGATAAGGAAATGCTCAATCAGCATGGGCGCAAATGGCCTGATTTTCATTTCCTGCTAGTGTGTCTTGGCGGTAGCGTGGCTGAGAAAGCTAGTTGGCGACGATATTAGCAGGTTGAAATTTTTCATACGATTGCCCTGATACTTCTCGCTTGCTTAGTTTTGTGCCGCAAGGAAGCCGTTGAATCGCTTAGAAAAAGTTGGAACTGAGCAAAAGTTGCAAGTAGGTCTATCCTTTCTTACGGGGAAATGTGCTTTATGCTGATGGAGATAAGTCATGGCCAGCAATATGTATGAATATACTCATATATTGTAATTATGAACAAAATAACTCATAGTTGAGATCAATGTATATTAAGGTTCATAGTAATGCTGGCTACCGTTGTACTGTGCGATATCAGGGATTCTCGCAAGATCTCAGATCGACAAGCGTTTGCCGCTCAGGTATCCCAGTGTCTGGATGCGCTTAATGAGCAGCCAGATGATCTGATTGCAAAATTTGCCGTACAGGCCGGAATTGATGAATTCGCCGGTATTGTGACCACTCCAGCCAGTGGTCGAATCATGCAAAAACTCTGGTTTGGGCTTTATCCCCAAGCAGTCAGATGCTCAGTGGTGGTTGGCGATCTGGATATTCAGGCTATTGCCAATGATGTTGATCAGCCGCCTGCTGTGTACCACTTTGATGGTCCAGCTTTTCATCAGGCCGCAGATCAACTGGCCGCAATGCAACAGACCGGGCAACTTTTTTGTTATCACCACGCTAATCTGGAGACCTGGCAAAGCGAGCTGATCAGCGCACTGGGTGATCAGCTATATGCGCAGATGCTGGGCTGGACACGCCGCCAACACGAGATCGTTCGCGAGTATACGCAGCGTGACTCACAATCTGCAGCGGCCAGGCATCTCGGTATCGACCAGTCGGCCATCAGTCACAGCCTGACTGCCATGGACTACTCACGCTTCAGAAGAAATCTTGGCCTTTGGCAGGCATGTTTCGATGAAATATAGCGGCGTTTTCCTCAACTCAATAGCCAGCAATAGACGCTTGGGGCAAGTATGGAAATTATTCTCTCAAATATGGAAATTTTCGTTTGGCTGTTCGCCTACTTACTCACTATTGCGTTAAGCGGGAAGGTCGTAAGAGGATGTTTTGACAAGGCCGGTGTACCCGATGTCAACGATGAAAGAGAGAGCGTTGGTGGAGTGATCGGCAAACTTGAAAACGTACTGGTTCTCACGATCGTGATGGTCGAAGCCTACACAAAGATATTGCCAGTTAGCAGGCTAATATTGTCTGCGATGCTTTACCAGCCGACAAGTGCCAGCATCTCGTCAGTGAAGTGAATTGATAAAACTCTGAATTCAATAAGCCGTGTCAGACAGATCCTCGCTAGACGACCTTGTATTGGGGAAAAAGGGTGCCCACAATCAGTGTCATCTGCTAAATTAGTATCCGTAGATAGAGAGTATCTACAGGTATCAATATCAACGATAGCGACAGGAGATGATTTATGGCTGAGTGGCGTAAGGTAGCAAAAGGCTTTGCCTTGGGTGACGGGCACGTTAGCACTAAAGAAGTGGACTTGTTGCGCGAGCTGATTCTGAAGGATGATCATGTGAGCCAGAGCGAACTGAATTTCCTGAAAGAAATCAAAGCAGAAGCAAAGACGTCAGTTCAAGTGCTGGATGATTTGATCGCTGAATGTGAAAACATGGTCAACGGCCAGTAAAAGCCGTCATGAACCCAGGCGCGGTTGCGCATACCCGCGTGCTGCGCCTGTTAATATTGGTACAGAGGGCGTAACCGCCAGCAGTATACACATATACCTCCTGTTCATTTTTCCTCCCCATTTAACAGGCCCCAGCGTTTTGACGCTGACTTGAGCTGCAGCGTCTCACGCGTGATGCCGTCTTCAGGTAAACACGCAATCACTGCTTTAGCACTTACAACCGCGCTTGCCGCATACGAACAATAAAGTGTTAAACTCTGTTGCTACATTCATTTAGCCATGTGTTTCAAGGTCGGGAGTTTGTTTGCTTTATCTCAAAGCATTCATTGCTATTATTTTTTTGCTGCCTGAGGGAGCCAGTGCACTTTCGTTGGACGAGGCGCTGACTACAGCCAGAAATCAGGCGACCCAGTTGCAAACCCTGAAGCGTGAGACCCAGGAAGCAGAAGCCGTCTATCAGCAGTCTTCGCAGGCTTTTCTGCCCAAGGTTACCACGGATGCGGCATGGCTGCGGGCGGATTCCTCGCTGATTACCGGTGTGCCGGTACCGGTGCTGGGGATACCGCCGCGTATCGAGAATACGGATTTGGGACCATTGGAAGGAAGCGTGGTAGGTGTTCAGGTCACACAGCCCATATTCAATGCTGATGCGCTGCAACAGCGTGAGGCAGCCCGCCTGAATGTGAGTGCGCGCCAAAAAGCGCAACAGTGGGGTCAGCAGGCCTTGCGCCTCGAAGTGGCGCGCCGTTACTTCAACATCCTGCGATTAGAGCGGCAGGAAAGCGCCGCCCGCCTGTCTTACACGGCGGCTCAAGAGGCTTACCGGCTGGCCAAGGCAAGCTATCGGCAGGGCATGGTGGGGCGCCTTGACATGGAACAGGCCAAAGCTCAGCGAGCGGCAGCCGATGCGCGTGCTGCTCAGGCGCAAAGTGACTTGATGGAGGCGAAATACCAGCTAAAAAATCTGCTGGGCATGGCACCACAGGCATCGCTGAACGTCAACGGTAAGATGCCGCGCCCCCATCCGCCGGTTACCGAGGACGATGCGAGGCCGCGCAGAGACCTGCAAGCCCGACAATTGGCCGTTGATGCGGCTGAGGCCAAAACCAGTGCCTCACAGGCAGAGTGGATTCCGCGCGTGAACCTGTTGGCCAGGCAACAGTGGGCGCAAGGTAATCAGCCGCTGGAAGATAATGCTGATGGCTGGTTGGTGGCGGTCAATCTGCAGTGGACACTGTTTGATGGTTTTGGCCGTGAGGGACGGATTGCGGAATCACGCGCCCAGGCCAGAAAAGCTCAGGTTGAAATGGAAGACACCCGTCGGCGGATTCATCAGGAACAGGCAATGGCTGTCCACCAGTGGCAGACAGGATACACCGCCTGGCAGGCCGCTGAAGCTGCCGAGAAAGCCGCTGAAAGCGCCGCTCGGCTGGCCCTAAGGCGCTACGAAGAGGGCCTTGGTTCAATGACGGAGTTGCTGGCTGCTCAGGCGCGTTTTGATCAGCAGCAGGCGGCCTTGATTGATGCCCGCTACCGGGCTCTGCTTGCCGGTATGAATTACCACTTGCAGAATGGCCGTGATCCCTTACTTGCGCTTGATCAACCGTCACCATGAAGATACTTTTCTTAACCTTTATATTGGCAGCGCTGCTGTTGCTGACCGCTTGCTTCAGTGATGCGCCGTCCTCAAAAGAAACGGACAGTGACACACCCAACGTCACGGTTGCCGTTCTCAAGGGCTGGCGAGGGGAGGTCAGCCAGAAGCTGCCCGGCGTAGTGCGCCCTGGCAAGCGAGCCGCCCTGAGTACCCGTTTTGCAGGTACCCTGCTGACAGTCGAGGTCGAACCGGGTGACAGGGTCACATCCGGCGATCTGTTGGCCAGCGTGGATGCCAGGGAAGTCACTGCTGCCATTGCCGCGACGCGCAGCAAAATCAATGCGACTCAAGCCAGCGTTGAACAGGCCCGGTTGGAAAGCCAGCGGCTGGAACGGCTGTACGCTGAAGACCTGATAGCCCGTGTTCGAATGGAGCGTGCACAGGTCAAGTACGAGGAACTGCAAGCCCAGCTCCAGGCCGCCGAATCCGAATTGGAGACCCAACAGGCAAATCTTAGCTATACCCGTTTAACGGCACCTTTCAACGGCAGAGTGACGGAAACCCCGGTAGATGCCGGCAGTTTTGTCGGGCCAGGCCAGCCATTAGTCATCATGGAATCCCGGGGGCAATTACGCGTGGACGTCCCGGTATCCAGCCAGGTGGCTTCACGTCTGAAATCCGGTGAGCCGCTTTCTGTGATCATCGGGCCTGAGGATAAACGTCTACCGGCCACTTTGACCAGTGTGGTGCCCGCGCTGGGGGAAGAGGCCACCGGACAGCGCCTCAGGTTGCGCCTGGAAGCCGCCGATGACTTGCTGTCGCCAGGTCAGGTCGTCTCTGTGTTGGTGCCGGATAGGGCGCAGCAGACGCAGTCCAGCCAATGGGTGGGGCTCCCCCGGGCGGCGCTGTTGCGCAGAGGCCAGCTGACCGGAACCCTGGTGGTGGAGCAGGCCAGCAGTGGCCCAGCATTGCGGCTTGAATGGATAAGGATTGCCAACCCGCCAGCCAATAACAGTGAGCTGATTCCCGTGACCCAGGGCTTAGCGGTGGGCGACAGGGTGGTATTGAACCCTTCCCCAAGACTTGAGGACGGGCAAGCGGTTACGATCAAGCCGTCAGGGTCGCAACATGCAGGAGAGTAGGCTGGGTCTGGCGGGCCGGATTGCCAATCGGCTGCTCGATTCGCCCATCGTGCCGCTGTTTGTGTTGGCCTGCCTGCTGTTGGGCAGCTATGCCCTGGTGGTCACCCCCCGGGAAGATCGACCGGATATTGATGTACCCACTGCCACGATACTCATCCCTTGGCCGGGGGCGGGTGTTGAGCGCGTTGATAATCAGCTGGCACGTAAAGCGGTCAGCTGGGTGCGGGAGCTCCCCGACGTCAACGATGTGCGCAGCAGCAGTGCGAACCATGCGGCGTTACTATCGGTGGAGTTTGCCGCCGGAACGGCCAAGGAAAAGGCGTTCTCGCAGCTGAGTGAACTGTTCGGCGCCCGCAGTGATGAGCTGCCCAGTAACGCCGGCCCGGCCACTATTGAAACCTTTGGGGCGTCGCGCCTGGTAGTGCTGACGGCGACGCTCAACAGCAAGACCCTGGGCCCCGATGGGCTCGAAGAGGTGGCGGCTGAGCTGACGTCAGACGTCCTGCGTATTCCCGGTGTGCGCGACGTGAAGCGCTTCGGTGGCAACCGTGCTGCGGTTGAAATCCTGCCGGACCCCAGCCAATTGGCGGCCCGCAAGATTCCCCTGAATCAGTTGGCCGATGCGGTAGCGGGGGCCAATCTGCAGCTACCCATCGGTCGGCTGGAAAGTCCACCGGTCACCCATCTTCAAGCGGGAATGACGCTGGATCAGCTTGAGCAACTGGGGCGTATCCCCGTCGGGAGAGACGGCGGCGGCCCGGTCTACCTGGAGCAGGTAGCGGATATCCGCCATGGCCGTGTGCAAAACAATCAGGCCGTGCTGCATTGGCAGGCAGGCCATTCAGCACCTTTCCCGGCTGTAACGCTGGCAGTGACCACGCTGGAAGGCAGGAATGTCAGCAATGTGACGGAGGCCGTCATCTCTCGGCTGGAGCAGTTCGAGAACGAGGTCCTGCCGGCGGACGTCCACCTGGATATCACCCTGGATGCGGGGGAGGATGCCACGGCCAGGGTCTATAGCGTGCTGTCGCAGCTATTAACCGGCACTCTGGTCGTCGTGGGGATTATCTGGCTGGGTCTCGGCTGGCGGGCCGCCGTGGTGATCGCCATCATGATGCCGTCTTCGCTGGCGATTGTGCCCTACCTGTACCATCACCTGGGGTTCACCCTGAACCCGGTATCGATTGCCGCCATGATTCTGGCCATCGGCATTCTCTCGGATGATGCCGTGGTCATACTGGAAAACGTCGCACGACATTTTCAGCGCGCGGGCGAAAAAAGTCGTGAGCTTACTGTCAAGGCGGTCAATGAGGTGGGTAACCCGACCATACTGGCAGATCTGCTGGTAGTCGCGACTCTGTTGCCCACCGCCTATATTACCGGCGAAATGGGCCAGTATATCCGTGCCATTCCACTGGGCGCCTCGGCTGCCGTACTGTTTTCCCTCTTGGTCGCCCTGACGATAACGCCTTACTTCGGCTATCGCCTATTAAAAGTCAAGCAATCCGAAAGCGATGAGGAAGCAGGGCAGCAAAGCCAGAAAAAGTGTGGAGAAGACAGCCCCTTTGTGGCGCGCTATCGCGGCCTGCTGGCGCCCTTTATCCGCTTTGCCAAGCTTCGCTGGCTTTTCTATCTGGGCCTTGTGGTCCTGTTGCTGCTAAGCCTTGCGTTGCTGGCAACACGCACTGTGCAGATTGGCCTGACGCCCTTGCTGGACCGGAATCTGTTTGCGGTCAAGGTTGAGCTGCCTGCCACAGCCACTTTGACCGAGTCGCTTGGCGTGGCTTCTGATCTGAACCGACAGCTGCGTCAATTGCCGGAAGTCAGGGCGGTCACCGTGTATGCCGGCCTGGATCCGCCGATGATCTATCCGCCGGAAACGCTCACGGCCCCTAATGAGAAAGCCCCTCGGAATCTGACCCTGCATGTAAGCCTGGTGCCTGAGAACCAGCGTGACCGCCAGAGCTATCAGGTCAGCCGAGAGGTGGCTCAACAGCTCGGCAGCTGGCTGGCGCCTCACCAGGCCACTGGCCATATAGCCCGGATCCCTTCCGGCCCTGCCAGTGACCGGGCCATTACCGCCGAGATCTACGGGCCAAGCCCGCAGGCGCGTCAGGTCGTGGCCGACGCGCTTGAACAATGGCTAGGCAAGCAAGAAGGAGTGATCACCACCAGCCAGAGCCCCATGACGGCCCTGCCTTCTTTGAACCTGAATGTTAACCCGCAGCAGGCAGCGACCTATGGGGTCATCCCGGCTGAGGTGACGCGCACCCTGTCGCTTGCCATTGCGGGCAAAACCCTCGGCGACTGGTCCGGCAGTCACTATGCCTGGGATTCAGTGCCCATCATCCTGCGCCTGGCCAAGCAGGACCGGGGGTCCGAACAGGCCATCCGTAGCCTTTATACCCTGAGTGCCAGCGGCCAGCCGGTGCCGCTGGAGTCGCTGCTGGAGTTCAGCCATGCCGACGGCGAGCCTGCCAGGTATCGGCGTAACCTGATGCCGGTGACTACCGTCTTTGCCGACCTTGATCGTTCGATGGCGCAGCCGCTGAGCGTGCAGCTGGAGGCGCTCGTTAGTGAACAATGGCCAGGCACGGAGATCCGCTGGCGCCAGCCGCCGGATGAAGCCGCGACACCTTTACTCTACTGGTCAGGTGAATGGGAAATGACCCGAGGCGTCTACAGAGACCTGGCCGTTGCCGGGCTGGTGGTGATGGTACTGATCTATGTGCTGCTGGCCGGCTGGTTCGGCTCCTACACGCTCCCTTTGCTGATCATGCTGCCCATTCCGCTGATCTTCATCGGGGTGATACCCGCCCACTGGCTATGGGGAATCAATATTGCCGGCACAGGGGTATTGGGAGTGATTGCTCTTGGCGGCATAGTGACCCGCAACGCCATCCTGCTGGTGGATTTTATCGAACAGCGGCTTAACGAGGGGATGGCGCTTAAAGAGGCAGTCGTCCAGGCGGGCGCTCAGCGCACCCGCCCAATCCTGTTGACTGCGGCGACGGTAATGTTCGGCAGTGGTGTGCTGATTTTTGAGCCAGCCCTGGAGCCACTGGGCCTGACACTCGCCAGCGGTGTGCTGGTATCCACCCTGCTGACTCTGGTGCTGATCCCGATCCTGTATTATCACGCTTTTAGCCCTGGAGATAACCATCAGGCCAAAGAGTGAAGAAGCTCAGGGTGATGTTGGCGCGGTGTGGATGGCTGGTGCTTCATTGTCCGCTGCCCCCCGCCTGGTTGACAGCAAACATGATCACTATCCATAACACCACCAGCAAGGGAAGGTACCTGCCGACCAGGTAGATGCGCCATTCCCACCAGCGGTTGGTGGTGCCCAGAACGGTGCGAATGCGCTCAGGGGGAATGAACCAGCATAGTAATGCCGCCCCGGTCACGCCAGAAAAAATGATAACGTCACCGCCCGCCACGCGGTCAATCACATCGAGCACCGGCTCGCCTGCGATACGCCATTCCAGCGGTGTGAAGCTGAGTGCAGAAGCGCTGCCCAGTATCAGCATCACGCCGGTTACCAGGCCTACCGCCGCCAGATTGGATAAGCGGAACTCTTCAGCAATGGCGGCCACAACAACCTTCAGGCCCGCCAGTGAAGAGGTGAAAGCGGCGGCGAAAAAGAGGCCGAAAAACAGTATAGCCAGCCAGCCACCGCCGGGTAGCTGCTCGAACACCCGTGGCAGCGTCTCGAACGCAAGCGCAGACCCCTGGTCGGGCTCCATGCCAAAACTGAAGACAAAGGGAAAAATCATCCACCCGGCAAGCAGGGCAATACCGGTTTCGACTCCCGCTACGGTAATACAGGCGCGTGGCAGGTGAGTTTTGCGCGGAATAAAGCTGCCATAGGTGGCCAGATACCCCTGGCCAATGGCGAGGGTATAAAACGCCTGGCCAAAGGCAAACCCCCAGAGCTGCGCGCTCCACAGGCGCGCCCAGTCAACCTGAAAGAAAAAATCCTTGGCTTCCCCCCAACCGGGGGTCTGGGACGCCTCATAGACAAGGAACACCACGATCACCACCAGGGCGGGCATCAGGATTTTGGAGAGTTTCTCGATGGCCGAGACATCCCGCGCCAATACAAGCGCTGCAAGCAGGGTGGTGACAATAAAAAACCACAGCGAGTTGTAGCCGCCGCTGAAATCTTCAAAGACGCGTAACTGGCCTCGCATTGCATCGAGGGTATAGCCCAGTGTCCATCCGGTGATAACCAGGTAGTAGCTGGTGATGGCCACTGTTACCAGAACCACCAACCAGCCGTAGACAGCACCAAACCCGCCTACCTGGCGATAGGTGCCGACGGTGCTGCCTTTGGAAAGTCGGCCAGCGGCCACTTCCAGGATCATGATGGGCAGCACAACCACCACGAGTGCCACCAGATAGGCCACAACAAAGGCCCCACCGCCGTTTTCACCCATGATATAGGGAAAACGCCAGAGGTTGCCCAGGCCCACTGCTGCGGCTGCCATGGAGGCGATAAAGGCGGGTTCGGAGCTCCATTGCTTGCGTGATTTTTCGACTACTTCGTGTTGTCGGTTCATAGATTATCAGTTTGCTGGCAGGATGATACTAAGCGGTCGAACCAACCCTCAGTTCTGCATTGGTATATCGTCTTTCCAGCGAAAGCCGATTCCGCCGGCTTGCCATATGCCGTCGTGGTTAAAAGGGTGAGGCCCGCCAAGATTGATATGCTGGGGCAGGCCAAAATGCGGCGCCAGGTTCTGCTTGGCCTTGACCGTGACGCGGTCCATGATGCGCAGGCCCTGCTGCTCAGCCGACATATGCGCCTCCGGGGCTGCGCGGTGGGCCAGCGCCCAGTTATCTACATAGAGCAGGTCGCCAGTGTCGTAGTGGTAACGAATGCCATAGCCCTTGTCGAAGGAAGCGTTCAGCAAATCGTTGTAATCATTGAACAACTGCTTAATCTCATCGGCGTTGAGCAGGCGCATCCGGGCAACATCCGCCGGCTGTTGCTGCAGCTCCTCGATGGGCACGTCGTCTTCTGGTAAGCGCTCAATCACTGCTCCCGTCATGCCCAGATGCAACCAGACACTTTTGCGCCCCGAGAGGGGGTGGGTATGCACGACTGGGTGGCTGACACCCGAGGCGGAGTTGACCGATACCAGGCGCTCCCAGTAAGCCTGTTTGTCCTCGGGCAGAGCATCAAAGGCAGCGCCCTGGTGGGCAAAGTGGGTACCGCCGCCGTGCTCCGGCGCGCGGGCCATGTAATAGGCCGAGTGGGAGAAAATCGCCGCCTCGAAGCTGCCGTCGTTGTGCCACTGTGGACCAACGCCAAGAATGCCGTAGCGGTCATCGTTGGAGCAGCGGAAAATGTCCCGGTTCATATCCGGAGTGGCGGGATGAACGCCGTGGGTCGAGTGGATTTCTCCGGCGCCCCACCATTTGCTGGCCTCCACCAGCTCGTTGGAGGAGAGTTCTGTCTGGTGCTTGAAAACAATAAACCCCCGTTGGGCCATTTCAACTTCCAGCGCCCTGATCACCTTCTCAGGCAGGGCTGAACGCACATCGGCGCCGCGGATTTCTATGCCCAGTGGTTCAAGCTCGGTAGCCTCCAGGCCGTGCTGCTCCAGCAGTGCAAGATGTGCCGGGTCAATGGCAGGAATGGTCGAGGACGTATCGTCCAGGCGTGTCTGTAGGTTACCCATGATAAAATCGCCCCTATGGGTGAATGCACTTTCAGCCTAACCGACTGTATAAAAGTGACAAGCCCGATTTTACAGGCCCGTTCGTAAACAAGGAGAGAAAGATGCCAACCTCCCAAGAGGTGCTCAGCTGTCTGCGCCGTGTGCGCACACTGCATTTTAACGCACACAGTCAGGCAGAGACCGGCTGGGAAGGAAGGGGGCAGGGGCGCGTCGAAGTATCAACACCGCTGGAGAACAGCCTGGTATTTCACGAAACAGGCAGCTGGCAGCCGAATCACAAAAGCGCAGAGCATCCGTCTGCGTTTGCCTTTACCAACATCTTCCGCTGGACAGCAATAGGGCAGCAACTGCGTCTGGAGCATTTGCGCTTTGGTGTGGATAAGCCGGTGTTGCTGTTTGATATGGCCCCGGATGAGGCAGGGCAGTGGCGGGAAGTCGACCCGCATCTGTGCGGCCAGGATGTGTATGCCGCCTCGCTCACGATTGAAGGTCATCAGGTCCGGGTGGCCTGGTCGATCCAGGGTCCACGCAAGCAGGAATCGATTGTATATACCTACCAGACTGTCTAGGGTCTGTTGACCCTAGCGACCCTCTTCCAGCGCCTCGATCATCTTGCGGGCAGCATTGGAAAGGGTGCGATTGCCATGGGTGAGATAACCCAACGGACGGTAAAAAGGGGGGGTATCGACGGGCAGTTCGACCAGATCCTTATCCACCATCTTCTCCGGCAGCAGGCTCCAGCCCAGCCCGACGCTGCACATCATCTTCAGCGTTTCGAGATAGTTGGTTGACATGCTCACCGACAGCGCCAGTCCTTGAGCGGCGAAGCGCTCTTCAATCAGGCTGCGCGTAAAGGTCTGGGCGCCGGGTAAGACGCTGGGGTGTTCGCAGAGCGTGTTCAGCGCCAACGGCCTTGGCCTGCGGCTGAGCTGACTGGCCAGCGGGTGGTCGTGGGCGCTGACAAAGCACATGCGGTCGCGCCAATGCTCGGAGACGCTGAGCTGCTCAACCGGGTGTGGCGCCAGGGTGACCACCGCCAGTTCGTAGCGACCATTGAGAACACCCTGATAGGCCAGCTCTGAATCGACAAAGCGCAGGTCCAGATCCACCTCGGGATGTTGCTGGGTATAGGCCTTGAGAATGGGTGGCAAGCGGTGCAAGCCAATATGATGGCTGGTGGCCATGGTCAGGCGTCCGCCAACCTGGCCGGACAGGTTGGCCAGCGCCCGGCGGCTGTCTTCGACGCTCAGCAGGATATCGCGTGCCTGAGGCAGCAACAACTCACCGGCTTCGGTCAGGGCGATACGCCGCCCGATACGATCAAACAGCCGGGTATCAAGTTGCTGTTCAAGCATGGCAATGCGTTTGCTGACCGCGGGCTGGGTCAGAAACAGTTGATCAGCGGCTCTGGAGAAACTTTGTGTATCGGCCACGGCCAAAAAGGCTTGTAGATGTTGAGTATCCATCAGTATTCCTATTTGGAATTTAATATATAAATAACATGAATTGATTTTATCTGCGAGCGGGTTACCATGTTTTCATCACCCTGCAGCACGCCTTTACTATCAGGTTCACGTCCAGGGTCATCTAATCGCTGAAAATCACAGGGCTCTGGCCCGGGAGAGCATATGTCAGCCAAGACACTTTACGACAAGTTGTGGGATCAGCATCTGGTCAAGCAGCGTGATGACGGCACCGCCCTGATCTACATTGACCGCCACATGCTTCACGAAGTTACCTCACCCCAGGCCTTTGAAGGTCTGCGCCTGGCCAACCGTAAGCCCTGGCGCCTGGATACCAACCTCGCAACCACCGACCATAACGTGCCCACCACTTTGATTGAGCGCGCTGAGGGCAACAAGGGCATCAAGGACCCGGTGTCGCTGATCCAGGTGCAGACCCTTGATGACAACTGCCGCGAGTACGGCATTACCGAATTCGGTATCAACGACCCGCGCCAGGGCATTGTTCACGTCATTGGCCCGGAGCAGGGCGCGACCCTGCCGGGTATGACGGTGGTCTGCGGCGATTCCCACACCGCCACTCACGGCGCCTTCGGGGCACTGGCTCACGGCATTGGCACCTCGGAAGTCGAGCACGTGCTGGCGACTCAGTGCCTGCTGACCCAGAAAATGAAGAACATGCAGGTGCGGGTTGAAGGTGAGCTCGGTCTGGGCGTGACTGCAAAGGATGTAGTGCTGGCGATTATCGGCAAGATTGGCACCGCAGGCGGTACCGGTTATGCCATCGAGTTCGCCGGCAGCGCGATTGAATCACTGTCGATGGAAGGTCGCATGACGGTGTGCAACATGGCGATTGAAGCCGGTGCACGGGTCGGCATGATTGCCGTGGATGACACCACGATTGATTACATTGCCAACCGCCCCTACGCGCCCACGGGCGAGCAGTGGGAAGCCGCGGTGGCTGACTGGCGCAACCTGGTATCGGACCCGGAAGCCGAATTTGATAATGTCGTGACCCTGGATGCTGCCGAGATCGAGCCGCAGGTCAGCTGGGGTACCAGCCCTGAAATGGTCACCGGCATTTCCGGCCAGGTGCCGGATCCGGAAGCCGCCCTGGATGAAACGATCAAACGAAGCCATGTGCGCGCTCTGGAATATATGGGCCTGCAGCCCAACCAGAAAATCACCGATATTCAGCTGGACAAGGTCTTCATTGGCTCCTGTACCAACTCGCGCATTGAAGACCTGCGGGAAGCAGCGAAAGTGGCCAAGGGCAAGAAGGTTGCCAGCAATATCCAGCTGGCCATGGTCGTGCCGGGTTCTGGTCTTGTGAAGCGTCAGGCCGAAGAAGAAGGGCTCGACAAGATCTTTATCGAAGCAGGCTTTGAATGGCGCGAGCCAGGGTGCTCCATGTGCCTGGCCATGAATGCCGACAAGCTGGGTGCCGGTGAGCACTGTGCCTCAACCTCCAACCGCAACTTTGAAGGTCGTCAGGGCTATGGCGGTCGCACGCACCTGGTCAGCCCGGCAATGGCCGCTGCAGCGGCGATTGCCGGCCACTTTGTGGATGTCCGCGGCCTGCCTGCCAACGATGCCAACCACGCCCAGGAGGCTTGAGTAATGAAAAAGTTTGAACGTTTTGAAGGGGTGGTGGCACCGCTGGATCGTGCTAACGTCGATACCGACCTGATCATCCCCAAGCAGTTCCTCAAGTCCATCAAGCGTACCGGTTTCGGGGTCAACCTGTTTGATGAACTGCGCTACCTGGACGAAGGCCAGCCGGGCCAGGACTGCTCTAGCCGCCCGCTGAATCCTGATTTTGTGCTTAATCAGCCGCGCTATGCCAACGCCGAGATCTTGTTGACCCGGCGCAACTTTGGCTGTGGCAGCTCGCGGGAACATGCCCCCTGGGCGCTGGAAGATTTCGGCTTCAAGGTGGTTATCGCACCGAGTTTTGCCGATATTTTCTATAACAACGCCTTCAAGAACGGCCTCTTGCTGGTACGCCTGGAAGAAGACGAGATTGAGCGTCTGTTCCAGGAAACCGAAGAGCGTGAAGGTTATGCCCTGGAGGTGGATCTGGAAAACCAGCGCATCATAACGCCCAGAGGTGAGATCCTTGAGTTTGACGTGGACGAGTTCCGCAAGCATTGCCTGCTGGAAGGCCTGGATGATATTGGCATTACCTTGCAGGATGACGCCGTGATTCATCAGTTCGAGCAGCAGCACCGTGAACAGCGCCCCTGGCTGTTCCGCTAGGTGGTTGATTGTCTTCCTGGCCGAGCAACTGTGTCCAGCCTGATTTATGATTGAAGGATCCTGTAATGACCCACAACGTTCTACTGCTGCCGGGTGACGGCATCGGCCCCGAGATTGCCGCCCAGGCCAAACGCCTGCTTAACGCCTGCCAGGACGCAGGGCTGGATATCCAGCTGGAAGAAGGTCTGGTAGGTGGTAGTGGCTATGATGCGCACGGTGAACCGCTACCGGAAGTGACTCTGGCCAAGGCCAACGCAGCCGATGCCATTCTGCTGGGCGCTGTGGGTGGCCCCCAGTGGGATACCCTGGAAGATTTGTCCAAACGCCCGGAAAAGGGGTTACTGGGGCTACGCAAGAATCTCGGCCTGTTTGGCAACCTGCGCCCGGCCATGCTGTATCCCCAGTTGGCCAGTGCTTCCAGCCTCAAGCCTGAGCTGGTGGCGGGTCTGGATATCATGATTGTGCGCGAACTGACCGGCGGCATCTACTTTGGTCAGCCTCGGGGTATTGAAGAGCGCAACGGCGAACGCGTCGGCTTTAATACCTATGTATATTCAGAAAGTGAGATCGAGCGTATTGGCCGAGTTGCCTTTGAAATGGCACAGAAACGCGGCAAGAAACTGTGCTCCGTGGACAAGGCCAATGTGCTTGAAGTGACCATTCTGTGGCGCGAGGTGATGAACCGTCTCGCCCCGGAATACCCGGATGTCGAACTTTCTCATATGTATGTGGATAACGCCGCCATGCAGTTGGTACGCGCGCCCAAGCAGTTTGATGTTGTGGTCACCGGCAACATGTTTGGCGATATCCTTTCCGATGCGGCGGCCATGCTGACCGGATCGATTGGCATGTTGCCATCGGCGTCGCTGAACGAGAGCGGTCAGGGCATGTACGAACCCTGCCATGGCAGCGCGCCGGATATCGCCGGGCAGAACATGGCCAATCCTCTGGCAATGATGCTGTCAGTGGCCATGATGATGCGTTATTCACTCGGCGAATCAGCCATGGCCGAGCGTATTGAAGCCGCGGTCGGCCAGGTACTGGATAATGGACTGCGCACTGCTGATATTGCCGCTGAAGGCATGCAGGCGGTGGGTACCGATGCCATGGGCGATGCCGTGCTGGCCGCTTTTGCCAAACAACAGTAGTGCAGCAGGATTGGCATCCAGAGCCATTGGCCCCGAACCAATGGTCGGAAAAAATTATTTTTAATAGTTGTGTATAATGGGCTGTTCATTCTTTATTGGAGGACTTCACGATGTTGAAAGTCGGTTTCGTAGGTTGGCGCGGTATGGTCGGTTCTGTGCTGATGCAGCGCATGCAGGAAGAGGGGGATTTCAACGGCATCGAGCCGATTTTCTTCACCACTTCCCAGGTTGGCCAGCCGGGTCCCGATATCAGCGCTGACGTACCTCCGCTCAAGGACGCCCATTCACTCGACGAACTCAAGCCATTGGATGTGATTGTCACCTGCCAGGGGGGCGACTACACCAAGGCTGTCTACAGTGATCTGCGTAATAGCGGCTGGAAAGGCTACTGGATCGATGCGGCCAGTTCGCTACGTATGGAAGACGATGCCACCATCGTGCTGGACCCGGTCAACCGCAAGGTCATTGATGCCCAGTTGGCCAAGGGTGCCAAGACATTCGTTGGTGGAAACTGCACCGTCAGCCTGATGCTGATGGGCCTGGGGGGGTTATTTGAAGCCGATATGATCGAGTGGATGACCTCAATGACCTATCAGGCTGCTTCCGGCTCCGGTGCCAAGCACATGCGTGAGTTGCTCAACCAGATGGGCACCCTGCATGACTGTGTCGGCGAAGAGCTGAAAGATACTTCCAGCGCGATTCTGGATATCGACCGCAAGGTGACGGCGGCCATGCGTTCGGGGGATTTTCCCACCGATAACTTCGGCGCCCCCCTGGCAGGCAGCCTGCTGCCGTGGATCGACACCAAGCTGGATAACGGCCAGAGCCGTGAAGAGTGGAAGGGGACGGTCGAGACCAACAAGATTCTGGGTCTAGACGACAACCCGATTCCGATTGACGGTCTTTGCGTGCGTATCGGTGCCATGCGTTCGCACAGCCAGGCGTTCACCATCAAGCTCAAGCAGGACGTGCCGATGGATGAAATCGAAGAGCGTATTGCCAGGCACAATGAGTGGGTCAAGGTGATTCCCAATGACAAGGACGCCACCATTGACGGCCTGACGCCGACCGCCGCCACCGGCACTCTCGACGTACCGGTAGGGCGCTTGCGCAAACTGGCCATGGGCGGTGAATACCTCTCAGCCTTCAGCGTGGGTGACCAGCTGCTATGGGGCGCCGCAGAGCCGCTCAAGCGTATGCTGACAATCCTGCGTGAGCAGTAATAACGCATTAACGGTGAGTTGAAGCACAATGATTCAATGAGGGGCTATCTGCATAGCCCCTTTTTTTGTCAGTTTCTCACAGAGTCTAAGTATCAATAAGCACTCATGGTAGCGCGTCAGGTTTCTAGGGATATTAAGCCGCCAAAAGTTAATTTACATTAAAAATAAGCTAGCATTGTAGATCGGATCAGCCATTGATCGTTATGGGTCATGGGTTGCCAGCCACGATGACGCAAGGCAAAAGGGGGTTCAGTGAAGCAATTGATATTATTAGCGGTGCTGGCAGCATTGGGAACCGTGAGCCCTTTGACAATGGCGCTTGATATCGGTAATCCAAAGGTCGATTCATTTCTTGATGCGCCGCTGCAAGCGACGGCACCCCTGACCGATACCGACGGCCTGAGTGCAGAGGATATTCGTGTCGGGCTCGCCGAACCTTCCGCTTTTCGTACCCTTGGGCTTGACTGGACGTCCTTGACAGAGAGTGTGTCAATTTCCCTGGAGGGCGGCTCGCAGCCCTATTTGCAACTGACGTCGTCAACGCCTGTGAACGCGCCCTGGCTGGATCTGCTGTTAACCCTGGAAACGCCGGATGGCCGTCAGACTCAGGTGCTGACATTATTGTTTGATCCGTCCGACACGTCATCGGTGCCATCTTCTGAAACCGGTTCATCCAGGGAGGTCGCTCGCGCCCCGCTTCCCGCGTCGTCAGGTTCAGAAAGCCCCGAAAGCGCTCGTGAAACTGCCTACATCGAGAGTGGCGATACCCTATGGAATGTGGCTATGCGAATGAAGCCTTCCAGGGCCAGCGTTCAGCAGATGATGCTGGCACTGTTTGAAGCTAATGAACGTCTTTTTCCTTCTGGTAACATCAATGATCTGCGGGCAGGCTCTGCCATGCAAATGCCCAGTGACGCACAGATTTTCAATCAGTCGCCTGCCAATGCGGCACGGATAATAGAGACCATGAATACGGCCTGGCGTAATCGGAGTAATCAGCCAGAGTCGCCAGCCTCTACGTCAGCTGACGCGTCATCCTCAGCGCTTTCTGGTGAATCAGCGACGCGCTCCCCGGCGGCAGCCTCTATAGATCCGGCGCTTGGTGAAGCAATAAGTGCTGCCGATAATCTGAATGTATCAGAGGGCGGCATTGCCGCTCGGGCAGTGCAGGCTGCCCAGAACCTTGACAGCCAGTTACGTGACGTGCGTCTGGATGATCAGCGTCAGCAGCTTGCTCAAATGCAGGCTGAAATAGAGGCCTTACGTCAAGAGATAGTCAGCCTTAATCAAGCATTGACGGCTGCCCAGGTCATGGCGCTGCAAGGCATATCAGCCAGCCAGTCTGATGAACAGCGCGCGGTAACGGAGACCCCGACCACTGATCAGCCTGATGCCATGACCCAGGCAATGGCTTGGGGGGAGGACCTGTATTCTTCATTACTGCGCGATAGCCGCTGGCCACTGGCCGCTGCTGCGCTCCTCCTGCTGCTATTGTTGCTGCTGATGATCCGCCGTCGTCGGGCTAGGGAATGGCAGGAGCTCAATTCCATGGCGTCAGACGCTGAGCCCTTCGACGCCACTCAGGTTATTCAGCCTTCATCAGAACCCAGGCAGCCCCATGTGCCAACAGCAACATTTCGGCCTGGAGCCTCGGCTACCCCCGCCAGCTTTCAGGCTAGCGAAGCCGACTCTGGCCAGACACATCCCCGCGCTGATGGTATTGAAGATGCGCAGGAAAGCGCCCCGGTCAAGACGCCTACCCCAGACGCCCCGGAAGAAGCCACCGCCAGCCTCGCATCAGCATCTGACGTGCTCGAAAGCAGCCAGGCTTCCGAGCTGGACGACAGATTCTTAAAGGCTTCGCAAGCACTTGATGAAGACACAGCGGCGGGCCATGAACCCGAGAGGACAGACGTAGCGAAGGGAACGGCTGTTGACCCACTCGTTGAGCCAGAACAAAAGGATCAAGGCAACGTTGACCATCAGCACGTTATCGATTATCAGCCGCCGTCACTCAGTGCAGAGTCGCCAAGAGACGATGATGCAGAAGCGCTGATGCAACCAAGCGTGGAATTCGAATCGCTCGATCAAGGCAATGACCCGACGGACAATAATCCGTCTGCTGATCAGGCGCCAGAAGATACGCCATCGGCAAGTCAGGAAGCTGTCCCGGATGATGACTGGGAGATAGAAGAGGTGGCATTCCAGCGCCCAGGTCGGGATAATACCCGGTCTTCCTAACCTGATAATTATGTGAACTGATGTCGCTGTTTGATCGCTTTGATGAAAAAACGCCGCTGACAGGCCGTCTGGCCATGGGGGTCGAATATGATGGCACCCACT
Organism: Halomonas sp. BLK-85; assembly: GCF_044792155.1. NCBI lineage: Bacteria > Pseudomonadati > Pseudomonadota > Gammaproteobacteria > Oceanospirillales > Halomonadaceae > Halomonas > Halomonas sp. BLK-85. Next base: position 1,211,653 of record NZ_CP087731.1, read on the forward strand.
ACTGTGGTTTTCAGCGCCTGAGCCATGCGGCTTCTGTTCAGGCCAGCCTGGAGCAGGGGCTTTCAAGAGTCGCCAGCGAGCCGGTGAGGGTGCATGCCAGCGGGCGGACTGATTCTGGAGTGCATGCGACCCGTCAGGTCATCCATTTCGATGCACCGGTCAAGCGTAGTGAAAAAGCCTGGATCTTTGGTGCCAACACCCACCTGCCCAAGGATATTGCCATTCGTTGGGTGAAACAGGTGCCGGATTTTTTTCACTCCCGCCTGCATGCCCTGGCCCGTCGTTATCGCTACCTGTTGATCAACCAGATGAACCGGCCCGTGTTGGAGCGAGCGAACCTTACCTGGTGCCGTGACCCTCTGGATACCGATGCCATGCACCGGGCCGCCCAGGCGCTGGTGGGGGAGCACGATTTCTCCAGCTTCCGTGCGGCGGGCTGTCGTTCCAGAACGCCGCAGCGTTTCATGCATTTTATTGATGTCAAGCGTTTTGGCCCTCTGGTGATGGTCGATGTGCAGGGCAATGCCTTTTTACACCATATGATCCGCAATATCGTCGGGGCGCTGGTCAGCGTTGGGCGGGGGGCTCAGGATGAAGACTATATGGCGCGTTTGTTGGCGCTGCGTGACCGCAAACAGGGCGATGTGACCGCGCCTGCCTGTGGTCTCCATTTCGTTGATTCCTGTTATGATGATGCCTTTGGCCTGCCCAAAGAGCCACTTGGCCCTAACCTGCTGGCTTTTACAGGGGAGTGGACCGGTGAGCGGGCCATTCCTGACAACGCCATGGTGCGGCTGCGTCGAGAACAAGTCGGTGATCTGCTTAATGCACCCACTGCGGAGAAACCAGAATCGTGATGTCTGTTCAGCGAGCGCGAATCAAGTTCTGCGGGCTAACCCGCCGTCAGGATGTGGCAGTGGCAGTCGCGATGGGCGTTGATGCGATTGGCTTTGTGATGTGGCCAGACAGCAAGCGTGCGATCAGCGTTGAACAACTTGCTGACCTGGCCGCTGATGTGCCGGCATTCGTGACCCGAGTGGGTCTCTTTGTCAATCAGTCGGAAGATACCATAAAGGCATGTTTGCCCTACCTGGACCTGCTCCAGTTTCATGGCGACGAACCCCCAGCGGCTTGCGAACGCCATGACCGCCCCTGGATCAAAGCCCTGCGCATGCGCGATGGTCTTGATCTGGCCGCTGCTGCCAACCGCTACAACAAGGCCAGCGGGCTTTTGTTGGATGCGTATCGCCCCGGCGTGCCTGGCGGAACCGGAGACACGTTCGACTGGTCGAGAATTCCCGCAAAGCTGTCAAAACCTGTTATCCTCGCAGGTGGTCTAGTGCCAGAAAATGCAGGCACTGCGGTGCGTCAGGTAGCTCCCTATGCGCTTGATGTATCAGGTGGAATTGAAAGCGCACCGGGTATAAAGGATGCGGCCAGAATGCAAGCCTTTGTGAATGCCGTGCATGCGGCGAACCAAATGCCGTCCTGACTGCCAGATAGAATATATTTCAACTACTTTTGCCTGTTCGGGCAATCTTGAGAGGTATCTTCGTGACTGTCTCTGCAATCGTCCCCAATACTGCTTCCCAGGCTGGTTCCAAGACCAGGTTCAGCGACCTGACACAAATGCCGGATGCCCGTGGCCATTTTGGCCCCTACGGTGGGCGTTTTGTGTCAGAGACGCTGAGTTTCGCGCTGGAAGACCTGGAAAACACTTACGCCAGCATGCGCAACGACCCTGCCTTCCAGGCAGAGTTTGATCGTGACCTTGCCTATTTCGTCGGTCGCCCGTCACCGCTTTATCATGCCGAGCGTTGGTCGCAAAAGCTGGGTGGTGCCCAGATCTGGCTTAAGCGTGAAGACCTTAATCATACCGGCGCCCACAAGGTAAACAACACCATCGGTCAGGCGTTATTGGCCAAGAAAACCGGCAAACCCCGGGTGATTGCCGAAACCGGTGCCGGTCAGCACGGTGTGGCATCCGCCACGGTCGCCGCCCGCCTGGGGCTTGAGTGCGATGTCTACATGGGGGCGGCTGACGTGCAGCGCCAGAAGCTGAATGTCTACCGCATGCGTCTGCTCGGTGCCCGGGTCATTCCGGTCGAGTCCGGCACACGTACCCTGAAGGATGCCATGAATGAGGCCCTGCGCGACTGGGTCACCAACGTGGACAACACCTTCTATATCATTGGCACAGTGGCAGGCCCACATCCATACCCGCAGCTGGTCCGCGACTTCAACAGCGTGGTTGGTCGTGAAGCGCGTATTCAGTCCATGGAACAGATGGGTCGCCTGCCGGACGCCCTGATTGCCTGCGTGGGAGGCGGCTCCAATGCGCTAGGGCTTTTCTATCCATTCCTTGAGGATGAAGAGGTTGCCATGTATGGCGTTGAGGCCGGTGGCGACGGCGTTGAGACCGGCCGTCACGCCGCACCGCTGTCATCCAACGCACCGCGCGGCGTGTTGCACGGTAACCGCACCTACCTGATGTCAGACGAGGCAGGCCAGGTGTCTGACACTCATTCGATTTCAGCCGGCCTGGACTATCCCGGTGTTGGTCCTGAGCATGCGCTGTGGAAAGACGTGGGGCGGGTCAACTATGTCGCCGCCAATGACGATGCCGTGCTGGAGGCTTTCCGCGAACTGACGCGGATGGAAGGCATCATGCCGGCCCTTGAAACGGCTCACGCCCTTGCGCATGCCAAGGTGTTGGCACCCACCATGCGTCCTGACCAGAATATTGTGGTGAACCTTTCAGGCCGTGGTGATAAAGATATCATGACGGTGGCCAAGCTTGACGGTATCGAAATCTAAGGGATAGTAATGAGCCGTATCAAACAACGTTTCAGTGAACTTAAGCAGCAGGATCGTAAGGCCTTGATCCCTTATATCACCGCCGGTGATCCGGCGCCTGAGCACACCGTCGGCTTCATGCATGCCCTGGTAGACGCCGGGGCTGACATTATTGAATTGGGCGTGCCCTTTTCCGACCCTATGGCGGATGGGCCAGTGATACAGAAAGCCTGTGAGCGGGCACTCAAGCAAGGCACCCGTCTGGTGGATCTGTTTGACATGATCACTACCTTCCGTCAGACCGATACCACTACACCGATTGTCCTGATGGGCTATCTGAACCCGATCGAGCGTATCGGTTATCAGTCATTTGCCGAGCAGGCTGCCCGCGCCGGGGTTGATGGTGTGCTTATTGTGGATATGCCACCCGAAGAAGCGGAAGATATTGGGCCACTGCTCAAATCCCATCAGCTTGACGCTATCTTTCTGGTGGCCCCTACCACTTCTCATGAACGTGCCGCTACAATATGCGCGCATGGAGAAGGCTACCTCTATTATGTCTCCCTGAAAGGCGTAACCGGGGCGGCAACCCTGAATGCGGACGATGTGGCCGAGCACCTGGCGCCGCTACGTGAAATGACGGATTTGCCGTTATGCGTCGGGTTCGGCATCCGTGATGGCGTCACCGCCGCTGAGGTATCCAGGGTAGCCGATGGCGTGATTGTCGGGAGTGCACTGGTGTCTCGTATAGCCGCCAGTACTGAGATGCCTGAAACGATTGCCGGACAGCTGAAAACCGTGCTCAGCGAGATGCGCACGGCCATGGATGCCTAGTGCAGGCATGATGACCTGATGCGCTGCAGTTGACAGTTAATCCTGAGCGTTATGTTACTTTACCCGTGTAGGCATGTTCAGGTGGCCAATCACCGTGTATTAACACCTGAAAACCTATCAGCGCCTGGCCATGCCGGGCATAGACGTATAATGGAAGCTTTTTTGATATGAGCTGGCTAGACAAGATTGTTCCCTCCATGGGGCGTATCCAGCGCAAGGACCGCCGTGCCAGCGTGCCTGATGGCCTGTGGCGCAAGTGTCCGAAATGCGAGGGAGTGCTCTATCTTCCCGAACTGGATAAACATCACAGCGTCTGCCCCAAGTGCGACCACCACCTGCGCCTGACAGCGCGAAAGCGCCTTGACTGGTTCCTCGACAAGGAAGGTCGTGAAGAAGTCGCCAAGGACATTGCGCCTAACGACCGTCTCAAGTTTCGCGACTCAAAGAAATACAAGGACCGCCTGGCAGCAGCACAGAAAGAGACCGGTGAAAATGATGCCCTGGTTGCCTTCAAGGGTCAGCTGGATGGCCTGCCGATAGTGGCCGTTGCCTTTGAGTTCACCTTTATGGGCGGCTCCATGGGGGCCGTTGTCGGCGAGAAATTTGTACAGGCGGCCAGTCTGGCATTGAAAGAGCAGATACCCTTGGTGTGCTTCTCGGCGTCGGGGGGAGCGCGTATGCAGGAAGCTCTGTTCTCGCTGATGCAGATGGCCAAGACCTCAGCGGCACTGGAAAAACTTAAGTTGGCAGGGGTGCCGTATATTTCGGTACTGACTGACCCGGTGTTCGGGGGTGTTTCTGCGTCACTGGCGATGCTGGGTGATCTGAATGTTGCCGAACCGAATGCCCTGATCGGCTTTGCGGGTCCCAGGGTGATTGAGCAGACCGTGCGTGAGACGCTGCCCGATGGCTTTCAGCGCAGCGAGTTCCTGCTTGAACATGGCACCGTCGACATGATCGTGCATCGTCATGACATGCGTGACCGCCTGGGCGGTATTCTGCGTAAGCTGACCCACCATCAGGCCTTGAGCGAGGCACCGGCTGAGGCACCCTCACCCATCGCTGATATCAGCGAACCTGTTGTGGATGAAGCGGCTGTTGCCGCAGCATCGCACGGCGCGTCAGCGGAGGAGAGCCAAAAACCGGCCGCTCAGGATTCCGAGGCTGGACAGGCAGCAGGACCCAATGCCTCCGGTCATGGAGATGATACTTCCCGCCATGGCTAGTGCTCTTGCCGCTTGGCTCGACTACCTTGAGCAACTTCACCCCGTGGGCATTGATATGGGGCTGGAAAGGGTAGCGAATGTCGCCCGGCGTATGCAGCTGCTCGAACGCCCCATTGCTCCCAGGGTGGTCACTGTTGCCGGCACCAACGGCAAGGGCTCCACGCTTGCGGTGATGGCAGCCGTCGCTGCCGCCCATGGTAGCCGGGTAGGCACCTATACCTCACCCCACCTGGTGCGTTATAACGAGAGAGTGACGCTGCTTGGCCATGAGATCAGCGATACTCAGCTGGTGGCGGGATTTGAGCAGGTCGAAGCGGCGCGCTGCCGATCTCCTGAAATCAGCCTGACCTATTTTGAAGCGGGTACCCTCTGTGCGCTCTGGTGCCTGGCCCAGGCCAGGCTTGATATCGTCTTCCTTGAAATTGGGCTTGGGGGACGTCTGGATGCGGTCAATATTATCGATGCCGATGTCGCCATCGTTACCACTATTGCCCTGGATCATGCCAGTTTCCTGGGGACTGATCTGGCCCAGATAGGCCGCGAGAAAGCGGGTGTTTTCCGCGCTGACCGACCCGCAGTACTGGGCAGCAAGTGTTTGCCGGACAGCGTTGCCGACACCGCTCGCAAGCTTGGCGCGCCGCTATATTCGCTGGGTGACAGCTTTGAAAGTTGCCCGGTTGAAGGCGGTCTATGGCGTTGGCAGGCCCGGCGAGCCGATGGCCTGCCATTAACCCTGGACAGACTGCCTGATCCCGGGTTGCCGCTGGATAACGCCGCCACAGCACTCCAGGCACTGGCGCTGGCAGGTTGTGACCTTGCCGTTGAAGCTACCCGACAGGCATTGGCTGATGTTGAGCTTTCCGGGCGAATGCAATGGATCGGCCAATGGTGTCTGGATGTCGGTCATAACCCCCATGCGGCAGCCTATCTGGCCAAGCGTCTGGGAACACGGCCAAATGCCAGGCTATGGTGCGTGATAGGCATGCTGGATGACAAGGATGTCGAAGGCGTTGTGGCGCACTTGGTACCCGTGGTGACGGACTGGGTCTGTGTTGGCCTGTCAGGGCCAAGAGGGCGCTCGGCGCAATCACTGGCCGCAGCAATCGAGCGCCAGGGAGGTGTCGTGCATGGATGTGCGGCTACGCCGACACTGGGGGCCGAATCACTGAAGGATAAGCTGATGCCGGAAGACAGGGTGCTTGCGACCGGCTCGTTTTTCACTGTAGGGGAACTGTTGGCAACTGATCTGCCGCAGGCGACGTGCGCTACCCGTCGTGAGTAAACCATGCGCGGGCGCATGCTGAGAGGAGGGAGTAAAACATGAAATACGGCAAAACAGAACGCATCAGCGGCATTGTCATCCTGGTGTCCCTGGCCATTATTCTGCTGCCCTGGTTAATGAGCGAGCCGGCACCCAGGGCAGAGCGTCAACAACCTTCTTTTACCATTGAGCGCCCGATTGATGTGCCGCGCCGAGAGGTGGTGGCGCCTGAACAACCGGAAAGCATTCAGCTGGCCAATGAGCCTGCGCCCGTTTCAACCGATGCCGAGACCCCAAGGGTGACACCCTCAAACCCTGAACCCGCTGACATTGCACGGCCCGATGACTCGGAAAACGCAGATGCAGACGACCGTGATGGGAGCGCAGATGACACCAGCAATAATGATGCCATGCCAGCCGCCAGTTCTGAAGGCGAATGGGGGGTGCAGATTGGCAGTTTTGGCAACCCTGAAAACGTTGAGCGTTTGAGAGCTGAACTGGAAGAGCAGGGCTTCAGTGTCTTTACCCGTGAACGCAACGATGAGCTGACAGCGGTTCTGGTCGGGCCTTTTGAATCGACAGCACAAGGTGAGCGCGCCGTGGCACTGATTAAAGAACAGGTCAATTACCAGGGGCTGCTGGTGCGAGTGAGAGACTGATCTATGGCGTTAACCTGGATTGATGCATTGTTTCTTGCGGTGCTGGCGCTTTCCACGCTGGCGGGCTTCGCGCGTGGCCTGATTCGCGAAGCCCTGGGCCTGGCGGCCTGGGTGGTGGCGCTTCTGGTCGCGCGGGTGTTGGCAGAGCCGGTCGCAGATCTGTTGGCGGACTTTATCGACAACGCTGATGCGCGTCTGGTACTAGCCTTTGTACTGGTGATTTTTGCAGTGATTTTGCTGTGTGGTATTGTCATTCGCCTCGTGCATGCCGCTATTGTCTGGGTCGGCATGGGGTTTCTGAACCGGCTGGCAGGCGCTGCCTTCGGTGCTGCAAGAGGCGCTGCGATTCTGGTGGTGGTAACGGTGATGATCACCCTGACCCCACTGGTCGAACTTGACGCCTGGCAGGAAGCCACCTTGAGGCCAACGTTTGAACAGCTACGCGAATGGGCATTGAGCCAGCTCGATCAGTGGGAAGGTCGTCTACCGCAGGCGCCGGAGTCATTGAAGGATATTCCCTTGCCCCAGCTGCCTCAGCGCAATGCGGGGTAAGCGTCTGACAGCAAGAATTAACAACCGGCTGATGGCCATTGTCTGATTGTCTGTATAACCAGGGTGCCGGATCAATGTGCTTCAGGCCACCCGTGTTATCGTATCGAGTGAGGTATAACGTATGTGCGGTATAGTGGGCCTTCTGGCCAAGCAAACGGTGAATCAGGCAATTTACGACGCCTTGACCGTACTTCAGCACCGAGGCCAGGACGCTGCGGGAATGATGACCTGGAGCGAAGGACGCTTTCTACTGCGCAAGAGTAATGGCCTGGTACGCGATGTATTCCATACCCGTCATATGGCGCGCCTGAAAGGTAACCTGGGTATTGGCCACGTTCGCTACCCGACGGCCGGCTCGTCCAGTGAGGCCGAATCGCAGCCTTTCTATGTGAACTCGCCCTATGGCATTGCCCTGGCGCACAATGGCAATCTGACCAACTCAGACCAGCTCAAGCAGGAGCTGTTCTCAACCGACCTGCGTCATATCAATACCAGTTCAGACTCAGAAGTATTGCTCAATGTATTTGCCCATGAATTGGGCAAGCAGGGCCTGCACCTGGAAGCGGAAGATATCTTTGACTCAGTACGCCGCGTTCATCGGCGCTGCCAGGGCGGCTATGCAGCGGTAGCGATCATCAACGGCTTCGGCATGGTAGCCTTCCGGGACCCCTCTGGCATTCGTCCTGTGGTGTTTGGCACCCGTCAGGTAGACGGACAGCAGGAAGTGATGATTGCCTCTGAATCGGTGGCGCTGGATGTGGGTGGCTTCGAGCTGGAAAGAGACCTGGCGCCTGGCGAGGCAATTTTTGTGGATATGCAGGGCAGGATTCATACGCAGGTATGTGCCGACCGTCCTGTCTTGCGTTCATGCATTTTTGAACACGTATACCTGGCACGCCCCGATTCGATACTGGATGGCGCCTACGTGTATGGGACACGCATGCAGATGGGCCGCAAGCTGGGTGACCGGGTGTTGAGTGAGTGGCCTGACCACGATATCGACGTGGTGATCCCGATTCCTGATACGTCACGTACGTCAGCGCTGGAAATGGCGCAGCATCTGGGCGTCACCTACCGTGAAGGCTTCATGAAGAACCGCTACATTGGGCGTACCTTTATCATGCCGGGGCAGACACAGCGCAAAAAATCCGTCCGCCAGAAGCTGAATGCCATTGATGTAGAGTTCAAGGATAAGAATGTTCTGCTGGTGGACGACTCCATCGTCAGAGGGACGACCTGCAAGCAGATCATCCAGATGGCCCGGGATGCCGGCGCGCGAAACGTCTATTTTGCCTCAGCGGCTCCGCCGGTCCGTTATCCGAATGTTTACGGTATCGATATGCCTGCGGCCTCTGAGCTGATTGCCCATGGTCGCAGCGAAGAGGAAGTCGGTCAGCTGATTGGCGCCGACCGCATGTTCTATCAGGATCTTGAAGACCTGAAAGAAGCCTGCCGTGAGGTCAATCCCGCCTTTGACGGATTTGACTGCTCGGTATTTGATGGCAATTACGTTACCGGGGATATCGATAGCGCCTATCTTCAGGCGCTGGAGGAAAGCCGCAGTGATTCCGCCAAGGATCATAGTGCCGGCGATCATGCCCTGGTTGATATGCATAACCAGGATGACGATCTGGATGACTGATGATCGAGCAAGAGGAGCTTCCCATGCACGATGATTCTATTCACAAAGATCCTGTTCACAAGGCATCTATCCACGAAAACGCGAGCCATGAGCCTTCCGGCCAGGATGAAGCGCTGCCTATGGCAATGCATGACAGCGTGTTGGAGGAAGCGTCGCTGGCGGACATGTCGCTTGAAACCCTGGCGGTGCGTGCCGGGCATGATCGCACGGCTGAGCAGGAACATTCCGAGCCTATCTTCCCAACATCCAGCTTTGTGTATTCCAGTGCCGCCGAGGCGGCACGCAAGTTCAATGGTGAAGAAGCCGGTAATGTCTACTCGCGCTTTACCAATCCGACAGTACGTACCTTTGAGCAGCGTCTGGCAGCCATGGAAGGTGGCGAGCGCTGTGTGGCGACCAGTTCCGGCATGTCGGCGATTCTTGCGACTGCCATGGCACTGCTGAACGCCGGTGATGAAATTGTGGCGTCGCGCTCGCTGTTTGGCTCAACGGTCAGCCTGTTCGACAAGTACCTGGGCAAGTTCGGCATTGTTACCCGTTACGTGGAACTCTCGGACCTCGACGCCTGGGAGGCTGCCATCACCCCGGCGACCAGAATGCTGTTTGCCGAAACGCCCTCCAACCCACTGTCTGAAGTGGCTGATGTGCCTGCTCTGGCGACATTGGCCAGGCAGCATGGTGTTCTGCTGGCGATCGATAACTGCTTTCTGACGCCGGCGTTACAGCAACCTCTGGCGCTGGGGGCGGATCTGATTATCCATTCAGCCACCAAATACCTTGATGGCCAGGGGCGTGCCGTGGGCGGCGCGGTAGTCGGTAGCCACGCGCTGATGGAAGAGGTTTTCGGCGTAGTGCGAACCTGTGGGCCCTGCATGAGCCCCTTCAATGCCTGGGTATTTACCAAGGGGCTGGAGACGTTGTCGCTGCGCATGAAGGCACACTGTGAACAGGCACTTAGTCTGGCCAGATGGTTGCAACAGCATCCAGCTGTCAGTCGTGTCTACTATAGTGGCCTTGAGGATCATCCTCAGCATGCATTGGCCCGCCGGCAGCAGAAGGGCTATGGTGCTGTCCTGGGGTTCGAAGTCATCAATGGCCAACAGGGCGCCTGGCAGGTAATTGATGCGACCCGCATGCTGTCGATTACCGGCAATCTTGGCGATGTCAAAACAACCATCACCCATCCTGCCACGACCACTCATGGTCGACTCTCCGAGGCGCAGCGGGAATCGGCCGGCATTACTCCGGGGCTCGTCCGCGTGGCGGTAGGGCTGGAGCATCTGGATGATATTCGGCGTGACCTGGCCCGCGGCCTGGATGCCTTGGCAGGGTAATCACGCAACCATCCTCAAAGACACCACAACCGGGCATTATTGCCCGGTTTTATTTCCACCCTATTATTTCGGCGATCGGTATTTTTTCCGAATGAAGTGTTCAGCTTTTTTCAGCAGTTAAATGTTCCTTTAAAGACTACAATAATTATATGGGCTTTTAAGATTGCATTTTCTCTCTTAAGCATGCCTCCATAAAAAAAGTGGTTTTTCAAACGTATCAAGAGATTATTTCAAGGGCATCACCATGTGGAAAAACAGTCAGGCAGGCTGGGGAATAATTGCCATTTTCATGCACTGGGTAAGTGCTGTTGTGGTTGTGGGCCTGTTTATCCTTGGATGGTGGATGACTGACCTGGGGTATTATGATCCATGGTATAATCAGGCACCCTGGATCCATCGTTCACTGGGTGTCCTCTTGTTGGGTTTTATAGTGCTCAGGCTCATGTGGCGCCTGGTACAGCCCACTCCGTTAGCTCAGGGTAAACGCTGGGAAAACATTGCGGCCCATGCAGGTCATTCACTGCTCTATGTTCTATTAATAACGGTCTTTGTCAGTGGTTATCTGATGTCAACGGCCAAAGGCAGCCCGATTGATGTGTTTGGATGGTTTGCTCTTCCTGCCACTCTGCATGGCTTACCCAACCAGGCCAGCCTGGCAGGGGATATTCACTGGTATAGCGCTCTGGCGCTCATCATTCTGGCATCAGGTCATATGCTGGCGGCCTTCAAGCACCATTGGATAGACCGTCATACCACCTTGAAACGTATGCTCGACCCGCGTTACTCAGTGCGCGATAAATAACTGTTACTTGAATAATGATTCTATAAAACTGCGAAAGGAAATGTATTATGTTGAATAAAACTGCCATTGCTGGCGCCATTGCCGCTGTTAGCCTGGTACCGCTCAGTCAGGCGCATGCCGATACTTATGCTGTTGATATTGAAGGTCAGCATGCGTTTATTCAGTTCAAGATCAGTCATCTGGGGTTCTCATATATTCTGGGTAGCTTTGAAGATTTTGATGGTGAATTCTTTTACGATCCGGACGACCTGGAAGCGTCTTCAATTGATATGGAAGTACAGGTTAATAGCCTGAATTCCAATCATGCTGAACGTGATCGTCATATTCTTGATGAAGATTTCCTGCATGCCAGTGAATATCCGACCGCCACCTTCACATCGACCGACTTTGAGCCAACGGACGATAATTCCGGTGTGCTCAGCGGTGAGCTGACCCTGCGTGGTGAAACCCAGCGCTTTGAAATGCCGGTGACCCTGATGGGAGAGGGCGAAGACCCCTGGGGTGATTATCGCGCGGGTTTTGAAGGCAGCACGGAATTGACCCTGGCCGATTACGGCATTGATATGAGCAGCTTCCCGGAAGTTATGCATACCCTGGAACTTTACGTGACGTTTGAAGGCGTTCGTCAGTAAGCTTTCTGGCATTTTTTAAAACGGTCATGATGATAGCCACCCCAGTTAAATGGGGTGGCTTTTGTGGCTTTATCTATCAACGTCTGGAGGTCGTGCCATCAAGATTGCGTCGCAGCATGGTTTGGGTAAAACCCTTTGGCAACAGACATGGCCAATGGCGATCGGGGTACTGGCCCTGCTGGGCTTCCAACTGGTTGACAGTGCCTTTATTGCTCGCCTCGGCACAGCCCCCCTGGCCGCACAATCCTTTACCTTCCCGCTGTCATTTCTGATTATTGGTGTCCAGGTCGGGATGGGAATTGCCATTGCGGCACTTATTTCGCGGACACTCGGCGCCGGTGAGAACGAGCGTGCCAAACGCCTGGGCAGTCTGGTATTGATGATGGGAAGCGGCGTGATCGCTCTGCTGGCGCTTCTACTGGGGCTTTTCCAGAACGTTATCTTTACCCAGCTTGGGGCCGATGAGACAACCCTGGGGTATATCAACCGTTATTGGTGGCCCCAGCTGTTGGCTGCCTGGCTGGGGGCCTTGTTGTATTTTGTATATAGCGTCTTTCGTGCCAATGGTGACACTCAGTTGCCCGGCAAGATGATGGTACTCAGTAGTGCTGTTAATCTGGCGCTGGACCCGTTGCTGATTTTCGGATGGGGTCCCTGGGAGGGGCTGGGTCTGCCGGGTGCTGCCTGGGCGACAACGATTGCCTTCTCAACCGGCCTGGCAATTACCGGGCGTCGACTGATCCTGCGCCAATGGCTCAGGGTGTCGGGGCTGTATCAGGAGGCACGGGTCTCGTCGCGGCCCTTCATGCACATCGCCGGCCCGGCAATGATTGGCCAGTTAATGCCTCCTCTGGCTGCGATGCTGGCGATTGCGGTAGTGGCTTCCCAGGGGGAAATCCACGTAGCGGCCTGGGGGCTGGCAAGTCGCCTGGAAACGGTCTCGCTGATGGTGATTCTGGCCATGACCATGTCGTTGCCCCCCTGGCTCGGGCGATGCTATGGAGCGGGTGATTGGGGGCAGATACACCGTCTGATGCGGTTGGCTCTGAAAGTTGCTGTGGTCTGGCAGCTCATGCTGGGTATCCTGCTGGCACTGGCTGCGCCCTGGGTGGCTGGAGCCCTGACCAGCGAAAAAGCGGTGCAGGACGCCTTGATCCTGTTGATCCGCTTTCTGTTACCCAGTTATGCGGCCTTGGGTATCTGCATGCTGGTGGTATCAGCCGGCAATGCGCTGGGTTGGCCTCTACGTGCCATGCTGCTGTCGGCCGCACGGTTATTTATCTGCTATCTTCCCTGCATCTGGCTAGGGTCAGTGCTGGGCGGCTGGTCGGGCATTGCCATGGGCGCCGCGGTGGGGAATGTGTTGGCCGGATTAACCGCCTGGTGGGTTTTGCGCAGCATTCTATCCAGGCCAAAGCGTAAGCCTGGCCCGACGTCGTCAGGCGAGTACCCTGCCGGCGAACCTGGCTCGCCGGGTTAAACGGTATGTTCAGGCGCTGGGCGAAGTGACAGATTGCTTACTGGCTTCGGTGTTGCTGCCACTCGAAATAGACCAGCATGGCGGCCATGATCAGATAGCCAATTACAAAATCCGGAGCGGCATTCAGAGTCAGCTCGGGCGCATGCATCAGGCCGACAAATGAAAAGCCGGCCGCGGTCAACGCGAACACGGCGGCACGCCGGAACTGATGATCAATCACTGAAACGGTAATGGCACCCAGAAAAATTGCCATGAACATGGCGCCCTGGCCCATCAGTACAATAGCGTTGGAGATATCGCTGACGACCTCTTCCGCACCACGGTTGAAGCGGGTCATCACGTAGTTGGCGAAATAGGGCAGCATGGCCAGGGCAACGGCGGGATAGTAGCGCGTGTCGTTGGCCTGGAAAGCGGTGGCAATCATTGAAATGCCCACAAATACCAGAATGGGGGCGACCACCGAAACCGGAATGATGGCGGCCAAGGCTGCAATCAGGCCAAACATGGTAGCAACGGCGTAGACAGCCCCGTTCAACAGGCTGTAGCCACGTCCGGCGCCCATCCACTTGGCACCCACAGTGGCAATATACACCGTGGTCGGAAATACGCCGCCAAACAGGGCACCCAGCATGGTACCGGCACCATCCACGGCCTGACACTCCCTGACATCATAGCCATCGCCGGCCGCTTCCATGGCTTCCACGTTGTTGATGGTTTCAATGGCGTTATAAAGGGTAATCGGCAATACCACCGTCAACACCGCCAACATACTGGTAAACAGCAGGCCCAAGCCTTCGTACCAGTCCATACCCGGTATGAGTGGATAGAAGCCCAGATGGGTGAAGGCATCGCTGAACCGTTCACTCCCTGAATCGCCAATCAGGTAGGCCATCAGGGTGCCGACAATAATCGCAAACAGGGAGGTCGGGATGCGAAAGGGCATGCTGACCCGGGCGACAAGGCCGATAATAATCAGGGTTAGCACAACCAGGCCGATAATGGGCATTTCCAGGGTCTTGAACAGCATTTCACCGGCAATAAAGGTCAGGGCGACACCGGCCACTGCGCCCAACATGGCCGCACGGGGAAGGTGGTACTGCACCCAGCGACCAATAAAACTGATGGATGTCTCGATGGCCCCACTGATAAAGCAGGCAGCAACGGCAATCTTCCAGGCCATTTCTGCATCGCCGGTCAGCTGCTTGGCAGGCAAGAGCACGCCAAACAGGAACACAAACATGACAGGAGTGGAAATACCGTAGGAGAGAGCGGTGACATCATTGCGGTTTTCCCTGCGCGCCAGTCGCGCCGCGCTCCATGCATAGTAGAAGTTGCCTGCCATGACAGCGATTGCCGCCCCGGGCAGCACCTGCCCATAGACAATGTCGGCGGGAAAACCCATCCCCAGCATGGTGATGGCAATAATCACAAAGTTAGCGATATTGTTCTGAAAAAGTGCAAAGAAGGCGTCCGTATCTTCTTTTTTATACCAGGGGTAGGGGGTATTGCTCACTGCCATCGTCAGCCTCGCTGTCTGGATGATTACAAAGGCGGTGATTCTACGCAAAAAAACGCCCGGGAGTATCCCCCCGGGCGTTTTTAAGCCTTAAAACGGGCGTCTAGTCGTTAACGGCCGCAATGGCCTTGGCAAGATAGGGCAGATTGGCATGTGAGAAGCCGGCCACATTGGCGCGTCCAGAGCGTACCATATAGATGCCGAACTCATCGCGCAGGCGGTCAACCTGTTCCGGGGTCAGCCCGGTATACGAGAACATGCCCTGCTGCTCGGCAACGCAGGCATATTTTTCAGCCAGGCCATACGGCTTCAGTGCCTCCACAAAATCACGCCGCAGGGTATTGATGCGATCGCGCATCTCCGTCAGCTCTTCACGCCACATGGCGGTCAGTTCAGGATCATGGAGAATCTCGCTGACAATTGATCCCCCATGAGCCGGCGGGTTGGAGTAGTTCTCACGGGCCACAATGGCCACCTGTGAACGCACATTCTCCATCTGTTCGGCGTCTTTGGCGACCATGATCAGGCAGCCGGTTCGCTCGCAATAGATCCCGAAGTTCTTGGAGCATGAGCTGGTAATAATGACTTCATCCAGCTGTTCCGCCATCAGCCGAACGCCATAGGCATCCTCGTCCAGGCCGGTGCCAAATCCCTGGTAGGCGAAATCAATCAGGGGTAACAGCTGACGCTCGCGAACGACGTCCAGGACGGTCTGCCACTGCTGCTGGGAGAGGTCAAAGCCGGTCGGGTTATGGCAACAGGCGTGCAACACCACGACATCACCGTGCGGTATCTGCTGGATGGCTGCCAGCATGCCATCAAAGTCCAGTCGGTTATCCGCATCGACATAAGGATATTTCTTAAGCTTGATACCTGCTGCCGAAAAAATGCCCAGATGGTTTGGCCAGGTAGGATCGCTCACCCAGATACCTTTGTCAGGCAGCTGAGCGGCAATGAAGTCTGCTGCCAGGCGCAAGGCACCTGTGCCACCAGGTGACTGGGTGGCACTGGCACGATTGGCTTCCAGTACTGGCGAGCTGGCGCCCAGCACCATGGGCAGAAGGGCCTTGCCGTACTCCGGGGCACCGTGAGAACCAATGTAGGTCTTGGTGGTTTCATTCTTGAGCAGGCGAGCTTCCGCTTCCTTGACAGCGCGCATTACCGGCGTAGTGCCGTTTTCATCGCGATAAACCCCGACGCCAAGGTCGACCTTCTGGGGGTTGGTATCTTTCTTGAAAGCTTCGATCAGCCCGAGAATAGCATCTCCAGGGACTCGCTCAATATGCTCAAACATTTATTCGGCTACCTCGTCAGTTCTGGCGGCAAGAGTGAAATCATCGTGACACAAGCCACCTTTATCATGGGACCACCAGGTGACCCTTGTTTCGCCCCACTGAGTGGTAATTTTGGGATGATGATTGGCCTCTTCGGCCAGATCTCCCACCCGCTGGGTAAATGCCAGGGCCTGGGCGAAGTCGCTAAAGGTAAAACGGCGTGTCAGCTTCATGATGCCATCGCGGTCGATAATCTGCCACTCCGGAAGTGCTTCAGCCTCTTTCAGGCAAGCGTCCAACGTCATGGCTGCTGACTGGCTGGATGATGTTTCATGGTTGGCCATGATGCTTCTCCTCGCGTTGATGGATATCATATATACTATAAAAGAATATAAATCATATTATATATTCTTTTTTATTCTTTCAAATATTGGCTATCGTTACACTCACCTTTTCATGTGTTTGTGAGGTATCGGCTGTTGTTTCCTTATCGTACGTTTGTGGACTCTACCTTTCCAGACCGTATTCCTGAGCAGTGCCCGGGGAGCGTCAGTCTTGTGGGTGCCGGTCCGGGAGACCCTGAACTACTTACTCTGAAAGCCTATCGGCGGATAATCGACGCCGATGTTGTGCTTTATGACCGACTGGTAAGCACAGAAATCCTGACGCTGATACCGGCTGGGGCGCAAAGATATTATGTCGGTAAAGCCTGTTCCAACCACAGCGTAGCACAAGAGGATATCAATCAGTCGTTGGTGGATTGGGCGCAGACTGGCAAGAAAGTTGTTCGCCTGAAAGGCGGTGATCCATTTATTTTCGGGCGCGGTGGTGAGGAAATGGAAACGCTGGTCGCCAACAATGTCAACGTCGAAGTGATTCCCGGCATTACGGCTGCGTCCGGCTGTGCTGCCTATGCCGGTATTCCGTTGACTCACCGTGATCATGCCCAGTCAGTGCGTTTTATCACCGGCCACCTCAAACAAGGCGGCGAAATGGACTGGTCGTGCCTGGCGCAGGCGGGCCAGACCCTGGTGTTCTACATGGGGCTTGGGAACCTGCAGTATATCTGCTCGTCGCTGATGGATCATGGCCTGGCGTCACACACGCCGGTCGCCTTGATTGCTCAGGGAACTACTCGCCATCAGCAGGTTCATACGGGGACCCTTACCTCATTACCATCAGGCTTTTATAACGGTGATATCGGCTCACCTTCCCTGATTGTGATTGGTGATGTGGTAGCGCTGAGTGCCAGGCTCGACTGGTTTGACTCTGAAAAAAAGGGCTGCTGCGGCTTCGTTAACGAGGATGTCAAGAACGTTAGCGTGTCATTAGCGTGAGCCAATTTGACGTTGCGTTCACGTAGGTGACTGGCCAGATGCGCACAGCTGTGTATGCTGTAGGGTGTAACGTTTTTTTTCGCTTGCCAATCACCGACCGCTGTTACGCATGATTGCAATAGGCAACAGCGCTTTCGAGAGAGAGAAGCATCCATGTCAGATACCAACAAGCCATCCGATGACAGCAGCTCAGCCGAGAATTCGCCATCAACGTCTCATGGCGCTGCTGCCAAGCCTGATATGAAAACCCTGATGCAGGATAACCGAGTGAGAGGCATTGCCGGTATTGCGGCGATTGCGGTTATCTGGGCTGTTATCGCTCAATCCAGCGCCGGGTCCAGGGCAGATCGAATTGATATGATTGAAGGACAGCTGGCCGAGTCGGAGCAGTCTCGCCAGGCACTGAGTGCCGAGATTTCCGAGCTGGAAGAAGCCGAAATGAACCTCACTGCCATGCAGGATGAAATGGCGGCGATTGAGGAGCAACAGGCGGCAGGTCAGGCCGAGCTGGAATCCACTCGAACGGCTATCAGCGAGGCAGAAGACACCCTGGCCTCACTGGATGAGCAACGCGAATCCATGGAGCAGGAAATTGAGTCGCTGGCCGGTGAGATTGAAACCCATGAAGCTCAGCTGGAGGAGCTCAACAATGAGCTTGCCCAGGCAGAGCAAGCACGTGATGACGCGCAAGCAGCCCGTCAGGAGGCTGAAGAAGCCCTCGAAGCAGCGCAGTCTGATCGTCAGCAAGCCGAAGATGCGAGCCAGCAGGCTGAGCAGGAGCGCGCAGCTGCGGAAGAGGCGCGAGAGCAGGCTGAAGCTGATATCGAAAACCTCGAGGGTCAGATTGAAGAGGCCAACAGCGAATTGACGGCTGTTCAGGAAGACATTGCAGCGACCCGGGAGGAACGTGACGCCCTGGTGGAAGAACGTGATAACCTGGCCAATGAGCGCAATGCGCTGGAGGAAGAGGTAGAAGGGTTGACGGCGCAGCGTGAAGACGAGCAGGCCAGCCTAGAAGAGGTGCGCACCGAGTTTGGTGATCTGGAGGTGGCCCTTGAGATTGGCCGCGAAGAGCTGACGTCGGTCAATGACAATATCGACCAGCGTGAAACACAGCTGGAGCGTCTTGAAACACAGCTCAACAACTGGCGGGATGAGCTGGGCTCCCTGGAGTCGCGCATGGAAGAAGTCGATGATACGACAGATGCTGAAGCCACCGACGGCGAAGCAGCTGAAGATGCCAGTGAAAACGTGTCAGACGAAGCTGAAGAGACAGACCAGCAGGACGCTGAAGAAGCGTAAGCATAGACGTCTTGATGTTACCGCCTGATTAGCAACCGAATGATGCGCTGCTGGTGGCGGTTTGGGGTATACCCTCGAGCGGGCACCTGCATTGCGCAGTTGCCCGCTTTGTGTTTATGGTGCTTTATTTCCACAAGTGACTACGCATGGATTTCAGCCAGGCAATCAACATTATCAGCGCAATAGCCCCCAGTAACCTGGTTTTTGCAGTGCTGGGGCTTACGCTGGCCGCCTTTATCTGGGGGCGTTTTCGCTACGATCTGGTGGCGCTGTCGGCATTGCTTGGCTCGGTCATGCTTGGGCTGGTGCCGGCAGAGGATGCGTTCAGTGGTTTTGGTCACCCGGCGGTGATCACCGTGGCGGCAGTGCTGGTATTGAGCCGTGGTTTTGAACGCTCTGGTGTGGTCGATGTCATTGCCGGACAAGTTCTTAAAGTGGGTGAGCGCCTGATCCTGCAGCTGGCGGTACTGGTCGGTACAGTGGTGGTGCTTTCCGGCATCATGAATAATGTAGGGGCGCTGGCCTTGCTGTTACCTGTTGCCCTGCGTCTGGCCAGAGAACATGACACCTCGCCATCGCTGTTACTGATGCCCCTGGCCTTTGGTTCCCTGCTGGGCGGGCTGACCACCCTGATTGGAACGCCCCCCAATATCATCATTTCCAGTTATCGCGGCAGTATTACCGGCGAGACCTTCAGCATGTTCAGCTTTTTTCCGGTGGGTGCCGTCGTGGCGCTGGCCGGCTTTGTATTTATCATTCTGATCGGTTGGCGGCTGACGCCCAGTCGTGCGGGTAATGCTTCGATGGAAGGTATGTTTGATACTGCGCATTACCTGGTTGAGCTCAAGGTGGATGAAGACGCCAGGGCAAACGGCATGACCCTGCAGCAGCTTCGCCACGAACTGGAAGAAACGCTGCCAATTCTGGGGGTGGTACGCGATGATCAGCGGCGAACCGGAAATGCCTTCTATGCAGCCCTGCAGACAGGCGACATTCTGTTGCTGGAAGCCGGGCCTGATGAGCTCAAACAGCTGGAAGACAAGCTGGGGCTGAGCGTCATCAGTGCTGATCAGGATGATGATGCTGCAGACGCCGATTCTCAGGTGGATACGGAAGGCCTGCAGCTGGTGGAAGCCGTGGTACGTAATGACTCGATAATGATTAATCGCAGCATTCGCCAGCTCCGGTTGCACCATCAGTTTGATATGCATCTGGTCGCCGTCGCCAGGGATGGCGAACGCCTCAGGCAGCGCCTGCGGGATATCCGTTTTCAGCCAGGCGATGTGTTGCTCTTACAGGGCGACGACGACATGCATGAAGGGCTGGCCGCTCTGGGCTGCCTGCCATTAGCCAGCCGTGAACTCCAGCTGGGCCAACCGCGCAAGCTGCTGCTTTCGTTGGCTATCTTTGCCCTGGCGATTGCGGCAATGCTGTTGAACCTGCTGCCAGCAGCCGTGGCGTTAAGCACAGCAGCGCTGGTTTCCCTGCTGATTGGCGTCCTGCCTCTGCGCGAAGCCTATCAGGCGATTGACGGACCCGTGATTGTGCTTTTGGGTGCCATGATTCCTGTCGGGCAAGCACTGGAAACCAGCGGCGGTGCGGCACTGATTGCCGATGCCTTGCTTGAGCTGGGCAGTAGTTGGCCCATACCGGCAACACTGGTAGGACTTTTCATGCTCAGCTTACTGCTTTCCAACGTAATCAATAATGCCGCGGCGGCCTTATTGATGGCACCCATTGCAGCCAGCCTGGCTAAAGGGTTTGAGGTGTCGCTTGACCCGTTTTTGATGGTCGTGGCCGTTAGCGCTTCCAGTGCGTTTCTGACGCCAATCGGTCATCAGTCCAATACGTTGGTATTGGGTCCGGGAGGCTATCGGTTCAGCGACTATTGGAAAATGGGGTTGCCACTTTCCCTTTTGGTCATGTTGGTGGGGATTCCTATGATACTTTGGCGATGGCCGCTATAAATGTATGAAAATTTTGCTAGGCTTGAAGTCATTAAAAGCGAAAATTATCAACGGGCCAGGCCATGAACCAACATTACCGACAGGACGCGATTGTAGAACTGGTACGCCAGAACGGTTACGTCAGCATTGAGCAATTGACCGAACACTTTGCGGTAACGCCTCAAACCATCCGGCGTGACCTGAATACGCTGGCAGAAGAAGGCCGTATCCGCCGGGTTCACGGTGGAGCGGGGATAGAGTCAAGCACGGTCAATACCGCCTACAGCACTCGCAAGACGCTGCACCTGCAAGAAAAGGAACGCATTGCCCGCACGCTGGCCGCCCATATCCCCGATCATGCCTCGCTGTTTATCAACATCGGCACCAGCAATGAGATCATTGCCAAGGCATTGCTGGATCATCGTGGGCTGGAAATTATCACCAATAACCTGAGTGTTGCCGCCATCCTGCAGCATAAGGAAGACTTCACGGTGATTGTCGCCGGTGGCCAGGTGCGCTCCCGTGACGGCGGCATCATTGGTGAGGCCACCATCGATTTTATCAGCCAATTCAAGGTGGATTACGGCATTATCGGGATCAGTGGCATCGATGAGGATGGCTCGCTGCTGGAGTTTGACTACCAGGAAGTGAGAGTGGCGCAGGCCATAATTGCCAATTCACGACGCGTCTACCTGGCTGCCGACTATTCCAAGTTTCACCGCAATCCCGTGGTGCGTCAGGGCAATATCGCCCAGCTGGATGCACTGTTCACCGATCGCCACCCCCCTGAGGCGATTATGCGTCTGCTCACCCAGCATGATGTCGCCCTGCATATTGCCAGAGCAGATGATCAGGTACGCTCAGTCGACACCTTTCATGCTAATCCTTAACTAAAATTCATGATTACACGTATAATGTCGATCCGAAATATTTTCGTACTTGAGCCTTCTGGGGCAGTAAAGTAGCCTTACAATGTCTTAAAACGAAAACCAACAAAACAAAGCGAAACTTCCCATGCCATCTTACATACTCGCTATTGATCAAGGCACCACCAGCTCAAGGGCCATCCTGTTTGACCGCCAGGGGCAGGTTGTCAGCGTTGCCCAACAGGAATTTCCTCAGCATTTTCCCAGTGACGGCTGGATAGAACACGACCCGGAAAATATCTGGGACACCGTCATTGAAACCTGCCGGGAGGTGATTGCCAAAACGGGAGTTGATATCCAGGATATTGCCGGTGTCGGGATCACCAACCAGCGTGAAACCACCGTCGTCTGGGATCGTCAGACCGGCAAGCCGCTCTATAATGCGATTGTCTGGCAGGACCGTCGCACATCGCAATTGTGTGAAAACCTGCGTGAACAAGGCCATACAGCGGCCGTTCAAGCCAGCACGGGGCTGTTGATAGACCCGTATTTTTCCGCGACCAAGATTGCCTGGATTCTGGATAACGTCGACGGCGCCCGTGAGCGGGCAGAGCGCGGTGAGCTGGCCTTTGGCACCATCGACAGCTTTCTTATCTGGCGCCTGTCTGATGGTCAGCACCACGTCACGGATGCCACCAACGCCTCACGCACGGCGCTGTTCAACATTCATGAGCAACAGTGGGATGAAGCGCTGCTGGCGCTGTTCCGTATTCCTGAAAGCCTGTTGCCTGAAGTGAAGGATTCCAGCGACGATTTTGGCAGCATTGCCAAGCACTGGCTGGGCGCGGAACTCCCTATTGCCGGGGTCGCCGGCGACCAGCAGGCCGCCCTGTTCGGGCAGGCATGCTTCACACCCGGCATGGGTAAGAGCACCTACGGTACCGGGTGTTTCATGATCGTCAACACGGGCGATGAACCGGCTACATCGCGAAACCGCCTGCTGACCACCATTGGCTATCGCCTGAACGGAAAGCCGACCTATGCCATGGAAGGCAGTATTTTTGTGGCCGGGGCGACCGTACAGTGGCTCAGGGATGGTCTCAACCTGTTTGCCGATGCGGCGGAAACCGAGGCGTTGGCCCGGGAAACCCGCAGCGGCCACAGCGTCTACCTGGTACCTGCCTTTACCGGCCTTGGGGCCCCGCATTGGGACCCGAAAGCCCGCGGTGCCATCTTCGGCCTGACCCGCGATACCGGGATTGCCGAGATCGTTGCCGCAGGCTTGCAGGCCGTCTGCTATCAGACCCGAGACCTGCAGCACTGCATGAACGACGATATGGCGGCCACGCCCGGTAAATTGCGGGTTGATGGCGGTATGGTCAAGAACAGCTGGGTAATGCAGTTTCTCGCCGATATGCTGGGCGTTGAAGTTGACCGGCCCGCCGTGTTGGAAACCACAGCGCTGGGCGTTGCCTACCTGGCGGGGCTGCGCCTGGGTTGGTATGCCAACCTGGAAGAGATCCAGGGGCTGTGGCTCTGCGAGTCCAGCTTTACTCCCAAAATGGATGAAGCCACCCGGGAAGACCTGTATCAGGGTTGGCTGGATGCGGTAGCGCGGGTCAAATCTCACTAATGGGCCTGAGGCCTATCGTGTAGTGGCCCGGGTTGCCGTAAGACCTCAACAGGCCCGGGTCCAATAACAGTAAAACCCCACTGGCAGCTATTGCCGGTGGGGTTTTTTTATGGTGCAGCAGGCGTGTGGGATTCAGGCCAAGGGGGGTGTCAAGGCACCGTCGTCAAGCGCTGACCCGGCTCTGGTCGCTTTCTGTAAAGCGTGCGGTGTCAGGTATCTTGTCGAAATACTCATTGAAGCGCTCGTCTGCCTGGTCACCGAACAACATCCGACAGGCCTCCTTCAACCCTTCGGAATGCCGCAGGTCATCATGAGGCACTACCAGGGATACCTTGGCACGCCGACGCAGGAAGTCGTCAAGTTTGGTGACCATTTCACTGCGGTGCGTCTGGCGCAGTTCGCAGCGGATATACTCGGTGCCCTCGATCAGCAGTTCAGCTTCTCGCGGGTCCTGGCGAATCTGCTCAAGCATGTCCAGCGACTGGGCCGCATAACGCCGCCACAAGCGCTTGCTGAGCGGCTCAGACGAGGTTTCAGGGGTCATCTCGTCAAGCCCCATGCGCTCGGCCTGCTGCATGAACTCGCGCTTGACGTCCTCGGAAGGTTCGCCGTACCACTTATAGTCCGGGAAAGGGATATCAACGCCCAGCTTGCTTACTTCATCGCTGATTTCATCACCCACATTCAGGCAGTCGGTCAGCTTGCCGCCAAAAATGCTGATGTGAGCGCTGTCGGCATTGGTGTCCACCACGTGCTTACGCGATAACTGCTGGAAATCCCGGTCTTTGCCTTTGCTGGATTTGATGGCCAGCGGGCGAACGCCGCAGCGGGTAGAAATGATATCCGCGGTGGTAATGGGTTTTTCCAGCGTTAGCCGCGTATTGATATTTTCCAGCACGAAATCGATATCTTCCTGAGTGACATCGACTTCCGGTTGTTCCATATGGGTATCCGTGGTGCCGATGCAGGTACGGTTTCCCATGGGAATGACGAAGAACAGACGGCCATCGTTGGCAAAAAATGCCAGTACCCGCTTGGAGTCCGTCAGCTGGGGGACGATCAGGTGGATACCCTTGGAATACAGGTGCTGATGCTGGGTCTGCTGGCCGGTGAGCTTGTTGTGATGATCCACCCAGGGGCCTGCCGCATTGACCAGTACCTTGGCGCGGATCGGGAAGGTGGAGCCGTCAATCACGTTACGCGCCTGGACTACCCAGCGGCCATCTTCATAGGACGCTCCGTTGGATTCCACATAGTTGGCAATGCTGGCGCCATAGTCGATGGCGTGACGGATAAAATTGAAAACAAAGCGCGCATCGTTGTCGTGCAGGATGGCATCAGAATACTCAAAACCACCCACGGCATCGGACGTGTTCACGATCGGCTCGGCATTCTTGATGCCTTTGGGGGTAAACAGCTTGGGAATTCGGGTAAACGCATTACCCATCAGCCAGTAAAGCCAGGTGCCCGCGTAAAGATAGCTGGGATGATGGCGAAACCCTTTGCTGATGGTGGTCAGAAATCGGATCTCTTCCACGGTGGAAGGATAGTTCTTGATCAGGTGATTACGGCTTTTGCATAATTTACGCACCAGGCCGAAATCCTTACTCTCCATATATTTGATGCCGCCCCAAACCAGGTTGGAGGAGTGCATGCTGGTACTGCCGGCAAAATCGCCACGGTCGATCAGTCCGACTCTGGCCCCTTTGCCCGCCAGCGCTGCCGCCGCTGAGGCACCGTTGATTCCACCGCCGATAATCAGGACGTCGAAATCATCGTTAGCCAGCTTATCAAGATTGCTATTGCGAAGTTTCATAAGTGACCTATTACAGATAAGAAGCCTCGTTTGTTCTGCCCAACGAGGGCAAGGTGTTTTGCGAGCAAATCAGAGCTGAAAAGGCGACTTTCGGGCATCAAGTAGCCACCTTGAACAGCAGTGCAATTCAAGTCAGTTCATATTCCCTTCAATGTAGGCAAGCAAACTGGCGAACCCCGCAGGGTTCGCCATCCAGGAATCAGCGCGTACCGGCTGACATCCAGGCTTCCATCATGTCGTCATAGGGAACGGTCTCGCCCTGTGGCATTTCATTATCAAGCTTCGCCTTGGGCGAGCCTTCCATATTCAGCCAGTATTCAGGGTCGCGCTCGTCGTTGAGGTTTGGTGCATAGGTATCAAAGACGTTGGCGCGCGCCAGGCGAGACATGGTTTTATCCATATCCGCCGCCAGGTTATCCAGACCTTCCTGGGCACTCACTTCACCGCTCATGACCGGTGCCAGGTTCTGCCACCACAGCGGTGCAAGACGCGGATAATCAGGCACGTTGGTACCCGTTGGCGTCCAGTTGGACTCGTTGGGGCTGCGGTAGAACTCCACCAGGCCACCCAGTTTAGGCGCCATTTCAGTCATCTGATCAGAGAAGATGTCAGATTCACGAATAGGCGTCAGGCCAGTCATCAGTTTCTCGAGAGACGTGCTCTTGGCGACTGTGAACTGGGCAAACAGCCAGGCAGCGGTTCGGTTCTCTTCAGGCGTGGAGTCAAAGAAGGTCCAGCCACCCACGTCCTGATAGCCGACTTTCATGCCTTCCTCCCAGTACGGGCCAGTGGGCGAAGGTGCCATGCGCCACAGCGGGTTACCCTCGTCATCAGTGACTGGCAGGGAGGGCTCGGTCATATCCGCAGTGAAGGCGGTGTACCAGAAGATCTGCTGGGCAATATGGCCCTGCGACGGTACCGGACCGGCTTCGCCAAAGGTCATGCCCTGGGCTTCCGACGGTGCGTAATCGCCCAGCCAGTCAACCGCTTTCTGCATGGCAAACACAGAGGCCGGGGAGTTGGTGGCGCCGCCACGGCTGACGCTGGCGCCGACCGGCTGGCTGTCCTCATTGACGCGGATACCCCAGTCATCCACCGGGTTGCCTGAGGGTACACCCGGGCTACCCATGCCGGCCATGGAGAGCCAGGAGTCATGGAAGCGCCAGCCCAGTGACGGGTCACGGCGGCCATAATCCATGTGGCCATACACCTTGGTGCCATCGATTTCGTCAACGTGGACGCTGAAGAATTCGGCGATATCCTCATAGGCTGTCCAGTTGGTGGGGACACCCAGGTCGTAACCGTAGATTTCACGGAACTGTTCCTGGAAATCTTCACGCTGGAACCAGTCATAGCGGAACCAGTACAGGTTGGCGAACTGCTGGGTTGGCAGTTGATAGAGACTGCCATCCGGGCCGGTGCCGTACTGCAGGCCGATAAAGTCATCCAGGTCGAGCGATGGCAGGGTGTAGTCTGCCCACTCGTTTTCCATGGCATCGCTGAGGTTGATGGTGGTGCCATAGCGGATGTGCGTGCCGATGGCATCGGTATCGTTAACAAAACCATCATAGATGCTGTTACCCGACTGCATCTGGTTCTGCATGGTATCAACCACATCGCCTTCGCCGATGATGTTGTGGGTCAGGTCGATACCGGTCAGCTCGCTAAATGCCTCAGCCAGCACTTCACTTTCATAGACGTGAGTGGTCAGACCTTCAGCGACGGTCTGAATCTCCATGTCGCGGAATGGTTCGGCCGCTTCAGCAAACCAGACAAGCTCCTCGATCTGCTCTTCACGGGTGAGGGTCGAGTTCTGGAAGTGCTCGTCGACCAGACGCTCGGCGATAGCACGGGCATCGTGGTCGTCAGCGGAAAGGGAACCGGAAGCCAGCATCAGACTTGCCGCCAGTGTGGTGAGTTTGAACGGGCTGATGTTGACGTGCTTGTTGAAATTATTGTGTTGCATGATGACCTCGTTTTACGTTGAGGAGTTATCAACCAGGCCTTGATCAAGACCGGCGTTGGTACTGCTTTCAATAACAACTTCCTATAGCTACCTGGCATCCTTGCCGTTTGGGTCTTTCCTGAACTTTAAGGCTGTCTATCCCGGATGCGCAGTGCCAGTTGGCCCAAGGGCCTAGCCCCAGCGCATCAGTATCAGCAGCCATAAAACCGAAAGGGCGGATGCCACCAGCAGCGGGAAGGTGGTAAACCCGATGATACCCAGGTGAATAAACGCCGCCGACAGCAAGCTGACAAACAGGCGGTCACCCCGGGTGGTTGAAATGGGCAGAAAGCCTTTTCTTTCGACCGTTGGCGAGCGCAGCTCCCAGATCGTCATGCCCGCCAGCATGGCCGCAATCGAAGAAAAGAAAATAGCCGTGGGTAGAGTCCATACCATCCAGGTCATGAGACTTTCTCCTCTTAGGTGCGGCCCAGGGCAAAGCCCTTGGCGATATGGTTGCGGACGAAGTACACCACCAGGATACCGGGCAGTATGGTCAGCATGCCGGCAGCGGCCAGCGTGCCCCAGTCAATCCCTGATGCTGTTGACGTACGCGTCATGATCATCCCGATAGGCTGGGCGTCAGTTGATGTCAGCGTACGGGCCAGCAGCAGTTCCACCCAGGAGAACATGAACAGGAAGAACAGGACGACGCCAATACCCGAACTGATCATGGGGATAAAGATCTTGACGAAAAACTTGGGAAAGCTGTAGCCGTCGATATAGGCGGTTTCGTCAATTTCCTTGGGCACGCTGCTCATGAAGCCTTCCAGAATCCAGATCGCCAGCGGAATATTGAACAGGCAGTGGGCCAGGGCCACGGCGATATGGGTGTCAAACAGTCCAACCGAGTAATAAAGCTGGAAGTAGGGCAGCAGGAAGACGGCGGGCGGTGCCATCAGGTTGGTCAGCAGCCAGAAGAACAGGTGCTTGTCACCGATGAACTTGTAGCGGCTGAACGCATAAGCCGCGGGTAACGCCACCAGCATGGTGATGATCATGTTCATCACTACGTAGAGGATGGAGTTGACGTACCCCATGTACCAGCTTGAATCGGTAAAGATGCCGATGTAGTTGTCAAACGTCAGGTTCTGCGGCCATAGCGTCATGGAACCCAGAATCTCGCTGTTGGTCTGCAGCGACATATTGAGCAGCCAGTAGATCGGCAGCATCAGCAGCACAATATAGGTGCCCAGCAGAACCCGCTTCCTCAGCCGGGAGCGGGCGCTACGTTTGCGCCGCTCGGCGGCCGGCACCTTGCTGAAAATGGTGTTGTACTTCTCACCCTGCTGGGTGTTTTCAATCTGGTAAGCCATCTTACGCGCCTCCCTGTGGATTCTTGTCTTTCTGCATATGCATGATGGTGGTGTAGAACACCCAGCTCACCAGCAGGATGACCAGGAAGTAGATGATCGAGAAGGCAGCCGAAGGCCCAAGATCCTGTTGGCCAATCGCCATGGTGGTCAGCGACTGACTCAGGAAGGTCGTTGAACTGCCCGGGCCACCGCCTGTCAGCACGAAGGGCTCGGCATAGATCATGAAGGAGTGCATGAAGCGCAGCAGTACCGCTATGACCAGGACGTTGGTCAGCTTGGGCAGCTGGATATAGCGGAACACCGCCCACTTGGAGGCGCGGTCAATGCGCGCTGCCTGGTAGTACGCCTCGGGAATGGAGCGCAAACCGCTATAGCACAGCATCGCGACCAGAGGCGTCCAGTGCCACACATCCATCAGGATGATGGTGAACCAGGCATCACTGGCATTGCGGGTCAGGTTATAGTCAAGGCCGAGCTCGCTCAGGCTCCATCCCATCAGGCCAATATCGTTACGCGTGAAGATCTGCCAGATACTGCCCACCACGTTCCATGGAATCAGCAGGGGCAGGGTAATCAGGATCAGGACGGCAGAGGCCTGCCAGCCCTTCTTCGGCATCAATAGCGCAATACCGATGCCCAGCGGTACCTGAATGGCCAGAATGATCAGTGAAAACGCGACCTGACGACCAAAGGCTGCATGCAGCGCCGGGTCGTTGAGCATGGTGCGAAACCACTCGGTACCGGTAAAGAAGCGGGCGTGAGGGCCCAGCACATCCTGCACGGAATAGTTCACCACCGTCATCAAGGGAATAATCGCGGAAAATGCTACCAGCACCAGCATTGGCAGTACCAGTAGCCAGGCGCGGTTGTTTTGGACTTTATTATTCATGAGGAAACCTCCACCCGGTATTCGTCAACAAACAGCCCCAACTGGTCGGGGTCAAAGGTGAGATAGATATCTTCCCCGAACTCAGGGTGACCCTCTGTCAGGCGCGCCTTGTACGTCTGGCCGCCCAGCTCGAAGGTGACGATGGAGTAGGTGCCCAGATCCTGTACCTGACGCATGCGCGCAGGCAGGGCACCATCACGTTTGGCCGCATGCACGGAGACAAACTCGGGGCGAATACCGATTTTCACATTCGAACTTTCAGTATTGGCAACGGCATCAACAAACTTCTGCGGTAGCGGCAGCGCCATATCCGCAAAGATGACTTCGCCAGCGCGATAGGTGACATCCATGAAGTTCATGCCGGGGCTGCCGATAAAATAGCCAACAAAGGTGTGGGCAGGGACTTCAAACAGCTCCTGTGGCGTACCGAACTGGACCACCTGGCCTTCATACATCACCGCAATCTTGTCGGCAAAGGTGGAGGCTTCGAGCTGATCGTGAGTGACGTAGATCATGGTGATATTGAAGCGCTGGTGGATCTCCTTCAGCTTGCGGCGCAGCTTCCACTTGAGCTGAGGGTCAATCACCGTCAGCGGCTCATCGAACAGAATCGCTGAGACATCGTCACGCACCAGGCCACGCCCCATGGACACTTTCTGTTTCTCATCCGCCGTCAGCCCTTTGGCCTTGCGCTTGAGCAGCGGGGTCAATTCCAGGATATCCGCAACTTCCTCGACCTTGGGGGTAATGCGGTGGTCAGGAATATTGATGTTGCGCAGCGGAAACGCCAGGTTGTCGAACACCGTCATGGTGTCGTAGATCACCGGGAACTGGAAAACCTGCGCAATGTTGCGCTCTTCCGGTGGCAGTTCGTTAACCCGCTGGCCGTCAAACAGTACGTCTCCTTCGGAAGGTTCCAGCAGGCCGGAAATAATGTTCAGCAGGGTGGACTTGCCACACCCGGACGGCCCCAGCAGCGCATAGGCGCCGCCCTGGTGCCAGACGTGTTCCATCTTGCGAATGGCATAATCTTCAGGTGACTGAGGATTGGCGCTATAGGTGTGCGCAAGGGTCTTGAGTACGATCTCAGACATGCTGGTTGCCTCCCCGTGTTTCCGGCGTGTGAACGATATTGCCCTGCTGATCAAACACAAACAGCTTATGGGTGGGGAAGTAGACCTTGATGCGCTGATTCACCTCAGGTGTATGAATGCCGAGCAGGTGAAGGACCAAAGGGAACAGGCTGTGACGCACGTGAAGAAAAGTTTCAGACCCGCTGATCTCGGCCACTTCAACTTCCACTTCCAGTTCCAGGTCATCCGCTGCGTTAGGCGTCAGGCTGACGTGGGAGGCACGCACGCCAAAACGGTATTGACCGGCCGGCAGGTTGCGCAGGGCGTCATCGCAGGGAAAGTGGATATCCTGATCAAAAGTGATCTCATCGGCGGTGAGGTGGCCCGGCACGATATTGATCGGTGGCTCCGAAAACATTTCAGCACTGAGAATGCCGTTGGGTTCACGATAAATCTGCTCGGTAGGGCCGTACTGCAGCAGTTTGCCTTCATGCAGGACGGCCGTGTTACCGCCCAGGGCCAGCGCTTCATTAGGCTCAGTGGTCGCGTAGACCGCAATGCAGTTACGCGCCTTGAACAGCTCGCGCAGCTCATCGCGCAGGTCTTCACGCAGCTTATAGTCCAGGTTGACCAAAGGCTCGTCAAACAGGATCAGATCGGCATCCTTGACCAGGGCACGCCCCATGGCGGTGCGCTGCTGCTGGCCGCCGGAAAGCTCCAGTGGCACGCGATCCAGCAGGTGGTCGATGCCCAGCATGGCCGCTGTTTCGCGCACCCGCTTGTCGATTTCCTGCTTGGAGGCCTTGGCCAGCTTGAGCGGCGAAGCAATATTGTCGTAGACGCTGAGGCTCGGGTAATTGATGAACTGCTGATAGACCATGGAAACGTTGCGATGACGCACCGACACCCCGGTCACATCCTTGCCATCCATCTTGATCCGCCCACGAGTAGGGGGTTCAAGCCCCGCCATCAGGCGCATCAGAGTTGTTTTACCCGCCAGTGTTCGCCCTAGCAGAACATTGAATGAGCCGGGTTCGAGCTCAAGATCAATACCGCTTATATGGGTTTCCGCACCGACGATATGATCGATGTGTTGCAGGTGTAATGACATGCAAATCTCGCTGACGTCGTTGTTGTTCGTTATCCGGTTGTAGGGTATTTCCGGCTATTAGATTTTATGATTGTTAACCAGAATGGCGTTTTATGTTTCGGTTGGGCTTATTTCGAAGCTCAAAATGATTGTTGTGATCGATTTTTTTCATAAACGAAAGCCTAGTTGATCGTAATTGAACCTGCAACACGTTTTTACGCCAGGCTGTCACTTTATGAAAATCTGTATCGTGGTGCTTGCTAATGTGTTCAAGACCCTGTTTTTGATGGAAAATATGCATGAATAACGGAAAGAATAAAGGCTGTAATAAAGCGCTTTTAGACTATTGTCTTAAGACAAATGTTCGAAATCTGACGCTTTGCATTAGCGTTATTTGATTAAGCTGGTGGCGCATAAAAAAAGCCCCGGATTTCTCCGGGGCCAGGCATCAATCTTGCAATTTAGACGCTAGCGCTATGGTGCGCTGGTTTCTGCCTGTGGCGTGGCGGCTGGGCTGTTGGCCGTTTTAGCATTGTGATCAATCAGGGTGGATTTGTCGTTGGCAAAGGCATCATAGGCAAAGTCATCGACCGTCAGCATTTCCAGCACCTCCGCTTCAAAAGTACGCATGAACCGGGCATCCTCTTCACTGACCAGGCCCTTTTTCAGCCCGGCTTCAATGCGCTGCTCAGGATGAAGTGCGGTTGGCGGAATCTCCCCTTTGGCATAGGCCTTGTTGACAGTCCGATACAGGGCTTCAGCGCGCTCATAGTCTTCCAGCAAGGCGTTGTAGCGCGCCAGTGGGTTGCGCACCTCGCCATCCTGATCCCAGGTGTTCTCGATCAGTTTGCTGCGTAGCGCGCTATGGGTGGAGACCCGTTGAGCAATCGCACGCGCCAGATCGTCGTGGGGCTTGTGCCAGCGACGGCCGGTGGGCATGACCATGACCTTGAGCGCCTTGCCCAGCGCACGATTGGGCAGGTTGTCGAAAATCTCCACGAAGGCCTGCTCGGCACGCTGCAACAGAAAACGGCAGCTGTAATGCAACAGTGCCTCTTCTCCGTCTACCTTGTCGCTGCTTTGCCACTGCTTGAGCACCATGGACGCCAGGTAGAGGTTGGACAACACATCTCCCAGGCGCGCCGAGATCATCTCGCGCTTCTTCAGGGCCGACCCCAGGCTGGCCATGGCAGCATCGGCACACAGGCTGAAACCAGCCGACAGCCGGGTAATATCCGCGGCATAGGCCTTGGCCGGGCCCTCAAAAGGAACGGCCGGTTTGCCCAGCCCCAGCCCTTGGGTGAAGGCGCGGGCCGCATTACCAAAGATCATGCCGGCATGGCCGAAGAAGGCGCTGTCAAAGGCCTTGACGTCATCATTGTCTTTGGCTGCC
The DNA here is from genome assembly GCF_044792155.1 of Halomonas sp. BLK-85. Classification (NCBI taxonomy): domain Bacteria; kingdom Pseudomonadati; phylum Pseudomonadota; class Gammaproteobacteria; order Oceanospirillales; family Halomonadaceae; genus Halomonas; species Halomonas sp. BLK-85. Next base: position 1,244,327 of record NZ_CP087731.1, read on the forward strand.
AGCTCCGCAAGCACATAAGGGTGGCAGCGAATCGCCCCCTGACCAAAGATCATCAGGTTACGGGTCATGATATTGGCGCCTTCCACGGTAATCGCCACCGGGTTGGCACTGTAGCCGATGCCGATATAGTTACGTGGCCCCAGGGTGACAGCCTTGCCACCATGCACATCCATGGCATCACTGAGCAGCACGCGTTGAAACTCGGTCAGCTGGCTTTTCAGTATCGCCGAGGGGACCGCCGGCTTTTCGCCATGATCGATCAGGTTAGCGGTCTGATACACGGTGGCCGCCGAGATGTAGGCCAGCGAGGCAATCCGCGCCAGAGGTTCCTGCACGCCTTCCATTTCCGCCACCGGCACGTTGAACTGACGACGAATGCGGGTAAAGCCACCGCTCCAGCCCAGCGCATAGCGGCCAATGCCGGTCGCGCCAGAGGGCAGGGTCACGCAGCGCCCGATGGAAAGACACTCCACCAGCATGCGCCAGCCTTCACCGATCATTTCCTTGCCCCCGATAATGGTATCCAGGGGAATAAAGACATCCTTGCCCTTGATCGGGCCGTTCATGAAGGGGCTACCGATGGGGTGGTGACGGCGGCCAATTTCCATGCCTTGCGTGTCACGCGGAATCAGTGCCAGGGTAATACCACGATCTTCTTCCTCACTGATCAGCTTGTCCGGGTCAAACAGGCGAAATGCCAGGCCCACCACGGTGGCAATCGGCGCCAGAGTGATCCAGCGCTTTTCAAAATTCAGGCGCACGCCCAACACTTCCTGGCCATTCACCGTTTGTTTGCAGACGATGCCGGTATCCGGCAGGGCCGTGGCATCCGACCCTGCCCGCGGGCCGGTCAGGCCAAAGCAGGGGATCTCGCGTCCATCGGCCAGGCGTGGCAGGTAATGGTTTTTCTGCGCTTCAGTGCCGTATTTGACCAGCAGTTCCCCCGGGCCGAGGGAGTTGGGCACCCCCACGGTCACCATCAGGGTTTCATTGAAGGAAAGCTTTTGCAGCACCATGGACTGCGCCTTGGCCGAGAAGCCAAGGCCACCGTATTCCTTGGGAATGATCATCCCGAAGAAACCTTCCTTCTTCAGATAATCCCAGACCGGCTGAGGAAGGTCAGCGCGTTCACGGGCAATGTCCCAGGCGTTGCACATGCCTGACACCTGAGTGCACTGGTTGTCGAGAAACGCCTGTTCATCATCGCGCAGGCCGTCATCCTGAAAGGCCAGCAGGCTTTCCCACTGGGGCTTACCGGAAAACAGCTCGCCATCCCAGGAAACGCTGCCGGCTTCCAGCGCGGTGCGTTCGGTATCCGAGACCTTGGGGGCCACCTTTTTGAAAATCGCAAAGAGTCGTGGTGTCAGCCATAGACGGCGCAGAGCGGGTAAGCCGGCAATGGCCGTGGCGCCGGCGCCGATCAGCAGGACGGTGCCGATGACGGCCGCCCCCAGCACCAGGCCGGCAGCACCGAGCACCACCAGCACCGCGATGGCGGCCTTGGCGCCTGCTTCGCGGCGCATGACCACCAAAAGGCCGATCACCGCCAATAGGGTGAGTAGTAAAGTGAACATAGCGCACTCCTGTTATTTGAGTTGGTTCGCGTCAGGGTCATTGTGAAATGAGTAATTTAAACGCGTGTTTGAATATTGGCAGAGGCCAGGCGTTGAGTGCAAGTCCTTTGATGTTTTGCCGGCAATAAAAACATCAGCACGGTCGCCGTTGCCTCCAATGAATGCCAGCGAATACGCCTGCGCGATGAGCCAACTGGATCACTGCGGCTTATGGCGGCCTCACGTCGTCTACACCTCCATAGCCTGCATGGGGCTGGGTCCCGCCTGGTCCAGAGGGTAAATATTCTTACTGTGCAAGGCTTGCCTTTCACTTATCAAGCATGCATAATCTGCACCCGCTGTGAGGGAAAAGGCTACGTAGCTCAGCTGGTTAGAGCACATCACTCATAATGATGGGGTCCCCTGTTCAAATCAGGGCGTAGCCACCACAGCGTAGGCGCACTCTTCTACACAGCGCCGTCATGGTGGCCCCTTAGGTCCTCCCGCAACGCTAAACTGCAAACCCCGCCAGGCCCGGAAGGGAGCAACGGTAGTGGTGGCTGCGTGTGCCGGGATGTGGCTTTTGGGGCCGCCTCCATTTCTACTCCTCGAATTATCCCCCTTTATACGCTATCTATATGCCATCTGCTTTTTGAGCGGTCGGCAGCCCCTATCCCGTCAAGCAAATTGCCTTTTAGTGCTGCGATCAGGACAATAACGATTCTATTAGCCCAAGTGCTGCGGCCAAGCGGGCGTACACGCCAGATCCGGAGGTAAGCATGTTCATAAAACGGCAGGAATGGGCGTCATTGCTGGGTATCTATGCGCTGGGGGCGTTCATGTATACGCTCCTGCTTACCCCCGGGTTCACTTTTAGCGGCCTGCAGGCCGGGATGAGCTTCATGTTCATTGGCCTGGTGCTGGGGCTTTGCGGGGGAATTATCGGCCGGCGCAGTGGCCGTACCATCACCGGCATCATCGGCGGTTATTTTCTGTTTATTCTGATGCTTGCCTACAATTACTGGACGGCGGCCTAAGGCCTTATGGTCGCATGTAACCGAGTACCTCTCGTGACGGCATCATTTTCCTACAACTCCGACCTTATCGGTGGCAACCTGATGGTGCGGGAAAGCCGCTTTATTGCCGCCTTGCTGTTGGAAAAGACAGATGATGCGGGCTGGCAGCAGGCCATCATGGTGGACAACTGCCTGCAAAAAAATCGCCCGGCCACCGCCAAACGCATGGCCCAGTCCGCCGCCAGTCAAACATTCGGCGCTGCACAAACCTCAACCGAGCAAGCAGGGGAGAAAGCAGGGCAGCCGCGCCCATCCGCACACGGGGCCGCCAACAGAGGCAGCCAGACCGCCCCACAAGGTATTCAGGAAGCGCCACCGGTCAGCGCCCCGCGCCCGGTCGCCAGAGTGAGCGTCAGTGAGGTACTTAACCGCGTGCACGAAGGTGTCTATCTGGAAAGCCAGGCAGACGTGGATGCCTTCCTCACCGCCCTGAAAGACGAACTGGATGACGCCGTGCAGGCAGGTAAGCGGGTGCAGGTGCGGTAATGTCCGGCGTTTTTGGTGGGTAGCGGCGTATCCAGTTTCACCCAGGGTGACCGCCATTAGGTCAACAGGCCCCAAGTATCTCAGTTGACAGGGTATCTCAGTTGGCAGGGTATCGGCGAGCAGGTTACACTTTAAAAATAACCCGCTCAGTTGCGTCGGGTCTGAGCGATACCGCAGAGGTGTTTTTAGACACAACACAGAGGTGCGTCGTCATGCATGCCAACGTTAAGCAGCTGCGCTTGCAAACCAAAGCCTTGATTGCTGCCACCCAGCGTGGCGAGACCGTAGAAATCACCTTTCACGGCAAGCCCTGTGCCCGCCTGGTAGGGGTCGCGCCTGCCACGTCGGAAAAGCGCTCAGCCCCCAACCCGGCATTCGGCCTCTGGGCGGATCAAGGCGAGGCAAGCGCCCAGGAGATCGACACCCAGGTCCGCGGCTTGCGTGCGCCGCGCACCTTCAGGGAAGCTGACTGATGCTGGTGGACACCGATGTGTTGATCTGGAATCTGCGCGGCAACGCCGCCGCCGCGCAGCGCCTGGATGACGCGCCGGGTTTCTGGCTCTCCGCCGTCACATACATGGAGCTTGTGCAGGGCATGCGCAACAAGCAGGAACAAAGGCAGTTACGCCAGGCGCTGATCTACTGGCAGGCCAGCATCCGCCATCTGGAAGAAGGGATATCCTCGCGGGCCATGTTTCTGGTCGAAAGCTATGCGCTCAGCCACAACATGCAGATGGCCGATGCCCTGATTGCCGCCACCGCGATGGAGGCAGGCGTGCCTTTGCTCACCGCCAACGACCGCCATTACCGCCATATCGACGGCCTGGAGATCGAGGTGTTCCGCCCCGCGTAAATCGCCGCCTGGCGCAGCCTTGCCTGCAATAGTCGCTACCTTCTCCACCATCCTGCACATCCCGCCCGCCGGCACCCCGATAAGGAATTCACCATGAACACCGCCAACATCAAGAAATACGCCCCCAAGTTGCCGCAAGACCATCCAGCCTGCCCAGCGCTTGGACTACGATGTTTTTAAAAACTCTCAGAATGATGAGCCGAACCGCCGAGCAGAACGATCTGATCACGCCGTGACTGGTCTGATATACGGCAAGAACCCGCCTGACAGCGCGGCTTGCTCGTTCATAAGCTTTTTTTTAGGTTTTCAGCGGTTGATAAAATGATCGTCTGTTGGCAGTTTGCTGTTTTTAAAGGGGGACGCACCTGAAGCAGAACAAATTATCAGTTAGTATTGCGGTTGCGCTGGAAAATACTTGGGCCGATCTATAGTTACAACAAATTCATCAGGGGACAAGGCAGATCTGCGGAGGGAGTGGCATGCTCAAGCTGGAAGAGGTTAAACAGGATGCTCAGGTTCGTGGCATTAAACCTGATGAAGTGGTTCGTGTTGTGGCTGTGGTACCAGCAGGTACGGATGCGCTGACTGTCTATTTCAAGGATAGCCAAGGCGCCGTTCACGAGCAGATGTTATTTCGTGACGATGAGCCTAACCTTGCACTAGCTCAAGCGGGTCGTCCCTGGGCCTTTGATGCCTCAGGTGCTGATTTCAAGCTGGGCCTGGAAGCCTATCGGATCAGTCAGGCCGCGTTGTTTGACCCCATGATGGCAGTGCATACCTCCAACGTAGAGCCGCTTCCCCATCAGATCTCTGCCGTCTATGAAGCGATGTTGCCCCGCCAGCCGCTACGCTTCGTGCTGGCGGATGACCCTGGGGCGGGCAAGACCATTATGGCTGGCCTATTGATCCGTGAACTGCTGATGCGCGCTGATGCTAAGCGCATACTGATCGTCTCGCCGGGCGGATTGACTGACCAGTGGCAGGATGAACTGCTGGAGAAGTTCGGCGTGCAGTTTGAGATTTTCAGCCGCGAGAAGCAGGAGCAGTGCGCCTCCGGCAATTATTTTGACGAGCAGAACCAGCTGATCTGTCGCCTGGACCAGCTTTCTCGTAACGAGCTCTATCAGGAAAAGCTAGCGAACACTGAGTGGGATCTGATTATTGTTGATGAGGCCCACAAGCTATCTGCCAACTACTTTGGCAATAAGATCAACAAGACCAAACGCTTTCAGCTCGGGGAATTACTGGGGTCGGTGACTCGCCATTTCTTGTTAATGACAGCTACCCCTCATAACGGCAAGGAAGAGGATTTTCAGATCTGGCTGTCGCTGATCGACAGCGACCGCTTCTATGGCAAGTTCCGCGAAGGAGCCCATAAAGTGGATGTCTCCGATATGATGCGGCGCATGGTCAAGGAAGAGCTGCTCAAATTTGACGGAACCCCGTTGTTTCCTGAACGTCGCGCTTACACCGCTAACTACGACCTGTCTGACGGTGAAGCGTCGCTCTACGAACAGGTCACGGATTACGTGCGCAACGAGATGAATCGTGCGGACGCGCTTTCTGGCAAGCGTAAAGGAACGGTCGGTTTCGCGCTTACTCAGTTACAGCGCCGCCTGGCCTCCAGCCCCGAAGCGATTTACCAGTCTCTCAAACGCCGCCGTCGTAAGCTGGAGGATCGCCTCAATGAGATGAAGGTGATGGCTCGCGGTCAGGCGGTTCAGGAGGGCAAAGTCTCGTCTACCCTGGGCACTTACGCCGTTCAGAAGCAGATTGAACTGCCGGAAAATCTGGACGAGCTGGATGAGGAGCTGAGCGCCGAGGAATATGAACTCTATGCCGAGCAGGTGGTGGATCAAGCAACTGCTGCAGAAACAGTGCCTGATCTTGAAGCTGAAATACTGATCCTGAAAGATCTCGAAGAACAGGCCTCACAATTGGTGGCCTCAGGTAACGACCGAAAATGGGAAGAGTTATCGTATTTACTGCAGGATAGTCCAGAGATGTACACGGCCAGTGGCAGTCGTCGTAAGCTGATCATCTTTACTGAGCACAAGGACACTCTGAACTACCTGGTTGACCGTATTCGCAGTCTTCTCGGTCGCCCCGAAGCCGTGATCACCATTCATGGGGGGACTAACCGGGACGACCGTCGTAAAGCCCAAGAACAGTTCCGTAATGATCCCGATGTGTTGGTCTTGGTGGCTACCGATGCTGCTGGTGAGGGTGTTAACCTGCAAAACGCCAACCTGATGGCGAACTATGACCTGCCTTGGAATCCCAACCGCCTAGAACAGCGTTTTGGTCGCATTCACCGTATCGGCCAGACCGAGGTTTGCCATTTATGGAACCTGGTAGCGAACGAAACGCGTGAAGGCGCAGTCTTCCAGAAGCTATTCGATAAGCTAGAGGTGGAAAAAACCGCCCTGGGTGGGAAGGTCTTTGATATTCTCGGTGAAGCGTTTGAGAACACCTCGCTTAAAGACCTTTTGGTAGAGGCGATTCGCTATGGCGAGTCCGATGAGGTGAAATCGCGGCTTGAGCAGGTGATTGAGGGAACCTTAGATACCGATCATCTGCGCGAGATCATACGTCGTAACGCCTTGGTCGAGCAGCATATGGGGCTCGAAGACCTCTACTCAGTAAAAGAAGAAATGGAAAAGGCCGAAGCCCGCAAGCTGCAGCCTTACTTTATTCGCGCCTTTTTCACTGAAGCATTTCAAGGGCTGCGCGGCGAAATGCGGCCAAGAGAGCAAGGACGCTATGAAGTACGCCATGTGCCTGCCGCCATACGTGAGCGGGACCGAATCATTGGGGAAAGTAGAACGCCGGTGCTGAGGAAATATGAGCGTATCTGCTTTGAGAAAGAGCATGTACGCCTGCCTGGCAAGCCAATGGCTGATCTGATTCATCCCATGCATCCGCTGATGCACGCTACTACCGATCTGGTGCTGCAAGCACACCGTAGCAAACTCAAGCAGGGCGCGGTAATGGTCGACCCGAATGACGATGGCACCGCGCCAAAAGTGCTTTTCATGGTCGATCACTCGGTTCGCGAAGTAGAGAAACAGAACAACGGATCGCCCAGAGTGGTATCACGCCGTTTGCAGTTTGTGGAGATCGATGAGCAGGGTAGGGCCACCCATGCTGGCTGGGCACCGCATTTGGATATGCAGCCTATCGATGATCACGATCTGAGCCTGGTTCAGGATGTGCTTAAAGCGCCTTGGATCACAGGTGACCTGGAGACTATGGCCCTTAACCACGCCGTACAGGCGCTGGTACCTGAGCACTTCCGCGAGGTGAAAGGTCGCCGCGAGCGCCATGCAGATAAAGTGCTGAATGCTGTTAACGAGCGACTGGTGAAAGAGATCAATTACTGGTCGGATCGTTATATCAAACTCACTGACGACATGAAGGCGGGTAAGCAGCCGCGCATGCAGCCAGAGATGGCGCGTCGGCGGGTCGATGAGCTGACCGAACGGCTCAATCAGCGTCGTCGCGAGCTAGATGCCATGAAACAGGTGGTCTCCAGCACGCCGGTGGTGATCGGCGGTGCCCTGGTGATTCCCCAAGGCTTGCTGGCCGAGCGAAAGGGTGAAACTCAGTTCAGTGTGGATGCTCAGGCCCGTGCCCGCATTGAACAACTCGCCATGCAAGCGGTAATGGACGCCGAGCGCGCTATGGGCCATCAGGTGTTTGATGTCTCTGATCAGAAATGTGGATGGGATGTGACGGCACGCCCACCGGCCAACCCGGATGGCTCAATTCTGCCCGATAGGCATATTGAGGTGAAGGGTCGGGCCAAGGGGCAGAACACCATCACTGTTTCGCGTAACGAGATTATCTATGGCCTTAACCAAGCTGACAAATTTTGGCTGGCTATCGCCATTGTGGAGGGTGATAGCGTAGAAGGGCCTTATTACGTGCAGAAGCCCTTTACTAGCGAGCCAGATTTTGGCGTAGCTAGCATCAACTATGACCTGGATGAGTTGCTTTTAAAAGCCACGCCAGTGGGTGTCCTCGAATGAAACTCTCAAAACTACGCATTAAGAATTTCCGCTGTTTTCCAGATGTAGAGGTAGACCTCAATGAAAAACTGACCGTGTTTATAGCAGAAAATGGTCAGGGTAAGTCGACAGTGCTGGATGCCATCCGGATTGGCCTTTGGCCCTTTGTAAGTAGTTTTGATCTTGCTCGATCAGCTTTTAATCCGCCAGGCAATGCTATTGCTATTAGTGATGTGCGCCTGGTTCGCTTGTCAGATGGGGATATGGCTAGGCAGTTGCCCACCGAAGTGGCGCTCACTGGTGATTTCGGTATGGGAAGTTCTGATACCTGGATACGCTATCGTGATAGTGAAGCCAAAGCGACCAAGACGAAAGACGATGGCGATACCAGTAAGATGAAAAACTGGAGCGCTGCCGTTCAAACCCAGATTAGGAACCCTGATAAACCGACACTGGATCTGCCAGTTTTTGGTTACTACGGTACAGGAAGACTCTGGGCGCAAAAGCGTCTGATCGAGAAGCAAAAAGGGAAAGACGATACGCAAGACCCTGATTTTTATATTCGAACCTTTGGCTATGTGAACTGTCTTGACCCAGCTTCTTCTTACAAGCACTTCAAAGAGTGGTTTATCTGGGCCTACGAGAGCCTGCGTGAACAGCAGATAAACAAGCTAGAGGGGCGTGCCAACGAAGAGGAACTGAGCGCTGCGCAAGGTCGTGTCCGTGTGGTGCAGCAGGCTATCGATATATTCCTTAAGCCCATCACCGGCTGGCATACGCTGGAATACAGCATAAGCCGCGAGAAATCGCTGATTCTGCATCATGAGGATCAAGGCACTCTCGATGTCGAACAGCTCAGCGACGGCATTCGCAGCGTATTGGCCATGGTGGGGGACATTGCTTACCGCTGCATCAAACTTAACCCACACATGGGCGTCAATGCCGCACGAGAAACGATAGGCGTCGTGATGATTGATGAAGTAGATATGCACCTACACCCACGCTGGCAGCAGGTGGTGCTGGGGCAACTGCAGGAGGCCTTTCCCCAGATACAGTTCATCGTGACGACCCACAGCCCCCAGGTGCTGACCACAGTAGCACGTGGATTCATCAGGGTGCTGAAAGCAAGCGAGAATGGTATTTCCGTCGAAGTGCCCAGCTTCAGTCCCTTGGCGCACGAATCTGGCGATGCGCTCGCGCAGATCATGGGGACCCAAAGGGAGCCTGAGCTACCTCTGCAGGAGGACGTCAGGGCTTTCGAGCAGTGGGTGAGAGCAGGTGAGGAAACATCGAGCGAGGCTCAGGAAATTCGAGGTCGGCTTGAGCAAGCTGGCTACCAATTTCATGCCAGCGACCTCAGTGCTTGGCGCTTCCTGGCGGAACGTCAGAAGAGTAGGGAGCGTTAATCGTGGTGGAGCTTCAGCATAGTGCAGGAGGCATACCTGCACTGACCGCATTTGTGTCGAGTCATCCGGGCGCAGGAGCGACGGATTGGGACAGTCAGACCTTTCAGCCCGTGAAGCGGCAGATCAAAAAGGCACTCAACCGCGATCAACAGGGCCTTTGTGTTTACTGCGAGCGTGAGCTGAGCGCTGCGGACGGGCAGATTGATCATATCAAGCCAAAGTCTGGACCCAATGCCCATCCGCAACTCTGCTTTATCTATACCAATCATGCGCATAGCTGTATCCATAACAAGACCTGCGGCCAGAAGAAAAAGCACGGTTTGCTTCCGATAGAGCCTGGTCCTGGTTGTAACCGCGAGTGGGCACTCTCCACGGATGGCACTATAGAGCCCGTGGCGGGACTCACTCGCCGTCAAAGGCATGATGTGACGCAAACGCGGGATATGCTGGGTCTGAATGCCGACCCCAGCCTGGTGGATGACCGCCAGAAGTGGTTCAAGAGCACCCTGGCAGTGCTTGCGGCTTCTCCGAATGATGTCGATGACTTTTTACAGAATACCCCCTTTCGCTACATCCTGGCGACGGGGCTTTGAGATTGGATACTGCGATGACCGCCATTAAATCCCCCAAGAAGCTGATCGAAGTGGCACTACCGCTGGACGATATTAACGTCGCGGCCGCTCGTGAGAAGTCGATCCGCCATGGCCACCCCAGCACCCTGCATCTGTGGTGGGCGCGTCGGCCGTTGGCCGCTGCGCGGGCGGTGCTGTTTGCGCAGCTGGTGAATGACCCCGGCTACCAGCGTGAACTAGGCTACGGAGTGAATAAGCAAGAAGCCGAGCTTAAACGCGAGAAGCTGTTCGATATCATCCGCGACTTAGTGAAGTGGGAGAATACTAACAACGAGGAGGTGTTGAATCGTGCCCGGGAGGCGATCTGGGAGAGCTGGCGGGAGACCTGTCACCTGAATCGCAACCACCCAGAGGCAGCCGAGTTATTCAATCCTGAGAAGCTTCCGGCCTTTCATGACCCCTTCGCCGGCGGTGGCGCGATACCACTAGAAGCCCAGCGCCTGGGGCTAGAGAGCTACGCCTCGGATCTCAACCCAGTAGCAGTGATGATCAACAAGGCGATGATCGAGATACCGCCCAAGTTTGCTGGCCAGCCACCGGTAGGGCCAATTCCTGAGGGAGAGAAGCAGCAGAAGATGCATGAGGACTGGTCGGGCGCCAAGGGCCTGGCCGAAGACGTGCGCCGCTATGGCCACTGGATGCGCGAAGAAGCTTTCAAGCGGATTGGGCACCTTTATCCTAAAGTAGAGATCACTTCGGAAATGGTCGCTGAACGACTTGATTTGAAGCAGTATGAAGGTGAAAAGCTGACGGTGATTGCCTGGCTGTGGGCCAGAACGGTGAAAAGCCCTAACCCGGCGTTCAATGATGTAGATGTTCCCTTGGTGCGTTCGTTTGTTCTTTCCTCCAAAAAGGGCAAAGAAGTTTGGGTCGAGCCTGTTATTGAGGGTGACAACTATCGCTTTGAAGTCAGAATGGGGCAGCAACCCGACGAAGCAATTGAAGGGACGGTAAAGCGCACCGGTGCTACTTGCATCATGTCGCAAACCGCTATGCCATTTAAGTACGTCAGGGCAGAGGGTAAAGCTGGTCGTATGGGCGAACGACTGATGGCAGTTGTTGCAGAGGGAGCCCGAGGTAGAGTTTACCTCTCACCGACTGAAGAAATGGTGCAGATGGCTCGAATAGCTCAACCTGAGTGGAAGCCAGAACATGCTTTGCCAGTGAACCCACGAGATTTCAAAACACCTAACTATGGGCTTAACACTTTTGGAGACCTGTTTACTTCTCGCCAATTAGTAGCATTAAACACCTTTTCTGACTTGGCACAGGAAGCCCGAATAAAAGCTATTGCCGATGCCAGAGAAGCCGGAATTTCGGATGACAATCAGGGGCTTGCAAAAGGAGGTCCAGGGTCGACTGCTTATGGGGATGCAGTAGGAGTATATTTAGGTTTTGGTGTCAGTAGACTAGCAGACATACTTAACGCACTTTGTAGTTGGGAGTCTTCCAAGACCCAAGTGCGTCACTTGTTTACGAAACAAGCTATACCTATGCTTTGGGATTTCGGTGAAAATAACCCTTTTGGAAAAGCTGCAGGTGGCTTTTTAGTAAGCCTAAGCAGTCTTCTAAAAGTAGTTTATAAGCTGCCTGCTTTTATCGGAAGTAGTGCGCAACAACTAGATGCAGCTTCGCAAAACTTGAGTGTCAATAAGGTTATTTCGACTGATCCTCCTTATTACGACAACATTGGCTATGCCGACTTATCAGATTTTTTCTATGTATGGATGCGCCGCTCCTTGCGAAGTATTTATCCTTCGCTGTTTGGAACGATGGCTGTCCCCAAGGCAGAGGAGCTGGTTGCCACGCCTTATCGGCATGGGAACAAAGAAAAAGCCGACGCCTTCTTTATGGATGGCATGACACGAGCTATTCATAACCTGGCAGAGCAGGCTCATCCAGCTTTTCCAGTTTCTATTTACTATGCTTTCAAGCAGTCTGAAACCAAAGACGGCAGCACCACCAGTACCGGCTGGGTCACCTTTCTTGAGGCAGTTATACAAGCCGGCTTTTCAATTGACGGCACCTGGCCCATGCGCACTGAAATGGCTAACCGGATGATCGGTTCAGGCACCAACGCCCTTGCGTCCTCAATCGTGCTTGTCTGCCGCAAACGCTTAATTACCGCTGAGACTATTTCTCGCCGCGACTTCCAGCGTCAGCTCCGCGAAGAAATGCCGGAAGCGCTGGAAACAATGATTGGTGGTGTTACCGGCCAGGCACCCATCGCGCCAGTGGACCTGGCTCAGGCGGCGATTGGGCCGGGTATGGCTATCTACTCCAAGTACGAAGCAGTGCTGAACCAGGACGGCTCCAAAATGAGCGTCCATGATGCCCTGGTGCTAATTAACCGCGCCATTACCGAGTTCTTGAATCCTGATTCTGGCAACTTTGATGCCGATACCCAATTCTGTGCCAGCTGGTTTGACCAGTACGCCTGGAGCGCAGGGCCGTTTGGTGAGGCCCAGGTGCTTGCACAGGCCAAGGGCACCACAGCAGATGGTGTCAGGGAAGCCGGTGTAGTCGAGTCTGGTAGCGGCAAGGTGCGCTTGCTTAAATGGGGCGAGTATCAATCTGAGTGGGACCCGACCACCGACAAGCGCACGCCGGTGTGGGAGGCCTGCCACCAGATGATTCGACGCCTGCAAAATCACGGCGAATCCGCCGCCGGTGAGCTGCTGGCCAAGATGCCGGAGAAGGGCGAGGCGATCCGTCAACTGTCCTACCACCTCTATACCCTGTGTGAGCGCAAGAAATGGGCCGAGGAAGCGCGTGCCTATAACGAGCTGATCGGTTCCTGGCATGCTATTGTCGCAGCATCCCATGAAACAGGGCATGTAGGCGAACAGGGCGGTTTTGATATTTAGGAGGCGGCATGCTGAAGCGGTTGGAACTGGATAACTTCACGCTTTTTCCTCAGGCGCGGCTGGATTTCGCGCCGGGGCTAAACGTCATTGTGGGCGAAAATGGCACCGGTAAATCGCATCTGCTCAAGGTGGCTTACAGCGTCATCGCTAACGCCTACGAGCAAGCTAACGAGCCAAGCGTCGCCGACCCTACCAAGGCGCTGCTACAGAAGGGCATCGCCGACAAGCTGATCAAAGTGTTTCGGCCGGAATCTCTGGGGCGGTTGGCTAGCCGCCGCCAGGGGGCGCAGATCTGTAAGGTGTCTGTGGCCTTTGAACAAGCCGCCCTGAATACTGCCTTTAGCTTCAGTACCCGCTCCCAGACCGAGGTCAAAATCGATAGGTTACCCGGCGCCTGGCAGGAAAAGGCGCCGGTCTTTATGCCGACGCGGGAACTGCTGAGCCAATACCACTGGCTGCCATCAATTTATAGAAATCATCATATTGAGATCGAAGAGCACCATATCGACCTCTGCACACTCCTGGGTGCCCCGGCCGTCAAGGGCAATCGGGAAAAAACGGTTGCTGAGCTAGTGGCACCCCTGGAAGAGGCGATGGGCGGCAAGGTGGTGCTGGATAAGAATGGGCGCTTTTACCTGCGTATTCCTGGGCAAGGCAACTTGGAAATGCCGTTGGTGGCGGAAGGGCTGCGTAAGCTGGCGATGGTCGCTCGCTTGATCACCACCGGCTCGTTGCTAGATAAGGGTTACTTGTTCTGGGATGAACCCGAGGCCAATCTCAACCCCAAGCTGATCAAGCTGGTGGCTCTGGCAGCCGTAACACTCAGCCAGCAGGGAATTCAGGTAGTGATTGGCACGCATAGCTATTTCCTCCTCAAAGAAATTGATCTCTTAACTCGCCAAGAGGCAGTGGCGCCGCGTTACTTTGCGCTGGTTCGCGGTGAAGGGTTAGTTGAGCGTATCGAGGTGGCTGACCATCTCAGCGGACTGGAGCATTTGGTCAGTCTGGATGAAGAACTGGCCCAATATGATCGCGAGATGGAGCTGGTCAATGCCTGAAGTAACAGAGGGCCAACTGACCTTCCGCTTTCCCGAGGGCTGGCAGCTGGCTAAATACGATGACAGTTCCTGGTATCGCCAGCGGATGAAGAGTCGCCTTAAGGGAGTGGATATACTGGCCCACAATGGTGGCCTCACCCACTGGTGGGTCGAAGTCAAAGATTGCGAAGGCTATGAGCCAGAAAACCGTCCGCGGCTCTCAGGGGCGGACCCAGGTGAGGTTATTCAGGCCAGGCAGTGGATTGAGCAACAAGGGCTCAAGCCCACGGTTCAAGTGGCACGCCGCAAGCCATTTATCGTTGATGAAGTCGAGGCAAAGCTCCGCGATACCCTGGCGGCGCTCACTGTCGCCCAGCGAGAAGGTGATCCTGAGCTAGCCAGCTTTCACATCGTTTGGCCACAAGCGCCAACGCTGAAGGTTGTTTTGCTGCTGACCTGGAATCAACGAGACTTCAAACGTTTGGCGACTCGTTTGCGGTCAAAAATGGAGACTGCTCTGGCGCCCTATGGAGTCCAAGGGGTTGTCGTGAACGAGCAGAACCCGGTAGACGCTGGGTTACATTGTCAGGTGACAAGGAACCAAGCATGAGTATTGAGCAGGCCATTCAGCAGCTTACGCGCACCGATGTGATCCGCACCATCGATGCAAGCACTCAGCCAATACCGCCTGGTGAACGTTTCTCATGCATTTATAAGGGGCGCCGCTTCGACCCTAAGCATTTAATTGCAGAGGCATTGGCCACTACTAAACAGTATCGGGTTGATTCTGAAGAGCTAGAACAGGCGCTTTATGAACCCTTTGTGGAAGCGCTTAAGGAACGTGAGTTTGCGGTGGTTAGTAACCCGCGTCAGCTCGGTGATACCAACCTGACGGTGATGGTGTATGAGGTGAAGAAACCACCTTTGGTACAGGAAAACTTCAAGCGTCTGTTCTCAGCCAACCAGAACCGTTTTTACTGGAACCGGGATAAGTTTTCTCGACTACGCCAGGGAGCACCAGTATTTGTCGTTAATAATAGCGCTTCTCGAGTGCTATTCGGCTACCTTCAGGACACTCTGATCCGTGCTGATTTCGATGAGGAAAGCAATGTCAGTCGTTTTACCCATCAGGGTGAAACATTTGAGGTTGGGGGCGAGTATTCCGAGTTTGTTTGTATCGAGGTAAGGTCGGCGCAACATCCACCCTCAGGCTGGCAATGGAAAACCTTTGGTAGCGATGAACACTCCTATATCTCTGGACCTGAGGTTGGCGTTAATGCTGCCAAGAATAACTTGGAGCGGGTTAATCTACTGCTCGAGGTCTTTGCGCGAGAGGAAGAGGTCGCTTTGCAGTTGCAGACCTGCTACCAAGCGTTATTAGCTCATGTAGATAATCATGAAGCGCCTGAACAGCAACATGAACCTCGTATCTGGTATGTAATGCAGGGAAAAACGTTTAATCCTCTACAGGGCTTGGCCTACCTTTGGGCGCCACTTGAGGGTAAAAGCGGACGCGTTTTTAACCATTGGAAAGCTGTAGGCGACCTTAGGCCTGGAGATTTCGTTGTTCACCACGCGGCAGGTGAAGTGCAAGCAATTTCACTCGCGGAGTCAATGCCTTTTGTTACGCCACAGCCCGACGACGTCGATAACGAGTGGCGTGGTGATGGGAATCGTGTCGATCTAAAGGTTTTGGTGCGGCTTGAGCCGCCGGTGACTTTATACGCAATTAGGCAGAAGCAAGCTCCACTGCAAAAAGCGCTAGCCGATGTTCGCGGCCCCTTCAATCGTGATGGTACTGGAAATCAAGGCTATCTATTCGAGTTTACCTGGGAGGCGCTGGCGATTCTTCTGGACGGCCACTCTGTTGCATTGCCCGAAGAGATTCAGCGCTGGATGCCGGCCCTCGACGACCTGATCGAAGATGTAGACGAAGCGACCGTCGAAGATAACCCTCCTCAAGAAGCCGAGGAGCGCCGCCTCCCTGTTGCGGTTACCCAGACGTCGGCCAAAGAGTGGCTGCCTCGTGTTAAAGCCTTTATGGCTAGCCAGGGTTTTCATTATTCGTTGGCAGAAGTTGCTAACTTTTACCTCAGTATGCGTACCAAACCACTAGCGATGCTGGCCGGTATTTCGGGTACCGGCAAGACACAGCTAGTTCGCCAGTTTGCTAAAGCCATCGGCTACGGCGACTCCGATCACTGCGTATTAATCGCTGTGCGCCCGGATTGGGCTGATAGTTCCGACCTTATTGGTTATGCCAATATTCAGGGTAAGTTCGAGTCTAAGCCACTTCTGGATGTGATGGCACGTGCCATTGAACATCCGGATGAACTTTACTTCGTCATTTTGGATGAGATGAATCTGGCCCGCGTTGAGCACTATTTTTCAGAATTTTTGAGCTTTATAGAAACGCGGGAGCGTGATGGCGATGGCGTTATTATCACTGAATCATTGATCAGTCGTGCTGATGTCAATGGTGGCCGTTCAGTCTATCTACCCCAGAACCTGATGGTGGTGGGCACAGTGAATATGGATGAAACCACCCATGCTTTTAGCCGCAAAGTGTTAGACCGCGCTAATGCCATCGAGATGAACGATATAGACCTCACATGGGTCGACCCTGATCGTGATGTGCTGCCGGTCTCTGGCATCTATGCCGATGCCCTTAAAGCACCGTTTCTTAATTCGAATGACTTGAGCGATGCAGATAAGCAGGCACTTACTAGCGCAATGCAGATGCTTATGAAAGTCAACAGTATCCTTGAGCCCGCCGGGCTGCATTTTGGCTACCGGGTACGTGATGAGGTCGCTTTCTACCTGACCCTGCATCGAGTTGAGACTCTTGAGAGCCTGAAGGGCTTTGATACTGACGCGGCTATAGATTTCCAGCTGATGCAGAAAGTGCTGCCACGTATCCAAGGCAGCTCGTTGAGCGTGCTCAAAGTGCTAATACACCTGCTTGGCCTATTAGCTAACACGTCATTCGAGGATGATGCGGAGTACGATGTAATCGAGAAAGAGATCAACGCCCAGGAAACTCGCTACCCTCGAAGCGTCAAGAAACTGCTGTTTATGTTGCAGCGTTTCCACGATGACGGCTTCACATCGTTCTGGCTGTAAGCAGATATGACAGCGCTTTGTTTTGACCACTCTGATGGTACCATTTGCCAGCTTGCTGTTAGCGAAGTGGCGTTGCCACGTTCAATTGAAGCCCAACGGCACATTGAAACGCGCGCGCGCTTCAAGGTTCACGGCTTGAGGCTGAACCTTGAAGAATCAGAGTTGGAACAGTCGCTAAACTCGCCGCTGTTCTTCGAGTGGCAGCAGTTGGAGTGGTTGTTCGAGCCAGGAGCCGGTTGCCGCTGTGAGCCTCCGTTGGCGCTTTTTATCAATGGGGTACATCAGAAGCGCGTGAAGTCGCGAACGTTGCATGGCCAGGTACGCTTGACAGGGACGACCAACCTGGAGAATAGCGTCGGCCTGACACGCTTTGAGATTCGTGATGCTAACGGAAAATTGCTCTTTGCACTGGACGGTGAAGTCTTTCCACAAAAGCTGGATTACAAAGATGATTTCCCGGCTATGCTGGATGAGATCACTGAGATTCTCTATTCGTTAGCCTTCGATGCGTTTACTAAAACGTTTGCCTCGACGCGTCCACGTTCTACCTACCACCAACTCACATCAGAATGGCTCAATCTGTTCAAGGCGCTTTATCACAGTTTAGAGCAGAGCCTGGATACGTTACTTCGCTCGCCCAAATCGGAGCTGAGCAAGGAGTCCCGGGTCAAGCCTATTCACCGAGTCAAGCGGGCGACACCAAGGGCCATCAAGTCAGCGGCTCAGCGCCCCGATCGCTTCTGTCGCGGCGGTGGACTACACGTGGCTCCGGGTGTGCAACTTTCGCACCTGACCGAGCAACACAAGCGTATTAGTTACGATACCCAGGAGAATCGCTTCATTGCCTGGGCGATCAGCGATATCCTGCGCCAGATTCAGCGTGCCGTTCGTCACTTGAACAAAGGCCGTAATCTGGATAACCAGCGTGTTAAGCTGGAGATAGAAGCGTTGGAACGCAGCAAATCCCACTTGCGGCGGCGGCTCAGAAGCCCCGTATTGGCAGAAGTGAGTACGTTCAATCATCAGATGTTCTTCTCGACGACCTTGACGATGGCACCAGGGTACAAAGAGTTCTATCACCGCTTTCTGTTGCTGCGTAAAGGGCTGACCATGGCCGAGCACCCGTTGTTCAAGATGGATTACAAGGATATTGCGACCATTTACGAGTATTGGTGCTTCCTTAAGACTGTGAAGTTATTGCGGGAAAACCCCAAGTACGACCTGGCTGGCAACGATATTGTCAAACTTGAGCATCATCGATTTAAGGTAAACCTGAAAAAGGGCAAAAAATCGGCTGTCAATTTTGTGCAGCGAAGCACTGGCGACGGCATCGCCATCTACTTCAATCGCAGTTTTCCCAGAAAAGATTACACCTACACCTTCGACCAGAAGCCGGATCAGTTTATCGAGTTCTCACGCAGTGGATTTGGCAGCAGTCGTGATAAAAAGTCGTTTAAGGTGATCATGGATGCCAAGTATCGTTTTGATCGTGGATCGAAGGAGTATCCTGGCGGCGCAGGAAGCACTCCATATGGGCCGCCTTTGGATACTATCGCTCAGCTGCATCGTTACCGTGATGCCATCCTTTGGGAAGACAAGAAAGAACAGCAGAAAACTGTCAAGATGGCCAACAAGAGCATTGGCGGGGTAATCCTGTTTCCCTATCCAGAGGACGAGCAAGATTTCGTAGCACACCCCTTCTACCAGAGTATCGAGAAGGTCAATATTGGCGCGATACCGCTACAGCCAGGCAGAGTGCGTAAAAACAGGCTCTTTCAGGCGTATCTGGACAGCCTTTTTGAGCAGCCGGGCGAGGTTATCACTGAGTCGTTTTATCATTACGATGATAGAGCCTATCAGCAGCGCCGCCAATCTAACCAAGATCTAGTGATGGTGGGCTTGGTCCCCCAAAAACAGCGAGATGCTCGGCTTAAGTACCATTTTGAACAACAAATCTTTTATACCCAGCGCCATAAATCATCGAATTACCCACTGCATGAGGTCAAATCGGTGGCACTTTATGATCAGCAAGAACGCAGGATTATTGGCTGGGCTAACGTGTTAAACACCGAGATTTTGCTGGGTAATGAGCTTGAGCAGACGGGCACGCACTGGAAGCCTAGCAAGCCAAATCAGCCTTACTATGTCTATCATCTGGAGCCAATAAAGAGCGCCAACCTTAGGGCGGGTGGCCAGATGAAGGGCAATCGGACAGGCCGTTACTTTATTACCCGGTTGGGTTTGCAGGTAGCCCTTCAGGAGCAGGTGCCAGAGCTGCAGTTTTTAAGCAGTTGGGAACAGTTTATCGAATGGAAAACCCTGAAAACGCGTCATTCAGCTGTGCGTGTTGAACGGCAACGCCGCATAGATGCATCCAATGGACAACCAGTGGATGACCTTGAATTCATTGTAGAAAAGGACGTGGAGTCGTCATAATGTCACTGAAAGCTTGGAGAGATATCGCTACGCCCCACAAGGACGTGCGCGAAGGTTTATTTAAACAAGCAGAGTTCGCTGCAGATATCACTCAGGTGGCAACCGGCACGGCCCCCGAGGAGTACCAGGACGCAGAGAAGTTTTTCTCGCGTACCTATATTACCGAAGGTATGCGTTTACTGCTGATCTCGGTAGCCCAGCGTCTATCCGGTAATGGTGGTGACCCCGTTATACAACTGCAGACCGCCTTTGGCGGCGGTAAAACGCACACCATGTTGGCGGTCTATCACCTGGCATCACGCAAAACCAGCACCGATAAACTACATGGTATTCCTCCTATTCTAGATGCAGCGGGTATTCATGAGCTTCCCTATGCCCGAGTAGCGGTCATTGACGGCATCAACATGGCGCCAAGCCAGAAGTCGGTTAAGAAGGAAGGTCAGAAAGTCACAACCTTATGGGGTGAGCTGGCGTGGCAGTTGTTAGGTGATGAAGGCCTGGCACTGGTAAAAGAATCTCATGAGCAGGGCACATCGCCTGGTAAGCAAGTGCTGGTTGATTTACTGCAAAAAGCTGCGCCCTGTGTTGTGCTGGTAGATGAGCTGTTGGCTTATATTCGCCAGTTTGAGCTGGGAAAATCATATTCTGCAGGCACTTATGACAGTAATATCAGTTTTATCCAGGCGCTAACTGAAGCAATGAAAGCGGTACCCAATGCCATCTTGCTTGCCTCACTGCCGGAGTCCGAGCTTGAAGTAGGCGGCACAATGGGCCAGCAAACGTTGACGGCTCTTGAGAAGTATTTCGGGCGGTTAGAGTCAGTGTGGAAGCCGGTGGCTACTGAAGAGGCATTCGAGATTGTCCGTCGTCGTTTGTTTGAGAATGCCGGTGAGCGTGCAGAAATAGAAGGCATCAGCCGTCAGTTTTCTGACTTCTATCGTCAGCATGCTGGGCAGTTTCCCACCGAGACACAATCCAACGAGTATTTTGAGCGACTTTGCCGCTCTTACCCGATCCATCCTGAAGTATTCGACCGCCTTTATGAAGATTGGTCGACACTGGACAAATTCCAGCGTACTCGTGGTGTACTTCAGTACATGGCGTTTGTGATCCATAAACTTTGGGTGTCCGGTAATCATGATGCTTTGATCATGCCAGGATCACTCCCCCTGGAAGATAGTAATGTGCGGGATAAGAGCATTCACTACCTGCCCGGAGGCTGGCAGCCGGTAATTGAGAGAGAAATAGATGGGCCTCGTTCTGCAGCCCAAACACTCGACAACGAGGTTGCTCTATTCGGAGGCGTGCATGCTGGCCGTCGGGCAGCACGCACTATTTTTCTGGGTAGCGCTGCTGGAGGCAGCACCCAGGCGGCTCGCGGAATTAAGCAGGAACGCATTATGCTCGGTACCGTTCAGCCGGGGCAATCTATTGGCATCTTTGAAGACGTGCTCAAACGCTTGCGTGACCGGCTGCACTATCTTTATTCCGAACAGGATCGTTTCTGGTTCGATACAAAGCCCAATTTGCGCAAAGAGATGGAAAGCCGCAAACAAAACATCAATGACCGTGATGCATTGATACCGCTGCTCAAAGATCGAACGACTCGCCTAATGGGACGTCAACATCATTTTGCGGGTATTCATGTCTTTACTGCGTCTGGAGATGTGCCAGATGAATATGGTGTCGGGCCGCGATTGGTAGTGCTGCCAACGAACGCTGCTTATAGCCGCACAGAAAGCAATCAGGCGTTTCAGGTGGCGCAAGAAATCCTACGCAATCGTGGGGAACAGCCACGCCAGAAGCAGAACCGGTTAATTTTTCTGGCCGCTGATTTCGATGTAGTCAGCCGCTTGAAGGACCAAGGGCGTACCTTTCTGGCTTGGAAATCAATTGTAGAGGACATTGATAGCGGTGCGCTTAATCACGATATGACGCACCTACGACAAGCCAAACAAAGCCGTGACTCAGCGGATTCTTCACTGTCCCAGTTAATCCGTGAGACCTACAAATGGTTAATGGCGCCCGTAGAGGAGTTTGTAAAAGGCAAGCCAACGCTTGAATGGGAAGTGGTTCAGATCTCTACCACGTCGCCTAATTTAGTAGAGACGATTGAAAACAAACTACGTGAAGAAGAATGGTTAATCTACGAATGGTCACCAATATTTTTACGCAATATCCTCAACCAATGGTATTTCAAGGAAGGGGTGACTGACGTTCATGCCGTCAAAGTATGGCAAGATAGTTGCCACTACCTCTACTTGCCGCGGCTAGTCAACGACAGTGTATTCAAAAATGCCATGATTCAAGGTGCGTCATCGGAGGATTTCTTTGGCTACGCTTCGGGCAAAGAAGGTAACACCTATCTAGGCTTCACCTTTGGACAGGGAGGTATCGGTGCGTTAGACGGTGAGGCTCTTATCATTGAGCGCGAGGCAGCTAGGGCATACCGAGACAAACTAGACGCAGATGCTGCCCAGCGTTCTAGAGAACTAGCTGATCGTAATGCTGCTGACGTGATCCAGGGTGGTAGGAATAATGAAGTAGGTGAGGGCGATGAACGGTCGGGAAACAGTGCTGCTCCGCCTATGGGAGCTGGAAACAATGGCAGTAGCCCCGCTGGACCAGTAGCGGCACCTACAAGCATTGCCAAGAAGCAATTCTACGGCACAGTGAGCCTTGACCCGTTAAAGGCGAAAATGGATTTTGCCACCGTTGTCGATGAAATTGTCGAGCAGTTCACCTTACGTACAGGCGTGGAAGTAAAAATATCAGTAGAAATTGACGCTACCAGTGTTGATGGTTTTGATGAAGCGCTACAGCGAACGATAAAAGAAAACTGTAACGTGTTGAAATTTAGCAGTTCAGAGTTTGAGGAAGACTAAGTTTAACCTGCTATGCCCCAGGCAACGCGTCGTCGTTCCCATATTATCATTTGTTGTGCGTTGTTTGGGGATCAAAGAGAAGGAGTAGGGAGTGAACATCATTGATGATGCATTGATGGTTTGCAGTGACTGCTTGATGATTATCGCCAATGATGATGCGACAGGGCTAGATTACTATTTAAGTGATAGAGATGCTGCTGCGCGAGAACAAGAAATTCGCGCAGCAATCCTTGAGCTTGGAAGTAACGAAAGGTACATAGCAGTGGGGAATAGTCAATTCGATGACGAGTTTTCCTCTTCCCCCTGCGCCTGCTGTGGTGTGAGGCTAGCTGGTCCAAGGTATCATTGCGTCTTGGTAGATGCTGGTTGATGCGTTGATTCTAAGCCCAATTAGCCAATTATTTACTTGTCATGTTCTTAGCTGTTTCGTACTCAGCGTCCAGGCCTGACTGGGTATCTAGCGAAGGATCAATCTGCTTCAAGCCAACATGCATCATCGAAAGCAGCTGCATACCTGAGAAGTCACCATCGAGGCTATTGAGTGTGTATCGCTCGTCTGGATCATTGATTGAGAGGCCTTTCTCGCCAAGTTTAGCGATCTCAAATACTACTTTTGCGAGCTCTTGCTGCTCCATTTTTGCAAATGTCTCGAAAGCACCACTCATGTACATGACAGCATCCATGCGCAGCCCTCCGTCCACTTTTTCCTTCATGGACTCTTGAGCTAGACGGCTTACAGATTTTTTTACCTCAGCCGCTATAGAAGACTCAGGCTCAAGTTCAATGATGCGCTGGTAGAGCGAGATTGCCTGACCATGCATTTCAGGCCCAAGTTCTTCTAAATTGAGTGCCGATCCATATAAAATACCAGTATCGTCAGGGTTAGCTTCTTGGGCACGCTTGAAGAATGGCAAGGCTTTATCGTGTTTGCCCAGTTTTGCTAACAAGCCTGCCAGGTTGCGATTAATCCAAGGGTCCTCTGGCAAATTTTTGGCAGCATTACCCAGAGTTTCTTCGGCTTTTTCGAGCTCCCCAAGCTTTATGTAAGAAAAACCGAGAGCTGCATGAGCATGGGCATAATCAGGCTCGATCTCTGTACAGGCTTGCAAGGGGGGAACTGATTCTTCAACACGCCCCATCTCTGAGAGACAAACGCCGTAGTTGTATAGAATTTCAGGATCGTTGGTCATTTCTGCCATGATTTCCAACGCAGGGAGGGCGTCTTCAAGGAAACCGTGCTCGAGTAGTCCCAAAAGGTACTGCTTAGGTTCAATTCCCTCTTGTGGGACTGCAACCCCCAATACATACCGTCTTGAATGACAATGGCTGCGGTGCAACCTTTGGCCGCGTACTGCAATGTGATGTTCTGAAGGACTGCATCTTCGAAACCCGGGGCATCTCGCGGTGGTAGCCCGTCGATCTTGATGTTATCAAGGCTGTGTTTGAAGATCTCAGGGGCCTGGGGCGTTGCATCACCTATGAATCGGAGCTTGGATATTAGCCACAATGATACCAAAAAATGTCATGATTTAGTGAGTTAGGTAATTGATGGGTGGCTAAAAACTAAGAGCTAGAAACCCTGCTCCAGTGCGATACCCTCAAAGAGCTGATCAGCTACGCCATTGGTTGCATGATGGGCCGCTACTCACTGGACAAGTCCGACCTGATTCTCGCCAGCCAGGGCGACACCGTCCGCGACTATCTCGCCCAGACACCCGAACTCAGCTTCGCCCCGGATGACAACGCCATCATCCCGCTCACCGATCAGGAATGGTTCCCCGACGACGCCACCCACCGCTTCCGCAATTTCGTGCGCACCGTCTGGGGCGAAGAGCACCTGCAGGAAAACCTCGACTTCGTCGCCGAAAGCCTCTGTCTCCACGCCATTAAGCCCAAGAAGGGCGAGACTGCCCTGGACACCATTCGCCGCTACCTCAGCACCCAGTTCTTCAAAGACCACCTGCGCACCTACAAAAAACGCCCCATCTACTGGCTGTTCTCCTCTGGCAAGCAGAAAGCCTGGGGATGAAGCTGCAGCTGGAGCTTGATGACCCCGAGACGCCGACGCTTTTGTACTTCCCCCACCCAGAGCCAGCGCCGGAGCGCGATTGGCTGCTGGATATCAAGCTGTATTCCGGGCGCTTCTACGCTGACCGTATCTCGATGATCTTCAACGAGCTGGGCCTGACCCGCCATGTGATGCGCGAGCACTTGGCCCGGCGTGAGGCGTTTCTGGCTAGCCGTAAGCGTATTGAGGCGCTTAAGCGGCTGGTCACGCCAGCGATGGATGAGGACGCCATCGACCTGGCCATGCTGGCCGCCGTGGTGGGGGCGTCGTCTACCGAGGTGGCGACCTTGCTGTTCCACCTGGCGGCGCAGGCGGCAGACGGCGACCTTGGCCTGGAAACCAACCCGCCGGGCCTGGTCGACGCTGAGAAATACGCCCTGGTGCCGGCCCTGGTGCGGGCTTTGCAGGCTGAGGTAGGTTACCCCGCGCGGCGAGACGAGCTGGAAGGCGAGGTGCCGCTGAACTTTGGTCAGCTGATGCTGCGCCTGTTGATTACCGGCTATTGCGAGAGTATTTCCGAGATTCCCGATTGGGCGGGGCAGGTGGCCATGTCCTCGGTGAATGCCCGGGCGACCTCGCGGGCACTGCTGACCCGCTGGCGGGATAGCTCGCGGTTCTACCCGGCCTTTGATGTGATCTCTGCCTGGGTGGCCGAGGCCCAGTGCATTGAGGACAAGATCCACGACCTGCCTCTTACGCAGCTAGCCAATGTCGCCACCTTTGAGGCGGTCGAGAAGCAGATCATCGTCGACCTGTGTCAGGCCATTCCCACTGCAGATGCCCGGGATCTGCGCCAGTTTGCCAGCCTGATTGCCGAGCGCCTGGACGGCTTCTGGGCGTCGCGCCATAAAAACGATCCGCGCCGTGAACGCTACCGCCAGCTTTACGCGGCCCTGACCGCCGCTATCGAGCTGTTTGCCCTGCGTCATGAGCATGCCGCGGGCTTTCACTTTGAGACGGTCGCGGCGCTGTATCAGGCGTATGAGCAGGACCTGTACCGCTTTGATCGCGCTTATCGTCATTACGCGGTGGCCTCGGATGCGCTCAACGTCGAGCTGTTGAAAACCCTGGATGAGGCGGTTGAGCGCTGCTATGACGAATGGTTCCTGGGCCAGTTGACCCGCAACTGGAGCGAGCGTATCGAGGCGGAAAATCGCCTGGCCGACTGGACGTTGCCTGGCGTTCCCGCCCAGCAGAATTTCTTCCGTGAAAAGGTGCGCCCGCAGTTGGAAGCGCACCGCCAGAAGCGCCTGGTGGTGATTATCAGCGATGCTTTCCGCTATGAGGCCGCCCAGGAGTTGGGCGAGCGTATCAATACCAAGCGCTATAGCCAGGCCAGCCTGAGCAGCCAGCTGGGGGTGGTGCCCAGCTACACCACCCTGGGCATGGCGGCGCTGCTGCCTCATCGTGAACTGGCCTATCAGCCGGGTAGCGATAGCGTGCTGGTCAATGGGCAACCCAGCCAGGGCACCGCCAACCGGAGCAAGCTACTGGCGGAAGCGCTGGGGGGACAGGCCTTGGCGGTGACCGCCGACGAGGTAAGGGGCTGGTCGCGGGAGCAGGGCCGCGAGAAGATCAAGGGCGTTCAGCTGATGTATATCTATCACAACGTGGTAGATGCAAGAGGGGATTCCGCCAGCACCGAAAGCGAGACCTTCGCTGCCGTGGAGGATGCCATTGAAGAGCTGGATCAGCTGACCCGCAAGGTCTTGATGCACATGAACACCAGCACGGTACTGGTAACGGCGGACCACGGCTTTCTGTTTCAGCGCAGCGCCCTGGACGCCACCGACAAGACGGCGCTGGGCGATAAACCTGCCGCTGCCTTCAAGACCAAGAAGCGCTACGTCCTGGGTAACTCGCTGCCGGATAGCCCCAGCGTCTGGCATGGCCACACCCGAAACACCGCGGGCACTGCCTGTGATACCGAGTTCTGGATTCCCAAGGGCGCTCACCGCTTCCACTTTGTGGGTGGGGCGCGCTTTGTCCACGGCGGCATCATGCCTCAGGAAATCGTGGTGCCGGTGCTCACCGTTCAACAGTTGCGCGGTGAAAAGGCCGAAGAGCGCACCCGTCATCGGGTCGAGGTGATCTCGCCCAAGGCAGCACTGAAGATGGTCAACAATATCCAGCGCTTTGACCTGCTGCAGACCGAAGCCGTGAGCGACACCCGCTTGCCGCGCACCTTGTCGGTGGCGATCTTTCAGGCAGGCGACGCCAACGAGGGGGAAACCCTTGTGTCCAGCGAAGAGGTGGTGACCTTTGACAGTGCCAGCGACAACATGAACGAGCGCATGAAAGCCGTGCGGCTGTCGCTGTCCGGCACCGACTTCGACCGCAAACGCGACTACTTCCTGATCTTGCGCGACCGGGATCTAGGCACCGAGCTGGAACGCTACCGGGTGGTCATCGACCTGGCGTTTACGGATGACTTCTTTTGAGCCATGCCAATGAATGGCGCGCGGATATTTTTTAGGCAGGAGTGAGCCACCATGGATTTAGATGCTTCTTACGCCCAGCAGGGCAGCGGCGCGATTCAGGAAGCCGACCTGGACACCTTGCTCAATACCCACTTTGCCGGCCGGGTGGTGCGCAAGGATCTGACTCAGCGGGTCAAGGAAGGCGCCAATGTGCCTGTCTACGTGCTGGAGTATCTGCTGGGCATGTACTGCGCCTCGGATGATGCGGAGGTGATTGATACCGGCCTGGAAAACGTCAAGACGATTCTGGCCGATAACTATGTGCGCCCGGATGAAGCGGAAAAGGTGAAATCCGTGGTTCGCGAGCGGGGCAGTTTCAAGGTAATTGACCGGGTGACGGTGCGCCTAAACGAGAAAAAAGACCGCTACGAGGCGGCGTTCAGTAACCTGGGGATCAAGGACGCCGAGATTTCCGCCGGTATCGTCAAGGAGCACGAGAAACTGCTGGTCGGTGGCATCTGGGTGATTGCTACCCTGCGTTATTTCCATGAGGAAGGCCAATCCGCATCGCCGTTTGGCGTCAGCCTGCTCAAGCCTATTCAGATGCCCCACATGAAGATGGATGAGCTGTTTGAAGGGCGGCGCAGCTTTACCACGGCCCAGTGGCGCGAGGTGCTGATCCGCTCGATTGGCATGGAACCCGCTGAGCTGGACGAAAGCGTGCAATGGCACCTGCTGGCCCGGATGATTCCCTTTGTCGAGAACAACTATAACGTCTGCGAACTGGGCCCGAGGGGTACCGGTAAGAGCCATATTTACAAGGAATGCTCGCCCAACAGCATTCTGGTCTCCGGCGGGCAGACCACGGTGGCCAACCTTTTTTACAACATGAGTTCTCGGCGGATCGGCCTGGTCGGCATGTGGGATCTGGTGGCCTTCGACGAAGTGGCGGGTATTTCCTTCAAGGATAAGGACGGCGTCCAGATCATGAAGGACTTCATGGCGTCTGGCTCCTTTGCCCGTGGGCGTGAGCAGATGGAAGCCTCAGCCTCCATGGTGTTTATCGGCAATATCAACCAGAGCGTGGAATCCCTGGTCAAAACCAGCCACCTGTTGACGCCGTTTCCGGAGGCCATGATTGATGCGGCTTTCTTTGATCTTTCCATGCCTATATCCCCGGCTGGGAAATTCCCAAGATGCGGCCGTCCTTTTTCACCCAGCGCTACGGCTTTATTGTCGACTACCTGGCGGAGTTCTACCGCGAGATGCGTAAGCGAAGCTTCGCCGATGCCATCGACCGTTTTTACTCGCTGGGCGATAACCTCAACCAGCGTGACGTGATTGCCGTGCGCAAGACGGTCTCAGGCCTGCTCAAGCTACTGTTTCCGCATGGTGAGTACGAGAAGGATGATGTGCGTCAATGCCTGGAATACGCCATGCAGGTTCGCCGCCGGGTGAAAGAGCAGCTCGAGAAAATCGGCGGGATGGAGTTCTACGATGTCCATTTCAGCTATATCGACAAGGAGACGCTGGAAGAGCATTTTGTGTCGGTGAAAGAGCAGGGCGGCGGTGGCCTGATTCCCGAGGGGCAGGGTAAACCGGGCGTGGTGCATACCATTGGCCTGAGCGACAAGGGCATGCCTGGCGTCTACCGCATTGAGCTCCAGGTGACCGCCGGCAGTGGCAAGCTGGCCATGTCCGGGCTTTGGAACGCCACCGCCGCCAAGGAACAGGTCAAGATGGCGTTTGACTACTTCAAGGCCAATGCCGAGCGCATCAGCGCGGCGCGCAAGGTGATGGCGCAGGATTTTCACCTGCACGTGGTCGATCTGCAAAATACCGGTGTGCTGCGTGACCTGTCGCTGGCCAGCCTGGTGGCGTTCTCCTCTGGCCTCTTGGCCAAGCCCACCCAGAGCCAGATGGTGGTGTTAGGCGATATGAGCCTGGGCGGCAGCCTGAAGCCCGTTGAAAACCTCGCCGAGTGCCTGCAGGTGGCCTTTGATGCCGGTGGCAAGCGCGTCACCCTGCCGATGAGCAGCGCCGTGGACATCCCGACCATTCCCGGTGAGCTGTTCACCAAGTTCCAGACCAGCTTCTACTCGGAACCTGTGGATGCCGTGGTGAAGGCGCTGGGGGTAGAGTAAGTGCCATCACTCTCTTGGCGTGATACGTTCAAGGGAAAAGGCAGACCCTAGGTTGCCTACAACTACTCCACGGCGGCCTAAGGCCTTATGGTCGCATGCAACCGGGAATCTGATGATATCGGTCATCCGGGCAAATAATGCCTTGAGGGTTTACAAGGCTTTCTGCTAGCGTGTTTTGACGATTACCTGCAACAGGGCCTTGTGATGATCCTGTTCGCACAAATGGCCGCAGCATGGCGAACTACCGTCAACCGTCCTCATGGGAAGTGTTCGAACGATGGTTAAGTCTCAATCCAGTATCCTGATTCGCTGTTCGGTGCCTGATATCTTTCACTTCGTGGTGACCGATTTTGTCCGCAACTACCCGCGGTGGTCGCCTGAAGTTCAGTCGCTGACACCTTTGAGCAGCGGGCCGCTGACCGTCGGGTGGACGGCGCGGCAGGTGAGAATAGATCAAGGCCGCCGTTCCGAAGCCGATTTCAAGGTCATTGCACTCGAGCCTGAGCGTCGGGTGTGTTTCAAAGGCATCAAAGACCCATTTGAGATCAACTACTTTTTCGAACCGCACTTTGATTACACCCGGCTCACCTTCAGTTTTGAATTGGCGCGCTTGAGCCTTGGGTTGCGGCCGTTCGAAAAACTTATCCGAGTTGCCGTCAAGGATGGTACGGATCGCGTCGTTCGCGATCTGAAAACACTGGCCGAACGAGAACTTGGTCAACAGAAAACAGACTAATAGGTTTGATAACGCACCCCTCGGCTGGAGAAACCATGCTATTTATCCCTGATAAAGATACTGGCGTTATTCCACACGTACTGACACAGATTCTGAATACCTGCGTCAATGGCGTTACGCTCTCCGACCCGGATCAGCCGGATACCCCGATCATTTATGCCAACAGCATTTTCGAGCGGCTGACCGGCTACAGCCAGGAAGAAATTCTGGGGCGTAACTGTCGCTTCCTGCAGGGTGAGGATCGTGATCAACCCGAGCTTGATAAGATCCGTGCTGCCCTTAAAGTGCATGAGCCCGTTGAGGTGACGCTGCGTAACTACCGCAAGGATGGCACCCTGTTCTACAACCGGCTGATGATTCAGCCGCTGTATGATAACGAGGGTCAATTAATCTACTATCTGGGCGTGCAATATGATGCCAGCGAACTCATCAATGCGCAGGCCGAGATCGAACGGCTTGAAAAAGTCCTCAAGAACACACCTGCCGATTAGAGCCCGCTGAATGAACATGGCCGTTGACTGCTTTAGATGACGAAGCGCCAACGGCCATGGCATTGACGCCAGCAGCGTCAGCGCCGGTTCGGTTCAGCGTGGTTCAACAACGTCAACCACCCAGTAAGTGTCACGGGCCTGGGCATAGGCTTCATCCGGCAGCATATCGCTGTCGCGTATGTTGGCCTCCGCTTCTTCATTAATCGCTTTATGCAGCGCAGCCATGGCGGCCTCTGGGGTATCGAAGATATCGCCATGCGGGCCATTACGCAGGTCTGCAAGTTGGTATCTCATTGGAAAGCCTCTATTTGTCATGGGCAGCGCCAACCAAGGCACCGCCATTGGTTCAACAGCCTGTTGACCTGTTTTTTGAGGAAACATCATCACTTTTGCATGGCCTTGAAGATGAATGATAACAAGCCTACCAAACGTGTCACTCAGGTGTACTTGCCAGGTGTACTTGCAATGATCAGTGGCGTATCTGTTTTCGTTTTGAAGATGGTGACGCATATGACGCCGAAGTGTGTGACTATCACTGAGTGTGGTGATGATCTGGCTATTCTTAATACTACCGGTATGCAGTGTAAACCCACTCATCCAGACGAAATGCTGAGGGAAGGTTTTCTTCCGGGTTATGAGCTGACGGTTTCGGGGTTGGCCGAATCTTTGGGCGTCCCTCGTCAGTCAGTTAATGAGCTGTAGCGACAGAACCCTAACGGCAAGGTGGATTGCTTCGCGAATCCACCCTACAGGTTCTGGTGGCCTAAGCCACCTCTATGGCTCTTAGGTCTTTGCTATTGGTAAATATAGTTAACAATACACTGCGTGTATGCCCTGGATATTATCCGGGGTTTTTTTGTTAAGCTGCTTTGTCCCTTACCGTCATCGCTTGTCTTCGAGTAACCTGTGTTGGCGCGTTGCTTTTGCAAGATGATTGGTTAGGCGGTTGCCTGTCAGAGCTCGTGGTTCGCGAGTACTGCGTCAGTCATCATCATGATATAGGGAACAGGGGAGTCAAATTGATGAAAAAAGCACTTTTGAGAGCCTTTGGTGGGCTCGATAGGTCATATCTTTTCAAGCAGTATCTGGTGGGCATCGCGATTTTTGCGATCTGTGCGTTTATCGTTAACAGGTACAGCGATGGTTTGGGTCTTTACACGCTTTTAACGTTCAGCGTTAACACCTTGCTGTATCCGTATTCACGCTACCTGTTTCAATCCATGCTCAAGGCTGTATTTGGCAATACCGTGTTTGATAAGGGGGCAGCTATCTTAACCGTACTGAGAGTGGCCAGTATTATTGTGTGTTGGATAGCGGCCTGGTTGATAGCGCCATTTGGTCTGGTCTATCTGTATTTTCGGGGTGGGCAGAAATCCGTTCGGTGATGTGTGCCTGAAGCGGGCGCTGTCAGTAAGCCTGCTGCCATCATAGGGTGTTCCGGAGTGATTCTTTCAGGGTGTTCGGCTGTATTTTTCCATAGGCGTCAGCCGACAGACACCTCAGTCTCCGCGGTGTTTGCTACCGGCGGCAAGCGCATCACCTTGCCAATGAGCAGCGCCGTGCATATCCCAGTTATTCCCCGCAAGCTGTTCACCGGGTTGCAGACCCGCTTCTACCCGCAACCCGTGGATGCCGGAGTGAAGGCTCTTGGGGGTGGCGTAAGCCTATTTTGCCTCCCGCGGGAAGCGTATCAAGACAGTGGCCGCAATGGTCAGCAGGACGATGGCAGCGGCCTCGAACACGATGTTCTGCGGGTCCATTTCCTTGCCCTGCAGTACGATCAGGCGGGCAATGGCGGTGATGGCAATGAAGATCGGGTAGACAAACGGCGAGCCGCGTCCGGTGTAGGAGACCAGCACCATGGCAATCACTTCGGTGTACAGAAACAGCAGCAGGATATCGGCCAGTTCGACATTGCCACGCTGGTAAACCCCGAACAGCTCGTTGGCAGCGGCGCTCAGGGTTAAGAGCCCGGTAATGACCAGCAGCAGTTTCTGAAGCAGGGTGAAGCCGCCGACAATAAAAAACTGCTCTGCCGAGCTGATCCTATTCGTTTCAGGCTGTTTCGACGCCTGACGCTTGGTGAGCTGTTGTTGGGTCGAATCTGAATCGTCCATGGTGGCTCCTGCTTGGCGAGTAAGGGGGTTCTGATCAACCCGTACATGACTTATACAAAGTCATGTACGGGTAAAACTCTGTCATATCCTTCAAGCTATCACGCCATTCGGCCAATGCACACCGCAAGCCTGGCCTGACAATGCCTTTCATCAATCAGTTTACGTGCTGAAACGCCCTTCAAAAGGCCACATACAGGGCGATCGCCTATCTTACAGGCAGGTGATGGCCAGAACGTTCACCTTGTAGAAGTAAAACGGCTTGTACTTAAAGGCTGTCGGTCTATACTGTATATATAATCAGTATATGAGCGAGCCGTTTCATGTCTTTATCTGTCTCTTTTATTGGCCGGGCCGAACCGGCCCCGGCACCTTGCCCGTTGCCGCTGCTATCCAGTGCGGTGCGCGCCGGGTTTCCCAGCCCGGCTGATGACCATCTGGATAATGACCTTGATCTGCACCGCCATGTAGTCAGGCGCCCTGCTGCCACCTATTTCGTGCGCGCAGAAGGCGACTCCATGACCGGTGATGGCATCCATCATGGCGATCTGCTGGTGGTGGACCGCAGCCTGGAAGCCTTGCCCGGGCGGGTGATCGTGATTGCCGTCGACGGCGATCTGACCGTCAAGCGGCTTGAACGGGTAGGCCAGCGTGCCTACCTGAGAGCCAGCAACCCGGCGTATCGGCCCATCCCGCTGGAAGGGCGCGAGTCCCACGTCTGGGGCGTGGTGACCCATGTGTTACACAGCCTGCCGGGTGCCATGCCGCTATGATGGCGTTGGTAGATTGCAACAACTTCTATGTTTCCTGTGAGCGGGTCTTCAATCCGGCACTGGAAGGGCGCCCGGTGGGCGTGCTGTCCAATAATGACGGCTGTATTGTCGCTCGTTCCAATGAGTTGAAGGCGCTGGGCGTCGAGATGGGTACTGCCCGGCACCTGCTGTCGCCGGCCCTGCGCCGCCAGGTGATCCTGCTGTCGAGCAACTACGCGCTGTATGGGGATATGTCTCACCGGGTGACGGAAGTACTGGCCAGGTTCTCGCCGCATATTGAGGTGTACTCGATTGATGAAAGCTTTGTGGGGTTTCAGGGGTTCGACCCTGATACTCTTGAAAACCGCGGGCGCCAATTACGGATGACGGTCAGGCAATGGACGGGTATTCCTGTGTCGGTGGGGTTTGCGCCAACCCGGGTGCTGGCCAAGATTGCCAACCATCTGGCCAAGAAACACCCTCATTTCAAAGAGGCCGGCGTCTGCCTGCTGGACGCCGATAGCCTGATGACGCAAAGGGTGCTTGAGCAGTGGCCGGTGACTGAGCTATGGGGCATTGCCTGGCGAACCGGCGAACGCCTGAAGAAACTGGGCATTGAAACCGCCTGGCAGCTGCGCCAGGCCGACCCCAAGCATGTTCGTCGCCATTTCAGTGTGGTACAGGAGCGCATCGTCTGGGAGCTGCGTGGCCAGCCTGCCATTACGCTGGATGACATGGCTCAGCCCAAACAGCAGATCATGGTGTCGCGCTCTTTTGGCCGGCTGACCAGTGACCCGCACGATGTGCGTGAGGCCCTGCGCCATCACACCGCCAGAGCCGGTGAAAAATTACGCCGGCAGGGCAGTGTGACCAGTGCCGTCATGGTATTTGTGCGCACCAACCCCTTTCGCAGTGATCTGCCTCAGTACCGCCACCGGGTGGTCGTGTCACTTTCAAGGCCCAGCGACGACACCCGGGACCTTGTCGCGGCCACCATGCAGGGGCTAGGGAATCTGTGGCGCAATGGTTACCACTATCACAAGGCCGGCGTGATGCTGCTGGATTTGTCTCCAAAAGCCCATCGCCAGCTGAGCCTGACGGAAACTCCTCAAACCGAAGCAGACGCCCGGCGCAGTGAACGTCTGATGGCCACGATGGACCAACTCAACCGTGAGCTGGGCAAGGGAACTGTACAGCTGGGCCTGCCACGCCAGAATAACGCCTGGACACTACGCTCTGAGCATCGCACCCCCCGTTATACGACCTGCTGGAGGGAGCTGATCCGCGTCAAGGCGTAATTCAGAGTGCTTGAATTCAAAAGCCTCGTCTGGCCTATATCACTCTGAGGGGTATATATTCTTTAGAGGGAGTGCTTCTTTGGAAAATTCCTGGAAAGCGTTCAATAACCATGCTGGTGTCTAAAGGCCCTAGCCTCGGGATGATGGAAATTCCTGATCAGGACATTTTTCAACCTTTTAACGACTTCTCAATAGGTGATAAATGGCATTTCGATTTCAGCGACGTATCAAACTGGCACCGGGCGTTCGGCTTAACCTCAGTAAACGGGGGCTGGGGTTGTCAGTGGGGCCGCGAGGTGCCAGTCTCAGCATCGGGCCAAGCGGCGCTCACGCCCATGCCGGTCTTCCGGGAACAGGGCTCGCCTACCGGACAAAACTGAACAGGAAAACATCCCAAGGTTCTTCAACCCATGAGGCGTCTCCCGCTTCCAGCACTGAGAACGTCGAATCACGCCTGGCTGAAGCGGAGAAGGTCAACTTCCAGCTGGTGGTCGATGAGTCAGGAGACGTCGATTACCAATGGCCGGATGGCCAGTCACTTTCAGATGAGGAGGCCCGGGCCGTCAGGCGCGAGGGCGAAGAGACAATACGCGAGCATCTTCAGGCTATCTGTGATCAGCGCAATGAGGCTATCGATGTGCTGGGCCATCTGCATTGGAGTACGCCTTGTCCGAAGATGCCTGGGTATACTCCGCAACCCTTTGAAGAAAAAGCGCCTCAAGCACCTGCACCGCTGAAAATGAAATGGTGGCAACGCCTGTTGCCGGCCACATCCTCACGTCTGGAAGCAGAGCATGCGCAGCGTCAGCGGGCCTTTGACAGTGCCTACCGCCAGTGGGAGAAACGTAAGGCAGACTTTGATGCCGCTGAGTTTGCTCGGCAAAAACGCGAGCAAGAGGACGTTTATGCCGATATGAATGCCATGCAGCAGGCATTGCAAGAGCGGCTGGAAGACATTGAATGGCCGAGAGAGACCCTGATCGACTTTGACCTGGGCCGTGATGAAAGCACGATTGCGGTGGATATCGATCTGCCCAATGAAGACGAGATGCCGGAGCACTACTGGCAGATGCCCGCCAAGGCCTTGAAGCTTACTCCCAGGAAACTCAGTGCTACCCGTCAACGCAAGCTTTACCGTGATCTTGTGCATGGCATAGCATTTCGAGTGATCGGAGCCGTGTTTGCGCGTCTGCCCAACGTTGAAGAGGCCCGCGTTTCCGGGTACCGGCAGGTCATTGACGCGGCAACCGGGGGTGAACACGACGAATACCTGTTCAGCATCAAGGTCAGCCGAGCGCAATGGCAGCGTATCCACTTTGATCGGCTGGAGCAGGTTGATCCTGTGACCGCTGTGGAAGGCTTCAGCCTGCGTCGCAATATGACCAAGACCGGTATTTTCCGGGATATTGATCCGTTCAGTTTGGATTAACCGTCATTGGGGTGCTTTATTCTGGCCAATGCCAGGCTTCCTGCGTAAAATCCTGATCAGCCGGACCGGAACCCGGCAGCCAGCCACGCTGGCGTCTCGCTTTGTACAAATTCTCCGACAATGAGCACCCCTGATGTCACAACCTTCCCAACACCAACCCGCTGTGGTGGTGTATTCCGGCGGCATGGATTCCTTTACCCTGCTGCATCGCGCCCGTCACCAGCATACTGATGTACATGCGCTTTCCTTTGATTACGGCCAGCGTCATTCCCGTGAACTGGGAATGGCCCGCCAGGTCTGCCAGGCCCTTGGCATTGCCCACCAGGTGGTCGATATTCGCGCTATTCATGGCCTGATTGATAACTCGGCGCTGACCGATCCCCGCCAGGCCATTCCCAGTGGCCGCTACGCTGCGAGCAATATGCAGGCAACGGTGGTGCCTAATCGCAACATGATGCTGTTATCGATGAGCATCGCCAAGGCGATCAATATCGGTGCCCGGGATGTCTATTATGGCGCTCATGCGGGCGATCATCTGATCTATCCGGATTGTCGCCCTGCGTTTGTGGAGGCAATGAACGAAGCTGCTGGCCTGGCGGACTTTAATCCGCTGACCATTCACGCGCCTTACCTGCAGGCTAGCAAAGCCGATATTCTGGCCGACGGAATCAGGATGGGGCTGGACTACCGCCACACCTGGACCTGCTACCAGGGCGAGGAACTGGCCTGCGGTGAGTGCGGCAGCTGCATTGACCGCCTGGAAGCCTTTGCCGCCAACGGTATGGAAGACCCCATCGCCTATCGGCCGTCCTGATCTCCCAAGAGGCAACACCATGTACCATATCAAGGAAGCCTTCTACACCTTGCAGGGTGAAGGGGCGCAGAGCGGCCGCGCGAGTGTTTTCTGCCGCTTCAGTGGCTGCAACCTGTGGTCCGGTCGCGAGAAGGATCGCAGCACGGCCGTCTGCCAGTTCTGTGATACCGATTTTGTCGGCACGGACGGCATCAACGGCGGGCGCTTTTCCACGGCAAGGGCCCTGGTGGACCATATTGTCTCACTGTGGCCGGCCATTTCCAGCGCCACGCCTTATGTGGTGATGACCGGGGGCGAGCCGCTTCTGCAGGTGGATGACACCCTGATTGACGCCCTGCATGAACAGGGCTTTGAAATCGCGGTGGAAACCAACGGCACCTTGCCGGTGCCTGAGGGTATTGACTGGGTCTGTGTCAGCCCCAAAAGCCAGGCAAGGCTGATGGTGACCCAGGGCGATGAACTCAAGCTGGTATACCCCCAGCAGGACGCCTTGCCGGAACGCTTTAGCTGCCTGGATTTCGCGCATTTCTATCTGCAGCCCATGGATCAGAGTGCCTTGCAGAACCCCAGCGGCAATACTGTGCAGCAGACGGTGGATTACTGTCTCAATCACCCGCAGTGGCGTTTGTCCATGCAACTTCACAAACTGGCAGGCTTTGAATAATGGCGCTTTTTGTTAACCACCTGACCCATCTGGACGTTTCCATCTGGAGCCCCGTTCACGGCCTGACTGGCATGAGCTGGTTGGTCAACGCCACGCTGGAAGGCGAGTTGGGCGACGACGGCATGCTGCTGGATTTTGGCGAGGTCAAACCCTGGATCAAGCGGGTGCTGGATGCGGGGCCGGATCATACCTTGCTGGTGCCGCAACACGCAGACGGTGTGGCCGTGAAATTTGATGACAAGCATTGCACGGTGGAGACCCAGCATCCCTATGCGATACGTCTGGAAACACCGCCTGAGGCAGTGACAGCGCTGCCGACCGCAGAGGTGAGCGAGGCGGATATCCTGGTTCATTGCGAAGCGCTGTTGAATGCCCAGCGGCCGCCCAACGTCTCTCGGGTCACCTTGACCCTGAGTGCCGAAACCATTGACGGTGCGGCGTTTGGCTACAGCCACGGCCTGAAACGCCACCTTGGCAACTGTCAGCGCATTGCCCATGGTCATCGTTCTCGGCTGGAGATTTATCAGCACGGCCAGCGTGTGTTTCAGCTTGAACAGCAGTGGCGTGACTGGCTCAACCATCGCTACCTGATTGAAGCCGAGGATATTGCCGAAACGTCACAAGAAGGGCAAATTTTATACCGTTATCATTCAACGCAGGGAAGCTTCAGCCTGGCCCTCCCAGAGTCACGCACGGCGGTACTCAAGGTACCCACCACGATTGAAAACATTGCCCAATGGCTGGCGGACAAGGTCGCGACGCAAACCGGCGAGCCCACACGTACCGTGGTGTTCGAAGGGATCAGCAAAGGGGCGACGGCGGAGGCCTCAGGCGCGTGAATATGTCAGAGCCATTATTGCTGCTAATGGCCGATGTCGTGCTGGTGCTGCATGTCATCTTCGTGGCCTTTGTCGTACTCGGTCTCTTGGTGATCTATCTGGGATATTTTTGCCAATGGCAATGGGTGCGTCATAAGGTCTGGCGTATAGCGCACCTGGCTGCTGTGGGTTATGTCGTCGTGCAGTCCTGGCTGGGGTTGGTATGCCCGCTGACCGTCTGGGAAAGGGCGTTACGGGAAAAGGCAGGCGAAGTGACCTATGCAGGCTCCTTTATCCAGCACTGGTTACATCGTCTACTGTTTTTTGAAGCACCAGACTGGGCCTTTGTGCTGGTTTACAGTGTATTCGGCTCTCTCGTGCTGGCCAGCTGGTTTGTTGTGCGACCCCATAAGCACATGCGGCAGTAATGCCCGATTCCTGTCCCGGATTGTCGGGACAGGAATCCGGGTCAGAACAGTGGGCGTTGCGCAGCCGCGTTATCAGTCATTAGCCGACCATTCTTCTACCAGCAATTTGACCAGTGCCTGTGCTGGCATTTCCCGCGCCAAGGGCGCGCCCTGGCCGGCCCAATGGGCATCAAATCCGTGTTCACCCTGGCGGGCCGCAGCGCTGGCCAGTGCCTTGCCAGCCGCATAGGTAAAAGGGTAATCCGGCGGTGATAGTGTGCTCGGGCGGTTGGCCGAGCCTGCATCAATATCGCGGTGAAAGCGATTGACAATGCCTCGCGCGGCGCGACCGGAAATGCTCCGAGTGACTTCGGTATATTGGCTCTGTGGGCTTTTCAATACCTGGCGATAGGCGTCATCTGCCGCTGATTCCGGGCATAGCACAAAGGCCGTGCCCAGCTGAACGCCTGATGCTCCCAGCGCCATCGCCGACCTTATTCCCTGGCCATCCATAATGCCCCCGGCGGCGATAACCGGTATGCCACACTGCTGACTGAGCAAGCGTACCAGCGCCAGGGTGCCGATCCTGGCATCGCCCTTGGCCGGGTCAAACACGCCTCTGTGGCCTCCCGCTTCATAGCCCTGGGCGACGATGACATCCACCCCGGCGGCCTCGATTTCACGCGCTTCGTCCAGGGTGGTTGCACAGCCCAGGGTCACGATACCTGCCGCTGTGAGCGTCTCGACCCAGGCCGCTTGCGGCACGCCAAAGTGAAAGCTGACAATGGCCGGTTTTTCTTCCACCAACATATTCAGCGCCACGTCGTCTTCAACAAAACTGGTGTAGATTTTATCCAGCTGATTGGGCGGTGTTGTGCCGAATTCAGCAAACAGGGGCGCCAGTTGGTTCAGCCAGGCAGCTTCCCGGGCGGCGTCGTATCTCGGTGCCTGATGGCAGAACACATTGACGTTAAACGGCTTTGACGTCAGCTCTCGGGTTTGAACGATCAGTTCACGGGCCTTTTCTACTGAGCTGGCGCCAATAGCAATTGACCCAAGCCC
Organism: Halomonas sp. BLK-85; assembly: GCF_044792155.1. NCBI lineage: Bacteria > Pseudomonadati > Pseudomonadota > Gammaproteobacteria > Oceanospirillales > Halomonadaceae > Halomonas > Halomonas sp. BLK-85. The sequence continues at coordinate 1,283,908 of NZ_CP087731.1, forward strand.
CCCGGCATTACTTACCGCTGCCGCCAGCGCAGGCGTTGAGACACCTGCCATCGGCGCCTGAATAATCGGATAGTCAACGCCGAGCTGCTGCGTAAGGCTGGCCTGTTCTAACATGATCGTCTCCCAGGGAAGGGGGTTATCAAGGGGTATTTTGTGCGCTTTGCCCCTGTGGAGGCCGTTTTTTCCTGTTCCCAGTGGGTTTGCGTTTTGTATAGCCCTTGTTTGATTTAGCGCCACGTCTGGCAGGCGCCGCAGCTTCACCCTGGGCGGTTTGCAGGCTGTGACGCAGTTTACCAGCATCGCTCTGGCCCAGCAGCGCATCAAGATCCTCAACCAGGGCATGCTGGAAGGCATTTGCGTCATCCTGGCGTTCGGCAATGGCGCTTAAACGCTGCTCCCAAAGGGCGGTACGTTCCGGTGTGCTGACCGCCTCGGGCAGGGCGGCAATCAGGGCGCTGCCCAGGCGGGTGGCGCGTAATGCTTTCTGTCTGCGGACGATATAACCGCGTTGCACCAACGTTTCAAGAATCCCGGCGCGGGTGGCTTCAGTGCCCAGGCCATCGGTGTCGCGCAGGGTGCGGCGCACTTCCGGGTCGTCCACATAGCGGCTGATATTCATCATCGCCTTAATGATGCTGGCATCGGTAAAGTGCTCTGGCGGGCGGGTCTCGCGTTCCTCTACTCCCGCGGCCAGCGCCTGGCAGGCTTCTCCTTGCGTAAGTGGCGGAAGCGGCGGAGATTCCTCCCGGGTGGTGAACAGGGGCTTCCAGCCGAGGTCAAGTACCTGCTGGCCACGAGCGCGAAAGCATTCTTCCAGCAGGGTGAATTCGGCTTTTACTTCAAAGGTGCGCAGTGGTGGGTAGAACTGGGCCAGCACATTCCGGCTGATCAGCTGAAACAGCTTGGCATCGATATCGCTGACTGCGCTGGCATCAAACGGCTTGCCGGTTGGGGCAAGGGCATGGTGAGCCCCAACCTGTTTATCGTTCCAGGCCTTGGAGCGACGGCTGAAGTCGGCGCCTGACAGCCAGCCGTTCAGGGTGGTGTCGTTCTGGCAGGCGCTGCTGAGCACCTTGCGCATTCCGGCAAAATGCTCTTCCGGCAGGTAACGGCAGTCTGAGCGGGGGTAGGTGATCAGCTTATGCTGCTCATACAGACGCTGGCAGCCATCCAGCACTGCCTGGGCGGAAAGCCCAAAACGCCGCGCCGCATCTACCTGCAGGGCAGAAAGTGAGTAGGGTAGCGGGGCATTCTGGCGTTTTTCCTGCTGTTCCAGCTGGCTAAGCTGGCCTTGAGCACCGGGCAAACGGGCGGCCAGGGCATCCGCCGGGGTCCGGTCAATCAGGCGGCCCTGTTCATCCAGTGGCTGATTGGGCTTGGGTGCCCACCAGGCGCGCAGCTGACCGTGTTGCACCTCTAGATCCACCCATAGCGGGTAGAAGGGGTAAGGCACAAAGTCACGGATTGTGTTATCACGGCGCACAATCAGCCCCAGCACCGGCGTTTGCACGCGTCCCACCGAGAGCACGCCATCGTGACCGGCCTGGCGCCCGGTCAGCGTCCAGGCGCGGGTCAGGTTGATGCCATACAGCCAGTCTGCCCGGGCGCGCGCTTCAGCGGCGCGATACAGCGGCTGAAAGGTCTGGTTATCCTCCAGTCTGCCCAGTGCCCGCACCACGGCAGGGCGGTTGAGATCACTGACCAGCAGCCGCTGCACCGGGCCACGGTAATTCATGTGCTCAATCACTTCCTGCACCAGCAGCTGGCCTTCGCGATCCGGGTCACCGGCATGCACCACCAGGCTTGCCTGTTTGAGCAGCTTGCGTATCACGCTGAGCTGCCCGCGCGTCTTGGGCCTGGGCGCCAGCTGCCAGCGGCTGGGTACAATCGGCAGACGGTCAAGGCGCCACTGTTTATCGGCCGGGTCGTAGGCTTCCGGTGGTGCCTGTTCCAGCAGGTGCCCCAGGCACCAGGTCACGGTGGTATCCCCACATTGGATCAGCCCCTCCTGACGCTGCATGCGGCCGGGTAGCGCTTCGGCTATCGCCCTGGCCAGGCTGGGCTTTTCAGCAATAATCACACGCATGGTAGCGCTTTGTGTTTAGTCTCAGAGTTAAGCATTGTCGTGACCTCTGCTGGCACTGGAAAAGCGTGATCTTTTTTCACCAAATCACGGCCTATTGGCTGACTTTGGCTGAAATACGGGTGTTTTTGTAAATATCTTGTATAGATATTTTGTACAAGGTAGCGCTGTTCTGTAAACTTATCACATCTTGGCAATTAACCAGTAGAGGCGAGCGCTATGCGTGAGCGCGGTAGAACGCGGCGATTGATGGGGCTGGGTGCCCGAACCGGCGGCGCCTTGTTGAAAACCCGTATGGGAGGGCAGGCGGATTGGCGCGCCTTGGGTGAAGCCCTGTTTGAGGGGCTTTCCGAGCTGAAAGGGCCGGCCATGAAGCTGGCGCAGATCATGTCACAGTGGGATGACCTGCTGCCCCAGGATCTGGCCGATGAATTGGCAAGGCTGCAGCGCCAGGCCGAGCCGATGCCCTGGCCGCGCATTCGTGAGGCTCTGGTGCTGCAGTATGGTGATATTGATGCGCACTTCAAAGAGATTGAAGAGCGGCCTTTCGCCAGTGCTTCCATGGGGCAGGTTCACCGGGCGGTGACCCAGGCAGGCGATACCGTGGTACTCAAGATCCAGTACCCCGGCCTGGCGGAGGTGTTGGAAAGCGATCTCAAGCAGGTCAAGCGCCTGATGCGCCTGGGGCGCTGGTTCAAGGTGCCTCAGGCGCGCCTTGACGCTCTGTTTGAAGAGCTGGCGGCGGGGCTGCGTGAGGAGCTGGATTATCTGGCTGAGGCCAAGGCGCTTTCCCGCTATCGCGAACGCTATCAGCATGACCCGCGTCTGGTGATTCCGGAACCCCTGTTTGAACTTTCCGGCCAGCATGTATTGGCCATGCGCTTTGTTGACGGCACGCCGTTGCGTGAGCTGGAAAATATTGATGATGAGCGGCGCCAGAAAGTGGCCGAGGTGCTGGCTGACTGGATTACGGAAGAACTGTTTACCTATGGCGAGTTGCACGCCGACCCCCATGCGGGCAACTTTGCAGCCGATGACGATGGGCGCCTGGTAATTTATGATTTTGGCGCTGTCATTCCGGTACCCAAAGCGCGCTTGAAGGCCATGATGCAGCTGCTGGATGCCACTATAAAGCATGACCCTATGGCCATGGATGAGGCGTTGCTCAAGATGGGTGGTCGCCAGGGGCAGGGCGCACCGCTTTCTCTGTACCGTGAATCTGCCGAGTGCGTGTCGCCGCTGTTTGCGCCGGGTCAGCAGGACTTCAGTGATGTACGCGTTCACCGCCGGCTACGCGAGTTGACGCCCAAGGTCTGGGCAGCGATGGATCGCCTGCAGCCGCCCGCCGATACACTGCTGTTGTCACGGGCACTGAATGGCCATTACTGGAACCTGGTGCGCCTGCAGGCTCGCCTGGACATGTATGCGCGCACCGCGCCGCTATTGGCGTGGGCCAGAAATCCCTGACCCGACGGGGTGTTTATCCGTTCAGGTTTTTCAGCCAGAACACCATTGGCTTTTCCGTTTCAGCGGATTCGTTGATGTCCTGCCAGCGGAAGGTCGTGGCCAACTCAGGGTGGTGCTGATAACCCTGCGCCTGCCAGAAGCCATGCAATGGTTGGTAATCAGCCGGTTTGAGTGGATGATCGGCGGGCCGTTCGACAGCACAAAATGCAGTGGTAGTGAATCCCTGTTGGCGCGCATGCTGCTCACGTTCAGCCATAAAGCGTTTGCCGATACCTTGCCCTCGGTAGTCAGGCAGCAGAACAGATTCGCCGTAATAGAATATCTGGCTGACAGGAAACCCCTGATGCTCAAAGGGGCGGCGGAAATCATCCACTTCGTCCTGAAGCGGTTGGCCAGTCGCCGCCCCGATCAGTTGGTTACCCTGAAAGGCAAGCACAAAGAAGCTCCGGGGGTTGGCAGCATAGCGGCCCAGATAATCGGCTTCATAACTCAGGTCTCCGGCATAGAGATACGGGTAATCCCGAAAGACGTCGATGCGCAGTTGAGCAAGCGCGTCTATGTAGGTGCCCACGTGCGTTCCCTGGCAAGTGGTGACGGTCACGTCTCTCATCAGTCTGACTCCCATGGTGAACTGGCGCTCAGGTTTGAAAAAGGATAGCAGGCCTGTTTTTTGCAACCAATCCTGTCTGCGACAGCCTTCCCGGTCATGCTAGACTAGGGCGCTTTTCATTACTGTAGTGGAGACGCCAATGCTGGCGGTATGGGTAGAGCAATTGCTGGGATTTGCCTCTGGGGCACTCTCGGCTATCAGGCAAAATGAACATTATCCCGATTTCATGACCTGGGTACGCGCACACGGCGGTCAGTACTTTGGCGGTGATGCCACCCAGGCCCAGGCGTTGGCCCCAATCTTGTGGTCGCAGACGCCTCTGGAACGCCTGGATTTCTCTTCCCAGCCCTTGGCTACGCCGGAAAGGGATGAGCCGTGCTGGTGCGATTCAGGTCGAAAGTTCAAGCAGTGCTGCGCTCAGGTAGAGTTCCCCACCGATGTTCCGCCCCAGATGATGTGGATGCTGTCATTGCGCGAATGGAAAGGCGCTACCCTTAAGGCGGCGTTGCTCAGTGGAAAGGCACCGGCTCAGTCACTTCTTGAAGCCGGCTTGATTGCCGCCGAAAGTGGCCAGAGTGGGCGCGCCATGCAGATTCTGGAATCCCTGTTTGACGGCAGTGACTGGTCACGACTGCCTGAGCAGGCAGAGCCTGCCTTTGAAATCCTGCTGGATATTTACCAGGAACGCGGCTTCAATCGCAAACGTGCGGACTTGCTGGATGAGGTGATGGAACGCGGTCCCATGTTTCTCCGCGGTGTCGCTCTGGAGCGACTTTGCCTAACGCATTTGGACGGCGATGATCTGGATAGCGCCCGTGCGGCTTTCGTGCGCGCTCAGCAGGCGCTGCCGGACTCACCGACGCTGGCCTATATAGAAGCTATGCTGCTGCTGCATGAAGGCCACGAAGAAGAAGCCAGGGCGCGCGCGGATTTCTGGTACCGGCGTCTGGTACGTAAGGGGGAGCTGGATGATGACCAGCTGGATTTTCTGGCCGCGCTGGCGGACAACCCTGGGGCGACCTTGGCAGATCAGTTGCTGAGTGCCGAAGCAGATCTGGCGACCCCACTTATGGCCCTGCAGTCGCTGTTGGCGGCGTTAACGACTGCCCCCAAACTGGATTTTCGTCAGCGCGGTGAGCAGCGTCTTGAATACCATGTGAGTGCCCGTGAGGCGACCTTGTTTGCGGCCTGGCACGCGGAATTCCAGGTAATGGTCGATACGGATATCGCGCTTGGGTTTATTGACGATCCCTGGGATAACGCCGTGAGCTGGATGTCGGCATTATGTGCTCACCCGGAGTGGCTGGACTCTCCCCAGGTGTTGCAGGATCTGGCGCTTGCTCTGACCAGCCGCTTTGGCAGCTTGCCGTGGATGGCGCCCAGCCTGCTGGAGCCTCTGGCACAGCGTCTTGACCGTTGGCTGGATCAGGCGCGCGCCGTTGGTGAGGGCAACCTGTGTTGGGATGATGCGGACAATGCGATTCTATTGCGTACTGGCCTGGCGCTGGTGGTAGGTATGGAGCGTGGGGCACGTCAGCACTCGCGTCACCTGGCTGAAAAAATGCTGCTGGTGAACCGCGAAGATAGCCTGGGGCTGCTCGAACTGGTGCTGGATCAGCTGCTGCGTGATGAGCGTAATGCCGATGCCTTACGACTTCTGGAAGACCATCGCGAAGACGGCTCCATGGCGTTGAATATCCTGTTTGGACGCGCCCTGGCGCATTTCCGTCTGGAACACTACGACCAGGCAGCCGAGGTGCTGGAAGACATTCAGCGCTATAATCGTCATGCCATTGAGTTGCTGAGCGCAGACAACCCGCGCCCTGTAAAGCCTGGCCGGGAGGGTGACGTCGACCCGGGCAGCCGGGGAGAGGCCTGGCAGTATCGTGCCCTGATGCGTGACCAGTGGCGCGCTACGCCCGGTGCGCTGGCGTGGCTGTCAGCATACCGTTAGGTGCTTACACCCTTAGGGGCGGGTACCAACTGTTTGTCGCGACTGACCCAGACAGCCAGGGCAACGGCGGGTAACCCCAGCAGAGCTGCCGCCACAAAAAAGCTGGCATAGCCCTGTGAGGTCACCATGATACCGCCAAAGCCACTGATGAACTTGCCGGGCAGTGTCATCAAGGATGAAAACAGCGCGTACTGGGTGGCGGTATAAGCTCTTGATGTCAGGCTGGAGAGAAACGCAATGAAGACAGCGCTGGCCAGACCATTGGCCAGGTTGTCGCCGATAATCGTTATGACCAGCATGGGCAGCTGGTTTCCCATCAGGGCCAGCACGGCAAACAGCAGATTCGTCAGCATGACCATCACGGATCCAAGGATCAGCAGGGGGCCAATACCGTAGCGTGCTACCAGCAGTCCTCCCAGAATCCCCCCAGTAATACTCATGGCAATGCCAAAGATATTGGTGACGTTGGCAATGGTGGCCAGGGAAAATCCCAGATCGATATACAAGGGGTTGGCCATGGAAGCCATGGCCAGGTCGCTGATCCGGAAGACAGCGATAAACACCAGTACCCAAAGAGCCTTGATGCCGTAGCGGCGGAAAAAGTCGCTGAACGGGCAGATGATAGCACCAATGCTCCAGGCCCCCAGGCGCCGCAGCCAACGGGGTTTGCCTTTGCTGGCTCGCAGGAAGGCGCGGACCTTGGGTTCGTGGGCGAGCTGAATGGTCAATGAATTGCGCGGCGGTTCAGGGCGCACCAGTACCGTGATGACCCCTACGCCTATTAACGCCGCCATGCATAGATAGGCAATATTCCATGAGGTGGCGGCCGCCACAAAGAGTGCCCCGGCGCCGGCCGCGAGTAAGCCGGCCCGATAACCGATAATGTAGGTTGACGCCATGGCGGCCTGGACATCGTTATCGGCAGACTCGATCCGGAACGCATCAATAGCAATATCCTGTGTGGCGGAACCAAAGGCGACCAGCAGCGCAAAGATGGCAACCCACCCCAGGTTGCCCTGGGGTTCCAGGCTGGCTAGCCCCACCAGCCCCGTGACCATCAGTGCCTGGGCCAACAGCATCCAGCCGCGCCGCTGGCCAAAAGTGTGAGTGAGTACCGGCAGCGCCAGGCGGTCAACAATCGGCGCCCAGAAAAACTTGATGGAATAGAGCATGCCTACCCAGGCAAAAAAACCAATGGCGGCGACCTCAACGCCATCGCTGCGCAGCCAGGCGGAAAGAGTGGAAAATACCAGCAGAAAAGGTAAACCGGCAGAGAACCCCAGAAACAGCATGGTGATAACCGGTGCATGCCAGTAAACAGCAAAGGCATCCCGCCAGCTGCGTTGCGGCTTAGGGGTGGGCATAGGGTGTAGCTCCTGAAAGACGACAGCCAAGGGCGGATGGTACACTAGGGTTGTTAGACGATTCATCACGATTCGTGATGAAACGTCAAAAGGCCCTACGCCCGATGCTTTGAAGCCAACAGCTTACCGGAGAGGAGATTTGCATGTCGATTGCCGCGCATCAGGTTGTCACCCTGCACTATGTGCTAAGCGATGTTCTGGATGACGGAGAAAAGCAGGTGCTCGATGATTCCGAGGCTCGCCAGCAGCCTCTGGAATATTTGCATGGCCACAATAATATCGTGCCAGGTCTGGAACAGGCACTGGAAGGGCAGGCAGCCGGTAGTGAGTTGAGTGTTACCCTGATGCCAGCGGATGCCTACGGCATTCGCAATGAAGCGCTGGTACAAGAGGTTAACCGCAATGCCTTTGGCAATGCAGAGCTAGAAATTGGCAGCCGGTTTCAGACTGAAGGCGAGGCCGGGCCGCAGATTGTCACCGTGGTAGCACTGAATGGTGACCAGGTAACGGTGGATACCAATCATCCATTGGCGGGCCGGACGCTGCGCTACAAGGTCAGGGTTCTGGATGTGCGCGAAGCAACCCGTGCAGAGCTGGCCAAGGGGCATCCTTTGCCACCTGGAACCGATCACAGCAAGGTGGAAGATCGCAAAGTGCTTTGAAAAACTGATCTGGGTCAAACACAGTGCCACCCAGCGTGATGTTGCAACGTAAAATTGACCCATGTCAGTTTCTGCTCTGCCTCTCCCGGCTATAGTTGGTTCATTACTTCACGGCGGGAGAGCTGCTATGTACTGGGACGATACTATTATCTTTGGTTTGGTGACTGTGGCACTCATGATTGTGTTCATGATTGGATGGGTTGCCTTCATCGTTCGTGATCACCGTCGTAAGAAGAACGGCCACAACAATGTTTCTGCTCATTCACAGCCGCATGGCATCAGTCACTAGCGCATACTTTTAGGTTGTTACTAACTGAAGGGGCCTTAGCTCACAGCACGTTTGACACGCACCAGTTGTCAGGGGAGGGGGTGTACTGTCTGGTAAGCCCCCAGTCGCCGGCCCTTTTGGGCCGGCTTTTTTTATATAGCGAAGGCGGCAGGACGAGATAGCTGGCGTGTCGTTGAATAGAGTGCGAATTAACGCCAGTGTTGTTGCCAGGCGTGCATCACGCGTTCCGGGTACCAGGTCTTGCCGAGGCTGCCGTTATAGCGTGCCAGTGCGCGGGTGAAGTCGCCGTTTTCGACCGCCAGATAATGGGCAAGAATCGTACAGCCGTAGCGCAGGTTTCTGGCCGGATCCTTAAGGTTGTCGGCCGCCAGGCCCAGCTCTTCAAGCCAGAACGGCATGATCTGCATCAACCCTATAGCCCCTGCTGACGATACCGCATCAGCCTCAAAAGCACTCTCGACCTCAATCAGTGCCAATATCAATGATGGGGGAAGCCCCGCCAGGGAGGCTTCCTGATAGACACGTTGAAGAATCAAGGCGTGTAAATCTGCTGATGGGACAAAGTGGGCAAGCTTAGGACCCATTTGCCTTTCCCAGCGTTTTTGCTGTGCACTGGCCTGTGGTGCCTGAGACGCTGCCTCAAAGGTAGGCATCAGTGCCTGCTCAGCGTTGACCGGGTCCAAAGGGCTGAAAAGCCAGCCGATTACCAGCCACGTCGCAAGCCGTGGCATCCTTAAAGCTGATCGCGGGTCTGTCCTGAAGGCGCGCCTAATAAAGGCTGTGCATTGCGCAGCCGTCTGCCAGAGGCGGCTGCACCAACAGGGAGCGCGATAATTAAGTGATTCCGGCTTTTTCACGCAGAAAATCAACCACGCTGTCGGCCGAGATCATGGTGATATCGCTATCGCGGCGTCCCTTGTATTCCAGCTCACCCTTGTCCAGGCCGCGGTCACCAATCACCAGGCGATGGGGAATGCCCATCAGCTCCAGGTCAGCAAATTTGACGCCTGGGCGGGTGTCGCGGTCATCCAAGAGAACATCCAGCCCGGCGGCGCTGAGCGTTTGGTAAAGACGCTCGGACTCTTCCCTCACCCGCTGGGATTTGTGGGCGTTCATGGGGACCAATGCTACCTGGAAAGGAGCAATCGCATTAGGCCAGATAATGCCGGAGGCATCGTGGCTCTGTTCGATGGCAGCAGCCACTACCCGGGTAATGCCGATACCGTAGCAGCCCATCCAGGGGTGGCTGGTCTTGCCGTTATCGCCGAGCACGCTGGCATTCATGGCCTGGGAGTACTTCTGGCCCAGTTGGAAAACATGGCCGACTTCGATGCCACGCTTGATCGCCAGAGTGCCCTGACCGTCTGGCGAGGGGTCACCTTCCACCACGTTACGCAGGTCGGCGACTTCCGGCAGAGGCGCATCGCGCTCCCAGTTAATCCCGAAGTAGTGTTTGCCATCAACATTGGCACCGGCGCCGAAATCGCTCATCAATGCCACGCTGCGGTCGATGATAATGGGCATTTCCAGCCCGACCGGGCCCAGTGAGCCCGGGCCCGCACCGACAAGGGCACGAATCTCTTCTTCACTGGCCATGGTCAACGGCGTAGCCACCTGGGGGAGGTTCTCCGCCTTGACTTCATTGAGTTCATGGTCGCCGCGCACCAGCAAGGCAATCAGGCCACCTTCCGCGGCGTGAACCATCAGGGTCTTGATGGTTTTTTCGACAGGCAGGTTGTGTTGCTCGACCAGGGTGGCAATGGTCTTGGCATTCGGGGTGTCAACCAGCGTCATTGTCTGACTAGGGGCCGGGCGTTCCTGCGGGCTGTTGAGGGGCGCGGGCAGGGCTTCGGCTTTTTCCATATTGGCAGCGTAGTCAGACCCGTTGGAGAAGACGATGTCATCCTCGCCAGATTCTGCCAGCACATGGAATTCATGCGAACCCGTGCCGCCAATCGAGCCGTTATCCGCAATGACGGGGCGGAAATCCAGCCCCAGGCGAGTGAAGATACGTGTGTAGGCGTCGTACATAGCCTGGTAGGTATCCTGCAGTGATGTTTCATCCAAGTGGAAGGAGTAAGCATCCTTCATGATGAATTCTCGCGAGCGCATCACGCCAAAACGCGGACGGATTTCATCTCGGAATTTGGTCTGGATCTGGTAAAAGTTGATCGGCAGTTGCTTGTAGCTGGCGATTTCTCTGCGTACCAGGTCGGTGATGACTTCCTCATGGGTCGGGCCAACGCAATAGTCACGTTCGTGACGGTCTTTCAGGCGCAACAGTTCCGGGCCATATTGCTCCCAGCGGCCAGATTCCTGCCAAAGCTCTGCCGGCTGAACCGCCGGCATCAGCACCTCCTGAGCGCCTGCACGGTTCATTTCTTCACGAACGATGGTTTCAACCTTGCGCAGGGTACGCAGTCCCATCGGCAGCCAGGTGTACAGTCCAGATGTCAGGCGGCGAATCATCCCGGCCCGCAGCATTAATTGGTGGCTGATAACTTCGGCATCGGCGGGTGTTTCTTTGAGCGTGGCAATCAGTAGTTGGCTGGCGCGCATGAGGTGGGTGTTCCCTTGATATTGAGTGGGTTATATAAAGAGCAACCGCATAGCAGTCGCTTGAGTCTGTTGCCTTACCGCCAGGAAATGTTGCAAATTAAGCAGCAGGTCATATCTCGATAACAGCATTGTACGGTGAAGCGTTGGCAGCGGCAAAACGTCAGCGGCGTATAAACGCTGCTGTCTCGGGTTTTGGTTGTTCCAAAGGTTAACGCGCATGCTAATATCCGTAATGGATGGCTTTTTTTGACCTTGCTGTCGTATTCAATTCTTATTTTTTCTGGGGTAGCCAGTCATGCAACTAACCGCTGTTAACAAGCACAGAGTAGGGCATTTTGCGCAGGGTGAGCGATTGAATCGTTGGCTTAAAAGCGCCGTGGTGGCCGCCTGTGTCGTATCCCTGGCGGGTTGTGGCACTATTTTCTATCCTGAGCGCAAAGGTCAGATCAGCGGCGAGATAGATATCAAGGTGGCCGCTGCCAATGGTGTTGGCCTGCTATTTTTCCTGGTGCCCGGTGTGATCGCTTATGCGGTGGATTTTTCCAATGGCACCATTTACTTGCCGGGTACTCATTCGTCCAGCCTGGATGTTCAGCGCCTTGACGACGCCACTGACACTCAGGCGCTGGAAAACCTGCTGTCGCAGAAAACAGGTCAACCGGTATCACTCAGCAATGAGCTGCTCATGGTCGAGGAAGTGGAAAGCCTGGATGAAGCACTGGCACTGGTGCGCATGTCAGGGGTCAATGACGCGCAGAAGCTTGATACTCTTTAGTCGCCACTTTCTGGACAGTCAGTTGGCGTGATTATCCAGATAGCGCTGAAACGCGGCAGGTTGATCGGTAATGGCGCTATCAACTCCCCACTGCCAGTAAGGGGTGAAAGCGCTAGGATCATTGACGGTATAACAGAGTAATGCATAGCCTGCCTGTTTAATCGCTTCAGCCTGGGCGCGTTTAAGACGATACCAGGATGGATGAAGGCTGAACGATTCCAGTCGTTGGCATTGCGCTAGCCAGTCAGGGGGCAGGGTGTCGCAGAGAAGACCCAGTGCCAGTGTCTGGGCATCTGCTTGTTCCCGGCAGGTTTGCAGCGCCAGTTGACTGAACGATGAAATAATCAGTCGTTCGCAGGGCAATTCGGCCAGCATAGGCGGTAGGCAGGTTTCGGCCAGCAGGCGCGGGTCATGCCCTTTGTTGACCTTGAGCTCCATGTTGACGCCCATTTCCAGCTCGTTCAGCAATTCAAGCATGGCCGCAAGGCTGGCCATACATTCACCTGCAAAGTCGTCATTGAACCATCCTCCCACGTCCAGCTTTTGGGCTTGTGTCCAACTTAGGTGTTTTAGGTCACCTCGCCCATCAGAGCAGCGAGCGACATCGGCATCGTGCCAGATCACGGCTTTACCATCGCCCAGTAGCTGAACATCCAGTTCGACCCAGCGAGCACCCGCCTTATGTGCAGCACGCACTGCTGCCAGCGTATTCTCAGGCGCGGCTGCAGAGTAACCCCGGTGGGCAATCAGGCGAGGAAGCTGTATGTCAGGATGGTGAAAGTCAGCGCTTGTGGAAGTGGGTGTCATGACAGGCTCTATAATCCGTGAGGTAAATATACTTGAGCCTAGCACAGCAAGATGACCGCCAGAAGAAAGAGTACCTTCAGTTCGCTTTACCTCAGTACGACGTTTTCTTGGCTGATTTCTGGTAAATTGATACACCAGAATCGTCATAAACAGAGAGGTATCAATGAGCCAGCGAATCGAGTTTGCTGAAACAGGTGGCGCCGAGGTGTTACAGATGGTTGAGGTATCACCCAAGGCGCCTGGGCCGGGTGAAGTGCGGGTCTGTAATAAGGCGGTGGGTCTTAATTTTATTGATATCTACTTTCGCACTGGCCTGTATCCGGCCCCTTCACTGCCTTCAGGGCTAGGCACGGAAGGGGCCGGGGTTGTTGAGGCGGTGGGTGAGGGCGTCACTCATCTCAAGGAAGGTGATCGCGTTGCCTATGCCCAGGGTCCTCTGGGTGCCTATGCCGAGCAGCATACGCTGCCAGCCGACAAGGTGGTCATTCTGCCGGACGGAGTGGATTTTGAAACCGCAGCGGCCAGTATGCTGAAAGGCTTGACGGTGCAGTATCTGTTGCGCCAGACCTACCCATTGAAAGGCGGTGAGACCATCCTGTTTCATGCGGCTGCCGGTGGGGTAGGCTCGATTGCCTGCCAGTGGGCGCGTGCCCTCGGCGTCAAGCTGATTGGTACCGTCAGCACAGCGGAAAAAGCGGCTCTGGCGGAAAAGAATGGTGCCTGGGCTACCATCAACTACAGCACGGAAGATGTGGTTGAGCGTGTGCGTGAGCTGACTGACGGGGCCATGTGTGATGTGGTCTATGATTCGATTGGCAAAGACACCTGGGAAACCTCGCTGGACTGCCTGAAACCACGTGGCCTGATGGTCAGCTTCGGCAATGCGTCAGGCCCCGTGGAGGGGGTCAATATCGGTATTCTGAATCAGAAAGGTGCGCTGTTTGTGACCCGCCCCAGCCTGAACGGCTATGCCGACACCCGTGAACGCCTGGAAATGATGTGTGAGGATTTCTTTGCCATGCTTGATAGTGGCCAAGTCAGTATCGATATTGCCCAGCATTACCCGCTCAGCGAGGCCGGCAAGGCGCAGGAGGCATTGCAGTCGCGCCAGACGACCGGTTCCACGATCCTGCTGCCCTGATTAATGAAAAGCCTGCCATCCTCAATGTAGCGATGGCAGGCACTGGTGCGAGGGTTATTCAGGGCGAGATGGTTTTAGCCGTAGGCGAGGTTAGGCAGCCAGGTGACCAGCGCCGGGAAAAGTATCACCAGGGCAAGGCCCAGTGCTTGAATTCCCAGAAAAGGAAATGACGAGCGGAATATCTGTGCCATCGTGATGTGCGGTGGACAAACCCCTTTGATGTAAAAAAGAGCGTAGCCAAACGGTGGACTCAAGAAAGACATCTGCATGTTGACCAGATAGATGACCCCGAACCACAGTGAAACGTCAGTCGCATCAACGCCGGGCAATCCGAAGAGTCCATCAAAGGTCATTCCCTTGATCAAGGGCACGAAAATCGGCACTGCCAAGAGCAGGATGCCTACCCAGTCAAGGAACATGCCCAGCGCCACCAGCAGCACCATCATCAGCAGCAGCACGGCGTAAGGGCTCAGCCCGGCGCCCGATATCAGCTCCTGCACGAAGGTCTGGCCACCCTGCAGAATATAGAAGCCCACAAAGATGCTGGCACCAAAGATGATCCACATCACCATGGCGGAGGCAACCAGGGTGCTCATGCAGGCGGCGTGCAGGTTTGGCCATGTCAGACGTTTGTGCAGGGCGGCCACGATCAAGGCCCCGAATGTACCAATACCGGCTGCCTCCACCGGTGTTGCAATGCCTGAGAAGATAATACCCAGCACCAGAATGACCAAGAGGATGGGGGCCAGCATCTTGCGCAACAGGCTAAGCTTTTCTTTCATGTCAACGCGGTCATCAACCGGCATGGGCGGGGCCATCTTGATATTGATGGTGCCACGCATCCAGCAATAGAAGCCGTACATGAAAGCCAGCAACAAGCCCGGAAGCAAAGAACCAAGATACAGCTCTCCCACCGATTGCTGCGCGATGACGCCATAAATGATGGCAAGAATCGAAGGCGGTATCAGAATCCCCAGGGTGCCTCCGGCCATGATGGAACCGATGGCGATCTCAGGGTCGTAATGACGTTTGAGCATGGCTGGTAATGCGATCAAACCCATGGTGACAACCGCGGCGCCGATCACACCGACCATGGCTGCCAGAAGAGTGGAGGCAATAATGGTAGCAATCGCAAGACCTGCCTTGAGACCTCCCATCCATTTGTAGACCACATCAAACAGCTCTTCTATGATACCGGCCTTTTCCAGAACGGACGCCATGAAGATGAAGAGTGGAATTGCCGATAGTTGATAGTTGGTCATCATCGGAAATATTCGCGAAGGCATCAGGTTGAGCATATTCTGATCGCCCACCATATAAAGAAATACCACGCCCAGGCCACCTGTAACGAAGGCGAGAGGTAAACCTGCGACCAATACCACCATCAGAGAACCGAACATCACTAGCGTCAACGCGCCAATGCCAACCGACCCGAGGCTATTTTCGAGGCTGCCGGGCAGGCTGTCGTAATCGGTCACAGCAATATTGATGAACTCGAAGCTGAGCCAGGCTGCCAGCAAACCCGCAATAATCAGTAAGGTTCGTGCAAATATCTGGCTGCCCTCGTGAGAAGGCCAGTGATGGCGAAAGGCCTGCGCATCACGTATCAATTGGCCGATACCTTGAAGCAGCAGCAACACCGCCCCCAGGAACATCATGAACTTTACCGGATAGAATTGTATGGCCCACTCGGTAAAAGAGGTTTCGTTGGCGTAACTTGAGCCGATAATGTAGGCATCGCTGACAGACTGGGAAAAGAAATTCCAGCCTGTGGAAAGCAGGGCAATGGTGAAAATAAAGAAAAAGACTGAAGTGACAAGATCCAGCGCTGCCCGGTTCAAGGGTTTGGCGCGACTGTAGAGAATGTCGACACGTACGTGGCCACACTCACGCAGTGCATAGGCCCCAGCCACCAGGTACTGCATGCCGAACATCAGGGTCATGGATTCATGAGCCCAGTTGGTTGGCGAGTTGAAGGCGTAGCGTACCAGCACTTCATAGGTAAAGATGAAAGGCGCAATCAAGGCCCAATAGGCAACATAACGACCGGAAAAACCGGAAACCTTATCGACCGCAGTGGTGAATAGATTGCCCGGCGGTTTGAAGGCAGCCATCACTTCCTGGCCGGCAGGGACCTCGACGGTATCGCTACCTGAAACGGTCTCGCCGCGCCGAAAGCTTCGGTTAACGAAAAACATGACCACCAAGGGCAATAGCAACAACACCGACCAATAAAGCCAGTGCGGTAGCACAAATTCAATATCAAGGTTCATGAAGGCTCCTCCGTGAAACCATCTTTACAGGCGATGGTGACGGATCAAAGAGTCAAGAGGGCAGGCGCACCCGGCGACGTTCCAAGTTAAAACGGGTGCTGTGGCATGTTCACAGCACCCGGCTTGACGTTTCAGATGCTTCAGGCGTTAAGTTCAAAGCCCTGAATATCTTCCTCGGTAATCACACCGACAGCTGGGTCCAGCATGGCGCCAAGATGGGCTTTGAAAAGGCGCGCTGCGTCGGCGTCCTTGTTGGCCCACTTATACCACAGAGGAATCGCTGCTTCTCTGAAGCGACTGCCGTCTTCCTCGCTCAGTCGAATAACCTCGATACCTTTCTCGCGATATTTCGGCCAGGCTTCAGCATTTGCTTGCTGGATGGCGCCGTAGTGCTCCCGCGAATAGGCCGCCACAAGATCGTGCATGATGTCCTGGGTCTGCGGTGACATGCGCTCGAACGTGCGCCGGTTGACGGATATGTCCATCAGGTCAACAGCCTGGTGGAGGCATGGCGTAGAAGGTGGCCCCATAATGATGTAATCAGCTACCTGCCAGAAACCAAGCTCGTAGTTTACGGCGGCCCCCACGTAGTCGGCAGCGTCAATGGTGCCTTTCTCAAGCGCAGGATAAACCTCTGAGCCTGGAAGCAGAGTGGTCTGGGCGCCGATTGAAGCAAACGTCTCTGCAACAATGCCACCTGGCATGCGCAGCTTGATGCCTTTGAAGTCATCAAAGCTGCGCAACGGCTTCTTGGAGTGGATAAGGTTCATGTCGTGGTGAACATAGCCGAGAAGTTCCTGGCCCTGTTTACGGTAAAGATCTTTGGCAATGCCAAAACCGCCGTAGGCACTAAACATGATGTCCCAATGGTGAGGTACCGACAGACCCATCGGGTATGCAGTCAAGAATACACCGGCAGGCATTTTACCGGGCCAGTAAACGGTAAACCAGTTCTGTCCATCCAGTACGCCGTTTCTAACGGCATCAGCGACTTCAAAAGCGCCGGCAACTGCACCTGCTGGATAGGGTTCGATGCGAACTTCGCCGCTGGTTGCTTCGGCAACACCGGCGGCCCATTCTTCAAAGATCCTGTAACCTGTAGTGCCAGGCTGCCAGGAGGATTGCATGCGGATTCGAATACCTTCCTGCGCCTGAACGTTGCCGATCCAGGGAGCCGCCACGGCAGCAGCCGATCCCACCGCAGCTGTTTTCAGAAAGTTTCGACGTGTGCTGGTAGCGTTTGAAAACGTGGTGGATGTGTTGTCAGGGTGAGTAAGAAGCTGTTTATCGTGCTTGTTATCTGGCATATCTCTACTCCGGAAATGGCCTGATAATGGCCGGTTTGTTGTTGTTTTATCCCTCCTGGAATCTATCAAAACCACTGTTATTTCCCTGCGGTTTTTGCAAAGTATACACAATGAGCATTATATAAATATTGTACATTTGTGCTTTCTGTATAAGCTTTGCATTCTCTGAATGTAGCGAAACCGAACGCGTTAGCCAACTAAAATTTTCAACGGCAGTTTTGCAACAACAGTCTATTGGACTAATCAACCTCAACATAGGCCCCCATCAGGCGCATGCGTTGTTCGAATTGAGAAACGTTATTTACTAGCTGATCAGGGCCATAGGCAACACATTCGGCGAGGATGGCTTCTATGAGGGTGATTGCTGAAAGAATGGAGGGAAAAAAATGCGGGGTGGCATTGGCAAGATTGAAGATGATCTGCGCGCCGGGTACCAGGGGTGAACGCATGGTGTCGGTCACCACAATCGCTCTGACGCCGTTGAGACGTGTAACCTCGAGAGCCTTGACCGTCTCGGCGCAATAGGGCTCGAAGCCAAAGGCCACTACAATATCCTGTTCACCGAAGGGATCCAGCTCGGTGAGCAACCCTCCTTCCAGGCCACGAATCAGATGCAGATCGGGCATGGCAATGCGTCCGACGTAAGCGAAATGATAAGCGCAGGCGAAGGTGTCACGAAAGCCGACCACGGCGACTTTTCGTGCCCCTAATAGCATCTGCGCCGCTTCGCGCACGCGCTGCTGATTCTCGGCAGTAAACAGGCGGCCAATATTATCGAAGGCCGCATCGCCCACATCCAGAAATACTTGATCATCCGTCTGGCTGGCCAGGCTGCGCAGCTGGCTGGCCTTGCCGGAAAGCTCGACCGGCCCGGCCTGAACGGCGGACTGGAAGACTTCCCTGAACAGGTCGTAACTCTCAAATCCCAGCCGCTTGGCCAGGCGCACAAGGGTGGAAGGGGTGACCTGAGCCGCTGCTGCCGATTTGCGAATGGACTGAAAGGCAATATCCAGCGGATGCTCCAGCACATAACCTGCGGCGAGTTTAAGCTGTGGGCTGAGCTCTGCATAAATGGCAGCCAGCTGCTGTTGAGTGCTCTTCAAACGGCTGGCGGCGGAGCTGGAGGCGTCATCCGTGCTTGATGTGAGGCCGGGTAGGGGCGGGTGTTGGGATGGCATGCCGTTTCCTCGCTATACATCGTGCTTCAAGAAAAACATTTGTATCATTTTTTGGTATTAAAAGATACACATGTGTTGACAAGCGTTGATACCTTGATCTAGGATCGTCTTGGAACATACGTACTTAAATAAAATGCTTTTTGAAACGTATGTTTCTTTCTTGCCTGCCGATTCCACACCGAGCCTGACAATGCCCAACAGTGATTCCCGTTCTCCAATCAGTTCCACGCTGCCTTCCAGCCTTGATGCCGAAAACCTGCCTTGCTTTGAAACCTTACAGGTTTTCCTGCAGGGCCAGGTGCTTGAGGTGCGCTTCAATCGGCCACACCGCCTGAACGCCGTAATTGAGAGCCTGTATCTTGAGCTGCTGGATGCTCTGGCGCTGGCTGGTCAAGCCGAGAATGTTCGCGCCATTGTGCTGACCGGCGAGGGGCGGGCTTTCTGCGTGGGTGCCGACATGAAGGAGCACGGCGGCGCGGCGCGTACCCTGTATCAGCGCCGACAGTATCTGCAGCTGGGTAACGATGTCTGTGAGGCCATCTATCGGTTGAAAAAGCCGGTGGTAGCGGCCGTTAATGGCTATGCATTGGGCGCAGGTGCGGAAATGGCCGTGGCCTGCGATTTTATCCTGATGGCAGATGAGGCTCAGATTGGCTTTCCGGAAACCAGTATCGGCACATGCGTGGGCGGCGGTGTGTCAAAAATCCTTCCGCAGTTGGTGGGACTTACTCAGGCGCGCCGCTTGTTGTATCTCGGTGACAAGGTCAAGGCTGAGGAAGCACAACGCATCGGCCTGGCGCTAGCCGCCTATCCGGTTGGTGACCTGCTTGAGCAGGCTCACACATTGGGTGCTCGGTTGGCCTGCCAGGCGCCGGTTTCCATTGCCATGCTCAAGCGTCTGGTCAATCAGGGCAGTGCCCATGATCTTGATAGCCAGCTCCAGCAGGAACTGGACGCTGTGTTTACCTGTTCGACCACGGAAGACTGGCAGGAAGGGGTCGATGCCTTTGCGCAAAAGCGCCAACCGCAGTTCAACGGCCGTTGATAGCTGCCAAGCCGCGTTTGTGTCATCTGCCTTTTTGCACGTTTTTTAGAGGTTATCCTTGTGAACCCAATTGAAGGTCATCTCAGCACGCGCAGCTCGCTGCATAATATTCTGGCGCCGACGGGCATCGCCATAGTCGGCGCATCGGCCGACCCCACCAAGCGTGGTTACAAAGCCATGGTCGGGCTGATCAAGGACGGATATCGCGGCAATATTTACCCTGTCAACCCCAAGGCCGGGATGATTCTCGGGGTAAGGGCCTGGCCGTCTATTGCGGCGATTCCTGGTAACCCTGAGCTGGCGCTTCTGTGTACGCCAGCGCCCAGCGTGCCGGGGCTTGTGGCCGAATGTGGTCGTCGTGGTATCAAGGGCGCAATTATCCTGGCCAGTGGCTTTGCCGAAATGGGTAAAGAAGGTGCCCGGCTTGAGCGCGAGATGATGGCCAAGGCAGCTGCTCATGGCGTACGCGTCATAGGGCCCAATACCTCGGGCGTCTTCAATCTTCATCATCACCTTAACCTGCTGGCGCTTGACGGCCTAAAAGCCGGAGACATCGGGATTATTTCCCAGTCAGGCAATATGCTGCTGGCGTTGGCCCTGGAAGCCCAGCATAACGGTCAGGTGGGTTTCAGTACCTATGTTGGCCCCGGCAACCAGAGTGATATCGGCTTCAATGATTACCTGCGCTACCTGGGAGAAGACGAGCACACCCGGGTAGCAACCCTGTATGTGGAGGGTTTCCGGGATGGTCGGCGTTTTCTTGAGGTGGCCCGCGACGTGACGGCGGTCAAGCCTGTCGTGGTCTACAAGTCCGGCTCCACCGAACAGGGCCAGAAAGCCGCCAGTTCACACACCGGGGCGCTGGCAGGCAGCTATCAGATGACGGTTGACGTCTTGCGTCAGTCGGGTGTCAGCGTGGTGCAGTATTCCGATGAAATTCTACCGGTGGCGGAAGGCCTGGGTCTTTTGCAGAAAGCGCGAGGCAAGCGGGTGGCGGTGATTGCCGACGGCGGCGGGCAGGCCACGATTGCCGCTGACCGTCTGGCAGAAGCGGGATTGACCCTGGCGAAATTGAGTGAAGAGACCCGCTCTCAGCTGAGGGCCATTCTGTTTCCCCAGGCGTCCACCCTTAACCCGGTGGATGTGGCCGGTTCGTCAGACGCTAATCCCTCGCTACTGGCCAGGTGCATGGAAATCGTTGCAGCAGATGATAACGTTGACAGCGTTTTTCTGGTGGGCATGTTCGGCGGTTATAGCCTGCGTTTTGCCGAGTCTCTACTGGGTGATGAAATGCGTGGCGCGGAAGCCATGGTTGATCTTTCCAATGTCACGACCAAGCCGCTGGTTGTGTACAGTCTCTATGCCCCTATCAAGCCACCTGCGCTGCGCCGTATGCATGAAGCTGGCCTGCCTATCTATGCGTCAATTGAACACGCTGTCCGCGTTCTGGCGGCACTCGGCGAGCGCGGCCAGTACCTTGCCGAACGTAAGCGGCAAGCGCCTTTTGCAGCGGTGACACCTGTTCCAAGCGTTCAGGCAATGTTGGCCAGTGCTCGGCAAGCCGGGCGCGATCTGCTCGAATATGAGGCCAAGGCGCTGCTGGGTGACCACGGCATAACGGTACCTGAGGAGCGCGTGGTGCGCGGTGCCGATGAACTGGCGCAGGTGGCCGCTGAGCTAGGCGATCAACCACTGGCCATGAAGGTGGTATCCAAGGATATTCTGCATAAATCCGATGCGGGCGGGGTCAGGCTCAACCTGAGAGGCACGGCCGCGCTGAAGGAGGCCTACCAGCAGATAATGACTTCCGCCCGGGTCTACGATGCCAATGCCCGGATTGAAGGCGTGCTGGTAACGCCCATGGCGGACAAAGGCGTTGAAGTGATCATTGGCATGATGCGCGATCCGGTCTTCGGCCCGGTGCTGATGTTCGGCCTGGGCGGTGTTTTTGTGGAAATTCTTGAAGATGTGGCCTTCCGAGCCTTGCCGCTGAGCCGTTTTGATGCGACTTGCATGATTGACCAGATCAAGGCTAAAAAGGTCTTTGAAGGCGTGCGGGGGGCGGCTGCGATTGATAAGAAGGCGCTGACCGAGTTGCTGTTGAACGTCGCGCATATTGTTGAGGCCTATCCAGAGATACAAGAACTTGATCTGAATCCGGTGATTGCCTATCCCGACGGGTATGCCGTGGTGGATGCCAGGGTGATTGTTGAACGCGCTGCCGACGGATTTTTTTCCCACTGAGCCTATCAAAAAGGAGCCAGCATGACGCTGCCCGAGTTGAAAGATGCCCGCCTAACCCTTGATAACCGCGTGGCCGTGTTAACCTTCCAACGCCATGATGTGCGTAATGCCCTGACCGGCACGGCGCTGGTCGACGACCTCGTAGCGGTGGCGAAATGGGTGAACCGCAGTGAGGATGTGTCGGTGCTGGTGATCACCGGCGATGGCTCGGCGTTTTCCGCCGGGGGCAATGTCAAGGACATGGCCAGCCGGGAAGGTGACTTTGCCGGTGACGTGGCCGAGGTGGCTGAGCGCTATCGGCGCGGCATCCAGCGTATGCCGCTGGCATTGCAGGCCGTTGAGGTGCCGATTATTGCCGCTGTGAACGGCCCCGCGATAGGTGCCGGTTTTGACCTGGCCAATATGGCCGATATGCGCATTGCCTCGCGGCGTGCCAAGTTTGGGGAGACCTTTCTTAATCTGGGCATAATACCCGGTGACGGCGGTGCCTGGTTCATGCAGCGGCAGATCGGCTATCAGCGTGCCTTTGAGCTGACGCTTTCTGGCCGAGTGATTGATGCTGAAGAAGCGCTGGCCTACGGCATTGTGCTGGAGGTGGCCGAGCCGGAGGACCTGATGGAAGTGGCCATGACCCATGCCCGACGCATCGCCGCCCAGCCGCCCAAGGCCACTCGGCTGACCAAGCGGCTGATGAAGATGGCCCCGGATATGCAGTTAAAAGCCTTCCTGGATGTGTGTGCCACGTTTCAGGGCATGTGCCATAACGAGCCTGAGCACCTGGAGGCCGTTAACCGGATGCTGGATAGCATGGCCAGGAAATAGCCGCGCCTGAGAGGATTGGATTGGCAATCAGCCTCTTCGGTTTATGATTGCGCTACTTGCGGGTATGATCAATACCGACAGCCTATCAGACTGAGGAGTGACGCTAGATGGAAGGTGTTAAACATATTGTTGCCGTTGCCTCAGGTAAAGGGGGCGTGGGGAAATCCACCGTGACCGTCAACTTGGCGCTGGCGCTTTCAGCCCAAGGGTATCGGGTTGGCGTGCTGGACGCGGATATCTATGGCCCAAGCCAGGCGCAGATGTTGGGCGTCAAGGAAGGCACCCGGCCCCAGGCGGCAGGCGAAGACAAGTTCCTGCCGCTTGAGGCGCATGGTATCAAAGCCATGTCGATGGCATTTCTGGTTAACACCAAAGAGCCCATGGTATGGCGGGGGCCCATGGTGGTTGGAGCGTTTCAGCAATTGTTGAACCAGACCCAATGGGGTGAGCTGGATTTTCTGCTGATTGATATGCCGCCGGGTACCGGTGATATCCAGCTGACGCTGTCTCAGCGTGTCCCGGTTGCCGGTGCCGTGATTGTTACCACGCCCCAGGACATTGCTTTGCTGGATGCACGTAAAGGCATCGAGATGTTCCGCAAAGTCAACGTGCCAGTACTGGGTATTGTGGAAAACATGAGTGTTTACCACTGTGAGAAATGTGGCCATGAGGCGGCGATTTTTGGTACCGGCGGTGGTGACCGGATTGCAGCAGAATACGACACCCAGGTGCTGGGGCGTCTGCCGTTAAGCCTTTCCATTCGTGAGCTGGCGGATTCCGGTAATCCGAGCGTTGTCTCGGAACCTGAAGGCTCGGCAAGCCAGGCATTTGCTCAGATTGCCCGCCAGATGGCGTCCCAGCTCAGCGGGACTGATGACCAGCAGGGCCCGACGATTTCTTTCAGCGAGTGACACGGCAACATGAGTATCAAATCGGATAAATGGATTCGCCGCATGGCTGAAAAGCAGGCCATGATCGAACCCTTCGAAGCAGAACAGGTACGTTACATTGATGGCGAAAGGGTGATTTCCTATGGCACATCAAGCTATGGCTATGATGTGCGCTGTGCTGATGAGTTCAAGGTTTTTACCAATATCCATTCAGCGGTTGTTGACCCGAAAAATTTTGATGAAAAGAGTTTTGTGGATATCAAGGGCGATATGTGCATTATTCCACCCAACTCCTTTGCGCTGGCGCGCACCGTGGAGTATTTCCGCATTCCGCGCAGTGTGCTGACGATCTGCCTGGGCAAGTCCACTTATGCCCGCTGCGGTATCATTGTCAATGTCACGCCCTTGGAGCCAGAATGGGAAGGCCATGTGACCCTGGAATTTTCCAACACCACCAATCTCCCAGCCAAAATCTATGCCAATGAAGGTGTCGCTCAGATGCTTTTCCTGGAATCCGATGAGGTTTGCGAGATGTCTTACAAGGATAGAGGCGGCAAATACATGGGTCAGCGCGGAGTGACTCTGCCGCGTACCTGAGTGCAGGCCTTGACAGAGTCCCCTGTGGCTACAACGCCCAGCCCTGGTTCAAGGGCTGGGCGTTGTTGTTTTTCACAATGCTTTGTTTTTCACAATGCTTTGTTTTTCACAATGCCTTGTTGTGCATAACGCTGAGCGCCCATCAAGATGTCAGCTTCAGGCTTCGTCGAGCTCGTCCGCTGCATCTTCATGCGTCAGCCGCAGCCCTTCAGGGGGCAGGGCAATGCCATCCAGGGTGGCCCCTGTGCCGCTGTATTGCAGCCGGCCATCGAGGAACCAGTTCACGGCGATGGGTAAAATCAGATGCTCGCGGGCATGGATTTTCTCTTTCAGTGAAGTTTGTGTGTCGTCGGCGGCAATGTTCAAGGCCGCCTGAATCACCACCGGGCCACCATCCAGCTCCTCAGTGACAAAGTGAACGCTGCAACCGTGTTCGCTGGCACCGTCTGCCAAGACCCGGGCGTGGGTATTGAGCCCCTGGTAAGCGGGAAGCAATGACGGATGGATATTAAGCATCCTGCCGAGAAAGCGCTGTACGAAACGCGGCGTCAGGATACGCATGAAGCCTGCCAACACGATAATATCCGGCTGGTGGCGTTCAATCACCTTGATCAAGGCACCATCATAGGCTTCCCGGCTGTCATATTCCCGATGTGGAAGCACCACAGCGTCAATGCCGGCGTCATGGGCGCGGGTCAGTCCATAGGCATCCGGTTCGTTGGAGATGACCGCCACAATCTTGCCGCTCAGCTGGTTATGGGCCTGCGCATCAATCAGCGCCTGAAGATTGCTGCCGCTGCCCGAGATCAGTACGACGATGCTGGGGGTATCGGCAGGCATGGCGGGCAGTTCGCTGGTGATCGCATCAGGGGTAACATTGCTGCTCATACGCCAGGCTTCTCCAACGTCACGGCGTCAGCGGTGCGTGTGATAATATTGCCCAGGGTATAGACGCTTTCACCCTGAGCCTGTAAGTGTTGGCGTGCCAGTTCAGCCTGGGCGGCGGGCACGACGACCACCATGCCGATGCCACAATTGAGTACCCGGTGCATTTCGGCTTCATCAACGTTGCCATTGGCCTGAAGCCAGTCGAACACGGCGGGTCGCTTCCAGCTGTCCAGGTTGATATGTGCGGCAAGATGATCGGGTAGAACCCGGGGAATATTTTCCAACAGGCCGCCACCGGTAATATGTGACAGGGCATGTACGGGAATATCAGTATCACGCATCAGCGAGAGCAGCGATTTTACATAGATGCGGGTGGGTGCCATCAGGGCGTTGCCAAGCGGCATGCCATCGACCGGAGTGTCGAGTGATGCATCACTGACCTCGAGAATCTTGCGAATCAGCGAATAGCCGTTGGAATGCGGACCGGATGAGGCAAGTCCCAGCAGTACGTCTCCAGCATCGACGCGGCCGCCATCGAGAACCTCGGATTTTTCGACGACGCCCACACAGAAGCCGGCCAGATCATAATCATCACCGTCGTACATGCCTGGCATTTCAGCGGTTTCGCCGCCTACCAGGGCACATCCGGCCTGTTCGCAGCCGGTGCCAATACCATTGACCACATCGGCGGCGATATCGACATTGAGCTTGCCCGTGGCATAGTAGTCAAGAAAGAGGAGCGGCTCGGCGCCTGCCACGATCAGATCGTTGACGCACATGGCGACCAGATCAATGCCAATGGTGTCGTGTTTGCCAAGGTCCATGGCCAGGCGTAATTTTGTGCCCACACCATCAGTGCCAGAGACCAGTACCGGCTCACGGTAGTTCTTGGGTAGCTCACACAGGGCACCGAAACCGCCGAGTCCACCCATCACTTCAGGGCGAGAAGTGCGCTTGGCAACATGCTTGATACGTTCGACAAGGGCATTGCCTGCGTCAATATCAACGCCAGCATCTTTGTAGCTAAGCGAGGGTTGAGGAGTTGATGAAGGCGTCTGGGTCATGGCGAGTCCTGATATAAACTGGGCGATAAATCGAGACACGGATTGTAACACCGACAATAGCATCACGCACCGCTCAAGCAGCCGACGAGGGCGCTTTGTCAGCGTAGCGGATGGCTGAAACCAGCCATGTTCAAACGATTTCAAGGGGGGTCGACAATGCGCCATTCGTGGTGGGGAGTGGGATTTCTGGTGGTGCTGGTAGGGGGGATCTTCCTGCTGGATGCCGTACTGATGCCCTTTGTGGCCGGCATGATATTGGCGTATCTGGCGGATCCTCTGGCGGACCGGTTGGAGCATTGGGGAATGGGACGTGTGCTGGCCGTCACCAGCGTTTTTTTCATTATGGCGCTGGTGCTGGTGATCAGCCTGTTGATTGTCGTGCCCTTGATTATTCAGCAGGCCAAGCAGTTCGGAGAGTCATTGCCGGTCATGTTCGAATGGGTCAAGAATGTATTGGCGCCAAAACTCGAAGAGTGGGCGGGTTATGATCTACAAACCGAGATGGACAACATCCAGCAGGTACTGACCAAACATTGGCGCGATGCCGGTGGCTATCTGGCCCAGGCGTTAGGGCAGATTGGGCGTTCCGGCATGGCGCTGGTGTCATGGGTGACCTTTTTGGCTCTGGTGCCGGTCGTCACTTTCTATCTGCTGCTCGATTGGGATCATCTGATGCAGCGTTTGGCCGACCTGGTGCCCAGGCGCTGGCTGGCGGATACCCTAAGGCTGGCAGGGCGCTGTGATGAAGTGCTCTCGGCTTTTTTGCGCGGCCAGCTTTTGGTCATGCTGTGTCTTGGTGTCTTGTATGCGCTGGGTTTGAGCCTGCTCGGGCTTAATTTTGGTCTCTTGATCGGGTTTGTGTCGGGTCTGGCCAGCATCGTGCCTTTTCTGGGCTTTATCGTCGGCCTGACCATTGCCTTGCTGGTGGCTGTGTTCCAGATGGGCACCATCTGGGCGATTTTAGGGGTTATTGCGATTTTTGCTGCCGGGCAGATGATCGAAAGCGTCGTGCTACAGCCCAAACTGTTGGGCAACAAGATAGGCCTTCATCCGGTTGCGGTTATTTTTGCTGTTCTGGTAGGCGGTGAGCTGTTTGGATTCATCGGAGTCTTGCTGGCATTGCCCGCTGCAGCTGTCATCATGGTACTCTTGCGTGAAGCTCACGATCGCTACAAAAACAGTAGTTTATATGATGATGGCAACACATTGACACAGGATGCCAACGTAAAGAGGCAGCTGGAAAACCGTGGGTCTCCTGACACAAGGGATTCATCATGAGCCGAACACCGGCACAATTACCCCTCGGGGTTGGGCTAGGCGATGACGCTACCTTCGATAACTTCTATGTCAGCCGACGCAATGCGGCGCTGGTGAGTCAGCTTCAGAGTCAGCTGAACGCAGAAGGCGAGCCCTATCTGTTTATCTGGGGCAGCGATGGTACTGGCCGCAGTCATCTGTTACAGGCTGCCTGTCATGCCGCGTCGGATGCTGGTAAGCGCGCACTGTATCTTCCCTTGGGGGATATCGGTCATTTTCCGCCCTTGATTCTGGAAGATATTGAACGTCTGGATCTGGTGGCGCTGGATGACCTTGACTGCGTGCTGGGACGAAAGCGCTGGGAAGAGGGGCTTTTCCATGCCTTCAACCGACTGCGCGATGGGGGCAAGCGAATAGTGATTGCCGCCAAGGGAGCGCCGCGACACCTGGATGTTAGCCTGGCAGATCTGGCATCGCGGCTTGCCTGGGGGATGACCTTTCATCTGCAGCCGCTTGATGATGAAGAGCGGCTTGCCGCTCTCAAGTTGCGTGCCAAGGTCAGAGGTATGCAGCTGCCAGACGACGTCGGACGTTATATTCTGCACCGAGGCCCAAGAGAGTTGGGTGCACTGTGTGAGTCACTTGAACAGCTGGATAAAGCCTCCCTGTCTGCCCAGCGCAGGCTGACCATTCCCTTTATCAAGCAGGCGCTCGGCTGGTAGCGCGTACATAGTGCTATGGCACCCCACACAAAAAAATACCGCCAGGCGAGCTGGCGGTATTTCAGAAGGCTGTCACTGAGACCCAGTGTCGGCCTTGGTGCTAGCTAACACTTAGCTGGCGGAACAGACCATTAAGCAGTTTTGCTCATCTTGGTAGCTGTTTCCTGGGCTTGCTTGACGTTTTCTTCAGTCAGCTTCTGGCTCTGCTGCATGAAATCCTGCTGCAGGGCAACAACCTTGTCAGCATCGCCTTTTACACGCTCAGCCAGTTCTTTGGCTACTTTCTGCTGGCTTTCCATGTAAGAACGCAGACCTTCCGCATCTTTAACGTCCATCAGGGTGCGAGCCTGGGCCATGCTGGTGTCAACGTAGGCTTTGCTGGCGTCCAGCTGGGCATTGAACATCTTTTCTGCGAAATCCACATTCAGGGCGGCGAAAGCGCGTACCGGTGCCATGAACATGTTGTCAAATTGCTGAGTCATTTCGTTTGTGTTGATAGTGCGCATGTTAAACCCTCCCGGGGCATTGGTTTTACATTAAGTCGTGAAGACAAATGAGCAATGGATGCGTTTTGCTGCATGTTGCGTTGCAGTATAGAGGGTCTTTTTGTGCATTGCAACATTATTTGTGTGGTAGCGCAGCGACGGGTGAAAAATGACTTTTCTCATCCCATGCTTCAGCGCTTGTTGTTGTGCGCACTTGCCTTCAGGTTGGATCATCGTACAGGATGATTTTTAATGAAAAATAACACTGATCGAGAGCGTAAATGAGCGATAAAACCAGGAGGTAGACATGACGATGCGTACCGAACGAGACAGCATGGGAGCACTGGAAGTCCCGGAAGAGGCGCTTTATGGCGCACAGACCCAGCGGGCCATTAATAATTTCCAGGTCTCGAATACGCCCATGCCCTGCGCGTTTATTCACGCTGTAGCACGTATAAAGCTGGCGGCGGCGCGCACTAACGGCCAGCTGGGTCTGCTGGATCAACCCAGGGCCCAGGCGATTGAAAAGGCGGCCCTGGCGGTTATCGATGGTCAGCATGATGACCACTTTCCTGTTGATGTCTTTCAGACCGGCTCGGGCACGTCAACCAATATGAACGTTAATGAAGTGTTGGCCCGGTTGGCCAGCCGCGAGGGTATCGAGGTAACGCCCAATGACCATGTCAACATGGGGCAGTCAAGCAATGACGTGATTCCTACCGCCATTCATCTATCAGCGGCGATTGCCGTCTCACAATCACTGCGGCCTGCGCTGGTGGGTTTGCAGGCCACCATTGACCGTCGAGCAGAAGAACTTGCGCAGGTGGTGAAAACCGGGCGCACGCACCTGATGGATGCCATGCCGCTGCGTATGGATCAGGAGCTTGGCGCCTGGTCGAGCCAGGTAGGGCAGGCCATTGAGCGTTTTGACAGTGCCATGCAGCGTTTATGCCGGCTGGCTCAAGGCGGTACCGCAGTGGGCACGGGAATCAACGCCCCTGAAGGCTTTGCCGACTTGATGGCCAAGGATCTGAGCCAGCAGACGGGGCTTACGCTGGTGCCTAATGACAGCTTTTTTGCCAGCCTGTCTTCCCAGGATGCGGCAGTGGAACTTTCCGGACAGCTGAAAGGCTTTGCCTGTGTGGTGATGAAGATCGCCAACGACTTGCGCTGGATGAATTCCGGCCCGCTGGCAGGCCTTGGGGAAATTGAGCTGGAGGCACTGCAGCCCGGCAGCTCGATCATGCCTGGCAAGGTCAACCCTGTGATTCCCGAGTCTGCCGCGCAGTCAGCGGCTCAGGTAATCGGCCTGGATACGGCTATCAGCGTGGCGGGGCAAAGTGGCAATTTTCAGCTGAATGTCATGCTTCCACTGGTTGCCTACAACCTGTTGACCTCGATCACCCTGATGGCTAACACCGCTGGACTTTTGGGCGAGCGGGCAATTGCCACTTTCAAGGTGCGTGAAGATAACCTGCAAGCCCCTTTAGCACGTAATCCGATTCTGGTGACCGCTTTGAATGGTGTTATTGGTTATAACGCAGCGGCAAGCGTTGCCAAGCAGGCCTATCAGGCCGGGCGGCCGATCATTGATGTGGCCGAAGAGGAAACTGACCTTGATCGAGCCACCCTTGAACGCCTGCTCGATCCGGTTGGATTGACACATGGTGGCATACCAGAATGAAGTACGCTGTGGGGCCTCAAGATTTGCGCGCGCAAATTGCTTGCATTTCAGTAATAAAGCCGTAGAATACGCTTCCGTTGCTTAGCAGCAGGACCATAGCTCAGTTGGTTAGAGCGCCACGTTGACATCGTGGAGGTCGGCGGTTCAAATCCGCCTGGTCCTACCAGATTCGCTGTTTGTGCAACAGGCGGCGACACATATTCGCTTGTCATAGGACCATAGCTCAGTTGGTTAGAGCGCCACGTTGACATCGTGGAGGTCGGCGGTTCAAATCCGCCTGGTCCTACCAGGTCATGCCGCTCAAATAGATCGTTACAGCTTCTGAAAAAAGCCCCGGGCATCGTGCCAGGGGCTTTTTTATTGCCAGCGTACTTACTGGTGCTCGAATAACAGGGGTATATCCGTTTGGCGGAGAAAGGTGGCAACCAAGCGCTCAATGCCTTCCTGGTCTACGTCGCTGAAACGCCCTGGGATGGGGCTGTCCAGGTCAAGCACGCCCCACAGCTCGCCTTCCATCACCACAGGGATAACGAGCTCAGAGCGTGAGTCAGCGTCACAGGCGATGTGATCTGCAATGGCGTGAACATCATCAACACGTTGGGTGGTTTTTTGACGCGCCGCCGCCCCGCAAACACCTTTGCTGAAAGGGATGGGGTGACAGGCAGGTTTGCCTTGAAAAGGCCCCAGACCGAGCATCTCTGATGTACGCTGCACATAAAAGCCTACCCAGTTAAGGTCGGGCACTTCATGAAAGACAAAGGCACAGACCTGGGCGCTGTTGGTCAGCCAGTCGCGGGTATCGAGCAGGGTTTCCAGCTGTCGATTGAGCAGGGCATAGTCAATCTGAGGCATACAGGCAATTATCCTTGGTGAAAAAAGCTCGCCAGGCCCGTAATAAGCTGACCTGACGGCGCTGTGAGGCGCTGAGTTTGGATCTGGTTGAGGTTTATTCAACCCAACCCGGTACAGCAGCACCCTTGAACAGCTCATCGGCTTTGTCGATCACTTCTTCACGCTGATAGGCATCCACCAGTTGACGAATGTCTTCACGCTCTTCGTCACCAGCACGTACAGCAATGAGGTTGACGTAGGGAGACTCAGGGCCTTCCTTGATCAGGGCATCGTCCAGGGTAAGCCCGGCAGGCTGGGCAAAGGTATTGTTGATAAACGCCATATCGACATCGGGCAGCACCCGGGGAAGCTGGGCAGCTTCAATTTCGCGGAAGCGGAAGTCGCGCGGGTTTTCGGCAATATCCAGCGGAGTAGCTTCCAGAAAGCTCGGGTCTTCAAGGGTGATCAGGCCTTCATTGTGCATCAGGATCAGGGCACGCCCTTCATTGGAAGGGTCATTGGGCAGGGCAATTTGTGCACCGTCAGGCAAGTTGGCAATATCCGAATACTGCTCGGAATAGGCGCCAATCGGATAAACGAAGGTGCGGCCAGCAATAGCCAGCTCATAACCGCGATCATCGATCATCGATTGCAGGTAGGGCTCGTGCTGAAAGGCATTGGCATCCAGGCTGCCATCGGCCAGTGCCGCATTGGGTGTTACGTAGTCAGTAAATTCGATTATCTCGATATCAAGGCCGTATTCTTCCTCGGCAATGCGCACGGCCACTTCCATGACGTCTGTCTCGGGCCCGGCGACGGTGCCGACCTTGAGGCTGTGGTTATCGGCGGCTGCGATGTTAATGGACAGCGCCAATGCAGTTAAGCTGCTGATTGCAAATGTTTTCATGATGGGTTTCCTCGTGGATATTGTTTAAGGGGATTAATATTAAAGCATAAGAAATTATTTTTAATAACTATGGGCTATAGAGAAGTTGCTCAATACGCATGCCAGTTACTTACGATCGCTCTTGCGCACCAGGTAGTCGCCCAGGCTTTGAAAGCCCTGCACCATCACGACCAGTATGATGACGGTAACCAGCATGATCTCTGGCATGAAACGGTTATAGCCATAGCGGATTCCCAGATCACCGAGGCCGCCGCCCCCTAC
This sequence comes from Halomonas sp. BLK-85, assembly GCF_044792155.1. NCBI lineage: Bacteria > Pseudomonadati > Pseudomonadota > Gammaproteobacteria > Oceanospirillales > Halomonadaceae > Halomonas > Halomonas sp. BLK-85. The sequence goes on from NZ_CP087731.1 coordinate 1,316,074, forward strand.
GGCACCCGCCATGGCCGAGTAGCTGACCAGCGTCACCAGGGTAACGGTCAGTGCTGTGATGATGCCGCCACGGGCTTCAGGCAATAAAACCTTGCAGATGATCTGCCAGGGGGTTGCGCCCATGGCCTGAGCGGCTTCCACCAGGCCGGGTGAAAGCTCATTCAATGCCCCTTCCACCAGGCGGGCAACGAATGGAATGGCAGCAATAGTGAGTGGCACGGCGGCCGCATTGATGCCTATGGAAGTGCCTACCAGCATACGGGTGAAGGGCGTAATGGCCACCATCAGAATGATGAACGGAATTGAACGACCGATGTTGGTGATGATGCCCAACACCTGATTCAGCACCGGCCGAGCAAGAATCTGACGTGGCCGGGTAACATACAGCATGATGCCCAGCGGCACGCCTAGCAGTGTTGCTATCAGCCCTGAGATGGCCACCATATAAAGGGTGTCCAGCGTGGCATGGAAAATCAGGTCAATCATTGCGCTGGACATGGCCAAGCACCTCCACGTCAAGTTGGTGAGATTCAAGATAGGTGATTGCCTGGTGAGTTTGCTGCTTGTCGCCCACCAGTTCCGCTATCATCAGCCCAAGCGTTCGTTCCTGAATCGACTCCACCTTGGCCTGCAGAATACTGACATCTACGCTGCATTCCCTGGCCAGGCGGGAAATCAGTGGTGTTGAGACTGCATCACCGGAAAACGTCAGGCGCACCACCGGGTGAGTATGCGCGTCGGGGGAGGGTTGCAGACGTTCGACCAGCTCCTTGGGCGGGGTTAGCTCAAGAAAGTCATTCAGGAAGTCTCGTCCCAGTTGCGTGCGCGGTGAAGTAAAGAAATCACCGACTTCGGCGTCTTCCACCAGCTCACCCGCGGAAATCAGACTGACGCGATGGCAGATCGATTTGACAACTTCCATCTCGTGAGTGATCAGTAAAATGGTAATACCCAGCGTCTGGTTAATGTCCCGCAACAGCTCCAGAATGGAGGTTGTCGTCTGCGGGTCCAGTGCGGAGGTCGCTTCATCACAGAGCAGAACGGCTGGCTCATTGGCCAGGGCACGAGCAATCGCCACCCGCTGTTTCTGCCCGCCTGAAAGCTGGGCGGGGAACTGGCGGGCCTTGTCAGCAAGACCGACCAGTTTCAGCAAGGGTTCAACGCGTGACTTGATGGCCTGTCTGGATAGCCCTGTCAGCTCCAGAGGGAAGGCAACGTTATCGAAAACGTTGCGTGTCGTCAGCAGATTGAAATGCTGGAAGATCATACCGATGCGATGACGTGCCTTATTCAGCTGGTCGTCCTTCAGGTGGGTTATATCCTGCCCATCAACCACCACACTTCCTTCCGTAGGACGCTCCAACAGGTTGACACAGCGTATCAGGGTGGATTTACCCGCACCGGATAGGCCAATGACCCCGTGGATGGCGCCTCTTGGGACATGCAGGTTAGCGTTTTTCAGCGCTTGAGTGACCTGGCTGCCATTGGTGTAAGTTTTGCTGACATTAATGAGTTCGATCATGGCGTTACCTTGGAGTTGGCCGCATATGAAAGGTGCAGGCCAGATTCAGTAAGCCGGTATGGAAACGTGCGGGGGTGATAAGCGCTGAGTGGTGCTAAAAAAGGCCACCCTGATGGGTGGCCATCAACGCTGGACACACCCTTTTAGCTGCACTTCACCATAAGGTCTTACGGTGGACGCCCGCAATCCGGGTACAAATCGGCGTCTTTCAGATTGGATAAAAGTCTAAGGTGAAGCGGTTTACTTGTCAAATGCCACGGTGGGAATTTTTGCGTTACATGGCTTATCTGATATTAAATATTGAAAGAGTGCTATTAAAGCAGGTTTTTTTCCGCTAAATACGCCAGAGCAGGGTGTTTTAAGCGGTTCATGCCTGCGCGTGTTGCCTTGGCCTGAGAGTGATAAAAGGCATCGGCGCGTCGACCATAGTTGTGCTGATGTTATACAGCGTACATCTTTTTGAGTGCCTGACCGTTAAAAATGGCACAATAATGCCGTTATCATGACGTCTTCCTTTCATTGTGGATATTTATCCGACCGTACTTTAATGAGGTCTCTATGTTTACCGGTATCGTTCAGGGTACAGCTGAAGTGGTCGCCATCAAGGAGCTGGAGCAGTTCCGGACACATGTTCTCAGGATGCCGGCCGAAATGCGCGAGGGGCTGAAGACGGGTGCTTCCGTTGCACATAATGGTGTTTGCTTGACGGCGACCGCCATCGACGGTGAATGCGTGAGTTTTGATCTGATGCGTGAAACCTTGCGCTTGACCAATCTTGGTGCAGTCACTGAAGGTAGCCGAGTCAATATTGAGCGTGCTGCGCGTTTCGGTGACGAGATCGGTGGGCATTCCATGTCAGGCCACGTGATCTGTATGGCAACACTGAGCGAGATTGAAGAAGCGCCGAATAATCGTCGCCTGTGGTTTACCCTGTCACCAGAAATAGGCCGTTTTGTGTTTGAAAAAGGCTATATCGGCGTAGATGGCATCAGCCTGACGGTAGGCGAGGTGGGACGTAACGAGCAAAGCGACGCTGTGGCATTTTGCGTCAACCTGATACCGGAAACATTGGCACGTACCAGTCTGGGCGATCGTCAGGTAGGAGATAACGTGAATATCGAAATTGACCCGCAGACTCAGGTGATCGTTGAAACCGTTGAACGTATGTTGAGTTCACGTGGCCTCGATATTGCAAACTAGATGTTCTGAAAAGCGTAGCCTTGTGCTGCGTATTCAAATGGGCTGCTCATTTGCTTAAGGCTCGCATGAATGCTGGCCTTTAGGTAATATGTGCGGCTTTTCTTGCACTCTGACGCCGCAGCGTTTGCACTAAGGGTAATCATACTCATGAACATTCTGGATAAGCACTTCAAGCTGACAGAACACAAGACAAATATAAGAACCGAGGTTATTGCCGGAATCACCACATTCCTGACCATGGCCTACATTATTTTTGTCAACCCCAGTATTCTGTCTGAAGCAGGAATGGATTACGGAGCCGTCTTTGTCGCCACCTGTCTGGCAGCGGCCATTGGCTGTCTGATAATGGGAATCTGGGCCAACTATCCGATTGCCCAAGCGCCTGGTATGGGCCTGAATGCCTTCTTCACCTACGGTGTTGTGCTCGGAATGGGCTACACCTGGGAGGCGGCGCTGGGCGCCGTATTCCTTTCCGGTTTCTGCTTTTTCCTGTTAAGTATCTTCAAGATACGTGAGTGGATCATTAATTCGATTCCACTTTCTTTACGCCTTGGCATCGCGGCGGGTATTGGCCTCTTCCTGGCCATGATCGCACTGAAAAACGCCGGTATCGTAGTGTCTGACCAGGCGACCTATGTGGCCTTGGGGGATATGAGTGAACCGGCCGCCATTTATGCGCTGGTTGGCTTTTTTGTGATCACTGCGCTGGCCTACCTGAAGGTGACGGGTGCGGTGATGATCGGTATTCTGGGTGTGACTGTTGTGGCCATATTGCTGGGCCACAATGAATACGGTGGTCTGATGTCCATGCCGCCCTCCATTGCGCCGACCCTTGTGCAGATGGACATCCTGGGCGCGCTGGACGTGGCCATGCTCAGCGTCATTTTTGCCTTCCTGTTTGTTGACCTGTTTGATACATCTGGCACTTTGGTAGGTGTGGCACAGCGCGGTAACCTTCTCGACGCAAATGGCAAGCTGCCCCGCATCGGGCGAGCCATGATGGCTGACAGCACCGCCTCCATGGCAGGTGCTGCCCTGGGTACCTCGACCACCACCAGCTATATTGAATCCACCGCCGGGATTGCTTCAGGCGGGCGCACCGGTCTCACAGCGGTCGTGGTCGCGATTCTGTTTCTGGTCAGCCTGTTTTTTGCGCCATTGGCGGGCTCTATCCCTGCCTATGCCACCGCAGGTGCACTGCTGTACGTCGCGGTGTTGATGGCAGGCAGCCTGGCACACGCTAACTGGGATGACCCGACCGAAGCTGCCCCTGTGCTGATTGCCGCACTGGCGATGCCGCTTACGTTTTCAATTGCCGAAGGCATTGCGTTGGGCTTTATCAGTTTTGTGGCGATCAAGACTCTGTCTGGCCGTTTCAAGGATCTCAACCCGGCGGTTGTCCTGCTGGCACTTCTGTTTGTAGCCAAGTTCCTGTTCCTGGATTAACCCTCCATCTTCGATGACCCAATGAGAGACGCAATGAGCATCTACGGCGATTATATCAAGTCCGTTATCCGCACGGTTCCTGACTGGCCCGAGCAAGGGGTGAATTTCCGCGATATTACGCCGTTGTTGCAGAACAGCGCGGCATTTCGCAAGCTGATTGATAGTTTTGTACACCGCTATCAGGAAATGAACCTTGATGCGATTGCGTCTATTGATGCACGTGGCTTTATTATCGGCGCACCGCTGGCCTACGAGTTGGGCTGCAGTTTTGTGCCTGTACGTAAAAAGGGCAAACTGCCGTTCAGGACCATCAGTGAAACCTATACGCTGGAGTACGGCCACTCAGAAGTGGAATTGCATGCAGATGCTTTTCACCAGAATGACCGTATCCTGCTGATGGATGACCTGATTGCCACGGGCGGCACCATGCTGGCTGCTGCCAACCTCATTCAGCGCAGCGGTGGGCAGGTGGTTGAAACGGCAACCATTATCGATCTGCCTGAGCTGGGAGGTTCCCAGAAAATTCGCGATGCCGGTTTTGGTGTATTCGCGGTATGTTCCTTTAATGAAAGCGAGTAACACCTTTTATGAGCAGTCATCGTTATCGGCAGCATTTTACGGTCTCATGGGATCAGCTGCACCGTGATGTGCGCGAACTTTGCCATCAACTGGTGGCACGGGATTTCAAAGGGATCATTGCCATTACGCGCGGCGGGCTCATTCCTGCGGCGCTGATAGCCCGTGAGTTGAACGTGCGGCTGATCGATACGGTATGTATTAAAAGCTACGATCATATGGAGCAAAACCAGCTTGACATCCTTAAAGGTGTTGATCATGACGGTGAGGGCTGGCTTCTTGTGGATGATCTGGTCGATACCGGCAAAACCGCCCGCGCCGTCAGGGAAATGTTACCCAAGGCACACTTTGTGACCATTTATGCCAAACCGGAAGGCAAACCGCTGGTTGATCAGTACCTGACTGAAGTAGGTCAGCAGTGCTGGATCCAGTTCCCCTGGGATATGGGCGTCGCCTATGTCGAGCCGCTGGTGGATCAGGTCAAGAAGTAATCGGGCTCAACCAGCGTGAGCGCAGCTGCAAGCGGCTGCTACTTGAAGGGTATGAGCGAGGGCAGGTATGGCAAATCCATTATCGGGTGAGTGGGCAGAAGCATTGGACGCCGAATTCCAGGCTGATTACATGCACTCACTCAAGCAGTTTCTTGCGGCTGAAAAAGCCGCCAGAAAAGTGGTTTACCCACATTCCTCCGTGTGGTTTCGTGCCTTCGAGCTGACGCCATTGAGCAACGTCAAGGTGGTGATTCTGGGCCAGGACCCTTATCACGGCCCAAATCAGGCGCATGGGCTGTGCTTTTCTGTTCAGCCGGGTGTGCCGGTGCCGCCATCACTTGCCAACATCTACAAGGAATTGGCCAGCGATATCGGGTTTCAGCCGGTGCGCCATGGTTGTCTGGAGAGCTGGGCCCGCCAGGGCGTGCTGTTACTGAATACCGCCTTGACTGTCGAGCAGGGTAATGCGGCTTCTCACCGTGGCAAAGGGTGGGAGGCATTCACTGATCGGGCTATTGAGACGGTCAGTCAGCAAGCACCACCTTGTGTCTTTATGCTGTGGGGCAGTCATGCCCGGCAGAAAAAGACCTTGATTGACCAACAGCGTCATCTGATTCTCGAAGCACCCCACCCTTCGCCGCTGTCAGCTCACCGTGGTTTTTTTGGCACTCGGCACTTTTCCCAGGCCAATGCTTTCCTGGTCGCTCAGGGGCGTGACCCGATTGAATGGCAATTGCCCGCGGCCCCTTAACCTGAGCGTTTGTTGAGAGTAGAATACGTGCCAATTTTATACGTTTGTCGAGTCGACAAACGTCGTCATCACGTCTGATCGCCGCGAGGAAGTTCCATGAGCGTACACGCCATAAATCACCCACTGGTCCAGCATAAGCTGGGTCTTATGCGCGAGATGGATCTCAGCACCAAAAGTTTTCGGGAACTGGCGGGTGAAGTGGCCAAGCTACTGACCTATGAAGCGACCCAGGGGCTGGAACTGGAAGACCATGAAATTCAGGGCTGGAATGATCAAGCCATCATGACGCGACGCCTTAAAGGCAAGAAAGTCACCGTTGTGCCTATTCTGCGAGCCGGACTGGGCATGCTGGAAGGCGTAACCGACCTGATTCCCAGTGCCCGGGTGAGTGTGGTTGGTCTTTATCGCGATGAAGAGACGCTTCAGCCTGTGCCTTACTTTGCCAAGTTTGCCAACGATATCGAAGAGCGCATGGCCATTGTCATTGACCCGATGTTGGCCACGGGGGGGTCCATGGTGGCCACCCTTGATATGCTGCGTGAGCGTGGTTGCGAGCAGATGAAGGTGATTGTCCTGGTGGCGGCCCCGGAAGGCATTGCGCGTGTTCAGGAGGCCTATCCGGATATCGAGATCTACACGGCCAGTGTCGATGAACGGCTCGATGAAAACGGCTATATCGTCCCCGGACTCGGAGATGCCGGTGACAAGATCTTCGGGACGCGCTAAGTAATTCCCTATTTTCTGCCCCTTACGCTACAGGCGTTGGGGGCATTTTTTTGAATGACTGTCGTGAGACCGCCAGCGGCTCAAGGACGTCAGACATCGATTCCTTCTATGGAGGCAGCGTGTGAGCGATACAACCACAGCCGTGCAAAACGACTCATGGCCCAAGATGATACTGACAGGCGCACAGATGTTATTTGTGGCCTTCGGTGCTCTGGTACTGGTCCCCCTGCTGACAGGGCTTGACCCAAGTGTTGCCTTGTTTACAGCGGGGGCAGGTACACTTGTATTCCATGCGGTGACCCGTCAGAGCGTACCGGTATTCCTGGCGTCATCATTTGCATTTATCGCGCCTATTCAAGGCTCAATTGCCAGTTTTGGTGTCTCGGCCACTCTGGGTGGTTTGATGGCGGCTGGACTGGTCTATGTGGTGATTTCACAGGTTGTACGCTTTAAGGGCACCGCCTGGCTACATCGCTTGTTGCCACCGGTCGTGGTGGGGCCTGTGATCATGGTGATAGGTCTGGCGTTGGCGCCGGTGGCTGTCAGTATGGCTACCGGTGAAAACAGCGATAATATCGATTATGGTTCGGCCATTTTCCTATCCATGACCAGCCTCCTGATTACGCTTGTACTGGCGGTGTTTGGTCGTGGGTTGTTGCGTCTGGTGCCGATCATGGGCGGTATCATCAGTGGCTATGTGCTGGCGCTGATCATGGGGCTCGTGGATTTTTCGCCGGTTACCTCTTCAAGCTGGCTTTCCTTGCCCGGCTTTACAGCTCCAAGCTTTCATTGGGCGGCTATTCTGTTCATGATCCCGGTGGCCATCGCACCTGCCGTTGAGCATATCGGCGACATGGTCGCGATAGGCTCTGTCACACGTAAGAATTACCTGGAAAAACCCGGTTTGCATCGGACATTGCTTGGGGACGGCCTGGCCACGACTTTGGCTGCCCTGTTTGGCGGCCCGCCCAATACCACTTATTCAGAAGTGACGGGGGCAGTAACGCTGACACGCGCCTTCAATCCAATGTATATGATAATTGCCGCCATCATCGCCATTCTGCTGGCCTTTATTGGTAAACTGGGGGCGCTGCTGCAGACCATTCCCGGTCCTGTCATGGGCGGTATCATGACGTTGCTTTTTGGCTCCATCGCTGTGGTGGGGATGAACACCCTGGTCAGGGCAGGGCAGTCATTGACGGCTCCGCGTAACCTGGTCGTCGTGTCACTGATTCTGGTATTTGGCATTGGCGGGATGCAGTTTGGGGGTGGTCAATTCACTCTGCAGGGCGTGAGCCTGGCCGCGATTGTAGGGATTGTCCTGAACCTGGCCTTGCCGCGTGCCCAGGAAGATGAATAAAGCTTGTCACCGGTTTGAAAAAGGATCGCTATGAGTACCTCTGAGATTGCCCCCCTGGTGGCCACCGGGTTTCCTGTTCTGGGTGTGGCGGCCTGGAGCGGTACCGGCAAAACGACCCTGCTTGAGGCTCTGCTCCCAATCCTGCAGGAGCGAGGTCTGAAGGTAGGGGTGATCAAACATGCCCACCATACCTTTGAGGTGGATACACCTGGCAAGGATAGTTACCAATTGCGTAAGGCGGGCGCTTCTCCGATGTTGGTGGCGTCTCATCAACGTTACGCATTGATGCAGGAAACACCGGGGCAACAAGAGCCTGACCTGAATCATCTGCTGGCCTTGATGGCACCGCACGCGCCTGATCTGGTCATCGTCGAAGGGTTCAAGGCCTGGCCCCTTCCCAAGCTGGTAGTCTATCGTCAGGAAGTGGGCGATCCCGCTATTTTGGATGATAACGGGGTGTGTGCAGCGGCGCTCAAACGAACGGATATCCGACCGTTGAGTAAGACGGTAGCGCGCCTTGATATAGACGACGTGCCAGGTATTGCTGAATGGGTTCATGGCTTTATGCGGCGCCAAGAATATCTGTAATGTCTGGCCGGTGCATTTGGCAATCTTAATTTACGGTCTGGATTGACACTGGGGTGATTTGATATGCAACTGACGCATCTGAACGCTAACGGTGAAGCACATATGGTGGATGTGGGGGCAAAAAAGCCAACCCAGCGTCAGGCAGTGGCCTCGGGGCGCATCACGATGCAGTCGCAGACTCTACAGTTGCTGGCGGACGGGGGGCTGCCCAAGGGAGACGTTATCGCCACCGCGCGGATTGCCGGTATTCAGGCGGCCAAGCGCACCCATGAACTGATTCCGCTCTGCCATGCGTTGGCGCTATCCAAGGTGACGGTAGATTTCGAACTCGATATGCAAAACAACTGTGTGCATGTATCCGCCCTGTGCCGCCTGACAGGACAGACCGGGGTCGAAATGGAAGCACTGACGGCCGTGTCTGTCGCCTGTTTGACGCTTTATGACATGTGCAAGGCTGTTGACAAGTCGATGCGTATTGAAGGCATGCAACTGGATACCAAGGTGGGTGGCAAAAGCGGTGACTACCAGCGTGGGTCTGACGATAGACAGGTCGCGCCATGGGTGGCCGGTGAGAGCGCGACAGGCGAAGTACATCTGGGTGACCGCTGTGTAGGCGAGTGCGTACGCGTCAAGTTTCTGGCTGAATTGCGCGAGCGCCTGGGGCATAGTGATCTCAGTATTTCCCTGGATGCGTTGGATACCAAAGATATCGCCGGGTTGAAATCACTGCTCGGCGCTCGGGACAGCTGTTTTGACATCCTGCGTGATCAGCGCACCTTGTGTGCAGTCAACCAGGTAATGGTGAATGACAGTGCTCGCCTGACAGACAATGATGAAGTGGCATTTTTCCCACCTGTAACCGGCGGCTAACCATGAATATTGACGTGTGTATTCAGACGCAGGCCTTTGATATGGCTTATGCCTATAAGGACCTTCTGGAGAACCGCAGCGATGTCGGCGCTGTGGTCAGTTTTACAGGCCTGGTGCGTGATTTCAATGAATCCCCTGACGTGACAGGGCTGACTCTTGAACATTATCCGGGCATGACAGAGCGCACCCTCGAGGACATCGGCAAGCAGGCATGGCATCGCTGGTCGCTGCAGGGAGTCAGAATCATTCATCGAATTGGTTATATGGCGCCGGGCGACCCTATTGTTCGTGTATCGGTGGCCAGCGCGCACCGGCGTGATGCCTTCGAAGCCTGTGACTTCATCATGGATTTTCTGAAAACCCGAGCGCCATTCTGGAAAAAGGAGCACGCCCGGGATGGCGATTACTGGGTGAAGGAACGCGAATCAGACCAGCAGGATGCGACCCGCTGGCAAGGAGGATAACCTTTCTCAGCTTTCCTGATCCGGTTTGGTCCATTCGGGCATTTCTGCCGCCATGATCTGCAGGTGCACATCTGGCAAGTGCTGCATATGTTCTGCCAGCCAGTTGATCAGGCGTGGCTGCAATGCCTGACGTAGCTCTGCCAGGGTGTCAGCATGAATGTCGCTCAATTGTTCGTCCAACCAGTCGCTGAAGCTGTCTTCATCCAGCGCGCCTGCTCCAGCGTTGTCCAGCATCAGCCGGCCGATACGCCACCAGCCAACATCGCTGGCAGTGACAGGTAAAGCCAGATACAGACTGCCACGGCGTTTGTTTTGAGTAGATGTTTCCAGGCCAGGGTGAGGCACAACGCTGTTCTGGCTGACAATGCAGGGCGGCTGGGGGTAGCGCGCCTGATGGCGGAGTCCGTGGGCATCAAAATGGATCAGATCGCCGTTTAGTGGCGCGAGCGGGGCTGCAATGTTGAGCGACTCGGCAAGCGCTTGATGAGCCTGCTGATGTCGCGCCTCGCCATGCACTGGCAGCAGGTGACGCGGTTTTACCCAGCGGTAGAGGGTTGTCAGTTCTTCCTGTGCCGGATGACCTGTTGCATGGAGTTCCGGGTGGTTGAATTCATCAAACAGGGTAATACCCATCTGGGTAAAACGTTTTTTCAGCCGTTCAATAGGGCGTTCGTTGCCCGGAATCGCCTTGGCTGAAAAGATGATGTTGTCGCCTGGCTCCAGATCAACAAAGGGATGACGACGCTGAGCAAGACGCTGCAGCGCTGCGCGTGGTTCACCCTGGCTGCCCGTGGCAATGATGATGACTTCATCAGCGGGCAGATAGCCCAGATCATGAGAAGGCACCAGCGGCGGCAATTCGTCAAGATAACCAAGTCCTCTGGCCACCGTCACCATTCGCTCCATGGAGCGACCCATCAGGCTGATTCGCCGCCCACACTGCTGAGCGGCTCGGGCAATGGCCACTATTCGTGCCACATTGCTGGCAAAGCAGGAAATGACGACCCGTCCCTTGCAGTTGGCAATGGTTCTGGCCAGTGCCCGGGCGACATCACCCTCGCTGCCTGAATGTCCCGGCATTGGCGCATTGGTTGAATCACCCACTACCAGGTCAAGTGGTGCCAGGGCGCGAAACTGTCCAGCGTCAGCTGGCTTGCCGACCAATGGCTGAGCATCCAGCTTCCAGTCGCCGGTATGCAGAACGCGATAGTCACCCACTAGCATCATCAGTGCGCAGCTTTCCGGAATGGAGTGCGGTAACGGTAAGTGGCGAACGGTGAAAGGCCCGGATGAAAGGGCTTCGCCAGGCTCCACCACAATGATCTTATCCGGACTCAAGCCATGTTCGGCAAACTTGAGTCGCAAAAGACCTGCGGCCAGGGGGGTGGCGTAGATCGGGCACTGCCAATTGGGCCATAGCCAGACGACCGCACCAATATGATCTTCATGGCCATGAGTGATAAACAGCGCTGCGGGTGTAACGCCAAGAGAGCTCAAGGTATCCAGATTGGGAACCTGAAGAGGGGTGCCAGGCATGTCCTGACGGATCATCATGCCACAATCAACCGCTACCCAGTGGTCTTCATAGCCGTACAGGGTGAAGTTCATTCCCACTTCGCCGCACCCTCCAAGCGGCAGTAACTGCAGCGGGGGGCGACGACGGGGACGAATATGTACGCGGGGTGGATGCATCGTGGGTGAAAAGCCTAAAAAAAGTAAGGACATTACTATACGGGATTGAGGGGGGCGGCCACAATCACTGCGGTGCTGGCGGTCAATTTGCAACCGTGATCAGCGTGCCTGCATCCGGTACACTGTAACTGTCGTTTGTCCTTCTGCAGAGGCAAGCAACCCAGGATGGCGAAATAGATTTATGGTCGTCGCCAGTTTCAGGCCAGTGCTATCACAGAGTCTTTTTATGTCCCGATATTATCGTTTGGTGGTTTCCTGCCCGGATCAGGTAGGGATAGTGGCACGAGTGGCCAATTTCATTGCTCAGCAAGGTGGCTCAATTACCGAGGCGAGCCAGCATTCAGACCTGGAAACCGGGCGCTTTTTCATGCGCTATGAAATTCTGGCTGATTCCTTGGCGATCGGTCCTGATGCTTTCAGTCAGGCGTTTCGGCCCGTGGCCGAAGATTTTCAGATGGAGTGGGCCTTGACCGACACGGCCAAGCGGCCAAAAGTGGTCATCATGGTGTCCAAGGAATCTCACTGTCTGGTGGACCTGCTTTATCGCTGGCAGGCAGGGGAGCTTGCCTGTGATATCGTCGGCGTACTTTCCAACCATGATGATATGCGTTCACTGACAGAGTGGTATGGGATTCCATACCAGCATATTCCGGTAGACCCTGACGACAAACAGCCGGCATTCGATGCCGTTGAAGCACAGATAGAAGCGCTTGAGGCGGACTGTGTCATTCTTGCCAGATATATGCAGATATTGCCGCCCGCATTGTGCCTGCGTTTAAGCGGCCGGGTCATCAATATTCATCATAGTTTTCTACCTTCTTTCGCGGGCGCCAAGCCTTATCATCAGGCCTATCAAAGGGGGGTTAAACTGATAGGTGCTACCTGTCACTATGTGACTGAAGAACTCGATGCAGGTCCGATTATTGAGCAGGATATCCATCGGGTTACTCATTGCCATACGCCAAAGGATCTGGTGCGTTTTGGGCGCGACGTTGAAAAATCAGTGCTCGCACGTGGTGTTCGCTGGCACCTTGAAGACAGAGTCATTATTCACGGCAACAAGACGGTTGTGTTCAATTAGGGTCTGGAATATTCGCTGGGAAATCCCGCTTTTGACCGCTTGAGGTGGTATCTATATGTCTTTTTCCGAAAGTGTCCTGGCGCCTTGGGCGCTACTGCTTTCCGGGCTGCTTTCCCTTGCAGTGCTGGTCTGGGTGTTGATGCTGAAGCCCTGGCAGGCGCTTCTGGACGATACCGCTTTGCAACATCGTTGGCTGGCGGCGACACTCGCCGTTGTGCTTATGTGGCAACTGCGCGCGCAAGCAGTGGACTGGCTGACCCTGCACCTGGTATTTACCGTCTTGATGACGCTGGTGTTCAAGGCGCCGCTGGCATTGCTGAGTAACGTTATGATCAACCTTGCCATGGTACTGATCGGTCGCAACGAGTGGCCGTTGCTGGGGGCAAATGTTCTGGTGACCGGGATAGTGCCAGCCTTGACGACAGGCCTTATCTGGCGATTTGTCGATCGCAAGATGCCTGATAACCTGATGGTCTTCATGTTTGCCTGCGGTTTTTTCGGGACCGCACTGGCAACGCTGGCAGGTGGGTTGACAGCGGTGGGGCTGATTGTACTGGCGGGCACAGATCCCGAGGCGGTCTATCTTGCCCGGGAATACGCGCGTTTTCTGCCACTTTTGATGCCATCAGAAGCATTTATTACCGGTATGCTGCTAAGTGTCCTGCTGGTCTACCACCCACAGTGGGTGGCCACCTTTAATGACCACCGCTACATTGATATGCAGTAAGTAATGCCGCCTGAAGCGGGCAGGCCCGTTATCCCAGTGCCTGTCCGCTGCCTCCACGAATAACACCCACCCCTACGCCTTCTATTTCCAGTGATTGGGAACGCAAGTCAACGTTAATCGGCAGGAAATCCTCGTTTTCAGCCAGCAGTTGAACCCGATGGCCCTCGCGTTTGAACCGCTTCACAGTCACTTCGTCATCCAGACGGGCAACCACAATCTGGCCGTCGCGTACGTGTTCGGTACGGTGGACGGCCAACAGATCGCCTTCCAGAATCCCGACATCCTTCATCGAAAGCCCGCGCACCCGCAGCAGGTAATCTGCCCTGGGTGTAAAGTATTCCGCGGGTAACGGACAATAACGATCAATGTGTTCTGTGGCCAGTATCGGGCTGCCTGCAGCAACCTCGCCGATAATCGGTAACCCGCCGTTGTTGCTGCTGACAGGTACGCTTTCGACTACCTGGGTTTCAGGCACTGGTGGCGTCACTTCAACGCTTTCCTGTGCCGGCAGACGGATACCACGCGAGGTGTTGCGGATAATGCGAATCACTTTCTTGCGTTCCAATGCCCGGAGATGCTCCTCTGCTGCATTCGGGGAACGAAAGCCTAGTGCCTTGGCGATCTCGGCACGCGTGGGTGGGTAACCCAATTCACCCATGGTTTTGACAATAAAGTCATAAACATTCTGTTGGCGCGCAGTCAAAGGACGAGACATGGAGCTCTCCCACCTGAAGGTGTCGGTAATGAATAAGTAACAACGCGTCGTTACCTATTGATGGGCTGATTATTTAGTCGATTTCAAAAACTGGCGTAATGAACCATGTGATTAAGTATACAGTATGTGCCTCTGTCCAGTATAGGTTGAGTATTGAATTTTGTGTAGCTATACCAGAGGCTTGCGTGAGATAGCTGTGTTATTGATCTTCCGTCGGCAACTGTTTCAAGGCTTGAGGGTCAGTTTTGATTCAACAGGCGTTGAGCGACTGCAAGTCATGACGTAATATCGGTTCATGTTTTAAACACCTGTTTTCTGGAGCACTCTCATGGCTCAGCTCGACACAGTGACCCGTATCCTTGACACTGCTGAGGTCCTTTTTGCTGAACGCGGCTTTGCTGAAACATCATTGCGCAACATTACCAGCAAAGCCAAGGTCAACCTGGCCGCGGTCAATTACCATTTCGGCTCCAAAAAAGCCCTGATTCAGTCGGTATTTTCGCGCTATCTGGACCCTTTCAGTGTGCGTTTTCATAGCGCATTGGACGAGCTGGAGGAACGCTATCAGGGAAGCATCATTCCACTGGAAGTGCTGTTGGAAACAATGGCAACAACAGTGCTGTCGGTGCCTGCTGAGCGTAACAGCCTGAAGGTGTTCATGCGCTTACTGGGGTTAGCCTATAGCCAGGCACAGGGGCACCTTCGGCGTTTTATCCAGGAGCAATATGGTGATGTATTCACACGTTTTACCGAGCTTGTGCGCCAGGCCACACCTGAGCTGCCTGATGCTGAGCGTTTCTGGCGCTTGCATTTCATGCTGGGGACAGTGATTTTTACCTTTTCTGGGCTGGATGCGCTTAAAGATATTGCCCAGAAAGACTATCAGGAGCATGTGTCCGTGCGCGATCTGGTTCGTCGCTTGCGCCCCGTGGTGGTCGCGGCAATGAATGCACCATTGCCAACTCCGGTCGCGTCGGAACGCAAGGCGCTCGAGGGCAAGGAGCATAGCAATGCGTACACCCTTGCTGATTGAACTGCCTCCTGACACCGGCAAGTGGATCGATGTCGATATTACTCGGCAGTTGTTAACGTTGTGGCAGGGACGTGTGGAACGGATTTCTATGCAGGTTTCCACTGGCAAGGCGGGGGCCGGCCAGCAAAATGGCAGTGGCCAGACCCCATTGGGTTGGCACTATGTGCGTGCTGCTATTGGCGAGAGTGCGCCGCCTGACGCCGTATTCCAGGGCCGCCGATGGACGGGGGAAGTCTACTCACCAGCCTTGCATGAGCAGTTTCCCGAAAGAGACTGGATCCTGACTCGGATCCTTTGGCTGTGTGGCCTGGAAACAGGGTTTAACCGCGGTGGACAGGTGGATTCACAGCGTCGTTATATCTATATACACGGTACGCCTGCCACTGAACCGATGGGGCAGCCCCTGTCTCATGGTTGTATCCGGCTTGAACGCCAGGACCTGCTGGATGTATTCGCGTTCGCCGTACCCGGAACGCCGGTCTGGATCCACCTCTAGGCGGGCCGTATCAGATGATAGAGAGAGCCATTCAGACGTTTCAGGCTGCTTGATCAGTTGCATGTAGGCAATGATCGACTAGAATTGCCGTTTTTTTCAGGATGCTTGTGTCATGACGCACTCAGTTGGGCCGGTCATGCTTGACCTCGAAGGAATCTCGTTAACGTCGGATGAACGACAGCTGTTGCAGAACGATGCCCTGGGTGGCGTCATCCTGTTTGCACGTAACATTCAAAGTGCTGCTCAGGTGCGAGCCTTGTGCGACACGATTCGTCAGCATCGTCCCGATCTTCTGATTGCGATTGATCAGGAGGGCGGCCGGGTGCAGCGCATCCAGCAGGGAGTTACCCGATTGCCGCCAATGGCATTGCTTGGTCAACACTATCAACAGGACATGGCTGAAGGCCTGGTGCTGGCGCGTGATGCCGGCTGGTTATTGGGTATGGAAATGGCTGCTTGCGGGCTGGATATTACCTTTGCCCCCGTGTTGGACGTTGATGGTGGCGCCTCAAGTGTGATTGGCGATCGTAGCTTTGGCCAGAATCCGCAACAAGTAACCGCGCTTGGCCAGGCGTTGATACAGGGCTTGCATGAGGCCGGGATGGCGGCTGTCGGGAAGCATTTTCCTGGCCATGGTAGCGTGGCAGAGGACTCACATATTGCCCTGCCGATTGACGGGCGCCCATTGAGTGTTATCAGGCAGCATGATCTGGTGCCCTTCACGCAGCTGGCAAGTGTGCTGGATGGTGTCATGCCTGCTCATGTTATCTTCCAAACCTTTGATGAACGGCCTGCCGGCTTCTCACCGGCCTGGTTGGGTATGTTACGTGAATCGCTCAAGTTCAAGGGCTGCATTTTCTCTGATGACCTGAGTATGGTTGGTGCCCAAGTGGCCGGTTCGCCTGCAGAGCGCGCCAATGCCGCCCTAAGGGCAGGTTGCGATATGCTACTGGTCTGTAATGATCGCGCTGCAGCACTTGAAGTACTTGATGCCTGCATCGGGAAAGTAACAAGACGGTCTATGAAATTACGCTATGCCCGAGCACGACCCACGCTTGAATCGCTGAGCGCATTAGGCCGCTGGCGTCGCACCCATGCCAGACTGGAAGCGCTGGCTGGTTCCACCAGGTAAGCGAGAAGTCTAAAAACGCATTCTTACGAGAAGGCCTTTAGCCCATCAGGGCCCATTCAAGTAAACGCCAGAGGAAACATGATGGCTAAGTTAGATAATGAAACACTGGCGTCGCGCGATTCCATGCGCGAGCTGATGAATGATGCCGACTGCCTGATTACCCAGCAGCAGGTAGAGCAAGCCCTGGACCGCATGGCTGAAGAAATTACCCGGGATCTTGGTGACAAGTTGCCGGTTTTCTACTGTGTGATGAACGGTGGCCTGATTACCACCGGCCACTTGTTGACGCGTCTTGGGTTTCCTCTCGAAGTAGACTACATCCATGCCACCCGCTATCGCAGCGAACTCCGCGGTGGGGACCTGTTCTGGCGTGTTTCCCCTGAAGTCCCGATGGCAGGGCGCCATGTGGTGATTATTGACGATATACTTGATGAAGGGGCCACCCTGGCGGCTATCCTTGAATATTGCAAAGACGCCCAGGCGGCAAGTATCACCACGGCGGTGCTGGTTGATAAACAGCATGACCGTAAAGCAGCGCCTGGACTGAAAGCCGATTACTGTGGCCTGGAAGTGGCGGATCGTTTTGTCTTCGGTTTCGGTATGGATTATAAGGGCTACTGGCGTAACGCCCCCGGGATCTTTGCACCCAAAGGTCTTTAACCCCGTCTCCTTCAGGCTATCGCGGTGAGAAGCGTCTCGACAGGCCAGTGTCAGCAATCATGCGGGTGGAAATCTCCTCAACTGAAAAGCGCGTTGTATCGATATAGGGAATATGCATGCTGCGATACAACGACTCGGCCTGTTCAACTTCCTGCATACATTGATCCATGGAGCTATAGCGACTGTTGGGGCGTCGTTCGTTGCGAATGGCCGCGAGGCGACGCGCATCAATGGTCAGCCCGAACAGCTTGTGCCGATGAGGAGCCAGAGATCTGGGTAACTTGAGCACACCGTCTTCATCGTGGTCATCCTCGGTCAGCGGGTAGTTGGCGGCGCGAATACCGAATTGCAGCGCCAGGTATAACGAAGTGGGTGTTTTACCGCAGCGTGATACGCCTACCAGAATAACATCCGCCTTGTCATATTGATGGGTCCGTGCGCCGTCATCGTTATCCAACGCAAAGTGTACCGAGTGAATGCGGTCCATGTAGACGTCATCGCTACCAATGGAATGCGTCCTGCCTACGCTGTACGAGGAATGGGTATTCAGTTCCTGTTCCAACGGTTTCAGGAAGGTCGAGAAGATATCAACCTTGAACCCCGTGGCTTGACGAATGACATCGCGAATGTCCTGGTCAACGATCGTATCGATAATGATAGGTTGCTCGCCGTCATTGACAGCCGTAGCGTCAATAACGGCAACGAGTGCTTGTGCTTTGGCCAGGGTATCTATATATGGCTTGGTCAGCATCTGGATTTCGACATTTTCAAACTGCGCCAGCAGGCTACGGCCCAGACTTTCAGCAGTGATGCCGGTGCCATCGGAAATAAAAAAAGCGGTGCGTGTCATCAGATGGTTGCTCATTCAATACAGGGTTATGGCTTGATTAGCGCTATTGTCACGACTTGGCAGTCATAAAACAATCTTGGCAGGCGCTTATCTGGCTGAGGCAATGGGAGGGGTTCGCGTAGCCACTACAGAAAATGCCCGAATGTCATCGATGTTGTAATTATCCTCCATCCCCTTCGATGTTAGACCAATGGCGAATAGGAGGGGGTGATGCTAGGGTAGCCACGTCTACTTTGGGCGGCCCGCTGGCCGTGCTGATGCTAAATGCGAGGGGGTTGCGTGGAAGAGTACATTCTGTGGTTTGATCACTTGGGCATGAATGATGTTGAGCGGGTAGGTGGTAAGAATGCCTCTCTGGGTGAAATGATCTCGAATCTTGCCGGTGCTGGCGTGACGGTGCCTGGCGGTTTCGCGACCACTGCCCATGCTTACCGGGAATTTCTCTCCCATGAAAATCTTAACGAGCGCATCAATGCTACTCTGGATCGTCTTGACGTTGACGACGTCAAAGCGCTTGCTGAAGCCGGCCGTGATATTCGTCAATGGGTGATTGATACCCCCTTGCCACCCCACTTTGAAGCCGCTTTGCGTGATGCCTACGAGCAGCTGCAACAGCAACACCCCAACCTCAAGGTAGCCGTGCGCAGCTCAGCCACTGCCGAAGATCTGCCAGATGCCTCCTTTGCCGGTCAGCAGGAAACATTTCTCAATATTGAAGGTTTCGACAATATCAAGCGCGCTGTGCATGAAGTGTTTGCTTCCCTGTTCAATGACAGGGCGATTTCCTATCGTGTACACCGCGGCTATGCCCATGAAAACGTGGCGCTTTCCGCCGGTATTCAGAAAATGGTGCGCTCGGAAACCGGCGCTGCCGGCGTCATGTTTACCCTGGATACTGAGTCCGGCTACCGCGATGCGGTATTTGTAACGGCCTCCTGGGGCCTGGGTGAAACGGTTGTACAGGGGGCGGTTAACCCGGATGAGTTCTATGTACACAAGCCAACGCTGGCGGCAGGACGCCCAGCGGTGCTGCGTCGCAATCTGGGCTCCAAGCTGATCAAGATGGTCTATACCGACGATGCCAGTGCGGGTAAATCCGTCGAAACCATCGATGTAGCGCTTAAGGAGCGGGGACGTTTCTGTCTGGACGACACCCAGGTGATGGCGCTGGCCGAACAGGCCGTGACGATTGAAAAGCACTATCAGCGTCCGATGGATATTGAATGGGCACTGGATGGTGATGACGGCAAGCTGTATATCGTGCAGGCCCGCCCTGAAACGGTGGTGTCCCAACAGGAAGGCGGCAAACTTGAACGTTTCCATCTGAAGGAAAAGGGCCGCACCTTGGTGACTGGCCGTGCGATTGGTCAGCGTATTGGCCGCGGGGCGGTAAAAATTGTGTTGAGCCCTGATGATATGGACAAGGTTCACGACGGCGATATTCTGGTCACCGACATGACCGACCCGGACTGGGAGCCGATCATGAAACGGGCGTCGGCGATTGTAACCAATCGCGGCGGTCGTACCTGTCATGCGGCCATTATTGCGCGGGAACTGGGTATCCCGGCGGTCGTTGGTTGCGGTGATGCGACTCAATTACTTCACGAAGGTAGCGATGTCACGGTTTCCTGTGCCGAAGGAGATGCAGGTCATGTCTATGAAGGGCTTCTGGAGTTCGACTATAAGGTGTCAAGTGTCGATGCCATGCCGGAGATTCCTTTCAAGATCATGATGAACGTTGGCAATCCGGATCGTGCCTTCAGTTTCTCAGGACTGCCCAATGCCGGCGTAGGCCTTGCCCGTCTGGAGTTCATCATTAACCGGATGATTGGCGTTCACCCCAAGGCACTTCTTGAATATGCGACGCTGCCCTCGGATCTACAGCAGACAATTGATCTGAGAACGGCAGGCTATGATGATCCGGTCAGTTTTTACGTGGATAAGCTTGTTGAGGGAATATCCACCCTGGCGGCTGCTTTCTATCCGCAGCGGGTGATCGTACGGCTGTCGGATTTCAAATCCAACGAGTATGAGAACCTGATTGGCGGCAAGCTCTATGAGCCGGGCGAAGAAAACCCCATGCTGGGTTTCCGGGGTGCATCACGCTATATCTCCGATGCCTTCCGGCCCTGCTTTGAACTGGAATGCCGGGCGCTGAAACGGGTGCGCGAAGTCATGGGGCTGGATAACGTCGAAATCATGGTGCCTTTTGTACGTACACCCGAGGAAGCCCGCGAGGTGGTAGAGCTGATGGCTGCCAACGGTCTCAGGCGCGGCGAGAACGGCCTCAAGGTCATCATGATGTGTGAGCTGCCTGCTAATGCGCTATTGGCGGATGAGTTTCTGGAACACTTTGATGGTTTCTCGATTGGTTCCAACGACCTGACCCAGCTGACTCTGGGGCTAGACCGTGACTCGGGGATCGTCGCTCACCTGTTTGATGAGCGTAATGCGGCGGTCAAAAAGCTGCTGGCCATGGCGATCCAGGCCTGTAAGGCGCAAGGCAAGTATGTTGGCATCTGCGGCCAAGGCCCATCGGATCATCCGGATCTGGCCAAGTGGTTGATGGAGCAGGGCATAGACTCTGTCTCACTGAATCCGGACGCGGTGCTTGAAACCTGGTTCATGCTGGCGGGTGAAACCCTCAACTAAGCGATGTCCTGGCGTTATGCAACCCCCAAAAGCCCGGCGGTCCGCCGGGCTTTTTATTGGCTGGTATTTGCTGACAAACACATTTGCATGGCGGGATTGCCACAGCGGATTTCGCCAAATGTTCTGGCGTTATTAATTGCGTATAGTACTTTGTAAGGATAGTGCTTTGTAAGGATAGTGCTTTGTAAGGATAGTGCTTTGTTATAACAGGGTGGTTGTCAGGACCACTCATCAAGAGGATGCTCCATGCGCCATTGGAAATACGCTCTACCATTGAGCCTTATGCTGTTGCCGCTGCATGCGAGCGGGTTCAGTTATGAAAGCCCGGCTATATCACCGGAAACCGAAACAGGCTTTGCAGAAAAAACAGGCTGGGAAAATCAGGACTTTGCGGTGGCAGCCGCTAACCCGCTGGCAACCGATGCCGGTTATCAGGTAATTAAAGCCGGAGGAAACGCCATTGACGCAGCGGTGGCCGTGCAGATGGTGCTGACTCTTGTCGAACCCCAGTCCAGTGGTATCGGTGGGGGTGGTTTTTTGATGCATTATGATGGTCAGCATGTGCAGACATTCGACGGTCGTGAAAAGGCACCATCAGACGTTGATGAAAACCTGTTTATAGGTGAAGACGGTGAACCGCTGAGCTTTGCGGATGCGGTTAACAGTGGCCTGTCCGTTGGGGTGCCGGGGCTTGTCAGGATGCTTGAAACTGCACACGCAGAGCATGGCCAACTACCCTGGGAAAGCCTGTTTGCTCCGGCGATCACGCTGGCCGAGGAAGGCTTCACCGTTAGCCAGCGCCTTTATACCAGCCTGGCGGATGATGCCACCCTGCGCGATAACGAACTTGCCAGAGCCTTCTATTATACTGACGCGGGCGATCCTGTCGCGGTGGGTGAAACACTGCGTAATCCGGCGCTGGCTGATATTCTGCGCGAGTTAGCGGGTAACGGCAGTCAGGCGCTTTACACCGGACCGATTGCCGAAGATATTGTCAATCGCGTGGCGGCGCATCCACAGCGCCCGGGCAATATGCGCATGGAAGACCTGGCTAACTACGAGGCTCCAGAGCGGGAAGCGCTGTGTACGCCCTGGCAGCAGTGGGAGGTGTGTGGGTTTCCGCCGCCGTCTTCAGGTCATCTCACCATCATGCAGATACTCGGTATGATGGATCATCAACCCATGGTGGAAGCGCCGCTTGATGACGGGCTGCCATCCAGCCGTTGGCTTCATCAGTTTCTGGAAGCCTCTCGGCTGGCATTCGCTGATCGTGGTCTGTATATCGCTGACCCTGATTTTGTTCAGGCGCCGGGTGGTGACTGGCACACTATGCTTAACAGTGATTATCTGGCAGAGCGGGCCAGCCTGATAGAGGCAGATGCCAGCATGGGGAGCGGCGCTGCTCAGCCGGGTGTACCGGGGAGCATGCAGGTAAGTTTCGCCTCTGCCCCTGCGCAGCCAGAATACGGCACCAGCCATATCAGTATCATTGATCAGGATGGCAACGCGGTGGCCATGACCACTTCGATTGAACAGGCGTTTGGTTCGCGGATTCTGGCGGATGGTGGCACAGGGCTTTCTGGCGGCTATCTGCTGAATAACCAGCTGACCGATTTCTCCTTTGTGCCGGAAGTGGACGGCCAGCCGGTTGCCAACCGGGTTGAGGCGGATAAGAGACCACGTTCCAGCATGAGTCCGACGCTGGTGTTCGACCGTGAGAGTGGTGACTTGCTGGCGAGCCTGGGCTCGCCCGGCGGTGCTGCGATCATTCACTACAACGCCCGGACTCTGGTGGCGCTGCGCGATTGGGGACTTGACGCCCAGGAAGCATTGAATCTGCCTCATGCCGTGACATTGGGGGGTGCGGTCTATCTGGAAGCCGAGGGCTATCCGCAAGAGACCCTGTCGGCTCTGGAAGCGCTTGGCCACGATATCAGTGAGCGGGATCTGACCAGCGGGTTACAGGCGATTATGCGACAGCCGGATGGGAGTCTGTTCGGGGGCGCTGATCCGCGTCGCGAAGGCATTGTAATGGGTGAATAAGCGCTTATTCGCGTAACCAGTTGCGCAGTTTAACCAGCATCAGGCTACCGTCGCTGAGTTCGCGGCGGTCAGTCAGCAATTGGTTAAGCTGCGCCGGGTAGTCGGTAATAATGCCATCTACGCCCATGTCAATAAGCGTCGACATGCGTGCCTGGCTGTTAACCGTCCAGGCATGCACCTCATAGCCGTACGCCCTGGCCAGACGGATCTCATTGCGGGTAATCCGGTTATGGCGCAACCCGAGCGCATCAAATCCGCGACGGTTAAGGGTGCCGGGCATGATCAGCTGGGCCAGCAGAGTGGTGCGCAACTGCGGTGCAGCGGCTGTGATATAGCGCAGCAGTGAAGGAGACATCGCGGCAATGCGCATTTCAGCCAATACATCGGGAAAGCCACAGTCAACATAAGCCTGGATACCATCAGTGGCTTGTGACCAGCAGGTCAGCCGCTGCTGGTTTTCTTCAGCAAGTACCTGCAGGACCCTGTCGGCAAGCTGGCGCTCCTGACCAAACTGCGGTTTGAGCTCGATCATCAGGCTCGCACTGCCTCGCACCATTTCGAGTGTCTCATCAAGACCAGGAATGCGCTCTCCCTGGAAACGCTCATCAAACCAGCGGCCAACGTCAAATTCGCCGAGTTCCGCGCGCGTCAATTCTGTCAGCTTCCGCCTATCCCCCGTCAGCCGCTGCAAGCTGCGGTCATGGTAAAGCACAACTTCCTGGTCAGAAGAGAGCTGCACATCAATTTCTATACTGTTGGCGCCGTCAACCAGGGCCTGACTGACAGCGGAAAGGGTGTTTTCAGGTGCCACCATGGAACTACCACGATGGGCAATGATGTCGACATTGTCGTCCAGCTCAAAACTGGTCAGAATCCACCAGGCCTGTAAAGCGGCAAATACCACCACCCCAAGCTCAACCGCCCAGGCCAAGCGCCCAGGGTGAGAAGCAGGGGGCAGGTCTTCCTGAGGGTCAGGGTGGGCCAGTTGGCCGTAAAGATTGGCGGATAACAAAGCATTGACGGCAATGCCCAGAAAGGTAATTCCCAGAGTCAGCAACACATAGCCGGTCAAGTACGCCAGGGTGGCAGGAATCAGCAAGGCATTATGTTCGGGTAGCCACCAGAGTAGCGGTGTGAACAGGTGATCAAACACCCAGGTGACAAGAACAGGAAGGATAATAATGGCGGCAAGAACGGCCAATACTGCAAAACCGATTGAACGTCGCCAACCATGGGTAAGACGAACGCTTTGCCTGAGTGCCTGCAGCGGGGGCATGCTTTCCAGTGACACCAGAGGCAAGGCCAGCACCCAGCGCAGATAAAGCCAGCTGGCGAGCCATACCCAGATACCCACAACGGGTAAGACCGAGGCAACGAAATACCAAAATACCGGTGGGCGCACCACTTGAAGATAATAGATATCCAGACCCCCCAGCCAGATATCATAAAGCCAGGTTATCGCAAGCATGAAGGGCGCCAGCAGCAGAAGGTGGGCGCCGACCTGAATTGTTGCCAAACCAATCAGCGCCGGTAGACGACGCGTACTCAGCCATAACGCCACCAGGGCAAGCCGATAGTGATTAGCGCGTGGGCGTATGGCGACCTGCAACATGCCGGCCTGCTGCCAGTAAAGCACAATGAAAACGCTTGCCAGTACAGGCAGGGCGACCAGTAAACCGATGGGGCTGAACAGCAGATCAATTAAGGCATTCGTGGTGATTACGCTGTTGTCCAGCTGGGCAAATATCCATTGTAAAACCCAGGCCACGCCAGGCAGGAGCAGTAAGGAAGCCAGTAAGGTAAAAAACAGGTGGAAGGCAATCAGCGGGCGCAAGTGTTCCCGCAGGGTTCTTAGCAATAAACGACCAAGGAGGTTAAGTGGCTGCATGACACCAAGACGGTAGTGTAAAAATTGCCAGCGTGGCATCCATGTTCCGCGCTGGCAAGCAGATCCCGGCTAGCCAGGCAGTTCGAGCTGATGATCAGCCATCAGTATGCCGTTGTTGTCGGCATAGAGCCATTGGCCGGGTGTCATTATGACCCCACCAACGTTGACGCTGATATCGCGTTGTCCTTCACCGCGTTTTTCGCTCTTGCGCGGATGGCTGCCTAGCGCCTGAATACCCAGGTTCAGGCTTGCCAGCACATCCACATCCCTGACGCAGCCATGCATCACGATACCTGCCCAGCCATTGGCAACCGCCTGCTCCGCCAGCATGTCGCCGAGCATGGCACAACGGTATGAGCCGCCGGCATCGACAACCAGTACGGCGCCGTCTCCCGGCTCGGCAACGGCCTGCTTGACCATGGAGTTATCTTCGAAGCACTTGACGGTGCGGATAGGGCCTGCAAAGGCATCAAGGCCACCAAAGTTGGCGAAGATTGGGTCAACAACGGCCACTTCAGGGTAGGCATCGCAGATATCCGGTGTAACAACAGATGAGGGGGACATGGTGAGACTCCTTTTCAGGGATTAGCGACAATGATCAAAAGACAGCGCGCTGGAAGGAATAAAAAACGCCCCGCCTGGAGGTCCAGTGCGAGGCGTTGGGTCATCGACTCAGGTACAGGGCTCTATCCTGAAGACGTGCACCTGCGATGTTGCGAGCATCGGCGATAACGTTGCTGATTGAGCCTTTCTTATAATGCGTGGCTCAAGCTTCCTGCGCAACCGGTATCACGTTCGAGGCAATCTTTTGATATTCCTCGATCTCGTGGAAGTTCATGTAGCGGTAGATTTCGCCGGCCATGGCATCAAACTCGCTCATGTAGCGTTGGTACTCTTCAACCGATGGCAGACGACCCTCCACCGCGGCAACCGCGGCAAGCTCAGCGGACGCCAGGTAGACATTGGCGCCATCGCCAAGACGGTTGGGGAAGTTACGGGTCGAGGTGGAAACGACCGTGCTCTTGGCCGCAACGCGTGCCTGATTGCCCATACATAGTGAACATCCCGGCATTTCCATACGTGCGCCAGCGCGGCCATAGATCCCGTAATAGCCTTCCTCGGTGAGCTGGTGCTGGTCCATCTTGGTCGGCGGTGCCAGCCAAAGGCGTGTCTTCAGGCTGCCGGCAGGCTGCTTTTCAAGCAGTTTGCCTGCCGCACGGAAGTGGCCAATGTTGGTCATGCATGAACCGATGAAGACTTCGTCGATCTGTTCGCCGGTGACATCGGAAAGCAGGCGGGCATCGTCCGGGTCATTTGGCGCGCAGAGAACCGGCTCCTTGATCTCATCAAGATCAATCTCGATCACTTCAGCGTATTCGGCGTCTTGATCGCCACGCATCAGGCTCGGGTTAGCCAGCCATTCCTGCATGCCCTCGATGCGACGGCTGATGGTACGCTCATCGCCATAACCATTGGCCATCATCCACTTGAGCAGGGTGATGTTGGAATTCAGATACTCTGTCACGCTCTCCTCGGACAGGGTAATAGTGCAACCCGCCGCCGAGCGCTCTGCAGAGGCGTCGGAAAGCTCGAACGCCTGCTCAACGGTCAGATCTTCAAGGCCTTCAATTTCCAGTACGCGGCCCGAGAAGGCATTCTTCTTGCCAGACTTCTCTACCGTTAGCAGGCCCTGCTTGATGGCATAGAGCGGAATGGCATGCACGAGGTCACGCAGGGTAACGCCGGGCTGGCGCTTGCCTTTGAAGCGAACCAGAACGGATTCCGGCATGTCCAGTGGCATGACACCGGTAGCAGCCGCAAAGGCTACCAGGCCCGAACCAGCAGGAAAGGAAATGCCCAGCGGGAAACGGGTGTGTGAATCACCACCGGTACCTACGGTATCAGGTAGCAGCATGCGGTTCAGCCAGCTATGAATGATACCGTCACCTGGACGCAGGGAAACGCCGCCACGGTTCATGATGAAATCAGGCAGGGTATGGTGGGTATCAACGTCTACCGGCTTGGGGTAGGCCGCTGTGTGACAGAATGACTGCATGACCAGGTCAGCCTGGAAACCCAGACAGGCCAGATCTTTAAGCTCGTCACGGGTCATCGGGCCAGTAGTGTCCTGTGAGCCGACAGTGGTCATTTTGGGTTCGCAGTACATGCCGGGACGAACGCCCTCCAGACCGCATGCCTTACCCACCATTTTCTGCGCCAGGGTAAACCCTTTGCCAGTATCGGCAGGCTGTTCCGGCAGGCGGAAGACGTCAGACGCTTCCAGACCGAGAGATTCGCGCGCCTTGCCCGTCAGGCCACGACCGATGATCAATGGAATACGACCGCCCGCGCGAACTTCATCAAGAATCAGCTGGGTCTTGAGTTCAAAGGTGGTCAGCACCTCGTCGGTGCCGTGCTTGCAGACCTTGCCTTCATAGGGGTAGACGTCGATCACATCACCCATATTGAGCTTGGAAACATCCATTTCGACCGGAAGGGCGCCGGAATCTTCCATGGTGTTGAAGAAGATGGGGGCAATCTTGCCGCCGAAACAGAAGCCGCCTGCGCGTTTGTTGGGCACATTGGGAATGTCATCACCAAAGAACCACAGCACCGAGTTGGTGGCTGATTTTCGCGAGGAACCCGTGCCCACAACGTCACCCACGTAGGCCACCGGGAAGCCTTTGGCCATGACGTCTTCAATTTGCTGGAGAGGGCCGACCTGACCTTGTTCCTGGGGCTCAATACCGTCACGCTCGTTTTTGAGCATGGCACGGGCGTGCAAGGGTATATCCGGGCGCGACCATGCATCCGGTGCTGGAGAAAGGTCATCGGTATTGGTTTCACCCGGTACCTTGAAGACGGTGAGGGTGATTTTTTCTTCCAGAGCAGGTTTGGACAGGAACCATTCGGCCTCAGCCCAGGACTGAATGACATCCTTGGCGACGGCATTGCCGTTTTTGGCGCGCTCTTCTACATCGTGGAAGGCATCAAACATGAGGAGGGTATGCTTGAGCTGCTCGCCCACTTCTTTTGCCAGCTCTGCGTTATCGAGAAGCTCAACCAACGAAACGATGTTGTAGCCGCCTTGCATGGTGCCGAGCAGCTTGACCGCGTGAATTTTGTCAATCAGGGGAGATGTTGCTTCCCCCTTGGCGATGGCAGTCAGGAAGCCCGCCTTGACGTAAGCGGCTTCATCAACTCCCGGGGGGACGCGATTGGTAATAAGTTCAAGGATGAACTCTTCTTCACCGGCAGGTGGGTTTTTCAACAGTTCAATAAGTGCAGCAACCTGTTCTGCATTCAGCGGCTTGGGTGGGACGCCCTCTGCAGCGCGTTCTTCGACATGTTGGCGGTAAGCTTCAAGCACGTTGGGGCCCTCTCATCTACTTAATGTTAGCTGCCGATCCGGTTATTCAAAGACATGGACCAACTCGACAGCATCACTTATACGCTTGACAAACAGCGTCTGGTTGGATGTGTCATATTCTACTGTAAACTGTCGACAATGTTAAGATGATGCCGTTTAAGCCCTCTAGAACTTTGGCAGTTAGAACTTTGGCAGCTAGTACTTTGGCAGCAGCCTCAAAAAAGCCCGCTTTGGCCTTAGTCAAGGATGTCAGCGAGTGTGATTCCACAGACGGCGCGTTACCATATGGCTTGATAGTATTGCCAGTTATTGAGAGTTCATAGGTAACAGCGAATAATTGTTGTACAATATTTATAAAAGGTTTGAGCACAAACGCTATGTCGAATCCTCCTGCTGCACTCAAGAAAGCGTCCCATCACTTGCAAGCTGATGATCTCCTTCCGGAGAGTCTTCTGGACTTTCTGGGTTGCCCGACACCGCTTGGCTGGCTGGAATGGGCGTACGCCAATCCGGATATCCTGCTGGTTGATCATGCTCAGTGTGAAAAGAAGGCGGCATCGACAGCCATGAGCCTGCTTTATCGTTACGTTGAACAGCCCCTTTTGCTCAGCAAGATGTCGCAACTTGCCCGTGAGGAACTTCTGCACTTTGAACAGGTGGTAACACTGATGCAGCGCCGTGGAGTTGGTTACCGCCACCTGACAGCTTCCCGTTATGCTGATGGACTGCGTCAGCTCATGCGCAGCAGCGATCCGGAGCGCCTGATAGATCTGCTGATAATCGGCGCCTTGATTGAAGCACGTAGCTGTGAGCGTTTTGCGCGTTTGATACCTTATCTCGATGAAGAACTGGCAAAATTTTACCGTACACTGGTAAAGTCGGAAGGCCGTCACTTCGAAGATTATCTTCTGTTGGCGCGCCAGCAGACAGAAGCCCCCATTGACGATCGCATTGCCCTGTTTGTTGCGCGTGAACAGGCGCTTATCACATCGCCTGATACGGCGTTTCGTTTCCACAGCGGTGTTCCAAGCTGAACCGCTGGCTGCCCACCAGGATGTGTACCATGCTCAATGCTCATGAAACTGATCAACTGGTGCTTTTGGGGCATTTCTCGCTAACCCAGGGCGATGATGTCATCACCCATTTCAGTTACGACAAGGTAAAAGCACTACTGGTCTATCTTCTGCTTCATCCTCAACCGATTAACCGAGCTGCGCTGGCAGAACTGTTATGGCCTGATCAAGGCTTGTCTTCAGGGCGCACCAACCTGCGTCATGCCTTGCACTGTCTGCGTCAGTCGCTGGGTGAGAATGCAGATAAGGTGTTGACTGTTTCAAGGCAGACTATTGCCTTTCAATTACCTTCCCATTGGGGAGTTGATCTGCACGAATTGCAGCGCTTGCTGGAAGGGTCGCAGGATCTTGACACCCTGGAAGAAGTGATGAACTGCTATCAGGGTGATCTGGTTGAAGAGCTGCAGCTGTCAAATTGCGGCGAATTTCAACGTTGGTTGGTACAGGTACGAAACGAGTGGCGTCAGCGGGTTATCCGTTTTGCCGAGCAGGTGTTGGAAAGCCCTTCCAGCGTGCCTGATGAACTGCTGGAGGCATTGGTCAGCCGGTTTTCAGGCTATGGGCCTTTTCATGAGCGCCTGGTCAAGCAGTTAGCGGAAAAGGATCAGATGGCTGCCGCACATGAACATTACAACAGCTACTTGCAGCTGCTGGCCTTGTCTGGACAGCAGCCTGAACCCAGCTTTTTACAGCTTGCCAGCTACTGGTCCGATGTTCCTCAGGACCCGCGCAGTCTTTCACCCCAGGGCGCCTACAGCCGCGTGCTTGCTGCTGATAGCAAACCACTCAAGGAAGATGAGATTGAACTGCGTCAGTTGTCTGTAATGGCAATTCGCCTGCGCCTGCAGGGTGACTGGCAGGACAGGGAAGCGACGCGGAGCTGCTTGTCGTTGCAGCTTGAGCTGCTTCGCTGGTTGGAACGTCAATGCCATCATCTGGGCGGTTTCTGGCTGCCTGGCGCAACCGGGGGGCTGGGGCTTGCCTGTTTCGGCACCCACGGCCCGGCACATCAGTTGGCTGAACTTGTTGCCCTCTATGAGCATTGCCGGCAGGCACTGCCGCTGGAATGTCAGCGGCACTGGTGTGGGCAGGGAGATCCCCCTTGCTTTGAACTGGCCGCCGGCCTGCACAGTGGGCGTGTGGTTTACTTGCCAGAACGTCAGCTGGCGGATCCGTTAGGGCAGGTCACCCAGACGTCGCTTGAATTGATGAGTGCATCGGAAGGCAGTGAATTGGTGATCTCCCAGGAAGCCAGTCAACATATGCCGCCAGCGTTGGATCTGCAGCCTCGTCTGGTATCGCGCCTTGTGGCAAGTGACGGTCGCGTACGGCTTCGTGCCCTGGTGCTAGGACGCAATGAAGGTGGCAGGGACGCCATGCCGCCAAGCCTGGTGGGGCGTGAAACATCGCTCAAAACCTTGCGGGATGCGTTGGCAAGGGCAGGCATCGGCCTGCGCCAGAGTGTGCTGGTACGTGGTCCGTCAGGCATGGGCAAGTCAGCCCTGATGGTTGGTTTTCGCCAGCTAGAACTCAGCCGTGATGCGGCAATTTGCTGGCAACCCACCACGCGACTATCGGTACTGGAACCCTACGGCGTGGCACGTCATCTGGTCGCCTGGTATCTGGAGTCATCCCCGGATATGGAGGCCCTGGCACAGTTACAGGCGCGTCTGGGCATGAAGGCCCTGACCGATAGCCAGCAAACGTTACTTGAAGAAGCCTTGGGTGTTCGCGATGTCCAGGAAGTTTCGCAGTTGATCCACAATGGCGAAGCACTTGAGCTGGTCGTCAACCTGCTGCATGCCGTTATTGAGTATCAGGCCGCTGAACGCACCCTGATAGTGATGCTGGATGATCTGCAATGGCTGGATGAACCGTCGTTCAAAGTGCTTTCCGGCCTGCAAGCGCGTTTGCCGATCAATACAGCGTTCATGCTGGTTGCCAGCCATCATGGTCGAGAAACCCTGCCTGTCAAACTCCATTGGGATCAACAGATTACGCTCGGCCGGCTGGATCAGCAGCAGTCCTCGCGCTTGCTCTCACAGCTCTCACGGCGGTATCGCATCCACCTGAGCCCGCGCTTGCGTGCCCAGATCCTTGAACGGTGCGACGGTGTGCCTTTATATATGCAGGAAATCTGTAGACGACTGGATATGGATCGTCGTGAAGGGCGCTCGGTGCAATTTGATGATTTGCCAAAGGGCCTGCTGGGTCTACTGGCCAGTCGGATTGATCAACTGGAGCAGGATCGCCATGTCGCCCACATTGCGGCGGTGCTGGGTAAGCGTTTCCGGCTGGATTTCCTGGCTGAATGCTGTGAGCTTGATCAGGCCGACTTGCAGCTGGCACTGTCGCACATGCGTCAACTGGAAATTATCGAGCCGGTGGAACATGAGGGCCAGGAATATGAATACCAGTTCAGTCACCAGCTACTTCAGGAGGCGGCCTACCTTTCCTGCCCACGGGATGTGCGTGTCAAACTACACCAGCACGTAGTAAGCCTGATTGAAGAACGCTTCCCTATGTGGATAAGCCGTCACCCCGGCGATTTTGCCACGCATCTTCGGCGTAGCGGTCATTACGCCAGAGGGGCACGTTACTTTGAGCTGGCGGCTCGTGAGGCGCTCAAGGTCAGTGCTAACCGAACGGCGTTGCGCATGGCCGATTTCGGCTTGGCTAGCCTGCGTCATGTCAATCATCAGGCTGAGCGCGAAATAAGCCTGCTGACGGTAAGAGGACAGGCTGCCTTTGCGCTGGAAGGGCATGGTTCACCGACTGCGCATGAAAGCTTTCTTCGGGCTCGTGAACTGTTAATAAGTGAAGAAGGCGAGGCGTCTGATGAGCCTGAAGATCTTGAACAGATTTTTCTGGTGAAATGGGGTCTCTGGGTGGGGCGCAGTCAGCGCTACGCTCATGCTGATGCGTTTGCACTGGCTTCAACACTGGCCGACCTGGCCGCCAGGTTAGACGACCCCCGCTATCAACGTCTGGCGGACTATGCCCGTGCCCACTGTGAATATTGGGCGGGTAAGATTCAACAGGCCTACGATCACCTGGATGAAATTGACCCACTAAATTCTCCAATGATGATAGAGTGGCTGCCGTTCTCTGACCATCCGCAGGTGACAGCAGCCTGTTTTCAGGGGTGGGCGCTATGTCTACGCGGTGATTATCAGCGCGCAGAGCGACAAGTGTCGGCTGCCATTCGTCTGGCTGAGCAGATTGGTCACCCCGGAACACTGGCCATGGCTCTGTTGTTCGCGGCTGCCCTGTATCGTCAATTGGGGCACGTACATCTGGCGGCGCGCCATGCGGAACGTGCTGAGGCCATGACGGGGACGCCGGATCTACAGCTGTGGCAAATCTCTGCGCAAGGTGTGCTCGGTTGGCAGCAGGCACTGTCAGGCGACACGGAAGGTGTCCTCAGGCTGCGGGATAGTCTTGACCAGATGACTGAACTCAACGGTCGTGACCATTACCAGCGTCCTGTATTATGGTATTCAGATGCATGTATTGCGGTGGGTGAGTTGGCGGCCGCTGAAGACTATCTTGATCAGTGTCTGGTGATTGCGCGTGAACGCAACACCCTGTTTTTGCCTGAATTAGCGGTTCAGCTTGCACGGGTACGCGACATGATGGGGTATTCCCGGAATGACGTCCGGCAGTTGCTGGAGCTGGCGATAGAGCAGGCGCAGGAGCATGGTAACCGGCATCAGGAATTGGCCGCCTGGGCACTATGGTTAACGCGCATTGAACCAGGGGACACAGCAGCAAGGGAAGCGTTTCGTTGCCTGCTGGCAGCAGTGAACCATACGGATGCACCGGTGTTGGTGCGCTGGGTCAGTCTGCTGGATCATCGGATGGCGCCGGAAAGCCTGGAAGGTTGAAAGTGAGCGACGTCATTACCTCTGCAAGGTACTGAGTGTCTGGCCCTCCAGCCACGCCAGGTTTTCCAGTGCCTGTTGGCGGTTGGTGCCACACAAAGTTCGCTCAAACGTAAACTGATAACAAACTTCCGGTCTCCGGCTGTCGCCAAACAGCCGACACAGGTTATCCTGGTCAAGTTGCTCACAGCGGACGCCCGCGGGCTTACCCTGCGGCATCCCGGGTATCGGGCTGCTGATGGATGGCGCAATGCAACAAGCACCGCAGCCGGGGCGGCAGTTGTCATTATCCTCGCCACAGAGAGCGTGGGTATCCTTCACATCCGTTTGGTCAGTCATAATAAGCGTGGCGGTTCGGGCGTTGGTTTTATCAGCGCCAGCCTTACTGAGATCTTTGCTACCAGGATTCGCTTCAAGCGGTAATATCATGGGTTCCAGTCGCCGATCAGGTCACTATTAACGTTGAGTTTTAAGAAGTGAGTTTTGTTGATGAATGCTCCGGAATTGCTGTCTCCAGCAGGTACTTTCAAGAACATGCGTTACGCCTTTGCCTATGGTGCTGATGCGGTTTACGCGGGGCAGCCACGTTACTCCTTGAGAGTGCGCAATAATGATTTCAAGATTGATAACCTGCATAAGGGCATTGCCTATGCCCATGAGCGCGGTAGACAGTTTTATGTAGCGTCCAATATAGCGCCCCATAACAGCAAGCTGAAAACCTATTTGCGGGACATGCAGCCGGTGATAGAAGCGGGCCCGGATGCGTTGATCATGTCAGACCCGGGTTTGATCATGATGATTCGTGAGCAATGGCCTGAACAGGTCATTCATCTATCGGTACAGTCTAACGTGGTTAACTGGGCGGCGGCCAGGTTCTGGCAGCAACAGGGCATCAGCCGCATTATACTGTCACGTGAGTTGTCATTGGCCGAAATCGGCGAGATCCGCGCTGAATGTCCTGACCTGGAAATTGAAACGTTCGTGCACGGTGCCCTGTGCATAGCCTATTCAGGGCGTTGTCTCCTGTCAGGGTATTTTAATCATCGTGATCCCAATCAGGGTACCTGTACCAACGCCTGCCGTTGGAAATATAACACGGTGGCAGCGGCTCAGGATGACACTGGCGATCTGGTGCCGGCCAATTCTGCGCGCGCCCATTCGGCGGGGGTGTGGTCGCCCGAGGATAACGCTCTTATTGCGGCCGCCAGTGGCAGTGCTGATTCCACGGCGACGTCAGGCGGCGTTGAGGGACAGGACGAGCTTTCGGCGCTGATTGAAGATCGTACTCGTCCTGGGGAATTGATGCCGATATTTGAAGATGAACATGGCACCTATATCATGAATTCCAAGGATCTACGTGCAGTGCAGCATGTGCCTGAGCTGGCGCGCATGGGAGTGGCATCATTAAAGATTGAAGGCCGTACCAAGTCACACTATTACGTGGCACGAACGGCACAGGTCTACCGGCGCGCCATTGACGATGCGGTGGCCGGTCGTCCTTTTGATATGCGTTTGATGGATGAACTGGATAATCTGGCCAATCGCGGCTATACCGAAGGTTTTTATCGCCGCCACGTGCATGATGAATATCAGAATTACCAGCAGGGTCACTCAATCGGTGTGCACCAGCAGTTTGTAGGCGAAGTAACGGCATATTACCCCGAGCGGGGCGTGGTTGAGATTGAGGTCAAGAACCGTTTCGAGATCGGTGACGGAATGGAATTAATGCTACCAGGTGGCAACCGACGCTTCACACTTGAACATATTGAAAACAGACGCGGCGCATCTGTTGACGCGGCACCCGGGTCAGGCCATGTGGTTCGTATTCCGATCCCCGGCGATGCCATTGCGCCAGAACGTATTGAGTTTGCCTTGCTGATGAGGGATCTACCCGGGCAGTGAACCGAAATGTAACGCTCATTCTTCTCCTTTGATCAACACGGACACTTTCCATGGCTACTATCCGACATAGCGAAATCATAGCCGCTCCTCCTGAAAAGGTCTTCAGCGTGTTGTGCCAGGTAGAAGATTTCGCTGATTATTCTGATCTTATCAAGCGCATTGAACCCTTGGGCGGTGAGCGTTACCGTTGGCATGTCAGGGCTTTGAAAATGGACTGGACGTTTGATGTTGAAGTGACTGAATCCCGCGCGCCGGAAGTATTGGCCTGGGAATCGGTGGATGGGGTCAAAAATTATGGACGCTATCATTTACGTGCTGTACCACAAGGGACTGAAGTGTCGCTGACCCTGACCTATGAAATCCGCAACCGCTTGATGGAAAGAGCGGTCAACAAAGCGGCGACGCCTCTCGTGAATAAGGTAAGTCGCCAGATACTCGACCGGGTTGAAGCCAAGTTGAATGAGTAAACGTATTCGGCTGCCCTACCTCTGGTGGCTTTTTATTGCTGGGGGCGTTTTATTAGCTTACGCGTGGTTATGGTACTCGCCTGATCTGATAGCGTTCAAGGACTGGGCCATGCAGATGTCCCATCATCCTGTGGTAATCATAGCGGTGATCGTCATCATGGCAGTCACTCTGTCTATTGGTTTGCCAGGCAGCATTGGTGTCTGGATGATTGCTCCCTTTTACGCACCAGCGGTTGCTACCCTTCTTTTGACGGTAGGGAGTGTCGCAGGGGCTTATGGCGCCTACCGATTATCTGCCAGCATTGGCGAGCGATGGAAACCCGGGCCACTCACATTGAAAGTCATGGGTACGTTTGAAAAGCGCGGTGATCTGATGACCCAGTGTGCTTTACGCTTACTGCCCGGTTTTCCTCATTCTGTTATTAACTTTGCTGCCGGGCTGAGCCGGTTGCCCATAAAAACCTATCTGATAGCCGCTACCCTGGGGCTATCAGCCAAATGGTTGGTATATAGCAGCGCCATTTACGGAGCGCTTGAAGCCATTGAAGAAGAAAATCCACTACAGTTAGACGTCATCATGCCGCTGATCATTCTGGCTGTCTTGTTATTAATGGGCGCCTGGTTTCGGCGCCGCTACGACACAACAAGAAAGTGTTGATGCTGTCAGTATACGTTGCCACTGACATTTGATTGATCAGCTTTTTTTGTGCATTGAAGCATCAAGATGATCAACAACTTCCGCCCAGTCGGCATCCTCGTCGACGGCTTCACGAAGAAATTCTGCCTGTCCTTCGTTCCAGCAAGGCGCATCAGCAAGTGGCATTTCATCAGCCAGGGGAGAGTGACGTTCGATAAAGCGTTCGATTGACGCAGCATCGTTAGCCAGACCGAGTTGTTCAAACAGTTCACTGAAATGATGCACTGGTTTTTCCATGGCGGCTCTCCAAATCTGTTGGCAGGTTGTGTTGTCAAAGGTCAATATTCGCCCGTTGCTTTGTTAATCTATCCGTTTGCAGGGACAGCAATCAAGGCTTTTTAATCGCATAGCATCACAGGTCGCGCTGCAGCGCGGTTAGCAATGCAACGTCAACAGCCCCTAGCGTTCGCCAACCAGAGAGGTCACAAAAAGGGTTCGGCGCTGCTCGTTGGAAATGGGTTGCCCCAAGAGGTGAACCAGTTTGGTATACGCCGCCTCTGATGTCATATCAGCGCCAGACAGTACGCCCGCTTCAAATACGCCGTGACCAGCGGCATAGGCGCCAAGATGAATACTACCTGCTGGGCACTGGCTGGTAGCTGCCAATAATTTCCCTTGTCCACTGGCGCTGGCCAGTACCTCCAGTATGGCGGGGTTTTCCCCCAGGTTGCCGGATCCCCAAAGCTGTAATAGTGCACCTTTTACACGGGCATCGCCCAACCAGCTTTCAAGTTGCCAGGCTGCCATGCCGGGCCAGCAGGTAATGCGGACAACGTCTCCATTGGCCAGTGGGGCGTAATCAGGCAATTCAAAGCGGGGTGCGCCTTGTTGTTGATAGGCTAGCCCACGCGTTGTGTAATAAACAAAGTCATCGCCTACCCGTGAGCCGAGAAGCGGATAGTTGGGCGTGATAAACGCATCATCGGCTTCTGTGTGTCGTTTGGTACTGCGCACACCGCGTAGCAAGCGGCCAGCAAAGAAGATGGCGACTTCCTGCAGATCTGCCTGGAGCGCGAAGCGTAAAGACCCAACGATATTTCCCTGTCCGTCGCTGTTGGCAACGTCCAGGGGTTGCATGGCGCCTGTCAGAATAACCGGTCGATCCAGCCCTTGCAGTTGATAGGCAAGACTTGAAGCCGTCCAGCTCAGGGTGTCCGTGCCATGCAGAACGACAAAACCTGCATAGCGGTTGAGATTGTTATGAATATCGGCTGCA
Organism: Halomonas sp. BLK-85; assembly: GCF_044792155.1. Classification (NCBI taxonomy): domain Bacteria; kingdom Pseudomonadati; phylum Pseudomonadota; class Gammaproteobacteria; order Oceanospirillales; family Halomonadaceae; genus Halomonas; species Halomonas sp. BLK-85. The sequence continues at coordinate 1,353,646 of NZ_CP087731.1, forward strand.
AGCTGTTGCCAATTCATTGGCGTGGCGGCACTTGAATCAATCGGCGTGGAGTAGCTGAGCACATCATACGCCGGCAATTGCTGGCGTTCCTTGATGGGTAATGTAGCAAGCGCCTTTTCAACTTTTTCATCGATGCCACCACTTCTGGCCAGGCCCGTGGATGAGGCTTGCATACCGATGGTTCCACCCGTATAGATGATCAGCACCCGTTCCAGATCGGGAGCGTTGGCAGTCAGTGAAAGCGTACTCATGGTGTCACTCCAGTGCTGTTCGCAAGGCAAGGATAATTCAGAGGGCTGCTCTGTAACCAGGAGGCTTCAGTAACGATGAACCACTAATTGCCCGCCGTCATCACTCAGGCGCCGGTTGCGCCCGGCAAACAGGGCAAAGCAGGAGCACAGGGCGATCACCGCTATCAGAAACCAGCCGATAAAGGTCGTACTGGCACCTGATTGTAACTGCCAGCCAACGATAAAAGGTCCCAGGGATGCCAGGGTGTAGCCACCCCCTTGCACTAGACCGGATAGCTGCCCCGCCAGGCGCGAGTTGGCGGTTCTCAAGACCAGCAGGCTCAGGGCAAGGCTGAAACTGCCACCCTGTCCAATGCCGAGAAGTGCTGCGCCTGGCCATTTCCAGTTGAGCGGGCCAATCAACAGGATCCACAACCCGCTAGCGGTGACCACCTGGACAATGATCAGGGCAGGTCGTTGATCACGTCCGAGTCGAGCTAACCAAGGCGCTGAAAGCGCAGCAAAGAGCTGGCACATGATCGAAATCGCCATTGTCCATCCGGCCGCTGCTTCACTATAGCCACGATCGACAAGCAGGGAAGGAAGCCAGCCAAACACCACATAGGCCATTGATGATTGCAATCCCATGAACAGCATGATCTGCCAGGTAAGCCCCTTATTGAGCATTTTCGACAAACCGCTGGCGTGAAGTGGTGTGACGTCAGTGGTCTTTGGATGGGGAAAGGCAAAATGCCAGATAAGGAGGGCGAAAACAGCCAGCAGCGACCAGCTCATCAAGCTGGCTTGCCAGCTGCCTAGCCAGGTGGTCAAGGGGACGCTCAAGCCAGCGCCAATGGCACCCCCCATGCACAACGCCATCGTATACAGGCCGGTGACCAGGTCAGCGCTGCCAGGTAATTCGCGTTTGACCAGGGCGGGCAGCAAGGTGCCGCCAAGGCCAATTGCTGATCCTGCCATTGCCGATCCTATAAACAGCGCCCCGCCAAAGGGCAGGCCCCGCCAGATGAGCCCAATAGTGAGAACGAGCAGCGCAATACTCAAGGCACGTTCGCTGCCCACTGCCCTGGCAAGCAAGGGTGCCAAGGGAGCTGACAGCCCGAGAAACAGCACGGGGAGCGTTGTGAGTAAACCAGCAGCCGTCGGCGAAAGTCCCGCCGTCTCCTGTAACCGGGTTAATAATGGCGCTACCGATGAGAGTGCCGGGCGTAGATTAAGTCCCACGACAACCATCAGAATGAGAAAAATAACGGGGTGCCTTTGCGTCATTGATAGGCTTATGTCATGTGGGGGCGTAAATCGCCGCGGACGGCATCCAGCAGTGTGAGGAACTGAGTGTCCTGGGACGACTCAAGGGCGTCAACTCTGGCGGAGGTATGCATTCCCTTGTTGATATCCAGATAGTCGTAGATTTCCAGGGTGATTTTTCTAGCAGGTTTATCACCCACGGGTATGATGCCATCTTCAAGTGTAAAGGTTTCCAGCAGGGTAGCGCGGATGCGTGTCTGCTGTCCTTCACTCAGCATTCGGCGAACAAATAGCCAGCCTTCGCACACCAGTGACGGCTGTTCTGGCGTGGTGCGTAAAAACAAGGTTCGGTAGCAGGCACCTTCCTTGGCGGCTTTTTCTGCCATGCTGCGGTAGGCCTTAACAACCTGAGAGGCTGATACTCGGGCGTCTTCAAGGCGTTGCACGATTCCTAGATGTTCACGACTCAGCTGTTCCTGGCGTTGAAAGGTCAGCCAGCGGCGGTATTCTTCCATTAATTGCGATGACGCCATCGAGCGACTCCTGAATGAATTGAATGGCTTGTAAATAGAAAATGGCAATGTCCTCATCTTTCCATGCGGCGACACGGATGAGACAGTGCCCAGCGAATTGTGACAGTTAAGTTGACCGCCGGCTAACGGGCATAGCCCTTGTTCTGCAGTGTCTGGGCGATTTCGTCGGCTACATCATTCCAGGCCTGGCCCAGAGCTCTGACGAGTGCCGGGTAACCGTCATCAACCAAGGCAGCGCTTTGCGTAAAACTGCCTAGGTGCAGCAGTTGGTTATCGGCATTGCGCAACTGCCATTGGCCACTGGCAACAGCATAACCGTCATAGCGGCCCTGGAATTCATCAATGTCCAGGCTTAGCGTCAAGACTTCCCTGGAGGGGTTGCTGGCACGTGTTATGCGTGTAGCGGGTAAGGACAGCGCCAGTGCGCTCCTGAGGTTCCGCGCCAGCTGGCGATCCAGCGTGTCTCCCCATTGATGGTCACGGGCTTCGCGCATTTCTATATCATCCAGCTGGAGTACTATGCCATCGACGTCCAGAAAATGGGCCAGCTGAGGCACGTCTACCTGAATATCAACGACCGGTGTTGCCGGTATGCCGGCCGCAGGCACGGATGGGAGTAGGTAGCGTGCAGCAGGTGTAACGCTACTGGCACAGGCCGTAAGCAAAGGAGCCAACAGTAGCATCACCATGAACAAATCAAGTCGCCTTGCCATATCAAGTCTCTCTGTTTATTGGGGTGCCCGTGGAACAGGATCAGTGGCGTCCAGGTTGTCAAACAGCAGGGCGCGAGGGTTTTCATTCAGCGTACGCGTCAACGGTTGCAGGTCTCGCACCAGCCGATCAATTCGCTGGGTGGTAGAGATCAAGTCTTCATAGGCAGGTGATGATGGCGAGATACCTTGCAGCGTGTTACGCAGTTCTTCCAGCGTGGCATTGATATTGCTGCCCATCGCCAGTGTTTCTGGGTCATTCAGCACTTGTTCTATGGCGTTGGATACGTCACGGGTTTCACTGATCAATAGCTGCGTCTCATTCAACACCGCTTCTGATGCCTGCAGGTTGCGATCCAGTCCGGCCAGCAATGGCTCCACTTCAAGCCCGTTCAGTTTGTCGAGTAATGCCGTTATCTGTGCCTGGATCTGGGCAAACTCGCCAGCCACGCTGGGAAACACGCGGCGCTCGGAAAATGTTTCCTGAGTATAGCTACCTGCCAGATCGCGCTGGAAGTTCAAGTCAACAAAAAGGGCGCCAGTGAGGAGGTTGCCGCTTTTCAGTGAAGCGCGCAAACCCATCGAGAACATTCGTTCGAAACGTTCTCCCCACTCGTCAAGGTCGATGTTGCTTCCTTCAATGCCCAACCGTTGAGGCTCGATTCTGATCAATACCGGGATAGCAAAGCTGGTGCGTGTCTCTGGCTGCGATGCCGTAAAATTCCAGGGAACGGCGGTGACGGTCCCCACCCTGACTCCGCGGAATTCAACAGGCGCCGATTTTTTTAGACCGCGAACGGTATCATCAATCAGGAGCACATATTCCAGGTAATGGCGAAAAGTCCCTTGGCGAGCACTGTCTTCATCGGCAAAAAGATTAAACCGGGCATCAGAATCAACTTCTTGACCCATGGGCATATCTTCTGGCACACCAAAGGTCACACCGCCGCCGAGCAAGGCTTCCAGTGATTCCAGATTCAGTCGTACACCGTCAGCATCCAGCTGAAAATCGACACCGCTTGACGTCCAGAAACGGGTTCCCGTTGTTACCAGACTGGAATAAGGGTCTTCGATAAAAATGGTGTGATGCATGGTCCGCTCTTCCGGGTTGAACGCTACTTCATCAACACGACCGACCGTATACCCTTGATAGGAGACCGGGTCACCGGGTCGCAGTGAGTTGCCCAATTGGCTGACCAGCTTAAGCGACAGGCCTGAAATGCCGGCAGGCGCGACGGGGGGGACATCGCTGACACTGAATTCATCCTTAAACTCGCTTGAGTTACCAGGCTCCAGCTGGATGTAGGCACCTGACAGCACGGTACCCAGGCCGCTGATACCCTCTCTGCCTATACGCGGTTTTACAACCCAGAAACGGCTTCCTTCGTTGAGCATTTCCTGGGCTTCCTGATTGATTCGGGCAGAGATGACCGCATGTGATAAGTCCTCCGATAACTGGACACTTTCGACACGACCTACCTCAACGCTTCGGCTTCTGATCAGGGTGCTGCCTGCTTCAATACCGTCGGCGTTGTCCATGGCCAGCGTGACCAGGGTGCCGCGGCTGCTGTAGTTGTCATAGACCAGCCAGATCCCGATTGCAATGGCGATCAGGGGAATAATCCATATAGGGGAAAGCCTTGCCTGGGGAGAAGCTTTGGCATGATGTAACGCTTCTTCCTCGTGTGGTTCTTTGCGTGTTTCATTATCCATCAACAGGTTCCTGGTTGACGTAAGTGCGGTGACGCCTGCGTGGTAAAGGAGTATCCCAGATCAGGCGCGGGTCGAACATCATGGCGGCCAGCATTGTCAGAACGACGACACTACCGAAGGCCAGTGCGGCCGGGCCTGGCGTGATTGACATCAATGAACCCGCGCGAATCAATGCGACCAGTATGGCAACGACAAAGACGTCTATCATTGACCAGCGGCCAATAAACTCGGTTATACGATAAATGACGGCGCGATTGTGGGCATTCAGCTCACTACTATGGCTGGCCACCAGACACAACCAGACCAGGGCAACCAGTTTGCCAACAGGGACGATCACGCTCGCAATAAAAATCACCAGCGCAATTGGCCATGAACCCATCTGAATCAGCTCAACGACCCCTCCGATGATAGTTGAAGGAGACTCATTGCCCAGACTGGTGGTCGTCATGATGGGATAAAGGTTAGCAGGAATATACATGACCATGGCCGCTGCAAGAAGTGCCCAGGTGCGCTGCAAGCTATGCGGATAGCGAGAATGCAGACGTTCATGACAGCGCTTGCAACGAGGCTTATCGACCTTTTTATCCGGACGGTTAATCAATCCGCAGGTGGCGCATCCTATCACGCCCTGACCAGCCGCCGTTCTACCGGTCTGCGTGCCTTTGGGTGCAGGAGGCTCACCATCTTCAAGGGAATACCACATCCAATCAGCATCAACGGACTGGATGGTAAACAGTAGCAGTACGGCAAATGCACAGAATGCCCAGAAAGAAGCGCCAAGGGATATCTGGGCAATGCCGGCAATCTTTATCAGACTGACCAGTGCACCGACGATAAAAACGTCTGCCATTAGCCAGGGCGTCAGATGCGTCAAGGATCTTGCCACGTCTTTGCTGAAGGGTAAATGACGACCAATCAGCAGACTGATCTGCAGCCATATCAATCCGGAAAGATAGAGCGCCGGCAGAATGACAATGCTCATGATAACGGCAATAGCGACAATAGGCTGGTGAAACCCGATCAGGCTGGTGGCTGTCTGGGTAAGTTCAATTTCATTGCCGATACCACTGACGCTAAAGCGTACAAACGGGAATGACACGGCAAGAACAAGGGCTACAAGCGCCGAAATGGCCAGAGCCATACTGCGTTGTGCCGGGTAACGATGGCGTTTGACCAGCGTATGTTTACAACGTGGGCAACAGGCTTTTTCACCTGACTCCAGGGGGGGGAGGGCAGATACCCAATCGCACTCATGGCACGCTCTTAACCGCCTGCGTTGTGTTCTGGTTTCAGGCGGTGAGAGGTCGGCATAGGACGCCGAGGCGGCAAGCTTTCGAAAACGTGCCTTGGCCAGTTCAGGGCGCGTCATCATTGAACGTTGCTGTATTTTCATATACCGGCCTTGTCAATAAGCTGATAGTGAGCCTTGATGTCCCGATATAAGCGCAGGCGACGAATTACTTGACTATTTTAAAGGTCTACCCAAGGCTGCTGTCGTTATTGTGCATATCGGGAATGAATAAAGGAAATGTAATGTTAATGCCTGTGCTTGCCGTACTCCTCGGACTTGTCCTTCTCATCTGGAGCGCGGAAAAATTTATTGATGGTGCTGCTGCTACGTCGCGCTGGTTGGGCCTTTCACCGCTGTTGATCGGGATGTTGGTGATCGGTTTTGGAACATCAGCACCTGAAATGATGGTGTCAGTGTTGGCCGCTATCCAAGGTAGTCCGGGTCTGGCAGTCGGTAATGCGTATGGATCCAATATAGCCAACATCGGGCTGGTACTGGGTGCTGTTGCTTTGTTGGCGCCTTTGGCCGTTGATTCTGGTGTGGTACGTCGAGAAATGCCGGTATTGCTTGCGGTGACCCTCTTGACGGGGTGGATGCTGCTGGATGGATGGGTATCCCGTTGGGAAGCGGTGCTATTGCTCGCCGTTCTGGTGTTGCTGATAACCATCAGTATCATTTACTCCCGTAGCAGCCAGGATGATGCGTTTGTTGACGAAGTCTCGGCGACATTGGAAAACCAGCCCATGTCTCGCGGTAACGCACTGATGTGGACGCTGGTTGGTCTGACCCTGTTGATTATCAGTTCACGTCTGTTGGTATGGGGGGCCGTTGATATTGCCGTGGCGTTTGGGGTCAGCGAGCTGATTATTGGACTGACGGTTGTTGCAATCGGCACCTCGCTTCCTGAGCTGGCTTCTTCAATCAGCGCGTTACGTCGCAAAGAGCATGAAATGGTGCTGGGTAATGTGGTGGGATCGAACCTGTTCAATACGCTGGGCGTCGTGGGCCTCGCGGGTATTATCGTGCCGATTGAGACGGGCAGCGAGGTCCTGACCCGTGATTGGTTGGTCATGTTGGTAATGACAGTGATGATGATGCTATTTGCTTTTTCCTGGCGAGGGCGCACGCGTCTTATCAATCGTTGGGAAGGCGGCTTTCTGCTTCTGGTATTTGTTGCTTACACCTTGTATATGATTTCAGTGGTTGTCGCTAGCTGACCCTGATCGAAAAACTGCTAGCGGCGAACCACTAGCAGTCTCATAACGCGTCATTTCAGGTCGTGATATCAGGGAAGTGCCGGAATCTCGAACTCTGGCATCTCACCTGTGAGGGTGTGCAAGAAGGCAGTGATATCGTCAACAGTCTCTTGTTCGAACTCACGACCCAGCATCTCCTCGCCCATGATAGCAACAGCTTCTTCAAGCGTTTCGGTCGCGCCGTTGTTCATGTAGGGATAGGTAACCGCGACATTGCGTAAAGTGGGAGTCCTGAAGCGGTATTTGTCGCTCTCTTCACCTGTTACCAGATAGCGTCCCAAGTCCTCAGAGCCAGGCACCTGAATGGCGTGGAACTGACTGTCTGTCAGAGCAGGACCGCGGTGGCATGCGACGCAGCCATTGTCTACAAAGGCAACCATGCCATCTTTGGCCTGTTGGCTGATGGCGTTTTCATCACCACTGAGATAAAGGTCAAACGGAGAGTTTGGTGTGTTCAGCGTACGTTCGAAAGCTGCCATGGAATACGCCAGGTTCTCGCCACTGATCGGATCATCATCGTCAGGAAAGGCTTCGGCAAACTTTTCACGATAAATTTCAAATTCAGTCAGCCGTTCCAGAGCGACATCCAGGTCCATGGCCATTTCAACATCCGCTTCTATCGGGCCTAGCGCCTGTCCTTCAAGATCTGGTTCCCGCCCATCCCAGAATTGAGAACCCAAAAAAGCGCTATTGAGAACAGTAGGTGTATTGCGTTCGCCCACCTGTCCGTCATGCCCAGTTGCTCTCGGAATCCTGTCAGCCCATCCCAGAGCCGGGTTATGGCAGGTGGCACAGCTGATAACACCGCTGGATGAAATGCGCGGTTCAAAAAACAGCATGTTGCCCAGCTCAATCTTCGCCGGCGTCATTGAATTATCTGCCGGTATGGGTGGCAGATGGGGTAAGGGTTCAAAGCGGTCCTTATAGCTTTGCAGATCTTCGGCCATTACCATGCCACCAGGAATCATGGCGGCCGCCGCAATCATTACTGGTAGTGTCTTTTTCATGTGATTTCCCCCTTGCATCAATCACTCTCAGGTGAGAGCTCTATAACTGGCTAAGCCCAAGCCAGCGTTACTTATAGTAAGTCTTAGTTGTGATTGAAATTCAACCTAGCAAAACACTCAGAAAATCCAAATATTGAGCTAGGTCAGTATTTGCCTGTATTTTTATAGTAGATTCAGTAAGAGAGTGAATATTCTTTTATTAGTAATATTTTATTTATTGTTAAATCCTTCGACGGATTCTCATGACCCTAGGGCTCTTATGAAACGTTATCGCTACCCGGCCGTCGCGGCATCTGAAATTACCCCTCAACATGTTTTTGAAAATCGTCGGCGTTTTCTTCGTCAAGGCGCGACCTTCGGGGCGGCTTTGAGCCTTGCACCCGGTATGCTGCTATCTGCACGGGCTAGTGCGTGGCAGCAAACGTTTGCTGATAAGATTCAGCAAGGTGTCAATGAAAAGGACTTCGCTGCAGGCGAGTCCATCACTTCAGTAAAGGATGCAACCACGTATAACAATTTCTACGAGTTCGGTGTGCGTAAGAGTGATCCTGAAGTGTATGCCCACAAGCTGAAAACAGACCCATGGCGCGTCAGTATAGAAGGTCAGTTTGAAAATACGGCCGAAGTGAATTTTGAAGATATACTAAGCCGCTATACGCTTGAAGAGCGAATTTATCGCCTGCGTTGTGTTGAAGCATGGTCAATGGTCATCCCCTGGGTGGGCTTTCCTTTAGCTGATCTGCTCAAGCATCACGGCTTGACATCACGTGCAAAGTATATTGAGTTTGAGTCTATTCTTGACCCCGAGAACCTACGCGGACAGCGTAGTTCAATTATCGAGTGGCCCTACCGAGAGGCGTTGAGAATCGATGAAGCTATGCATCCCTTGACCATATTAGCGGTAGGTATGTACGGAGAAAGAATGCCCAATCAGAACGGTGCTCCTATGCGACTGGTAGTGCCGTGGAAGTACGGCTTCAAGAGCATCAAGTCAGTAGTGGCCATCCGCGCTCTGGAGGATAAACCCACAACGTCCTGGGTAGCTCAGAATCCAGAAGAGTACGGCTTCTACGCTAATGTGAATCCTGACGTCGACCATCCCCGTTGGTCACAAGCCCGCGAAAGGCGAATCGGAGAAGGGGGGCGGAGAGAAACCTTGATGTTTAATGGTTACGCGGATGAAGTAGCTCAGCTTTACGCCGATATGGATCTCCAAAAAGATTACTGAGGCCGTCCTCATACAAACGGGGTTACTTTTTTTGATGATGACTGCTGCATTCAGGGTTCTACTATTTCGTTGTTTTGTTCTGTGTACGGGTGTGACGCCGGGTCTAATTCTGATCTGGCTATGGCTTCAAGGCAGCCTGGGTGCCAACCCCGCAGAGGCAGTCTTGCATTTCACCGGTAGAACAGGATTGATTTTATTACTCATCACCATAGCGTTCAGCCCTGCTTTCAGGCTGACCGGTTGGCGCGGAATAATGATTGCGCGACGGCAGATGGGTTTATGGGCTTTTTTCTGGCTGCTAGCCCATATGCTGACCTGGTTCGGCTGGGATCAATACTGGGATTGGCAATGGATCTGGCATGATATCTGGGCGCTTCACTATGTTCGCTACGGTGTGATGGCGTTACTGTTGCTGGTGCCTTTGGCTTTGACGTCACCCCAATGGGTGCCGCAAAAAATGGGGTGGTCAGCGTGGCATTGGTTGCATCGTCTCATTTATGTGTCTGCAGGATTGGGGGTCTATCATGTGTGGGAGCTGACCCGTGCTGATTATACGATGCCTCTGATCTTTGCTTTGGTGCTGGCCGGGCTGGTTGTTTTTAGGTCGATTGACGCCTTGGTTCATCGTCAGTAGTCACCAAGGATATATGGATCAAAGTGTCTGTTTGGCCTTTGTTCCCAAAACGTCTGTAAAAAGGTTGACCGAGGGAAAAACATTGGTATGATACGCATCCATTGAAGGCCACGTAGCGGCATTCAAGCTCTTTAAAAATTTGATCAGGTAATTCATGTGGGCGCTTGCCGATGAGGGTGATAAATCACCAACTATCAAGGCAAGCGGTCATGGCAATGTAAATTGAAATGAATTCGTTTGACCCTTGAGCCAAGTTTGATGCGCTTCTGTTGCCCCAGGGTGACAGGTAAGCATCACAATGATTTTAAACTGAAGAGTTTGATCATGGCTCAGATTGAACGCTGGCGGCAGGCCTAACACATGCAAGTCGAGCGGTAACAGATCCAGCTTGCTGGATGCTGACGAGCGGCGGACGGGTGAGTAACGCATAGGAATTTACCCGATAGTGGGGGATAACCTGGGGAAACTCAGGCTAATACCGCATACGTCCTACGGGAGAAAGGGGGCCTTGGCTCCCGCTATCGGATGAGCCTATGCCGGATTAGCTGGTTGGTGAGGTAATGGCTCACCAAGGCGACGATCCGTAGCTGGTCTGAGAGGATGATCAGCCACATCGGGACTGAGACACGGCCCGAACTCCTACGGGAGGCAGCAGTGGGGAATATTGGACAATGGGGGCAACCCTGATCCAGCCATGCCGCGTGTGTGAAGAAGGCCCTCGGGTTGTAAAGCACTTTCAGCGAGGAAGAACGCCTGGCGGTTAATACCCGCCAGGAAAGACATCACTCGCAGAAGAAGCACCGGCTAACTCCGTGCCAGCAGCCGCGGTAATACGGAGGGTGCAAGCGTTAATCGGAATTACTGGGCGTAAAGCGCGCGTAGGTGGCTTGATAAGCCGGTTGTGAAAGCCCCGGGCTCAACCTGGGAACGGCATCCGGAACTGTCAGGCTAGAGTGCAGGAGAGGAAGGTAGAATTCCCGGTGTAGCGGTGAAATGCGTAGAGATCGGGAGGAATACCAGTGGCGAAGGCGGCCTTCTGGACTGACACTGACACTGAGGTGCGAAAGCGTGGGTAGCAAACAGGATTAGATACCCTGGTAGTCCACGCCGTAAACGATGTCGACCAGCCGTTGGGTGCCTAGCGCACTTTGTGGCGAAGTTAACGCGATAAGTCGACCGCCTGGGGAGTACGGCCGCAAGGTTAAAACTCAAATGAATTGACGGGGGCCCGCACAAGCGGTGGAGCATGTGGTTTAATTCGATGCAACGCGAAGAACCTTACCTACTCTTGACATCCTGCGAACTTGGTAGAGATACCTTGGTGCCTTCGGGAGCGCAGAGACAGGTGCTGCATGGCTGTCGTCAGCTCGTGTTGTGAAATGTTGGGTTAAGTCCCGTAACGAGCGCAACCCTTGTCCTTATTTGCCAGCACGTAATGGTGGGAACTCTAAGGAGACTGCCGGTGACAAACCGGAGGAAGGTGGGGACGACGTCAAGTCATCATGGCCCTTACGAGTAGGGCTACACACGTGCTACAATGGCCGGTACAAAGGGTTGCGAACTCGCGAGAGTCAGCGAATCCCTTAAAGCCGGTCTCAGTCCGGATCGGAGTCTGCAACTCGACTCCGTGAAGTCGGAATCGCTAGTAATCGTGCATCAGAATGGCACGGTGAATACGTTCCCGGGCCTTGTACACACCGCCCGTCACACCATGGGAGTGGACTGCACCAGAAGTGGTTAGCCTAACGCAAGAGGGCGATCACCACGGTGTGGTTCATGACTGGGGTGAAGTCGTAACAAGGTAGCCGTAGGGGAACCTGCGGCTGGATCACCTCCTTAAACGATGCATCATCCTCGCGGTAAGCGCTCACAATGAATTACCTGATCAGATAATAGAGCAAACGGTAGAAGCTTGACCCCCTCTTGGGTCTGTAGCTCAGTTGGTTAGAGCGCACCCCTGATAAGGGTGAGGTCGGCAGTTCAAGTCTGCCCAGACCCACCAAATTCCTGCGATACTGCGTTAAAATGCTCCTCGTATAGCAGGCTATACGTCGTCGCATTTTGCCTTGTCTCACAGAAATTTATGGCAAGAGGAGGGCTTAGCAAAAGCTTAGCAAAAACATTGGGGCCATAGCTCAGCTGGGAGAGCGCCTGCCTTGCACGCAGGAGGTCAGCGGTTCGATCCCGCTTGGCTCCACCATTACGTCCGATGCTGGGCTGACCATGTTGGGTCAGCGGTTCGAGCGAAACGTCGCACCGCCCGCTTGGCTCCACCATTACGTCCGATGCTGGATTGACCATGTTGGGTCAGCGGTTCGAGCGAAACGTCGCACCGCCCGCTTGGTTCCACCATTACCTGCCATGCTAGCAACCGTTTGTTGTTGTTTTGTGACCATTGATAAGTCAGTTCGCCCGCGGGCGTTGCCTTATCACTGTTCATCGAACAGTCGCTCTTTAACAAGATATAGCAATGCTGATAATCCTTCTGAAGGTCAGCGATTCACAACGCACCGCGTGGTGAGTCCCTGCCCGACGAAGGTGTACGTAATAGTGTTATGTGATACGTCTCAAGCGTATCCGGCACTCGTTATCATTGTGCGACCAGACTCCTTCGGGTTATAGGGTCAAGCAATGAAGCGCACACGGTGGATGCCTAGGCAGCCAGAGGCGATGAAAGACGTGGAAGCCTGCGATAAGGCTCGGCGAGGTGGCAAACAACCTGTGACCCGGGCATTTCTGAATGGGGAAACCCACTCACCAACAGGTGAGTATCTTGCGCTGAACACATAGGCGCAAGAGGCGAACCAGGGGAACTGAAACATCTAAGTACCCTGAGGAAAAGAAATCAACCGAGATTCCCCCAGTAGCGGCGAGCGAACGGGGAGCAGCCCTTAAGCATGTGACTGATTAGACGAAGGCGCTGGGAAGCGCGGCCATAGCGGGTGATAGCCCCATAGTCGAAAATCTGATCATGTGAAATCGAGTAGGTCGGGGCACGAGAAACCTTGACTGAAGACGGGGGGACCATCCTCCAAGGCTAAATACTCCTGGCTGACCGATAGTGAACCAGTACCGTGAGGGAAAGGCGAAAAGAACCCCGGAGAGGGGAGTGAAATAGACCCTGAAACCGTGTGCGTACAAGCAGTCGGAGCGGACATGTTCCGTGACGGCGTACCTTTTGTATAATGGGTCAGCGACTTATATTCCGTGGCAAGGTTAACCGATTAGGGGAGCCGTAGCGAAAGCGAGTCTTAACTGGGCGAAGCAGTCGCGGGATATAGACCCGAAACCGAGCGATCTATCCATGAGCAGGGTGAAGATTGAGTAACATCAATTGGAGGCCCGAACCAGGATCTGTTGAAAAAGATTTGGATGACTTGTGGATCGGAGTGAAAGGCTAATCAAGCTCGGAGATAGCTGGTTCTCCTCGAAAGCTATTTAGGTAGCGCCTCAGGCAGCACCACCGGGGGTAGAGCACTGTTTCGGCTAGGGGGTCATCCCGACTTACCAACCCGAGGCAAACTCCGAATACCGGTGAGTGACGCGTGGGAGACACACAGCGGGTGCTAACGTCCGTTGTGAAAAGGGAAACAACCCAGACCGTCAGCTAAGGTCCCGAAATCCTGATTAAGTGGGAAACGATGTGGGAAGGCTCAGACAGCTAGGAGGTTGGCTTAGAAGCAGCCATCCTTTAAAGAAAGCGTAATAGCTCACTAGTCGAGTCGGCCTGCGCGGAAGATGTAACGGGGCTAAATCAGGTACCGAAGCTACGGGTTCACACTTAGGTGTGAGCGGTAGAGGAGCGTCGTGTACGCCAATGAAGGTGAGTTGAGAAGCTTGCTGGAGGTATCACGAGTGCGAATGCTGACATGAGTAACGATAAAGGGTGTGAAAAACACCCTCGCCGGAAGACCAAGGGTTTCTGTTCGACGCTAATCGGAGCAGAGTGAGTCGGCCCCTAAGGCGAGGCCGAAAGGCGTAGTCGATGGGAAACGGGTCAATATTCCCGTACCGGACATGATTGCGATGGGGGGACGGAGAAGGCTAGGTGAGCCAGGCGTTGGTTGTCCTGGTGAAAGCATGTAGGCCGAGCGCTCAGGTAAATCCGGGTGCTCAACGCCGAGATGCGAAACGAACTGACCACGGTCAGGAAGTCATCGATGCCACGCTTCCAGGAAAAGCCTCTAAGCTTCAGATCATGTGCGACCGTACCCCAAACCGACACAGGTGGTCAGGGTGAGAATCCCCAGGCGCTTGAGAGAACTCGGGTGAAGGAACTAGGCAAAATGGTGCCGTAACTTCGGGAGAAGGCACGCCGGCCTAGGGTGACAGGACTTGCTCCTCGAGCCCGAACCGGTCGAAGATACCAGGTGGCTGCAACTGTTTAGTAAAAACACAGCACTCTGCCAAGTCGCAAGACGACGTATAGGGTGTGACGCCTGCCCGGTGCCGGAAGGTTAAGTGATGGTGTTATCCTCGGAGAAGCTCCTGATCGAAGCCCCGGTAAACGGCGGCCGTAACTATAACGGTCCTAAGGTAGCGAAATTCCTTGTCGGGTAAGTTCCGACCTGCACGAATGGCGTAATGATGGCCACGCTGTCTCCACCCGAGACTCAGTGAAATTGAAATCGCCGTGAAGATGCGGTGTACCCGCGGCTAGACGGAAAGACCCCGTGAACCTTTACTATAGCTTCACACTGGACGCTGATGTTGCCTGTGTAGGATAGCTGGGAGGCTTGGAACCCCGGACGCCAGTTCGGGGGGAGCCAACCTTGAAATACCAGCCTGGCATCATGGGCGTTCTCACTCAGGTCCGTTATCCGGATCGAGGACAGTGTGTGGTGGGTAGTTTGACTGGGGCGGTCTCCTCCCAAAGCGTAACGGAGGAGCACGAAGGTACCCTCAGCACGGTCGGACATCGTGCAATGAGTGCAAGAGCATAAGGGTGCTTGACTGCGAGACAGACACGTCGAGCAGGTGCGAAAGCAGGTTCTAGTGATCCGGTGGTTCTGTATGGAAGGGCCATCGCTCAACGGATAAAAGGTACTCCGGGGATAACAGGCTGATACCGCCCAAGAGTTCACATCGACGGCGGTGTTTGGCACCTCGATGTCGGCTCATCACATCCTGGGGCTGAAGTCGGTCCCAAGGGTATGGCTGTTCGCCATTTAAAGTGGTACGCGAGCTGGGTTTAGAACGTCGTGAGACAGTTCGGTCCCTATCTGCCGTGGGCGTAGGATGTTTGAGAAGGGCTGCTCCTAGTACGAGAGGACCGGAGTGGACGCACCTCTGGTGTTCCGGTTGTCACGCCAGTGGCATTGCCGGGTAGCTAAGTGCGGACGGGATAACCGCTGAAAGCATCTAAGCGGGAAGCCCCCTTCAAGATGAGACATCCCTGAGGCCTAGAGCCTCCTGAAGGGCCCAGCGAGACCAGCTGGTTGATAGGCACGGTGTGGAAGCGCTGCAAGGCGTTGAGCTAACGTGTACTAATGGCCCGTGAGGCTTGACCCTATAACACCCAAGGGGTCTGGTCGCAGTGATAACGACGCGCGAAAGCGCAGAGCTTGCAACAGCAGAACTTGCAACAGCAAGAAAGCGAAACGCAAGAAAGCCGGATACGAAGAGACGATCACAGACATTACGCAGTGGCCCAGAACGCCGCTGAATCAGCCTGCTATATCACCTGTTACGCCTGACGACCATAGCGAGTGGGAACCACCTGATCCCTTGCCGAACTCAGCAGTGAAACCGCTTAGCGCCGATGGTAGTGTGGGGCCTCCCCATGCGAGAGTAGGTCATCGTCAGGCACTTATCAAGAAACGCCCCGTGCACACTGTGCACGGGGCGTTTTGCTGTGTACTCTTCAAAAAACCTTGCCCTTCGGCAGGCGACGTTGCTTTGCTGCTCACGATTCACGATTCACGATTCACGATTCACGATTCACGATTCACGATTCACGATTCACGATTCACGATTCACGATTCACGATTCACGATTCACGATTCACGATTCGCTAAAACAGTCCATTTTCCAGGCCTGCCGCCATGTAGGTACCCAGTTCTTCAACCTGACCACAAAACGTATGGTCCCATTGGCCACGAAGAATCAGTGGTGGCTGCACCCAACGCCAGCGCAGCCCGGTTACGATGGACTCGATGCCTCGCTGAGTCCCTGTGCCGTCGAGTCCTGCACGCACGTACAGCGCACAAGGTAATCCTTGCTTTTGTTCAAGCACCTCGTAATAACATCGATCAAAGAGATCCTTGGTCAATCCAGCCATGTAACCCAGGTTTTCGGTCGTGCCAATGATAATACCATCGGCATTCAGGATATCGTTCGGCACTTTCTCGAGAGGAGGTTGACATACACAGTCAATACCCTCGATATCATGGTGCCGGGCGCCGGCTTCCAAAGCGTCTGACAAGCGCTGAGTATTGGGTGAAGGAGCATGTACAACCGCCAGCAATGTTTTCACGATAATGGCTCCGTAGGTTGGGTCGGGTATAACCGTTGACATTGCCACTGGTTTCTACAAACCTAAAAACAAGGCAACGACTCTGGTATGTTTTATTTTTCATACAGGTCGTCGTTGCAGTTACCTTTATAGACTGTCAACCCTCAAAAATCAGTCCGCTCAGGAGGACTGATCTTGCCCAGTAATAGTAGACACCTCAAGAATGTTATACGCTACGATGAGGTGAACTATGGCAAGATCGACGACATCAATGAAGAAAAAATCTTATACCCGTTATTCAGATGCCTATCGGCAAGAAGCGTTAGCGCTTGCTGATCGCATAGGCGTCGCTGCAGCGGCTCGTGAACTGGGCATACATGCGAGTCAGCTTTATCAGTGGCGTTCTAAAGTTCAGCAACAACAAGATACGTCGGAGCGAGAGCGGTCACTGGCAGAAGAAAACGCTCGCCTGAAGCGACAGTTAGCCGAAGCCAATGAGGAGCTGGCCATCACAAAAAAGGCCGCGGTGTACTTTGCGAAGAGCCTGAAGTGAAGTACGCCTTTATCCATCGTCATCGTCAGGCTTTCAGCGTTCAACGTATGTGCCATGTTGTTGGGATCGCTCGAAGCGGCTACTACGCTTGGCGGCAGCGCGAGGGGGCCTCTTCTCCAAAACGCAGCCAGCAAGCCATTATCGATCAGCGCGTGGCCAAGGCTTATCACCAACGTAAGGGACGCTCAGGCGCGCCGAGATTAACGCTAGACCTGCGAGATGATGGAATGCCAATCAATCGTAAGACGGTGGCTGCCAGCTTACAGCGCCAAGGCTTACGGGCTAAAGCAGCCCGCAAGTTCAAGGCCACCACGAACTCTCGGCATTCGCTGCCAGTGGCGCCAAATCTACTAGAGCAAAACTTCATGGCATCAGCTCCCAATCAAAAGTGGGTGGGTGACATCACATATTTAGCGACGGGCGAGGGCTGGCTTTACCTGGCCGTGCTCATTGATCTTTACTCTCGTAAAGTGGTTGGTTGGGCAATGAGCGAACGTATGACGGCCGACCTCGTTTGTGATGCCCTGCAGATGGCGTTATGGAAACGCAAAATGCCCAAAGGCGTGATTGTCCACTCTGATCGAGGCAGTCAGTACTGTTCCATGCTTTATCAATCACTGCTGATGCGGCATGAGCTCAAGTGCAGCATGAGCGCTAAAGGCAACTGTTATGATAATGCTTGTGCAGAAAGCTTCTTCCACAGTCTTAAGGTGGAAGCAATTCACGGAGAGCAGTTTAAAACACGAGACGTGATGAGAAGACAGGTGTTTGAATACATCGAACTGGACTACAACAAGCAACGGCGGCACAGTGCTATTGGGATGATCAGCCCAGAGGCATTTGAAGCCCGAATGATCGCTTAAACCAGTGTCCACTTTTGCTGGGTAAGATCAGACAGTATGGCATTTGCACTTTCGGATTTGCAGCTCAGCAGTGCTGCATTTAGCTATCATGGAGATATTCCTCCGAAACATTCAGGAGAGGCTGATGATGTGTCTCCCCAACTTGAATGGCAAGGTGTACCTGAAGGCACACAAAGTTTTGCAGTAATATGCCATGATCCTGATGCGCCCCTTGTTCAGCACGGCCAATATGGATTTGTGCATTGGGTGCTCTATAACCTGCCAGCAAGCGTGACGTCATTGGAAGAAAATACCCGGCAGGGAACCAGGGGAAAAAATGACTTTGGTAACTTGGGGTATGGTGGCCCCATGCCACCGGAAAAGCATGGTAAGCACCACTATTATTTCTGGGTACTGGCCCTGGATTGTCAGACTTCATTGCCGGAAGGTTTGGCATTGCCAGAATTACTCGAAGCCATTGAGCCTAACCTGTTGGGAATGAATCGATTGATTGGTACCTATCAACGCGGCTGATCAACGCGACTGAGAACTACTTAAAGGCCTGATAAAGGATACTCATCTGCCTTGTCAGCAATGTAGATATAAAACGGCGTAAAGCATTTGATATATAAAAACTATTGATTGTCAGTGTCATTCCCTGACTGACTGCCCGCTGCATCTATGTATGTTAGCGGGTTTTTGTTATTTAAAGCGCTTAATCAAGGATATTAAGAACAATATTCCACTAGAAAGAAGATTTAAGAAATGGGATTAAATGATAATGATTACAATTTGCGTAAGTTAATGCGTCACAATACTGTACAAACCATAGCGTAATTGTTGAGTAATTTAGTCAGGGGCTTCACAAATTATTTATACAGGACTAAAATGGTACCCAATTAAACCGCCAGGCAGTCTGCAAATACCAATCGGGCAATGTGCCTGGTGATGGCAGATAGCAAGGAGACAAGATGCTCAAGCTTTCACGGCTAACTGACTATGCAGCGGTAGTGATGGCGCAGATCGCCAGGCAACCCAGCAAACCGCATGCAGCAGCAGAGCTTGCAGAGGCAGTGCAGTTGCCGCATCCAACGGTCAGCAAGACATTAAAGATGTTGGTCAAAGGCGGTTTGCTTGTCTCACAGCGCGGCGCCCAGGGTGGCTATCAGCTGGCCCGTTCAGCCTCTTCAATAACTGCTGCAGATATCATTACGGCAATGGAAGGTCCGGTTGCAGTCACAACTTGCAGTGAGGCAGAAGGTGAATGTGAACTGGCGAGCACCTGCGGCGTAGCTGATAACTGGCAACGCGTTTCCATGGCAATCCGTACCTTGTTGGAAAGCGTAACCTTGGCACATCTGGCCGCCACCACCCCGATCAAACTGCCTGTGCAACTGCCAATTCAAAGTATCAGCGTTGAAGCGGTTTCAGCTTGACGTAAGATGTATCCCAAATGATGACGGCGAGCTGATCTCGCCATCCAACTGCCCCGGAGGGTAACACCATGGCAACTGAAGAAATGGAACAGTTGGTAACTCGCGAATACAAAGAAGGCTTTGTAACCGACATTGAAAGCGACACGCTACCACCTGGTCTGAATGAAGACACCATTGCCTTTATTTCGAAGAAGAAGGGTGAGCCTGAGTGGATGCTTGAGTGGCGTCTTGACGCCTACCGGCAATGGCTCAAGATGAAAGAGCCTTCCTGGGCGCACCTGAATTATCCGCCGATTGACTACCAGGCTATCTCCTACTTCAGCGCCCCCAAGCGCCCTGAAGACATGTTGCAGAGCATGGATGAAGTCGATCCTAAACTCCTGGAAACCTACGAGAAGCTCGGCATTCCGCTGCACGAGCGTGCCGCTCTTGCCGGAGTCGCGGTAGACGCCGTGTTTGACTCCGTGTCAGTGACCACCACCTTCAAGGAAACGCTGCTTGAAGCGGGTGTTATCTTCTGTTCAATTTCAGAGGCGATTCACGACTACCCGGAACTCATCAAGCAATATCTGGGCACTGTCATTCCCAAGAATGACAACTATTTTGCGGCACTTAACTCAGCTGTCTTTACCGATGGCTCTTTTGTGTTCGTGCCCAAGGGCGTCAAGTGCCCGATGGAGCTCTCAACCTATTTCCGCATCAATGAAGCCAACACCGGCCAGTTCGAGCGGACCCTGATTATCTGCGAAGACCAGGCAGAGGTCTCCTATCTCGAGGGTTGCACCGCTCCGATGCGTGATGAGAACCAGCTGCACGCCGCAGTGGTTGAACTGGTGGCCCTTGATGACGCCTATATCAAGTATTCCACCGTGCAGAACTGGTATCCCGGCGACGAAAACGGTGTGGGTGGTATCTACAACTTTGTCACCAAGCGCGGTGATTGCCGAGGTGACCGGTCTCGCATCAGCTGGACCCAGGTAGAGACCGGCTCAGCGATTACCTGGAAGTACCCTTCCTGCATGCTGCGTGGTAAGGACAGCGTAGGTGAGTTTTACTCCGTGGCTGTCACCAATGGTCGCCAGCAGGCAGATACCGGTACCAAGATGGTCCATATCGGTGAAGGTTCACGCTCCTACATTGTGGCCAAGGGCATTTCTGCCGGTCGCAGTGATCAGTCCTATCGTGGTCTGGTGAAAATTGGTCCGAGAGCCAAAGGGGCGCGCAACTTTACCCAGTGTGATTCACTGTTGATTGGTGATACCTGTGGCGCACACACCTTCCCGTATCAGGAAATCAACAACAGCACAGCGACAATCGAGCATGAGGCAACCACGTCCAAGATTGGTGAAGATCAGCTCTTTTATTGCCAGAGCCGTGGTATTTCCGAAGAGGACGCGGTCAGTATGATTGTCAATGGCTTCTGTAAGGATGTCTTCCAGGAACTGCCAATGGAGTTCGCAGTAGAAGCCGAAGCGCTGCTGGGCGTAACGCTTGAGGGCGCAGTTGGTTAATTCGGCTGCAGCCGTATTTTTAAGGTTACTTTATTAAGCGCGACGATCTGTGAGCGCCATCACCATTTATCTGAAAAGGTTTTACCATGCTTGAAGTCAATGATTTGCACGTCACCGTAGAAGGCAATGAAATCCTCAAAGGCTTGACCCTTACGATCAAAAAAGGCGAAGTCCACGCCATCATGGGCCCCAATGGTGCCGGCAAGTCTACCTTGTCTGCCGTTATTGCTGGCAAAGATGGCTACGAAGTAACCCAGGGGACGATTACCTTTGAAGGCAATGACGTGCTGGAAATGGATATTGAAGAGCGGGCCCAGGCTGGACTGCTGCTGGGCTTTCAGTACCCGGTTGAAATTCCGGGAGTCAAGAATATCTACCTGCTGAAGTCAGCGCTCAATGCACAACGTGCAGCGCGTGGTGAAGAGGAAATGCCCGCGCCAGATTTCCTGAAGCTGGTCAGGGAAAAGCTGGGATACATGAAAATGGACCCGAGTTTTCTCCAGCGCGCCGTCAATGAGGGCTTTTCAGGCGGTGAGAAGAAACGCAATGAAATTCTCCAGATGCTGGTTCTGCAGCCCAAGCTTGCGATGTTGGACGAGATTGATTCCGGCCTGGATATCGATGCCATGAAGGTAGTGGCAGATGGTGTTAACAGCCTGCGTGCTGAAGAGCGCGCCATCCTGATTGTGACGCACTACCAGCGCCTGCTCGATTACATCACACCTGACAAGGTGCACGTGCTGGTCGACGGACGGATTGTCAAAACAGGCGATGCCGAACTTGCCAAAGAGCTGGAAGCAAATGGCTATGAAGGTATCGAGGAGGGGTCTGCAGCATGAGCGATACGCACACTTTCCTGGAAACATTGCACCAGCATCGCCAATCCATGGGGCCTGAACCCACCTGGATAGCGGCGCGTCGTCAAGCGGGCGCCGCCCGCTTTGAAGCCATGGGGTTTCCCACTCGTCGTGATGAAGAGTGGAAATACACAGACGTGCGCGGTATTGCTCAAGGTAATTTTGCGCTGGCTGAAAGCGCGGAATTTTCCCAGGCAACCGCTGCTACCCTGACGCTTCCGCTGGAAGCTTATCGGTTAACCTTTGTGGATGGCGTCTTTTCTGCGTCCTTGTCAGATCTGGAACATTTGCCAGAAGGCTTGCAGGTTCTGCCGCTTTCCAAGGCGTTGGAAACCAACCACGAAGCAGTCGGTGGCCCACTGGGTCGTCTGACAGGTGTGGATTTTTCCGCCTTTGCTGCACTGAATACGGCCTTTATGGAAGAAGGTGCGGTGATTCGTATTGCCGCTGGCTGCGTGGTTGAAAAGCCGATCATTGTTCAGTTTCTGTCTCGCGCCAATGACCAGCCGACCATGTGCCACCCACGTGTGCTGGTAGAGGCGGCAGGCCGTAGTGAGGCGACCCTGATCGAGCATTATATCGGTGAAAAGGACGCGCAAAACTTCACCAACGTCGTCGGTGAATTCATGCTCGACCGTGGTGCCATCCTTCAGCATTACAAACTGCAGGAAGCACCCCTGGGCGACTACCACGTTGCCAGTATGCACGTCGAGCAGAATCGTGATAGCCGTTATACCTCTTACAGCCTGAACCTGGGCGGAGCGCTGGTACGTAATGATCTGATCAGTGATCTTAATGGCCAGGGAGCAGAAACCAATTTCCTCGGTCTGTTCTTTGGTCAGAATCGCCAACACGTTGATAACCATACCAAGGTCAACCATAATGCGCCGCTGACATTCTCCAATGAGAACTACAAGGGTATTCTGGACGACCGTGCGCATGGTGTATTCAATGGCAAGGTGTTTGTGAAGCGGGACAGCCAGAAGATTGAAGGCTATCAGAGCAACCAGAACCTGTTGCTATCAGATCGTGCCCGCATTGACGCCAAGCCGGAGCTGGAAATCTATGCCGACGATGTCAAGTGCTCCCATGGTACGACCACAGGCCAACTCGATGAAGAGGCCGTGTTTGCCCTGCGAACCCGAGGAATTGATGAAGCAACGGCGCGTGCCCTGCTGACCTTGGCATTTGCTGGCGAAGTGCTGGAAGAGGTCAAGCTTGATGTAGTATCAGAGCGGGTCGAGTTGGCGGTTGCTGGCAAGCTGCCGGAACGCTTCAATCTGACCGGGCTAGTAGAGGCCGCCTCTGCGTTGAACGAGCTGGATTAAGGCGTCAGGGTCAAGTGCTCGGGTTAGCCTTTATGACCGGCGATAGTTCCAGCCTGCTGTTCTATCGCCGCGTCGATACCTGTTTTTTCATTGGTGCCTAAGGAGTTTGTAATGTCTCATACCGCTGTTGTCACGCCACAATCGGCACATCAGGCACCTTATAATGTTGCCAAATTACGTGAAGATTTCCCGATCCTGAAGCGTGAGGTACATGGCAAACCGCTGGTCTATCTTGATAATGCCGCGACCAGCCAGACACCGATTGAAGTGATTAACGTCTTTGCTGACTACTATGGACGTTATAACGCCAATATTCATCGTGGCCTGCATACGCTTGCTGACGAAGCAACCGAAGCTTTTGAAGGCGCTCGTGAAAAGGTCAGGGCCTTTATCAATGCGCCGTCATCTCGTGAAGTGATCTTTACCCGAGGAGCGACAGAAGCCTTCAATCTGGTGGCCAACAGCTGGGGAAGAACCCATTTGTCGGCGGGGGATGAAGTACTTATCTCCATGCTTGAGCACCATGCCAATATTGTGCCATGGCAATTGCTGGCCCAGCAGTTGGGTTTTACCATCAAGGTGATTCCCGTGCATGCGGATGGCGCATTGGACATGAACGCCTACCGTGCGCTTCTTACTGAGCGTACCAGGTTAGTGTGCGTCAACCACGTCTCCAATGCGTTCGGTACCATCAACCCGGTAAAGGAGATGGCAAGTCTGGCGCATCAAGCGGGTTCATTGATTATTGTCGACGGCGCTCAGGCAGCCCCTCACCAGCGTGTGGATGTGCAGGATATCGACGCTGACTTCTATGTCTTTTCAGGGCACAAGGTTTATGGCCCGACGGGTGTTGGCGTTCTGTATGGCAAGCAGTCACTGCTTGAGGCAATGCCTCCGTGGCAGGGCGGCGGTGAGATGATTGATACGGTCTCATTTGAGCATGGCACCACTTTTGCGGCACTGCCCCACAAGTTTGAGGCAGGCACGCCGGCTATTGCCGAAGTCATTGCTCTGGGTAAGGCACTTGACTGGACAGAAAACGTCGGATTGGATGCGATTGGCAAATGGGAACAGCAATTGCTGACCTATTCCACGCAACAGCTTCAAACGATTGATGGCCTGCGTATCCTGGGAACCGCAGAGCACAAGGCAGCGGTGGTGTCCTTTGTGGTTGAGGGGGCCCATGCCCAGGATATTGGCCTGCTGATTGACCAGCTGGGTGTGGCGGTTCGCACGGGTCATCACTGCGCGCAACCGCTTCTGCATCATTTCGGTGTTGAAGCGACATGCCGAGCCTCGTTTGCGGCGTATAATACGCGGGATGAGATTGATATTTTTGTTACGTCGCTCAGGCGTGTTATTGATATGGTGCGCTAGATACCATCAAGGAGCGTTATGGACATCGAAAAGGTTGCTCGGTTAGAAAGAGGCCAGATGATTCCGTTGCAACGGGATGTTGAAGCCATTGCCATTCCCTTTGGCAAGACTGATACCCTGCCTGAGGATAGCGTTGTCAGTATCATGCAGGCGAAAGGCAGTTCGGTCAGCGTTGGCTACGAAGGTCGCCTGTACTTGATTGAAGGCAGCAACCTTGACGCTCTTGGACTGGCATCAATGCCACGTCCAACGCTTCATGAAGACGCAAGTGACGATGAAATTGAGGCCTTTGTCTGGGAGCAGCTGCGTACCTGTTACGACCCTGAGATACCTGTCAACATTGTCGATCTTGGTCTTGTTTATGGCTGCCGAATTGAACGTCTGATCAGCGGTGAACGTCTGGTGACCATTCGCATGACGCTGACAGCGCCGGGATGCGGTATGGGGGATGTGATTGCCGCAGATGCACGTAACAAGATTCTGGGTGCACCACAGATAAGCAACGTTCACACGGAAATTGTCTTCAGCCCTCCGTGGAGTCGAGACATGATGAGCGAAGAGGCTAAACTTGAGCTGGGTATGTTCTGACCATCAATCGACGGGCAGCATTATTTTATTACTAACGGCGTTTGGCTGATGCGTCTGGATATCATCGCAGGTTTCAAATGGTCGTTAATGACGCTGGGAGCGGCACTTTTGCTGGTGCTGCTCTTTTTTGTGGGCAGCAATCTATGGATACTGGCACGGACTTATCCGGTGATTGAATCGTCTATGGCCCAATGTGGCCCAAAGCAAGTCGGTATAGTCTTTGGTACCTCGCATTGGACACGTGGTGGTTCACAAAACCCGCATTTCTATTCACGCATGAGTACGGCTGCGGGGCTGGTGCATACCGGTCGCGTCGAGCACCTTTTAATATCCGGCGATAATCGTACGCAATCCTACAACGAACCTCGCGCCATGTGGCAGGTGCTGACGCGCTTTGGTGTGTCGCCTGCGCAACTGACACTTGACTACGCCGGCTTCAGTACCTTCGACACCCTGGTGCGCGCCAAGCAGGTGTTTGAACTTGACAAGGCTGTACTGGTGACCCAGCAGTGGCATCTTCCCAGAGCCCTGTATATTGGTCAGGCCTTGGGGATGCAGGTGACCGGTTGTGTTGCAAGCAATCATACCGTCGACGGTGAATGGCGACTACGTATCAGGGAATGGGTAGCCCGTGTTGCCACCTTGGGGGACCTTTACATATGGAAGCGTCAGGCCTACTTTCTTGGTCCTGCCGAGCCCATAGAATTTCCAGTCAATGTTGACGATGCGACATCAACAGGGGACAACGCGGACATTGGATCTGATAACACCCCCTGAACAGTCTTTGCAGCAGTAAGCTGGCCTAAACAGACCCGCTGCGTCGAGGCTTACGCTTCTGTAACTGATAAAGCTCACGAATCAGTTGGCGACAGCCCTTCATGCATTCTTCAACCACTGGCTCTACAGGATCAGGCAAAGGATGTGTGAAAAGAGTGGAAAGCGCCTGCATTAATACACGTTCCTGTTCGAGGAGCTCATTAATCAACACCTGACTATCGTTGCCAACAAAACTTTTCAGGCGGCTCCAGAGCCACAGAAAATCATCGCGTTCCACATCGGCGTCACGTGGCAGCATTTTCAGGTGAGTGCGTGCCAGCTGTTGCAATTGCCCCATCTGCTGCAGGCGCTGTTCGTAATACGGTTTCAGGGTGTCGCGCAGCGATGGACGCAGGCGTTCTATATTATCCTGAAAGTAATCAATGCTGTCTGCCAGCGCTTCAAGAACGCTGTCCATCGCCACTTGGCGATTATCAAGAAACATGAGCGTCTACCTCCTTCGGTGACGCAGATTGTCGCCGCGGCAGCCGTGTTTTGCCACCCCTGCAACGGATTAATTTCGGTTACAAGTTTCAGCCTTTTGGCTTGGGCGGTGCCTTACGCGGCGTCACCGCATTTTTTTCGATATGTTCAATAATCAATCCTGCTATATCTTTGCCTGTTGCCGTCTCAATTCCCTGCAGCCCCGGAGAGGAGTTCACCTCCATAATTACCGGGCCGTGATTTGAACGCAACAGATCAACCCCCGCGACGCGCAAGCCCATCGCCTTAGCAGCACGAATCGCGGTTGAGCGCTCTTCCGGTGTGATGCGGATAACGCTGGCACTCCCTCCACGATGGAGGTTGGAACGGAACTCACCGTCAGCGGCCTGGCGCTTCATCGAAGCGACCACCTTGTCACCAATCACCAAACAGCGAATGTCAGCGCCTTTGGCTTCCTTGATGTATTCCTGCACCATGATATTGGCTTTCATGCCCATAAAGGCCTGAATGACTGATTCAGCGGCCTGGTTGGTTTCAGCCAGAACGACACCGATACCCTGGGTGCCTTCCAGCAGCTTGATGACCAGCGGCGCACTCTTGACCATGGTAATCAGGTCTGGAATATCATCCGGTGAGTGGGCAAACCCGGTGATAGGGAGCCCCAGCCCCTTTCGGGAGAGCAACTGCAGCGAGCGCAGCTTGTCGCGAGAACGGGTAATGGCGACCGAATCATTGAGCACATAGGTATTCATCATTTCAAACTGACGCAGCACCGCGCAGCCGTAAAAAGTGACTGATGAGCCTATGCGGGGGATGACCGCATCAAAGGATTCAATTTCGGCACCCTTGTAATGGATGGAAGGGTGATGAGAGGCAATACTCATATAACAGCGAAGAGTATCAACAACGCGCGCCGAATGGCCTCTCGCCTCGGCGGCTTCAACAAGGCGGCGGGTAGAATAGAGATTACGATTGCGCGACAGCAAGGCAATATGCATTGAGTGCTCCCTTACGGGTCTGTTAGGAGTGGTTCGTTGGCGTTCAGGGTTCGCCGTGAAGAAATTCCGCACCTGGGGCGATCAGCAAGCGGCGCATGGCCCGCCGACCCAACAGCATGGGATGACGCATATCGCTGCGATCAGTCAGGGTAAGTTCAACCGGGAAGTTGAGATCACCCAGCTGGAGGGGAGTCCGCACCACGTAACGCCATTCACTGTGCCCGTTGGAGCTGGTAACACGGCGACGATCGTGGAGGTGTGCCTGGATCCGGTGTGGGGGAGAATCGGGCCCTCCGCTGTGAGTGATAAAGCTTACCCAAAGTTGGCCCTGTTCGTCCTCCGATGTTTCAATCTGCTCGGCATGTAGCGCTGACGTTCGGGCACCGGTATCTGCCTTACAGCAAAGGTGCAGATCAAAATCAGGTAAGACGACCATCTCGCGTCGGCCAATCACCGCTTTCGCCTGGTAAGGTAATTCCTTCATCACGCCTCCTCAGTCTTGCGCACTGGCCGTGTGCGGTGCTAAAGCAGCCAAACGTTGTTGCACGGCTGACCCTCCGGGTGCCTCCTTGAGGAACATTATGACGGGTAAGCGCAAGCGGGGAATCAACGCTAGATCACGAATGACAGCGCCGAAATCCGTTCGCGGGTCCTCGGCCAGACGATCAAGAAAAAGTGGAAGCCGTTGACCGTCTTCCAGATGCCGCCATCCACGCCCCGCAATGGCTGCCAGTATATCAGGCCCGCTGGCCGCTGTATCTTCCAGCAACTCTGTATACCACTGGGATGTTGGTTCGCCAGGAGTGCCGCCGACAGCGCGTATACAGGCGCACAGTGACTCGATATCAGCGGCCTGGGCAGCAAGCTCGCCGCGTGCGATCAAGGCCCTGACAAGTCCTTCATCCAGACTGAGATGTTCGAGGCAATAAGCAAGCGCATGCAAGAGTTCAACCGGCATGTCCAGAAGGCCGTCGGCCAGTTGCTGCGCCTGGCTGGCGTCCATGCGCACCGTAAAATCGGCAAGTCCCTGAAGTCCTAACGCCTGCCAGTCAACGGTCATCTGCTTGCTGAAATAGGCTTCAACCAGTTCCAGATGCTGACTGGCTGGCCGCGACAGTTGCTGCGTCGCCTGGGCATTTAGCATGGCTTGAAAATGGGTTGAAGGCGTGAACACCAATGGATTGTCCTGCATCAGGTGTTCAATCTCATCATGCTTGCCGCCGTCAAGGCCTTGCGCATTGCGACCCAGGGTTTCCAGCAGGCGCTGCAAAAAAGCATCGCGCTGGCCAGGCGACAGATAGCCCTGTTCATCCAGCGGCAGTGCCAGAAACCAGATAGCAGGCTCTGGCATATCACCCAACTGGAAAACAATACTCAAGCGAGCCTGGGCTTGCCAGGGTTCGGGCCAGGGCGCTTCGAGGTTTTCCAGCGCGATCAGGGCGTCTCTGGGGCAGGTAGTCACTCTACGCCCCATGTGGAACAGCAAGACATCTGCCCCACTGCGATCAAAAAAGTCATTGAGTGTTGTAATCGGTTGCATGGCATCCTTCCGTATCTCAGGCGAGCACTTTACCGTGCCATACGCCGCGTGTCAGCTAGCCGCTTGAAAAGTAGGCAAAGCGCTTCAGGCAGATGTGGTCAAAAATTAAACACTCTATGCAGACGCCCATGTTGGCAGGCGTTTCGCCATCCTTCCATAGGTTGTCCACAGCCTCTTGCAGGTTTTCTGTGTATTCTCGGTGGGTGAAAGCCGCACCCAGACCCGCTCGGGGAGTGGTACAAGAGCGAGCACACTGAGACAATAGACCCTGGCATGACAAGATGTCATCGTAGTGACAACAAGAGGTAGGAAAATGACGGTCCATCAACAGCTTTCACAGGCTCTAGGCGACCTGGAAGAAGCCCTGAGGGCATCACAGCTGTGGCAGGTTACAACTCCAGATCCCGCGGCAATGCTCAGTCAGCAGCCGTTTTGCGTTGATACAATGTCATTGCCGCAGTGGCTACGCTTTGTATTTATTCAGCGTCTGCAGGCATTGGCTTATGCCGGTGGTGACATGCCTGCAAAATGTGAGGTGGCCCCGGCGGTGGCGGTCTATCTGCAGCAGGAAAACATTGGTCACCATGAGCAGCAGCGCGTTATCAAGGCGGTTGAGCGTGTGGATGACCTGGTGACCCACAACTGAAGGCACAGGCATGAAACGAAAAAGCCCGCCGTGGCATAGCCATGGCGGGCTTTTCTATGGGTGTGGCTTAGAAACGGTAGCTCAGGCCACCCATGACCACCAGCGGGTCAATGTTAACGGTGCCTGCATCATCGCCAGCTACCGTGGCATCGGTATCGATATCGATGTACCAGGCCGCTGCGTTAAGTGCCCAGTTATCATCAATCAGCAGATCGATGCCGACCTGGCCGGCCGCGCCCCAGGAATCGTCAAGATCCAGGCTAACGCCTGTGATATCAACCGACTCATCATCAAAGGTGGTGTAGTTGATGCCGGCACCCACATAGGGCTGCACACGCGCCTCAGTGCCGCCGAGCGGATAGTATTGAAGGGTCAGGGTTGGCGGCAAGTGTTCAGTAGAAGCCGTATTACCCCCGGTCAGCGCTATGTCATGCTCGAAAGGCAGTGCGGCCAGTAGTTCAACGCCAAGTTTGTCGTGGAACCGATACCCGAGGGTGAACGCAAACTGGGTTTCATCATCGACATCAACAGCCAGTTCGCCAAGGGCTGTGTCCAGCGTGCCGTTGTCGTTTTTAGGGTCGACGTTGGCGGCACCGAAACGAGTGAAGAAATCACCCTGACCATAAGCCATGGCCTGGGTACTGGCAGTGACGGCAACGGCCGCAAGGCCAGCAGCAAAAAGGGTTGGTAGTGTAAACTTGCGCATGGGAACTAACTCCTGGTGTGACTCGATTGATTATCATTGGATAACTGCATGTTCATTAGCATCAGTCTAACGGCACGTGAAGGGCGAGTTATTGATCCAGCGCAATTCTCTTGCGTTTTTAATAATATTAAAAAAAAGCCACCCTGGTGGGTGGCTTGTTTCAACATATATGCAGGCCAGGCCTGTCAATGAGACCAGTCTTATTCGTCATCGAGCGCCAGCAGTGAGGCATTACCCCCCAGCGCCGCCGTGTTGTTGGTGATGGTTTTTTCCGTCGCAAAACGGGTCAGGTAGTGCGGGCCACCTGCCTTGGGGCCTGTGCCGGAAAGCCCCTGGCCGCCGAAGGGCTGAACCCCGACAACGGCACCAATGATATTGCGGTTGATATAGACGTTGCCGACGCGCATGCGGCGGGCAATATCCGCTGCAAAGGATTCATTGCGGCTGTGAACCCCAAAGGTCAACCCATAGCCTCGAGCATTGATTTCATCAATGACCTTGTCCAGCTGGCTGGCCTTGTAGCGCACAATATGCAGGATGGGGCCAAACTGCTCCCGCTCCAGGCGGTCAATGCTGTCAATATTGAAGGCAACCGGGGCAATATAGGTGCCATTCTCAGTGTGCTCAGCAGCCATGGGCGTTTCGGCCACCAGACGACCTTCACTCTTGAGGGTATCAATATGTGCCTGCAGGGCCTTGCGGGCATCTTCATCAATGACCGGGCCAACATCTGTCCCCAGCTGGCGTGGATCACCGACGTGCAGCTCCTGCATGGCCCCTTCGAGGATTCCGCTCACTCGATCAGCCACGTCCTCCTGCACATAGAGCACGCGCAGAGCCGAGCAGCGCTGCCCGGCACTCTGGAAAGCGGACTGGATGACATCGACCACCACCTGCTCGGGCAGGGCAGTAGAGTCGACAATCATGGCATTCATACCCCCGGTTTCGGCGATCAAGGCAGGCAAGGGTGCATTTTCACGCGCCGCCAGGGCACGGTTGATGATCTGCGCGGTATCGGTCCCTCCGGTAAAGACGACGCCTGTCACACGCGGATCGGATGTCAACACACTCCCCACGGTCGGGCCATCACCCGGAAGCAGCTGAACAACATCACGGGGCATGCCCGCCTCGTAGAGCAACTCGATGACACGATGAGCCACGATGGATGTCTGTTCGGCGGGTTTGGCCAGCACGGTATTACCTGCCACGGCCGCTGCCGCGACCTGACCGCAGAAAATGGCGACCGGGAAATTCCAGGGGCTGATAGCGGCGAAGACCCCACGTCCGCCCATGACCAGGTGATTGGATTCACCCGTAGGCCCTGGTAGCTCCGTCGGCTGGGTAAAACCTTCTTCAGCGCGCATGGCGTAGTAATAGCAGAAGTCGACGGCTTCACGAATTTCATCCACACCGTCAGTCAGCAGCTTGCCCCCTTCACGTGAACACAGTGTCATCAATTCGGCCATGTTGTCTTCCATCAGTTCGCCCAGGCGAATCAGGATGGCCGCGCGTTCTGCCACTGGCGTTGCATCCCAGCGCGGGAAAGCCGACCAGGCGGCATCCAGTGCCTGGGTCGCCTGTTGGCTGGTTGTCCACTGTACGCTGCCAACCACTTTGCGGCGATCATAGGGGCTGGTCACGCTATGGGTGCTGGCACTGTCGTCGGTGACCTCAAACGCCAATAGTGGTCTGGCCTGGTAGGTCTTGTCCATGAACGTCTCCATCTTCTCCATCAGCGGGTAGAAGTGGCTACGGATATTCAGGTTGACACCCCGCGAGTTGCGGCGCTTATTACCGAAGATGTCCTTAGGTAGGGGAATCCGTGTGTTAGCCAGGGAGTCATATTGACGCAAGGTTTCTACCGGATGCTGGCACAGCGATTCCACCGGTACGTCCGGGTCGACCAGTTGATGGACGAAGGAAGAGTTGGCACCGTTTTCCAGCAATCGACGCACCAGGTAAGGAAGCAGATCCTTATGCGCGCCGACAGGTGCGTAGATGCGACAGTAAGTGCCTTCAGGGGCTCTGGTCAGGGCTGCATCATACAGAGCTTCCCCCATGCCATGCAGACGCTGGAATTCAAAGGCGCGGGCGTCAGCATTGGCGAGTTCAAGAATGGTGGTGACCGTGTGGGCATTATGAGTGGCAAATTGTGGGAAGATGCGCCCCTGGGTGTCGTTGGACAACAAGAACTGCGCACACGCCAGATAGGCCACATCAGTGGCGGCTTTACGGGTGAATACCGGATAGCCCTCGACGCCGAGCTGCTGGGATTCCTTGATTTCAGTATCCCAATAGGCGCCTTTTACCAGTCGCAGCGGGATCTCGTCGCCCTGTTGCTCGGCTAGTCGATTAATGTAATGCAGTACCGGTAGAGCACGTTTGGCATAGGCCTGCACGACCAGGCCGAAATGTCCCCAGCCCTTGGCAGCATCGCTGGTATAGACAGCGCGGAAGACTTCCAGTGACAGTTCCAGGCGATCGACCTCCTCGGCATCAATGGTCAAAGCGACGTTCAGACTGCGGGCCTTGGTCACCAGCTTGATGACGGTGTCGACCAGCTCGGTCAGTACCTGGTCACGACGGCCAAATTCATAGCGAGGATGCAGGGCAGAAAGCTTGATGGACACAGATGGCGCCGGCGTCCCGTTACCCAGTGTCTTGCAGGTTTTACCGACTTGCTCAATGGCCTTGGCGTAGTCGTCAAAATAGCGCCTGGCATCGTCACGGGTGCGCGCCGCTTCGCCCAGCATGTCGTATGAGTAGGTGTATCCCTTGTTGAACAGCGGCCTGGAGCGCTTGAGTGCTTCGTCGATATCGCGGCCAAGCACAAACTGCTTACCCATCACCTTCATGGCTTCCACCATGGCACGACGAATGACTGGCTCACCAAGACGGTTAACCATGCGGTTGATAAAGTGAGCAGGGCGGCCTTCCTTGGGATGATCCAGATTGAGTACCCGGCCGGTCATCAATAATCCCCAGGTTGACGCGTTTACCATCCAGGATTCACTTTTGCCCAGATGTGCCTGCCAGTCGGCCGGGCCAAGGCGGTCTTCAATCAGGGCGTCGGCAGTCTCTTTGTCAGGAATTCGTAGCATGGCTTCTGCCAGGCACATCAGCATCAGGCCTTCATGCGTATCCAGGCTGTACTGCTGGAGCAACTCATCAATGGTATCCACCGCCGTGTCCATCTTGCGCACGTCGCGCACCAGCGCTGCAGTGTTTGCTTCAATGCGAGCAAAGTCATCACGGTCCGCATTGAGCAGTTTGATCAGTTCATTGACGAAATTTTCTTCATCAACAGCATAATGATCGCTTATACGGGTCATCAGCGTATCAAGATCTGTTTGCCAAATGGCAGGGTCGCGCAGTTTCTTAGCATTGAGCATTGAAGCCCCCAGAAGTCAGAGCAGGAACGAAAGGGACGAAAGGGCATTGAGCGCCCAAAGTTAACAATCGAATGTAGAGGGCAATGCCTTTGCCTGTGTGTCTAATCCATGGCAAAACATGTCAGTTTCAAGGTAAAAAGGTCTGTTTTGCTACTTTAGTAGGGGGTGCTGTGACCGGCAAGAGTTCTGCGTGGATGGGAGGAAACAGCTGGCGAGGGTACCGAAAAGTCCCGGCGCAACTGACGGGGTGACATACCAAAACTGCGCTTGAACGCATGGGAGAGTGTGCTTTGATTGGCAAAACCGGTTTGTACAGCAATATCGGCCAAGGGGAGTCGGCTTTGCATGATCAGTTGTCGCGCAGCGCTGAGGCGTTGTCTACGCACGTATTGCCAGGGAGAGAGGCCGGTTTGCAGACGAAAACGCTCTGAGAAGTGTGTCTCACTCAGGCAGGCCAGTCTTGCCAGGTCGGCAACGCGCAATTCATCAGCAAGGTGATGCTGGATATAACGATTGATCTGGCGCATGTCCAAGCGTTCGTGATGGGTCTGGCTGTTCTCCCCCAGACGCGCCTTCAAGGAGCCCAGTAAAGTGCTTGCCAGGCGATCATGCTGAAAGACGTTGGCATCATTGACGGTGTGGTTAATCTCGCTTTCAACAAAAGCAAGATAGTGGCGTAGCGGGTCATCAAGCGAGAAAAAACGCGGTGCGTCAAACAGGGCAACCAGTTCGCGCTGCTCGCCAGAAAGGGCTGGGGCATCTTCTGGCAAGTCCAGAATCAACTGGCGATTTCTGGCATTTCCCGAGTAATAATGTTCATGGTTGGCAGGCACAATACATCCCGAAAAGGGGTTGATCAGCCCGCCCAGGCCCTCAATTTCAAATTCGGCGGTCCCACACATGGTAATCACGATCTGATGAAAATCGTGAGAATGATGATGTGTCACGGCGTCCAGGGGTAACTGGCGAATCTTGCTAGGCATGATGAGGTCCTCATGCAGGCGAATTATCGACGATGCAGCGAGGTGTGAGCGGCAAGGTGGTCACGTAAGGCCTGGAGTTCAGCTTTGCCTTCCTTGTCCAGCAAGGATTTACCCTGAGCAAGCTGCCAGCGTCTGCCATGTTGATCCATCAAACGTCCAGCACGGCGACGTACACCGTCCAAATATTCATTGTGGCGAATAGGGTAGCCAATAATGGCATTCCATTCTGTCTCGTTGATCTCACTTTCCAGTGCCTTATCAAACAGATTCAGCAGGTCTTCAGGCTCGGTTCTGTAACGTGGTGTACCAGATGTCAGCAAGATGGCCAGAACGCCACCGATAACCAGTACGCAAACACCTAAAATAAGCAAATAGAGCGCCATATTGATGCTCCTGAATGAAAAGCATAAATCCTGTCTGATACTTCAGTATACCCTCGTGACGGCAAAGGAGAAAAATTGCAACAAGTGCGAACTTTCCTGCCACACAGTGTCAGAGATTATGCAAGCCAACACGGCGACGGCAGTTGCCAGCAGTGTTGACGGGTAACCTTAATTGGTTTCATGTTTTCGATCCCTTGCTTATGCTGCTCTTTGAGCAGCTTTTTTTTGTTTAAAAAATAATGGGTTAGTGACTATGGAGGGGGGTTGTTCAATGCTGCAAGACCACCCTTCAGGCTGTGCCGCTGGCTCTTTATTGCTTATCATGGTTGTTTTATCCAGGCGTTTGGCAAGCGTTGAACAGCGTTGGATACTGTTGAATAGCCTGTCCGCAGCAAGGCCTGTCGACATCAGCCAGTTTCCCGCCAGGATGCCCATTTTACGAGAGCTCTCATGCTGGATAATGATGCCAACAGACTACCTGTTGACGAGCACCTTGACGATATAACAAGAGCCTTGTCTTCTGCCTCACGTCTTATTTTGATGGCCCAGCCCGGGGCGGGGAAAACCACTCGGGTGCCATTGGCACTGCTTCAACAGCCCTGGGTCAACGGCCAGAAAATACTGTTGTTGGAACCACGTCGAGTCGCTGCCCGCCTGGCAGCCACCTTCATGGCGGAGCAGCTGGAAGAAAGCGTGGGAGCTAGCGTTGGCTACCGCATGCGGGGCGAAACCCGCTGTGGCCCGTCTACGCGTCTTGAAGTGGTCACGCAGGGAGTGCTGACGCGAATGCTTCAGGAAGACCCTTTTCTGGAAGGGGTGGCGTGTATTATTTTCGATGAGTTTCACGAACGTAGCCTGGAAGCTGATCTGGGGCTGACGCTGGCGCTGGATATCCAGCAGAGCGTTCGGGAGGATCTGCGTCTTCTGGTGATGTCGGCGACCCTGGATACTATCGCGCTGCGCCAGCTACTGGGCCAAAATACCCCACTGATCGAGTGTCCAGGACGGCAATATCCGGTCACGACCGCTTACCGTCCCTGCATTGATAAGGCCGCTATTGATGTTCACTGCGGGAAGGTCGTGGACGAAGCGCTGGCCGATAACACGCTCGGCGATATTCTGGTTATCCTGCCGGGGGTAAAAGAGATTGAGCAAACGGCCAGGAGGCTGAGGGCTCAGAACCTTGATGTCCGCGTTACCTGTTTGCACGGTCGTATGCCACTCAGCGACCAGCGTGAGGCGTTAACCAGGGAACATGGACATCGCAAAGTGATTCTGGCTACAGCCATTGTTGAATCGAGCGTGACAATACAAGGTGTGAATTGTGTAATTGATGCGGGACTTGAGCGCGTGCCTGTTTGCCAGCAGCGCAGCGGTGCAGGGCGACTTGAAACCCGGCGTGTCAACCGTGCCAGCGCCGATCAACGGCGTGGCCGGGCGGGGCGGCAAGGGCCAGGAACCTGCTATCGGCTATGGGCCAAGGAGCAGCCTTTGCCTGCCCATCGCGAGCCAGAAATACAGCAGGCTGATCTGGCAGGCCTGGTGTTTGAGCTGGCTCGTTGGGGGGTGAGTGACCCTTGGCTGCTGACCTGGATGACACCGCCACCGCAGGGCGCCTGGCGAAGCGGCCAGCAGCTATTGCTTAAGTTAGGAGTGCTGGATCATCGCTACCGATTGACGACGCTTGGCCAGCGATGTGGTCGCTGGCCGTTGCCGCCTCGCCTGGCCGTCATGCTTGAAGGCGCTTCACGCTTTAATGCCACGCCGCTGGCGTGTCTGTTGGCAGCGTTATTGCAAAGTGGCGAGCGATTGGGGCCACACCCTGAGCACATGCTGGCGCAAGCGCTGACAGCGCCAATCAAACAACGGACTGCCTGGCATCTCGAGGCACAACGTTTGGCACGTATCGCCGGCGTCGAACTTACCATTCAACATGCAGAGTCACTGGCGCCTCTGGGGGCTTTATTGACATTGGCCTATCCGGAGCGCATCGCGCACCAACTCGCCCCTGGGCGGTTCCAGCTTGCCAACGGCATCATTGCTGACATGCCTCTGGATAGCCCCGAGGCCCATCAAGACTGGCTGTTGGTCATCGAGTGGTATGCGCACCAGGGTCGCCAGCTTATCGGCTCTGCAGTGAGGGTAGAGAAGGCTGTGATGACGTCCCTGTTCCCTGAGATGACGCAATGGCAGCCACAGGTTTACTGGTCTGAACAGGAGGGTAAGCTGATCGCTCGTGAGGTTCAGGCCCTGGGAGCCATTGAGTTGGTCAGTCGTTCCTCACGCAACCGCTTGTCAAAAGCGCTGGTAGATGAAGCTCTGGTTGCAGCAATTCAGCGGCGTGGCTACCTCTCAAGATGTGAGACGTTTCGGCAGTTGCAGGGGCGTATGCATTTGCTCAGGGAGTATGATCCTGAGTTCGATTGGCCAGACTGGTCAGATGATAGCCTGCTGGAGACACTGGAAGATTGGCTGGTGCCATACTTCAATGATCTGCAGCGTCTGAGCGCAGTGGATCAACTGCCGATTGGGAATATATTGCTTGAAACCCTGAGCTTCCAGGCGCGCAAGCGGCTGGATGGCCAAGCGCCGGTGGATTTGAAGGTGCCGGCAGGCCGATGTCTGACGTTGGACTATCGGCCCTGTCGGGATGGGCAGCCACCCGTGATGGCGGCCAAGCTGCAGGCGCTGTTTGGTTGGCAGACAACGCCCCGGCTGGTAAACAACAGAGTCAAGGTGCTGGTGCATCTGCTTTCACCCGCAGGTCGTCCGCTACAGGTCACACAGGATCTTGCGCACTTTTGGCAAAACGGCTATGCCGAGGTGCGCAAGGAGATGAGAGGGCGCTACCCCAAGCATCCCTGGCCCGAAAATCCGCTGACGGCTGCCCCCACTTCATTCACCAAGCGCCGTCAGGATTAAGGCCTGTTGGCGTTTCATCACGGCCGCGACAGAGGCCCTAGCCTTTACGATGGCGCCAGATGCGTTTCTCCATTTCCACGGCCAGGTAAATCAGTCCGCTGACGGCCACAATGGCCAGCCAATGGCTTAACGCCAGACTATCGCTGCCAAAAATAAGCTGCATGAAGGGCAGGTAGGTAAACGCCATCTGCAAAATCATGATCAAGGCGATAGCAATCCATACCGGGCGGCTACCGAAAATACCGTTTATGGACAGAGTGCTGTTGAGCAGGAAGCGGCTGTTAATCAGATAGGCGGCACTGCCGGTCACCAGCATATTGACGGCCCCGGCACGGGCAAGCTCATCACTGCCTCCTTGTTGCTGGATCCAGGCAAAGATACCAAAGACGCCAATCAACAATAGCAGTGAGACAAAGACCACCCGCCACAGCAGGAAGAAATCCAGCAAGGGCGCCTTAGGATCACGTGGTTTGCGCAACATGAGGTCCTGTTCACCTTTTTCAAAGGCCAGCGCCAGGCCGAGGGTAACGGCAACCACCATATTCACCCAGAGTGCCTGTAATGGGGTTACCGGCAACATTGAGCCGAACAGCACCGCCAACATGATGGCCAGGCCCTGAGCACCATTGGTAGGTAGAATAAACGTAATGGTTTTACGGATGTTGTCGTAAACTTTTCGGCCTTCTTCAACAGCGCTGACAATGGTGGCGAAGTTGTCGTCCGCCAATACCATTTCTGCCGCGTCCTTGGCGGCTTCCGTGCCTTGAATACCCATGGCAACCCCGACATCCGCACGCTTCAGGGCGGGGCCGTCGTTAACGCCGTCACCGGTCATTGAGCACACGCCCCCACGCGACTGCATGGCTTGGACCAGGCGCAGTTTGTGTTCCGGTGAAGCCCGGGCATAGACGTCAATATCCAGAATAGTGTTTTCGAGTTGACTGTCTGACATGGTCTCAATGTCACGTCCGCTCAGTGCTCGCCGGGTGTTGTTGAAACCCAGCTGTTTGGCAATAGCCAGGGCCGTTGTTGCATGGTCGCCGGTAATCATGACCGGCCGGATGCCAGCTTTCTGGCAACGCTTGACAGCCTCAATCGCTTCCTGACGCGGCGGGTCGAGCAGGCCGATAATCCCCAGTAAGCGTAAATCGCCCTGAACGTGGTGATGGTCCAGACCCTCAACCGAAGAGGTCCGCTTATCCGCGATAGCCAATACCCGCAGGCCGCGTGAGGAAAGCTCGTGGATGCGATCCTCCCAATGCTGTTGGTCAATGTCGACATCTCCTTCCTTTGAACACGCACAGGTACACATTTCAAGCAAGCGATCAGGCGCACCTTTGACAAAAATCCGCTGTTTTCCTTCATCGTAATGATGCAGGGTGGCCATGTACTTGTGTTCCGATTCGAACGGAATGGCGTCCACGCGTTTGACGCTCTCTCGCTGGGTGCGCGCCTGAATGCCCGCCTTGGCGGCAGCCACTACCAGCGCACCTTCAGTCGGATCACCATAAACCTGATGACGACCGTCCTTGTCGGCAAGCTCGCTGTCATTGCAGAGTACTGCTGCATTCAGGAAATCAGTCAGCATACGATCATTGTCGATCCTGACAGCTTCTTCTGATGTTTGCCCATCTGTCTGCACATAATGGAATTCGCCTTCTGGGGCAAAACCAATACCATCAATGGCATATTGCTGGTCATGCATCCAGATAGCCTGAGCGGTCATTTCATTACGTGTCAGAGTGCCCGTTTTGTCCGAAAAAATGGTGGAGATGGAGCCAAGTGTTTCTACGGCAGGTAAGCGACGAACGATGGCATTGCGTTTTGCCATGCTCTGGACCCCCAGAGCAAGACCGATGGTAACAATCGCAGGAAGCCCTTCAGGTATGGCGGCCACAGCAAGGCCGACGGCCGCCATAAACATCTCGCTGGCTGGCTGCTGGTGGATCACAACCCCCAGCACCGCTGTGATGGCGGCGGCTGTCAGGATAAATATGGCCAGTACTCGCCCGGCCCGATCAAGCTGTTGCAGAAGAGGGGTCTTGAGTTTTTCAACACCTCGTAATAGCTCGGATATCTTGCCAATTTCTGTATGGCTACCGGTTTCCACTACCAGTCCGCGGGCGCTACCCTGAACAACGATAGTGCTTGCATAAGCCATGCCACGGCGTTCTGCGAGATCAGCATCCTCAGCGACTGTTTCGGTGTGTTTCTCAACGGGAACAGACTCACCGGTCAGCGCTGCCTCTTCAGTTCTCAAGCGGCGTGCTTCCAGCAAGCGTAAATCGGCAGGTACACGGTCGCCGCTTTCAATCAGTACAATATCACCCGGGACCAGGTCTTCAGCTGGCACGGTAGTGCGATGGCCGTCTCTTAGTACATTGGCCTGTGGAGAAAGCATGTTGCGAATGCTGTCCAGCGCCTGCTCTGCCTTGCCCTCCTGGATGAAGCCGATAAGCGCGATGATGACGACGACCCCGACAATAGCGGCGGCATCGATGCTATGCCCGAGCAGAAAGCTGGCCACGGCCGCTACCAGCAAAATCAGCATAAGCACATTATTAAACTGCTCCAGCAAACGCCTGGTCCAGTGTCGACCCTGCTGTTGCTGAAGCTGATTAGGGCCTATATCAGTAAGACGCTGCTGTGCTTCCTCTTTGGTCAAGCCATTGGACGACACTTTCAGTCTGGAGAGAGCATCTTCGCTGTTGATACTGTGCCAGGCGGTTCTGGCCGATATGTCCTTAACCTCAGCGGAAGCGCCCTTGGATTGAGTGGCCATCTGAACTCCCCGCGATCATGAATGTAGGTTAAGTATAACCCTCATCATGTTGCACTGCAGTGATCCAGCGCAAGGAGTCAGCGGGTTTCAAGGCTGACCCGGGTGCCGCATGCCAGCATCTCTTCAGCGGAGGGAACACTTGCGCTGACGCCGACCATTTCGTCGGCCACAGATGACCAGGTGAGGGTCGCGTGAGTAAATCCTAGAGGGCGCAGAGCACGGCTAACCCATTGGGTACCAGTAAAGCGGCGTGTGTCTCCCGTGTCGTCTATCAAAGTGAAAACGTTCTGATGGCTGTCATGCAGTCTGACAAAATACCAGCCCAGATCCAGCGCCTGGATTTCGATCTGGTAGTGGTCAGTGCGGTCTTTGTGACGAGCGAGTTGATCAAGCGTTATCGTATCAGGCATGGCAATCTTTCTACTCCCTAACGTCTTGTACAGGCGGAATTTCTCCCGGAAGTCTATATTGAGTACCGAGTGGGTTCTCTTCTTCATAGCGGCTATTGTCTTCCTCGGCAGGTACCCCGAAGACCGTTTCTTTTGACCCATCCTGCCAGGTGTAAGTAGTACATCCTGTCAGAAGAATACCAAGGCTGATGATACCGCAAAAACAGGCAGGACCTGTTAATCCTCTCGGAGTGCAGGAAGATAGGAAGTGGCTGGCTTTGCGGCAGCTGGGTTGAAACCCAAGGTTGTCAAATGGCAAAAACGCCTCCCTTTAATAAAAAAATCGTCTGGCCAATGAATGATCAGACGACCCGTACTGTGATGAGATTAATTCAGAACACAGAACCTGGCGTGCCGTTAGTCATCGTGCCAGGCGTCTGAATGTCAATCAAACCTTTAAAAGCCTATAGTTCTTCCCATAGTGAGCGGCGAAACTCATGGCTGAGCTCTGATGCCTTATGCAATCTGGTCATTTGAGCATCTGCAAGCGTTTGTACCACCTCCTGATAGCAGTCAGCCATATCACGATTGCTTTCCGGTGATCCTGAGGCATTCATCATACACTTCGCCATCTTTTCATGGCTTTCCGTAATGGCCTGGAAAAACTGCATTTCAGCTTGCATTGCCTGAGACATGCTTTCCATCCACGCCTGTTGGACTTTGGCAAAAGGTTGTATGGCCTGGGTACCTTGCTCAGCCCACCAGTTCAATAAAGGCTGGCTTGCATCAAACCAGGGGTTCATGGCGGTTAGTGGTGCCCAAGGGTTGTTGGGGGTATTGGAAGTCGACATGATAGCCTCCTGAATTTCGATCGGTTTGGAGAAATGTTTACTGTCTTCCTTATGAGTATAGACAATCAGAGCTTTTCTGGTGACATTGATTCGGTGTGTAAACAGGGTCTGCCAGGGGATCTTCATGTTCAACAAGGCTAGTGTGCCGTTTCGATCAGAGGGGCAAACCGGGTTTGGGGTTGCAGGATAAAAGCAGTACAATTCTGGTAGAGGATTTTTCAACTCACCGCTGAGGAGCTTATGAGCACTACTTTAGCAGTAGTATTATTGATAATAGGGTTAATAGTGGTGATCGGGTTAGGAGCCTACGCCCTGAAGCTGCGCAAGGAGATCAAACGTCGCGAAGCGCTTGTTGAAGAAGAACAACGTCGCGCAATCAGCAACAGTCTCGAAAATCTGGATTATGTTGTTGGTGCTATGGTGCAAGAGCAAGTGGACATCACTGAAGGTTGTTGGCGTTGCAAGGTGCTGCTTGAAATTATTGACACCGATCTGACAGAGCGCCCAGAGTTCCAGGCGTTCGCAGAGGTCTATCAGCGCACCCGTCATCTAAAAACCCATTCAGCTCGCGGCCAACTGACACCTAAGGCGCGCTTTCAGGAAGATAAGGAACGTCTTGCCGTCGAGGACGAAATGCGCGACGAGGTTCTTGCAGCAGCCAAGGCAGTGATTGCATGGCGCCAAAAGAGTAAGCAGGCACTACAGTAGGCCATGTTACTTCAGTTCATATTTGTTGATTTTTATTTTTATATGCAATGATCGCATAATGCGGTTGGCAAGGTTTTGGGATCACCAATCGTATTTTATTTATGAAGACAGACGCACCGCTGTGTCTTAAGCTGCTATATTGACTAATGCGACTTATCAAATTCGCGCGAGTTTTTGCAGCATTGAGCTGCGGGTGTTGGGTTAAGGTGTAAGTTGCCGAGCTGAAATCTGGAGTGGTAGCCTCATCATTGGCCAAGCTGCCTGTTTTATTATTTTAAGGAGTGTTTAGATGAAAAAATCAACAACTGGCTTGCTCATTGGATCGGCACTGGTAGTAGGTCTTTCCGGCTGTGCAAGCTCCGCTTCACAACAGTCCGGTACACAGTCTGCAAGTTCAGATCGCGGTTGGTATCAGCACCCCTTTGTCTGTGGTCTTGCGGGAAGTGTTATCGGTGGTTCCATTGGTTATGCAACCAGTGGTAATTCTAATGAAGAAGAAAGCGGTCTGGTCGGCGCCACAGCCGGTGCGGCTATTGGTGGTCTTCTTTGTGCAGATCGCACTGTTGAA
Source organism: Halomonas sp. BLK-85 (assembly GCF_044792155.1). Taxonomy (NCBI): domain Bacteria; kingdom Pseudomonadati; phylum Pseudomonadota; class Gammaproteobacteria; order Oceanospirillales; family Halomonadaceae; genus Halomonas; species Halomonas sp. BLK-85. Next base: position 1,396,588 of record NZ_CP087731.1, read on the forward strand.
GCTGAACCGCAGTGTCCAAGCTACGGTGAAGTACCTGCGGGTGCAGCCGTTGATGCAGAAGGCTGTCCGCTGGATTCCGATGGCGATGGCGTTCCTGATTACCGTGATCAGTGCCCAGGAACGCCAGCGGGTGTTTCGGTCAACGCGGAAGGTTGCCCGGTAGATTCTGATAATGACGGCGTGCCCGATTATCGTGATCAGTGCCCGGATACGCCTGCCGGTGTAGAAGTCAACTCACTAGGTTGCCCGGAAGCGCTGGTGCTGGAAGGTGTCAATTTCGAGTTTGATTCTGCACAACTGACCCCTGAAGCTCAGCAGGAACTTCAAGTGGTTGCTGAGCGCCTGGCAAACAACACCAACGTCCGTATCGAAATTTCTGGACACACTGACTCACGTGGCAGCGCTGAATACAATAAGCGTCTTTCCCAGAGTCGCGCTGAATCTGTTGCTGATTATCTTAATCAGCTGGGTATCAGCTCCGATCGTATGATGGCTACCGGCTATGGTGAAGAGCGCCCTGTCGCTTCTAATGATACCGCCGAAGGCCGCGCGGCAAATCGTCGTGTTGAACTTGATGAGTGGAACTGATCCACTGCGGGTTGTTCTTATCTGTCCTGTTTAGGCGATAGCTGATCTAAACGCGGAAGGCTTGTAGCCTTCCGCGTTTTTATTGCTGGTCAATAGACTACTTTGCTTTATCGGGATGGGGGCCTTTGCTAACATGCCGCTCTTGAACAAGTGACTGCTCCATCTATTATTCTGACGACTTTTTTACTGATACCCATTGATAGCGATATGTGACCCTTGGTGTGGGTCACCACTGCGCTCAAGGAATGACCTGAATGCCTATTGTGACTCTGCCTGATGGCAGCCAACGTGAATTTTCCGAGCCGCTTTCGGTCATGCAGCTGGCAGCCTCCATTGGCTCTGGTTTGGCCAAGGCCTGCATCGCTGGCAAGATTGATGGCGAGCTCGTGGATGCTGCAGACCTGATTGAGCATGATGCCGAGGTGGCTATTATCACGGCGCGTGACCAGGAAGGGGTAGAAATCATTCGCCATTCTTGCGCTCACCTGGTGGGGCATGCAGTGAAGCAACTATACCCTGATGCAAAAATGGCGATTGGCCCGGTCATTGATGACGGCTTCTATTATGATATTGAGTTTACCGACGCCATTTCACCTGATGATCTGACGACGATTGAAGCGCGAATGAAAGCGCTGATTGATCACGAATACGACGTTGTTCGTGAATATGTCGATCGTGACAAGGCCATGTTGACCTTTTTGCATCGCGATGAACCCTATAAACAGGAAATAGTGCGCGACATCCCCGAAGGGGCCGCTATTCGCCTCTATCATCACGAAGAATATACGGACATGTGTCGTGGTCCTCATGTGCCCAATACGCGTCATCTGAAAGCGTTCAAACTGACCAAGTTGGCGGGTGCCTACTGGCGGGGTGATGCTGAAAATACAATGTTGACTCGTATCTATGGCACAGCCTGGCCTGATAAAAAGCAGCTTAAAGCCTATTTGTTACGCCTTGAAGAAGCAGAAAAGCGTGATCATCGCAAGCTGGCGCGCAAAATGGACCTCTTCCACTTGCAGGAAGAAGCGCCGGGTATGGTGTTCTGGCATCCCAATGGATGGACCATGTACCAGGCACTGGAAGAGTACATGCGGCGTATCCAGCGCGAACATGGCTATCAGGAGATCAAGACACCGCAGGTCGTTGACCTGTCTCTGTGGAAGAAGTCGGGTCATTGGGGACATTACAGTGAACTGATGTTCACCACAGAATCTGAAAAGCGTGAATATGCCGTCAAACCCATGAACTGCCCGTGCCACGTTCAGGTATTCAATCAGGGCCTCAAGAGCTACCGGGATCTGCCCCTGCGCCTGGCCGAGTTTGGTAGTTGCCACCGTAATGAACCCTCGGGTTCTTTGCATGGCCTGATGCGCGTACGCGGCTTCACACAGGATGACGCGCATATCTTCTGTACCGAAAGCCAGATCCAGAAAGAGGCAGAAGCCTTCATTGCTTTGACGCTGGAAGTCTACAGGACACTGGGCTTTGAAGACGTTGAGCTTAAACTATCAACCCGGCCAGACGACTTCCTGGGCGAGGCTGCACTGTGGGATCGGGCAGAGCAGGGGTTGGAAGCAGCTTTGCAAGCCACCGGCCTTGACTGGGAGCTGCAACCCGGTGAAGGCGCGTTTTACGGACCAAAAATCGAGTTCGCATTAAGAGATTGCCTGAATCGTGTCTGGCAGTGTGGTACCTTACAGCTGGATTTTAATTTGCCAGGACGTCTGGGCGCACAGTTTGTCGATGAAGATGGCGTACGTAAGACGCCAGTTATGCTTCATCGCGCCATTCTGGGGTCCTTTGAGCGTTTTCTGGGTATACTGATTGAGCATTATGCGGGCGCCATGCCCCTATGGCTTGCGCCACAGCAAGCTGTCATCATGACAATTACTGATGCTCAACGTGAATATGCGTTAAACTTGGAAAAACGTTTGCAAAAAAGTGGTCTTCGAGCCATTGCGGACTTGAGGAACGAGAAAATCGGCTTTAAAATCCGTGAGCATACGTTACAGAAAGTTCCCTATCTCCTTGTGGTAGGAGATAAGGAAGTTGAAGCTGACTCAGTTGCCGTTCGTACACGTAGCGGTGAAAACCTCGGCACCATGACGATTGATGAACTTATCAAACGCCTTGAGGTTGAAAGAGCAGCCCTGGCGACATCGTCAATTGCCTAAGGAGACGGAACGATCAAGCGAAGCAACCAGCGTGGGCGTCCACAAGAAAAACGCCCCCCAATGAACGAGAGAATTACCGAAACTGAAGTGCGTCTTATCGCCAGCGATGGCGAACAGTTGGGGGTTGTTCCCACAACTGAAGCCTTAGAGCGCGCCGAAGCTGAAGGTATGGATCTTGTGCAAATTTCAAATGCCGATCCGATTGTTTGTAAGATTATGGATTACGGCAAATTTGTTTTTGAGCAGAAGAAGCAGAAAGCTGCTCAGAAAAAGAAGCAGAAACAGATTCAGGTCAAGGAAGTCAAATTCCGGCCTGGTACTGACGAGGGCGACTATCAGGTGAAGTTAAAAAATCTGATACGTTTCCTTGAAGGTGGTGACAAGGGTAAGGTCACTCTGCGCTTTCGTGGTCGTGAGATGGCACACCAGGACATTGGCCGCAAGCTGATGGAAAGGATTGCCTCTGACCTCGAAGAGATCGGAACGGTCGAAGCCTTCCCGAAAATGGAAGGTCGCCAGATGATCATGATCCTGGCCCCAAAGAAGAAGTGATCCGACGGCTCTTTAAACGCGCCACGATCAGGTTTGTGGCTGGCCCCGGGTTTTCTAAAAAATATCGAGCGGAGTTTTCTCATGCCGAAAATCAAAAGCAACAGTGGCGCTGCCAAGCGCTTCAAAAAGACAGCGAATGGCTTCAAGCACAAGCAGTCATTCCGTAGCCACATCCTGACCAAGAAATCGACCAAGCGTAAGCGTCAACTGCGTGGTATGAAGCAGATCCATGACGCAGACAAGGCGCTGATTCAGCGTATGCTGCCGAATCTTTAATTTATTCGGGATTTCTTTTTTGAGCAGCTTTACAAGTGTGCTCACCGTTAATGTCAGGAGTGTGTTATGACCCGTGTCAAACGTGGCGTTGTTGCCCGTCGTCGTCACAAGAAAGTACTTAAGCAGGCTAAAGGTTATTATGGAGCACGTTCACGTGTTTTTCGTGTAGCCAAGCAGGCGGTCATCAAGGCCGGCCAATATGCCTACCGTGACCGTCGTAATCGTAAACGTCAGTTCCGTGCGCTGTGGATTCAGCGTATTAATGCTGGTGCACGTCAACACGGCATGTCTTACAGCCGTTTTGTGGGTGCCCTTAAGAAAGCCGGTATCGAAATTGATCGTAAAGTGCTTGCCGATCTGGCCGTTCATGAAAAAGCTGCTTTTGCGGCTATCGTGGAAAAAGCCAAGGCTGCCCAGTAAGGTTTTCATGCATGGCATCTACGTACGCAATTCCTGCGTAACGTAGGTCTGCCACAGCATCTAGACCCGGTCATTATTGTGGCCCATCCAGGGGAAGAGCAGCCGCTCTTCCCCTGTTTTTTTGCTGCTGACAATGCATTACAAGCAACTTGCTGCCCTATCCGCCTAGGAGGTAGCTTACTTCGGAGTCAATTGGATGGATCACCTTCCCACTCTGGTATCTCAAGCGCATGAAGCGATTAAATCGGCGCAAAGTGTCGCTGCATTAGAGGAAATTCGTGTACGTTACCTGGGCAAAAAAGGTGAGCTGACCGCCTTGCTGAAAGGTCTGGGTAAGCTGACACCGGAAGAGCGCCCCAAGGCAGGCGAGCAAATCAACCAGGCCAAACAGCGTTTGGCTGACGACATTGATCAAAGACGCCATACCCTGGAGCAAGAAGCGTTAAATGCGCGTCTTGCCGCGGAACGTATAGATGTCACCCTGCCAGGTAGAGGGCAGCCAAGCGGTGGCCTGCATCCGGTAACGCGCACGCTGGAGCGTATTGAAGGGCTGTTTACGCGTATTGGTTATGATGTGGCGGTCGGTCCAGAAATTGAAGATGATTACCATAATTTCGAGGCACTGAATATTCCGGCTCATCACCCGGCCCGCGGTATGGCCGATACCTTCTATTTCGACGCCACACGTCTTTTACGGACGCACACGTCACCGGTGCAGGTTCGCACCATGAAAAACAGTGAACCACCGATTCGGATTGTCTGCCCAGGGCGAGTCTATCGTAGCGATTCGGACCTGACTCACACGCCCATGTTTCATCAGGTAGAGGGTCTGTTGGTTGATGAAGGCGTTAGTTTTGCCGATCTGAAAGGCACGATAGAAGACTTTCTGCACGCGTTTTTCGAACGTGATGATCTCTCCGTGCGCTTTCGTCCATCCTACTTTCCGTTTACTGAGCCATCGGCAGAAGTGGATATCCAGTGCGTGATGTGCAGTGGTCAAGGCTGCCGCGTGTGCTCTCACAGCGGATGGCTCGAAGTGATGGGATGTGGAATGGTGCATCCTGAAGTCTTCCGCCATTCAGGTATTGATGCCGAGCGCTTTACCGGTTTTGCGTTTGGTATGGGGGCGGAGCGACTTGCCATGTTGCGCTACGGCGTGAATGATCTGCGTCTGTTTTTTGAAAATGATCTGCGTTTTTTACGTCAGTTTGCTTAATTCCGCTGCCGATAACAGGAAGCTCTATGAAATTTTCTGAACAATGGCTGCGTGAGTGGGTGTCACCGCAGCTTGATACACAAGCTATTGCTGACCAGATTACCATGGCGGGTCTGGAAGTTGACGCTGTTGAGCCTGTGGCTGCTGCCTTTACTGGCGTTGTGGTAGCGGAGGTTGTTGCCAAGGACGCGCATCCCGATGCGGATAAACTGAATGTCTGCCTGGTCAACGATGGCAGTGGTGAGCCCGTTCAGGTTGTGTGTGGCGCGCCGAACGTTGCGGTCGGCCAGAAGGTCCCTTTTGCCCGGGTAGGGGGCGTCCTGCCGGGCAACTTCAAGATCAAGAAAGCCAAGTTACGGGGGGTCGAATCACGCGGCATGATCTGCTCGGAGTCTGAGCTTGAGCTGGTTGAAGATACCTCATCGGGTATTTTCGTGCTGTCTGAGGATGCTCCGATAGGTGAAGCGTTACGCACTTATATGGCGCTTGATGACCATACCATCGAGGTTGATCTGACGCCTAACCGTGGTGACTGCCTGAGCCTCAAAGGGCTCGCCCGTGAGGTGGGTGTCCTGAATCAGCTGGATATTACTGGCCCGGAAATATTGCCGATAGCGCCAGGTTTCGATGAGACCTTTCCGGTCAGGGTTGAGGCGCCTGAACTATGTCCGCGCTACATTGGGCGCCTTATTCGTGGCGTTGATGTCAGTGCCCAGACACCCTTATGGATGGTTGAACGGCTGCGTCGCAGTGGTATTCGTTCGATAGATCCAATCGTCGACATTACCAACTATGTGATGCTGGAACTTGGCCAACCAATGCATGCCTTCGACCGTGACAATCTCAATGGTGAAATCATTGTGCGTCAGGCCCGGGAGGGTGAGCGTCTGGTATTGCTCGATGGCCAGGAAGTTAACCTGCGCCCCGAAACCCTGTTGATTGCCGATCGTAACGGCCCGCTGGCGCTGGCTGGCGTGATGGGTGGCGAGAATTCGGGAATTAACCCGAATACCCAGACGATTTTTCTTGAGTCAGCGTTTTTTACACCATTGGCGGTGGCTGGCCAGGCGCGCTCCTATGGGCTGCATACTGATGCGTCGCATCGATTTGAACGAGGGGTTGATCCGGCATTGACGGAGTTGGCGGTTGAACGTGCGACCCAGCTACTACTGGATATCTGTGGTGGTGAAGCAGGGCCAGTCAAGGGCGTCAGTGATGTTTCTGCGCTACCAGCCAAGCGAGAAATTACCTTCCGTGAGGCGCGATTGCATGAAGCCTTGAGCAAGCCCTTACCCCGTGAAGAAGTGAGCGGTATTCTGACGCGCCTGGGCATGCAGATCAGCGATCTTGCTGAGGGCTGGCAAGTAAGTGTGCCCAGTTGGCGGTTTGATATTGCCATTGAGGAAGATCTGATTGAAGAAGTGGCGCGTATCCATGGTTATAACAATCTTCCGGTACGACGTCCGGCGGCGCGGTTGGCATTAAAGCCCCAGGGAGAAGCGCGTATTACCCAGGCCCGCCTGCGTCATCAGATGGTTGCTCGCGGCTATCAGGAAGCGGTTACCTATAGTTTTGTCGCGCCTGATTTACAGGCGACCCTTTTGCCAGAAGCGGTTTCTCCTCAGCTTGCCAATCCGATTTCCACGGATTTGTCAGTGATGCGTGCCAGCCTTTTCCCCGGCCTGGTGCGCGCCCTAATGCATAACCTTAACCGCCAGCAGACCCGTGTGCGGTTATTTGAAACCGGGCTGGTATTCAATGGCCCATTGGATGACCTTAATCAGACCCCCATGCTCGGCGCTATCGTTTGCGGCTCACGTTACCCTGAGGGATGGAGCGGCGATAAACAGAACGCTGACTTTTACGATCTGAAAGGTGATCTGGAAAGTCTGATTGCCCTGGGTGGACACCCGGACACCTGGCGCTTTGAAGCAGCTGAACATCCCTCGCTGCATCCCGGCCAATGTGCACGAGTGATGCATAATGAACAAACGGTGGGCTGGATGGGAAGGCTTCACCCGGAAGTGCGTGGGAAACTGGGGCTGAAAGTGGACGCACTCCTGTTTGAAGTGCGCCTGGATGCCTTGAGCGAAGGGGCTATACCGGCCTTTGAGCCGCTTTCCCGGCAGCCGGAAGTGCGTCGCGACCTCGCGTTTACGGTAGCAGAAGACGTGCCGGTTCAGGCCTTGTTGGATATGGCGCGTGCCTACGCCGGTGAGCATCTCAGGCAGGTCAGGCTTTTTGATGTTTATGCAGGAAAAGGAGTGGCTGACGGGCATAAGAGTATCGCCTTGGGCTTGACCTGGCAGCATCCTTCGCGCACCCTTAATGATGATGAAATCAATCAGTTGGTCGATGTCATCGTCACGCAGGCGCGTGAGCAGCACAGCGCAGAGTTGCGCAGCTGATCAGAGTGCGCCATCCTGCTGAACCGAGATCAGACACTGGGCCGAGCGCTGGTGATAAGGAGATACCCATGGGGGCGTTGACAAAAGCAGAACTTGCAGAACATCTACACTCCGAGTTGTCGCTTTCCAAACGTGAAGCAAAGGCAATGGTGGAAGCGTTCTTCGAAGAAATCCGTGCCTGTTTGCGTGAGAATGAGCAGGTAAAGCTTTCCGGCTTTGGCAACTTCGATCTGCGCGACAAGCGTGAACGTCCCGGTAGAAATCCTAAAACTGGCGAAGAAATACCGATCTCGGCCCGCCGGGTGGTAACATTCCGCCCCGGACAGAAACTGAAACAGCAGGTCGAGACATTCGACGGCGGATGAACTAGGGCCTGTTGACGTTTCATCGCGTTCTTTGGCGCGCAACCCGAAGGGACAGGGCCTTTTTGGCACAGCCCTGCGTTGTTCGTCACTGATTGGGAGCCACCCAACCACGCTCCTCACGACTTGTTCTGCATCAAAAGGATCTATGTCGCGGCCGTGATAAAACATCAACAGGCCCAAGTCATGATCATTTCCACGCCAGGCTATACACCTGTTGCCAACTGACTAAAGGGCGCCAATTTATGGCGCCCTTTTTGGGTCTCGTCGGCAACCCTGCGATGTTTTGAAGATCAAAAAACACCTTAAGAATCACCTGAGGGAATCAACCCTGGGCCTTTGCAGGTACTGTCAACGGGGCAGAGTTAATCATTTATGAACGCTTTCAGGAGATAACGCATGCAGAAAACGGGTACAGTCATCGTAGGAGCTGGCCTGGCAGGTCTATACGCAGCTTACTTACTCGAAAAAAGAGGTATAAAGGATATTGTCCTCCTGGAAGCGCGCGAAACATTGGGTGGTCGAATTGCTTCAACATCACCTGATCGTCCTGCTTTCCCCGAGGCGGAAATGGCCGGTGTAGATTTGGGGCCTTCCTGGTTCTGGCCTGGTTTTCAACATCAGATGGCGGAACTTGTGCACGTCTTGGGGTTGCAAGCATTTGCCCAGTTTGAGCAGGGCGACATGCTGATTGAGCGGTCACCAGCAATGGCTGCCCAGCGCGCGCAGGGCTTTGTGAATACGCCACCCTCAATGCGTCTGAAAGGCGGTATGCAGGCGTTGACGCAAACCCTCTCGCAGTCACTAGAAACTACACGTGTGCTGTTAAGCCATCCAGTCGACGCGTTGCATCTGGAAGCATCTCATGTGGACGTTTATAGCCAGGATGCTCAGGGTGAACGACTGATCCTTCAGGCTGAGCAGGTACTGTTGGCTCTTCCGCCACGATTGGCGGCCAAACTGTCATTTTCACCGGCCTTGCCGGCTGTGCTTTCCAGCCAATGGAAAAACACGCCGACCTGGATGGCGCCGCATGCCAAATACGTCGCCTTATTTGATACGCCTTTCTGGCGAGATCAAGGCCTTTCGGGAGAAGCCCGCAGCCTGAGTGGCCCCCTGGGCGAGATACATGATGCCTCCATGCCGGATGGAAAAGCGGCCCTGTTCGGTTTTTTCAATACGCCGGCAGCCACTCGTGAACGCATGGGGAACGATGCGCTCATCCAGGCGTGCCGTGACCAGCTAGTCCGGCTGTTTGGTTCACAGGCCGCTGATCCTGATCATGACATTATCAAGGATTGGGCATATGAGCCTTACACCACTACGCAAGATGATAGGCAGGCATCGGCTGGGCAACATCCAACGGCACCGGCTAACAAGGTAGATAATGGTGACTGGAGCGGGTACCTGATAGGTATCGGTAGCGAGTGGGGCCAGCAGTTTCCGGGCTACCTGGCAGGGGCCGTCGAGGCAGCGGAGGCAGGCGTGTCAGCGCTTTTCGAAAAAATGTCGTGATGATATTCGTTCATAAAACATGTCAGACTGATATATCCAGAGGCTAAAACAAGAACCGTCTACTGCCGGTCTCTATAGCTATATTGTCAGTTTGCCTATAGGGTGATGATCAGAGCGTTAAACTTAAACAGTCAAATTCCTGATGATGACCACCCAAGCGGATAAGATCATGCATTTATTCCACAAGAATCTGAACGCAATAATTCTCACGGCATTGGTTGCTGTAGCCCCTCAGGCCTCAGCGATGGCTTCAGAAGATCAGACCAGGATTGCACAAGACATTATAAGAACGCTGGACGCTTATGCGGTTTACAAGATGGGCCAATATGATCGGGCTTTTGAACAGTATCTTGACCTCGCTGAGGATGGGAATGTTCAGGGTATGCTAAACGTCGCCAACATGTATTCAACCGGTAAGGGAATAGAGCAGAGTGATGGTAAGGCATTGAACTGGTATCAAAAAGCTGCGGAAGCCGGGAATCGACTCGCCATGCAGCAGGTTGCTAATGCGTATCGCCAGGGCAATGGCGTTAAAAAAGACATGAAGCGCGCAGAAGATTGGGAGAGGCGTGCACAAGCGGTTGACTGAAGGTCAGGCTGGAACTCGATTGCCGTTCAGAATAACAGCGTGGATACTGCTATACACCACTGGGGAAATGTCGACCGGGGAAAACCAGCAACAAAATAGAAACTAGGGTATAAGCCTAGTCTAGATGGTGCGGATGGGGAGACTCGAACTCCCACACCTTACGGCACCAGAACCTAAATCTGGCGTGTCTACCAATTCCACCACATCCGCACAACTGGCGCGTATACTAGCAACTACGTCCTTAATGTCAAGAATCAATGTGGCGGTTGAATGAAGAAAGGAGAGAAGGGCAGACTGGTCAAGGCCCAAGCAGGGAAGTGCAGCGTATGACACCGGTTTGGTATGCCTCCTTATTCAGGCTTGAAAAGCGCCTGCGCAGCGCCTTGCCAGGGCATTGTGCCTTCTGCCTCGGACAAACCCTGAAGGAAAAAGCCTGGTGCCAGGAGTGTTTTGACCGCTTGCCCTGGAACAAGCGGTGTTGTACCCGCTGTGCAGAACCGCTGACATCAGTTCGGCAAGTGCTTTGCACGCATTGTCGAAGTGAACTACCGGCGTTCTCGGGTGCGCACGTGCCATTTATCTTCGAGGGGCCGATTCGCCAACTGGTACATAACTTCAAGTTTGAGGCGTCGCCCCGCGCCGGTCATTTGATGGTTGATCTGTATCTGGAAACGCTCACTGGTGATAGAGAGTCGCGTTCGGAGAATGAAGTATTGCTGCCAGTGCCACTGTTTGCGGGCCGATCGCAAGAACGCGGCTTTAATCAGGCCGACTGGTTTGCTCGACAGCTAGGCCGTCATCTTGACTTGCCTGTGATAAACGCTACCCGGCTTGTTGATACGCCCAGCCAGCGTATGTTGGGGCGGCAGGGGCGGCGGGACAACCTCAATGATGTTTTCCAGCTACACCTGCCGTCAGCGTCCAGGGTAGTGATTGTCGATGATGTTGTGACAACGGGAGCCACTGCGCAGTCCCTGGCCAGAACGGCGCTCGCGGCAGGCGCCATGAATGTTGCCGTGCTGGCATTTGCTCGCACACCTTTGGGGGCTTGAGTGATACCCTAGAGGATTTTCATGGAGAGAATGATGAGCCATCCCTATAGTGCTCTTTCACCGGATGTCATCATGACGGCCATTGAGCGTCTGGGTATTCAGCCAGGCAACGAGCCCTTTGCGTTAAACAGCTACGAAAATCGCGTATTGATGTTTCGCGATGAAGAGGGGCACCGCAGGATAGTCAAATTCTACCGGCCTCAGCGCTGGTCGAAAGAGGCGATTCAGGAAGAGCATGACTACCTTGATGAGCTGGATGCTGGCGGTGTGCCGGTGGGTAAGGCATGGCGAAACGCGGACGGTGTATCGTTACACGAACATGCTGGCTTCAGCTTCGCACTGTTTGATTACTGTGCTGGCCAAGCGCCGGAGCTGGATAATCCTGAGCACCTGTTTGCCATGGGGCAGCTGATTGGCAGAATGCATGCAGTTGCCAGGCGAGGGAGCTTCCAGCATCGGCCAAGCCTATCGGTGATTGATGGAATGCTGGCGGCTCAGCAGCAAGTACTGAGCAGTGGTCATTTGACCCGGCATCAACAGCGTGCCTATGAGCGCATCAGCAAGCAGTTGATGGACAGTGTGGCAAAAGCATTGCCCGCATCGCTTGAACTGATTCGCTGTCATGGCGATTGTCATCTGGGTAACGTACTGGGTCGGGAGACGCATTTTAGCCTGGTAGACTTTGATGATTGTCTGATGGCGCCTGCGGTTCAGGATATCTGGATGCTGTTGGCAGTTGATGAGCCTCAGGCTCAGCGCGCGCAGCTAAGCGAACTCAGTGAAGGTTATGAGGAATCATTGACGTTTCCAGACCATCAATTGGCGCTGGTAGAGCTTTTGCGTAGCTATCGGCTGATGCGTCATAGCGCCTGGCTGGTGGAGCGCTGGGACGACCCGGCATTTCCGCTGGCTTTTCCCTGGTTTGCTAATAGCGGCTATTGGGATCAGCAGATACGTCAGCTTGAACAGCAACACCAGCAAGTGGGAACGCCCAAATGGCTGGCTTAAAAAGCCACTGTGCAATCTGAATATCGGAGGGGGCAGTCTACAACGATAGGGCCCTGGCAAAGGCGACTTTAACAGGGCCATCTTGGTGCCAGTCTGGCGGTTACTTGCCTTGAAACAGCATGACGCGGGTCGGTTGTGCGTGTTGCAAGCCGCTGTCACTCTTCATCTGGTTGCCCTGCTTCGCTTTCTTCCTGACCTTCCTGACGGCGCTGCGCATTGATTTCAGCAGAAGGATTGTCCTGGGCGTCAATTTCCAGGGTCTCGTTGAGAGTCAGCATGAACCCTTCATTGGGCAGGAAAGTGCAGGTGCTATCTTCGCACGCCAGACCATACTGGCCGTCGGTGTCGTAAACACCACCATCCATTTCATCCGAGAAAATGGCGCTGTCTGCGTCTTCCGCCTCGATGCAGGTGACGTCATGGGCAGTGATTCGCACACGATCACCTGAACGCATGGCATCGCCAATAATCACGCAGTATTCGGGTAACTGATGAGAGGCTTCAACATCATGGTTGGGGCGTAGCAGAATATTGTCCTTTCTATTCTCGCCCTCAGCAATGATGACATTTTCAGTAAATTCCACGCCAACGGTGGCACGATCGGGCAATACGAGGGTGGCATCGGCGGCAAACAATGGGGATGCCATTAGAGGTGCCATCAACACACTGAACCAGGTGGCAGACGATTTAAGGGTTGGTTGCAATGTCGACGGTCTCATTAACATGGCGGAATCTCGCTTTTGATCATGTGTTCTGTAGAAGACGTTAATAATTGGTTATGGATAATAACATAATCATTATAAGTGAGCAGATGCGCGTGTCACTCTGCCACAGCGCCAACGGATTAAAAAAATCGCATTTCAGTGCCCTCATGCAGCCACTGAACGTTGCTTGCCAGTGACATTGGCCAAGCAAATTAGGCTAAAATGTCCAGTTGCCAATCTATAGTTGTACAAAAATTGTTTTAAGTATATTTTTCGTACTATATTTTTTCGCTTTGCTTATGTAAGCTCTTATTAATCATCCAAATGATATTCTTAAAGTTTGCCGTGCAAGCGTCCCTGGACTGACGAGGCCAAATATGACCGATGAGATAGCTTACCATTACCGCCAGATTATCCAGCTGTTAGGCGAAGACTCTGAGCGGGAGGGACTTCAGGACACGCCACAGCGAGCGTCCAAGGCAATGCAGTTCCTGAATGCTGGTTACCAGCAGTCGTTGGAAGAAGTCGTCAACAATGCTGTGTTCGAGTCCCAAACCGACGAAATGGTATTGATCAAGGATATCGAGCTGTATTCGATGTGTGAACACCATCTGCTGCCTTTTATTGGTAAGTGTCACATAGCCTATTTGCCGAGTGGCAAGGTGTTGGGACTTTCAAAGTTCGCACGAATTGTCGATATGTTTGCTCGCCGGATGCAGATTCAGGAAAATCTCACACGTGAAATTGCTGAGGCGGTTCAGGAAGTTACCCAGGCTCGCGGCGTAGCGGTGGTGATCGAGGCTCGCCATTTATGCATGATGATGCGTGGTGTCGAAAAGCAGAATTCAAGCATGAGCTCCTCAGTCATGCTGGGAGACTTCCGGGACAATCAGGCCACTCGTCAGGAGTTCCTGATGCTGGTCAGCTAGATGGCGGAATGTAAGGCTGGCTGTTGTGCGTTTTTCCTTGCTTAAAACTGCCCGGCTCTTGGTCAAACGGGTGATTTCGTCTTAGCATGGGCGTAACAATGTGCCTATGGGTATACCCTCTTGATCAGGAGTCTGTAATGGATGCGCTTAAAGAAACTCAGCTTTATTGCCCGTTTGCCTACATTGATGGCAGCTGGGTTGCTGCCGACAGCGGCGAGCAGATTAATGTTATTAACCCGGCGTCCCAGGATATCGTGGGTGATATGCCGCGCCTGGGCAAGCAAGAGACACTGCGTGCCATAGACGCGGCTGATGCTGCGTTACCCGCATGGCGGGCAATGACTGCCATGGAGCGCGCTGATCTGTTGATGAAGTGGCATGATCTGATGCTGGAACACCAGCAGGATCTGGCCATGTTGATGACCCACGAGCAGGGCAAACCACTCAAGGAAGCTCAAGGTGAAATTGTTTATGCAGCCAGTTTTTTGCGCTGGTTCGCGGAAGAAGCCAGGCGTGTCTATGGGGAAACCGTCCCGCCGGCCAAAGCCAATCAGCGGATTGTCGTGACCAAACATCCTGTTGGCGTTGTCGGTGCCATCACGCCGTGGAATTTTCCGGCGGCCATGATTACCCGTAAAGCGGGCGCGGCGCTGGCTGCAGGCTGTACCATAGTGGTTAAACCGGCGAGCCAGACACCGTTTTCCGCAACGGCGCTTGCCATGCTGGCTGAACGTGCCGGGATCCCTCGCGGTGTCTTCAACGTGGTGCCAGGTAGTGCTGCTGATATCGCTGAGGCCATGACAACATCTCCAAAGGTGCGCAAGATCACGTTCACCGGCTCTACTGAAGTAGGCCGCCAGCTGATGTCCCAGGCCGCGAAACATATCCAGAAGATCTCGTTGGAACTGGGCGGCAATGCCCCCTTTATTGTCTTCGAGGATGCCGACCTGGATGCCGCTGTGGAAGGGGCCATGGCTGCAAAGTTCCGTAACGCTGGTCAGACGTGTGTGTGCACCAACCGTTTTCTGGTGCAATCCAGCGTGGTGAACGCTTTCTGTGAAAAGTTGGCTGTGGCGATGAACAGCGAGCTGACCGTCGGGGATGGCACCCAGTCAGGAGTGAATATCGGCCCCCTGATTGATGAGAAAGCTGTCAAGAAAGTCAGTGAACATGTTCAGGACGCCGTTGATCAAGGGGCGGAACTTATTCTGGGGGGGCATCCCCATCCACTTGGCGGCAATTACTTTACGCCGACCCTGATCAGTGCAGCGACTGATGAAATGAAAGTAGCCAGGGAAGAAACGTTTGGTCCCTTGGCAGCCATCTTTCCGTTCGATGATGAACAGACCGCCATCGATATGGCTAATAATACAGAGTATGGATTAGCCTCCTATTTCTACAGTCGAGACCTCGGCCGGGTCTGGCGCGTTTCGGATGCGCTGGAGTACGGCATGGTAGGGGTCAATACCGGGCTGATCTCCAATGCGGCTGCACCCTTCGGCGGCGTCAAGGCTTCTGGACTGGGCAGGGAGGGCGGTCATCAGGGGCTCGAGGAGTTTCTGGAAACCAAGTACCTGTGCATTGACCTGGGTTAATCAGCATCTGATCAAACAGCCCTTGATGTATCAGTCATCAGAAACCAGCCGCTTGCGGCTGGTTTCGTACGTTCAGAGAGGAAACTAGTGACGCTTTATTTGCAACAGGGCAATCAGGATATCGCGGCGGGTGACAATGCCAACAAGCCGGTTCTGCTCGACAACCGGGTAGATTTTGGGTTTGGCGCCCAGCATTTCCTGAGCAAGATCCGTGATGCTTTTGGTCGGTATCACACTGAGCACACTTTCCTTCATGAGCTCCTTGACCAGCGGGGCCTCTCCATCGTTATAGATACTGTCCAGCACTTTACCGATGACGTCCTGTTCAGAAATGAAGCCTATCAATCGATCGGCCTTGTCAACCACAGGTGCCCCCGGCAAACGGTGCAGTGCCAGCCCCTGAGCAAGGGTGGTAATGGAAGTGTCAGGGGAGACGCGATAGCAGTCACGTGACATGATATCCCTGACCGTATCGGGTACCTTATTGGTTGGCTTGTTGCCCATACTCATACTCCTTATTTACGCCAGTAGGCAGTCAATCAGTAAGCGCTGGATGAAACACAGACACATTTTTAATGTAGATCATTATTGAAGCGCGTCTAACCAGGTTTTCAACGTTTAACTTTGTACAGGAACAGATACCAGGAGCGACTCGATGGACGCACGTGAATATTTGAACCGCAAAGGGGTGGGGGTCGACAGGGAACCAGACAAACCCAATACCCTCGAAGAAAAGGCCTGGGAACGTGCCAGAGGTTCAGGCCATCAGCGCCCCAAGTCGGGAACTCCATTTGACTGGGAGGAATGGGAGCGCCACCACAGCGACCTGGCGGCTGATGCCGAGACGCTGGAGCAGAAAATTGACAAGGAAGCCCATCGCAAGGCGTTGGAAAAAGAACAGCAGGAGAAGGCTCTGCAAAAGGATCAAGACCGCACCCCCGAGGCACCGCCAAGCCGCCAGGCGAGCGTAGGTCACTTTGACCCATCATCATCTGCTCAGGCATCCAGTGAGCCGTCAAACACGCCCGGGCCGCAAGACCCATTGCCTGTTCAGGCAATGCCAGGCGCGGTAAAAACAGCCTATATGGCCTTGGCTGTGCTGATGCCACCATTGGCTGTTGGGCTGTCAGGTGGGCAGGCCAAACGGGTCGTGATCGCCGGTTTGCTGACACTGTTACTCTGGGTTCCCGGCGTGATATATGCCGCACGCTGGATTTTTTCCCGGTAGCGAGCCAGAAATAGCTATGTGTAAACCTAAAAATTTTTTTTGAGTTTACCGTGTGAATCGCCCGTGCCGGAGGTATAATTTGTAAACTTTTAATGTAATTGAGGTTTACCATGACGTATCTCCTGGGTGTTACAGCACTGTGGGCCTTTTCTTTCTCATTGATTGGTGTCTATCTGGCAGGGCAGGTGGACAGCTATTTTGCGGTCCTGCTCAGGATAGGCCTGGCGACACTGGTCTTTCTGCCTTTATTACGGCCCAAACTGCTGACCATGCGACAACGTCTGGTACTGATGGGCCTGGGCGCCATCCAGCTGGGCGTCATGTATATCTTTTTCTATCAGTCGTTCTTGCTGCTCTCTGTGCCCGAAGTGCTGCTGTTCACGATTTTCACGCCCTTGTATATCGCCATGCTGGATGATCTGCTTTTCGGCCGATTCACGCCTTTCTATCTGTTAACCGCCTTGCTGGCGGTACTGGGAGCGGCGGTGATTCGTTACGATGGCATTGACGCTGGTTTCTGGTGGGGCTTTCTGGTGGTACAGGGCGCAAACCTGTGCTTTGCACTGGGCCAGGTAGGCTACCGTCGCCTATCCGCCGAATTGCCTGACAATCTGGCCTGGCACAATGTGTTCGGCTGGTTCTTCCTGGGCGCTCTGGCGGTGGCAGTGCCTGCCTTTGCGCTGCTTGGCAGTGCGGCGGCACTTCCTAGTACCGCCACTCAATGGGCAGTATTGGGCTGGCTGGGCCTGGTGGCTTCAGGCCTGGGCTATTTTGTCTGGAACCGCGGCGCCACTCAGGTCGATGCGGGCACCTTGGCCATCATGAATAACGCTCTGGTACCGGCCGGTTTATTGGTGAACCTGGTGATCTGGAACCGGGATGCCGATATCAGTCGCCTGTTGCTGGGTGCCTTGATCATGGGCTTTTCCCTGTGGCTTAACCATTGGTGGCTTGAACGCCGGGTACAGCAAGCCGCCTGATGCGTGCAAATGAGTGCCCCAAAACAGTGGACTGGATTTGCGTGCGGGTGTCAGGCTCGACATAATGAAATGCTATGTTAATGAGCCTGATCCATGACACAAACGCCTTTATCAGCTGATCCTTCCCGGCATGACCAGGAATCTCGTCCTTTCTCCACCATCGGCCTGATCGGCCGTCTGGAAAGCGAAAAAGTAGCCGACTCATTGATACGCCTGGTGGGGTTCCTTGTGGCCCGTGACTATGCGGTGGTCGTAGAAGACCGAACCGCCACAGTTATTCCCCACCATGGCCAGCCAGAGGCAAGCCGACGGGCACTGGGAGAACTGTGTGACCTGGTTATCGTGATTGGCGGCGATGGGAGCCTGCTGGGAGCGGCCCGCACCTTGTGTAAAACCGGCACCTTGATGCTGGGCGTCAATCGTGGACGCCTGGGGTTTCTGACCGATATTTCTCCCGATGAGCTGGAACAGCGCGTAGGCGAAGTGTTGGCCGGCCAATTCGAGGTGGAAGAAAGGTTTCTGTTGGATACCGCGCTCTACCGCGACGGCGTGGCGGTCGGCAATGGCGAGGCGTTGAATGAAGTAGTGGTGCACCCGGGTAAGGCGGTGCGCATGATCGAGTTTGAACTCTTTATTGACGGCCAGTTTGTCTATAGCCAGCGCAGCGATGGCCTGATTGTGGCTACACCTACAGGCTCAACGGCTTATGCACTATCCGGCGGTGGGCCTATCATGCATCCCAAGCTGGATGTGGTGACCCTGGTGCCAATGTTCCCGCATACCCTGTCCAGTCGGCCGATCGTTATCGATGCCGCCAGTGAAATACGTATTCATATTGGAGAAACCAATCAAACCTATCCCCATATCAGCTGTGATGGTCAAACCCGGGCAGTGGCAAAACCGGATGATGTGCTGGTTATTACCCGCAAGCCCCAGCGGGTTCAACTGGTTCATCCAATCGGGCATAACTTTTACGAGGTCTTGCGCAGCAAGCTCGGTTGGAGCCACCGGCTGGGGGACTAGGCATGCAGGGATATGACCTGATCGGAGATGTACATGGCTGCGGCGCCACCCTGGTGGCCTTGCTTGAAAAGATGGGCTATCGCGAAGAGCAGGGCGTCTATCGCCACCCCCAGCGTAAGGTCATCTTTCTGGGCGACCTGATTGATCGTGGCCCGCGCATTCGTCTGGCCGTTCAGACGGCGCGGCGTATGGTGGATGCGGGAGAAGCCTACATTGTCATGGGTAATCATGAATATAACGCCCTGGCCTATTGCCATCCCGCGCCTGAAGGCAGTGGCAGGCGCTGGTTGCGAGAGCACTCGCCCCGCCATAACCGGATCATTCAGGATACTCTGGACCAGTATCGCGACCATACCAACGAGTGGGAAGACACGCTGGCCTGGTTCAAGCGGATTCCCTTGTACCTTGAGTTCGAGCATTTCCGCGTTGTGCATGCCTGTTGGGATGATGCTCTGATTGAGGCATTGGCTCAGCGTCTCCCTGATGCCTGTATGGATGATGATTTTCTGATCGAATCCACCCGCTCGAACACCCAGGCCTTCCACATTGTCGACCGCCTCACCCGCGGCACCCATATTCCTTTGCCAAAGGGAGTGGAAATTCACTCGGGCGACGGCTTTACCCGTAAAAGTTTTCGGGCGCACTTCTGGTGCGAGCAGCCCCTCGTCTGGGGGGATGTGGTATTTCAGCCCGATAACCTGCCAGGTGACCTCGAGGCCCGCCCGCTGGCCGACAACGAACGCCAACGGTTAAGCTACTATGCGCCTGATCAGCCGCCATTGTTTATCGGCCATTATTGGTGTGAAGGCATTCCTGCGCTGCCCGCCAGCAATATTGCCTGTCTTGACTACAGCGCCGTCAAGTACGGTCGCCTGGTGGCTTATCGGTGGAGTGGAGAAACCTGCTTGAATGCTGATAGCTTTACCTGGATCAAGGTGGCCAGAGAAGAGCTACCGCAAGTGTCCGGCTGGGATCTCGATCAGGATTGAGGCATACAAGATGACATTCACCGATTTTTTTATCATATCAAGGGAACCTGAGAGCGGTCAGGCAATCATAGTAAGTGTTCCCTTGAATGATCCCTTGCTTTTGCCCGGCGGTTTCCCCGCCGGGTTTTTTAGCGCGCTGATAAAATCAGGGTTAATGAATCCGGATCCTGAAAGACAAAGGAAGACACCATGCAGCCAGTGATGCGACTTCCCCGCGATGCAGACACAGCCGCGCTTCGCCAGGCCCTCTGGCAGCAGCGCATCGGGCATCAGATCAGCGAAGATGGGGACGGCCTGCTGCTCTGGCTGGCTGACCCGGCTCAGCGCCATGAACTGGAAACACTGGTCAGGCGCTGGGAACAGGGGGAACCCTTGAATATCCCCAAACCTGCTGCCAGGCAGACGTTTCCAGGCCAGCTTTCACAGTGGGCGCCAGCACTCAAGCAGGTGCCGGTTACTGCACTGATGATCGGCTTGAGCCTTTTGGTGTTTGCCTTGCTGGGTGTATTTGGTGACTTGCTGATTGTCACCCTGACCATAGTACCCATTGGCCTGTCCGGCAACGAGTTGATCTACGGCAGCCTGATGGACAGCGTGACCAGTGGGCAGGTCTGGCGGCTGCTGTCTCCTGCCTTTCTGCATTTTGGCTGGATGCATCTGATCTTCAACCTCATGTGGGTGTGGTACTTCGGCAAGCAGATTGAAATGCTGCAGGGCAGCCGGAGGATGCTGCTGCTTCTGGTGGTGGCAGGCATCGGCGCTAACCTCGCGCAATATATGACAGGCACCGTCCTGTTTGGCGGTATGTCGGGAGTCGTCTATGCCTTGCTGGGGCATGTTTGGCTGATGTCCCGGCGAGTACCCGGAAGCGGTTTTTTTGTGCCACAGATGCTGGTGGTGTTCATGCTGGGGTGGATGGTCTTCACGATGACTGACATGGCAGGCAGCGTTGGTTTTGGCAATGTCGCCAATGAAGCCCATTTAGGCGGGCTACTCGTCGGTTTGCTATCAGGCTGGTATTATTCCTCACAGCAGTTACGGTCCTGACAGGAGCATGCAAAATGAGCGATATGACTTTCGAAAAAATGATCAACCAGATGACGCCAGCCATTTATCAAAGCCTCAAGCAGGCGGTTGAACTGCGTAAATGGCCAGATGGGCGCTACCTGAGCGCTGAACAGACAGAGCTTTGCATGGAAGCCGTGATGCGCTATGAAGTTGAGAACAACGTGCCTGAAGAGAACAGGGTAGGTTACCTTGAGCAACGCACCTGCGGCGCAGAGTCCAGCGGGCAAGGCGTGTCACCTGAGCTTGCCGGCCTGGGTAAGGATGCAACGCGTGGTTGATGCACCTTTGCAGGGTTGCCTGCGCAAGATGGCGATCGAGCCCGGCACAGGTGCTCAGGATCCTGCACGTTACCACCTGCGTCTGGGAGCACATACTGTGCCTCTCAACGAGCGGCTGGGTCAGCCGCTTTCCCTGACCTGGACCGGAGCCATTGCCTGTACCCATTGCGGCCGGGCAACCAGGAAAAGCTTTGCCCAGGGGTACTGCTACCCCTGTTTCAAGCGTCTGGCGCAATGCGATACCTGCATCATGAAGCCGGAAACCTGCCACTACTATCAGGGAACCTGCCGAGAACCAGAGTGGGGCGAGCAGCACTGCTTTCAGCCACACATTGTCTATCTGGCCAATTCTTCCGGGTTGAAAGTCGGCATTACCCGCAAGACCCAGATGCCGACCCGCTGGCTGGATCAGGGGGCCATTCAGGCACTGCCCATTGTGGAAGTGGATACCCGCCAACAGTCCGGTTTTGTCGAGGTGCTGTTCAAGGAAGCGGTCAGCGACCGCACCAATTGGCGGGCCATGCTCAAAGGTGAAGTCGCACCGCTGGATCTTCGCGCCGAGCGTGATCGTCTGTTCAGCGAGCTGAGTGATGGGCTGCGGCAGCTGGCAGACATTCACGGTGACAGCGCCATTCGCCAACTGGACGCCACCCCGCTGCAGTTTGACTACCCGGTCGAGGCCTTTCCGGGCAAGATCACCTCCCACAACTTTGATAAACAGCCGCAGGTCGAAGGTGTGCTGCAAGGTATCAAGGGCCAGTACCTGATGCTGGATACCGGTGTGATTAACCTGCGCAAATTTACCGGTTATGAAGTCGCCGTTGACTGACGCTGCCTATGTATCTTGAGGTGTCAGCCAGCATCGTAGCCTAGCGCCGTGCGCAAACGGGCAGCCTGCTGGCTGACCCACTGGGGGTCAATTGGGCCCCAGCTGACAATCTGGTAACGGCCGCTATTATGCCGCTCGCCGGCATTGTTCTGAAAGACGCATTCAATATCCAGCTCGGCCAGTGAGCTAATCGTATCCTGAGCGGTTCGCCTTGGCATGCCGGTGGTTTCCATCAGTGCCGGCACACTGGTCACGCCCTGATCAATCAGATACGCCACATAAAGGCGCCGGTAAAAGCTTGATTGGGTTTTGCTTAAGCTAGCAGACATGGGCACGTCCTTTGACAGCAGTGTCAAACGTTATAATGCCGCCACCGTCATCAATAACAACGGTGGCGGCTCTGGGTGAGAGATCAGAGATCGTATTGCTCGCGCGCATAGTGGCCCAGGCCCACAGCGTCCAGGCGTGAAAGCGGCGCCAGGAAGGTGACCTGAATCACCCCGGGGGCACGGCCAATCTCAATGGCACCGTTGACCGTAGCGCGGTTGCGGATTTCGGCAACGCTCACATCAAGCAGTTTTGCGGCTCGCTCGAGACCGTTATCGATGGCATCGTTAAGGTTAGCGGCGGTGCCCACCACGGAAATCGGTGCCAAGGCTTCAACTTCTGCCACCCCCCATTTTTCTGCCAGGCGCATGCCTTTAGCCATTTCCGCAGGGGTGAAAGGCTTGGCCAGTGGCGGAAGGTCTTCCAGCAAGGGGAAAAGCACAGGCCCATCAATAGGGTAATGCTTCACGACTTCGACCTGTAGGGTAACGCTTCCGGCCACGTCCATGGTATGGCCCGCAATTTCACCGTCCCCTTGGCCCGCATGCATATCGCCCATGTAGATGCCCGCACCGGGAACCTTGACCGGGGCAACCAGAATTGATCCTGCCCGCACCGCATCAATATCCATATGCCCGTCGGTCTTGTGTTCAGCCAGCTGCTCAGGGGTAATCGCGTATTCGTGCGGGGCGCCGACCAGAAAGGCGCCGAAATCGCCGGCATTGTGGCTATCGGGCATGGGCATGGAAGGGCAGGTGCCCAGCTGACCCATGAAGGGTCGGGTGCGAATGAGTGTCCCTGGCATGTCAGAAGGCGCATAGTTGAGGATGGAATGCTGGCGGCTCTGATCCGGCAGGGCAGAATAGTGAGCGGCATTTTGCGCGAAGGTTTTCGCCACTTCGCTGGGAACCGTCAAACCAACAGTGCGCGTATCATCAAAGGTAACCGTATAGCCATGCACAATTTCAAAAGGCTTGACCGCGTTATTGCAGACATTGCATTTCACCGAATCCTGGCCAACGCCTTCAATGTGCGTCTCAGGTGCCACGGTGTCACAGACAGGGCAGCGGGCCGCCACATAGGGGTCGCCAAGACAAAAACCTTCAGGCGAGCTGTCATGCCCGGATGCCGTAGCAATGGAGGTCACGGTAATATCACGTATGCGAATGGCCACACCATCACCCACTTCAGCGCCTTCGACAAACACAGGCTGCGTGACCTCGTGCCCGCCCCGCAGGCTGGGCGTGATCATCGGCCCCCAGCAGCCTGGCGCCGTATTGGCGATGATGGTACCGCCATTTTCTACAGGCCCTAACATGGGCGCACCAGGATCAAGGACACTGTTAGTAAATTCCTGAACGACAACGCTTGTGCATGCAAGATCTGATCTATCAGCTAGTTTTGACATTGTACGGTCGTCTCTTTTGCGAATAATTGTATGGGGACCTGTTTAATCACAATCTCAACCGAGGTTTTCTTGAGCAGCAAGGCTTTGTGCGACAAAACATTAACAGGCCTTAAATAAACTATGCTGCTTGTCAAAGATCTGCAATATGTCCAAGGCAGAAATATTCGTTAGAACGCTTGATGGCGATGTGTTTTATCGCCATAAGCCTGGAAACTCGCCATCACCCACGAGTCCTCTGCTACGCTTGGTTTCAGGCTTTGCGTAGATAAAAAAATATCCGAGCTGGTAATCAGCTCGGATATCGTAGTTCAGCGGAAATCTATTTTCTGCTAGGTGGGGCACTTGCCTATCGTGAGCAAGTGCCTCACTGGGGTCATGATTCAGCTGGCAAGGCTAGCTGAGCGACGTTTGTCGCATCACATCATGCCGCCCATGCCACCCATTCCGCCCATGCCACTCATGTCCGGAGCGGCTTCTTTCTCTTCCGGGTCATCGGCGATCATGCACTCGGTCGTGATCATCAGACCGGCAACGGAACCAGCGGACTGCAGGGCAGAACGGGTTACCTTGGCCGGGTCAAGAACCCCCATGTCGAACAGGTCGCCAAACTCGCCGGTCTGGGCGTTATAGCCGAAGTTGCCTTCGCTGTCCTTGACGCGGTTGATAATCACAGCCGCTTCTTCGCCCGCATTGGTCACGATCTGACGCAGCGGTGACTGCAGGGCACGCAGCGCCATGTTGATACCATGGTTCTGGTCTTCGTTGTCGCCGGTAAGACCATCCACCTTGGCCATGACGCGGACCAGAGCCGTACCACCACCCGGTACGACGCCTTCTTCAACGGCAGCGCGGGTGGAGTGCAGCGCATCTTCCACGCGCGCTTTCTTCTCTTTCATTTCGACTTCGGTGGCAGCACCGACGCGGATAACGGCAACACCGCCGGCCAGTTTGGCCACGCGTTCCTGCAGCTTTTCCTTGTCGTAATCGGAAGAGGTTTCCTCAATCTGCGCACGGATCTGGTTAACGCGCGCCTCGATATCACCTTCAGCGCCAGCACCATCGATAATGGTAGTGTTTTCCTTGGACATGGTGACGCGCTTGGCAGTACCCAGATGGTCCAGGGTTGCTTGCTCAAGGGTCAGGCCAACTTCCTCGGAGATGACGGTGCCGTTGGTCAGGATGGCGATATCCTGCAGCATGGACTTGCGACGGTCGCCGAAGCCCGGTGCCTTGGCGGCAGAAACCTTGACGATACCACGCATGTTATTGACAACCAGCGTGGCCAGCGCTTCGCCTTCGATGTCTTCAGCGATGATGACCAGCGGCTTGCCCGCTTTGGCAACCGCTTCCAGCGTCGGCAGCAGTTCGCGGATGTTGGAGATTTTCTTGTCGACCAGCAGGATGAACGGGTCTTCAACCTCTACCGTCATGGTGTCCTGGTTGGTGACAAAATAGGGCGAGAGGTAGCCACGATCGAACTGCATACCTTCGACAACTTCCAGCTCGTCTTCGAAGCCACGGCCTTCATCAACAGTGATGACGCCTTCCTTGCCGACTTTTTCCATCGCTTCAGCGATGATCTCACCGATACGCTTGTCGCCGTTGGCAGAAATGGTACCTACCTGGGCAATGGCTTTGGGATCGGTGCAAGGCACAGACATGGCATGAATTTCCTTGACCGCAGCGTTAACGGCCTGATCAATGCCGCGCTTGAGATCCATCGGATTCATACCAGCGGTCACGCCTTTCAGGCCTTCCGCAATGATGGCCTGGGCGAGGACAGTCGCGGTGGTGGTACCGTCACCCGCCACATCAGACGTCTGTGAAGCCACTTCCTTGACCATCTGGGCGCCCATGTTCTCGAACTTGTCTTTCAGTTCGATTTCCTTGGCGACAGAAACACCGTCTTTAGTAACGGTCGGAGAACCGAAAGACTTTTCGAGAACAACGTTACGACCTTTCGGGCCGAGGGTTGCTTTTACCGCATTGGCAAGAACATCAACACCACGCGCCATGCGCTTACGAGCATCATCGGAAAACTTAACTTGCTTAGCTGCCATGTTCGTTACTTCCTGACTGTTAGTTCGGTTTAAGGGAAATCGTTAAACGTGAACGGACTATGCCGTTGAGTCAGCGGTGTGCTGATTAACCTTCAACGACGGCCAGAATGTCTGACTCACTCATGATGAGAACTTCTTCGCCATCGATTTTCTGTTTTTCGACGCCAAAGCCATCCTTGAAAATCACGGTGTCACCCACTTTAACGTCCAGGGGGCGAACATCTCCGTTATCCAGAATGCGACCTTTACCAGCGGCCAGCACCTCTCCACGCGTCGGCTTTTCCTGGGCGTTGCCCGGCAGCACAATGCCTCCCGCTGTGGTTTGCTCTTCTTCAACGCGGCGTACAACGACGCGATCGTGCAGAGGACGGATATTCATGCTTG
Source organism: Halomonas sp. BLK-85 (assembly GCF_044792155.1). Lineage (NCBI taxonomy): Bacteria > Pseudomonadati > Pseudomonadota > Gammaproteobacteria > Oceanospirillales > Halomonadaceae > Halomonas > Halomonas sp. BLK-85. Next base: position 1,422,553 of record NZ_CP087731.1, read on the forward strand.
CGCTCTCCTGAGTATCATTCAATGCCCATCAGGGCGGTTTCAGTTCAAGCATCCTGAGGTATTCCACCGACAGGATGTGAAGGCACATGCCTTCTTTGTTAATGGTGGCAACATGCGTTGCCACCGATTCTGTGTGCTGCATCAAAAGTGGGGGCTAGGTAATTGCTTTCAAGGGGGCAACACAAAAAAAATGCAAATTTTTCATGGGCTGAGGGTTTATCGGGGCACTATCAGCGGCGCGATTCGTCGCGGGAAATAAAATCTCCTTCCAGCGGTTCTTTACTCTCAGCCCTGCGCCCTTGCTCTTCCGCCTGATCTGAACCGTAGGGCTTCTGCGAACGCCACTTTTTGCCGTGGTGTCTGTTGGTCTCAGGGTCGTTAGCGGCACTCTGCGCGTTCAGGCGGGTAACACCGAACCAGGCAAGCAGCTTGAGCATCAAGCGCCGGGCATTGGGAACCAGGCAGGCCAGCCCAAGTGCATCGGACAGAAACCCCGGTGCCATGAGTAGGGCACCGCCAAAAATCAGTGCTGCGCCAGTCAGTAATTCACTGGATGGCAGTTCACCGGCGTTGAGCTTTTCGCGCGCGCGCGCAAGATTATAGGCACCTTCACGGCGTATCAGATGCAGCCCGCCTACCCCGGTGACGAAAATCAATATCAGCGTGTATAACAGCCCGATCTCGCTGCCGACAGAAAACAGCACAACGAAATCAAGTAAAGTGAACAGTGAAACAACCAGCAAGAGGGGCATAGGGCGCTCCAGATTAGCAATGGCCTTAATATGGTGATGGAAATGCTGTTACTCAAGTTTATTGGATAATGAAACATGGATAGTTTCGCATTTTTCTCTAATATGTTTTATGCTGCGATGCACCATCATTAGATCAAAAGGTGATTCAAGCATGGAGTTAACCAATAAGATTATTGCAGTGACGGGCGGCGCCCGTGGCCTGGGATTTGCCATGGCGCAGCGCCTGGGCAAGGCGGGCGCCCGTCTGGCGTTGCTGGATCTGGATGCCGATAATCTGGACAGCGCGGTTGGCAAACTCTCCAGCAGTGGCATTGATGCACGGCCCTTTGTTGTCAATGTTACCGACGAGGCTTCTGTTACGCAGGCGTTTGCGGATATTCGTGACCAGATGGGCGCAGTGAGTGGCCTGGTAAATAATGCGGGTATCACCAAAGACGCCTTGTTGATCAAGGCCAAGGACGGTGAAGTACAAAAGCGCATGACACTGGATGCATGGAAGAGCGTGATTGATGTCAACCTGACCGGTGCCTTTATCTGCGGTCGGGAAGCAGCCACCCAGATGATCGAGGCTGATCAGGAAGGGGTGATCATCAACATCTCGAGTATTTCCTGTGCGGGTAACATGGGGCAGTCAAACTATTCGGCGGCCAAGGCGGCACTCAATGCCCTGACGGTGACCTGGGCTAAAGAACTGGCCCGCTATGGTATTCGTACCGGCAGCGTGGCTCCGGGCTTTATCAATACCGAGATGACAGCCGCTATGCGTCCTGAAATACTCGAAAACATCGCTTCAGGTGTGCCACTCAAGCGTTTGGGTGAGGCGGATAATATTGCCCAGAGCGTCGAGTTCATTCTGACCAATGACTACTTCTCCGGGCGCGTCATTGAATGTGACGGTGGCTTGCGCCTTTAAGGCATTCTTGCTCAGAAAACCCCCGCTGATACCAACAGCACAGCGGGGGGGTCTAGAAATAGTTTTTCTGGATTTCGCGCTGAAAGTACATTTCCAGTCGCAGAGTGACCGCCCACCTGGGATCATAGCTGTATTCACGAGGGAAGTGCAGTTCGGGGATAACATCGGCAAACAGCACGCCTTTATGCAGGTCGCGGCGATAGCGGGTCTGTAGATAATAATTGGTGATGCGCGGGTTCGAGGCACTTTCACCCAATGCAATGGCCGAATAACGCAGGGCACTGCGACTATTGATACGGTGATTCAGCTCGGCCGTTTCGCTGAACTCGAGGGTATCCTCCTCTTCACGCCACTGGATATTGGTAATGAAGCGCAGATGCTTCGAGGCATCAACAGGGCGGCCAAGATCCCAGCGTGTGCGGGCCGAATAGCCACTGTTATTGAACCAGGAGAGACGGTTGTTGGATTCAAGTTGCCAGGGCCCTTCATCTAATTGCCACAGCCGCTCGCTGGTAAAGCGGACGTAAGGGTCCAGCGGAATACGCAACCGTATACCCGCACCCACCCGATTACTCCAGTTCTCGCGTTTATCACGGCTTTCCAGCCAGTTAAGTCCCAGCGTAGAGGTGCGCCGGTCACGCTGATCATTGTTCAGTCGCCCTGAGCCCTGTTCCTGAAGCGTGCCTTGAGACTCTTCCGGATCGCTTTCGATGACCAGGCGCAGCCGTTCTTCCGATGTAGGAAGATCAATACGATAGCGCAGGCTGATGTCGCCGCTGGTGCTATCGCCTTCCATCCAGTCTATTTCCTGGCCAAAGCGCAAGTAGGATTCGTTTTCAACCCTGAGGCTTTCGTCCGTACCAAAAAAACTGTCGATATTGCGCGACGTATTATCTACCCAGTTGCCAATGCTTTTTCTGGCAGGATCCAGACGCTGCGCTGCCCAGGAAGGCAGGTCGCTATCAGTGTTGTCTTCGGATGTCTTTTCATCAGCCAGCGCGCCATGGCTCAACAATAAGCTGACGACGCTCACTATGAGTTGTTTTTTCACCGCTTCTTATCCTTACAAGAGCCAGTTGACGGTTACGACTCTATAAGCTCCGTAGGCGTGTAGCCATCGATTTATGGAAAAATGGCAGTAATAACGGCAGTTGGAAGTAAGGAAACCCCGATAAAACGGACGACCGTGTGGCCGTCCGTCAGGGGGGGAAAGGTTACTTATTCGTAGGCATCTGCCTGATCCTTGGTCTCATGCTCGGTGCCTGGAGCATGTTCTGGAGGGCAATAGGTGGTGTAAAGCTTGAGCATGATGGGGCCAGTATTTCGGAAATTGTGATAAACCCCGGAAGGAACAATGCTGACATATCCTGCCTGGACATCGACCTGGGTGTCACCTATAGAGGCTTCTCCCTCACCCTCTACAAAGTAGAGTAACTGATCGTGACCCTCGTGAACCTCTCCACCGATTTCGCCACCCGGAGGAATCGCCATCAGCACCAGCTGGGTATTGTCGCCGGTCCAGATCACCTGACGGAATTCTTCGTTATCCTTTGCCATCTTGATGATCGGAAGGGTCGTTTTGCGAACTTCCTGCATCGCTTTACCTCCAAGTGATTAACTATATGTAACTATTAGCCTAGCAATCACCTTGGGTTTTTGCAAAACGGCATATTCATATTCTTTTAAAGCATATTGGTTTGTCCAGGCCTATCGCAGAAAGGGAAACGCTGCGGCAACGCCTCTATCGATCCCTGATAGCGGCGTCATTTAGTGGCTATGGAAGCTTCAATACCATCAAGCGCGCTGGATATACCTGTATATAATTGGACTTTTTCGACGTTTTGCAGTATCAATAACCACTGTTAAAGTTCACGCGCTTGCGGGAGAGACTGCTTTCGCTGATGCCAACAGGCAGCAAAGCAGCGCCAAAGGAGCAACCGCCCCGGAAACTCTCAGGCCCCCGGACCGTTTGCGCGAATACTTTCCGGAGAGCGACTGATGCCTGCGTCATTCAGTCCACCGAAGGAGCAAACAGGCCCATGGCTTGTGAATCTCTCAGGTTTAGGACGGAAGGGGCACACACTTGACCCGTGTGTTTTTCCTGACGCCTGAACTTTGGAGAGAAAGCATGTTACCTGCTTCCCCCCGTCATATCGCAGTCATCGGCGGTGGCATCACGGGTATTACTACTGCCTACAGTCTGCTCAAGCGCGGATTCGATGTCACTGTGTTCGAAAAAAACAACTATGCGGCCATGGAGACTTCCTTTGCCAATGGTGGTCAGCTTTCGGCATCAAACGCCGAGGTCTGGAACCACTGGCCAACGGTGCTCAAAGGGTTACGCTGGATGCTGCGCAGTGACGCGCCGCTGCTGGTCAACCCGCGCCCGAGCTGGCACAAGCTGAGCTGGTTCGCTGAGTTCATGCGTGCCATTCCGCAGTATGAAAACAACACCAGTGAAACAGCTCGGCTGGCGATTGCGGCCCGCGAGCACCTGTTTCAATGGGCAGCCGATGAATCCATCGATTTTGACGTCAAGCACGAAGGCATATTGCATATCTACCGTGATAAGAAAGGCTTTGATCATGCTGCCAATGTGTCAAAACTGCTGGCAAAAGGTGGGCTCGAGCGCCGCTCAGTGACCCCAGAGGAAATGCGTGCCATCGAGCCCACACTGGCCGGCAGTTACTACGGAGGCTTTTATACCGAAAGCGATGCCACCGGTGATATCCATAAATTTACGCACAGCCTTGCCCAGGCGGCCGAACGTCGCGGGGCAACCTTTAACTACGGCCATAGTGTCCAGGATCTGGGGGCTGATGACAGCAGCGCCTGGATTGACGCTGAAGTTGACGGCCAGTCTGTACGCCACACCTTTGACGGCATGGTCATTTGCGCAGGTGTTGGCAGCCGCTACCTGGCGGCCAGATTGGGCGACCGTGTGAATATCTATCCCGTCAAGGGCTATTCGATTACCGTGGGCCTGAATGACGCGGCTTCTCAACAGGGCGCGCCGACGGTCAGCTTACTCGATGATGAAACCAAACTCGTCACCAGCCGTCTGGGTAACGACCGTTTTCGCGTGGCTGGCACGGCCGAGTTCAACGGTATCAACCGCGATATCCGCGACGACCGGATTCGCCCGCTTATCCGTTGGGTGGAGCAATGTTTCCCAGGCGTAAGCACGCGCCAGGTAGTGCCCTGGGCGGGGCTGCGCCCCATGCTTCCCAACATGATGCCGCGCGTTGGCAATGGAAAACGGCCAACCGTTTTCTACAATACGGGTCATGGGCATCTTGGCTGGACCTTGTCTGCCATCACGGCGGAACTGCTCGCCGATGCGGTGGAAAGCAGCGCAGTGCCAGCGCGCTCGGTATTGGCCCGTTAATCAATATGCCTGCCATCGGGCGCATTGACATGCGATATGTCTCAGGCGGCGTCCGATGGCACCTCATACCTGCTGGTGAGGGTGCGGTCTGCGCACCCCACAGCCCTTGAGAACAATCCGGGACAGAAAGCGGGTGATGTCCTCGATATCCTCCTCACTGATCGTTTCCTTACCGGTAATCCCCAGTACCTGGGCTTCAAAGTCAGCGTAATGCTGAGTGGATGACCAGATCAAAAATATCAGCCAGACCGGGTTCACCGGGTCCATCAGGCCGCGTTCGGCCCATTGCTCGAAAACCCGGGCACGACTCTCGACCCAGTCACGCAGCTCGCCGTTCAGATACTCCTGAAGAAAGGGCGCGCCGCCGAGAATCTCGGCTGCAAATAGCCGGGACCCCTCAGGATGACGCAGCGAGAGCTGCATCTTGCGGCGTATGAAGGCGGTGAGTACTTCTGCCGGGTCATCCTCCACCGATATATCGTCCAGCAGCGCATTCCAGCGCTGCATCATCCTTGCCAGCAGGCGAACATAGAGCGCCTGTTTGCTGCCCATATAATAAAGCACATTGGATTTCGGCAGCCCGGCGGCTTCCGCGATGGCCTGAACGCTGGCGCCACGATAGCCATGGCGGGCAAAGATGCGCTCGGCGGCGGCCAGAATCAACTGCTCGTTGTGGGCCCGCGTGGCCTCTTTTGATATGGCCGATGACTTGGCGGTGCAAGGGGGTGAGGTCATTTTAGCTCCTGAAAAGATGGCCCGTGACTTGCATTGTTATCAGGACTGAACCATTCTTGGAATTATTCCTGACCAATTGGTCAACATGTGAGTCAATGCCATGATCCACTTCCAGCTAAATGGCCAGCCACGCAGCGTGGCGGCTTCGCCCGATACCAGCGTACTCGAACTGCTGCGTGAGACACTGGGCCAGGTAGGCACCAAGGAAGGCTGTGCGTCCGGTGACTGCGGCGCCTGTACTGTCGCCATCGGTGAGGTCAATGCAGCGGGAAAGATGCACTATCATAGTGCAAATTCCTGCATCATGCCCGCCCATCAACTCCAGGGCCGCAGCCTGGTCACCGTTGAAGGGCTTGCCGACGGTAATCACCTACATCCGGCCCAATCGGCAATGGTCGCCTGCCATGCCAGCCAGTGCGGTTTCTGCACACCCGGCATCGTCATGTCGCTGTTCACCTTGCATGAGGCCCAGCCTGATGAGCCGGCACCCTTGACGCCTGAACGCCTGGAAGCGGCGCTCGGCGGTAACCTTTGCCGCTGCACCGGCTACCGGCCGATCCGCGATGCGGCGCTGAGCATGGCCGATCACCCGGCGCCGCGCAATGCCTGGTGGCACGACGCCTCGGCACTTCCTGCAGGAGACAGCAAGGTTAAGGCCGATGGTACATCAACCGAGGATTCTTTTGTGCAGCCGGCAACCCTGGCAACACTGCTTGCCGCACGTAAGCGTTATCCTGAGGCGCCGCTGGTGGCGGGAGGCACCGATCTCTGGCTGAACGTTACCCAAAGCCTTAAGCGTTACGAGCGGGTAATTGACGTGACCCGGGTGGATGAGCTGTTGCGTTGCGACACCGTCACTCTGGACGATGGGCGGACAGGCTGTTGGATCGGCGCCGCTGTGACCTATACGCAGCTGATGCCATTGCTGGATGAGCATTTTCCCGGCTTTGCCCATCTGCTTCATCGCCTGGGGTCGGCGCAGATCCGCAACCGTGGCACCCTGGGGGGCAATATCGCCAATGCCTCGCCCATTGGCGATACCCCGCCGGTATTGCTGGCGCTTGAGGCACGGCTATGGTTGGCAGGCCCGGAGGGCGAGCGGGAGCTGGCACTGGATGAGTTCTTTATTGATTACAAAAAGACCGCCCTGGGCGAGGGCGAAGTGATTCGAGCGGTCTTCTTGCCTGCGCCACGACCCGACCATACGCTCAAGGTGTGGAAAATATCCAAACGCCGCGAGGACGACATCTCGGCGCTGCTGGGCGCTTTTCACTGGCGTATGGAGCAGGGAGTGCTGCGTGAAGTGCGCCTGGCCTTTGGCGGCATGGCGGCAACCCCCAAGCGCGCGTATAGCGTCGAGGCTGCTCTGGAAGGACAGCCACCCACTGACACGGCGTTTGCCGCTGCCCGCGCGGCACTGCTTGAGACCTTCACGCCCCTCAGCGATGTGCGCAGCAGCGCAGAGTATCGTCAGCTGGCCGCTGCCAATCTGCTGGAACGCCTGCACCTTGTGATGAATGCTCCCGAATCCGCCAAGGAGACCATGCTTCATGCGTACGCTCACTAGTCTGCCCCTGGCGGCGCCCGCTGACGTCAAGCGTCCTGCTGACAAGCATGCCCGCATGCACGAGAGTGCTATCAAGCATGTGACCGGGCGCGCCGCCTACATTGATGACCTCAAGGCGCCAGCCGATACGCTGCACATCGCCCTGGGGCTCTCAACGGTTGCCCATGGCCGGCTGAGCCACCTGGACCTGCCACGTATCCGCCTGTTACCCGGGGTGGTTGACGCTGTCGGTGTAGCGGATGTGCCCGGACATACCGATATCGGCCCGGTGTTCCCCGGCGACCCGGTACTGGTTGATTCAGCAATCAGCTACGCCGGCCAGGTACTCTTTGCCGTGGCTGCCGAGACCTATCGTGGCGCGCGGGAGGCCGTCAAGGCAGCGTTTGATGCCGGCATGATACGCGTCGACGCCGACACCCCGAGCCTTGACCCGGTCGCCGCCATTGCGCGTGATGAAGTGGTACGCCCCACCCATGTGCAGGAGCGCGGCGAGTGGCAGCAGGCCCTCAAGGAGGCCGCGCATGTCATTGAGGGCGAACAGTTTGTCGGCGGCCAGGAGCACTTTTACCTGGAAGGTCAGGCCTGCCTGGTCACGCCCACCGAGGATGATGGCGTCGTGGTGCACACATCCAACCAGCATCCCAGTGAAACCCAGAAACTGGTGGCCGAGGTGCTGGGCATTCCGCTGCACGCCGTGACTGTGGAAGTACGTCGTATGGGTGGCGGCTTCGGCGGCAAGGAAACCCAGGCCTCGCCCTGGGCCTGTATCGCCGCACTGATCAGCCGTCGTACCGGACGCGCCGCCCGGGTGCGCCTGCCGCGCAGCGAGGACATGCGCGCGACCGGCAAGCGCCACCCTTTCCATAACCGCTACCGGCTGGGCGTGGATGGTAACGGCGTGATCCAGGGCGGTGAGATCACCCTGATTGGCGATTGCGGCTACTCGCCGGATCTTTCCGATGCCATTGTCGACCGCGCCATGTTCCATAGCGATAACGCCTACTCGCTGGGTGCTGCCCGGGTGACGGGCCATCGAGCGCGCACCCACACCGCCTCGAACACGGCGTTTCGCGGGTTTGGCGGCCCCCAGGGCATGATGGCGATTGAAGCAGCAATCGATGATATTGCCCGCCACCTGGGAGAAGACCCGCTGACGGTGCGCAAGCGCAATCTGTATCGCCACGACGACCCGTCTTCGCTTCGCAATGTGACCCACTACGGTCAGCAGGTCGACCAGACCGCGTTATTGCATACGCTGATGGCGCAATTGGAAACAAGTAGCGACTACTGGGTACGCCGTGAGGCAATCACAGCCTTCAATGCGCAAAACAGCGTGATCAAGAAGGGCCTGGCGTTGACGCCGGTGAAGTTCGGTATTTCCTTCACCGCCAAACATCTTAATCAGGCCGGCGCGCTCTTGCATGTGTATACCGATGGCAGTGTGCTGATCAATCACGGGGGCACCGAAATGGGCCAGGGCCTGCACACCAAGATCATCCAGGTGGTGGCCCGCGAACTGGGGCTGGACCTCAACACAGTGCGCATCAGTGCCACACGTACCGACAAGGTGCCCAACACCTCGCCGACCGCGGCCTCCAGCGGGGCCGACCTCAACGGCCAGGCTGCCCGCGATGCCTGTGTGAAGCTCAAGGCGCGCCTGTTTGACTTCGCCGCCGAGCACTTTTTTGCCGAGCAGGGCGTGGATACCGACAGCATGCGCCTGGAAGAAGGGCAGCTGGTGGTGGCAACAGACAGCGGCGAGCGGCGCATTGGTTGGGGGGAGTTGATCCAGGCCGCCTATTTTGGTCGCGTATCGCTGTCGGATAAGGGCTTCTACGCCACGCCCCTGATCCACTACGATCGCAGCCTTGGCCAGGGCAATCCCTTTTACTACTTCGCCTTTGGCGCGGCCGTGTCCGAGGTCAGTGTGGATACCCTGAGCGGTGAATATCAGGTCACCCGCGTCGATATCCTTCACGATGTGGGCGATTCCTTGAATCCGGCCATTGATATTGGCCAGGTAGAGGGAGGTTTTATTCAGGGGATGGGATGGCTGACCAGCGAGGAGCTTGACTGGAATGCTGACGGCCAGCTGATGACGACGGGCCCCGCTACCTACAAGATCCCCACCTTTGGCGACCTGCCACCGGTGTTTAACGTCGCCCTGATGGAAGGCCACCCTAATTCAATGGCCAGTATCTATCGTTCCAAGGCAGTGGGTGAGCCACCTTTCATGCTGGCTATCTCGGTTTGGTCGGCGCTGCGCGACGCGCTGGCAAGCCTTGCGGATTACCGCCGGTCACCGCGTCTGGATACGCCGGCCACCCCGGAACGGGTGCTGCTGGCCGCCGACGCGCTGCGTCGCGCCAAGGTGTCGGCGTGAACGTCACCGAGACCTGGCATGCGGCCCTCCATCGCCTGCAGCGTGAGGGTCTGCCTCATGTACTGGCTACCCAGGTAACCAGTGCCGGCTCGACTCCCCGGGAGCCGGGCGCGCGCATGGTAATAACCGCGGAGGCCGTGTTCGATACCCTGGGTGGCGGCACCTTTGAGTGGCAGACCATTGCCGCTGCCCGGCACAAGCTCAAGGCAGGCGAGGCGGGCATGTCGCTGGAGTCGTTCTCGCTTGGCGGGCGCAGTGGCCAGTGCTGCGGTGGTTTCGTCAATGTCCTGCTGGAGGTGTTTCCTGGCAGCGGGACAACGCTGGCGCTGTTTGGCGCGGGCCATGTCGGGCGTGAAATCGTCCAGCTGGCCCAGCCGCTGGGCTGGCGCATCATGTGGTTTGACAGCCGCGAGGCCGCCTTTCCGAGCTGGGCCCAAGGGCAGCCACGTCTTGACTGTTACCCCGTCAATGAGGCACATAACGCCGTTGCCTCGCTGCCCAGCGCCGCCCATGCGCTGGTAATGACCCACGACCACGGTGAGGACCGCGCCCTGATCAGCGCGCTGCTGGCCCGCGGCGACTGCGCCTCCATCGGCCTGATTGGTTCACACAGCAAGTGGGCAAGCTTTCGCAGCCGACTTTTACGCGATGGTCACCCTGCGGCGGTGCTCGAGGCAGTGCGCTGCCCGCTGGGCATGGCCAAGGGGCCAGACGGCGAGACCACCAAGGTCAATGATAAAACCCCCTACGCCATTGCGCTGCTTACCCTGGCCGAGCTGCTGCCGCTGGCAGCCGGTCCTGCGCCCAGCGAGCAGCGCGGCCTGACGCCTCAGGCACTCAAGCCGTTATTTTCCACCCCTTCTGTTCATACTGACGACAGCTGAGACCATGACCGCGATAGATACGTTCACCTCTTTCCAACGCCACGGCCTTGTGCTGCGCGCCGAACTGCTCAGCTTTGATGCCGACCCGGGTGACGGCGACACCCCCTTGCCGGGCTCTGTCCGACACCTGCCCGATGGCGCCCTGTGGCTGGAAAACGGCCGCATACGCGCAGTGGACGATTACGCACAGCTGGCGCCACAGCTGCCCGAGGGCATCGAGATGGTGGACCATAGCGGCAAGCTGATCATGCCCGGGTTTATCGATAGCCACGTGCACTATGTACAGCTGGAGATCATGGCCTCCTATGGGCGCCAGCTGCTTGACTGGCTCAATGACTATACCTTCCCGGAAGAGTGCCGCTTTGCCGAGCGCGAGCACGCCGAGACCATCGCCGACGCCTTTCTGGAGGAACTGTTGCGCGTCGGCACCACCACGGCCCAGGTGTTTGGTTCCAGTCATCCGCAGTCAATGCAGGCATTCTTCGCGGCCAGTCAGCGTCGCGAGCTGCGCATGCTGGCGGGCAAGGTACTTATGGATCGTCATGCCCCCGAGGCGCTTACCGATGATACCTTCGGCGGCATTCATGATAGCGAACGGCTGATCGCCGACTGGCACGGCAAAGGGCGGCTAGGGTACAGCGTCACCCCGCGCTTTGCGCCCACCTCGACCCGGGCGCAGCTTGACGCCGCCGGTGGGCTCTTGCGCAGCGATCCGAGCCTGTGGCTGCAGACCCACCTGGCCGAGAACACCGGCGAGATCGCCTGGGTAGCCGAGCTGTTCCCGGAAAGCCGCGACTACCTCAACGTCTACGAGCAGTCCGGCCTGGTCGGGCCGCGCAGCACCTTTGCCCACGGCATTCACCTGGATGACGGCATGCGCGCGCGCCTGGCCGGGCAGGGCGCCAATATCGCTTTCTGCCCGAGCTCCAACATGTTTCTGGGCAGCGGCCTGTTTGATCGCCGGTCTGCCCGTGATGCCGGACTGGCGGTCAGCGTGGCCAGTGATATTGGCGCGGGCACCGATCTTTCCGGGCTGGCCACCCTCAAGGCGGCCTACCAGGTCGGCCAGCTGCGCGGTGAGGCGCTGACCGCCTGGCAGGGCTTCTATGCCCTGACGCTGGGCAACGCCCGGGCACTGTCGCTGGATGGGCATATCGGCCGATTGGCCGAGGGAATGGAAGCGGATTTCGTCGTGTTGGATACCTGCGCCACACCGTTACTTGCCCGGCGCACAGGGCGCTGCCAGACCCTTGCCGAGCGGCTGTTTGCGTTGATGATGCTGGGTGACGACCGCGCCATTCTGGAAACCTGGGCGAATGGGCGCTGCCAGCATCAACGCTAGCCGCTGGCCCGCGCCTGCAGGCGGAGCCTGGCGATACGCATGACCTGCTCGATGGCCGTGCGCCGCTCGGTGGCCAGGTCGTTATCGAGGCGCTCGGCAAAAGCCTCCAGAATGGCGTAGCGATCCAGGCCCCGAACGGCAATCACAAAAGGAAAATCAAATTTTTGTTTATAGGTGGTGTTCAGGTGTTCAAAGCGCGCGAGCTCTTCGGGTGAGCACTGATCCAGCCCGGCACCGGCCTGCTCCTGGGTCGAGTCGCCGGTAAGTTCGCCGGCCAGAGCCGCCTTGCCGGCCAGGTCCGGATGGGCGCGGATCACCTGGATCTGTTCGTCGCTGCTGGCCTGTTGAAGCATTTGCCCCATCAAGCTGGCAAGGCCATCCGGATGGTCATGTTGAGTCGTAAGACCCTGTTGCCAGGCGGCCTCGGCCACCCAGGGGGAGTGCTCGAAGATATCGCCGTAACGGGCCACGAAGGTGTCCCGATCAAGCGTGCTGGGGCGCGGCTCAAGTATCGCGTGAGGAGGTGAGAGCGACATGCTGTTTCCTGTAATGTGTCAATTATGATGTCAATATTGTATACAATAAACCAGTGAATGATAATTTGAATGAAGCCACACATGATTGCGCAGCGTTATGGAGCGTCACTTCGCCTATTGCGCTGCACTAACACCAGATTCAGGACCAAGGAGTCAGGATGGGACGTTTAACCACCCACGTATTGGATACCGCCCGGGGCTGCCCGGGTCAAGGCATCATGATTGATGTGTATCGCCTGTCAGCCACCCAGCGAGAACATCTCGGCAGTGTGACCACCAACGACGATGGTCGCTGCGATGCCCCCTTGCTTGAGGGCGCCGCGTTCACAGCAGGGGAGTATGAGCTGGTCTTTCACGCCGGTGATTACCTGGGTCGCCAGCACAAGGATACTTCTGAGCCGCGTTTTCTGAATGTGATTCCACTACGCTTCGGCGTTGCCGATGCCAGCCAGCATTACCATGTGCCGCTTCTGCTCTCGCCTTACGGCTACACCACCTATCGCGGCAGTTAACGCGTAAAGAAGGGGAGTGCCATGTACAGCTATATTGTTGATGTCGTCAACTTGCTGCTGCGCTGGCTGCATGTCATCGCAGCCATTGCCTGGATTGGTGAATCAATCTACTTCGTGATGCTGGATAACAGCCTGCGAACGCCCAAGGCGGATGAGGACCGTGAAAAGGGCGTGTCCGGTGAAATGTGGGCCGTTCATGGCGGTGGCTTCTACCACAACCAGAAATACACCACGGCCCCTGCCAAACTGCCTAACAGCCTGCACTGGTCATTCTGGAAAGCCTATACCACCTGGCTGAGCGGGTTTGCCCTGTTTGTGGTGCTGTATATGGCCAGCCCCGATTTTTACCTGGTCAACACCAATAGCCCCTGGGCATGGGCGGCTGATCTGAGTGGCTGGCAGGCCAATGTGCTGGCGCTGGCATTTCTGCTGGCTGGCTGGGTGGTCTACAACGAGCTTTGCAAGCGCATCAGCCCGAACATGGAGCGCGATGGCCTGCTGAGTCTGGCCGTGGCGGTCATGGTGGTGGTGGTGGCTTACCTCAGCACCCAGATGTTTACCGGGCGGGCGGCGTTTCTGTTGACCGGGGCGGTCATGGCCACGGCCATGTCGGCCAATGTCTTCTTCTGGATCATTCCCGGCCAGCGGCGCATGGTCAAGGCCATGCAGGCCGGCGAGGCGCCCAATCCGCTGGATGGCAAACGTGGCAAGCAGCGCTCGGTGCATAACACCTATTTTACCCTGCCGGTGGTGCTGTTGATGATCAGTAATCACTACTCGTTTTTGTATTCCCATGAGCTTGCCTGGGTGCTCATGGCATTGCTGATTTTTGCGGGCGCCGTGATTCGCCAGTTCTTCGTGCTGATGCATGCGGGCCACAACAGGCCGCTTTATCTGGTGGCCGGCGGGGGGCTTGTCATCCTGGCGTTCTGGATCGGTGCCCCCGGTGTTTCGGGCTCATCGTCGGAAACCGCTGCACCCGGGCGCGAGCAGGTAAGCACCATTATCGAGCAGCACTGCGTGCAGTGTCACGCCCGTGACCCCGAGCATGCCGGCTTCAATGCGCCCCCGGCGGGATACGTGTTCGAGAGCTGGGAAGAGACCCTTGGTCAGCGGGAGACAATCCAGCAAGTGGTTGGCAATCATTATATGCCGCTGGGCAATATCACTAACATGACCGACGAAGAGCGAGAGATTATTGAAGCCTGGGAGGAGTAACCGGCGTTGATTGGTCAACAGGCCCTGGTGTCGTATTTCCGTTTTGGTGCAACGTTCAATTTGGCATGCGTGCTTGTAGTGCACATGGCCTTGATGACAACGGTGCCACTTAGCTTTAAAAAAACAAGTCATTGATAAGTAATTAATTTTTCAGAACTGGCCGCTTTTTTGCAATATTTCATAGCGTGATTATTGTATACAAAGTGAGCAAGTTATGAAGATGACAACGATGACGCACCGCGGTCTTGGTGGCACGGCACTGGCCTTGGCTCTCTGGTCCACGGCGGGCCAGGCCCAGGAAACCGATATTCGCTTTCAGCTGGACTGGCGTTTTGAAGGGCCCTCCGCGCCGTTTCTGATGGCAGTGGACCGTGGCTACTTTGCCGAAGAAGGCCTGGATGTCCAGATCGATTCCGGAAGCGGCTCGGCAGGCGCCATCAACCGCGTGGCCTCCGGCGCCTATGAAATGGGCTTTGGTGACCTGAACGCCCTGGTGGAATTCCTGGCTGAAAACCCTGATGGCCCTGGCATCACCGGCGTGTATAGCGTCTACGATGGCACGCCTGCAGCGGTCTTCGCCCGCAAGGACAGTGGCATTGAAACCCCCGCGGATCTGGCCGGTAAAACCATTGCTGCCCCCACCTTTGATACCGGCTATCGCGCCTGGGGCATTTTTGCTGCTGCCAACGATCTGGACCCCGAGGCGGTAGAGTGGCAGAACGTTGATCCGACACTGCGTGAAACCCTGCTGACCCGCGGCGATGTGGATGCCATCACCGGCTTCTACTTCACCAGCCTTCTGAATCTTGAAGAGCGTGGCATGAGCCAGGAGGACCTGACCATCATGCCGTTCCCCGAGTACGGCGTCCCCCTTTATGGCAACGCCATTATTGCCAGTGAATCCTTTGCCGAAGAAAATCCTGAAGCGGTGCGCGGATTTTTACGTGCGTTCAATCGCGCCCTGGGCGAAACCCTGGACGACCCCGACGCGGCGATTGACTACGTGCGCAAGCGCGATGAGCTGATCGACCTGGAAATGGAAACCCGCCGACTGAAACTTGCCCTGGATAGCGTGGTGGATACGCCGGATGCCCGTGAAAACGGCGTAGGCGATATCGATACACAGCGCCTGGCCGAGGCCATCCAGCTGGTGGGGGATGCCTACTCCCTGCCGACACTGCCTGACGCCGAGGACGTTTTCGACAGCGCCTACCTACCGGCGCAGGATGACCGCATGCTGCTGCCGGCAGGGAGCGAATAATGTCGGCGTTTGTTGCTTTTGACCATGTCAGCCTGGCCTACGACGACTCGGGTAATGCCATTGAAGACATTGACCTGAATATCCACGAAGGCGAGTTTGTCGCCTTCGTCGGGCCATCGGGCTGCGGCAAGTCGACGTTCATGAAACTCTGCACGGGTCTTCATGCGCCCACGGCAGGGGCGATCAAGGTGGATGGGGTAGCGGTCACCGAGCCGCTGAAAATCTCCGGAATGGCCTTTCAGAACGCCAATCTGCTGCCATGGCGCACAACCCTGGATAACGTCCTGTTGCCCCTGGAAATCGTCAAGCCCTACCGGCATCAGTTTCGCAAACGCCGCGAGGAGTTTGTGGGCTGGGCGCGGGATCTGCTCAAAACAGTGGGGTTGGCCGACTACGAAGACCAGTATCCGTGGCAGCTATCCGGCGGTATGCAGCAGCGCGCTTCGATCTGTCGTGCGCTGATCCATCAGCCCCGGCTCTTGATGCTGGACGAGCCGTTTGGCGCCCTGGATGCGTTTACCCGCGAGGAACTCTGGTGCGTGTTGCGCGACCTCTGGGAGGCGCAGCGCTTTACCGTGGTGCTGGTCACCCACGATCTGCGCGAAGCGGCCTTTCTTGCCGACACTGTCTACGTGATGAGCAGCCGACCCGGGCGCATCGTCGAGCGGCGCCAGATTGATCTGCCACGCCCCCGCCCGCTGGAAATCACCTACGACAAGCCGTTTATCGACCTGGTGCATGAACTGCGCGCACAGATTGGTGAAATCCGCAGTCGCTGAATGTCATCAGGACAGAGCGTCACTATTAAAAGAGCTTCACTATGAATGTTAATCGTCAAACGGTCGAGCGGCTGGCGCCTTGGATCGCGGTAGGGGTATTGACGCTGATCTGGGAACTGACGGTACGCCTATTCGATGTCCCAAGCTTCATTTTTCCCAGCGCCCTGGATACCGCCATTGCCCTGGTCACCTACGCAGGCCCTATCGGCATGCATTCCTGGCAAACCCTCTGGACCACCCTGGTCGGGTTTGCGCTAGGGGTGGTGGTAGGCCTGGGGCTGGGCTTTATAATCGGGTCTTCACGCTTTCTGTATAACGCCTGTTACCCACTGCTTGTGGGGTTCAATGCGATCCCCAAGGTCGCCTTTGTGCCCATCCTGGTGGTGTGGTTCGGGATTGGTTCGGTGCCGGCGATTCTCACCGCCTTCCTGATCTGTTTTTTCCCGATTGTCGTCAACGTGGCAACCGGGCTTGCCACCCTCGAACCCGAGATGGAAGACGTGCTGCGCGTACTCGGCGCCCGGCGCCTGGACGTGCTGTTAAAGATCGGCCTGCCGCGCTCGCTGCCTTATTTCTTTGCTTCATTAAAAGTGGCCATCACCTTGGCGTTTGTAGGCACGGTGGTATCGGAAACTGTCGCCTCCAACCAGGGCATTGGCTACCTGATGATGAGTGCCGGCTCGCAGATGCGTATGGGGCTGGTGTTTGCCGGGCTTATCGTCATCAGCGCCATGGCCATGGTGATGTACGAACTCTTCTCGCTGCTGGAAAAGCGCATGACGGCCTGGGCGCATCGCGGACAGAATCGTTAGTAAAGCGTCTTTCAATACGTCGTCTGATGCGGCGTATTGAAGTCACTCCTTGCAAAACAACCCTCAAAACCGCCTTTAAGGCAACCGACCGGCGCTTGCGCCAATAATAATGTCAATGGGAGAGTTACATGAAAGACCGTGGTAACACAGACACTCGCGCAACCAGCACTGTCATGAAAAGCGGGCTATTGGCCCTCGCCGCTATCAGCATGGCACCTACAGCACATGCCGAGAAATTTTTCTCGGATTCGAGCGTTTCGTTACTTTACAGCGATCAGTACGAGACCTTCGGCAATCAAACCCGCACGGATACCTATGTCACGTTTG
Organism: Halomonas sp. BLK-85; assembly: GCF_044792155.1. Lineage (NCBI taxonomy): Bacteria > Pseudomonadati > Pseudomonadota > Gammaproteobacteria > Oceanospirillales > Halomonadaceae > Halomonas > Halomonas sp. BLK-85. Next base: position 1,439,962 of record NZ_CP087731.1, read on the forward strand.
AAAACGTAACGGCACATGACTGGGGAGGTACTTTTTTATTCGTCGACCGCAATCAAGGTCGCGGCACCGCTGACGACGATGATGACCTGTACGGCGAATTTTCTCCCACGCTGAGCTTGAGCTGGCTGAGCGATGTGGAGCTAGGCCGTGGCATTCTAAAAGATGTCTCGCTTGCCGGGACCTACGAATTTGGTGGTGGTACGGACGCCACCAACGTATTGACAGGGCTGAGTTTTGCCTGGGATGTACCGGGAACCGTTTACTTCAATAGCGCTTTCTACTACGTTAACAACAGCGAAATCAGCGACGACTGGCAGGTAACCCTCACCTGGGGTGCCCCGTTTGAGCTGGGCGCTTCGCGTTTTCTGTTTGATGGCTATATCGACTACTCCTCGGCTGCCTCGGATCATAAAGCCGATTTTCACTTCAATCCGCAGCTCAAGTGGGATTTAGGCCACTACTCGGGCAATCCAGGCGTACTCTATGCCGGTATTGAATACTCCTACTGGCACAACAAGTACGGTATTGGCGAAGAGTTGATTGATACCGAAAGTGCGGTCAGTGCCTTGGTGAAGTTCCATTTCTAAGCGCTTGAAGCACCCAACCCGTTAGATATCGACTGCCGCCTCCTCAGGGAGGCGGTTTTTGTAGGTATGGCATTCGGCCAGGATGTGGATGGGCTGACAAAAGCCCACTTCGGCGGCTAGAGCCTTCAAGCAGAGCTCATTCTGGCTTGTTTGGCAGACGTTTCTCATCATCGATCACGCATACGCGTGTCGGCACCTGGGGTGTCCATTTCCAGAACACGATATTGATGTCTCGCGGTGTGGCACCTTTTGCCTGAGAGGGAACGCGGATGCCGGTGAAGCCTTCGGCTTTCAACTGCGTCGCTATTTCCCAGGCCACCACAGGCGCCTTGCGTAGCTTTCTGTCGAGCCAGGCCTCATGCATCCAGCTTTCAGGGGCAGGATGAACCCTTGCCTGAACCGCCGGATCGCAAAGATCCAGCAGGGGCCCACAGTCGACTTCATAGGCACACAGGGTCAGTGGCTGGGTTTTGAACGGAAAACCTTGCTGCGCCTCAAGCCAGGCGGTCTCGAAACGTTCACTTGTGTATAAAGCAGGAAAGCCAACAGGGTTCCAACGCCCACCATGGCGAGCCGTACCTTCTCCGGATTCAGGTGCATGCTGCCATCTGGGATTATGGCCACGATAGACAATGCCTCTGTACCGAAAGCCCAGCTCCAGCAGGCTCACGCATAGCCTCCCTCAGCAATCAGGGCAAGATAGGCGCGAACATCATCAGCACGGCCCTGGCTGACCAGATCCTCTGCAGTAAGGTCGCCCAGAGGTGCAATGGGATAGGTGCGGTACCAGGACCAGGCTGCACTGGTTGACCCCGCCCAGGGTTCGATGCGCTTGAGGATCTCATAGGTCTGACGCAGGCGCTGCTGTGTTGAGACGGCATGCAGTCGATCCTTACGGATAATGGCGTTATGACTCAGGCCAATTGCATGCGCGAACTCACGCTTGGTGATATGCAGCTCATTCAGGAGAGCATCCGCCATGATAAAGCCCTCACGGTCAACGACGTCTTTGATCTCAATCGTCATAATGTCACCTATATAGGCGTATTTATATGTCAATTTATGTGACTTTTACGCCTTCGTCAACTCCTTGCCACTGAACCAGCCCCGAGCCTGAGGCATGACAAAGCCGTGACTAAAGGGGGTAGGATATCCATATATTATGTACGATGACGGATGAGACAGTGGTTAGCGAACTGTGAGAGCCCTATAACCAGCTGTAAAAGTGACCAAAAATAAAAGGATTGCCCCATGGCTGAGCGCTCACTGCCGAAAGGCCTTTATGACCTGCTGATAACACAGGATATAAAGTATCAGCTGGAGAGCTCTGAGCTTGAATCCTATATCGAGCGCCTGCACCCGGATGACAGTCATCAACGTCTGGCCGATGCGGTTGCCGAAGAACTTTCTCAGCTATTGGCGCAACTGCCTCAGCAGGGGGAAGATACCAAGCTACAGCGTCAGGTGGCGTTATTGAATGAAGTATTGGTCACGGCCAGACGTCATTATCAGCCGGAAATATCCCAAGCCCCACAAACAGGTACTTTGCCAGAGCACCCCAGCCGTTTGCTGGCGCTTGATGAGCATCAGCGTCGGCCAGAATTGCCCAGTATTGGGCTTGCCCAACCCTGGTTGTTTACCGCAGGCAAAGACTCCCCACCTTTATTGCACGAGCTGTCTGCTGAGCTTGCTAGCTGCAATCAAGTCGACATCCTGGTCAGTTTTATTACGCAATCAGCGCTGAGCTTTTCCACTGGCAGAGCCAAAACGCGGCAAGTGCCAGCAAACGGCTGGGGCGCTCTGGCCTTTCACTGCTCTATGCTTCATCTAGGCTGGCGGTTCACTTTTCTTCGCAATCCAGTGCTATGCTGAAAATCCCATCCATTATCGAGGCGATGTTATGTCCTGTTTCGTTAAGTCTTTTACGACTTCCCTGCTGACAGTCTGCCTGTTTGCATCCCCCTTGGTGCAGGCAAGCGCTGAGCAACTGGAAGCCGATCTTGCCGAGCTTTTTGCTGAGGGCGAGTTGAGTATGGGCGAGGTGAATGACGCATCGAGCGGCGGGCAAGTGGTCGCAGAAGATATTGTCTTCGAGGGCCAGGACGGCCAACGCATTCTGGTGGAGCGCTATTCGGTCAACGGCGACTATGACGCGCCGGATGATATACAGCTGGAAAATATCCGCATTGAGGACAACCGAATCGATAAACCGCTGCTGAGTATCGAAAGCCTGATGCTGGCCGAACCCGGAATGGCCGTGTTAACCGACCAGGCCCTGCAAGACCCTGCTTTTGAGCTGGCGCAGTTTGCCATCGATGGCCTGGTGGTATCTCTGGATTCAGAAGTGGCGGAAGAAATGTGGCGCGAGCTTGCGATGGAACAGGGGACCGGGCAGCTGACGATCGAAAGTATCCAGGGAGCGTCACTCTCGGCCACTGCCATTGGTGAGCTTGAATTTCGCAATTTGGCCATGCAGGGCAACAACATGGATGAGCTAGGCGATGTCTCGCTGGTGATCGGGCGATTGCGGATAGAGGATGTCCAAGGGCTGCAGCAGGAAGAACTCGAACGTATCGGCGCCATGTCGCTGGAACGGCTGAGCATGGATAGCGATACGTTCGCGGCCAGCCTGGCCTCGCTAAACCTGGATGGGGACCTGAGTGACGGTGCCGCCCAGGTAGAAATGGAAGCTTTGGAGCTTGATCTCGACCGGATGATTGCGCTGTCCCCCCGCGAAGAACGCACCCAGAGGCGCATGGTGGCCAATGTTCTCACCGACGGCACCGGCCTGCTGGGTATGGATGCGGATTTTATGGTTCGTTGGGAGGAGCTGGCCAACCAGAGCCTTCTCGGGGGCGATGGCCAGATATTCCTGCGTGACGCCCTCGGTGTGAGCCTCAATGTTGAGTTACCCGTTCAACTGCCAGAAGGCGTGACGCCAGTAGACGTACTGAGCGACAGGGTGACCCTTGACGATGCCACCCTGCTTGGAGGAGAAGCAACATTGACGCTGGATGACCACGGGCTCTTGACCCGCCTTGTGACGCTTGCCGCCACGCTTGAAGGCGTGACGGAAGAACAGATTCTGGAGGTTGCCCGTACCCAGGCGCGAGGCTACGGCATGGTGTTCGGCTCTCAAATAGAGGCGGTATTGATGGGAGGAATGACTCTTCTGGAAGGAGGTGCCAGCCAGATGATCATGCGCATTACCCTGCCTGACGAAAGCCGTCTGAATACCTACACCGATGACCCGCTGGGGCTGCCTGATCTGCTATCACTGGAGGTGGAAACATATTGAGACCTGGAGGTGGCCAGCCGGACATCTATCCGGCTGACCAATCCGGTTGCCAATGAACGCCTGGCGGTCAGCGGATCCCCGCACGCAGAAACGACTGGACAAATTGGCGTTGGAATAGCAGAAAAGCGATCAATAGGGGAGCGATGCTCAGCAAGGTGGCAGCGCTGATGGTAGCCCAGTTGACGCCGGTTTCAGGGGCTGAAAAGACCCCTAGCCCGACCGTCAATGGGCGACTTTCCACCGAGTTGGTAACGACCAGCGGCCACAGGAAGTTGTTCCAGTGGTGGCTGATCGACACCAGGCCGTAAGCCAGGTAGGTCGGCTTGGCCAGCGGCACATAGACTTTCCAGAGAATTTCCAGCCAATGGCAGCCTTCAATCCGGGCAGCATCTTCCAGCTCCCGAGGAATGGTCTTGAAGGTCTGGCGGAGCAGGAAGATACCAAAGGCGCTGGCGACATAAGGCAGGCCAATACCGGTAATCGTATCAATCAGCCCAAGCTCGCTGGCAATCCGGTAGTTCTCAACAATCAGCACTTCAGGAAACACAAACAGCTGAATCAGCACCAGCATGAAGAGCAGGTTCTTGCCCGGGATGGGGAACCGCGCAAAGGCAAACGCCGCCAGCGTACAGACGATAAACTGCGCGACGACCACACCGGTCACCAGCATGAAAGTATTCAGGTAGTAGCGCGCAAAGGGCGCCTGCGCCCAGGCATTGATGAAGTTCTCCAGTGTCAAGGGGGCCAGTAACGTAAAGTTCACCATGAACTCCCCTGGATGAAAAGCCGCCCAGAACGCATACAGCAACGGGAAAATCCATATCATGGCCAGCAGCCAGGCGGCCAGGGTCTCCAGTGAAGGCAGCACACGGCGGGAAGGGCGTATGGCAGAGACTGTGTTCATTGGTAATGCGTCCTGCGGTCCAGAATCGTGAACTTCAAGGTAGCCACGAGCGCCAGTATCAATAGAATGACGACGGTCATGGTGGCGGCCATGGTGCGATCAAAAAAGGAGAAGGCGTTTTCGTAGACGTAATACAGCAGCAGATTGGTGGCGTTGTTCGGCCCACCTTTGGTGAGAATGAACAGATGGTCCACCACGCGCACGGCATTGATCAGGGCGTTGATCAATACAAACAAGGTGGTAGGCATCAGTAGGGGAAACACTACTCGCCAGAAATAACTCCAGCGGCTGGTACCTTCCAATCTGGAGGCTTCTTCCAGCTCGGGTGGAATCCCCTGTAATGCGGCCAGATAGAAAATCATGAAAAATCCGGCCTCTTTCCAGACAGACATGACAATCACAGAGCCCAAGGCAACGTCTGGGTCGCCCAGCCAATTAATACCCGACAGCCCAATGCCCTCCAGCAGCTTGTTGAACAGGCCAATCTGAGGAGCGTAAAAGAACATCCAGATGTTGGCGGCAGCCACCATGGGCAAAATGGTGGGCGTAAAGTAGGCCATGCGAACGATGCCCCTGCCCGCCAGCTTGCCGTTGACGAACAGCGCCATGATCAGCGCCAGGGCAATAGAGGTAGGAATCGTGCCCAAGGCATACCAGAGGTTGTTGCCCGCCACCTTCCAGAAGGTGGGGTCGTCCAGAAGTAACTGATAGTTTTCAACCCCGACAAAGGCTGGCGGCGTATCACGAAAACCGGGCAGCATCATACTGTTGATCACTGTCATCACAGTGGGCAAATAGGCAAAGGTGGCCAACAGTGCCGCCGCTGGAAGCAGCAGCAAAGCACCGTAGAGCTGCATTTTATGATGAGCCGTCAATGTCATCGGCAAGCGTCCCAATAAAAAGCCGGGGCAAGCCCCGGCAGGTCAAGCAAGAGGCGCGCTAGTTGAATACCCTAGCGTGCATAGCGCCTTAATACGGCGTCGGCTTCGCGTTGTGCCTGATCCAGCGCTTCCTGAGGAGACATATCGCCCGTCAAGGCTGCTTGAACGGCATTATCCAGAGCGCGGCGAACACGCCCACCCTGATAGGTCGAGAGCTCTGCCGTGGCATGTTCCAGCTGGTTGCTGGCCACCGCCGCAGGCGGAAAGCTTTCAACGTATTCCTCAAGAGCGTCGGTTGCATAAGCATCAGGGCTGACGCCCATATAGCCGGTCTCGATAGACCAGTCGGCGGCGCGCTCCGGTGATGTCATCCAGCGGATAAAAGTCATGGCGGCGCGTTTTTCTTCATCCGTGCTGTCCTTGAACAGGTAGAAGTTGCCGCCGCCGGTGGGGCTGCCACGTTGGGTTTTCATCGGTAGCATGGCAACACCAAAATCAAAGTCAGCCTGTTGGCGCACTGCTGTCAGGTTGCCGGTGGAATGCCACATCATGGCCGTGGATTCTTCAAGAAAGTTCTGGCGCAAGGTGCCCCATTCAATCGTATCTTCCGGCATGGCGTTATGTTCCTGGGAAAGGGATACCCAGTATTCAAGCGCTTCGACAGCGGCCGGGTCATTGAAGTAAACCTCGGTACCGTCGTCACTCATCAGCCGGTGCCCGTTCTGGAACGCCAGGGCCTGAAACATCCAGTATGGGTAACCTGTGGAGGGTATCATCACGCCCCATGGGTCATTGTCTGATGCTTCGCTGACAGCCGCGGCCATGCTGGCCATGTCATTCCAGCTGGCTGGCGGCTGCTCCGGGTCGAGTCCCGCATCAGCAAAGGCTTCCTTGTTCCAGTACATGACGATCGTTGAGCGCTGGAAAGGAATGCCATAGGTTTTTCCATCAATCTGACCGTTTTCCATCAGACCCGGATAAAAGCTGTCTAGCCATTCACGCTCTTCATCGTTTTGAATCACGTCATCAAACGCGACGATAGCATCCTGTTCGAGCAGCTCATAAAGATCGATCGAGAACATCACCGATAACTGCGGTGCCTCACCGGCCTCGATGGCAGACATGGCCCTCACGCGGGTATCATCGTAGTTACCGGCATAAATGGCATCGACATCAATATCCGGATGCGCTTCTTCAAACGCGTCCACCAGGTTGTCGATCACCGCGGTCAATTCACCCCCCACAGCAACCGGGTAATACATGGTCAGTTCAACCGGTTCGTTGGCGGATACGTTGTGAGCGCTGATCAGGCCAGCGGCAAGGGCAGTTAATGCAAAAGGAAGGCGCATGAAAAAACTCCTAATCGGCTGTGTCGGTGAAGCCGAATAAAGGGGTGTCAGCATCCATAGGGCCCTGGGCCGTATGGGGTGAGGCGGAGAACGGAATACGCTGAATATCGTCGCGACGTTTTCCGTCCGTTCCGAAAACATGGGCCGCATCAGGATGCCAGCCCAGGCGGCATTGCTGGCCCACAGGCAGAAAATGTTGACCGGCAAGCCGGGCGCTGAGCGTCTGCTGTCCGACCTGGCAGCGGAGTATGGTGTCGGCTCCCAGATATTCGCTGTCAAGCACGGTAGCGGGAAGGCCCGGGGCAGAGAGATCCTGGTGCACATGGACATCTTCAGGGCGCACCCCCAGGGTGCCAGACGCTGCCTGCCCGCCCGCTACGGCAATACGCGGTTCCCCGGACAGCGCCGCACCTTCAGCATGTGGTTCAAGGGCAAGCAGATTCATGGCCGGACTGCCGATAAAACTGGCGGCAAAGGTGGTTTGAGGGTAACGGTAGAGTTCATCTGGCGGGGCATCCTGAACGATCTGGCCGTCTTCCATCAGGATGACTCTGTCGCCCATGCTCATGGCTTCAACCTGATCATGGGTGACGTAGATCACCGTCATGCCAAGACGCGCCTGAAGGGCTTTGATCTCGCGGCGCATTTCGCTCCGCAGCCGAGCATCCAGGTTGGAAAGCGGCTCATCCATCAAACAGATCGGATGCTCGGAAATAATCGCCCGTGCCAGGGCAACCCGTTGACGCTGCCCACCTGAAAGCTGAGCGGGCTTGCGTGCCAGATAGTCAGTGAGGTCAACCAGCTCGGCTACCCTGGCCAGGCGTTGTTGGCGCTCATGTTTGGACACCCTGCGACTGCGTAGCCCAAACACGATATTGTCGGCAACGCTGAGGTGAGGAAAGAGCGCATACGACTGAAAAACCATGCTCAGGCCACGGTCACCCGGTGGCAGGAAGGTCACATTGCGGTCAGCGATAGTGATATTGCCCTGGCTGGCTTCTTCCAGACCGGCAATCATGCGCAACGTGGTTGACTTACCGCAGCCTGAAGGCCCGAGCAGAATGACAAACTGGCCGGGTTCGATCGAAAAGCTTATTTCGTCGACCGCCGTTGTAGTACCCCAGGACTTGCTGACGTGGTCCAGTTGAATCATCAATTATCAACTATTAATTAAAGTATCTAGACAGATTATTGGCTTTCTGATGTCAATGTGGTGTCAGGCAGATGACGGTTATGTGAAGGTTATTTTAGTTAGCTTGCTATCCGGTTGAGCAGCGACAGCCACATTGAACAAAGCCTAGTTCAAGATTGCTCACTTAGCTGGCGAAAAAGAAAATTCGAGGGCATCCGGGCGATCAGTGTCAGCAAGCCCGAAGTGAGTCATTCTCCTGAGTTGCTCTGATAAAAGAAGGTAGACGCTTCTCCCGGCGGTGTTACCGGTCAACCACCGCCGGCTGAATCCAGAGTCGTTGGCTATTCTTTATTTCGCGCCTGCCAGTGACCCATGTGCAAAATGAATGGCCATTTCACGCTGATGACGTTCGGCGTCAGGGTCATCAAGGGCTTCAATACGTTCCAGTGCCCGGATATAGGCAGCCGGCAGGGCGTGTTCACGTGCCCCGGAGAGCACATGGTGCTTGTACCAGTGGTATGGGCGCATGCCTTGCGCGGTCTGTTTACCCACATAAGCCTGCACCTCGAATTCCCGCGCGCTGTGCAGGTCCGTCACGATCAATGCGGTAGCATCATAGGCATGACCCAGCCCCTCATAACCGTCCAGAGTGGGTTTGTGGTGGGAGGCAATTTCCCAGATTACTCCATATACGCAGGCCTGTTCAGATGCTGGCACAATGTCGCATTTGCCAGAACCGTCACCGCTACGTTGATGAAACGCCAGGCGATAGGAGGGCAGCAGAGCGGTGGTGATAAAGCGCGCTGGAATGCGCGCGGCCAGGCGTTGAGTCGCCATGTTAGAACCATAGGCAAAGTACAGCATCAGCCATTTCCTCGAGTGAACGAACAGGGGCATAGGTTGAAAGCGTGAAGATCACTATACATCAGGCGGATTTTCTGCGCGTTGAACGATGGCGCGGGCAGTGGCATAAATTTCGGCTCGCCAGTGGGGTGACTGTATGACGTCGACATTGGCATGCATACCTATCAATAATTTTTGTTCAATGCTGCACTAGTTTCCCCTAACCCCCATCATTCATCGAGTGTGTGATCTCGCTCATCAGCCAGATGGATAGGGGGCTTCATCAACGCAAAGCAGTTTCTTGGAGTAGTGGCCAAGTAGGCAGGGTGATAGGCGGTGTTAGAGATGGCTTACATGTTTTGTGGTCAATCACTTACATTATCGCCTAAACAGATTTGGCAAAGTGATTCTTACAGATGACATGCTGAATAAATACACTAGGATGATAGGCGGTGGAGACAGTCCGAAATCGGGTTCCCACAGCAAGTGCCATCAGCACAAGCAACCTGCAATGACTGTTTTCGACCCAAAGCGGACATGCTGGCAAAGGCAGCATACTCGTTCATTGGGGATATGCTGCATATGCGATGATCGGTGTTATACTGCCAAGCAATGTTTAATATCTCCTAATTTTAATAGGTTAAGAGGTAAGGTGGTGTGCAGCATAACATTGTTGAACGTGCATGCACGTTCATCCGACATCAGTCCGTGCGGTCTAATACCTGTTAAGCAATAATATGACTAAAGAAAAAGTTTCGGTTTCAGGATCAGGCAAGGTTACAACCTACAACTGGATGCTCAAGAGCGCCCGGCTCGCGCTCGATTTCGCACGCGAAAAGGAAGAAGGGCGTTTTTTCCAAACCATGAATGTGTTGGTGTATTCAGCATTTGCCATGGAGGCGTATTTCAACCATTTGGGTGCACACCTGCATTCGGACTGGCAGTCGAAAGAGAGAAGACTCTCGAAGTTCAAGAAACTGCGCCAATTTAATGAGCACCTCCAACTAAACCAGGATCTTGCCAAAGAGCCGTATCGTTCGGTTCTAGATGTCTTCGACTTTCGAGATGCACTTGCACACGGAAAGACGGAAGAGGTTGAGCGCCAGGAGACTGTCGAACTGACAGAGGATGAGTTGCGATCCTATATGATTGGTATGAAGTGGATGGATGCCTGCACTCTGGCGAACGCAGAACGGGTATTTACTAATGTCGAGGCAGTTATTCGACAGCTACACAAAGCGGCGGGTCTCGGTGACTATCCATTCATCCACTACCATAGTTCAGCATACAGCCTTGCTTAACAATTGGCTGAACAGCGACCGATTTTCCACCGCTTCGCGGCTCCAAACCGGCGCGTGAGCCGGGTGTTATGTGTAAACAGCTAGCGTCTACTATCGGTCTAAAGCGGATGTTGAACAAGTGAAAAGCTAGATCTTGTCCCCCATATACGAATAAGAGAAATGTATGCTGAAGGATTTTGTTGAACCGCTTGAAAAGGTCATAACCCTCCCGGAAAAGCTCGCACCAACTATTAAGGTGGGCGGAAATTATGTTCAACGGGTGTTGAGTAAATCACTTACTTTGACTGTTGAGTTGACAGGAAGTGAGCACCGAGGACTTTACAAGTTAAATACCAGACTGGAGCCCCCTTTCAATGAGGTATACCTAAAAGCATGGAAGGCGCGTTCAGAAATACCGGATAATGTTTATTGCCTGAAATTCAAATGCTCTACCTCTCTGGAGGGGCTGAATCAGGACACAGAGTTGGTCTGGTTGCAGTACCCTGGCCTAGACACTCTTCTTTCACGGAATGAGGTCGCGGCTAGCTGGCTTGGTGAGTTCACGTTCAAGGAGGATAAGCCTGAGCTTGGTCAGGCCGGTCTTCGTCTCCCTCAAATCGGTGCCTTGCATGCTATATCGGCACACCTATCAACTGATAAAGAGCTGGAGCCTGCTACGGTAGTATTACCGACTGGTACGGGTAAAACGGAGACTATGCTTGCAACCATGGTCTATCGCAGGGCTCCTTGTATTATGGTGGTAGTGCCGTCAAGGTCTCTGAGGGAGCAGGTCGCGAATAAGTTTTTGTCGCTAGGTTGCCTTCCAGACTTGGGTGTTGTCTTACCGGGTTGCAGTTTCCCTTATGTAGCAAAAATCACAACGGGTATACAATCCGTTGAAGAAGCAGAACGGTTAGCGGCTGCCGCGAATGTGATCGTGACTACGCCAAACGTTTTGCAGAAAGAAGAACATTCTGCAGCGGTTGATGTCCTTTGCCAGAAATGCAGCCACCTTTTCGTAGATGAAGCGCACCATGTCTCGGCTAAATCCTGGGCGGCTATTCGTGACAGGTTTATGGGTAGGCCGGTTATCCAATTTACAGCAACGCCTTTTAGAAATGACCATGAAGCCCTTGGCGGAAGGATTATCTTCAACTACACCATGGGCGAAGCTCAGCGCGCGAATTATTTTAAAACGGTAAATCTAAATCCCATCGAAGAGTTTTATGAAGATAAGGCTGATCAAGCAATAGCAGAGGAAGCTATCGCTTTATTGAGAAGGGATATAGAATCTGGATTTGATCATTTAATGATGGCTAGGGTCTCCAGCAAGCCCAGAGCCAATAATCTAATAGGGCTATATAGGGGGCTTGCTCCTGACCTGAAACCGATTGTTGTTCACTCTGACTTTTCTCAAGCTAGAAACAAGCAGTGTCTTGAGCTACTCCATGCAAGGCAATCTCGGATTGTGATTTGTGTAGATATGCTGGGGGAAGGTTATGACTTACCCAATCTTAAAGTAGCGGCACTGCATGACCATCATAAAAGCTTGGCGATAACACTGCAGTTTATTGGCCGATTTACTCGGGCTGCACGTGATTTGCCAATTGGCGATGCTTCTGCCGTTGTGAATATAGCTGATCCCGGAGTAGGAAAAGGCTTAGATCGGCTTTATTCACAAGGGGCTGATTGGGATGTTGTTTTGAGGCGTCTGGCGGAAAATCAGATCGAGCGGGAAATTCAGCTTCAGGATGTAGTTGATGCCCTTAAACGTGGAGAGGGAGATCTAAGTTCGCAGATATCGCTGTGGAATCTAAAACCCAGTTATTCAGCTGTATTGTTTGAAACACACTGCGATACGTGGAGCCCAGAGTCATATGGTGAGGATCTGCCATCGTTTGATGATCATTGGCATGCGATAGCAAAAGACGAGAATATCCTGATTGTCCTGGCTGTTCAAAGCTCAAAAGTAAAATGGGGTAATTACAAAGACCTCAATGATATTGAATATAAGTTGCTCATTGCTTACTGGGATCAAGAGCGTAGCGCTCTTTTCATTTTCTCAAATGACTACAAAGGGTTCCGAGTAGATAATCTGGCCAGAAATATTTGTGGAACGAACTGTGAGCTTGTGTCGGGTGATAAAGTCTTTAATGTTTTCAATGGCGTTGAGGTTCCATTAGTAAGAAATCTTGGTGCGTCTCAGGTGGGTTCCATTAGTTTTGCTCAATTCTTTGGTTCGAATGTCACTGAGGGCCTGGATCAGATTGAGAAATCCAATTCTAAATTGAGTAATGTGGCAGTAAAAGGTTACGAAGATGGTGAAGCAGTTCTTTGGGGTTGTTCCGAGAAGAAGGGGAAGGTGTGGTCTCCTCAAGCTTCAGGTTCATTGTCAGATTGGCGCGAATGGGTAACGGAGGCTTGGGATAAAATCGCCGAAGGTGGAATTGACGAAGAAAACATAACAAGGGATTTCTTGCGTCCTGAACGCATCTCTGAGCTCTATCCAGAGCACCCAGTGTCTGTTCAGTGGGGAGAGCAAATTCAGAATGTTTATGAAGAGAGGGTGAATATCCAATTTGGCGATGAGTTGGTCCCTTTCTACTTGGTAGACCTGTCACTCGATAGGCAAGAGGGCCGTAATGGGCTGTTTATTCGTATCTCCAGTAATGGGAAGACGTCTGTCTATCAGTTGAGTATTTTTGATGAAGCCCCTGGTTATAGTTACCAATTGGTAGAAGGCCAGCCATTACGTGTGCATAAAGGCAATGCTGACTCAATTGACTTCAATGACTATATGGAGCGTGACCCCGTAGTTATTCAATATGTTGATGGCTGTTTTTCATATAACCGATTCCTTGTTCGTGTCAAAGATGCTGTTGGCCTTTATCCTGCTGAAGACATCGTAGTCTGGAACTGGCAGGATGTTGATATTAGATCCGAATCCATGGGGCATGAGAATAAGACTGACTCGATACAGTATCGCTCATTCGAAGTGATTAGAGATGATTACGACGTTATCATTAATGATGACGGTTCGGGCGAGGCTGCTGATCTGGTTGCTTTTAAAGTGATCGATGATGAGATTGTTCTTTCGTTGATCCATTGTAAGTACTCTTCTGGTGACACTGCGGGCGCCAGAGTTAGTGATCTCTACGAAGTCTGTGGCCAAGCACAACGCTCAATTCATTGGAAGCATTCAGGCATGGGTCACTTCTACAAACACGTAACTCGTAGGGAAAAATCTTGGGGTGAACAAGGCCGTAGCAGATTCCTGAAAGGTGCAATGCGCGATCTGAATACCATTAAAAATAGAGCGCGAGCGTCAAAGTTACGCTTGGAAGTAACGATTGTTCAACCTGGTTTGAGCGTAGAAAAAATCAATGATGAATTATTGAAATTACTTGGGTGTACGGCATCGTACATTAAAAAAACAACTCAAGCAGATCTTGTTGTTATTGCATCAAGGTAAGATCCAATCAATGATTTAGACAGATCATGTGTTTCTTGATGTCCGTTAATGGCCGATAGCAGCCAAGCTAAATTTAGCGATCCAGAGCAGCATATCCGAGATATCATGCCACTCAATGAATCTGTCGCCTGGTAGAGAATTTCTTTACCTGTGCTGTTTTGATGTATTGATTTGGTCCGTACTGTTTAGGGTCCACCTTCATAGTTAGCAGTACGCGTTACATGGTGATCAGTATCGTGCTGCTTGAGGTGTGCTAAAATTAATACGAGCTTTGGGCAACCGCTATCGGCTTTTCTGATGTGAAGTGAGATAAAACTTTCATGCTTGCTCAAACATCACAAAAGCGCTGTAAGTCAACTCTTCCAAACTAAATGGTGAAGAGCCTAAAATATATGATTCAAACTATAAAAGATGTAAAAAAAATCGCAGAAGCTGCCCCATCACAATAAATAAAATACGTCAATCGACAATAGTGAGAAGTTCAACCTTTAATTTGCTAGCCATTTCATACGCACTCTTTGTAAACCCACTCGAAGAAACAACAACACTATTTTTGCAATCATAATAAAGAGCACCAGAATGCGTTTGCATAACTGCATCAACACCTACATTAGCACCATGATTTTTGCACTGAATACCTATTCGGCCACTATTTGATTCTGCAATTAAATCGATCCCAAAATCCCCACTTGCCGATGTATAAGAAACCTTGTATCCAATACGCTCATAAATCTCCGCGATTTTTTTCTCAAAATCTAAGCCTATTTTCACGGAAGACTCTGAAGAGTAATCGCTAGAAAGTTGGTTTAAAGTCAATACCTTTATAACGATTATGCCCAAAGGTAAAAGGTAATATACCTCATCGCTACCGAACTCTCTCTTGTAAATTTTCCTTATCTCAGAGAAGTCAATTTCTCCATTGGCAAGATTTAAATTTTTACTTTTGAAAACATCTCGGTAGTACTGAAAGTTTTTGAAATGCTTGTTATAAACTTCTCTTATTACATTTAACTCCATATACAAGGTGTGGGTTAAAGAAAAAAAATCTTCAATTTCTTTGTATTTATTAGGGGATCCTGGCTTACAGAAAGTTTCTGCCTTGCTTTTCACACTATTATACTTTTCTGAAGCTTCGTCGTGCATAATTTGTTGTGGGAGCCCTTGTAAAAAAGGGTCGCTTTCAATAACGGATATCTGGAAGCTAACGATGTCTTTAGTGGATATTCTATCTTTTTCAGAAAAATCGATGCCAAGTTTTTTGGCTGCTTTTCTTCCTCTATCGTTAAAATCTTTTACAGCCTCTTTCATAACGAGAGGCCTGGCATTTTTTTTCAGTATGTAATTCCATTCACCATACAAAATAAAATAAGTCTCTTTCCAAAATTCCAGCACAGCTGGCTCCGGCTCAGTGAAATCTTCTGTGAGATTAGAAATAAGATCTACACATTTATCTAAATCCAAGACCTTATTGCTACCAGTTATGTATGCCTTAGTCTTAAAAGGAATTTTGTACTTCATAAGCATCCATGCAAGATTTAGTTTAGCGCAAATTTCTCACGGTATATAAAAACGTCTGAAAGAAATATGATTTCAAAATCTGAACCAATTCATCAAGCACTAATGAACGTTCCTAATATAATACCTGAAAACCGACCTTCTCGCCACTCATACACTACCAAATTAAAGCCGGGTTCACCGCGAGCACATCGCCGCTGGTGCTGGGCGCAGTGAACGCCTGATGACCACGCTGGATAAAATCAATCGTGAACTGGGTAAAGGCATCTTACAGTTGTGGCTGTCACGTCAGAATAATGCTTGGACTCTAATCTTGTAGCAGTGCACCATCCACTATACCACCTGCTGGAAGGAGCTGATTCGTGTTAAAGTATGAGAGGGGTGCTTAAAATGATTAGAACCTGTCTGACCTGTGTCAATGGGGGGGCATCTTGTAACAGGGGTGGTTGAATTAAAGTCAGATACCGACCGAGGCTGTGTGAAAACGTATTGGCCGCTATACTTTTCCAAGGTTTATTGAGGAAATGACGATGAAGCGATTCGTTGTAGGCGAGGCCCGAGATCAAAGCACCCTGTTCCCTGCGCTACTGGATGACTTCGTCGCAGACGATAACCCTGTCCGTGCCATCGAGGCCTTCGTAGAAGGTCTCGACCTCAGAGAGCTTGGTTTCAAGGGTGTTGATCCGCATGCGACAGGTAGGCCCGCCTATCATCCTTCGGTACTTCTAAAGCTCTACATCTACGGCTACCTTAATCGCATCCAGTCGAGTCGCCGCTTAGAGCGCGAAACGCAGCGCAATGTTGAGCTGATGTGGCTAACAGAGCGCCTGACACCAGACTTCAAGACAATTGCCGACTTCCGCAAGAACTATGGCGATGCCATCTGCCGTGTTTGTCGTGAATTCATCGTGCTTTGCCGGCGACTGGAGCTGTTCTCCCAAGCCATTGTGGCCATCGATGGCAGCAAGTTCAAAGCCGTCAACAACCGCAATCGCAATTTCACAGCCATCAAGGTGAAGCGTCGCCTTGAGCAGATCGAAGAAAGCTTCAATAGGTACCTTGGTCAACTAGATACAGCCGACCACGCTGAGCCTGCTTTGGCCGAGGCCAAGACGGAACACCTGAAGGAGAAAATTATAAAGCTCAGGGAAGAAACCGCGCGATTACAATCAGTTGAGGAGCAACGACTGCAATCCCCTGACCAGTAAGTATCTTTGATGGATCGAGATGCCAGGGCGATGACCAACAGTGGCAAAGGCACCGGGACAGTCGGTTATAACGTGCAGACAGCGGTTGATAGCCAGCATCATTTGATTGTGGCGCATGAGGTGACCAACGTCGGGCATGACCGCGGGCAGCTTTTCAATATGTCGAAGCAAGCTCGTGAAGCCACTGGTATCGAGGAGCTGAAGGTCGTCGCTGACAGAGGCTACTTCAAAGGTGAAGAAATCCTCGCCTGCCATAAGGAGGGGATAACGACCTATCTGCCTAAGCCGATAACATCTCCAAACCAGGCAAAGGGCTTTTTCTCAAGAGACTCATTCCGGTACTTACCTGAAAATAATGAATATTTTTGTTCTGCTGATCAGCGACTCATATGGCGATATGAAACAGTAGAAAAAGGCATGAAGCTGCATACTTACTGGAGCTCGGCATGTGGAAGCTGCGCTATGAAAAAAAAATGCACAACGGGCAAGCAACGCCGGATCAGGCGTTGGGAGCATGAAGGAGTACTTGAAGCTGTACAGTTACGCCTGGATTGGAATCCAGAGATGATGCGCCTGAGGCGGCAAACGGTTGAGCATCCATTTGGCACGCTGAAAGCCTGGATGGGGGCGACACACTTCACGACAAAGCGGCTCAAAAATGTGAGCACGGAAATGAGTCTTCATGTGTTGACGTACAACCTGAAGCGCGTCATAAAGATCTTGGGAGTCAATGAATTGATGAAGGCCGCAAGGGCGTAATAGCCCTTTTCTCCGTATTTCAGGGCCGTTATAGTCGCTGTAACTGGTTTCTGATGACTTCATAATTTTCATATGTCACAACAGCAGTGGTCGGCAATTATCGTAGCAATGGCTCAGGTGGGGCCAGAGGACAGCTGAAGCGGTAGATTCGTGAGTAAGATCAGGTTTGTGCAGCTTTCACACGGCCAGGACCCAAAGTCGACATGTAGGCAAAGGCAGAAAGTTCGCTTATTCGCGCTATATGGCATACTAAATTTTAATTAAGGTTAAGCTCCATTTAGTATAAGAATGTTGAACGCTAAAGCTCGTTAACATGAGGAATTCTGTGCTGCCTAATGTCTCTTATGTTTCAGATCAATACGGTGAGTAATATGGAATTTATTTATGCAGGTGAGTTAAAAAAGAAGTTTTCGGTGTACGGGCATTTCTATGATATAAAAATCGGAGACACGATTTTTAAGTGTCGTAGCGTATTGGAAATATTGTCCAATTTAGAGAATATAGAAGTATCCGCAACACCTTGCGCAGTTGTCGTAATGATGAATCCTGGTTCTTCTAGGCCCGTTGACGATGATTACTTGCCTAAACAGTATTCAGTTTGTGAAGTCACTTCTGGTGTTTGGGAAAAAGATCTTATTCCGACGAGGCCAGACAATGCTCAGTACCAGATTATGCGCCTAATGTTGCTAAAAGAGTGGAAGCATGTTCGTGTTTTGAATTTGTCGGATCTGCGAAATGGCAACAGTGGGAATTTTTCAGGGGATTTCGCTGCAGCCAGCGAACGTGATTCGTCAAGTCCACACAGCCTTACTCACTCTCGCCGGTCACAAGAGCTAGAGAGAGGCTGTGAGGATGTTCCAGTCGTTATTGCAGCTTGGGGAGTTAGTGAAGTTCTTCGTGAGGCGGCGGAGTCTTTCTTGTCCAAGATTTCGGTAAGTGGACTTTCACTGGATTATCCGTGGTACAGATATCCAAGTCCTTATAGAAAGGATCAAAAAATCGAATGGCTGAAAAAGGCCTTTGAAGAGCTTGAAACTTGAAAAATGGCGGTCTCTATGAGCAATTTAGTTGGTTTAACCTGGAATCTTTCACGTTTACTGTTTGAACATGACCCAATGCAAACCTGTTGTCGAGAGAATGATGCATTCGATGAATACGAATACGTAGCAAGTACATTAGCAGTGAGCATGTTGGATGGCGAGCTTCCCAAAACGGCTCTTCGATCGGCTCTAACAACTTGGTTCGGTGACGAGTTGGCAGCTGAACAAGGCTTTTCACCACTGGTAACTGAAATTCAAGCACATCACGTCTCTGTACTTGAAGAGTATCTGCAAAAATTGCAGCACACTCTTCGTCAAAAAGCAGCAGGTCAAGACACTGGCACTCTACTGGGCTTAATGGGCTATACAAGCCGACAGTCACATCATCGTTTTCGCCTCTTGCGCGTGCTTGAAGATCCTTACCTTGGCCTTGAATCGGCAGAATACGACCTGGTGCATGAACGTCGCGGCTTCTTATTCGCGTTGTGTCGCGTACTCAATGTTGCAGAAAGTGACGCAAGCGAAGCGATCGAAAAATATGACACATTGGAAAAGATACGGTGTGATGCCTATAGACCTTGGTTGTTTGTCGAGACTGAAAATAGCGATGAACGCCTAGGGAGCTTTATAAATGCCTCGGTTGCTGGAAAGCGAAAGCTGCGATTACCTGCTGACAGCTGGCGGCAGCCACTCGATACACTGTTGGAATACGCACGTGACCTTATTTTTGAACACATAGCACAGACCAGTAAGACTTTGCGGGTCTGGGGGCGTGTCACCGGCTATCGCTTGCACTTCGCTGATGACGAAGTGATTCATTTGACGCTCCAGGGAAAAGTGATTTAAGCCATATCGCTAAGCTCGTCCATTGCAATCAAGGTCAGTGAACCGCCCTGGGTTTTGAGGAGGCCCCATATCCGAGAGAATGGAGCTATTTACAAGCCAAACAAGTTTTCTCCTGAAGTTAGAGAACGTGCGGTTTGAATAGTGCATGAACACCGTGGCGGATATCCGTCGTTGTGGGCAGCTGTCGAGTCGATCGCTCCAAAGATTGGCTGTTTGCCACAGACATTACTGGAATGGGTCAAGCGTGCCGAAATCGATGTTGGTGAGCGACCCGGTACAACGACCGCTGAAGCGCAACGTATGAAGGACCTGGAGCGCGAGAACAAGGAATTGCGGCGTGCTAACGATATCCTCCGCATAACCAGTGCTTTCTTCGCACAGGCGGAGCTCGACCGCAAGCAGAAGTCATAAACACCTACATTGATCAGCATCGGGGTACCAATGAGGTCGAACCGATCTGCAAAGTATTGCAGGTTGCCCCATCGGCCTAGCGTCGCCATGCAGCCCGGCAGCGCAATCCGGAACTACGCAGTGATCGAGCCAAGCGCGACGAAGTGTTGATACCGCATATCAAGCGTGTCTGGGACGATAATTTCAACGTCTATGGAGTCGATAAAGTCTGGAAGTAGATGAACCGGGAAGCTATTCCCGTGGACCGCTGTAACGTGGAGCGTCTTCTGAGACTTCTGGGCTTTCAGGGGGCTCGCCGGGGCAAGACGATGCGCACCACAGTCCCGGACCGATCAGTGCCGTGTCCGCTCGATAGGGTCAATCGTCAGTTTATTGCGGATCGTCTTGATCAGCTCTGGGTATCAAATTTCACGTACGTCTACACCTGGCAGGGTTGGTTATATGTAGCCTTTATCGTTGATGTGTTTGCGCGCCGTATCGTGGGTTGGCTCGTCAGTCGCACGATGACCACAGATTTCGTTCTTGATGCTCTAGAACAAGCACTTTACGCCCGTCAACCTGACAAATCGGAGGACTTAATCCACCACTCCGATAGAGGTTCACAGTATGTGTCGATCCGCTACACGGAACGCCTGCCGGACGCGGGTATTGATCTATCGGTCCGTAGCAAGGGAGATAGCTACGATAATGCCTTCGCTGAGACCATCAACGACCTCTACAAAGCAGAATTGATCCACCGACGCGGTCCCTGGAAATCCATGGAACCCGTTGAGTTGGCGACGCTGGAATGGGTATCCTGGTTCAACCACCAACGGCTGATGGAGCTATTGGGGTATATCCCGCCAGCAGAAGCTGAGGCAAACAACTACCGGCGGCTTAAAAGTCAGGCTGCTTGGCAGCCTGACTTAAATCAACGAGCCTCTGCGATACGCGGGGCGGTTCAATCGTATCGCTTCGTGTGTTACTTCTTTAGGCTTTTAAAATGACATCAATTTGGGAAAAGATATGCGCAGAATAGCCGTCATTGGTTCACGCAACTTTCATGACTATGGTCGCCTCAAATGCGTTCTTCAGCCTTGGCTTCCCGCACATATTATTTCTGGTGGGGCAAAAGGTACAGACTCTCTTGCTGAGAAGCTGGCGTTGGAGCATGAATTACCAATCACGGTGATCAAGCCTGACTGGAAGCAATACGGACGAGGGGCGGGCCCCATTCGTAACCGTGAAATTGTCGATACCGCTGATATAGTCATTGCCTTCTGGAATGGAAAATCAAAAGGCACCGCTTCGGCAGTAAACTATGCACGTACAAAAAATAAACGCCTAATCGTTGAACCTCTGGATGACCTATGACCCAACAAGAGTTAATAAACCTAATCCGGGCAAACGGCCAAAAATATCTGGCTTGCGATGAAGATTGGGAATCCGAAATTATCGAGTGGCAAACTATTATGACTATTTTTGAATATGGTGTGTCCATAGGACTTGAGGCGCCAGACTTTAGTCTAGTGTCTGTTCTCAATGCTGAAGATGATGAATCACCAGGTGTTCCCGAAATTGGCTGTCACGATGCAATAACAGATTTGATGGAGCGAATCGCTACACCAGACTGCGAACAGGCAATTGATGCTCCAGAGATGCGACAAATGTTGGAACTGATGGAAGCTGAATTTGGCCGTGGTGAAGTTTAAAGAAGCCTCTTCGCATCTGAAATGGACACTGGGCTAAGCGCTCATTCGGGCTTCAAAACTTCTGGTATAACCATCTCGATGGCAATGAGCCTTCGCTACCTGCTGTGTTGTCCAGTCCGCCATACTCAAATACATAGCGTCTCATATCGCTTGGCGTTTTAAATGACTGTCCATGAATAGATTCTTACTTTCGCAACGTGTGTGTAACTAGTCATTCACCCATATGAAGTGCTCCTGGGTCAACTCGCTCTCGCCATCCCAACGGTAAGCGCACAGTTTAGCCTCGCCAGTATCCTGAATATTGTCTGCAGCAATGCTGTAATCTAGACAAGCAATGTAGCGATTTAGCGGCGCAGGTTCGCCAGTTAACCAATAGTGGCCGATGAATAAAGGCTTATCCCCCATATAGCCTGGTAAAGTATCTTCTGGCACCGGATCATTTGGAATCGACTCAATCTGGTCCGCCGGTACCATCGCTAGGTCGTGGTAGCTCCGAGACTCCAATTCCCACCAACGAGCCCGTATGTGGTGACGTGCGTTACCGTCTTTGTCGAAGAATTCAGCCCCAACCGGTAGCGGAATTTCTAACCCCTTGATCGCTGTTTCCAGCGCATCATATCCCGCACTATTCTTGCGACATAGTTCTGGCCAAGCAGCCTTCAGGATGCGTTGCTGATTATCTGTATAGTTATTCAAGACTTCTAATGAAGGCGGGGACCAGCAAGCATGGATAACTCTTAGCCCTTCAAGCTCCAAATATAATGGTAATCTACGAAACCAATCTATCATGTCGTAATATTGCTGAGAGCCTTCACCAACCTGATCGAGAAATGCCTGATGTTGATGGCGATTTTTCTCACTGTGAGCTCTTAGGAAAACACCGGGTTTTTCGGGATCTTCTGTTGCCCAGGCAACAGCATTGAACTCGTGATTGCCCATCACTGCCATAGCCTGACCCGCATCGACCATTGCCCGAGCAATATCGACGGTTTCTACTTGTTCTGGCCCTCGGTCTATAAAGTCACCCAAAAAGATGACTTGCCGATCGGAGTGTTGCCATACACCATCTCGCTCTTTATACCCCAGTCGCTTCAACAGATGCTTAAGAGGGGATGCATAGCCATGGATGTCACCAATGATATCGTACATATCGCTCCTGAATGGGTTCTCTCAGATCTTCAAGTTTAATTCAGGCGACCCCATAAATTCAGGATGCCAACCTGCAATGATACCATCCTGAGTAAATGGCGTTTGCTTAATGTGGCGCCTAGCACAGCAGATTGTAGATGATATGCAGGATAGCGCGAATGGCCTTGGAATAATCCAGCGAATCAAGCACTATCAGAAACTATTACGCATCCTATCAGTTGTTAGTCCTGAACGACGATAGGACATCATAATTTGTAGCCAACTGCAGTTGCTTGAGCGTGTCTTCGTAGACGGCAAATCGATTCACGTCCTGCAGATCAATGCGAATGAGGGACATGAATGAAACTGCAATCACTGCTCACTGAGTACGACGATGCACTATCTGGTGACTCGTTCATTGATCCATTGGGCCAGTTGGTTATCTGGTCTGCCTATGGTCAGCAGATTTTCCGAAATCGAGTAAATTCCGTCTCCAATGATGTGCGGAACTTTACCCTGAACCTTCTGCATCACGGAGTAGTCCGTTCTTTGCTTCAGGCTGAGGATGTGGAGGTATCTTCGGCTCTTTCTGACCAGTTGGGCCCAAAAGACAGCCTGCCATTCATTCATGCTTGTTTAATCCACCTCGAAAATATTTTTACCTACTCTATGGTTGATCACCCGGAACAAGATGGGATCGATACCATGGGTATTCTGGGTGGGAGTAAGGCCCGGGCGGAAGGAAGCTCAAACCCTCAACTGATTTTTACCGATAAGCCGGATGGCCACCTGCTTGTTCGTCAATTGGGTTTGGGCGTTAGCGGTCGTTACAAAACCCCATTCGTTGAAATGGGATTCTTTGATCAAGGCTATCGTTATTTCTCCGACACAGCAGTGGAGCTTTGGACTGAATTTGATCAATTGCTCGGTGAGAGTGCCGATCTTAATCAATGCTTCGAGGAAGCCAAAAATCATCTTGTTCAGCTTATCTCCACTTTGCAAAACAAAAGTCAGGTACCCCCAAAGCTGAACTTGTCTGACACCCCCTCATCACTACGTGACGCTTACCGCAAAGCGTTTACAACCGGCGGCAAAGTGGGTGCTGAGACCCGTGAGTTTTGGTTGGCTGTTACCGGACTGGCTGATGGCGCAGCCGGTGCATTGCTTCGGGTTATGGAGAGACAATTAGCTGAATCGAAATCAGACGAGACCGGCAATGAGAAACTAAGACCGGAGAGGGTGGTTCAGGAAGCGGCTGATCAACTGGCCTCAGAAACCGATGAATGGCAAAAGCTGGCCGATATTCAGCGGGTAGAGCCTCTGTTAGCTGAGTTGGACTTGTTGTTCCAGTTGGCGCGTTACAGGAAGCTTCAAACATTGGCCGATATGCGTCGTCATTGGGAAGCCCTCGGGCGCACTGACTCAACGTTGCCAAAGTGTGCTGAAACAGTCAGGGCGAAGCCCCGAGTGCTTGAGGTTCTTAATGGCACTGGAAAGCACCGTATGGATCAGATATTGGACTTGGCGTGTCGGGAAACTGTTGAAGAGCAACTCGAAGCCCTGCTCAACTATCACGCCAATGTTATGAAACAGCGGGGGCAGCTCCGTTGGGTGGAGCTAACCCGAGGTCAGGAAATCCATAACTATGGGCGCACCGCGCCAATTCCTGCCAGAGAGGACAGGCCTGTCGGTGCTTGGGTTAACACCTACTATCTGCATCAATTCAATTACCTGGTTGGCGGGTATTTTGGAGGAGCGCAATGAAGCTACTCTCCGCGTTCCGGGACCAGATCAAAGCGGTTGGTAATGTTGAGCGGGTTTGGCTAACAAGCTTTGTGATCAACATTGAGTTCATAGAAACCTATTTGCTTCCGACCATTCTGGACATGGAAACGCCCAAGCTCAGAATGGACTATGAAGGTATGCAGCAGGTCTTGGGTGAACGGGACATTGATGTACAAGTGTTCTGCGATAAGCGCTTTATTGAGCCGGACCAGAACAAGCGCACCGCGATTCCGGTACACGGTGTTTCTCCGGAGCGATTGCCAGCTAATGGGGCGCTAGAGTTCACGGAGGACAGTCTTTTTCATGCCAAAGTCATTTACATTCAAGGTGACCAAGGCGCTGTTCTGGGGAGTGGTAGTGCCAACCTAACGGTCGATGGCTGGGGGCGAAACCAGGAAGTCTTCTCTTTTATTCCAATTGCCGGCCCACAGATGGCGACATCGGTGGCCCAGTTTTTTCAGTCGATCTTCGACAATGTCGATGAGCCGTTTCCCAGTGATTTTCCGATGCCAAAACAGATGACGGAATTGGACAATATTTTCTGTCATAGTTTGGCGGGCCCGTCGTTCCTCGACCGGCTTATGGCCGAGCACCCCGATACATTGGTGGTTTGGTCTCCCTATTTTTCCAGGGACATCAGCCAATACGTGAAAGGGCTGCAGCGTTATTCAGATAACCCGGCTCTCAAAGTACAACTGGTGCCGGACCGTGTAGAGAATCAGTACCTGCGATCGGGTTGGCAAGCAGGTTTGTCAGAGTTGCATGAGCGGGGCTTGTTGGCTTTCAGACTTCCCCGGGTCCAGCGGGATCACCGTAGTTCGATGACTCACGCAAAGCTCTGGAAAACGGCGGACCGTCTGGCGATTGGCTCCTGGAACTTTACCCAATCGGGCAGCAATCTGTTACTTGAAAGCTCTTCTGCTGACTGCAATGTCGAAGCAGGATTTATTTTCAACGATAGCGATCCTGTAACAAATTATGTTGGTGACGAGCTTCCGCTTTCGAAGTCATTGTTTGCAACTCAGGAGCAACTTGAGGAAGAGCGCCTGCGGGTACCGAAATCACCGCCGTTTGATCTTCAGGTGATGTTTGATTGGCGGACTGAATGTTATCGAGTTTCAGGAGTACGGCTGGGTAAAGAGAAGCCCATTCATGGTTATGAATTAAAGCTTCCTGGCATGCCGCACCCAGTGGCATTGCAATGGCTGGACGTCCCTGAGCAAGAAGGGGACCGATTACAAGAATTGGAGTTGCCTGTATCAACAACCAAGGAATTGCTGGTGCATCACAGCTATGAAGTGTCTCGTGAGGGCGCTTTGGTCGCTCGTGGACTGATTATCGAAAAACTTTCGGTTTTTCGAAGAGCCCAGCAGTATGAAGATCTGAGGGGATTGCTGGATGCCTTGGTATTGTCGGGCGGTGAACCGCCGGCAGACGATGCTGCCTACCGAGTGCATGAGGATGACGATAGCCAGGTGCTAATTGATGCTTTGTCCGATGATGAGGCTGTAATCGCTGACTCCCAGGAGCACGATCCTACTGAGATTAGCTATTTTCGTTTGTTCTCGGCGTGCCACCTTTACTCCGATCTCCTATCGGCCTGTCGAAGCCAGAAAGAGCTGGAGTATTGGTCATTTGTCCGACCTGGCTGCTTGAACGAACTAGTGGGTAAAACGGTGGATCGCATTAACGCTACTTCGAGCCCGTCTATGTTCAACTGGTTTCTTGCTCAGGAAGTGAATCAACTATGCCAGCAAGCCCTAGACGCCCGAAATGCACTCTCTATTGAGAGTAATGGTGTCCCCAAGGAGCGCTGGCAAGGCTTGCAAGTCAAGTTGCCTGAGCTACCTGAATCGTTAAGCCCGAAATACTGTGATTGGCTGATGAAGGAATACCATCGCCGCAACACACACAAGGAGGTGGTATGAGTAACGATGGTTGGGGCCGTGTAATTCCTGAGCTGGTTACAGAATGGATCAACTTCAATCGTAACGACGCGGATTGGCGTTACGATGGCAGTGACCGACAGTCTATGCCTGCGAAACAGACCGAGGGCGTGGCTTATCTATGGAACGTGTTGTCTGATCGGGGAGTAGCACTGCTTGCCGATGAGGTCGGTATGGGTAAAACGTTTCAGGCATTGGGCGTAGCTGCGCTGCTGTGGAAGATGAAGCCGAATGCTCGGGTTCTCGTGATGGCGCCGAATCGAGACCTCTGTTTGCACTGGCGCCGTGAACTCAACACGTTGGTTCGTTACCATTTCAGAGGCGTAGACCATACCGTGAAGAACAGTGTTGATGGCGAACTTGTACCCAGTATCGAGGTCTGTAAGTCGCTTGGAGAGCTGAATACAGCGGTTAATCACGGTGTTTCGCATCTGTATCTGATGACCATTCATTCGCTGAGTGGGCTGCTGCGCGGTTCAGATGAAGTTCAAAAACCTGCTGAGGCCGCAGGTGAGAAAGCAGGGCAAATCCACGACAGTTTAAAGAGTGAAACCGCCCTTGGCGCTGGCGGCTTTGATCTGATTATTGTGGATGAGGCCCATTATCTCCGAAATGTTAATGGCGGCTCTCAACGGGTGGCGGCAGCTCGCGCATTTTTTGGTAAAGAAAATAAACTGGCGCAAAAAGCACTGCTGTTAACCGCCACGCCCAGCCACACACGCCTTTCGGACGTGGCGAATATTTTCAGTTATTTCCTGCCCGTAGATAATAACTGGTCCAGTGAAGCCGACCGGGCCAGTTATTACCTCCGACGCTACGCGTTACGCCGAATGCGACTGATGGATGGGAATGGGAAGCTCTATAGCAAACGCCATTATCGCCATGAGAAACCGATGCCGGCGACGTTTGAAGGGCAACCGGAGGCAGAGGGCTTTTTTGCTCTGTATCAGAAAGGCCTGGTGGCTGAACTCAATAAAAAGAACGAAAACAAAAGCCTGATGTATGGGTATTTGGAGGGGTTCGAATCCGTCGGGCGGCAAGCGGCGTTGGCAGTCACAGACGACGATGAAGAGAGCAATGAGTCCATTTCAGAGACAAGTCAGGGAGATTACTCGAAGGCCGCCGATACCAACCTTCTGATGGGATTGACGCACAGTTACTACCAGGCTTTTGGTCACACTCCTGAACATCCTAAATACGGTAAGCTCATTGAAGAATGTACGCCTTCAGAGTTAGAGCTGAAGACTCTCGCACCCTCTGATCTCAAGCACCTGATTTTCGTTCGCCGCATTCCTTCAGTACGAGAATTGACCCAGCGACTTAATGAGCGTTACGACCAGTTATTGTGGGGGATGTTATCAGAGGCCTGGGGAAAGAATGCCCGCCCGACTATGCCAAAAGGCCTTGCCCGGGAGGAGTTTGAGAAATTTGTATCGTCCATAGGGGCGAGTGGTGAGCCTGATGATGTCGAAGATCTTGAACCAAACGATGAAGATGCTGACGACCCAGAAGAAGATTACCTGGCTTCTCGGGTGGCTCAGCTATTTGTCGTTAAGCGTGGTGGCGGAGGCCAAACTGACTGCGCGAACGTTCGACTTCGGTTTACAAAGCCTGAAAGCCTTTTCTCTCTTTTTCTGGAACCATCCAGTGATTACCTGCAAGGCGGATATCGGCACTTTTACAGTGATTCCGAGCGTAAAGGCAAGCGGGCGAATTATGGTTTGGCTGCTAAATATGAACGGATCAGTGGCTGGCAGCTTGCGTCGGATCTTCGAGAAGTTGCCGGTGACAATGATGCGCCATCAATGCCTTATCAGAAGGAGCTGTTCAGTGTCTGGCCGTTGCTGGTAAAAGAGCTTCCGGCAGAACTGTATAAAAAACTCAGTGAATGGACTCATTCGGGGAGGCCCATTGCAGAGAATTTTGCAAACTATGTGAAAGCGGGCTTTTTACACGCTAGCCCGGTCATCGTGGAGCTGTATGGCTGGTTTGTCGAATTCCGACGAGAAGTACCACGTACATCCGATGTGCAGGCGTCATACCGGGCATTTTACGAGTTTGTTCGTCCAAAAATCAGGGCTTCTCTGATGCTTCGATACTTCGTTTCTGCCCTGGAAACGTTCGAGTCCCTGTGTAACAAGATTATTGATCACCGTCTGGAGGATTGGCGCCAGGAGTGGAGCAGTCTAAAGCGCCTTACTAGCCCTGCCTGGCATGCCTGTGGTGATAACAGTAGTGCTCGTCAGCGCCTGATCCTGGGCTTTAACAGCCCGTTTTATCCCAATGTTTTGGTGTCTACTTCAGTTTTTCAGGAGGGGGTGAATCTTCATCTGAATTGCCATCAGGTGCATCACTACGGGATTGCGGGTTCGCCCGGTGACAATGAGCAGAGGGTAGGGCGCATCGATCGTTTATTTGGGTGCGTGAATCGTCGATTGGGTTCTGGCAATGGAGAATTGAGTGTCCACTACCCCTTCTTGGAAAGCTCTGTTGACGAGGATCAGGTGGCGTCTTTTGTCGAGCGAAAGCATCGCGTAGAAGAGCGAATGGATGCCTGCTTACAGGCAAAATTTGATGCGGAGTACAGGCCTACCAGTACTCGGGATTGGGAGATATTTCTTCGAAAACCTTCGTCTTTGTCGGACAAAGAAGTAGCTGACCCGTATCCAGCCAACTTTGAAGATTTTGAGAATGGTGCTGGCGGATATAGGCTGCACGAGACTCATTCGGAAGAAGACATCGTTCAGGCGCTTCACTGTCTTCTCAGCCAAATCTGTGAAGGGGGAAGAGATCGCTTTCAGGCTGCGGAGTCGAGTCAGACGTCGCCGAAACCGTTATTTTTGATCGACCCCGTGATCAAAAAAGGTGAAACCCAGCGGCACCAGCCAATTTTTTTAACCTTAGGTTTCTCGCCAAAATTTTCGGCTTTGGTGCCAGATACGGCGTATATCGTCAGCTTGTGTTCCCCAATCGCTAATGAGGAATCTTTAAAAGAGACAGATTCTGAGGAACTTCAACGCTTGATTGATGAGCTTAGTGATCAGTACCCGCTAGTGCGGGTGGCACTGGACGTGCAGGCTTCCAATAGCTATTTCTACCTTAGTACCAGGGTTAACTTCCCTCTATTCGTAAAAGATGGCCATTTGCAGCATCTGTCAGCTTACGAACTTGAGAGGGGGCTAGAGGACATCAAGCAATTCTCGGATGAATTGGAAGCAAGGTTATTTAATAACAAGCAGGATCTCACCCGTGCTCAGGTTGGCAACAAAGTGGTATCCGGGCCGAAGCCATTGCCAGAAATACTCCAAGGGCAAGCTCGAAAAAACCTCCCTAGTGAGTGGACAGAAAATGGTGCTGTGGCGCGTTTATCTCAACCATTACCTTCGGGCAAGCTCAAACAGCTGCTGGAGGATTCCGATTCTGGCGGTAATGCAGTTGATAGCATTCAAAGCCTTCTGAAATTGAATAACCGGTTTCCATTTGCGAATTTCCGGCGCACTGCAGAAGGTCGTCAGGAAGCTCAGCTCAATTTCCCAAGTGGTGATTTTCAGTTGGAAGAGCGTGAACTGCTAGAACGTTGGTTCAACTATGTTGTTTCTTTTTGATAGTCAATCCACCGAACATAGAAACGCGCAGCTCGTTTTCTCCATCCTTTCTCAGTGGGTGGTTCCGACAATATATAAGATTTGTCTGAAATTATGCTCCTGGCCTGGTGCAGAGCTTCAAGCTACTCTGACAATGGGGCGGCAGTTGACGACTCTGAGCGGTCCTTTCGAGGCTCATATAAAGATTTTGTTGATCTACTCAGCATTTAACAATTCGTGTAAGGCTGATGTCACTTGGGGGCCGTCGCTTCGCCCCGCGTTAGACATCAGATTGATATCAGGAGCAGGCCTTGGAACAATGTGAACAATGCGGCGGCGAATTAGCCAAGATCAATGGCAGGACCTTGAAAGAGGCGCTGAATTTTACGAAGGCGTCTTTCACCTCCAAAAAGATCTCGAATGTTCAGTGGGTGGGCGTATGTCCATCTTGTGATGCATATGCTCTTGGCGTGGAGACAACTCATCCTTGGCCATTCAAAGCCGCGGATGGTGTGATGCGGGTTGTCGATGACTATGAGCAAGGTTGCGTGTTTGCAGAGAGCAAAAGTTTAGAATTTTGTGGCTTCAGATTTTCTGAAGCCGCATTGGTCAGCGCTAACTTTCTACTCGGTGTGGAGGCGGCGAGCACACATTCTCTGGAATTGAAGGGTGGTTCACTGTCAGAGAGTTCTAGTGCTGCAGATTTTCTTCAATTTTCCCGAGGAGTTTGTGAATGGGGGCGAGGTCAAAGGGTCTGGGGAAATTTGCAGCGTCATCACGGGGCAGAGAGTTTGGCTCAGGTGCTGAGGTCATGGCTGGTTTTTGCAAATAGTCCTTGTAAAGATGAAGATGCCATTGCCAAAGGTGCACAGATAAAAGGGCTTGGCGTTTCATTCGCCAGCAAACATTTGCGTATGCTAGATCCTGAGCGATACGCGGTCCTTGATGACGTTTTGCAGCAGGGCCTAGGTATCGCACTTAACCCACGTGGTTACCGCTTGTTCCTATCTGCTTTAAGGGCCATGGCCAAAGAAATTAATCAACCGATGAGAATAGCGAATCTGGAAGCGGCGTTGTTTATTTTGGTTCGGCAGGATGTGAGGACAAAAAGCTGATGAATTGCGACCCCGTTATATTGCGCCTTTTGCTCCAAAAAAGACCACTCCTGGCCGAATGCAGAGCTTCAAGCTACGCTGATGATATAGATGGCAGTTGACGACCCAAAGCGGACTTTTCGGCGAAAGCGGCATGCTGGTTCAGCTGTATTATGCAGCCGTCACGATAATCTATGTTATGCTGCCTATTTATAATTAGTTTCTCTTTATTTCAATGGGATAGGTGGTCAATGAAAGGCGGTATAACCTGAATTAACGCGCTGTCGGGATCATTGAGCTTATGTAGACGGGTATATAATCACTGTTATCTTCTTTGGAGCTTGTAACTCATGGCGTGGATATTTCAAGGGAACCCGAATCGTTTTGATATTGACGATTACCTTTCCCGCTACTCGCAACTGATCTACTGGCGTACGAACCGTTACATCAAAGAAATTTCGGTTGGTGACCCTGTAATTATTTGGCGCGCAGGTAGCGATGCTGGCGCTGTAGCGGTTGGTCGGGTAGTAGAAGAACCAACGCAAGCTCAGGAAGTGAAGCACCCGGAAGCGCTTGGTGATGATCTGTGGGTCGCGGGCGAATCGAGCCCCACTGAGTTCAAAACCGGTATTCAGCTCAGCGAGGTTCGTCTTTCAACTGACGAGGGCATGGTCGCGAGGTCTATCGCAAAGAATGACGGTACACTGGCCTCTTCAACTATCATCACGATTCCAAACGGTACAGTCTTTCACTTGTCAGACGACGAGATGGCTGCGCTGATACATCTTTGGGGGGCTCCCATAGATACCTTCCCAGCCGCCGGTGTTGTTGAGGGTAAACAACAGCTCCGCGCTCACTATGCTCGTGAGCGCTCATCGCTGCTACGCCGCGACAAGCTGTCTGCGTTTCGAAAAGAACATGGAAGCTTATTTTGCGAGATTTGTGGGTTTTCGGCGTCCGCTCATCATCCAAAGCCGTTCTCTGAACGCGCATACGAGGTTCATCACAGAAACCCGCTTGCGGCTGCGGCGGCACCGGTACGAACTGCACTGAATGATCTGGCGGTTTTGTGCGCCAACTGCCACAGGGCGGTTCATGCAAATTCAGATGTGACCGAAAATTATGAGAAATTTGCCAAGCTGCATGCAAACAGAAGATAACAAGGCCAAGCACGGCGACAGCTTTTTCGTTGCGGCTTCGCCTTCACTACAAAGCTGCGCGTGTTGGCGGCGTTATATCAGTGTCGCCTCAAAGACCGCTCTTGGCCGATAGCGGACATTCCCTGACCTGACGCATTCGGTTGCCCAACAGAAAAATGCTATTGTCAATGCATTGGCTTACAACGGCAAACCAGGGATCAGACATGGCGACGTCTCACTCCACCCATTTCTATGATGAGCATGCTCAGCGTCTGTTTGATCAATATCAATCGCTGGAGTTTGAGCGGGTTCATGGCGAGTGGTTGCATCATTTGCCGGAGCAACCCGGGTTAGCCTTGGATATTGGGGCTGGCAGCGGGCGTGATGTCAAGGCCTTGGCTCTACGGGGGTGGCAGGTGGTTGCTGTTGAACCGGCTGATAAGCTTCGCGCCTTGGGGCAAACCACGACAGCCGGTCTGGACGTCAGCTGGTTGGAAGATAGCTTGCCTGCCCTGAGCTCTGTGCGTCAGCTAGCGCAACGCTTTCAGCTGATTCTGGTTTCCGCTGTCTGGATGCATTTGCCGGGTGAGGATCAGCAACGCGCTTTGCGCGTGTTGAGTTCCTTGCTAGCACCAGGTGGGCATCTGGTGATGACCTTTCGTGAAGGCCCGAATAATGATTCACGCCAGTTTCATCCGGCCGAGATGGGCGTGCTGGATAGCTGGGCACAAAACCTTGCACTGTTACCGGTTCAAGCGAGCCACAATGATGATCAGCTGGGACGAGATGGCGTGACCTGGCATTTACGTGTGTTCCGGCTCCCTGATGATGGCACCGGTGCTCTGCCGTCCTTACGCCATATTATCGTGAACGATGACAAGGCCTCATCTTACAAGTTGGGGCTACTGCGTACGCTGACACGCCTGGCAGATAGCGCGCCGGGAATCGTAATGTCGCGTACGGATGAATGGGTCACAATACCACTGGGCGCGGTAGGGCTCTTCTGGATCAAACTATACCGACCCTTGTTAATCGAGCGTGATCTACGCCAATCACCTGGCCAAAAAGGCTATGGCTTTGCCAAGGATGATTTCTATCGCCTTCGGCAACTGTCTCCCCATGATCTGCGGATAGGATCGGCTTTCCTTGATCCTAAATGTGCCGCCAGTGTGATGCGCGCGCTGCGTGATGCTTGCCAGACCATTCTCAAAATGCCCGCGCATTTTATTACCTGGCCTGGCAGCCAGCGTCCGGTCTTTGAAGGGCAGTATAAGGGCATGCGTGTCCGGGAACAGGCTGTTCGCCTTGATAGTGCAACGCTGGCATCTTGCGGCACGTTTCAAATCCCGACACCGCTTTGGGATGCAATGAGTCGTTATGCCTGCTGGCTGGAGCCTGCCATCGTCCATGAATGGGTGCAGCTGATGCAGCGATATGACTCCGGCTACGATATTGGCACTCTGCATCACGCCTTACAGTGGCAGGAAAACCGTCGTGATACGCAGCAGGTTCGCCAGCTGGTGGCACAGCGTCTGAAACATCCAGCGCCGTTGCCTTGTGTCTGGACGCACAACGATCTTCACCGCAGTGCTTATGCCATTGATCATTGTTTCCCATGGTCACGCTGGAATAACAACGATCTCTGGAACCTGCTACCTGCGACGGAAAAAGCCAATCAGGCAAAATCAGACCGACTGCCTGCGGCTCAGGTAATGCACAAGGCAAGAGAAGACATTCTGCACTGGTGGCAATGCCTGGATGATAACCCGTTGATCCATCAACAATTCAGGGATGAAGCCGCCGTTGCATTGCCCTTGGCAACCCCTGATGCCTCTCTGGATAAACTTTTCGAAAGCGCTCTGTTGCAACGTCAGCGCCTAAAGGCCAATCAGCAGCTGGTCGAATGGTTGGGAGCGTTGAACCTAAGGTCAGCCACGAGACGATGAAAGCCTTGATCCCGCAGCCTCCAGCAAACATGCGCGTGCCTACTCACGAAAACGTATCAGCTGTTTTAATCTGGTGCCTGACCGGGAAGGGCCGGGCACCAGTCAAGTGGGGCAGTAAAGTGTCTCTGATGCCATAAGAGGCCACTTTATGCTTTTGGGTCTTCGCCTCGCCTGTTCGTTTTGCCTGGTGCCATTGAGCATCATGTGCGGTTACTTCCCACTCACTATCAAGCACGGTTTAATCACTGAGGATATTTTCCCAAACGCCGCTACTGGTCAGAATCATCCTCAGCAAAACCTTTGCGGCTTGCAAGCGCTAGCGCGATAGCCATGCCCGCCAACTGCGGTAGTCGGTGATGTCCTCGGCTTCTCCGGGTTCGTTGAGGGCGCCTGCGGCGCAGATAAAGCCGCACTTCCAGCGGCCATCGGCCAGTTCCACCTGGCCCAGGCCGAGCGGTGCCGGAATGCCGGCGAGAAAGCTACCCAGCGATTCAACAGGTAAACGCCACACTTCCACTTCGATTGCCTGGCCGGTGTCATCGCGCACCATGGCAGGGCGCCAGGGCGGCCCGCCTGCCAGGGCGTAGAGTCTGTAACGGGGCGCGCTCTGGGTGGTTGCCACCAGGGTGCCGCCGCGTTCGGTGAGCTGGTGATTCAGCGGCAGGCCGTCCAGGTGGGCACCGCACACGACCAGTTCGAGGGTGCCGTTCAGCCCTTGCGCTGGCAGTTCCTCCAGGGCCGGGTGAGGATGGTCGGTGGCGCCGAGGGGCAGCATCAGGCGGGCTTCCAGGGCGCGGCCCAGCGAGAGCAGCGTCAGGTCGTCGAACGCCTGACCAAACAGCGTTACCCCTGCCGGCAGGCCTTTTTCGGTAATATCAATGGGTACGGCAAGGGCGCTGTAGTCCAGCAGGTTCATGAAGTTGGTCCAGGTGCCCAGGCGCGAATTCACGCCGATCGGGTCTTGCGCCACGTCTGCCTTGGTGGGGTGGTAGAGGGTGGTGGGCGCCAGCATGACATCCGCCCGGGCCATAACGGCATCAGACTGACGTTTGTATTCGGCAAGTTGGTAGCGCGCCGCGAAGGCATCCACTGCCAGCGGGGCGGCACCGCCCTGGGTGATAGCGGATGTGATCGGATGAATGGCATCCGGGTGGGCTTTCATCAAGTCGCGGATTACATGGTAGCGTTCGGCGACCCAGGGGCCTTCGTAGAGCAGGCGCGCGGCGGCAAGCAAGGGGGAACAGTCGAGCTCCACCTTCTCGCCCCCGAGCGCTTCCAGCGTGCTGATCGCTTTATGCATGGCCTGGGTGTAGGCCGTATCGGTCTGCCACTGGGGTTCAGGGGGCACGCCAAAGCGGAAGCGGGCAGGCATGCTGCCATAGCGCTTGCCATGAACGGCAAAGCGGTACTTGCGAGACCAGGCGCATTGGTCATCATAGACAGCCGTTATATCCAGTAGCCTAACGGCATCATCGGCGGTCAGCGTGAACAGGCTGATGGTATCCAGGGTGGCGCAGGCGGGCACCACCCCGCGGGTGCTGAGCAGGCCCAGGGTGGGCTTGGTGCCATACAGGTTATTGAAGCAGGCGGGTACGCGTCCTGAGCCTGCGGTATCGGTACCCAGCGCAAAGCTCACCAGGCCCGCTGCGGTAACAACCGCTGATCCGCTGCTCGAACCGCCCGGGATCACCTCGGGGTCAAAGGGGTTGGCAGGCACACCGTAGTCACTCAAGGCGCGCTCACCTACCAGGCCGGTGGCAAACTGATCAAGGTTGGTCTTGCCCAGCGGTATGGCACCGGCATCAATCAGTTGCTGAACCACAAAGGCGCTTTCGCTTGGCGTATAGGCGTAGGCCGGGCTGCCAGCGGTGGTGGGAATGCCGGCCAGGTCGATGTTGTCCTTGATGGCGAAAGGAATACCGTAAAGCGGCAGCGTATCGGGTGACTCACCTTCCAGGCGTTGCAGGTAAGGTGCCAGCTGGTCAGCGGTCAGGCGAGTGATCCAGGCGCTTTGATCCGCCTGGGCGTCGCCCGCCGCCAGCAGGGTGTCAACCAGGGCGGGGGGCGTCAGCTCGCCTCGGCGATAGGCCGCCTGCAGGCTGGCAATATCGAGTGCAAATGTAGTCGTCATCAGGGTCTCACGCTCAAAGAGAGGTTATTGAAAGTAAACAGGGTACGACGGCTGTGTCTGCATGCATCGTCATGACGCTTCACTCGCCTCATCGGCAAGCACCACCAGAGGCTGGCCGGGGGCAACAGAGGCGCCTTCGCTCAGCGGCAGCCTGACCACCCGGCCGGCGCAGTGGGCGGTAATTTCCACCTCCATTTTCATCGATTCCACCAGCGCCACCGGCTGGCCGGCACTCACCTGTTCGCCCTCCTGGATGAGGAGCTTCCACAAACTGCCGGTCACGGGGCTTTCTATGCCCAGCTCGTGGTCATCCAGTTCGGTTATTTCAGTATTTTGCGGGGCCTGGTCATCAAAGGTGAACTGCCCATTGGCGCGCCAGGCGGCCATCTCTGCCTGGAAGGCAGTCTCGCGTCTGCGGCGGAAGGCCTCTATGTCCGTGGCGTTTCTGTCGATATCGGCCTGATAGTCCGCCAGGCGGAAGTGCGCCGTTTCCACCGGCAGCTCGAATCGCCCATGCGGGAAGTCGCGGCGAATTTGTTCGAGTTCGTCGTGGCTCACCTCATAGAAACGCAGCTGATCGAAAAAGCGCAGCAGCCAGGGATTTTCAAAGTGTTGCGTGGTGCGGTAGCGGTTCCACATCTGCAGTGTGCGGCCAACAAACTGGTACCCCCCCGGGCCTTCCATCCCGTAGACGCATAAATAGGCGCCGCCAATGCCAACAGAGTTTTCGGCGGTCCAGGTGCGGGCGGGGTTGTATTTGGTGGTGACCAGGCGCTGGCGCGGGTCCAGAGGGGTGGCGACGGGGGCGCCCAGGTAAACGTCGCCCAGGCCCATGACCAGGTAGCGGGCATTGAAAATCACGTCGCGAACGTCCTGTTCGCTTTCAAGCGCATTGATGCGGCGGATGAAGTCCAGATTGCTGGGGCACCAGGGGGCGTCCGGGCGGACGCTGCGCTGGTATTTGTCAATGGCTGCCTGGCAGGCGGGGTCGTCCCAGGAGAGCGGCAGATGCACCACCCGGGAGGCCACTTCCAGCGACGCGACGTCGACCAGGGCACGCTCTGCGTCCAGCAGGTGCGCAAGTAACGCATCCAGGCTCAGCTCAAGCGGTTCGTAATGTACTTGCAGCGAACGGATGCCGGGCGTCAATTCCCGCAGGCCGGGCAGGGGGTGCTCCTGGAGCCAGAGCATCCAGGCATGGGCCCGGAAGCGCAGGGCAATATCCAGCTCCATGGCGCCAAACTCGATGAGCAGAAAGTCATCCCCGGCGCGGCGATAGACGATGCGTTCTCCGGCGGTGTCGGCAGGCACATCGCGCAGGATGGGGTTGCCGCCTTCCTCGACGCAGGGCAGGTCCGGCAGTGCGGCAAGGCTTTCAAGCTGAGCCAGCTGGCGTTCCTCGAGCGCGCGCGCCGAGGCAAGGCTGACGGGCACAAAGCGAACCTTGTCGCCTGCGCCCAGCTGGCCGAGTTTCCAGCGTTCGGCTCGCACCACGGTGGCCGGGCACACAAACCCGCCCAGGGAGGGGCCGTCCGGGCCAAGGATGACCGGCATATCGCCGGTGAAGTCGATGGTGCCAAAGGCGTAGGCGTTGTCGTGGATATTGGAGGGGTGAAGACCCGCCTCGCCGCCGTCGGCCCTGGCCCATTCCGGGCGTGGGCCAATCAGCCGGACGCCGGTGCGGCTGGAGTTGTAGTGCACTTCCCACTCATGATCAAAGAAGCGCTCAATATCCTTGTCGGTGAAAAAATCCGGTGCCCCGTGCGGGCCGTAGAGCACGGCGATTTGCCATGTCTTGCCGCTTTCCTGGGTGGCGAAGGCCGGAATCAGCGCCTCTTCCAGCGCTGCCGCCGGGGCGGGGGCAAGCGGTGGCAGGTCAAGCATGTCGCCGCTGCGCAAGGCGCGCCCGCCGTGGCCGCCAAACTGGCCAAGGGTGAAGGTGCTGCGCGACCCCAGGTATCGAGGGCATTCAACCCCGCCCCGCACCAGCAGGTAGGCGCGGGTGCCTGCCGTGGCCTTGTCGAGTGTCAGGGTTGCACCGGCGGCGATATCCAGCACCTGCCAGAAGCCGACCGCCTGACCGTCCAGGCTGGCAGGTATCGGGGCGCCTGTGAGCACGATCTGGCTGGCGCGATGAAAGCGCAGCGTTGGGCCGGTGAGGGTGATTTCAAGCCCGGCCGCGTCAGCCGGGTTATCCAGCAAGCGGTTGCCCAGGCGAAACGACCAGTCATCGAAGGGGCCAGAGGGGGGAACCCCCACATCCCAGTGGCCCTGGCGGCCGGGAAAGTCCTGCAGGGTGGTCAGGGTGCCAGGCGCGATCACCTCGATGGCTGGCGGTGCCCAGTCAAGAGTTGTCAGCCAGTGGGTATCCAGGTCGGCGTGCCTGAAGCGCTCGGCGCGCAGCACATGGGCAAGCCAGGTGCGGTTGGTGGTAATGCCGTAAACGCTGGTGTGATCCAGGGTGGCAGCCAGCTGATCAATCGCCGCTTCACGGTCTGGGCCATGCACGATCACCTTGGCGAGCATGGGATCAAAGAGGGCGGATATGTCCAGCCCGGCTTCCAGGGCATGATCGATGCGCAGGCCCTCCGCTTGAGGAAAGGCGACCTCGGTCAGCAGGCCGGCACTGGGTCGAAAATCATGTGCGGGGTCTTCGGCATAAAGGCGCGCCTGTACTGCGTGACCCTGGGGGACAAGGTGGTCAGCCAGCGCGTTCAGCGGGGAAAGCTGAGCGGCCCCCAGGCGTAGCATCCATTCCACGATATCAATGCCATACACCTGCTCCGTCACGCCATGCTCAACCTGCAGGCGGGTGTTGACCTCCAGGAAATAGAAGGCCTGGCGCTGGGTGTCGTAGATAAACTCAACGGTACCGGCACTGCGGTAATTGACGGCCTTGCCCAGGGAAACGGCCGTCGCCAGTAGCTCGCTGCGTATCCGGTCCGGGAGGTTCGGCGCGGGGCACTCTTCAATCACCTTCTGGTGGCGGCGCTGGGTGGAGCAGTCGCGTTCGCCCAGTGCGACAACGCTGCCTTCACCATCCCCGAATAACTGTACTTCCAGGTGGCGGGCGCTGGCGATATAGGCTTCAAGGAAGACGCCGCCATCACCAAAGTTGCGCTCACCCAGGCCTTTGACCGAATCAAAGGCCCGTTCAAGTTCAGCCGCGCTCTGGCATATCTGCATGCCGATACCGCCGCCGCCAGCGGTGGATTTAAGCATGACGGGGTAGCCGATCTGCTCGGCGCTGGCCAGGGCCTCGTCAATATCCGAGAGCAGTTCGGAGCCTGGCACCAGGGGAACGCCTGCCTGTCTGGCAATCGCGCGCGCCTGGTGCTTGAGGCCAAACTGTTCGATCTGTGCTGCCGTGGGGCCCAGAAAGATGAGCCCGGCGGTATCGCAGGCAGTGATAAAGCGGGTGTTCTCGGACAGAAAACCGTAGCCGGGATGCACTGCCTGGGCACCGCTTTGCCCGGCAACGGCGATCAGCTTGTCGATATTGAGATAGGTATCGCTCGCGGTTCCCGGGCCAAGTGAATAGGCTTCATCGGCCTGGTGGACATAGGGTGCGTCGCGATCGGCATCCGCGTAAACCACTACGCTGCCGATATTCAGTGCCTTTAATGTGCGCAGAATGCGTGCGGCAATAGCACCGCGATTGGCAATAAGTACTTTGCTGAACATGTGAGATTGCCTGCAAACGAGGGCGGGTCGTCCCGCAGGTTGTTTGGCCTTGTGGGGTCGTCCCCGGGCGTGTTGCTTACTGCCAGATCAACAGCTCAATGGGCGTGGGATCATAGCCGTTGCACGGGTTGTTGAGCTGTGGGCAGTTGGAGACCAGCACAATTACATCCATTTCGGCTTTCATTTCAACGTACTTGCCGGGCGCCGAGATGCCATCCTCGAAGGTCAGGTCGCCCTCCGCCGTGACGGGCACATTCATGAAAAAATTGATGTTGTGCGTGATATCGCGCTTGGTCAGGCCGTATTCCGGATAGTCGGCAATGGCCTGCATCCAGTTGTCACGGCAGGAGTGCATGTGACGTTTTTCCAGATCGTAGCGAACGGTATTGCTTTCACTGGAGCAGGCACCCCCCAGAGTATCGTGGCGACCGCAGGTGTCAGCGGTAATGGTCAGCATGCCGCGCCCTTCACTGGATATCAGACGGGAACCCGCGGTGAGGTAGACAGCGCCCTGTTCACGCACGGTGTCCATGGCACTGTAGCGCTCGCTGGTATCGTCAGCGCTGAAAAACAGGGTGTCAGCAGCCTGATTGCCTTCCAGGTCGAGGATGCGCAGGGTCTGGCCACGCTTGACGATACCAATATAGTGATCGCCCGCATTGACCGTGGTGCGGCTCAAGGCGTTCTCGGGGTGACGTGTGCTTTCAATAATCATTTGACATTTCCCCTTACAGGCCCAGATGGTAGAGACGGTTATTGGCAAAGCCACGCGCGTTTTCGGGGCGCGACAGATAGCAGGGATCATCGTCAGTCGGCGGTTCGGCGGTGCCCAGGGCGATGTCCACGCCGCGGCGCGGGTAGTCAACGCTGGGGTCCAGCGGGTGGGGGCAGGTGTGCAGCAGTACCAGGGTGTCCATCTCCATACGCAGGGTGATCTGGCTGCCGGGCTGGCAATGGCCGTTGACATAGCGCAGCATGCCGGCATCGTCGCTTTCCACCCGGGAAAACAGATTCAGGTTGGCTGCCATGTCCCGGCGGCCCAGGCCGTATTTGGCAAGCTCTACCAGAAAGGCATCGAAGCCGGTGCGGGTCCAGTCGTTATGTGCCTGCTGGTAGCTCACCGGTTGCCAGCCCTTGCTGACCAGGTGTTGAGGCAGGAGGTTGCCGCCCACGCTGTCATGCCAGCCGAGATTGTCGTCGGTGATGGAGGCAAAAATGCGCCCCATATCCGAGTAGAGGCAGTGCCCCTGGGTGAGCTTGAAGGTGTGCTGGCACTTCAGGGTGTCGGGCAGGTTCAGCCGTTCCAGCAGGTTTTCCGGGTTGTAGCACAACACGCCTACGTTAGTATCCGCCTGTTGCGCGGTCAGGGTGAGGGTGGTGCCGCGGCGCAGGCGCAGTGACCAGTGATGCCCGCCGGGTAGATGGGTCGTATAGTGAGCGTCGTTTTTCACAGCAGCGTCTCCTCCGTATGGGTTTGCAGGCCGCCTTTCTGCAGCACTTCCTTGAGCGCGGTGGAAGCGCGGTCTCGCGAGATAGGCAGGTCGTAGGTGATGGTGGCCCCATACGCCTCCGGGGCCTGGGGGTCGTGGCGCGTCTTGTCAAAGACCCACAGCCGGGTGCCTAGCTCAAAGGCTTCCTTGAGGTCGTGGGTAATCATGAAAATGGTCAGTTCCTGCTCTTTCCACAGGCGGTTGATAAGCCCGTACATGTCCTGGCGGATGCCCGGGTCGAGGGCGCCGAAGGGCTCATCCAGCAACAGGATACGTGGCCGCATCATCAGCGCCTGCGCGATGGCCAGACGCTGCTGCATGCCACCGGAAAGCTCGTGAGGGTATTTGTTCAGCGCATGGCTCAGGCCCACTTCGTCGATGCGGGCCCGGGCGGTGTCAATTGCCCGGCGTCTGGCAGTACCAAAGCTCTTGCCCAAAAACCGGGCGCTGTGCAGTTCATCGGCAATCATGACGTTACCCAGCACCGTCAGATGAGGAAAAACTGAGTATTTCTGAAAGACAACGCCGCGGTCTGGCCCTGGCTCATTGGGAATCGGTTTGTCATCCAGCGTGAGGCTCCCCCTGGATGTGGCTTCCGTGCCCAGCAGCATTTTGAGAAAGGTGGTTTTACCGCACCCGGAAGCGCCTACCAGGGTGACAAACTCACCGGGCTCTACGCTAAAGTTAAGATTTTCAAGCACGACATGATGGCCGTAGTGTTTCTCAAGCCGTTTGGCAGCGAGCAGGCTCATGCGTTATCTCCTTCGCCTGCGTGGTACCAGGGAAAGGCCAGGCGTGATGTCCAGGCCAACAGTTGATCCAGCAGAAACGCCAGCAGGGTTATCCATGCCACGTAGGGCAGAATGATATCCATGGACAGGTAGCGGCGGACAAGGAAAATTCGGTAGCCCAGTCCTTCCTGGGCGGCTATCGCTTCAGCAGCGATCAAAAATAGCCAGGCGGTGCCCAGTGCCAAACGCGTGGCATTCAGCAGGCGTGGTGTCAGCTGCGGCAGCAGTACCCTTAACAGCACCTGCCAGGAGCTGGCGCCCAGGGTTTGCGCCTTGATTAATTGTTCATCGGGTAGGCGTATGGCATGGCCCTGAAGATCGCGGATAAGAAATGGCGTCACGCCAATCGCGATCAGCGCGATTTTTGACGCCTCACCGGTTCCAAAGGCGATAAACAGAATAGGCAGTATTGCCATGGGCGGAATCAGCGAGACAACGGTGATCAGCGGCGAGAGCTTGGCCCGCACCATGGGCAGGCCCCCACTCAGGATGCCGACGATCAGGCCAATCAGCGCGCTGATGCTCACACCAATCACAATGCGTTCCAGGCTGGCAAAGGTATCTGTCCATAGCAGGACCTCGCCGGTTCGCGCGTTTTCGACCGTGGCCAGGTGATAAAACGAACCGGCCATTTTTGACGGTGTGGGCAGCAGGCGGTCGTCGGGGTTTTCCGCCAGCCGGGCGCTGGAAAGGCTCATATAGAGCACGGCCAGCAGCAGGAAAGGCAGTAAGCCCAGTAGCCAGCGGCTTCCCCGTGAGGGCGTTAGGTTAATGAATCGCTTCATGGCTGTGTCCACACAGATTGAGGGCAGCGGGAGTGGCGTTTGCCACTCCCATGACACGTCTTATTCAGCGTCGATGTAGGTCTGGGTAAAACTTGGGTCAAAGCGCAGTCTTACATTGCCTTCATCGCCAAAGGTGCCGGAGGGCGTTTCAATGCCGACGACGCCCGCATTAGGGGCCATATCGCCCAGCAGGCCGTGGGTGAAACTGAATTCGGCGACTCTTTCCATGGTCGTCAGCACGTCGGAGCTTTCGATCAAGTCAAGCGCCTCATTGGGGTCGGTGTACAGGTAGGTGGCGGCCAGTTGTTCCTGATACCCTTCGAGATCGGTGCCTGCCGCCTCGGCCATCTGGGTGAGTGCCTGCTCGTCGTCGTTGGCCATCAGGTCCATGACCTCATACCAGGCGCCGACCAGGGCGTGGCCCAGTTCCGGGTAGTCTTGAAGTGTCTGGGTGTTGACGACCATGAGGTCAAGGATCTCGCCCGGGATCTCGGCGGAGGTGTAGACCACGTTGGCATTCGGCATTTCAGCAATGGCGCTGAGCTGCGGGTTCCAGGTGGTAACGGCTTCGGTGGATTCGCTTGAGAAAAGCCCGACAATATCGGCATCCGAGCTGTTGACCGTCTCGACATCACGTTCGCTCAGGCCGATGCTTTCCAGGCCTCGGGCCAGCAGGTAATGCGAGACGCTGAACTGCACCAGGTTGACGTTCCTGCCTTCGATATCCGCCAGATCATCGCTTCCCTTCAGCACAATGCCATCGTTGCCGTTGGAATAATCGCCGACAATCAGGGCGGTGGAATCAACGCCGCTGGCAGCCGGAAGGGTAAGGGCATCCATGTTGGTCATGGTGCAGCCGTCCATGTTGCCAGAGGTGTACTGATTGATGGATTCGACGTAGTCGTTGATCTGAACCACGTCGATACTGATATCGTATTTGTCTGCCCACTTATCCATGATGCCTTCGGCATCAATGTAGGCCCAGGGCATCCAGCCAGCATAGATAGACCAGCAGACGCTGAATTCATCGCGTTCCTGAGCCTGGACCGGCGAGACAGCAACGGCTGACGC
The DNA here is from genome assembly GCF_044792155.1 of Halomonas sp. BLK-85. Lineage (NCBI taxonomy): Bacteria > Pseudomonadati > Pseudomonadota > Gammaproteobacteria > Oceanospirillales > Halomonadaceae > Halomonas > Halomonas sp. BLK-85. The sequence goes on from NZ_CP087731.1 coordinate 1,483,752, forward strand.
CAGCATTAGCGTTGAAAGGGGGGCGAGAAGTAAGCTTGTCGAGGAGATAGGACGTTTGGGCAACATGGAAGCCTCCGGCGGCTATGGATAAAATCAGGGGCATCGGCGCATTGCTGAGCCTTATCCTCCCGGGCTTTTATCCCGCCGTGTAACCTTGCCGGCTGACAGTGAATCAATCATGCAAGGTCGATTGCTCTTGGACCAGTCACGCCATCAGGGCCATTCATTAATGGTGTCGGAACCCTAGCAATCTATTGAAAGCTACATTGTGTGGCAGCAATGCTACCGGTGCCCATGCTCACCTGAAAATAATGCACTATTCATGCCATTGCATAAAAGTTGATTAATATCAGTTTGTTGAGTGTGATGTTCAGGCATGCTGAGATAATGGCTGAGCCAGGATGCGCACTTTCAGTGCGAACACCTGGGTGAAATGCACCTCCATGTGGCGAACAGGGCGCTTGTCTTGGTGGTTACATGACCGAAGCAATAAAAAGGTAGCAGGGGGTATCACCCCTGCTACCTGCATGGCACGTTCTGGCGCCGCAACGCGGTTAGCGATAAAACGTCAGCAGACTCTAGACAATATCGCTAAACAGCCGCTGGTTCATCAGCTCGAGAAAAAGGCTATAACGTGCTTCCCGTGACTCATCACTGGTTCCAGAGTTGATGAGGTTGGTGATCTGGTCACAGACCTCACGCGAATCACCACCATCGGCCACGTCGTTCATTCCGTGACGCAACCAAAAATCAATGGCCGAGCGCACTGCATAGCGGGGCTCTGCGACAAGATCCGGCTCACTTTCGAAATCAATGACTTCTCCCCATAGGTCTGTGTGTCTTGCGGTAAATGCCGCATAGTTACTCCGGCCTGTCAGCTGAATGAGGCCTCGACCCCGAAAGCGCCAGCCGTCACCGGTTTCCGGGCCGCCGTTGCCCAGGGAGGCTCTTGCGTAGGCGTGGTTGGCAATGGCTTCTCTATCGGCAGGTTGATCTGTTTCATCGTTGCGCCCGTGTTGCTCGGCAAGCGCTGGATTATCTCTATAGAATTTGAAATCGCCTGTTTTGAGCGCCTCCACCGAATAGTTGAGGCTTTCAACCAGGCTCAAACGGTACCCGGTTTCATGACGCACCTGAGCCATGAAATGTGCCAGGCGCAGCTCGGTATTGAGATCTCCCAGCATCAGGTTTGCTGAAAGTTCCGAAGCAATCGCGTCCATATCGTCAGCTGAGGCCGTGCTGTTGGGCCAGACTGCGACTAGATGAGAACGCTTGATAGGCCCATTTTGTGGATCAGCCTCCTTGCCAGGCGGTTGGTTTTTCTTCGTTAGCGCCTGGCTGTTTCCCGTAGCACCAAGCAGGTTCTCGGTCGCGATGCGCCCCTGTTCAGCGCTAAGCTGACCGCTTTTGACGGCTTCCTCAATTACGCGGGCGTGATCATGGTTGGTCGCCGGATCCGACTGCCTGACCGATTGACCCACCTGGGCGCGTTGCTGCGGCGTTACACCGAGTGGCTGCAACGCTGCGCTGCTGCCAGCGCTTCCTGCACCTCCGGAGAGGGGAGTGCCATTGCTGCTGCCACTGCCACCGGACGCGCCTCCAGACTCGCCACCGCTCAGGCTACCCCCTGTGGGCGGAATTCCCATAGAGGCCTGGGCGGCTGCCAGGGCAGTATCGGCGGCCACCTTGGCAAGCTCCGTAATGGTGTCGAGTATCTGTTTCTGTTTTTCGCCGTCCACTTTCATGGCGGTATCCGCCAGAGTACGGATGGTGTTCATGGTTTCTTCACCGTAGCTCAGATTATGAAACGGCGAGGACGTCGTCAGCCCCTGAAGGGCGCTATCAATGGCAGTATTCGGGGTCTGCGGCGGCGATTGGTAACCCAGCACGGCGGATGGCAGTGAAGTGGGCTGCGGGGCCTGCATGGGGCTGCGACCACCGGTAGCAACGGGGGCGATGTCCGTTGCGCCAAACGGCACGGCCTTGCTCTGATCGATCTCCCGGGTGACGTCGCGTTTTTCGGTGGCGTTGTGGCAGGAAAGGTAGGTTTCCGCGAACACACCGCTGGTGGGCACCGATACGACCCGTGCCTGCCGGCTGATGCGACTCAGATCAATAGGTGGCAGCACCCGCAGGTTGGGCGCCAGGCGGAACGCAACGTAGTTGCCATCAACGCCTATAGGCACGTTGACAATCAGGTTGAGCAAGGACTTTCCGTTGTAGCTGAGACGGTCGAAACGCAGTGCCCGCTCCTGGGGGTCTTCGCTCATCCAGATGGCTGACATGGCCGTCATGGGATTCTGCTGCAACCAGCGCACAGCACTCTGCAGCAGCTGGTAGTCGGCTTCTCGGGGCGTTGTCTGCAACAGATTATTTCTCAGATCACCCTGGCTGGGCACCTCGAGACCTAGTGTAGCGCTGCGTTGTTCAGTGCTCACCGTGACGTTTCCAGTGCCCGGCAGGGTGTAGACGCTGATATGCGGTTTGAGGTGACGACCGCGCTGCAAATGAGCGGTTACCTCAAGATTGGAGAAGCTGAACTCCAGTGCTCGATTCATTCTCTCACGCAAAATGTCTTCCCAGACATCCTGAGCCCCCTGCGGAATGAAGCCGGGCAGGTCCGGCATATTGATCTCTGCCTGAACCTTGGGATCCAGGCGGAAGTGGAGGCCCCGGATACGATGCAGGGCTACTGGGGTTGAAACGAACTGGGTGCGCGAGCTGTCCAGCGGACGAAGAGGCACGCGGCCGTACTCTGTATTCAGGAACAGATCGATTCCTTCCTCGATGCTCTCATCTGCCATGATGGTCCAGCGGCTGGCGGTGACCTCTGGCTCCTGGTAGCTGGCGGCATTGTGGAACAGCCGCTCCAGTGCATCCATGGCGGACGTCAGGTGTCTGGGCAGCGCCTGACGCAGTGCAGATTGATGGCGCAGCAGGAAGTGGACCAGTGCCCAGTTGTAGGACGTGTAATAATGGCGGATGTCTGGCAGTGGCGGCAGCGGTGCAAAAATGTCGTGGTCAATGGCGTAAGGGACCATCAGCACGTCTTCTTCGGACATCGCCTCGGTCACCACCCGATAGTGTGCCAATACCTGATAGTACTGAATCGTCAGGGCATGATGCTGGTTCTGGTTACGCACTGTTCGCGTGCGTACTTCTTCACGCTCGGTGACCTCGGAAGCCGTGACCACCGTTGAGCGCAGGTCGCGAATAGAAGATGCCCGCTGGGACACCACATCGGACGCCTGCCTTACGGCCTGCGAGGAAATGTTGCGTACTGCATTGTTCCAGGCATCAATATTGCCATCACTCTCGCTGCCGGTATCCGGGCGCACCAGATGAGCAGCGGCAATCCCCAGGCCTGCACCCACGGGACCGCCTATCAGCCCACCGATAACGGCGCCGCCCAGATATTCTTTCCAGCCAGGCTGGTTGTTCGCTTCTGCGCTGGCCTCGGCACGGCTGCCGCCTGAGATGTTCTCTTCAATCGAGCCGGTCACAATGTCTGATACGGTTGTATCGCGCTGCATGTCGGCTTCCAGCGCTTCAGACGCTTTGACACTATCCTGACGCATGGCCCTCTCGGAGCGGCGCCAGTCGATAATGGCCAGCTTGATCTCTTCTCGCGGTGCCAGCGCAAGGCTATAAAGCAGCTTGCCCAGGCCCTGGGCCGCTGGCTGCCAAGCCTGCCGGTAATTGACGATTTTACCGGTGATGATGCGGCCCCCCACCACGCTGAGATTGGCGCCAAGATTATTGTTGGGCCGGACAGGAACCGGCGAGGTCACCGGATCGCGCTCCCAGATATAGGCATCCTCCTCATTCTGGGCGATCAGGTCAGACTCTTCTCCCCGCATCAACTGACTGAAATGGAATTCCCGAACGGCAATTTCCGAACGCGCCTTCAGGCATGCAGATCCGTCATGTTCATGCGCATCGAAAGAGAATGACTCAGGATCGTTCATCAGGTCATCGGCATCGGGATCTTCAGTAAAGATGAAATCCTTGGGCTTTTCTGCAATCTTACGGGCAATGCTGGTGGGGATGTCGAAAATGATGGGGTTTTCGAAAACGACATCAAGAAACTCGTCCTTGTCGAAACGTATTCCCTGTGTTGCGCCATGGCGGGTATTGAGTTCGATACTTTCATAGCCACTGAGATCTGTCCGGGAAGTGTCCAGGCTCAGGTAACCGTTATTGTTGGTGACCCCCCGGCTGATCACTGTGCGTTTTCCGTCCTTGGTGAAACCCACGACTTCCAGAGGTAGATGACTGCCCGACCCTCCATTTTCCTTCAGCGTTGCTTTGACCCGGATCTTGGCCAGGTGGGGGCGCTCCTTTACCTGGAACCCCCCGGCCGATTCACTGACATCAATTGGCCGATTGCCAAGGGTAGCCGCCGTCATGGTGACGTTTTTCTGTGAAGAAAGTACCGATCTTAACTGTGTTTCGGGGCTCTCAATCAGGGTGCGCAAATGCGCCGGAGCCCGCGGAAGGGGGGTTGTGGAAATACCCACCTGATCAGCAAGCTCAGGCACTTCTGCAATCGAATCGCGGATTTCCTTCAGGATGGACTGGTGATTCTCCAGGTTGAATTCGCCGACTTGGGCGACATTCCTGGCATGCTTTTCAAGTTCATCAATGCGCTGTGTTAACGGTTTCAGCTTTTTCTGCAAATCAGGGTTTTCATGGCTGGACCGTTCAAGTTCCAGGATCTCCTTGCGGATGTCGCCAACCTCAACCACCAAATCCCCCGCATTTTTTTCTTTATCCTTGACGTCGAGCAGGCTTCTTTCCAACCGTTGCAATTGGCCCCCCAGATTACTCGTCAAGTCTGTCAAACGTTTGGGCGTGACGTGTTTATTATCTGACTTCGGCATCTCATGGTCCCCCTAATTGTTAACATCAAGCGCAATCATGTAACAATTTATAAAATTAGCATTTGTTTAATAAAAAGCAAGTTGATGCACCGACGTTTGTGCCCAATAACATCGAGGATACAAAAAGGGCAGGCCACCAATGACCACGCCTACCCGGCCCCTTGACCCGACAGGCAAAAAAAAACGGCTGCCTCGGCAGCCGTTTTTTTATGGTTTTTTGCATGCAGACTTGGGGTCCGAACCCAGTGCCTCAGGTTCTCTGAAAGGCCGCCAGCCGGCCCTTCATGCGCCATCAGTGTGAGCGCTTGCCATCCGGCACCAGGCCCTTGAGCACTTCGCCAACCTCATCACTTTCCAGGGTTTCGTGCTCTTCAAGGGCATGGGCGAGGGCGTCCAGGGCCTTACGGTGTTTTTTAAGCAGTTGTTCGCCTTTGTCTTGCAGGCTGTTGAGCAGCTCGCGGATCTCTTCGTCGACCAGGCTGGCGGTGGAATCACCAAATTCACGACCCTGAGCGATCTGTTGACCGAGGAAGACATGCTCCTGGTTTTCAGCAAAGGAGACCGGACCAATCCGCCGGTTCATTCCCCAGCGCCCGACCATGCGCCTGGCCAACTGAGTGGCCTGTTCAATGTCGTTCTCAGCACCGCTTGAGACTTCATCGAACACAATCGATTCCGCCAGTCGCCCCCCGAACATAACCGTGATGCGGTCGCGCAGGTAGCTTTCGCCCATGTTGAAGCGATCTTCGCTAGGCATCTGGGCGGTTACCCCAAGTGCCTGGCTGCGCGGCAGAACAGTGACCTTTTCAAGCGGATCAGCCTTGGGCAGCAGCCAGGTGAGCAGGGCGTGGCCAGCCTCGTGATAGGCCACGATATGACGCTCATCGGCGGAGAGGGCAATATCCTTGGCCTCACCCAGCAGCTCGTGGTCACGTGCTTCTGACAGGCAGGCCCAGTCGATGCTCTTCTGCTTGCGTCGTCCGGCCACCAGGGCGGCCTGATTGACCAGGTTGGCCAGATCGGCACCCGAGAAGCCCACCGTCATGCTGGCCAGACGTTCCAGATCGACGTCATCTGCCAGCGGCATTTTGGCGGTATGCACCTCAAGGATCCGGCGGCGCGCCTCGCGGTGCGGGTTCTCCAGGGTGACCTTACGGTCAAAGCGGCCCGGGCGCATCAACGCCTTGTCAAGCACGTCGGGACGGTTGGTAGCGGCCAGCACCACCACGGTCTCGTCTTTGGCGAAGCCATCCATCTCGGCCAGGATCTGGTTGAGGGTCTGCTCGCGTTCGTCGTTGCCGCCACCCATCCCGGTGCCTCGGGCGCGGCCGATTGAGTCCAGTTCGTCGATAAAGACTACCGAGGGTGACTGCTCTTTGGCCTGCTTGAACAGATCACGCACCCGTGAGGCGCCTACCCCGATAAACATCTCGATAAATTCAGAGCCGCTGATCGAGAAGAAGGGCACATCAGCCTCGCCGGCCACCGCCTTCGCCAGCAGGGTCTTGCCAGTGCCGGGTGGGCCCATCATCAGCACCCCGCGGGGTACGCGCGCGCCAAGGGCCCGATAGCGGTCCGGCTCCTTGAGGAAATCGACCACTTCGGTCACTTCGCGCTTGGCGTTTTCAGAGCCGGCTACATCGTCCAGACGCACCTCGCTGTCTTCACTGCGGATCTGGCGTGCCTGGGACTTACCCATGTTGAACATGCCACCACCGCCATTGGCCATGATGCGTTTTTGCATGCGCCCCCAGAACCAGAACATCAGCCCCAGGATCAGAATCCATGGCAACGCCTGGGCAATGACTTGTTGCCACCAGGGGGCCTCGGTCGGGCGTGCCGACACCTGAACCCCATTATCTTCCAGTCGCTCAAGCAAGCGGGTATTCTCGATAGTGGGCCGTGTGGTCTCGAAGCCTTCCGACTCGTCAACGCTCAAGGCCTCACGTCCGGCATCCGTGAGCTCACCTGCCACGGATTGGCCACGCAGAGTGACAGACTCGACGTGCTCACTCTCTACGGCTTCCAGGAAGTCGGAATAGGCCAGGTCCACTCGTTGTGGCTGCTCAACGCCTTGCAGGTAGTAGAACGCCAGAAAAATGCCAATGGTCAGCCAGAAAAACAGCCCCCATTGGTTAGACGGGCCTTCCTGAGACGATGGACGCACCGAAAAGGGGTCTTGCGGAGGGGTGCTTTCGTTATGATTTTCTTGGTTCTTGTTCTCTCGGCTGCGTTTCTTGGGATGTTGAAACATTGGAGACTCGCACGGTTGAACACAATACTGTTCAACCTGCTATCGATGAAGGCGTTTTACAACCCCATCGGAGAAATACCAACCAGCATCGGCTGAACTGATACCCTTCAGCACTGTCGAGAAGATTATGAAACAAAGGCGATTTTTCGCCCATACGCTATTTACCCCGTTCTTGAAGGATGGGTTCAACGCGGAGCATTTTATGAATTACGAACATGCAGTTGTAAAATTCGAAGACGGCAAAAGTACCCTGCTCTGCAACGGCTGCGGCGCGACCATCGCTGAAGGTACCCAGCACGAAGACAGAGAGCACTACTGCATCATGTGCATGAGCGGCAATTGCAAAGCAAAATTCAAGGACGGAAGTTGAAAATTCTAGGGCAAGGCTTGGGGCGCGGATGCTCCCTGTTGGTAGGCGAATCGTTGTAAGGCACCAGTTGATTGATTACCCGCTGAGTAGATCGTTTTGGCTGTTTCGTGTCGGTCGACGTTTCATCGCTAACCATTGCTGCGCAAAGGGCGTCAGGCAAGGCGCGAAATTTCGGCAATTGGTGCCCTTGCCGATTGTCTAATGTGTCAAGAATGACTCGAGGCGTTCCTATAACATAAATACCTATCATCATTGGATATGTTGGCTTCATTGTTGCAAAAAATATTTATGAGACAGTAGATCTAGTAAGCGGTGAACAATCATCCCAGATCACAAGCGGCTCCAGTCAAGGCTAAAATTCCTCAATATTTCAATGCCTTGTATGCTCCACTCGTTAGCTAAACTTTAGTTGTAAGAAAAGTATTACTACCATTTGAGATTTATGCCATATCATCTAGAGAAATAATTGTTTACAAATACTTTAAATTTCCCTCTAAAGATAAGGTTCAACATGAAGGCTAAATACTTGATTGGAGCACTTGCTTTTTCTCTGATGTCAACCCCTGTTTCTGCAATTGATGCTGGAGATAAGTATGTAGGAGGGCAGTTATCACGAACTGATTTGGACCGAGATATATCCGGGGCTTCCGATATTAATCCTAGTGCTTTTATTGGGCGTTTAGGGTTTTTTGGATTTGACAATTTCGCTATCGAAGGTCGCTTAGGTACAGGTATTTCTGATGACACGGTTCAAGGAGTCGACTTTGAAATTGACTCTATTGTGGGGGTTTACGGAGTAGGTCATTTACCACTAGGAAACATTGCTTCTGCTTATGCAGTTGTCGGTTATTCACGTGCAGAATTGACTGCATCTACTTCTGGCTTATCTGTAGATGATAATGATAGTGATTTTTCTTACGGCGCAGGGTTTCAGGTAAAGATCACCCCCACACTTTCTGGCCATGTGGAGTATATGTCCTATCTTGATAAATCAAACTATGATTTTACAGCTGTTGGATTAGGGCTTAACTATCATTTCTGATTGTCCTGATTAAGTTATTATTTAAAATATTAAAGCGCTTGAAAAGCGCTTTTTTTGATTATAATGATCAAGCTCTTTTTTGATGAAGGGCTTGTTTTTTGGCTTGAAGATAGAGCCATAAGATGGAATATGGAGAGGTGCCAACTGGAACAAAGTGTTGGGTATCTTCTCACCGACACCAGAAAAGCTTGGCTTTTTGAGTTGGCCAGCGAGCATCTATGAGCTCTTCCTGCCACTATCGCTTGAGCTTCGACTGTAGTTGAGTTGGTGCTTATGTAAAGCAGTCAACTTGATCGAAAGCAAAAAGCCGCCCCTCCTGTGTGTCAACCTGCATCCAGTCACCAGCGCAGTGAGTTAATCTGAATATCCGCGCAGTCTGGATGCTACTCGGGGAGATCGCTCAGCGTTTGTTGGGGCCGTAGGCTAGATTTACTTTTTCCTAGCCTTCCAGGTTCCACCATATTGATAAGAATTCTCATGGGCCGTTTTGACAGTAACCAGACATTTACCGCAAAGAAATACCCAATCAGTTAGCTTTCCGAATCGACACCGATAGAGGACATCTTTTGATTCGCCACATTTGAAACAACCTTTAGTTCTGATTCGCATTATGGCCTCGGTCTGGCGGGAATTTTCTGTGGTGGCCCAACATTCCTACCTTGCCAGGTTGAGAAATATAAGAAAAGAATCGCTCGAACTCGAGAAATAGCTCTCGGTAGACGCTATGGCCCTCGGACAGCCTGAAGCAGTTATGAATCCTGGCTGGCAGCGGCCTCCATCGATCAGGGGAACCGGGCAGAAGCTTTCTCACGGTGGGTATCGAGAAGTCGAGCGCCTCCAGCGTGGCCCGAATTTCGTCACTCGTGATCCATCGGCGCTTCCTGCTCTTGCGGAAAAGCTCGATCAGGCTGTCGGTGATGGCTACCAAAGGCAAGATCAGCCAGCAACAGCGTACGGGGGCCAGGATCAGTAGCGGTTTCTCCACCACTCGGCCATTTCATCGGAGAGTCCGCCTGGCCCGCGGGCCTCGAGCACCATCCGCGTCAGGCGCTGCTGATCCTGCGGTGGTCGCCGTACTTTGCCCGCCGCCTCCTGGAGCTGGCGAACCCGTCGTGTCTCCTCCCAAGGCAGCGCGACCTCCTTACGCCCGAAGTGACCGAAGGCGGCCGTCGCTGCGTACAGCGGGCGCTTCAGCTCGAGGTCACGCAGGATGCCGGCGACCGAGAGGTCGAAGGTCTGGCGTACCGCCCACTCCAGTGTCTCGTCGGGCACTATGCCGGTGCCGTGGGTATACACCAGCAGCGAGACAGGATGGGGGTGACCGATGGCATAGGCCAGTTGCACCGTGGCCCGCCGGGCTAGCCCCGCGGCCACTAGGTGCTTGGCGACCCAGCGCGCGGCATAGGCGCCGGAGCGATCGACCTTGGTGGCATCCTTACCCGAGAAGGCACCGCCACCATGGGGACAGCGTCCGCCGTAGGTATCGACAATGATCTTGCGGCCGGTCAGGCCGACATCACCCAGTGGCCCGCCGATCTCGAAGCGCCCGGCCGGGTTGATCAGGTAGCGGATCGACTCGCTGCGCAGTGCCTCGGGAATCACCGGCCCGATCAACTCGCGGATCACCTCCTGCTCCACGGTGGCAGCGGACACGGCCTCGTCGTGCTGGATCGAGAGCACCACGGTCTCCACGGCCACCGACTCCTCGCCGCGGTAGCGCACGCTGACCTGGGTCTTGGCATCCGGCCGCAGCCAGGGCAGGGTGCCGCTGTCGCGCAGCTCCCTGTGACGCCGCATCAGGCGGTGAGCCAGCTGGATCGGCAGCGGCATCAACGCCGGGGTCTCGTCGCTGGCGTAGCCAAACATTACCCCCTGATCGCCAGCGCCGAACTCACCTTCCCCGTGTTGCACGCCCTGGGCGATCTGGATGGACTGATGGTGCAGACGTACCTGGATGTCACAGGTGTCCGGATCGATGCCGGGAACGTCACTGCGGTACCCGGTCTCGCGCAGTATCTCGCGCACGAGGCCTTCCACCTCATCCAGCACCTGACGATGCAGAGCGGGGGAGGAGAGGCCGAGTTCGCCGGCGATCACCACCAGTTCGCGGGTCAGCAAGGTCTCGCAGGCCACCCGAGCCGATGAGTCGAGGGTGAGGCAACGATCCAGCACGGCATCCGAAATGCGGTCGGCCAGCTTGTCAGGATGCCCGTCGGAGACCGACTCTGAGGTGAACAGGTAGCTACGGGTCATGAGCATACCTCCTTGCGCTGCCTGGCCAAAGTCTCCAGTTCGGCGGTGCTGCCCTTCACGCGGCAGTAACCACAGCCGAACTCGTTGGCGCTGCTGCTAACCATCAGCCGATGGGATTTCCCTGGGCAGTCGGCGTACCAGGCGGACGGCGATCGGCCGGCGGGTTCCGGTCTCAGCCCCAGCTGGCCGGCCAGCACGATAATCGCCGCTTCAGCCTATTCCTCACCCTTCACGAACCGGTCAGGAAGGTTTTCGTCACTGCCCGCCAGTCCGAAGGTGGCAAGGGGTGGGTCGAAATCATTGTTTTCGCCAATCACCTCGCCGGTCGTCGAAATGACGATGCTGCGCTTTTCAGCAAAGCAGTAATGGTATCGCTTGATCTCGCCCCAGGTGACCAGCTTGCCGCCGCTGTCCTGCATGTGGTCGAGGGCTTTTTGGCAGGCGCTTGCCAAGCGCTCCTCGTAGGGCAGACGCCAGAAGCCGATGGGAAACTTGAGGCGGCGGAAGCGTTCGGTGAAGGCCATGGCGAAGATCGGCGTGCCAGGCCCACGCACATAGTCAGTATCGGCGAACAGCCAGTGGCGAAAGGCGGCGCGATCCTCCGCAAGGCGTCCATCGATGTCGTCGATGGCCGCCAGATACTCGACAGGCTCCAGACCGATGAAATTGCACAATGCTTCAAGGAAACCCCGTTCACCGAAACGCTCGTTTCGGTAATCCTTCTCCAGGCCGAGATAGGGGCTCATCCTGATGCTCTGAAGGTGAGCCAATGTCGCTTCGTCGGCGGTTGTGTAGCCCATGCCGCGGAGCAAATCGAGGTCTGCCAGATGCTGGGTTCTCAGCAGAAGTTCCTGTTGCAGGTTCATGAGAGCGACCTCCCCGCCAGCGAGTCGTGGCTCGGGGCGGCATATCGCGTGCGACGTGATGCGCGCTGCGAATTGAGGATTGCGGCATTGCGTAACTCAGGTCGCACGATGTCGTCCTGGAAGTGCAAGGCTGCCAGGTGATTGCGAAGTGACGCGGCGTCGTCGATGCCCGCGTTGTGTGTGCGGATGTGGGTTTGGTGGGTCATGCTCTGTCTCCATTTCCCCTGTGATGGTTTGAAAGCGTGGTCAGGCAAGCGCCGACCCAGGGGAGTGGAGTCGCACGCCGCTTTAGCTACATTTCTATCCCGCCCGCAAGTTGGTGCTTAAATCGGCGGTGGCCCGAAGGCCAGGCAACAAAAAACCCGCTTTGCATGAGCTAAAGCGGGCCTCTGGGGACGCTTTAGCTGTATTTGTAGAGCGCCCGCAAGCTGATGAATCAAATCGGCGCTAAGTTCAACTATAAAGGGGGTGCTGGAAGGTTGTCAATGCAGGCAACTGCAGAGATCAATTACTCATTGATACTGATTTTTCTACCTGGCATCGCGGCAACAAAAAACGTCCACTTCGCTGATTAGCTAAGTGGACGTTTTTATTGAAATTTCTGGTCGGAGCGACAGGATTCGAACCTGCGACCTTTGCAACCCCATCCTGCTAGCGCTCCCTTAGGCGCAAAGGCTCCAAACGCAAAGAGTTCAAATAACATATTGATCAATAGTATCTTTTGATCGCCGTCTGGTTCCATGGTTATATTAACTTTGGACACTGAAGGCGGAACATACTGGTCCAATGATGCAATGTCCGTATCATCTGGAGCCGTAACGGACGACTCGCTGAGCCGTCCATCCCAGCCATGTTCAGGCGTCCGACCAGACCTAATCATCACTGGGGGCGCATCCGAGATGACTGACTATACCCTGAAGCGGAAGATCACTGAATCTGCGATCAAGTATGCAAGACAAAAAGGCATCCGCATCATCTACGACACTGTGACCAGTGGTTTCACCTGCACGCTTTACAACCGTAACGTCACGACCTTTTCGTTCCGCTATCGATCAAAGCTCACGGGTAAGAGACCGACGGTCAAAATTGGTCGCTATCCAACAGTCTCGCCTGATGAGGCAAGGGTGATGGCCAAGAGTATGGCGACAGGTCTTTCTCAAGGCGTTGAACCTCGATTGGTTGAAGAGGCCGCTAAGGAATCCGAACGACGCAAGGAAGAGCAACGGCGGAGAGAGGACGCTTCGATTATTCAGACATTTTTAGAAACTGTTTACCGCCCGCATAAGGCACGTATGAAGAGAGGTCAGGAAGACCTTGACCGTATCGAACGGCATTTCAAGCCTTGGTATCGAAAACGCATGACAGAGCTAACGAAGTCTGACGTGACTCGCTGGCACCATGGGCTAGAAAAAAATGGACTGGCATTTCTGACGATCAAGCGGTCTTATGACGTGCTTCAGAACATGCTCAACATGGCGGCTGAAGAGAAGTTCATATCTGAGAATCCGATAAAAGGTATTCGACTTAAAAAGCCTATTGCGGGCGATGATCATGGTATTGATATCATTCGTTCACGCAGGGCGTTGACTGACGAGGAAGTGATTGGGCTGTTTCGAGGGCTTGATGCCTATACTCAGAGCCGCAAGGACATGCGCCGTCGCTCGCGCACCAAGAAGTCGAATCGGCATCTTCCCGACTGGGATCACCTCACGTATGTCGATTATGTAGTTCCCGCGATTCTGGTCATCTACTACGCTGGGTTTCGGCCAGGAGATGTCTACGGTCTGCGCTGGGAGAACGTCAACTTCCAGACAAAGACGATCACCAAGGTAATTGAGAAGACAGCGCACCATAGCACTCGGCCGACCAGCTTTCCGATCTCTGAACGCCTGCTGGAGGTGCTTCGGATATGGTGGGACGAGAATGGTCGTTCCAATACTGGCTATATTTTTCCATCTCTCAGGACTGGTAGGCGACTTTCGTCCGGGGCGCTGGGCCGTCGACCGTGGCCGATCATCAAAAAGCTTGGCGGTCTTGACCCTGATCTTGACCTCTATACGCTACGGCATAATTTCGCCTCTCAGCTCATCATGTCGGGAGCCGATCTGATGACAGTGATGAAACTCATGGGGCACCGTGATATAGCGACAACGATTGATCACTATGGGCATCTGACAACAGAGCACCTTCGTTTGGCACTAGGTGCGCTCGACACGCCTGAGTAAAGGGAAGGTCAGAGGGGCAACCTTATGGATGTGTTATAAAGTGGTTTTGTATCTGCCAAGTGAGACTGAAGGGACTGTATGCGGATCGTTACTTGGAATTGCCACGGGGCATTCCGAAAAAAGTATCTGGAGCTAGAGAAACTCAATGCTGATGTCTACGTGATTCAGGAGTGTGAAGACCCGAACCATGTTCGACATGAGGGTTACCGGGAATGGTCATCAGGTGGCATATGGACAGGTGCCAACCGAAACAAAGGGTTGGGTATATTCTCACCGACACCTGAAAAGCTTGGCTATTTGAGTTGGCCAGCGAGCATCTATGAGCTCTTCCTGCCGTGCTCTTTTGGTAACCAGTTGAACGTGCTTGGCGTTTGGACGAAGCAAGCGAACTCACCAAACTTTGCCTACATCGGACAATTCTGGCGTTATCTGCAAGATAATTGGCCACGCTTTGTTGAGTCACCCTTGATAATTGCTGGGGACTTTAACAGCAATTCTCGATGGGATGAGTGGGATCGCTGGTGGAATCATTCCGATGTTGTGAATCAGCTAGCGTCACTGGGTATTGAAAGCCTTTATCATCGTTGCACGGGGGAAGCGCAAGGAGAAGAAATCCAGCCAACATTCTTCATGCATCGCCGTATCAGTCGTCCCTACCACATCGATTATCTCTTTGCTTCGCAGTCACTGCTTGCACGTGTAGTCGACTTCAAGGTTCATGATGATCCCGCTTGGCTGGAGCTGAGTGACCACCTGCCAATATCGCTTGAGCTTCGACTGTAGGTGAGTTAGTGCTTATGTAAAGAAGTTAACTTGATAGAAAGCAAAAAGCCCTCTCAGTATGACTGCCAAGTCATGTCGAGAGGGCCTTTTGCGTGGACTAGCATTGGACTGTTTGTTTGCCGTGAACATGCTAACGGCAAAATTAAAGCGCTAACCCTTTGAATTTCTGGTCGGAGCGACAGGATTCGAACCTGCGACCTTTGCAACCCCATTGCAACGCGCTACCAAGCTGCGCCACGCTCCGATGTCTTTTTTGAAGCCTTGATAAGTGCCTCAAGACGGTGCGTATACTAGCGTTTAAGGTTTCAAAATGAAAGTGCTTTTGTGATTTTTTTCAGTTGCTTGTGGTGATGGGCCTCTTGTTGTCAGCGGCAGCGGCAGTGAATTCACACATGGATGCGTGCTGCTTGGGGTGAATGCAGGACAGATAGCGCGTAAAATGGCGAACTTTTGTACTACAACTGGACCCTTTTGTGATCGCAACCGCCAACATCACCATGCAGTTTGGGGCCAAGCCCCTGTTTGAGAACGTCTCTGTCAAATTCAACAATGGAAATCGCTACGGGCTTATCGGTGCCAACGGCTGCGGTAAATCCACCTTCATGAAGATTCTGGGGGGCGATCTGGAGCCTTCTGCCGGACAGGTGATGGTGGATTCCAGCACCCGGCTGGGTAAATTGCGCCAGGACCAGTTTGCATTTGAAGACGAGCGGGTGATCGATACCGTCATTATGGGCAATACCGAGCTTTGGCAGGTGGCGGCGGAGCGTGAGCGCATCTATTCGCTGGCCGAGATGAGCGAAGAAGACGGTATGGCCGTGGCAGATCTTGAGGTGCGTTTTGCCGAACTCGATGGCTACACCGCCGAGCCGCGTGCCGGTGAGTTACTGTTGGGCCTGGGAATTCCGCTCGAGCAACATTTTGGCCCGATGAGTGAGGTCTCCCCAGGCTGGAAGCTGCGTGTCCTGCTCGCTCAGGCGCTGTTCTCCGATCCGGATGTGCTGCTGCTGGATGAGCCGACCAACCATCTGGATATCAATACGATCCGCTGGCTGGAGGATATTCTCAAGGCGCGTAGCAGCACCATGATCATTATTTCCCACGACCGCCACTTCCTGAACAGTGTGTGTACCCATATGGCGGACCTGGATTATGGGGAGATTACCCTGTTTCCGGGTAACTATGATGACTACATGACCGCGGCCACTGCCGTGCGCGAGCGTCAGCAGTCAGATAATGCCAAGAAAAAGGCTCAGATTGCCGAACTGCAGCAGTTTGTCAGTCGTTTCTCCGCCAATGCCTCCAAGGCCAAGCAGGCAACGTCGCGGGCGCGCCAGATAGACAAGATCAAGCTTGAGGACATCAAGCCGTCCAGCCGGGTCAGCCCCTTTATCCGCTTTGATCAGGCCAGGAAAATCCATCGCAACGCGGTCAATATCGATAATATCAGCAAAGGTTATGACAACGCGCCGCTGTTCAAGCGGCTTTCGATGACCGTGGAAGCCGGTGAGCGGATTGCCATTATCGGCCCTAACGGCATTGGCAAGACAACGCTGCTCAAGACACTGGCCGGCGAACTTCACCCGGATGCGGGAGAGGTAAAATGGACCGATAGCGCCGATCTTGGGGTTTTTGCCCAGGAGCATGGCGATGATTTTGCCGTGGATGCCACCCTGTTTGAGTGGATGGCCCAGTGGACCCAGGGCGGCGAGCAGACGGTGCGCGGGGCGCTCGGGCGGATGCTGTTTTCCAGCGATGATATTGATAAATCGGTGAAAGTGATTTCCGGTGGTGAGCAGGGTCGGATGCTGTTTGGCAAGCTGACCCTGACGCAGCCGAACGTGCTGCTGATGGATGAGCCCACCAATCACCTGGATATGGAATCCATTGAGGCGCTCAATCTGGCGTTGGAAAACTATCCGGGTACGCTGATTTTTGTCAGCCATGACCGCGAGTTTGTGTCGTCGTTGGCCACACGCGTGCTGGATATGAGCGATGAAGGCATTGTCGATTTCAGTGGCAGCTACGATGATTACCTGCGCAGCCAGGGCGTTGCCTGATTCGTTGTGAATCCTCAGCGCCAGTTTGCCGCTGGGTCAAAGCCCGAACAGTTTGATGATCTGAGGAATCAGTATTGAACTGAACACGCCGGTCAGGCCCATGGCCAGGCCGGCAAAGGCACCTGCCAGGGTACTGCGCTGCATGGCGTAAGCGGTACCGAAACCATGGGCAGCCATGCCCAGGGCAAAGCCGCTGGCAGTGTCTGAACGTATCTTCAGTAGCCGGAAGACCAGCGGCGCCAGCAGGCAGCCGATCATACCGGTGGTCAGGGCCAGGCCAGCAGAAAGGGAGGGGAAACCGCCTATCTGTTCGGAAATACCAATGGCAATCGGTGACGTGACGGATTTGGGCGCCAGCGAGAGCAGAAGCTGACCGCTGCCGCCAAACAGCTGACCGACCCAAAGGGTGGTGACGACCGCCGTCAGGCTACCACTCAAACAGACCAGCATGATGGGGCCGACCATCTGGCGAATGCGGGCGCGGTGATCAAACAGCGGCACGGCCAGCGCCACCGTGGCTGGGCCAAGCAGAAAATGGATGAACTGAGCCCCTTCGAAGTAGGTATCGTAGCTGGTGTCGCTCAGGGCCAGCAGCGCCATGATCATCAGCATGGCCACAAGCACCGGATGCAGCAGGGCGGTCCCCCCCGCTTTGCGGTTGAGAGCGCTGGCCAGCAGGTAGGCGGCCAGGGTGATCACCATCCAGAAGAGTGGCCGGGCGTTGAAGTAAACCCAGAAACTGGTCAGTTGCATGCTTTATTCCTCCCTGTGTTGCTGTCGCTTTTCGAAGGCTTGCAGCATCCAACCGGTTAACGCCAGGGTGAGAAAGGTGCTGAGGATCAATGAGGCCAGAATGCTCAGCCAGTGTTGTGCCAGAGTGTCGGCAAACAGCATCAGGCCAACGCCTGCGGGCACGAACAATAATGACAGGTGGCGAACCAGGCCTTCCGCGGGCAGGCGCAGGCTGTCCGGTACGCGGCCAACGACCAGCAGCCCTGCCAGCAGCAACAGCATGCCGGCCACCGGGCCGGGAATTGGCCAGCCGAACCAGACCATCAACCATTCACCTGCCAGTTGGCACACCAGCAGAATCAGGAATCCTTGCACCATTTCAATTAATCCTCCGTTGAGTGAATCAATGCCCTGAAGGCGGTACCTTGCCACGCAGCGCCTTGGTCTTACCCTTGCGTGTCTTGCTGTCTACCCGCTTGCGCCTGGCCGAGCGGGTGGGCCGGGTAGGGCGGCGGGCGCGCTGTTCATGAGTAGCGGCCTGGATCAGTTCCGCCAGGCGCTGCAGGGCATCGTCGCGGTTTTTTTCCTGGGTGCGAAAGCGCTGCGCCTTGATAATAATCACGCCTTCCTGGGAAATACGCTGATCATTGAACGCCAGCAACCGCTCCTTGTAGAACGGCGGCAGGCTGGAGCGCTGAATGTCAAAACGCAGGTGAATGGCTGACGCCACCTTGTTGACGTTCTGCCCGCCAGCGCCCTGAGCGCGAATGGGGTTAAGCTCAATTTCCCATTCTGCGAGTGTTACCGTATTGGAGAGTCGCAGCATGCGGCACCTTGCCTGGGTGTTAGCGTTTCAGAATATTCAGGCGGAGGCCATGTTCAATTTAAAACATAGCAGGGTATATAGTCCTGGCCATCGAGTTTCATCCGCCCCTGGGCAACAAAAGAAGTCAGCAGGGCATCCAGGCGGCGCATCAGCTCGGGCTCTGCCTGCAGGCGGAAAGGGCCGTGCGATTCGATGGCGCGAATCCCCTTCTCCTTGACGTTGCCGGCCACAATGCCGGAAAAGGCGCGACGCAGGTTGGCGGCCAGTTCATGGGTGGGTTGCGCGCGGTCGAGCCTGAGCGCCTGCATGGCGGCATGGCTGGGCTCGAAGGTTTCCTGGAAATTACGTGCTATGGTCAAACGCCAGTTGTAGTAGAAGGCATCCTGGTGGTGACGACGGAACTCGGCCACGTCATCCACTCCGTGGCGCATCTTGCGGGCCACGTCCACCGGATCACCGGTAATAATGCTGTAATAGCGGCGAACATCTTCCCCCAGGGTGTAGACAAGAAATTCGTCAATCCTGGCGAAGTACTCGGCTGAGTCGGCAGGGCCGGTGAAAATCAGCGGGAAGGGCGTTTCGTGGTTGTCGGGGTGCAGCAGAATACCC
Organism: Halomonas sp. BLK-85; assembly: GCF_044792155.1. NCBI lineage: Bacteria > Pseudomonadati > Pseudomonadota > Gammaproteobacteria > Oceanospirillales > Halomonadaceae > Halomonas > Halomonas sp. BLK-85. The sequence continues at coordinate 1,502,655 of NZ_CP087731.1, forward strand.
AGCAGATAGAGAATTTCTTCGGCGGTACCCACCCCGCCCGGAAAGACAATGATGCCGTGGCCCAGGCGGACAAAGGCTTCCAGGCGCTTTTCAATATCCGGCATGACCACCAGTTCGTTGACAATCGGGTTGGGGGCCTCGGCGGCGATGATACCGGGCTCTGAAATCCCCAGGTAACGGCCATTGTAACGGCGCTGCTTGGCATGGGCGACGTTGGCACCCTTCATCGGCCCTTTCATGGCACCCGGGCCACAGCCGGTGCAGATATCCAGATCCCTCAGCCCCAGATGGTAGCCGACATCCTTGGTGTACTCATATTCTTCACGGGAGATGGAATGCCCGCCCCAGCACACCACCAGGCTGGGATCGCGCCCTGGCTGCAGGGTGCCCGCCTTGCGCAGGATGTGAAACACCGCATTGGTGGTGCCTTCGCCGGTGGTCAGGTCAAAGCGCTGGTGATGCTGGATTTCATTATAGACGTAGACAATATCGCGAATGATCGCCGACAGGTGTTCGCGGATGCCGCGGATCATCCGCCCGTCAACAAAGGCATCAGCCGGGGCGTTGGTCAGCTTGAGGCGGATGCCGCGATCCTGCTGGAGGACCTCGATATCGAAATCCTTGTAGGCTTCCATCAGGGCCAGGCTGTCGTCGGTGGGGTTGCCGCAGTTGAGAACGGCCAGGGCGCAGCGGCGCAGCAGGTCATGCAGACCCGTCTTTGAGGTGCCGTGCAGGCGGTTGACCTCATGCTGGGACAGCACCTCCAGGCTACCTTCCGGGGAAATGATCGTGGAGAGCGTCGGGCGCTTCTGAAGCGAGCTGTTCATAGATCGGGTTCCGTTGTGTCTTCGTCAAGGGGCGCCATATTAGCATGCAGGTTGCATGATGGCAGAGGCCAAGCGGATGAATATGTTAGGCTATTCTTATCTCACTGTGGGTCGCTTGCTATGTTCAATGCGCAGTATTTTCGCACCTATATCACTCTGGTAGAGACAGGCAGCTTTACGCGTACGGCAAAGCGTCTGGAAATGACCCAGCCCGGGGTCAGTCAGCATATCCGCAAGCTGGAAACCTACCTGGGTAAGGCCTTGATCGAGCGGCAGGGGCGGCGAATCACTCTGACCGAGGCGGGTCGACGGGCCTATGATTACGCCCTTAAGCTGTTTGCCGAGCATGAACAGTTTCGTCATGGGCTGGATGATGACCTGCTCGACAGCGGTGAATGCCGGATAGCGTCACCGGGCAGCGTTGGCCTGATGCTGTACCCTTATTTTCTGGGTCAGCAGCAGATGCAGCCCAACCTGATTGTTAATTACAGTTTTGCTTTTAACCATGAAATCAGCACCGATCTGCTCAATGGCCGTCACGACATCGGAATTGTGACGGAGGCGGTCAAGCATCCTGATCTGGTGTGTGACGTGTGGCATCAGGAGCCCCTTTGCCTGGTGGTTCCTGCAGACTTTGCGGGGAACACCCTCAGCGATCTCATGGGGTTAGGGTTCATCAATTATTACGATGGAATCAACCATGCCAGTGCCTTGTTGAACGCCAATTACGCGGACGAGTTTCGCTCGATGAGTCATTTCCGTCATCAGGGGTTTACCAATGAGGTCGGCATGGTGCTGGATGCTGTGGCACGTGGGCTGGGCTTCACCGTGGTCTCCCGGCTGGTGCTGGACACCTCGCCCTGGCAACGTCAGGTCAAAGCGTTGGCGCTTAGCCAGGACGTGGATGAAGTCCTGTTCTGTGTCTATCGGGCTGGCGCTCCTTTAGCCAAACGCTACGCCCGGCTCCTGGAAGGCTTCAAGGAGCAGCGGCGTATTGATAAACAGGTGTGATCCCTCATCGCAAGCAATCCATGCGCCCGGCGGAATGACCAGGCGCACACCTCATGACGGGTCGCGATAGGCGTCAACACTCGGGCAGGTGCAGATCAGCTGGCGGTCGCCAAAGACATTATCCACGCGATTGACGCTAGGCCAGTATTTGGCGGCCTTGACGGCGCCAGTGGGGAAGGCGCCGGTTTCACGGTCGTAGGCGCGCTGCCAGTTGCTGGTCATGATATCGGCCATGGTGTGCGGTGCATTGACCAGAGGGTTGTCTTCCAGTGTCCACTCGCCACGCGCCACTTTGTCAATTTCGTCACGAATGGCCACCATTGCATCGCAGAAGCGGTCAATTTCATACAGCGACTCTGATTCGGTAGGCTCAATCATCAGGGTGCCGGGTACCGGGAAAGACATGGTGGGGGCGTGAAAGCCGTAATCCATCAGACGCTTGGCGATATCTTCCTCGCTGATCCCGGAAGCGGCCTTGAGCGGTCGGATATCAATGATGCACTCATGGGCCACGCTGCCGTTGTCACCGCGGTACAGCACCGGGAAGCTATCTTCCAGGCGTTTGGCAATGTAGTTGGCATTGAGAATCGCCAGTTCGGTGGCTTCCCGCAGTCCGCGGGCACCCATCATCTTGATGTAGGCCCAGGAAATCGGCAGGATTGAGGCGCTGCCAAACGCAGTCGCCGCAACGGCGCCGCTGTTTTTGTCGAGGCCGTCAATCGGCGTGACCGAGTGGTTGGCGACATAGGGGGCCAGGTGCGCCTTGACGCCTATGGGACCCATTCCCGGGCCGCCGCCGCCATGCGGAATACAGAAGGTCTTGTGCAGGTTGAGATGCGATACATCAGCGCCGAAATCACCGGGGCGGGTGAGGCCTACCAGGGCGTTCATGTTGGCCCCATCCACATACACCTGGCCGCCATGGCGGTGCACTACCTCACACACCGCACGTATATGCGATTCGAACACGCCGTGGGTGGAGGGGTAGGTGATCATGCTCGCGGCCAGCCTGTCGCTGTACTGCTCGGCTTTCTGGGTCAGGTCATCGAGGTCAACATTGCCTCTTGCATCACATTCCACCACGACGACCTGCAGCCCCAGCATGGCGGCTGACGCCGGATTGGTGCCATGGGCAGAGCTGGGGATCAGGCACACATCACGCTGCGCTTCGCCCTGGGCGGCCTGGTAGCGACGAATGGCCAGCAGGCCGGCATATTCCCCCTGAGCGCCGGAATTGGGCTGCATGGAAATATGATCGTAACCGGTGATTTCGACCAGACATGCGGCCAGTTCATCCATCATCTGGTGATAACCTGCGACCTGTTCTCTTGGGGCAAAGGGATGCAGGTGGGCAAAGGCCGGCCAGGACACCGGTACCATCTCACTGGTGGCATTGAGCTTCATGGTGCAGGAACCCAGCGGGATCATGGCATGGGCCAGGGAGAGATCCTTGTTTTCCAGCCGCTTGAGATAACGCAGCATCTCGGTTTCACTGCGATAACGCTTGAAGGTCGGGTGCGTCAGGAAATCAGTTTCCCGTTGGCAGTTGGCCGGAATACCGGTGATGCCCTCGCTGATCACCTGTTCATCAAGCGCCGGAATGGATAGCTGATGGTCGTCACCGAGGATGATAGTGAACAGCAACGCCACATCATGGGCGGAGGTGGTTTCGTCCAGACTGATACCTACATCGCCGTTGGCGAAGTAGCGCAGGTTGACGTCATGGGTCATGGCGCGGTCATGCACCTTGCCCTTGTCGATAGCGGTCAGTCGCAGGGTGTCAAACCAACTGTCATGGGCAAGGGTGATGCCTGCCTGCTGCAGGCCGAGGGCCAGAATCGTGGTCAGGCGCTGTACGCGGTTGGCAATGGTGCGCAAGCCGTCAGCGCCATGATAGGTCGCGTAGAAACCGGCTATATTGGCCAGCAGCGCCTGGGCGGTGCAGATGTTGGAGGTCGCTTTCTCGCGGCGGATATGCTGTTCACGGGTCTGCATGGCCATACGCAGCGCCGTCTTGCCGTGGCTGTCCCGGGAAACGCCGATGATGCGCCCGGGAATGGAGCGCTTGAGCTTGTCCGAGGTGGCAAAGAAAGCTGCATGCGGGCCGCCAAAGCCCATGGGAACGCCAAAGCGCTGAGAATTACCCACCACGATATCGGCGCCTGTGGCGCCGGGTTCCTTGAGCAGCACCAGGCTCAACAAGTCAGTGGCGACACAGGTCATTACCTGCTTTTCCCGGGCCTTGGCCAGCAGTGGCGCCAGGTCATTCACTTGGCCACTGTCACCAGGGTATTGCAGCAGGGCACCGAACACGTCGTGATCCTGCAGTGCTTGAGCCGGCGCAACAATCAGGTCAAATCCGAAATATCGGGCGCGGGTCCTGAGAACATCCAGGGTCTGGGGGAACACGTCTTCTGCCACAAAAAAGGCATTGGACGTGTACTTCTTGTTGGCACGTTTGCAAAGGGCCATGGCTTCGGCTGCGGCGGTGGCTTCATCAAGCAGTGATGCGTTGGCCAGCTGCATGCCGGTGAGATCCATGACAACCTGCTGGAAATTGAGCAGGCCTTCCAGGCGCCCCTGGGAAATTTCAGGCTGATAAGGCGTATAGGCAGTGTACCATCCCGGGTTTTCCAGCACGTTGCGTTGAATGACCGCCGGCATCTGGGTGCCATAGTAACCCTGACCGATAAAGTTTCTGGCCATACGGTTCTGACGGGCCAGTTGCGCCAGGTAATCAAGTGCTTCCGATTCATTGCAGGGGTCGTCCAGTGCCAGCTCGCCTTCGAGGCGGATATCATCAGGCACGGTTTGCTGAATGAGGGCTTGCATGGAAGGCAGGCCCAGTGCGTCCAGCATGTGCCGGGTCTCTGCGGCGTCAGGGCCGTTATGACGTTTGAGAAAGGCGTCGTGATGAGCGAGTTGGGTCAGCCGCTGTGCCGCATAAGGCTGTATTTCAGTGGACTGTGGAGACATGGTGCGAGATCCAGACGTGTAGGAAGACCCGACAGGGTTAACGGAATTGCCCGCCAGGGCGAGGCGGGCAAGGGGATGGTAGCGTGTGTGAGGCCTCAGTCATCAGCGTCTATGGAGGCCTGATAAGCCTCGGCGTTCAGCAGGTCATCAACGCTGCCATCCAGGCGGACTTTCATGATCCAACCGTCTTCATAGGGCGATTCATTGACGGTTTCAGGCGAGTCTTCGAGGTTTTCATTGACCTCAATCACTTCACCGTTCACCGGGGCATAGAGGTCAGAGGCTGCCTTGACGGATTCAATCACGCCAAACTCATCCCCTTTGCTCAGCGCATGGCCGACTTCAGGCAGCTCAACAAAGACAACGTCCCCCAGGGCTTCCTGCGCGTGGTCAGTAATCCCGATGGTAACGGTGCCATCCTGATTGTCCAGAACCCATTCGTGGCTCGGGGCGTAATGCAGATTCGCGGGAACTTGGCTCATGATGTTTCCTGTAGTGAATATGGATCAGAGACGGGTGCATGGTCTGAACCCTGCCATCAGCCGTATGGGAAAGGTTGACGCTGATGGGCCAGCTTGACAGGCTCGACGCATCAATCTGGCGATTTGAGTGCCTGTGAATAGCCCATATTAACGTGTTTCCGATACGAAACAAATTTCTTGTGAACCCTTTGCTTCGCTGGCGACATGTTTTAGTTTAGAACGATGGTATTACTGGATCTGACCTAAAAGATAGTCAGTTTTTCTAATAATACTGTTAGAAACGCTATCCACTCACCAAAAAAATACCGTTTTGCATTTAAAATTGGCTTGATAGAATTTGGCTTGCTTCAATGGGCTAAGGCGACCGATGACATGGCAGGATGTTGGCCACTGTCATCCAGGATTATTTTGCTGCGGGGTTGGCTCCAGCGCTGCAAAGTCGCTGCTTATTGTTGGAAATGCCGCTATGTGGCGATTGGCCACCATAGACGATCAGCCACTGCATGCGTCTCTGAATGAAGCGGCGATGCAGATCAACTGTAAAAGGGTCCAGGAGAAAAACAATGGAAACATTGAACGCTATCTTTGGGTCTATCAACGGGATCGTTTGGGGTCCCTTGATGCTGATTCTGTTGCTGGGGGTCGGGCTCTACCTGCAGATTGGCCTGAAACTCATGCCGCTCAGAAAACTGGGAATGGGTTTTCGGCTCTTGTGGCAAGGGCGTGATGCCAAGCACACCCCTGACGGTAAAGCCAAGACCGATGACGACGGCGAAATTTCACCTTTCAATGCCTTGATGACCTCTCTGTCGGCCACCATTGGAACGGGAAATATTGCCGGTGTGGCTACCGCGATTGCCCTGGGTGGGCCGGGAGCCGTGTTCTGGATGTGGATTACTGCCCTGGTGGGGATGGCGACCAAGTTCGCTGAAGCCGTACTGGCTGTTCGCTACCGTGAGACGGACAGCACCGGCTTTCACGTGGGTGGGCCAATGTTCTACATCAAGAACGGTCTGGGGCGTAAATGGCTCTGGCTGGGCGGAGCTTTTGCTTTCTTCGGGGCCGTGGCTGCCTTTGGTATCGGTAACACCGTCCAGTCCAATTCGGTTGCCGATGCAATGAACTCGACGTTCGGTATTCCGTTCTGGCTGACAGGCATTGTGATCATGGTACTGTCAGGCGCCGTTATCCTGGGTGGTATCAAGCGCATCGGTAAAGTGGCTGGTAAACTGGTGCCGATCATGGGGATTGCCTATGTGCTGTCGGGTATTCTGGTACTGATCCTCAACGCAAGTGAGATTGGTGAAGCCTTCAGCATGATTTTCTACTATGCCTTCAACCCGCATGCTGCCATGGGTGGTTTTGCCGGTGCGGCGGTCATGGCGGCCATTCGCTTTGGTGTGGCCCGTGGTATTTTCTCTAACGAAGCCGGGCTGGGCAGCGCACCGATTGCGCACGCGGCTGCCAAAACCAAGAATCCGGTTCGTCAAGGCTTGATTGCCATGCTGGGCACCTTTATCGATACGATTATTGTGTGCACCATTACGGCATTGGTTATCCTGACCTCTACCGTCTGGGTAGATGGTGAAGCCGGTGCCTCGCTGACGGCCCTGTCCTTTGACGCGGCCTTGCCCGGCTGGGGTAACCAGCTTGTGTCGATCGCGCTGGCGGTATTTGCCTTTACCACCATTATTGGATGGTCGTTCTATGGCGAAAAATGCTTCCAGTTCCTGTTTGGCACACGTTCCATCATGATTTACCGGGTGCTGTTTGTTCTGGCGATTCCGCTGGGTGCGATGGCAAACCTTGGCTTTATCTGGTTGATGGCAGATACCTTCAACGCCATGATGGCGATACCCAACCTGATTGCCCTGGCGCTGTTGTCACCGGTCGTGTTCAAGCTGACCCGTGACTACTTCGATGGCAAGGATATCCTGCCAGGCGAAGCACTGGATCACGATCAGAAATAATCAGCTGGAGGTGGGCGTTCTGGTGGTGACTGGGGATGCATTGGTGACCGAATGACCCTGGTGCGGCGCTGGAACGTTGCTAGCAATAAAAGCCGGGAAGCCACCTTGCGTGTCTTCCCGGCTTTTTTTGAAAAGAGGAAAGTTGAATGAGCGAGCTGAAAAAGACCCCATTGCATGACCTTCACCTGGCGCTGGGCGCCAGGATGGTTCCCTTTGCCGGCTACGACATGCCGGTGCAGTATCCGCTGGGCATCAAGAAAGAACATGAGCATACCCGAGCGGCATGTGGCCTCTTCGATGTCTCTCACATGGGGCAGATAACCGTCAGTGGGGAGCAGGCGGCACTGGCACTGGAGGCCCTGATTCCGGTGGATATCCTGGGGCTGACGCAAGGAGCACAGCGCTACGGCCTGTTTACCAGCACTGAGGGAGGCATATTGGATGACCTGATGATCGTTAATGCAGGAGATCACTTCTATCTGGTGGTCAATGCGGCATGCAAGCAGCAGGATCTTGCTCACTTAAGGGTCAACCTGGGTGATCAGCAGGAGATTGTCTATCTGCAGGAGCGAGCGTTGCTTGCACTGCAGGGGCCACAGGCGAAGGAAGTCATGGCACGTCTTTGTCCTGCCGCCTGCGACCTGGTATTCATGCAGCATCAACGTTTTACCCTGGAAGAAGGGGACGGGCTGGCAGGCGAGGAGATCTGGGTGAGCCGCAGCGGCTATACCGGCGAGGATGGCTTTGAGATCTCGGTGGCGGGACATGCTGCACAAGCGTTTGCAAGGCGTCTTCTGCGCGAGCCGGACGTCGAGATGATTGGCCTGGGCGCGCGCGATTCACTGCGCCTTGAAGCGGGTCTGTGTCTTTATGGCCATGATATGGATACTCAAACCACACCGGTCGAAGCCAACCTGAGCTGGGCGATCAGCAAGCCTCGCCGCCTCGGTGGCGCCAGGGCCGCCGGCTTTCCGGGCGCTGACCTGATACTGCACCAGCTGGATGCCAAGGATCACACCCGTCAACGGGTGGGTCTGGTGGCTGAAGGCAAGGCCCCGGTGCGGGAAGGGACGTTATTGGTTGACGCGGATGGCAAGCCGCTGGGCACCGTTACCTCCGGTGGGTTTGGCCCGAGTGTCGGCAAGCCGGTCGCGATGGGGTATGTGGACCGCGACTGGGAAAGTCCGGGTTCCCGGGTGTTTGCCCAGGTGCGCGGCAAACACCTGCCGATGATCGTGACCCGGATGCCTTTTATCACACCCGGCTATTATCGTGGCTAACGTCTTGGTTACCTGAGCACACGACGTGGGTCGATAGGGTTGCCGCCCTGACGCAAATCAAATAGCAGGTCGTAGCGCCCGTTACCGTTCTGGCCGACCTCGCACAAGGCATCGCCGCTGGACACCTGTGTGCCTTCCTCGACCTGCAAGGCCGCGCATAGCGCATAGACGCTTTGCAAATTGTCCGGATGGTGAATGATGACCACCTGGCCAAGTTGGCGCATGCTGCCGGCAAAGCGTACGTCGCCCGACGCGACCGCGGTTGCCTGAGCGCCTGCCTGTGTGGCAAGCAGCATGGGCTGGAGAGTGCCACGCTCATCGGGCCCGAAACGCCGTACAATCCGGTAATCATCCAAAGGCCAGGGCCAGTCGTCTGCCGATGAGGGGAGCTTGTCAGAGGACGGCGGCCGATCGGCTGTGGTGGTATCAGTGGCCGATGGCGGACGACGGGGGCTGCCAGATACGGGTACCTTGATCAGCTGGCCAATACCCAGGGCCGTCGGGCTGATGCCGGGGTTGGCACTGATCAGGTCCTGTGTGCGGGAACCGAAATGGCGTGCGATGCCAGCAAAGGTATCCCCCGCGCGCACCTGGTAGCGGTAGGGGCCGGCGGAGGGTGCCCGCTCCTCTTGCCGGGGAATCAGCAGTTGGTGTCCTACCAGCAGTCGCTGGGGATTAACATCAGGGTTGAAGCGCTGCAGGCGTTCCACAGGTATGTCGAACTGCCGGGCAATATCACCGAGGGTGTCGCCGGCCTGGATGGTTCTCCACGAACTGGTTTCGGCCTGACGTTGCGCATCTTCGTCCGGGCGGCTGTCAGACGTGCTGGCACAGCCAGCCAGGGTAGCCAGAAAGCAGCAGCAGATAAGGGCACTGATCAGTCGTGGTGAGTGCGTTTGTCCAGCAGGGCGTCTTTTTCTTGCCACAATGCATTGATCCATTGATGAAAGCGTTCCTTGTCCTGAGGTTGTGCATGATACTGGGTATCCAACATCCATTTTGGTACCTCCAGCCGACGGACCGTGAGTGTGATAGCTTGTTCTGTGCCACACAGAAACCCCCAGAAAGTCGGTGACGGGTTGGCATAGCTGACAGTGACATCGAGAATGCCACTGAGCTGATCGCCCATAAGGGTAAGGACTTGAGCGATTCCTCCCGCCTTGGGGCGAAGCAGATGCCGATAGGGGCTTTGCTGTTGCTCCCGCTTTGAAGGCGTGAAACGGGTGCCTTCGGCATAGATGACAATACTGATAGGAAAGTCTTTTGCCCGCTCGCACATTCGCTGGGTAGCGCGTCGGTCAATGTCAGCCAGCTTGGGGTTTTTGGCCATCTGCTCTCGACTGTAGCGGCGCATGACAGGAAATTCCAGTGCCCAGAATGCTTGCCCGATGACCGGTATCCACAACAGTGCGCGCTTGACAAAAAAACGTGGCATGGAAATGCGCCGGTGTAGCGCCATGAACAGCACAAAGATATCTATCCAGCTGCGGTGGTTGGAAATGATCAGCCACCACTGCCCGTCACCCAGTTGATCGGGCACCTCCTCCGTCAGCGGTGTTTTCAGCCAATGGCGCATCCACCACAGATTGGCATCAATCCATGTCAGGGTGATCCGGTTCATGCCTTGCAAGATGAGGCTGCGTGCTTTTTGAGTGGGTGCCAGCAGCTTCAGGAGTGACAGGCAGACCAGAGGGATACCCAGCACCAGGGTAATCACACAGATCATCAGTAAGCTGGTTACTCCTTTTATCAACGGCATGCGGCGGATTCCTGGTGCTTTAGTATGGTGATGTCGATGATATCATTTTATCCTGCGTCAAGGCGTGGGGCCTGAACAGTATCCCTGAGCACATCCCGCAGGGCCTGAGCCGCCACGGATAGTTCCTGGTGGGTAAGAATCCCCACCTGGCAGGATATATCCGGCCGTGTGAGCGGGACACAGTGAGCGCCGAGTTCCTTCATCTGCTGAATGCACATGGAGGGCACGGCACTGACACCCAGACCATCGGCGACCATTCGCCCAACGGTCGCCAGTTGGTGGCTTTCAAATGCCACAGGCAACTGCATGGCACGCCTTTCGAGCGCCTGTTCCAACAGTCGTCTTACCATCGAGGGGCGTTGCAGGGTGATAAAATCCTGACAAATCATATCGTGCCAGGTCAGTTGTTCAAGTCCGGCAAGTGGATTGTCACGCGGCACGACAGCCACAAAGCGGTCATCGAACAAAGGGGTGAAGTGGAGGCTCCCCAGCCCTTCCGGTGCAAAGGCAATGCCCATTTCAACCTGCCTGGAGCGTACCATGTCAATCACTTCCTCGTTGATGACATCATGTACCGTGATGTTGATTCTTGGGTATTGCTGGCGAAACTTGACCATGGCAGCGGGCAAGAGGTTGCTGGCGAATGCTGGCATGGCCGCAACGCCCAGACGACCAAGCTGCAGTGTGAAACGCTGGCGCAGGCGTTCCTCGGTGTTATCCCACTGTGCCAGCAGGTGTTTTGCCAGCGGTACCAGTGATTCGCCTTCGGGCGTCAAGCGCACACTGCGGGTACTACGTATCAATAATTTTCCTCCAAGGGTCTCTTCCAGCCCCTTGATCGCCAGACTCAGCGCTGGCTGTGAAAGGTGCAACCGCTCGCAGGCCTGGGTAAAGCTGAGGGTCTGGGCGACTGCCAGAAAGGCGCGCAGTTGTTTGACCGTCATCGACTGGCTCCGAAAAATGGCGCATTTAACGCACTATTGATTAGCAATATAAATTAATTAATAAATAAAACAAACTTAACAAATATATCAACGGGTATAACACTGGCATTATCCGGTGGCTGGTGCTGCCAATGGTATGAAAGGACACGTGGCCGTTGTAACAAGGCGTGTGAGACCCATTGCATCCATTAATAACAAGTGAGGATTCATCATGGCAGGTTTTGACAAGCGAGTGGCTTCCTATGCGGAAGCAATGCAGGGCATCGAAAGCGGTATGACGTTAATCGCTGGTGGCTTCGGGCTGTGCGGCATACCGGAGAACCTGATTGCCGAGATCAAGCGTCTTGGCGTCAAGGACTTGACCGTTGTTTCCAATAACTGTGGCGTTGACGGTTTCGGCCTTGGCCTGCTGCTGGAAGATCGCCAGATTCGCAAGATTCTGGCGTCCTATGTCGGTGAAAATGCGATGTTTGAGCAGCAGATGCTTAATGATGAAATCGAAGTAGTGTTGACGCCACAGGGTACGCTGGCTGAAAAAATGCGGGCGGGTGGTGCAGGCATTCCCGCTTTCTATACCGCCACGGGTTACGGCACGCCGATTGGTGAAGGCAAGGAAGTTCGCGAGTTCAACGGTCGACCACATATCATGGAAGAGTCCATCGTTGGTGATTTTGCCATCGTCAAGGGCTGGAAGGCCGACTGGTATGGCAATGTGGTTTACCGTCATACGGCACAGAACTTCAACCCCATGGCGGCTACTGCGGGAAAGATTACCGTGGTTGAGGTAGAGGAAATTGTGGCGCCGGGCGCGTTGGACCCAACCCAGATTCACACCCCGGGAATTTATGTGGATCGCCTGATCCAGGGCTCTTTCGAGAAGCGTATCGAAAAACGCACCGTTCGCAGCTAGGCCAGCATGCCCTGTCTGCTTAATTTGCCCAAGAATCGTATTTTAAAATAACAGGATAGATAATCATGGCACTAACACGTGAACAGATGGCAATGCGCGTTGCGCGTGAGCTGGAAGATGGCTTCTACGTTAATCTGGGCATCGGTATCCCGACCCTGGTGGCCAATTATATTCCCGAGGGAATGGACGTCATGCTGCAGTCCGAGAACGGGCTGCTGGGAATGGGGCGTTTTCCAACCGAAGAAGAACTTGACCCCGACATGATCAATGCCGGTAAGCAGACGGTCACGGCCCGTCCGGGCGCTGCCATTTTTTCATCGGCAGAGTCGTTTGCGATGATTCGCGGCGGTCATGTTGATCTGACCGTATTAGGCGCTTTTGAAGTCGATCAGAATGGCAATATCGCTTCCTGGATGGTGCCGGGCAAGCTGATCAAAGGTATGGGCGGTGCCATGGACCTTGTGGCTGGTGCGGAAAACATTATCTGCACCATGACCCACGCGTCCAAGCACGGTGAATCCAAGCTGCTTGAAGCCTGCACCTTGCCGCTGACGGGCGCGGGGTGTATCAATCGCGTGTTGACGGATCTGGCCTATATGGAAATCAGAGACGGCAGCTTCATTCTCAAGGAGCGGGCGCCGGGCGTTAGCGTTGAAGAAATTGTCGAGAAAACCGCGGGCAAGCTGATTGTGCCGGATGATGTGCCTGAAATGACTTTTGTTGAAGGCTGAACAGCCGTGGCAAGCGCCATGCCTGGGGAAGTGCAGCGTCAGCTTTTGGCTGGCACTGCACCGCCAGTGACCGTTAGGTAACCTCACAGCGGGTATGGTGAGGTAACAGCTGGCAGGCGATTGGCTCGTGGTTGTCTTCCACGCGCTTTTGGACCAATGCCAGCCCGCCGAAGGAAACGCGGTGTTCATCTCCTTCTGCAAATACCATTTTCTGGGCATTGGTCGGGTAGAAGCGATGCTCCAGCAACGAAGAGACAGGGAAGATGCCGTTTTGGTCTACGCATGCATGGGCCATTCCGCACTCGTTGAGCTGTTGGTCTATGTCATGAAGCGGCTGGCCAAGTGTATGGCAGTTGAAACCGGCATGATGAAGGCGTGGCCCCATGGTGGCCAGCCAGGCTGCCAGAGGATGCGTTTCCAGCAGTTCCTCATGAAGCGACCATGTAGGCATGGGCCAGGGACGGCCGTGGCAGAACAGCGTGACGCCTTTTGCTGTGTTGTCGTCAGTAACGCCCGGTTGATAGATGAGACGAGTAAGCTCTTCTCTCGGGCCTTTGGGCAGGGTGCCTATCTGTAGCTCTGCGACAATCAGCCAACTGCCATTGTCCTGCGGCGACCAGAGGTGTATCAGCAGGCCCTTGTCAGCCATGGCGTAGCGGGACACCAGCTGATAACCCATCTGGGCCAGAAAAGGGGAGAGTGTTTTGGCACTGAATTCACCGACATTAAGTGTCAGCAGGGCCATATATTCAGCCTGTTCGGCGTTGGGCCAAAGGGTCAGGGCCCCAAGATCAGGGTGGGCATGGATATAATCCAGCCATAATTGTTGTATGAACTCCTTGCGGTGCATGATGAAATCCTCGCCTGCGAGATACGTTAAGAGTAGACATCTATCTACACACGCAGTATAGGCAACGAGGACTGTGAGGCGTTCAACGCAGGTTAACGGCATGACCCGTTAATCCCAGCCGCGCGGTTTGTCAGTGACTCAGCGCGGGGTGTTGGCGCACGTAGTGGTCGAATTCTGTAAAGCCACCAATGTGCTCCTGATCAATAAATACCTGAGGAACAGTATGCACCGGCTTGCCAGCGGTTTTGGCGATATCTTCCTTGGTAATGCCTTCACTGGGCATGTCGATATAGCGCAGGCCATCAATCTTGCCGCTACTTTCCAGTTGTTCGGCCAGGCGCTTGGCCATGACGCAGAAAGGGCATGACAGACGGCCATAGATGACAACAAACATAGGGTGCTATTCCTTTGAATCAATATTTAATACATTAGTTTGACGTAGCCGACGCCGTTTGGCTAATAGCAGGATGCTACATCTGCCATTGAGCCTGATTATGGAGGTTATTTTGCTTTCGTACAGAGAACCTTTTAATGCAGTTACCCACGCTTGAAGAGTATGAGCAGATTGATGCGCTGGCGCGCAGCTATCGAGACAGGTATATACGCCAGCTCAAACGTAAGCCGGTTTTCAACCCTCGTCTGGGTGTCGATGGTTTATGTTTTCAGCGTGATCGCCTTGAAGTGTTCAATGGCACTGTCCTGATAGGCGCCTTGATCACGCCTTGTGCATTATGGCTGGCAGCCATTCCAGGCAGTACCGGCTCGCCTGCCTGGCAGGACAGCGTCTTGGTGTCACTGCCATCCGGGGCCTATCGTTTTCAGTGGCAACCATTGCCGGATGGTCAGGGCTGGTATACGTGCCGGATACTGGATGACCTGAGCGACCTTCAGACCATGCAGGAGGCGGCCCAGCTGGCCCAACGCCTGATGGAACGTATCATGGCGCCTGCCGCATAGTGGTGTTGCCAGGCCATTGTGGTTACCTTGTTGACAGGTTTGGCGGTTTTTTCAGGATTTCATCAATCACAAGCCCGTTTCATCGGTACTTGCAGCAGCAACTTTCAACAGCAACTTTTAACAGGATGTCCTATGACAACACGTGCATCGACAACGAATCATCCCCGTGTGGCGGTCGTCACCGGTACCAGTAGCGGCATTGGCGAAGCGGTCGTCAAGAAGCTTTGTGACCTGGGCCACCAGGTGTTGGCAGTAGACTTCAACCCGGACGGTAAGGCAGTGGCAGACGCTGCAGGCGCGGCCTTCTTCGAGGCGGACCTGACGGATCCGGGTGCCTGTCGTGGGGCGGTTGATGATGCCGTCAAACGTTTTGGCAGCGTCGATATTCTGGTCAACAATGCCGGTATCCAGCACGTATCCCCGATAGAAAGCTTTCCAGAGCAGAAATGGCGGCAGATTATCGATCTGATGCTGACCGCGCCTTTCCTGCTCTCTCAGGCGGCCTGGCCACATATGCGTGAAGGCGGTTGGGGGCGCATCGTCAACATCGCCTCCGTACATGCCCAGGTGGCTTCCCCGGGTAAATCAGCTTACATCAGTGCCAAGCATGGCATGGTTGGTTTGACCAAGACGGCCGCTCTTGAAGGTGGGGAGCAGGGAATTACCGCTAACGCCATTTGTCCGGCCTACGTGAAAACACCCTTGGTGGATAATCAGATTGCTGACCAGGCCAAGATGCATGGTATGGACGAACAGGAAGTGATCGAGAAGATCATGCTCAAGAATGCGGCCGTCAAGCGCCTGATCGAGCCTTCGGAAGTTGCCGACATGGTGGCCTTTCTGTGCGCCGATTCCGCCGGGGCGGTTACCGGTTCAAGCTGGAACATCGATCTTGGCTGGACGGCCCAGTAACGCCTCAAGCCATCGGGCTGGCAGACAGACAACCCGCCACCAGGCGGGTTGTTTTAGCGCT
The DNA here is from genome assembly GCF_044792155.1 of Halomonas sp. BLK-85. NCBI lineage: Bacteria > Pseudomonadati > Pseudomonadota > Gammaproteobacteria > Oceanospirillales > Halomonadaceae > Halomonas > Halomonas sp. BLK-85. The sequence continues at coordinate 1,518,325 of NZ_CP087731.1, forward strand.
TTACCGGTCGCTTCTGTAACTTGCGCTGCAGGGTGCGCCGATGCATGCCCAAGGCGCGGGCCGTGGCAGAAATGTTGCCATCGTGTTCCTGGAGCACTTTCTGGATGTGTTCCCAGGTAATGCGGTTGACCGAGGGCGGGTTGTCGGCGACTTCTGCATCCGGATTGCCTTCCTGACGGTTGAAAGACGTTAACACATCGTCTGCATCAACCGGTTTGCACAGATAATTGACAGCGCCTAGCTTGATGGCTTCAACGGCAGTCGCAATGCTTGAGTAACCGGTCAGGACCACCACACGACACTCGGGTACCACACCGAGCAGTTCGGGCAGAAGCTTGAGCCCGGAGCTGTTTTCGAGTTTCAGGTCAAGGGTTGCCATGCTGGGCGATTGACTGGCGGCAAGGCTCAGCGCCTGATCTGCATCATGGGCGACGCTGACCTGATAGCCGCGCCGGGTAAGCGCTCGACTGAGTACATGACAGAACATTTCATCGTCATCAATGATCAGCAGACGCTGATCCTGGGGTGATGACTTGTGTTTAGATGACTTGGGAATAGACATGGCTTCCTCTGTTAATCCGCACAGCAATTCAGCAAATGATGATGCCAGGGGCTGATCATGACGGTGGCGGAGAGCTCAATGGCAGGATGACCTCTGTCAGTGTGCCACCTTCCGGGTGATTGTAGAGGCTGACCCCACCGCCAAAGCGATTGATCGTAGCATGCGTCAGAAATAACCCAATACCCATGCCTTTGCTTTTGGTCGACACAAAGGTATCGCCAAGTTGATCAGCAATCGACATGGAAACGCCAGGCCCATGATCACGGATATCAATAATCACGCTGTCGTTATGCCAGTCCAGACGTATTGCAATGTTTTCCGGATTGGCATCGGCCGCATTATTCAAAAGGTTGGTGAGGGCCTGGTCAAGCGTGGTGTCCGCGGCGAGCCAGGGGCGCCCACGACGTTCCGAGACGTGGAACTGATGGCTGACATCCGGGCGCAGTACCAGCCAGCGCTGAACCACGCCCGCCAGCCAAACTTCCCCATCGAATACCTCGGGTTCTGCCATGCGTCGGCGATCGGCATGCTCAACCAGGTGCTGCAGGCGAGACTTGCAGGTATCGACCTGTTGCCTGAGCAGGTAAATATCATCGCTGAGCGTTGAGTCTCTGGGTACTTCCTCGAGCATTTCATTGAGCAGCACCGCCATGGTGGAAAGGGGTGTGCCCAGCTCATGGGCTGTGCCTGCTGCCTGCGTCGCAACGGCCAATACCTGCTCGTTTCTGAGCGCAGCTTCCCGGGTGCTAGAGAGGGCCTTGTCGCGTCGACGCAGCGCATGGGCCATCTTGTAGATAAAAAAGGTAATCAAGCCGGCGGAAAGTCCAAAGTTCAGCCACATGCCAAGTGTGTGCAGGCTTAGGGGGGAGTCACTGTGGATATGGCTCATCTGGGGAACAACGTGATAATTGAACATCAGGAAACTGTAACCCGCCATGGCAAACGCGGCGATGATCCATGTGTGCCGCCAGGGCAGAGTGGCAGCGGCAATAGTGACAGGTACCAGGTAGTAGGTGATAAAGGGATTGGTAGCCCCGCCGGTAAAATAGAACAGCAATGTCAGGCCGGCGATGTCGGCCAGCAAATGCAGTAAATATTCGGTGTGGTTGACGGCACGTGGGCGACCCAGTCGCCACCAGGTAACGATATTGAGCGTTCCCATGGCGATCACGACACCGATGACAGCAGGCACCTTGAGTTCAAAGCCAAGCAGCTCTACACCGAAAATGATGGCAAGAAGGAATCCTGTCCAGGTGATACCACGCACGATGGTCAGACGGACCAGGTTCCGGTTGGGCGTTGAAAGCGGCAGAGGTAATTCTGTAGGCATGGGGCTACTTGCCGGTGGTTATCTGGCGGTGAATCAGCTTGATCACCAGTGTAAAGACAAACGTCAGCCATCCAGCTGATGCAAGAACATTGACGGCCAACATCTTGGGGGGCAGCCAGGCAGGACCCAGAAGGAACTCCAGCAGGATATAGGCGGCCATGCCAAGCAACAGGGGTAACGCCAACAGGTGTATCCACATGTCGGTGCGCCGCTTGCGCACATGATAGCGGCGCAGTAACAAACGTAGTGGACGGTGGAACCAACTGACGAAGATGACGGTAGCAATTAACAGCAGCATGCCAACAGTCGGTTCTGTACTGCCACGATAGGCCGAAAGAGTGACAGACCAGCCAAGTGCCAGCCATAACAAGCCTTCCAGACTGGCGACAATATCCGCATAGCGCCTTACGTTATGCATATAAAAAATGCGTCCTGAAACTGATATAAGAGGGAATGATACGTCAATTCACCTGCTTTGTGGGCATGGATTCAGGTGTGATTATCTGGCGGGCAATTTAAGCAGGTTGAATATCCGGTATAATCATCACTGAAGCTCAATTGCCCACACCATAACGTATCCTGATCCGATACGAACCAATACTTGCTCGACAGGAATTGCCGTGAACACACTTAGCCTAACCCGCCCTGATGACTGGCATCTGCACCTTCGGGACGACGCTGCCATGCAAGCAGTTGTCAATCACAGCGCTGCCCAGATGGGGCGTGCCATCATCATGCCGAACCTAAAACCACCGGTAACGACAACGGCCCAGGCACACGCCTATCGCCAACGCATTTTGCAGGCGCTTCCAGAAGGGGCGCATTTTGACCCTCTGATGACGCTTTATCTGACCGATACGACGCCACCGCAAGAGGTCCAGCGGGCCATTGACAGCGGCATTATTCACGCCATCAAGCTTTATCCTGCCGGTGCAACGACCAACTCAGCATCCGGAGTGACCGATCTGCGTCACTGTGATGAGACGATAGCGGCGATGGCCGATGCGGGGCTGCCGCTCTTGATGCATGGTGAAGTTACTGATGCTGATATCGATATTTTCGATCGCGAAGCTGTTTTTATCGAGCAGGTGCTCAAACCCTTGCTGGCGCGGCATCCTTCGCTCAAGGTGGTATGCGAGCATATCACCACCGAGCAGGCGGCCACCTTTGTGGCCGAAGCACCGAATAACGTCGCGGCGACCATTACCGCTCATCACCTTTTGTTCAATCGTAACCAGATGCTGGCAGGCGGTATCCGCCCGCATTATTACTGCCTGCCGATTCTCAAGCGCGAGCGTCATCGCCAGGCGTTACTCAAGGCAGCAACGTCGGGCAGCCCGAAATTTTTCCTGGGTACTGACAGTGCACCTCACGCTCAGGGGGATAAAGAGTCCAGTTGTGGTTGTGCCGGGGCCTATACGGCGCCAGCAGCGATCGAGCTGTATGCCATGGCGTTTGAACAGATGGAAGCGCTTGATCAGCTGGAAGCTTTTGCAAGCTTCAATGGACCTCGCTTCTATGGTTTGCCGGTCAATCCGGATAAGGTGGTGCTTGAGCGTCACAACTGGACACTGCCGGACAGTTACCCCTATGCGGACGGGCAGCGCATCATCCCCTTGTTGGCGGGCGAAACACTGCCGTGGAAATTGCACAAAGGTAACGCCTAGGCGGGTGTTGCTGCCCCGATCTGCTTAAGCATCTGGTCAACCATACGCGATGAGTGCAGGGCGGCAACCTCCAGAAACTGCTCGAATGACAGGTGGTTGTCCGAGTCCCCGGGAATGTCCGAGAGGGCGCGGATAACCACGAAAGGCACATCAAACAGATGGCAGCTCTGGGCAATCGCTGCCGCTTCCATATCGACGGCCAGCATATCAGGGAACTGACGACGCAACTGCTCTACACGTTGTGGGTCGGCCATGAAGCTATCCCCGGTGGCAATCATGCCCTCTCGCACACTGACTTCATTCAGTGCAGCAATAGCCCCTTTGGCGACGTTTTTTAGTCCTGAATCCGCCTCAAACGCAGCCGGCATACCCGGAACTTGCCCCATTTCATAGCCGAAGGCCGTCACATCAACATCGTGATGACGAACGTCACTGGAAATGACCACATCACCGATGTTCATGTCGGTGGCAAACCCACCCGCAGATCCGGTGTTGATAATGGCCTGAGGCTGAAAACGCTCGAGCAGGACGGCGGTGCCTACTGCAGCATTGACCTTGCCAATGCCTGACTGAAGAACGGTGACGTTCAGGCCATGGCGCTGGCCGCGATAGAAAGTAAAACCTGCATGCTCATGGCGCTGGGCATTGTCGAGTTGTCCGGCAAGAATCCCGACTTCCTGGGCCATGGCACCAATAATCCCGATATGTGTCACACGATATTCCTTGTTGGTAAATAATGTTCAGTTCAACTCAGGTGCCAGCAGGCGCATGCTGTTCGGCTGATTCGAGGGTGTTCTGGAGCAGGCTGGCGACTGTCATGGGGCCCACTCCGCCAGGGACAGGCGTAATATGACTGGCCCTCTGTTGCGCCTGGTCAAAATCGATGTCGCCTATCAGGCGTCCATCGTCACCTCGGTTGATACCGACATCAATCACGATGGCGCCAGGCTTGATCCATTCGCCTTTTACGATGCCGGGCTTGCCAACCGCGACGACAAGAAGATCGGCGCGTCTGACATGTTCATCAAGATGCTGGGTAAAACGATGGCACACCGTCGTGGTGCAACCGGCGAGCATCAGTTCAAGTGCCATGGGTCTGCCGACAATATTGGAGGCACCGACCACGGTGGCATCCAGGCCGCGAACTGCCAGGCCGCTTTTTTCAAGCAGGGTCATTACCCCTTTGGGGGTGCAAGGACGCAGAGCAGGCAGGCGTTGCGCAAGCCGACCCAGGTTATAGGGGTGAAAACCATCGACATCCTTATCGGGAAGAATGCGTTCCAAAAGGGGTTCCGGATCCAGATGGTCGGGTAAAGGCAGTTGCACCAGGATACCGTCAATGGATTCGTCGGCATTCAGCTGGTCAATCAATGCTTCAAGCGCTTCTTGGGTTGTCTCGGTAGGCAATTCATGCTGAATCGAGTGAATGCCGGCTTTCTCACAGGCGCGATGCTTGTTACTGACATAAACATGCGAGGCAGAATCATTGCCCACTAACACAACCGCAAGGCCAGGAGCTCGAGCGCCGGCCCTGCGGCGGGCGGCAACGCTATTGGCAACATTCTGGCGAACATCAGCGGCGATGGCCTTGCCATCGATCAATTGGGCCGTCATTAAGGTAATCCCCGTCTAGAAATGCCTGAAGAAAAAAAAGGCTTTTAAGAATGCCTCTTATTTTCGCATGCCCGCACGTTCAGGCAAAGCAATTGAAGGATTTATATGCATTAGTGGTTGACTTTAAATTCAAAAGTTGTACTATGTGCCTCGCTTGAGACGAGACACACGGTAGCGTCTAGGTTGTTTTTTCGGGGTGTAGCGCAGTCTGGTAGCGCGCCTGCTTTGGGAGCAGGATGTCGGGGGTTCGAATCCCTCCACCCCGACCACTTCCTAACGTGGATGTTGGTACTTGCATATCCAAGCGTTGGTTGTGGTTCAGCACTTTATTCGATTGGGCACTATCAACAATTGAATGGCTTACTCAAAAGTGCGCCCATAGCTCAACCGGATAGAGCAACGGCCTTCTAAGCCGTAGGTTGCGGGTTCAAGTCCTGCTGGGCGTGCCAATCTTGAGCGTCGCAAGTCAAATGTGCCAAGTATCCCGAATGGGCGCTTGTGCATCATACAAGCTGTATATGGTGGGTGTAGCTCAGTGGTAGAGCCCCGGATTGTGGCTCCGGTGGTCGTGGGTTCGATCCCCATCATCCACCCCATTCCACGCTTGTATTGTATAGCAGCTGAAGCAACAGGCTGTTTACCAGAATTTCCAAGGTTATGGTGGGTGTAGCTCAGTGGTAGAGCCCCGGATTGTGGCTCCGGTGGTCGTGGGTTCGATCCCCATCATCCACCCCATTAACCTTTCAGCATTCCTCCCTCGCGTGTTCTGTTATTTTTTTTATCCGTCTGTTTTCATCATCTTTGCCTGCCGGGCTGTCTTGAACGACCTTGGCCATCAAAACCCTTCTCCTGAATAATGCCTGTTCAATCTGCAGATACCTGACGGCGTTCATGCCTGTGTGTCTATGAATTGTGAAGGGCTGCACCCGTTTTTGGTGTGTTTGCCGCCATGATGATAAATGTAGGGCCTGTTGACGTAGCCTCGCAGCGATAAAGCGTCAGCAGGCCCTGGTCTTTTATTCTTTTTAAGTAAATTTTTTGATAATTACAGCTACTTTTTTATGAAAATACAGGCCTAAAATCTATTCAAAAGCCGTAGTTTTGGTGTTAATTTCTTGATACTGATTGGATTATGGGAAGCCCTGTGTTGCTGGCAGTCAGTGGATCAGCAATTTTTACGGGTACATTTCTTATACTTCACAGACATCAGGTTGGCGGGTGGCTGGGTTGAAGCTGAAGGGCATGAAAAAACGAGGAGCATAGAATGGCACATAGTATTGTTCTGGGTGCTGGAATGATTGGTGTCAGCGTTGCATGGCACCTTGTTCAGCGCGGGCATGATGTCACCCTGATCGACCGTCGTGAGCCGGGCCAGGAAACATCCTTTGGTAACGCGGGCATCATTCAGCGCGAGGCCGTTCGCCCATATGCCTTTCCACGTGATATGCAGACACTGCTGAGTGTCCTGCCGAATCGTCGTGTGGATATTCGCTACCGGCCAGGCGGTATGCTCAATGCCGCCTCGCCACTACTGCGTTACTGGCACAATTCCGGGCCAAAGGCTTATTCACGCATCGTACCGGAATATGCTTCTCTTATTCAGCTATGCCTTGATACCCATGCGCCAATGATTAAAGCCGCTGGCGCTGAGCAGTTAGTTGCTCAGGACGGCTTTCTTGAGCTGTTCCGATCTGAAAACAGGCAGACGAAACGTTTGAAAGAAGCGCAGGAAAATCATGAACGCTTTGGTGTTCAGTTCCAGCATCTTGACCGTCAGCAGCTGTCTGGGATGGAGCCGTACCTCTCGGCGGATATTATTGGCGCCATCCACTGGCTCGACTCCTGGGTGGTAAAGGATCCTGGCAGTCTGGTAGCCGCCTATGCCGAATCCTGCCAGCAGCAGGGCGGTCGTCTGATGCAGAGTGACGTCACTGATATCCGACAAAGGTCCGATGGTTGGGAAGTCACCACGCCGGACGGGGCCCTGCAGGCAGATAACCTGGTCATGGCACTGGGGCCATGGGCAGGCAAATGGCTAAAGCCTTTGGGTTACCATTTTCCGACTTTCGTCAAGCGTGGCTATCATATGCACTACGCGTCCGATGAAGGTGTCGAGCTTAATCACTGGGTGATGGACGCCGAGGTAGGATATCTGTTGGCACCGATGCGTGCCGGTATTCGTCTGACCACGGGTGCCGAGTTGGATAATCTGGAATCTCCCGCCCACGATGATCAACTGGCGAGTGCAGAAAAAGCTGCCCGCAAGCTGTTTCCACTGGGTGAGCGTAAAGATGCGGTTGCCTGGAAGGGGGCTCGTCCCTGCCTGCCGGATATGAAACCCGTGATCGGACCGGCACATCGCCATAAAGGCCTGTGGCTGGCGTTTGGTCATGGCCATCAGGGCTTCACGCTAGGACCCGCGACGGGCATGCTACTGGCAGACATGATGGAAGGAAAGCCGACGGCTATTGATATGGCGCCGTTCCGTGCTGACCGGTTTTAGAGGCTTTTCGCGATGCAGCGTGAACAGGCCCTTATCCTGATCCGACGTCAATCATTACCTGTATTGCTATCGTATGCCCTCGCGCAGGGACCCTGTCAGCGCCGACCTAGGGTCTTGCCGTGTGCCGCACTCTGAGGGTTTGATAGCCTCTCTGTGCTGATAGTGGTCATTTGCGTTACCATAGTGCTATCAGTAACTTAATTTATGCAGTCCTGCCAGAGAAACCAATGTCTGACGCTCAACTCTCCCGCGAAGCGGACCTTCGCCGCACCTTCGCCATTATTTCACACCCTGATGCGGGTAAAACCACCATTACCGAAAAGATGCTGTTGTTCGGCAACGCCATCCAGATGGCAGGGTCGGTGAAAAGCAAGCGGAATGACCGTCATGCGACCTCTGACTGGATGAAGATGGAGCAGGAACGGGGCATCTCGGTGACTACCTCTGTCATGCAGTTCCCCTATGGCGGCCGGATTGTCAACTTGTTGGATACCCCGGGCCACGAAGATTTCTCCGAAGACACTTATCGCACCCTGACAGCGGTGGATTCGGCGCTCATGGTGATTGATGGGGCAAAAGGCGTAGAGGATCGGACCATCAAGTTGATGGAGGTCTGCCGTCTGCGGACTACGCCGATCCTTACCTTTGTCAACAAGATGGACCGTGATATTCGTGATCCCATTGAAGTAATGGATGAAGTCGAAACTGTGCTTAATATCCAGTGTGCACCGATGACCTGGCCGATTGGCATGGGGCGGCATTTCAAGGGGGTCTATCATCTGTATAACGATGTGTTACATCTTTATACTCAGGGCCAGGGTAGCCGAATTCCGGATGACATACGCATTGAAGGGCTCGATAACCCCGAGGTGGAGGCGATGCTGGGCGACGACCAGGCAGAAGAATTGCGCATGGAGGTCGAGCTGGTCCGCGGTGCCTCACATACGTTTGACCTTGACGCCTATCGCAAGGGTGAGTTGACGCCTGTCTATTTCGGCACCGCCATGGGCAATTTTGGTGTGCGGGAAATGCTTGATGGCTTTGTTGAGTATGCACCGCCGCCCCAGCCTCGTGAAACGAATACGCGCACCGTGACGGCTGATGACAAACGCTTCAGTGGCTTTGTGTTCAAGATTCAGGCGAACATGGACCCTAATCACCGTGACCGTATTGCTTTTTTACGGGTGTGTTCGGGGAAATACGAAAAGAACATGAAAATGCGTCACGTCAGAATCAATAAGGATGTAAAGATTGCTGACGCCCTGACCTTCATGGCCTCTGACCGCTCTCAGGTAGAGGAAGCCTGGCCGGGTGATATTATTGGTCTGCACAATCATGGCACCATTCAGATTGGTGACACCTTTACCCTGAACGAAGACATGCGCTTTACCGGGATTCCTCACTTTGCGCCGGAGCTTTTCAAGCGCGTGCGTCTTAAAGATCCTCTGAAAATGAAAGCGTTGCAGAAAGGGCTTCAACAGCTTTCCGAGGAAGGCGCTACCCAGGTTTTCATGCCACTGGATAACAACGACCTGATTCTGGGCGCGGTAGGTACTCTGCAGTTCGACGTGGTGGCACATCGTCTCAAGGAAGAATACAAGGTCGACTGCCTGTATGAGGGTGTCAACGTCAACACCGCCCGCTGGGTCTACAGCGAGGATGCCAAGAAGCTTGAGGAATTCAAGCGCAAGGCAAGCGCCAATCTGGCGATTGATGGCGGTGGTTACCTCACTTACATTGCACCGACACGGGTCAACCTGCAGATGACCCAGGAGCGCTGGCCGGATATTCGCTTCCAACCAACCCGGGAGCACTGATCAGCGCAACTGCCGGGCTGATTCAGGAGGCCTGAGAGGGGAAATATGCTGATTGACGCGCATTGTCATCTTGATCTGGAAGATTTTGATAATGACCGTGAGAGCACCATGCTGCGTGCCCAAGTCGCCGGCGTCAGGCATTTTATTGTGCCAGGGACTACCCGGGCACGCTGGAATCACGTGCTGGCGCTTGGCCAGCGCGAGGATGTCAGTGTTGCTTTGGGTTTGCACCCCTACTTTATTGATGAGCATAGCGACGAGGATATGCAGGCTCTGGAAGACGCCTTGAACAACCATCCACAGCTCGTTGCGGTGGGGGAGTGTGGTATTGATGCTCGCCTCAGCGATACGCTTGAACAGCAATGGATACTGTTTGATGCCCAGCTGCGGCTGGCCAAACGCAACGACCTGCCGGTCATTATCCACTGCGTGCAGGCCAATGATAAGGTTGCCAAGCGCTTGCGTCAGTTACAGTTGCCCAGGGGCGGCATGGTGCACGGTTTTGCCGGATCGCCCGAGCAGGCACATGCCTTCAATAAGCTGGGGTTTGCTGTCGGGCTGGGAGGGATATTGACCTACCCTCGCGCACGCCGGGTACAACGGGCAGTTCAGGCATTGCCAGACGATGGATTTGTGCTGGAGACTGATAGCCCCGATATGCCGCTTCACGGCCAACAAGGCCAACGCAACGAGCCGGCCAACGTGGCTGAAGTCTGCCGCCAGCTGGCCCGTCTGCGCCATCAGCCAGAAGCCGAAGTGGCCAGGCTAAGCTGCCGGACCACTGCTCAACTGTTTCGCCTGCCTGCCAGTGTCACTGATGGCTGAATGTCTATTGATCGTTGACCTCAAGGGCGAGCTGTTCCGGGTCGAGCCTTTCAATCTCGTAGGGCAGACCCGTAAGCTCAACCGCCTGGTCATTGATACGCAGTGACAGCTGGTTATCGACGGCCTTCGTCGTGATCACGGCCAGAAACTCGTTTGCACCGGCTTCATTGACACAACTGGTGACGACCTCGCCGATGTTGCGATCGTTGTCATCCTGAATCGCTGTACCACTCGACAATGTTTCAGCGGTATTGACACTACCAGGCCAGAGACGCTTTTTGACCTGACCGCGGAAGTGAGCGCGTGCCACCACTTCCTGGCCGGTATAGCAGCCTTTCTTGAAACTGATGCCACCCAGAGCTTCCCAGTTGATCATCTGAGGCAGATATTTATCCTGGTGTTCGGCGCCAAGCCAGACAAGGCCTCTGCGAATGTCGGCCAATTGCCATTCGTCTGTATCAGCACGGGGTGAAAATTGCTCGGCATCCGCGTCAGGGAGGGCAAACAGCCACCGATAGCCAGCGCTGTCGGGGCCGGGAGGGTAAGCCACTATACTGCGTTGATGATCGTCACTGACCTGCTGCCAGGGGGTGGTTGGCAATGGCATCCTCAGGGTTTCTGCCATATGTTCAGCCACTGGCTGGTTGGCCCCCAGCACGGTGATAGTGTCACCGGCTGATAAGGTTACCTTATAGAAAGGAGCAAACTTTTGCAGATGCGTCATCAATGGCGCCACCAGGCTGGCGGAAAGCAGTATACGTATATGGTCACTTGCCAGGCGGATCAGCTGACCGTTGGCCATCATGCGGCCTTTGGAGGTACAGAAACAGGTGAGGGGAGCAAAGTGGCTATCTGCCAGGTTGACCTGAGCACTGGTCTGACCTTGCAGGAACTGCTCGCCACCGTCACCGTGAATATCCAGAACGCCCAGATAGGCTAACCTGACAGGGGCGTTGATAACGTCTGTCCGGGTCTGCGTATCGGCGTTGGTGCTTGAATCTGCGGATACGGGCATAGGGTGCGCATCTCCTTTCTGTGATGAAATAGCAGGTACTGTTACTGATTGCGTATGCAGTCAGACTACCACATATGAGTTCTTGGACCCGATTGCACGCCATTATCAGCATGCTAGACTCTTGTGCTGTATCAAGCTTGCATAACCTTGATGGAATACGTGTATGCAGAGGGGATAGACAGATGGCTCAGCAGGTGTCTCTAGGGTTTAACGGTGTGACATCCGTGGATCAGGTGAACCAGATTACAACGGCCTTGATGATGGTGGATGGCGTCGAGAGTGCCGAGGTCGGCCAGCACGGCGCCGAGGTTGAAGGGCGAGTCAAGCGCGAAAAACTTATTGCTGCCATCAATGCCCTGAAACTGGGTGTCAAGGTATCGTGAAAAGGAAACTATCATGGAAAAGACCATAACGGTTATCACTGAGCGTGATCATCTCCTGCGTCACCGGGTGGTGTTGAATGGTTTCGAGGATCTCTATGTCGATATCCCCAAAGCCTACGGTGGTGAAGAAAGCGCGCCGGACCCGCATGACTATTTTGATCTGTCACTGGGCGCCTGCAAGGCAATTACCGCCAAGATGTATGCCGACCGCAAGGGCTGGCCGCTGGAAGGCATCACTACAAGGGTCAAGCGCGATGATTCTCAGGAACGTAAAGGCGTGTACAGACTGGAAGTCACGCTGGTGTTTCATGGCATCATTGACCCTGAGCAACAGGCGCGTCTTGAAGAAATCAGCGAGCGTTGTCCGATTCATCGCCTGATTACGCAGGCCAGCGTTGAAGTAACCACACGCTCAGATACTGCCTGACCGCCAGAATATCGCATAAATCCGCTTTAGGAGCCTTGATGAGCAAAGCCTTCAGACTGCAGTCCAAATTTTCCCCTGCCGGTGACCAACCTACGGCTATCAGGTCGCTGGTGGGCGGGCTGGAAGCCGGTCTTGCTCATCAGACCCTCCTGGGAGTAACCGGTTCAGGCAAGACCTTCACCATGGCCAATGTCGTTGAAACCCTACAGCGGCCGACGATTGTCATGGCGCCCAACAAGACGCTGGCGGCCCAGCTATACGGTGAATTCAAGGCGTTTTTTCCGGACAACGCTGTCGAATACTTTGTTTCCTACTACGATTATTATCAGCCAGAGGCCTACGTACCTTCGTCAGATACCTTTATCGAAAAAGACGCCTCTATCAATGATCACATTGAGCAGATGCGCCTGTCTGCGACCAAGGCATTGCTGGAGCGCCGTGATGCCCTGATAGTCGTGTCTGTTTCGGCTATCTACGGTTTGGGCGACCCGGACCAGTACCTCAAGATGCGCCTGCACTTCACACGCGGTGAACTGATTGACCAGCGCGCTTTCCTGCGTCGCCTGGCAGAGCTGCAATATACCCGCAATGATATGGATTTCCGCCGTGGTACCTACCGGGTTCGCGGCGACGTCATCGACATCTTCCCGGCGGATGCTGAAGAAGAGGCGGTCAGGGTTGAACTGTTTGATGATGAGATTGATTCCATTCGCCTGTTTGATCCCTTGACTGGCGATGTGCGTGGCCAGGTGCCGCGTATGACGATCTATCCCAAATCCCACTATGTCACTCCCAGGGAAACCATTCTGGGGGCAATCGACGCCATTAAGGCTGAATTGAAAGAGCGTCTGGAGTGGCTTCGCAAGCATGATCGCCTGGTGGAGGCTCAGCGCCTGGAGCAGCGGACCCTTTATGACATCGAAATGATGCTGGAGCTGGGTTACTGCAACGGTATCGAAAACTATTCGCGCTATCTGTCGGGGCGGGATCCCGGCCAGGCGCCGCCGACCTTCTTTGATTACCTGCCCGACGATGCTTTATTGTTTATCGACGAATCCCACGTCAGCGTTCCCCAGGTGGGCGGCATGTTCAAGGGTGACCGCTCACGCAAGGAAACCCTGGTGGAATACGGTTTCCGTCTGCCCTCGGCGCTGGATAACCGACCCATGAAGTTTGAGGAATGGGAATCCATCAGTCCGCAGACGATATTTGTGTCTGCTACACCCGGGCCTTATGAAGCCGAGCATGCAGGTCAGGTGGTCGAACAGGTGGTGCGTCCGACAGGCCTGCTGGATCCAGAAATCGAGGTTCGCCCTGCGTCAACACAGGTAGATGATCTGCTATCGGAAATCCGCTTGCGCACGGCTGTGGGTGAGCGGGTTCTGGTTACCGTGCTGACCAAGCGGATGGCTGAGGACCTTACCGAATACTTTGATGAACATGGTATTCGCGTGCGTTATCTGCACTCGGATATTGACACCGTTGAGCGGGTCGAGATTATCCGCGACCTGCGCCTGGGAAAATTTGATGTCCTGGTAGGGATAAACTTGCTGCGTGAGGGACTGGATATCCCCGAAGTTTCTCTGGTGGCGATTCTTGACGCCGATAAGGAAGGCTTTCTGCGGGCTGAGCGTTCATTGATTCAGACGATCGGCCGTGCCGCACGTAACGCCCATGGCAAGGCGATTCTCTATGGAGACCGGATCACCGACTCGATGCGTAAGGCCATGGATGAAACGGCACGCCGACGGGAAAAACAGCAGGCGCATAATGAAAAGCATGGCATCACGCCGACCACAGTGACCCGTTCAGTGGCGGATATCATGGAAGCTGCGCAGGCACCGGGCAAGAAATCCAGCCGTCGGCGGGGTAATGAACGCAAGGTGGCCGAGCCGGATGCTGTCTATGAACCCAGGAGCATGCACCCGGATGATGTGGCCTCAGCCATCAGCAAGCTGGAGGACGGCATGTTTGAAGCCGCCCAGAATCTGGATTTCGAAGAAGCGGCCCGCTTGCGTGATCGCCTTCATGAACTCAAAGAAAAACAGCTGGCGCTGGGGTAAGCATGCCGGAAGGTCCTGAAATTCGTCGGGCGGCTGACCGTATTGAAAAGCAGCTCACCAAGGGCATCATTGAGGATGCCTGGTTTGCTTTTGATGAGCTTAAAGATTACCCACCCAGACTGATTGGCCAACAGGTGGATAAGGTTGAAACCCGAGGCAAGGCCATGTTGGTGCGTTTTTCAGATCAGCACGTCCTTTATTCACACAATCAGCTTTACGGGGTATGGAAGTGTCACGCAGCTGATAAAGTGCCGGTGACGCGTCGTTCTTTGCGAGCTCGCCTTGTGGTCAATGGTCGGGCAGCCAGTCTTTATAGCGCCTCGGACATCAGCATGTGGCCGGCAGATCGCCTTGATGAACACCCTTTTCTGGCCAGGCTTGGTCCTGATTTGCTGTCACAAGCAGTGGGGGAGGAGCACATAGTTCAGCGCCTGATGGAGGCGTCATTTCATCGACGCGGGCTGGGTGGTTTACTGCTGGATCAAGGATTTGTGGCGGGTCTGGGCAACTATTTACGCAGCGAGGTATTGTTCTTTGCCGGCTTGTCGCCCCGTCTACGTCCTTGTGACCTGAGTGAAGCTGGACGACGTCGCCTCGCGCACTTCATTCTTTCGCTTACCTGGCAGGCTTACCGCACGGCCGGTGTAACCAACTGCCCTGAGTGGATAGAAAAGGCAAAAAGCATGGGAGAATCTCGTCGTCAGTGGCGTTTCAGTGTATTCGAGCGTCAGGGTCTACCGTGCCATCGTTGTGCTGCATCGCTGGAAAAAATCAACGTCGCTTCTCGCAGGTTATATTTCTGTCCGCAATGCCAATCCATGTAGGCATTAATATTTATACCGTTATCTTGCTGTTTCTTGTTAGTCATCAAACTAAAGCACCAGCAACAGCCCCGTTTCGCAAACTGCCTGCCGCCGACAGATGGGGTATACTTGCCTCCACAAAATGACCGTGTGGCTTATTAAACGATTATCAGACGCGCGATGTGAATGTCTTTACAGCGACGCATGACTGCTTGCATATGATAATCAGATACCGGGGAGTAGCCGAAATGACCGTGATTCGCCAGGACGATGTAATTCAAAGCGTTGCCGACGCTCTTCAATATATTTCCTATTATCATCCAAAGGACTTTATTGATGCCATGGCGCAAGCCTATGAGCGCGAAGAAAACCCGGCCGCCAAGGATGCCATCGCCCAGATACTGATCAACTCACGAATGTGTGCCACCGGTCACCGCCCGATCTGCCAGGATACCGGTATTGTGACCGTGTTTGTTCACGTCGGTATGAATGTTCAGTGGGACGCTGACATGAGCCTCGACGACATGGTCAATGAAGGCGTTCGGCGGGCCTATCTGCTGCCCGATAACATTCTGCGTGCGTCTGTATTGGCTGACCCGGATGGCAAACGACAGAATACCAAGGACAATACGCCGGCCATTATTCATCACAAGCTTGTGCCCGGCGATAAGGTGGAGATTCATGTCGCCGCCAAAGGTGGGGGCAGTGAGGCCAAGTCCAAGTTTGCCATGTTGAACCCTTCTGACAGCGTGGTTGACTGGGTGCTTGAACAGCTGCCCAAGATGGGGGCAGGCTGGTGCCCGCCAGGCATGCTGGGCATTGGTATTGGCGGAACGGCTGAAAAAGCCATGGAAATCGCCAAGGAAGCCCTGCTGGACCCGATTGATATTCAGGATCTGCAGGCCAGGGGCGCCTCTAATCGCGCTGAAGAGTTGCGTCTTGAGCTGTTTGAAAAGGTCAATCAGTCCGGTATTGGGGCGCAGGGCCTTGGCGGTCTGACCACAGTACTGGATATCAAGGTCAAGGATTTTCCCACTCATGCGGCTAACAAGCCAGTCGCCATTATCCCGAATTGTGCCGCTACCCGACATGCGCATTTCACCCTCGATGGTACTGGCCCTGTGGCACTGGCACCGCCAAAGATCGAGGATTGGCCGGAAATCACACGTGAAATGGGCGATAACGTCAAGCGTGTGAATCTTGACACCATCACGCGTGATGAGGTCAAAACCTGGCAGCCTGGTGATACCCTGTTGCTCAATGGCAAGTTGCTGACGGGCCGGGATGCAGCCCATAAACGGATGGTGGATATGATTGCCAAAGGTGAGCCGCTGCCAGTCGATATGACAGGGCGTTTTATCTATTATGTGGGCCCTGTCGACCCGATCGGTGATGAAGTGGTCGGCCCGGCAGGACCCACCACCGCAACGCGCATGGATAAGTTCACCCGCACCATGCTGGAAGAAACCGGGTTGCTGGGTATGGTTGGCAAAGCCGAACGTGGTCTGGCAGCGATTGAGGCGATCCGTGACAATGAAGCGGTGTATCTGATGGCGGTGGGGGGGTCGGCTTACCTGGTCGCTCAGGCCATCAAGAAATCCCGCGTGGTGGGGTTCAAGGATCTGGGTATGGAAGCCATTTACGAATTTGAAGTGGAAGACATGCCTGTCACGGTCGCGGTGGATGCGCAAGGTACCTCAGTACATCAGACGGGGCCGGCCAAATGGAAAGAGATTATTGCTGAAAAAGCCTGATCATTACGCATTACGTTACAGCTTAACTGCCTGCTGTTAATAAGCATTGTCGTCGGGCCCCGAATGTCGGGGCCCGCTTTTGTTTATCAATCACATGAACGGATAGGGTTGGCACTGAAAGCATGCACCAAGCTGTTATAATGGTTGCTGTTTTTATGCTTATCGCACGTCAATGGAGTTGTTATGACCTCCTGGTTATGGGGTACGGGCCTGCTGTTAATATACCTTGTAGGTATCGTGTCGGCAGTGATGGCGCTTATGTCCAGTCGAACGTCTCAGGGGGCCATTGCCTGGATCATTTCCTTGTTGACTTTCCCGTATGTGGCCGTGCCTGCCTACTGGTTTTTCGGCCGCCCCCGCTTTTATGGCTATGTATCGGCCAGAGGTGAGCGCGACAGTGTCTTGCGCCAGGTGCTGAACCGCTACCGGTCGAACATGTTGCCTTTTTGTTCACCTTCGCTGACGTCAGATATTCAGGCGGTCGAGCAGTTGGCCATGATGCCCCTGACACAGCATAACCACGCGGAATTGCTGATTGACGGCAAGGCTACCTTTGACAGCCTGTTTGCCGGTATTGATCGGGCAACACATTACGTGTTGATACAGTTCTTCATCGTTCGCAATGACGCCTTGGGGCGGCAGTTGCAATACCATCTGGAGCAGGCGGCCAGACGCGGTGTGCGCGTGTATTTTCTATATGATGAGGTAGGCAGCCGAAAGCTGGATGAGGGGTATCTGAAGGACTTGTCCTGTCTAGGCGTCAAGGTCAGTGCTTTTCGATCATCGCGTGGCTTAAAACACCCTTTCCAACTGAACTTTCGTAATCATCGCAAAGTGTTGGTGGTGGATGGCGAACAGGGCTGGTTGGGTGGTTTCAATGTAGGGATGGAATACCTTGGAGAATCCCGACGCCATGGACCCTGGCGCGATACCCACTTGATGCTGGAAGGCCCCAGTGTTCTTGGGTTGCAGGAAGCCTTCTGGGAAGACTGGCACTGGGCTACAGGGGAGGTGATCAATCTGCACTGGCAACCCGTCGCCATGTCAGCACCGAGCCATGATGTTGTCATTGTACCTTCCGGTCCTGCCGATCGGTTGGATACCGCGAGTCTGCTGGTCCAGAGCCTGATTCATAGCGCCAACGAAAGGTTGTGGGTGACCAGCCCATATTTTGTTCCCGACCAAGGGGTTCAGGATGCGCTGCGGCTTGCCGCCATGCGCGGCGTTGATGTACGGGTAATGATTCCTGAACGTCCGGATCACGTGCTCGTCTTTTTGTCCGCTTTTTCTTTTTTACCGGACATGCTGAGAGCGGGCGTTAAAATATACCGTTATCTTCCAGGTTTTTTACATCAAAAGACCATCCTGATAGACAATCACTCAGCAACAGTAGGGACCATCAATCTGGATAATCGCTCATTTCGGCTTAACTTCGAGATAACCGCTTTTATTCCTAGCCCCGCCTTTGCTGGACAGATGCGCTTGATGTTGGAAGAAGATTTTGCGCAATGTCGTCGTGTATCGCTCGATGAAATACAGCAACGTCCTTTATGGAAAAAAGTCATATCACGCGCGGCTTACTTGATGTCGCCAATACAATAACGGCATCATTCAGTCATGATCAGGGTTCTGTTTTATCTATTGCTACAACTACCCAGTTTAGAAGGAGTCTAGGGTGAATTTGGAAACCAAATGGTTGGAAGATTTTGTCGCCCTGGCCAATACCCGCAGTTTTTCCGCATCGGCGCGTCAACGCCATGTTACCCAGCCAGCCTTCAGTCGTCGCATCAGGGCGCTAGAGCAGGCGGTAGACGTCACTCTGGTGGATCGTTCTACAACGCCTATCGGTTTGACATCGGAAGGGCAGTTATTTCTTATTACAGCGCGTAACCTTGTTGAGCAACTGAATGAATCCCTGAGTCATCTGCGCGGATTATCCATTGCCAACGAAGCGCTGGATATAGTGGCCGCTCATTCACTGGCGTTGAGTTTTTTCCCACCCTGGATTTCCAGATTGCAGAAAGGGTTGGGGGAGTTGCCGACCCGCTTGCTTGCCATGAATGTCGGAGAAGCCATCCATGTTCTGAGAGAAGGCAATTGTGATCTGATGCTTGCCTACTATGATCCCTTTGCCACCATGCAGTTGGATGCTGAAGTCTTTCCATCTTTCTCTATTGGTAAAGTAAAGATGTTGCCCGTGTCCATCGCAGACGAAGGGGGTAATCCCCGATTTTCCTTACACACCGATTCCTCTATTCCCTACCTGGCCTATACTCAGGGGGCCTTCTTGGGGCGAAGTGTACGCATGTTGTTAAAAAATGACCCCCTTCGTCTGAAGTTACGCACTGTTTATGAGACTGCCATGGCGGAGGGACTGAAAGGCATGGTGCTTCAGGGAGTGGGAGTGGCCTGGATACCTGATTTCTGCATACGCGAAGAGTTAAAGACAGGTACTCTGGTGCGCGCAGGCGATGAAAGCTGGGATATACCGCTGGAAATACGCCTTTATCGATGCTCAATGGTTCACAAGCCCGGGGTAGAACGCTTGTGGCGTCAAATGATGAAGCTCCCCCGTGACTTTCTTGAAGCCTAGGCCCTGGAAATGACGACGCAGTCAGTAACGCTACTACCGTCAACTGGTGCCGAAATCAGCCGGCAGCCCCAGAAAATTCTGGATGATAAAGAAATGATCTTCAAACAGGCTGTCCGGTTCAAGATCAGCCAGCGCTATCCAGCGTGCATGGTCACCGCCTTTGACCGGCTTGAGCCTTGGCAGTTGTTGATCAGGACGCAAGGCAAAATAAAACGCTTCTGCCAGTGTTCTTCCCCGCCAGCTACGGTGTGGTTCGTCAAATAGGCGCTGGCCTCTCAGCGACCCTTTCAATACCGGCTCAGGCACTTTCAGGCGAATACGCTCGCGCAGCTCTCTAAGGCAGGCATCCAGTAAACGCTCGTGCGCATTGATGAATCCGCCTGGCAGCGCATATAGCCCCTTGCCTGGTGCTGCCTTGCGGCGCACAAGCAGTACGTGCCCGGATTGCACAACCACTGCATTTACCGTCACAAATATGGGCGGGTAGGGGGCATCCGACCAGGCTTGGCGGTATTGATCCAATAACTGCTGCTCCTCGATCAGCCGCCAATAGGCTTCCTCTTTACAGAATTTATGAACGTACTCAATCACACCGGGCGGCAGGTCATGAAAGGCGCCCGTGCTGAGATAATCATCGCTTGAACCCTGCGAGCGAAACAGTCGCTCACGAATATGGCTGGCTGAAATACCTTCCACCACGGGTACGCTGACAGATTCCCACTGTGGGAAAAGTGAGAGATAGTAACTTGACTGGCCACGACTGGCGCCAATCAGGCCGATTCTCGGTAGCTTACCATTTTCAGGAATTGTGAGATCCCTGACACGCCGTTGAACATCGCGTACCCAGACGTCGTCGTTATAGAGCGCATCCAGCAAGGGCGTAATTTCAAGACGCTGGTTTTCTTCATCATCAAAACTGGCTGTCAGCATGTTCTGACGGTCTGTGAACTGCCAGGGATTGCGTAATGAGCGCGCCTGCCAGGCAGAACCCACCAGGACAATTACCTGACGAGCCTGCTTTAGGGCCTCACGAATAACGGCCACATGCCCCAGGTGAGGTGGCTGAAAACGACCAATAAACACCAGGCAGTCAAACTCATAGTCTTTATCTGCAGGCGGGTGTTCAAATGCTTGAACGCTGGGCATTGAAGGCTCCAAAAAGTAAAACGTCTGACTGCCGATGCAGGGTTTTGCCGAGCTGCCATTATGGCAGTGCACCGGTCTGACGCAATTGACCGACAGCCTGATAAGCGACTTTTATTCAGGTATGCTAACAGTAATTCTTGATGAAACCATGACTGTCGATTGATAAGGCGTTGCGTTTTGTCAGGTCTGTAAAGCAGCCAGCTAAACGCCATGAGGAAGACAAGATGTTAAAGCGCTCAGCGATTTTCTGGAGCCAGGTTTTCAAAGACGCTGTTCGATTGTGGTTGGAAAGAAATGCCTTCAGTTATGCAGGGTCATTGGCTTTTTACACACTGTTTTCCCTGGCACCGACGGTCATTATCGCGGTGACTGTGATTGGGGTAGTAATGGGTGAGGATGCCGCTCAAGGCCAGATTGTTGCCCAGCTGCAGGGAACCATGGGAGCGGAGGCGGCCAGGGCCATTGAGCAGGCTGTGGCACAATCAAGAATCGAAGAAGCAGGGATTCTGCCTACTTTATTGGGGGTTGGCGCCTTGCTGGTAGGCGCTACGACAGTATTTGGTCAGATGCAGTTTTCACTGAACACTATTTGGGGTGTCACTGCTCGACCCACGGCTAACAGTGCCCTGATTTTTTTGAAAAATCGCTTTTTATCCCTGACAGTGGTGCTGTCAATCGGTTTTATACTGCTGGTTTCACTGGCTGCCGGCGTTGCCGTCCGGGCAATGCTTCAGGCAGCCGATAATCTGCTTCCCTACACAAGTGTGCTGGCTTCAAGCGCTGAATCATTAATATCCTTGGGTGTTGTAGTTCTGCTTTTCGCCACCATTTTCAAGGTACTGCCAGATGTGGTGCTGCGCTGGCAGGATGTTCTGATTGGTGCGGTGGTCACGGCGGTTCTGTTTACCGTGGGGCGCAGCGTCATCGCCCTTTACCTTTCCCACACGGCGACAGCTTCTACCTACGGGGCTGCCGGTTCCGTGGTGATGATTCTGCTTTGGGTCTATTATTCGTCCTTGATACTCTTGTTTGGCGCAGCATTTACGCGTTCACTGTTGTTAAGACGCAAAAGACCTTTGATACCGCGCAACAGTGCAGTCCTTGTGCAGCGCGAGTTTATTGATAAAGAAAGCGCCATGGATCAATAGATTTGCGATATCCAGCAGCAAGCCCTGAGTAACCGACTATATACAAGGAGCTTCCATGAAACAGTCCAGTGTACGGGCATGGGTCACCGGCAAGGTCCAAGGCGTCTGGTTTCGTCGCGCCACCCAGGAACAGGCACTCAAACTGGGTCTTACCGGCTACGCCAAGAACCTGCCTGACGGGCGGGTAGAGGTTCTGATGTGTGGTTCCAGTGACAATATCAAGGTGCTATCCCAATGGTTATGGCATGGCCCAGAAAATGCCCGAGTGACCCACGTCGAATTGGAGGTGCTTGACGAGGTTGCAGTGCCGGATCATTTTTCAACCTACTAGGGCCTGTTGACGTTTCATCGCGGCCGTGATGAAACGTCAACAGACTCTAGCTGCCAATGGGTTGCATCAGGCATCGCTCTTCCAGGCTCGAATATTTTCAGCGGTCAGCCTGACAATGTTCTGCCTTGCCTCAGGTGTTATCCAGGCATTATGCGGTGTGACGATGAGGTTCAAGGGTTCTGCTGCGCCGACAGCGACACCGTGTAACGCAGTGAGTAGTGGATGACCATTGCGGGGTGGCTCTTCAGGCAGCACATCCACCGCCAGCCCTCCTATCCGTCCCGCCCGAAGCGCATCAAGTGCCGCTGTTTCATCTATTATTCCCCCGCGTGCACAGTTGACCAACAGCAAGGACGACTTGGCACTTGCCAATCGCTCATGGTTGATCAAGTGGCGGGTATTTTCATTCAGCGGACAATGCAGGCTGATAATGTCTGCCTCTGGAAGGAGGTCATCCAGCGCTGGACGCGGATCATGTGCCTCGTTGCCAGGACGAGCAGCAAAACTGACTTTCATCCCGAAGGCCTCAGCAAGACGCGCTACTTCACTGCCCAATTCGCCTTTTCCCACCATGACAAGCTGCTTGCCCGCAAGCTGTAGGGTGGGATGATCCTGGAGGCAGAAAAACACGCTTTGCTGCCATTTGCCTTGCGCAATATCTGCCTGGTAAAGCGGTAGACGGTTAGCCAGAGAAAGTATCAGCATCAGGGTGTGCTGGGACACGCTGGCAGTGCCGTAAGCGCTGACATTCCTGACCTCTATCCCATGCGCGTTGGCCGCCTCTAGATCAATATTATTCAGCCCCGTGGCCAAAACACAGATCAGGCGTAAGCGTGTCGATGCCTGTAGGGTATCAGCATCAATGATCACCTTGTTAACGATGGCTATCTCTGCATTCTGTAACCGCTGTCTGGCTTGCTGCGAGCTACTTTGCTGATAAACCTCAAGCTGATCGACCTGCCCTTGAATTGCAGCAAGATCTATTTCTGGTCCCAGGCTTTCGGCATCGAGTACGACTGCATTGACCATTTCTATATCCTTTCAGGTTGTTCAGGTATGTTTTATGTAGTGCTTAGCCTTGCTCGCCGGGGGCAACAAAAGGGTATAATGCATCCGCTTGATTATTTACTATCTTGGATTTCCACCGGTTGGCCGCATATACACAGTGGCATATCCGACAAATGCCATCATATTGTCTTTGCTTCGATTTTCATGCGTTGATAACAGGAGTTGATAACATGCCCATCTATGAATACGAGTGCAAGGCCTGCGGCCAGCGTTTGGAAAAACTGCAGAAAATGAGCGCTGATCCGCTTACCCAATGTCCAGAGTGTCATCAGGAGGCTCTGTCGCGCCTGGTATCGGCGGCAGGCTTTCGTCTGGCCGGTGGTGGCTGGTACGAGACAGATTTCAAAACGGGTAGCAAGAAAAATCTGGTGGCTGACAAGTCCGATGGAACTTCAGCGGCTACCCAAAAGCCCGGGGCGGAAAAGCGCTCAGCCAAGAACAGTGATGCTGCCGCTTGATGGCATATCACGCTGTATAAATCTGCCCAAACGTAATTTTATTAGCCACGAAACAGAACAGGATTTGACATGCGCAGCCATTATTGCGGCCAGCTGAACGAAACATTGGTGGATCAAACGGTCACCGTTTGCGGCTGGGTACACCGTCGCCGTGACCACGGTGGGGTGATCTTTCTCGACATGCGTGACCGTGATGGAATTGCGCAGTTCGTTGTGGACCCCGATACCGCCGAAGCGTTCGCCAATGCCGACCGTGCCCGTAGTGAATACGTGCTGCGCGTGACGGGTCGTGTGCGTCTGCGTCCTGAAGGCACCCAGAATCCCAATATGCCCACCGGCCTGATTGAGGTTCTTGCCAAGGAAGTTGAAGTACTCAATAGCGCCGCTACACCGCCTTTTCAGCTTGATGAGCACGGCAAGGTAGGTGAGGAAGTACGCCTGAAACACCGCTATATTGATTTGCGTCGCCCGGAGATGATCGAAAAACTGCGTTTGCGTTCGCGTATTTCGCACAATGTACGTGCCTACCTGGAGAACCAGGGCTTTCTGGATATTGAAACGCCGGTATTGACACGGGCCACGCCAGAAGGCGCCAGGGATTATCTGGTACCCAGCCGGACCCACGCGGGCAGTTTCTTTGCGCTTCCCCAGTCTCCGCAGCTGTTCAAGCAGTTACTCATGGTGGCGGGGTTTGATCGTTACTACCAGATTGCCAAGTGTTTCCGGGATGAAGATCTGCGCGCCGACCGTCAGCCAGAGTTCACTCAGATCGATATCGAGGCGTCTTTTGTCAGCGAAGACGACATCATGTCGATTACCGAAGAAATGATCCGTCAGCTGTTCAAGGACGTTCTGGATGTGGAACTGCCGATATTCCCCCGGATGACCTGGCATGATGCCATGCAGCGTTTCGGCTCTGACAAACCAGATTTGCGCATCCCCCTGGAACTGACTGATGTTGACGACCTGATGCAACAGGTCGACTTCAAGGTATTCTCGGGCCCTGCCAACGCTGAAGACGGTCGGGTGGCTGCGCTTAAAGTAACCGGTGGCGCCAGCCTGTCGCGCAAGGAAATCGACGAATATACCAAGTTTGTGGGTATCTATGGCGCCAAGGGTCTCGCCTGGATCAAGGTCAACGAACGGGCTAAAGGTATCGAAGGGCTGCAGTCGCCCATCGTCAAGTTCATGGAAGGCGTTGTGGAAGAGCTGCTTGACCGAGTGGATGCCAAAGACGGCGATATCGTTTTCTTTGGTGCTGACAAGGCGTCTGTCGTTAATGAGGCAATCGGCGCCCTGCGGGTAAGAATCGGTGCGGATCTCGACCTGTATACACATGAATGGTCACCCTTGTGGGTGGTTGATTTCCCGATGTTCGAAGCTGATAGCAATGGCCGTTTAAGCCCACTGCATCACCCCTTCACGGCACCGGCATGTTCACCTGAAGCGCTCAAGGCAGATCCGGCAGCGGCACTGTCACGTGCTTATGACATGGTACTTAACGGTACGGAACTGGGTGGTGGCTCACTGCGTATCCATGACCAGGCCATGCAAAGCACAGTCTTTGACATCCTTGGCATCGGTGAGGAGGAAGCCCGTGAGAAGTTTGGTTTTCTCCTGGACGCCTTGCAGTACGGCGCGCCTCCTCATGGCGGTTTGGCTTTCGGCCTGGATCGTCTGGTGATGTTGATGACCGGAGCCACCACGATTCGCGAAGTCATTGCCTTTCCGAAAACCCAGAGCGCTGCCTGCCTGATGACCGATGCACCGGGCGATGTCAGCACTGAACAACTTAAAGAGCTTAATATTCGCCTGCGTCAGAAAGCCAAGGTTGATGCTGGCGAGTAAGTCGCAGGCGCTCGACGCTGTGATGGGGCTCTGAACTGCACCGACGTCAAATGGCGTCGGTGTTTTTTCAGTCATTCATTGAGTATTGGCCATATTTTGGGTAAACCGTCATGAAGCAGCAATCACACCTGTGTTAACTAAAGGGTTAGTTGTGCGTATTCTGGGCGTTGATCCAGGTTCCCGGATTACCGGTTATGGCATCATTGATGTCTGCCACGGTCAGCCTGTTTATGTGGCGAGTGGCTGCATTCGCACCGCCGACAGTGCCCTGGAACAGCGTCTGGCACAGATCTACGCGGGTTTGAGCGAAGTGATCGGGGAGCATCGGCCCACTGCGGTGGCCGTTGAGCGCGTTTTTCTGGCCAAGAATGCCGATTCAGCACTCAAGCTAGGGCAGGCCAGAGGCGCAGCGCTGGTATGTATGGCTAACCATGGCCTGGCAATCAACGAGTATGCTGCTCGCCAGATCAAACAGACCGTGACCGGTCAGGGCGGAGCTGACAAGCTTCAGGTACAGCATATGATTACGGCGTTGCTAAAGCTGCCGAGCACCCCCCAGGCAGACGCTGCCGATGCACTGGCAATTGCAGTGACAGATGCCTATTCCCGCAGCGGGCTCTGGGTACCCACTCCGCAGCGTCGCACCCGCGGAAGCAGTGGTCGCTGGCGATTGTAGAGTGACGTCGGTAAATGGGGCATTACGACGAAAACTGGCTATCTGTACAGATAAAATTTATATTAGCTGGCATTAAAACCTTTGATCGAGCCATGTTAGAGAGTGGATACCCCCTATGATTGGACGCCTGACAGGGCAGTTACTTCAGAAACAGCCGCCATGGGTCGTGATTGATGTGCATGGCGTCGGATATGAACTCGAAGCGTCCATGACAGCCCTGGTGGCACTTCCCCCAGTGGGAGAGCAGGTGTCGCTTTTCACCCATCTGACCGTGCGTGATGACGCCCACCTACTGTATGGTTTTGTACGTGAACAGGAGCGCGCATTATTTCGTGCCTTGATCAAGGTGAACGGAGTAGGCCCAAAGCTGGCCCTGGCGATTCTCTCCGGTATGGACGAGGATGCCTTCATGCGTTGTATTCGTGATGATGACAGTAAGGCTCTGACCCGCTTGCCCGGCGTTGGTAAAAAGACTGCGGAACGCCTGATTATTGAAATGCGTGATCGCTTTCCGGAATGGGAGCAGGTTTCCAGTGAACCTTCATTGCTTGACCCACAAGCCAGGGATGCACATCGCAATGCATTGGCAGACGCGGAGTCAGCGCTTGTGAGCCTTGGATACAAACCGGCCGAGGCGGCAAAAATGCTCTCTGGTCTCGAGGCAGATCAGCCAACGGAAGCCCTGATTAAAGCAGCGTTAACCCAGCGTATGAATAGCTAGTAATGGGTGAGGAGCAGCATGCTTGAACATGATCGTCTGATTGCCGCCGCCCCTGAGCAGGGTGAAGTACGCCTGGATCACGCTATTCGCCCCAAGCGTCTCGCTGACTATATTGGCCAACCGCGAGTGCGTGAACAGATGGAAATTTTTATTGGTGCGGCCAGGCTGCGGGAGGAGAGTCTAGACCACACCTTGGTATTCGGCCCCCCGGGGTTGGGGAAAACCACCCTGGCCAATATTATTGCCGCAGAAATGGGGGTCGGGCTCAAGTCAACCTCAGGACCTGTGTTGGAACGCGCCGGCGACCTGGCAGCGATGCTGACCAATCTTGAAGAAGGCGATGTGCTCTTCATTGATGAAATACATCGCCTGTCACCCGTCGTGGAAGAGGTTCTGTACCCGGCCATGGAGGATTTTCAGCTCGATATCATGATTGGCGAAGGGCCTGCGGCGCGATCAATCAAACTGGATCTGCCGCGATTCACCCTGGTGGGTGCAACTACCCGAGCCGGACTTTTGACGTCTCCGCTGCGCGACCGCTTCGGCATTGTCCAGCGGCTGGAATTCTATAATCTTGCTGAACTGACAGAAATTGTGACCCGATCCGCACGTCTGCTTGATGTTTCTTCCACTCCGGATGGCTGTGAGGAAGTTGCCAAACGTTCTCGAGGTACTCCAAGGATTGCCAATCGCCTGTTGAGACGCGTCAGGGATTACGCAGATATTAAAGGACGTGGTGAAATCGACACACCGATTGCGGATGCAGCGCTGAATATGCTCAACGTGGATCATCACGGCCTCGATCATATGGATCGGCGCCTGCTACTGGCGATGATGGATAAGTTTGATGGTGGCCCGGTCGGGGTTGATTCACTGTCAGCCGCGATCGGGGAAGAACGCGACACCATAGAGGATGTCATTGAACCGTATCTTATCCAGCAGGGATTGATGATGCGGACCCCACGCGGGCGCGTTGTCACGCGTCAGGCATGGTCACATTTCAGTCGAGTTCCCCATGAAGAGGCCACTGACGCTAGCGGGGAGACACGACCATGACAGGTGTTTCCTCCTTTAGTGTGCCTATCAGGGTATATATGGAAGATACCGATGCTGGCGGGATTGTCTATTACGTCAATTATCTGAAGTTCATGGAGCGTGCGCGAAGTGAATGGTTGCGTTGTCATTCGCTTAACCAACAGGCCTTGCTGCTCGAAAATACCCAGTTGGTGGTCTATCGTCTAACTTGCCATTATGCCAAGCCAGCACGGCTTGACGATGATTTGACGGTAACTGCCGAAGTGACCGATCTTGGGCGCTGCAGGGCGACATTTGATCAGACGGTTGAACGCGAAGGGGAACTCCTTTGTAGTGCCACGGTCGAGATTGCGTGTTTGAATGCCACCTCCATGAAACCCAAACAGTGGCCAACTCAGGTATTTAAGGTATTTAATATCAGTGATAGCTGATTGACGTCAGTCAATGCCTATGATGTCTTCAAAGACGACGAGGATAACCGTGAACGAAAACAGTATGTCTATACCCCACTTGATCATGAGTGCCAGTACCGTTGTTCAACTGGTCATGTTGCTTTTGGTGATCGGGTCCCTATTGTCCTGGGTAGTGATCTTTCAACGCAGTTTTGCTCTCTCACGTGCCAAGTCGGCTTACCAGAAATTCGAGGAGACCTTCTGGTCAGGCGTTGACCTGAATGACCTTTATCGGGACATTCCAGCGGATGATGCGCGTCAGGGCGCGGAGCATATGTTTCAGGCAGGTTTTCGCGAGTTTCATCGCCTGATGCCGCGCAGTTCTCAGCCTGATCAGGTGCTTGAGGGGGTTCAGCGCAGCATGCGTGTGGCCTGGTCGCGGGAGGAGGAACGCCTGACCAAGCATCTGGTCTTTCTTGCTACTGTCGCCTCTGCCAGCCCTTATATTGGTCTTTTCGGAACGGTGTGGGGCATCATGGGCTCTTTTCAATCGCTTTCCATGACGGATCAGGCCACGCTTGCAACTGTGGCGCCCTGGATTGCTGAAGCCCTGATTGCCACAGCCATGGGGCTTTTTGCCGCCATTCCAGCGGTTATCTTCTACAATCGTCTGTCGAACACTTCCTCTCGCTTGCTGGGTAAATACGAAGACTTTGCCGAGGAGTTTTACGCGATTCTGCATCGCAATCTTCATGGGCGTGAGCCCAATACCCAGTAAGGGAGGCTTGGTATGCAAGGTCCTTTTAATCGAAACAGCCAACGCCGGCCTATGGCAGAAATCAACGTCGTTCCCTTCATCGACGTCATGCTTGTGCTACTGGTCATTTTCATGATTACAGCCCCCATGCTGACGCAGGGGGTTCAGGTTGAACTGCCTCAAGTGTCCTCCCAGCCCATTGAAACGCCTGAGAATACTGAACCAGTGATTGTTGCCGTGGATCAGGAAGGAAAGTATCACATCACACTGGGGGAAAGCAGTACACAGGTAACCGCTGATGAACTTGCTCAACGGGTTGTCACCATTCTTGAACGCAGCCCTGATTCTGCTGTTCTTGTGCGAGGCGACCGAAATGTAGCCTACGGGCAGATCGTAACGCTGATGAGTACGCTGCAGGGTGCCGGGGTTGAAAACGTTGGGCTGATATCCGAGCCACCAAACAATGACTAAAGGTAAGACAAAAAAAGCGTTTCTGGCTCGCCAACGTCATAATGGCGACGTGGGGTATGGGTGGCCATTGATACTTGCGCTCATGCTGCACGCCCTTGTTGTGGGGCTCAGTGTTATCAGTCTGCCGTCACAGGACAATACGCCGGAATCCTCATCCATTGTCCAGGCGACTCTGGTAAGTACCGAAACCTTTACTGATCAGGCTCAGCAGCCGCTTGAACAAACAACGCCAGAGGTTCCGGAAGAACGCCAGGAAACGGCGCTGCCAGATCCTGAGCAAGCCGAAGAAGAAGCCCAGCGCCAGCGCGAAGCCGAAGAAGAGGCTCAACGCCAGCGCGAAGCCGAAGAAGAGGCCCGACGCCAGCGCGAAGCCGAAGAAGAGGCTCAACGCCAGCGCGAAGCCGAAGAAGAAGCTCAACGCCAGCGCGAAGCCGAAGAAGAGGCCCAACGCCAGCGCGAAGCTGAAGAGGAAGCCCGGCGCCAGCGTGAAGCTGAAGAAGAAGCCCGACGCCAGCGTGAAGCCGAAGAAGAGGCCCGGCGCCAGCGCGAAGCCGAAGAAGCCCGCCGCGCGGCCGAGGCAGCGGCCAATGCGCGTCAGGCAGAGCAGGCAAGCAATGCGTTTATTAATATCGTGCGCAGTGCCGTCGAACAATCCTGGATTATTCCATCCAATGCCCGCGATAGTTTGACCGTTACATTGACAGTTCGCCTTGGCCCTTCAGGCGAGGTGTTGGCAACATCAGTTGCGTCAACCAGTGGTGATGAAAGTTTTGATCGTTCTGCCCAGCAGGCTGTAGAACAAGCGGCGCCTTTCAGTGAGCTCCGTGATGTACCTGCTGAATTTCAACGTAATCTGCGCCAGTTCAATTTGCGCTTTACTCCGGGGGATATTCGCTGATGCCAATGATTAGACGAATAGGGATCTTGTTAGCGTTGTGTCTGCTGAGCAGCACAGCGAATGCTAACCTCACCATCGAAATAACACGTGGCAGTGACCGTGCCTTGCCGATTGGTGTTGTGCCCTTTGAACAAGCCAGCAACGCGTCTGAAGACGTCGCTCAGATCATACAGGATGATCTTGAGCGCAGCGGCTACTTTGAGCCCCTTGAACGTGATGCCATGTTTGAACAGCCAACCCGTGCCGACGACGTGGCTTTTGGTCCATGGCGTTCTCTGGATGTGCGCTATCTGGTGGTCGGCAATGTCGACGAAACCGCTGATGGAGTGGAAGTGACGGCTGCCTTAATGGATATCAGTGGGCAGCGCCGGATGCTGACGGAACGTGTCACGACACAGAAAAATGATTTACGCAGTGCCGCTCATTACCTGAGCGATCAGATATTTGAAGCAATTACCGATATTCGTGGCGCTTTTTCTACCCGCATTGCCTATGTCACCGCCAACGGCGTCGGTGACGATATACAATTTGCGCTGCATGTGGCTGATAGCGATGGACGCAACAGCCAGGAAATACTCAGCTCTGATCAGCCCATCCTGTCACCCGCCTGGTCGCCAGATGGAGAAAAGCTTGCCTACGTTTCCTTCGAGTCCGGGCGTCCTGCCATCTACGTTCAGCAGGTAACCTCTGGTCAACGTGTTGAGTTGACCTCTTTTGAGGGAATCAATAGCGCTCCATCCTGGTCACCTGATGGCAGGCGCCTGGCCATGTCACTCTCCAAGGATGGTCAGCCTGAAATCTATATCATGAACCTGGCGGATCGTTCGCTGACGCGGATTACCAACAATAGCAGTATTGATACCGAGCCTTCATGGGCACCGGATGGACGCAGCCTGCTGTTCACGTCGGATCGCAGCGGTGGCCCACAGATCTACCGCCACTCTCTCACAGGACAGGAGACTCAGCGCCTGACCTTTACCGGAAATTACAATGCAAGAGGACGCTTTTCACCGGATGGTGACGCTATTTTCCTGATTCATCGTACCGACAGCGGCTATCAGGTGGCACGACAGGATCTTTCAAGCGATAGACTTGTGGTGCTGAGCGACTCCTCCCAGGATGAGTCCCCCAGTGTAGCGCCCAATGGTACGATGGTCATTTTTGCCACCCAACGTGGAGGCAGCGGCGTACTGAGTGCGGTTTCTGCAGATGGGCGATCGTCTTTTCGACTACCGTCACCTCAGGGTGATGTACGGGAACCTGCCTGGTCACCGTTTATGGATTAACCCATGAGACTTCTCAGTTGGCTCAGGTCTCATTTACTTTCACTGTTCAGACAAGGAGTCTGATAATGCAAATCAAATCAATGGTTCGTTTATTCGCGGTAGCGTTCTCAATCAGCATCATCGCCGGTTGCTCCAGTACAGGAGGAACTCAGGGAAGTGATGTCTCCGGTTCTCAGCAAGGGTCGGGGAGCGATTCCGGTAGCAGCGCTTCAGGTGCATCCACTTCAGGTGTCAGTGGTACAGGGCAGTACGGTTCAACCTCGGGGAGCGGATCATCAGCCGGTCAACAGGCAGATTCCAGAATTCCTTCTGCTCGAACCATCTACTTTGATTTTGACCGTGACAGGATAAAAAGTGAATTTGAATCTGTCGTTATGGCCCATGCGCGTTACCTTCGCTCGAATCCTAGCGCTCAGGTAACTCTCCATGGCCACACCGATGAACGTGGCACCCGTGAGTATAATCTGGCGCTCGGAGAACGACGTGCGAACGCTGTACAGCGTTTTCTGAATATTCAGGGCGTCTCCAACAGCCAGATGAGCGTGGTGAGCTACGGTGAAGAACGTCCCGCGGCGCGCGGCAGTGATGAAAGCGCCTACTCCCAGAACCGTCGGGTAGTTTTTGATTATTAGGGGCCTGTTTTGTTGATCGGTCAGTGAACTCAACAAGGTGATATAGGCAGTGCTGTCCAGGATGCGCGTTTGATCCACAGGTCAGTCACTGCCTTTTGTTTTTTGGATTAAGGGTGGTCGTATGAATCACAGTCTCGCCGCAAGGCGCCCAAACCTATCAGCGCAGCAAGGGCATGCCGTCAGTCAGGCTAAAGGGTTTTTTGGGCTGCCCGTTTGTGCCAGTGGGATAACGTTGTCGCTAGGCCTGATGGTTGCTCCCATGGTGCTTGCCCAACAGCCTGTTGTGCAGGACCTTTCAGCCTCGTCGGCAAGCAGCTTTTATCAACAGGCCGATACTCAGACAGCCTCTGATGGTGCCTTGGTGATGTTCAATCAGGTTCAGGAACATCAGCGGGAAATACAGGAGCTACGTGGCCAGTTGGAGGAATTACGTCACGAACTGGAGCAAGTACGCGAACAGGGGCAGCAGCGTTATCTGGATACGGACGACCGCCTGGCAGCGCTGGAAAATACAGTGCCTGGGGGGAGCGTTGATCCGACGCTGGAGGGGGATGTTATACCTGTCAATACGCCTGAATTGGATAGCACCTCTGAAGATTCCGTGGATACGGCAGATGCCTCCGTGGAGGAAGACGACACGCCTGCATCTGACCGGCAAAGTGCTGACAGGTCCTCTGCGCAAGAGCAAGAAGCCTATCAGGCGGCATTTGCCTTCGTTCAAGCACGTGAATTTGATGATGCAATTGATGCCTTCAATGAATTTGTTGATGATTACCCGGATACTCGACTGACACCCAACGGTTATTATTGGCTGGGTGAGTTGCATGCAGCCAATGACGACCTGGGCGAGGCTGAAGTATCATTTGAAAAGGTGATCAATGACTTTGCCGGCAACAATAAAGTAGCTGATGCGCTTTACAAGCTTGGGCTTGTCAAGGCTCGACAGGGCGAAACAGAACGTAG
Source organism: Halomonas sp. BLK-85 (assembly GCF_044792155.1). NCBI lineage: Bacteria > Pseudomonadati > Pseudomonadota > Gammaproteobacteria > Oceanospirillales > Halomonadaceae > Halomonas > Halomonas sp. BLK-85. Next base: position 1,551,511 of record NZ_CP087731.1, read on the forward strand.
CCGTGAAATATTGAACCGCTTACGTGAGGAGTTTCCGGAAAGCAGTGCCGCCGGGCTTGCGGGTGATTTTTTGCGCCAGACGCCGGAATAACAACCTGCCACGACGCTCTTTAAACAAATTCGTCTATCAATTCATTAAAGGAAATGCCATGAGCTGCAAGATTGACTACCAAGCGCCTGCTGATCTTCTGGCAAATCGTATTATTCTGGTTACCGGTGCCGGTGACGGTATTGGCCGAGTTGCCGCACTTGCCTATGCCCGCCATGGTGCCACCGTCATCTTGCTGGGCAGGACCATCACTAAACTGGAAAAGGTTTACGATGAGATTGAAGCGGCGGGGGGGCCACAACCGGCCATTTTCCCGCTTAATTTTGAAGGTGCTACGCTGAAGGACTTTCAGGAGATGGCCCAGACGCTTGACACTGAGTTCGGGCGTCTGGACGGCATTTTGCATAACGCCGGGCTACTCGGGCGTATCACCCCGTTTGAACAGTATAATCCTGAGCTATGGGCGCAGGTCATGCAGGTCAATATTAATGGGCCTGTGTGGATGACACAGGCACTGCTGCCTCTGCTTGAAGCGTCCGAAGATGCATCGATTATCTTTACTTCATCGAGTGTCGGTCGCAAGGGTCGTGCATACTGGGGCGCCTATTCTGTCTCCAAATTTGCTACCGAAGGCTTCATGGAAGTGCTTGCTGATGAGCTGGATAGACAGCCTAATGTGCGTGTAAACACTTTGAATCCCGGGGCAACTCTTACCCAGATGCGGCGAACGGCCTATCCGGGCGAAGACCCGGAAACGCTGCGAACGCCTGAAGATATAATGCCAACCTATCTATGGCTGATGGGCCCTGACAGCACAGGTATCAGCGGTGAAAAGTGGGACGCGCAACCACCGCGCAACCAGGGCCTGAACAGTAACGGCGGATGATAATGTCAGGATGGTTTCGGCAAGGCGCTGACCAGTTCGGCGCAATCAGCAAACCAGGTGTCAGCCGGCCATGTGCGGTAATCATCCTGCTCGGCTATGTAACCGTAGCCAACCGCAACAGCATGCATGCTTGCCGCCTTGGCAGCTTCCATATCACGCAGATGATCGCCAACATACCAGCAGTCTTCAGGCCGGATACCCAGCTGCCGCGCCGCTTCCCACAAAGGCTCTGGTGAGGGTTTCTTGACGGCGAGGTCATCGGCACAAAGCAGGGCACCCGGCGTGAGAGTCAATGCCTCAAGCAACGGTTCCGTGTAGCGGCGTGGCTTGTTGGTCACTATGCCCCAGGGTTTCTTGAGTGTTTCCCATTGGTGTAGCCACTCATCCAGTGGTGAGAACACGCGGCTATGTGTCGCCACGGCCTGTTCGTAGGCGTCCAGCAACCATTCCCTTGCTGAGCCATGCTCTGGTTCATTGGTTTCCAGCCCGAGCGCCAGTGTAACCAGAGCGCTGCCACCGTTGGACACTTCCCTTCGAATAGTCGCAAACGGAAGTGGTGGCAAGCCATGGTATGCGCGAAGACGGTTAGTGGCATTTGCCAGGTCAGGCGCGGTATCAACCAGAGTGCCGTCGAGATCAAACAGAATGGCCTTGGGGATCATGAGTCATTTCCTTGACGGCAATGCATCATATAGTTGACGGATACATCATGGGGATTCAGTCGGTAACGTTTCAGCAGCGGGTTATAGGTCAGGCCGGTTTGTTCCTTGACGTCAAGCCGGTTGGCGCGACACCAGGTCGCCATTTCCGAAGGGCGGATAAACTTGGCATGTTGATGCGTACCACGCGGTAGCAGTTGGAGCAGGTATTCGGCTCCTACAATGGCAAAGACATAAGACTTGTGAGTTCGGTTAAGGGTAGAGAAAAAAACATGCCCACCGGGGCGGACAAGCCGGCTGCATGCGGCTACCACTGAAGCCGGGTCGGGTACGTGCTCAAGCATCTCCATGCAAGTCACTACATCAAACTCTTCGGGGTGCTGACTGGCGAAGTCCTCGACAGCGCAAAGCTGGTAGCTGATCTCAACGCCCGTTTCTTCAGCATGGTGACGCGCTACATTCAGTGGGGCTTCCCCCATGTCAATGCCGGTGACTTCAGCGCCGCGGTGGGCCATTGACTGGCTGAGTATTCCGCCACCGCAGCCCACATCAAGCACGCGTTTGCCCGCCAGCCCCGCGCGCGCATCGATGAAGTCCAACCGCAAGGGGTTGATATCATGCAATGGTTTGAACTCACCGGTCTTGTCCCACCATTGGCTGGCCAAGGCTTCAAATTTTGCCACTTCTGCCGGGTCAACGTTGTCCTGAGAACCCTGTGCAGTGCTATCCTGAGGTATTGCTTGCATTTTTAGCTTCCCGCATCGATCAACGAGCATTAACCCGTGTGGGTGTGTACAGATGTGTCGTGTATGATAACTATTCTAACCACTCCTGGGTCGTAACGCATGAAAAGGACCATGTATGATTCGTAACGCTGTACTTCCCTCATCAGGCTTGGATAATCGCTGTCTATTGTCCTGCGAGGCAATATCGCCAGGGATGTCGCGCTGTTACCAGGAGTTCTGAGCGATGCGGATATTTATCTATGGTAGCGAGCTTAGTGCAGCAACGGCGGCAGCCGCGCTTTCCTGGGTAGGGCATCATGTGCATTGGCTGGCACATGAATCCGAGACATGGGAGTCGCTAGAGCAGGCGGGATGGATGTCCCGCGAACCGCATCTGCTCGGACAACTGCAAGAGAGCAGGGCCGAAGGGACCTTGATAGTTGAACACCAGGCTGATGCCATCTCCCAGGTAGATGTCATCTGGCTGGCATTATCGCCCGAACAACGCAGCGATGCGGCCCGCCTGATGATGCGAGCCTCCGCAAAGGCACCTGCTGGCTTACTGCTGATCAATAATTCGACCTTCCCGGTCGGGGAAACCGAGCGTTTGCAAGGACTTTTAAAAGAAAGTCAGCTAAGTGTTGCGTTGCCCGACATGCTGGAAGAAGGCCGCGCATGGTTGACCTTTACCCGACCAACCCGATGGCTTCTCGGCTGTGATGATGCGGAAAGCGAACGTCTGGTCAGGGAATTATTGCGGGCGTTTAATCGTCGCAGCGAGATATTTCAGAGCATGCCCCGTCGTGCCGCTGAGCTCACCAAACTGGCCATCAACGGTATGCTGGCCACACGCATCAGTTACATGAATGAAATTGCCGGGCTGGCAGACACTTTGGGAGTGGATGTAGAGTACGTACGCCAGGGTATGGGCGCTGATACACGTATTGGCTTTGAATACCTTTACCCGGGATGTGGTTTTGGTGGTCCCAATTTTTCACGCGACCTGATGCGACTTGCGGATGTCCAGTTTTCCAGTGGCCGAGCGTCAGCTCTGTTGGAACAGGTCATGGATATCAACGAGAACAAGAAGGAAACCCTGTTTCGCAAGCTTTGGGCACATTTTGATGGCAACCTCAGTGGCAAGACCATTGCTATCTGGGGAGCTGCTTTCAAACCAGGCACGGCCCGTATTGATCAGGCGCCAGTGTTGACCCTGCTTGAATCATTATGGGCTCAAGGTGTGAAGGTGCAACTGCACGATCCGGCGGCCATTCCTGCTTTATTGGAGGCCGTGGGTAAACGCGAGGATCTGAGTACCTTCGAGGAGGACCCCTATCTCGCCTGCGAGCAGGCTGATGCCCTGATGCTGGTTACCGAGTGGAAAGCTTACTGGAATCCTGACTGGCAGAAACTACGCCGTCTGCTCAATGCCAATTTGATACTGGATGGACGTAATATCTACGATCCGGCATTTGTAGCCAGCTGCGGCTTGGACTATCGAGGTATCGGCCGTCGTGCCGACGTTACCGCTCATTGAGGAGAACCCATGTCTGAATCCGCTTCGTCAAGGCGTATTGTCCCGGATGTTGAGCAAAGCGTCAGTGCGCAACATCTGCGTTACCGTAAAAGCCCGACCATCTGGCCCATCTGGCTGGCACTGGTAGCGCTATCGGGACTGCTCTTCGCCGCTGCCGTCGGACTCTGGTACGAGCGCGAGCGGCTGCTCGACGAAGTCAGTGGACTCAGTGGCGAAATCTCCAATATGCATGCCCGGCTGGATTCGGGTGACACGCAGATAGAAGAAACCATCACACTCTTGCAGGCTCAGATGGCCACTCTGTTTCAAGAGCAGGACCAACTGGGGCTGGCATTGAGCGATACGCGTAGTGAACTGTTTGGCCTGATACCTGCCAGCCAGGATATGGTCTCGACGGATGCGATTGATGAGCTGATCGAACAGATCGATTCACAGCAGGCAGCGGCCGCTGAACGTGACCGCCAACTATCAGCACTTGAGTCTTCCCTGGAAACACTTGAGCAGACCAGCAGCCGCGCCCGGAGTGATTTGGCCGATGGCCTTACCAGCCTGAACAGGCAGCTTGAACGCCAGGAAACTGTGTTGCTGGAAGACATGGAAACGCTGAGAGCAGAACAACAGGCACTACAAGGTCGTGCACAGGATCTGGATGATGCCATTGACGAAGCGCTGGTTGACAATAGTGCCGATATCGTCAGTCGTGCTGAAATGACGACGCAGATTGCCGTTGCACAACAGACCTGGCAGGAGGAAATGAATGCCCTGGAAAGCGATCTACGCCAGATCAGACAAGCGCAACTGGCCTTCAGCGCTCAGTTGGAAATGCTCAGATGAGCGCCGCCCGGGCCATGTAGCTAGGAAACCAATCCATGGATAACTGTTGCCGAGGAAAGGCGATCAAGCAATTCCGGATAGTCAGTGGGATGTCGCTGCTATTTATATCTTCCTCATTGCTGGCATTTGACGTTCAGATCGACGGAGTTGAGGGAGAGGTCAGCGACAATATCAGTGCCTACACCAGGGCAATCAAGGCGAGTGAGTTTACCGAGGCGCGCCTGGAGGGTGAAATTCGCCGACGTGTGGCCGAGGCCATGCGGCCCTTTGGGTATTACGAGCCTGATATCGACTTGACACTGGAAAGTGGCAATGACGGCGTTTCCATATCGGTTGATCCAGGCCAGCCGGTCACTATAGACGTCTTGTCATTACAGCTTGATGGCGACGCCAGTGAAGATCCGCCCTTTATCAGCGCTGTTGACAACTTTCCTCTTGAACAGGGGGATGTATTGCGTCATAGCCCTTGGGACAGCCTGGTCAGCCGACTGTCAACTCTGGCTCTGGAGCGGGGTTACTTCAACTGGCGGTTTGCCGATAGACGTATGGAAGTTCGGCCTTACCTGAACAGCGCGCGCCTGTATATGCACTTTGATAGTGGGCAGCGTTACCGCTTTGGTGATATCCATATAAAGGGAAGCCACATAGAGCCGGAGCGCCTTGAAAACATGCGTCCCTTTGAGTTGGATGCGCCGTATCTGGCCGAATCAATCGCTGAGTACAATCAACGCCTGTCAGAAACCGGCTGGTTCAACGCGGTTTCAGTGCGACCGAGGTTAACCGATCCGGCAGAACTGATGGCGATGACGCCTGATGAACACTCTGCATCCCTGTGGTGGCAGGAAGCCACCGGGCGGCAAATGCCCGACACCGACAGCACGACGATAAATGCCAATATCAGTGTGGACGCCGTGCGCAGCGCTTTGAGGCTCAGTCCCTCGGACAGGGTCTCGATGCCGATTGATATCAGCGTACAACCCGCTGATCGTCACAATTTCGAGATCGGGGTAGGGTTTGCCAGTGACGTGGGGCCGCGGATGAGCTTTTCCTGGCAGCAACCCTGGGTTAATCGCTTTGGTCACGGGCTTGATAATGATCTGTATGTCTCGGCACCTGAACAGCGGCTCTCCGGTGAGTACACCATTCCACTGGATGACCCGCTCAAAGACAGCTATGAATTGCAATACGGTATCAAGCATGAGGACGATAATGATACGCGCTCATTGGAAGGCTCCCTGCAGATCGCCAGACGCTGGAAGTTTGATAATGACTGGGAACAGACCATCTATCTACGCACGACTTACGAGGATTTTACTCAGGGGGGTGAATCCGACAAGGTCTGGCTGCTTTACCCCGGCGTTCAATGGACACGCACGCGTACCCGAGAACAGCGCTTTCCCGTCTGGGGTGATCGCCAGAGACTGTCGATTGACTACTCGGATACATTCTACGGATCAGATGCCCGCTTCCTGAGGGTGGACGGTGAGACCCAATGGATCCGTATGATCGGTAACGACAACCGTTTTATCGGCGGTGTGGGGCTTGGCGCTATTGAAACAGACGATTTTGACCGCATTCCTCCTTCGCTTCGCTTTTTTGCCGGGGGTGACCGTAGCGTCCGCGGGTACTCCTATGAAAGCCTTTCCCCTCTCAATGAGGAAGGGCGCCTGCGCGGAGGCCAGCAGCGGCTGACCGCCAGCCTCGAATACCAGCGTAGGGTCAAAAACAGTTGGTGGAGTGCGGCGTTTGTCGATACCGGCGACGCTTTTGACGATTGGGGCCCTGATAACCTCAAGACAGGCGCCGGGCTCGGCGTTCGCTGGATATCGCCGGTCGGCCCCATTCGTCTTGATGTCGCCCATCCGTTTGATCACGAAGACGACTGGAGACTGCATTTCTCTATCGGGCCTGAGTTCTAGGAGTTACCTGTGTCCCAAGATAAACAAACCGTGGTCAAACGGCATTATTTCTCAGTCCGAAAACGCCTGTGGCTACTGGCCTGGAGCTTGATACGTCTGATCATCGTATTGCCTATCTGGACGATATCCCTGTTATGTGTCGTTCTCGGTTGGGCATTGTCTCCGTGGGGAACCAACGTGCTGCTGGACCAGGCGGAACAGCGACACTGGATTCAGCTGGACGATCATCAGGGTAGCCTGCTTGAGCGCCTCAAGCTTGAAGGCCTTAGCCTTGACCTGGCAGGCGTTTCCCTCTCATTCGATGAGTTTGAACTGGCCTGGGCAGAGGATTGCGTACTTTCCGGCCGTTTGTGCATTGATACGCTGAGATTGATCAATGCTGATATTCGCCTGCCGGCTGGCGGTGACACACCTGAAAAGGAACAGCAGGACTCGGCGCCGATGCAAGAAATACGCTTGCCTTTCCCGGTTGAACTGCGTGAGCTGGTGGTGGAAAACATGGATGTGCGCCTCGGCGATGGCACTCGAATCCGCTGGGAGAGTTTTACTTCTGCTATCAGTGCAGAAGAAAACCTGATCCGTATTGCGCCCACCCACCTTGAGCGTCCTCAGGTCTATTTGCCCCCAGGTCCGGGCGTCTTGTTGGCAGCTTCAGAGGATGCGCCGCTTTCCAGTGAGGCGATTGATGCCGCCATTGAGTTGCAGGGCCCGCTTGAACCTGTCAATCAGGCTTCAGCTGCAGAAGTCATCGCCAATCGCGAGCCGATTGAGTTACCCGTTATCAGCCTGCCCATCAATCTTGAACTGCCTGAATTCAGCCTGAATGAATTGACACTTTCCGGCGTTACAGAGTACACCGTCAACAGCCTGCAACTGGACCTTACCGCCAGAGGGCGTCAGATCAACCTGAACCAGCTTGACGTCAGAACCCCGGATGCTTCCATGCAGTTGACGGCTGATGTGGCACTGGAAGGAAACTACCCGCTGAATGCTCAGCTTGATGGGCAACTTTTTCTACCGGAGATCATGCCGGAACTGGCCGGTGAAGAAATTTCCCTGCGTCTGGATGGCAATCTGAATGACTTGAACGCAACGCTAGACGCCCGGGGGCCAGTGTCAGCGAACCTGACCGCCAACCTGGATGCTCTGGCGCCGACCCTGCCTTTCCGGATAACGCTGGACAGCGACGAATTGCGCTGGCCGTTAACATCCGCGTCCATCGCTGAGGACAGTGAATCAGCGGATGAACCTTATGTGATTGACGGATTGGCGTTAACAGCCGAAGGTGATCTCGAAGACTACCGGCTGGATCTTCAGCTTGATGCCCAGGGCCCACAGGTGCCGCCCAGCCGGTTGTCATTGAACGGCCAGGGGAATCTGGGCATGTTTAACTGGGCTCCCTTGTCACTGACCGTTGATGACAGCCAGATATCCAGTAGAGGAAATGTCACCTGGCAAGACGGACTAGGCGTTGAAGCGATTGTTGAGCTGTCCAATCTTAACCCCAATGATCTTGCACCCTCGGTGGAAGGACGCCTGGATGGGCGCATGGATGTCTCCGTACGCCAGCAGGGTGAGCTTTGGACGGTTTCACTGCCGCAGCTTGAAGTCAACGGCGAGCTACAGGACTATCCACTTACTCTTGAGGCTGCGCTGACCGCAGACAGTTCGCTTGACGTCAATCTTCAGCAGCTGGAATTTGCTCAGGGTGACAACCGGCTCAATGCCAGCGGTCAGATACGTCCGGATAACATGGAGCTGGACGCCAGCATTGATATGCGTGGCCTGCAAACCCTGGCCCCCGGATTACAGGGCGGCCTGACGGGGCAGGTTCAGGCGCGGGGCAGCCTGGAGCAGCCGCAACTTACCGCCAATCTTGAAGGCCAGGGGCTGCGGTTTGGCGAAAATCGTCTGGATACTTTGCAGCTGGATGCGGATATCACTGGCATGGAAGACCCGCAGTTAGATGTCCGCCTGGCAGTAGATGATGCTGTTGCAGGTGGTCAAACATTTGAAAGTATCCTGCTTTCACTGGATGGCAGGCTTTCTGAGCATAACCTGACGCTGGATGTGCTCGGTGGCGCAGATAATGCACTGCTTGACAGTGTCACCCTGGCGCTTGATGGTCAGTTGGATCAGCCAGGCGAGCGCTACCAGGCCAAGCTGTCACCTTTTGAGGTTGTATCAGCATTCGGCACCATAGGCCTTGAAGCCCCTTTGGATCTGGGTTACCGCCTGGATAGTGGAGAAGCCCGTCTGTCCACATTCTGCTTGCGTCGCGAAGAAGGGGGCATAATCTGCTCCGACGAGTCCATCAACGCCTCTGCTGAGGCCGGTCAGGCTGTTCTGTCTGTCAGCGAAGTGCCCATGCAGGTGCTTGCTCCCTTTTTACCTGATGGCTGGTCGCTACAGGGTGATACCACGGCCGATATGACGGCTTCCTGGCAGCAGGGCGGTGCTCGCTGGCAGGCGGATCTGGGGCTCGACAGCAGTCTGGAAATTACCGCACTGAATGATTTTGGCCAGCCAGTGACTCTGCCGCGCCTGCGCCTTGAAACCGGCATAGAAGCTAACCCACAACAGGTGGATGCCAATGCCACGCTTGCGCTGGGTGATGCCGGGGATATCAATCTTGACCTGGCGATAACAGACCCAATGGGCGCCGCCGGTCTCGGCGGTGAGCTGAGTGTCGCCGGCGTTCGTCTGAACCCCTACCGCGACATGGTTGTTGGGCTTGATACCCTGGAAGGGCAGCTCGATGGCACTGTCAGTATCAGCGGTACCTTGGTACAGCCTGATCTTCAGGGGCAGTTAAGTCTCGAGCAGCTTCAGGTCGCCGGCCCCGATCTGCCAATAGTGGTTCCCGATGGTGAAGTTACCGTGGCGTTCGACGGGGCCTCTGGCCAAATTGATGGTTTTGTGGATGCCGAACGCGGACGCCTGAATATTCAGGGCGATGCCGTTTGGCCAGGAGATGATGACTGGGGGATCAGCATTGACCTGGAGGCAACCGAGAATCCACTATTGGTGGCATTACCACAGTTTGGCCGCCTGGAAGCCGCACCTGATATACGCATCCGCGTCGTTCCTGAGCGCTTGCAGGTACGTGGCGATGTCAATATTCCCTGGGCGCGTCTTGAAGCAGGTGAATTGCCCTCTTCGGTGACGGGGCCTAGCAGCGATGAGATCATCATCACCGAGCGCGATGATCAGGAAGCGGAACAGCGGGCGGGTGGGCCGAGTGCTGCAGAAAGTCTCGAGGAGGGGGGAATGGCCATGGATGTCCAGGTCAGCATCAACCTTGGTGAAGACATGCAGCTGTCTGCGTATGGGCTGAACTCGAACCTTCAGGGCACGCTTGAAGTGGACCAGAATAGTGGAGGGCTGCAGCTGTTTGGCGATGTTAACCTGGCCGATGGCCGTTTCAAATCCTTTGGACAGGATCTGCTTATCCGGCGTGGCGCCATTATTTTCAGCGGGCCGCCGGGGGCACCATCGCTTGATTTTGAAGCAATCCGTAATCCTGAGGTTACCCAGGATGATGTGGTGGTGGGTGTCAGGGTGACCGGACTGGCTGATTCCCCCAACCTGACCATTTTTTCCAACCCGGCCATGAATGAAACCCGTGCGCTTTCCTATCTGTTGCGCGGCAGGGCGCCCGATGAATCCGGAAGCGGATTTAACAGTGCCATGACCACGGCACTGATCAGCATGTCGCTAGGCCGTACTGGTGGCGCAGTAGGATCTATCGGTGAGACATTTGGTATTGATGACCTGCGTCTGGATACCGCAGGCGCCGGCGAGGATAGTCAGGTAGCGTTGAGTGGTCAGCTGACCGACGACATCAGCGTCAGCTATGGCGTCGGTATCTTTACCCCGATAGCAGAACTTACCCTGCGCTATACCTTATGGCGTGACCTGTATCTGCAGGCTGTTTCAGGTGCCAATCAGGCGGTTGACCTGATTTACCAATTCAGCCGCAGTGGTAACCCTTCAACGTTTCAAGCGAGGTAAGACATCATGCGTTTTTTTGATCGTGTTCCAACCGGGCGAGACACGCCGATACCCACCAGTGAGTATCATGCCATCAGCGGAGAAGCGCTGAAGCCGGCGCACCGCGAAGGCTACGCCACGCTGGTGGTTGGCATGGGGTGTTTCTGGGGCGTCGAACGCCTCTTCTGGTCAGTTCCCGGGGTTCTGGTCACGGCGGCAGGCTACGCAGGCGGCAAGACGCCCAATCCCAGCTATGAAGAAGTCTGTACGGGTCAGACCGAACACGCGGAAGTGGTCCTGATCATTTATGATACCGCTGAAGTCAGTCTGGAATCGCTGTTAACCATTTTCTGGGAAAACCATGACCCCACGCAGCTGAACCGCCAAGGGAACGACAGGGGTACCCAATACCGTTCAGCTATCTACACCACCAATCAACAACAGCTTGAAACAGCCCGGCACAGCGCCGAAATTTTTCAGCAACAGCTGGATCAGGCCGGACGAGGAACGATCACTACGGAGATAAAGCCGCTGGATACGTTTTATTATGCCGAAGCCTATCACCAGCAGTACCTACACAAGAATCCGGGTGGTTACTGTGGTCTGAAAGGCACCGGTGTCAGCTGCCAACTGGTGTGAGGACATTATTTCTGACGAGGACATACGATCATAATGAGAAGCTTATGCATATTACCCGGGCATATCAGTCTTTTTGCCTGTACAGCGGTCGCAGCGGCTCTCTTACTGGGTACAGTATCATCCCAGGCCAGCGAGAATGATCCCTGGGCGTCTCCGCCGAGCAGCGCTGAAAGTACTTCCTTTGCAGATCAACGTGAGGCCGTCATCTGGCGTCAGGATACATTCGACGAATCCAAGAGCCTGTTGCGCCAACTACGATTTGATATCGTTAATCAGCGCGATCTGTCTGCCGCTGAGCCGCGTATTGATTCCCTCAGGCAAATGCTCAGTGCGGATAACATGCTCCCGGCGTTCATTGAAGGCAGTCATGGTTCAGGGTCTGATGCCAGACCGGAAATCTGGGAGGAGTGGGATCGCTACCGATCGGGCTTTGATCAACTGGATACCGACATAGCCACTCTCCAAGAGGCAGTCAGCAATGAGGATTTGAAGGCTGCCGCCAAGGGTCTCTCAGTTGTCGGAGAAAGTTGTAAAAGCTGCCACCGTGGTTATCGTTACTGATCAATTCATGGCGGCTATCAAGGCCGCCACCTTGATCAATCGCCAGCGTCGAGGCCGTCAACTCGATGAAGGGTCGCCACCTGGCAGAGATCATCTATTCACCCTGATACCTGTATTTCCGGCCATGCATGACGATTTGTGGACCTCGCTGCCAGAGGTTCGAGATCAACCGCGCGCCTCATAGAACCTGCCGTGTCACGGGCATATTTAATGATCAGGAAATACCCTTTAACCTATTGATATTGAATGAAAGGAGCACGGAATGACGGATAAAACCGCTTATGAATACGACCTCTTTGTCATTGGCGCCGGATCAGGCGGCGTGCGCGCAGCCAGAATGGCGGCGGCTGAAGGTGCCAAGGTCGGGATAGCGGAAAACCGTTATCTGGGAGGAACCTGCGTCAATGTGGGATGCGTACCCAAAAAACTCTATTCCTATGCTGCGCACTTTCACGACAGCTTCGACGATGCGGCTGGCTTTGGCTGGCAATTACCTGGCCCGGCTACGTTTGATTGGGCAACCCTGCGAGAGAACAAGAAAGGTGAAATCAAGCGCCTGAACGGTATCTATCACCGCTTGCTCGAAGGTGCCGACGTATCGCTTTACAATGCGCATGCCAGCGTCATGGATGCGCATACCGTCGTCCTGCATAACGACGAAGGTGAGCATCAGGTCACCGCACAGCGGATTCTGGTGGCCACCGGCGGCTGGCCCTGGCTGCCGGATTTCCCGGGTAGCGAACATATGCTCAGCTCCAACCAGATTTTTGATCTGGAACATTTCCCCAAACGCTTTCTGACCCTTGGCGGTGGTTATATTTCGGTCGAATTTGCCAGCATTTTCAATGGCCTTGGTAGTGATACCCACCTTATCTATCGCGGCGATCTTTTCCTGCGTGGCTTTGATCAGGAAGTACGTGAATTTACCCGCGATGAGATGGCGCGTAAGGGAGTAAACCTGCACTTTAACGTCAATATTGCCCAGATCGATAAAGTAACAGGTGATAACAACCGCGATGAATACCGGGTGACATTGACTGACGGCCAGGTAATGCACGTGGATGCGGTTCTGGCGGCCACCGGCCGGCATGCCAATATTGAAGGGTTAGGGCTGGATACATTGGGCATACGCTTGGACGAGCAGGGCAAGGTGCCTGTCAATGAGCGTTTTGAGACCAGTATCCCTTCCATCCTGGCCCTTGGCGATCTGATTGCAGGGCCAGAACTGACCCCTATCGCACTGGCTGAAGCCATGCACCTGGTGGATGTTCATTTTCGTGATGTTGATGCGAGCCCGATGGATTACGCCAACATTCCCACCGCCGTGTTCTGTCACCCCAATATAGGAACTGTCGGGCTGTCTGAAGAAGAGGCCAGAGAAAAAGGCAATATTCGTGTTTACCAGGCCGATTTTCGCGCGATGAAACATACTTTGTCAGGCAGCCAGGAACGTACCCTGATGAAGCTGATTGTGGATGATGCTACCGACGTGGTGCTTGGCGCGCATATGGTAGGGGACGAGGCGGGAGAAGTTATTCAGGGCATAGCCATCGCCGTCCGGGCAGGGCTCACCAAGGCTGACTTCGACCGTACAGTGGGCATTCATCCAACCGGCGCTGAAGAATTTGTCACCATGCGCAACGTCACCCGCTACTAACCGGTGAAAAGCCGAGAGTATAATTTTTTATTATAGTACGGCCGGTCATGATCGCCCCAGATTTGCTGTTATCATAATTTAAAGTTATAGTAACGATAAATTGTTTTTAAACAATCTATTCATAAGATACTCGTTTCTTAAAGTACTTTTCGAACAATGTACGTATTGAACAGCGTACCACTTGATTAAATCGCAAAAGCGAAGCTTAACCATGACAACGCCAACACCACCCTTTACGCCCTCTGCCGACCTGGTTCGTCCTACCGTTGCGGATGCCGTGGTAGGGCATGCAGAGACCCCTTTATTCATACGCAAACCGAATGCTGAAGACGGCTGGGGGGTATACGAACTCATCAAGTCCTGTCCACCGCTGGATGTCAACTCAGCCTATGCCTATCTGCTGTTGGCAACACAGTTTCGTGATACCTGTGCTGTGGCTATCAATGAAGAACATGAGGTCGTCGGCTTTGTATCCGGGTATGTCAAGGATAATGCGCCGGATACGTATTTCCTGTGGCAAGTAGCCGTGGGGGAGAAGGCGCGTGGAACGGGCTTGGCCCGTCGTCTGGTTGAAGCCATTATGACACGCCCCGAACTTCAGGAAGTCCATCATCTTGAAACGACCATCACCCCGGATAACCAGGCCTCATGGGGTTTGTTTCGCCGGCTTGCAGCCCGGTGGCAAGCACCGCTGAACAGTCGAGAATATTTTTCCACCGAACAGCTCGGCGGAGAACATGATCCTGAGAATCTGGTCAGGATTGGTCCTTTCCAGACAGGCACTATCGCTGGTTATCAGGGTGATTGACGTACTATTCTATTGACGCTAGCAGTGGCTAAACGAATAAGGAAACTATTATGATCGTCCGCAATATTGAAGAAGCGCGCCAGACAGACCGCCTAGTCAAGGCAGAAAATGGCAACTGGGACAGCACTCGCCTGGTACTCGCCGCAGATGGTGGTGATTTTTCTTTTCATATCACGCGTATCTACGAAGGTACAGAAACGCATATTCACTACAAGCATCATTTTGAATCGGTATATTGCATTGAAGGGGAAGGGGAAGTTGAAACCCTGGCCGATGGCAAGATCTGGCCAATCAAGCCTGGCGATATCTATGTCCTTGATCAGCATGACGCGCATCTCCTGCGTGCCCATAAGACGATGCATCTGGCTTGTGTATTCACACCCCCCATTACGGGGACTGAAGTCCATCGGGAAGATGGCTCTTATGCGCCTGCTGATGAGGAATAAGGCATAGCCGTATGATAAAACAGCCCGCCAAAGACACCTGTTGGCGGGCTGATTTGTTTAGCGCTGTTCAAATACCAGCGTGATTTCGCCGAGTGTTAAACCAAATTTACGCATTGCCGTACGGTTAATCAGTTTTCCATCGGGTTGCAGGTACATCCAGTCATCCATGGTGAACGTCAAGGTCCGGCCACTGACTTCTATATCCAATGGGTAACGCATGTGAAAAGCATTGCCGTATTGTCTGGCTTCAACGTTGCCTTCCACATCGTTGGCCGAGCCATTCCAGGTGTGCTCGTCAATACGTTCAAATGTCCATACCCGTCGGTCTGTTTCACCGTTGGCAAAGACAAAGGCTTCATCCAGCACCAGGGTGTCACCCTCGTAAGTCCCTTCAATATCCACGGTAAACTGGCGCTGAATTTCGCCACTGTAGTCCTGTACGATTCCCCAGGCCCGGGTTTCACCTTCAAAGTATTCGGCAATATCCAGCGTGGGCGTGGTGTCTGCATACTGTTCGATATCAACGCTGGTACAACCGGTTAAAAGCAGGATTGCCAGCGATAGCACGCTCCAACGCCAAAAACGATCTAACAGGGCCATGGGAGATTCTCCTGAGGACAGCCAAGGGGTAAATATCACAAAACCATACACTGTACAGGAGTTGTCGAGCAACGCCTTGTCAAAATTACAGAACCAATGGACGACCCTAGAGTTCGCATAATATATATTATGTTAAATATGTTGATTGATGATATCACTTGTTCACAATGTCGTCTGCACGGTGTTGGACAAGCTTGCCATCGACTCCTTATCATGCCTCATTCGTTGATCAAGGGATTTATCTGCTATGCGCAACGGTTGTTCATGGATGGCCATCTCGCCCACCCCCCTTAACAAAAACCTCTCCAGGCTACTTATGGTCACCCTGCTAGCGACCCAGTTGACCGGGTGTGCCGCTCTGCGATCAGACCAACCGCAGGATTCCGCTCTCCAGCCGCTAGGCAGAGAGGCGTTCAATCAGCGCATTGATGAACTGGCTTTATCCCTTGAATCGCAGTGTGATACTTCGCCGCTATTAGACAGCCAGCAGCGTCAGGCGCAGCGCATGACGGCCGATGTGCGTGAAATTGGCAGCTTGTTAAGAAAACTCAACGATAATGTAGACAACCTGACGCTGGCCGCCCCTCAAATCGTCCCGACGGGCACTCAACAACCCGTGGCGGCCGAATTATGCAGTCAGGAGAATTCGCCCAGCGGAAACAAGACCCTCGTCGGTCGCAGTGAGTGGATTGGTTTACCTCATCTAGGTACATCTCTCAAGGCGCGTATTGATTCCGGGGCCAATACGGCATCGCTTTCTGCAACGGAAATTACCCCCTTTGAACGTGACGGTGAAGACTGGGTGCGCTTTAAATTGGCACTTAATGACAACGACGAGGTCTTAGAAAGTGCCCAAAAGGAAGCGTTCGAAGCCCCGGTTGAACGCCGGGTCAAGGTGCTACAGGCAACAGGTGAAGATTCACGCCCGGTTATTTCACTATTGGTGATCCTGGGGCCGATTCGTCAGCATGCTGAATTTACCCTGAATGATCGTACCCATCTCAATTTCCCTGTATTGCTGGGTAGGCGTTTTTTGCTGGATATCGCGCTTATCGATGTGGCTGAAAGCTATCTGCATGAGCGGCCAGAGTTTTCTGGCGGCACCCCTTCAGATCAAACGGTCAATGCCCCTTCATCAGACATGGATACGAATGATGACTGACCACTCATCGTACTGAGTGGCTACCTAACCAAGGAAGCACGATGTCACGACTGCCCTTCTATTTTATTGTCGGGATTTTATTGGTGGCTGGTATCGCCATGAGCGTTCAGCGCCACCTGCAGTTTGAAATTCCCTGGTTGCCTGGAAAGCAGCAAGAAGTCTGGGAAGTTGAAGCCATGATCAATTTCAGCGCCCAGGATGCACCGGTGGAAGTCAATTTTGCCCTGCCTTCCCATCAGGAAGGGTTTCGGATACTGACTGAAAATACGGCATCATCGGGGTATGGTCTGGCATACCAGTCAAATGAGCGGGGTCGCCGTGCCCAATGGTCTATTCGTCATGCCAGTGGTTCACAGCAGTTGTATTACTCAGCGCAGATACTGGTGTCACCTGAGGCTCGTGCGCCGGAGCAACGACCACCGGACCTACCCTCGGTAACCGCCTGGGAACGTCCCTATGATACGGCTGCCCAAGAGGTTATCGAACGCGCTTGGACGCGCAGTGCCAATAATGCCTCCTTTACGCGCGCGCTGATTCGCGATGTCAATGGCGAACACCAAGGTGAAAACGCCAGGCTGTTGCTGACCCAGTTTGAACCTGGCGAGCTTATCGTGAGACTGCTCGGACAGGCCGACGTAAAAGCGCGGTCCATCAGTGGCCTTTTGCTTGAAGACGGCCGACGTCGGCAGACATTGACCCAATGGATCCAGGTCTACAGCGAAAACGACAAGCAATGGTGGTTATTTGACCCGGAAACCGGTGAGCAGGGAAAGCCGGACAATCTGTTACTTTGGGAAACTGGCGGGCAGGCTGTACTGGAGGTACTGGGCGGAACAAACTCGCGGGTCACCTTCTCAATGTTGACCCATTCCCAGCCGGCTTCTGCGGCGGTACGCAACCACCTCTCTGACGATACCCTGCTCAACTTTTCAATCCATAGCCTACCGCTTGAGGAACAGGCACTTTTCCAGACAATCCTGTTGATTCCGATTGGTGCGCTGGTCGTCGTTTTCCTGCGTGTGCTGGTAGGCATCAAGACATCCGGTACCTTCATGCCTGTGCTGATTGCCCTGGCGTTTATCCAGACCACCCTTTTAACCGGTTTGATCGGGTTTTTGCTGATCGTTGCAGTGGGTCTTGTCATTCGTAATTATCTGTCCTATCTCAACCTGCTGTTGGTTGCCCGGGTGTCTGCGGTGATAATAACGGTGATTGCGATTATTTCGATCTTCTCGGTCGTTGCCTATCGGATGGGGCTTAATGCGGGGCTTACGATTACCTTTTTTCCGATGATTATCCTTGCCTGGACGATAGAGCGCATGTCGATCCTGTGGGAAGAGGAAGGTCCCAAGCAGGTATTGATTCAGGGTGGCGGCAGCCTGATTACCGCCGTGTTGGCTTTTCTGGCGATGAACAATCCTGTTGTGCGCCATATCACTTTTAATTTCCTGGGCATTCAACTGATCCTGATGGCGCTGATTCTGCTATTGGGAAACTATACCGGTTACCGCCTGCTTGAACTGCGCCGTTTCAAACCCATCACCGATGACGAACCGTCATGAAGGGGTTTCTGAATCAACTGACCCCAGCGTGGACATCGCCGTCGCGCCTGCGTGATAAAGGCATAATCGGTATGAACAGGCGAAATATCCGCTATATCGGCCGCTATAACAATCGTCGTCTCTATCCGCTGGTGGATGACAAACTCAAGACCAAGCTGCTGGCGCAATCGCACGGTGTCACCTCACCGGTATTGATTGGTACGGTGGAGACCCAGTTTGGCATCAAGCAGTTGAGAGCTACCTTACAGGGGCACCGCGGCTTTGTGGTCAAACCGGCCAAGGGTAGCGGAGGCAAAGGCATTCTGGTGATTGAGCAATCTGATGGTCAGGCCTATATCAAACCAAGCGGCGCCCGGCTGTCGCTGGTCGATATAGAGCGTCACGTTTCAAATATTCTTTCTGGCCTCTACTCGCTGGGTGGGTCACCGGATGTTGCCGTTATCGAAACCTTGATCAATTTTGATAAAAGCCTGCTGGCCTACACCTACGAAGGTGTGCCGGATATTCGCGTGATCATTTTCAAAGGCTATCCGGTCATGGCCATGATGCGCCTGTCAACTGCTGCGTCAGATGGCAAGGCCAACCTGCACCAGGGAGCAGTGGGAGTCGGGCTGGATATTGCCAGTGGCCATGCATTGCGCGGTGTTCAGTTCGACCGCCCTTGTCAGCGTCACCCGGATACGGATCATGATCTGGCCGAGCTTAAAGTGCCGCATTGGCAAACCCTGCTCAACCTGGCTGCCAGCTGCTATGAAATGACAGGCCTGGGTTACCTGGGCACCGACATGGTACTTGACCGGGACCACGGCCCCATGCTGCTGGAACTGAATGCGCGTCCGGGGCTGGCGATCCAGATGACCAACGGGGAAGGTTTACGGCCGCGCCTGGACCTGATCGAACGTCAACCGGAGGGCTTGGCGCCCCGGGCCAGAGTCGCCTTTGCCCAGCATCACTTTGCACGGCACAGCGAACTGGTAAGCAGCGCTGACAGTACGGATGTAAACACGTAAACTGAAGGTGTTCCCTATTATCGCTACCCAGTAGAGCCTCTGCATGCCCCAGACCACTGCCTTGATCCAGCAAGCTGCAAACCAGTGTCAGTCACGTGGCGTTCGTTTCACGCCTATTCGTCGTAAAGTGCTGGAATTGATCGCTCACAGCGGTGGCGGTTTGAAAGCCTATGATCTGCTTGATCAGCTCTCGACCGAGCATGCGGCAGCCCGTCCGCCGACGGTCTACCGTGCGCTGGATTTTCTGATAGAACAGGGCCTGGTGCATCGCATAGAATCGCAGAATGCTTACGTGGCCTGCGCCTGCCCTGAACATGCGCATGGTTTTCAGCTTTTGATCTGCCGTATTTGCGGCTATGTGGAAGAGCTGCATCTTGACGATATTGGGGCACAGCTGGCGGCCAAAGCGAACGATAAGGGCTTCAAGGTAGAGCGTCAGACCATTGAATTGCAGGGCCTTTGTGCGCGTTGCCAGTCAACGGCCGTGTAACATAACCCTGTATCGACAACCTCGTACTTCCATTATCATCGTTATTTCTAGAGAGCCTTATGTCGACTCTGTTCAAGCAGCTAGAGCCAGCCGAACCTGCGATTGACCTGCCTGACCTGAATACCCTGCTGGATGCCATCAAGTTCAACGAGCAAGGCCTGATTCCCGCCATTGCCCAGCAGTTTGATAGTGGTGAAGTGTTGATGATGGCCTGGATGAACCGTGAAGCGCTGAATGAAACTCTGCGTACCGGGCGGGTTTGCTATTATTCCAGGTCACGCGGGACGTTATGGCGTAAAGGGGAATATTCCGGTCAGCAGCAGCGCTTGAAGTCAGCGGCGCTGGACTGTGACGGGGATACCCTGCTGGTCAAGGTGGATCAGACCGGACCGGCTTGCCACTCGGGCCGACGCAGCTGTTTCTATATTGAGCTTACTGAAAACAGGATAGATATCAATACTCAGCCGCTTATCGACCCCGCTGAACTGTATGGCAAGGGTTAAGTTCTCACTACCGGGCGTATGCCGCGCAGTCATCAAGGGCCTCAAGCGAGCTCTTGTGCTACTCCTGGTGGGGCTGATCCGCCTTTACCAACTGGTGATCAGCCCGCTGCTTGGGCCGCGCTGTCGGTTCTGGCCGAGCTGCTCGTCCTACAGCATAGAGGCACTACAGGTGCATGGCCCACTCAAGGGCGGATGGATGGCAATCCGGCGTATCCTCAAATGCCACCCGGGTAACCCCGGCGGAATGGACCCTGTGCCCGGTGGGCGCAGCGAACAGCTCTGCCAGGACGATGATTGCACGCCTGACTCTCAAAAGGTGTCAGACAATAAAACGCCTTAGTTCGTCTGTTTGGCCACGCTGTAGATGCGCTCTAGCATGGCATTCAGGCCGTTACTGCGCGTCGGCGAGAGATGCTTGTCGAGTCCGAGGTCTGCCATGAAGTGCGGTGGCGTACTCTGAATGTCCTCCGCTGAGCGCTCATTATAGATGCGCAGCAATACGGCAATCAGCCCGGCAACAATTGCAGCATCAGAAGTTGCCTTGAACGTCAGCTTGTCGCCCTGCTGCTCATGGATCATCCAGACATTGGATTGACAGCCCTGAATCTTGTTTTCCTCTGTCTTTAATGTGTCTGGAAACTCAGGCAACTGTTTACCCATGTCGATAATGTATTGATAACGGTCCATCCAGTTATCAAATATCTCGAACTCTTCAACCAGCTCTTGCTGGGCTTGCTCAGTACTCATGTTATTTCCTTAAGGTGTGTCAGGTCGATGCTTTATAAGCTTGACAGAATTATAACGCGTAACGCCCTACTCAGGCGATGATGACTGCAAACGGTGACGCTGCTGTTCAAGGTGCCACTGCTCATCTTCGCTGTGTAAATAACGGGACGTGGTCTCCAGCCGCGCATGACGGGCACTTTCAGCCAGATAACGCAGACTGACGCCGGCCTGGGCCTGGTGGGTAATCGACGTATGACGAAGCCAATGAGGGGTGGCATGGCGTAAGGCCTCTGTCTGCGCTGCGTCACCACCCTGCTGTTCCAGTGCGTCTGCCGCTTGCTGGAAGGTGGCGCGGATCAGGCGATAAAGCTGATTATCGCTGATACGACGTTGACCATTCAGCGAACGCAACAAGGGGGTGTCTTCCTGGAATAGCGGCTCGGGCGTCAACCCCAGAACCTTTCTCCATTGCGCCAGTTGGCGCATGAAATCATCCGGAACCGGCACCTTGGCAACCTTGTCGCCCTTACCGGTCACCTCCCACCACCAGCGCCCTTCTCTTTGCTGGATATCTCCCATGTGTGCCGCCGCCATTTCGCTGATGCGTGGGGCCAGCATATAAGCAAAGGCGAAGATAATCCGGCGGCGTGCCTGCTCGAATTGAGCACGTGGGTGGCTGTCTGTCTCCCGCTGCAGCCATTCCCATAGCCAATCCCACAGGCTTTTTTCCAGGTATCGCTCGATTCGGGGCGTCTGATTGTTCAGGCGACGGGATTTATCGCGCATCAGTCTGAACGGGTTGTGCGTCACCCAGCCAGCTTCCACCAACCAACTGAACATACCTTGCAGGATTACCAGGCTCTGGCGGCGGCTGGAAGCTGACAAAGGGCCGCGAAAAGGACGCCAATCCGGGTGCTGCCTGGGTTTTGAAGGCCCGACCCATATCCTTCTGGGCTGGGGGTCCGCCAGAAAGGCTTCAAACGCCTGAAGTACTGCACGATCAACCGCGTTAAGGCTCAGCTGTTGCTGGGCAAGCCATAACAGCAAACGTTCCGCTTCGCGCTGATAGGTACGCCAGGTTTGCGGGCTGGCGGTGTATTCGCTTAGCCAGTGAGTAACAGCGTCAGCATCGCTGTGGGCGTTGATACGCAACGACGGGTGACGGTGCGGCTTTCCAGGCAGCCATTCGGTACGTAAAGCATTGTTTTCTAGTCCACTAACAGTACCTAGAGATTCCAGCCCTGTATCCACGCCCTGCCCCTTTGAATGCCTATGTATCCAAGACCTGAAGGTCTTATCACAACACCTTGCTGACAGTGCCATTACTGTTGACTAAATTCAAGATAATAAGAGTAATCTTGAATTTATTCTCGCATCATAAATATTATTACATAATACGTAAAATGTAATTTACATTACTTTAAGCCCATCACTGACAAAAATCCGCTATAATCGCGGCTAAACACAGCTGCCACAGGAGCAAACCATGGCCCGCAATGGCATTCAGTACAGCGATGTACAACAGGCAATTGATGAACTTCTGACCCGCGGCGACACGCCCAGTGTGCAGCGTATTCGCGATGTATTGGGTACCGGCAGCTTTACGACCATCAGCGAGCATTTCCGCCATTGGCGCCTGGAACGTGAGCAGAACAAGGATGTTCCCCCACCCAAAGGGGTGCCGGAAGTTGTCGTGACCGCCGCTTCTGAGCTTTGGCGTCAGGCACAGGAAGCCGCCCACCAGGGACTTCTGCATTACCGGGAAGAAGCTGACAGGAAAGTGGCTGATGCACATCAGGCCGTCGAACTGGAAAAGCAGAAAGCAGCGCATGCAGAACAGCGTGAAAAGGCCTTAACGGCGCATTTACGCCATATCGAGGAACAACTGAACCAGACCACCACGGCGCAGGCGCAAACCCAGGCGCATGCCCAACATTGGGAAGCAGAATCACAGCGGCATGCCAGAGCGCATGATCAGGCGGTGGAACAGCTCAAGAACGTACGCCAGCAACTGCAGCACAGCGCAAATCGTTATCAGGAGGAGATGCACCAACAAAAGCAGCGCCTTGAAGGGCAGCTCAAGCAGGAGCAGCAGCGCAATGAAACTACCGAAGCCAAATTGATGGGGTTGCTGGACAAGACCCGCCAGGAGCGCACCAGTGAGCAGAAAGCGCTGAATAAGAAGTTGCATCAGCAGGAGGAGCAGATTGAAAAGTTGCAGCATTCTCTGAAAGAAGAACAGCACGCACGTCAGGCGCTAGCGTCCAGGCTGGCACTAACAGAAGGGTCGCTGGAAGAAAAGTCTCAAAGAAATGAGCAACTACAACACCAGCAAGCACAACAGCATGCGCAACTGGAATCAACCCGGCAGGAACTGGCGCGTTGTCAGCAGCAATATACTGAGGCGCTCAAACAGCAGGATAACCAGTGGCAGAAGGAAATTATCGACAGCGTACAGGCGCTACAGCGCCAGGTGTCTACACTGCCCACCCGCCTGAATGATGACGGCAAGCCGCAGGGTGCTCAGATATCAGCCGCCCAGAAAAACACTGGTGAACCATCAGGGTCATAAAAAAAAGGCGCCCGGCTTTCAACAGCAGGCGCCTGATTTCGACTGGATTTGAGCTACCCGCTCAACCTATAGCGGCTGGCGTGACACCTATCGATAATAGGCGTTGGTAGTATCTGTATGGTCGGTCACATCGCGTATACCTGCCAATTCAGGTATGCGTTCCATCAGCGTTTTTTCCACGCCATCTTTCAGGGTCAGATCAACTGCGGCGCAACCTTGGCAACCGCCGCCAAAAGCCAGAACAGCGACCTTATCGTCAGTCAGTTCAATCAGCTTGATTTCACCACCGTGGGCAGCAAGTCCCGGATTGATTTCGCTGTAGAGGGTATAGTTGATGCGATCCTCCATCGGGCTATCAGCGTTGACCTTCGGCATTTTGGCATTGGGGGCCTTGATGGTCAGTTGGCCGCCCATGCGGTCTGCGTTAAAATCAACAACGGCTTCTTCAAGGAATGCCAGGCTGTTCTTGTCCAGAAAAACATTAATTTTCTCGAGTTCAAGCATTTCGTCGGTGGGCTCTTCTTCCCCCGGACGACAGTAGGCCAGGCAGGTTTCTGCATAGGGTGTGCCTGGCTGAGTAATAAAGATGCGCACGGCAATGCCGTCAACGTTCTGTTTTTCCAGCAGTTCAGCAAGATATTCCTGTGCGCTGTCGGTGATTTCAATACCTTGGAGTTCTGTTTCAGTCGTGCTCATGGGAATATATTCCTCTCGTGGCGGTGGCGAAAACCACTTTCACATCCTGTTTTCATCTATGGTAAGCAAAACTCACCGCCGACACAATCCCGACCGTTTTAGTAGGCTTTATATTTTGTATACTGTGTCAGGCACTTTGCTCTGGTAATATCATCTTTATTCTTTTACAGACTATTAAAATTTCACCATCCTTTTGATGAGGGTGATGATGGAGACTTTTTCCTGCCATGTCTGCTAGTGACTTGACTGCGACTTTAAATGAACGTCTTTCCCAACGTATTCTGATCCTGGATGGCGGCATGGGCACCATGCTGCAGAATGCTGAACTGAGTGAAGCGGAGTTCCGAGGTGAACGTTTCAAGGATTGGCCTTCTGATCTGAAAGGCAACAATGATCTGCTGGCGCTTACCTGCCCGGATGTGGTGTCACGCATTCATCGTGCCTATCTGGAGGCCGGTGCAGACATTATCGAGACCAATACCTTCAACAGTACGCGCTTGTCTCAATCGGATTATGGCATGGAAGATCTGGTGGTTGAGATCAATCGTGAATCTGCCCGCCTTGCCCGGGATGTCTGTGATGCCGTGGCTCAGGAAACCGGTCAGCCACGCTACGTGGCCGGCGTTCTGGGGCCAACGTCGCGCACTGCCTCACTGTCACCGGATGTTAACGACCCGGCAAAGCGCAATGTGACTTTTAATGAGCTGCGTGCAAATTATCATGAAGCCGCCACAGCTCTGATTGAAGGTGGGGCTGATCTGATTCTGATTGAAACCATTTTCGATACCCTGAACGCCAAGGCGGCCATCTACGCTCTTGAAGAGCTGTTTGATCAACGTGGTGAGCGCCTGCCGGTAATGATCTCCGGCACGATTACCGATGCGTCGGGCCGTACGCTTTCCGGGCAGACCACAGAGGCCTTCTGGAATTCAGTCAGGCATGCCCGACCGCTGTCTATCGGTCTCAACTGCGCGCTCGGGGCCGAAGAGTTGCGTCCTTATCTGGAAGAGCTGGCAACCAAGGCTGATACCTTCGTTTCGGCCCACCCCAATGCCGGTTTGCCTAACGAATTCGGTGAGTATGACCAGACGCCGGAAGAAATGGCCAGCATTGTCGGCGAATTTGCCGGCAGTGGCCTGGTGAATATTATCGGCGGCTGCTGTGGTTCCACGCCGGAACATATCCAGGCGGTGGCTGAAGCGGTATCCGGCACCAAACCACGCCTGGTGCCCGAGCGCCCCGCGGCGTGCCGCTTGTCGGGCCTGGAGCCTTTCAGTATCGCGGCAGATTCCCTGTTTGTTAACGTGGGCGAGCGCACCAATGTGACCGGTTCAGCGCGCTTCAAGCGGCTGATCGTTGAAGAAGATTACACCACCGCTCTGGAAGTGGCGCTGGAACAGGTTGAAAACGGCGCCCAGGTAATTGATATCAACATGGACGAAGGGATGCTCGAATCCCAGGATGCCATGGTGCGTTTTCTGAACCTGATTGCCGGTGAGCCGGATATTGCCCGAGTGCCCATCATGATCGACTCTTCCAAGTGGGAGATTATCGAAGCGGGTCTGCAATGTGTTCAGGGCAAGGCAGTAGTCAATTCGATTTCCCTCAAGGAAGGTGAGGCTGCGTTTCGCGAACAGGCCAGCAAATGCCGCCGCTATGGCGCCGCTATCGTGGTGATGGCTTTTGATGAACAGGGCCAGGCAGATACGTTCGCACGCAAGACTGAAATCTGTGAACGTGCCTATCGCGTGCTGGTCGATGATATCGGCTTCCCGCCGGAAGACATCATTTTTGACCCCAATATCTTTGCCATTGCCACCGGTATTGAAGAGCATAACAACTACGCTGTTGATTTCATCGAAGCAACTCGGTGGATTCGTGAGCATCTGCCCCACGCCATGGTGTCTGGCGGCGTCTCCAATGTGTCTTTCTCGTTCCGGGGCAATAATGCCGTTCGCGAGGCGATACACTCGGTTTTTCTCTATCACGCCATTCGTGCCGGATTGTCGATGGGGATCGTCAACGCCGGCCAGTTGGCGGTCTATGATGATCTTCCCGGTGAATTGCGCGACGCCGTTGAAGATGTGGTGCTTAACCGCCGCGACGACGGTACCGAGCGCCTGCTGGAGATTGCTGACCAGTTCAAGGGTGATGGAAGCGGTAGCGCCCGCAAGGAAGACCTGGAGTGGCGAGAGTGGCCCGTCAACAAGCGCATTGAACACGCCCTGGTCAAAGGCGTCACCGCCTATATCGAAGAGGATACCGAGGAGGCCAGAGCCCAGGCTGAACGCCCGATCGAGGTGATTGAAGGCCCGCTGATGGACGGCATGAATGTGGTCGGAGACCTGTTTGGTGACGGCAAGATGTTTTTGCCCCAGGTGGTCAAGTCCGCACGGGTCATGAAACAGGCGGTTGCCTACCTGATCCCTTATATCGAAGCGGAAAAGACCGAAGCCACCAAGGCCAAAGGCAAGATCGTCATGGCGACGGTCAAGGGCGACGTTCACGATATCGGCAAGAATATTGTCGGCGTTGTGTTGCAATGTAATAACTACGAGGTTATTGACCTGGGCGTTATGGTGCCTACCGAGAAAATCCTTCAGGCAGCCGAAGAGCATAACGCGGATATTATCGGCCTTTCCGGTCTGATTACTCCTTCCCTGGATGAAATGGTGCATGTTGCCAAGGAAATGCAGCGACGCAAGATGCGCTTACCGCTGCTGATTGGTGGTGCCACCACTTCCAAGGCGCACACTGCCGTCAAGATCGAACCGCAGTATGAGCATCCAGTGATCTATGTCACCGACGCCTCCCGCGCCGTTGGGGTTGCCGGGCGGTTGCTGACAGACTCTCTCAAACACAGCTATGTAGCCGAAATCCGCAGTGACTATGAAAAAGTGCGTGAACGCAATGCCAAGCGTCGCCCGAAAGCCGCAGATTTGAGTTACGAACAGGCCCGCAAGCGGCGTTTCCGCACAGACTGGACGGCCTACAGCCCACCGGTCCCGAGTTTTACCGGGATCAAGGTTTTTGATGAATACGACCTTGCAGAGTTGGTCGAACGGATTGACTGGACGCCGTTTTTCATGAGCTGGCAGTTGGCTGGGAAATATCCGAAGATTCTCGATGATAACGTTGTAGGGGAAGCTGCGCGAAGCCTGTTCAGTGATGCCCAGGCCATGCTCAAGAAGCTGATCGATGAAAACCTTATCAAGGTTCAGGGTGTAGTAGGCTTCTGGCCAGCCAACAGCGTTGACGATGACGTGATTGAAGTTTATTGCGACGAGAGCCGCCATGACGTCATCAAG
Organism: Halomonas sp. BLK-85; assembly: GCF_044792155.1. Taxonomy (NCBI): domain Bacteria; kingdom Pseudomonadati; phylum Pseudomonadota; class Gammaproteobacteria; order Oceanospirillales; family Halomonadaceae; genus Halomonas; species Halomonas sp. BLK-85. Next base: position 1,578,853 of record NZ_CP087731.1, read on the forward strand.
CGCTTGCATCATATTCGTCAGCAGACCACCAAGGGCCGTGATGGCCTGTGCTACAGCCTGGCTGACTTTATTGCGCCAAAAGAGACTGGCACCGCGGACTGGATCGGTGGCTTTGCCGTCACAACCGGGCACGGCGTCCAGGCGCTAAGCAAGGCTTATGAAGCGGCCGGTGATGACTATAATGCCATCATGGTGCAGGCATTAACCGATCGCCTGGCGGAAGCCTTTGCCGAACGTCTGCATGAACGGGTTCGCAAGGAATTCTGGGGCTATGTGCCTGAAGAATCACTGGATAATGAAGCACTGATCGCCGAGAAATATCAGGGCATCCGCCCTGCTCCAGGCTACCCTGCCTGCCCGGATCATACCGAAAAGACGGCGCTTTTCGAGCTCCTTGATGCGCCCCGCCACACCGGCCTTGAGTTAACGGAAAACTTCGCCATGTGGCCAGCAGCGGCGGTATCCGGCTGGTATTTCTCCCACCCGCAATCGAAATATTTTTCAACCGGTAAGATAACCCGTGACCAGGTAGAGGTGCTGGCGCAACGCAAGGGTATGCCGCTTTCGGATCTGGAACGCTGGCTGGCGCCCGTGCTGTCCTATGAGCCTGCCGAAGAAACTGCCCCAGTGGTGTGATAGATCGTGACGCGTTCGGCATCACTCTGATAATCAATTAAGTAATAAAAAAATAATTATATATTACTTTGAAGCATATTTGACCCTTGTTAGAGTGTCATCAGACATGTTCGGCGTTGAGCGCTTTCTCAACGCCGAGTCAATGACACCTGCACAGCCTTAATGTGCATTCAGCAGGGTTCAGCCATTTATGTACCGTTACGATATTCACGACCAGACCCTGGTTGATGAACGCGTTGACCAATTCCGCGATCAGATGCAGCGCTACCGCTCCGGGCGTTTGGGAGAAGAAGAATTTCGCCCACTGCGCCTGCAAAACGGCCTGTATATCCAAAAACATGCCCCTATGCTGCGGATCGCTATCCCTTATGGCATGTTGGCGGGTTACCAACTGCGTGCCCTGGCGGCAATCACTCGGCGCTATGACCGTGGCTACGGTCATTTTACCACCCGCCAGAACCTGCAACTGAATTGGCCTGCACTGGAAGACATTCCCGATATCCTGGCGGATCTGGCCAAGGTACAGATGCATGCCATTCAGACCAGCGGCAACTGTATCCGCAATACCACCAGCGACCAGTTTGCAGGAATTGCCGGCGATGAAGTGGAAGACCCACGCCCCTGGTGTGAACTGATTCGTCAGTGGTCAACACTGCATCCGGAATTTGCCTATCTGCCGCGCAAGTTCAAGATTGCGGTCAGTGGCGCGGCCGAAGACCGCGCCGCCATTCAGATACACGATATCGGCCTGCGTTTCTGGCGCAATGCCGAAGGCGAACTGCGCATCAAGGTACTGGCTGGCGGCGGCATGGGGCGTACCCCCATGATTGGCGATGTGGTACGGGAAGACTTGCCCTGGCAGCATCTGTTGACCTACCTGGAGGCCTGTGTACGCGTTTACAACCAGTTTGGCCGGCGTGATAACAAGTTCAAGGCGCGCATCAAGATTCTGGTCAAGGCGCTCGGCATTGAGGAATTTCGACGCAGGGCCGACGAAGAGTGGATGCATCTCAAAGATGGGCCCCAGACCCTCAATCAGCCAACCGTTGACGCAGCCAAGGCACATTTTCCTGAGCCGGAAAGGCGCACCGTTGCTGAAAGCGCTGTGCAGGAATATGAAAAGCTGCGCAGCGAAAACCGCGCGTTTGCCCGCTTTGTGACCAATAACGTCACCGAGCACAAGGTGCCCGGCTACAAAGCGGTGACCCTCTCACTCAAGCGTCGTGAGCATGCTCCGGGAGACGTGACGGCAGACCAGATGGACGCCGTGGCGACTTTGGCCGACCGTTACAGTTTTGGTGAAGTGCGAGTGACCCACGAACAGAACCTGGTACTGTCTGATGTTCCGGTGGATGAGCTAGAAGCTCTCTGGCAGGAGCTTGACGCCCTGGGTATGGCCAACCCCACGGTAGGCACCCTCAACGATATCATCTGCTGCCCCGGCGGTGACTATTGTGGCCTGGCGAATGCTGTCTCCATCCCTATCGCTCAGGCACTGCAGGAGCGTTTCGAGAACCTCGACTATCTCTATGATCTCGGCCCGCTGGATCTGAATATTTCAGGCTGTATGAACGCCTGTGGTCATCATCATGTCGGCCATATCGGCATTCTCGGGGTGGATAAAAAAGGCGAGGAGTATTACCAGATTTCAATTGGCGGTAATTCAACTGACGACGCCTCGCTGGGCAAGATTCTCGGCCCGTCCTTCTTTCGCGAAGACGTGCCAGATGTGGTGGAGAAGGTACTGGATGTCTATGTTGCCGAGCGCCATGACGACGAGCGCTTTCTTGATACCTACCGCCGCATTGGCCTGAAACCTTTCAAGGAGCATGTTTATGCCCGGTAACCCTTCAGCCGCCTTGGCATCGCCAACAGATGAGACAGACATCGTTCCGATATGTGCCGATCACCTGATCGTTAACGGTGAGCTTGCCAAAGCCAATGCCTGGTGTGTTTCCTATGATGAAGCCACGTTGCCTGCGCAACGCCCTGCTTTCGTTCCCTTGGCCTTATGGCAAGGTCACAGAGCAGACGAACAGGTGGCACCCTTATTGGTCAGTGACACCCTTCTCAGCCCGGAAACGGCTGCCGAGCTTGGCCGCGCCAGCGCTATTGCAATTGATTTCCCCACTTTTACTGATGGGCGTGGCTATACGCTGGCGCGCCTGCTGCGTGAGCGGTTCGGCTACCAGGGCGAAATTCGCGCCGTTGGCGATGTTCTGGTCGATCAGCTGGACTATATGCGCCGCTGCGGATTCAGCGCTATGGCGCTCCGCCACGATCAAGATCCTGAAGACGCATTACGCGCTATTAATGCCATCAGCGTGCGCTACCAACCAGACGTTGAGCTGCGTCAGGCCCTGTTTGAAAGGCGCCAGACGCAGCCTGACGAGCGGGAAATCCTGGCGTGCAGCTAAGAAGGTACAAATAGCTATTTCAGGAAGCAGGGGCAAATACCGGTGTCAGGCGACAGGGCAGTTGAGACTGCCCTGTTGTTCTTGACGGTACTTCTCAATAGCTGACACCCCGCTTTCATCCTCGCCGTTTCTGCTGGCGTTCACGGTTATTGGCCTTGGCACGTTCGCTTTTGCGCAGCATCACCCAGGTGGCGCCCAACCCGCCGTCCGAGGATTGCGCGGAGGTATAGGCCTGCACCTCCTCAAATTGCTGGAGCCATTTCGCCAGGTAAGAGCGAAGCACATTGGCCGGGCTATCCATTTCCCGCCCACGTCCATGCACAATCATCACTGAGCGTAGATCATGGCTGTAGGCATCCTGAATAAAGGGGAAGAGTAAACGGCGACTCTCTGCCAAAGGGCGGCGAATCAGGTGCAACTGAGCCTGGACGGGATACCCCCCCTGCCTGAGCTTGTCGACCACAGCTTGTTGAACACCTTCGCGCAGAAACTCCACGGGATCATGAGGAGGCAGGAGGTCGACAAAGTCATCGGAAAGGAAGTTGCGTTCATCCAGCACAGCCTGTGCCGCTTCACGCCGGGCTCGCTGGGCTTCTGTTGCCTGCGAACGCTTTTTACCAGTATCGGCCAGGTTGGTGCGGCCAAGTGGCTGCACGTCCCCAATTAAAGCCTTGAAATCCATGTCATCACGCATAGGCTGATTCATATTGAATTCCTCCGGCGGGTGGAGACCTCATGCTAACAAAAACTTTCCTGGATAAGTAAGGAAAGTATTGGCACTTGCCGTTAGCCCTGAGAATTTGCCCGTTTCATGGACCCTACGGGAGCAGCCTGGATAATGTTGAATAACGCAAAGCGTAGAAAGCGATGGTTTGTGATCCCCCTGCTGGGGCTTGTAGGCGTATTGGGCTGGTTGTGGCTGACCATGTTAAGCCCATGGTTTTATGAACGCCCTGATGATGTGGCTGATATTGAGCAGCGAACGCACCATGTATTTGTTTACGGTACTCTGACCCATGCCCCTGTCCGTTGGCTGGTCATGAGAGCTAATGGCCAACCCAGGTCGGCACGCTTGGAAAACTACCGTAAAAACGGCCTGGATCTATCCTTTGATGAAGATGCCCATGTTGACGGGTTGCGTCTTACAGTGACACCTGAACAACTGAGACGGTTGGATCGTTACGAGCGACTGGGCGTGCGCTATACCCGCCAGGAAATTACCCTGAAAGATGGGTCTCGCGCCTGGGTTTACCGACGCCTGGCTGATTCTGCTACCATACCGATTGAGTTGGATGATCCAGCGCCCCTAATCGTCGGAGACTATTGCCCGTATGAGTGCCCCCCTTCCCTATGTTCTAGTACTCTATTACTCACGTAGCGGCGCGACGGCCAGTATGGCGCGCTATATTGCCGAAGGTATTGAAAGCACCGGTGGTATCCAGGCACGTCTACGCTGTGTACCCTCGGTTTCGACGACCTGCGAAGCCGTTGAACCGGATATTCCCGAAGAAGGTGCCATCTATGCAGAGCTGGATGACCTGCGTCACTGTGCCGGACTGGCATTGGGTAGCCCAACCCGTTTTGGCAATATGGCGGCACCCCTGAAGTATTTTCTGGATACCACCACTAACCTTTGGATAAACGGCACCCTGATCAACAAGCCGGCATGCGCATTTACCTCTACGTCAAGTTTACATGGCGGCCAGGAAAGTACACTGCTTACCATGCTGGTTCCGCTGCTTCATCACGGCATGGTATATGCAGGCTTACCCTACAGCGAAGTTGAGTTGCTCAGCACCACTACAGGCGGGACACCTTATGGGGCGACGCATGTGGCCGGCGCCCGCAGCGACCGTCAGATAGATGAACATGAACGCCGGCTCTGCCATGCCCAAGGAAAACGCATTGCCAAGCTGGCACTGGCTTTGAACACCCTGCAGGAGACAAACTGATGCGCGAATGGCTGGATGAACTGGAAGAGCAGTATGGTCTTGACCGTTTGACCTATTGGTCGCGTCAACTGGTGCTGGCCAGCTTTGTAACACTGTTGCTGTTGACCGTTTATCGAGGCTTTCTGCTTCAGGGAGATACCTTCAACTGGCGCCCTATCGTAGCCTTTGTGCTCCCGCTGATCTTGTTTCTGCCCACCATTATCGGCCGCCGTCCGCGTGGGCATGCCTGGCTGTCCTTCGTCAGCCTGCTCTATTTCACTCAGGGCGTGATGGTCGCGACCTTGCCCAGCCAGGCCTTTCGTGGGGTCGCAGAAGCACTGGTATCGCTGGCGCTGTTTGTTGGCTGTATGGGTTATGCCCGCTTTCGCAGTCATCAGCTACAACAGACTCATTAGGGCCTGTTGATGTTTCATCGCGAACCGCGTTGCTGCGCCAAAGAGCGTCAGGCGGCCGGCTGATGAAAAATCCAACAGACTCTCATTGCAGCCAAAAGAAAACGCCCATTCCTATGCCGGCCAAAATGGCCACAAGAGCGCTTATAATGGGTAATCTGATTGAAACATTGATGGCATCAGCGGGCGTTTGGGTAAAGGTCTTGACGCCCGTAAACATCGCCTTTACCAGTCTTTCGCCTAAAGCCGCATGAACAGCGATAGCAACCAGATGCAATCCAATCAGAACCATCAGAAATTGGGCATTTAATGCGTGCCAACTTACCAATGCATTACTGAAGGCGTTACCCAGGCTGCCATAGAGCGGCCCCGAGAAAAAAATATCATCACTTAAAAATAGCCCGCTGACCGCCTGAAAGGTAAGTGACAGCATCAGAATCAACACCGCCCATCCACCAAGAGGGTTATGACCGGCATAAGGTGTTGGCTGGCGCCTGATAAGACTTTGCGCATAACTTGCAGAAGCTTTGGGTGAAGTCAGAAATGCACGAAAGCGAGCATAATGAGTGCCAAAAAATGCCCAAATCCAACGAAACGTCAGCAAACCCAGTACCACATAACCTGCCTGGGCATGAATTTCAATCGGAAAAAGAAACGGTGCGCCATCGGTTTTCAGGGTATAGAAGGAAAGCAGGACGGCGACGACTAACGCCCAGTGAAAAATACGCACCAGCACATCCCACACATGAACAGCTTGCATTTTCCAGACCCTTTGAATAGCAACATAAGTGACTCTATCTTCGCATTTCTAAAGCTTTTCTCATAGAATGCAGTTCCTTTTATTGTTGTCAAAGCTATCCGTTCAGGAGCCAGATGTGATCAGTGCTGCATGGCGTCATGCCGGCCATCAAACCTTGCCCGTCATGTTTGGTTATCTGCCGCTAGGAGCTGCCTTTGGCATCCTGGCCATTGAGGTTGGCATCAGCGGATATGCAGCCCTGGCAATGTCCGTATTCATTTATGCTGGAGCGGGGCAATTTCTGGCTCTGGCGCTGTTAGCTGCAGGGGCAGGCCTGACAGAAGTTGCAGTGGCGACCCTGATGCTGAACTCACGTCATGTTTTCTATGGCCTGTCTCTGCTCAAGCGTTTTCAGGGCGCCGGTCTGAAAAAGCCTTATCTTATATTTGCGCTGACCGATGAAACCTATTCTTTATTGACCAGCCAACCTGCCGAAAACGAGCCGTCACATGCGCTGGATTTTCGCATCAGCCTGCTTAACCAGTCCTGGTGGGTACTTGGCTCCTTGATGGGGGTCGGCCTGGGCAGCGCGGCATTATTTGATAGCCAGGGAATTGAGTTTGCCCTGACGGCCCTGTTCATTGTGTTGACCCTGGAACAGGCGTGTCGTTTGCGTCAGTCACGACCCTTTGTCATTGCCTTGTTTACGGGGATCGGTGCCCTTTTGCTACTGCCAGACCGCCACTTGCTTTTAGGTGCAATTGCCTGCGCCTGTCTGCTGCTTCTGGCTGACTATTTCCGGTTTGCCAGCCATAGGAGAACTCAATGCTGAATGATCCTGTGTGGCAACTTATTGTTGTTTGCGCATTAGCGACGTTTGCCACGCGTGTCCTGCCTTTTGTGGCGCTTTACAGACAGGCAGACCATCCGTTGATAATCCATCTGGGCCGCTACCTTCCCCCAGCCGTAATGCTGATTCTGGTTATCTATGCCTTGCGTGATCTGCGTCCATTGACGCCGGATCAGACGCTCAGTTTTGATGCCAATGGGCTACCTCTTTTAATTGCAAGCCTGACCGTGGCAGCCTTGCATCTCTGGCGACGCAACGCCTTGCTTTCCATTGGGTTAGGTACCGCCAGTTACATGCTGATGGTTCAGCTGAGTGGTACCAACTTATAACTCAAAGAGCGCTTGAGGTTTTTCTTTTGAGCGGCGAACATAAGTAAAACACTCCAAGGAGTTACCTGATGAAACGTGAAATCGCCGATATTAGGCGCGACTATGAAGGTGGACAGTTCGACGAAGCGCATACTCCGGATGAGCCTATTTCGCTGTTTGATGAGTGGTTCACCCTCGCGATCGAGAATGATGCACAAGACGGTAATGCCATGACCCTGTCAACGGTCGACAATCAGGGACGCCCGCATGCCCGCGTTGTGCTGCTAAAAGATTTTGATGAAAGCGGCATGGTGTTCTTCACCAACTACCACAGCCATAAAGGCAATGAGCTTAATGCCGTGCCTTTTGCCGCCTTGACGTTCTGGTGGCCCTCTCTTTCTCGCCAGGTGCGCATTGAAGGACGCGTTGAACAGGTTTCCGCCGATGAATCAGATGAGTATTTTGATAGTCGCCCGCGTGGTAGCCAACTGGGTGCCTGGGTTGCTACCCAGAGTGTTGTGATTCCGGGCAGAAACTGGATCGAAGAACGCCAGCATCGTTTTGAACAGGCCTATGAAGGTCAGGAAATCCCTCGCCCAATTCATTGGGGAGGCTATCGGGTAATTCCGGATATGCTGGAATTCTGGCAAGGCCAGCCCAGCCGATTGCATGACCGGATTCGCTACGAGCGTCGCGATGGTGGCAGGTGGCACCGTTTCAGGCTTGCCCCCTGATTTCGATAACGCATGAATAGAAACTTTCAGGGCGGCCTTTACATTGGCCGCCTCTTGATTTCGCAGGGTAGTATCAATCGGGCTGGCTTTCCAGACGGTGGCGCTGCCATTCACTCTCCGGCTCATTAAGCAGCATGGTTGCGTCAATGACTTGCTCATCCATGTTGTAACGAACCTTGAACCCCAGATGCTTCATCAGGGCTCGCATCGGATGGTTATCGGCCATTATCTTGCCGATCATTTCCAGGGTGCCAATATTACGGCAGTAATCAATCATCTTGTTCATCAAGAGGCTGCCAATCCCCAACCCCTGCAGGTCATCGCGAATAATCACCGAGAACTCGGTGCGAATGTTATCCGGATCATTCCACACCCTCACTACGCCAAGCATCTCCTTGCTACCATCCTCAAGCTGATGTTCCGCAATAAACGCCATCTGACGGTCGTAGTTGATATGTGACAGCATGGAAAGGTCACGATTGGTAAGAGCAGATTTATTATGAAAATACCGAAAACGTATGCTTTCCTCGGACAACTGACGATGGAAAGTGGTAATCAGCGGCGCATCTTCTGCGCGAATTGGGCGCACCTCCACTTGCCAGCCATTTTTAAGCGTTACCCACTCACGCAACTCTTCTGGGTAAGGCATGATAGCAAAGCGCGCTGGCGTACCCAGGTCGATGGCAAAATCCACGGCAATCATCCCATCACGATTTAGCAGCAAGGGATTGATCTCCAAACCGCAGAGCTCAGTGAGGTCTGACGCCATTTGTGACAGCTTGACCAGCAGCTGACAAAGGCGATGAATATCACGCTGCGGATCAGCAGAGTGCTCTCGTAGCAATGAGGCTGCATGGGTCCGCCCGACGACATCTGCGGCCAGGCTCATGTTCAACGGCGGTAAAGCCACCTGACGGTCTGCCAGAATATTGACCTTGTAACCACCAATACCAAAAACGATCAAGGGGCCAAACACCGGATCGCGGGTAATGCCGGCACAGACCTGCATGGAATGCTTACCCCGCTGCATCGGCTGAAGGCAATATTCGCGAATCTGATACTGGGGAAACTTTTCGTTGACCTTTTCGCCTAGTCGTTCGACCCCGTCGGCTACCTCTTGAGGTTTTTCCAGATCCTGAAGCAGACCGGCTGACACTTTGTGCGGATGTTTGCGGTAGCGATAAGGACGACAGTTTCCTTCATGAACTACCTTGAGTGCCTTGGGACCCTCCAGTTTGCTGGCTGCGTCGAGCGCTTCCTCTCGGTTATGAACATAGATACTGGGGGCAGCAGGAATACCGTAAGCCTCGAGCACTTTGGCAGCTTCTGAATGAAAGAGGGTCTGGCGCCCTTCTTCCTTGGCTTTCTTGATCAGGGTACGGCAGTCAGCGCGGATTTCCGCGCTGGTCGAAAATGGCAGGCTCGGCGGAATCTCCTGCAACAGCAACTGCACACGCTGGTAATCCACCATATGCATGAAAGCCTTGACGGCTTTCTCAGGTGAAGTATACGTGGGAATACCTGCAATATTGCATTCGTGGCGGGCGTTCAATGCTTCCTTTAACCCCATCCAGCTAGTCAGCAGGTTGCGTCGGAACTTCTTTCGGTTCGCTGCAAGTGCCTGGGCTGTTTCGAGAGAGGGGGCCAGACGTGTTGGCGCATGAACGACCAGCACCGCATCTACGTTAGCGTCTGCTGCCACAACTTCCAGGGCATCCACAAAACGCTGGGGGGTGGCATTTCCCCCCAGATCAACGGGATTTTCCCCCGGCTTGGTGATATCCACGTGCCTTTCGTGTAACAGGTGCTGAGTATCTACGCTGAATTTCGCCAATTTACCGCCAGCACTGATCAATTTATCAATCGCCAGCATGGCCGGGCCCAAGCCATTGGAGACAACGGCCAGGCGGTCGCCTTTTAGTGGTTTCATGCGTGACAGGGTTTCCAACGCATCAATGAGTTCGTCGGAATCATTGACGCGTACGACACCGGCGCGGGCAAAAGCGGCATCAAACACCCTGTCGCGATTGGTAATGCCAGGGGTAGGCGGCATGCCGGAAATATCTGATTCTATCGTTCTTCCACTCTTGATAGCCACGACCAGGCGATTGCGGGAGGCATCCCTTAATGCGGTCATGAAGTGCTGAGCATCGTTGACGCGCTCAAGATGTAAAAGAATAGCCTGGGCAGGCGAAAACTGATTCACGTAGTCAATCAGATCTGGAAGCAGAACATCCACACTATCCCCGACGGTAATCAAGTGTGAAAATCCAACATCACGACCGGCTGCCCAGTCAATCATGCCGTTGGCCAACATGCCTGACTGGCCGATATAAGCAACCTTGCCCGCTTTCACCGGGTGGCTGGCATAGGACGCATTGAGTTTCTTACCCGGCACGATGACGCCCATGCACTCTGGCCCTAACAGGCGTATGCCTGATATTCGCGCGGCCTTGAGCATGCGCTCGCGGATGGAACCTTTACTCCCCTTTTCCTGATCAAGATAAGCCCCACCAGAGAGAACAACCGCTGCCTTGACACCAAATTCACCCAGTTGGCGAATCAGTTTCGGAACGCCTTCAATAGGGGAACATACGACGGCTAGATCTGGAATTTCCGGTAAATCATCGACGTGGCGAACACAGTCTTCTCCATGTACCTGAACATAACCGCGCAGATTTACTGCCCATATCTTGCCTTTGAAACCACCCTCCTGAATGTTGCGGAGAACTAAACCACCCAGCGATTCAGATTTTTCAGAAGCTCCAAAGACAGCGAGTGTGCGCGGCTCGAAGAAGTGATGTAAAAAGCGTGTACTCACGTGTGACTCTCCCGCTGCAATACGTGCTGTTAGCGTAGGGTCTGTTAGCGTTGCCTCACGGCCGCAACAGAGGCCCTTTTGGTTAGAGCAAGGCGTACATTAACGTTAATATACTTTACCAGTCTGCAGGATTAATTGACCAATTACGACTTATTGACACTGTCCTATCACACTCGGTGGCGATTAAGGTGAAGCTTGCCATCCTGGAGCATTTGAATGATCACTGCCTATCTGACCCACCCCCACTGCTCACTTCACCACATGGGGCCTGAGCACCCGGAAAATCCTCAACGCCTTGAGGCTATCAGTGCGCGTCTTGCCCTCTCTGGCCTGCTGCAACAGACCATGCAAGGTGATGCCAAGGAAGCCACCGATGAAGACCTCGCGCGTGTCCACCCGATGCGTCATCTCAAGGCATTGGAAAAATGTGTTCCAGAGCAAGGTATAGTGACCCTGGATAGTGACACCATGATGAACCCTGACAGTCTGAAAGCTGCAAGAATGTCGGCAGGATCCGTCGTCAGGGGAGTCGATCAGGTGTTCAGGCGTCAGGCAGATAATGTGTTCTGCGCTGTCAGGCCGCCAGGCCACCATGCCGAAGCCTCTGACGCCATGGGCTTCTGCTTTTATAACAACGTCGCGGTGGGGGCCGCTTATGCCAGGGAAAAATATGGCGCCCGCAGAATTGCGATCCTGGATTTCGATGTACATCAGTGCAACGGTACCATTGATATTTTCAAGGATGATCCGGATGTATTAGTCTGTAGCAGCTTTCAATACCCCTTTTACCCCTGGCGCTATTTGCGTAGCGAATGGCAAAATATTGTTAACACACCCTTGGAAGTGGGCACTGACAGTAAAGAGTTCAGACGGATCATTGAAAGCCACTGGTTACCTGCCCTACATGCTTTTAAACCGGAGTTGGTGATGCTTTCATCTGGGTTTGATGCTCATCGTGAAGACCCAATGGCTGACGTATGCCTGGAAGATGAAGACTTTTACTGGATTACTCACATGGCGATGGAGATAGCAACTCTTTATGCCAATAACAGGGTTGTTTCTGTGCTAGAGGGTGGCTATAACCCCGATACCCTGGCGCGTGGTGTTGAAGCGCATATGAAAGCGCTATTAGGCATGCCATTCAGTGACACCCCTTCGGTTTAGGAATTATTCACTCAAAAATCCTGTCAATTCCTTTTAACCAGTTTAAGCATCTTTGCAAAAGATAGATAACGGTATAAATTTCATGGCCATGTAACCACTCGATTATGCTTTGCTGTCAATACTACAAAGTCACGCATACCTATAACCTGAAATCCGTTCAAACAACCGTTGTCGATCTTGTCTGCCAGGCCTCTTGATAGCAGGTCTTCATACAGGACAGATGTCTGACACATCAATGATTGCCACTTTTCGTCAGCAGTTGTGGTCAATGCGGCCGTCACCGCTTCCTCAATCAGTAATAAATGATCCTCTGGCGTCATCGCTGAAAGCTCTTGAAACCCGGCGTGATGGAAAGCGTGCTGGTTTAAAATGTACAGCGTCATCTATAAATCACCGTTAAAATGTCAGAACATGACCGGCGTTGGCAAGATATGCCCTCACCTTTGCATCATCAATCACGGAAACGTCCACCATCAGATCGTTCTGGTCTATGCCGAGGCTTATCAAATCACTCTTCGGCACCAGCAATTCGTTAATACCGTACATTCCCACTGTATCCAATACAGCTGAGGTGCTCAGCGGTTGACCCACTGCATCATGTTGATTCGGGATTAACCCGAATATGCCCTGCCCCATGAACAGAAGTTTAACTTCCTGACCAAAAACCGCGCTTACCAGGGCAAGGTCAAGGCCTTCCGCTAGCCAGCGTCCACAGTGTGGCGAATGGCGTAGCACTATTAATGTAGTGGGCAACAAAGAAGCGTGAGTTTCCACAGCCACTCCCGGTGTTGTTGAGGTTTTATTGAGAACTGCGTTGCTTGTGTATCACTAATTGTGAACCACCCCACCAATCCCATCACGCCTTGTTATGAACCCAAGAGGCTTCAGTCGCAGCGGTAAGGAAAGCCCTAAGGCGCAAAGCTGATAAAACGCTCACAGCGGTTTTGCAAGTCAACCAGTTGGCCAATGCCGGTTAATTCAAACGGCGGAGCCACATTGTGCCAGTCAAGTTGCTGACGTCTTGCTTCCTTTATGTTGATAAGACCACGCTGCATGGCAGCTGACACACAGACATCGAGGCTGACACCATGATTTACGCTCAGTTCGCACCACTGTTTATAAAGCGCCTCATGCGGCGGCATTTCGCCGAGATGAGTGGACGCATTAAAGACACCATCGTGATGAAAGAAAATGCCTTCCAGTTGATGCCCTTCCTTGAAAAGTGCGTCGACAAAACGAAGCGCTGAATGTGGCGCCTGACTACTAAAAGGTGCACCAAGCACCAGCAATCCATATCGCATGCACATCTACCTATTAACAAACAGGCCCCATCGAAAGATGGAGCCTGAGGATGTCTGACTGTATTGATAATGCACTAATGCATGTTTAATCGCTGTTCATAACACCCAGCAAGGATAGCAGGCTTATAAACAGGTTGTAGATTGATACGTAAAGCGTGATCGTTGCCAGGATGTAATTGGTTTCGCCGGCACGGTGAACAATTTCACTGGTCTGGTAGAGAATCACAGCGGATGAGAACAAGACAAAGCCTGCAGAAACCATCAAGGAGAGTGCGGCAATGTTAAACACCAGCCCAACAACCATCGCCAATATCAGTACGATGGCACCGGCCAGCAGGAAGTTGCCAAGGAAGCTGAAATCCTTTTTGGAAATCAGAGCGACTGCAGACAGACCAATAAAAGTGGCGCCCGTCATCGCAAAGGCGGTCATTATAAGGGAAGCCCCATTGGGTAGCGCTAGATAGGCGGACAGGATTGGCCCAAGGGTAAACCCCATAAAACCGGTAAACGCAAATGTAGATAAAAGGCCTATGGCCGAATTTGCCGTTTTATGGACCAGGAACATCAGTCCGTAGGCGCCGATGAAGAACACAAAAATATTCATGCGTTCCACACCCATTGCCATCGCTGCGCCAGCGGTGACCGCGGAAAACAACAAGGTCATCGCCAATAATGCGTAGGTATTACGCAACACTTTGTTGGTGCTAACGCCGGTCGTCTGGCCTGTTACAGCAGACGGTGAAGTACGCGCATCATTGTAAGCCATGTAACTTGCTCCATAAGGTTTCAATTACTCACAATAGACAAGGATGCCGCCGTCTGGTTCCCAACGCAAGCATTGTCTTTCATCCGGTTTCCACGCAGAGTGCCATCAGAAAACATGCAGTATGGTGAACTATCTCCTACATTACGGGTGATTTTGGCTATTTTTGTTCTACATGGACAACGGAGCCCCCACGACCAACCCGGAGGATTATACAATGACAGTGCCTTATTCTCGCTTCAGGCTTTCTCATATCACCCTTGGCTGCGTAATGGCATTGGCGGCACTCCCTGCGCTTGCCTTTTCACCCGCTGGTCAAGACATAGACTATCAGACAGGTGACGAAGAGTTTGAAGGCTACTATGTGGCGGCAAATGGTGATAGCAAAGGGTCTGTGCTGATTGTGCATGATTGGGATGGCCTTGATGACTACGAACGCCAGCGTGCTGATATGCTTGCCAAGCAAGGCTTCGATGCCTTTGCGGTTGATCTTTATGGAACAGGCAACCGGCCTCAGTCACTGGAGAATAAGCAGGCTGCTACCCAACGCCTTTACGAAGACCGAGAACGTATGCGCAGTTTGACTCAGGCCGGCATGGAGGCAGCCCTGTCAGAAGGAATGAACAGCAGCAGCGTGATTCTAGGCTATTGCTTTGGTGGTACAGTTGCTCTGGAGATGGCGCGCGCCAACAGCCTTGATAACATAGCAGGCTATGCCAGCTTTCATGGCGGGCTGGATACACCAGAAGGCCAATCCTATGATGCTGACATAGCGCCGATATTTATTGCCCACGGCGGAGGCGACCAGATTGTGAGCCTTGAGGACGTTGCAACAGTATCTGCCACACTTGAAGAAGCCAACGTCAACTACGAAGTAGGCATCTACTCGGGCGCCCCTCACGCCTTCAGCGTTTTTGGCAGTGACCGCTATGAAGAGCAGGCTGACCAACGATCTTGGGCCACTTTCAGCGCCTGGCTGGAGTTACGCACGGACTGATTATCTATCCGTGTAAAAATGAAGAGGTTATTGATCAACAGCATTGACTTCAAAGGAAAAGCTGGTAATATACGCAGCCAAGTCGGAGGGATGGCAGAGCGGTTGAATGCACCGGTCTTGAAAACCGGCAAGGGTTAATAGCCCTTCCAGGGTTCGAATCCCTGTCCCTCCGCCAAAACACCCCGAGAAAGCCCGCCACGAGCGGGCTTTTTTGTGCCCATACTCCTGAAAATCAATAACTTACGTTCGCACGGCGTTTTATCGGGTTGCACGGCATCGCACACAAGCGCAAAATCTATGTTGGGTGGGATGTTGGGTAAGGAGTAAGGAACCCGTTATGCCAAGACAAACAAAGCCGTTAACCGCACTGGAAGTAAAGCGCCTCACACAACGCGGGCTTCATGCCGCTGGTGAAGTGCCTGGGCTTTACCTTCAGGTTGCCAAGAATGGTACCCGGTCATGGGTGCTACGTTACACCACCGGGGAAACCCGCTTATCTGCTACCGGCAAGCCGTTCAAGGTTCGCCGTGATATGGGCCTGGGGAGTTACCCCGCTGTTACCCTGGCACAGGCCCGCGATAAGGCCCGCACTATCCGTGACAAGCTGGATGCAGGCATTGACCCCATTACAGAACGAAAAGCCGCTGGGCAGTCTCGCCGGGCTGCTGAGTTGGCGCGTATGACCTTCACGGATGCCGCCGCCGCTGTTATCAAGCTGAAGCAGGCAGAAAGCGGCAACCTCAAACACGGCAAACAGTGGCAAGCCACCCTTGAAACCTACGCCTTCCCTACCCTGGGCAAGATGGCGGTCTCTGATATTGACCTGGTACACGTCAAGCAAGTGCTGGTGCCGATCTGGGAAACCAAGACGGAAACAGCAACCCGCGTTCGCCAGCGTATTGAAGCCGTACTGAACTGGGCAACGGTTCACGGGCACCGATCTGGCGATAACCCGGCACGATGGAAAGGCAACCTAGACACCGTGCTGCCTTCCCCCAGCAAGGTGGCCAAGGTCGAACATCATAGAGCGCTGCCAATAGATGCCTTGCCGGGCTTCTGGCTGGCGCTGGAGAAGCGCACAGGCGACGCGGCCAAGTGCCTGGCCTTCACGATCCTGACCGGCTGCCGCTCTGGCGAGGCCCGTGGCGCTCGCTGGGATGAAATCGACCTGGCCAACGGTACCTGGACAATCCCCGCTGACCGCATGAAGGCAGGCAAAGAACACCGGGTTCCGTTATCCGCGCCAGCACTGGCCTTGCTCAAGGCCCAACCCCAGACGAGAGAGCACGTCTTCCAAAGCCCACAAGGCAAGCTGCTATCTGATGCAGCCATGACGGCACTACTACGCCGGATGAAGGAAGACCACCGAACAACGGTTCATGGGTTCCGGTCAACATTCCGGGACTGGATGGCAGAGCGCACCGGCACCCCCCATGAAGTCGCTGAAGCCGCCCTGGCGCATACCATCAAGAACAGCGTAGAAGCCGCCTATCGTCGTGGCGATCTATACGCCAAGCGATCCCGCGTAATGGATCAATGGGCAACCTTCATCACCACCCCGAAACAGGGTGGCGCTGGTAACGTCGCACCGATCCGGGGAGAGGTGGCCAACAATGGATGATGAACTGAAGGCGATTCAAGACGACCTAGATGCAGTGCTGGAGCGGCTGGAGAAGTATTTGGGTGGAGATGATGAAAAGGAAATGAGGGAGTTTGCAGCAAGTGTTGTTTATAACCGTGCTCTATACCGTGGCCAAAAGGTTCAAAGGCTAACAGAAGAATATGAGCATTCTTTACTTAATGCATTTCTAAATACTGGATCATTTTTAGATACTGATAGTGCTGGCTGGGCAAGGCATAGACGTGTTTATTTTCCTGAAATTTTATGGAGTGACAAGAAGTGTGAGAAGCCATACACAATTGAAAAATGGCAAGAAAGAAAAGCAGAGTTTATGTATGCCATACAGGTTGTTATAGATGCTCATAATCAATATTTACCAGTGCCTAGGAGTGCAATCGAAACGCTTAAGCCTAGCATTACAAGGTACTTGGACTATGTGGATAGATACTTAGGCGAATGGGCCTTAGACTACAAAGACAAGATGCATGAAGAAAAGCAGGGGTATGTAAAAGATCCCTTTATGCATCCGAAAGGTGGTAAGACAAGCGTTAACCGTAAGCTACATAAGCAAATGGTTTTAGCTAGAGATGTATGGGTAATGCACGTTTCAGATACTCAAAAATACCCAATAGACGACACACTTTTCAGCATTGTTGGCGAGAAATACGGCTGTTCACCATCTACGGTTAACAAAGCTTACTATTCAGAACATGCAAAGAGAGCACGCTGGTGGTGGCATAAAAACCTCAAGGAAATCGAAAGAGCAAACAACCCCAGCGGGGAAGACGACTAGTAAGAAATATCCAAAAACTTACCATTACCCACCCTTAGCACCTCGCCATGCTTTACCCCGTCACCCACAAGACGAGGCAAATCATGGCAGCGAAAACGAAACCCCAGACCACCCCCAAGCCCGGCAATGAATTTCTAAGCGCTGAGCAGGTATCCCACCGTTATGGCGTACACCGCGCCAGCATTTACCGCTGGTCAAAAGACAGCACCTTTCCGGCACCTATCAAACTAGGCCCGAACGTTACCCGCTGGGCACTGGCAGACCTTGAAGCCTGGGAGCAATCCCAGAAGGAAGCGAGCTAATGTCTATGCTTGCCAATGCGACGCCCTGCGTTTACCCTTCAAGTGCTGGCGCAAAATCGCCAGACGACCTTGGCCGGTCGAACATCTTCAGGCGCATAAGCGCCCCTTCCATAGCTGGCGCTTTTTTTATGCCCGCTATGCGTTATGGCGGTTGTGCGTGGGACGCTTTCGAGCGTGCCGGTCTCCTGAAGTGCCGGTCGGCCAACCCGCGTACAGCCGCCCCCATCCGATGCTTGGCCGCATCCGGGGACGGCTCCTTAACTTCAGGAGTCCTACCCATGGCACAACTACGCCTCAATACCATCATTACACGCAGCCTCGAAAGCCGCGCCAGCGCCCACCGGGCAATGGCCAAGGCAGCACTGTTTGCTGACTCGAGCGCTCGCACCCGCCTAAAGCGTTACAACCACCACATCGAAAAAGCTGAAGCCCTCGAAACCCGCGCCCTCGAATCTGCCAAGCGCAGCGCTGGGGGTGTGGCATGAACTTAATGGCCCTTACCCACCAAGCCAACGCTGCCAAAGAAGCAACCACCGCAATCACTGGCCTGGCTAAGGTTCTTAGCGAGGACAAAGCCCGCCAAGATTGCGACGACTGCCCGCCGGTTCTCAATAACTACGAACACGGTTGCCTGCTGTTGGCGGTTGAACATCTTGCGCACTACGCCACCGGCCTCACAGAGTCGCTTGAAGATACCCTGACCGAATCCAGCAAAGGGGGTGCCAAGTGAAAACTATTGATCTGACACTTCACGCTGAAACCACCACCGAACTGGCTGAACAGTTATCGGCCATTTCCAACGACATCAGCACCCATGGCGGTAACGCGATCCCCGAGCCTGGCGAGGAAGCCACGGTGTTGGTGGCCAGTAAAGTCGTGGGTGCTATATCACGCCCTGGCATTGTCACGGATGCAGACCGCGCCAACCTCGCACGGGCTGCCCTGGCTGGGGACTGCCGGACACTGGATAGAGTCGCCACCGCTCAAATGGCCTTGATTAAGACGTTGCAATATCAGCGGCTGGACGACTTCACCCGCGATGGCCTGCTGATAGCCCTGGATGAACTGGCCGGTTCACTGGCTGAACGCGCTAACTTTCTGGAGGAAGAATACTTCACGCCGGGGGTAAGCCATGGCGATGAATAGCACCCAAGAAAAAGCCCGGCCAAGGAGCCGGGCAAGTATCGTTACATCATCTGGTGCTGGCGCTGATTATAGCAGTATTGAAGCCGCGCTGAATAATAGCCTGGCCAAGCATGGCGTCACCGGCCTGGCGATCCGTGCCGATGGTGACATTCACCGCTTTGACCACCCCGATAAGAGCAAAGGCAATCTATCGGGCTGGTACGTTTGCCCCTCGCTGGACGTGGCTGTTTTCGGCTTCTGGCATACCGGGGAGCAGCACACCGTGACCACTGGCGAGGAAGCCGACCCCGCCGCCGCCGCTGAAGCCCGCCTGGCAGCCATGCGAGCCAAGGAGCAACGCGAGGCAGAGCGCAAGGCCCAACACGCCAAGACAGCCGAACAGGCCCGCCGCTGGTGGGCCATGGCTGGCGCTGCCGACCCATCACACCGCTACCTGCAACGTAAGCGCCTGGCACCCCATGGGCTACGCCAGCGAGATAGGATGCTGCTGGTTCCCCTCTACTTTGATGGCGAACTGGTCAACCTGGAGCGCATTTACCCGGACGGTGCCAAGAAAGCGCTGTTTGGTGGACGTGCTAAAGGCGTGGCCAGCTTGGTGGGAAGTCTCGCTGGCGCTGACCGTGTACTAGTGGCTGAAGGCTGGGCAACCGCCGCTGCCCTTCATGAAGCCATGGGCGTTCCGGTTATCGTCGCTCGCAATGCTGACAACCTGGAGCCGGTATCCCGCCGCTTGCGCCAGCGCCTACCCGAGAACGTGACCATCACCATCGCCGCCGATGATGACCGCTTTACAGAAGGCAACCCCGGTATCACCAAGGCCCGGCTGGCTGCCCTCACTATCGGGGCCAAGCTGCTGATGCCAACCTTCTGCCCTGGCTGCAACGGCTGCACTGATTTTGCTGATATAGCGCTATGCCGCAAGGGGGCCGCATGAACTGGCAACCCGACGATAATGGCGACCTGTTTGGCGATCTGGCCACCGAACAGCCACCCGACCACCTACCAAAACCCATGGCCACCATGGCCACCATGGCCAAAGCCGACAATCACGGGCCTTCCAGCCTGGCCATGGCCACCAATGCCCCATTGCCACCATGGCCAGACGGGCATGAAAAAGCGCCTGATGCTGGCGCTGAACCTGCCCTGGGCAAGGAGCAAGACCCAGCAACCGTAAAGGCAGCGCCCACCGATCCGGGCCAACTGAAGCGCCCGTGTTATGGCACCTACGCAGATAAGACCGTGTTTGGCCCGCCTGGCCTTTACTACCATGGCCAGCGCCAGCGGGGGGACGACGACCCCGAGCCGTTTGATACCTGGCTATGTTCGCCGCTGGAATGCAGCGCAGCTACCCATGATGAACGCGGCGACAATCATGGCCTGTTGTTACGCTTCAAGCCGCCCTATGGCCAATGGCGGGAATGGGCTATGCCCTTGCACATGCTCAAGGGAAGCGGCGAGGAAATGCGCGGGGAACTGCTGAACATGGGCCTGCGTATCAATCCCGACGTCCACAAGCTGCTGACCAAGTACCTGGCGCAATGCCTGCCTGATGACCGCGTGATAGCGGCGACCCGAGTAGGCTGGCACCAACTGGAGGAAGGCCGGGTTTTCGTCATGCCGCGCCGTACCCTGGCCACCGGCAAGCTGGCCAGCCGGATGACCTTTCAATCTGAGTTTGCTGGTCAAGACGACTTCATCACCGCCGGGACGCTCGAGAGCTGGCGCGATAACGTGGGCAAGCTGTGCTGTGATAACCCGCTGCTGGTGCTGGCCGTATCCACGGCACTCGCTGGGCCGCTGCTACACCTATGTCACCGGCAATCGGCTGGTATTCACCTGGTAGGTGATTCCAGCAACGGCAAGACCACCGCGCTCGAGGTAGCGGCAAGCGCCTGGGGTGGGCCTGACTTCAAGCGCACCTGGCGCGCCACCGGCAACGGGCTTGAAGGTATCGCCGCCGCGTTAAGCGATACCTGCCTGATCCTGGATGAAATAGGCGAGGCTGATGGGCGTGAAATCGGTAGCACCATCTATGCCCTGGGCAACGGTACCGGCAAGGCCCGCGCCAACCGCAACGGTAACGCCCGACGCCCGCACCGCTGGCGCATTGCCTTGTTGTCCAGCGGTGAACGCAGCCTATCCGCCCACATGAGCGAAGCCGGGCAACGCCCCAAAGCAGGCCAAGCCGTTCGCCTGCTGGACGTTCCGGCCAAGCGCACCCATGGGGCATTCGACCACCTGCACCACCTGGAGGATGGCCGCGCCTTTGCTGACCACCTGAAAAGCGAAGTCACCCGGCACCATGGTTATGCCGGGCCTGCCTTCATCGAACGCCTGATAAGAGAACAACGCGACCTGCCTGGGGAGGTGGACAGGTTCAGCAAGCTACCCTGCTTCAACACCGATCACCCCTTACATGGCCGCGCTGCTAAAGCGCTGGTGCTGATAGCCCTTGCCGGGGAACTGGCAACTGAATACGGGATCACCGGCTGGCGCGAAGGGGAAGCGATAGAGGCCGCTGCTAGTGCCTTACAAGGCTGGAAGGAACTACAAGGCGGGGTGCAAACAGAACATGAGCAAATACTGGCCAACGTGCGGGCCTTCATCGAACGCCATGGGGATAGCCGTTTCAGCGACGTGGAAGGCGATCCCAAGCACTCGCCAACGGTTCACAACCGGGCCGGATACTGGCGCGATCACCTTGAAGGCCGCATCCACTATCTGACCCAAGACGCGATCAAGGAGGCCATGAGCGGGTTTGACCTACGCCGGGGACTGGATGCCCTGGACACAGCGGGATGGATTGCTGAACGCAGACCTGAAGCCCGTTCCGTGCGTATACAGATCAATGGCAGCCGCAAGATGCTGTATGCCATTCGACCGGATGAAGGGGGGCAGTCATGAGCCTGGAACGCCTTTACCAGAAGTATGCTGGCCAGCCTGAAACCCCAGCGCCAGCCACAAAATGGCCATATGGCCACCCATCATGGCCAGACCATGGCCAGCCTGAAACCCGCATGGTTACGGGGCTTGGCCATAATGGCCATGGTGGCCATGGGAAAACACAGGGGCAGGAAGATGGCCACGGAATCACCCCGATGGCCACCGCTCAAGAAGTGGAAACCATGCTGGCCAATCTGCGAGCCGTTGGCCGCGATCTGAGAGAGGTTGAAGGCTATGCCCGCTTCACCCTGCGTAAGCTGACCCGCGCCGCCGCCGCTGAAGTGGTTGCGGTTATGGATGACTTGTTCAGCACAGCACCCACCCCAGACATGGCCCGGACACAATGCCGCCGGGTTCTGAGCGACCCCCAAGCCCTGGCAGCCGCCAAAGCTGTTTGGCCTGACCTAGCCACCCTCGCCATTCAAGGAGACCACAATGCACACATCTGAACAGATCAATGAATTGGCTGGCGCATTGGCCAAGGCACAGGCGGAAATGCTGGACGCCCACAAGGATGGCTTCAATCAGCACCTTGGACAGGGATACGCCACCCTTCACGCGGTTATGGCCGCGATCCGGCAACCGCTCGCCAAGCATGGGCTGGCGCTGGTGCAAGGCGTCGAAAACCATGGGGGTGAAGTTACTGTGACCACCCGGCTATTACACGCCACCGGCCAATGGCTGGAGACCCGGCTGGCTATGCCGGTACCCAAGCAGTCACCCCATGGAGTGGGCACCGCTGCCACCTACTGCCGACGCTATGCCGCCGCTGCCATCGTTGGTCTGGCACAGTCTGATGATGATGCAGGCGAGGCAGGCGAACAACCGGGACGGCTGGCAGAGCAGGACGGCATCGACCTGGAGAGAGCGCTGGCTGGTGTGGCTGGCGCTGAAGACACTAACCGCCTGAATGAGATTGCCAACTGGTGCCGACCTCGAGCGACGCCAGCGCAGTGGCAACAAATCAACGACGCGGCGATTGCCCGCGCCCGAGCACTGGAAGCCTGAAGGAGATCACCCACATGAAGACCACCATCACAAGCGCCAGCCTGGCCAATGCAGCGAACCAAGGGGAAGGTATCGCCCACCTATCACCGGGGCAGGCATGGGCTGCCAATAAGCTGAAGATGCCACCCAATGCCCTGGCTGATCCACTACCCGGCCATACCGCCGCGATCCTGGAGAACATCGACCGTCGAGAGCGCCAGCGCTTTGCCGCTGCCTGCCCTAACCCGGATGCTATGATTCAGGCAGTCTATGACGAACGGCACCCGGCCTATTTGCGCCAGCCGGTATTGGAATCACTATCTGAAGGGATGCGCCATTGCTTCCCCGACCTGAAGCCCGCCGGTATCGACACCCGCACAGGCAAGCCCGTGTACCACCTTAGCGACCTGGCTAAGGCACTGGATACCACAGAAGATGAACTGGACTCGCTGGCAGCACAGCACGGGATGCAAAACACCATCGACGATAGCGACGTGACCCGGATTCATTAAAAGGTTCACATCTGCACCTTTTACCCACCAAGCCCGGCACCTGCTGGGCTTTATTGTGTCTGGCGCTGAAAAGTCTAGGTTCCTCTGAGCCTCAAAAGGTGCAACCACGGTGCCAAGGAGGCGTGGAATCAGGCACTTTTTCAGCAATTACTGAGCCGTCAGCACCACCCGGCACAATCCCGCATGGTTGAGCGCTTCAAGGGTGCTGAAGGTGGCGAAATAGCCCGGCGATAAATCGGCACCACCCACCCACTGGCTGGCGACTGCCCAAGCTGCCGACAGCACCAAGCGCCAGCGTTAAACGCTTGGTTCCTCCTAAAGCCGTGCTCCTGCTGTACGGGGCCAAAGAGGCGCAAACGCGGGCTATATGCGGGGATTTTCTGAGCAGTGGTTGTTGTTTAATTGTCGTGTCTTTGGTGCTGGCTAGCCTGCGTCATTACTGGCCTGGAGGCGATAACCGGCAACCTCGAAACACCAACTAGAGCAACCGGATTCACACCGCGCCAGTGTAAAAGGTACTCCGAGACACCCCCACCCGCACGGCTGCACTGAGGCCCGAGCTTGCGCTATACACGGGCACAACACCAACGCCCGGTTCCGGTTCCGGGATACCGTCAAGACCCGCTACGCTGGCGCTGATGGCCAACTGACAACCGGAAACGTCTGCCCTACCCTGGGGGGGTACCTCAATACCTGGAGCACCAAAGGCCGGACACCGCACCTTCAATCGTTTTTTTATACGCGAGAAATAACGAACTTTTTTTCCGGCTGGTGCTGGCCAGTCAATTCGACCGGGAACGGCTGCACCTGAGTAGGGGGATAGGGGGTATTCAATCCATAGAGCCTACAAGGGAACGGACACCGCACCTTCAGTAAGATTTTTATACCCGCGAAATTTAAAAATCAGGCTTGGCTGGCGCATGGCAGAGCAGGCAACATCACCGCGTAGAAAATCACCGGCAACCGGGGCAGGCATACCGCCAACAAAACGCGGTTTTATTGGTAACTGCTGAAAAAATGCCGGGCACCCCACCTTGGGGATACAGGCCCGCTTATCGGTGCGAATGACTTAGAGGGATTCACAACCGCAAAAACAGGCGTATAGCGTCGCAAGAAAGCGCATTCAAGCACCTGTTTTTATGTTGGGTGGGATGTTGGGTAAAACAAAAAGTACACCATAAGTAACTGATTTTATTAACCCATTAGCGGACTGTCCCTCCGCCATACGGATCTAAGGCCCTGAGGAATCAGCGATATGCTGTTCTCAGGGCTTTTATTATTATATGGCTGCACCCGTTGGTTTGTTGCCGGATATATGCTGCGCAGCATAGACATCGATTCAGGTTATCACTCAAGTTGTCAATCGAGACCAGAAGCAGACAACTGACAGCATCGAACGAAAAACGTCTGCCATGTCAAACAATAACGATTTCCGGTCAATAAGTGGCATCTCGTCATCTAGCCTGGTTTCTGACATAACTGCTCACTGTCAAAGCGGTAAGAATAGATAATATCTTTTGTCAGAAATCCGTAGCGGGACAGAACTTGTTTCCAGTCACCCTCCTTTTTTTGCTCCGCGAGAGCCTTGTTGAACGCTTCACGCAAATCTTCAGCGTCGAGAGGAAAAGCAAATCCCCCCCAGTAACGTACTTCTTCACCATCAATGATGGGATCAACAAAGTTGAATTCCGCCTGAACGGCAGGATCTACATTTTCCATTTGCGCTACTGTCATCCCAGTACCGGCAAAGGCGTCAACCTCTCCCTGGATAATGGCATTAATCGCCTCATTAGAATTCTGTATCATCATGATGCGATCCCGCGTAATCCCCATGTCATTGAACATTTGTTCAGTGGTGGTGCCCTCTTGAACCGCTACCTTGATAGTATCTGGTCTATCGATGAAATCTTCGTAGGCAGTTATATCAAGTGGGTTTCCAGCCAACACCAGCAAGCCTTCACCATAGGAAGTATTCGGGTTGGAAAAAAGCACACGGTGACATCGGTGAGGTAAAATTGCCATTTCCGCGGCAACTATATCGAAGCGTCCGACCTCCAGCCCGGGAATCAGGTTTTTGAAATCTGTCTGCACCCACTCGATACGATCAATATTGAGTTCCTCGAGTATACGTGAAGCAACTTCCGGTCCTACTCCAAGCGCCTTACCTTCCTTATTCAGATAGCCATAGGGTGGTTCATCGGCAACAGCGATACGTACAACCCCTTGCTCTTGGATATCTTCAAGCGTCACTGCATGCGATAGATTAATAAAAACAAAAATATACAATAGAAAAATAAACAAGCTAATAGACAGGGCTCGAAAAATCATTGCTATATATATCATTGTTAGTTCTCTCAGGTGTCAGGGGCCCAGCCAAAGGTAATTTTTATAATCAAAAACTATATCAATAGTTCATGGAATTTTAGATGGACACCTTAATGTAGGTTTGAAAACGCAGTTAAGCAAAGCCTGCTAAAGACTTTTTACATGCTGATTATTTTGTTACTAAATGAAAATTGTAGAAGAGAGATAAGTGAATGCCAATTAAAAATCTTCCATTTCAACGCATGCATTCCTGCGCACATTCAAAACAAACACAAACGTGTTTTGCCTTGCCTTCTGCCAGAGCGACCCATTCATATGTCGGCGAGCTGCCTACTCAAGGCGCGACGCATCCGTCGGTACCGGCGCTTTCAGGTGTTGGAACATGAACTTGAGTGCGGGTGCAAGACTTGCCCTCCAGACACGCCAGGTGTGGCCGCCGGAAAAAACTTCCATGGGCACCTGCCCTGGCTGATGGGGCAACAATGCCGCCTGTAGACGCCGAGAGTGCCCTACCGCATCAAAGACATCGCTGCTACCAGCGCTCAGATACAGCGGCACAACGCGTTCCTGTTGCAGATAGCTATCCAGATAGGCAGTGTAATTCAGCGACGTCCAGCGTTCTTCATCAAAGCGGTTGTCTTCATCAAGAAACGCAGGATGCTCTCGAGCCGTTGAATTTACAGGTGGAAGGGGGTGGTAGCTGGCAGGGCTCAGTGCTGCTGCTGCCCCGAATAGCTGCGGATGCTCCAGCATCAGGTTGACGCTGCCATACCCTCCAGCAGAAAGACCGCCAATACCCCGCCATTCGCGTCCCGGGGCAATACGCCAGAGTTCTTCAACGTGAGGCATAAGATCCTGCAAAAAAGCGCTACGGGCCGGTTCATTATAGCCATCAACCCACCAGCTCCGGCTTTCTGGCATGACAAAGATACTGGGAGGTATGTCGCCACGCCGGATGAGGCGGTCAGCAACACGCTTGAGTGCTCCTTTACTCGTCCAGTCACGCCCGGTCCCGAAAGACCCATGGAGAAGATACACCACAGGATAGTCGAGCCCTGAGTTGTAGTAGCCATCTGGCAGATAAAGCGTGTACGGGTAGTCTCGTCCCAAGGCTTCAGAATGGAAGCGATGGTGGGTTACCTGGCTGGCCAGGGCCTGGTTGCTTATCAATAACACCGAGAACAATGCTAGCGCCCATAAAAGAACAAGTCGCAAAAGTGACATTGTCGTCCACCCAATGGGCCGGAAAACGTGCTTCATAGCCAAATCTCATTATGTCAGGTGATGGTTATCATCGACTGAAAAAACCACCTCAAAATGAATTTATCTTTGACACCTTTGTCAGACAGCCCGAGCAGGAATGACGTTCCCCCACTCACGGTCTTCAGCGTTGAAGACAAAAGGACATCAGGCCATGCAACGTATAGAAGAAATCTATTGGCTACGCGCCTACGGCTGTCTTGCGGTGTTTTTCTTTCACCTGCTTGATCATCTCGAACGCCATGTTGATACCTGGGCGCTGAATCTGGCCAGGATTCCTACCGTGCTCGGCACACCGATTTTTATCTTTATTTCAATCTTTCTGTTTTCTGCCCGTTACGGCTGCAATATCCCCAAGGGGTTTCTGGGCAACCGAATCAAGTATGTCATGGTGCCCTATCTGGTTTATGGGCTGGCCTATTCGATAGCGGAATTCCTGCGCCTTTATTCTTTGGACGAAGATAATGGTCTCTGGGCAACCATGAAAGAATATATGGTGTTTGCTGGATGGCACGGCTACTTTCTGATCATTGCTGCCCAGTTTTACCTGATCTACTGGTTATATTGCCGCTTCGACATGGCCCGCTATTTAGCCGCAACGCCATGCCTTGTGGTCGGAAGCCTGATCAGTATGGGATGGTGGGGCTACTGGCAATGGAACAGCCACCTGCCGCCAGGATATTTACACTGGGTTGCCCCACTGGGGTGGCTTTACCTGTTTTTCCTGGCGCTGGTACTGGTTCAATATTATAACGATACCGCCTCACCACGCCCCCAATGGGTGGACTATCTTGCCAAATCCTACTGGCTGATCGCCACGACAGGACTTATCATCCTGCTATCGCTGCCAGGCTGGCTTGAATACTCCTCCAAGGAGATCTGGGTGGTGCCTCTTTTCCTGATCTTTACCGTCTGGATGATGAAGCATCTCAAGGGCCGCCAAGCCCCTCCCTTGATTAAACGCCTGAATGAAGTCTCATTTGGTATCTATCTGACCCATCCAATGTTTTTCAATCTGGTGGATATATTCAATGCGGGTGAGCGATTATCAACGACCCTGTATATTCTTACCCTGACGGGTATTGGTCTGGCAGGTTCAATCGGCTGGAACATCCTGGTCAATCGCTGGCGCTGGGGTGGGCTTCTGTTTGGCAAGCGTATGCAGATTAAATGAGAACAGAAACGCATTGACAACAGGGCCTGTTGATTGCCCATAAAAGGCTGCAGATGATGACAACAAACATCAACCGCCGCTAATACAGACGTAACCCTACCCGGGTTATTGTGCCACCTTTCATATCACTGACCACCCAGTGGATACCATGCCAGTCTACATCATCGCCAATCACCGGATGCCCGCCGACCCGCAGCGCCACAAACTCAGCCAGGGTCATGTGCTGTTCGCCAGGGCTAAGCGTCAGGCCATAGGCTTGGGCAATATCCTGCATCTGGGCGCTGCCATCCAATGTGAACGTGCCGAAAAAGGCACGTGCCTGCTTGAGCTTTGCATCACCGTTGAATAATCGGTTAAGTGCTGGCAAATCATCGGTACGGCCAATCACACAGATAACATCACCAAGCTTCAGCCGCGTACTTCCCTTGGGATGCAGCATGGCATGTTGACGAAATAGTGCAGAGATGAGTGCCCCTGATGGAAAACGCAACAACCGGATGGGCACATCTTCAAGATCCTGATTTTCAACCGTATAGACAAACATCTCAAAATCATTTTCAGGCAGGATGCCCAAAGGGCCACGTTGGTTGGGAGTGGTGCCGACCGGCACTTCCACTCGCATCCAGCGCGCCATCAAGGTCAATGATCCGCCTTGAATCAAAAGAGACAGCAGGACAACGGCAAAGGCGATATTAAAATACAGCGACGCATTCTCAACGCCACCAATTACCGGGAATATGGCCAACACAATCGGCACAGCACCGCGTAGGCCCACCCAGGCAATAAACAGGGTTTCTCGCCAGCGAAACTTGAAAAAAGGTTTAATAGTGATCAATACGGCCAATGGGCGGGCCAGGAAAATCAGGGCCAGTGCCACAATTGAGGCGGGCAGCGCCACATCCCAGAGTTCACTGGGCGTGACCAACAACCCCAGCACCAGGAAAAGCCCAATCTGGCTAAGCCAGGCCAGGCCATCGTGAACAGGCAGGATAAAATTCAGGTGACGCCCTGGCTGGTTACCAATCATCAAACCGGTCAGATAAATAGCCAGGAAACCGCTTCCACCCAGCACACTGGTGATCCCGAACACACTGAACCCCAACGCCAGCGCCAACATGGAGTACAGCCCAGGCGCCAGATCCAGCCACCTCAGCAACTTGGCACTCAGCCAGCCACCGCCCATACCCACCGCCAGGCCGATACCAAATTGAGACACCAGAAAGATCAGCGTCTCTAGCCAGCCGCCCAACTCACCGGTCACCAATTCCACCAGCATGAGGGTCAGAAAGATCGCCATGGGGTCATTGGTCCCGGATTCTATCTCCAGGGTTGCGCCGACACGCTCATTAAGATTGACGCCCCGACCGCTCAGCATTGAAAAAACGGCGGCGGCATCGGTTGAACCAACAATGGCTCCCACCAGAAGCCCCTGCACCAGGGTAAGATCAAAAATCCACATGGCAATAATACCCACGACCCCACTGGTGAGAAACACACCAAACGTTGCCAGCGAAAGTGCGGGTTTGAAACCAACGCGAAAGGTCTTGAGACGCGTTCTTAGGCCGCCGTCAAGCAGAATCATGGCCAACGCCAGGTGGCCAATCACAAAAGCCATGCCGTAATCGTTGAAGACGATGCCCAAAACACCCTCTTCACCTGCCAGCATTCCCAAGCCGAGAAATATAAGTAACAGGGGAACACCAAACAGCGATGAAAGCCGGCTGGCCAGGATGCTCAACGTCATAAGAGAACCGCCGAGCAGGAAAAAAGTGTAGATTGCGTCCATGTTTCTCCATCGCCTTCTGAGCCACATCATTATGGCATGCAATAGCGCTATTGGCTGCGGCTTTTGCCTTTCGCGTCTAGCCATCGGCGGGTAACTGAAGATAAGATAATCAAATTCGCCTTTGGAGTTGAACCATGTTGCGATGCTTTTTACGCACCGTAATAGCGATGCGCTCAAACCATCATACTTTTGCATCCGCTAATGACTTACCCCGGGTAAATACCAGATGCACTCCGTTACGTCGCAGGTCATGGATTACTAATATATGTGCAAGCGCCATTGTTGTCGGGCTGACCATCAGTTTTCCTGCCTACACGTCTGCCGATGATGCGCTTGAAACCGCGACACAAGATTCTCCGCTACAACTGGAGTCAGACGTTTATATACCTGAAGGGCTCTGGCCAGACCCGCCGCTCATGCAGGCACCCCGAGTGGCGGACAGCCCACCAGAGCCGTTGACGCCGCCTCCCCTGGAAACGGTCAGTATCATGTTGGACTGGTTTTTAAGTCCACAGCATGCGGTCATTCTCATTGCCCATGAAAAAGGCTTCTTTCAGCAGCAAAGGCTGGACGTTGACTGGCAGATTCCCGGAGATCCTTCGCTGCCAACCAAGCTACTGGCTGCCGGAGAAGTTGACCTTGCCCTGAGCCGCCAGACCCAGCTGCACCTCGCAGCTCATGAGGGAGCACCGCTCACCCGCATCGCCAGTTTGGTAAAAACGCCTCTTAACGCCATCGTGGCTATTAATAGTGAAGATGATGCTGAGCTGGAAACCTTGGGTTCAAGGCCATTGGGATTTGCTACCCAGGAGGGGCAACAACTGGTTGTGCCATTGTTGATTTCAGAAACGGTTCGCCAGTCTGAACAATACGCCAAGCCCCGCGCCATTCATTTTGAAGCTGTCGAGTCATTGACCGAAGGGGGCATTGAAATCATAGCCGATGCATTTTTCCATACGCTTCCCTCACGGCTGGCGACTCAAGGTCTATCAGCCACAGTGATTCGATATGATGACCTGTCCATTCCCCGATACGATGGATTGATCGTGATGGCTAACCGCAATACCCTGGGTCGCCGAATGGATACCTGGTTACGATTCGTGGGGGCTCTGGAAGACGCGGCGAACTGGATCATTGAAAACCCGCAATTGGCCCTGGATAGGGTGACAGAAGCATATCCCCGTTTGAAAGACAGCCTGACAGACGATCACTGGCAAGACCTGCTCAGGCGTTTGTCATTAACGCCGGCTGCGCTGGATGTTCACCGTTATCAAGCAATGGAAACCTTTTTGCAGCAACGTGGGATTACCAGTGAAATGTTGCCCGTCGAACAGCTGGCAATAGACCCGCACCTCGGCCAGTAACTGCATTATTGATGATGAGTGCTGACGGATGATGGTGTTAATAGATATTGAGACAACAGGCACACGCGCCAGCCGTGACCGGATAATCGAGATCGCCGCACTCAAGGTGATTGATGGCCAGGTCATTGATCAATGGACCAGCCTGATCAATCCTGGATGCTACCTACGTTCAACAATCACTCAACTGACCGGTATTGATGATGCCATGCTCCAGAAGGCGCCCGGTTTTTCAGATATCGCCAACAGCCTGTTTGCCTGGCTTGAGGGTGGCGAACTGATTGCTCATAACGCACGGTTTGACTATAGCTTTCTACGTAACGAGTTCAAACGTGCGGGGCTGGATTACCGCGCCAGAATGCTGTGTACACTGCGTCTGTCACGCCAGCTCGAACCCGAGCAGGGCCGCCATAATCTGGCTGCCCTGCTCGAGCGTCACCAGATTTCTTCCCCGGGGCTTCATCGTGCAGCGCACGACGTTAAGTCCCTGTGGGCGTTATGGCAGCGCTGGCAGTCCAGACTGTCTTCTGAACAATGGCAGGGGTTATTGGATGAGCAACGCCGACAACGTAGCCTGCCTGCTCAGCTTGACCCCACCGTGGTCAAACAGATACCAAATTGTCCTGGGGTCTACCTGTTTTACGGCCATAACCGCTTGCCATTGTACGTTGGCAAGAGCGTGAATCTGCGTGACAGGGTGATGAGCCACTTCCAGGGCGACCATCAGGATGATCGGGAAATGCGCCTGTCACAGCAGGTGCAATACATTGAGTGGGAGGAAGCTGCCGGTGATCTCGGCGCTCAACTGCATGAAGCCCGGTTGATCAAAACCCTCATGCCCATAATGAACCGACGGCTAAGAAAACAACGACGCCTATACGCCTGGTATTGGCCGAACGGCGAGCTACACCCTCGGCTAATCAATGGCGAAGCCATCAGCGTTGCTGATGGGGCGAGCATTTTTGGCCTTTTCCGCAGCACACGGGACGCCAAGAATACCCTACGCAAGATCGCGGATGAATCTCATTTGTGTAGGCAGGTGCTGGGCCTGGAGAAAGGGCGTGGACGCTGTTTCGCTCATCAGTTGGGGAGGTGCCGCGGTGCCTGTTGCCAGCAGGAACCGCTCAAGACGCATGAAAAGCGTGCAAAACAGGCCCTGGCTGGGCAGCAGCTTGACCATTGGCCCTGGCCGGGGCGAATCGCCATTCATGAATCTCATCCGAAAAGTCGCCGCCCTGCCTACCATCTGGTCTCCCAATGGCGGTATCTGGGCTCAGTCAGTAACCTGAACGAAGCGGATAGCCTCAATACACAAAATCCTCCCTTTGATATGGATATCTATCAGCTGCTCAACCGCTTTCTGCGGGACCCCAAACGTCATCGACTGGAGATCAGTGAACTGCCGGATCAACGCTAGAACCTGTTGACGTTTCTTCACGGCCGCGACAGGCCCTAGCAGCTTGCCGATTGAGCATCGACAAAGGATTCAACGGCTTGTTGGAATGCCTGTGGTTGATCTGCGTGCAGCCAGTGCCCCGCTTCCTTCAAGGTCACTACCCGCGCATTCGGTAACACCTGTTTGAGCGCCGGTAGCATTGAATCGCTGACATAGTCCGAATTCGCCCCGCGCAATACCAGGCAAGGTCCATCGTACGGTAAATCACCCGCTGGAACGGTCACAATATCAGGGTAACCCTTGATAATCTGTTCAAGCCCCACACGCAGACCCATGACGGGCTGACCGTGAACGGTCGTGCGTTCAAGGTTAGTGGCCAGAAACAGACGTATTGGCCGCGCATCCACGTGCTTGGCCAGCAAAGCATCGGCATCACGCCGATTGGCTGGGCGATGGACTGCCACTTCATTCAGGGCTGCAAAGACATCATCGTGGCCGTGGGAGTAAGTCACTGGTGCGATATCTGCCACGATCAGAGAGGCAACACGCCGGGGTGCCAGACGCGCCATTGTCATGGCCACTTTGCCACCCATGGAATGCCCCAGCACGTGGGCATGGGCGATGCCGAGCTTATCCATTAATGCCATTACGTCATCACTCATCATCCGGTAGGTCATTCCTTCCACATGAGGCGAGCGACCGTGGTTGCGTAAATCAACAGCAATAACCCGACGTTTTTCCTGCCACGCCTTCACATGACTGCGCCAGTTGTCGGCACTGCCCAACAAACCATGTATAACGATGAGTGGTGCTGAATCGTTTCCTTCTTTATTTTTAGTATCAGTGTAATGCAAGTTAACGGTATAAATATTGGGTTCGGCGTCGGGCATGTGCACTCCTATCGGGTCACTGGAAAGCCATTGATGCCTGCCACTGAGCTGACACTGCGGGACATATCGCGAATCAGACAACCGGCCTGGGCTCGGCATCCCGCTGTCCTGTCCACACCATCAGTCGCCGCGTCAACCAGGCCAGCAGAACACCATACAAAGGCAGGAAAAAAATCAGGCTCACCATCAGTTTAATCACATAATCCACGCTGGCAATTTCAATCCAGTTGGCGGCCATGAAAGGGTCCGGGCTGTGATAGAAAGCAGCGCTGAAAAATACCGCCGTATCCGCCAGATTACCTAGCACAGTAGAACAGACAGGTGCCACCCACCAGGCCATTTTGCGCAATCGATCAAATACCTGTACATCCAGCAGTTGACCCACAATGTAGGCAAGGAAACTCGCCAGGGCGATGCGCGCCACAAACACGTTCCACTCACCCAGGGCACTCAGACCGGCAAACTCACCGCGCGGAAAGATGACTGACACCAGGTAGGAAATAAACAGTGCCGGCAACATGACCCGCATGACGATAGCCCGCGCGGGCTCTTTCCCAAACAGCCTGACGGTCAGGTCAGTGGCCAGAAATATGAACGGAAAGCTGAAGGCGCCCCAGGTGGTGTGCCAGCCAAACAACACAAAAGGCAGTTGAACCAGATAGTTACTGGCCGCAATAATGAAAATATGGAAGGCAACCATGATCAACAGACAACGCTGGTATTGCGCATTCGTCAGGGCAAACATTGGCAGAAATCCTTTTTGGGTAAATGAAACGAGGGGTTAGGGAACCCTCTATCCCTCTGCGGGAATGGCGGGGGGCATTATACGCATCTACGCACCTGATGCCATCTCAAAAAAAACCGCCGAACGCGTCGGCGGTCATCAAGATGTGTGTTCGGCTACCCCCTGTCACATCAGACCTGGGTTGCTCTGTCAGCGGCGCCAACGTCACGATCTTTCATCGCCAGATGAACATCCTCGAGGCTGGTGGGATCATCAATAGTTGATGGAATTCCAAACTCCTTACCATCCGCGATACTACGTAAAAGCTTGCGCAATATCTTGCCTGAACGGGTTTTCGGCAGACGGTTAACCACCAGCACCTGTTTGAAACAGGCGATGGGGCCTATCTGATCTCTCACCCGGGCAACCAACTCCGCTTCCAGGGTAGCTTCATCGCCGTCAAAGCCATCCTTGGGAATCACCAGGCCCACCGGTAGCTGGCCTTTCAATTCATCATGAATACCGATAACGGCACATTCCGCCACCGCCGGATGAGCACCCACAACTTCTTCCATCTCGCCGGTAGACAGACGGTGACCTGCCACGTTGATCACATCATCGGTGCGTCCCATGATGAACAGGTAACCATCTTCATCATAATAACCACCGTCACCGGTCAGGTAATAGCCGGGGAAAGCCGCCATGTAAGCACTATGAAAGCGCTGCGGATCACCCCAGACGCCTGTCAGGCAACCCGGTGGCATGGGCTGCTTGATCACCACACTGCCCTGCTCCATGGCGCTGGCCTGCTCACCGTCGCGATCAAGAATCTGCACATTGAAGCCAGGTACGGGAACGGTCGCGGACCCCGCCTTGGTCGGCATGGGTTCAATACCTGGCAGGTTGGCAGCAATGGCCCACCCGGTTTCTGTCTGCCACCAGTGGTCAATAACCGGCACATCGAGTAGATCATCCAGCCAGTGGAAGGTGGGCGGATCAAGGCGCTCTCCGGCCAGGTACAGGTGCTTCAGACTGCTGATATCATATTTTTCAAGCAGCTTGGCATCCGGATCCTCTTTCTTGATAGCCCGAAAAGCCGTTGGCGCAGTAAAGAAGCTCTTGATCTTGTACTCCTCGATCAATCGCCAAAAAGCGCCCGCATCTGGTGTCTTGACCGGCTTGCCTTCATAGACAATGGTAGAGCAACCTCTCAACAGAGGGGCATAAACAATATAGGAGTGACCCACGACCCAGCCCACGTCCGAGGCTGAGAAAAACACCTCGCCAGGCGCGACGTCATAAATGGCTTCCATTGAGTAAGCCAGCGCCACGGCATAGCCCGCGGTATCACGCACAACGCCCTTGGGCTTGCCCGTTGTTCCCGAAGTATAAAGCACATAAAGCGGATCGGTTCCCTTGACCGGGACACAGTCGGCGAATGGCGCGTCCTCCACAAGCGCACTCCAGTCATGATCGCGATCATTCAGCTCAGCGTGGTGCTGTTCACGCTGGTAGATGACACAGGCATCGGGCTTGTGGGCACTGAGTTCAATTCCCTGATCAATAATAGGCTTATAAGGCAACACTTTATTGACCTCCACCCCACAGGAAGCCGCAATTACCACCTTGGGTTGGGCGTCTTCGATGCGAACCGCCAGTTCATGGGGGGCGAAACCACCAAATACCACAGAATGAATGGCACCCAGGCGCGCGCAGGCAAGCATGGCCACCAGAGCCTCTGGAATCATCGGCATGTAGATGACCACACGGTCGCCTTTTTCAACGCCGAGCTTTTGTAGCCCGCCAGCAAAGTAGGCCACGCGTTCACGCAGCTCAGCGTAGGTGATGGTTGCCTTGCGATCGGTTACCGGTGAATCCCAGTAGATGGCTGCTTGTTCACCACGACCATTTTCGACGTGGTAATCAATCGCTGCATGACAGATATTCATCTCACCATCACCAAACCAGCGCGCATGCTGCTGATCGTCATAACTGAGAATCTGGGTCGGCTGTTTGAACCAGGGAATACGTTTGGCCTGCTGTGACCAGAACTCTTCAGGTTGCTGGATGGCGTGCTGGAAGGCTTGTTGATATCGACTCATAGCGACGGTGTCCACGGTCTGGATTGAAAGGATCGTATAATTGTCGACACTGTATAAAGGAAACAGACAAATAACCGTCATACTATTGGCTAAAAAACGACTAAAGATGTAGAATCAGACGGATAATTGTCAACAAAACCGATGTATTTCTCCCCTAATCAGTCAGGTCGACACTTTTTCTTCCCCCCCTCTTATCATCGTCTACTGCATTAGCCGGTGGCAGAATCCACCACATATTCGCCTCTGACGAGCGTCAAACCGTAATTAATCGATAGAAAGCTAAACAAACACTTGGAAAATGGCTGCCGAATTAATAAAATTTAAAGATAAGCAAAACATCATACGCAGCACATGAAACGCCCGAGGCAATGACGTTGTCTATGCACCCACTCCCCGTTTACTGCCATGGGCCGTCTTCGGATGAAGTGACACCAACCCAAGAGTAATCGATTGCCATGTACGTACCTTGCGTCGATCAGGAGTTTGAAATGCCCCCTTCCGTTAGCGCAGCAAGCGATTTGTTACAAGATAAAGGTCTTGCAATTGATATGGCCGCCTCTCTGCTTAAGGCAATGGCCAACGAAAAGCGACTACAAATCATATGTCTGCTGGCTGATCAGGAACTTTCTGTGACGCAAATCAATCATTATCTGGCGTTGAGCCAGTCGGCGCTCTCACAGCATCTGGCTATTCTGCGCCGCGAGAACCTGGTTCAGACCCGACGTGAATCGCAAACCATCTACTACTCCCTGAACAGTGAGAGTGCCAAGGCAATCATCAGCACGCTGGCAAGTTATTTCAGCCGTTAACCAAAAGAAATCCCGCGCGCTGATCATCAACGGCGGGATTTGAAATATCGGCTATCGTTTCAGAAAACAGTCTCTGTTAGGGCCTCCATCGCGGCCGTGAAGATACGCCAACAGACCCTAGCGTTTTTGCCAACGAGCGGCTTCCAGGCCTTCAACCGCTTTAAGTACGGCGCGCTCCACGCCTGCTTCCACAGCAAGCCCCAGCTTTCGCGTCATCGTTTGGGGAGCCTCCAACGTTACCTTAAGCACCCGTGAGGTATTCATAAGCTGGGTAAGATACGCTTCGCTGGTCTGCACACTATCCACCAACTGTTTCTGCATGGCTTCTTTGCCATACCAGATTTCACCTGTTGCCAGCGTTTCAATATCCATGGTTGGACGCCGCTCACCCACGTATTCCTTGAACAGCCGATGCGTATTTTCCAGGTCGTCGATAAATTTTTCGCGTCCTTCCTGGGTATTTTCTCCCAGCATGGTCAGTGTGCGCTTGTATTTACCCGCGGTTAGCAGTTCTACATCAATGTCATGGCGCTTTAACAGGCGGTGTATGTTGGGTATCTGGGCAACAACACCAATCGAGCCAATAACTGCAAAAGGTGCCGACTTGACATGGTCAGCGGTGCAAGCCATCAAATAACCGCCGCTGGCAGCAACTTTGTCGATACACACCGTCGTCTTCAATCCCGCTTCGCGCAATCGGTCTAGCTGTGCGGCCGCCAGGCCGTAGGCATGCACCAGGCCACCGGCAGATTCCAGTCGAACCACCACTTCGTCATGCTGGTCAGCCACGTCGATCAGCGCCGAAATTTCCTCGCTGAAATGCTCAGTCGCAGAAGCCTTGATATCGCCATGAAAATCCAATACCCAGACGCGCTGTGGACCTTCACAGGAACGGCTGTCATTGGCGCCTTTCTTGTGAGATTTATCATCCCGCCGAAACGCCTTGATCATCTTCTTCCGCGCTGAAGGCGCTGCTGCCGCCAGTTCCAGGCGTCGCCGACGATAGCGGCGTTGGTCGTTCAGCTCCGTGATCTTCAGCGTCAATGTCTGCTCACCTGGCTCTTTGGCACGCTTCACCAGAATGATGGCAACGCCGACCAGCGCTACCACAATAAGGGTCTGAAGCAAAAATGTACCCTGTTCCACAATCCACTCAGTCACTATGCTCTCCTGCCGGTCAGTTCGTTTATCGCTTGATGTAAACAGATGGTTAAAATAGTCTTGTGTCCAAAATAAGCGGTGCTTGAACCGCCCATTGATCTGTAAGGAAGCGCCCAGATGTCATCTACCACTCTCGAAAAGCTCCAGGCCCGCTTCAATCCTGAAGCCGCTCAGGATATGAACGAGGTTTTCCAGTTCCATTTTTCCGATGCCGGGAATTATTACCTGAATATTCATGCAGGCACACTCGAAATCATCGAGGGCGAGCATGATGACCCTTCCATCAGCCTGAGCATGGAATCAGGCACACTGAAAGGCATCATGAATGGGGAAATCAACGGAATGACTGCGTTCATGACCGGCAGGCTCAAAGCGACCGGTAATGTCATGCTGGCCACCCGACTGACCGACCTGTTTCCACACAAATAAGCCGTTGCCAGGCGCTATCAGGTCTTTCATCAGCGCCATTTCGCCAGATGTGTCTCGATCAGGGCACGCGAAATGGAATAAGGCGGCGGCAATGAAGGCAGCTGACGCGGTGAGAACCAGGCAGCGTCAGCAATTTCAACCCCATCAATATGGATACGCCGGGATCTTGCTTCAGCAAAAAACCCCAACATCAGAGAATGAGGGAAAGGCCACGCCTGGCTCTGGTAATAACGCAGCTGCTCAATATGCACGCCGACTTCTTCAAATACCTCTCGATGAACGGCTTCATCAGCAGACTCTCCGGGTTCAATGAAGCCCGCCAGAGTGGAATAGCGACCCGGCGCAAAACGCGGACTGCGGGCCAGCAACATCGCTTCGCCGCTGCTGACCAAGGTAATGATGCAGGGCGAAATGCGCGGGTAGTTACGATGACCACAGGCATGGCAATGCATGGCAAACTCAGCTTCCAGCTTGGTGGCAGCGGCGCCACAACGACCACAGAAGCGGTGGTTTTCCAGCCAGGCGCCCACCTGGAGCGCCGTTGACAGCAGACTGTACCAATGGCCAGGCAGCATTGACATCCATTGACGGCCATCAATCCAGGTATCGCCGGGTTCTTCTGCAAGCTGGAGTGCGACCGGCTCGTCATCCCAGTAGCACAGGGGTTGCATGTGATCCGTCCAGGGCTGCCAAGGATGCAGGGGCGTGACGTCTCCTTCCGTCTGCACAGGTGATGGCAACAGCTTGCTTCTGGAAATCGCCATCACTCGCCCCTGCGTATGCCCCACCGGTATATCACGTCTTAGCATTGCTTACCCCTGCTGCCAGCTCAGTTTATGAGCCTGACATTTCGCTTCGTGGGCTGCCTGTTCAGCCGCATCAGGCGCAATAACCTTTAACTGGCCGGGAGAAAGCATCAGGCGCTGAACTGTCAGCCCCTGATCGCTACCTACCTGCTGGTTATCAGCAGACGGGTTGCCGGCATCAAGCGTCAGGGCTGTCTGCCCACCGGTCATTGCCAGATAGACGTCCGCCAGAATTTCGGCATCCAGCAGGGCGCCATGAAGAACGCGACGGCCGTTATCAATCTCGTAGCGCTTGCACAACGCATCCAGGTTATTACGCTGGCCAGGATGCTTCTGCCGGGCCAGACCCAAGGTATCCAGTATGCCGCAATGTTCAGCCACCGGCCCCAGCACTGGCTCGCAGCGCTTCTTGTTGAGCATTGCCAGTTCGTGGTCAATAAACCCGACATCAAAGGCAGCGTTATGGATAACCAGTTCTGCACCCGCAATAAATGCCCAGAAGTCGTCGGCAATGTCGGCAAAGACCGGCTCATTGGCCACCTTGTCATCATCAATCCCGTGAACGGCAACCACCTCGGCATCAATATGGCGCTCGGGATTAATGTATTGATGATAAGTGTTTCCGGTCAGACGACGGTTCACCATCTCGACCGCCCCTATCTCGACGAGGCGGTGCCCTTCTTTGGGGTCAATGCCCGTGGTCTCAGTATCCAGTATTATCTGGCGCATCATGCTCTCCGGACAAACGTCATAAAGTCGTTACCTTGACAAAAATCAGGCTTTCTGCTCAACGTGCTCATCAATGGCGATATTGGCCAGCTGGTCCGCTTTCTCATTGCCAGGATGGCCGCTGTGTCCTTTGACCCAATGCCATTCAATATCGTGGCGCTGGGTTTCTTCATACAGGGTTTTCCACAGAGAGGCGTTCTTGACCGGTTGGCGTGCAGATGTTTTCCAGTCACGCTTTAGCCAATTATGAATCCACTGGGTTATCCCTTGACGGACGTACTGTGAATCCGTCCACAACGCAACCTTGCAGGGCTGATTCAGGGTGCGCAGCGACATGATGGCAGCCATCAGCTCCATCCGGTTATTGGTAGTGTTGGCCTCGTAGCCGTACAAGGTTTTTTCGTGTTCACCGCTTTGTAATACCACTCCCCAGCCTCCCGGGCCTGGATTACCCCGGCAGGCTCCATCGGTATAGACCGTGACACTGGGTAGCGGCTGTTTGGCTTCATCGCTCAACGCTTGGATTCCTTGGGTATGTCGGAAGTGGTTTTCCTGACCGATATGATGTTCAGATCTGTTTCGGCCAAAGGCAGCTGACCCTTGGCGGATCGATTCGAGGGTACAAAAATCAACGGCATTCTGGGGTAGTGTTCACGCGAAAACGCCTGAACAGAACGCCCTGAAGGCGCCATCGGCATGGCAAACTTCACCCGCTTGGTGCTGGCAGGCTGTTGGCGACGACTGGCCCGAATCATGTAGCTATCTCCAAGAGGCATGTTATGTCGTCGCCCGAGAGTTTCCAATGAACCGTTACAGGCCATTTTTCTGGAACGCTCGAACGGCAGTCTGAAGCCGCAGTAGTCTACTCGCTCGATCTCGAAATCAACAAATGCCAGACCGTCACGCAGTGCGCGCGGCGAACGCCATTGAACGCGCTGATGCCCCTTGACGGGAAACGCTTGATGCCCGGGCAAGGCGCGTCGGGACAGATTACTCGGGCTGAAGGGATTGAAACCGAAAATCAACAGAATGCCATTATCTGCGGTAACGCGAGCCGCTTCCTGCAGCAAGTGATGCGCATTGTCAGCGTGCTCCATCCAATGGTGGATGAGCGTAATATCCAGACACCCATCCGGCAATGCTAGATCGTCCAGCGGGCAAACGAGTGTTTCTGGCCGCTGGGCCGCTTTAAGGGTGGGCGCCCACTGTATGACATGCGCATGGGCAGCTGCCTGAAGCATGGAGGATCCCATCACTATTTCGAGCGCATGGCCTTGATGGCGTGAATCAATCACCGGTCCCAGGCAAGCGCGCTGAGCATCGAGCAAGGCAGCACCTTTTGTCGACATCCAGAACTGCTGACATTTTTCCAGCTGCTGGTTAAGCTTGAGCCCTGTGTCCGAATTTGACATAAAACGCGCTTGCCTCCAAAGTAACGCCTTTTTGACGCCTTTAACATTTAAAGGATTTCCTCCATGCTGAGCGTAACGCCCATACCTGCCTTAAGTGATAACTATATTTGGTTGCTCAGACAAGATTCCAGTCCGGCTGTCTGTGTGGTAGACCCAGGCGAATCCGGCCCGGTTATTGATCACATGGAGCGTGAATCGTTAACCCTTGAGAGCATATTGATTACCCATCACCACCCCGATCATACCGGTGGCCTGGAGGCTCTGATCAAACGCTATTCCCCAAAAGTGATCGGACCGGACAATCCCGATATTGAAGGGATAACGGATACTGTCGGAGAAGGTGATCAAGTACGTGTCATGGGCCGTCTTTTCGATGTCTTCGCGACCCCGGGCCACACTCTGGATCATATTAGTTTTTTTGCGCCAGGCATACCGCCATTACTTTTTTGTGGCGACACCCTATTCTGTGCAGGCTGCGGGCGCCTGTTTGAAGGCTCTCCGGAGCAAATGCATAACGCCCTCGACCGTCTGGCCCAATTACCCGAAGAGACGCTGGTATTTGCCGGCCATGAGTACACGCTGGCCAATCTTACGTTTGCCAGTCACGCCGATCCGGATAACCCTGATGTTGCTCAGGCACTCGCCGAATGCCAGAAGGCACATGAACTGGAACGCCCGACGCTACCCAGCACGATAGGACGCGAGCTGAAAATCAATCCCTACTTCCGCCTGGAATCAGACAGCGTGCGTCAGGCTGCTGGTAATAAAGGGGACAACTCGCATCCACTCGCAACGTTCACGACACTGCGCGAGTGGAAAGATCGTTTTTAACTGATTCGTTTTGCATAGTGAGTATTTGCCTTTTGAATACGCTTTGAAACGATAATTAGTCCACCTTCAGATGCCTATGACCTACCATGTCTTGAGAGACCGGATGCTGCTGACCCTAGGTAGCACCATGATAAGCGGAATACTGCTGGCTGCGGCTGCACAAGCCTCCAATGGCGTTACCAACAGCCAGGCAATCACCGAGGGTTCAAGTACGGCAGCGCCATCAGGCGCAGCCGGACGACATTTCTGGGATGTGCTGCAGCTTGAAAACCGCGATGCCTGGAGTGAGCTGCGCAGTCAGCTTGCCTGGCACGAGCAACCTCTTTCTGCCAGGGCGCAGGAAAGAGTTGATAACTGGATAGATTATTACCAGTCCAGCCCGGAAAACATACTGACCATTGGCCGGCGTGCTTC
Source organism: Halomonas sp. BLK-85 (assembly GCF_044792155.1). Classification (NCBI taxonomy): domain Bacteria; kingdom Pseudomonadati; phylum Pseudomonadota; class Gammaproteobacteria; order Oceanospirillales; family Halomonadaceae; genus Halomonas; species Halomonas sp. BLK-85. The sequence continues at coordinate 1,621,840 of NZ_CP087731.1, forward strand.
ATCCTGGCTGGCCTGGATCAACCAGCAGGTATCAGAACGCGGGTTGCCGGGAGAAATTGCCCTGGTCCCCTTTATTGAAAGCTCCTTTGACCCTCGGGCAAAAAGCCACCGAGGGGCTGCCGGGCTTTGGCAGTTCATGCCGGGTACCGGGGATGCACTTGGCCTTGTGCGCAACGCGCACTACGATGGACGACTTGACGTAGTGGCCTCCACCCAGGCGGCTCTCGACTATATCGAGATGCAGGCAGATCAATGGTATGAAGGCGATCTTAAGCGTTCGCTGGCCGCTTACAACGCTGGCGCCGGCACGGTAAACAGAGCCGTCAGGCGGTCTCAGGCACAAGGACAGCCAGGTGACTACTGGGATCTGCAGTTGCCCCGCGAAACCATGAACTATGTACCCAAGCTGCTGGCAATTGCCAGGATTATTGCCAACCCTTCCGCTTATGATGTCACTTTACCAGAGATTGCCGCCACCCCTGCCTTCGCCATGGTCGATCTGGAACAGGGTGTCAGCCTGGAGGAATTGGCGCGCCGCTCGGGCGTGGATGCTGACACTCTCAGCGAACTCAACCCCGGCCTGCTGAACGGGAGCCTGAATCCACGTTATACCCGAACCCTGCTGATGCCTGGCGACAGCAGTGCGCAAATGCTTGCCGAATTGGGCACGTCGTTGAATGCCGATAATGACAAGGAAACGACGCTAGCAAGCACCTCAACACCGCAGACACACAGAGTGGAGCCTGGTGATAACCTGAGCACCATAGCTCAGCGTTATAACATCAGCTTGCGTGACATCATGCGCTGGAATGCCATTGATCGTCCGGAGGCCTTACAGCCTGGCCAACTCCTGACACTTTCCAGTTCCTAACCTGAATATGTTTGGGGATTTTAAGGCTGTGCTTGATGTCATAACAGTCATTTACGCCAGCAACAATCTTCAGGCAGGTTGCATTCAATACAGGAGGAAGAGGCAATGACGACGAGCAGATCCAAGGAGAACGGATCATCGCACATGCGCCCTGGGTGCCTGATAATCTCCGTGCTGGCCGGCATTTTCATTTCGCTTGCCGCTCATGCTCAAACCGTCAACGCCGACCCGGATAATGTGCCTACCGTCCATGCCCTGGCACTGTACGGCACGCCCGCCCTGCCGAAAGATTTTGCTCACTTTCCTCACGTTAACCCTCAAGCCCCCAAGGGCGGCAGCATGGTGCGCAGTGCACCGGGGGGCAGCTTTGATTCCACTAATCCTTTCATCGTCCGCGGCACACCGGCCAACGGCATTAACCAGATCTATGACACCCTGATGGCCAGCAATCCCAATGAGCCTTTCAGCCTCTACGGGCTGCTGGCCAAAGGGGTTCGTCTGGACCCTGAACGGGAGTGGATTGAATTCGACCTGCATCCTGATGCGGTCTTCCAGGACGGTGAGCCGGTCACCGCTGAAGACGTGGTCTTCAGCCTGGATATCCTGCGCGAAGAGGGCAACCCCTTTTATCGCAACTATTATATTGGCGTTGAAAAGGCAGTAGCCCTGGACACTCACCGGGTACGTTTTGAATTCAACACGACGGATTCCCGGGAATTACCGTTGATTGTGGCCCAGATGCCAATCCTGCCCAGACATTACTGGGAAGCGCGAGACTTCACTGCGCCCACCCTGGCCGCTCATCCGGGATCCGGCCCCTATCAAATTGACGAAGTCGACCCGGGGCGGCGGATTGTCTATGCCCGCGATGAGGACTACTGGGGTAAAGACCTGGCCGTTAATGTAGGTCGTTACAACATTGACCGCCTGATCATTGACTATTACCGCGACAGGGATATCGCCTGGGAAGCCTTCAAGGCCGGCCTGATCGATTACCGGATTGACGCCCGCGCGGCCACCTGGGCCATCGGTTACGATTTTCCTGCCTATCAGCAAGGACTGGTCGAGCGTATCACTGTCCCCGATGTTAATCCTTCTCCCATGCAGGCTTTTGTATTCAACCTGCGCACCGACAAGTTCGAAGATCCCAGAGTGCGCGAGGCACTCAGCCTGACCTTTGACTTCCCCTGGTTGAACACTAATATCTTTTACGACGCCTATTCCCGCACCCAAAGCTTTTTCCAGAACTCAGACATGCAGGCCACGGGTCTTCCCAACCAGGAAGAGCTCGCCCTGCTGACGCCTTTCAAGGATGAACTGCTGGCATCCCACCAATCTGATCAGCTGTTTACCGCGCCTTTGCCGATTGACCACCCGCAAACACTGCGTGAGCGGCTGCGCCTGGCGTTGGGTCTGTTACGTGAAGCGGGCTATGAGGTGCAGGAAGGCCAGTTGGTCAATGCTGAAGACGGTGAGCCCCTGGCACTTGAGGTACTGCTTTACGACTCCGGCCTGGAGCGGGTTGTCCAACCCATGCTGCGTAACATGGCGCGTCTGGGCGTCGACACCTCGATCCGTATTGTCGACATCAACCAATACCTCAACCGCCTGCGCAGTTTTGATTTTGACATGGTGATCAGCCAGTTCCCGCAATCCAACAACCCTGGCAACGAGCAACGCGACTACTGGACCAGCGCCTCCGCTGAACAGCCACAAAGCCGCAACCTGATGGGGCTTGCCCACCCGGCGGTTGACAGCCTGGTTGACCAGCTGATTGGCGCTGACAGTCGAGAAGAGCTCAATACCATTGCCCATGCGCTGGACAGGGTGCTGCGCTGGGGGTTCTATGTGATTCCCCACTATCACTCCGGTGAGACCCGGATAGCCGTGTGGGACAAATTCGAGTACCCGGAGCCTTTCCCCCGTTATGCCATGGACCTGGACGCCTGGTGGGTGGATACTCAACGGGAAGCTGAACTTCAACGCCGCCGTAGCGGTCGATAAAACGACTGACGGTCAGCGTAACGGGAAAAGCCACTGATCTCGTTCCGCTCGCTGCCAGTTCACACGTCAGCGAAATCAGTGTTTGCAAAAGGAGCCTTGCCTTGGCGCGCTATACCCTACGTCGACTGCTGTTGATGATCCCGACGCTGATCGGCATCATGCTGCTCAATTTTGTCATTGTCCAGGCAGCGCCAGGCGGTCCTATTGACCAGATGCTGGCACGCTTTGAAGGCGCCGATGCCATGGCCAGTACGCGCCTGGACATGGGCGGTGGAGACGTTCAGGTCAGCGATGACTCCCGTGGCGCCCGGGGCATAGACCCACGCTTTATCGAACAGCTTGAACAGCAGTTCGGCTTTGATCAGCCCGCACATCAGCGCTTTCTGAGCATGATGGGGGATTACCTGACCTTTGATTTCGGTACCAGCTTCTTTCGAGACAGACCGGTCATTGACCTGATGATCGAACGCCTGCCGGTATCGATATCACTGGGTTTATGGACAACCCTCCTGGTCTACCTGATCTCGATTCCACTGGGGGTCCGTAAGGCACTGCGCCATGGGTCGCGTTTTGATGTGTGGACCTCGGGGCTGGTGATTGTCGGTTATGCCATTCCCGGTTTCCTGTTTGCCATCCTGCTGATTGTGCTGTTTGCCGGTGGTACCTACCTGGACTGGTTTCCACTCCGCGGGCTGACGTCACCCGATTTCGACAGCCTCTCCACCTGGGGCAAGGTCAAGGATTACGCCTGGCATATCACTCTGCCGGTCATCGCTGCCTCTATCGGCAGTTTTGCAACCCTGACCATGCTGACCAAGAACAGCTTTCTGGATGAAATCCACAAGCAGTATGTCCTGACCGCCAAGGCCAAGGGCGCCGATGAACGGCGAATTCTCTACGGCCATGTGTTTCGCAATGCCATGCTGATCATCATTGCGGGCCTCCCTGCCGCGCTGGTGGGTATCTTCTTTACCGGTGCCCTGCTGATCGAGGTCATCTTTTCGCTCGATGGTCTCGGCCTGCTAGGGTTTGAAGCCGTCATGCAGCGCGATTACCCGGTCATCTTCGGTACACTTTACCTCTATACCCTGATCGGTCTCTTACTCAAGCTGCTATCAGACCTGACCTATGTATGGGTTGATCCACGCATCGATTTTGCCACCCGGGAGTCGTAACCGTGTCGCCGATTACCCGCCGTCGTATTGCTGCCTTTCGTGCCAACCGCCGCGCCCGCGTATCGCTATGGCTGTTCAGCGCCCTGTTTGTGTTCAGCCTGTTTGCCGAGCTGGTGGCCAATGATAAGCCGCTGCTTCTCAAATTCGAGGGGGAGTGGTACCTGCCGCTGGTGGTGGATTACCCGGAAACCGAATTTGGCGGTTTCCTGCCAACCCGTACCGATTACCTCGATCCCTTTATCCAGCAACAGATCGAGGAAAACGGCTGGGCACTCTGGCCGTTGATTCCGTTTTCCTACCAGACACTGGATATGCATATGACCCGCCCTTCCCCGGCCGCGCCGGATAGCCGTCATTGGCTGGGTACCGACGATCAGGGGCGCGATGTACTGTCCCGGGTGATCTATGGCTTCCGGCTTTCCGTTGCCTTTGCCCTGGTGCTGACGGCAGGATCGCTGGTAATGGGCGTATTCATCGGCGGCGTTCAGGGCTACTTCGGCGGCAAGGTGGACCTTGTCGGCCAGCGCTTTACAGAAATATGGTCAGGACTGCCGGTACTCTTCCTGCTGATTATCCTCGCCAGTTTCGTCCAGCCAGGCTTCTGGTGGCTGTTAGGCATCATGATGCTGTTTTCGTGGCTTGGGCTGGTGGATATTGTCCGTGCCGAATTTCTGCGCGCGCGCAACCTGGAATATATTCGCGCGGCCAAGGCCATGGGGCTGCCCTCGCACCTGATCATGTGGCGCCATGTGCTGCCCAATGCCATGGTGGCCACTCTGACGTTTGTGCCCTTTCTGTTCACCGGGGCCATTGGCACCCTGACCGCCCTGGACTTCCTCGGTTTTGGCCTGCCACCGGGCTCGCCCTCTCTGGGAGAACTGGCCGCTCAGGGCAAGAACAACCTCCACGCCCCCTGGTTGGGTATCACGGCATTCATGACCCTCGCCATCATGCTCTCCTTGCTGGTGTTTATCGGCGAAGGGCTGCGCGATGCGTACGATCCTCGCCATGTGCAGTCACGCCACAAGGAGGTTTCCCATGGCTGAACACTCGGCGCAGCAAGCATTTGTCCCTGAATCGTCAACGCTTCTGGATGTCAGGCGCCTGAGCATCGGCTTTGATGGCACTCAGGTCGTCAATAACCTGAGTTTTAGCGTCAAGGCAGGGGAAACCCTGGCTCTGGTCGGAGAATCCGGCTCGGGGAAGTCCGTCTCGGCCCTGGGCGTCATGAACCTCCTGCCGGATAATGCGCAGGTCAGCGGCGACCGCACCCTGGCAGGCACTGACCTGGCCAGCCTGAAACGCGCGCAATGGAACACCATTCTGGGCAATCAGGTCGGGTTTGTGTTCCAGGAGCCCATGACATCACTGAACCCCTTGCACCGGGTTGGTAAGCAGATCGGTGAGACGCTGCGCCTGCATCAGGGCCTGACCGGCAAGGCGGCCCGCAAACGCGCCCGTGAATTGCTCGAACAAGTGCGTCTGCCGCGCCCGGATGAATTGTTGGATGCCTGGCCTCATCAGCTTTCCGGCGGTCAGCGCCAGCGGGTGATGATTGCCATGGCGATCGCCAACCAGCCTAAACTACTGATTGCCGACGAACCCACCACGGCGCTGGATGTCACCGTTCAGCAGGAAATTCTGGCCTTGCTGCGTGAACTGCGTGATCGCCACGCCATGGGCATGCTGTTTATCACCCATGACCTGAATCTGGTGCGCGCTCATGCAGACAGGGTCTGCGTCATGTATCAGGGCGTGGAACAGGAAAGTGGCCCGGTCAGTCAGGTGTTCAATAACCCACAAAGTGATTATACCACTGCGCTGCTGGCCGCCGAGCCACAGGGCCGACCGGGGCCAGTTGGGCGTGTGCAGCCGCGGCTTGAAGCCACACGCCTGAGTGTCGCTTTTGCCCGACCCAAGGCAGGCCTTTTTCGACGCCAGCCGGCACCTTTCGTAGCCGTAGAGCCCACCGATCTCTATGTGGCTCCCGGGGAAACCCTGGGTATTGTGGGTGAGTCCGGCTCGGGCAAGACCACGCTGGCCTCTGCTGTGATGCGCCTGGTGCAAAGCCAGGGCGAGATTTACCTCGGAGAAGACGCCCTGCACCAGCTGTCAGGTAAGCACCTCAGGCGCCAGCGCCATCGTTTCCAGATGGTGTTTCAGGACCCTTACGGTGCCCTGTCACCGCGGATGTCAGTCTTTGATATCGTCAGCGAAGGGTTAGGCTTTCATTTTCCAGAACTATCCATCAGTGAGGTGGAAAAACGCGTTTACCAGACCTTGCAGGAAGTCGGTCTGCAGGAAAGCATTGCTTCCCGCTATCCGCATGAATTTTCAGGCGGGCAACGCCAGCGGATCGCCATTGCCCGGGCCATTATTCTGGAACCTGAACTCTTGGTACTGGATGAACCCACCTCCGCTCTCGACCGTACGGTGCAAAAGCAGATTGTCGAACTGCTGCGCGATTTACAGGCCAGGCGCCAGCTGAGCTATCTGTTTATCAGCCACGACCTTGCTGTTGTACGCGCCATGGCACACCGTATCATGGTGCTCAAGGAAGGCAAGGTGGTGGAGTCAGGCCCCAGCCAGAGCCTCCTGAGCGCTCCTCAACATGAGTACACAAGGCGACTGGTCAAAGCCGCCCAGCTGGTTTGAAACGTACCCATGATCAAGCTTTCGTGCTGTATGAGGACAGACCCGGTTAAAACAGCGCCACTTCCTCGGCGCTGAGTTCTCGCCATTCCCCGGGCGGCAGGTCATCATCCAGCACGATGGCACCGATCGAATGGCGATGCAGCTGCTCGACATGATTGCCCAGCGCGGCAAACATCCGCTTGACCTGGTGATAGCGCCCTTCCGTCAGGGTCAGCTTTGCCTGTGTGGGGCTGAGCATCTCCAGGGTCGCAGGCTTGGTCACCTCTTCGTCACCGTCAAGCATGACGCCTTCGGCGATCTGCTTCAGGGCATTGTCAGCATGCTCACCTTCCCACGGCTCCGCCAGGGTAGCCAGATAGACCTTGGCACAAAGGTGCTTGGGCGACATGATACGGTGCGCCCAATGGCCGTCATCACTCATCAAGAGCAGGCCGGTGGTATCCACATCCAGACGCCCGACGGGCTGCAGCCGTTCTGCATTGGGGAGGTCGACCAGGTCGATGGCCCGGGGATACAGCCCGCGCCGCGCCGTACACTCAACGCCCGTCGGCTTGTGTAGCATCAGGTAACGCAATCCCACCAGTGTCAGGACCTCGCCCTGCCAGCTTATCCTGTCACTGCCCGGGTCGATATGCCGGGCGGGCTGCTTGGCAGGCAAGCCGTTGATTTCCACTTCACCATTTTTCAATGCCCGCTTGGCCAGGCTGCGGGTCAGATCGGTGGTTTCACTTAAAAAACGGTCAAGGCGCATCAGTGGCCAACTCCGGGTAGTCGTTCAAGATAGACATTCAAATAGTCGTTCAGGATAGAAGTTCAAATCGGTCGCTATCCTGCCAGGCAGGAAATTTTTCACGGAATGCATTCAGCGCCTCCAGGTCCAGTGTGGCCGTTTCCACAAAGGCATTATAGGCCGGGTGATCCACCACGGGCTCGCCTTTGAAGTCCACCAGCAGGGAATCACCGCTGTAGGCCAGGCCCTTGATATCCTCGCCGACGCGGTTGACGCCTATCACATAGCAGAGGTTCTCGATCGCACGGGACTGTAGCAAGATCCGCCAGGGGTGACGACGCGGCGCTGGCCAGTTGGCGACGCACAGGATGGCATCATACTCAAACGTTTCATTGTCAGCGGCTTGCTGCCGCATCCAGACGGGAAAGCGCAAGTCATAGCAGACGCTTAACAAGATCCGACAGCCCTTGTAGGTAATCACCTTGCGGCCTTCGCCCATGGCATAGCGTTCATGCTCACCGGCCATTCTGAACAGATGACGTTTGTCATACACAATCAGTTCGCCGTCAGGCGCTGCCCAGATCAGGCGATTATAGTAATGACCGTCTTCCTCAATGGCGACACTCCCTGTCATCACACAGCCGCGCTTGAGTGCCTGCGCTTTCAGCCAGGCCACACTTTCGCTGTGTTCCATGGGTTGGGCCTGCTCACGGGAGTTCATGGTGAAGCCGGTGGCGAACATTTCCGGCAGAATGATCACGTCAGTCGTGTCTCCATCGAGATCGCCCAGCAGGGTATCAAGATGGCGATGGTTGGCAGCCGGATCTTCCCAGCGCAGGTCACATTGCACCAGCGTCGTGGTTAGCGTGCTCATAAAGTGCTCCCTGAGTGAACGCGGATGGGATTAACAATAATCTCGTCTTTACAGGTGTGCTAGATTAACATTTTTTTGTGACTGAGACCTTTATGCCTGCCCAACCCCTGCGTGATCCAGAAGCCGCCAAAGGCGTAATGTTCGGGCTTGCCGCCTATATGATGTGGGGCTGCTTTCCGCTGTTCTTCGCCCTGTTTGACGGTGTCCCCGCCTTTGAGATTCTGATACACCGTATTCTGTGGTCCTGCCTGTTTCTGGTCGGCCTGATCAGCGTGCTCAAGCGCTGGTCGCCTGTGGTTGCCGCCCTCAGCGAACCCAAGCGCCTGAGCCGGGTATTGGCCTGTGCCTTGCTGATCGCCCTGAACTGGGGGGTTTACATCTATGCGGTGGAAAGCCAGCAGGTATTACAGGCCAGCCTGGGCTATTTCCTGACACCTCTGGTCAATGTCGGGCTGGGAATACTGGTGCTCAGGGAGGTCATGGCAAAACTCCAGCTGGTAGCGCTGGGCCTGGCCACCCTGGCCATCGGTATCCAGTTTGTGTTGCTCGGTGAGATGCCGTGGCTGAGCCTGATACTGGCGTTTTCATTTGGCACCTACGGGCTGTTTCGTAAACAGGTGCCGCTGGATGGCCTGTCTGGTCTCTTCGTGGAAACCCTGCTGCTCATGCCGTTGGCGCTGATCGCCTTCAGTTGGCTGACCCTTGACGGCAGCTCACATTTTGCTGGCGACACCACCACCACCCTGCTATTGATTGCCAGCGGTATCCTTACCGCGCTTCCGCTCATGGCCTTCGCCGGCGCGACCCGTCGCTTACGCCTGGCCACCATCGGGTTTCTGATGTACATCAACCCCAGCATGCAGTTCTTTATTGCCTTGCTGTTTTTCAGGGAAGCCCTGTCACTCATCCAGCTACTCACCTTTGTGTTGATCTGGACAGGACTGGCACTTTATTCGTATTCGGCCTGGCAGCAGTCGAGACCCGCTCAGGAAAGCAAGAGAAATGCGGCCTGAACGGGCCGCATTATCGTTGGGTTTACCTGGGGTCTGAACCACGGCTTAAGGTGGCTTATCAGCGCGACGCTTCCAGCGCCTGGTCAATGTCCGCCAGCAGATCATCAATGTGCTCGATACCAATTGACAGGCGCACCATGTCAGCGGTGACACCGGCAGCCTTGAGTTCCTGCTCGTTCAACTGACGGTGTGTGGTGGAAGCGGGAATCGAGGAGCAGCTTTTGGCATCGCCGATATTGACCAGGCGCAGGATCAGGGCCAAGGCATCATAGAAACGCTCTGCGGCTTCCTGACCACCTTTTACCCCAAAGCTCAGTATGCCTGAGGCATGCCCCTGCATGTAGCGTTTGGCCAGGGCGTGATCCGGGTGGTTTTCAAGCCCGGCATAATGCACCCAGTCAACCAGCGGATGGGCCTCCAGATGCTTGGCCACCGTCAGGGTGTTGGCACACACGCGCTCCATCCTCAGCGCCAGGGTTTCCAGGCCCTGCAACAGGTTCCAGGCGGCCTGGGCTGATAGCGCTGCCCCCATGTTGCGAAGCGGCACCACGCGTGCGCGCGCAATAAAGGCCGCCTCACCCACGTCTCGGGTGTAGCTGACGCCATGATAGGACACATCAGGCTCGGTCAGCAGTGGAAAGCGATTGGCATTTTCCGCCCAGGGGAATTTACCTGAATCAACAATCACACCGCCAACGGTCGTGCCATGGCCGCCCATGTACTTGGTCGCCGAATTGACCACGATGTCGGCACCATGGTCGATCGGGCGGCACAGAAAGGGGGTGGCCGTTGTATTATCCACCATGACCGGCACACCATGCCGATGGGCCACTTCCGCCAGCTTGGCAATATCCACCACACCCCCGGAGGGGTTACCGATACTTTCGCAGTAAACCGCCTTGGTACGGCCGTCAATCAGGGCTTCGAGACCTGCAAAATCGTCCTTGTCGGCAAAGCGTACTTCAATGCCCTGGCGAGGAAGCGTATGGGCAAACAGGTTATAGGTACCGCCGTAGAGTTCGCTGATCGAGACGATGTTATCGCCTGCCTCGGCAATCGTCTGGATGGCGTAGGTGATCGCTGACATCCCCGAGGCCACCGCCAGACCGGCAATACCGCCTTCCAAGGCCGCCACACGCTGTTCCAGAACGGCACAGGTCGGGTTCATGATACGTGAATAGATATTGCCTTCGACCTTGAGGTCAAACAGATCGGCCGCGTGCTGGGCGCTGTCAAAAGAGAATGATGTGGTCTGGTGAATCGGCACAGCCACCGCATTCTGATTGTCAGGCGAGTAACCGTGGTGCAGGGCAATTGTTTCTGGCTTCATGGATACGTCTCTTCAAAAGTAGATAAACGACATGCTGATCCTAAACAAGCCTCTACCTTAAGGCCAATATCGTTTAGTCTGGTGTTCATGATCAATTTTCACAGTCGCATCACTTTACACCCTAGACCATGATCAAACGCTACTTTCCAATACTCAGCTGGCTGCCCCATTACCATCGGCGTTTACTGGGGGCGGATGTGCTGGCAGGCCTTATTGTGACCATGATGGTGATTCCCCAGTCGCTGGCGTACGCCTTGCTGGCGGGGCTTCCTGCTGTCGTGGGGCTTTACGCCAGCATTCTTCCGCAGCTTGTGTATACCCTGTTTGGCACCAGCCGGACGCTGGCGATTGGTCCGGTGGCGATTATTGCCCTGATGACGGCGGGCGCGCTGTCGAGCGTGGCACCCGCGGGGTCAGCCGCCTATCTGGAAGCGGCCCTGGTGCTGGCGGTGCTGTCCGGCGTCATGCTGATCGTCATGGGTCTGCTGAAAATGGGGTTTTTCAGCAACTTCCTCAGTCATCCGGTGATTTCCGGCTTTTTGACCGCCTCCGGCATCCTGATTGCCGCCAGCCAGTTCAGCGCCCTTCTTGGCGTTGAAAGCCAGGGATTTACCCTGGTGGAACGGCTGGTCTCTGTCATCCCTGAACTTCCCAAGGTGCATATTCCCACCTTGATCATCGGCGCGGGCACGCTGGCATTCCTGATTGCCATGCGCCGCTATGCCAAGGGAATACTGCAACACTGGGGCCTTAGCGCCATGCTGGCCGACCTGATTGCCAAGGCGGGACCGGTATTCGCCGTGCTGACAACCACCTGGATCACCTGGTTCTGGCAATGGGATACAAACGGCGTGGCGGTTGTTGGCAACATCCCTATGGGCTTGCCTCCCCTTGGCATCCCCATGCCGGATGCAGGGCTATGGAAAGCCCTACTGATGCCGGCGCTACTGATCAGCCTGGTCGGTTTTGTGGAATCGGTCTCAATGGGCCAGATGCTGGCCGCCAAGCGCCGCCAACGCATTTCTCCTAACCAGGAACTGATCGGCCTGGGAGCGGCCAACCTGGCCGGCGGTGTCTCTGGCGCCATGCCGGTTGCCGGCGGGCTTTCGCGCACCGTGATCAATTTCGATGCCGGTGCCCAGACGCCAGCGGCGGGGGCTTTTGCTGCCCTGGGAATTGCTCTGGTGACCTTTACGTTTACCGGCTGGCTGCACTATCTGCCGATTGCCACCCTGGCCGCGACCATCACCGTCTCGACGCTCACGCTCGTGGATGTAGCCACCCTGCGCCAGACCTGGCGCTACTCGCGCAGCGATTTTACTGCCATGGCCATGACCATCGCACTGACCCTGGTTGAAGGGGTCGAAGCAGGCATACTCACCGGCCTGGTGCTATCCATTGGCCTTTTTCTGTATCGCACCAGCCGCCCCAACAGCGCCCTGCTGGGGAGAGTCGCCGATAGCGAGCAGTTTCGAAGCATCGCCCGGCATGATGTCGAGACCCACTCCCACGTTGCCTTTTTGCGCATTGATGAAAGTCTCTATTTTGCCAATGCACGCTATCTTGAGGATACGCTGTATAACCTTGTCGCTACCCGTCCAGAGCTGGAAGATGTGGTCATCGTGTGTTCTGCTGTCAACCTGATTGATGCCTCGGCACTGGAGAGCCTGGAAGCCATCAACGCCCGACTCAAGGATGCCAAGGTCACCCTGCATCTTGCCGAAGTAAAAGGTCCGGTCATGGACAAGCTCAAGCTCAGCGATCTGCCAGAACAGCTGACCGGTCGCATTTTTCTAAGCACCTATGCCGCCTGGCGTGAGCTTGATAATGACTGATCCCGTTTCCCTTCTCGATACAGCCGACGCGCATGGATGAACTAGTCAACGCCTCTGGCTCAGCACCACTGGCCAGCCTCTCAGAAGATCAGCAGCTTACGCTGTCCGGCACCTGGACGCTGGCTTATTTTCACGCCATCCGCCAACAGCTCAACGCTCATGATGCCAAGAATATTGAAAGCCTGTCTCTTGAAACGGTCGATCAGCTGGATACGGCCGCTGCCCAACTGCTGATCGAATGGTTTGGTAGCGAGCGTATGCAGCAACAGGCTGATCGACTGCCCTCCCAACGCCGCCAGCTGATCCTCAGCGTTATTGACGCTCTGGCGGTGGTGGCCAGCGCCCCGGAAATAGCGCCCAGACGCTGGCTTCAGAGACGCGCAGACAGCCTGGCAAGGCTTGGCCAGCTGATGACCGCTCTGGTTCACCAGCAGCTTTACCTGCTGGGCTTTCTTGGGGTGGTCCTGACAGCGCTAGGGAGAAGCATCTGGCGCCCGGGGCGCTGGCGCCTCACTGCCACCGTCGCGCACATCCATCAGACCGGGCTGAACGCCGTACCGATTGTTGCCCTGCTGACCTTCATGGTAGGCGCCGTGGTCGCCTTCCTGGGCGCCACCGTGCTGACAACTTTCGGGGCCACTATCTACACCGTCAATCTGGTGGTTTTTTCGTTTCTGCGTGAATTTGGCGTCCTGTTGGCTGCCATCATGCTGGCAGGCCGGACTGCCAGTGCCTTTACCGCTCAACTCGGGGCCATGAAGTCCAATGAAGAAATCGATGCACTGCGCACCCAGGGGCTGGACCCTATCGAGCTTCTGGTACTGCCCAGGGTAATCGCGCTATGGATCAGCCTGCCACTGCTTGCCTTTATCGGAACGCTAAGCGGCATGCTCGGCGGTGCGGTTGTCGGCGCTGTATCCCTGGATATTCCCTTCACCCAGTTCTGGCAGATAGTCGAACGGGATATCAGCGTCCGCCATCTTTGGGTCGGGCTTTCCAAGGCGCCCCTCTTTGCCCTGGTGATTGCGATCATCGGCTGCGCAGAAGGCTTCAAGGTCAGCGGCAGCGCTCAGTCGGTCGGCGAACGCACCACGTCCAGCGTCGTCCAGTCGATTTTTATGGTTATCCTGCTAGATGCCCTGGCGGCGTTATACTTCATGCAGATGGGATGGTAACCAGGACCATGATCAGGACAATTACGTGAACAATACGGTGATCCGCGTCGACAATCTGGAAAATCGCTTTGGCACGACGGTCGTCCACCAAGGGCTTGACCTCACGCTTTTACGCGGTGAGATTCTCGGCGTAGTGGGCGGGTCAGGGACTGGCAAGTCGGTATTACTGCGCAGTATTGTCGGCCTCAAACCGATTGATGACGGCGACATCCACGTTTTCGGACAGCGCCTGACCGCCCTTGATCGTCGCCAGCGCGCTGCGCTGGAAAGACGCTTTGGTGTTCTGTTCCAGCAGGGTGCCCTGTACAGCTCGCTCAATCTTTTGGAAAACGTGGCCTTGCCGCTGGTTGAACATACGCCCCTGAGCCGCCATGAGGCTGAAGGGATAGCGCGCATGAAGCTGGCGCTGGTTGGCTTGCCTGCCCGTGCCGCTTCGCAGATGCCTGCCGCACTATCCGGTGGCATGATCAAGCGCGCCGCCCTGGCCCGTGCGTTGGCACTTGATCCGGACGTGCTCTTTCTTGACGAGCCCACTGCCGGGCTTGACCCTATCAGTGCTGCCAGGTTTGACCAGCTATTGCTGACCCTGCGCGACGCACTGGGGTTCAGTGTTTTTCTGGTGACTCATGATCTGGATACGCTTTACAGCGTCTGCAACCGGGTTGCTGTGTTGGCACGCAAACAGGTGTTGATAGCTGATACCCTGGAAAACGTGGCTGCGACCCAGGATGACTGGATACAGGATTATTTTCACGGCCCCAGAGGCCGGGCCGCTTATGCAAACATGAAGGAAAACCGCTGATGGAAACGCGCGCACACCACATTCTGATTGGCCTGTTTACCCTGTTCACCCTGCTAGCCGCCGTGGCTTTTTCGTTGTGGATGGCCCAGGCAGCCACGCAGCGCGAATATGCTTTTTACGAGGTGGTATTCAATCGGGCAGTCAGCGGCCTGAGCACAGGTAGCCGGGTTGAATTCAGTGGCCTGGAAGTGGGCAATGTGGTCGAAATGCGGCTCGATCCTGATGACCCCCGTAAAGTGTTGGCACTGATCCGGGTGGATCAGGAAATCCCGATCAGGGAAGACACCCAGGCCAGGCTGGGGCTTGCCAATATCACTGGCAGCATGACGTTGCAGCTATATGGCGGATCACCGGACAGTGCCCGCCTGGACACCTCGGTTCAAGAGCCGGCTCAGATTATCGCCGCACCGTCACCCATTGATTCATTACTGTCAGATGGTGAAGCCGTGGTATCCAATGTCAGCCGGTTGCTCAATAACCTGAACATGCTGTTTGAAGAAGACAGTGCCGAACGCCTCAATCGTATTATTGCCAATACCGACGCCATTACCGCTGGGCTGGCAGAAGCCCAACCTCAGCTTACCGATGCGCTCAATGATTCGATCAGCCGGCTGAATGACCTGACGCTCCAGGCGACCACTACGCTGGACACCATTGATTCACTGGGTCAATCGACAACCCGACTGATCGAGGAAGACAGCCGTGCGGCGATGCAGTCAGCCCAGCAGGCCGCAGAAGCGGTGACCACCAGTGCCGAACAGTGGCAACTGCTGATGGATCGCAATGCGTCTGGAGTCGCCACCACAGTCGATAACATGGCGGGCGCGAGCACTGAGCTACCGGCCATTGTACAGGAACTGCAAGCGACCCTGATAAATATCAACCGGATTTCACGTCGCCTGGAAGAAAACCCCGGCGACTTCATTTTCGGTGGTGAACAGATCAAGGAGTTTCGTCCGTGAAATATCTGCCTGGCCTGATCATGCTGGCATTGCTGGGGGGCTGCTCCGTGCTGCCAGAGAACACGCCTTCACAGCTCTATCGTCTTCCCTCCCCCGAGCTTGCGGTCATTCACCGGGATGATGTTCAAGGTACCTTGGACATTCGCGCCCCCAGCGCAGATCGCCTGCTGGCCAGTGACCATATTGTGGTCTGGCCGGACGCACAGCAGGTCAGCGTTTATGCCGATGCACGCTGGCATGATAACCTGCCGGCCATGCTGAAACGCCAATGGCAGAATGCCCTGTATGCAACACGGATTGCATTGCCAGCTGAAACGGGTGAACAGGGTATTGATGCTCGCCTGGTCGCAGAGCTGGGCGATTTCCATATTGATTATCAGAACGGTGTTCCAACCGCTGTCATGCGCGCCCAATTTACCCTGCTGGATGGAGCAGACGGTCAACGTCTGGCAAGCCAGCAATTCTATGCCCGCCAGACGGCCCAGAGTGAAGACGTCCCCGAGGCCGTCGCCGCACTGGGTAAGGTGTCAGAGCAACTCACCTTTCAACTGATGCAATGGCTAGATGATCAGCTGAACCCATAAGGGAATTACCGCGAGGTCATCTGCTCTCCAGTACTGCGCGCCGGTGTGACCCGGGTGGTCATCCAGACCTCTTGCCCATCAATGTCAGCGATGCCCAGGCGCCATGAAAAGGCGTAGAGATTACCATCACGGGCCACTACCCTCACCTCGAAACCAGCAACCTGATCGGTCTCGCCTGCCGCTTCAAGGGTATAGGAACGGTGATCGATCAGGGTATCGTAGCCCGCCCCGCGAATCATCCGGGTGAAACGCTCCAGAGGTCCTGTCACTGCGCGATTATTTGGGTGAGCAAAAGCCCATACCTGCTCAATGCCGGCGTTACGGGTCGGTTCATCGTTGGCTGCCAGGGCGTCAAGCTGGATCCTGACGACGTCTTCAGGAGAGAAAGAAGGCTTTGGTTCAACCATCGATTGCGCAGCCAGTGATGGCGCCACCATCAGGCTGATCAGCAAGCCAAGCGCTGCAATGATCGAGGCACCAGGCGAGCGCCGCCAACCTGGCAATGTCCTGAATATGACGTCTTTGATGGTGCTGCTCTGGGTAAACGCGAGACGTGCTTGTGCAAATGTCAACATGCTGAGTACCTGTTAGGAAAGCCTGACAGATAGCCTCACCCGTCGGGCGGCAAAGTTCAAGCGCTGCGCATTGACGCTTGGGCGCTATGGTTCAACGCTGGGCAAATCGCTGCTCGCGCAGATACTGGCGTGGGTCTCGGGGATAATAGTGCTCTGGCTGGTGGGCCATATGCGTATAGGCCCGGGTGTCCTTGTAGGGCATCTTCATGAACCCGGAAATCCCCAGCCCTTCAATATCAGGCACGGCGGCCAGAATAGCGGCGAGGTGTTGTCTGAACGCGCCTTCCTGGCGCGCATCCAGCAGGCGGTAATAACTATGAATCTTCAGGTGCCTGGGAAGCGCCTCAAAAATGATCATGCCGGTATGGTGGATCGTGTTCAGGTGTTCCAGGGTCGCCATGATAGGTCCGGGTAACACCAGCAACTCTTCCGGGTCCGGCCCGTCTTCAAAATAACTGTGCTGACGGGAGTCATCTTCCATGTCAGGTACATCGCTGACTTCATAGGGAATACGCATCTCAGGCGGTGGTTGAAAGGCCTGTTCACTGCTGTCACGGTCCAGATGCAGGGTTTTTCGCGCATCAAACAGACAGCTTTTGAAGACTCCCTGACGATGGATGGCGCGGGCGAGAAATACCATGTTATTTACCGCCTGCACAAAGGCGGGCTTGAGTGTCGGGTCATGCAGGTTCAGCGACGAATCGATAAACACACCGTCAGGTTCCCAGCGCACGGCCAGCCCACCCACCACCGGATATTTGCCCAGACGGCTGACCGACGCCAGAAAGGCTTTTTCTGTCTCGCCCATGCCCTGCATGAACTGCTTGTAATAGCGATCCAGCTGGACGTCGTTCACCGTGTTAAGAGTATCTTCGACATGGGCTTCACGCAGAAAGGTCTTGCGCGAGCTATACACCACGGTATCTATCTCACGGCCGCTGGCTCGGGCCCATACCGGAATCAGCGCCTTGGGCACTGGTTCCGGCAGGTCAATCATCACCAGCCTGGCCATGCGGGGCATGGCCTTGAGAAAGTGATCCCCGGCACGCCGACGCGTGTCAGGGTCGGCATCCAGCATGCCATCCAGGGTACGCGCAAACTCCACGGGCAACCCCAGGGATCTTGCCGGAATCGCCCGATAGCCAAAACGGCAGGATTGGCCAGAGGCCAGGGCATAGAGGGTACCTGCAGCGCCCTGTTCATCAAATCGCGGCGAGGACAGCGCGCCGTTGAGCTGTTCTTCACCAATAAAATACACATCGCCCAAGCGGGCATTGGTTTGCTGAAGATCAGAGGACATCAGCTCCATGACATTGGCTGCCACAAACTGCAGACGCGCATCCAGCTGTGCAAACACCGACGACCCCCAGTCTATAAGGGCAATCGATTCATCTTCCGGATTGAACACCAGATTGGAGGGTTTGATATCGCCATGCACCACTGGGCGACCACGTGGGCCGCTTTCCCGGCGCAGGGCAATGAGCACCTCGGCCAGCTGACGAGCAATCCTGACCACCCGCCTGGGCGACAGCCGCCCATCGCGCAGGGAGACTTCCTCAAGATTCAGGCCAGGCGCGCGCTCCATGACCAGGATTGATTGACCGCGCACCCGCTGGAATCCCACCAGCCTGGGAATACGCGGGTGTTCCACCTGTTCCAGCATGAACGCCTCTTCTTCAAGACGCTCCTGCAGGTGCAAAGGCAGGGTGATGCGTGAGAACTTGAACACCCGCTGGCGCTCTTCATAACACCCGGGCCCTGGGGCGACGCCTGCAAAGACAAATCCATAGGCCCCCTTGCCAATCAGCTCGATCTTCTCATAGCCCAGCTGCGCCAGCTGGGCCTGACACAGCGCCACCCACTCTTTCAGCTTGCGTGCATCCTGATGGCTGAGCAGATAGATCGACTGGTCTTCGGGAATATAGAACTGCTGTAGGGGCGCTTCGGCCATGCTCTCGGCTCCTTAGCGCAGGTTCAGAAGCATGCTTTCCGGGTCTTCAAGACTGGCTTTCCAGTGATTGCAGAATCGCGCTATGGTGCCGCCATCAATAAAGCGATGATCCCCGGCCCAGGTGACTGTCATGATGGCTCGACCGGTGACATCACCGTTCTCGTCAAAGCGCGGCAGCCACTGGGTTTTGCCAATCGCGACAATTGCCGCTTCCGGGGCATTGATGATCGGCGCCGCATAGGTGCCACCCAGCGCCCCAATATTGGAGATGGTAATGGTACCGCCCTTGAGGTCGGCCTGTTCGACGCGCCCTTCCCGGGCAGCCTGGGTCAGGCGAGTGACCTCGGCCGCCACTTCCAGCAGTGACCTGGCCCCCACATCCTTGACGTTAGGCACCATCAGACCCACCTTGCTGTCCACCGCCATACCGATGTTACAGTCAGGGTAGTAGTGCAGCTCATCAGCGCTGTCATTCAGCTGGGCATTGAGCATCGGGTACTCGGCCACCGCCAATGCCATTGCCTTCATGAAAAACGGCATCAGCGTCAAACGCTCACCCTGGGCTTCCGCCTGCACTTTCAAGCGCCCACGCAACGCCAGCAGGTCAGTCACATCGATTTCCTCACCGTATTGAAAATGCGGAATCGAGCTTGCTGATGCCACCATCTGGCGGGCCATGGCAGCACGTACGCCGCGTAGCGGCTCGATTCTGGGGCCAGCCGATGCCGACTTGTCTGGCGGTTCTTGGCCAGCATCCAGATAACGCTGCACATCTTCTTTCAGCACCCGCCCTTCCTTGCCACTGCCGGTAATCTCATCCAGCGCCAGGCCATGCTCACGCACCAGACGGCGAACCGCAGGGCTGGCCGGCGTTTTACCCTTCACCCTTCCCGTTTCAGCGGCTGGTGCCGATGTTGGCGAAGGCTTTCCGGGCGGGCTGCCCGGCGTCTGTGTCGACGGTGTTTCACCCGGGGCGTGTGACGGCTCAGCGTTCTGCTCAGGACGGGAGGTTTCTTCGCCTGGTGGCTCACTCTCTGCCCGGTAGGCATACAAAGGCGCATGTACCTTGGCAATCTGCCCCTGGGCCACATACAGCTGGGTAATCGTCCCGGCTTCCGAGGCGGTGATTTCAACCAGCGCCTTGTCGGTCATTACCTCAACTACTGGCTGGTCTTCTTCAACAAGGTCGCCTTCCTGAACGCGCCACTCAACCACTTCGCATTCAACAATGCCTTCACCGATATCCGGTAAGATAAAATCACTCATGTCGGTCTCCTTTAAACCCTTCAGGCAACGTCAGAAATGAACGCTGTGCTGGATAGCGGCGAATATTTTCAGATGATCGGGGAAATACGCTTTCTCCAGCGCCAGCGGGAAAGGCGTATCCATACCGGTCACACGCGCAATCGGCGATTCAAGGTAAAGGAAACAGCGCTCCTGAATGGTGGCAGCAATTTCACCGCCAAAACCACCGGTCAAGGGCGCTTCATGCGTCACTACCAGGCGGCCTGTCCTGAATACAGAGTCTGCGACGGTCTCCACATCCCAGGGCAAGAGGCTGCGTAGATCAATCACTTCACAGGCAATTCCTGCTTCTTCGGCAAGCTCAACGGCCTTGCCAATCACTTCCATCTGGGCGCCCCAGCCAACCACCGTAATATCACTGCCCTGCTTGATGATCTCGGCTTCGCCAATCGGCAGCTGATAGTCTTCTTCAGGCACCTCGCCCACTGATGCGCGATACAGGCGCTTGGGTTCAAAGAAGATGACCGGGTCAGGATCACGAATGGCCGCCAGCAGCAACCCCTTGGCCTGATAAGGGTCTCGCGGTACCACCACTTTCAAACCGGGAGTATGGGTAAAATAGGCTTCAGGCGACTGGGAATGGTAAAGCCCGCCGTGGATACCGCCACCATAGGGTGTGCGGATGGTCAATCCACCGACGTTGAACAGGTCGCCGGAGCGATAGCGGTATTTGGCGGTTTCATTAACGATCTGATCAAAAGCGGGAAAAATGTAGTCCGCAAACTGGATTTCAGCCACGGGGACAGCACCCTGCGCTGCCAGGCCGTTGGCAAAGCCGATAATACCCTGTTCCACCAGTGGGGTATTGAAACAGCGGTCTTTACCATAGGTTTCCTGCAGATGGCTGGTAGCGCGAAAAACCCCGCCGAAAATACCCACGTCCTCACCAAAGCACAGCACCTTTTCATCCTCTGCCATGGCGATATCCAGGGCATTATTGATGGCCTGAAGCATGTTCATGGTTGGCATGTCACTGTGCTCCCTTTTTGTCTTGCTGATTACCGTCCAGCCCTGGCGACTGAGCGTCTTCGGGATAGGCCTCCGGGTAACAGCGGAGATGCATCGTGAGGGCATCAAGCTGACGCTGCAGCGCCGGCGTGACCTCGGCGTAGACATCGGTAATCAGGGTATCCAGTTGGGGAGGGGGGCGCTTTTCAGCGCGCTTCATGGTATCGAGCACCTCACGGCGCAGGCTTTCCTGGACGCTGCTTTCCTCTTCTTCGCTCCACCAACCCTGCTGTTCAAGCCATTTGCGCATGCGCAGGATCGGGTCCTTAAGGCGCCAGATTTCTTCTTCATCCTTTGAGCGATAGCCTGACGGGTCGTCTGATGAGGAATGTGCCGCCAGGCGATACGTCATGGCTTCAATCAGTACCGGCTTATTGTCCCTCACGGCCATTTCACGGGCTTTGCGGGTCGCTTCATAGACCGCCAGGACATCGTTGCCATCCACACGTATGACGTGCATGCGATAGCCGAACGCTCGGGGGGCAATACCGTCGGCAGCAAACTGCTCCACCGCGGGTGTTGAAATGGCATAACCGTTATTACGGCAGAAAAAAATCACCGGCACCTGATGCACCGACGCCATGTTCAGTGCGGCGTGAAAATCACCCTCGGAAGCGGCACCCTCGCCAAAAAAGGTCAGGGTACAGTGGCCCTTACCGGCCAGTTTCTGACCATAGGCATAACCGGCCGCCTGAGGAATCTGGGTTGCCAGAGGGGAGGAAATGGTCATGTAGTGGAGCGTGCGTGAGCCGTAGTGAACCGGCATCTGGCGCCCCTTGCCATAATCCAGCTGATTGCCGAACAGCTGGTTCATGAACTCGTCAAAACTGAAGCCGCGATACATCAAAGCGCCCTGTTCGCGGTACTGAGCCATGATCATGTCTGCATCATCGAGCGCTGCCGTTGCACCAATCACGGAAGCTTCCTCACCGGTACACTGCATGTAGAAGCTCAGACGCCCCTGGCGCTGGGCGGCCATCATGCGTTCGTCCAGGATCCGGGTCGCCAGCATGGCATGGTATATATGGCGGGCTTTATCTTGGGGCAAATCAGGAGACCGGGCCTCTGGATAGAGGGCACCGTCATGATTCAACACGCTGAAGGTGGGAATCGAACATTCATCACCGGTCATGAAGGCCGGCTGATACGTGGCTTGTGTCATCTTTGTTATCCTTATCAGGCCCCTTTTGAGGGCAGTGTTGTCGGTTATCTCCCTTTATGCCAGGGGATTTCCCCAGCATCGGTCAACGCAACACTATCGACACTAACGCAGCCAACCCTTTTAAGGCATTCAACTTAAGGTGTACGTGAACCTGACACTCCCCGCCCGCCGCGCTTCGCGCTTTGGGCGAGGGTTCCAAGGTCACCCTCAGAACCTTCCTGCTTCCACACGCCTTCACTAGGCAGCGGCTAAGCCACTGCCCCCGCTCCAGTCGCTCCACAGGCTAACCCCGCCAGCCCGGCGGTTTGTATATTCCTGGCCGCGTTGATGTCGCGGTCAATGGGGTGGCCGCAACTTTCGCAGTGCCAGTGACGCTGCGATAGCGGCAGCTTGGCCACTTTGTGGCCACAGCCATGACACAGCTTGCTGCTGGGGAACCACTGGCTCACTTTCACCAGTTGGCGTCCCGCCCAGGCGGCCTTGTATTCCAGTTGCCGGACGAACTCACCCCATCCAGCATCACTAATGGCTTTAGAGAGCCGTTTATTCTTGACCATACCCGTGATATTGAGTGACTCGATGCACAAAACTTGGTTTTCGTCAATGAGTGCGCGGGTCGCTTTATGGGTAGCGTCACGGCGGCAGTCGGCGATCTTGGCATGACACCGTGCCACTTTCTGACGGTGCTTGTTGCGGTTGCGGGAACCTTTCTGCTTCTTCGCCAACCGGCGCTGCAAATAGGCCAGCTTCGCTTCGTAGCGTTTCAGGTGGCGCGGATTCCCAGACTTTGCACCGTCGCTGGTGATGAACAGGTCGGTCAACCCGAGATCAATGCCCACTGTCTTGGGCGTGATCGAGTGTGCTACTGGCGCAAAATCACACAGGCAGCTGATGAAGTAGCGTCCAGCACGATCGCGTGAAATCGTGATGCTGGAAGGTTCGCTGGGCAGCGGACGACTCCACCGGATGGGTAGCGGCGTCTTGGCCTTGGCAATGGTAATCTCACCATCACGATAGCGAAACGCGGCCTTGGTCAGCCGGATCGACTGGCGACGATCCTTTTTCTTGAAACGTGGGTACCGCGCCTTGAGCTTGGGGTTGAAAAAGTTGTCGAAGGCGGCTTTCTGATCCCGCAGCGCCTGTTGCAGGATCACACTCGACACGGCCTTGAGCCACGGAAACTCTGCCTTCAAGCCTACCAGACGCTTTTCAGCGTCGGCGTGAGACACCGACTCCCCGCGTTGCTGATACGCTTCAGTGCGATGGGCCAGGGTATTATTCCAAATAAAGCGGGCACACCCAAACGACTGCGCCAGTAGCTCAGCTTGTTCGGGAGTAGGATAGAACCGTTCTTTGTAGGCACGCTTTGTCATACTGGAAAAATATCAGGGGGTGGTGGCAAAATCAACTGGGCACCGCGTTGCGGTGCGCGCTTTTATCACCGCCCGATTGGGCGATGCTTTACGCGCTGTTTGCTAAACGTCGCTGAAAGACTTCAAACATACTGTCGGCGCTGACCGCCAACAGTGCAATCACCATGGCCCCCTGAACGATGTAGGCATTATTGGCATTGACGATGCCGGCAATAATCGGATCGCCCAGGTTGCTGGCACCCACGGTAGCGCCTAGCGCGGCAGTGGCAATATTGATGGTCACCGACGTACGAATACCGGCCAGAATCACGGGCGCCGCCAGTGGCAGCTCCACCTGACGCAGGATTTGTCCTGGCGTCATCCCCATCCCGTAAGCCGCCGAGACGACGGCGGGGTCAACGCCTTTAAGACCGGCGATAGTGTTACGTACAATCGGCAAGAGACCATACAGCACCAGGGCAACAATGATAGGCACGGTACCAAAACCCAGGGCAGGTACGGCCAGGGCCAGCACGGCGACCGGTGGGAAGGTTTGCCCCAGGGAAGCGACCTGGGCCACCAGGGGCAGAAAGTCTCGCCCCCACTGACGCGTCACCACCACCCCTGCCAGCACCCCTAATGTAATCGTCATCAAGGCTGCTGCGCCGACCACCAGCAGATGGCGCCCCAGCAACTGGGTAAAAGCCGCTCGCTGATAGATCACTTCCCGCGCCTCAGGCGCCAGCCATTGGAACAGCCCCTGCGCGCGTGGGATCACAAGCACCACAACAACAAGAAGCACCAGCCACATCATGGGCCACAGCAGCTGGGTCGGTTGGTAGGCCGAACCTGGGTGAACAGGTCTAGTCATCACGCGGCCTCTCCTTGGGGTGAAATGCCTCCTTGACCAGCCTGTCCAGCGACAACTCCCCTACCGGTTTATCCTGCGGGTCCACTACCGTCAACCGTTCGCACTGATCGCGTAGCATCAGGGAAAGTGCCTGACGCAGCGTCTGCTCGGTTGTCACCCGCGGGGCAGCCAAGTGCGCGCCTGGCGGAACCATATGATCCTTTACCCGGGTCAGGGAGGCCTGTTTCAGCCCGCGCTCCAGCCCGCCCAGCAATGAGTCTACAAAGGCATCAGACGGTTTTTGTAGCAGCGACAGCGGCGTGCCCTGTTGCACAATACGGCCATCGCGCATCACCACCAGTTTATCCGCCAGACGTAAAGCCTCGTCCATATCATGGGTGACAAACACAATGGTCTTATGCAGCCTGGCTTGCAGCTGCATCAGCATTTCCTGAAGCTTTTCCCGGGTAATCGGGTCCAGGGCGCCAAAGGGTTCATCCATCAACAGAATATCCGGGTCGGCCGCCAGGGCGCGGGCAACGCCCACACGCTGGGCCTGACCGCCGGATAGCTGATGAGGATATTTATGCGCAAATTCATTGACCGGTAACCCCAACAATGCCATCAGCTCTTCAACCCGCTGGTTGACCTGAGCCGTGGGCCATTTCAGCAAACGAGGTACCAGACCAATGTTGCGTGCCACATTCCAGTGAGGAAACAGGCCGGTATTCTGGATGACATAGCCAATCCGCCGTCGCAGCAGCACAGGATCGTAGGCGTCGATGGATTGGCCATCCAGCTCAATCTGACCGCGGGTGTGGGTCAGCAGACGGTTGATCATGCGTAATGTGGTCGATTTGCCACAGCCAGAAGTGCCCACCAGCGCGCAGAATTTGCCCTTGGGGATGCTCAGGGTCAGCGCTTCCACGGCGGGTGTCTGATCAAAAAACTTGCTGACATCACGTAATTCAATCATCACTTGCCCCCTGGCGTAACGCCTCACCCAGCGCCCCAAGACCCGAATCAACTATCAGCGCAATCAGCAAAATGGGCAGCGCACCCAATAACACCATATCCATCGCAGCCTGCCCTAAACCTTGAAAAATGAATGCACCCAGTCCACCCGCGCCTATCAATGCTGCCACCGCTGTCAAACCAATGGCCTGAACAGCGGTAATCCTGATGCCTTCAAGCAGAATCGGCAGTGCCAGGGGGACCCTTACCTGCCAGAAGCGCTGTGAGGGATACATGCCCATCCCGGTGGCCGCATCCAGCACATCGGGGCTGACAGCCTCCAACGCTACAAAGGTGTTTCGCACCATGGGCAACAGGCTATAGATCACCAGTGCCAGCAAGGCGGGCGTATATCCAATGCCCTGGATGCCCAGATTGGCAGCGAAAGGCACATTGGCGGATATCCAGGCAAGCGGTGCTAGCAAGAGGCCGAACAGGGCCAGGCTGGGGATGGTCTGGAAAAAGTTGAGTAACGCAAAGGCAGCACGCTGACTACCCCGAAAGCGCCGAATCAGCAGCGCCAGGATGATGCCAAGTACAATACTGACCCCGACGGCGATCGATACCATCGCCAGGTGCTCTCTCAAGGCATCCCAGAAAGCCGCTTCGCGCGCCTGGAACTCCTGCACCAGCGCCAGCCGATCCAGCCACAAGGATGCACATAGCCACCAAAGCAGCGCTACTCCCAGCATGACCAGGGCGATCCACAACCGCGGCAATGCCAACCGCAAGCGCAGCTCCACCAGCGCCAACATGGCGCAGAAAAGCACCACCCAGAACGCAGCCCCCGCGCTCAGGCGCGCCTGGGGCAACTTTGGATCAATCAGGGTGTGACTGGCGACTACCAGGCCAACGGGCATCAGTATCAGCAGTAGGATGATTGCACCCAACTGTAACAGCAGGTTCAGACGTGAAGAGGTCGGTGCCCAGGCCAGCAGGAGTACCAAGAGTAAAGGGAGTGACGCCAGCGCCACCCCCACCCAACCAAAGGCCTCCCAGCTGGCATGGCCACTACCGGCCACAATCCTGTTGGCAGCAACACTGACGCTGTCCAAGCCCCATAGAGCGGCCAACATGACGATGGCCAGAACCATCATCACCCCATTCGGGCGCCCTTTTATCCATGCTTGAACCCCTGTCGGTGGCGCATCTGTAAACGGCATATCAGGCGTTTTTCCCTATTGCTTGGGTATTCAAGGCAGATAATCTAGGGGTCGATTTCTTCAAGGTAATCCGCGGCAACCTCTTCAGCCGACAAACCATTCACGGCCACATCAGCATTCAGACGCTGCAGCGTTTCCAGATCCAGGGTGGCAAAGACGTCATTCAGCGCCGGTTCGATTTGCGGATAAGTATCCAGAGTTTCGGCACGGATCACAGGCGCTGGCTGGTAAACCGGCTGAACGCCCAGCGAATCTTCCAGTACTACCAGCCCCAGCGCACTCAGCCCACCGTCAGTACCATAGGTCATGGCCGCGTTGACATCGCTGGTCTGCTGGGCAGCGGCTCGCATGGTGGCAGCGGTATTGCCTCCGGAGAGCACCAGCAGCTGGTCTTCATCAAGTTCAAAACCATAGGCAGACTGGAAGGCAGGCAGCGCCTGTTCAGATTCAACAAACTCCGCACTTGCCGCGAACTTGAACTCACCGCCCTCGGCCAGATAGTCGGCGAGGTCTTCCAGCGTTTCCAGATCATGCGCTTCAGCCACATCGCCCCGCACACTCATGGCCCAGGTATTGTTGGCACTTGCAGGTGAAAGCCAGACCAGATCATTGTCAGCATCGCGCTGCTTGACGGTCTCGAAGGCCTCGTCTGCATCATTCCATACAGGGCTGTCCGTCATATCGAAAAAGAAGGCCCCGTTACCGGTGTATTCCGGATAAAGGTCAATCTCATCGGCCAATAGCGCCCCGCGTACGACGCTGGTGCCTCCCAGCTGAAGGCGCTTTTCCACGGGGATATCCTGGCGCTCAAGGGTCTGGGCGATCAGCTGCCCGAGCACGGCAC
The DNA here is from genome assembly GCF_044792155.1 of Halomonas sp. BLK-85. Taxonomy (NCBI): domain Bacteria; kingdom Pseudomonadati; phylum Pseudomonadota; class Gammaproteobacteria; order Oceanospirillales; family Halomonadaceae; genus Halomonas; species Halomonas sp. BLK-85. The sequence continues at coordinate 1,649,074 of NZ_CP087731.1, forward strand.
CTTCAGTATCGATTTTCGACGCCACCACGACCGCATCATCGGCCTGGGCGGTCAGCATCGCCTGAGAAGTAAGGATAGCCAACGAAAGTACGCCAGCCGCCAGGCATTTGGGTGTCTGGTACATGATAATGATCCTTTTGAAGATTGATCGAAACCGCAAGGCGGATTTTATGGCTCGCTGCTTATGACCCATTGGTGATGAATCATTGCCATGAGTATAAGACCCATCCGCGTTGAAGTCAGACCGACAGTGTCAAACTGACCGTGTCAGACTGACCGTGTCATATTGATTGATGGCAGGATTAGCGGGATTCCAGTACCCAGGTAGTGCCTTCCCGGGAATCCTTGAGAATGATGCCCTGTTCCGCCAGGGCATCGCGGATACTGTCCGCCAGGGCAAAGTCCCTGTTGGCCTTGGCGTCGGCACGCTGAGCAATTTTCGCTTCAATTTCGGCTTCATCCATGGGTGCCGATTGCCCCTGCCCGCCTTTCAGGAAGGCATCAGGCACCTGCTGCAAAAGCCCCAGAATATTGCCCAATGACTGAAGCACTGCCGCCAGACGGCTGGCCCGGGGGTCACCTGCTGTCTTGACGCGATTGAGCTCACGGACCAGATCGAACATGACAGACAGGGCTTCAGGCGTATTGAAATCATCATCCATGGCGGCCAGAAAACGCTGATGGTACTCAGTGTCATCATCATTTTCTGTGTCAATCGTGATTGGCTCAACTCCTTCCAGCGCGGTATAAAAACGCGTCAGGGACTTTCGCGCTTCATTCAGCGCATCCGGCGCATAGTTGATCGGGCTGCGATAATGACTGGCCACCAGCAGGTAGCGCACCACTTCCGCATCGTGTTCGGTCAGCACATCGCGGATAGTAAAGAAGTTGCCCAGCGATTTGGACATTTTCTCCTGATTGACCCGCACCGCTCCGGCGTGCATCCAGGTCATCACAAAAGGCTTGTCATTGGCCGCTTCCGACTGGGCAATCTCGTTCTCGTGGTGAGGAAAGGTCAGATCCGGCCCGCCACCGTGGATGTCGAAGGTATCCCCCAGGCAGCATTTGGACATTGCAGAACATTCGATATGCCAGCCCGGGCGCCCCTTGCCCCAGGGCGAAGACCAATGGGCTTCGCCAGGCTTGGCGGCTTTCCAGAGCACAAAGTCCAACGGATCCTCTTTGCTCTCATCCACCTCGATACGCGCCCCGGAGCGCATATCATCAAGATGGCGGTTATTGAGCTTGCCGTAGCCCTCAAAGCGCCGCACCCGGTAATAGACATCACCATTATCCGCGGCGTAGGCAAAGCCTTTCTCGATCAGGGTCTCGATCATGGCAATAATATCGTCGATATGCCGAGTGGCCCGGGGCTCATGATCCGGGCGCTGGACATACAGCCGCGCTTCGTCTTCGTGCATGGCGGCAATCATGCGCTCGGTCAGCGCCTCAATGCTTTCGCCGTTTTCATCGGCACGTTTGAGGATCTTGTCGTCAATGTCCGTGATGTTACGAACATAATTGACCTCATACCCTCGTGCACGCAGATAACGGGTAATCACATCAAAGGCCACCATGACCCGGGCATGACCAAGGTGGCAGTAGTCATAGACGGTCATCCCGCACACGTACAGGCTGACCTTGCCCGGTTCCAGAGTGATAAAGGCTTCCTTGCGACGTGTCAGGGTATTGTAAATCTGCATAGCACTTCCTTAGCCCGTGTGGATTAGCCCTTCTGCTTGATTTTGGCCCAGGTGTCCTTCAGGCCGACCGTACGATTGAAGACCAGCGCTTCAGGTGTGCACGCGTGGCGATCCGCGCAGAAATAACCCACCCGCTCAAACTGGAAGCGTGATTCCGGCGCTGCCTGGGCAAGGCTTGGCTCCGCAAAGGCTTGAGTGACCGTCAGGGACTCCGGGTTCAGGTGATCGAGGAAGTCAACGTCCTTGTCCTTATCCGGTTGTTCTTCCAGAAACAGGTTCTCATACAGGCGCACTTCTACCGGAATGCCGTGGCGAGCACTGACCCAATGAATAACGCCTTTCACCTTACGGCCTTCAGGGTTCTTGCCCAGTGTGTCGAAATCAACGCTGCAGTGCAGTTCGGTCACTTCGCCATCGGCATCCTTGATCACCTCATCACAGCGGATCACATAGCTGTTGCGCAGACGGACTTCCTTGCCCGGGGCCAGGCGAAAAAACTTCTTGGGCGCATCTTCCATGAAGTCATCCTGATCGATATACAGCTCGCGGGTAAAGGGCACCTGGCGCACCGGCATATCTTCACGGGCCGGGTGACCCGCCACCTCGTACACTTCCTGGTGATCTTCAGGGACGTTGGTCAGCACAATCTTCAGCGGCTTGAGAACGCACATGGCCCTGGGCGCGTTATCTTCAAGGTCCGAGCGGATGGCGTGGGTCAGCATGGCAATATCCACCAGGCCGCCATCGGCACGGGTCACGCCTATCATGTCGCAGAACTTACGAATCGACGCCGCCGTATAGCCCCGCCGCCGCATGCCCGAGATAGTCGGCATGCGAGGGTCGTCCCAGCCATCCACAATGCCTTCGTCCACCAGCAACTTGAGTTTGCGCTTGGAGGTCAGGGTGTAGTTGAGGTTCAGGCGGGCAAACTCGATCTGGCGCGGTGTGGCAGGCACCGGCAGATTATCCAGAAACCACTCATACAGCGGGCGATGGTCTTCAAACTCCAGGGTACAGATGGAATGAGTGATGCCCTCAATAGCATCCGACTGACCGTGGGTGAAGTCATAGGAAGGATAGATCTTCCACTTGTCACCGGTCTGGTGATGCTCGGCATGGCGAATACGATACAGGATCGGGTCACGCAGATTGATATTGGGTGAGGCCATATCAATTTTGGCGCGCAGGACTTTTTCACCTTCGGCAAACTCGCCGGTGCGCATCCTTTCAAGCAGATCAAGATTTTCGTCGACGCTTCGCTCACGGTAAGGGCTGGACCGGCCCGGCTCCGTGAGAGTGCCACGGTATTCACGGATCTCATCGGGCGACAGGTCATCCACATAGGCCTTGCCATCGCGGACAAGGTGCTGCGCCCAGGCATACAGCTGGTCAAAATAGTCCGAGGCGAAACGCACCGGCCCTGCCCACTCAAAGCCCAACCAGTTGACGTCTTCCTTGATGGCGTCAATGTAAGCCTGTTCTTCCTTGGCAGGGTTGGTATCATCAAAACGCAAATGGCAATCCCCCCCCATCTGCTCCGCCAGGCCGAAATTGAGGCAGATTGATTTGGCATGGCCGATATGCAGAAAGCCGTTGGGCTCTGGCGGAAAGCGCGTCACAATTTTCGTGACCTTGCCGCCCTCAATCTCTTCGCGTACCTGGTTACGAATAAAATTCGGCGCTGGGGTGGTCTCGTTGGTCATGATGGGGTTGATAACCTCTGGGTGGATGACGTGCCGGGCTTCGCGCTGCCGGTCAAAAAGGCTATTATAACGTGACACTTGCGCATAGCGCCAAGGCGGACGTCCCTTAAAACACAGGAATTTACTGATGATCGTATTACAGACTAACCACGGTGATATCACTATCGCGCTGAATCATGAAAAAGCGCCTGTGACGGCTGCCAACTTTGAACAGTATGTGCGTGACGGCTTTTACGACGGCACCCTCTTTCACCGGGTGATTGATGGTTTCATGGTGCAGGGTGGCGGTTTTGATCTGGATTTCAACCAGAAGCCTACGCGTGATCCCATCGAAAACGAGGCAGACAATGGCCTCAAGAATACCAAGGGTACCCTGGCCATGGCGCGCACCCAGGATCCGCACTCTGCCTCATCGCAGTTTTTCATCAACGTCAATGACAACACCTTTCTTGACCACACCGGCAAGAACCTTCAGGGCTGGGGCTATGCGGTCTTTGCCGAAGTCGTTGACGGTATGGACGTAGTGGATGCCATCCGCAAGGTCACCACCACTCGCCGAGGCATGCATGCGGATGTTCCCGCTGAGGATGTGATTATCGAAAAAGCCTACATCAAGGAAGATTGATCCCGGCAGGTTACCCCTCTTCGCTGATCACATTCACCCCTTTGGAGCCCTTGATGCGCACCCTATTCATTGCTGATCTTCACCTGAGTGAGCATACCCCCGAGATCACTCAGGGATTTGTTGACTATGTAGCCGGCACCGCATCAGGTGCGGATTCACTGTATATACTTGGTGACCTGTTCGATGCCTGGATTGGTGATGATCTGCTTGATATGCCACACCCCATGACAGAGGTGGCCTCAAGGGTGGCCGGGGCACTGGCAACCCTGGCAGACAGCGGCACCGCCGTCTATCTGATGCATGGTAATCGTGACTTCCTGATTGGCGAACGCTTTGCCAATGCCTGCAAGGCCCGCCTGCTGCCTGATGTGCAGGTCTTTGAACTGCATGACATTCCTGTAATTCTGATGCACGGTGACAGCCTGTGTACCCGAGATGAGGCTTATATGGCCTTTCGCCAGCAATCTCGCGACCCGCAATGGCAGGCACAGATGCTTGCCCTGCCCCTGGATCAGCGCCTTGAGCTGGCAAAGAGCCTGCGCCAGCAGTCCGACAGCGCCAATGCGGACAAAGCCGATGAGATCATGGATGTTACTGCAGGCGAAGTGATCAGGGTCATGGCCGAGTACGGGGTAACAACATTGATTCATGGCCATACCCATCGGCCCAGGGTACATGACATGGTGGTCGAGGATATGCCCGCCAGACGCTACGTGCTGGGCGACTGGGATACCCGGCACGGCTGGGATATCGTCATTGAGGAAGGTGCCTGGACACCGCAATTGCGTCAGTTTGATATCACGCGCCCACCTCAGGCATAACGCTCTACCCACTGAAACCGCCCTGCTGATGATCTTCAACAGGGCGGTTTTTTTCTGCCAGACTTTTTGACAGATTTAACGCCGCACAATCTCAGCTTCACTGTTGAGATAATCAATCAACCCCTGAATCACCGACTGCGCGCGCAACTGCTCTGCCATCTGAGCGACAAACTGCTCGGTCTGCTCATCCACGTCGCCAGGCGTTACTTCATCGAGCGCTACCAGGGCAACGCTTTGAGGCAATTCAACAATGTCGAACACAGCATCACCGTCCTCTGGATGCGGCATGCGGAAAACAGATTGCACCAGACTGTTCGGCACGGTTGTTTGCTGCTCGCGAGAAATACCGTCAACGTCGAGCCAATCGATGGCGGTATCGTCCTCGGCGTTTTCCAGCATGCGCTCAGCTTTTGCAACCAATGCCTGCTGCTCAGCCTTTGCCGTCACTGCGGCGACTACCTGGTCGCGCACGTCTTCAAGCGGCAACTGGGTCGCATCGCGGTGTTCTGCCACGCGTAACACCATCCGGCGATCATCATCGAGTTCGATCACATCACTGTTATAGCCCTCTTCCAGCACGTCATCACTGAAAGCCGCGTCCATCACCCCCGGTTCTGACAGAATACCGCTACCTTCGTTACGGGCCAGCCAGTCACTTTGTTCAACGCTCAGGCCGATATCGTCGGCAACACTCTGCAGATCATCCGCGGCAAAGCTATCGTCGATCAGCTGCTGAACACGCTGATTAAACTCATCATTAACGGCTTCCAGAGCCAGTTGTTCACGCAGCACGTCGCGCTGCTGCTCAAAGGGCGGACGGTCAACGTCGGTGACCGTGATGATATGCAGGGCATCGTCCATCTCGACGATAGAAGACACTTCATCTTCCTGGAGTGAAAAAGCAGCGTCGTCAAAGGCATCGCCAAAGAACCCACGGCTGATTTCACCCAGATCCCCCCCATTCTCGGCGCTCACCGTGTCATCTGAGTAACGCGCAGCCGTGTCGGCAAAGCTTTCGCCTTCCTCAAGCGCTGCCAACGCCTCCTCAGCAACTTCCTGGGCTTCCTCCCGGCTCCGTTCATCGCCAATGTTGATCATGATATGGGCAACGCGCCGGTCGGCATCATCATTATCGGCACGCCAGGCATCACGCAACTGCTCTTCGTCGATGTCGACGCTGTCGGCCATCTCCCGACGATCAACCACGACATATTCCACACGCACCTGCTCAGGACGTTCAAAACGTTCGCTGTTGTCCGCATAGTAGTCGTCTATCTGCGCTTCCGTCACGGTGACATCTTCATCAAGATCATCAGCGGTTAGCATGCTGTAGCGGAAACTGCGTTGCTGGCGCTGGAGAGCGGCCAGGCGCTGCTGTTCGGATTCAAGGCTAAAATCACTGAAGGCCATGCCCTGCTGCAACTGGCGGCGTTTGATATCAACGCGCAATTCATCGCGGAAGGAAAGCGGTGTGTAGCCGGCGCTGGCAAGTCGATTGCGAAACAGCTCACTGGAAAACTGCCCATCCTGATCCTGAAACTCGGATAGATTGACAATCAGCTGATCCAGCTGCTGTTCCGAAACGTAAAAACCGCCTTCTTCAGCATAGTGAGTCAGCAGCTGTTGGGTAATCAATTGATCAAGCACATCGTTACGCAGCGCTCGCTCCTGCTCAGCCGGCACCTGCCCTGAGCGCATGGCGCGCTGGACTTCCATTTCCACCTGCTGGCGCTTGATGGAATCACCGTTGACTTCCACCACTTCATCGGGATCAGCACCAAAAAGGGTAAACAGTGACTCCACACCAAACAGCGCCATGGCGGCAACCACAACGCCAATGATGATCTTGGCTCCCCAACTTTTCGAGCCATCTCGGATACTTTGCAGCATGTTAGCCTCGGTTCAAACAAATAAACGGTTTACTACAAAACAGTTCAGTCACATCAGGGTCCAGGGCGTCACCCACAACCGTTGTGACTTAAAACACAAGGCATGAAATAACATGGGCGCATCGTTTGCACGACGCGCCCATCAGATGCCTCAGTACAACCGGATCAGTTGACGGCGTCTTTAAGTGCTTTGCCTGCTTTAAAGCTCGGCACCTTGGCAGCACTGATTTCAATCGGCTGACCAGTTTGCGGATTGCGGCCGGTACGTGCAGCGCGCTCTTTGATCGTAAAAGTACCGAATCCTACCAGTGAAACGCTCTCGCCCTGCTTGAGGCTTTCAGTGACAGACTCCACCATGGCATCCAACGCGCGGGTTGCCGCTGCCTTGGAAATATCAGCAGATGCGGCAATGGCTTCAATCAGCTCAGACTTATTCACACTTCACCCCTTGACTTTTTCAAAAATGGCTCTGAACGGTATGGTCACCGGTTGGATCGACGAACAAAGCATGGCTTGGTTTTATAGCAATGCAGAGATTCAACTGTCAAGCGACCATACGATAAAGCGCCCGCCATACAAGGCGTTGGGCGCACTCTTTATGAGTTCTTGATGCTTTTACAATCCTTGGTACCTGTCGCCAGAATCGATACATCAGCTTACGACATCCATCAGTACTGTGTCAGCAAATGCTGATTCAGCTGATGTTAAATCAGTGAGTGCTGGCGACGGCACTACCATTATAGGTGTTCTCGCCATTAACCATGGCGCTACCCTCGTCAGGATCCGTCAATGCCACCTTCAGTACGTCATCAATCCAACGCACAGGCCGGATATCGAGTGCATCCTTGATGTTGTCAGGCACTTCCTTCAGATCGCGACGATTTTCCTCAGGTATCAGAACAGTCTTTATACCACCCCGGCGCGCAGCCAGCAATTTCTCCTTTAGACCACCAATTGGCAGTACCTCACCGCGCAGGTTCACTTCTCCGGTCATGGCGACATCACAGCGCACACATCGCCTGGAGTAAGCCGACACCATGGCCGTTACCATGGCAATTCCAGCGCTGGGTCCATCCTTGGGTGTCGCACCTTCAGGCACATGAATATGCAGATCGTCTTTTTCGAAGCGCTCCGGGTCTATACCGTGTTCTTCTGCCCGTGCACGCACCACCGTGTGAGCGGCACTGACAGACTCTTTCATGACATCGCCAAGGGACCCTGTCTTGTTGACTCGCCCCTTACCAGGGGTCACCACTGATTCAATGTTCAGCAACTCGCCACCTACCGATGTCCACGCCAATCCGGTGACCCGACCTACCTGGTCTTCAAGGTCGGCAAGGCCGTAACTATAGCGCCGGACGCCTGCGTAGGTCTCGATCTGCTGTTCGGTCAGCAGCGGAGTTGCCACTGCCTTGCCCTCGCGCTCCTGCTCAAGCCGCTCTCTTAGCACCTTGCGTGCGACCTTGGCAATCTGACGCTCCAATTCACGCACACCCGCTTCACGAGTGTAATAGCGTATCAGCTCCAACACAGCGGAATCGTCAAGCTCGATTTCATCAGCCTTGAGCCCGTTGGCCTCACGCTGCTTGGGCAGCAGATAACGTTTGGCAATGGCCAGCTTTTCATCTTCGGTGTAGCCGGGGATACGAATTATTTCCATACGATCCAGCAAGGGACCCGGAATATTCATCGAGTTGGCAGTACAGATGAACAGCGTTTCGGAAAGATCGTAATCCAATTCCAGATAGTGATCACTGAAACTGTTGTTCTGCTCAGGATCCAGCACTTCGAGCAGTGCAGACGCAGGGTCGCCGCGGTGATCCATGCCCAGCTTATCGACTTCATCGAGTAGAAACAGCGGATTCTTTACGCCGGCACGACTCATACGCTGCATCAGCTTGCCGGGCAGGGAGCCGATATAGGTACGCCGGTGGCCGCGAATCTCTGATTCATCGCGCACACCGCCCAGCGCCAGCCGTACATACTTACGATTGGTCGCCCGGGCAATCGACTGCCCCAGAGATGTCTTGCCCACGCCAGGCGGCCCAACCAGGCAAAGCACCGGGCCTTTCATCTTGCGCACACGCTTCTGCACCGCCAGGTATTCAAGAATACGGGACTTGACCTCGTCCAGACCATAATGGTCTTCGTCAAGCACCTTCTGCGCCTTGATAAGATCATGCTTAACCCGGGTACGCTTTTTCCATGGGACATCCACCAGCCAATCCAGGTAGGTGCGGACCACCGTCGCTTCAGCGGAATTGGCTGACATCATCTTGAGCTTTTTCAGCTCCTGAAGCGCCTTGTCCAATGCCTCCTTGGGCATGCCCGCCGCATGAATATCCTGTTCATATTTCTCGACTTCGTTGGGTACGTCGTCAAGTTCGCCAATTTCTTTCTGAATGGCTTTCATCTGCTCATTGAGATAGTACTCGCGCTGGGTCTTCTCCATCTGCTCCTTGACCCGCGAGCGGATACGCTTCTCAACCTGCAGGAGGTCAATTTCTGTCTCGATCAACGCCATCAGATGCTCGATGCGATCACGCACCCGATCCATTTCCAGCAGCTCCTGCTTGTCACCGATCTTCAGTGACAGGTGAGCGCAAATGGTATCTACAAGGCGGCTGGGATCTTCGATACCCGAGAGAGAATTGAGCACCTCATTGGGTACCTTCTTGGACAGTTTAACGTATTGCTCAAACTGATTAAGCAGCACGCGAACCAGGGATTCCTGCTCACGCTCGGTTAATGGTTCACTGTCTCGCGGCGTAATATGGGCTTGGGTAAAGCCTTCCTCATGCTCTTCAATGCGGCCAACATCAGCTCGATAGTTGCCTTCAATCAACACCTTGACGGTTCCATCCGGGAGCTTCAACAGCTGCATGATGTCAGCAACCGTCCCCATCGCATAAAGGTCGGCGTTGTCAGGTTCTTCCTGAGACGCTTCGCGCTGGGCCACCAGAAGAACGCGCTTGTCCATGTTCATTGCGGCTTCAAGCGCTTGAATCGACTTTTCTCTCCCGACAAACAGTGGAATCACCATCTGCGGATAAACCACAACATCCCGCAGCGGTAGTAATGGGAAACATTGTGTCATTTCAGCGTTCTGCTGCATCGCAGACGACCCTCAGAAATCGGTAAATAGGTGGATAAGACCCGCCAATGCTCCAGGCAGTGTCAGCGTCTCATACAAAGAAATGAGCGATAGCGCAAAGACAGGTGTCATGCGTCGTCAGAATGGCACGGCAGCCATCAAGGGCTTGGAGCGAAAGACAAGGGGTCGCTCAGGCGACCCCCCTTGGCCTTCACATCAGTCAGGGTTAATGCTAAGAACCAACCCGGTGACCGATGTTTCAGCCATTGGACAACGGTTAACCGTCAGTGCCATCTACACGGGTGTCTTCCTGCTGGGAATAAATCAACAGCGGCTCACTTTCCCCAGCAATCACAGAGGCTTCAATCACCACCTGAGTGACCCCTTCAAGCGAAGGAATCTCATACATGGTATCAAGCAATACAGATTCAAGGATCGAGCGCAGACCGCGTGCGCCCGTCTTGCGCTCCATTGCTTTTACAGCAACCGCACGCAAGGCATCTTCACGGAAGTCCAGCGTTACCCCTTCCATCTCGAAGAGCTTGGCATACTGTTTGATCAGCGAGTTCTTGGGTTCGGTGAGAATCTGCACCAAGGCATCTTCCGATAGCTCGGTAAGGGTCGCAATCACTGGCAAACGGCCAACAAATTCCGGAATCAACCCGAATTTGACCAGATCATCAGGTTCAACATCCGCCAGAAGCTCACCTACGCCCCGGGTAGAGTCCTTGCTTTTCACACTGGCGTTAAAGCCAATACCGCCTTTTTCGGCACGGTCACGAATGACTTTATCCAGACCCGCAAAGGCACCGCCTACAATAAACAGGATATTGGCAGTATTTACCTGAACAAATTCCTGTTGAGGATGCTTGCGCCCCCCTTGGGGAGGCACCGAGGCCGTAGTGCCCTCAATCAGCTTCAGCAGCGCCTGCTGCACCCCTTCACCTGATACATCGCGGGTAATGGAGGGGTTATCCGATTTGCGTGAAATCTTGTCGATCTCATCAATGTAGACAATACCGCGCTCGGCCTTGTCGACATCGTAATCACACTTCTGAAGCAGTTTCTGAATGATGTTTTCAACATCTTCGCCGACGTAGCCGGCTTCCGTCAGCGTGGTCGCATCAGCAATCGTGAACGGCACATTCAATAACCGTGCCATGGTTTCAGCCAGCAGGGTCTTGCCACTGCCGGTTGGGCCAATCAACAGAATATTGGACTTGCTGAGCTCGACGTTGCCTTCGCGGACTTCAGATTTCAACCGCTTGTAGTGGTTATATACCGCCACTGAAAGCACCATCTTGGCGCGGTCTTGCCCAATGACGTAATCGTCCAGAGTGTGACGAATTTCACGAGGCGTTGGAAGGCGCTCATCGTCGCTTCCGGCGTCGGCTTCGAGCACCTCCTCGCGAATAATGTCGTTACAAAGATCGACACACTCATCGCAGATATATACGGACGGACCGGCAATCAGTTTACGAACTTCATTCTGGTTCTTGCCACAGAATGAGCAGTAAAGCAGCTTGTCGCCCTCGTCCTTGCCTTTGCCGTCGGCCATTCGCGTACCTCTGTCACGTTGGCGGCTTGCAGCCGCCGAAAAACTTGTCTGAAAACGCTATCATTTTGTGCAAGCACTAAAGGATCACGCTATCAGGATGTAGGCCGCTTATCCAGAACCGCATCAATCAGGCCATATTTCTGTGCCTGATCAGCATTCATAAAGTTATCGCGGTCGGTATCGCGTGAGACTGTCTCAATATCCTGGCCAGTGTGGTGGGCAAGAATCTGGTTGAGCCTGTCACGGATACCCAGGATTTCGCGTGTGTGGATTTCAATATCGGATGCCTGACCCTGATAACCGCCCAGTGGCTGGTGGATCATCATGCGGGAATTCGGGAGGCAGAAGCGTTTTTCTGCAGCACCGCCCGCCAGCAAGAGTGCGCCCATACTGGCCGCCTGGCCGATACACACTGTGGAGACATCTGGCCGAACAAATTGCATGGTGTCGTAAATCGACATACCGGCCGTTACCGAGCCACCTGGCGAGTTGATGTACAGGTGGATATCCTTGTCCGGGTTCTCCGACTCAAGAAAGAGCAACTGTGCCACCACAAGATTGGCCGTGTAGTCTTCTACTGGGCCAACCAGAAAGATTACCCGTTCTTTCAGCAAGCGCGAGTAGATATCGTAGGCACGTTCCCCTTTGGCGCTTTGTTCAACCACCATGGGCACTAAGCCACCGGCATTCTGAATATCAAATTCACTCATTCGGGTGATCCTTGCGTCCGATCAGGGAAAGGTGCGCCGCTCGCGACGCACCTGCGCGTAAAGTCGCTTTCAAGATAAACGTATGCGGCCAGGTAAAACAACATTAAACCGCATAGAATATATCTATCAGCTTATCAGGCGCTTGCGTTTTCGTCTTGCTCTTCATCCGCCTCATCTTGCTGCTGAGCTGCTGCCAATACCGCCTGGTAGGACATTTCAACGTCTTTGACGCTTGCCTGTTCGAGCAGCTGGCCAACCGCTTTCTCTTCGAGAATCGCTGATTTGACCTGGGTCTTGAGCTGATCATTGGACATGTAGTATTCAACAACCTGCTCAGGCTCCTGATACTGCTCAGCAAGTTCTGCCACTTTGGCCTTGATTTCATCATCGCTGGCCTCAAGCGCATTCGCCTTGATCACCTCAGCCAGCAGCAAACCGACCTGCACACGCCCCTTGGCCTGCTCGGCAAACAGCTCATTTGGAAGCTGGCTGACATCAAAGTCTTCCCCCAGACCAAACTGCTGCGCTGCCTGACGCTTCATGCCGTCAGTTTCTTGCTGAACCAGTGCGGCAGGTACCGGGATTTCATTGGCTTTCTGCAAAGCATCCAGCACTTGCTGCTTCACGCGGTTATCAACTGCCTGAGAGGCTTCACGCGTCATATTCTTCTTGATTTCAGCGCGGAACTGGGCTTCATCGCCTCCTTCCACACCGAAGCGTTCAATAAAGGCTGCATCAACTTCCGGCAGCTCCTGGGCACTGACAGAATGGACTTTCACCTTGAAGGTGGCCTCTTTACCGGCCAGATTCTCGGCCTGGTAATCGTCCGGGAAAGTGACGTTCAAGGTTTTTTCCTCTCCCGCCGTTGCACCGATCAACTGTTCTTCAAAGCCGGGAATGAAACTGTTCGAACCCAGCACCAGCTCATGGCCTTCAGCACTCCCGCCTTCAAAGGGTTCATCATCAATAAAACCCTGAAAATCGATCTTGAGCTGGTCACCGTCGGCAGCCGCGCGGTCAACCTCTACCCAGTCAGCGTTCTGCTTACGCAGGGTCTCGATCATTTCATCAACATCGGCTTCCGTTACCTCGACCACCGGGCGCTCAACCTCGGTGCCCTCGATAGACGCAAGCTCGACCTCAGGATAGATTTCCATGGTCGCAATGAACTCAAGGTCTTTACCGGCTTCGTTAACGGTCGCTTCAATCTGCGGGTAGCCAGCAGGATTAAGCGCCTGCTCAGTAATCGCCCGCACGTAGCGTTCGCGCATCACCTCGCCCACAACTTCGTTGCGAACATCGTGACCGTAACGCTGGTGAACCACAGCCATAGGCACCCGGCCCTTGCGGAAACCGTTCAGGCGAACGTTTTTCGCGGTTTCTTTCAAGCGAGCGTTGACGGCCTCATCGATGTCTGCTGCCGGCACCTGAATGGTGATGCGGCGTTCAATCTGGGAGGGCGTCTCGACGGAAACTTGCATGAATTGTCCTCTAGCGGCTGTGCGTTTTGTGAGTTAGAAAAATGTTATTCAAGGGGGCAATTTTAAGAACCCTGGCGCATGGTGGCAAGCACCTTACGCCCTAGATGAGGGCTGGACGCAGAAAAACAAGCCCTTTTTGTCGCCAAGCCATGGTTTTATCTCAACTAACTTATTTTTTGGGCATTCTGACAGCCAATCCTTTCATGCGGGACTGAAGGCTGTGAGAGGCGAATGCTGGCTGCAAAACAATGAGTATTGGCGTTCAAGGGGGTATGCATGAAACAGCCCCTGGACGCCAGGACATTCAGCGGTGAGGGGCTGGGGAGGAAGACTGCCCGGACTGAGGGCAAGCGGCAGCATCAGTCATGGGAGCACATTACTCAGAGCTCAAAGGTTTACGCCACAGGTTCAGGGCATGCAGAAGAAGCCCAAGAGTGGTGCCATTGGAAATCAACTCCTGCCAGCTGAACCAATCGCTGGTAAGACTGTGCCACAAGGCCATGACGGCAAGCCCAGCGGCCATTGCCAACAGCAAGGACTTGAGCAGCGATGGTAAACGCTGTCGGGCAGCAGTGCTCAACATCTTGATATTGATTGCCATTACAACAGCCACAATGACGATCGCCAGACCGATCAGGGTCTGACGAGTCTCAAGGTCATTGACAATAAAACGTGGCAATGCTGCCAGCATGACGACACAAAGGCCTATCCCCACACTGACTCGCTCGGGTGTTGCCGGCGCCATTATGAGGCAACCTTCAGGTTTTCTGCCTCAATCCAGCTTTCTACCCAGGGAATTGCAGCATCATCCGCCATAAAGGTTTCCATGGCGTCGATTTCCAGGCGATCGCCCAGACGCTGTGCACCATGATCCTGCAAAAGCGCATCAAGCGCCCGGCCGGCACCACAGTAAGTCTCACCGTAAGAGCTGTCGCCCAGGGCGATAAGCCCGTAGCGCAAATGAGTCAATGCCGGACTCTGCTCCTTGATGGCGCGCGCAAAATTGACAAAATTACCCGGAAAATCGCCACTGCCCGTCGTGGACACACAAAAAAGTGACAGGCTATCGGGAGACTCTGACAGATCACTCAACATGGGCTGCTCGGATATGCTGACGGTATAGCCTGCCTCTTCAAACAGGGGCTTGACCTGCTCCGCAACATCAAGTGCACCGCCATACATGGTACCCACCAGAATATTGACGTTAGGCATCATCACTCCTCATGTAAATGCATGTCATACAGGTCGATGGACGTGCGCAGTGCGTTAGAATAGCACCTTGCATGAAGATGTCCTCACCAGCTGTAAAGCTCATCGGATGCCTGCCGCGTAATGTCAGTCGACAAATACCCGATGAATTTGGTCAAATATTATCATACCTATATGAAATGACGCACGTTTCATTGACGCACTTCTTTTTACCGATTAACCCAAGGAATCATCATGCAGCAAACCTTTGAAGCCTGGATCACGCCGCTCATGATTGGCGGCTTGATCATCTTCATGTGCTTTATTATCTGGGATCTCGCCAAACAGTCCAATGCTGGCAGGTTTGGCACCCTGATGCTGTTTATCGTGCTCGGCGCCGGCATGCTCGGCTATGTCATCAAGGTCATTATTACCTGGTTGATTGAAAGCAATGGGGGTGCCTGACCCACCTGATAACACAGACCCTGGCACTCCACCTTCAGCACTTATTTTTTATCATGTATTAACAATTATCCACACGTTTTCAGATTTTCGCCAACGATCGACCTCGAAGCAATAGTCAGAGTAGATCACGAACTGCTAAGATAATTATCCAGTATTGGATATGCCTAAAAGGAATAGAGATGTCTCTACTGGTGTCGCTATTGAAAAGCGTCAATGCCCCGCAGATGGGGCTTGGCTGTATGAACCTCTCCCATGGCTATGGCCAGCCAGTCGCTGACGCGGATGGCATTCGTGTACTGGATGCCGCTTTTGACATGGGATATCGGCATTTCGACACCGCCACACTCTACGGCGCCACCGCCAACGAGCGGCTGGTTGGTCGTGCCCTGGCAGACAAGCGTCACTCACTCGTATTGGCCAGCAAATGTGGCATGGCCATTGATCCGGCCACAGGCAAAAAAATTATTGACGGCCACCCTGCTACCCTCAGACGCCAGTGTGAAGATAGCCTTCGCCGCCTGAAAACCTATCACCTGGATCTCTATTATCTGCACCGCTGGGATAAAAGCGTACCCATCGAAGAAAGTGTCGGTGAACTGGGCAGGCTGGTAGATGAAGGGAAGATTCGCACCATTGGTCTTTCAGAAGTATCCGCCGGCACCCTGAAGCGCGCTCATGCAGAGCACCCGATTTCAGCCGTGCAATCCGAATATTCACTTTGGACGCGCAATCCCGAGATCGCCATTCTCCAGGCCTGCCGTGAACGGGAAGTGGCCTTCGTGGCTTTCAGCCCTCTGGGTCGTGGTTTTCTGAGCGGTGCCATCAAGCATGAAGATGCGCTGGAAGAAGGCGATATGCGCCGCCATCTGCCGCGCTTTAATGGCACTAATCTGACGCACAACCTGCAGCGCCTTGATGCTTTCAAGGCGCTTGCCTCACAGTGGAAGCTTCCGATCAGCCAGTTGGCGCTGGCCTGGTTGCAGGCTCAGGGCGATGATATCTTTCCAATTCCAGGCAGCCGCTCTATTGCCCACATCCGCGAAAACCTCGGCGCCTGCATGCTCACGCTTGAGCCCGCCATTCTCGACAAACTGGGCACACTGTTCAGTCCTGAAACAGTCGCTGGCGATCGTTACACGTCCGAACAGCTGGCTGAAGTTGATACCGAGCAATTCTGAGAAACGATCAGCGTCGACACAGGCCCTTCGCCAACCAGCGTAACCGCCATATTCGCAGGCACGCGTCAACTTGCCACAGTGTCCTTGTCTGGGGTTTGCTGCTGAATAGGCTATGGTGGCTGGCATAACGATAACGTCAGGGTTTTTTATGCATCCCCAACATGCGTCATTGCACAATGAGCTACACGCCAGGCCCTCGATTTATTTTGATGGCCCCGCCAATCTTCATCATTTTGCGTTTCTGCAAGAAAACGGCGACCGTTCGGCACTGCTCAACCAGCTTTCAGATGTCATTGGACAGCCCATGGCGTCATCAGCCGCTCAACAGATTCTACAATGTGGCGATATCACCCTGAAGTGGGAACAGCATACCGAGTTTTTTACCCTGACCGTCAAACACCCGGCCAGGACTGATGGCCCTTTATGGCCTTCCCCGCCCGCATTGCTGGAAAACTTCCTTGAGGAAAATGCCAACACTATTGTCAGCGCCACCGTTTTACGGGTAGAGGACTCTCACCAATGGGCCGGCAGCATCGAACACTACGGCTTTAACTATCCGTCAGGTTCACGGGTAGGCAGCGGTGATGCCACCGTCTGGAGCGATTTCCAACTCACCAATGACAGCACCAACCGGCTGTTGCTGATCAATCACGGTCTGGACCGCTTTCGCCTGGGCCGCATGGCGCGCCGGCTGTTTGATATTGAAACCTACCGCATCATGGCCATGCTGGCCCTGCCCGTCGCCAAAAACCTTAGCCGCGAACTGGAAGAATATGAAGCCTCGCTGAACCGTCTTTCAACACAACATGCTGAAAATCAACAGGCCAATCCGGAACCGCTTCTCAAGGAACTGACCGGGCTTTCCGCCCAGCTCGAACGCTGCGGAGCCCAGACACGCAAACGCTTCAGCGCCACTGACGCCTATTCCCGCATTGTGCTGGCTCGCGTGGATGAGCTTCGTGAGGAGCGGGTGGGAAATTATCCGCGCCTGGGGATGTTCATT
This sequence comes from Halomonas sp. BLK-85, assembly GCF_044792155.1. Lineage (NCBI taxonomy): Bacteria > Pseudomonadati > Pseudomonadota > Gammaproteobacteria > Oceanospirillales > Halomonadaceae > Halomonas > Halomonas sp. BLK-85. The sequence continues at coordinate 1,666,492 of NZ_CP087731.1, forward strand.
TTACGCCGATTTCAACCCGCCGTGCGCTACTGTACCGCCATGAACCAGCGCCTCGACAACCTGGCCGCCAGTGCGGCACGCCTGAACGATCTGTTAAGAACGCGGACACAGGTAGAAATCGAAGCGCAGAACTCGGCTATTCTCTCCAGCATGAGTGAACGCGCTGAAAGCCAGCTGAAGATACAGAAAGCCGTCGAAGGGCTGTCAATTATCGTCATCAGCTATTATCTGTTCAGCCTGTTCAAGCTTGGCCTGCAGAGCCTGACTGCGCTTGGCTATGACATCCCCCCCACCACTGCTGCCATGGTGCTGGTGCCACTGGCGACCTTTATACTCGGCGGCCTCACCTGGCATATCTGGCGGGTCAAACAGCATTAATCTTTATCAATCAAGCTGGAAAAGGCTATAAGTTGATTGGCCAAATATGACTCAATCATTTTTCAATATCATCCGCGTTCATCAGTACCCCTGGCCAAGCCATCATGAACGGCGGGTGTGATCTTTCCACTTACAGCCGCTGAAAGAGCCAGTGGTCGGGTTCAATATCCTTCATACAATCGACTCTACCTTGAACCCAGAAACGCGGGTAATAGCTGAGTCTTGTTCCATCAGTGACACACTGGGAGACAGGAGCATCTGACAAACGGTGAAGTGCGGCACCTGCAAACACCTGATAGCAAAACACTAACATCAGGATGGCCCAGACCAGGGTTGCTCTTACAGGCCGTATGTCAAGGGTACTCGGTTGTGGTAATGCTCCACCTGGCCTGAAGCCCACCGCTAAACCGATGACCAGTACCAGTACAAGAGCACTTACCGGCATGATCTGGGCACCGGCGAACTGAACGTTCACCATCACACTGATAAAAGCGAGTACCAAGCAGGTATAGAGTGGTTTTTCCTTCTCGGATAAGTGCTGCACACGCTTGCGAATAACCCAGCTGATACGTACCAGGATACCCAGCAGGGTCAGCGCTAGAGGCAAACCCCATTCGGCGGCAATGTTCAGCAACAGATTATGTGCACTGGCACTACGGTACTCTCCATCGGCCGCAAACCCCATGGGACCGAGCCCCAAGGGAAATTGTTGCCAGGCATAGCGCAAGGCATCGGACCATAACGCCATACGCCCACTGCTGGAGGCGATATCGCGCAGAAAAGGTGACTCTGCCCCTTCTACAACCAGAGGGTTAAGCAACCACCACCCCAAGAGCCCGCAAAAACCCGCCAGCGCCAGCGTAAATACAGGCAACCGGGCAGCACGACCAAAAAGCACAAGAACTACCACGCTCCCGAACACTAGCCCTAACAGGGCAGCACGACTTTCAGACACCCACAGCAACCACCACCAGACACTTAACGGAAGGGCTAAAAGCATCGCAGCTAACCAGGATGTACGCGGTCTCACTACGATATACAGGAGCGACAATGGCATCATGCCTGCGGCAACATCAGCAAAAAAGCGTACATTATCGAAGCCTAGGCTAAAATCATGAAGATCACCGAAATCCCATATAAGGCTTACGTAAACGATTGAATGCGCACTATAAAACAAGATAAATACAGCACACACAGCGGCCAGAAAACGCCAACCGCGGTTATCAAGAAAAGGCACTGCAGCCGCTATAACCAGAATCAATCCCAAAAGCATCGCCAGGTAGCTGAACTCAAGCAGTGCCACCCCGGGCATCGGCGAAAAGACTAGCGCGGCAATGATCAACGCGGCAACAGCAATAGTCACTATGCGCCGATAACCCTGCCACCAAACAAGTAACTGGGCGTAGACACCACGCCGAAGGAGTAACCCTGTCACCAGTAAAAACGCACCGCTTAGCTGCCATTGCGCGACTCTTTGCGGGTCATAAAATAAATAATGCAGCTGCCATGGCACCATCACCGCCATCGCAAGACCCACAACAAACAGCGCAATTGAGGCGGTCACAAGGTTTTTTCTGGAACGATAGGTTAAGGACACAGACTTATTCTCAGCGGTGAAAACAGGCGACTGGATTGCGGAACATAACCGTATTATTAGGCTAGTAATCCTTGTTGTCAGCGCTCCACAGCACTCTGGCCACGCCATTATGAACGGCAGGTGTGGTGACCAGCAGATGCTCTCCGCAGAGGTCAGGGGGTATGCTGTCTGGCACCGGGTACAGATGATCCACAGTTGCACCGGCTTCCCGGGCGATTACCCAGCCGGCGACGAAATCCCAGGGCGAGACGCTTTCGTAATAGGCATCCAGCCTTCCGCAGGCTACATCGCACAGGTCGAGCGCGGCAGAGCCGTTACGGCGGATATCCTGGCAGTGGGTCAAGACCGCGCCAAAGCGTTTGAGTAGCGCCACGCGGGCGTTTTTCTGATAGGGAAACCCCGTGCCCACCAGGGTACGCTCAAGCGCGGTTTCACCGCTGGGTTGAATCGGCTTGCCGTTGCAGCTTGCCCCCAGCCCTTCGGCGGCGGCAAAGGTTTCACCCAGAAAGGGCGCGTGAACCACCCCCACTTTGCCAATACCCTCTTCCAGCCAGCCAATCGACACCGCCACATGGTGCTGGCCCTGAGCAAAATTCACCGTGCCATCAATCGGGTCAATTACCCATAGCGCCGGCGCCTTGACCGCCTGAGCCTGCTGGGGAGAAAGCTCTTCGGATAAACGCGCCTCACCGGGAAACGCCTCTTCCAGCCGCTGGCCAATCAGCTTATCGACGGCTACATCCACATCCGTGACCAGCTCATCACCGCCTTTCATGCTTCTACTGAAGGTCTGATCCTCACGGGCTTTGAGAATCAACCGCCCGGCTTCCTCGGCGATGGCAATGGTGGTGGTGAGGCGTTGATGAAGCGAGAACAATTTCATAAAACAAACTCATTTCAATAATTTAAAAGATATAAAAACTTGCGCGCTTTGAATTGGATAACTAGACTTACTCCTCGAAACCAATCTCCCACCTGGTTGTTTCAAACTCTTCATCACTGCCATCTCCAGCTGCCACTAAAAATATATCGTCAAAGTCACTGGAAACTGGTCTCTTAAACTTAAACTCTTTGCTTCCTTTCGTTTCTATATCCACCTCACCTTGGGCAATTATACTACCAATAAATAGTCCAGCGCTACCTCTAAGCTCTATCTCAACTTCATCCTGTGAATAAAACCATCCTGAAGAATTGTCATTGCCTCTAAACTCTAACTCTATCTCTTCCTTAGCTATAATAAAAGAATCAACAATATCAACAGTATCTCCGCTTTCAACTTCACCTTTAGAAATAAGAGTCATATTCCTAAATATTGTATTTTTATCAAAATAAATATCTCCCTCCGCTACCACTGTGGCATTTTTATACTCCCCCTTTGAAAAAGTGAGATCATCGTCGCAATAGTAAACACCACCTTCTGACACATCGCCTTCCTCCAACTCACAATCATCATCACCCAAATCAACAAATTCATCCTTTTCTTTATAACCATCAAAGTAAGCGTCAAAATCAAAGGATGGGAGGTCAACATCTCTACCGTCGCTCTCATCCGTGCAAATACCATTACAGCTGAATTTTTTTTCTTTTTCCAGCTCAAACTCTCCATTAGCGTGTAGGGCACCTGTAAAATCAAAGTTTGAGTTGTTGTCTATTTCTATATCATCACCTGACAAAACACCAAATCCACTTGACTTTCTTTCAACTCCTGCAAAAACATAATCACTGACAGCAAGTGATGTTTCTGCACCGCCTAAAAAAGACCCAAGGCCAGCAACAAAGTCTTCGCCAGTATAAAAAAAGCAATTTACCCTATCACTGCATTGATCATCAGAAGCTATTTCTTTAAATTCATCGAGAGTCATTTTACTGATCTGTTTACGAGAATAATTTGTATCCGGTGAAAAATCAATCAAACCTGATGACACTGCATTCTCTGCGCCTGTAAACGCTTTAGACGTAGCTCGATAATTTCCAGCCAAGCGCTCATCAATATAGGAAGCATTCATCCCTGAAACACCGACTATCATGCCACCTGCCAGTAATGACATAACCAAGACAAGAGCAACTCCTTTTTGCCTCTCCTTAGGTTGTACCTTTTCCATAATTTGATACCTCATGTGCTGGCCTTAAACCAGTGAGCTAGCAAGTTGGACGATAACAAGTTTGACACCTCGTACTTATTTTCATGGTGCATTGCATTTTGCTCTATCAGGCTTAAACTTACCGCTTCCGTTGTAGCATCTGTCGTTATAGATTTTCGTACCGTCTATATAAAAACCTTCATCATCAGGGTCAGGGGTCTTTTCACTACCTGTATCATCACCTGTATTATCACCTGTATCACTTTCAGGAAACACAGCATTTCTGTTCATAACTTTAAAACTAATTTCATCCTGACTGTCTTTAACAGCAGGAAATATCAATATCACTTCATAGAAGCCATCTTCTTCTTTAGGAGGAAAATAGTCGCAAGCGTCATCTTTTGGCAACAGGCCATCAATTATAACTTTTTTATCATCATTTATTATTTCACAGAACTCACCTGCTTCTCTCATATCATAAATATCTCGACCCTGCCGATAGCTATTGGCAAGAACATGCGCAGAAAAGACAACTGCCTCTTGGTTACGACTGATCACCTCAACTTGTTTATAAGTATCTAATGTCACCAAAAATAATTGGCCAGCGCCAATAACAACCAAGGTGCCTACTGCAAGAGCAACCAGCAACTCCACTAATGAAAAGCCTTTTGATTTTTTTTTCATTCTTTATCTCGCAGATCTGGCAAGCGAATATTATTGAATGAAAGCGGCTCTTCCGTAGCAGTTATGCTTACAGAAAACTCACACTCCTCAGCATCTTCACTATCTTCTAGATCAAGGCTATAAGTCTGTATACGTAATAAAGGTGAATTAGGTGAGTCATCAGCATTAAACCAATTATCTATCCAAGCCTCTCTAATTTCTGTCAATACTGAACTGTTAATAGTTGTACAGTCTCTATCTTTAACTAACCTCGCCCATAACCTTTCCTGAGCATCCACTGCTGCCAGTGTTGCAACAGATTCCAGGTAGCTATTCTGGGCACTGATAAGTGCCTTGGTTTGCATACCGGCCATGCCGATCAGGCCGACTGACAACACCAAAAGTGCAATCAGGGCTTCTATCAGACTGAAACCTTCCTGGCGTTTAATCACTGCGGACACCTCCAGCCGGGGTAATCCTGATAACTTTTTTATCTTCTTTACCCAATCGGGAATGGATCAACTCTATTTGGCAAGGGCAGCTCTGAGCCGCCCCCAAAAAGTCAAAACTCACACTGGAAGTTCCGCTCAGCGATACGGCAGCTTGCCGGCCAATGGCAATTCGCAAGACGTCATCAGTGCTAACCTCAATCCTCCACAGGCTGTTCTGTGATATCTCGGCAGTCACCTCTTCGCGCCGCTTTATCGCCTCACTGCGGGCAAAGCTGAGCATGGATACCACCTCGATGACATCGCTACGCAGCTGCTGGCGGGCAAGGAAACCCGAAAAGGAAGGCACGGCTATCGACGCCAGAATGCCGGCCACCACAATTGCTAACAGCAGCTCCAGCAGGGTAAAGCCTTGGATACGATGATTTCGGGAATTGAAATTCATTTGTGAATGCCACTCAGCAAATAACAATAAAAATTTACATCTAGGCATATCAAGTTTAAATTATGAAAGATAACTGGACGATGATAATTGGAGATTACCGTTATAAACATTAAACACTTCTATATAAAACCGAAATTCTCATACTGCATATAAGTCACAGAATAATATCCGAGATAAAAGACTGATCAAACTAGTTAGTAAACCAATTTTTAAAAAGAGCAATAAAAAAATGGCTGAAAGAATCGGCAAAAAATGATTGACACTATCAGCCATTGGCATTATGGAGTTTCTTATACTAAGAATTATGAGTTCACTGAAATATTTACTGTAAAAGTATCATCAGTCCTTCGCGGAGTAGCTTCTAGCTCATTACCATCATTATCAGCAAATTCGAGAGTTTTACAAACGTTATCATCAACGTTATCACCATCATTCCAGTGATCTTCTACTTCATTATTTTCATCGTCACCATCTATTCTTGCTGCTGCTATGGCGCTAGCAACGCTTCGAGCTTCGCTTCTGCAAGCGTTTTTATCTGCTGTATCTAGATAACTGCCATATTGAGGAACTGCGACTGCTGCCAGAACACCAATGATGGCGACCACAATCAGCAGCTCGATCAGGGTGAAGCCGCTTTGGCGTAGGCGGCGGGTGTTACAGAATTGTTGCTTTTGCATGTATAGATCTCCAGGGGATGGAAAGACGACAACGTTAATATATATTAACGTAACCAAAATACTGTAGAATTTCAATTTATTTCGGTTGTCAGCTCCGTTGCCATTGGAAACATTCCCGAACGCGTGCGGTTTACAAATCGAGTATGGTACAAAAGGGACCATCATGCCTCCTTAAAAGGTATCACCATGAGCCAGGACCACGAATCAACCCTTAGCCACGCGGCCGCGCGGGGTGGCCTGCGGGGCATTGCCTTGCGTCTGGTCAAGCATGGCCTGCTGTCCAACGACCAGGCCATCAGCGCCGAAGCTGCGGCTATCCGCCATGATGTCTCCATTCTGCGCCACGTGATTGATAACGGCCTGGTAAAAGCCGAAGACGCCGCTACCGCCGCCGGTTGGGAATATGGCCTGCCAGTGATTGATCTGGATGCGGTGCGCATCAGCTCGCTCCCCCCGGTAGTGGATTACCCGGTGCGCCTGCTGCGGCAACTGAGTGTGCTGCCACTGGTCCGCCACGGCCACCGCCTGACGGTTGCCGTGCCCTACCCTGCCACCCTGACAGAGCTGGATGAACTGCAGTTTGCCACCGGCCTCAGCGTTGAAGGAGTACTGGCACCGGTTGACCAGCTGAGAGTCACACTCGAGGACTATCTGGCCCAGAATGAAGCCAGCATGATGGATGAGCTCGACGGCGTGGATGATTCCGTCTCGGCATTGAGCTTTGCCCAGGACGACGACCCGGCTGACGTACCCCTGGATGAACTCGAAGCTGAAAATGACGATGCGCCTATCGTCAAGTTCGTCAACAAGATCATGCTGGATGCCATTCGCCGCGGTGCTTCGGATATACACTTCGAACCCTATGAATCGCAGTTTCGGGTGCGCTTCAGGGTTGATGGTATGCTGATCGAGATTGCCCGGCCGCCTTTCACCATGCGCAATCGCATTGCAGCACGTCTGAAGATCATGTCGCGCATGGATATCTCCGAGCGGCGCCTGCCCCAGGATGGCGCCATGAAACTCCAGCTCTCCCGCTCCCGCTCGCTGGATTTCCGTGTGAACACCATGCCCACCGTCTACGGTGAAAAAATTGTCATGCGTCTGCTGGACCCGGCAGCCGCGCAAATGGGCATTGATCATCTGGGTTTTACCCCCACCCAGCGGGAATATTATGAAAAAGCCCTTGGGCAACCTCAGGGGATCATTCTGGTGACCGGGCCCACGGGGAGTGGCAAGACAGTATCGCTATACACGGGCATCAATATTCTCAACCAGACCCAGCGCAATATCTGCACCGCTGAAGACCCGGTGGAAATCAAGGTACCCGGCATCAATCAGGTGAACGTGCTGCCCAAGATAGGGCTGAACTTTGCCCAGGCACTGCGCGCCTTTCTCCGCCAGGACCCGGATGTCATCATGGTGGGCGAGATACGCGACCTGGAAACCGCTGATATTGCCATCAAGGCATCACAGACCGGTCACCTGGTACTCTCGACCGTGCATACCAACTCGGCGGCAGAAACCTTGACGCGCCTTTCCAATATGGGCGTGACCACCTTTAACATTGCCAGTGCCGTCAGCCTGATTATTGCCCAGCGCCTGGCACGCAAACTCTGCAACAACTGCAAGACGCCCATCGAGATACCCGAACAGGCGCTACGCCATGAAGGTTTCAGCGATGAGCAGATTGCCAGGGCGACGCTTTACGCCGCGAATGGCTGTAAGCAGTGTACCCAGGGTTACAAGGGGCGCACCGGGGTCTATGAAGTGGTCCCGATTGGTGATGCCCTGAGCGAACTGATCATGCGTGATGCCAACGCCATTGACATTGACCGTCAGATGCGTCTGGAAGGCCACTTCAACCTGCGCACCAGCGGGCTGATGAAGGTCATGGAAGGCACTACCAGCCTGGAAGAAATCAACCGCATTACCCGCGAATAACGCATAGAGACAACAACATGGCGACCAAGAAAAAAGCCCGTCCGGAAATTCAGCTCTACCGCTTCAAATGGCAAGGGTCAGATGAGTCCGGCCGCAGGCTGAGCGGTGAGCTGGTCAGCCGAAGCCAGGCAGCCGTGCAGGATGAACTGCAGAAACACAGAATAAAGGTCAAGCGGGTTCGCAAGAAAGGCTCGCTGTCTACCCGCGGCCGGATCAACGCCAGGGATATCACCGTCTTTACCCGCCAGATGGCGACCATGATCCGTGCCGGCATCCCCATGTTGCAGTCTCTTGAAGTGGTCTCGGAAAGTGTCAAGAAGCCCAGTATGGTCCGGCTGTTGCAGGACCTGGCCAATGATGTCTCCTCCGGGTCGAGTTTTTCCGAAGCGCTGCGACGCCATCCCCGCCACTTTGACCGCCTCTTCGTTAACCTGGTGGATGCCGGTGAGCAGTCTGGCTCGCTGGACCAGATGCTCGACCGAGTGGCCAGTTACAAGGAGAAAGTCGAATCCCTCAAGGGGCGGGTCAAGAAAGCCCTGTGGTACCCGGCGGCCGTGTTACTGGTGGGCCTTGGGGTGACGTCCTTGCTGCTGGTCAAGGTCGTGCCGGAATTTGAAAGCATGTTTGCAGGCTTTGGCGGCGAGCTACCCGCCATGACCCAGGCAACCATCCGCCTGTCTGACGCCGCCCAGGCCTATTGGCTTCATGCCCTGAGTGCCATTGTCGGCGCGATATACCTGCTGCGTACGGCCATGCGCCGTTCTGCCAAGGTGACCTATCGGGTGCATTCCATGATGCTGCACATGCCGATTCTTGGCGACATTCTGCACAAGTCGGCCGTCTCGCGTTTCACCCGCACGGTGGCCACGACCTACTCGGCCGGGGTGCCCTTGATCGAGGGGCTGTCCACCGCGGCGGGAGCCACCGGCAATGCCGTCTATGAACGCGCGGTGGAACAGGTGCGCCATGATGTAGCGACCGGGCAACCGCTGCATTTTGCCATGCGCATGACCAACCAGTTTCCGGCACTGGCTATTCAGATGGTCAGCATCGGCGAGGAATCCGGCGCTCTGGATGCCATGCTCAGCCGGGTCGCGGACTATTTCGAGGAAGAAGTTGATAACAAGGTGGACGCCCTGACCTCGTTGATGGAACCTGTTGTCATCGTGGTACTGGGCGTTCTCGTGGGCGGTGTCATTGTCTCCATGTACCTGCCGATTTTCGAGATCGGGACAGCGCTTTAGTGGTGAGTGGTGAGTGGTGAGTGGTGAATTCAATGTTTGAAAATTCAACTGGAGAATTATGTTTATCTGGCTGCTGGTTCTGATGGTCGGGCTGTGTGTGGGGAGCTTTCTGAATGTGGTGATTACCCGCCTGCCGGTAATGCTGATGCAGGCGTGGCGCAATGAGGCGCTGGCAGCGCTTGAGCAGCCTGAAGAGGTACAGGAGCGCTTCAATCTTGTCTGGCCGGGTTCGCTATGCCCCGCCTGTCGCACGCCGATCAGATGGCACGATAACCTGCCGCTGATTGGCTGGTTGAAACGCCGTGGGCACTGTGCAACCTGCCATGGGCGCATCAGCCCTCAGTATCCACTGGTTGAGCTGGCCGGCGGTATCATTGCGCTGGTAGTGATCGCCCTGTTCGGACTTACCTGGCAGGCACTGTTCATTGCCGCTGCCTGTTATACCCTGCTGACCATGGCGGTCATCGACCTGCGCACCCAGCTGTTACCGGACATCCTGACGCTGCCGCTTCTATGGGCCGGCCTGCTTTATCAATTGCTGTTCCAGCCGATAATGCTGCCTGCTGCAGTGATCGGCGCCATGACAGGCTACCTGGTGCTTTGGAGCGTTTACTGGCTATTCAAACTGGTCACGGGTAAGGATGGCATGGGCTATGGTGACTTCAAACTGCTCGCCGCCCTGGGGGCCTGGGTTGGTTGGCAGACCCTGCCGCTGGTGTTGATCATTGCGGCTGGCCTGGGCGCGCTTTTTGGTATTGCCTGGCAGCTGGTGCGAAAAGACCAGCGCGGCATGCCGATGCCTTTTGGGCCTTTTCTGGCCCTTGGCGGCTGGGTCGCCCTGCTGATGGGTGATTCCCTGATAGCGCTGTATCTGACCGCCACAGGCGTTTAAAGGAGATGGCTCAATGATAGTTGGCTTGACCGGCGGGATCGGTTCAGGAAAATCCACCGTTGCCCGCGCCTTTGGTGAACGCGGCATCCCCTGGGTAGATGCTGATGACGTGGCGCGGGAGATCGTTGCCCCGGGGGAACCTGCGCTGGCGGCCATTCGCGAGCGCCATGGTGAGGCTGTCATCCACCCGGATGGCAGCCTGAACCGGGCCGCCCTGCGCGAGATTATCTTCAACCACCCACACGAACGCGCCTGGCTGGAAGGCGTGACGCACCCCAGAGTGCGTGAACGTCTGCTTGAACATCTACAGCGGCTGTTACAGCAGGGCGCACCTTATGTGCTGCTGGTCTCACCGCTGCTGTTCGAATCCGGCCAGCAGGCGCTGGTAGATATTACGGTGGTGGTAGATATCCCCGAGTCATTGCAATTAAGCCGCACCCTGGCTCGGGATGGGGTGAGTGAACAGCAGGTGCATGCTATTCTTGAAGCTCAGATGCCGCGTAGAGAACGCCTGGCGCGGGCAGATGAAGTCATTGACAACCAGCATGACCCGGCGACCCTGCGCGAACAGGTCAGGGCACTGGATGCCAAATGGCGCCAGGCGGCGACACCGACTGACACTTGACACTTATCAAACCGAGCCCTGTATGCATAAAGCTGCCAATGATGCCCCCCTTGAAGTCGCTTGCCCACACTGTGCGCGCAAGGTCGCCTGGTCGACTGACAATATCTATCGCCCCTTCTGCAGCAAGCGCTGCCAGTTGATTGACCTGGGTGCCTGGGCGGATGAGTCCCACCGTATTGTCGGCGAGTCCGCCATGGATGAGGCCGACCTGGACACCCTCCTGCAACAGGCAGATCGTGATACGCCTCTCAACTGAAGAAAACGCCCAATGGCGATAAACGACACCTCCCCTGCACGGACCCCGCTTGATTACCAGCTTCGCCATGCCCTGGACCAGGCCTTCGATCAACTGATTGAGGCACTTGAACAGGTAGTGACTCGTTTTCAACAGGGCCCTCAGGCAATCTGGCGATTTGATGGCCCTGCTGGCGATGGTGCCTCCGGCAACCGGATCGATAACGTCAGCTGGCTGCGCCAGGCCTTGCTGGATATGTGGCATGCGCACGGCCAGGACGGGCGCGAAACGCGCAATTATATCGGCCTGGTTGCCGCTGACGATGCCCTGCTGGCGGCTGTGGATGCAGCCAATCTGGCCAAAGCCGACATGGCTGCCTGCCTACAGCGCATCAAGGCGCAGTCAACCGGCATGCTCAGTGATGCCAAAGCGCAACTGCCCAGACGTCACCCGGATGTGGTACAGGTGCTGGAAAAGACCGGCCTGGCCCGGCTGCACCTGAAACAGTGCTGGCGAAAACTGCCGGTTGCCGAGGCCCCTGTATCGCGGGTGCGCTTTGCCTGGTACAGCAGCGGGCGCTCCATCAAGAAATTGAGCGTGCGTGACGCCGAGCAGAAGCTGTTGGCACTGGATAGTGAGGCGGCCCACATTCGCATTCAGCTGCGTAAACTGGCGGGCATTCCCAGCGGCGAGATACTTGCCCAGGTACAGGCGCAGGCACCTTTGATGCGTGCCAACCTGTTTTTTACCGAGCCTCTGGAGGATGGCCATACGCGCCGGGCACTGAACGCTGCCATGCCAATATTTGTGCCCAGCCATGATGGCCGCCTGCCACATACCAATCAGCCACCGCCAACGCCGCCAGACGCCCGAACGCGGGCACGTCGCCGGGATGAAAAACTGGAAAGTGATGTATTTCTGCCCAGCCTGAGAGTTTTCCGCTATCGCTAGAGTCTGTTGACCGACAATGGCGCTTTTGCCACCTCGGGCGGTTGTTCCAAAGGCCATTGCCCCAGATCAACCAGCGTATGGATAACGCTCAGGACCTCTTCACGGCTCATCGGTGCTGTGCTCAGCAAAGCTTCCAGACGTAACCTGAACGCTTCCGCCTGCTGTTCTTCCCTGGAGGGCACCTCGGCTTCACGCTCCCTGCGCTCGTCATCTTCGAGCGTCGCCAATGAACGCACCGGCGGGCCAGTCGGAATATTCAGATTATTATTCGGATCTTCCAGTTCACGCAGTGCCTTGGCAAAGGCATCATCAAGCTCACGGAACTGACGCAACTTATCGCGCTCATCAAGAGGCTTTTGTGTTTTCTGGTATTTCATTAGTTTTCCATCTTTGCCCTTACCGTCATGACAATTTTTCAGACAGGCACTATGCGGGCTTGAGATGCACGGTCAATGCAATACGATTATTGCAGTACGATTATTGCAGTACGATTATCAAGATACGATTCTTAAAAAAATGGCACGCTATTGGCGATGTCGGCTTGGCTGCCAGCATTCTTAACACTTACGGGTTATGCCCTAGTCAGCTTAAGACGGGCACAATATTTCAGATTGTTATCATTTTGTAGGTATGGCGATGACCATCTGGCATGGTATGAAACGGAATAGGTTTGGCAAGTGCATCAGATGATGCCAATTAACAAGATAGCCCACATGCTCGTCATCATCAACGTCAAGAAAGTATTCAATTTACCTGGCTGCATGACGTGCTGGAAGAGTAACAGATTCATGATTTTAAAGCCCGACATCATGAACTGATCGATATCGGGCAGCAAATAGGCTATTCAAAGACGTCAGTCTTCCATACGGTCCAGCCAGGATTCCACTGTTTCATCACCATACTGATCTTTCCAGGCGCGCAATCCCTTGTGATTGCCACCGCGAGTTTCAATCACTTCACCGGTGTGAGGATTCTTGTAGACTTTCAGGCGACGCTTACGACGGCCATCCGTGCTTTTAAGCGGCTTGCTGCTGCGCTGATCGGCATTGGGGTCAAGCAGCGCAATAACATCTGCAGCCGACTTATGGAACTCTTCCATCAAGGCTTCAAGCTTTTCCTTGAAAGCCAGTTCGTTCTTCAGGCGCTGGTCGTTCTCAAGACGATTCAGGTCTTCCTGCAGCTGCTTTAGTTGCTGTTCTTTTAGAATGTATTCGTTTAACAGGGACATATTAGGCGTTCCTTTTGATGTAAAAATGTCTTGCCAGTAGCATCAGTCAGCAATGAAACCTTGGTTATCCACTGCACACTTACCTTTTGATAACAGGTTCACCAGGAAAACAACCTGCTTTCTCGCCTGGTCAGTGACCAACTTCACAGCTCCCGGCGACAAATCCTGTACCTCCTGCTTCACGTGGTAAGCAGGCATTACACTTTCAGCATTGTCGCGCTACTACTATCCGGGTGCTGGTCATTAACATCACGTCTTAAAACCAGATTATCAAGTTGAGTCATGTCAGCCAAGCGCTTAAAAGGTAACCATTAGGCCTTAGCCATGAAATTACATTTATTGTTCGAGTACCGAAAGCTGATTGAGTTCATTAACTCAACTGCTAATAGTTTAACCTATTTCAGCCAATTGCAAAGGGCACCTGATTAAATATGTCGGTCTTATTAACCAAATAGGCTAAATTTAACCCGACTGAGCATCAGTTTGCAGTGCACAACAAGTCGTGGCAATCTATTAATTAGTAAAATACAATTTTAAAAACATCAGGTTAGCGACGAAAACCAGAGCAGAAAAGACGGCTTCTCAAGACGGGCCAGGGCCACCTTCAAAAGAGTAAACAAAAATAACAGCTGTCTCTGAACTAGCTGACAACCGGGCCACATTGCCAGCGAACCGGTATAAAAAAACGTCGCCCGTTAAGGCGACGTTCTGCGTAACATGGCGCTGGGTCAGGTCAGGAGGTTCAGTCCTGCCCACCTCCCATCTGCTGTTTGATGAGATCACCAATGGTGGTCGGGCCGCCGGCGGTTTCCGGCTCCTGATCACGGATCTTTTTCAGGTTCTGGCGGGTATCATCCTGCTCTTTCGCCTTGATCGACAGATTGATCTGACGGCTCTTGCGATCGACATTGATGATACGTGCCTCAACGCTATCACCCTCATTCAGCACGTTGCGCGCGTCTTCAACACGGTCAGCGCTGATTTCAGATGCCTTGAGTACGGCAATCACATCCGTTGCCAGCTCAACGTGCGCTTCCTTGGCATCAACCTCAACAATGCGGCCCGTTACGATGCTGCCCTTGTCGTTGACGGACAGGTATTCAGCCACCGGATCGGAATCCATCTGCTTGATACCCAGAGAAATGCGCTCGCGCTCAGGATCAATCGACAGGATAACCGCTTCTGCCTCATCACCCTTCTTGAAATGACGAACCGCTTCTTCGCCAGTCTCTGTCCAGGAAATGTCGGACAGATGCACCAGGCCATCGATGCCACCTTCCAGACCAATGAAGATACCGAAATCGGTGATCGACTTGATGGTACCGGAGACACGGTCGCCCTTGTTGTGCTCGGCGTTAAAGGTTTCCCATGGATTGGCAGTACACTGTTTGACGCCCAGGGAAATACGACGACGCTCTTCATCGATATCGAGAATCATGACGTCAACATCATCACCGACCTGAACCACCTTGGACGGGTGAATGTTCTTGTTGGTCCAGTCCATTTCAGAGACGTGAACCAGACCCTCGACACCTTCTTCCAGCTCGGCAAAGCAGCCGTAGTCGGTAAGGTTGGTGACAACGGCGTGCACCTTGGTGCCTTCCGGGTAACGATCCTTGATGTTGACCCAGGGATCTTCGCCCAGCTGCTTGAGGCCCAGCGACACGCGGTTGCGTTCGCGGTCAAACTTCAGCACCTTGACGTTGATCTCGTCGCCAACGGCCACGATTTCAGACGGATGCTTGATGCGCTTCCAGGCCATATCGGTGATGTGCAGCAGACCGTCGACGCCGCCCAGATCAACAAAGGCACCGTAATCGGTAAGGTTCTTGACGATACCCTTGATCTGTTGACCTTCCTGAAGCGTCGCCAGCAGTGCTTCGCGCTCGGCACTGTTCTCGGCTTCGAGAACGGCACGGCGGGAAACCACCACGTTGTTGCGCTTGGGATCAAGCTTGATAACCTTGAAATCCAGTTCCTTGTTCTCCAGGTGCGCGGTATCGCGAACCGGGCGAACATCAACCAGAGAGCCAGGCAGGAAGGCACGGATTGAATCAACTTCGACTGTGAAGCCGCCCTTGACCTTACCGTTGATCACGCCCTTGATGATTTCTTCTTTCTCGAAGGCTGCTTCCAGAATCTTCCACGCTTCAGCGCGTTTCGCCTTCTCGCGAGACAGACGTGTCTCACCAAAGCCATCTTCGACCGCTTCCAGTGCAACGTGGACGTCATCGCCAATGGCGATCGTCAGTTCACCGTTATCATCACGGAATTGTGCCGCGGGGATCTGGCCTTCGGATTTCAGACCTGCGTTAACGGTAACCCAGTCACCGTCAATGTCGACAACCTGGGCGGCGACAATGGCGCCGGGTTCCATATTGATGTCGTTAAGAGACTGTTCAAACAGTTCAGCAAAGCTTTCGCTCATGATGTTCCTACGTGATCAACGTTGTTGAGGCAGTTGTGCCTTCTCCGCACCACCAGCAAGTGCGGGCCTAATGTCATTCTACTCTTGAGGGCGTTAACACTGGTTAGGCCTGACGGGGCTTTCCGTTTGGGGTTACTGCCCTGCCACGTCATGACGCCTCATCAAGAGCGCCGCAAGGGAGAATCAAGCGCCGGGGGCAAGGCCTCGCTGGGCCAGCCAGTCGGTCAGTTGTTCAACCACTTCCGGTATACTCAGGCGCGTGGTATCCAGCAATACAGCATCATCTGCCGGTTTGAGGGGTGCCACACTGCGCTGCGTGTCGCGTGCATCGCGTGCCTGAATCTCCTTCAAAAGACTCGAGAGATTAGCATCCACGCCGGCTTCCTGCAACTGCAGATGGCGCCTGCGCGCCCGCTCCTCAGCAGAAGCTGTCAGGAATACCTTGAGGGTCGCACCAGGGAAGACCACCGTGCCCATGTCCCGCCCGTCCGCCACCAGCCCGGGAAGCTGTCGGAAATCGCGCTGGCGCTGCAGTAACGCCGTGCGCACCTCAGGAATGGCCGCTACCCTGGAGGCCCACTCGCCGACCTGCTCATTGCGAATCGCCTGACCAACGTTCTCCCCTTCCAGCACGGTCAACGGCTGGCCATGCTCAATCGGGAAGCTGACATCCAGCGCCTTGGCAAGCTCGGCCAGGGGGGTGGGATCATCCAGTGCCACCGCATGCTTGTTGGCCGCGTAAGCAGTCAACCGATAGAGGGCGCCGCTATCCAGAAGGTGCCAACCCAGGCGCTCGGCCATCAGGCAGCTGATGGTCCCTTTACCTGCCCCCCCGGGGCCGTCAATGGCCAGAACCGGAGCTGAGTCACTCATCTTTTCCCTCCACGTTCAGCGTCATGCCGATGCGGGTGGCCAGTTCAATAAAGTTGGGGAAGGACGTCGCCACATTGGCACAGTCCTCGATTACGATTTCATCACTGGCGCGCAGGGCGGCAATCGTAAACGCCATGGCGATACGGTGATCTCCCAGGCTATTGATTTGCCCGCCAGCATAGCTGGCCCTGGCCGCCTCACCGTTGCCGGTGATGTCGATACCGTCCTCAACCACCTGGTGTTCAACGCCCAGCACAGCCAGGCCATCCGCCATGGCCTGAATACGGTCGGACTCCTTGACCCGCAGCTCTTCAGCGCCGCGCAGCCGGGTAACCCCCTCGGCGTTGGCCGCCGCGATAAACAGGGCCGGGAATTCATCAATCGCCAGAGGCACCTGATCCACCGGAATATCAATACCTTTTAAAGGCGCATAGCGGATACGGATATCGGCCACCGGCTCGCCGCCCACTTCTGCCTGGTTGCCAAGCTCAAGGTCGGCCCCCATCAGCGTAAGGATATTGATCACTCCGATACGCGTCGGATTGATACCCACGTGTTCAAGGGTGATATCCGACCCCGGCGTAATCGCGGCGGCCACCAGAAAGAAGGTGGCAGAAGAGATATCCGAGGGCACGTCAATCGGCCCGGCGGTAAGCTGCCCCCCGCCTTCCAGCCAGCAGGTGTCACCTTCTCGCGCCACCGGGTAGCCAAAACCATTCAGCATGCGTTCAGTATGATCACGGGTGGGCGCAGGCTCCCGTACGCGGGTTTCACCGTCGGCGTAGAGTCCGGCAAGCAGCAGGCAGGACTTGACCTGAGCGCTGGCCATCGGCATCAGGTAGTTGATGCCCTTGAGTGGCGCGCCGCCGCGTATCTTCAGCGGTGGGCGTCCGCCTTCAGCCGTGTCTATGGTTGCGCCCATCTTGCGTAACGGATCAGCGACCCGGTTCATGGGGCGCCTGGTCAAGGAGCCATCGCCCGTCAGTTCACTGTCAAATGCCTGCCCGGCCAGCAAACCGGCAAACAGGCGCATTGCCGTTCCGGAGTTACCTACATAAAGCGGTCCGGAAGGCGCCTTCAGACCCTGCATGCCGACCCCATGAATGGTCACATTGCCCTGATGCGGGCCTTCAATGGCGACCCCCATTTCGCGAAACGCCTGCAGGGTAGCCAGGCTGTCTTCACCTTCAAGAAAGCCTTTTACCTCGGTGACGCCCTGCGCCAGTGCGCCCAGCATGATGGAACGGTGGGAAATGGACTTGTCGCCCGGAACGCGCAGCTGCCCCTGGGCGCTGCCACCCGGCTGCACTCGATACGTCACTTGACCTTGTGGTTGCATGTGATATTCCGCTTGATAGCTGGTTTTGTTAATTAAAGAATCAAAATAGTGCCGGGCGTGGCTGGCACGATCAAAGGTGGCCAGCATGGCGTCGCTATCACCAATCGCGACGGCATTTCGCAGACGTTGCAGACCGGCTTCAAAATCATCCAGCGAGGCCAACACCGCCTCGCGATTGGCGATAAAGATATCCCGCCACATCACCGGGTCGCTGCCCGCGATCCGGGTGAAGTCACGAAAGCCACCCGCGGCATAACGAAAGATATCCAGCCGCTGGTCCTGGCGGGCCAGGGTATCGACCAGCGAGAACGCCAGCAGATGGGGCAGATGGCTGGTTCTTGCCAGCACCTGATCGTGGCGCTCCACATCCATCTCGATCACTTCGGCGCCACAGGCCTGCCACAGCTGGCGGGTGCGTTCGAGGGCGTCGGCGTCGACATTGGCTTCCGGGGTGAGAATAACCTTATGGTCAAGATAGAGCCTTGGGTTGGCCGCCGCCACACCACTTTTCTCCGAGCCCGCGATGGGATGACCCAGCACCAGGGTGCTCGGCAGGTAGCCGAATACCTGGCGGGCACAGTCACGAATAGCCGCCTTGGTACTGCCAACGTCGGTGATCACGACCGTCGAGAAATCGCTCAGCGTCTTGGCCAGCTCGCGCATGACGCTTTCCATGGCCAGTACCGGAACGGCCAGCACAATCATGGATGCCTGAGGGGCCAGCTCTGCCAGACAGCTGCCGCCAGCATTAATCAGGCCCATATTGATGCCGCGCTGAACTTCCTCACTATCCGGGTCGCAGGCAATGATGGTCTGGGTGAAGCCTCCCTGACGCAAGGCTGCGGCCAGTGAACCGCCAATCAGGCCAAGCCCCACCATCAGGATACAGGGCTCGCGCAGCTGAGTAGCGTCCAGACAGCCTTGCTGCTGTATTGTCAGTGTCACAGCACACCCAGGGGATAGGAACCCAGTACCTTGAGATCTGCTGCACGCAGGCGCACTTCTTCAAGCATGGCGGCCACCTGGGGTTCCGCATGATGCCCCTTGAAGTCGATGAAGAACACGTAGTTCCAAACGCCGGAGCGCGCCGGACGGGTCTCCAGGCGTGTCATATCGATCTGGTGACGGTGAAAAGGCTCCAGAAGATCATGCAGGGCGCCAGGCTGATTACGCATGGCCACCACCAGAGACGTTTTGTCATCACCGGACAGGGGCACATCCTGGCTGCCGATAATCAGGAAACGGGTGGAGTTATCCGGGCGATCCTCGATCTTTTCAGCAATCCGATCAAGACCGTAGAGTTTACCCGCCATGTCTCCCGCAATCGCTGCGCTGTGCCATTCTGTCTTGACCAGCTTGGCCGCTTCGGCATTGGAGGCCACCGGTACCCGCTCGGCATGGGGAAAATGCGCGTCCAGCCACTTGCGGCACTGGGCAAAGGACTGAGGGTGAGAGTAGATGCGGGATACCTTGTCGCGGCGGGTGTTTTCGCTGACCAGCAGATGATGATGGATGCGCAGCACCACCTCACCGCAGATATTGATCGACGACTCCATGAAGGTATCCAGGGTGTGGTTGACCACCCCTTCCGTGGAGTTCTCGACCGGCACCACCCCGTAGTTGACCGCGCCGGCTTCGACCTCGCGAAACACTTCGTCAATGGCCGCCATGGGCAGGCTGATAGCACTCTCCCCAAAATGCTTGAGCGCCGCCTGTTGCGTAAAGGTGCCTTCAGGCCCGAGGTAAGCCACCTTGATGGGCTGCTCGAGTGCCAGACAGGCCGACATGATCTCGCGGAATAGCCGCGCCATTTCCTCGTCATCCAGCGGGCCATTGTTCAGTGCCATAATGCGCCGCAGTACCTGAGCCTCGCGCTCAGGTCGATAGAAAACCGTTGTGGGGTCATCAGCAAGCTTTACATCTGCCACCTGCTTGGCGCAGCTGGCACGCTCACTGATCATACGCAATATATCGCTATCAAGTTGATCGATACGCTGGCGCAGGTTTTCCAGCTTGATGGAGATATCGCTCATCAATTCAGCCCTTTCTTTGTTCGAAATCGGCCATGAAGGCCACCAGCGCATCAACGCCCTCTTCCGGCACCGCGTTATACAGGCTGGCGCGCATGCCACCCACGCTGCGATGCCCCTTGAGATTCAACAGCCCGGCCGCATCCGCTTCTGCCAGAAAGGCGCTGTCCAGGGCGGCATCTGCCAGCACAAAGGGCACGTTCATGATGGAACGGTTGGCCACCTTGATAGGGTTGCTGTAAAAATCGCTGTGATCGATCGCCGCATATAGTTTTTGCGCCTTGCGCTGATTGATCTCGGCCATGGCCTTGAGGCCACCAATCTCATGCTTCAACCACTGGAACACCAGGCCCGCCAGGTACCAGGCATAGGTCGGCGGCGTATTGAGCATCGACCCCGCTTCGCTGATACCCTTGTAATCAAAGAGCGTTGGAGTGCCGGGTCGCGCCTGGTCCAGCAGGTCATCGCGCACCAGCACGAGCGTCAGCCCCGCGGGGCCGATATTTTTCTGGGCACCTGCATAGATCACCCCGAATTTCGACACATCCAGGGGCGCGGAAAGAATGCTTGATGACATATCGCACACCAGCGGCACCTCACTGCCATCAGCACGCGTCAAGGCTGGCGTGTAATCGTAGGCCAGGCCACCGATAGTCTCATTGGCGGTATAGTGGGCGTAGCACACATCGCTGCTCAGCTGAATATCCTGCGGGCGAGGCACAGCGGTAAAACCGTCTGGTTCGCTGTCGGCGGCTACATGGTAGGGCAAATCAAGACGCTTGATTTCCGCCAGTGCCTTCTTGCCCCAGATACCCGTCTGGATAAAGTTGGCACGGCCCCCCTTGCCCAGAAGGTTCATCGGCAACATGGCAAACTGCAGGCTGGCACCGCCTTGAAGAAACAGCACCCGGTAGTTGTCCGGTACGCCAAGCAGTTCCCGGAAGTCGCTTTCTGCCTGCCGGGCAATGGCCACAAATTCATCACTGCGGTGACTCATTTCCATTACCGAGAGGCCGTGCCCCTGGTAATCGAGCATTTCCGCCTGGGCGCGTTCCAGAACAGCTTCCGGCAGAGCGGCTGGCCCTGCACAGAAATTAAAGTGACGTGTCATCGGTTCCAGGTGCCTCCTCGCCGTTGGCCTTTTGAATGGTTTCATCTTCCAGCAATGCTGCGTCAAGCTCGCTATCTTCCGGCTCATCGACACGCACGGTTTTCACCAGTTGCTCTTCCTTGCCGAGACGGATCAGCATCACACCCTGGGTATTACGCGACGTGGTCGAGACCTCCTCGACCCGGGTGCGCACCAGGGTGCCGCGGTCAGTAATCAGCATCATTTCGTCGCTGTCATACACCTGCATACCGGCAACCATCTGGCCGTTGCGCGCACTGGTCTGCATGGCGATAACGCCCTGGCCGCCGCGACCGCGCAGCGGAAACTCTTCCAGACGGGTGCGCTTGCCAAAGCCGTTTTCGCTGGCGGTCAGGATATAGATCTGACCGTCAGAATGGGAAACGGGCAGGGCCTCAGGTGTCAGGTTTGCTCCCGGTTCGTCCTCGGCTTCCACGCCCGTTTCAGCATCAATCTGCTGGCTTTTGGGAATAATCAGGCTGATGACTTCCGCATCATCGGTCAGGCGCATACCGCGAACGCCTCTGGCCGTGCGGCCCATGGCGCGGACATTGCCTTCTTCAAACCGGATCGCCTTGCCGTTGGAAGACAACAGCATGGCGTGATCATCACCTGAGGTAATCGCCGCGCCGATCAGACGATCATTCTCTTCAATGTCGATGGCGATCAGGCCGACGCTGCGCGGGCGTGAAAACTGTTCAAGACTGGTACGCTTGACGGTGCCCTTGGCAGTGGCGAAGAAAATGTAGTGGTTGGGATCATAGTTGCTGACCGGCAGGATGGTACTCACCTGCTCGCCTTCATCCAGCGGCAGGAGATTGACCAGCGGTTTACCACGGGAGCCACGGCTGGCCACCGGCATTTCGTATACCTTCAGCCAATAGACCTTACCGCGGTTGGAGAACAGCAGAACCGTGTCGTGGGTGGAAGCCACCAGCAGATGTTCGATGACGTCCTCGTCCTTCATCGAGGTAGCCGACTTGCCGCGCCCACCTCGGCGCTGGGCCTGATAATCCGACAGGGGTTGGGTCTTGGCATAGCCGGAACGCGACACCGTGACCACCATATCCTCTTCAGCAATCAGGTCGGCCATGGAAAGATCCAGGTGGCTGGCCTGAATCTCGGTGCGCCTGTCATTGCCAAACTGGTCGCGCACGGCGTGAAGTTCCTCACGGATGACCTGCATCAGGCGATCGGGTGACGCCAGGATGGCGGTCAATTCGGCGATCTTTTCCAGAATTGACAGATACTCATTCAGCAGCTTTTCGGTTTCAAGGCCGGTCAGACGATGTAGACGCAGCTCAAGAATTGCCTGAGCCTGGGCCGGTGATAACCGATACTCGGTCGCTGACGGGTTGAGGCCAAAACCTTCCTCCAGCTCTTCAGGCTTGCAGGATGTCGCGCCCGCCCGTTCGAGCATATCGGTCACCTGGCCTGGCTGCCAGCTGCGCGCCAGCAGCTTTTCCTTGGCCTCCGACGCATTGGGTGACGCCTTGATCAGTTCAATGACCTCATCAATATTGGAGATAGCCACTGTCAGGCCTTCAAGAATATGACCACGCTCGCGGGCTTTCTTGAGTTCAAACAGGGTCCGACGAGTCACCACTTCGCGGCGGTGGCGGATGAAGGCCTCAAGCAGCTGCTTCAGATTCAGCGTCTTGGGTTGGCCGTTCTCCAACGCCACGATGTTGATGCCGAACACATTCTGCAACTGGGTTTGCGCAAAGAGGTTGTTGACCACCACCTCACCGGACTCGCCACGCTTGATCTCGATCACCACGCGCAGGCCGTCCTTGTCGGATTCATCACGCAGTTCGGCAATGCCTTCAATGCGCTTTTCCTTGACCAGTTCGGCAATTTTCTCGATCAACCGAGCCTTGTTCACCTGGTAAGGCAGCTCGGTAATGATGATGTGGTCACGGCCGGTTTTATCGTCGTGTTCGATAGTGTGGCAGACACGCACATAAATGCGCCCACGCCCGGTGCGGTAGGCCTCAAGGATACCCGCACGGCCATTGATGATACCGCCGGTCGGGAAGTCAGGCCCAGGGACGTATTCCATCAGGTCATCGACGCTGAGGGTGTAATCGTCAATCAGCGCCAGACTGGCATCGATCACCTCACGCATGTTGTGCGGCGGAATGTTGGTCGCCATTCCGACGGCTATCCCTGAGGAGCCGTTAATCAGCAGATTCGGCACCTTGGTAGGCAGGACATCGGGAATACGCTCGGTACCATCGTAGTTATCTACCCAGTCAACCGTGTCCTTTTCCAGATCCGCCAGCAATTCATGCGCCAGGCGTGACATGCGTACCTCGGTGTAACGCATGGCGGCGGCGCTGTCACCGTCAATGGAACCAAAGTTGCCCTGGCCGTCTACCAGCACGTGACGCATGGAAAAATGCTGGGCCATACGCACAATGGTGTCGTAGACGGCGCTGTCACCGTGCGGGTGATACTTACCAATCACATCCCCCACGACACGCGCTGATTTCTTATACGGTTTGTTCCAGTCATTACCCAGCTCATGCATGGCAAACAGTACGCGCCGATGCACTGGTTTCAGGCCGTCGCGCACGTCTGGTAGCGCACGGCCGATAATGACGCTCATCGCATAATCGAGGTACGACTGCTTGAGCTCGTCTTCAATATTGACGGGCAAGATTTCTCTGGCGATGTCACCCATGAAAGTCAGATCCTTTGCACTGCTTTGGCGCTGCGATAGTGGAAAGCGCTGAAAAAAACCACCTTCCTCAATTTGACAAGGTGGTGCGCAAATACGCCACCATCATACCACTGCATAAGCGGCAAGGGCAGTCAGTGACATCGCTTGATGCGATCAGGGCAAAAAGTCGGATTTGGCCAGGGTCAGCGCGTCAAGCGCCTCACGCACCTGACCTTCGATTGGCACTGCCTTGTTGGCGTGAATATCCAACAATACAAAGGTCAAATCCGCCCGGGCGACCAGTGCGCTGTCGCGCTGCCTGATCACCTGGTGATGGCAGACGGCGCTGCGCTCACCCACGTGGATGATCCCGGTCAGCACCAGAAGGTCATCGCGCTCCAATGCAGCCTTGCAATAGTCGATGTTCAGGTTGACCACCACAAAGGCGTAACCCGACTGCTTTAACTGCTTGATAAGGGCAGGGTGATCATCAAAAAACCCCCAACGGCCTTCTTCCATGAATTCAAGATAGCGGGCGTTGTTGACATGGCCATAGCCGTCGAGATGATAACCGCGAACTCTTAAGGTGTGGCGCGACAATGGATCGGACATAGGTATCTCCTGATACTGGCTGGCTGAAAAGTGAACCACCACGAATCAAACACATGTTTGAAAATGATGCAATCCTTATGTCGCGCGACATACTTTTACCCCAGAGAGTCGTGAATCGCGCTGGCAGCCAGGCGCTGCATTCGACATAATGAGCCACTTTTCATTTGGGTACAGGCGTCATGTGGTTTAAAAACCTGTTGTTATACCGTCTACACGGCAATCAGGAGCTTTCACAAGAAGCTCTGGAAGACGCGCTACAAGCGCATAAAGCCACGCCATTGGGCAATGCAGATGCCCGCAGACTGGGTTGGACGGCTCCCGCAGGACGTGCTGGCCACGGGCAGTTGCTGCATGACGTCCAGGGCCAACGGCTGATAAGCGCCTTGCGCCAGGAACGTCTGTTACCTGCCTCTGTGGTCAAGGAGGAAGTTGACGAACAGGTGGCTGAAATCGAAGCAGCCGAGGGCCGCAAGGTGTCTCGCAAGGAAAAAGCCGCCTTGAAAGAGCAGGTGACTGAAGCCCTGCTGCCACAGGCCTTTGTACGCAGCCAGAAAGTGGATGTCTGGTGGGATACGCGCCATCAGCTGATTGGCGTTAATGTCAGTTCTCGCACCCGGGCGGAAGACATCCTGGACCTGCTGCGCGAAACCCTGGGCAGCCTGCAAGTCACGCCGTTAGCTGCCAATACCTTGCCGCTGCGCGCCATGACGACCTGGTTGAACGATGCCAGCACCCGCCCCCATGATATGCAGCTGGGCGATCAGGTTGAACTCAAGGCAAAAGGTGATGACAGCGTCCTGCGCGCACGCCAGGTGGACCTGGATAGCGACGATATCCAGCAGTTGCTGGCAAGTGACCGTCAGGCCAGCAAGCTGGCGCTAGGCATTGAAGGACGACTAAGCTTTGTCTTACATGAAGACCTCGCTCTCAAGGGCCTGCGTTTCAGCGATGCCCTGATTGAAGAGGCCGAAAATGCCGACGATGCGGATGATGCCCTCGTTCGCCTGGAAACCGACTTTATCCTGATGGCACAGGCACTGGCAGAAGATACTGAACGTTTGCTGGCCTGGCTGGACGGCGAGGCCACACCGTCATCTCTCGACACTTAACGTCTTGAGAGATCAAACGGTGCCACACAAGGGAGTATTTGTAAGGATCGCATGACTGATTTCAAACCAACCTCCAATACAATAAAAGAGACTGTCGATCACGCCAGCCAGACACAGGACCCTTGGGCAGACATTCGTCCCTATATGGATCACGAGGTGGCTGACGTCCTGGCGCGACTGTCCCGTGACAGTGAACTGCTCACCGCCCTCACCCGCTTTCGCCTGCCGCGTATGGCCCGCTGGGCACCTCCCCTGGCACGAGCGCTAGCCAGCCATGCGGTGCGCCGTGAAGTAAAGGACGTTTCGACTGTCTACGATTTCCAGATGCGGATCGCCAGCTATATGGAGCGCATGATCCGCACCACTACCGACAGTTTCGAGGTATCCGGCCTCGATAAGCTTGATGACAACAGTGCCTACCTGTTTATCGGCAACCATAGGGATATTTCCCTGGATCCGGCCTTTGTCAACTACGCCCTCTACCTGGCAGGCCGCGATACGGTGCGTATTGCCATTGGCGACAATCTGTTAAAAAAACCCTATGTCACCGACCTGATGCGGTTAAACAAAAGCTTTATCGTACCCCGCAGTGCACGGGGCAAGCGCGCCATGCTGGCCGCTTATCAGCAGCTTTCCGCCTACATCCGCCACTCGATTACCGTGGACAAACACTCCATCTGGATGGCCCAGCGCGAAGGCCGTGCCAAAAATGGCATTGATCGCACCGAGCCGGCGATCATCAAGATGTTGACCATGGCGCGTCGCAACGCCGAGCGCCAGGTGGCCTTCGGGGATGCCATTGCCGAGCTGAAACTGGTCCCGGTGTCAATCAGCTACGAATACGACCCCTGTGACCTGCAGAAGGCCCAGGAACTGCACGACGTTGACCATCAGGGCAGCTACGCCAAAAGCGAGTTTGAGGATATCCAGTCGATTGTTGCCGGTATTACCGGCCACAAGGGCCGTGTACAGCTTCGCTTTGGTTCGCCTATCGGCACCGACATGGCCACGCCTGACGAAGTGGCCGCAGAAATAGACCGTCAGGTCATTGGCGGCTATCGGCTTTTTTCAAGCCACTATCTGGCACTTGACACCATGGGCGATGCGCCGGAACTGGTCGCCCGCAAGGCCATTACGCGTCAGGACAAGGAGCGCTTTCAGGCGCGTCTGGCCGGAGTGCCTGAACACCTCAGGTCGTACTGGCTGGCGCAATATGCCAATCCGGTCAAACATAAGGCAGGGCGCCTGATGGGATAAGCCCTGTTGAGGCGCGCAGGAGTGCTCGCGGTTAGCGGGCGTTGGGCGTTGAGATGCCCTGAAAAGTAAAAAATGCTATTGTCGCAGTGATTATCACTGCGCTAGGTGGCCCTGCAGGCCAGGCCAAACAAGGAGACCTATCATGTCTGCTTCAGAAATCCAGAAAACGCGTATTATCAACGAACTGCAAGGGTTTATCCGCAAACTGCTTCAGGATCCGAAAATTCTCGAGCAGTCACTGGAGGTGGCACGCAAGGAATTCGCCAAGGACAGCTCTCAGGATGTCATGGCGCGTATCGCCAATGAGATTTCTGATACGACCAGCGTGCATATTCCAGAGGACCCCGCTGAGCATTCAGAAGCCGACAAGCTGTTTCTGTCTCTGCTACGTGAGGTGATCATGGAAGAACAGGCGCTCTACTAACCCTGTCAGTCTCCTTTTTACCACCGGTTTCCGGCGTCGCATCGGCCTGCTTCGCCGGGCCTATTTCAGCCTGATTTCAAGAGAAGTGTCCTCACCTATGTCACATACTGCCACGCGCAATATTCTGGTCACCAGCGCCCTGCCCTATGCCAATGGCGATATCCACCTTGGCCACTTGTTGGAATATATACAGACGGACATCTGGGTGCGTTTTCAGAAAAGCCGTGGCCAGGCATGCTATTACGTCTGCGCTGATGATGCTCACGGCACCGCCATCATGTTGCGCGCCGAACAGGAAGGCATCACCTCCGAAGCACTGATCGAGCGTGTTTCACGCGATCATCAGGCTGACTTTGCCCGCTTTGGTGTCAATTTTGACAACTATCATTCCACTCACTCTGCAGAAAACCGCTATTTCAGCGAACTGATCTATACGCGCCTTCGCGACAAGGGGCATATTGCCACTCGCGATATCGAACAGATGTTTGATCCCCAGAAAGGCCTGTTTCTGGCCGATCGTTTTATCAAGGGTACCTGCCCAAAATGCCACGCTGAAGATCAATACGGTGATAACTGTGAAAAGTGCGGTGCTACCTACACCCCCGCCGAGCTGATCGACCCGGTTTCGGCCATTTCCGGTGCCAAACCGGAAGTGCGCAGCTCTACCCACTACTTCTTCAAGCTGCCGGATTTTGCCGAATTCCTGCAGCAGTGGATCAATGACGGCCATGTCCAGCCGCAGATTCGTAACAAGCTGATGGAATGGTTTGAATCCGGCTTCAACGAATGGGATATCTCTCGCGACGCGCCCTATTTCGGCTTTGAGATACCCGACGCGCCGGGTAAATATTTTTACGTCTGGCTGGATGCCCCGATAGGCTATCTGGCCAGCTTCAAGAACCTGTGCGAGCGAGAGGGCATTGATTTCGACGCTTTCTGGCAACCCGGTTCTGACGCCGAGGTGTATCATTTCATCGGCAAGGATATTGTCTACTTTCATGCGCTGTTCTGGCCAGCCATGCTCCACGGGGCAGATTTTCGCACCCCAACGGCGGTGAACTGCCACGGTTTTGTAACCGTTGACGGCGCCAAGATGTCGAAATCCCGCGGCACTTTCATCAAGGCCGCTACCTACGCAGATTTCCTCAACCCGGAGTACCTGCGCTATTACTTTGCCGCCAAGCTGACATCCAAGGTTGATGATCTGGACCTTAACCTGGATGATTTCGCCGCTCGGGTGAATAGCGATCTGGTGGGCAAGGTAGTCAACATTGCCAGCCGCTGTGCCGGATTTGTGAAAAAGCTGGGAGACAGCAAGCTCTCATCCAGCTGCGCCGAACCTCAAATGCTGGCACGTTTTATTGCCGCCGGTGATGACATTGCCGACGATTACGAAGCCCGTGAGTTCAGTCGCGCGATGCGTCGCATCATGGAACTGGCCGACGAAGCCAACACCTATATCGCCGATGCCGAACCCTGGGTGCTGGCCAAACAGGAAGGCCGTGAGCAGGAGGTGCTGGATATCTGCTCTGTCGGCATTAACCTGTTCCGTCAACTGATGGTTTACCTTGCCCCTGTCGTGCCCGCCATGGCTGAACAGGCACAACTATTCCTTAACCTTCATTCACTTGATTGGCATAGCCGGCACACGACCCTGATGAGTCATACCATCAACAAGTTCAAGCCGCTGATGACCCGCGTTGAGCGTGACCGCATCGATGCCATGATTAACGCTTCAAAGGAAGATCTGGTGGAAGAACAGAAACTCAAGGATGCCGTCAAAGGCCCGCTGGCTGATGAGCCGATTGCCGAAGAAATCAGCTTTGATGACTTTATCAAGGTCGACCTGCGCATTGCCCGGATAGCCAAAGCCCAGTATGTGGATGGCGCGGACAAACTGTTGCAACTGACACTGGACCTGGGTGGCGAAACCCGCAATGTCTTCTCCGGTATCCGCAGCGCCTATGCACCGGAAGCGCTGGAAGGTCGTCTGACGGTTATGGTCGCCAACCTCGCCCCGCGCAAGATGCGATTTGGCATGTCAGAAGGCATGGTATTAGCGTCAGCCAATGATGATGGCATCTATCTGCTGTCGCCGGATACCGGTGCCGAGCCGGGTCAACGGGTCACTTGAGGAGCCATTGGTGACCGATACGCGTGCCCTCATCGACGCCGTTGACGCCCTGCTGCCACAGACCCAGTGCGGAAAATGCGGGCAGCCAGGGTGCCGCCCTTATGCAGAAGCCATCGCCGCCGGCGAAGCAATCAACCGCTGCCCGCCGGGTGGCCAGGCCACAGTGGAGCGTCTCGCCGAGCTGACGGGCCGGCCTGTGCTGCCTCTCGAGCAGCCTGCCCAACCGCCCCTGGTGGCTTATATCCGAGAGGCAGAGTGCATCGGCTGCACCAAGTGCATCCAGACCTGCCCGGTGGATGCCATCCTCGGCGCGTCAAAACGTATGCATACGGTAATCAATGACGAATGCACCGGCTGCGAGCTTTGCGTGGCCCCCTGCCCGGTAGACTGCATTGATCTGCTCCCGCATCCTCAGTGGCAAACGGCAGAAAGCCCGGCTGAGCAGGACAGCTACCTGGCTCGCCGTGCATCCAAGGGACGGGCTCGCTTTATGGCCCGTAACCAGCGCCTGGCCCGCGAGCAGCGCCAGAAACGCCGAGAGCGCCAGAAGCGCCGTATTCAACTTCGCTCACGCGCATCGCGCGGCGCAGGCGCCACCGAACAGCGTCAACGGCAAATGGCAGTCAACGCGGCTGAGCAGGCCCTCAAGCGGGTTCTGCAGCAACTGGAAAGTGCTCAACGCCGTGAGGATGCCAAGGCTGAGGCCACCGCGCAGGCACAGCTCCCTGATGCTCAGCGAATGCTGGATGAAGCCAGGCGTGCGCTGGCGCAGACTGCCAAGGAACAGTATGAACGCTGACAAACGCTATCAGATCTTTGCTCGGTTACGGGCGGAAAACCCCCACCCTACCACCGAGCTTGACTGGTCATCGCCCTTTGAGCTGCTGGCAGCGGTGCTGCTGTCTGCCCAGGCCACCGATGTTGGTGTCAACAAGGCCACAGCGCGGCTATTTCCAGTTGCCAATACGCCGCAAGCAATCATTGATCTGGGCATTGAAGGTCTGAAAGAACATATCAAGACCATTGGCCTTTACAACACCAAGGCTGAAAACCTGATGAAAACCTGCCACCTGCTGGTCAACCAGCATGGTGGTGAGGTACCCAGAACACGCAAGGCCCTGGAAACCCTGCCCGGCGTGGGACGTAAAACCGCCAATGTGATTCTCAATACCGCTTTTGGCCAACCGACCATGGCAGTTGACACACATATTTTCCGGGTATCCAACCGCACTGGCATTGCCAAGGGTAAGGATGTCGTTGAGGTCGAGAAGAAGCTGGTTCGCCATGTGCCACGGGAATTCAAACAGGACGCGCACCACTGGCTCATCCTGCACGGCCGCTATACCTGCGTGGCACGTAAACCACGCTGCGGGAGCTGTATTATTGAAGACCTGTGTGAATTCAAGGAAAAAACTCCGCTGGACGCCTAGTTCATCATGGCTGCGACAGAGGCCCTAGCAGGCGCTGGTAGGCAGCCTGCCATTGGGGCCATTCCCAGCCACCGGTTGAAAGCAACGGCGGGCGTGCTGTCGGGTTCGTCAGCCATGTTTTCAATCTGCGCTGTAAATCTTCAACACTACCGTCATAGCGATATTCGGGCGGATAGAGCTCCGGAAAGCACAGCCGATCCGGTACCAGGGGCAATACACCGCGCTGAGCAGCTTCCATGATGGCCAGCCCCTGAAATTCATGCCAGGTGGTCGACACGACAATTCCCCCTTCACCGAGCAGTGCTTTGTAGTCACTGTCTGGCTGCGGCCCCCAGGCAATGATATGCGCGTCAAGCCGCTCCCGGGCCTGCTCAAACACCTCAGGCGACTGCCGAAACTGTTGCCCCATCACGGCCAGTTCAAATGGTACGCCTTCTGCGCTCAAGGTATAAAGCGCGGTAAAAAAGTCCTCTGGGTTCTTATCGTATTCCCAACGGTGGTTCCAGATAACGCGAGCTGGCCTGTTGCTACTGGGCAAGCCGCAAGATAACGGTATAAAAAAAGTAGGTAAAACAGTTGCAGGCAAAATAGGGACGGGCAGAATATGGGCGTTGTTTCTCAGCCTTTCCAGGTGCGCAGCGGCAGGCAGATTTTCAGGCATCTTTTTCAGAAAGGCGCGCACGCCGTCGACAAAGGAATCCCGGTTATAGGCGCTGTTAAATACCACTTTATCCGCTGCCAAAGCGGAATAAAGGTTAACCATTTTGGCGTCTACCGAGGATACCTGCTGAGCAGATTCAGGGTAGGCAAACTGGTTTTCATGGAAGTACACCACCTTTCTGGCACTGCCCAGGCCAGGATAAAGACCAATCAGCGTGGCAAGATCGACCATCGACGTTGCCAGTAACAGGTCGTAGGGCTGACTGAGGGTTGCATGCTCCTTGAGCACCCAGGTCAGCGGGTTACCGCGTACTCGCCAGCTGAAATGGCGCGGCGGCAAGGTAAGAGTCGTCCAGTCGGCTTCAACATGCGCCATTACCTGTTCTGCCCAGAATTGATGACTGACTGCGGAATAGGCAGACAGCAATAACGCACGCATGGAGATATTTATCCTCGATGATTTATGTATGGGTTGAGCATAGCCGGTCGACAGCTACTTTAGCAGCATTCGGCCAAGGTCGTCTTTGCCTTGACTGAGGCTACCCATACACTTGAGTCAGACGGCGATAAACCAAGCCTGGAGCACCAACATCAATAACAATGCCACACAGTACCTCGGGAGAGTCACATGGCCAATATCCTGGTAGTCGATGACGAGCCCAACATTGTTCTTTCGCTGGAATTTCTGATGGAACAGGCGGGTTACTCGGTCACGACAGCAGAGGACGGCGAGC
This sequence comes from Halomonas sp. BLK-85, assembly GCF_044792155.1. Taxonomy (NCBI): domain Bacteria; kingdom Pseudomonadati; phylum Pseudomonadota; class Gammaproteobacteria; order Oceanospirillales; family Halomonadaceae; genus Halomonas; species Halomonas sp. BLK-85. The sequence goes on from NZ_CP087731.1 coordinate 1,698,722, forward strand.
AAGCCCTCGCGTGCGTGGAGAACGCCACACCGGACCTGATCCTGCTGGATATCAGCCTGCCGGGTATCAGTGGCTTTGACGTCCTGGAACAACTGCGCGCCCGGCAAGCAACCGAACACTTGCCCATCATCATGCTGACCGCCCATGGTCGTGAGGTCGAACGCGAGAAAGGAATGGCCATGGGTGCGGATGACTACATCACCAAACCTTTTTCCACCCAGTCTCTGGTTGAAAAAGTCCGCCAGTTAATGGGTGAGGCGGATTCATGAACCGGCGCGGGCTGCCCAAGCGCCAGCGCCTGATTGGCCTGTGGCTGTTGCTTAGCGGCATCAGTTTCCTGGGTGGCGCCATTTTTGCGGCTCTGCTGGATGCGCAGCTGGCTCCTCAGGGCTGGCAGCGCTGGGTACTCTGGCTGGGCAGCTTTTCCGGTGGCGCCACCATTTTTCTGGTGGGTCTTCTGCTGGAGCGGATGCTGTTTACCCCGCTGCGCCATCTCCAGGTGCAGCTGGCCAGGCTGGTCGCCAACCCGGATGCGCGTAATGAACATCCGCCCGAGGGTTGGTTAAAAGGCCTTGGCCCGGATCTGCGCAGGGTGCATGAAAGCTGGCAGGCTGACCGCAGCCGCCTGGCAACGGCTCACACTGAAGGCGCGCGCAGTGCCGCGCGCATCCGTCAGGAGCTGGAGACCCTGTTGCAGGTGCTTGAAACGCCGCTGTTGCTGTGTGACAAGCATCGCCGTGTCATGCTGTTCAATCAGGCTGCCGAAGACTTTTTCCACGACCAGGATGGCCTGGGGCTAGGCAAGCGACTGGAGTCCCTGGTGCCCAGCCCCAGCCTGCAACAGGCCATGTCCCTGCTGCCTCAGGATGGCTCCCCACGTGAACTCTTGGCCCCCTGTGCTGAGCGCTGGCTGAAAATACTCCTGCGCCGGGTACCTGGCAGCGAGGGCGAGACCCTGCTGACCTTCACCGATGCGACTGCCTCATGGTCAAACGAAATGGGGGTGCGCGCCGACCTGGCCGCCATGCTCACCCCTCTGCGCCAGCACACCGCCAGTCTTATCAGTGCCGCTGATGCGCTTATTCAACTTCGCCAGCAGGGCGACCGCAGCGTTGAACTCTGCGAGCGCCTGGAAGGCGTCATTCAGTCAGAAGGCCAGACCCTGGGTGACAACGTGGCGCGTATCGGCCAGTTGCTGGATGACATGCAGCATCAGGGTGAGCGGCTGTCACCCATGTGGTCGAACGACTTCTGGCAGGCCCTGGATGAACGGCTTGACCCCGAGCACCGGCTGATCACACCGGTTGGCATGCCCGCCTGGTTCAAGGGCGATGCACCGGCGCTGATTGCCCTGATGGCCTCGCTGATCCAGCATCTCAGTGCCTATCTGCCCGAAAGCGGTTTTGAAGGTGAGGTCTGCCTGGGCAATAAACGGGTCTATCTGGACTTTATCTGGAAAGGTAGCCCCCTGCCCGAGCGCGCACTGGCCGAATGGCACCGACAGCAACTCGAGGTACTGCCTCTTTCGCCCACCGTTGCCGATGTCCTGCGTCAACATGCCAGTGATACCTGGAGCCTCGCGGATGAAGACAGCGGCTATTCGCGTATCCGTTTGCCTCTGCCCGCCACCGAGCGGGTTGGCGCGCCCCGTGAAGCGATGCCGCCACGGCCGGAGTTTCACGATTTCGGGATTGCTGACCTGCCTGCCCCGGATGAAGCACTGGCCAATCGCGCCCTGCGTAGCCTGGAAGTGGTTGCCTTCGATACTGAAACCACCGGCCTGGAGCTGCGCCGCGGCGACACCGTCATCAGCGTCGGCGCCTGCCGGGTAGTGAATGCCCGTCTGCTGGCCAGCGAGACCTTTGATTGCAAGGTCGACCCGCAACGCCCCATTCCCTCCGCCAGTACGGCCATACACGGGCTGACCGATGCCGACGTGGCAGGCGCCCCCCCGCTGGACATTGTGCTCAACCGTTTCCGCCAGTACCTGGGCGATGCAGTGCTGCTTGCCCATAATGCGTCCTTCGATATGCTGGCGATCAGCCACCACGGCGTCGACTTTGACGTGCCAGTCCTCGATACCCTGTTGATTTCCCGCGCACTGGATGAAGCCATTGACGGCCATGACCTGGATAGCCTGGCCAGGCGCTATCACCTGGCGTTTCCCCCCGGTACCCGGCATACCGCCTTGGGGGATGCCCGCGTCACAGCAGAGCTGTGGCTGGCACTGCTGCCGCGCCTGGAAGCCCGCGGCATTGACACCCTGGAAAAACTGCTTGCCCTCCAGGCCAATGCTTTTGACAAAGCGGATGGGAGTGCCTGATGAAACCCTTCACCCAAGCTTCCCGACGTAATGAGCGCCTGGCGGCGCTGACCCTGCTGATGGTGGTGCTGTTCAGCCCGCCGCTATTGATCGCCGTGGACCGTCTGCCCGGTTGGGCCAGCCTGACCCTGTATCTGTTTGCTGCCTGGGGCAGCGTGATTGGGCTGACCGCCTGGCTGATGGAACGCTCGGCGCCCTAGCCCATGCGTACCGATCTGGTCATCCTGGGTGCCGCCTTCAGCTATCTGGCACTGCTGTTTGTGGTCGCCGCCTGGGGAGACAAACGCGCAGAACAGGGCCGAACGGTCATTGGCTCACCCAGCATCTATGCGCTGTCAATTGCGGTTTACTGTACCGCCTGGACCTTTTACGGCAGCGTTGGACGGGCAGCGGAATACGGACCGAGCTTCCTGCTGATCTATCTGGGGCCCACCCTGGCCATGCTGACTGCTCCCTTCCTGTTGCGCAAGATGGTGCGCATTGCGGCTCGCCAGCGTATCACCTCCATCGCGGACTTCATCAGCGCCCGTTACGGCAAGAGCTCTGGTTTGGGGGCATTGGTCGCCTTGATGGCGTTGATTACCATCACCCCCTATATTGCCCTCCAGCTCAAGGCCATCACGGTCAGTCATGCCGTCCTGATCAACTATCCCGACTCGCCCGATGCCCGCCTGGCGACTGAGGGGTTCTGGCTGGATAAATCCCTGTGGGTCGCCCTGGTACTGGCAGTGTTTATCATCCTGTTTGGTACCCGCCACCTGGATGCCAGTGAGCGCCATGAGGGCATGGTCGCCGCCATTGCCCTGGAATCCCTGGTCAAACTGGTCGCCTTCATGAGCGTCGGCGTCTTTGTAGTGTTTGGGCTGTTTGCGGGCCCACAGGACCTGTTTCAGCAGGTGGCGCTGCAACCTGAGCTGACAGACACTTTAGGCCTGAATCATGTGCCCGGAGGCACCACCGGATGGGTAGGTATGTTGATTCTGGCATTTCTGGCGTTTATCACCCTGCCCCGCCAGTTTCAGGTACTGGTAGTGGAAAACGTCGATGAACATCACCTTACCCGGGCCAGCTGGCTATTCCCTCTTTACCTTTTGTTGATCAACCTGTTTGTGGTGCCGATAGCGCTGGCAGGTCTGCTGCTTGGTGATGTGGCCGGCGATCCGGACAGCTTTGTACTGACCCTGCCACTTTCAGCGGGCGCCGAAGGCCTGCCGCTGTTTGTGTTTATCGGCGGCCTCTCCGCCGCCACCGGCATGGTGATTGTCGAAACCATTGCCCTGTCTACCATGGTCAGTAACCAGTTGATCATGCCTCTCTTGCTGCGTTTCAGGTTTCTGCACGCCAGCCAGCCGGGCCAACTGGCGGGCTGGTTGCTAGGCATTCGCCGTGCCGCCATCGTGCTGCTGCTGTTACTTGGCTACCTTTATCATGCCTTGATGGGAGATGCCTACAGCCTGGTGACCATCGGACTGGTCTCCTTTGCCGGTGTGGCTCAGTTCGCGCCTGCCTTGTTGATTGGCCTTTACTGGCGTGGCGCCTCACGCCTGGGCGCCATCCTTGGGTTGCTCGCCGGATTTGGGGTCTGGGGGTATACCCTGCTGCTGCCCGGCTTCGCACAGTCTGGCTGGTGGGACATGGCACTGGTTGAGCAGGGGCCCTGGGGCATCGAATGGCTAAAGCCCTATGCGCTGTTTGGCTTGCAGGAGTGGGATATCTATACCCATGCCCTGCTGTGGAGCATGCTGGCCAACGTCGGCCTGCTGGCCGGCGTGTCACTGTTCAACCGCCCCACGCCGCTGGAACAGACCCAGGCGGCGCTGTTTACCGAAGCCATGCACCCCAACCTGCAGGGCACGACTCTGTGGCGAGGGCAAACCACTCAGGGGGAACTGCGAGACCTGCTGGCACGCTATCTGGGTGCGGCGGCCACCCAGCGGGTATTTGCAGATATCGCTGAATCCCGGGAAGCTGCTGATCAGATTGCCTCTCACGCCCTGGTCACCCGTGCGGAACAGGCACTGGCGGGCTCACTGGGCAGCGCCTCGGCCAGAGTGCTGATCAATTCGGTGGTACGCGGCGAGGCTCTGGATCTTGAAGGGTTGCTGAGCATCCTCGACACCACATCGCAAACCCTGGAATATAACCGCCGACTGGAGCAGAAATCGGCTGAGCTGGCGCGCATTGGCGAGGAGTTACGCAGCGCCAACGAGCGTCTGCGCGAGCTTGACCGCCTCAAGGATGAGTTTGTTGCCATGGTCAGCCATGAACTGCGCACACCGCTGACCTCCATTCGCGCCTTTGCCGAGATACTGCGTGACGGTGACACCTTGACTGAACAGAAACGCCAGCATTTTCTTGGTGTTATCGTTCACGAAAGCCAGCGTCTTTCGCGGCTGATAGAGGAAATTCTTGACCTTGCCCGGCTGGAAAGCGGCCGATTGACACTTGACCCCAAGCCGCTTGACCTGGCCCAGGTGGCCCAGCGCAGCGTGGATGCCATTTCCCGTCTCCAGGAAAAACGTGGTATCGCCTTGGATAGCGCCATTGACGTGGCACCCGCCACTATTATTGGTGATCCTGATCGCCTGGAGCAGGTCGTCATCAACCTGCTCGATAATGCCGGAAAATTTGCTGATGCCGATCATCCCAGAGTGCGCCTGCGTCTTTACCGGCACAAACGCCATTATCGGCTGAGCGTTGAGGATAACGGTAAAGGAATCAGCGAGGGCGAGCGTGAAAGGGTCTTCGAAAAATTTCACCAGATTCAGGAACAGGGAGAAGCACCGCGCGGCAGACCCAAGGGCAGCGGGCTGGGACTTCCTATCAGCCGGGGCATTGTGGCCCATCTGGGCGGGCGGCTATGGGTGGAAGATGCCCCTAATCTGGGCGGCGCCTGCCTGATCATGGAACTGCCCGAAGCGCCTGAACAGGCTCACTAGATCAGGTAACTCGGCGGCGGCTGCGCACCTGAGCCTGCACCCAGCTGACAAAACGCCGGACCGCCTGCAGGTCATACACCAGCATATATTCCTGGTCCGCTCGCAGGCGGGTAATATCCAGCCAGCTGTCTGCCGTCAGTCCGATGGCCAGCTGGTGACACTGCTGATCCAGCATCAACTGCTGCAAGCGCTGAAAGGTCGCCAGTACAGTTTCAGCCTTCCCAGGTGTTAGCGGGCAATCAGGTGCTACTCCAAGGGCCATTAATCGGCGACAGGTTGATACTTCCTTACACCCCTGATGCACCGCCAACAAACGCACCGCGCTTACCAGCGGCATCAGGCCCTGGTGCTTCAGGTCAATCGCCTGCTCAAAAGGCCCCTCACGGGTAGAGGTGTTAGCCAAGCGCCCACGGCGATTCAGCGCTACCGGTAACTCATCCAGCAGGGCGGCCATTTCATCCATAAACAGGGCTCGCCTGGGCACTATCTGGGTCACTGAAAGGGCCAGATCATTGGCCAGCGAGGTTTCACCATGCACTGGGCTGAAATCCAGCAGGATATTGGTTTGCTGAACCCGCTTGACCTGCCTGTCCTGTGTCCAGAGTTCCAGCTGCGCCTGCCACTCGCTCAGACGCTTACGCCACATCGGCCAGCGAGCCATGACGTGGCCTTGACACAGCGGGATGCCGGCCTGATCCAGGCGTCGGGTAAACCCATCCCCCAACGCCTGGAAATAGGCATCGATGTCTCGCTGACGGGCATCCGGATAGTCTTCAATGATCAGGGCGTTGTCCTGATCCGGGCCCAGCAGGCTTTCATCTCGGGCACCTGAACCCAGCACCAGCACACAGTAGCGTGCAGGCTCAGGGCCCCAGCCCTGGCAGTTCATTTCTTCAAGGGATTCATCAATGGCCCGACGATATAGCCAGGCATTGTAATCACTGATCAGCTGGCTGATTCGCCAGGCGGGAAGGTCGTAACGAAGCAGCACCTCTACCCACTGGCGTTGCCACTCATGGGCCGAGGATAACGTTGCAGGAGCAGACGAAAGGATACGCCGCAGGGGCTCCGTCAGGCGCTGTTCACCGACCTCGGGTTCAAATGGCGGCTCAAAAAGACAGCGCCATGGCGAGGCACGGTGCAACCAGTGCATAAGGTGCGTCAGACGCTCGAATCACCCGCCGCCTGTTGGCGGGGGTCGGGTTCAAACATGGCGTCACCCACTTCCTCGATATACCGCTTGGCCTTGGTGATCATCATCTCATCGCAGGCATCACGGCTTGGCAGCATGTCCGAACGTTCAAAACGGTGTTCACGCAGCTCACCCTGGTCAAGCCGCTGCTGAATCACGCCGCTCACCCGATACTGGCCGCCCTGCATATCCGGTTCGGATATAATCAGATAGCCTGCATATTCAACCGCTTCGGCGGCTTTTGCCCGGCTGTTGGCGTCACCCTCACCTGCACTGAACAGGCCTGAAAGCAGCTTTTTCAGCATACCGACTCCTTGAATGGCAAGCAGCGGCAGCTCAATGCTGCCGCACACATGGGATGGTTAGCTCTGCTGACGGCCCTTACCGGCCGCAATCCGCAGGCGCAAGGCATTCAGCTTGATGAAGCCTTCCGCATCCTTCTGGTCATAGGCGCCCGCATCGTCTTCAAAGGTGGCAATCGATTCATCGAACAGCGACGCGTCCGACTTGCGGCCGACCACAATGGCATTGCCCTTGTAGAGTTTCATGCGAACCACACCATTGACATTTTTCTGGGTCTCGTCAATGGCCGCCTGCAGCATGCGACGCTCTGGACTCCACCAGTAGCCGTTATAGATCACTTCGGCGTATTTGGGCATCAGCTGATCTTTCAGGTGCGCTTCTTCACGGTCCAGGGTCAGCGATTCTATCGCACGGTGGGCGCGCAGCATGATGCTGCCCCCCGGTGTTTCGTAACAGCCTCGCGACTTCATGCCAACGTAGCGGTTCTCAACGATGTCCAGACGGCCAATACCGTTATCGCCACCCATCCTGTTGAGAGTTTCCAGCACTTCATGAGGCTTCATGGCCTGGCCGTCAATCGCCACGATATCGCCCTGATCAAACGTCAGTTCGATGTAGGTGGGTGTCTCGGGGGCGGCCTCAGGGGACACACTCCAGCGCCACATGTCTTCCTCAGCCTCGGCCCAGGGGTCTTCCAGAATGCCACCTTCATAGGAGATATGCAGCAGATTGGCATCCATGGAGTACGGCGATTTTTTCTTCTTGCCGGAGAAATCGACCGGGATGTCATGCTCTTCACAGTAGGCCATCAGCTTTTCACGGGAAGTGAGATCCCACTCGCGCCAGGGCGCTATGACCTTGACGCCCGGTTTGAGTGCATAGCCGCCCAGCTCGAAACGCACCTGATCATTACCTTTACCGGTTGCACCGTGGGAAATGGCATCGGCGCCGGTTTCGTTGGCAATTTCGATCAGCCGCTTGGCAATCAGCGGGCGCGCGATGGACGTGCCCAGCAGGTATTCACCTTCGTAGATCGTGTTGGCACGGAACATGGGGAAGACATAGTCGCGAACAAACTCTTCGCGCAGGTCCTCGATATAGATTTCTTTCACACCCAGCGCCTGCGCCTTGGTACGGGCAGGCTCGACTTCTTCACCTTGACCGATGTCGGCGGTAAAGGTCACTACCTCGCAGTGGTAGGTTTCTTGTAACCACTTGACAATTACAGAGGTATCCAGGCCGCCTGAATAGGCCAGAACCACCTTTTTGACATCGGACATTCTTGACTCCTAGCTGATAAAAGAACTCGCTGATAGACGCGCAGCGTCCTGATATGGCTTTCAAAACACAGAGTATAGCGCTCTGGGCTGTCAACGAACACCCAGCCAGCGACGACGGACAATGAAAGCTGGTAGAATCATGCCACTCAATGACCTAATTGATCACCCATTTATCAGTGGCACTGAGCACCACTGACTCGCTACCAAGGAGAGCTGCATGAGCGAGGCAATTGCCCGCGACTTGATGGCCCAGCGTTTTCGCAGTTATCTACCGGTTGTAGTGGACCTGGAAACCGGTGGGTTCAACGCCGAACGCGATGCGGTGCTGGAGATTGCGGCCGTTACCCTGACCATGGATCCGGAAGGTAATCTGCTGCCTGACGCTACTTATGCCTACCACCTCCATCCGTTTGAAGGAGCCAATGTCGAACAGTCGGCACTGGATTTTACCGGCATTCGCCTGGATGACCCGTTGCGCCGTCAGGTTGCCTTGTCTGAAGAAGAAGCCCTGGGGGAAATTTTTCGCCCCATCCGCAAGGCGATCAAGGCACATGGTTGCACAAGAGCGATACTGGTCGGGCACAATGCAGCCTTTGACCACGGCTTTCTGAATGCGGCGGCCAACCGTAGCGGCATCAAGCGTAACCCCTTTCATCCCTTTTCCAGCTTTGACACGGCGACCCTTGCCGGTCTGGTCTATGGTCAGACAGTGCTGGCCCGCGCCTGCCGCGCTGCCGGGATCGAGTTCGACAACAAGGCGGCGCACTCGGCCCGTTACGATACCGAACGCACGGCTGAACTGTTCTGTGCCATGGTCAATCGCTACAAGGACCTGGGCGGCTGGCAGTTGGCCGTGCGCGAACAGGCCATGGATGACAACGAGTAATAAGCCAGCCGTATCGAGCGGATGCAGGCCCGGGCCCTTTACGCTAAACTTCGTCGACCACTGACAGCAGATGTCGAGGAACCCCTGTGTTTTCCTTGCCATTCGTATGCATGAAGCAGTTCAGTCACAGCCCCCTTTCAGGAGAGAAAGCGTTTCCATGGCCCAGCACAATGCCTTTTATGCCCAATCCGGAGGCGTCACCGCCGTCATCAACGCCAGCGCCTGCGGCGTCATTGAAGCCTGCCGTGAAGCTCCCGAACAGATCAACAGGATCTATGCCGGCCACAACGGTATCATCGGTGCCCTCACCGAAGACCTGATTGATGTCACGCAGGAAAGTGAAGAGGCCGTGACGGCCTTGCGTCATACCCCGGGCGGTGCGTTTGGCTCCTGCCGTTACAAGCTCAAGGATATCGAAACCCACCGTACCCAGTACGAGCGGCTGATCGAAGTGTTCAAGGCCCATGATATTCGCTATTTTTTCTATAACGGTGGCGGCGACAGCGCGGATACCTGCCTGAAGGTATCCCAGCTTTCCGAAAAGCTTGGCTATCCGTTGACGGCCATCCATGTGCCCAAGACCGTCGATAATGACCTGCCGATTACCGATAACAGTCCGGGGTTTGGCAGCGTCGCCAAGTACATTGCCACCTCGACGCTGGAAGCCTCACTGGATATCGCCTCCATGTGCGCCACGTCCACCAAGGTGTTCGTGCTTGAGGTCATGGGTCGCCACGCAGGCTGGATCGCCGCTGCAGGTGGCCTGGCCGGTGAGAGTGAAGGCGAACCACCTCACCTGATCATCTTCCCGGAAATTGCCTTTGATCGTGCCGCCGTGATGGCCCGGGTGGATAAATGCGTCAAGGATTATGGCTACTGCGTGATTGTCGTTTCAGAAGGGGCACGCTATGAAGATGGCACCTTCCTGGCCGATGCAGGCAACACAGACGCTTTTGGTCACCGCCAGCTGGGCGGCGTGGCACCTACCCTGGCCGGCATGGTCAAGCAGGATCTGGGCTATAAATACCACTGGGCAGTAGCGGATTACCTTCAACGCGCAGCTCGCCACCTGGCTTCAAAAACCGACGTTGAACAGGCCTATGCGGTGGGCCGCGAAGCGGTCACCCTGGCTCTCGCGGGTAAAAACGCCATGATGCCGGCGATTCGTCGGGTTGCCGATACGCCCTACCAGTGGGATGTGATTTCAGCGCCGTTGAAAGATATTGCCAATCAGGAAAAATTCATGCCGCGTGACTTCATCAGTGATGATGGTTTTGCAATCACCGATGTGTGCCGCAAATACCTTTCACCGCTGATACAGGGTGAGGATTTCCCGCCGTTTGAAAACGGCTTGCCCAAGGTAGCCAACCTAAAGCTGGCCAAAGCCGGGAAACGCCTGCCGGTGTTTACGCTCTAGACTATCAGCGTCAGTATCTGTCATAAGAAGGCCGGGCCTGGCGCCCGGCCTTCTGGATAAACGCCGTGTCTCATTAGCGCAACAGCCAGGAAAGCACCAGCAAGAGAAGCAGGATGCCTGCCACGCCTTGCCAGAAACGCCGAGAATCCTGGCGGCTTTCCTTTCGCGCACGCCCCAGCGGTACACGCAAGGCACGCAGGAATTCAGACATGCGGCGAAAACGCAGGGCCCGCTGTGGATCAAGGGCGCGACGCAATGCATCGTCAAGATCTGTCGATACTTCCGGATTGGTTCCTCGGGCACTCCGATAGGCAAGCCCTTCCAGATCCGTATGGCTACGCAGCTTATCCGGCGTTAACTGGTAAGGCAGCTGGCCGGTCAGCAACCAGTAGGTGGTTGATGCCAGCGAATATTGATCACTGCGTCGTCCGACGCTGTCGCCCAGCGCATATTCAGGTGCGGTATGCTGGCTATAACCCACTTGCGCGAGCAGCTCACCGGAATGACGATGACCGTCCGCCTCACGCACATGGCAGGCGCTGAAATCTGCCAGCACAAGTTTGCCGTGGGGGTCTATGAGAATGTTTTCCGGATTGATCTGCTGATGGAGTACGTCACGATTGTGCAGCGCCTGCACGGCCTTGCCCAGCTGGTTGGCAATTTCAAGCCGCTGGTTCAGGCTTGCCTGGGGATGACGTTCTGCCCAGGAATGAAGCGTCTCGCCGGCCACATAGGCCATCAGGTAATACAGGTAGCGGCGAGGCCGAGAAGGCTCCATCACCTTGACGACATAGGGCGAATTGACCCGTTCCACCACCCACTGCTGAAGCAGAAAATGCTCCAGATAGGCGTTGCGCAAGGATAATTCCGGACTTGGCGCCTTCATCACCATTTCGCGCTGGCTATGTACATCACGTACATGGTAAACCCGTGATTGCGCCGTTCGGGAAAGCACGCTGAGTATCTCAAAACCGTCAAAGCGCTCGCCGGGTGAAAGTTCAGGGGGAATGGGTAAGTCACCATAGACACGCCCGGGATGGTCATTGACCTCATCCGGCAATTCATCAATGCGCACCAGCTGGAAGCAGAATTGCTCTCCACCATAGCCGCGCTCCTGGGCGCGGGCCTTGGCTTCATCGGCCAGGCGTTCACAGGCAGCATCCAGGTCACTGGCATCCTGTCGGATCAGGCGAACATAATCGGACGGTAGCAGAGTACCGCCAACGGCCTGGGTGGTGAACAGAAAGAGATCGCCCTGTTTCAGCGCCAGCGGGGTATAGTCAATATCCAGGCTGCCATCCAGGCCGAGTGCTCGCGAGGGGTAGCGGTAACCGCCCAGGTCCGTCACATGATCACGGGAAAGCTGTTCAAACTCGGCGCCGCGCAGGCGAAAGACCAGGGTATCGCCCATATGGAAGAGATGCCCTTCCCGGTGTCGCAGTATCAGCGCCGATAATGAGGATACAAAACTGCCGTTACGTACATGCTGGCTCTGGCTGTAACACCAGCTGTTCAAGGCTCTCAGCACTCGGGTAGCCGATACCTTGAGATCCCAATGGTCAGGCGTTGAAAAGTAGTCAGCCAGAAAACCACGTACGCTCAGGTCCCCCGCCTGTTTGGCAAGGCTGTTACGCGCCACTGAATCGCTGATGATCGCGCAGCCGCCCTTGGCCTGAAGCGTGGGCGCTTCAGGAATGCGCACTGACATGGAGCTGCGATGCTCTCGTCGGTCTGGCGCTACAAAGGCTTGTCCATAACTTATCAGCAGTTGGGCTTTGGCCAAGTGCGCCTCCTTGATTGGCTGAGCTGAATCATCATTTACATCAGCGCATGATACACCGATGCTCTTTATAGACCTAAACCCGGGCCACCGACCTAGGTGTAAGAAACCTAGGTCGCATTGGTAATTGCGTGCCCATGTTCGTATAATTCCCCCCATTAAGTCTTATAGACGTTATAATCCCGCGCGATTCAGTACCACCAAGGAAACCAAGATGAACTTTGATAACATCCCCGCCGGTAAGGACCTGCCCAACGACGTTTACGTGGCAATTGAAATTCCGGCCAACCACGCACCTGTCAAATACGAAATCGACAAGGACATGGGCGCCTTGATGGTTGATCGTTTCATGGCTACTCCGATGTTTTATCCAGCCAACTACGGGTTTATTCCGCATACGCTGGCTGACGACGGCGACCCCATTGACGCTCTGGTAGTGACGCCATACCCGGTAGCGCCAGGCAGCATTATCCGCGCTCGCCCAGTGGGTGTTCTCAACATGACCGATGAAGCGGGTGAAGATGCCAAGCTGGTCTGTGTTCCCCACGCCAAGCTCTCCTCCCTGTATGATGATGTGCAGGAAGTGACTGACCTGCCCGAACTGCTGCGCCAGCAGATTGCGCACTTCTTTGAGAACTACAAGGACCTCGAGAAGGGCAAATGGGTCAAGGTAGAATCCTGGGAAGGCGCCGATGCCGCGCGCAAGGCCATTGAAAAGGCGTTAGCGGCTCATCAGAAAGCCTGAGCCCGCCTGGCTGACTTTCAGGATTGCCTGAGTCAGCCTGAGCAGACATCCTGTTCCAACGGGTCGCCAAAAGGCGGCCCGTTTGCATTGCATCCCGAATTAACCGGCGATTAAACCCCGCGGCATGAAAGCGCACGACCTTACGCGGGGAGTTTTGCCAGGGTAAGCTGTCTAAGCGACATCGATTGCCATGATTCAAGGACATTCCGTGCCACTCATCCGTCATTTATCACGCCTTACAGCAGCTCTGCTCCTGACAGTGCTGACCCTTGGCTTATGGCCCCAGGCCACTCAGGCCCAATGGTTTTCCTCCAACGAGCAAGGCGAGTTTCTGCCGGTTCAGGAAGCCTTCCAACCCAGCGCCTGGCATGATGGCGATACGCTATATATCGGGATGGAAATCACCCCGGATTACTATCTCTATCGTCATCAGTTTGATGTGCAAAGCACCGACAAGAACACGACTCTAGAGGCTCCACAGCTGCCCGAAGGGCAGTTTATCACCGACGAATTTCTTGGCGATGTCTATGTATTTCGCGACCAGTTGGTGTTTGAGGTGCCCATTGCAGCCCCTCATGGTGGCCCCTTACCTATCAGCCTGACCTACCAGGGCTGTGCCGATGCCGGACTTTGCTACCCGCCGGAAACAGTCTCTGTGGAGGCAGTTCAGGCCCAGGCGCCTGCGGCATTTGCTGATTGGCAGCCTTCCCAGGGGTCTATGCAGGAAAACGCTTCCGGCCAGGCCAGCAACAGCGCTGCCAACCAGGCAACAGCCAACGAGAGCACGGGAGGAGAAAGCAACTTTAGCGGCGCGCCCAGTGACGATCGCCGCTTTACCACCCTGCTCAGCGAAGCCAGCCTTCCCCTGGCACTGGGGCTGTTCTTTATCGCTGGCCTGGGGCTGACCTTCACGCCTTGCGTGCTCCCCATGATCCCGATCCTGTCATCCATCGTGGTCGGGCAGAACCCGACCAGGCCGCGCGCCTTTGTGCTTTCCGCCAGCTATGTGCTCGGCATGGCCTTGACCTATGCGCTGGTTGGTGTGCTGATGGGGCTGTTTGGCGCCGGCCTCAACCTTCAGGCACACCTGCAATCAGCGCCGGTGTTGATTGTGTTTGCCATTCTTTTCACCCTCTTTGCTCTGGCCATGTTTGGCGCCTTCAACCTCCAGCTGTCTCCCCGTCTTGCCAACCGTATTGACCGCTGGCAGACAAGAGCCCAACGTAGCGGTCCTCTGGGGCTGGCAGTGGCAGGCGCATTATCGGTTCTGGTGGTTTCCCCCTGCGTTACCGCCCCCCTGGCAGGTGCCATGGTGTTCATTTCCTCCACTGGAGATGCCTGGCTAGGGGGTGCAGTGCTTTTTGCCCTGGGCATGGGCATGGGGCTGCCGCTTTTACTGGTAGGCACCTTCGGCACCACCCTGTTGCCGCGATCAGGCGGCTGGATGGAGGGGGTCAAGATTGCCTTTGGTCTGCTCCTGCTCGGCGTTGCCATCTGGATGGTTGAGCGCCTGGTACCCGCAGCACTGGCGCTGTTGCTGTGGGCTGCCCTGGCTGTTGGTTCGGCGCTGGCACTCGGGGCACTCAACCTTAATCAGCCGCAGGGCTGGGGTCGTGCACGCCAGGCATTGGGCATCCTGCTGCTTGCCTGGGGTATTGCCCTGGTGTTGGGTGCCGCCCAGGGAGGCAGCAACCCGCTGCGGCCATTGCAAGTGTCTTCCAGTCCTTCTTCAGCCAGCACTGAGCAGGCCACTTTAGCCTTTCAGAACGTCGACAGCCTGGCTGCTCTCGAAAACGCCATCAACCAGGCGGGCACCCGGAACCAGCCCGTGTTTGTTCACTTCACGGCTGACTGGTGCATCTCCTGCAAACAGCTGGAACGCGAGGTTTACCCAACGCCCGAGGTGGCCTCGGCGCTTGACGACTATATACTGATCAAGGCGGATGTGACCCGGACGGATGAACGCAGCCGGGAACTGCTTGAACACTTTGGGCTGTTCGGCCCGCCCAGCCTGCTGTTTTTTGACCAGGGGGAAGAAGTCGTCGATGCACGCATACAGGGTGAGGTCAATGCCTCTCAGCTGTCGCGTCACCTGGGGGAACTGAATCGCTGGCTGGCAGGTTGAGGAACCTGACAGTCATCGCCTGTCATCAAGGAAATCTGGCGGCAGGATCAATAAACCGGCCCATACTGACCCCAGCGGGCTCGCTGGACAATGGCGTCGTTTTTCGGCAAACTTCGCGGTCATCAAGATCAAAACCTGCCGCATAAATTGACGGACTCTCGAGCAAGATTCATCAACGTGTCGGTTTATGGCTTTTTTTGATTCCGGTTTACTACGCCTAGCCAGGCTGTTTCCAAGCGCCGTGTTACACGTCTGCCATCAGATTGAGCAAGGCCATATTTTCATATTTCGAGTGCAGGACAAGTCAATGGATATCCGTAAAGTCAAGAAACTGATCGAGCTATTGGAAGAATCCGACATCAGCGAGATCGAGATTCAGGAAGGTGAAGAGTCGGTCCGTATCAGCCGACATCCCAACGGCATCCCCATGGCTTCCTATCCGGCGCCTCAAAACGTGCCTCAGGCCCCACAGGCCCCGGCGCCAGCCGCTGCTGCGCCGGGTCCGGCCGAAGCAGAGCCAGAGGCAAGCGCCGAATCTGCCTACCGCGGTGTCACTGTCAACTCGCCCATGGTAGGCACTTTC
Source organism: Halomonas sp. BLK-85 (assembly GCF_044792155.1). Lineage (NCBI taxonomy): Bacteria > Pseudomonadati > Pseudomonadota > Gammaproteobacteria > Oceanospirillales > Halomonadaceae > Halomonas > Halomonas sp. BLK-85. The sequence continues at coordinate 1,714,295 of NZ_CP087731.1, forward strand.
TACCGCAGTCCGGCGCCGGGATCCAAATCGTTCGTTGAAATCGGCGACAGCGTCAAGAAAGGCGACACCATCTGTATCGTTGAAGCCATGAAGATGATGAACCAGATCGAAGCCGATCGCGATGGTGTCATCGAGGCCATTCTCGTCGAGGACGGTGAGCCGGTTGAGTTTGATCAGCCCATGCTTTCCATCGCTTGATCTCCTCTTTCTGACACGGGTGGACTTTCCCATGCTGGACAAGGTACTCATCGCCAATCGCGGCGAAATTGCCCTGCGTATTCTGCGCGCTTGCAAGGAACTGGGCATCAAGACCGTGGCAGTGCATTCAAAGGCTGACCGCGAATTGATGCATGTGCGCCTGGCAGACGAAGCAGTCTGCATAGGCCCTGCCTCCTCTGCACAATCCTATCTCAATATTCCCGCCCTGATCAGCGCGGCAGAAGTCACCGACTGCAGCGCCATTCACCCGGGTTATGGTTTTCTCTCTGAAAACGCCAATTTTGCGGAACAGGTTGAGCGCTCAGGCTTTACCTTCATTGGCCCTCGTGCCGAGACCATCCGCCTGATGGGCGACAAGGTCTGTGCCATCGAAGCGATGAAAAAAGCCGGGGTGCCTACCGTGCCCGGCTCGGACGGCCCGCTCGGTGATGATGAAGACACGCTGCTGGCCACTGCCAGACGCATTGGTTACCCGGTGATCATCAAGGCCGCTGCCGGTGGCGGCGGGCGCGGAATGCGCGTTGTGCACACCGAAGCCCACCTGCTTTCCGCCATCAACGTCACCCGAACCGAGGCACACTCCTCGTTTGGCGATGGCACGGTGTACATGGAAAAATTCCTTGAGAAACCTCGTCACGTAGAAGTTCAGGTACTCGCCGATGGCCAGGGTCATGCCATCCACCTGTATGATCGCGATTGCTCCCTGCAGCGTCGTCATCAGAAAGTACTCGAAGAAGCGCCAGCCCCCGGCATTGACCCGGAATCCCGCGCCAGGGTGCTGGAAGCCTGCCGTCAGGCTTGCCTGACCATCAACTATCGCGGTGCAGGCACCTTTGAATTCCTGTATGAAGATGGCGAATTCTTCTTTATCGAGATGAATACCCGCGTTCAGGTTGAACATCCCGTGACCGAGATGGTTACCGGCGTGGATATTGTCAAGGAGCAGCTGCTGATTGCTTCCGGACACCCGCTCTCGATCACCCAGGAGGATGTCACGGTCAACGGCCATGCCTTTGAGTGCCGGATCAACGCTGAAGATTCACGCACTTTCATGCCGTCGCCGGGCAAGGTATCTCTCTACCACTCACCGGGTGGCCTGGGCGTGCGTATGGATTCTCATCTGTATACGGGCTATACGGTACCGCCCCACTACGATTCGCTGATTGGCAAACTGATCACCTGGGGCGCGGACCGTGATATTGCCTTGACGCGCATGCGCAATGCCCTTGATGAACTGCTGGTGGAAGGTATCAAAACCAATATTGACCTCCAGAAGGATCTGGTCCGCGACAGTTATTTCCGCCAGGGGGGTGTCAATATTCATTATCTGGAAAAGAAACTCAGTTCCTGATTGCCCCATCAGGCGCTGAACAGCGGGGCGGTCACTATCGCCCCGTCTAATTTTTCCAGCGTGCCGGCCTTTTCGCTGCCACCATGCTGACAAGACAGTTAGTGGCTGCCCTCTTTGCCTTCCCGTGCCGTGGAGATCCTAATGCCCTGGCTACAACTCAGCGCTCATGTCGCGCCCGAACAGGCCGAATTACTTGAAGACCTGCTGGTGGATGAGGGCGCGACCGCCATCGCTCTTCAGGATGCTCATGATGATCCTGTCTTTGAGCCAGAACGTGGCACAACCCCCCTGTGGCAGGATACTGTTCTGACCGGCCTCTATGATGATCTTGAAGATATTGAGGCCATGCTAGAACGCTTGCAGGCCGCCTGGGCGGCGCACTATCCGGAAGATCCCTGCCCGACGATCGACTATGAACTGCTCGCCGACCGCGATTGGGAACGCGAGTGGATGGAAGACTTCAAGCCACTGCAGATGGGCAAGCGCCTGTGGATTGTTCCCAGCTGGCATGCGCCCCCCGCACAGGATGCGGTCAATCTGATTCTTGACCCGGGCCTGGCATTTGGTACCGGCACCCACCCTACCACCGCCCTGTGTCTTGAATGGCTTGATGGCTTGGCGGTGCAAGGTGAACTGACCCAGGCAAGGGTGCTGGATGTGGGCTGTGGTTCAGGCATTCTGGCCATAGCCGCCCTGAAACTGGGCGCTATCCACGCTGACGCCACTGACATTGACCCCCAGGCTTTGCAGGCCAGCCGTGATAATGCCCAACGCAACGCCATAGAAGAGTCGCAGCTGGCGCTTTACTACCCGGAGCAACTGCCCGCGGGCAACTACCCTCTGGTAACGGCCAATATCCTGGCTGGCCCGCTGGTCGAGCTGGCAGCCATGATTGCCGGCCATGTGGCAGCTGGTGGACGCATCGCCCTCTCCGGCATTCTTGCCAACCAGGCTGAGGAGGTTCGCGACGCCTATCAGGCTCAGGGCTTGCGGATGGATGAACCCACACTGCGAGAGGGCTGGGTCAGGCTGACAGGATACCGGCCGACAGACTGAGCGAACCGCCTGTCAGACCTATTGTGTTGTCAGTGGCCTTCACCCATGGAGCGAGTCAGCGTATCATACGACCCCCTATGTGCCGCGTATCGGTTAACCCATGAGCTGAATGCTATGCCTCAAACCTCATCACTGCCGACCATTGGCAACTACAAGCTACCCAATCAGGTTATCCTGGCCCCCATGGCGGGCGTTACCGACCAGCCTTTCCGGCAGCTCTGCCGCCGCTTGGGAGCCGGCTGGGTGGTCGGCGAGATGGTTACGGCAGACCCCAACCTCTGGCATACCCGTAAGTCTCGGCAGCGCATGAACCATGCAGGTGAGCCTTCCCCCAGAGTGGTCCAGATTGCCGGCGGCGACGCAGCGATGCTGGCCCAGGCAGCCCGCCTGAATGTCGATCTCGGTGCCCAGGTGATTGATATCAACATGGGCTGCCCGGCCAAGAAGGTCTGCAATAAAGCGGCGGGGTCTGCGCTATTGCGCGATGAGCGTCTGGTTGCTCAGATCCTCGACGCCGTCGTGGCCGCCGTGGATATTCCGGTGACCCTCAAGATTCGCACCGGCTGGTGTGCCGAAAGCAATAACGCGATGACCATCGCCAGACTTGCCGAATCAGCCGGCATTCAGGCACTGGCCGTCCACGGCCGACATCGCCAGCAGCGCTATAATGGTCAGGCGGAATACGACACCATTGCCGAGATAAAATCCCGGCTGTCCATACCGGTGTTTGCCAATGGCGATATCGACAGCCCGCATAAGGCCTGTGAGGTGCTCCGCCACACCCAGGCCGATGCGCTCATGATTGGCCGTGCCGCTCAGGGGAACCCATGGATATTCCAGCAGATCAGCCATTATCTTGAACATGGCAGTGAGTTGCCCCCTCCCAGGCTCAGCGAGCGATGTCATGTCCTCGGCGAACACCTTGGATCACTGCACGCATTTTACGGCGCCACCATGGGCCCGCGTATTGCCCGCAAGCATATTGGCTGGTACCTGGATACCGATAAACGCTTTGATGCTGACCAGATACGTGAGCTGAAGCGTCAGTTTAACGCCTTGACCTCGCCCAGCGCACAGCGGGTATGGATCCACAAGGCGATGGCTGATGATGCTGATGAGCGCCTCTTCGCTAAAGGAAGCCATGCCGCATGAAAGAACCGGCTATTTCAACCCATTCTGCTTTATCGAATTCGTGTTCAAGCCCGCCGACCGGCGAGGCCCTTTCCAGGGAAAGTGTGTCACCTCCACAACCTCTGCGCGAAGCCGTTGAAGCGTCAATGCAGCGTTATTTCGAACATCTGGATGGCGGCGAGACCAGCGATCTTTATGCCATGGTCATGGCAGAAGTGGAAGCGCCCCTACTGTCTTCCGTGCTGGCGTATACCGACGGCAACCAGACGCGCGCCGCCGCTGTTCTGGGGCTTAATCGTGGCACGCTGCGTAAAAAACTCAAGTACTACGGTCTTCTTGAAGGCGATGCCCCCTGAAGCGGACCTTGCTGTTTTCTATCCATCATTTCTGTTTAAGAGCACCCTTAATGGCTGATACAACTGCAACTCCCGTGCGTCGCGCTTTACTCAGCGTGTCGGACAAAACCGGTATTGTTGACTTTGCTCGCGGCCTTTGCGAACACGGTATAGAACTGCTGTCGACGGGTGGCACCTTCCGCCTGTTGCAGGAAAACCGGATCGCGGTCAGGGAAGTCTCTGAACACACGGGTTTTCCCGAAATCATGGACGGTCGCGTCAAGACCCTGCACCCCAAGATTCACGGGGGTATTCTGGGGCGTCGCGGTCAGGATGATGCCGTCATGGCCGACAACGATATCGCCCCGATCGACATGGTGGTTGTCAACCTCTACCCCTTTGCCGCAACGGTCGCCAAGCCGGACTGCACCCTGGAAGATGCGATTGAAAATATCGACATCGGCGGCCCCACCATGGTCCGCGCCTGCGCCAAGAACCATGCCTACACCACCATCGTCGTCAACGCCGATGATTACCCTCGCATTCTGGGCGAACTGGCCGCCCAGCATGGCGAGGTCAGTGCCGCAACGCGTTTTGACCTGGCCGTCAAGGCTTTTGAACACACCGCAGGTTACGACGGCGCCATTGCCGACTTCCTCGGCCGCCAGATCGGTCACGCCGACCAGGAGTTCCCGCGCACGTTCAACCTTCAGCTACACAAGCGCCAGGATATGCGCTACGGTGAAAATCCCCACCAGGCAGCCGCCTTCTATGTCGAGCCTGATGCCAGTGAACCAGGCGTGGCAACGGCCGAAATGCTCCAGGGTAAACCACTCTCCTATAACAATGTCGCCGACACCGATGCCGCCTTTGAATGCGTCAAGGCCTTTGATGAAACCGCCTGTGTGATTGTCAAGCATGCCAACCCCTGTGGGGTTGCGGTCGGCGAAAGCCCGCTGGATGCCTACGACAAGGCGTTTGCCACCGACCCGACCAGCGCCTTTGGGGGAATTATTGCCTTTAATGTTGCCTTGGACGCAGAGACAGCCCGCGCCATTATCGACCGCCAGTTTGTCGAGGTATTGATTGCCCCCGGCATCAGTCCGGAAGCTGCCGCCATCGTGGCTGAAAAGCACAACATCCGCTTGCTGGATGTCAGCGCCCACTGGCCTGCCAGCCCAAGGGCCTCAATGGATTTCAAACGTGTCAACGGTGGCCTGCTGGTTCAGCAGGCGGATGATGGCATGGTCGGACGTGACGACCTGAGCGTAGTCAGTGCGCGTACCCCGACCGAGCAGGAACTCCGCGATCTGGCCTTTGCCTGGCGCGTCGCCAAGTTTGTCAAGTCCAATGCGATTGTCTATGCCAAGGGGGGGCAGACAATCGGCGTGGGCGCCGGACAGATGAGCCGGGTATATTCGGCCAAGATTGCCGGCATCAAGGCGGCAGACGAAGGCCTTTCAGTGCCAGGATCGGTGATGGCGTCTGATGCTTTCTTCCCGTTCAGGGATGGCATCGATGCCGCCGCCGCTGCCGGCATTACTGCGGTGATCCAGCCCGGTGGCTCCATGCGTGATCAGGAAGTCATCGACGCTGCCAACGAAGCCGGTATCGCCATGGTGTTCACCGGCATGCGCCACTTCCGTCACTAAAACCGATCAGAAAGGCCCCTGCCTAAGGCTCACCCGTAAAAGCATTGCCTGAATGAGGTGAGCCTGCAATTACTATGAATATCACTGACGCCCGGCAAGCCTACGCCTGGCGTTGATTCAGCTACCACACGACGCTTTTCCGTTATACTGGTGTCACGTTAACGTTCGATACACCATACGCCCACCTTCCTGAGCACCCCATGCCATTTTCAAAACTCGGCTTATCCCCGCCTCTTCTTCAAGCGGTTAATGAACTCGGTTATAAAACGCCCACACCCATTCAGGAACAGGCGATTCCTGCCATTCTTTCCGGAAAAGACCTCATCGCCACCGCACAAACCGGAACAGGCAAAACCGCTGCCTTTGTCCTGCCGCTACTGGAAAAATTCAGTCAGGCGCAAACCTTGCGCGGCAAACGCATCCGTGGGCTGATTCTGGTGCCAACCCGGGAGCTGGCGATTCAGGTCGCAGCCAGTGTGGCGCAATATGCGAAACACACGGGCTTAACCTCTATGGCCGCGTATGGTGGTGTGGATACCCAACCGCAAAAAGAACGCTTAATACAGGGCGTGGACATTCTGGTGGCTACACCGGGCAGGTTGCTTGATCTGGCGCATCAGCGCGCGCTGCACTTTGATGAACTGCAGGTCATGGTGTTGGACGAAGCAGACAGAATGGTCGACATGGGGTTTGTCGATGACATCCACAAAATCATGGTGCGCCTGCCTGAAGAGCGTCAGAACCTGATGTTTACCGCTACCATGACCCATGACGTTCGTGCCCTTGCCTACGGGTTTTCAGATAGCAGGATGACTGACCTGGCGGCTGACATCGCCATTGCTCCGAACATCCGCGCCGCGGCCAATATCAAACAGTGGCTGATCACGGTAGACAAGGACACCAAATCCGCCTTGCTGAGTCACTTGATCAGCGAACAGGCGTGGGATCAGGCTCTTATTTTTGTCGAGAAAAAACACAGTGCGGCCAAGCTGGTTGCCCAACTGGAAAAGCGCGGCATCGACGCAGATGCTATTCATGGCGGCAGAAGCCAGGCCATGCGCGAAAAGGTGTTGGCACAGTTCAAGACAGGCGAACTCAAGTACCTGGTGGCTACAGGCGTAGCCGCCCGGGGCTTGGATATCGGTGAATTGAGCCGTGTGGTGAATTACGATTTACCCTTCCAACCGGAAGAGTATATCCACCGGATCGGCCGAACGGGCCGTGCGGGCGCCTCAGGTGAGGCTATTTCTCTTGTCGACATCAGTGACTTTAAAAACCTGTGTGCGATAGAAAAGCGTTTGAAAAACACGCTTGAGCGCAAAGAAATTGGGGGCTTTCCGGTTAAAAAAGCAGTGCCCGCTTCCAATCTGAACCACGTTAAAAAAAGCAGGCGTTAAACCCTGACTCAGGCTTTCAGAACATAGCGCAGCGTTTCCACCACCTGATCGGTTGTCGTACACCATGCCTGGGCCTGGGCATCGACTTCTTTCAGAGGGTGAACAATCTCTTCGCCGTGCAGGGTGATATAGGGTTTGGCCAGGGCTGCGCAGTAGCCCGCATCAAAAGCGGCATTCCACTGCTTGTATTTATCGCCAAAGCGCACTACCACCAGATCCGCCTGTTCGATCAGCGTACGGGTGCGAATGGCGTTGACCTTGGATGACTGGTGATCACGCCAGAAGCCATCGGCCGGTATACCCAGGTGGTCGCCGGCGGCATCACTGGCGGCGTGATCGGTGACCGGCGCGGTGAAGACGACGTCCAACCCGGCGGCCTCTGCGCCCTGCTGAATCTCTTCACGCCAGTCGGTGTGAATCTCGCCGGAAAGGTAAACATAAAAACTCATGGTAGATCCTGCGCATTGTGGAGGTTGTGGTTAAAGGCTCTATATTAGCGCACACACGCGTTATGGAAAAACATTCCATAAATTCACGACACCCTTCCCAGCATATTCTCATATTGAGTGAGACGTTGGAGATTTACTTAACAGGCACAAAGACGGGCGCACCATCGACCTCGACGCTGGCCAGGCGTTGCCGGTAAAGCCGCTCCAGCGCAGAGGTCACCAACATCTCGTCTTTAGGCCCCCAGCAGGCCTCCCCGCCGGGATACAGCAGCAGAATATGGTCACACCAGCGGGCCGCAAGGTTCAGATCATGCAGGCACATCATCACCGCCGCGCCCTGCGCCGCCTGTTCGGCCAGCAGCGCCATCACGGCACTTTGGTGGTGCAGATCCAGATGATTGGTGGGCTCGTCGGCCAGCCATATATCCGGCTTCTGGGTGAGTACCGTGGCTATGGCTACCCGCTGGCGCTCACCGCCTGACAGCGTACTGGTCAGACGCCTGGCCAGATGAGCGGCATCCAGGCGCTGCAAGGCGGCCTTCGCCAGACGGTAATCCTCGGCACCTTCACGCTGCCAGGCAGAAAGAAACGGGTGCCGCCCGATCAGGGCGGTTTCCATGACCGTGGCCGGAAAGTCATCATGGCGCTCCTGAAAGACCATGCCCAGGCGGCGCGCAATCTGGCCACGCTTTAGCTGCGCAAGGCAGACACCGTCAAGCACTACCCGACCTGAACGCGGTGCCAACAGCCCCGCCAGCGTGTGCAATAGCGTGGTTTTTCCCGCCCCGTTAGGCCCCAGCACTCCCCACACCTGCCCGGCCTCGAGGTGAAAGGAGAGCGGCACACCTGGTGCGCGCTGCGGCACCCTGATCACCAGGTTATCGGTTTCCAGGCGCGTCATGAACGGCTCCGGTTGAGCAAAAGCAGAAACATCGGCACGCCCAAAAGCGCCGTGATTACCCCCACCGGCAACTGCTCGGGGGCCATCACGCTGCGCGCCAGGGTGTCCGCGACCACCAACAGCAAGCCTCCGCTCAGCGCACAGGCAGGCAGAATCAGGCGTTGATCGTTGCCCAGCACAAGGCGCAGCATATGCGGCACCACCAGCCCCACAAAGCCGATAGTACCGGCACTGGTGACGGCAGTCGCGGTCAACAGGCTGGCAATCAGATAGATGCCCCAGGAAAGCCACCTGACATCCACCCCAAGGGCAGCGGCCTGCATGGGCCCGCGCGCCAGCACGTTCAGGTGGCGGCCAAGCGGCATCAACATCAGGCAAACCATCAACAGCAGCGTCAATGGCATCCAGGGGGCTCGGGCGTAGGAAAGATCCCCCATCAGCCAGAACAGCATGCCAGGCAAGGCCTGGGTGGGGCTGAGCGATAGCAACAGGGTGATCACAGCGCCCCAACCTGAGGCCACCACAACGCCGGTCAACAGCAGGCGCGAAGGTGTCCAGCTGCCTTCGCCCCGCGCTAAAGCAAATACCAGCAGCATGGAGACCAAGGCACCACCAAAAGCGGAACCTGACAGAAGCACACCGCCTAATCCGGCCAACATGGCCGCCAGTGCCCCTACTGCCGCACCGCCGGAGATGCCCAGTACATAGGGGTCGGCCAGGGGGTTACGCAGAAGGATCTGCATCAGGGCCCCGGCCACTGCCAGAAGCCCGCCTACCGCAAAGGCAGAGAGCGCCCTTGGCAGACGCAGCTCCATCACCAGGGTATGCGCCAGCGGCTCCCCCTGGCCCACAAACACGCCCGCCACCTGCTCAATATCCAGGGTGGCACTGCCCACTATCAGCGCACCGCCGATCGCCAGCATGGCCAGCAGGGCTAACACCATCAGTGGCAGCACAAAGCGCGGCATCACGGAGGCGGCTCTGCCAGCATGGTCTGGCGGACGTTATCGAGCTGTTCGCATAACAGGCGCGCCCCTTGCGCCAGGCGCGGCGTGGGCCGCTGGATCAGGGAAGACGGCACAACAAAGAGATGATCATTGGCGACGGCTGAAAGCTCAGGGTATTGTCGCCAATGCTCGAGCCCGTTGCGGCTATTTTCGCCGTTACCCCCTGTGACAATGGCCGCCGGGTCCTCTGCGATAACCACTTCGGCGTTGAGGCGCGGCACCTGTCGGGCCTGTTCCCCCATGATATTGTCGCCACCGCACAGGCTGATAATCTGGCCGATAAAGTTTTCGTCATTGACACTCATCAGGGGTGACTCCCAGACCTGATAGAAGACGGACACGGGTTCAAGGTCGGCATACCGGGCTTTTAGTGCTGCCATCTGGTTACGGAAATCCTCCGCCGCCGGATAACCCTGTGCGTCGCTGCCGGCGAGGCTTGCCAGTCGTTCGATAGCACTGGCAATGCCGTCGAAATGCTGCGGTTCCAGATAGAAAACCGGCAAGCCCAGTGCGGCGAGTTTTTCCAGCTGGGCCGGTGGATTGCCGGAGACCCAGCCAATCACCAGATCCGGCTGCAGGGAGAGCAAGGCTTCCAGGTCGATGCGCTGATGATCGCCCACCGAGGGCAGGCCTTCAGCTTCTGGTGGGTAATCACTGTGCGCCACCACGGCTACCACCTGCTCACCGGCCCCGGCAGCAAAGGCCAGCTCAGTGGCGCCCGGCGACAATGCCGCAATCCGCTGGGCCGGGGCGTCAAGGCAAAGCGGGTCACCCAGATCATCCGTCGCGCAGTAGGGCGAGTCGGCACTCACCGGCAGGCTGACCGCCAGTAAAAGACCGGCCAACCCACGGCACAAGGCACCCATGGTGCGTTTACTGACCATAGTGAACGCTGAGGAAGCCTGCACGGCCAGCGTTGATGTAGTCAAAGGATGTCGATGCAAAGGACACCGGATCCAACTCCTGACCTTGGGCGGTGGTAAAGGTGTTATCCAGCACGTTATCAAGGGTCAGGCGCAATGACCACTGGGGGGCGAACTCCCAGCCTGCGCGCAGGTTCAACAACCCATAGCCTGGCAGGCGCTGCTGATTGGCGGCATCGTTGTAACGATGATCCTGAACGACCCAGGAACCGCCCAGTAACACCTCATCAAGCTGGTAATCCACATCCAGCCTTGCTGACTGGCTGGCGCGCCGCTGCAGGCGCTTGCCCTGATTATCACCGCTGCGGCTTTGCGGATCAGTGTAGGTCAAGGCACCGGCAAACAGCCAGCTGCCAAGCTCGGCGCCCAGGCTCAATTCCGCGCCCTGAATGCGCGCCTTGTCCACATTGACGGGGGTAAAGTTGGCATCCAATGCAATCAGCTCATCCACCTCTGTCTGGTAGATGGCGGCGTCCCAGAACCAACGCTCATACTGCCCGCGCACACCCAGCTCAAATGTGTCTGATGATTCAGCGTTGAGATTTGGGTTGCTCGACCCGACAAACGGGAAATACAGCTCATTAAAGGTCGGCGCCCGAAAGGCCGTGCCGTAGCTTGCCCGCGCCACATGTTGGTCATCAAAGGCAAAACCGAATGCCAGGCTGCCGGTAACTTCATCGCCAAAGGCTTCGTTATCATCGTAGCGCAGGCTCAGCTGAGTCGTCAGCGGATGGAAATCCAGCAGCCCCTGTGCAAAAGCAGCGCGATTGTAGCGGCTGTTTTCATTGAAGTTCAGGCCTGATGTCTCGCTATCGCCCAGGTCATCCTCGGCCATTTCAGCGCCAATGATCACTTCATGCAGGCCAAACGCCAGAGTATTCAACCACTGAGCAGTACGCGTGCGACTTTCAAAAAGGGATGTATAAGTAGGTGCCTGGGTATCGCGCTCGTCACGTGCCTCTGACAGAATCAACCGGCTTTGCCAGCTATCCGTGACGGGAAGTTCCGCGTATACGCCAGCTACCTGTTGAACAAAATCATCTTCAGCGGGCCCCGGGCCTTCAAATTCACTGTTACCGCGCGAACGCAGCGCCAGAAGCCCTACTTCAGCGTCATTATCATAGCGATGCAACAGCTTGACCAGCCCACTAGTGGCGTCAAAGCTTTTATCTTCCCCATCACGGCGTACCGGCCCACCGTCAGTGTCGAAGCGGCTACCTGCAAAGGTATAGCGGGTGCCGCCCTGCTGGCCGGAAAGCGATGCGGATACGCGCTTGCTACCGTGGCTGCCACCGCCGATGGACACCCGAGGGCTGACGCCTTCCGCCTGGCTATCCGGAGTAAACAGCTGTATTACGCCACCCACGGCATCCGCACCGTACAAACTACCACGCGGTCCACGCACGATCTCGGCGCTCTCAAACATCCGTGGATCGAGAAACTCCCACGAGGCGGCACCGGTAGTGGCCGAACGCAGACGAATACCGTCGATCAGCAGCACATTGGCATTACTGCCGGTGCCACGCATGAACAGGCTGGTCTGCTTGCCGTAGGTGCCTTGAGTGGTGATATCAACACCTGGCTGGCCTCGAAATACCTCGGTTATACTGATCGGATCCTGACGACGCAAGGCCGCTTCGTCGATGACACTGACAGAGGCCAGCGACTCATTGGCAGTGCGCGGCGCCAGAGTTGCAGTGACAACCACAGGGTCAAGTGTGGCATTCTCAGCACTGCTTGTTGACTGAGCCTGAACGGCCTGGGGAATGGCGGCCAGCGTAAAAAACGCCAGGCCGGCAAAGGCGGAAGTAGGATAGGACATCATGGTTCCCTTGCTCTGCGTGCTCACCCGCACGGCATTGATAAATGCCAGGACACATGGGACAAAGGAAGCATCAAGCGCTGACGATATCAGCGCTTGACGACTTCAGGAACGCCCACCGCGTCCTGGTAGGTAACGGCTTTTTTCAAGCCTTCATTCGGGCCGGTCTCCGGGCTGACGAGAGAAAGACGCCATGGCACTTTCCGAACGACCGCCTTCCCATGCGCTGTCAGCAGGCACAGTGGCGTTATGGTCGCTCTTGTCTCGATCACCGTTGCGGGGGCAGCGTAGGAATCAAAGGGCATGTAACCAAAAATGACGGTCAATTATCCCCTTCACCTACTTCCCGTTTCACCGACAGTTCAGAAAACTGCCAGCACCCAAACGATGGCGTAAACTAGCAACTTGGCGTGAGCGGGTCAATTTATCAGGGTATCTTCACAGGCGTGACGTGGGTGGCGGAAACGAAAAATTAATCAAAAATATTATGTAATATAACTACAAAAAACTCGAAAAATACGTATAGTAGTAAAATAAGAAGGACTATATGAGTAATAAAACTACAATAAGGTGCCCTTTATACTGTCAGGTGCAGAAACCGCCTGCCTCCAGTGCCAAAAGCCAATAGTGCTTTTGATAGGGTATTCACGTCACCAACACCTAGACTCCCGATTCGCGAGGTTTGCTATGGCCACTTCATCATCACCGCTCCACCCCACGATTGCCAGGATCACGCAACGTATCCGCGAGCGCTCTGCCGAGCGGCGTGCCCTCTATGAGCAGCGCATGGCTGATCAACATCGCCAGGGAGTCCATCGCGGCAGCCTGTCCTGCGGCAACCTGGCCCATGGTTTTGCCGCCTGTGGCAGCGAGGAAAAAAATGCCCTCAAGCTGATGAACAGCGCCAACCTGGGCATTATTTCGTCCTACAACGACATGCTGTCCGCGCACCAGCCGTTTGAGACCTTCCCTGCCACCATCAAGGCGGCCGCTCGCGATATGGGGTCGACTGCCCAGTTTGCCGGTGGTGTACCCGCCATGTGTGATGGTGTCACCCAGGGCCAGCCGGGTATGGAACTCTCGCTGTTTTCCCGCGATGTCATTGCCATGGCCGCCGCTGTTGGGCTTTCTCACAACATGTTTGACGCCGCCCTGTATCTGGGTGTCTGCGACAAGATCATTCCGGGGCTGTTTATTGCCGCCGCGCGATTCGGCCACCTGCCCGCCATGTTTGTGCCGGCCGGCCCCATGCCCAGCGGCTTGCCCAACAAGGAAAAAGCACGCATCCGCCAGCTGTTTGCAGAAGGCAAGGCCAGCCGTGAAGACCTTCTGGAAGCCGAGTCGGCCTCCTACCACAGCCCGGGCACCTGCACGTTTTACGGCACTGCCAACTCCAACCAGTTAATGATGGAAATGATGGGCCTGCACCTGCCGGGCACCTCCTTTGTGAACCCCGGCACACAAATGCGTGAAGCCCTCACCCGCTACGCCACCGAACAGGCTATTCGCAATACGGAGTCGGGTGGCGACTATCGTCCCTTCTACCAGCAGATTGATGAACGTGCCATCGTCAATGCCGTGGTGGGGTTGTTGGCTTCTGGCGGTTCCACCAATCACACCATGCACCTGATCGCCATGGCGGCAGCGGCCGGTATCACTTTGACCTGGGACGACTTTACCGACCTCTCTGCTGTCACCCCCAGCCTGATGCAGGTCTACCCCAACGGCCAGGCAGATATCAATCACTTCCAGGCCGCTGGTGGCATGAGCTACCTGTTCCGCGAACTGCTCGGCGCTGGTCTGATCCATGGCGATATCCCCAGCGTATTTGGCACCGATATGACCGCCTACACCCAGGAGCCCTTCCTGGAAGACGGCAAACTGGTGTGGCGCGAAGGCGCCGACCATAGCCTTGATGAGGATGTATTACGCCCGGTTGCCCGGCCCTTTGCCCCCACCGGTGGCCTGACGGTGATGAAGGGCAACCTGGGACGTGGTGTGATCAAGATATCTGCGGTAGCGGAGGAACATCGCATCATTGAAGCACCGGTCAAGATTTTTGAAGACCAGAATGAGCTTAAAGGCGCCTTTGAAGCCGGAGAGCTGGATCGTGATGTGATTGCGGTCGTGCGTTTTCAGGGCCCCAAGGCCAATGGCATGCCTGAACTACACAAACTGACGCCTTTTCTGGGTGTGCTTCAGGATCGCGGCCACAAGGTTGCCCTGGTGACTGACGGAAGAATGTCCGGCGCCTCCGGCAAGGTGCCCGCCGCCATTCACATCAGCCCTGAAGCGCTAGACGGTGGCCCCCTGGCCAAGCTGCGCGATGGCGATGTAGTACGCCTGGACGCTAACAGCGGGACGCTGGAAGCCAAGGTAGATGCGGCCACCTGGCAGGCCCGGGAAAGTGTGGTTGGTCATCTGGATCACTACCACGTCGGCCTGGGCCGCGAACTGTTTGGCGGTTTCCGTCACCTGGCCATGCGCGGCGAGGAAGGTGCCGGCGTTTTCGGTGGCTTTGAAGCCGATGACCTGGCCCGTCAGGAGGGTCAGATTTTTGGAGAGGATGCTTGATGCGACCGGCACTGATTGGCGACATCGGCGGTACTAATGCGCGCTTTGCACTGGTGCCGCCCGGGCAGATGATACCCCAAGAGGTTCTTAACCTGCCTTGCGCCGACTACCCGGGCGTTATTGAGGCGATTGAGGATTACCTGGAACGTGTGGGGGCCAAGGGCAAAAACGCGCCGCTGGAAGCCTGCCTGGCGTTTGCCTGCCCGGTGCATGCCGAGCGGGTCAAGATGACCAATAACCACTGGGATTTCATAAAACGCGACGTTCAGCTGGCATTGAACCTGTCGCTGTTCAAGGTGATCAACGACTTCACTGCCCAGGCGCTGGGCGTCCCCCATGTGGATGCCGAACACCTGGTCGAAGTGCAGGCAGGCGTCGCGCTGCCCCACTCAACCCGGCTGGTGATTGGCCCGGGCACGGGGCTTGGCGTGGCCGGGGTCTTTCCCGGCCAACATGCCTGGATTCCCTTGCCGACGGAAGGTGGCCACGTCACCTTTGCGCCCACTGACAGCACCGAACGCGCCCTGCTGGACATTTTTCTGGCCCGTCACTCAAGGGTCAGCGTCGAACGCATCCTGTGCGGCCAGGGCTTGCTGGAGCTGTATCAGGCTCACTGCCTGCTGGCAGATCAGGCGCCAGAATATCAGTCACCCGCCGACGTCACCCAGGCAGCCAATCATGGCGACCCGCTTGCCAGCGCAACGGTGCTGCGCTTTTTGAAGATACTGGGGGATGTGTGCGGTGATGCCACCCTCACCATGGGCGCACGAGGCGGTGTCTACCTGTGCGGGGGCATTCTGCCTCGCCTGCTGGACTGGCTACCCCGGTCAGAGCTGCGCCAGGGCTTTGTCAACAAAGGCCGCATGGGCGCTTATAATGCCGACATTCCAGTCTCGGTTGTCACTCACCCGTGGTCGGGGTTACTCGGTGCTGCCGAAGCGCTGCATAATGAAGAAGTCTTTTAACGCCAACAAAGGGTTCCGACAATGATACCGCTGATTGCCTTTGGTGAAGCCTTGGTAGACATGTTGTCCAGCCGCCTGGGTGATGACACTGGCCAGGAAGCCTTTACCCCTTATGCGGGAGGTGCTCCTGCCAACGTGGCGGTTGCCTGTTCGCGCCTGGGTGTGCCCAGCCAGTTTCTGGGTATGGTCGGTGATGACCGCTTTGGCCATTTTCTGGTCAGCGAACTGGCCGCTCATGGGGTGAATACCCAGGGTATGGTGCTGACCCGTGAAGCGCGCACGGCGCTGGCGTTTGTCTCCCGGGATGCCAGCGGCGAGCGTACCTTTGATTTCTATCGCCCACCGGCTGCCGACCTGCTTTATCGCCTGGAGCATCTGCCCCACGGCGTTTTCGAGCAGCCGGCAATTGTCCACCTGTGCAGCAACAGCCTGACTGACCCAGAGATTGCCGATACCACCCTGGCCATTGCCAACATGGCCAAACGCGCCGGCTGTCTCGTCAGTGTGGACGCCAATCTGCGCCATAACCTGTGGCCCAAGGGGGCCGCAGATGCCTGGCGGGTGACCGAGCTTTTAGATGGCGCCGAACTTGTCAAGGTATCCCTGGAAGAACTGGATTATCTGCGCGGCGACCATCCCCAGGATACCTGGCTTGCTGAGCGCCTGGCAGCAGGCGTCAAGCTTATCGTGATCACCGATGGCCCCAACCAGGTCACGCTCAAAGGCATTGGTCTGGATCACACCGTCACGCCACCCCAGGTAACGGCGGTGGATACCACCGCTGGCGGCGATGCCTTTGTTGGTGGCCTGCTGGCGGAACTATCCCGCCACGGTATTGATGACAACTGGCACCAGGACAGCGCCTTTCTTGCCCAGGCAGTGGAGGTTGCCTGCCGCTGCGGTGCCTTTGCCGTCACCCGCCCGGGCGCCTACGCGGCACTGCCCACCGCCAAGGATATTGACTGACCGCTCCCCCGCGTTGCGATGACAACAGCCAACCCTACTGAACATAGGGTTGGCTGAATATAGGGCTTGGTGGATTGTCAGTGGTGGAAGCGCTCAGCCGCCTGACGCGCCAGCTCGCGGATGCCGTCCCAGTCTTCCGCGTCAATCAACGCCTTGGGCGTCAACCATGACCCCCCCACGCACATGACATTGGGCAGGTTGAGATAATCGGCCGCATTGTCGACGGTGATACCGCCCGTGGGGCAAAAATGCGCGCCAGGAATCGGTGCACCGAACGCTTTCAACGCCTTGGCGCCTCCGCTGGATTCTGCCGGGAAGAACTTGAAGCGGCGGTAGCCATACTGCCAGCCGGTCATCAGCTCGGAAATTGTCGATACACCCGGCAACATGGGTACCGGGCTTTCCACCCCGTAGCGGTAGAGCGCTTCGGTAGCCCCGGGGGTGACCACAAAATCGGCTTCAACCTGCTCGGCCTGACGGTACTGGGCAGGTGTCAGTACCGTGCCCACCCCAATGCTGGCACTGGGCAGTGCCTCGCGCATGCGCTTGACGGCTTCCAGGGCACAGTCGGTGCGCAGAGTGACTTCCAGCACCGGCAAGCCTCCTTCCACCAGCGCTCGGCCCAAGGGAACGGCGTCTTCCAGGCGATCAATGGTCAACACCGGGATCACTTCCGCCTTCAGGCAGATGCTGTCCAGCTCGGCGGTGCGGGTTGAGGGAAGCTGCTTATCGATTGTCATGGGTCTTACTCCTGAAATTTTGTGGCTCGCCATCAAGGGGCCCAGTAAATGGCCAACGGGCTGGCCAGAAAAGCGCGAATAGGCAATTGGCGTACATCGTCGCCCTGCATGGCCTGGGCCAGCACATTGCGTTTATCGTCACCGCTGATGTGCAGGAAATGGCGCTGCGCCTGATGCAGCTGCCCGGCTGAAAAGGTAATACGCGGTTGAGGCTGGCTGGGCGTCCGCACCGCGACCAGAGGCTCTTCAGTAGTCAGCGCCAGATCCAGCTCCAGGCTATCGGGGAACAGCGAGGCGGTATGACCATCACCGCCCATGCCCAGAATCACCACACTGGCCGGCCAGGCCAGGCGAGCGGCTTGAGCGGACACTTCTGCAACGCCCTGTTCCGGGGTGGCTGCCGAGGTGGTCAAGGGTAAGAAGTGCGCGGCACTGGCGGGCCCTTGCAACAGGTGCTGGCGCACCAGTCGGGCATTGCTGTCGTCGCTTTGCGCATCCACCCAGCGCTCATCCGCCAGGGTGATGTCAATACGCTCCCAGGCCAGCGGCTTGGCGGCCAGGGCCTGAAAAAAAGGCACCGGCGTTGAGCCACCAGACACCACCAGAAGTACGCGTTCGCGCTGCTTCAGGTCGCTGCAAAGCGCTTCTGCCACGGCTTCAGCCAGCTGAGTGGCCAGGTGCTTACGTGCTTCGCTCATGTCAATAATCCTCGTACCAGCTGCGGCCATCCTGGGTAATCATGGCAATGGAGGCTACTGGCCCCCATGACCCGGCAGGATAGCGACGCGGTGGGGTATCACGGTTCTGCCAGCCTTCAATCAACTGGTCGCACCAGCGCCAGGCATATTCCACCTCATCACGTCGCACAAACAGGTACTGCTGCCCTTTCATCACTTCCAGCAGCAGGCGTTCATAGGCATCCGGAATACGCGACTTGGGAAAGGCGCTGTTAAAATCCAGATGCAAAGGGCCAGGACGCAAACGCATGCCTTTATGCAGGCCGCTATCCTTGGTCAATACCTGCAGGGCAATACCTTCTTCCGGCTGCAGACGGATGATCAGCTTGTTGGCAGCAATGCCACGCTGATCCGGGTCAAAGATATAGTGGGGCTGCTGGCGGAAGTGAATCACGATCTGGGAAAGCTTTTCCGGCATCCGCTTGCCAGTGCGCAGATAGAAAGGCACCCCCGCCCAGCGCCAGTTGGACACTTCGGTTTTCATGGCCACGAAGGTTTCCGTCTGGCTCTGGATATTGGCATCCTCTTCCTCAAGATAGCCGGGCACCGGCTGGCCATCCGTGGTACCGGCAATGTACTGGCCGCGCACCACATCACGACCCAGGGCATCGCCGGTAAACGGCTTGAGTGCCTTGAGCACCTTGACCTTTTCATCACGGATGGCATCAGCGTCAAGATTGGAAGGCGGGTCCATGGCGATCAGGCAAAGCAACTGCAGGAGATGGTTCTGCACCATATCACGCAGCTGACCGGCGTCATCAAAGTAGCCCCAGCGCCCTTCTATACCAACTTTTTCCGCGACCGTGATTTCCACATGGGAAATATGGTTCTGATTCCATTGGGTACCGAACAGCGGGTTGGCAAAACGCAGGGCAATCAGGTTCTGCACCGTTTCCTTGCCCAGGTAGTGGTCGATGCGGTAGATACGCGACTCTGGAAACACGGCACCAATCGCATCATTGATCTGCTGAGAAGAAACCAGGTCAGCGCCAATCGGCTTTTCGACAATCACCCGGGTTTCATCGTCCAGGCTGCCGCTGGCCTGCAGGTTATGGCAGATATCGCCGTAAATCTTGGCGCCGACTGACAAGTAAACCACCATGGGCCGCGGCGCCCCTTCCCGCCAGGCCTTGATGGTTTCAAAACCTTTGGCAGAGGTAAAATCCAGCTGACGATAATCCAGTCGGCCAAGAAAACGCTTGAGGCTGACCTTGTCCTGCTCATCGGTTTTCAGGCGTTTAAGAAGAGCCGCTTCAACCTCCTGACGGAACGAGGTCTCATCATGCTCCTGTCGCGCCAACCCCATGATGCGCGTGCTTTCCGGCATCAGGCCTTCACGGTCAAGGTGGTAAAGTGCCGGAAACAGCTTGCGTAACGCCAGATCGCCCAGTGCACCAAACAGGGCAAGATCAATGGCATGGTTCGGGTCACCCAAAGGGGATGTTGACGCATCACGGGGCTGGCTCATGATCGCTCCTTAATTCGGGGTCGATTGGGGTTCGGATAGGCAACAATCGTTCATACTCGCTTTATTTTAGTTAGATTAGTAAAAATATAACCAATATCGGCCATAAAAAGCAATTTAAAATGTAATTTTACTACAAAAAAATTACCTTTCTGCTTCCATCGCCTTTTTGCCTGACTAGCTATACAACGCATTCATTCTGCAACTTGTATGTTAGCGCTTTACTGCTACCTATTATTCCACTCTACGCCCCTTGGATACGCCATCGCCACGCCCATTGAGGATGAGGTGCGATTGCGTGTATTTGGCGACGCTAGTGATGAAAAAATGCTGCTCTATTGATTTTATTCCGACAGCGCTCAGTAACAACACGCTATGACAACAACAACGAGGTAAACACGCCATGGCTATATACAGAACCTTAATTTTGCCGTTGGCCGCCGCCACGCTTGCCGCCAGCGCCACCCTGCCTGCTTTTGCATTTAAAGACGACCGCCTGACGATCTGGATGGGCGATAATAAAGGCCAGGAAGGCATTCGCGCCGTTGCCGAAAAGTTTCTTGAAGACACCGGCATAGAGGTTGAAGTGATTTTCCCAGATAACCTGACCGACCGATTCCAACAGGCGGCAGGCAGCGGCCAGGGCCCAGATATTGTTATCTGGGCTCACGACCGCATGGGGGAATGGGCGCAAAGCGGCTTATTGAAACAGGTAGCCCCCAGCGACAGCTTCCGTGATGAATTTTACGATTTCACCTGGGAGTCCGTTCTCTGGAATGATGAAACCTACGGCTATCCGATATCCGTTGAATCATTGGGGCTGATTTATAACAAAGCACTGGTAGAAACCCCGCCAGAAAGCTTTGCTGAACTCATAGAACTGGACGCAGCTCTTTCCCAGGAAGACAAAAAAGCCATTCTGTTTGATTACAGCGAACCCTATTATGGCTGGACGCTGCTGGCGGCCAATGGCGGCTACCCGTTCAAGCAGACCGATGGCGGTTATAACGTTAGTGATATCGGCGTCAATAACGCGGGTGCCTTACAGGGAGCAGAACTACTGGTTGAGCTGATCGAAAGCGATGTAATCCCTCGTGGAACCGATTACAACCTGATGGATACGCGCTTTAATCAGGGTGAAGTCGCCACCATGATCAGCGGCCCCTGGGCATGGCCTAACCTAGCGCGCAGCGACATTGACTTCGGCGTTGCTCTGCTACCCAAAGTCGGTGATGAACGCGCCAAACCTATGTTCGGCGTGATGACAGCGATGATCAACTCCGCCTCGCCTAATGACTTTCTGGCAGTGGAGTTTTTAGAAAACTACCTGCTTAGCGAAGACGGCATGCGCACTTTCAACAATGATGGTTCATTAGGCGCTGTTGCCCATATTGACTATCAGGCAGAACTTGCCGACAACCCCAATATTGCTGCAACCCTGGAAAATGCGGAAATTGGTGTGCCAATGCCCAATATTCCTGAAATGGGTGCCTTCTGGGCCGCAATGGAACCTGCACTGCAAAACATTGGCAGTGGACGCCAGTCGCCTCAGGAAGCTCTGGACGCTGCCGCACGACGTATGCGGCAGTAGTCTTTTCTCTGCTCTTTTTGCCCGGTAGCCAATGCCACCGGGCAGCTTTCAGGATGTCCTCATGTATACCAGCAACGCATCGCGTGGCCTTCCCCGCCACCGTTCTCGCCATCTAGCCGAACGCTACACTCGCTGGGCTATGCGCAGCACGATTGCTGTTATGGTAATAGCGCTACTATGGCTGGTATTGGCGTTTCACCTTAACGGCCAGTGGATGTTTGCGCTGCTGTTTTTAGTCCTTGGTACCTCGCTGGGTGTGGTGTTTACCAGACGCACGTTAATGAGCCATCGCTATGTTTTTCCTGCCGTGGCCGGATTAGGGGTGTTTGTTATTTTCCCTTTGCTTTACACCATTGGTATAAGCTTTAGCAACTACAGCTCAAGCAACCTCTTATCTGAAGAACGCGTGCGCGGCCAGCTATTAAGCCAAACTTTCCAGCAGGAAGGAGCCGCCTTTGACCTGAGCTTGTATGGCGAGGATAAACTCACCCGACTCTTACTGGAGAACGATACCCAGCGTTTTCTTTCCTCACCACTGAACCTGACCAATCAGGAAAAGCGTCAGGTTGATGTTCAAACCATCGACACTGATCCCGCTGGGGAAGTCCTGAGCATGCGCGCCATCATCCAGGCGCGCGATACCCTTCAGGAACTGCGGCTGTTAATGCCTGAAGGCGGCGAGCTTCGCATGGCCGGATTGCGTCAATTTGCGCCGGTGGTGAACCGTTATGAAATTCGTGAAGACGGCTCGCTTTATGATCGTCGGGATGACCGTATATTGACACCTGACCCTACCATTGGCTTTTTTGTAGCGGATAACGGCGATCGGATAACGCCCGGCTGGCCAGTTAATGTCGGGTTGGCCAACTACACGCAGATTTTTAACGATCCGGACATTCGTGGTCCCTTCATACAGATCTTTGTGTGGACCTTTGTGTTTGCCGCTTTAACGGTAGTGTTTACTCTGGCGGTTGGTTTTGTTCTGGCATCACTGCTGCAGTGGGATCAACTCAAAGGCAAGGCCGTTTATCGTACGCTGTTGATCCTTCCTTACGCAGTGCCTGCGTTTATCTCAATTCTGATTTTCAAAGGCATGTTCAACCAACATTTCGGTGAAGTGAACATGATTCTGGATACACTGTTTGGCATTCATCCAGAGTGGT
This sequence comes from Halomonas sp. BLK-85, assembly GCF_044792155.1. Lineage (NCBI taxonomy): Bacteria > Pseudomonadati > Pseudomonadota > Gammaproteobacteria > Oceanospirillales > Halomonadaceae > Halomonas > Halomonas sp. BLK-85. Next base: position 1,736,739 of record NZ_CP087731.1, read on the forward strand.
TTACTGACCCGTGGATGGCACGTTCCATGCTACTGATTGTAAATACTTGGCTGGGCTACCCGTATATGCTGCTTTTGTGTATGGGGCTGATACAGGCTATCCCTCAGGATCTGTATGAAGCCTCGGCGGTCGACGGTGGTGGCCCGCTGACTAACCTGTTCCGGATTACCCTGCCGCTGATCATAAAACCGTTGACGCCTCTTTTGATCGCGGCGTTTGCTTTTAATTTCAACAACTTCGTGCTGATCACACTCTTAACGGGAGGTAGCCCGGACATCCTCGGCGCCAGCACCCCCGCGGGCACGACAGACCTTTTGGTCAGCTACACCTACCGCATTGCATTTCAGGATGCTGGGCAGAATTTCGGATTGGCAGCCGCTATCGCCACGCTCATTTTCCTGTTGGTAGCCGGCTTGTCGCTGCTTAATTTGCGCCTTTCTAAAGTAAAGGTTTAGGAGATTAACCATGGCGATGGTTCAACCCCGCTCTGTCGGTGCGCGACGGTTAGGCGCTCATCTGGCGCTGATCTGTTTTGTTTCACTGATCGTCTTCCCGCTGCTGTTGGTGATTTCGATTTCCTTCCGCGAAGGCAACTTTGCCACCGGCAGCCTGATTCCCGAGCATTTCTCGCTAGAACACTGGTCACTGGCTTTGGGCATTCCCTGGGAACGTGCGGACGGCAGCATTGTTCAGCCTCCCTTCCCCGTGCTCCTGTGGTTATGGAACTCCATCAAGGTCGCGATCGTGTCCTCGGTATTAATACTGATGCTTGCAACCACTAGCGCTTACGCCTTTGCACGCATGCGCTTTAAGGGTAAAGAACCGCTTTTGAAAGGCATGCTGATCTTTCAGATGTTTCCGGCAGTACTGTCGCTGGTGGCGTTATATGCTCTGTTCGACCGTTTGGGCCAGTTTGTTGCCTGGCTGGGGATCAATACCCATGGCGCACTAATCGTGGCGTCACTGGGGGCAGTGGCACTACATATATGGACCATTAAAGGCTATTTTGAGTCGATTGATGGTTCACTTGAAGAAGCCGCAATGGTGGACGGCGCCAGCACCTGGCAAGCATTTCGTTATATTCTGTTGCCGCTTTCGATTCCCATTTTGATGGTGGTATTCATTCTGGCCTTCGTGATGAGTATTATGGAATATCCTATGGCCTCGGTACTGCTGGTGGATGAACACAAACTCACCCTGGCCGTCGGCGCCCAGCAATATCTTGCGGACCATAATCAACGTTGGGGAAATTTCGCTGCGGCTGCCGTGCTTTCCGGGCTGCCCATAACTGTTGCGTTTCTAATCTGCCAACGTTGGATTATTGGCGGCTTAACTGCAGGAGGAGTGAAAGGCTAACGCTCCATCAAGTCCTAAAGAACTCCTCTCTTGAGCAATTTGTTCATGGCCGGTGTGATTCGAATCGACACCGGTTTTTTTGTAGCCATGCAGATATCTAGCGCTTTACCATCAGGTAGTCCAAAAAAAAGCGCTTTAACAATGTCAGGCGCTTTTTTCTGTATATGAACCGGTTAACTGGCTATTGGCTTACCCCCTCGATATCAACCTGCCGAGGACAGGCATTGCCATGCGGATCAAACAGATGACAGTGCTGGCCCGCCAGACCCAACCGTGCCGTCTGGCCCTCGTCCAAGCGGGTCAAGCCATTTAAACGCTGAGTGAGCGTGGTTTCAATGCCATCTACCTGCCAGTGTCCCAAGGTTTCGTAGCCGAGCTTTTCCGCCACCAGTAAGGTGGCACTCAAACTGGCTTCAGCATGCTCGGTCTCAACAAAATCCTCTGCCCGCAGCCCAAGTGTAGCGCTATCTCCCGCCTGTAAGTGCTGGCCGTTTACGGCCACTGCCAGGATGTCATCATTATGCAGACGCACCAAGGTATGGTGCTCACTCGGTTCAACCACCGAAACGGGGAACGTATTAATACGTGGCGAGCCGATAAATTCAGCCACTTCAAGAGTTTTAGGAAAGTGATAGAGCGAGAGTGGCGCGCCCACCTGAGCGATACGGCCACGGGAAAGCAGCACGATGCGATCCGCCAGGGTCATGGCTTCCACCTGATCGTGGGTCACGTAGATCATGGTGGCGTTCAGGCGTTTGTGCAGTGCCGCAATCTGCACCCGCATATCGACCCGCAGCGCGGCATCCAGGTTGGATAACGGCTCATCAAACAGGAATACGGCCGGCTCTTTGACCAGCGTTCGGCCAATCGCGACGCGCTGACGCTGACCACCAGAAAGGTCTTTCGGCTTACGTTTCAAAAGTTCGGTCAAGTGAAGCATCCCTGCGGCATGCTGCACACGTTGGCTAATTTCGGCTTTGTCCGTGCGCGCCAGCTTCAGGCCAAAAGCCATGTTTTCCGCCACACTCATGTGCGGATACAGCGCATAGGATTGGAACACCATGCCGATATCCCGCTCTTGGGGCGGAATCTCGTTTATCCGCTGGCCATCAAGCTGCATGTCGCCTTCGGTGATATCTTCTAGACCGGCAATCATGCGCAGCAGGGTGGATTTTCCGCAGCCAGAGGGTCCGACGAATACCACAAACTCGCCATCTTCAATCGTGAGGTCGATATCCCGCGAAATTTCTACGCCGTCAAAGGATTTACCAATCCCATTCAATGTTAAACGTCCCATGGTGCGTCCTCCTCGGGTTGTGGGCAGCAGGCAATGGCCACGCCATAGGGCGGCAGCGTTAACTGGCCATCCTGCCAGTCGCCGTTCAGCCATCCCGGAGCCCCCTTGAGAGATTCAGCGCTGTCAGGCGCCGGCCGAGTGACAGCGTAATGGCTGAAGTTCAGCGCAATCAGCAGGCGTGTGTGCTGATAGGTACGTTCCAGACACAACACATCATCGCGCACGGGGTGATAGCGAACCTGGCCTTTTACCAGCACGGGCTGGGTGCGTCGAAAGGCCAGAAATCCGCGGTAGGCATTGAGTAGCGAACCAGCATCATTATCCTGCTTATCAACGGCAAGACGTGCATGCGATTCAGGCACCGGCAGCCAGGGCGTCGCCTGGCTAAAGCCAGCGTGTCGGGCATCAGCTTGCCAGGGATGCGGGGTACGGCAGCCGTCGCGGCCTTTATAGGATGGCCAGAAGGTAATGCCCGCCGGGTCAACCAGCTGATCAAAGGTCAGCTCAGCTTCAGGCAAGCCCAGCTCTTCGCCCTGATAAAGACACACGCTACCGCGCTGAGTCATCAAAAACACCATGTAAAGGCGCAGCTTATCCAGTTGCCCTTCAGCCTGCCAGCGCGTGGCAAGGCGGATAACGTCATGATTGCCCAGCGCCCAGCAGGGCCAGCCATCACCGATACGCGCCTCCATTTCTGTCAATGTTTCATGCAGATAGTCGGGGGACGCTTTATCTGTCAGCAGATTGAAGGAGTAACACATATGCAGGCGGTTACCGCCTTGGGAATATTCCGCCATCACGCCCAGGGCGTCATCGTCACCGACTTCACCCACGCTCGTCGAGCCGGGGTATTCATCCATCAGGCCACGCAGGCGCTCCAGAAACAGCACGTTTTCCGGCTGGGTCTTGTCGTACTGATGTAACTGATAACCGTAGGGGTTATCCGGACGCACGCCGAGAAAGCCTTCCGTCACGTCTGCCCGAGGCGGATTGTCTTTGAGTTCGCCGTGCGTGCAGAAGTTGACGGCATCCAGACGGAAACCGTCGACACCCCGCTCCAGCCAGAAGCGTACCTCCTCCAACATTGCCTCCACGACAGCCGGAGTGCGGAAATTCAGATCCGGCTGACTAACCAGGAAGTTATGCAGATAATACTGGCAACGGCGAGTATCCCACTGCCAGGCACTGCCACCAAAGACTGACTGCCAGTTGGTCGGCGGTGAGCCGTCGGGCCTGGGGTCAGCCCATACATACCAGTCGGTTTTTGGGTTATCGCGGCTTTGGCGGCTCTCTTCAAACCAGGCGTGCTGGTCAGAGGTATGTGACATGACCTGATCAATGGTGACCTTAAGCCCTCTCGCATGGGCCGCTTCCACCAACCGATCAAAGTCATTCAGGGTGCCGAACATGGGGTCTACGCCGCGATAATCGCTGATGTCATAGCCGAAATCTTTCATCGGTGAGGTAAAAAATGGAGATAGCCAGATAGCGTCGACATTGAGTGAGGCAATATAATCCAGCTTTTCGATCACGCCCTGCAGATCACCAATGCCATCGCCGTGGCTATCCATAAAACTGCGTGGGTAAATCTGGTAAATGACGGCGCCACGCCACCAGTCAGCGCCCTGGTTACCAACATAATCTGAGGTAGAAGGTGTCTGCATCATTATCTTGTCCTTATGTTTGCCTAGGCTGGCATGATGCAGCCTTGCCACGCAGATAAAATCCTCCCCGACTCACCCCCTCAGGCGTAGTTGCCTGGATGAGTTCCTGGAATAGGTCTCTGGAATGGACAGGTCTTTAAAGCCACCCTGCCATCACTCAAACCGAGGCGTCTCCCTGAATATGCGCCAGCAACTGCCCTGCCAGTGCAATGGCATCACTGCGTCGCTGAATATTCTGCTTCTGATACAGACTGCGGATATGGGTCTTGATCGTCGTCGGTGCCACGGATAACTGCTCAGCAATCTGTTCATTGGAAAGCCCGGCATGAATCAGCCCCAGAATCTGCCACTCGCGCCGCGTTAGCGGCGATGTACGGATCAGTTCGGGCACATCGGGGCGTGCCACGATGTCAGCAATCACAGTTTCATCCAGCATCAGTCGCCTGGCGTTACCAAAATCTTTCTGACGGCCCACCAGACTCAGCAGCCGCTCAGCGCGCCCTTTTTCAAGCGAAGACACGTCAGAGGAAGACGAGCTTTTGCCTGTCAGTAACATCGACAACAGTTCACCCAACGGCTTGCCCAAGCGTAAAAAGCTGCCAACCAGCGCCGTGCGCGACGCCAGGCTCAGTGCCTGTTGAAGATGGCGGCAGGCCTGATCGGTCTGACCCTGATGCCATGCCACAGCTGCCAGACAGATCTCGTTGCGGTTTGCATCCGTTATCAGACCGAGACGCTGGGTTTGAATTTCAAGCGCTTCCAGAAATGTTCGGGCCTCATCATAATGGCCCAGTAAGGTTAGCGCGCGGGCATGATTGCGCACATTGCATTGAGAAAAGTGGTTAGTGGCATGCTTGGTCAGTGGTGCTGGAGCTTCCTGACGCCAACGTTCAACGGCATCCATGTCATTCGTCAACTGCCACCAGGTCAGAAGCGCGGCGTGGGCATTGGCCACCCAGTCAATATGGTAATCACCCTCGGCGAGGATTTTTCGCATCCGCCGGATATAATCAGCACACTGGGCTTGATCGCCACGGCTCTGAGCTACTTTGACAAGCTGAATATGGCATTGAAGCGTCCAGCGCTCCCCCTGGTTATCAAGTACTGCAATGCCTTTCAGTGCTGCCTGTTCGGCTTCATCAAGCCGGTGCCATTCCCACAACACCTGGCTGCGAATGCGATACAGAAACTCCGCCACCGGGAGGTGTTCCAGTTCCTCTCGCTCCAGATGCACCAGGGCGCGTTCCTGAATATCGTAGGCGGCCTGCAGGCGACCTTGAGCCACCAGCGCTTCTGACTGATGGCAACATGCCCACAGCAACCGCTGATGGTCATCATGCTGGCGCGCCTGACGCTCGACGTCACGCACCCGCTGCAATGACTCTTCTAGGTAGCCTTGTACAAAGCGTGCCTCGCTGAGAATGGCCGTCGCGGTCAATGGCGTTGACGCTAGATAACGAGGCGGCACTGACAGCGCTTTTTCAGCCAGTGGCGCAGCCAGCTCGGCATTACCGTGGTTAATCGCCAACTGAGCACGCAGGGTGGCAAATTCAGCCATTAACGTCTGCCATTCAGGTTCATCCAACTGCGCCTCTATCCAACCAATCACTCGTGCCGTTACATCAAACTGAAACTGAGCGTGTGACACCCAACCATAAAGCAGCATATGCTCAGGACTTTTCGAGAGACGCGGCTCGCCCAACAGCGCAAAGCCTTGCGCCAACAACGCATAGGCACCGCTGGCCAATAACGCCGGCCCCTGGGCCGTCATCAAGCTAGCAATGTCTTCCTGCTCCTCCGCCAGAACCGCCTGTCGCAGTGCCATCACAGGGTAGTTAAGCGCCAGCCAGGCGTGGCTGGCTCGCTGGTGCAACCTGCGCTGGGTGGCAAGGCTCAGTTCATGACGACGGTGACGAAGGTACTCGCCAAACAGCCTTTGAAAGCGAAACCATTGGGCATGGGGGTCTAGTCGCTCAATGAATAATCCAGCCTGCTCAAAAGCTTCAAAACGCTGGGTTAACCGCTCACCTTCCAGAAGGCGCGCCATTAACTCAGGGGAAAATCGCTCGAGCACCCCCAACTGAAGTATCAGCTCGCGTTCTTCTGGTGGAAGCGTCGCCGCAAGCATTTCATCAAACCAGGCCACAAAATCAGGGTGTGCACCGCTTAATCGCTCTACCAGGGCATCAAACCCTGCTCGGGTAGTAGTTCGTTCTATCAGCCAGTTAAGCGCCATTATCCAACCGCCACTTCTGCGCAACGCACGCTCAAGACTGACGCGGGCAGGAGGAAAACTGAGCTGTTCAGCACACAGGGTTTGCGCCTCTTCGCTATTAAAGGCCAACTCATGATGGCCAATCTCTTCAAGTTCTCCTTTCAAACGCAGACTTGCCAGCCCAAGCGCAGGACGCGAGCGGCTGACAAGTGTCAGGGTCAACCAAGGCGGTTGGTGATTCAGCCAATGCGTAATCCCTGACAGAATATCGGGGTGATCCAGATGTTCAAATTCATCCACGACCAGCCGACACGGCGAACGTTGCGCCGGTAATTCTCCCAACCACCATTCAAGCTGCGTGATACTGTCAATATTATCGGCCATGGCGGAAAGTGGCCCTGAATCACCAAGCAGCGAACTCAGTGCGGCCTGCCAGTAAGTTAAAAAGCGCGCAGGCTGATTATCCTGTGGGTCCAGGCACAGCCAGGCAGCTTCCTGTTCCAGCGCAGGCAGTCGCTCGGCCAGCAGGGTGGTTTTGCCATAACCCGATGGCGCCTCAAGCACAAACAGGCGAACATGATCGTTCAAGATAAAATGATCATTCAGGCGTGGACGGGCTACTACGCTCAGTGGCAGCAGCGGAGCTTTTAGTTTTTCTTGTAATAGCGGCATCTGCGTTTCTCTATATCAGGCCCTTTTAATAAAAAAAGCCCGCGAGAACGCGGGCAAACCATCAGCGAAACAGGTCTTGATCCATCTACTAGCAAGGCAACCCAATGGTGGGTCAGCGATTAAAACCAGACTTCAGTCTGTACACCGAAGCTCCACTGACCTCCGGTGAAACCTTCATCACCAAAGGCGTCATCAGCCGCATAGCCGTTAAGTTCTTCATCCCAGTCGGTATAGGACGCGAACAGACGAATTTCGGGGCGCTTCCAGAAACCCCCGACCTCCGGTTTGAAGGTTGGCGCTATGGTCAACTTGCCAAAGTTACCGCTTGCCGCATTACCATCACCGCGGTCCAGATCCATATACTGGTAGCTGCCTTCATACTGCATTTCAAAGTTCTGGGTAATCTCATTAGCCAGGCGCAGGTTGAAGGTTGCCCAGTCAAAGCTATCGCCTTTGTTGAGCCGATCCTCACTGGTCTCTGCCAGTACAGAAGGTGCCGCACGCCAGTTAGGCGCTACATAAGTGGTGCCATACATGGCCAGACGTGTAGCGTTAGCGTCTTCAGTCAAATCACCGTTACTGCCCAAGCTTTTCACTTCAGCGCCCAAGCCCTGACCGTGAAGTACCGCGGCTTTGAAGTTGCCTTCACTCCCAAAGAAGTTATCACCATGATAAGCCACCATGGTATGCCAACCGCTGTCAGCTGCTTGCTGGCCTGCACCGATATCACGTTCGTCGTTATCGGCGGCCGACATGGCATTGACCATCACCTGAACGTCACCGAAATAGTTGTTCGAGGTCAGTACCAGGTTATCGGTATCGCTGCTATCTCCGTCCAGGGTTCCATAATCGCTGAAGCTGCGGCCGTAAAGAGAAAAGCTGGACTGCCAGTTATCCGCAAACTGCATATCGTAGATACCCGCACCGGTACCGGCCAGGAAGACCACATCGCTATCCAGCCAGTGGATATCAAAGTTGTTACGATCAAAGCGCTTACCTGCCCAGATAGAGGCATTCTCAAACGCACCGGTAAAGCTGGGCAGGTCGCTGAACTCGGCGTACACCTGACGCACGTTCAGGTTGGTGTCATCGCCTACCCAGTCATTGCTGGAGTCTGTACCGTGGGCCAGCATGGTGGTGTATCGGGCCTTGGCGCCATTATCGAAGCGCATGCGATAATTCAGGATTGCCTCTGAATAGGTATCCGGTTCATTACCCAGACGCCCGACGGCGCCTCCCAGGCTGCCTGCAGGAGTCACATAAGGACCGCCATTAATACTTTTACCGTCTTCGCCAAGCAGCAACCCTGAGCGGGCGTAAACATTGAAAGAGAAACCTTCCTCACCGCTGGCCTGGCGTTCAACAGCTGCCAGACGCTCTTCGACATCCTGGCTGGCCGCTGCAGGTGCGCTGGAGGCAGGGGCACTTTCCAGATTCTGCTCGGCGATCTCGGCACGCCTTTCGGCGTCAGCGGCACGCTGCTCAGCAGAAGCAATACGCGCTTCAAGCTCAGCCAGGCGCTCTTCAACACCGGTATTGGCTGAGGCAACGCCGCTGAGGCCGAGAGAGGCGGTAGCGACGGCAACGGCAAGAGGTGTTCTGAAGGTCTTCCGGGAGACTGCAGTAACTGTTGTAGCGGAAAATATTCCGGGCGTTGTTGTATGCATGATTCGACAACCTTGTTGTGGTCGTGTCCGAAGTGGCGTTCTCTTCGATCAACACATTATTATTGATTTACACTTTTGAACGGCAACAAGATCAATTGTCACGAACAGATGGCCTTGTAACCGTATGGGAAAACTTAATCGATTAAGTGCACCAAAACCAACCCGAGTGTCCAATATTTCGACCAATGTCTAACAAAAAATCACTAAAACGTCATATCTCTGCCACATATGCAACAAAAGTCTATATTGAATTTACCCACTTCAACCCGCTAAGTTGGCCTTGCAGTATCTTAATCGTTTAAGATGCACTGCAAAAAAATAGTCAATCACGATTTTTCACGCTTGAATGAGCATGCCATTATTTCCGTCCCTTAAGCGTCGACAACAACAATCAGAGAGGAATGCACCAATGAAAAAGACCCTGATCTCTACCGCGATTGTACTTGCCAGTTCCACCGGGGCTGTTAGCCACGCACAGGCAGCAGACCTGACCATTTCCTGCGGTGCCGTAGGCGCAGAACTGACACTCTGCGAGGAGGGTGTTGCCGCATGGGAAGACAAGACCGGCCATGAAGTCGATATTGTTTCTACGCCAAACTCTTCAACCGAACGTTTATCCCTGTACCAGCAGATCCTGTCGGCCAATTCCAGCGATATTGACGTCATGCAGATTGACGTTGTCTGGCCTGGCCTGCTGGCTAACCACCTGCTCGATCTCAACGAAGCGCTGGGGGAAAATATTGCCGATGACCACTTCGAAACTATCGTGACCAATAACACTATCGACGATCGACTGGTCGCCATGCCCTGGTTTACCGATGCAGGCGTGCTCTACTACCGCAAGGACCTGCTCGAAAAGCATGGCTTCGAAGCGCCAGCCACCTGGCAGGAGCTGACCGATATTGCCAAGACCATCCAGCAAGCGGAACAGGAAGAAGGCAATGAGCGTATGCGCGGGTTTGTTTTCCAGGGTCGCGCCTATGAAGGTCTGACCGTCAATGCGCTGGAATGGGTCGCTAGCCACGGTGGCGGCAACATCGTCGAGGCAGACGGCGAGATCAGTATCAACAATGAGAACGCCGCCGAGGCTCTGGATCTGGCCGCTTCGTGGATCGATGATATCTCCCCCAACGGTGTGCTGAACTATACCGAAGAAGAGGCCCGCGGTGTTTTCCAGGGCGGCAATGCCGTCTTTATGCGTAACTGGCCCTATGCCTGGTCACTGGCCCAGAGCGAAGACAGTGATGTACGCGACAAGGTCGGCGTTATTCAGCTGCCTGCCGGGGGTGAGGACGGCCAGAGCGCTGCAGGCCTGGGCGGCTGGAACCTGGCGGTTTCCCGCTACAGCGAGAACCCGGAGCTGGCCGCTGATCTGGTAGCTTACCTGACCGGTAAGGAAGAACAGAAACGCCGCGCTATCGAGGCATCCTACAATCCCACCATTGATGCGCTTTATCAGGATGAGGAAGTACTTGATGCAGTGCCCTTCTTCGGCACTCTGTACGACACTTTCACCAACGCGGTCGCCCGCCCGTCTGCGCCCACCGGCGATGCCTATGGCCGGGTGAGCAACGCCTTCTTCAGTGCCTCTCATGATGTGCTGTCTGGCAACATGACCGGCGCAGAAGCAGTGGAAAGGCTCGAACGTGACCTGATGCGCCTGAAGCGTCGTAACTGGTAAGCGCGGAGCGCCTTATGTCAACTTCACTGGATACCGATGCGCCCCAAGGGGCGCATCCTCTCACACCCCAGGGGCGCAGCACCAAGGTGCGCCGGCAGCGGGTAAAGGCTGCCTGGCTATTTCTGGCTCCCATGCTGATTGCCCTGACGCTGGTGGCGGGCTGGCCGCTTTTCAGAACATTTTTTCTCAGCCTGACCGATGCCTCGCTATCGGATTTGGGCGATGCCAACATGATTGGTTTCGAGAACTACCTGGTCTACGACAATGGCCGCTGGTTTGGCGTGCTTGCCGATCCTGTCTGGTGGCAATCTGTCTGGAACACGGTGTATTTCTCGATTGTATCGGTTTCTCTGGAAGTCATTTTCGGCGTCATCGTAGCCTTGATCCTCAACGCCGAGTTCAAGGGCCGCACCATAGTGCGCGCTGCCGTGCTGATACCCTGGGCCATACCCACCATTGTATCCGCACAGATGTGGGCCTGGATGCTTAACGACCAGTTCGGCATCATCAATCACTTGCTGATGATGGTCGGCATTATCGAGGATCCGGTCGCCTGGACGGCCAGCGCTACTTACTCCATGTGGGCGGTGATCATGGTCGATGTCTGGAAAACCATTCCTTTTGTGGCCTTGCTGGTACTTGCCGCCCTTCAGATGCTGCCCAAGGACTGCTACGAAGCCGCCGAGGTCGACGGTATTCACCCAGTACGCGTCTTCTTCAAGGTCACCTTGCCGCTGATTACCCCGGCGCTCATGGTGGCGGTGATTTTCCGCCTGCTGGATGCCTTGCGGGTGTTCGACGTCATCTATGTCCTGACTTCCAACTCGACCAGCACCATGTCGATGTCTGTCTATGCCCGCCAACAGCTGGTGGAGTTCCAGGATGTCGGCTACGGCAGCGCTGCCTCTACCCTGCTGTTTTTGATCATTGCCCTGGCCACCATTGCCTACCTCTATGTCGGGCGCAACAAAATTCAACTGGGAGGTGACTGATGAACCAGCGTCAGCTAGCCAAAATTGCCAAACGCGTCGGTTTCTGGGCGCTGATTGCCCTGATCATGGTGTATGCCGTATTCCCCTTTTATTACGCCGTGATCACCTCCATCAAACCCTCTGGCGATCTGTTCATGGTCGAGCTGTGGCCGTCCAGGTGGAACCTGGATAACTACGCCCAGATCTTCAGCCAGTCGAGCTTTTTGCGCGCCATCCTCAACTCCATCATAGTGGCATTTTCGGTGGTGTTTATCGCTCTTTTACTGGGGATTACTGCTTCCTATGCCCTGGGCCGCGTTCGTTTTCGCGGACGCTCCACCATCATGCTGGTGATTCTTGGGGTCTCCATGTTTCCTCAGGTCGCCGTACTCTCAGGCCTGTTCGAGGTGATACGTGCCCTGAACCTCTATAACAACCCAGCTGGCCTGATACTCAGCTATACCATTTTTACGTTGCCCTTCACCGTGTGGGTGCTCACCACCTTTATGAAAGAGCTCCCCATGGAACTGGAAGAAGCGGCCATCATGGATGGTGCAACACCGTGGATTACGATCACCAAGGTATTTCTGCCGTTGATGTGGCCTGCCATGGCTACTACCGGTTTGCTTGCCTTTATCGCCGCGTGGAATGAGTTCCTGTTCGCCCTGACCTTCACCCTGACCGACACCCAGCGTACCGTGCCTGTCGCAATTGCCCTGCTGTCGGGTGGTAGCGCCTTCGAGCTGCCCTGGGGGCCGATTATGGCAGCGTCAGTGGTCGTTACAGTTCCACTGGTAATACTGGTGATCATTTTCCAGCGCCGTATTGTCTCTGGCCTGACCGCCGGTGCGGTTAAAGGCTGATTTCTCCCTACATGATGGATTCCTTTATGCATGACACAACTTCTTGGTGGCGCGGCGGTGTGATTTACCAGATCTATCCGCGCAGCTTTATGGACAGCCGCGGCGACGGCATCGGCGATCTGCAAGGCATCACCAATAAGCTGGAGTATGTGGCTTCGTTGAACGTGGACGGCATCTGGCTATCCCCTTTCTTCACGTCACCCATGCTCGACTTCGGCTATGACATCAGTAACTACCGCGATGTCGACCCGATGTTCGGCACTCTGGAAGATTTCAAGGCCCTGCTGGAAAAAGCGCATTCTTTAGGGCTCAAGGTCATGATCGATCAGGTCATCAGCCATACATCGGATCAGCACCCGTGGTTCCAGGAAAGCCGCCAGAACCGCAGCAACCCCAAAGCGGACTGGTTTGTATGGGCAGATCCGAAACCCGATGGGACCCCGCCCAATAACTGGCTTTCCATTTTTGGGGGTCCGGCATGGACCTTTGATTCGCGTCGCCAGCAGTATTACCTGCATAACTTCCTGACCAGCCAGCCGGATATCAATTTCCACAACCCCGAAGCGCGTCAGGCACAGCTGGACAACATGCGTTTCTGGCTGGAATTGGGCGTCGACGGTTTCCGTCTGGATACTGTCAACTTCTACTATCACGACCAGCAGCTACGCGATAATCCACCTGTGCCATCGGGAGAATCCAAAACCCTGGGAGCGCCGGAAACCAACCCCTATACCTGGCAGCGCCACGTGTATGATATCAGTCGTCCGGAAAACCTTGGCTTTCTCAAGGAACTGCGCGCCCTGACGGATGAATACCCCGGTACCACCACAGTGGGTGAAATTGGCGACGACAATCCGCTGGAACGCATGGCCGAGTACACCGCAGGTGGCGACAAGCTGCATATGGCCTACACCTTTGATCTGCTTAACAAGCCGCACTCTGCCAGCTACCTGCGCGAGGTCATCACCCGCTTCCAGCAGCTGGCCGGCGATGCCTGGCCCTGCTGGGCCACGTCTAATCATGATGTGGTACGCAGCGCGACACGCTGGGGGGCCGATGAAGATCCACGCGCCTATCCCAAGGTAGTCACGGCCATGCTGCTGTCACTACGCGGCAGCGTCTGCCTTTATCAGGGCGAGGAACTGGGCCTGCCAGAAGCAGATGTATCCTATGACCGCATTCAGGACCCTTACGGCAAAGTACTTTGGCCAGAGTTCAAGGGGCGTGACGGCTGCCGCACACCGATGCCCTGGAACAATGGCTTGCATGCTGGATTTTCAGTGGTCGAGCCCTGGCTGCCGGTTGACCCGCGCCATCTGGGTCTCGCGGTCAGCCATCAGCAGCATGACCCACAATCAGTGCTCAGCGCCACAGCTAGATTGCTGGCTTTCCGGCGTCAGCACCCGGCGCTGTTTGACGGTGACATTACGCTGGTGGATGTTGGTGAAAACCTGCTGGGCTTTGTTCGCGAATCTGCCAACGAAAAAATACTGTGTGTGTTCAACATGACCGCCAAGCAGCAAAGCACATCGTTACCCGTCGATATTCAGGAGGAGCTCTGCGGGCACGGCTTTGATACCCAGCTGAATGGGACCTCATTGACACTACCCGCTTATCAGGCCGCTTACCTGCTGACCACTTGAAACAGGTAATATCTGGCAAGTAAAGGTAGCCATTAACGACAACAATTGATAACAGAGCCGCCAGGGATATTGCATTGGCGGCTTGTAAGGAGTCACCCATGGCAAGCGTCACACTTGAAAAAATCAACAAGGTATTTGGGCGCGATCACATTATAAAAGATGTTGATCTCTCAATTGGAAACGGCGAGTTTGTGGTCTTTGTAGGACCTTCCGGTTGTGGTAAATCCACCCTGCTACGCCTGATCGCCGGTCTGGAATCGATCACCGACGGTGACCTTAAGATAGGTGACGACGTGGTCAACGAACTGCCTCCCAGAGAGCGCGGCGTGGGCATGGTCTTTCAGTCCTACGCGCTCTACCCGCACATGACGGTCTACGAAAACATGGCCTTTGGCCTCAAGCTTGCCAAGGAAAATGCCGAGACCGTCGACGAGCGGGTCATGAGCACGGCCAGAATCCTGCAACTTGAAGAGCTTTTGCACCGCAAGCCCAAGGCCCTTTCAGGTGGCCAGCGCCAGCGAGTTGCCATGGGCCGCGCCATGGCCCGGGAGCCACGTATTCTGCTGTTTGATGAGCCACTATCCAACCTTGACGCCTCCCTGCGTGTGCAAATGCGTAACGAGATTGCTCGCCTGCATAACCGCCTGGGCTCCACCATGATCTACGTGACCCACGATCAGGTAGAGGCTATGACCCTGGCAGACAAGATAGTTGTGCTTAATGGCGGGCATATTGAACAGGTAGGTTCACCCCATGAGCTGTATCAGCGTCCAGCTACCCGATTTGTTGCTGGTTTTATGGGCTCTCCGACCATGAACTTCATGCCAGCCACCCTGGTCAGCAGCGATAACCTGGGCTGTCGACTTAACGTTCCGGGCGTTGGCGAGGTAGCCCTGCCCCAGGATGCTCAACACCTCGACAAGGGAGCGGAATTGACGATCGGCGTTCGCCCCGAGCACCTTCGCTTGGCAGAACCAAAGGCAGATAATCGTTTTGATATTGTCAATGTTGAATACCTGGGGAACGAAGTCTACGTTTATCTTGAACCTAAAGAAGGTGATATCCTGATCGTCCATCGCAGTGAAGCCCCCAGCCAATGGAAGCAGGGTCAGGCCGTGTCGCTGCTACCTGACACTACACACGTACATGTGTTTGATGGCAACGGCAAGGCATTGTTGGCTACCCCGACAAACGCTGCTGCCTAGCAGGGGTTAAAAAAAGTATCGGCTCAGCCCTGCCTTTCATTCAGACAGGGTGACGATAGCAGGGTTGGGCCGTTATCATCTGACTGTTTTAACGCGTAAGACAAGTGCGCCAGAACCGTTGTCTCATTCACCTGACCAAAATCACTCAGTGACCTTGTCAGTTACAATAATACAGAGTACCCAAACAATAGTTGGCGCTACAAATTACTAAGGAAGATCGTGACTCCACCACGCCGAATGACACTCAAGGATCTTGCGCGCGAGCTCGGCGTCTCAACCGCCACTATTTCCAATGCCTTCAACCGGCCAGATCAACTCTCACCTGCCTTACGCAACAGGGTGCTGGAAAAGGCGCGTCAGCTCGGCTACGCAGGCCCTGATGCCAAGGCACGCAGCCTGCGCACAGGTCGTTCGCGCATCGTTGCGGTGGTGCTTGCTGAAAGCCTGACCTACAGTCTGAATGATGCCGTTGCCAGTGAATTTCTATCCGGCGTTGCCGAAGTGCTTGACGCCCGCGGTCACACCCTGCTGCTGCTGCCGGGACGTGGCCATGCCTCGCAGCCATCGGGGTCGGGGAATATTGCAGATGGCTTTATCGTTTACGGTCTGATGCCCAACAGTCAACTGATCAGCGAGCTTGCGCCCCAAAGACCGCTGGTGTCGGTGGATTTTGATATCGCAGGCTCCCCAGCCATTCATATTAATGACACCGCTGCCAGTCAGCATATTGCTGAACATGCTCTGCGAAAGCGCCCCCAGCGGCCGGCTATCATCAACCTGCGTTTGACGGAGCAAGCCTGTAACGGACGTATCACCCCAGAACAGAAATTCCTTCCTCACAGCAGCACCATCAGCCGTGCGCGTCTGAGCGGTTTTCATCAGGCGCTCCAGGCCTGCGGTTTTGCATCCCAACAGGTGCCCATGTGGAATATAGAGGAAAACACCTTTGAAGTTTGCGCGCCGGTCGTCGAAGAAATTCTGGACCAGCCAGAACATCAGCGCCCTGACCTATTGCTATGCATGTCTGATCGTATTGCGCTGACGGTGCTGACCTGTGCCGAGCAGCGCAATATCCGCGTACCGGAGGACCTGCAGATTACCGGCTTTGATGGTATTGCTGAAGGCCAGTACCGTGCTCCACGACTGACTACGGTTCGCCAGGACAGTGTCGAAAAAGGCCGCATCGCCGCCAAGATGATTCTTGGAAGTATGCCCATGGTTCCTCAGGAACTCACTACCGAGCTTATTATCGGCGAAAGCTGTCCATGAATGACACAATCAAAAAAGTCCGCCGGAATCAACGCCCGGCGGACTTCTCTACTCTCAAAATTCAGAGGATTGCTGCGTCAGCCTCTCGCGGCCTGCATGGCCAGGGCGGTATCAATCATGCGATTGGAGAAGCCCCATTCGTTGTCATACCAGGCCATGATTTTAACCAGGCGCCCGTTGACACGGGTGTGGTTGGCATCAAAGGTTGATGAATGGGCATCATGGTTGAAATCAATCGACACCAGCGGCTGGGCGTTGACCGCCAGTACAGCTGATCCCTCAGCGGCTTTTTCAACGATAGCGTTGATCTCTTCCTTGCTGGTATCACGGCTGGCATTGAAGGTCAGGTCCACCAAGGAAACGTTGATCACCGGCACGCGCACCGCCAGGCCATCGAACTTGCCCGCCAGCTCCGGCAACACAAGGCCTACGGCGGCTGCCGCGCCGGTTTTGGTGGGAATCATGGAATGCGTCGCACTGCGCGCCCGATAAGGGTCAGAATGGTACACATCGGATAGATTCTGATCGTTAGTGTATGCATGCACCGTGGTCATCAAGCCATTTTCAATTCCAACGGCGTCGTTCAGCACCTTGGCGATCGGTGCCAGGCAGTTGGTGGTGCAGGACGCATTGGACACCACCTTGTGTTCAGCCTTCAGCGTCTGTTCGTTAACACCAAACACTATGGTGGCATCCGCATCCGGACTAGGCGCAGAAATCAGCACCCGCTCAGCACCCGCCTCAATATGCTTGGCTGCCGCCTCTCGCTTGGTAAACAGGCCCGTGCACTCCATGACCAGATCGACGCCCATGGCCTTCCAGGGCAACTGGGCAGGATCACGCTCCGACAGAATCGCGATGCGCTGCCCATCTACCTGCATGCTCTCCTTGTCATGTTCCACGGAAAACCCGAAATGACCATGAACGGTGTCATGGCGCAGCAGGTGTGCGTTCATTGACGGGTCGCCCAGATCATTGATCGCCACAACTTCCAGATGGTCCCGGTAAGCATTTTCATACACGGCGCGCAGCACATTGCGGCCGATCCGGCCGAAACCATTAATGGCAATTCTTATTGTCATGAGGTCACCTTTTTCGTTGAGTGGCTATTAAAAGCCGCTGCATGGATGAAATGTTGTAAAAAAACAAAAAATTGCTAAACATACCTATATAAAGCATCTTTTATCGATTTATATCGCTTTGTTTAATCTCTTAAAGGCAAATATACGTCCTTGATGTGGTAAAATTACTACACAACGGCTATCTTAGTCTACTACTAGATGATCAAAAACGCTTGTTACAACAACACTTATATGAGGCCAATCTAATGAGTACCGCTACCCAGCCCATGCCTGCTACTCCCCATACTTCCAAGCAGTCACTGCTTGCATTGCGCCGTACCAAGATTGTCGCGACCCTTGGCCCTGCCAGCGATCGCCCAGGCGTGCTGGAAGCCATGCTGAAAGCAGGTGTTGATGTAGTACGGCTGAATTTCTCTCATGGCGCGCCGGACGACCATCGCCGCCGGTTGACAGAAGTCCGCCACCTGGCTGAACAGCTGGGCCGTAGCGTTGCTGCACTGGGGGATTTGCAAGGCCCCAAGATCCGCATTGCCCGCTTCGCTGAAGACGCTATTCACCTCAAGGAAGGCCAGCCCTTTGTGCTGGATATGGCGCTGGACGAAAACGCCGGCAGCCTGGAGCGCGTTGGCTGTGACTACAAAACGCTGGCTGAGGATGTCAGCGTCGGCGATCGCCTCTTGCTGGATGATGGCCGAGTGGTACTTGATGTGACGGCCGTTCAGGACCAAGAGGTACATACCCGGGTTCACGTGGGCGGCAAGCTCTCCAATAACAAGGGTATCAACAAGCAGGGAGGTGGACTTTCCGCACCGGCTCTGACCGAAAAAGACAAGGCCGATCTGAAAACTGCCGTGGAGATCGGCGTGGATTATCTGGCGGTCTCTTTTCCTCGTTCCGCAGCGGATATGCAAGAGGCAAGGGAGCTGCTGGGCGACGCTGGCCGTGAGATCGGCCTGGTGGCCAAGCTGGAACGCGCCGAAGCCGTCGCCAGCGACGACACCCTGGATGGCATTATCAACGCCTCTGAAGCGGTCATGGTGGCCCGCGGCGACCTGGGCGTGGAAATTGGCGATGAAGCCCTGATCGGCACCCAGAAGCGCATCATCAAGCACGCCAGAACCCTCAACCGGGCGGTGATCACAGCGACTCAGATGATGGAATCCATGATTGAATCACCACTGCCCACCCGCGCTGAAGTGTTTGACGTGGCCAATGCCGTACTCGATGCCACGGATGCCGTCATGCTGTCTGCCGAGACAGCGGCGGGCGACTATCCGGTTGAAACCGTGGAAGCCATGAACCGGGTCTGTCTTGGCGCCGAGCGCGAGCGGATTGCTCAGGAGTCAGGCCACCGTATCCATGAAGGCTTTGAAAGAGTCGATGAAACCATCGCCCTTTCTGCCATGTATGCCGCTAACCATATGGCTGGCGTGGATGCTATTGCGTGCATGACCTCAACAGGTTACACCCCGCTGATTGCGTCACGTATACGCTCTGGCTTGCCGATTGTCGGCCTTGCACACAGCCCGATTGCACAACGGCGGATGGCGCTTTATCGCGGCGTGGTATCACTGCCTTTTGATACTTCTGACATCGCCGCCAAGGATGTCAATCAGACTGCCATGAAGTTACTTGTCGAGCATGGCTTGGCACACCCTGGTAAACACGTCATTCTGACCCGTGGTGACCACATGAATGCCCATGGTGGCACCAACACCATGAAAGTGATGGCTGTAGACGCATAATAACGTCGAACCACCCGGAGAGTTTCGCCATGCCTGACATTCGCCCACCCCGCCAAGCCGTGCGTACCCTGCAGGCCCGCAAACGGATTGCACTGATTGCCCACGACGGCAAGAAAACCGAAATGCTTGAATGGGTCACGCGCTGGCATAAGACGCTCAGCCAGCACAGCCTGATCGGTACTGGCACGACCTCCGGGCGTCTCAAGCAGGCACTGGGCCTTGAGGTGGAACCTTTGATGTCTGGGCCGCTGGGCGGCGATCAGCAGATTGGCGCCCGGATTGCCGAGCAACAGCTGGATATCCTGATTTTCTTCTGGGACCCCTTTGCTCCCCAGCCGCATGACCCGGACGTCAAGGCGCTTCTTCGTCTCGCAGCGCTGTGGAATGTTCCGGTTGCCTGTAACGCCGCCAGCGCCGATTTCCTGCTTTCATCGCCATATTTCAGTGAATGCTACGATATGGCGATACCTGACGCCGAGGCCTGGGCCCAGGCGCGCACCTGAAAATCAGGCAAGCCAGATGCCAAGTCAAGGTCGGGCAAACTCTATGTCATCATCGACTGATCAAAAAAATGCGAGCCCCTTATGTTTCAACTCACCCGCAGCGTGACCTGGCAGGCCCTTGAACGCCTGCGTGATAGCACCACCGATGACCGCATTCGTGATTATTTCGCTCAGGATCCACAGCGCTTTGAAAAGATGAGCCTGCGGGTGGGCGGCCTTTTTCTGGATTACTCCAAGCACCACGTCTCGGATGAGGTGCTCAAAAAACTGCTGGAACTGGCCGACCATTCCGCCCTGGTACAGCGCCGCGCACAGATGTTTTCAGGTGATATCATCAACGTCACCGAGAACCGCCCGGTACTTCACACTGCGTTGCGTAACCTAAGCGCTGACGCCGTGCACGTCGACGGCAAGGATGTCATGCCGGAAATCAACCGCACCCGGGAACAGATCAAGCAGTTTTCAGAAGCGGTCAGAAGCGGGGAATGGAAAGGCTATAATGGCCAGCGCATCAGGGATGTGGTCAATATCGGCATCGGCGGCTCCGATCTGGGCCCGAACATGGCAGTGCGCGCGCTGCTCAAGTATCGCCACCCGGAACTGCATTTCCACTTTGTTTCCAACGTCGATGGCACTCATATCCAGAAGGTGCTGTCGCGGCTTGACCCGGCCACCACTCTGTTCATTGTCTCGACCAAGACCTTCTCCACTCAGGAGACCCTGCTCAACGCCAAGACGGCGCGGCGCTGGTTTCTGGAAAATGCCGGTGAGGATGCCGACGTCGGCGCCCACTTCATTGCTGCGTCCACCAACCGCAAGGCGGCAATGGCATTCGGCATACGTGAAGAGAACGTGTTCGAGTTCTGGGCCTGGGTGGGCGGGCGATATTCCATGTGGTCGTCAATTGGCCTGCCGATTGCGCTTTCGGTAGGCTTTGAAGGCTTTATCGAGCTACTGGAAGGCGCCCATGAGATGGATCGCCACTTTATCGAAGCGCCCTTCTCGCAGAATATGCCGGTGCTGATGGCACTGATCGGGATCTGGTACATCAACTTTGTAGGCGCAGAAACCCAGGCCATCGTGCCCTACGATCAGGCCCTCAACCAGCTGCCCGCCTTTCTGCAGCAGCTGGATATGGAATCCAACGGTAAGTCGGTGGACATTTTCGGTCATCCGGTCAATTACAAGACCGGCCCGATTGTCTGGGGGCAGACCGGTTCCAATGGGCAGCACGCTTTCTTTCAGTTGCTGCACCAGGGCACCCGCTACGTACCGATTGATTTTATTGCCTCGCTGAAACCCGAGCCCGGCATGGAGGATCATCATTTCGCCCTTCTCACCAATATGCTCGCCCAGGCTAACGCCTTTATGGAAGGCAGTCAGGGAGACAGCAGGGAACTGAACCAGCACGACCCTTACAGCTGCCCCGGTAACCGGCCTTCCAGCACGCTGTTGCTGGATGAGCTTACCCCCAAAAACCTGGGCGCCCTGATTGCTCTCTACGAACACAAGGTGTTCGTGCAGGGCGTCATCTGGAATATCAATTCCTTTGACCAATGGGGTGTCCAGCTGGGTAAGCGGATTGCCGGGGAAATCAGCGAGCGAATCGACACCAATGCCGCCGATTTTGATGCCTCCACCCAGGGGCTACTGGAGCTGGTGCGCGGCCATTTCCCCAGCGCTAACAGCGAGCAGACAGAGGCATCAGCCAAGGCAGCCAGGAAAACCAGGGCTTGCCCCTGATGCTGCCCCACAGATGATTCCATTCCAACTGCCCGGCAAAAGTGTCAAAGGGCGGGTAGCGGTTGTCTGGCACCTCAGCGGCGCTGAAAGCGTGATAAAATCGCGTGTATTATTTGGCTGCTTGCAGGTGCCCATTCCGTGCTTTCCAATATCCGCATTATCCTGGTACAGACCTATCATCCCGGCAATATCGGCGCCACAGCGCGCGCCATGAAAACCATGGGATTAACCCGACTGATACTGGTCAACCCACGCGCCTTCCCCGACGCCGACGCCACTCGGCTGGCCGCTGGGGCAACTGATGTGCTCGACAGCGCCCAGGTAGTCAGCTCGCTCGAAGAAGCGGTCAGCGGGTGCGTGCAGGTCGTCGGCGCCAGCGCCCGCTTACGCAGCATGCCACTCCCGCATTTTGATGAGCCCGATGACATGGCCCAAAGGGTCATGGACAACGCCCAGCACCAGCCGGTGGCTCTGGTATTTGGCCGCGAGCGTTCCGGCCTGACCAACGCCGAAATCCGCTCCTGCACCCATCAGGTCAGTATTCCGGCCAATCCGGACTACGGCATTCTCAACCTCTCACAAGCGGTGCAGATTCTGGCCTATGAGCTTCACCGCCAATGGCGCCGCCGCGCAGACAGCGGTTTTGTCTATCAAACACCCAGCGAGGCCATACCACCTACCCGCGAGCAGTTCGGGCATTTTCAGGCCCACCTCAGCCAGGTCATGCAGCGCAGCGGCTTTCTTACCCAGCCCCACGCCCGCACCGAAGAACAGCTCCAGGCACTGTTTGCCAGAGCTGAACCCAGCCGCAAGGAGCTTTCCCTGCTGCGCGGCTGGTTAAGCGCCCTGGATGCTCACCTTCCCCAGTAGTCGGATAGTTAATCAACGCTAGCTGAGCCGTAATAGTTGGTATAAAAAAGGCAGCCTCGAATCGCAGGCTGCCTTTTGTCTTGCCGGGTCTGTTGGCGGATGACTAGAGCATCATGGCTGCCAGCCAGCCAAAACCGATCAACGGCAGGTTGTAGTGTAGAAAGGTCGGAACCACGCTATCCCAGATATGGTCATGCTGGCGGTCGACGTTCAGCCCCGAGGTGGGCCCCAGAGTAGAATCCGATGCCGGTGAGCCGGCATCGCCCAGCGCTGCGGCGGTACCCACAAGCACCACAGTAGCCATCGGTGAAAAACCGAACTGCAGGGCCAGCGGCACAAAAATCGCTGCAATAATCGGTATGGTAGAAAACGACGACCCTATACCCAGGGTAATAAACAACCCGACCAGCAGCATGATCAGCGCCGCCAGGCCGCGATTATCGCCAAACACCGCAAAGGCGCTTTCTACAAGAGCGTCAATCTCGCCGGTGGTTTTCATGACTTCGGCAAAGCCCGCCGCTGAAATCATGATAAAACCAATCAGCGCCATCATGCGCATGCCGCTGGTAAACAGGTCGTCGGCCTCGCGCCATTTGAAGATGCCGCCCAGCGAGAGCAAGGCCACACCCACCAGGCCACCCAGAATCATCGAGCCGCTGTACAGCTGTAATCCCAACGCCGCGACGATGGCCACGCCTGACATGATCAGGCCCAGCTTATGCGGCTCGGGGGTGCCGGTATGGCGCTCGCCTCCCTGCTGGGAATGCTGGCTGGCCACCTCCAGTGCCTGATAGTGACGCGGTTTGCGATAGCTCCAGAACAGCGCCACCAGAAGCCCCATGGCCATACCGCCCACCGGGATGGCCATGGCCAGTGGCACCATGGAGCGGGTCACTTCCAGCCCCAGGGGTGCCCCGGCGCTGTTCAGGTTAGCCAGCAGGATATCGTTCAGGAAGATTGCCCCAAAGCCCACCGGCAGCAGCATATAGGGTGCGGTCAGCCCGAAGGTGAGCGCGCAGGCAACGGCACGGCGGTCAAGATTGAGTTGATTCATGACTTTCAGCAAAGGCGGAATCAGAATGGGGATAAAGGCAATATGCACCGGAATCAGGTTCTGGGAAAACACCGCCACCAACAGCACGGCGCTGAGGAGCAGGGTTTTCACTCTGGCCTGCTGGGCGGCATTGGCTTCCTGACCCAGCAGACTGATCAGACGCAGCGCCAGCATGTCCGGCAAGCCTGAGCGTGAAATAGCCACCGCAAAAGCCCCCAGGGTGGCGTAAGCCAAAGCCACCTGAGCACCACCGCCGACCCCGGTATTGAAGGCATCCAACGTCTGTTCAAGCGACAAGCCCCCGACCAGACCACCCACCAGCGCCCCGGCCACCAGGGCAAACACCACAGACACCCGGACGAGCGAAAGTGCCACCATCACCAGTACAGCAAGAATAACCGCGTTCATCCGGACTCCAGCAGATTTAATGAATTATCAAGTTCACAAAAGCGGGAGATTCTATCAGATAAGAACGCTATCGGTAGTCGAATTTGCTTTTCTTTCAGTTGAAACCTGGTTCAGTTCAGCTCAAGCAGGTTAAGGCAATCAACAGCAATCACTCTTTCTTCATCCGTGGGAATAACCCAGATGCCCACCTGGCTGTCGGCGGACGATATGCAAGGGGCATTTTGCTGATTGGCACTGCCATCCAGCTGCATGCCCAACCATTCACACTGGGCTACAATATCGGCCCGCACCTGTGCGGCGTGCTCGCCCACTCCGGCGGTAAACACCAATTGCTCCACACCGCTCAGGGCACCGGCCAGGCTAGCAATTTCCCGCGCCGCCCGGTAGCAGTAGAGCTCTATGGCTTCACGTGCTTCGGGGGTATCGCTTTCCAGCAGTTCACGCATATCACTGCTGATACCGGACACCCCCAGAAGGCCTGAGCGCTTGTAAAGCAGAGTCGAGACCTCCTCCAGACTCATACCTTCATGGCTGGCCAGATGCAGCACCAACCCAGGGTCAAGAGAGCCCGAGCGCGTTCCCATCGGCAAGCCATCCAGGGCGGTAAAGCCCATAGTCGAGGCAACGCTGACACCCTCGCGAATGGCACACATGCTGGCGCCGTTGCCCAGATGGGCCACAATCACCTTGGAGCGTGGCGCATCAGCGGGCAGCACCCTGGGCAGAGTGCGCTGGATATAATCGTAGGACAGCCCGTGGAAGCCGTAGCGCAAAAGTCCTTTGGCGGTCAGCTCACGCGGCAGGGCAAACTGGCGTGCCTGCCAGGGCTGCTGGGCATGGAAGGCAGTATCAAAGCAGGCGACCTGGGGCAGCTCCGGGCGTTTTTCCATCAGCACCTTGATGGGTGCAAGTCCATGGGGTTGATGCAGCGGAGCCAGGCTGGTCAATGCCTCCAGACGATCAACGTCTTCAGCACTGAGCTTCACCGCTTCATGATAGGTCTGCCCGCCATGTACCACGCGGTGGCCAACCGCCGCCAGACGGGCCTTGTCATCTCGCTGTTCAAGCCAGGTCATCAACAGGGTGATAGCCTCTTGATGTGTCTCGGCAGACCTCAGGCCAAGGGCTTCAAGCGCCTCTGAGGAGAAGGGTTCTGCACCCTGCTCCTCACTCCAATGCGCCAGAGACACCTGGCTTTGTGATGTTGCCAAGCCGGAAAAATGGCCGCTATAGGTCAGCGTCAAGACCCCTTCGTCGTTAGCCGCTTCCTGCTGGCTAACCCGGTAGAGTGCAAACTTGACGCTGGAAGAACCGCTATTAAGTACCAGAATATCGTCCATGTTCAGGCTCCGTGTGAATCATCAGGCAGGCTGTTTTTCATCTGATAGTCCGCCAGCAGCAGGGCCAGCGCGCTGGAGGCCATTCGCGTCAGAGCATCGTCAGCACGGCTGGTCAGAATGATCGGTACCCGCGCGCCAACCACCAGGCCGGCGCCGGTGGCATCGGCCAGATGAGTGAGCTGCTTCATCAGCATATTGGCGGCTTCCAGATCCGGCGCGACCAGAATATCCGCATGACCGGCCACCTTGGAGACAATGCCCTTGGTCTCGGCGGCCGCTTCGGAAACCGCATTATCAAAGGCCAGGGGGCCATCCAGATTGCCACCGGTTATCTGGCCGCGGTCTGCCATCTTGCACAGCGCTGCGGCATCCAGCGTAGAGAAGATTTTCGGATTAATGGTTTCAACGGCAGACAGTAGCGCCACATTCGGCGTTGAATTACCCAGCGAATGAGCCAGCTCAATGGCATTCTGAACAATATCGCGCTTTTCAGCCAACTTGGGATAAATGTTGATCGCTGCATCGGTAATCAATAGCGGACGCGGGTAGGTCGGTACGTCAAACGCCATCACATGGCTCAGGCAGCGCTCGGTACGCAGTCCGGTGTCATGCTTGAGCACTTCATGTAAAAGCTCATCGGTGTGCAGTGTGCCTTTCATCAGCGCGCCGACCTTACCTTCACGGGCCAGAGCGACGGCTTTCTCGGCGGCGGCATGACTATGGGGTACATCCACCAGTTCAACATCGCTGATATCCACCTCGGCCTGATCTGCCGCTGCCTGTATCTTGGCTCTTGGTCCGACCAGAACGGGAATAATCAGCCCTTGAGCGGCCGATTCCACGGCCCCGCGAATGGCACTTTCATCCACCGGGTGAACCACGGCCGTCAACATCGCCGCCGGATGGTCAGCGGCGGTCAGGATTTCATGCAGCCGTCCGCGCTCGGTCAAGCGCACCTTGGGCAGCAAAGTACGTGGTCGGCTGATTTTCCTGGTCGGCGCCAGCACCCGCGCATCGCCTTCGATTACCGTATCACCGCGCTGGTTTTCACACCGGCAGGCAAAGGTGATCTGGTGACGCTGGTCGTCCTTTTCCATGGCACGTACTGATACCCTGAGCACGTCACCCAGGCGCACCGGCGCCTTGAAACTTAGCGTCTGACCGAGATACACCGTTCCCGGCCCGGGTAGCTGAGTGCCCAGTACGCTTGAGATCAGCGCCCCGCCCCACATCCCATGGGCAATGACTTCCTGGAAACGGCTACTCTTGGCGAAGTCCTCATCAACGTGCGCTGGGTTGACGTCGCCCGACATCACTGCAAATAACTTGATATCCTCGATAGTCAAGCGCTTTTCGAGGAACGCTTCTTCACCCACTTCTATCTCGTCATAGGTGCGGTTTTCAATCACATTATTTTCAGTTAACTCGTGTGCAGACATACCGTGCCTCCTTCAGGTAGTAATGCTTTAACCGGCGCCGTCTAGAAGCGCAGGTGATGACCAGCATCCACATAGTGGGTCAAACCGCTGAGTGCAGCGCCTGCATCCGATGTCAGGTAGACAACGGCATGACCGACATCCTGTACGCTGGCCAATCGGCGTAGCGGGGAACGGGTTTCGCCATCATGAATCAGTTCGTCAAAATGCTTGAGGCCCGATGCTGCGCGGGTATGAATGGCACCAGGAGACACGCCGTGAACGCGAATGCCCTGGGGGCCCAGCTCGGTCGCTATATAGCTGGTGGCGGCTTCCAGAGCAGCCTTGACCGGCCCCATGAGACTGTAGTTATCGACGACCTTTTCTGCCCCATAGTAGGTCATGTTGATCAGGGTGCCGCCGCCCTCCTGCATCAAGGGTTCAGCACGCCTTGCCATGCGGATGAAGGAATGACAGGAAATATCCATGGCCTGGGCAAAGCCATCACGCGAGCAGTCAACCACTCGCCCATGCAAATCTTCCAGCGGGGCGAAGGCAATCGAGTGAACCACAAAATCGACCCGGCCCCAGCGCTCATGGGCACGCGCAAACAGGGCATCGAGCTGGTCATCCTGCTGCACATCGCACAGCATCAGTTCAGGGTTACCCATTTCTTCCAACAAGGGTGTGACAAATTTCTCGGCTTTCGGCGTGGCATAGGTCACCAGGCATTCAGCACCGGCTTCATGTAACGCCTGTGCGCAACCAAAGGCAATGCTGTCATGATTGGCAAGACCCGCTACAATGCCGACTTTGCCAGTCAATGAAAAGGGGTTATGAGACATGCGGACTCCTTGGTGGCAACAAAAAAATCAATACTCCGTGAGCAGAATCAAGTTATATTGCACTGCAACAAAATTAGCAGTTTTTTACGTTTCTTGCATGCTTAATTCCCGGCTGAACAGCGATTGATAATGTTGACGTTTCCCATACCTTATTCAGAACACGTTACCGTTGTGTTAGCGACCACACTGGCCGTCGTCATCGCTGTGCTGATTCACTATGAATTCCTGATGATCATCTCAAAACTCATTGACCGTTCCTTTCGCCCACACCGTCAACGGATTCTGGGCATGGCTTTTGGCTTGCTGACCGTCCATACCATTGAAATCTGGGTATTTGCCGGTATCGGCTGGCTACTGACTGAATATGCCGGCATTGGCTCGCTGGAGGGCTACACAAGCTTTAACTTTCTGGATTACGTATTTTTTTCAGCGGTTACCTACACCACTGTGGGTTACGGTGATATCTACGCTCTGGGCGCCGTGAGATTTTTATATGGCACCCTGGCACTTACTGGTTTTGTACTGATTACCTGGTCAGCCTCGTTCACGTTTCTTGAGATGCAAAAGCACTGGATGAAAGGCAGGTAACCCTGGCCGCCCGATACATTACAAAGGATTCCTCATGCTGGAAGTTATTGCCCTTTCCATTGCCTTTATAGCCGGCATACTGGCCCGGCAGTTTAACCTGCCGCCCCTGGTTGGCTTTCTGGTGGCCGGCTTTGCACTCAACGCCGTAGGCCCCAGCATTGGCTTACCCAGCGATGCAAGCCCGGTTCTTGAACATATCGCTCACCTTGGGGTGTTACTGCTGCTGTTTACCATCGGCCTGAAACTTAATATCAGGAGCCTGGTACAACCCGCCGTGCTGGGGGGTGCCTTTATCCATCTGGCAATAACCAGTGGGGTATTTACCGCAGGTTTTGTGTTTTTTCTGGAACTGCCCCTTGAAAAAGCCCTGCTACTGGCCATTGCACTGTCTTTTTCCAGCACCGTATTGGCGGCCAAGGTACTCGAAAGCAAGCGCGAATTGCGTGCCTTTCATGGCCGCATCGCGATAGGCATTCTTATCATTCAGGACCTGGTTGCCTTGGCAGTGCTGAGTATTGCCAGCGGCCAGTCCCCCTCGATTTGGGCACTCTGGGTGTTTGCCCTGCCCCTGTTACGGCCAGTTTTTTATTGGCTGATGGACGTTGCCCAACATGACGAACTCTTGGTGTTGATGGGTGTGGTCCTGGCGATCGCCGTCGGCGGAAAGGGGTTTGAAAGTGTTGGGTTAAGTTCTGAAGTCGGCGCCCTGGTAATGGGCTTGATGCTGGCCAAACATCCACGCGCCCAGGAACTTTCCAATGCCTTATGGGGGTTGAAGGAGATGCTGCTGATCAGCTTCTTCCTGCAGATTGGCATGTCGGGCCTGCCAAGCGGGGAAGCGCTGATTTTCGCCGTGGTCATGGCCTTTATTCTGCCTCTGAAAGGGATACTTTTTTTCGCCTTGCTGATTGCTTTCAGGGTTCGCGCCCGCAACGCCTTTCTGGGTGGCCTCAGCCTGACGGCCTACAGCGAATTCGGCCTGATTGTGTCTGCGGTTGTATTGACTGAATGGTTGGTGCCTTTGGCCATTACGGTGGCACTTTCGTTTGTAATTGCTGCTCCGCTGAACCGGGTAGCACACCCACTCTTTGATCGTTGGGAAAACCGGCTCAGTCGCTTTGAAATCGATACCCAGCATCCGGACGAGCAGCCCATTGATCTGGGCAATGCCCAGGTACTGGTGCTGGGCATGGGTCGCACCGGCAGTGCCGCCTATGACTTCTTTGCTGAGCGCCAGCTACCGATTGTCGGGATTGACTCCGATCCCAACAAGGTCGGTCACGCCCAGCGTCACGTCGTCTACGCTGACGTAGAAGACAGCGGCTTCTGGGATAAACTCAATATTGACAACCTCAAGGCGATTGCCCTCACCACTCCCAACATGGAGAGCCGATTGCTGGCAGCCACGCAGATACGAAAAGCGGGCTTTGCCGGCAAGATTATTGCCGGCATCGACTTTACTGATGAAGAGGCACCGCTCAAACAGGCAGGCGTGGATCAGACCTATATGGTCAAGTCCGGCGCGGGAATTGGTATTGCCGAGAAAACCTGGGAATGCATGTCACGCTAACTTTCTGCTTTGGCCAACGGCCCGTTACAAATGGTCTACGCCATCATGCGCCAGCGTCGCCACTGGCGCATGATAACGCCATGCCTGGGTGAAAACAGCAGGGCCATGAAAAACATACCGGTAGCGACCATCACGATACTGCCCCCTGAGGCCACGTCCAGCACCACCGAAAGCCAGAGACCCAGTACGGCAGAGCTCACCCCGACTGCTACTGAAAGCCACAGCATGGTGGCAAAACGGTCAGTCAGCATATGCGCCGTTGCCCCCGGCGTGATCAGCATGGCCACTACCAGGATGATCCCCACCGTCTCCAGGCTTGCCACTATGGTCAGGGTCAACAGCAGTATCAGCCCGTAATGGACAATACTGGTGTTGAACCCCAACGCCTGAGCCTGTTGCGGGTCGAAGGTGTAAAGCATCAGGGGACGATAGGCCAGCCAGATGACTAACAGGGTGATAACACTGGCCGCCAGCGTCAGCAGCATATTGGTGGGCTGCACGCCCAACACATTGCCAAACAGGATATGCATCAGGTGAGTACTAGTCGCAATCTTGCTGATAATCACTATCCCCAGCGCAAAGGCACCGGTAAACATCAGGCCCATGGCGGCATCCGACTTGATCCGCGTGTGCCGCTCGATGGCACCGATACCCAGTGAGGTCAAGGCACCGGTGATAAAGGCGCCGATGAAAAATGGCCAGCCCAGCAGGTAAGCAATGGCCACACCGGGCAATACCGCGTGGGAAATGGCATCGCCCAGCAGCGACCAGCGTTTGAGCACCACGTAACAGGACAGCAGGCCACAGATGGCGCCTACCAGCACCGATGTGAGCAGTGCCCGCTGCATGAACGCGTACTGAAAAGCATCTGCTACGCCAGCAGGCAGCAGATTGACCAGCACCATAAGGGCGCTTATCAGCGGCGCAGTGACTTGATCGGCAATTGCCTGCACTGATTATGTCTCCTCGTTGATTGGGCAGGTTCAGTCCTGCAGGTCATCTTCCGACGGCCCGACAGCCAGCGTGGCCAGGCGCGCATCGCTGAGCATGTCTTCAGGCGCACCGACTCCGCGCACGGTGCGGTTTATGAGCACCACATGATCCACATAGCGCCGCGCTCCGGGCATATCATGGGTGACCATGATAACGGTACGACCTGCTTTACGTTGGCCAGCCAGCACCTCCAGAATCAGTGCTTCACTGGGTGGGTCCACGCCTGCAAGAGGTTCATCCAACAGCAGGATATCTGCCGACTGGGCCAGGCAGCGGGCAAGC
The DNA here is from genome assembly GCF_044792155.1 of Halomonas sp. BLK-85. Taxonomy (NCBI): domain Bacteria; kingdom Pseudomonadati; phylum Pseudomonadota; class Gammaproteobacteria; order Oceanospirillales; family Halomonadaceae; genus Halomonas; species Halomonas sp. BLK-85. The sequence continues at coordinate 1,767,680 of NZ_CP087731.1, forward strand.
AGGACGCGTTTTTTCTGCCCGCCAGAAAGCGCACTGATATGCCGATCTGCAAAGCCCAGCATATCGACATCCGCCAACGCGGAACGCACGGCGTCAGTATGACGTGAATGCACAAAGCGGCCAGGTGTCAGTCGCCGCCACAAGGGATCTACACGCATGTGGCCAAAACGGCCGGTCATCACGGTATCCCACACGGAAATCGGAAAATCCCACTCAATGGCTTCACGCTGGGCCATATAGGCAATCCGTCCGGCGCGACGTGCTTGAAAAATATCCGCACCGAAGGCGCTGACGCGGCCCTTCAGCGGTGACATGCTACCGGTCAATACACGAAACAGGGTGGACTTCCCCGCACCGTTTGGCCCTACGATGGCTGTCCAGCGGCCACTCGGGAAATCCAGGTTGATATCACTGAGCACTGGCTGACGCTGGTAGGCGGCATAGACGCCCTCTACCCTGATCGCCGAATGATTGGCCATATCGCTGCTCATGTATCGCTGTCCGCCGTCAGATGCTTGCTTAACAACTGGGCGTTGTGGCGCATCATATCAATATAGCTGCTCGCCGGCCCATCAGTCTCGCCGAGTGAATCCACATACAGTGGTCCTGCCGCCGGAACACCGGTATCGCGGGCGATACTGCTGACGTGACGGTCAGAGATGGTGCTTTCCCAGAAAATGGCCCCGGGCTGACGTTCCATCACCAGATCAATGACTTCCATCAGTTGACGCGGCGCACCGGCAGATTCAGCATTATTGCCCCAGATACCGCTATGTTCGAAATCATAGGCCTCGGCAAAATAGATAAACGCCGCTTCGCTGGTTAACAGAAAGCGCTGCTCATCGGGAATCGAAGATAATGTCTCTGTGATGTCAGCATGCAGCGTCTCAAGCGTATCCTGCAGCGCCTCAGCGCGGCGATTGAAGCCTTCTGCACTGGAGGGCCGGGCCTCTATCAGGGCATCCGCAATCACCTCAACGTAAGCGGAGGCCGCGCGCGGATCCATCCACAGGTGCGGGTCGATATCGCCGCTCAGCTCACCGGTTACGATGCCACGGGTCGGATAGCCGGAAGCTTCTGCAACGCCCACCAAGGGCACATCGTCACGGGCGGCGGATTCTACCTGACCCATCCATTGTTCCAGTTGGTATCCGTTATAGAAGATAACATCGGCTTCTTCGATATCGGAAAAATTACCGGGCGTCAGCTCCCAGTCATGGACTTCCGCATTAATGGGTGTCAGCTGAGAAACCTCAGCATCATCACCTGCCACCTGCTCCACAAGGTCGCCCAGCACCGTAAACGTTACCGCGACGCGCAGTGGCGACGACGCATCAGAGGCCGCCTGAGCAAACGACGTGACCGATAATAAAAGCCCACCCAGCCAGTATTGGTAGTGTTTGGTCATGACAACTTTCCTTATACCATTCAGTTGAGGCGATCGATGACAACTTTAGCGCAATGATAAAGCCTTAGGCAAATAGTTTAGCCTAGACTAACAATTTTACTCCGTGCTAGGTTATCATTGTGGTTATTATCCCCTGCCATCGGCATTTTTTTACAAGCAGATGAGTCATGAACCAGCACACGCAGCCCACCGAAACGCCTATATCATTGGACAGCGGCGATGCCTTGCCGCCCGTCAAGCAACATGCGCGACAGTATGAAACGGTACGCGTTGCTCACGAAACCGAGCTGATTGAAGACTATGTGGAATTGATCGGCGACCTTATTGCCCATCGCGGTGAGGCTCGCGCGGCAGACATTGCCAGCCGAATGGGGGTCAGCCAGGCCACGGTTTCCAAGATGATCCGCCGCCTTAACGAACTGGGCCTGGTCACCAGTCAGCCCTATCGCTCGTTATTCCTGACAACGGCTGGCAAGGATATGGCCCGGATTTCCCGGGCACGCCACGATATTGTACTGAACTTCCTGCGCGCACTGGGGGTTGACGATACCACCGCCCGTATTGATGCCGAAGGAATGGAACATCACGTCAGCGATGAAACCCTTGACGTCATGCAGGCATTTATCCGCAAAACCTCAGATAATTCATAGCACTTACCAGACATTCCTGTGCGCTGAACATCTTGCACGCATCAACAGGCCCTAGGGCCCTGCTTGCAGTTTTTCGATCGCGCCCACCACTGCCTGACGATACCCGCCGCCGAACAGCAGTAAATGGTTAAGGAGCGGATAAAGCTGAAAAAGCGCTTCACGCGGCCCCCACCCAGCGGGAGGGCTGCCATTCCAGTAAGCGTCGAAAAAGGCATCTCCCGGTGAACCAAACAGCGTCAGCATGGCAATATCCACCTCCGGGTAATGCCGGTAGACGGCTGGATCGATAATGGCGGGCCCGCGCGGCGTATATAGTACGTTACCTGACCAGAGGTCACCGTGAACAAGGCTTGCGGGTACATCCTCCAACCAGGTTTCAAGGCTTTCTGCAATGGCTTCAACAGCCACTTTCAGACGCTTGTCCAACAGGCCTCGTTCGTAACAGGCCCGAGCAAGCGGCAACAGTCGCCGCTCGCGCTGAAAGACACGCCCATCAGGCAGTGGCTTGTTGGGCTGAGGCGTGCTGCCACAGGCGTTATCCCGGGGCCAACCGTGCGCCTCACCGGTATTGCCATGCAGCTTGCGTAGCCCTTCCCCCAATGCGGCCGCACGGCGTTGATGGGCTGGCGCCGCTTCCAGCGCTTCCATCACCAACCAAGCACCCTGCTGGCCCAGCACTTCAGGTACAATCAGGCCACTATTGGCCCTGGCCAGCGCCTGCAAACCTTCAGCCTCGCCCGCCAGACGCGCTGGAACATCGGATTTGACCACGACATCGCCCTGGTCGGTTGTCAGGCGGTAAACCGCTGCGATATCGCCACCGCTGAGTGGTAGAAGTGAGCCTCGTCCGGTCAGTCCTGCCGTTTCAAGCAATGCGTCAAGCGAATCCAGCATCGAGCATCTCCCGGTTGTGTGTGGCTCTCTGCCACATACCTTATACGATGTCACAACGCCACACAGTATCAAGCGCCTTGCCTCTCGATCATCAGGATGTCATTGTCTATGCCAACCTCTATAGTCACGGCCAGACCACGGGAATTCACCTTGTTCATTGCTCACCAGTGCTTACCCACCCGCCCCGCGAGAGCGCTATCTTCTTTTTGGATCAGGTTTGAACGGGATACGTCCATGCCTTTACAAGAGACGATGATACTGTCATGAAACCTGAGTCCATTGCTTTACAGAACCGGTTATTGCCGGGTGTTTCGCGCACGTTCGCCCTGACCATTCCCCAGCTGCCTGAATCCCTGCGCCCGGCTATCACCAACGCCTACCTGCTGTGCCGGATTGCTGACACCGTTGAAGACAGCACCGAGATGGCGCCACAGGACAAGGATATTCATTATCAGCGCCTGCTCGCGGGGCTGGATAACGCGGAAACTGCACAAGCGTTCGCCACTCGTTTGCTGGCGTCCGGCCTGATCATTGACCCCCTGGAACGAGAGCTTGTGGCAGAGACACCTAGCGTATTGCGCGCCTTTGGTGAGCTGCCACAGGAGCAACGAGCAGCGCTCAGGGACTGCCTGCACACCATGTGCCAGGGCATGGCCGAGTTTGAATACCTGAAATCCCCTTATGGGCTGGAGAGCAGCAGCTGCATGCGAGACTACTGTTATATCGTGGCAGGCTGCGTCGGTGAGATGCTTACCCGCCTGTTCGCTGACACTCACCCTCTGATTCATGCCCGGCAGGAAGAGATGCTGCGCCTGTCCGTTGCCTTCGGCCAGGGCCTGCAGATGACCAACATTCTGAAAGACGTCTGGGATGACCAGCAACGCGGCATCTGCTGGCTGCCGCGCGATGTGTTTGCCGCACGAGGTGTCGACCTGACACAGGCAGAGAACTGGCAGAACCACCCCGGCTATCGCGACGGTATTCGTTATCTGGTCGGCGTTGCCCACCACCATCTCCAGCTGGCACAGGACTATACGCTGCGCATACCGGCGTCAGAAGTCGGCATGCGGCGGTTCTGCAGTTGGTCAATCGGCATGGCACTATCAACGCTACGTAACATTGCGGCAACACCGGGGTATTCCAGCGGCCAGGAGGTCAAGATATCACGAAGGCGTATGCGCCTGATCATTGCCGCCTCCAACCTTGCTGTCAGCAATGACACCCTTTTGCGCGGCGTTTTCCGCTGGGGCCGCCATCGGCTACCTTACCTTCAGGCAGCCGATATTGGTGCCCTGCAAGCAGCGCCACGCCAGCACATGCAGCCAGCAAAGGGTTAGCCCCTGCATATCTGGTGCTGGACACCTGATCTCGGTTAACCTGTTTGCCATTACTTCAACAACCAAGGATGCGTGTTCATGTTGGGATTCCTGCAGGGGTTTTCCTATGGTCTGTTCATGACCTGTCTGCCCTGGTTGCTGATAGGGCTTTATAATCCCGGGCTGGCGCTTGCCGTTAAGACTCCCAACCGGTTACAGGTCATCCTGCGCTACTGCCTGGGCATTCCCTTCGTAAGCATCCTGCTATGGCTGACCTCCTTGTGGGGTGGCTTCAGCCCTAGCCTGATGGGGTGGCTGGCGGGCATTGTGGCCATTCCTGTTGCGCTGCCTGTTGAACGCACACTGCGGGGTTGGCTGGCACAGCGCCGTGAACGGCGCCACCGGCAACAGATGGACTCAGAGGCACGCAAGCAGCGTGCTCGGCAGGAACGCACGGCATCTGAAGCTGGCGTCAGAGTACTTGACCCGGACCACCCGCCTGAAAACGCCGACGAGCTGGTGTTGGCCATGTGTCAGGCCAAGCAGCGCCTGCTTGACGTTCAGCGGCCTGACCTGGCGGTTCTGCCTGACCGCCTGTACAGCCGCTACCGGCATGTCATGGAGGTGCTCGGGGAGCGTTTTCATAGCGGTGAACTGGCGTTTGAGCGTTCCCGCGGGCTGGTTAGCCAGGTGTGTTATGGCGCCATTGATACCTTGACTACCATGGCATCCCAGGCGCGCGGCGTGGTCAGCGTAGATGGCCACTATGTACGCGAACGCCTCTCCCGGGAGGGCCAACGCCTGAGCCATGAAGAACGCACTGCTCTGCAGCGGCGCCTGGATCTGCTCAACGAAACCGAGCAACGCCTGAAGGGGCTTACCGCGCAGATTGAATCGGCGCTGACCGTGCTAGACGATACCGCCGTTTCCATGGCGCAGATTGAAACAGCCCGCCCGCAGGCCTCAGTGACCACTGAACAGGCACTGGAAGATCTGCGCCTTTTTGTTGAAGGTGCAGACCGCTATGCCCGCAGAGAGTAACTCAAGGAGATGCCATGAACTCGTCAGCCGATGACAACCGCCGCCTTTCGCTGCCGCCGGTTGAAGACATTGCCGCCTCTGTGACCTCTGAATCTGCCGACAGTGACCCCGAGCTTGAGGCGATGGCAAACCGCTTCGTCACGGATATTCTCGCGGCAGGCGACCAGGAGGCACTGGCTCGTCAGCGTCAGGCCGTGGACGAGATGGGGCTGGAGTTACAGCAGCAGGCAGCCCACCGCAGCGCCATGCTGCAAACGCCGCTGCGCCAGCTGGCGCATCAGGGCGATGAAGGCGGCCCGGTAGCCAAGGCGCTGAACGACCTGCGCAGACGCATGGAAGGGTTGGACCCTTCCCGCCATCGTCTGACGCCAAGCGCCTTTGATCGGCTGGTGGCCATGATTCCCGGCCTTGATAGCCGGCTGCAGCGCTACTTCCGCAAGTTCGAGAACGCCCAGCAGGCGCTCGATGCCATCATCGAGGAACTGGAAAGCGGCCGTGACATCCTGTATCGCGATAACCTTACCCTGAGCGATGATCAGCAGGCCTTGAACAAGATACTGTCTGAACTGAATCGTCAGGTGGCGCTTGGCCGCCTGATCGACCAACGCCTGCAGGAGGAAATACGCTCCCTTGACGACGCGCCTTCCCAGCGTCAGTTTATCGAAGAGGAACTGCTCTTCCCCCTCCGTCAACGCGTTGTGGATCTTCAGCAACAGCAGGCCGTCAGCCAGCAGGGGGTGTTGGCGCTGGAAGTGATCATCCGTAATAACCGCGAACTGATACGCGGCGTGGACAGAGCCATTAATGTGACCGTCTCGGCGCTGACCGTGGCCGTCACCGTGGCCATGGGCATGGCCAACCAGCGCCTGGTACTGGACCGTATTGAAGCGCTGAACACCACTACCTCGCAGATGATAGGCGGCACGGCCAAGGCTCTGCGCCAGCAGGGCGTGGATATCCAGCAGCGCGCGTCATCGGCCATGCTGGACATGCAGGTGCTGGAGGAAGCCTTTGGTGACGTCATGGGGGCCATTGATGACCTGTCCCGCTACCGTCAGCAGGCTCTGCCCCAGCTTGATGAGCAGATCGACCGCCTGGCGGCTCTCTCCCGGCAGGGCGAGGCCGCTATCGAACGCCTCCAGGAAGGCAACCAGCTGCAGCCAGGTCGGGATCATTCCAGCGACTGAATTGCCAGAAAACACCCTTTCCCAGGCTTTCAGCCTGACGAATTTCGCACTGCAAGTACCAAATTGTAAAAATGATCATCGCGACAGCGCGCTTTATCTGGCAAACTTCGCTGCCGCGAGGAGGATCCTTCCTCGCCTTTGAACCTTATGCTCAGCGACAGCGCCACTGCGTGCCTTGCTTGTTGAGCGCTTGCGGAGAACGCATGAGCTTTTCTGAACTTGGTCTGCACGACGATTTACTCCGCGCGGTGACCGCGCAAGGCTATACCCGCCCCACCCCGATTCAGCAAAAGGCCATTCCGGTTGTCCTGGAAGGCCGTGACATGCTGGCCAGCGCCCAGACGGGCACCGGCAAGACCGCTGGCTTCACGCTGCCGATGCTGCAGCGCCTGGCCGGTGGTAAAAAGCCCGGCAAGCGCCAGGTAAGAGCCTTGGTACTGACCCCGACCCGCGAGCTTGCCGCTCAGGTCGGCGAAAGCGTCAGCGTGTATGGCCAGCATTTATCGCTGCGCTCGCACATTATCTTTGGCGGCGTGGGCCAACAGCCTCAGGTGGATGCACTCAAAGCCGGGCTTGATGTGCTGGTGGCCACCCCGGGCCGGCTGCTTGACCTGCACCAGCAGGGCCATGTGGATCTTTCCAGCGTCGAGATCCTGGTGCTGGATGAAGCCGATCGTATGCTCGACATGGGCTTTATCCACGATATCAAGCGGCTGTTACGTTTGGTGCCCAAAAAGCGCCAGAACCTGCTGTTCTCGGCGACCTTCTCCAATGAGATTCAGGCGTTGGCCCAGCAGTTGCTGGACAACCCGGCGTTGATCGAAGTGGCCCCGCGTAATACCACCGCTGAAAAAATCCTGCAGACGGTTTACCGGGTCGATCGCGACCAGAAACGCCACCTGTTGGCGCATCTGATTCAGCAACACGGCTGGTTCCAGGTGCTGGTGTTTACCCGCACCAAGCATGGCGCCAACCGCCTTGCCGAACAGCTTTCCAAGCAGGATATCCCGGCCATGGCGATTCACGGCAATAAAAGCCAGGGCGCCAGAACCCGGGCCTTGGGTGCGTTCAAAAGCGGTGACCTCCAGGTATTGGTCGCCACAGATATTGCGGCTCGCGGGCTGGATATTAACGAACTGCCCCATGTGGTCAATTTTGACTTACCCAATGTCGCCGAAGACTATGTGCACCGCATTGGCCGGACAGGCCGTGCCGGCAGCAACGGCGAAGCGGTATCCCTGGTCTGTGTTGATGAACACGGTTTGTTGAGCGGTATCGAACGCCTGATCAAGCAGAACCTGCCCAAACGCATTGAACCCGGCTTTGAACCTGACCCAACCATAAAACCCGAGCCCATCGAGAATGGCCGCCGTGGCCAGCAGCAACCTCGCGCCAAGCGGAAAACCGACGGCCAGGGCGCAAAACCTGGCGGCGAGCGCCGCCGCACGCGTCGCTAACCCGTCTGATCATGGGCCGTGTCATCTCTGTTGATACGGCCCCCTTACGATTCAGACCGCTGGGCCGTTCAGATCATCAAAAGATCCATAAACTTATTGACCGGATAGGCCTCAAGACGGGCAGGCGCCTTGCACAGTTCAAAAATCTCGTCCGAGCGCCCATGGGGAAACCGCGTGGCCAGATTACGCCTGAACTTTTTCTCCAGCTCCCTGATGCCTTCTTCACGCCGCCGCCGATGACCGATGGGATATTCAACCGCGACCTTGTCTGTGGCACTACCATCGTTGAAAAACACCTGAATGGCATTGGCAATCGAGCGTTTTTCCGGGTCGTGATAATCCCTGGAGTAGTTCTCGTCCTCAACCACCTCCATCCTGTCACGCAACTGATCAATGATGGGGTGGCTGGCATGGAAATCATCTTCGTAATGTTCAGCCACCAGATCGCCAAAGGCTAACGGCACGGCGGTCATATACTGCAGACAGTGATCCCGATCAGCAGGATTGGCCAAGGCCCCCGACTTGGAAATGATACGAATGGCAGAGTCATGGGTCGTCAGCACAATCCGGCTGATATCACCCAGGCGGTCGTTGACCTGAGGGTGCAAGATAACCGCTGCCTCACAGGCCGTCTGGGCGTGAAACTCGGCCGGAAAAGAGATCTTGAAAAGTATGTGCTCCATCACGTAGCTGCCAAAATCGCGCTGGAAGCTGAACCGGCGTGCCGATTCAGGTTTCAGTGCCAGATCTTTATTGGTCTGACTGAACAACACATCGTAGAAGCCCCACTGGGGCGCCGTCAGCGCGCCAGGAATGCCCATTTCGCCGCGCATGGCAATATCGGCAAGACGCACGCCACGCGACGTTGCATCACCCGCCGCCCAGCTCTTGCGCGACCCCGCGTTGGGGGCATGACGGTAAGTGCGCAAACTCTGGCCATCTACCCAGGCGTGTGAAAGGGCCGAGAGTAACTGCTCACGGTTGGCTCCCATCATTTTGGCCGTCACCGCCGTGGTCGCCACTTTTACCAGCACCACATGATCGAGACCTACGCGGTTAAAAGAATTGTCCAGCGCCAGGACCCCCTGGATTTCATGGGCCATGATCATGGCTTCCAGCACATCGCGCATGCTCAGCGGCTGGCCGCCTTCTGTCAGCTTCTTCTGGGAAAGGTGATCCGCCACCGCCAGGATACCGCCCAGATTATCGGAAGGATGCCCCCACTCCGCCGCCAGCCAGGTATCGTTATAATCCAGCCAGCGGATAATGGCGCCAATATCCCAGGCGGCTTTTACCGGGTCGAGCCTGAAAGAGGTACCGGGAACCCGAGCACCATTGGGTACCCGCGTTCCTTCGACCAGCGGCCCGAGATGCTTGGTGCATTCCGGAAAACGTAACGCCAGCAGTCCACAGCCCAGGGTGTCCATCAAACAGTTGCGGGCAGTGTCCCAGGCTTCACTACTGTTAATGCGATAGCCAAGCACGTAATCGGCGATTTTTTGTAGTTCGTCATCATAATCCGGGCGAACATTGGTTTCGACAGTCGCGCTCATCCTGTTAACTCCCTAGTATTTGAAAGTCGGCATTTAAAAATCGGCCTTTGAACATCAGTATCGGAACACGGCGTTTTGAAAGTTGACTTTTAATACCTGTCTTTCAGCGTAGCATCGTAATCAGCAGGGGTCATTGGTATGAATCTGTTCCAAGGGGTTCCATGATGGACGAAGTCACCAATCAGTTTTTGGCCAACAATCAGGCCACGATCAACCTGGCCATTGCCCTGCTGCTCGGCGCCATTATTGGCCTGGAGCGTGGCTGGGGCGCCAAGGAGCAGGCCTCAGGCGAGCGTATAGCCGGCATTAGAACCTTCGCCCTGATTGGTTTATTGGGGGGTGTTGCGGCGCTATTGGCCATGGACGTCACCGAGTGGGCCTTTCCGGTATTGCTGGTCAGCGTCGTTGCCTTTGCGCTTGTCGCCTTCCACGAACGGCTGGCACATATCCGCAATTTCAGCATCACTGGTGCGATCAGTATGGTGCTCACTTTCTGTTATGGCGCCATTGCGGTGGCCATTGATCCGGCAATTGCAACCGCCGCTGCCGTTGTGACGGCACTGATTCTGGACAACAAGCAGGAAATTCATGGCTTAGTCGACAAGTTACAGGAACACGAGTTGGATGCAGCGCTGAAGCTACTGGCCATCTCGGTGGTCATGCTGCCTTTGCTACCCAGTCAGGACCTGGGCCCGGGAGGCGTGCTCAACCCGCGTGAAATCTGGTGGATGGTGGTGCTGATCGCCTCGGTGTCTTTCGTTGGCTATTTTGCGATCCGCCTGGCAGGTACCCGCAAGGGAATTCTGTTTACCAGCCTGTTTGCTGGCTTGAGTTCCTCGACTGCCTTGACGCTTCACTATGCCAGACAATCCAGGCAGTCACCGGATATCAATCCACAGTTTGCCTGCGGTATCCTGATCGCCTGCGGCACCATGTTCCCGCGCATCCTGATCTATTGTGCGTTAATCAGCCCGGCGCTATTGCCACGGCTTGTCTGGCCAGTGCTGGTGATGACCCTGCTGCTCTATGTGCCTGCCTTCATCATCTGGCGGCGCTACGCCGGGCGTCTCAACGTCAGCCGACCAGAGCTGACCCAGAACCCGCTGGATCTGAAAACAGCCCTGTTGTTCGGGCTGCTTCTGGTGGGAATCCTGCTGCTGGGTGAGTTTTTGCAGACCTGGCTCGGCGAGTTGGGCATTTATATGCTGGCGACGACATCGGGTATCGCCGACGTCGATGCCATCACCCTTTCACTGACCCGAATGTCACAGGATTCCCTGGCCCAGCAGACAGCGGTGGTGGGTATAGTGATCGCTGCAGCCACCAATAATCTGGTCAAATCCGGCATTGCCTGGGCGGTCGGCCAGAAAGCGCTGGGTATCAAGGTGGCCGGCCCCATGCTGATGTCCCTGGCTGCCGGGCTGACAGTCGCCTGGGTACAGTAAAGCAGCGACCGTTAGTGGCCAGAACTCTCCGGGCGCATCTGACGCTGAATGCCCAACAAAAAGTTCCGCAGGATCTGGTCTTTGCACTCCCGGTAGTTCTTATGGCTGGGTTTCCGGAAAAAGGCACTGAGTTCATGGTGGCTCAAAGGCAAGTCCACCTGCTCAAACACAGCCAGAATATCGTCAGCTTTAAGGTTCAGCGCAATGCGCAGCTTCTGAAACACCATATTGTTAGTTAAATGTGTTTCCGGCTTGGGGGCAGCGCCTTCCCGTTTGCCGCGTCTGAAACTGATAAAGCCGTTAAGAAACGCGGCCAGCTCTCTGTCTTTCATGGTAATGAAGTCATCATCCTCTTCTTTTTTCAACCAGGCAGCCACCTGTGCTGCCGTTACCTGGTAGTCGGCAAGCGCGAAGATATCCACCATGGTGTTATCCTTGATATCAAAGGCATAGCGGATACGGCGGAGAATGTCGTTATTGGTCAAAATGCGGTTCCTGGCCTTGGGTTAACTGATTAAGTAAGTCATCTATTTCTGCTTTCAGGTCATTATCTTCGATCTTTTGCGCACTGGCTTTGGCCTGCTGGAGGCTTTGAATGGCAGCTGCTGGTTGACCTGTTTCTACCTGCAAGGTGGCCATGGAGAAACCGATTGAAGCGATATGGTCTTTCGATGCCTTTTCAACGGCTTTATCCAGCGCTTTCTGATAGATCACCAGCGCCTCATCCAACGCTTCGGTAAAGTCAGCCAGAGTTTCCCACTGTTCCGGGTGATCTTTCTCGCTATCTTCGTTGGCAACGCAAAGCGCTTTAAGCTCTGCATAAAGCGCATCAAAGGACGCTCGATCATCCTTGGCAGCGGCTTTCATCAGCTTTTCAGCCAGCTCATACACCGCCTTGTAGACTTTGGTATTAATCATTCACTGCTCTCTGTGACACCTTGACGCTTATTGATTTAACCATGGACAACCCAGGATCAGGCCGCTGCTTTTGACTCAACAGACCCTAGAATATCAGATGTAGACCGTCAGGACGCATTCTATCCCTGCCGTCGTTCACATAATGCCTGGCTATACCTGCGCATGGATAGGCTGTTAATCTATTGATTATCATGATTTAACATCAGGTGAGTTATGCTTTATTCGCTATTGGCTCTATTAGTGTCTCTACTGCTGGTGGCTGCGACAGCTTCGACGGGCGCACGCTTTCGCCCGGATGAGTGGTACCGCCAACTGCAAAAACCTGGCTGGACACCCCCTGATATCGTTTTCCCGATTGCCTGGGGAATACTTTATTTACTGATGGCTATTGCGGCGTGGCGTATCTATATGGCCGAAGACTCCCCGTTCCGCACGGCAAGCCTGGCCGTGTATGGTTTTCAGCTGATCACCAATGCTGCCTGGTCGTGGTTATTCTTTGGACGCAAGCAGATAGCGGCCGCGCTGGTGGATATCGCACTGCTTCTGGGGTTGCTGACGCTGGCCATTGTGCTGTTTGCCAATGTCAGTGTACTGGCTGCCTCGCTCATGGTGCCCTATTGGCTTTGGGTACTGCTTGCCTTAACGCTGAATGCCAGCGTCTTGCTGTTGAACCGTGGTCAAGGACAAAGTTGAATCCATGATCACATCCCACTGGATACTCGGCCCCGGGGCCATTGGCCGCCTGTTGGCGCATTCTTTGGCCCCTTTGGCCCATCTCTGCGTTGTAAGCCGCCGCCCCCTTCCCATACAGCAGATACTCACCACGCCAGAGGGCGAGCAAAAGGTGCAACGCCTTGACATCCTCACAGTGGAAAAGCTGGCTGAACAGGCGCCCGTCGCGCCGGATGCTGTGCATATTACCACCAAGGCGATGGCAGCAGAGGCAGCGCTGGCCAGCCTGGCCGAGCGCCTTCCTGCCACCACGCCGCTGGTACTGTGGCAGAACGGTTTTCTGACTCAGCCACGGATTACCCGAACGTGGGCAGGCCCAGTGCTATGCGCGACCACTACTCAGGGTGCCTACCTGACCGGCGATGATGGTGTGGTTCACGCTGGGCGCGGCCCTACCTTTATCGGTGACCTGAATAACCGGCACGGCGTACTGGCAACACTCCTGGCCCAACAGTTGACCCAGGCAGGGTTTGAAACCACTGCCGTTGCCGACATTCACCAACGCCTATGGCAGAAGCTGGCCGTGAATGCGGCGATCAACCCACTGGTGGCGTTACATGGCATACGCAACGGCGAGCTTCGCAACGCATCCTATCAAGGCCAGGCCAATGCGGTCATCAAAGAGGTGGCGGCCATCATGCAGGCCGAAGGCATTCAGCCGCCAGGCGGCGGCCAGGGCGAAACGAACTGGCTGGCGCTGGTCTGGCAGGTGGTGGAGAATACCGCCGGCAACAAAGCCTCCATGCTGCAGGATCTGGAGGCGGGGCGCCCCACCGAGCGCAAAGCGATACTTGGCCCTTTGATGCAAAGTGCCGCGCAGCATGGATTGACGTGCAAAAACCTCGAACAGCTGGATGACCAACTGGCAAGCGAAGAAGGTGCCATTCACCAGCGCCGTCTGTAATCAGCAAAGCCGGATAAATGAGTCTTTTGATGGAAGCATGATGAACCAGACGGGTGGCTTGCTTCGCCAAGCCACCCCGCGATGCACTTTACGCTTCTCGCCATTCAGGCGTCACCATCCTTGTAGAACTCCATCAGGCTGGAGAAATCCTTGCTGCCATTGCCCTTGGCGCGGTGAAGGGTAAACAGAGAGCGCGCAGCAGACCCCATGGGTACCGGTGAGCCACTGAGCTGGCTGACATCCATGGCAAGCCCCAGGTCCTTGAACATCAGGTCCACCATAAAGCCGCCCTGATAGCCATTCGAGGCCGGCGCATTTTCCATCACGCCCGGATAGGGGTTATAGACGTTAAGCGCCCAGTTTCCGCCGGAGCTCTGCTTCATGATTTCTGACAATACCGCTGGATCAAGACCGTTCTTGACCCCCATATTGATCGCTTCACAGGTGCCTGCCATCAGAATTGACAGCAGCATGTTGTTACATACCTTGGCCACCTGCCCAGCGCCATGATCACCGGCATGAAAGATATTCTTGCCCATGGCCTCAAGCACTGGCTTGGCCTGGGCAAACTGCGCCTCGCTGCCACCGACGATAAAGGTCAGCGTACCGGCCTTGGCACCGCCGACGCCCCCGGAGACCGGTGCATCCACAAAACCGACGCCTTTTTCAGTGCCAGCCGCGGCCACTTCACGGGCGGTATCCGCGTCGATGGTCGAACAGTCAATGGCCAATGCGCCTTTGTCCATACCATCAAATAGCGGTGCTGCGCCATCGACATAGAGCCCACGAACGTGCTTGCCGGCAGGCAGCATCGAAATCACCACGTCAGCACCGCTGGCCGCTTCCAGGGCAGAGTCAACCACATGGCAGCCCTGCTCACTGGCTATATCCAGTGCCCGATCAGACAGGTCAAAGGCACGCACCTCAAAACCGGCCTTGGCCAGGTTGGCCGCCATGGGCCCACCCATATTACCCAGACCGATAAAAGCAACTGTCGTCATCTTGTTATCCTTGTATGCGTTTCGTTGATCAAAAAAAACGTCCTAGCCCAGGTCATCCAGAGGATTGTCTGTCCAGGGTGGCGTCAGCAAACCGTCAATAAAGCTGTCTTCTACTGAGGTAACATCCGGATAAGTCCACTGTGGCTGGTTATCCTTATCGACCAGTAACGCCCGCACACCCTCCGGGAATTCGCGGTGGCGACAGCACTGCACTGAAAGCGCCAGCTCAGCCTGGAAGACCTGCGCCAATGACATATGCTTGGCGCGTTTGAGCAGCTCATCAATCAGCTTGACTGAAACAGGACTGCCATGCGCGAGCGTTTTCTGAGCTTTCTGGAACCACTTATCGTCGCTTTCAACCGCCAGAATAGCGCCGACTGCCTGCTCGATGGTGTCATGATCCATCAACTTGCGAATCAGAGAACCAAACCTGTATACCGGTGAGTCCAGCTCGGCAAACGCGGGTTGGGAGTCGCGCTCAAGCTGTCGAAGAACGCGATTCACAACGCCCTGGGCATCAATGCTGTCTTCATTGCTCCACTGCGCCTGGGTTAACTGTTCGACCAGAGTGTCGCGTCTATCGCTGGCAATCAGCCGATCAGCCAGGCCCAGATGGTGGGCATCAAGCGCATTGATCTGACTACCGGTAATGGCCAGGAAACGCCCGGTGCCGTTGGAGAGACGATTAAGAAACCAGCTGGCACCCACATCCGGGTAGAGGCCAATGGTGACCTCTGGCATCGCCAGGCGCGAGGTTTCGGTAACTATACGGTGACTGCTGCCACTTAACAGCCCCATCCCCCCGCCCATGACGAAACCATTGCCCCAGCAGATAATGGGCTTGGTGTAGGTATGCAGGCGATAATCCAGACGATATTCCCGATCAAAAAATCGCTGTGGAAACGCCGGGTCCCCATCACCGATGATCGCCTTGTAAAGATTGACCACATCGCCGCCCGCGCAGAACGCCTTTTCGCCGGCGCTATCAAGCAGAATGGCGACTACCTGCTCATTGCTTTCCCAATCGTTGAGTTGCGGCAGGATTTCCTCAATCATTTCCAGGGTCAGCGCGTTCAGGCTGCGCTCTGCGTTGAGGCATATCTCGGCAACGATATGACCATCCCGGGTCGGGTGTTCTCTGAAAATCACACTGCTCATAGGCACTCCTGTTAGCTCGTCTATCCGTTTGACTGACCTTGACCAGCCTATAGTTCAGCGGCGTTATCAGCCAACACACGGCGGGAAATGATCAACCGCATGATTTCATTGGTGCCTTCCAGTATGCGGTGAACCCGCGTATCACGCACATAGCGCTCCATCGGGTATTCCTTGATGTAGCCATAGCCACCGTATAGCTGTAGAGCTTCATCGCATACATTGAAGCCAATGTCCGTGGCGTAGCGTTTAGCCATGGCACAGTACACCCCCGCGTCCGGCGTACCGGCATCCAGCTTGGCAGCAGCCATGCGCACCATCAGACGCGCCGCCACCAACTCGGTGACCATATCCGCAATACGGAACTGCAGCGCCTGAAAATCCGCCAGATGCTTGCCAAATTGCTTACGCTCAAGCATGTGCTCCCTGGCCTTGTTGATAGCCTGCTGTGCCGTACCGATCGAACAGGTCGCAATGTTGATCCGCCCGCCATCCAACCCTTTCATGGCTATTTTGAAACCATCACCCTCGTCACCCAGCATATTGCTCTCTGGTACACGTACATCTTCAAAGATGACCATCCGGGTGGGCTGGCTGTTCCAGCCCATCTTTTCCTCCTTGCGTCCGTAGCTGATACCGGCGCTCTTGGCATCCACGGCAAAGGCGGAAACACCTCCGGGACCCTCGCCGCCGGTACGCGCCATCACCACCAGAAAATCGGTGCTACCGGCGCCGGAGATGAACACCTTGCTGCCATTGAGGACAAACTCATCGCCATCACGCTTGGCGGTGGTTTTCAAAGAGGCCGCATCAGAGCCCGCATTGGGTTCGGTCAGGCAGTAGGAGCCCAGCAGCTCCCCGGTTGCCAGTTTCTCACCCCATTGCTCTACCACTTCAGGCTTGCCGAAGTCCGCCAGCATCCAGGTCACCATGTTATGGATCGTCAGATACGCGGTGGTTGACGTGCAACCCATGGAGAGCTGCTCAAAGATGATGCTGGCATCCAGCCGCGATAACCCCAGACCACCGACGTTTTCTGGCGCATAGAGTGAGCAGAAACCCAGCTCGCCGGCCTTGCGGATCACATCGACAGGAAAAATAGCGTCCTGATCCCACTTGGCAGCATGGGGTTCCAGTTCGTTTTGCGCGAAATTGCGCGCCATATCGGCGAAGGCTATCTGATCTTCGTTGAGCTCAAAATTCATGAGGTTCTCCACTTGGTCAGCCAGGGGCTGATAGCTTGCTGTTATGGTTATTGATAGTCTTGAACAGGTAAACCAGCCGCCGCTGGCTCATTGACGTTTACGTTAACTTACTATCTCACACCCCCGCAGGCAATGACTTGCCTAATGCGACTTTTGGCTAGAGTCTGTTGAGGTCATGCAAAGCAGCCACAAAAAAGGCGCCCTAAAGCGCCAAACCATCGGACAGACAATCATGGGGCGCCTTTGACTGACGCTGGATAGAAGAAATGTTTATTTGAAATTCTTGTTATACATGCGGGCAATTTCACCCACGATACCACTGCGGAAACTCAATACGCAGATCACGAAGATAATCCCCAGAATGACACTTACCCAATTGCCAAGCGGCGATTGCGACAGGACGTGCTGCAGGCTGACCACGATACCGGCGCCCATAATTGGCCCCAAGAGGGTGCCTACGCCACCCAGCAGGGTCATCAGGATCACCTCGCCTGACATATGCCAATGCGCATCTGTCAATGACGCCAGCTGGAAAACCACTGTCTTGGTGGAACCCGCCAGCCCTGCCAGGGCCGCAGAAATCACAAACGCCACCAGCTTGTACATATCCGTGTTGTAGCCCAGAGAAACGGCACGCGGTTCATTTTCACGAATGGCTTTCAGTACTTGTCCATAAGGAGAATGCACCGTGCGCTGGATCAACGCAAAGCCGAACAGGAAGACCGCGAAGACAAAGTAGTACATGGCCAGGTTGTTGCTCAGGCTGATAAAGCCCAGCAGTTCACCGCGCGGCACACCATGCAGACCGTCTTCCCCACCGGTAAAAGGCGCCTGAACGAACACGAAATACACCAGCTGAGCCAGCGCCAGAGTGACCATGGCAAAGTAGATGCCCTGCCGGCGGATTGCCAGAATCCCAAACAGTGCACCCAAAGCAGTGGCCACCAGCGTGCCTGCCATAATGCCAATCTCCGGCGTCAGGCCCGGGTAGCTTGCCAACAGATAGCCTGTGATGTAGCCACCTGTCGCCAGAAAAGCCGCATGACCAAACGATAAAAGCCCGGCATAACCCAGCAAAAGGTTAAAGGCACAGGCAAACAGGGCAAAGCACAGCACCTTCATCAGAAAAACGGGATAGGCCACAAAAGGAGCCACTAACCCCACCACAACAAGCGCAACGTAAAACAGGTTGCGGCGCATGATGGCACGCTTTTGACGTTCCATTACTGCCGAGGGTCTAGCGAGGGTTTGAGCGTCTGACATGATTATGCCTCCTTACCGAACAGGCCCGCGGGGCGGAACATCAGAACTAGAATCATTACCAGGAAAATCACCGTATTGGCGGCCTCCGGGTAATACACCTTGGTTAGACCTTCGATAACACCCATCGCCAGGCCTGTCATGATGGCGCCGAAAATCGACCCCATACCGCCGATAACCACCACGGCAAATACCACAATCAACAGGCTTGAACCCATGGTCGGCGAGACGGGATAAAGCGGTGCCGCCAACACGCCGGCAAACGCTGCCAGCCCCACACCGAAACCGTAGGTCAATGTAATGAGAAGCGGTACGTTGACACCAAAGGCCTGCATCAACTGGGAATTCTCGGTACCGGCGCGTAGATAGGCCCCCAAACGGGTACGCTCAATCATGAACCAGGTAAACAGGCACATCGCCAAGGCCGCGACGAGCACCCAGGCACGATAGGTCGGCAGGAACATGAAGCCCAGATCCAGACCGCCCTGAAGCACTTCCGGTGTGGCATAGCGTGCGCCTGAAACCCCGAAGAAATTGACCAGGGTTCCTTCAATAATCAGCGCCAGGCCAAAGGTCAGCAGCAAGCCATAGAGATGATCCAGGTGACTGATTTTACGCAGCAGATACCGCTCCAGCAGCATTCCGAAGGCACCCACTACCAGCGGAACAAGAATCAGTGCCAGCCAGTAATTGATCCCCAGATAGCGAAAACCCAGAAGCGCCGCAAATGCACCCAGCATGTATTGCGCGCCGTGAGCAAAATTGATTATTTTCAGCAAGCCGAAAATAACCGCTAACCCAAGACTCAGCAATGCATAAAAGGCGCCGTTGACCAACCCCAGGGTAAGCTGCCCCATAAACACCGCCAGGGGCACGCCAAATATCATCGTCATGGTGAAATACTCCTCGCCGTCACGCGAAGCGGCCGATGATTATCGGCCGCCTCAGTCACTTATCCTGATAAACTGTTACGCGGCTCAGTTCTGTACCAGATCGCACTGGCTTTCGGACAAAGGACGGTAAGCTTCGTCGGCAGGGATGGTGCTCAGGATATTATAAAGATCCCATTCACCCGTTGACTCTTCAGGGGTTTTCACCTGAGCCAGATACATGTCGTGCACCATACGGCCATCTTCACGGATCTGACCGTTGCGGGCGAAGAAATCGTTGATCGGCTCAGCCGCCATCTGGGCACGCACTACCTCAGGGTCGTCAGTCCCTGCCGCTTCAACAGACTTCAGATAATGCATGGTGCTTGAGTAGATCCCTGCCTGCACCATGGTTGGGCGGGCACCCACTTCTTCGAAATAGCGATCTGACCAGGCACGCGCTTCATCATCCATATCCCAGTACCAGCCAGTCGTCAGCAACAGGTTTTGGGTGGACTCCAAACCGAGAGAATGAACATCGTTGAGGAAGATCAGCAGACCGGCAAGCTGTTGACCGCTTTGGGTCAGGCCAAACTGGCTGGCAGTGGTAATGGCATTGACCGTATCGGCACCGGCATTGGCCAGACCAACAATCTTGGCACCAGACCCTTGCGCCTGAAGAATATAGGAGGAAAAGTCACTGGTCGGGAACGGATGACGGACGCCGCCAACAATTTCGCCACCACTCTCCTCAACCACCTCGGTGACGTCGCCTTCCAGCGCATGGCCGAAGGCATAATCGGCGGTCAGCATGAACCAGCTATCGCCGCCCTGATCAACCACCGCTTTCGCGGTGCCGTTCGCGAGTGGGTAGGTATCATAGACATAGTGAATGTGATTGGGCGTGCAGTGCTCATTGGTAATGCTCGATGCAGCTGATCCAGAAATAATGGCCAGTTTGTTATTTTCTTCAACAACCTTGGTAACAGCGATAGACACAGACGAGGCCACCAGGCCACCCACCATATCGACGTTGTCCTGATCAATCCATTCGCGCACCGTGTTGGCGCCTACATCCGCGCTGTTACGATCATCGGCACTTAGAATTTCAATTGGTGCACCGTTAACACTGCCACCGAAATCCTCGATCGCCATTTCCATGGCTGCCTCACCACCCGGGCCAGCCAGATCACGATAGGTACCCGACATATCGGCCAGATACCCGATACGCACTTCGCCATCGCTGATGTCAGCCTGGGCGGTCGATATGGCCATGCTGGTCGCTGCGGCAAGAGTAATACTGGCGGTCAGCGTTTTTTTCATGAACGTCATGCTCGTCTCCTGGCCCTGAGGCCTTTGTTGTTGTGTTACGACTTACAGTTATGCTGTTTTCAGGTCTGGAACGTACTGTTGGCTTACGTGAGTAATGTTATGTGTACTTACACCCCCAGCATGCTGTTGAGATGTTCCCGGCGCGAAGGTAGATCGGCCGCTGAAATTTCCTCGACAATCTGGCCGTGATCCATCACAAAGTGGCGATCCGCCAGCGGTGCGGCAAAACGAAAGTTCTGCTCAACCAATACGATTGTCATGCCCCGCTCTTTTAACTGTGTCAGCACTTCTGCCAGTTTCTGGACAATCACCGGCGCCAGGCCTTCGGTAATTTCATCGAGCAGCAGAATACGCGCTCCCGTTCGAAGAATGCGTGCCATGGCCAGCATTTGCTGCTCACCGCCGGAAAGGCGCGTACCCGGGCTACGCCGACGCTCATAGAGATTGGGAAACATGGCATAGATATCATCCAGCGACATGCCATCCGAACGCACCGTGGGCGGTAACAAGAGGTTTTCATGCACATCCAGGCTGGCAAAGATTCCGCGCTCTTCCGGGCAGTAACCGATACCCAGGCGTGGAATATGATGGGGTTTCATGTACAGGGTTTCATTGCCATTAATCATGATCGAACCCGTTCTGCGCCCCACCATGTTCATGATTGACTTGAGTGTGGTACTGCGCCCGGCACCATTACGACCGAGCAGGGTCACCAGTTCCCCTCGTTTGACGTTGAAGTCAACGCCATGCAGGATGTGTGACTCACCGTAAAAAGCATGCAGATCCTGCACGCGGATCATCTCAGCCTGCTGCGGCTGCTGCGTTTCAAGCGATTCTGCCGTATTCATGCCTGCGCCCCCTCTTCTTCCGCGGCTTCACTGCCCATATAGGCCTCACGTACCAGCGGATTACAGGAAACGTTGTCATAATCACCCTCAGCCAGAACTGCCCCACGGGCAAGCACCGTAATACGATCACACAAACGACTGACAACACTCAGGTTATGTTCGACCATCAATACCGTACGCCCTTTGGAAACCCGTTTGATCAACTCGACAATACGGTCAACGTCTTCGGCCCCCATGCCCTGAGTAGGCTCATCAAGCAGCATCAGGTCGGGCTCCAATGCCAGGGTCGTCGCCACCTCAAGTGCACGCTTGCGCCCATAGGGCATCTCCACGGTCAGAATATCGGCGTAATCGCGTAGCCCTACCTCATCCAGCAATGCCAATGCCCGCTCGTTAAGATGATCCAGAGATTTTTCCGACTTCCAGAAGTGAAACGAAGTACCCAGATTTCTCTGCAACGCTACGCGTACGTTTTCCAGAGCTGTCATGTGGGCAAATACAGCGGAGATCTGAAATGAGCGGATGATGCCCATGCGGGCAATCTCATTGGACTTCAGACGGGTGATCGACTTTCCACGATAGAGAATCTCACCTCGGGTAGGCGGGAGGAATTTGGTAAGCAGGTTAAAGACGGTTGTCTTTCCGGCCCCGTTTGGGCCAATCAGGGCATGAATATGCCCGTCCTGAACCTGGAGATTAACGTCGTCAACCGCCGTAAAGCCCCGGAACTCCTTGGTGAGTCCGCGGGTTTCAAGAACCATTCTGCTGGCCAGAGCTTCGTCTGCACTCATACCGTAACAAGCCTCTTTGTTGTTATTGTGCTGACTGAATCCACCGACCAGACAACTTGGTTAGCCGGCGCTCTTTCCTTACCTGAACGTAAGATGTAACCTCAACCTAGCAACGCATATGGGTGCCTGACAATTAGAACTTTGGTCTATCCATGGTTTCACAAGCACTGCAAATTAACGACATGGCTCAGTATATCAATGACTTGAACCTGAAAGACGTGACAATCGCAATATTTAATTTATCCTTTACGTTAACGTGAACTTGTTTTAGCCTCAATTTCAAGGTTCGATAATGACGTATCCCCTGACACCTAACCTCGTCGAGAGAACCTA
Source organism: Halomonas sp. BLK-85 (assembly GCF_044792155.1). Lineage (NCBI taxonomy): Bacteria > Pseudomonadati > Pseudomonadota > Gammaproteobacteria > Oceanospirillales > Halomonadaceae > Halomonas > Halomonas sp. BLK-85. The sequence goes on from NZ_CP087731.1 coordinate 1,789,979, forward strand.
ACAAGGGACATGATGCGATGAGCAAAACATACACCATCAGCGAATTGGCCAGTGAATTTGATGTGACCACACGCAGCATTCGCTTTTATGAAGACCAGGAACTCCTGCACCCCAGCCGCCGCGGTCAGACCCGCGTTTACAGCAGCAAGGACCGTGTACGTCTCAAGCTGACGCTGCGCGGCAAGCGGCTGGGTTTTTCCCTGGCAGAGATCCGTGAACTTTTCGAACTTTGGGATGAAACCCGCAGTGGTAGCGAGAAACAGCTGCACCTGATGCTAAGCAAGATTTCCGAGCGCCGCGCTGCCCTGGAACAGCAGATGAAAGATATCACCATGGTGCAGCTGGAACTGGAAAGTGCCGAGATTCGCTGCCGCCAGGCACTGGAAGAGCTCAATGAACGCCAGGAGATCGAGCCCCAGGACAGAGAAGGGAAACCATCCTCCACCAAAGGCAGCGATAAATCGGCCACGGTGCATTGAGTTTCAGGATTGGAGACACGTCTGTCCAATCACGCCCGGAGCGGCTGATTGCTGATGGGAGTTTCTCCGACAACCAGGAAGACCCGGATATCCAGAGCCAGGGGCAAGCTGCTCTGCCTCTATCGCTGACACGTAAAAGGTGATTGACCATGTTTACCCACTACTCAGAACTGAATTTCGGCCTTGACGATGAACTGAACATGCTGCGTGAGCAGGTCAATGCCTTTGCGCGGGATGAAATTGCCCCACGCGCCGCCGAAATAGATGCCAGCAATGAATTCCCTCATGATCTGTGGAAAAAGTTTGGCGATATGGGCCTGCTCGGTATTACCGTCTCGGAAGAAGACGGTGGTAGCGGTATGGGGTATCTCGCCCACTGTATAGCCATGGAGGAAATTTCCCGGGCGAGCGCTTCCGTTGCCCTTTCCTACGGTGCCCATTCCAATCTGTGTGTTAACCAGCTGAAAATCAATGGCTCGCCGGAACAGAAAGCCAGCTATCTGCCCAAGCTGATCAGTGGCGATCACATCGGTGCTTTGGCCATGTCTGAGCCGGGTGCAGGATCGGATGTGGTCGCCATGCAGCTTCGCGCGCGTAAAGACGGCGATCACTATATTCTCAACGGCAACAAGATGTGGATTACCAACGGGCCGGATGCCGATGTGCTGGTGGTTTACGCCAAGACCGACCCGGACGCCGGCTCGAAAGGTATTACCGCCTTTATTATCGAAAAGGGCATGCCGGGCTTCACCACCGCCCAGAAGCTCGACAAACTGGGCATGCGCGGTTCCAACACCTGCGAACTGGTCTTTCAGGATTGCGCCGTGCCGGCAGAAAACATACTCGGCCAGGAAGGCAGAGGCGTGCGCGTTCTGATGAGCGGACTGGACTATGAACGCGCCGTTCTCGCTGCTGGGCCGATAGGCATCATGCAGGCGGCCATGGATGTGGTCATGCCCTACCTTCATGAACGCAAGCAGTTTGGCCAGCCAATCGGTGAATTCCAGCTGGTCCAGGGCAAGGTCGCCGATATGTACACCACCATGAATGCCTGTCGTGCCTATCTTTATGCGGTCGCCGGCGCTTGCGACCGGGGCGAAACCTCACGCAAGGATGCCGCCGGAGTAATTCTCTATTGCGCTGAAAAGGCTACCCAGGTGGCGTTGGACGCCATTCAGCTGCTGGGCGGCAATGGCTACATCAATGAATACCCCACCGGCCGCCTGCTGCGCGATGCCAAGCTGTATGAAATCGGCGCGGGCACCAGCGAGATCCGCCGAATGCTGATCGGCCGCGAGCTGTTCACCGAATCAAACTAAACATGGCTCATCACCCGTCATTTTCACTATCAAGCGTTAATGGAGCCGATCAATGGCCATGTTAAAAACCCAGGTCAATTCTCGCAGCGAAGCCTTCCAGGCCAACGCGGCCGGTATGCAGGCAGAAGTCGACAGACTGCAAGCATTGACTGCTGCCATTTGCCAGGGTGGCGGTGAACAAGCCCGAAAACGACATGAATCAAGGGGCAAGCTGTTTGTCCGTGATCGCATTGACCACCTGATTGATGAAGGCTCGCCTTTTCTTGAGTTTTCAGCGCTGGCCGCCCACGACGTTTACGAAAGCGCCGTACCTGCGGCAGGGGTCGTTACCGGCATTGGGCGGGTGTCCGGGGTCGAATGCGTCATCGTGGCCAACGACGCCACCGTCAAGGGCGGCACCTACTTTCCACTGACCGTCAAAAAGCATGTCCGCGCCCAGGAAATCGCCCGCAAACACCGTCTGCCGTGTCTGTATCTGGTCGATTCCGGCGGCGCCTTCCTGCCTCGCCAGGATGAAGTCTTCCCGGACCGCGACCACTTCGGTCGAATCTTCTATAACCAGGCTACTCTGTCCGCTGAAGGCATTCCGCAAATCGCCGTGGTCATGGGTTCCTGTACCGCAGGCGGCGCCTACGTACCCGCCATGGCGGATGAATCTATCATCGTCAAGCAGCAGGGCACCATCTTTCTGGGTGGCCCGCCGCTGGTGAAAGCAGCCACCGGTGAAAGCATCAGCGCTGAAGACCTGGGGGGTGCCGACGTTCACGCCAAACTCAGCGGCGTGGCAGATCATTACGCTGAGAATGACGCCCACGCCCTGCAACTGGCGCGCGCCTGTGTATCACGGCTTAACTGGCAGAAACGCGGCGAACTGGCCATGCAGGCACCCAGACCGCCACAGCTCGACCCGGAAGAGCTTTACGGCATTGTCGGCACCGACCTAAAAAAGCCCTTTGACGTTCGGGAAGTGATTGGTCGCATCGTCGATGGCTCTGATTTTGATGAATTCAAGCGTTACTACGGCGACACCCTGGTCACCGGCTTTGCGCATATTCATGGTCATCCGGTCGGCATCCTGGCCAATAACGGTGTGTTGTTTTCGGAAAGTGCCGTCAAGGGCGCACACTTTATCGAGCTGTGCACCCAGCGCAAGATTCCGCTGATCTTCCTGCAGAATATCACCGGCTTTATGGTCGGCTCCAAATATGAGCATGAAGGCATCGCCAAACACGGTGCCAAACTGGTTACTGCCGTGGCCTGCGCCAGGGTGCCTAAATTCACCGTGCTGATTGGCGGCAGCTTCGGCGCGGGCAACTATGGCATGTGTGGTCGCGCCTACGATCCCAACCTGCTGTTCATGTGGCCTAATGCACGTATTTCGGTCATGGGTGGCGAGCAGGCCGCCGGCGTGCTTTCCCAGGTCAAGCGCGAGCAACATGAACGTGAAGGCCGCGAATGGACGTCTGAACAGGAAGAGGCGTTCAAACAGCCCACCCGCGAGCAATACGAACACCAGGGCCACCCCTACTACGCCAGTGCCCGGCTGTGGGATGACGGTGTGATCGACCCTGCCCAGACCCGGGAGGTACTGGGCCTGTCCCTGGCGGCGGCAATGAATGCCGAGATTGAAGAAACGCGCTTCGGCGTGTTCCGGATGTAAGGAGCAAACCGTGGCTTATTCCTCACTTGAACTGCACGACAATGGTGTTGCCTGGCTGCTACTCAACCGCCCGGACGTTCACAACGCCTTTGATGATCATCTGATTGCTGAACTCAACGCCCACCTGGAACAACTGCATGTACTGGCAGACGCTGGCGACGTTCGGGTGGTGGTGCTGGGCTCTGAAGGCAAGAGTTTTTCGGCAGGCGCTGACCTTAACTGGATGAAGCGCATGGTGGATTACTCCCTGGAGGATAATCTGGCCGATTCGCGCAAACTGTCCGCTCTGATGCATGGCCTGGATACCCTGCCCTGCCCCACGGTGTGCCGCGTTCAGGGGGCAGCGTTTGGCGGTGCGGTCGGGCTGGCCGCCTGCTGTGATGTGGTGATCGCCTCTGAAAAAGCCCGATTCTGTCTGTCAGAAGTCAGGATTGGCCTGTCGCCGGCGGTTATCAGCCCCTACGTGCAGCGAGCCCTGGGCGAGCGTCAGATGCGCCGCTTTGCGCTGACGGCGGAAGTCATGGATGCCGCCACCGCGCTGAATCTGGGTCTTGCCCATCAGATAGTTGCTCCTGACGCCCTGAACGATGCCATCGCAGACATGTTGGAAACCCTGCTGGGCGGTTCTCCCCAAGGCCAGCGCGCCACCAAGGCGCTGCTTGCCAGCGTTGCTCTGTCACCCACCAGTGACGCCACTCGCGAGCATACCTGTGAAGTGATTGCCCGCCTGCGCGTCAGCAATGAAGGCCAGGAAGGGTTGGCAAGCTTTTTCGACAAGCGCCGCCCGGCCTGGACAGAGCCTCACACCACAACAACAAACGCTGCGGAGCCACGCTCATGACTTCTGAACATTCTCTCGAGCAGACACGACAACAGACTCGATTCGACACCCTGTTAGTGGCTAACCGCGGCGAGATTGCCTGCCGGGTAATGCGAACCGCCCGGCGGATGGGCCTGAAAACCGTGGCGGTTTATTCGGATGCCGACGCCAACGCCCGCCATGTGCGTGAGGCGGATGAAGCGGTACGTATCGGCCCGGCCGCCGCCCGTGACAGCTACCTGGATATGAGCGCCGTGGTGGAAGCGGCCAAGCGCACCGGCAGCGGTGCGATTCACCCTGGTTACGGCTTCCTTTCGGAAAACGGTGCCTTTGTGGAAGCCCTCGACAGGGCCGGTATTACCTTTGTTGGCCCTCCGGCTTCGGCGATTGCCGCCATGGGCGATAAGTCTTCCGCCAAGGCGCGTATGCATGCTGCTGGCGTGCCGCTGGTGCCGGGCTACCACGGCGATGATCAGGATGACGCCCTGCTCAAGGCCGAAGCCGACAAGATTGGCTATCCGGTGATGCTCAAGGCCAGCGCCGGAGGCGGCGGTAAGGGCATGCGGGTCGTTGAATCCACTGAAGCCTTCCAGGCTGCGCTGGATGGCTGCCGGCGAGAATCCAAAGCCGCTTTCGGCGATGACCGCATGCTGATCGAGAAATACCTGGTACAGCCCCGCCATGTGGAAGTTCAGGTTTTCTGCGACCGTCACGGCAACGGGGTGTACCTGTTCGAGCGCGACTGCTCGGTGCAGCGTCGTCACCAGAAGGTCCTCGAAGAGGCCCCGGCGCCTGGCATGACACCCGAATTACGCGCCGCCATGGGCGACGCCGCTGTACGCGCCGCTCAGGAAATCAATTATGTGGGCGCGGGCACCGTCGAATTCCTTCTCGATGCTGACGGCTCTTTCTATTTCATGGAAATGAACACCCGTCTGCAGGTCGAACATCCGGTCACCGAGATGATTACCGGCCAGGATCTGGTGGAGTGGCAGCTAAGGGTGGCCATGGGCGAGGCACTGCCGCTTTCCCAGGACGCCCTGACCATCACCGGTCACAGCTTTGAAGCCCGCCTGTACGCAGAGGACCCGGAGCAGGACTTCCTGCCAGCCACTGGCACCCTGAGCCGCTTCGCGCTGGATCTGGAAGGCGCTGGGCTGGGCACGGATCAGGTACGCCTGGACAGCGGCGTAGAAAGCGGCGACGTGGTGTCCATGCATTACGATCCTATGCTGGCCAAGCTGATTGTGCATGGTGTTGACCGCAATGCGGCGCTTGCGACGCTGAACCGCGCCCTGGCGGCGCTGGATGTTCAGGGCGTGGTGACCAACCGGGCATTTCTGCAGCGATTATCCACCCACCCCGGTTTCAGGAACCTTGAGCTTGATACGCGTTTTATCGAGCGCAATGAAGCCACCCTGTTTGCGCCCCGCCAGTACCGGGTCGAGGAATACGCCAGCGCAGCGCTGATCGGCCTGGGCCAGTTGGCCCATGAGTGCGAAAGCGACTCCCCCTGGGATCGGCATGACGGCTTTCGTCTGAACGCCCCGCATACCATCCGGATTGCGCTGTGCGACCCGGATCATGCCAAGGACGATACGTCAGACCAGATTGTGGTCGTTGAAGGCACTCGGGCCAACGGCGAGGCTCCCTGGCAGCTGACATTCAACGGCGGCAATGTCGACGGCCAGACGCTGAACGCCAGCCTGCAGCAGCTGGCAGGTGATGCGGTTGCAGTAACGCTGGATGGTCACCGCCAACGCCTGCAGGCGCGCCTGGTCGGTGATGAACGCAATCTGGTGGTGCTGTCTGACCCGGCAGGTGAAACCCGTCTGTTCTGGCGGCGTATTGATGCCATCGACCACGGCCACCATGAGGCGGAATCCACCTTGACTGCGCCTATGCATGGCACCGTCGTCACTCTGCTGGTAGCGCCCAATCAGGCGGTTGAGAAAGGCATGCCGCTGATGGTCATGGAAGCCATGAAGATGGAACACACCATGACCGCCCCGGCTGATGGCTATGTAGCGGCCTTCCACTTCAGCGCCGGTGATACGGTGGGCCAGGGTGATGTGCTGCTCGAATTTGCGGCTGACGACTGATCTTCCACCATGACCCAGACACAGGAGATTGCCATGTCACTGCCTGATTCAGTCCGGCTGTTTGAAATGTCGCCCAGGGACGGGCTGCAGAACGAGCCCGGCACCCTGGTGCCCACTGCGACCAAGATTGCCCTGATTGAGCGATTGGCGGATGCAGGTATGACGCATATCGAGGCCGCCAGTTTTGTCTCGCCAAGGTGGGTACCGCAGATGGGCGACGCCAGTGACGTCATGACGGGTATCCGGCGCAGAGAAGGCGTTGTTTACTCTGCCCTGACGCCCAACCTCAAAGGGCTTGAGAGTGCGATTGCGGCCAGGGTCGAAGAAGTGGCGGTGTTTGCCGCCGCTTCCGAAGCATTTTCACACAAGAACATCAACTGCACGATTGCCCAGTCCCTGGAGCGTTTTGAACCGGTCATGGCCCGCGCCAGCGAAGCGGGCGTTCGGGTGCGCGGCTATGTGTCTTGCGTATTAGGTTGCCCCTACGAGGGCGATATCGACCCAGAACGCGTGGCTGAGGTGGCCAAAGCGTTATGGGAGCTGGGCTGCTATGAAATTTCCCTGGGCGACACCATTGGCGTTGGCACACCGCTGAAAGCCAAGCGCATGCTGGACGCGGTCAACCGCCAGATCCCCATGAATCATCTGGCCGTCCACTTCCATGACACCTACGGCCAGGCAATTGCCAACCTGTATGCCGCACTTGAAGAAGGCATCAGCGTGGTGGATGCCTCAACGGCAGGTCTTGGTGGCTGCCCCTATGCACAGGGCGCCTCGGGCAACGTCGCTACGGAAGACGTTCTCTACCTGCTGGAAGGACTGGGTATCAACACCGGCATTGATCTGCAGGCGGTGATTGATATCGGCTACTGGATTACCGCTGAACTGGGCCGCACCCCAGGTTCACGGGTAGCGCAGGCAAAAGGCCGATCCCATACCTAGCGCCTGACCCCACTTCCTATAATAAAAACTGTGTTGGTATTTCGTTCGGACAACAAAAAAATCTCGGAGACACACCCATGGCACCACAACCTTCAGCCCTCATGCTTCCCAGCTACACCAGCAGCACCGCTCAAAAGCCACTGCTGGGCATGACGATTGGCGACAAGTTTGACCAGATTGTTGCCGAGTACCCGGATAACGATGCACTGATCGTGCTCCATCAGGATATTCACTGGTGCTATCGTCAACTACAGGAGGAGGTCAACCGCTGTGCCCGCGCTCTGTTGGCCATTGGCGTCACACCTGGCGACCGTGTGGCCATCTGGGCGCCCAACTGCAGCGAGTGGACGCTGACCCAGTTTGCCACCGCCAAGGTGGGCGCCATTCTGGTCAATATCAATCCGGCGTATCGCACCCACGAGCTTGAATACGCTCTCAATCAGTCCGGCGCCCGTTTCCTGGTCACCGCTGACAGTTTCAGGTTATCCGATTATCGCGCCATGCTGATGGAACTGGCACCGGAGCTTACCGCCAGCGCCGAGGGTCAGCTGAAATCCCAGAAGCTGCCGGAACTGGAATGCGTGATCAATCTTAGCGCTGAAAAATACCCCGGTATGTGGCGCTGGACGGATTTCATGGCGCAGTCTGACACCGTCAGCCAGCAAGACGTTAACGACTTGCAGGCCACCCTGCAGTTTGATGACCCTATCAACATTCAGTACACCTCGGGCACTACCGGCTTTCCCAAAGGGGCGACCCTGTCTCACCACAACATTCTGAACAACGGCTTTTTCGTTGCTGAAAGCATGGGCTTTACCAGTGACGACCGCCTGGTGATTCCGGTCCCCCTCTACCACTGTTTTGGCATGGTCATGGGTAACCTTGGCTGCATGACCCATGGCGCCGCCATGATCTATCCGGGTGAAGGGTTTGAACCGGAAGCGGTGCTCAAGGCGGTTCATTCCCAGCGCGCCACGGCCCTTTTCGGGGTGCCGACCATGTTTATTGCCGAACTGGACCATCCTGAATTTGATCAATTCGATCTTTCAACTCTGCGTACCGGGATCATGGCAGGCTCTATCTGCCCGGCCGAAGTCATGCGCCAGGTGATCAACAAGATGAACATGAAAGGTGTGCAGATTGCCTACGGCATGACCGAAACCAGCCCGGTTTCCACACAGACCGGCGCCGATGACAGCATTGAGAAGCGCGTTTCCACCGTCGGCCGTACCCAACCGCACCTGGAAACCAAGATTGTTGACCCGGGCAACGGCGGCATTCTGCCACGTGGCGAGATCGGCGAGCTGTGCACCCGGGGTTACAGCATCATGCTCAAGTACTGGAATAACGACAAGGCCACCCAGGAAGCCATCGATGAAGCCGGCTGGATGCACACCGGCGACCTCGCCACCATGGATGAAGAAGGCTACGTCCAGATTGTCGGGCGCATCAAGGATATGGTGATCCGCGGTGGTGAAAACGTCTATCCCAAGGAAATCGAGGAATTCCTGTATACCCACCCGGCAATTTCCGAGGTGCAGGTCACCGGCGTGCCCGACAAGAAATACGGCGAGGAACTGATTGCCTGGGTCAAGCTCAACGGTAGCAACGACGACATCACCAGCGAAGATCTGCGGGCCTTCTGCAAGGGCAAGATCACCCACTTCAAGATTCCGCGCTACTTCAAATTCGTGGAGGACTTCCCGATGACCGTGACCGGCAAGATCCAGAAGTTCAAGATGCGCGAAATCTCCATCCAGGAACTCGGACTGGACGATGGCAAAAAGGACTAGCGCAGATGACGCTTGCCCAGCATTACCAGCAGCATCTCAGCGTAGATAGCGTGCTCGACAAGGTGGCCAAGCACTACCCTGACGGGCCAACATTTTTTCAGTTGGCCCCACTGGATCAGTTGCATATCGGCGGCATCAAGGCCTCTGCCCGACTGATAGGCCTGCTTGACCCGCACACCCACCCCAGGGTGCTGGATATTGGTGCCGGTGCCGGTGGCTTGATGCGTCAGGCTGCTGACGCCGGTTTCGAAATGCTCGGGCTGGACATTACTCATGGGTTTAACCGTTTGAATCAGGGGCTTTCGCAGCTGGCCGGGCTGGAACAACGTGCTCACTGCATTACCGCGGATGCGCTGAACCTGCCCCTGGCAGATGCCAGTATGGACGCCGTGCTGTTCCAGCACAGCTTTCTGAATATGCCGGATAGCGCTAGTGTGCTGCATGAATGCCACCGGGTATTGCGGCCTGAAGGGAGGCTGGTAATGCATGAAGTGGTCCGCGGCCCGCATGCAAATACCATGCACTATCCGGTACCCTGGGCAAGCGATGCCCGGCACTCTCATCTGGAAAGCGCCGATCAGCTACGCCAACAGCTGGAACAGGCCGGCTATCATATCGATCAATTTGTTGACTGGAGTGACGACGCCCTGGCCTGGCGCCAGCGCCAGCGGAAAAAAGAACGCCAGCAGAGCCGTCAGGCAGCATTATCTCCTCAACTGGTCTTCGGTGAGTGCTTTATCACCATGGGCAAGAATCTGGTCAGCAATCTGAGCAAAGGTGCTATCAGCGTCGTGGAGGTAGGCGCCAGGGTTGGCTAGATTTTCGGTCCCCTAAGTCAGAAAATGTTTTCTAATCAATCTATGCACGAGTCGGCCATAGGGCGGCAGGATATAGCGGGAGGCGTTAAACTTGCCCTTTCTGTAAATGCCCTTGGCCTGGGAGAAGGTCCTAAACCCCTCCGGGCCGTGATAGGCCCCCATACCGGAGTCGCCCACACCGCCGAAGGGAAGATCATCAACGCCCACATGGGAAACGGTGTCGTTCAGGCAGACTCCGCCGGAATGGGTGTTCTTCAGTACTCTTTCGCAGTGGTGCTGATTCCAGTCAAAGTAGTACAAAGCCAGTGGACGCGGGCGCTCGTTGACATACTCAATGGCATCGTCCAGATGCGTGTAAGGCAGCACCATCATCAAGGGGCCAAAAATTTCATCCTGGGCAATCTGCATAGTGTCGGTCACGTCAAGAACCAGGGTATGCGGCATTTTCTGTGTGCCGGTGAGATCTTCGCCGGCCGGGTTGATCTCGATGATCTTTGCGCCCTTTTCACGGGCATCCGTCAAATAGCCTTGCAAACGCTTGTACTGGCGCGGGTTGACGATAGCGGTAAAATCCGGGTTGTTGCGTATACTGGGGTAGGAACGGGTTATCTGCGTTTTCCAGGCATTGACGAATTCCTGCACCCGGCTTTCCGGGCACAGAACATAATCCGGGGCCACACAGGTCTGACCGGCGTTCAGACACTTGCCCAGGGCAATCCGTTCGGCGGCCTCCTGCATGGGATAGTCCTGGCCGATTATACAAGGGCTCTTGCCGCCCAGCTCCAGAGTCACCGGGGTCAGATTGGCCGCGGCAGCCCGCATGATGTGCTTTCCGACGCTTGTCGAACCAGTAAACAGTAAATGGTCAAACGGCAGACTGGCGAATGCTTGCGCCACGTCGACTTCACCATTGATGACGGCCACCTGATCTTCCGGGAAGGTTTCGGCGATCAGCGTTTGCAACAGGGCGCTGGTTTGCGGGGTGGCTTCACTCATCTTGATCATTACCCGGTTACCCGCAGCCAGAGCGGTGATCAATGGCACTACTGCCAACTGAATGGGGTAGTTCCAGGGCACCATGATCCCCACCACGCCCAGCGGCTGATATTCCACCCAGGCCTTGCCGGGCCAACTTAACGCGCTGACGCTGCGCTTCTGGGGCATCATCCATTTGCGCAGTTGTTTGATGGTGTACTTGAGCCCTTCGAGGGTAACCATGATCTCCGCCATTCTGGTTTCATCGGCAGCTCGCGCTGTGAAGTCCTTGTTGAGGGCCTCAACAAGGGCATTCTGATGATTGAGCAGCATCGGCCTGATGCGACTGATCAGCGCGATACGCTGCTCTGCATCGGGGTATGGGGACTGGCGGTAGGCCGTTTTCTGGGCAGCAAAGGTCTGCTGCATAGCGGCGGTGTCGGCGTTATTGCCGTGGAGATTTTTCGCGTCGGCGACCATGGCCCATTGCCTCGAATAAGGAATTCATTATTTATGATGGCCAGATAAACGCCACCAGCGCAACGTAAACATCATCACCCCGCACACCCTCTCGGGCATTGTACCGATCAGCAATGAAAACATCCGCCGGATCACCGCCTGCCTCCAGGCCGTGACGGTCTGGTTGAGGCAGGTTTGCCTGCACGCTCGGATCGGTTTTTCCCCGCTTTTTTAACCGGGGTTTTCTTTTTTACTCCCGTACCCTTTGCTGCGGGTTTGGAGGGATGCTTGCCCGCCGGTTTGTCTTTTGGCCCACTGCGTACCTGACCCGTTGGTTTTTTCTTCTTGCTTGGCTTTTTGCCAGGCCCTTTGCCAACTCCCTTACCGGCACCACCGTTGTAGTCGGGTCGGGCCGCGTTCGGTCGGGCCGCGTTCGGTCGGGCCTTGTTTGACCGTGCAGCTGATTGTTTATCAGGTGCCGCCTGAGACGTTTCGGTCAGTTGGATAATGGTGTCAATTTCCTTGGGCGTCAGATCCCGCCAATCGCCCAGCGCAATGCCCTTGAGGGAGATATTCATGATGCGGGTACGCACCAGTTGGGTCACTTCATAGCCGAAATATTCGCACATACGGCGAATCTGGCGGTTCAGGCCCTGCACCAGGGTAATGGTAAATACAAAGGCCGATTCCTTGCTGACCCGGCATTTTTTGGTCACCTGACCAAGAATCGGTACACCGTTCTGCATGCCTTCAATAAACTCATCGGTAATCGGCTTGTCCACCGTCACCGTATATTCTTTTTCGTGGTTATTATTGGCACGCAGAATTTTATTGACCAGATCGCCGTTATTGGTCAGCAAGATCAGTCCCTGGGAATCCTTGTCCAGCCGACCGATGGGAAAGATACGCACGGCGTGCTGGACAAAATCGACAATATTGTCTTTTTCCGCCTTTTCAGTGGTGCTGACGATGCCGACCGGTTTATTCAGCGCAATCAGGATCAGGTCTTCTTCCTCCTGGGGCTCAATGGCCTGGCCGTTGACCTTAACCCTGTCTGCAGCCGTTACCTGGTCGCCCGTTGTTGCGCGGCGGCCATTGATCCAGACGTTGCCCTGCTCCACAAAGCGGTCGGCTTCGCGGCGAGAACACAAGCCACTTTCGCTGATGTATTTGTTGATGCGGGTCGATTTTCGTAATGACATAAAACGCCTGAACACTGAAAACGTTAAAAAGAAGAACCCGGCTGGTTGAGAAAGTCTACCTCAGCCTGGCTGGAGATTCTGCCCAGCACGGCATTGCGGTGTGGATAGCGCCCAAAACGCTCAATCATCGCCTTATGGCGCTTTTCGGCGTCAAGATTTCTTTCCAGCCCAGGCTGATCAAACAACTGCACAGCACGATGATGAATCACTAATGACTCGCTGTGCATATAGGGCATATACAGAAAACTGCGCTCGACCACTGACAGCGACTGATCAACGCCCTTGGCGACCGCCTCCTGGGCCAGCACCAGAGCCTGCGCATCGCTGGCAAAGGCTCGGGCATCACGACGGTAAATATTGCGCGAGAACTGGTCCAGGACAATAATCTCAGCCAACCGCCCACGCGGAGCTGCACGCCACTCAAAGCATTCACAAGCGATCGCTTGAGCGTGCAGTGCACCAAAGCGCTGAGCAATCTCTCGATCCAGTGCCGGGTCTTTTCTGAACCACTGTGCGGGCCTCAGTTCCTCAAACCAAAAGGCCAGCACCGCTTCCACGTCTGCTGTCATATGGGGTGACTTTGATCAAGAACATAAACAGCCGCGCCACAACCCAAGAAGGTAGCGGCGCGGGAAGAGCAGAAAAGCACGGTCAACCGGTATTGCGCAGGCCTGCCGCTATGCCGGCCATGGTCACCATGAGGGCACGGGAAAGATCAGCGCTGATCGCACCATCAGCATCACGATTACGCTGCAGAAGCTCTGCCTGCAGCCCGTGGAGCGGGTCGATATAGGGATTACGCACGTCAATCGCCTGTCGGATCAGCGGCGTATTCTCCAGCAGCTCCTCCTGCTGGAGGATATCCAGCACCCCCTCTTCCAGGCGCCCGAAGCGATCACGCAGTTTCTGTCCCAGCGCTTTCAGTGAAGGCTCGTCGACCAGGCGATATTCGTAATAGCCAGCAATCGCCACATCGGCCTTGGCCAGCAGCATTTCCAGCATGTCCAGATAGGTGCCAAAGAAAGGCCATTGGATGCGCATTTCCCGCAGCACTTCCCGCCCGCCTGGCTCTTCGAGGCGGCGTGCAAACGCTTCTCCGCTGCCCAGCCAGGCGGGCAGCATCAAGCGGATCTGAGTCCAGGCAAAAATCCACGGAATCGCCCGCAAGGTTTCCACGCCGCCGTCCTGGCGACGCTTGGTCGGACGTGACCCCAATGGCAGGCGGCCAAGCACGCCTTCCGGCGTGACCGCACGGAAATAAGGGACAAAGTCAGGATTTTCTCGCACCACGCCGACATACGCAGAATGCGCCACCTCAGCCAGACGATGCATTTCTTCCCGCCAGTGGGGTTCAGGCTCCGGCGGCGGTAACAATGTTGCCTCAAGTACCGCACAGGCATAAATCTCCATGGAACGCAGGGCAATATCAGGTTGCCCGAACTTGAAGCGGATCATTTCACCCTGCTCGGTCACCCTCAGGCTGCCATTCACCGACCCGGGAGGTTGAGAAAGAATCGCTGCATGGGCGGGGCCGCCGCCTCGGCCCACCGTGCCCCCCCGCCCGTGGAACAGGGTCAGGTCCACAGCGTGTTTTTCACATACGTTTACCAGTGACTCCTGGGCGCGGTACTGCGCCCAGGCAGCCGCCAGCTGTCCGGCATCCTTGGCGGAGTCTGAATAGCCGATCATGACTTCCTGACGATCACCGGCCAGCGCCCGGTAACCGGGCAGCGCCAGCAGTTGATCAATCACCTCTGCGGCATGGTCCAGGTCATTCAAGGTTTCGAACAGTGGCGCTATCGGCAGCTTGACCTGCCCCCCTACCTCTTTCATCAGCAGCGCCACCGCCAGTACGTCCGACGGCTGAGCCGCCATGGAAATGATATAGGTCCCCAGGGCCTCCTGATGCTCCTGGGCAATCACCCTGAACGTATCCAGCACTTCCCGGGTCTCCGCCGAACATTCCCAGCGCCGCGGAATCAGCGGCCGCTGAGAGGCCAGCTCGGCCAGCAGAAATTCCTGACGCTGGGTCTCATTCCAGTCACCATAGTGGCCAAGCCCCAGGGTAGCGGTCAGCTCTTCCATCACCTGGGCATGGCGGCTACCTTCCTGACGCAGATCAAGCTTGGTCAGGGTCACGCCGAACACTGCCACCCGGCGCAGGGTGTCCAGCAGGGCACCGTTGGCAATCGTATCCAGCCCGACATCGCACAACGAGCGGTAGCAGGTCAAAAGTGGCGCATACAGCTGATCGCGGGTTTCAATAATCGGGCCCGGGTCGATCCGTTGGCCGTCCAGCTGCGCCTTGGCCCATTCGCGGGTGGCTTCCACACGCACCAGAAGACGCTTGAGCAACTCACGGTAGGGTTCTGCCACCTCACCCACGTCGGCTCTCAAAGCACTGTTGGCTTTCCACATCGAAAGCTCGATTTTCAACTGTTCCAGATCGCGCAGATACAGGTCCGCCGCCATCCAGCGACCGAGCAGCAGCACTTCCCGGGTCACCTTGGCGGTGACGTTGGGGTTGCCATCACGGTCACCGCCCATCCAGGAAGCGTAGCGGATCGGGGCGGCATCCAGCGGCAGGCGCTCCCCCGCCGTTTCCAGCAGCAGGTTATCCAGGTCGCGGTGAAAATCCGGCACCGCCTGCCACAGCGAGTTTTCAATCACTGCAAAGCCCCATTTCGCCTCATCAACGGGGGTGGGCCTTTCATGGCGAATTTCGTCGGTGTGCCAGGCCTGACTGATCAGCTCTTCCAGGCGCCCCTGGGCTCGGGCACCGCGCTCGGGGTAATCATCACTGCCCTCAATGGCTGTCAGACAATCGTCAATGGCGTCATACTTCTGAATCAGGGTGCGACGGATGACCTCGGTCGGATGAGCGGTCAGCACCAGCTCAACGCGCATGCTGGCCAGCGTCTCCACCAGAGTGCGCGGCGAGTTGCCGGCTTTTTCCGCCCTCGCCAGCAACTCACCAAGCATCGGCTGACTGCCGGGCTTGTAGTCTTCTACCCGACGAAAGCGCGCCCTGTAGTGCTGCTCGGCAATATTCGCCAGGTTCAGAAACTGGTTGAAAGCCCGAGTGACCGGCAGCAGATCCTGCTCGGGCAACTTGCGCAGGTAATCGATCAGCTCTCGCTGATGCAGGCTGTCACCCTGACGGCCCTGCTTGGCATGGGCGCGGATGGCTTCAATCTTGTTAACAAACGACTGGCCCAGATCGTCTGCAATAGTGCGGCCTAGACTGTCACCGAGAATGCGTACGTTATCGCGCAGCGACTCATGTAGGTCATGGCTCATTGGATATTGCCTCCTGGCGGGATCTTATAGGTTGTTAGGTTTTTTTTTAAAATCGGTTTCGTCTGCAGAATGCTGGTTCATCGCCTTTTCCTCTGCCTTGGCTACCCGCCAATGGGCCTCCATTTCATCCAGCGACGCGTCGGCCAATGGGCATCCGGCGGCCGCCAGCGCCTTTTCGACATAGCGAAAGCGGCGTTCAAATTTCCCGTTAGTAGCCCGCAGGCATTGCTCCGGGTCAGCCTTTAGCGTGCGTGCCAAATTAGTGACGGCAAACAGCAGATCCCCGACTTCCTCACGAACATGCCTATCGTCACCAACTTCAAGCGCTTCCTCTACTTCGGCAAGCTCCTCTCGAATCTTGGCCAGCACACCTCGGCTGTCGGGCCAATCAAACCCGACCCGTGCAGCCCGCTTGGTCAATTTGTTGGCACGGCTCAATGCCGGCAGCGTGCGCGGTACGTCATCAAGCACAGATGGCGGCTGCTCGGCCCTGTCCGCTCGCTCCTCGGCCTTGAGTGCTTCCCAGCGTGACTTGACCTGACCCGCCTGTACATCTTCAGCGCTAATCCCCGGCGGACGGCGGGATGCCAGAGTACCCTCAGGGAACACATGCGGGTGACGACGCAACATCTTGGCGGTCAGTGTATCCACCACCGTATGGAAATCGAAACGCTGCTCTTCAGCCCCGAACTGGGCGTAATACACCACCTGAAATAGCAGATCCCCCAGCTCACCAGGCAACTCGTCAAAGGCACGCCGTTCGATCGCGTCGGCGACTTCGTAGGCTTCCTCAAGGGTATGAGGGATAATACTGTCCCAATCCTGCTGGATATCCCAGGGGCAACCCTGTTCACTGTCACGCAGCACCGCCATCAGAGCCAGCAGATCATCCAGTTGATAGCGCATTCAGGCACCTCCCTGACGAGACGACTTGCCGGGGTTGGCATCGCGCAGGCGCCGTACTTCAGTAACATTCGGCAACTGCTGAATACGCGAGAACAAACGGCCCAGCGCTTCAAGCCCTTCCACTTCAAGGGTTATTCGCAGACGGGCGATGCCTTCATCGGTATCGGTCAGGGTATTCACCGCCAATACGTTGACCTTTTCATTGCCCAACAGGCCAGTAACGTCGCGCAGCAATCCGGAGCGGTCCCAGGCCTGGATTTCAATAGTGACCGGATAGCGGGTCTGTGCCTGCTCGCCCCATTCCACTTCGATAATCCGCTGGGGTTCGTCGACCCGTAACTGCAGAATGTTCGGGCAGTCCTGACGATGGACGGTGACGCCCCGCCCCTGGGTAATAAAGCCGACGATCGGTTCATTGGGCACCGGGTTGCAACAATTGGCCATGCTGGTCTTGAGATTACCAACCCCCAACACGGTGATGTCACTCTTGTTCGCCTTACTCGGCTGGCGCCGGGGTTTGGCCAGCAGGCGGTCAAGCTGCTCCTGGTCGTCATGCTCGCCAAACAGCTGCTGTGCCTGGTTAAGTACCTGGCCAATCCGCAGGTCGCCAGCCCCCAGAGCAGCGTACATATCCTCTGGTGCTACATAGTTGACCGCTTGCGCCAGTTGCTTGAGGTCAAGACCTTCCACGTCCAGACGACGCATCTCACGCTCGAACAGGACACGACCCTCTTCCACATTCTGGTCGCGGGCCTGATACTTGAACCAGGCCTGGATCTTGGCACGCGCCCGGGACGTACGCACATACCCGAGATTCGGGTTCAACCAGTCGCGACTTGGCCCGCCTTTGCTGGCGGTAAGAATCTCGACCTGCTGACCGGTCTTAAGCGTGTAGGTCAGCGGTACAATACGCCCGTTGACCTTGGCGCCCCGGCAGCGGTGCCCGATCTCGGTATGCACCCGGTAAGCAAAGTCGATCGGCGTGGCGATACGCGGCAGGTCAATGACGTGACCATCCGGGGTAAAGACATAGATACGGTCTGGGGCAACATCGCTGTTCAGCCCTTCGCGCAGGTCACTGAAATCACCTACTTCGTCCTGCCATTCAAGCACCTGGCGCAGCCAGGCAATTTTCTCTTCGTAGCTGCGGCTTTTGGCATTGGTATCATGGCCTTTGTAGCGCCAGTGGGCGCAAACCCCCAGTTCGGCTTCGTCATGCATGGCAAAGGTGCGTATCTGGATTTCCAACACCTTGCTTTCAGGACCGAATACCGCCGTGTGCAGTGATTGATAGCCGTTCTTCTTGGGATTGGCAATATAGTCGTCAAACTCGTTAGGCACGTGGTGCCAGCGCGAATGCACAATGCCTAGCACCGTGTAGCAGTCTGTCACTTCAGGCACCAGAATACGCACCGCACGAATATCGTGAACCTGGGAGAAGTCAATCTTCTTGCGCTGCATCTTGCGCCAGATCGAATAGATATGCTTTGCCCGCCCGCTGACATCGTAGTGGTGGATATGCTGGGCTTCCATCAGCTGCTTGAGGGTATCCATTACCTCGGTGATATAGCGATCACGATCAAGGCGCTTTTCGGCCAATAGTTTGGCAATTGCCTTGTAATCGTTTTCATGCAGGTATCGAAAGGAGAGATCTTCCAACTCCCATTTGATCTGCCCAATACCCAGGCGGTGTGCCAGAGGGGCATAGATATCCGAGACTTCACGCGCCACCTGAAGGCTTTTTTCCAGCGGTGCGTCCTTGACCTGACGCAACGCGCAGGTGCGTTCGGCAATCTTGATCAGTGCCACACGCACGTCATCAACCATATTGACCAGCATCTTGCGCAGGTTTTCCTGCTGATTGTGCTGATTCATGGTGTTGTTAGGGGTGTACGGCTGACTAATGGCTGCCATCTGCAGGACACCACCGATCAGGCTGGCCACCTCACTGCCGAAGCGCTTTTCAACGGCTTGCGGAGTAATCAGCGTTTCACGCACCGAACGATACAGCACAGCGGCTTCCAGCGCCGTCTGATCCAGCTTGAGCTCCCCGAGAATATCGGCCATCTCAAGTCCCATCCGGAAACTTGAGCGTGGCCCTGAGCGCACTCTATGCGTGTCAGGTGCCTCGTCTTCCAGTTTCTGGGCCCATTCGCAGGTCTGCGCCAACCGATCAGGGTCACGCAGCCGCACATCTTCTTGCAGACGTGCCAACCATTGCTGAATATCGACCTTTCCGCTTGAAGTGAGCGGCTGGTCTTCACGCACTTTGACCATCTTGGTTATTCACCTTTATCCAGGCTACCGTCAACGACGACGCATCTTGAATTGGAGCTGACTGAACGATCTAGGCTTCCAGCAGCATCACGGTTTCCATATGGGCCGTGTGTACAAACATATCGGCCATTGCAACCTGTTTGATGCGATAACCGCCATGCACAAGGTGTGCCGTATCTCGCGCAAGGGTCGCCGGGTCGCAGGAAATATACGCTACCCTTGGGCGCTGTTTACCCTGCGCTACCAGCTTTCCAAGCGCCTGACAGATCGTCTCAGCACCATGACGCGGTGGGTCGAGAATGACAGCATCCGGTTGCCGTGTTGCAAACAAGTCGGCAACGCTATCCGCATCGTTCAGGTCCGCCTGTTGCCCACTGACCGGAAGCTGATGGTGCCGGGCATTGGCAGCAATGCGCGCCACCATGGCAGAGTTCCCTTCGACGGCATGCACATTGGCACCCGACATGGCAATCGGTAAACTAAAGTTACCGATACCGGCAAACAAGTCCAGTATTTGTTCACCGTCAACCGGTGCCAGCCATTCGATCACTTGTGCCACCATGAGGGCATTGACCTCGGCATTGACCTGAATGAAGTCGCCAACAGCAAACGATAATGCCAAGGCATTCTCTTTAGGCAAGGTCAGTGAATCGACCAGCTGCGGCTCTGCACCATGCCAGTGCACCTGACCTTCCTGAAGAGCAGTTTTATCCCGCCCGAGCAGCATGCCCAACGCGACATGGTGCTCTTTGGCGAAGGTCTGCCAGCGCTGCTCATCAGTCGGCCGTGAGGTCAGTTGACGAACAACCACCACGCATTGCTCCGGCGTGGCCAGCACTTCAATGTGGCCGACATCCCTGGGTGCCTCAAGGCTGTTCAGTAGCGTTCGTAACGGCGCCACCAGCGCCTGCAGGGCGGGAACCAGCACCTTGCAGTGGCTTATATCCACCAGGCGATGGCTACGCTGAGCTCGAAAGCCCATCAGGACATGGCCATCGCGACCCACGTTGACCCCCAGACGAGCGCGTCGACGATAGGCTGTCTGATCCGTGGCCAGACAGCCAATGTCGCCTGACCACTCAAGCCCCTGACGCGCCAGTAGCTCAGCCACCACCCGGCGTTTATGCTCACGCTGGGCCACAAGCGCCATGTGCTGTAAATCACAGCCGCCACACTGGCCGAAATGGGCACAGGGCGGAATCACCCGCCGGGACGATGACTCTTGCAAGTGGCGTACATGGGCTTCATCAAAACGTTTACGCGTGCAATGCACGGCGACGTCGACACTTTCTCCCGGCAGAGCCTGATCAACAAACACAGCCTTGCCTGACGGCCAGTGGGCGACGCCACGGCCATCATGGGCCAGGCGTTCGATGACCAGGCGTGCCTCTTCGCTTGCAACGCTTACGGTGTGCTTTTTTTCCTGGCGGGCCAGCCCCGATTTAGCTGAGAAAGGTCTGGCGGGACGACGTTTACCTAGCATTGCCATTACTGCTCCGGCGCAAAAAGGCCAGTGGATAGATAGCGATCGCCACGGTCACAGACAATAAAGGCGATAACCGCGTTTTCACTCTGCTCGGCGATGCGCAGTGCCCCGGCCAGACCACCACCGGCAGAAACACCCGCAAGAATACCTTCTTCCCTGGCCAGGCGGCGCATGTGATTTTCCGCTTCCTGCTGGCCGATATCCAGGGTGATGTCTACCCTTGGAGATTCAAAAATACTCGGCAGGTAGGCTTCTGGCCAGCGGCGAATACCGGGTATGCTGGCGCCGTCCTCTGGCTGCAGACCGACGATCTGGATCTCGGGATTTTGCGCCTTGAGATAACGCGACACTCCCATGATGGTGCCTGTTGTGCCCATGGAGCTGACAAAGTGTGTCACCTTGCCCTGTGTCTGGCGCCATATTTCAGGGCCTGTGGTGCGGTAATGCGCCAAAGGATTATCCGGGTTCGCGAATTGATCCAGACGCTTGCCCTCGCCACGGCAAATCATCGCATTGGCGGTGTCCCGTGCATCTTCCATACCGCCAGACTGAGAAACCAATATCAGTTTGGCACCATAGGCCGCCATCGCCTGTTTGCGCTCGGCGGAGGCATTTTCAGGCATCACCAGCACCATCTTGTAGCCTTTGATAGCCGCCGCCATGGCCAGGGCAATCCCGGTATTGCCTGACGTTGCCTCGATCAAGGTATCGCCGGGCTGTATTTCGCCACGGGCTTCTGCTTCGACCAGCATGGACAGCGCCGGTCGATCCTTGACAGAGCCTGCCGGGTTGTTGCCTTCCAGCTTGCCAAGCAGCGTATTGTTACGCCCTGCCGTGATACGCTTGAGGCGAACCAGTGGCGTATTGCCAACCATGTCTTCTAGCGTGGGAAAATCCATCATGCATTCCTTAT
Organism: Halomonas sp. BLK-85; assembly: GCF_044792155.1. Lineage (NCBI taxonomy): Bacteria > Pseudomonadati > Pseudomonadota > Gammaproteobacteria > Oceanospirillales > Halomonadaceae > Halomonas > Halomonas sp. BLK-85. The sequence goes on from NZ_CP087731.1 coordinate 1,811,430, forward strand.
CTTGACCGTTATGCGGCATTATATCGGTGAGAGCCTGGGGTGGACAGGCAACCACACTGAATTACTGAGCGATTTTCATGTCTTTGAGCACCCGTCTTGTTGTGACACTAATGGGTATTCCATTAACCGTTTACGCCGCCATGGCGTTGCTGTTTGTGATTCATAATGATGGTAAGTCCAAGCGTCTGCTGAATGAACGCCTGATTGACAGTAGCGAGATAGCTGCCCCGTTGCTTTCCCAGGCGTTGAGCGATAACGATGCGGCCACTCTGGATCAGATTGCCAAACGGTTTGTCGAGCAGGTTGAGCTGCGCTCAATGACGCTATACGACGATCAGGGTCATCAACTGGTTTCCCTGGGACGCTCTCCCCTGTCGGCCTCATTGGACGCACCTGAAGAAGATTTTCAGCTCAATGACCAGGCACCTGTATGGCAGCTGACCAAAGCCTTACCTGCCCTGAAGACAGATGACATCTCGCCAGGCTGGATCAGCGCAGAGATAGATACCCGTGTTCTGCAGCTTGAACAGTATCGATGGATTGCAATTTTCAGCCTCGGCGGCCTGGTTCTCGGTCTGGCCCTGTTTCTGGTTGCCTATGTCGTTACCCGTTTTGCTACCTACCCGCTGGAAGAGGCCAATCAGGCACTCTATCGGCTATCACGAGGAGATTACCGTTTTGCACTGACCCCACCGGACACTGATGAACATCGTGATCTGGCTGACAACATCAACACGCTGGCCAATAACATGCAAAGGGCGCAGCATGATATGCAAGCCCAGATTGAACAGGCGACCAGTGAACTGCAGGAATCGATGGAAACCATCGAGGAACAGAATATAAAACTTGACCTGGCGCATCGCAGCGCCCTGCGGGCCAACGCGGTGAAATCAGAATTTCTGGCCAACATGAGTCATGAAATCCGCACCCCCTTGAACGGCATTATCGGTTTCTGCCGTTTACTCGGGCGCTCAACACTTGAAGAGCGCCAGCAGGAGTGGCTCCAGCATGTGCATCGTGCCTGCGATAACCTCCTGATGCTGGTCAATGACGTTCTCGATTTTTCCAGGCTCGAAGCCAATCAGCTGATCCTTGAAAAAACCAACATTGATATGGTGGGTCTGGTTGAGGAAGTGATTGGTTTGTATGCGCCTGAGGCACAACGCAAACAACTGCAGATTCTCGGCATGGTCTATGATGATGTACCCACGCCCGTTCAGGGGGATCCGCTGCGAATACGTCAGGTGCTTAGCAACCTGATCAGCAATGCCGTCAAGTTTACCCAGCAAGGTGATGTTATTGTGAGGGTCATGCTGGATGATTCAGGCGATGTACTAAAGGATTCACATCGCGCCGTACTGCGCATCAGCGTCAGCGACACCGGCATCGGCTTGAGCGAAGAACAGCAACAGCAGCTTTTCAGAGCGTTTTCTCAGGCCAAACCCAGCCATAGCCGTGAATTTGGCGGCAGTGGCCTGGGACTAAACATCTGTCGCCAGCTGATTCAGCGGATGGGCGGCGATATCGAGCTGAAGAGCACCCAGGGAGAAGGCACCACTTTTTCGTTCACGCTTTCCTTGCTCGCCAACCATGCCGGATCCCGCCCCCATGAGCTCAGCCTGGCAAGCCCAGCCATATGCCTTCTTGAACGTCATACGCCGACGCGCTTCATGTTGGAGCATCTTATCCAACGCTGGGGCGGTCAAATCATGCCGATTTCCGCTCTGGATCAATGCCGGCTACTGGTGGTGGGCGTCACACTTGAAGACTGTCAACCACCTAATCACGCCGAACTAGAGAGCATTATTCAATCCGCCCCTTGTCCAACACTGATACTGGCCAACAGCCAGGATATCGATGCCAGAACCTTTCACCTGCCCCGGGGCGGGCAGCTGGTATGTAAGCCTGTGGGCCGCGATTCACTGGCCAGGGCTCTTCAACAGCAATTGTCAAAGCACACGCCGGAGATATCGTCATCGTGTGTCGATAAGAATGTTTTCTCACAGGCGCGCAGTGTGCTGATCGTCGACGATAATACCTCTAACCGGGAATTGCTCCAGACCCTGCTTGAACATGATGACATACAGGTCACTACCGCGGATAGCGGAACACAGGCACTGACGCGGGCCAGGGAAACCAACGCTGCGTTTGACCTGATTCTGATGGATATCCGTATGCCGGACATGAGTGGCGTTCAGACCCTGCAGGCCATTCGCCGCCTTGGCGGATCCTGGACCTCATGCCCGGTGGTTGCCGTCACGGCTCATGCACTGCATCAGGAGCGCCAGGAGTGGCTGGATGCCGGCATGCAGGATGTGCTGATCAAACCGGTAAATGAACGCCAGCTTGATCAGCTGGTCCAGCGCTTTCTGGGCATTAACCTTTACCCAGCCACTGCCAATGCTCCATCAGCAGAGGGGTTGCCAGGCCAGAGCACGGCCCTGCCGATTATAGATCTGGAATTGGGCGCTCAACTGATCAGAGGTGACGAAGACACAGCCAGACAACAGCTGACGGCACTGATTGATACCCTGGGCGAAACCCAACGGCGTATCGCGCTGGCACTGGATGAAGAGGATGAACAGGCGCTACTCGATACCGTTCACTACCTGAATGGAAGCAGTCGCTATTGCGGTGCCCCTGAGCTGGCCCTGCTGGTTGAAACTCTGGAGACACGCATTCGCACCGGCGGTATTGAGGATGCCAGGCCCCTGATGGAGGACCTTTACGCGTCAATTGAGCGGCTTAGAGACGAGCGTGAGCACCTTAAGCGCGCTCGAGAATGACAAACGCCAACGCATAGTCGGCCTCATCACTCAGGCTGACATGCATGGCACTTACTTCAAGTGTTTGGACCTGGGCCCGGGCAAGGCCGTCAAGCTGCAGGTAGGGTTTACCAAGGCGGTCGTTGAGTACCTGAATGTCCGCCCACTGGATACCGTGACGAAGCCCCGTGCCCAGCGCTTTAACAAACGCTTCTTTGGCAGCAAAGCGCTTGGCCAGGTAACCGGCAGGCTGAGCGTGGGAGTCCAGGACCCGCTGTTCCTCGAGACCGAGTATACGTTGGGAAAAGCGCTTGCCGTGACGCGTCATTGCCTGCTCAAAACGCCCTACCCGAGCAATATCAGAACCTATGCCAATGATCATTACTGCCCACAACAGCTCTGATGATCGCCATGGTCATGATCATGGGCATCCAACGCTGCCATCAGGCCGGCTTCCTGACCGGCAATGATCAGCCGTTTCATTTCAACCACAGCTTCCTTGAGGCCCACAAACATCGCTCGGGCAATAATAGCGTGACCGATGTTGAGCTCATTGATCCCCGGAATAGCAGCAATGATTTCACAATTATGGTAGTTGAGGCCGTGCCCGGCGTTGACGACCAGACCCGCCTCGCTGGCTACGTGGGCTGCCTGAGTCAGGCGCTGGTACTCGTCCTCGGCCGTCTGGCTGCCAATGGCCGCCTCGGCAAAGGCACCGGTGTGCAGCTCAATGGTCGGGGCGCCTGCACGAACGGCCGCATCAATCTGGGCCTGTTCAGGATCAATGAACAAGGATACGTCACATCCCACGGCTGCCAAACGCTGGCAGGCCGCCTCAATGGACTTATAACCCCCGACAACATCAAGCCCTCCTTCTGTGGTCAGCTCCTCACGCTTTTCAGGTACAAGGCAAACATGGGGCGGGCGCATCTCTTCCGCCAGCGCCAGCATTTCTTCAGTGACCGCCATTTCCAGATTCATTCGGGTATTAAGCACTTCCGCCAGCAGGCGCACATCCCGCGGCTGAATATGACGCCGGTCTTCCCGGAGATGAACGGTGATACCGTCAGCTCCGGCCTCTTCAGCCAGCAAGGCTGCCTGAACCGGGTCTGGATAACGGGTGCCACGTGCCTGGCGCAGGGTGGCAATGTGGTCAATGTTCACGCCAAGTAGAATACGTGGGGGATGCATAACGCCTCCAGCTGGGAAATCTTGATGGCTTGATAATAACGCTTGATGACAGAATCTTGATAATGAGTCATCAACCATTGGGATCCGACGTATCATCTACACGTCGGCGACGCTGAGCAAGGTCCTGCATAAGACGGCGGGAACGCAGCTCCTGTGTGCCCAGCAAGGGTGCCAGCGCTGCACGCATGACCATTTTCAACGCCTGCGCCAGTGCTGGCTGCTGCCAGTCGCCCTGTTCAATGTGCCTCAGGGTGCGGCCTTCCAGGCCACCCTCAGCGGAATAAAATCCGCGACTTGCGACGTCAAATCGATAACGCTGATGCGTATCCAGGGCTTCGCCCTGTGGCGTAGTGAAGCGCGGAGTGGCATCCAGAGCTTCCAGCAGCGCCCATTCATAGCGGCGCAGTGCCAGGGCGCGTTCGGCGGGTATTGGCAGCGCTTCTAGCAAGGCGGTATAAAACGCAAAGACTTCATTGCTGGGCATCTCAAGTGGCAGCAGACGGGTGGCAATTTCATTGGCATAAAGCCCACATAACAAGCCTTCTCCCACCAACAATGCAGTATGGCCACGGGACTCCATCACCACCAGGGTTTTCAGTTCACGCTCGCCCCGCCAGGTGACGAATAGCGGCGTAAATGGCTGCAAGCGCTGACGGGCTTTGGCACTGGGGCGTTGTACGCCCCGTGCAACGGCCCGTATCCGGCCGTGATTGAGGGTCAACAGATCGACCAGAGCACTGGTTTCGCGATAGGGGCGCCGATGCAGCAAAAACGCCGGTTCAGGAATCATGGGCGGTTAATCGAGATCGTAACCGAGGCTTTTCAGGGCGCGTTCATCATCAGACCAGCCGCGTTTTACCTTGACCCATAAATTCAGCATGACCTTGGTATCCAGCACTCTCTCAATATCCAGACGCGCCTCACGGCCAATATTCTTGATCCGCTCGCCGTTGTCACCAATCAGAATCACCTTCTGCCCCTGGCGTTCCACCAGAATCAGGGCACTGATATGGGTTACCCGATCCGTTTCGCGAAATTCTTCAATCTCGACCGTGACCTGATAGGGCAACTCATCGCCCAGCTGACGCATGATCTTTTCACGTACCAGTTCGGCGGCCATGAAACGCATGCTTCTGTCGGTGACCTGGTCTTCCGGGAAGAAATGCACGCTTTCCGGCAAATGTTTAGCCACCTCTGCTTCCAGCGTCTCTACCTGGGTGCCATGCTTGGCTGAAATCGGCACAATGGCCGCAAATTCACGTCGTGCGCCCACCTCGGAAAGCCAGGGCAGCAGTGACGCCTTATCCTGCAGGCGATCTACCTTGTTGACCGCCAACACGATGGGCGCTTCAACATGCTCCAGGCGCTTGAGCACCGCCTGGTCTTCATCACTCCAGCGGGTGCGATCGATAATAAACACCACGCAATCTACATCGCGCAGGGCCTGGGTCGCCGCCTGGTTCATGAAGTGATTGATCGCCTTGTTACGGTCCTTGGACATGATATGCATGCCCGGCGTATCCACGAAGACAAACTGGGTGTCACCGTCGGTCTTGATGCCCATGACCTGATGCCGCGTTGTCTGTGGGCGCCGGGAGGTAATGGATACCTTCTGGCCAAGAATACGGTTCATCAGCGTTGATTTACCCACGTTGGGGCGCCCAACGATGGCCACAAATCCACAGGTCTGGCTCATTGGGTCTCTTCTCCGGACGGTTCCAGGAAACTTAAGGCTTCGGCGGCGGCTTGCTGTTCCGCGTGTCTGCGGCTGGCCCCTTTGCCGACAGTGTGCTGTTCAATAAGGTCGATGTGGCACTCCACGGTAAACGTCTGGGCATGCGCTTCGCCCTTGACAGAAACGACTTCGTAGCGCGGCAAGGCCGCCTGACGGGATTGCAGGAATTCCTGCAAACGGGTTTTGGGATCTTTCTGGGTATCCTGCAGTGAAATATTATCCATCCGCTGGCTATACCAGGCCATGACGCGTTCACGCACTGCCTCCATGCCGGCATCGAGATAAATGGCGCCAATCACGGCTTCAACGGCATCAGCAAGAATGGATTCGCGGCGATGGCCGCCACTTTTCATCTCTCCGGATCCCAGTCGCAAGCACTCTCCAAACGCCATCTCGCGTGCCAGTTCGGCCAGCGTCTGGCCCTTGACCAGACGTGCCCTCAAGCGTGAAAGCTGACCTTCACGCGCCTGGGGAAAGCATTCAAACAGCGCTTCGGCAATCACAAAGTTGACAATCGAGTCACCCAGAAATTCCAGGCGCTCATTGTTGCGACCACCATAGCTGCGGTGTGTCATTGCCAGCTCCAACAGGCCAGTGTCATTAAACTCATGACCTATTCGCCGACAAAAAGCGGTCAAGGAATTACTCACGGGACTCCTGCGTCATTGACGGTTACCAATGGGGGCACGATTAACATCCATTCATTCAATGGGGCGCACCTCGCTGAAACTGGGAAGACCACCGTCCCATTGCATCCATACGGCAAAGGCACGGCCGACTATATTATCTTCAGGCACAAAGCCCCAGTAGCGGCTGTCGTTGGAGTGGTCACGGTTATCACCCATGGTGAAATAATGGCCTTCCGGCACTGCAACTTCACGCAACTGCGGACCTGGGTCACGAGGATTGTTGTATATCCGGTAGCGCGCCTGGTCAAGCTGCTCTTCCAGAAGCAACTGTTGTGGCGAGGCCTCCGGCTCTTCTTCCAGCAACTGCTTGGCGACCCTTTCGCCGTTGACAAACAGCTGCTTGCCTTCATAGCGGATGATATCGCCAGGCAGACCTACTACCCGCTTTATAAAATTGACCGAGGGCTCGTCAGGGAAGCGGAACACCATGACATCACCGCGTTCCGGATCATCAACGTCAAGGACTCGGGTATGTGTTACAGGCAGGCGCAATCCGTAGGCATACTTGTTTACCAGGATAAAATCACCCACTTCCAGCGTCGGGCGCATGGACCCGGACGGGATCTGAAACGGCTCAACGATAAAACTACGCACCACCAGCACCACAACCAGCACCGGAAAAAAAGAGCGTGCATAGTCTACCGGCCAGGGTTCCTTGAGCAGGGCTTCCCGACTGGCGGGATCCAGGCCGTGTTCACTGGCAGCCTCTGCTGCCTCGGCGCGTTTACGGCGTTGAGGCCGGAAAGCCAGTATGTCCAACAGATAGACAGCGCCTGACAGCAGGACAGCGATAACCAGCAATAATGAAAAATCCATGGGGCTTTGTGATCCCTAGTCGTTGACCTTGAGCACGGCCAGGAAAGCGTCTTGAGGGATTTCCACACGCCCTACCTGTTTCATGCGTTTTTTACCGGCTTTCTGCTTTTCCAGCAGCTTCTTTTTGCGCGACACATCCCCACCATAGCATTTGGCCGTCACATTCTTGCGGAGCGCCTTTACCGTTGAACGTGCCACAACCTGACCGCCCACTGCAGACTGGATCGCTACATCAAACATCTGACGGGGAATCAGTTCTTTCATTTTCTCAACCAGAATACGACCGCGGGACTGGGCATGATCACGGTGGATGATCACCGCCAACGCGTCCACCTTATCGCCGTTGATCAGTACGTCCAGCCGCACCAGCTTGGCCGCTTCAAAACGTTCAAAATTATATTCAAGCGACGCATAACCTTTTGAGATGGACTTCAGACGATCGAAAAAATCCATGACCACTTCTGACATGGGCAGTTCATAGGTCAGCTGAATCTGGTTCCCCAGAAACTGCATGTCCAGCTGGGTACCCCGGCGCTGCTCGCACTCGGCGATCACATTGCCGACGTAATCCTGTGGCACCAGAATGCTGGCGCGCACAATCGGCTCACGCATTTCATCCACATCGGCAAGATCAGGCAGCTTGGACGGGTTAGAGACATACTGGATATCGCCATTCTTCAACGCCAGTTCATAGACTACCGTCGGCGCTGTGGTGAGCAGATCAAGGTCATACTCACGCTCCACACGCTCCTGAACGATTTCCATATGCAGGGTACCGAGAAAGCCAACGCGGAAACCAAACCCCAGCGCGTCCGAGTTTTCCGGCTCATATTCCAGCGATGCATCATTGAGTGACAGCTTTTCCAGTGCATCGCGGAAGTCTTCATAGTCATCGGCACTGACCGGAAACATCCCTGCATAGACCTGCGGCTTGACTTTCAGGAAACCCGGCAGACGTTCAACATCCGGCGTCTTGGCGTGGGTAATAGTGTCGCCAACTGGCGCACCATGGATATCCTTGATGCCCGCAACCAGAAAACCAACCTCACCTGCGCGCAGAATATCCGTCTGTTTACGCAGTGGGGTAAAGATACCAACTTCTGTTGCGCCCCAGTCGCGCCCGGTCGACGTGATACGGATCTTGTCGCCTTTGCGCAAAGTGCCATCAAACAGCCGCACCAGCGACACAACGCCCAGGTAGTTATCAAACCAGGAATCGATAATCAGGGCTTGCAGCGGTGCCTCACGGTTGCCCCTGGGCGGCGGAATATCGCGCACCAGACGCTCCAGAAGCTCATCTATGCCAATGCCGCTTTTGGCAGAAACCTGGCAGGCATCCGTTGCATCAATGCCAATGATTTCCTCGATCTCCTGGGCAACACGATCCGGATCTGCCTGAGGCAGGTCTATCTTGTTCAGCACCGGCAGTACCTCCAGCCCCTGCTCAACAGCGGTGTAGCAGTTGGCGACCGACTGGGCTTCAACGCCCTGCGCTGCATCCACCACCAGCAAGGCACCCTCGCAGGCATACAGGGAACGTGAAACTTCATAGGAAAAGTCCACATGCCCCGGCGTATCGATAAAATTGAGCTGGTAGGTTTCGCCGTCGGCTGCGTGATAATCAAGCGTGACTGATTGCGCCTTGATGGTAATGCCCCGCTCACGCTCGATATCCATCGAATCAAGCACTTGCTCTTTAAGCTCGCGTTCGCTCAAGCCATCACAGGTCTGGATCAGGCGATCTGACAGGGTGGATTTGCCGTGATCAATATGAGCAATAATGGAGAAGTTGCGTATCTTACTGAGATCTTTAGAATTTTCTGTCATCATTTGCCGATAAATTCCGGTCTGTGTACGCAGCCATGCACAAAGTTATGGGCATGCCATTGGGCGCTAGAAAATAAAATTGGGATGCATTGTACACCGGCAAGGCGGGGCTGTCGTCATATCGCCACGTCTATTGAGACAAGAAAGCCCGGCATAAGCCGGGCTATGGTCATGCAGTTGATCCAGGTACGCCCTGGCGTTAGTCCATTCGCAGGGCCACGAACAGCGAACGACCATCACGGAAAAGACGCAAGGGAATGGCTCGGTCGTCGGGCAACGCTGCTACGATTTCACTGAGCTCTGACGCCGATGTCACTTCACGATGATCAATGCTGACCAGAATATCGCCAGCACGGATACCTGATTGGGCTGCAATGCTTTGCGGCTCAACCGCTGTGACTTCAACACCACCAGAAATATTCAGCCGTTCGCGGGTTTCCGCATCCACTTCATTGACACTGACACCCAGGCGCACCTGATTATCCCGATCGGCCAAACCGCTTTCATTTTCGCTGTTAGGCCAGCTTCCCAGGGCAACTTCCTGCGTGATTTCACGGCCATCACGAAGCAACAGCAGGGTGACATCATCCCCGGGAGAGACCCGGCCAATCAAGCGCGGCAGCACGCTGGAACGCTCGACTTCTTCACCGTTCACTTCAAGAATGACATCGCCTGCACGAACACCCCCATCAGCGGCCGGGCCTTCAGGGTCAAGGTCCGCCACCAGCGCACCGGTGGCATCATCCATGCCAAAAGATTCAGCCAGGTCACGAGAAACCGGCTGGATCATCACCCCAAGCCAACCGCGACTCACTCGACCATCGTCGCGTAACTGGTCAGCCACATCCATGGCCACATTGATCGGGATTGCAAACGAAACCCCCATGAAGCCGCCACTGCGAGTAAAGATCTGGGAGTTGATGCCGACAACTTCGCCTTCCAGGTTGAACAGCGGCCCACCGGAATTGCCTGGATTAATGGCAACATCCGTCTGGATGAAAGGCACGTACACATCACGCGGCAGGGTGCGATTGATAGCGCTGACAATACCCGCCGTGACGGAATAGTCAAAACCGAACGGAGAGCCGATGGCGGCAACCCATTGGCCTACCTTGAGTTCTTCAGAATCACCCAATTCCAGAGTCGGCAAATCGTCAGCATCCACTTTCAACAGGGCTACATCGGTTTGAGGGTCGCTGCCAACAAGCTCTGCCGGCAATTCTCTGCGATCATTCAGGCGTACCAGTATCTCATCGGCTTCCTCCACCACATGGGCATTGGTGAGCACATAACCCTCTTCACTGATGACAAAACCTGACCCTAGCGACTGACGCTCCTGACGTTGGCCAGGCGCATCATTACCGGGTGGCATGGGAAGGCGGTCGCCGAAGAAGTGACGGAAAATTTCCGGTATGTCCTCATTGTCAAACCCTTGGAATGAGGAAGAACTGCGACTAGGCAATGTTCGGGTAGTGGAAATGTTCACGACGCCTGGCGAAGTGTCTTCAACCAGCTCGGTAAAGTCGGGTAAAGAATCGGCCTGGGCAACGACGCTAAAAGACATCAGCACCATCAAGCTCCACCCGAGCACAGCAGGGACAATCAAACGCTTCATGAATAGCTCCTGTATTTTTGTTCACAAGGCTTCAGACTAACAAGCCGGGTTACAGCATTTAGGGTCAGTGGAATTCAGGCAAGAGATACAGCATGCTTTCAGCAGCAGTCCAACATCCGGGAAACGTCATGCCTAATCATTGACAAGATTTGAACGGAAGCGTTCTGTAACAATTGATGATTTATATGTGGGGACAGACAGCGTCATTATCAAGGCGATTGAAAGCGCAGTTGAAACGTCCAGATAGGAAGTGGGCAAGATTGGGAGAGCAATCAAGCATGCTTGATGCATGCGTAATTGATGACTTCGTGCCGGCAAGCCAATATTGTTCAAACTTTGCCTGCCGTGAACTCATAGAGCCGCGACAGGCTGGATCTCTTTCGGCCAATAGGCGTTAGGAATGCCTCAATAACGGGATTCAGGCGACTCTAGGGCTGCTGACAATAGGGTCAGGCGCTCATTGATCAGAAACATTACTCCGAGGCAGCTGAAGAAGCCGAGGTTGACCAGGCATCAGCATCATATTGACCGTGCTCTTCGAAGTAGGATTTCAGCAGGCGCAATTGCTCACTATCCATGGCAAAGGATTGAATATTCATGCTTGAAGAGGACTGGACACTGGGCATGGCCAGATTGCCATCGCTGACTGTCATCAAGCCATTACCTGATGCGCTGTCGCCGGATAACCGGAATGGCATCTGCTCGAACATGGGAACTTCATTTGGCGTATCACTGACCATGGGGTTGGACGCCGAAAATGATGAGAGGTTGACCGGCTGTACCTGCTGAACAGGCTGAGTGGCATTGTTGGCCACATTACCGGGTTGCTCGACCGGGTCAGTGCCACTATTGAAATACTGAACACCCGTAATCACCATCAGGGATACTGCCGCTGCAATGCCGGCACCACGTGCGAATGACATTGAGCCGCTTTTCTGGCGAGGTGACGTTTCAACAGGTGTCTCCATCTGTTCGGATGACTCTTCCTGAATACGCGCCATAATGCCAGCGGAAAGATCCATACTGACATCAACCTCTTTATCACGCTGCATCATGCTGCGGGCAAGATGGTAGCGCCGCCAGGTATCTGCGGCATCACCTTCATCGTCCAGCCCCTTGAGTACACGGCGCAGTTCCAGCTCGTCACTTTCGCCGTCCATTAAAGCTGACAGTGACTCGTGCGTGTTCTGACTCATACTTCACATCCTCACAATAATCCGGGGTACATGAATACTGTTCCCCTTGCCAAGACCCTATCGTCTCTCCCACCCTAGCAGTGGAAGTCACCTTCTACGGATGACCATCTTCACTGCATCGCACTAATGTGACGCCAGATTATCTTAACAGTTCAATGCATGCTGGCTATCCGATCAAAAAAATCGCCGTCATTCGGTCAGGCTTCGTCGCGGCTGTTGCGCGCCGTGCTCACCAGAGGGCGAATATGTTCATCGACGGCTTCACGTGCACGGAAAATACGCGAGCGCACGGTCCCCACCGGGCACTGCATCACCTGAGCAATATCTTCATAGGCCAACCCATCCAGTTCGCGCAGTGTAATGGCGGTGCGCAAATCATCCGGCAGGTTTTCAATTGCCTCATACACAGCGGTTTCCAGCTGATCCCGGGCAATGGATGCTTCCGGCGACTCGCTATCTGACAGACGCCCGCTCTGATCCACAATTTCCGCATCGCTAATATCCACATCATGGCCTGGTGGCCGGCGACTGCGGGATACCAGATGATTCTTGGCGGTGTTGATGGCGATACGGTACATCCAGGTGTAGAAGGCACTCTCCGAGCGAAAGTTTCCCAGCGCCCGATAGGCCTTTATGAAGGCTTCCTGAGCCACGTCCTGCACCTCGGAATGATCGTGGACATATCGGCTGATCAGACCAATAATCTTGTGCTGATATTTCCTGACCAGCAGATCAAACGCCCGGTTATCACCTTTCTGAGCCCGTTCGACCAGCTGCTGGTCGGTTTCACGAGTGCCCATGCAAACACTCCTTCAGCCTGCTTGGAGTGGCGGTATTGTCCAGATACGGTCCCTGATTAAAATGGGCATTCTCGGCAAACGGCATAGCGTCCCTTGAGCATATGGTTAAACTGTTTATTACCCGGGTCGTCAAGCAAAAGTGTCACAATGACTAACCGGAATAACGAAAAGCGGACAGGGTACAAGTATTTTTCGCACTTTGTGACATTCAGCCGACCCTTTTCGTTGAGCAATTTACAAGGTGAATAGTGTTACGCGTTATGGCCCTGGCATCAAGCGGTTGATCCATTGATCTGCCGCAGGGCTTCAGGAGATTGCGCTGCAATTGCCGGTCGATCACTGGCCAAGCGATGTCAGGCACTATAAAGTTGCATCTATTCCAAGGTGCTTGACCTCTGAACGTTACAACTTCCTGAAAGCCCGACCAGATTGACTTTTCATTATTATATCCAGACCCTTTTACCAACCCTCATACACATACAGGTAGCAAGATGTCAGAACAGCAAGTGAATAACCTTAACGTGCTCGCTCAGGATGTCCTGATCACGCCGGAAGCACTCAAACAGGCCGTCCCCCTTACCGACAGAGCCGAGCGTTGCGTCATTGAAGGCCGCCAGACCATTCAGAACATCCTCGATGGTCATGATCCGCGTCTACTCGTGGTGGTAGGCCCATGCTCCATCCACGATGTGGAGGCCGCCAAGGATTACGCCAGGCGCTTACGCGAACTCGCCGACAAGGTCAGCGACAGCCTGTATATCGTCATGCGCGTCTATTTTGAGAAGCCTCGCACCACTGTAGGCTGGAAAGGCCTGATCAACGATCCTCACCTTAACGGTTCCTTCGAGATCGAGGAAGGCCTGCACATTGCCCGCCGCCTGCTGGTTGACCTGGCTGAAATAGGTCTGCCGTTGGCTACTGAAGCTCTGGATCCGATTTCACCCCAATATCTGCAGGATTGCATCAGCTGGTCAGCTGTCGGTGCACGCACCACAGAATCCCAGACGCACCGGGAAATGGCCTCCGGACTTTCCGGCCCGGTCGGCTTCAAAAACGGTACCGACGGCAGCCTGGATGTGGCCATTAATGCCCTTCAGTCAGTGGCCAGCCCACATAATTTTCTGGGCATCAACCATGCCGGACAGGTGTCGATCATTCGCACACGCGGTAACGCCTACGGCCATGTAGTCCTGCGCGGCGGCAATGGTAAGCCGAACTACGATAGCGTCAGCGTGGCACTGGCCGAGCAGGAGCTCAAAAAAGCCGGCCTGTCGCCCAACATCATGATCGACTGCTCGCATGCCAACTCCAACAAGGATGCCGCTCTTCAGTCACTGGTGCTGGAAAATGTCACCAACCAGATTCTCGACGGCAATACGTCGATTATCGGCCTGATGGTTGAGTCCAACATTGGCTGGGGCAATCAGAAGGTGCCTGCCGACCTGAGCCAACTGACATATGGCGTTTCGATTACCGACGCCTGCATTGACTGGGACACCACCGTGGACGCTTTTTCCACCATGGATCAAAAGCTGGCAGCCGTGCTGGCCAAGCGTGTTGCTGCCTGAGCTGTATTCATCAAACGCTGCAGCGTACGCCCGGCTTGCCTAAGCGGGGCGGACGCCTATCACTAACCCGCAATTTCGCGCCGAAACGGTGGCAAGGCATCCAGCAGTGCCTTGCCGTAGCGACGCGTCAACACTCTCCTGTCCAACAGCGTGATCCTGCCCCGGTCATTTTCCTTGCGAATCAGACGACCACAGGCCTGCACCAGCTTGATTGAAGCGTCAGGCACACTGATCTGCATAAAGGCGTTCCCGCCCTGGCTTTCGATCCACTCGGCCAGCGTGGCTCCTACAGGGTCATCTGGCACCGCGAATGGCAGCCGGGTAATGATCACATGAGTCAGGTAGGCGCCTGGCAAGTCTATTCCTTCAGCAAAGCTGGCAAGCCCAAAGATGATACTGCCCTTGCCCACATCCACGGCTTCACGATGGCGTTCAAGAAGCTCGCGCTTGGGCAGGGCATCCTGAGCCAGCACACGCTGTTTCACGCGCTCGGGCAAAGCCTTTTCGACGGCTCTTAACTGGGCCCGAGAGGAAAACAGCACCAGCGTGGCTTCGTCCTTGCCCAGCGCCGCCACAAACTCAACGATTGCCTGCTCGTGAACATCACGGTTGCCCGGGTCAGCGGCTGCCTGGGGCACACTGAGCACCGCATTGGCGTAATCAAACGGACTGGGCAACGCCTGATAGCGATATCGGCTGGCAAGACCCGCGCGTTCCTGCAGACGTTCAAAACGTCCCAACGCCGTCAGCGTCGCGGAGGTCACCACGGCGCCATGGCAGCGGCCCCAAAGGGTTTTGGCCAGGGTTTCTGCTGCTGAAACCGGGCTTGCCGAAAACTCAATATCCGGCTCACCATTGACCCGGCTCAGGCTGATCCAGCGCGCACTGGGTGGCGATTTGGGCGGGTCCACCTTACTGAAAGCCACCCATAGCGCATGAGCCTCATCGGCCCGGCCATGCACCAGGGCCACCAGTGGCAACCAGGCTTCAGCCTGCTCACGGGCCAGGCCCGTCTGCTTATCAGGATCCAGGCTTTCGCGCAGGATATCGCTGATGCTTTCCAGAGTACGGGCCAGGTTGGCAAATACCTTCACTAACTGGGTGGCCTGCTCGCGCAGCCCATCAGGTGCCTTGCCGCCTTCAAAACGCACCTGCTGGAAGGTTTCATCGTCGTGCAGGCCGTCAGGGCGCCCTGCCAATTGGTAGCCGGTCTGGAACACATCGCCGAGCAGGGGCTCAAGCGCTTGCAGGGTATCCGGTAGCGTCGCCAGCAAGCGCGCCACCGTCGTCTGTGCGGCCAGCGCCTGATTGAGTTCGGTCAGGCTATTCTTGAGGGTTTTCAGCCAACCCAGGCAAGCATGTACCGCAAAACGATGGGCAAAGTGCGATAGCGCTTTATCAGGCAGATGATGGCCTTCATCAAAGATAAAGATGGCCTCTTCCGGCTCAGGCAGGATTGCACCGCCACCCAGCGAGAGATCCGCCAGCACCAGATCGTGGTTGGCGACAATCACATCGGCTTCTTCCAGATCACGACGGGCACGAAAAAAGGCGCAGGCTGCAAAGTGACCGCAACGGCGGTTGGTACACTGGCGGTGATCCACCGTCAATCGCCGCCAACTCTGGGCATCAATGCTTTCCGGCCAGCTGTCCCGGTCTCCCTGCCACTCCCCCTTGCCATAGGCGTCCACCATGCGCGTCGCCAGCGCTTCAAACTCGCTGTTACCCGCGGCCAGGTCCTGCTCGAACAATGACATGGCCGGGTTGGGTTCAGCTCCACCGGTAGCCTGATCCAGGCGCGCCACACATACGTAGCGGCCGCGCCCCTTGGCAAGAGAATAGCGAAAGGACAGCCCACTTTCTCTGGCCAGCATGGGCAAGTCCTGATTGAGCACCTGTTCCTGCAAGGCAATAGTGGCCGTCGAGACAATCAGGCGCTTGCCCTGGGCCTTGGCAATTGGCAGCGCCGCCAGCAGGTACGCCAGGGTCTTCCCCGTACCGGTGCCCGCTTCCAGCACGCAGACATGGGTATCGTTCTGGCGCTTGCCATCGCTGTCCATGCTGATACCGCCCAGGGTACGGGCAATTTCAGCCATCATCAGGCGCTGGCCATAACGAGGCGTCAGCGACAGCTGTTCTACCACCCGGCGATAGGCTGCCTGTATTTCGCTTTTCAGCGCATCATCCAGCATGAGCGTTACAGCAAGCCTTCCGGCGGATGTTCGCAGGGCAGCTTTTCATCGATGTAGCGCTCGATTTCCGGCAGCGAGAAAGCATCTTCCTCACCGACAAAACTGATCGACACCCCCTTGGCGCCGGCACGGCCGGTACGTCCGATACGATGGACGTAATCTTCCGGGTCTTCCGGGAGGGTATAATTAATCACGTGGCTGACATCATCAATGTGAATCCCACGACCGGCCACATCGGTCGCCACCAGCACCTGGATCTCGCCTTCGCGGAAGCGCTCCAGGGTCTTGATCCGCTGCGCCTGAGGCACATCACCAGACAGCATGGCGGCGTTGATACCGGCCTTGCCCAGCACATCATTGAGCTTGCGCACCAGGTCACGACGGTTGCCGAAGACCATCACGCGCTCAAAGCTTTCCTGCTCCAGCAGGCTGACCAGCAGGCGCTGCTTGTCATCGTCAGACACCATATACACACGCTGATCGATATCCGCCTGATTTTCCAGAGTGACTTCAATCTCAACATGCGCCGGATCCAGCGTCCACTGGCTGGCCAGATTGAGGATATCCTCGGTAAAGGTCGCCGAAAACAAAAAGGTCTGGCGCTCTTCCTTTCTGGGCGTATAGCGGATAATGCGCTTGACGTCAGGAATAAAGCCCATTGACAGCATACGATCGGCTTCATCCAGCACCAGCACTTCCACTTCCCCCAGGTCGATGTCTTTTTTCTGATGAAAATCGAGCAGACGGCCTGGCGTGGCCACCAGAATATCGATTTTCTTACCCAGGCCATCACGTTGCTTCTGGTAATCCATACCGCCAACAACACTGGCGACATTCAGCTTGGTGAAGCGCGCCAGCGCACGGGCATCTTTCTCGATCTGCAGGGCCAGTTCCCGAGTAGGCGCAATCACCAGCGCGCGTGGGGCGCCCTGTTTCTGGCCTTCCGGCGCGGGCTCTTCCAGAAAGTAGGCTAACATTGAAATCAGAAAGGCGGCCGTCTTGCCGGTCCCCGTCTGTGCCTTGCCCACAATGTCACCACCCAGTAGCGTCTGGCGCAGGGCTTCGGCCTGGATTGGCGTGCAGTACTCAAACCCCTGGGCGTGAATGGCACGCATCAGGGGTAGCGGCAGATCAAAATCATGAAAGCGCCATTTACCCGCCACAGCGGGCACCTGAAACTGGCGCAGATCCCAGTTCGACTGGCGACGACGCGGCTTGCGACGACGACGTTTAGGCTTACGGTTCTGGGCCGATGCGGGGGTCTGTTCCGGCTCGCTCATAGGCTCTCTATTCGTTTGTTACGGTGAATGTTGCGTACTGATCTTAAGTTCTAGGGGCAGCATTGTAACAGGCTTTGCCCGCCAGGCACCCTTATCAATTGTGTTCTCCATGTGTGATGGCGTCTGGACTGTTAGAATACAGTTCAACACCAACGTTTTTATATCAGCGGAGCGTGATATGACGCGCAAGAAAAAAACCCGTTCACTCGCCGACAAGGTGACGATTCGCACCGGTCGGCGCAAGGATTTCAAAAAGTGGCGCCACGACAACCCGGATCAGGTCGCGCCTTCACGGCGTTTCGTCGCCAAGAAGCAGCAGCAACGCAAGCTGCAGGCGGCCCGCAAGATAGCCCGCCAGGAAAGCGGTCAATCCATCCAGATCCACCCCGGCGACAAGGACAACAAAGAGGACTCATGATGCGGCTGGTCTCTTTCAATATCAATGGTATTCGCGCCCGGCTGCACCAGTTGCAGGCTCTGATCGATCAGCTTGCGCCTGATGTGATCGGTCTGCAGGAAACTAAGGTGCATGATGACGCCTTTCCACGCGACGCGGTTGAAGCCATGGGTTACCACGTCTTCTATTTTGGCCAGAAAGGCCATTATGGCGTTGCCCTGCTTTGCCGGCAGAGGCCGGAAGCTGTCTTTTACGGCTTCCCCGATGAGGAAGAAGACGACCAGAAGCGCATGATCGGCGCCCGCCTGACAGCTGAGGATGGTGAGTCCGTAACGGTCTGGAATGGCTATTTTCCCCAAGGGGAAAACATTGCTCACCCCACCAAGTTCCCCTATAAAGAGCGTTTCTATCAGCAACTGGCCCGCCTACTTGATCAGCAGCATCGCCCGGATGAGCGTCTTGCCGTGATGGGCGATTTCAATATCTCGCCACAGGATCAGGACATCGGCATTGGTGAGCCGAACCGCAAGCGTTGGCTGCGCGAGGGCAAGACCAGCTTTCAGCCGGTTGAGCGCGAGTGGCTGGAAGGCATCAAGGCCTGGGGGCTAAGCGACAGCTATCGTCTGATCCACCCTGAGCGCAATGACCATTTCAGCTGGTTCGACTACCGTTCCAAAGGCTTTAATGATGACCCCAAACGCGGCCTGCGGATTGACTATATTCTGGTCACCCAACCGCTGGCAGACTGCGTTTCCGGCGCGGATATCGACTACCCACTGCGCGCCATGGAAAAGCCTTCCGACCATGCGCCTACCTGGAGTGATTTTTCCATCACCCTGAAAGATGCCCCCTGATCCCCGCTGGTGCTGCCTACCTTAGCTGAAACTCAATGCGTTGAGTGGCACGCCTGAGCTGCTCGCTGGCCTCAAACTGCCAGCGAGCAATGGCGTCCGACGCCGCTTCTTCAAATACCCGCTGCGGCCGGGCCTGGATCACGCGAATCGTGCGGCTATCCACGCTACCATCACGACGGATCATAAACTCCACCTCAACGAACCCTTCCAACCCGCGCCGTTGGGCGCGCCGTGGGTAGGTGGGATTTACCCGGCTGGCGGGGGCCAGCTGGCCGACATTCAGCGGCTCATTTGAAGGCGCAGCCTGTGCCTGGGCAGGCGCGTCTTGCTGAGGTGAAGCAAATGCATGTTCGTCCGCAGACTTGGACGCGGCATCTGCCTGGGGCGTAGGTTCAGGCTTGGCTGCGGGTTCTGATTCTGGTTTGGGCTCGGGCTTTGGCTCGGGCTCAGGTTTGGGTTCTGGTTCCGGTTCCGGTTCTGGTTCCGGTTTCGGTTCGGGCTCAGGTGTTGGTTCGGGCTCAGGTTCCGGTTGCGGACTTTCACTTTCATTGACCACTTGACTGTCAGCGTCCGCTAACACATCCGGCACCGGCTCCACCTGAGGAGGCCGCGCCTTTGCGTCAGGCCGGCTTTCGCTGGCGGCAGGCGTTGGTGCTGACTGTTCAGCTGGCGTTTCGGTTGACTCGGTGGCTTCCAGCAGGGTCATCGACATCGTCATTTCGGGGGCTTCCACTGGCCGCTCCGGGGGGGTGACCATCAGGGCAATCAGCCAGAACAGGCCTACGGCCAGCGTCATCCCTCCCAGCATGGAAAGCAGATGGCGCATCATTGTTCGCTCCGGTTTGCCGCTACCGCGACCTGTTCAACGCCGGCCTGCTTGAGGTGGTCCATCACTTCAATCAGCACACCGGTAGTGGACGCCCGATCTGCCTGAATAACCACAGCGCCGTCATCGGTCAGCATGTCGGCTACCTGCTGGCCAATGCGATGTACATCCACTGGCTTGCCATCCACCCAGACAGCGCCTTCAGGCGTAATGGCCACCAGCACCTGAGCCTCCGGGCGAGGCGTTGCCGCTGAGGCGTCTGGGCGCTCGATCTCGACGCCGCTTTCCTTGATGAAGCTGGTGGTGACGATAAAAAAGATCAGCATGATAAACACCACATCAAGCATCGGTGTCAGGTTTACCTCATTGCTGTCTGTCGTGGATTCCATAGAACGGCGTCTACGCATTGTTTTCCTCCAGCGCGCGAGCCAGACGATCATGCAGGCGCTGGTCTTCCCGGCGGATTACATGCTCCAGACGGCTGATCAAGAGTAGCCCGACCAACGCAATGGCCATGCCGGTCAGGGTGGGCAGCGTGGCCCGCGCCACACCGTCGGCCATGGCCCGGGCCTGATGGGTATCGCTGAGGGCCAGGCTATCAAAAACGCTGATCATGCCGGTCACCGTACCCAGCAAGCCAAGCAATGGACACAATGCCACCAAGAGCTTGATCCAGGGTAAGGGGCGGCGCAGCCTGGCCACCAGTGCCTGAGCCCACACCTGTCGAAGCGTGCGAGCACTCCAGCTGCGATGATCGCTGCGCATCGTCCAACGGCGGACCAGCTGGCGGCGGGCAAGGCGCCAGCTGACGCGGTAATACCACCAGCGTTCAATTGCCATACCAAATACCATCACCGCAACCAGTGCCAATACGCCCAGCACGGGCCCGCCTGCATCTAACAGGCGCTCTACCGGTGTCAGCCACAAAGGCAAGTCGGGCATTTCATAGCCCTCCGTGCTTATCAGAAGGAAGGGTGAAAAACGGTAAGGATGAACCTGATTCGAGATGATCCGCCAGAGCAGCACTCGCTTCGCCTTCCAGGGTCTGAATGATCAGGCGGCTGCGGGTCGCCAGGGCCGTCTGGGCAAACAGCAGCGGCACGGCCGTCACCAGCCCCAGCACCGTGGTGACCAGCGCCTGGCTGATACCGCCAGCCATCAACTGGGGGTCGCCGGTGCCGAATACAGTAATCGCCTGAAAGGTCACTATCATGCCGGTCACCGTGCCTAACAGGCCAAGCAGCGGGGCAATGGCGGCCAGCAGCTTGACAATCGGTTGCCCGCGCTCAATACGTGGAAGCTCCGCCAGCACAGCCTCATCCAGGCGGGCCTCCAGCGCCTCCGGAGCCTGATGCTTGTCCAACTCCTTGAAGCGCGCCAGCACCCGGCCCAGGGGATTGTTCGCCAATGGCTGACCCAAGGCCTTGCACTGGCGGCGCATCCGCAGACTGACCACGCTCAGGTAGCCATACTGTATCAGGGCCACCAGCATTCCCAGACCACCTAAAGCGACGACGACATAGCCCACATAGCCCCCCTGATGGAAGCGCTCCAACAGGCTGGGCTGTTGAGCAAGGGCGTTCAAAACGCTTCCCTGGGTCGGGTCGATGGCAAACACGCGGCTGGCTCCTTGGTGATAGTCCGCCAGCACCTCACTGATTGCCGAGGGCGTTCGCGGCACTTCAGCCAAATGCCCTTCTTCCTGGGGCATGCTGAGCAAGGCAGTATCGGTAAAGGCCGCAAAATCCCCCAGGCGCACAATATCACGCACGGCAATCTCGCCGCTGGCATCCGCCACGGGCCGCTCGAGGCGCTCGGCCTGCCCGGTGCGCTGAGTCAGCCGCGCCAGGCTATCCACCAGGGTTTCAATCTGCTCAGGCGCCAATACGTCAATATCATCCAGGCGCGGTGGCAGCGCATTGGCCTCTAAAGTTAACCAGCTATCGCCGCCCAGTTCGTTGCGCACGTCTTCACTATGCCGGGAGAGATCCGCCAGCAGCGCCGTTAGCGTTTCGCCCTGCTCACCTTGGCGCTCAGTCAGGGTTTGTGCTCGCAGTATTTGCTGTTGCTGCTGTTCCACCAAGGCTGCCTGCTGCTGCTCAGCGGCCTGGTACTTGGCTCGGGCATCATCCAGCGCCGCATCCAGCGCCTGCGGGTCATTGAGCAGCGCTTCAAGCCTGGCTTGATCCAAGGCGCTTGCCGCTTCCCGGGCGTCCTGTAGCGACACCAGGCCCTCGGTCTGGCTCAACGCCTTGCCGCTGGCGGTCAGGCTGGCCAGCAAGATTAGACAGATCAGCACTTTCATCGCTGACCTCCTGCAGCGTCTTCCACCCTCACCGAAAGCGGTAAACGCAAAAGCTCGGGAGTTCGCTGTTCATCGGCAATTCGCAGGCCGTTTCGCACCTCGCGCCGGGCAGTTTCATCCAGCGTGAGCCATTGGCGGCTCTCGACATCCCATACGCCGCCCTGGCGACCGTCTGGCGTGAGGTAGTACAGGCCAATACGGCCAAGGCGCAGGAACTCGACGTCACGGGGGCTGCCTTCATCCGGTTGCAGGCGCCCGCGCCAGCTATCCACTGCGCGGCCGTAGGCCAGTTCGGCGCGCCAGGCTTCCAGCAAGCCCGCAATCCGGGTGGCGCTATCGGCCTGGGCAGGTTCGGCGGGCGACACACGCGCCAGGCGCTCGTCTTTCAGAAACGGCAGATCAGCATTGATCCAGGCGGTTAATTGCTCCCTCATCAGCTGCTCGATCTCTGGCAAGGCAGCGCGGGTGCCATCCAGGTTATTCAGCGCTCTTTCAAGGCGCTGCTGGTGTTGGGCCTCGCTGACCAGGCGGGTACTCAAGGCAGCGTTGGCGGCTTGCAGCTGGTGGGTATCGCGTTCAAGGCGGCGCAATTCTTCAATGGCTGAGCGGGTCGAGTCATCCGCTGCCTCAATCTGCTGCTGGAACGCAGACGGCGCCCCACCCTGCTCTTCCTGCGCCATGATGTTGCTACTTGCCATCAGCGTGCCGCTGGCCAGAACACCGGCAAGCCAGCATCCCTGCAGGGCGAGTAAAGGCCTTTTCAGCACGTCATGCCTCCGTTACTGGCAGGTGCGCTGAAAAGATCGCGCACCGCCTCAATTAGATATGAGAACCATTTACGTTTGATTGCAAAGCGCATAGCCTACCACCTGCAGAGCAAATAACAATACTTATCATTAACATTTATTGGAGCCGAAACGAATAGCTAGTGCTATGCTGGCAATCTGCCTCAATTGAGGCGAGGCGTACAATTAAGAAAAGGTACAGGAGAGAAAGAAGAAGTAGAAGATAACGGTATATTGTTGGTTTCAAACCCATATGGTTAGAATAGCGGAAACTGATGACCGGCAACCGCTGATTTATAAACAGGATTGGAGCACGAATAAACGGCCTGATTCAATAATGATAGCGACACGAAATGATAGTGATTGCATGGTCATCAGCTGCATAGACCAACCGATTCGTATCATCAATCCGCCTTGACCAAAAACCCGCGAGATTTTCTTTTAGCGGTTCAGGTTTGCCGATACCGTCAAAAGGTGAGCGTTTTACGTCACTTATCAGCTTATTTACCCGTTCAAGCGTTTTTTTATCTTGCGTTTGCCAATACAGATAATCGCTCCATGCTTCGTCAGTCCACGAGAGTAAACGGCTACTCATCAATCAAAGCTCTTTGCTTTACCTTACCCGCTTTGAATTGCGCAATTGAACGGTTCAAATGCTCAGCATTTGCAGGTGAGCGCATTAAATGCACCGTCTCCATCAGGCTGTTGTAATAATCAAGAGACATAACAACGGCATCTTCTGAATCACGACGCGTAATCACGGCGGTATCGGCATCGTTTACCACAGCGTCCAGCACGGCTTTCAAGCCATTCCTTGCCTCTGTAAAAGATACAATTCTCATAAACCCTCCACTTGCACAGTTTTGCGTACAAGTATAGCCTCGCCCTCAGACATGTGCAATAAAATGTACATATCATTCTGTCAGCTAGCGCTTGGCATGGTTTTCACGATTGCCACATTCTGCCTGATCTTGTTCTGATCTATAGAATCAACAACACACACTACAACTTGCATGCATTGGTTCTCACAGCGAGTTTTTCTAGCTGCTGCATACCTCAAATAACGCGCAGCAAAGCGGCGGCCTAACGAGATGTCCATCTTACGCGGTCGTTTATTACTGTTTCAGTCGTACTCTGCATGCTGGGGCAGATCATCGGTAATCTCGAACCAAGGAGCCTTATTGCACACGAATACATGGCGCCCTGCTTTTACCTCGGGGTCAGTATCAAGTGTTCCGAGTGGGAAACCATACATCTCAGGGGCTGCATCAAATTTGGTATAGAGGCTGGAACCGCAGTTTGAGCAGAACCCTTTGTGCTCACCCGGAGACGATTCATAAAATTTCAGTAGCTCTTGGCCTTTGACGGTGTACCAATCTGAAGACCTTACTTTAGCACGGGTTCTAAAAGCCGAGGCATGAAGCTTGCGGCACATTGAACAGTGACAGTTCAGAACATCGGTAAGCGGACCGTTGATTTCATATTGAACCCCTCCACAGAGACAACTACCTGTTTGCTTCATTAATGCGCCTCCTTTTTGCAATAGCAGTGATTTACCTCGTTTGCATAACTTAAATAAACCCGACAGCACGTGTATTGGAGGTATCTGGTCTGCTTGGGCTAGCGGTTATTCCAACCACACATTCAGCCTGAGCGCAGCAGAGTTTACTTATAAAGGGTGTGGCGAGCACTCGCTCGCCACATTTGGGCAGGAAAAATCGTAGGCTTAAAACGCCCAGTCGTCGTCTTCTGTGGCGACGGCTTTGCCGATGACGTAGGAGGAGCCGGAGCCGGAGAAGAAGTCGTGGTTTTCGTCTGCACTCGGGGAAAGTGCTGCCATGATGGTCGGATCGACATCCGTGACGCTGCTGGGGAAGAGTGGTTCGAAGCCCAGGTTCATCAGCGCCTTGTTGGCGTTGTAGTGAAGAAACTTTTTCACGTCTTCCGTCAGACCCACTTCATCATAGAGTGATTCGGTGTAGCGCACCTCATTATCGTAGAGTTCCAACAGCAGTTCATAGGCGTAGTCCTTGACTTCCTGCTGGCGTTCCGCGGTGGCTTCTGACAGGGCTTGCTGGAATTTATAGCCAACATAGTAGCCGTGTACGGCTTCATCGCGAATGATCAGACGAATCAGGTCGGCGGTATTGGTCAGCTTGGCATGGCTGGACCAGTACATCGGCAGGTAAAAGCCCGAGTAGAACAGAAACGACTCCAGAAAGACGCTGGCGACCTTGCGCATCAAGGGGTCATCCGAGCGGTAACGCTTGAGAATCAGCTCGGATTTCATCTGCAGGTTGGGGTTTTCCTCACTCCAGCGGAAGGCGTCGTCCACGTCACGGGTGTTGCAAAGGGTCGAGAAAATCGAGCTGTAGGAACGCGCATGCACAGATTCCATAAAGGCGATATTGGTGTATACCGCCTCTTCGTGGGGAGTACGGGCGTCGTCCATCAACACCGGCGCGCCCACGCTGCTCTGGATGGTATCCAGCAAGGTCAGGCCGGTAAATACCCGTATGGTCAGCTGTTTTTCCTGCTGGGTCAGGGTATTCCAGGACTGAATATCATTGGACAGCGGCACTTTTTCCGGCAACCAGAAGTTGCTGGTCAGACGGTTCCAGACCTCCAGATCCTTATCGTCTTCAAGGCGGTTCCAGTTGATGGCATCAACCCGCGATAAACGTTGCATCATATTCATGTGAATTACCCTTGTCAGTCGCGTGATCAGGTTAGAGGGTGCAGGAAACGCAGCCTTCCACTTCCGTGCCTTCCAGCGCACTCTGGCGCAGGCGAATGTAGTAAAGCGTCTTGATGCCCTTGCGCCAGGCGTGAATCTGCGCCTTGTTGATATCCCGGGTAGTCGCAGTGTCCGGAAAGAACAGTGTCAGCGAAAGCCCCTGGTCGACGTGCTGAGAAGCCTCGGCGTAGGTATCGATAATCTTTTCCGGACCGATTTCGTAGGCATCCTGGAAATAGTCGAAGTTCGCCTCGTTCAGGAAAGGCGCCGGGTAGTAGACACGTCCCAGTTTACCTTCCTTACGGATCTCGATCTTCGCCGCCACCGGGTGAATACTGGACGTGGAATGGTTTATATATGAGATCGAACCCGTCGGCGGTACCGCCTGCAGGTTACGATTATACAGGCCGTGGGCCATCACAGATGCCTTCAGTGCCTGCCAGTCTTCTTGAGTCGGCAAGGCAATACCGCTGCGCTCAAATAGCTGGCGTACTTTTTCGGTGCGCGGCAGCCAGGCCTGGTCGGTGTACTTGTCAAAGAAAGTGCCCGAGGCATAGGTGGAATCCTCGAACCCCGCAAAGGTCTCGCCGTGTTCAATGGCCAGCTGGTTTGAGGCGCGAATGGCATGGAAGGCCACGCAATAGAAATACAGGTTGGTGAAGTCCAGGCCTTCATCAGAGCCGTAATAGATATGCTCACGGGCCAGAAAACCGTGCAGGTTCATCTGCCCCAGACCAATGGCGCGGGATTTGGCGTTACCTTCGGCAATGGAGGGCACGCTCTGCAGGTTGCTCATTTCAGAGACAGCCGTCAGCCCGCGAATGGCAATATCGACACTGGTACCGATATCTCCCGCATCCATCACCTTGGCGATATTCATTGAGCCCAGGTTGCAGGAGATGTCATGCCCTACGTCACGGTAGCCAAGGTCATCATCGTATTGGGTGGGCGTGTTAACCTGCAGGATCTCGGAGCACAGGTTACTCATATTGATGCGCCCGGCAATCGGATTGGCGCGGTTAACAGTGTCTTCGAACATGATATACGGGTAGCCGGACTCGAACTGCAGCTCGGCCAGCGTCTGGAAAAACGCGCGCGCATTGATTTTCTGCTTGCGGATACGCGCATCAGCGACCATTTCGTGATACTTCTCGTTAACGCTGATATCACCAAAGGGCATGCCATAGACCCGCTCAACGTCATAGGGCGAGAACAAGTACATGTCGTCGTTGCGCTTGGCCAGCTCAAAAGTGATATCCGGAATCGTCACGCCCAGAGACAGCGTCTTGATGCGAATCTTTTCGTCGGCATTTTCCCGCTTGGTGTCCAGAAAGCGCAGGATATCCGGGTGGTGGGCGTTGAGATACACCGCCCCGGCGCCTTGTCGCGCACCCAGCTGGTTGGCATAGGAGAAAGCATCTTCAAGCAGTTTCATGATCGGGATAATGCCCGACGACTGGTTTTCGATACGCTTGATCGGCGCCCCTGACTCGCGGATATTGCTGAGCAGGAAGGCTACCCCGCCGCCGCGCTTGGAAAGCTGCAGCGCCGAGTTGATCGAACGGCCAATCGATTCCATGTTGTCTTCGATGCGCAGCAGAAAGCACGACACCAGCTCGCCGCGCTGCTGCTTGCCGCAATTCAGGAAAGTCGGCGTTGCCGGCTGAAAACGCCCGCTGATGATTTCATCCACCAGCGACCTGGCCAAAGCCTGATCACCGCGCGCAAGCGCCAGGGCGACCATGCAGACACGGTCTTCATAGCGTTCCAGATAACGTTTGCCATCAAATGTCTTCAAGGTATAGCTGGTGTAATACTTGAAAGCACCCAGGAAGCTTGGAAAGCGGAACTTGTAGGCGTAGGCCTGTTCAAATAATCCCTTGATAAATTCGGCCGAGTACTGGGCCAGGACATTGGCTTCGTAATAGCCCTCTTCCACCAGGTAATCCAGCTTCTCTTCCAGTGAGTGGAAGAAGACAGTGTTCTGATTCACATGCTGAAGAAAGTACTGACGCGCAGCCTCACGATCCTTATCCAGCTGCAACTCACCGTTGGCACCGTAAAGGTTCAGCATGGCATTCAGAGCATGATAGTCCAGCGCACGCCGGTCTGGCGCGGCAGCGTCAGGTGCTTGTTGTTGGTCTAGAATTGACGTTTCCAAAATGCATTTACTCCTTCACGAACTCTGATGACATCCTCATCGGTGCCAAACAGCTCAAATCGATACAAAAACGGTACCTGGCACTTTTCGGCAATAATCTGCCCGGCCATTCCAAATGCATCGCCAAAATTGGTATTCCCGGCGGCAATCACGCCGCGGATCAGGCCCCTGTTATGTTCATCGTTCAGGAATTGAATCACCTGCTTGGGAACGGCCCCCTTGGCATGCCCTCCACCATAGGTAGGGGTGACAAGAATATATGGCTGCTCTACCCGTAAGCTGGCTTCCTGACGATTCAGCGGCAATCGCTGAGCATTGAACCCCAGCTTCTGCATAAAACGGTGGGTATTCCCTGACTTGGTGGAAAAATACACCAGCGTGCCTGCCGGCTCGGCTACCGTATCCGCCATCTGCATGACAAGGATCAGGCCAGTGCCTGAATTCGATCCGGACGGAACCCTGACCAGTGCTCTTCACCTGCCACTACGACCGGCAACTGTCGGTAGCCAAGCGCTTCTACCTGCGCTTGGGCGCTGTCTTCGGCGGTGATATCGATGACGGTATATTCAAGGCCCTGCTTATCCAGTGCGCGATAGGTGGCAGTGCATTGAACGCAGGCAGGCTTGCTATAGATCTGGATTCCCATGGCTATTTTTCCTTTTCATCGCAGTGTTTTTCAGGTAAGGCACATCTAGTGCTTCGTATTCTTTGAACGTACAATGCATACTATATATAGATACTGGAAAAATCAAACCAGGCACATGTAGTATTTTTCATCCACAGGTTATTGACAGTTACTACCCAGTATCCTACCCAGGCGCAGCATGCGGACAGCCCGCGGCTTCGCCTTGAAGTCTCATGCAATGACTGAGTTTGTTGTTTTATCCACAAAAAAACCGCCCCCTTCTCAGGGAGCGGTTCTTGATGACGACCTCAGTGCTGAGGTGTCGTCAATCCCGGTTTGGGATCAGGCAATAGCAGCCTGATAGCGACGTTCAACGTCTTCCCAGTTGATGACGTTGTAAAAAGTTTCCACGTAATCAGGACGCTTGTTCTGGAACTTCAGGTAGTAGGCATGTTCCCATACATCCAGACCCAGAACAGGAGTGTTGCCGTGCATGATCGGGCTGTCCTGGTTCAGGGTGTTTTCTACCACCAGCTTTTTCTCAGGCGTAACTGAGAGCCAGGCCCAGCCGCTGCCAAAACGCCCAAGCGCCGCTTTTTTGAAAGCATCCTTGAATGCATCAAAACCGCCCAGTTCGGCATCAATTGCTTTGGCCACATGGCCCTGCGGCTGACCGCCACCCTGAGGAGACATCATTTGCCAGAACATGGAATGGTTGGCATGACCGCCACCGTTGTTGATGACCGCCTGACGCTTTTCTTCAGGAACTCGATCCAGATTGGCAATCAACTCTTCAACCGGCACATCCTCAAGGCCAGTACCTTCGAGCGCGGCGTTAAGGTTAGTGACATAGGTATTGTGATGACGCGAATGGTGAATTTCCATGGTCATCGCGTCGATGTGCGGTTCAAGTGCATCATAAGCGTAGGGTAGTTCAGGCAGTGTATGTGCCATTGTTATCATCTCCTTGCGTGGCTTTTACGAATATCATGGCGTTCAACGACCGGTGCTGTTGTCAATCTCATGAACGCCTTGTCATGAATTCAATGCTTGGCATTTACGCTCTAAAAACTATATGCGGACTGTATGACAGTTTTTCAACTGTTGCAGTCACCATTTTCCGATGTAGTGGCCTGATTATACCGTGCCGCATTGACCAAGTAATTTAGTCAACTATTTAAAGTCTACCTAATTTTTTGGCCAGAAAAAAGCCGCCTCTCTTTGAGAGCCGGCTGTTCAGGGAGAGATCTACACACGACAAGCAGAGGCGCGTTTAGCCAAATGCCTTATAGTTTGCTTTCCAGTTCCGGAAGCACCTCGAACAGATCACCGACCAGACCATAATCAGCCACCTGGAAAATCGGTGCTTCTTCATCCTTGTTGATTGCCACGATCACCTTGGACTCTTTCATACCCGCCAGATGCTGAATGGCACCGGAAATGCCCACAGCAATATAAAGATCCGGCGCAACAATCTTGCCGGTCTGCCCCACCTGCATATCATTGGGCACAAAACCTGCGTCAACGGCTGCTCGTGAAGCCCCCATGGCAGCACCCAGTTTGTCAGCAATGCCTTCAAGCAGCCTGAAGTTATCTCCATTGCCCATCCCACGACCCCCGGAAACTACCACCTTGGCACCGCCCAGTTCGGGCCGGTCAGACTTGGCCAACGCTTCGCCAATGAAGGTGGACTGGGTGTTTTCCACCACGATATCGATTGTTTCAATACTGGCAGAGCCACCCTCTGCCACGCCATCAAACGCACTGGGACGCACAGTAATTACCTTGAGGGCGTCCTCACTTTTGACGGTAGCAATCGCATTACCTGCATAAATGGGGCGCTTGAACGTATCTGCGCTTTCTACCGCTGTGATGTCGGATAACTGATTGACGTCCTTCAAGGCAGCCAAACGCGGAAGAACGTTCTTGCCCGTGGTAGACGCAGAGGCCAGGATGTGGGTGTAGTCATCTGCAAGTGTCAGTAGTAGCTTGCCCATAGGCTCAGCCAGCTGATGGGCATAGATAGCGTTATCGGCAATTCGCACCTTGCTAACCCCATCAAGTTTGGACGCTGCGTCAGCCGCTGCCTGCACATTCTCACCCGCCACCAGAACGTCAATATCGCCGCCAATGGCCTGAGCAGCGGCAACAACATTTGCCGTAGCGGCTGCCAGTTGGTCTTCGTGCACATCCGCCAATACCAGAATGCTCATGAATCTGACTCCTGTTTAAAGCACCTTGGCTTCGTTTTTGAGTTTGTCGACCAGCTCATCTACTGAGGCTACCTTCACGCCACCCTGACGCTCTGCGGGTGGCTCAACGCTGACAAGGCTGACCTTGCTGGCCATTTCGACGCCCAGATCTGCCGGTGACATGATATCCAGCGGCTTTTTCTTGGCCTTCATGATATCGGGAAGTTTTGCGTAACGTGGGTCATTCAGGCGCAGGTCAGTGGTGACAATGGCCGGCAAAGCAAGCTCAACGGTTTGCAGCCCCCCGTCGATTTCCCGGATGACCTTGAGCTTTTCACCGTCGACACTGACCTCTGAGGCAAAAGTGCCCTGGGGCAGGTCGGTTAACGCTGCCAGCATCTGGCCCGTCTGATTGTTATCACTGTCGATTGCCTGCTTGCCGAGTAGAACCAGACCGGGCTGCTCTTGCGCCACCAGTTTGGCAAGCGCCTTGGCGGCTCCCAGAGAATCGACCCGCTCATCGGTTTCAACATGAATCGCCCGGTCGGCGCCCAGCGCCAAGGCAGTGCGCAATTGCTCCTGCGCCGCCTTGGGACCAATCGTCACAGCCACCACCTCTGTCGCCACGCCTTTTTCTTTGAGGCGCACGGCTTCTTCAACCGCAATTTCACAAAACGGATTCATGGCCATTTTGACGTTGGTGAGATCAACATCCGATTTATCCGCCTTTACGCGAATCTTGACGTTGTAATCAATGACGCGTTTCACCGCGACGAGTACTTTCATGGAATCCTCGCTTGGCTTTCTGGTAAGCCCTTACTGAAAAGGGTATTCACAAACACTCGACCATTCTTTAGGGCCACTCTTCAAATTCATGCAAGCGTTTGATAGGTTAAACGCTGTAAAACACTTCAAACATGCCACATCTGATCAAGGTGCTACAAGACTCTTGTAGCCTAATGCGCCTACGTCCTTGGTATTATCCCGAGTTACCTCGCGCGATGCTGGTTGAATAATTCAGAGGTGACTTTAACCGCTTATTATGCCTATCATGATGTAGAAGCTGAAGCAAACGACCGTTTAATCATCAAGTTTATATTTACATAACGTTATAAAATTATGGTTGTGGCGATTGCCTCTCACACAGCCATACTACCAGCTCATCGATTCGCTGGGACCTGTTATAGGAGATGCTGCCGTGGAACACACCGAAGACACTCTCGAACGCGATGTGATGGAAGTTGACGTCGTGATTGTCGGCGCCGGGCCGTCCGGGCTTTCCGCTGCCTGCCGCCTGATGCAGCAGGCCAACGCCGCCGACCAGGAAATGACCGTCTGTGTGGTCGAAAAAGGCTCTGAAGTCGGCGCGCACATTCTCTCCGGCGCGGTGTTCGAGCCGCGCGCCCTGGCTGAGCTGTTCCCCGATTGGGAAGCGCGCGGCGCGCCCCTGACCACCCCCGCCATCCGCGATGAGGTCTACCTGCTCAAGGATGCCGAGAAAAGCCAGCAGATCCCCCATGCCCTGGTGCCCAGGAGCATGCATAACACCGGCGGGGACATGACCCGCTATGTGATCAGCGCGGGTAACCTGTGCCGCTGGCTGGGCGAGCAGGCCGAGCAGCTGGGGGTGGAAATCTTTCCCGGCTTTGCCGCCCAGGACGTCATCATCGAAGACGACTGTGTGCGCGGCATCCTGATCGGCGATATGGGCGTGGGCGCCGATGGCCAGCCCAAAGACGGGCATATGCCGGGCATGGAGCTGCGCGCCAAGTATACGCTGTTTGCCGAGGGCGCCCGCGGGCATCTGGGCAAGCGCCTGATCAGCGAGTTCGCCCTCGACGCCGGCCGCGACCCCCAGCATTACGGCATCGGCCTGAAAGAGCTGTGGGACGTGCCTGCCGAGCAGCATGAACCGGGCCTGGTGCTGCACGGCTCCGGTTGGCCGCTGGATAAGGACACCCACGGCGGCTGGTTCCTCTACCATGCAGACAACCAGCAGGTGGTGGTCGGGCTGATCATGGATCTGTCCTACCAGAACCCCTGGCTCTCGCCGTTTGACGAGTTCCAGCGCATGAAGCATCACCCGGTGCTCCGCCAACACCTTGAGGGCGGCAAGCGGGTGGCCTACGGCGCCCGCGCGCTGACCAAAGGCGGCCTGAACTGCCTGCCGAAAATGACCTTTGCCGGCGGCCTGCTGATCGGCTGCGATGCGGGCACCCTGAACTTTGCCAAGATCAAGGGCCTGCACACGGCGATGAAATCCGGCCTGGTGGCGGCGGAAAGCGTTTTTGAGGCCCTTCAGGCGGGGGATGAAGGCGGCCAGGAGCTGACCGCCTTCAGCGAAAAATGGGAAGCCAGCTGGGCCTATGACGAACTCAAGGCCAGCGCCAGCTTTGGCCCGGCGATTCACAAGTACGGCACCGTGATGGGCGGCGCCTACAACTTCGCCAACCAGCTGCTGGGTAACAAGCTGCCCAACCTGCACGACACCACCACGGACCACGGCGCGCTGAAGCCGGCGGCGGAGTTCGAGAAAATCGACTACCCCAGGCCGGACGGCAAGCTGTCGTTTGACAAATCGACCTCGGTGTTTCTGTCCAACACCAACCACGAGGAAGACCAGCCCTGCCACCTGCAGTTAAGCGACCCGGCGCTGCCGATTCGCGATAACCTGCCCACCTACGCCGAACCCGCTCAGCGTTACTGCCCGGCAGGGGTGTATGAAGTGGTGGAAGACGACGCCGGCAACCCACGCTTTCAGATCAACTTCCAGAACTGCGTGCACTGCAAGACCTGTGACATCAAGGACCCGGCCCAGAACATAAACTGGGTGGCCCCGGAAGGCGGCGGCGGGCCCAACTATCCCAATATGTAGGAATGTGCCGGTTAGATAGCAAAAACACCGGCCAAACAGGCAGCAAAAAGCCCCTCGCTGAGGGGCTTTTGGGGTCTTGCCAGCCGGAAATATCAGGCCTGCTTGATATCCAGCACTTCAATCGGCGCTTGTCTGGCGACCAGGCGACGCCTGCCTGCTTCAATAAAACGCACATCTATGACCGGATTATCGGCGCTGCCTTCCACACTGGCAATCTCCCCTTCACCAAAGAAATGATGACGCAGTCGCTGGCCGGGGTAATAGTCCACGCGGGTAGAGTAAGCCGTGCTGCTTTCGGCAATATGCGGCGTCCTGGGGCTGACGGTAAGCGTTATATCGTCACGCCCGATCTTTGTCAGGTAACGGCTGATAATGGAAGGTGATGTGACACTCACGGGTGGTTGTGCGTCGTGTTGCGACGGATCTTTTGCTGCAACCTGCAAGTGTTTCGCCACCTGCATACAATCCTGCCAGGCGCTTTCGGCGATAAACCGGCTCGGACGGTGCTCACCGCCATCATGCAATAGCAATAGTGTCCGCTGGGCGCGGGTAATTGCCACATAGAACAGCCGACGTTCTTCTTCAAGGCGTTCATCGTTGAGAGGGTTGTCGCGGCTATAATGGGGAAAATCCTCTTCATTCACCCCGGCCACAGCCACCAGTGGCCATTCCAGTCCCTTGGCACCATGAACCGTGCTGATCAGCACCCCATTGGCCTGATTTTCAACCGGTCGTTCTAACAGTTCAATAAAGGCATCCGGATTTTGGACACTGTTCGCCTGCTCAATCAGCACATCCAGCAGACGCACATCCTCTTCGCCCTTATCACGCCGCGCGGCGGCCCGCTTAAGGGTTTTCTCGGCATCAATGCTATCCACCACATGCTGCAACAGCCTTGAAGTAGGCCATTGGCCTAGCCTGGGCAGTTCAATCAGCAGCATCCAGCGCCTTTTGAGGGTACGTTTCTGCCCGGGCTTGAGATCTGCCAGCACCGCAGCATCACGCTGGGGCCACTGCTGCGTGCGGGCCAGCTCAAAAGCCAGCCGTTGCAGGCGCTCACGGGCAACAAAAGGCGTGGGTTGCGCCAGCAAGAGAGTGACCAGCTCAGGGTCATTAAGCAGGACTGGCTGGCGTGCCAGCTTCAGGTAACCGGCCAACGCCTGAACCA
Organism: Halomonas sp. BLK-85; assembly: GCF_044792155.1. Taxonomy (NCBI): domain Bacteria; kingdom Pseudomonadati; phylum Pseudomonadota; class Gammaproteobacteria; order Oceanospirillales; family Halomonadaceae; genus Halomonas; species Halomonas sp. BLK-85. Next base: position 1,846,029 of record NZ_CP087731.1, read on the forward strand.
GCGGCAAACGGAACACAAAACGGTCTTCCTGCTGCATGCGAAACGGTATACCAGCCTGGAGCAGTGCCAACTGAACAGGCACCGATAGCGCCCAGCTGCGCACCAGCAGACAGGCATCACTCAAAGGCCACCCCTGGGATTTCCAGTCAAACAGGGTATCCAGCAGCAGGCGGCTACCCTGCGCTACGTGAATCTCGGTGGTCGGGTTCCCGTCCGCCGCCAGGCACAGTTGATCCGGACGACGCTGGTTGGCGTGAATGGCGTGATTGGCCGCTAGCGCCAGAGCATGGCCATGGCGAAACGTTGTTGAGAGTGGGTAATCCGTTGCACTGCCAAAAGTAGCAGTGAAATTTTCCAGCATGGTATCCGGCCGGGCGCCTCGCCATTCATAGATACACTGATTGGCATCTCCTACCGCCATGACTTCTGCCCGGGTACCCGCCAGCACCGCCAGCAGGCGCTGCTGGGCAGTATTAATATCCTGATACTCGTCAATGATGACATGATCCAGATAACCTTCCACCCGTTGGCGCAAACCGGTATCAGCCTCCAAGGCACGCAAAGGACGATAAAGCAGGTCTGCATACGTCATGACCCCTGTCTCCTGCAGCAATGCTTCTGAGGCCTGAAAGGCAGCTGGAAAATAGTCGGTATCCGACTCATAACCCAGCCGCTGATGAAGCTCGTCCGGATCGGCCATCTCGGCTTTCACCAGCCCGCAGAAATGTGCCAATGCTTCCAGCCGTTCTCCCTCCAGAGCAGCTTCACGGCGCTCAGGCTGATCAGAAAGCACGTTCAGGCTGGCCTGTTTGAGCAGACGTTCCAACTGCCAGTCAGCGGATAGCAGACGACGGGGCTCAAGCGACTGCCAGCGGCTCAGGCTATTGGTCAGACGATAACCCAGGGAGTGAAAGGTACGAATATCCGGCAAAGGCTGGCCCGGCTGGGCCATCTGTTGCAACCGCCGCTGAAAATCATCGCGTGCCGAGCGGTTGAACATCAACACCAGGATGCGCTTGGGTACGACACCTTGGGCTAACAGATACAACACACGCGCCGCCATGGTAGTGGTCTTGCCGGCACCCGCCACCGCCGCCACCCGGGCGTGCCCGGCCTGATGTTCAACCACCGCCTGCTGCTGTTGCGTCAGCGGTATGTCCATCATGCTTTTCACGGCGCCTCGCCAGAGTCAATGACACCCAGCGTCTGCCAATGACCGCCGCTCCAAAAGCCGACGTCATACTGCCCGTCTTCGCCCTCGTGGGTTTCAGCACTATCAACCAGCTGATAGTAGACATTGCGACTCAATCGCCCAGAGAGGCCAAAACGAACCATGACCTGAGGCACCTGCTCACCTTCAGGCGTTGTCGTCACTTGCAGGACATGGCTTTGATCCAGGCATAGTTGATCACCATACTGGGTGGTAAGCCACCAGTTACCACTGTACTGACGGGCCGCAACGATCAAAAAGGGGCAATCGGCGACTTCTATGCGCCAGCGCTCGTCTGGAGTCACCAGACAGATACCTTCAGGGTCCTGACGCAACAGACTTGCCATTAGACGCACCAGGTGTGGACGCGTAAAGGGTCGACCCTCATGCAGCCATTGACCATCTGCCTGAATAAGCAATGGCATATCACCCAGCAACGGAGGATGCCACTCATCAAGCCGCGGGATTTCTGCTGCACCATCACCATGATGAAGGAGACGATCAATCTGCATGACGTTGCACCTCGATAGCAAAAGCAACCTGGTTGCTCAGTTGATCAGACCTGCCATGTTAAGCGCTTCACGTACCTTGGCCGGCGCTTCAGGCACAGCGGATCGAAACAAGTGATAAAAATTGGCCGTCGTTTGCATGGCCACTTCATCAACGCTGATACCACGCACCTCGGCTATACATTCGGCCACCGGCACAACCCAGGCAGGCTGATTAGGCTTGCCTCGATGTGGCACGGGTGCCAGATAGGGGCTATCCGTCTCGATCAGCAACCGGTCTAACGGGATCTGCCGGGCAACCTCGCGCAGAGACGCCGCTTTGGCAAAGGTCACCATGCCTGAAAATGAAATATAGAAACCCAGCCTGACGGCTTCCCTGGCCATCTCCAGATCCTCACTAAAGCAGTGCAGAACACCGCCCACCTCGGGATCAGAGTATTCACGCAGCAGCGCCAGGGTGTCTTCCTTGGCCTCCCGGGTATGTACGACTATGGGTAACTCCAGCTCCCGGGCAGCCAACAGGTGGCGCTTGAAACGTGCATGCTGAACATCGACGGGCACACTGTCCCGGTAGTGATAATCCAGGCCGGATTCACCTATCGCTACCGCCCCATACTGGTCGGCAGCGGCGACAATATCAGCGACGTCAGGCTCTTTTTCTGCGCTATGCAGGGGATGAAGCCCGGCTGAAATCACCACGTCCTGATGCTGCCGGGCAATTGCAGCCAGTCCAGGCACGTCTTCCAGGGTCACTGCAATAGCCAGAAACTGGCTGACATCAGCGGCACGGGCAGCGTTCAGGGTGGCGGCCAGATCGCCAGCGTGAGTTTTATCCGACAAACGGTCCAAGTGGCAGTGAGAATCAACAAACATGGGGGAACTCAACAGAATAAGTGAAAAATGATAGCCGACAGACGTTCACACAATGTCTGCATTCACAAAGTATAAGAAGGTGCGGCCTGATCCAGCTGCCCGGCCAGCAAGGCTTCTATACGATCGCGTGCATGGTGGTCCTGCTGAGTGAAGTGGACGCCAATGCCCGGAATGCGCCGTCCGCTTACGCCCTCTGGCGAGAGCCAGGCCACCTTGCCATTGATCACCAGACGCTCGTCATCACCCGGCAGGGTCAGAAGCAACACCACCTGTTGACCCAGGCTATAAAGCTTCGGCGTAGGCACAAAAATGCCACCGCGCTCCAGAAAAGGCATGTAGGCAGCCAGCAATGTAGGTATATCCGGGATCTGAAGCGATAATGCCTTGTGAGCAGTCATACCTGGCAACTCCTTTATCGCGGTTCATGAGCGCAGAAGCGCTGCCCAGCGCACCAGCCAGGCCTCCAGAACCAGCTGTGGATTGGGGTTTGCCCCTACCGCCAGCAAGCGTCGCTGTTCCTGCGCGTAATCAAGCAGACGAAACCAGTCCTGAACACGGCCATTTTTGAGTGCCTGACGGTATAGTGGGATCAGATCGGTATTATGCAATCCTGACGGATGACCGGAAAGACCGAAACGGATGAGATCCTCCAACCATGTAATACCGTACCACAGGATGGCATCCAGCGCCTGACGGTCTAACCGGGCCGCCTCACCGACAGGCTCGGCGCCGCGCATCAACTGCTCAAAGGTATCGTGCAGCTGATGACGAAGGGTACGCTGATCAGGTGCTGCCAGCTCCACTGCCAACAGCGGCAAACCGGCAGACACCTGCCACCAGAAATACGCTTCTTCTTCGCTGTTAAGCTGCTCGATCAACCAGCCTCTGCACTGTGCAAAGTCAACCGTCGGCAGTGACCACTGTTGACAGCGTGAACGGATTGTCGGCAGCACGCGTGAGGGCACATCCGAAAGCAGGATGAAGAGGGTCTTGCCTCCCGGCTCTTCAAGGCTTTTGAGCAGCGCATTGGCGGCAGCTGTATTCATGGCTTCCGCCGGTGAAATCACGATCACCCGATACCCGCTTTGCTGAGCCGTCTGTGAGACAAAACGGTTGACCTCACGAATCGGGTCAATACGGATCTGGCGCTTGCCTTCCTCCGGTGAGATGCGCAGGAGGTCAGGATGGTATCCGGAAGCCAGCATCTGGCAGCTATGGCATTGTCCGCAGGGCATATCGCCTGGCTGGGCGCACAACATGTGCGACACCAGGGCATCCGCGAGTTGCTGCTTGCCCACGCCATGTGGTCCGTCAAGCAGCAGCGCATGGGGAAAGCGCCGGCTATCATGCAGGCGCATCAATTGCGCCCAGACCGCCTGATGCCAGGGCAATACCCGGCCTAGCGCATCCATGAGGGCACCCGCTCGGCCAGTACGCACTCAATGGACGCCTGCACGGCTTCCAGCGACTGTTCAGCGTCAATCACGGCAAACCGCTGGGGGGCCTGCTGTGCGCGTTGCAGATAGGCATCGCGCACGGCGCTGAAAAACGCCTGTTGCTCGCGTTCGAAACGGTCTCTCTCGCCCCCTGATTGCGAAAGCCGCGAGGCCACCCGCTGGGCACCTGCTTCGGCGGGCATATCCAGCAGCAGGGTCAGATCGGGTTGCAGGTCATGCTGAACAAAACGTTCCAGGGTAGCGATGCGCTCGACATTAATACCCCGACCGCCGCCCTGATAGGCATAGGTGGCGTCGGTAAAGCGATCACATACCACCCAGGCACCTTGCTTCAGCGCAGGCAGAATCTTTTCATTCAGGTGTTGAGCACGGGCGGCAAACATCAGCAATAGCTCAGCATCGCTGCTGAGCGGTTCGACCGGTGCCGGGTCAAGCAGCAGTTCCCGAATGGCTTCTGCCCGTGGCGTACCGCCAGGTTCACGCGAACTGATGACCGTAAGTCCCTGCTGCTTCAGCCATTCAACCACCCACTGAAGGTTGGTTGACTTTCCCACGCCTTCACCGCCTTCCAGGGTAATAAAACGCCCGCGCTGCTTCATGATGGCCTCTTATCCTTTGGCTTCCAGTGGCGATAACCGGGCCTTCAGTTATCTCGGTTACGGATGTAACGATTGACTGCATTGTTGTGTTCTCGCAAGGTGCGCGAAAAATGATGAGTACCATCGCCTTTGGCGACAAAATAAAAGGTATCCCCTGGCAACGGATCGACGGCGGCTTCAAGCGATGCCTGACCCGGCATGGCAATAGGCGTGGGCGGCAAGGCATCAATCACATAGGTATTGTAGGCCGTTGCCTCGCGAAGATCCGCATAGGTGATCCGCCCGTCATAATCTTCGCCCATGCCGTAGATCACCGTCGGGTCAGTCTGCAGACGCATGCCGCTCTCCAGACGACGCTTGAAAACGCCGGCAATCTGGCGACGCTCTTCAGGCGCTCCGGTTTCACGCTCGATCAGCGACGCCATGATCAAGGCCTCATAAGGCGATTCAAGCGGAAGTTCGTCCTGACGCTCGGCCCACACCTGTTCAAGCGCGCGGTCCATCTTTTCCAGCGCCTGGCGCAGAATATCCACATCACTCATGCCCAGGTGGTAGCGATAGGTATCCGGGAAAAAGCGCCCTTCAGGATGGTCGCCTTCACGCCCCAGGAGCGTCATCACCTCGGCATCACTGAGCCCGACGGTGCGCTGTTCAAGCTTCGCTGCAGCCTCCAGCTGGGCGCGCATCTGACGGAATGTCCAGCCTTCCGGAATGGTCAGGGGATAAGTGACAATCTCGTTGTTTTCAAACATTGCGAGCAGATCACGGCCCTGCATTTCAGGCAGCAGACGATATTCACCTAAACGGATTGAAGGCACGTCATCAGGCGCCAGACGCGTCAGCAAGCGAAACGCCCAGGCATCGCTGATCACCCCTTGAGCAGCAAGGTCGTTCACCACGCGATTAAAACCTGCGCCAGACGGCACTTCATACAGGGTGGGCGTTTCTATGCTCAGGGGCGCATCAAGGCGGCTTTGCCAGTAATAATAGCCTGCTGCTCCGCCCATCGCCGCCAACAGGGCAACTGCCAACAGCACAGCCAGTAAACGTTTCACGATGGCAGTTCTCCAGATCTCGGTAGACTTGCTTGAAAATACAGTTCAACCAGCACTTAGCCTGCATTATCCGGCGGATAACCCATCAGCGGGTGAGCCAGCGCCTGAAGTGGGTCATCCGCTGCCAATGGCAAGCGCTGAAGGTGCTCACCCGTCGTTGACGACACCAGCACCGTCACGGGCCAGACGCCCTGAACCGAATTCGCCACCCAGAGCCGCTCGACGTCCTGAAGACTGGATAGCGGCAGAGTCCCCTCTCGCACCCATCCCTGCTCAAGCAGTGCTGCCCTCAAGGTACCGGCCACGCCACACTGCTCCAGTTCCGGCGTCCAAAGTCGGCCGCCCGCCTGCCAGAACACATTCATGCTCGTGGCTTCAATCAGATTGCCCTGCTGGTCAGCCAGCAACCCCTCAGCAATGGCCGGATGCTGGCATTCCCGCCGTGCCATCACATTTTCAAGCCGATTCAGATGCTTGATACCTGCCAGCAGAGGCTGATGCCCAAGGCGCAACTGGCATACACAGACTGAAATGCCTTCTCGCCAGCGCTGGGGTATCGGCGTAAAGGATGAACGGTGGCTTAACAGGCGAGGCGCTGGATCTGGCGGACACGCATAACCCCGACCACCGCTGCCCCGGGTGACAATTATCTTGAGCACCTCGAGCCCAGTGTCAGACGCCTGGCCTGAAGATGCCTGCCAGCAGGCCTCCAGCGCTTGATCACTGGGCGGGGAAATAGCCAGCGTGGCACAGCCACGTAATAACCTGGCACGATGATATTGCCAGAGTACGGGCTGACCACCGCGTAACAGCACGGTTTCAAATACCCCATCACCATAAGCCAAACCGCGGTCATCAAAGGGCACCGTGGACAGTGTCGACATCCAGGCTCCGTTTATCTCAGACTTTCTTGAACAGCAGAGAGCCGTTGGTGCCGCCAAAACCGAAAGAGTTGGAGAGCGCCACATCAATATTCATCTTGCGTGCTGTGTGTGGCACGTAATCCAGGTCGCAACCTTCCTGAGGGTTATCCAGGTTGATGGTGGGCGGGGCCACCTGATCACGAATAGCCAGGACACTGAACACGGCTTCAACCGCTCCGGCAGCACCTAGCAGGTGGCCAATCATCGATTTGGTTGAGCTTACCGCTACCTGCTTGGCAGCGCTGCCCATCACATATTCAATCGCACGGCTTTCTGCCAGGTCTCCGGCTTGCGTCGAGGTGCCGTGGGCATTGACGTAATCCACTGCTTCCGGATTGAGCTGGGCATCGCGGATCGCATTGCGCATTGACAGGGCAGCACCGCGACCGTCTTCGGGCGGCGCCGTCATGTGATAGGCATCGTCACTCATGCCAAAACCGGCCAGCTCGGCGTAAATAGGCGCACCACGCGCAACAGCATGCTCGTATTCTTCCAACACCATGACCCCTGCACCGTCAGACAGTACAAAGCCGTCACGGTCAGTATCCCAGGGACGGCTTGCCGCTTTGGGGTCATCATTACGGGTCGACAGCGCGCGTGCGGCAGAAAACCCACCCAGCCCCAGCGGGGTGGTCGCCATTTCGGCGCCACCGCAGATCATCACATCTGCGTCACCATAGGCGATGGTGCGAGCACTGTAGCCAATATTGTGCGTCCCGGTGGTGCAGGCGGTAGTGATCGCGATGTTGGGCCCTTTAAAGCCGTGCTGGATCGCAATGTTGCCGGAGATCATGTTGATAATAGAGCCCGGCACAAAAAAGGGCGAAATGCGACGTGGGCCACTTTTCAATAGCGCTGAATGGTTGTGCTCGATCATCGGCAAACCGCCAATCCCGGAACCAATCGCCACGCCAATGCGCTCAGCGTTATCTTCAGTACACTCAATACCTGAATCATTAATTGCCTGTGCGCCGGCAGCCATTCCATATTGAATGAAAAGATCCATCTTGCGTGCGTCTTTAGGGTTCAGATAGGGACTGATATCAAATGCCTTGACCGAACCCCCAAAGCGCGTATTAAAACCACTAGTGTCAAAGTCATCAATCAGGGCAATTCCACTGTTGCCTGCTGTAATATTTGCCCATGATTCATCGACAGTGTTTCCTACAGGGGTCACCAGGCCTAGCCCAGTTACCACTACCCTTTTACGTGCCATGCGTTTTCCTCCAGGCATCCATGGTGACTTAACCCGTTCAGGTTATTGCGGCACCTGCCATCACTGTGACGAGTGCGCCCATTCCATTTGTGAACTGGGCGATGTGAGCTGAACTGTCTTCCATCAGCAGAAACGACCGCTGAAAGAAAATGACGTTGCCACAGCTTCACAGTATAACGAAATTTAACCGCTGCGTAGATGCCCGGCGTTTGTCCGCGTGAATGTTTTAAAGGCTGATACAAGAAAGCCGCCCCATTCAAGGGCGGCTTTTCATCAGGCGGTCAGGCCGCCTCGGCTCGTGCCATCAATGCCGCCCCTTACTGGTGGGCGTTGACGTAATCGATAGCTTCCTGAACCGTGGTGATCTTTTCTGCTTCTTCGTCAGGAATTTCAGTGTCGAATTCCTCTTCAAGCGCCATCACCAGTTCAACGGTGTCGAGAGAATCAGCACCCAGGTCTTCGGTAAAGGAAGATCCATTCTGGATATCTTCTTCTTTAACGTTCAGGCGCTCAGCCACTACTTTTTTTACGCGCTCTTCGATTGTACTCATTAACGTACTCCAGTCATTCACGTTAGCCGTTAGGTAAACAGCCATTTGGAAACCGCAAGCCAAAAGCTGCGGAGTAGTTTATAGACGCCCCTTGATAGACGCAACCGCGAAAATCAAAGGCATCATCGCATATTCATACCGCCGTTAACCTGTAGGGTCTCACCGGTGATGTATCCTGCTGCATCGCTGGTCAGAAACCCGACAGCGGCGGCGATTTCTTCGGGTGCGCCCAAGCGTGCCAGCGGAATCTGTTTCAATAACATTTCATGCTGCGCTTCCGGCAATGATTGCGTCATATCGGTCGCGATGAATCCGGGAGCCACATTATTGACGGTAATATTTCGTGATGCCACTTCCCTGGCCAACGAGCGGCTGAAACCCTCCATACCCGCTTTGGCGGCGGCATAGTTAGCCTGGCCCAGGTTCCCCATGGTGGCCACCACCGAGCTGATCGACACAATGCGCCCAAAGCGGGCTTTTGTCATCCCACGCAGGCACGCCTTGCTTACACGATAGACAGATTTGAGATTGGTATCCAGAACCTCATCCCATTCGTGTTCTTTCATGCGCATCAGCAGATTATCGCGGGTAATACCGGCATTGTTGACAAGGATAGTCGGCACATCGAAATTTTCACCAATCTGCTTTAGCACGCCATCAATGCTGACCTGATCGTTGACATTCAGGCACATGCCCGCACCGTCGAAACCTTGCGCCTTGAGGTCTGCGTCAATTTTTTCAGCGCCCGATTCGCTGGTGGCCGTGCCCACCACGATTCGTCCTTGACGTGCCAACTCATGAGCAATCGCCCGCCCGATACCACGGCTAGCCCCTGTGACCAGGGCCACTTTGCGTTCTTCTGTCATCAGCTCAGTCCTTAACTCTGTCTTCAGCTCGATTATCTGGCTAGTCAGCGGCGATATTGACAGGCATCCGCATCAATTGCCCCGCACACTCATCTAGCGTTGCATATCGCTACTGGCAGCGACCGTTTCACGTGCCAGCTCCAGTGCCGCACTCAAACTGTCCGGATCGTTGACTGCCAGCCCCCTGCTGCCACGAACAATTCGCTTATTCAGGCCGGTCAACACTTTACCGGGCCCGCACTCAATAAAGGTTTCAGCTCCCTGTTCGCTCATGGCCTCAACGCATTCGGTCCAGCGTACTGGACGATATAACTGCTCGACAAGTCGGGTGCGCAAGGTATCAACGTCGGCATGCGCTCTGGCATCAACATTCTGGATAACGCTGTAGCGCGGCGCCCGAAGATCAATGGCCTGTATCGCTGCAGACAGACGTTCTGCCGCTGGCTTCATCAGAGCACAATGAGACGGAACCGACACCGGCAGGGGCATGGCACGTTTGGCGCCGGCGCCCTGACAAGCTGCAATCGCCCTTTCCACTGCAGCTTTGGAGCCGGCAATCACCACCTGGCCGGGCGCGTTATAGTTGACGGCCGATACAACCTCTCCTTGCGCAGCTTCAGCACAGGCTGCTTCAACTGCTTCGTTTTCGAGCCCGAGAATGGCTGCCATCCCCCCTTGACCGGCAGGTACGGCTTCCTGCATGGCGTCACCGCGCAGGCGAACCAGCTTTATACCTTCAGCAAAGCTCATCACACCTGCGCACACCATGGCACTGTATTCACCCAGGCTGTGACCTGCCATGACGACTGGACGAGGACCTTCCAACTCCTGCCAGACACGCCAGATGGCGACACTCGATGCCAACAGTGCCGGCTGGGTGCAGGCAGTCGCATTCAACGATGCTTCCGGGCCTTCCTGCACAACCTTCCAGAGGTCATAACTCAAAGCATCCGCTGCTTCTTCAAACGTTGTACCGACTACACTGTAGCGCTCGGCCAGCTCTCTAAGCATTCCCAGCTGTTGAGAGCCCTGCCCGGGAAATATGAGGGCAAGGGGTTGAGACATGTCGTTCACCTTTGCTCTGGTTGGCGTTTGCTCTTATGAGCGATAAACCACTGGCGACCAATGTTTTTATTGGGCACGTGTTGCAAAGAACCATCCCCGATGTTCTCTGCATTAAAATATCTGCCTTTTCGACGATCAGCTCAGTCACTCAGAACGTCTTGGCAACTGCATCAGGCGATGGGCAAGTCGTTCGGGCAACTGTTGAGCAACTTCATCGATGGCGCGCACCACAGCGTAACAAAAGCCATCTGCGTGGCTGGCGCCGTGACTCTTGACCACTGTTCGGGAAAGCCCCAAAAGGCTGGCCCCATTATAGCGCACTGGATCAAGCTCCTGCTTGAGCCGTTTCAGCGCGGGTCGAGCCAGAAAGCCTACCAGACGCCCTGTCAGACGAGACTCAAACGTTGCCTGAACCCTTTCCACCAGCATGCGAGCCAACCCTTCACTGGATTTAAGCACCGCATTACCCACAAAACCATCGCAGACAAGCACATCAAGGTAACCCTGAAAAAGATCGCCGCCTTCTGCGTAACCCTGATAATCAAATAGCGAGGCCTCGTTTATCGAGCGGATAAGTATATCCGCCTCACGCACGACCTGCCCCCCTTTGGTGGCTTCAACCCCCACATTGAGCAACCCAACCCGAGGCCTGGCAACACCATCAACACATTGGGCCATGACAGCGCCCATCAGGGCAAACTCCACCAGACGCTGGGCAGGGGAGTCGACATTGGCACCCAGATCCAGCAGGTAGCAGTGCTTGCCATTGCGGGTCGGGATGGAGGTACTGATAGCTGGACGGGTAACGGTGGGTAAGGTCCCTAGTTCTCGACGTGACAAGGCAACCAGCGCCGCCGTGTTGCCGGCACTGACACCGGCGTCGGCGTCTGGAGGCCTGTCAGGATGCACAAGTGAACGAAGCATTCTTGCCATGCTCGTCTGCTGACCATGACGAAGCGCCCATGCAGCTGATGCCTCAGGAGGTACCACGTGTGTAGCATCGCATACTGACATACGCGATGCTGCCGCAACCAATGGCTGCGGCAAGCGCGAAAGTTCGGCAGTAATCTGCCGACTTGGACCAAACAGCAGAAATCGCACATCAGGATACAGGCACGCTGCCTTGGCAACACCTTCGATAATCGCGGGCGGACCCAAATCACCGCCCATGACATCTATTGCAATGCGCACACTAATGAACCATGTCTATTGGATCACCGCTGTCTGGCTGAGCCAGCGAACGTTGCAAGCGTTATACTTCAACCACTTTACGGCCACGATAGAAGCCGTCAGCTGCCACGTGATGACGAAGATGAGTAGTACCTGTTTCCTTGTCCTGAGACAGGGTAGGTGCACTCAGAGCATCGTGACTGCGACGCATGCCGCGCTTGGAACGGGTTTTACGGTTCTTTTGGACTGCCATGATTAATTACTCCAGATGTAGAGAAAAACTATTTTTTGCCTTTTGAAGTGCTGCTGTCTTTCAACGTGTTCAGCACGGCAAAGGGGTTTGTGGCTGATGAAGCACCAGTATCATCATCAGCCTTGCTGACCAACTGCTGTGCTGAAACACCACAATCCTGCTCGTCGTGATAGACAACCTGGGGAAGACTGAGAATTAGCTCATCTTCCACGACGGTCAGCAAGTCAAGCTGTTCATTTTCCACCAGCACAGGCTCATGGCTTGACGGCAACTCACCGGCAAGCGCTTCATCGCTGACCATACCGAGCAGAAAATGGCTTTCGACCATCTGCACCATAGGCTCCAGGCAACGTCGGCAGGCAAGCGACAACTCTGCCTGCAAATGGCCACGAATTTCACGACGCCCCTGGGCATTGACAGCAAACTCAAGTACCACCTGGCACTGACCGGTTTGCGGACCAGCCTCTTCGGCCAGACGCGCCAGTGAATCAAGCGCAACCGTGCCTTCAAGGCGTTCGTGGCGGGCTGCAAGCTTATAAGGCTCGACCCGGCTGGGAATTTGTGAGGTCAACATAGGCGCGCAATGATAGGCACTCCCCCCGTCGCTGTCAAAGCCAGCGCGATATTTATTGCCGGTAGGCGTGCAACTCCCGCTTGGTTACACTGCAACCAGACTCTTATAACCAGCGTCGATTACCTCTGAGGAACCTCAAGATGCCCACTGACACCCCTTTGATTCTCGCCTCAAGCTCTGCCTCACGCCGAGATTTGCTTGACCGCCTGCGTATCCCCTATCGGGCTCACTCACCGGACATTGATGAGACACCGCATCCAGACGAGACGCCCGAGGCCCTGGTGCATCGCTTGGCATTGAGCAAGGCGCAGGCGATTGCAGATGAGTATCCGCACCACTGCATTATCGGCTCGGATCAGGTGGCCATCTTCGGAAATGATATTCTTGGCAAGCCGCTCAGCGAAGAAAAAGCCTGCGCCAACTTACGCCGCTTTTCAGGCCAGCGCGTCACTTTTCTGACCGGCCTGGCGCTGGTCGACACACGGCACGGGCAACATCAAGTGCATGTAGAACCATTCGAAGTAGTCTTTCGCCGTTTGTCAGAAAACGAAATCCGTTACTACGTTGCCCAGGAACAGCCACTTAACAGTGCTGGCAGCTTTCGCATGGAAGGGCTGGGGATTGCTCTGTTTGAGGCCCTTGAGGGCCAGGATCCCAACGCCCTGATTGGCCTGCCGATGATTGCCCTGTGCCGGATGCTGCGCCAGGCGAGCATTGACCCGCTTGACGCCAGCACCTTTATGCCGTGACCTATCAACCTCAGTAGGAGGCGTCCGACGGCACCTGCAATGAAACCGGCGACGGCGAGCTTTTCAGGCCCAACAGCTGAGCCGCTGTCTGGGCAAAGCGGCGTGAAAGACGCTCAAAAGGATCCTGCGCTGGGGTATAGTCCTCCCAGCGCGCCTCATCGAAATACGATCGGGATAATGATTCCAGTGAATCAAGGCGATCAATCAGGCCCAGCTCTATTGCCTGCTCGCCGCTCCAGATCAGACCTGAAAAGATCTCGTCGTCATCGCTCAATCGTTCACCCCGCCCAGCGACCACATCATCAATGAACTGCTGGTGAGTGTTATCCAGTACCTGTTGCCAGAACTCGGTAGTGTCTTCATCCAGCGGCTTGAAAGGATCGAGAAAAGCCTTGTTTTCACCCGCCGTCAGCACACGACGCTCGATCCCAAGCGAGTCAATTGCGCGCTCAAAGCCAAAACCGGAATAAATGACACCGATGCTACCCACCAGGCTGGCAGGTGAAGCGGCAATCTCATCTGCTGCCGCTGCAATGTAGTAGGCGCCACTGGCTCCAATATCCTCTATCAGGGCAATAATGGGTTTATCGCCCGCGTCGCGAAGGCGCATGATTTCCGCATATATGCGCTGCGACTGGACGGGACTGCCCCCCGGGCTGTTGATATGCAGCAGGACCGCCTCGGTATGCTCGGCCTCCCAGGCACGATTCAAGCCGCTGATGACACGCTCAGCATTGGCGGGTGAGTCACTGGCAATCACGCCGTCCACCGTGACAATCCCCAAGTGCGGCTGGGCAGGCATGCCGCGACCCGCCCCGACCAGGATGGCGCTGGAAAAAGCACCCCACAGCAAAGCGACAATAATCGCTACAAATATAAAACGGAAAAACAGCTTCCAGCGACGGCTGCGGCGCTGTTCGGTGAGCACACCACCAATCCAGCGATCCATCATCTCCAGCTGCATCAGACGCTGACGCTCCACGAGCGCCTCAGCATCCTCACTCGCCGCAGGCTCAGCCTCCTCGGTTTGGCGTTTCTGCTCGCCCGCCCCAACCTCCTGGGTCCAGGGATCCGGCCCGGGTCTATCGTCTTCGTCAGGCGTATTCTCTTTGCTCATACCAGCTCCTCGTTCAGGTTTCAAGCTCGCGGTTCAGCCAGTCAAACAGGCTATCGACACTATGGGCGATAAACTCCGGTTCACAGGTGGTCAGCCGCTCCACGCTGTGCACACCATAACTCACCCCGACACTAGGCATGCCCAGCGCGCGCGCCATTGCCAGGTCGTATTCGGTATCCCCGACCATGACAGCCCGCTCTGCGGGCAGAGAGAGTTCTTCCAATAATTCACTGAGCATCTGCGGATGCGGTTTGGAGCGGGTTTCATCCGCCGTGCGGCTGGCGTGAAACCAGTCACCACTTCGGGTCTGTTCAAAGATGCGTGCCAGCCCCTTACGGGTCTTGCCGGTTGCTACCGCCATTTTCAGCTCGGAGCGCTCTCTAAGCCCGTGAATATGCTGCTCAACGCCCTCGAAAAACGTCATTGGCGTGTTATCGGCATGCACAAAGTGATGGGCATAGCATTCACGTAGTCGCGTTGATTGCGCCTCACTTATACCAGGAAACAGGGTCGCCACTGCCTCGGGCAGCCCCAGGCCAATAATATTTTCGACCGCTTTATCCGTCGGCGAAGGCAACTGTGCATCCCGGGTGGCCTCCCGCATGCAGGCAACAATTTTAGGCACTGAGTTCATCAGGGTGCCGTCCCAATCAAAAATCACAAGATCAAAGCGCATAATATCTTAATGTCCGCTATTGTCGGGCCTGACGTAATACATCTTCCAGCGTGTCAGGCAAAGCAGCCTTGACGGTTACCGGACGACCATTGGTTGGCTCAGGAAAGGTTAATGCATGGGCATGCAGGAATAATCGACCTACCTTCATGCGGCGTGATAATTGCTCGCTTTCACGGCTGGGATATTTGTCATCGCCCAACAGTGGATGCCCTGCATGGGCGGCGTGAACACGAATCTGATGCGTTCGGCCAGTCACTGGCTCGGCTTCAATCAGGGTTGCACGTTCGTAGGTTTCCACAACTGAGAAGCGTGTGCGTGACACTTTGCCAGTCGGATCTACCCGCACGCGTCGTTCACCGTTACCAGCATCATAGCGGTCCAGTCGGGCACTGACATAGCTTTTCTTGGCTGGCCAGCGGCCACTGACCAGCGCCAGGTAACGCTTTTCCATGGCATGCTGTTTCAACGCTGTGTTCAAGGTTACCAGTGCATCACGGGATTTTGCCAGCAACAGACATCCCGAAGTATCACGGTCCAGCCGGTGCACCAGCTCCAGGAACGTCAGGTCATCCCGCACCTGGCGAAGCGCCTCAATCAAGCCAATCTTGACACCACTGCCACCGTGCACTGCAAGACCGGAAGGTTTGTTAAGCACCAGCCAATCCGGCCCTTCCATGATCACACTACCCAGCAATACATCGCGCAGGTTGTCGCTGACTTCCTTGACCGCCTCACGGGGCGCCAGGCGCAGCGGGGGCACACGCACCCGATCACCACCCTGGAGGCGGTAGTCCACCTTGACCCGCTTCTTGTTAACCCGCACCTCGCCTTTACGCACGATGCGATAGATCAAGGCTCTAGGCGCCCCTTTAAGGCGCGTCATCAGGAAATTATCGATGCGTTGCCCGGCCTGTTCGGGGGTAATCTCAACCCATTGCACTTCACGCCCTTCGGCCATGCGTCTGCGCTCCTGCTGAATGAACCAAAAGCGGCATTCTAGCCCAGACGCCAACGTATTGCGTCAATTGCTGGTGAGCCGCTTTACTGTTATATTCCAAGCTGCTCACTATAAAAGCGCCTGCTCGACCAACACGCAGGCCTGAGCGAAGCGGAAATGGCCGTGTATGCACGGCCATAAGCGCTGATTAAAAATTGCAGGACTCTGCCGCTAACGTTGGTTTGTTGGCAGTTGCAACTCATAACAGATCGTCACTGGTAATCAGCAATAACCAGTTGCAGATAAACAGTTTGAAGCTGTTAATTTGCCGTTGATTGACCATGGTGGTGAATTAACGGCAGGAAACAAAGCGTCAGCCGGGGACACTGACCCAACGCTGAAAATAGCGACAGTCCTAGTGGCTTCGGTTGAAAGATATAGATGTAAGTTACGCCACGTCAGGCAGCTAGGCGTTAAAATGTCATTAAACGCATGCCTGCCTGATAACTATGTTCAACGTTGTGCCGGTAGCCGACGTTGGCAAATCGATGAATGCCAGGTGTTGGCGGAGTCAGCAGGGCCGGGGGATATGACATCCGCCGAAATATGTCCAGCCTTCGCCACGTACTCAAGAACCTCGTCAGCCGAGCAGTTATGCTTGCCCGGCATGATGCGTTTGCATATCCATGCGCCGAGCACAAGCACGCAGCAGCGCGATTTGCCACTCGTCTTCCCAACGGGTGGGGCACCGGCACGCATCGCTATGTGAGACAACATGAAACGTATGCTCATCAATGCGACCCAGCCAGAAGAGCTGCGCGTCGCCCTTGTCGATGGCCAACGCCTGTATGATCTGGATATTGAATCCGGAGCACGAGAACAGAAAAAAGCCAACATCTATCGCGGCAAAATCACCCGCGTAGAACCTTCTCTTGAAGCCGCCTTTGTTGATTTTGGCGCAGAACGTCATGGTTTTCTGCCACTCAAGGAGATTTCTCGCGAGTATTTTGTCAAGGATGTGTCAGGGCGCCCCAGCATCAAGGAAGTGCTGAAAGAGGGACAGGAAGTCATCGTTCAGGTTGACAAGGAAGAGCGTGGCAATAAAGGCGCTGCGCTGACAACCTTTGTCAGCCTCGCCGGCCGCTTTCTGGTACTCATGCCTAATAACCCACGTGCGGGGGGGATTTCCCGGCGTATCGAAGGGGAAGAGCGCAGCCAACTCAAAGACGCCATGAACCAGATGACGGTGCCCAACAAGATGGGGCTGATCGTACGCACCGCTGGTATCGGCCGTTCTCCTGAGGAACTGCAATGGGATCTTGACTACCTGGTTCAGGTGTGGGAATCCATCACGTCGGAAGCCACCAAACGCCCGGCCCCCTTCCTGATCTACCGGGAATCCAATGTTATCATTCGCGCCATGCGTGATTACCTGCGTCAGGATATTGGCGAAGTCCTGATTGACAGCCCTGATATCTACAGTGATGCGCTGAATTTCATTCGCCAGGTCATGCCTTCGTATCAGCAGAAGATCAAACTGTACGAGGACGAAGTCCCTCTATTCTCACGTTTCCAGATCGAATCCCAGATCGAGACGGCCTATCAACGGGAAGTCAAATTACCCTCCGGTGGCTCCATTGTGATTGATCACACTGAAGCACTGGTATCCATTGATATCAACTCGGCTCGAGCCACCCGTGGCAGCGATATCGAAGAAACCGCCCTGCAGACCAACTCGGAAGCTGCCGATGAAATTGCCCGGCAACTGCGCCTGCGTGATATCGGTGGCCTGGTGGTTATCGACTTTATCGATATGGGACCGGCACGTAACCAGCGTGAAGTTGAAAACCGCATGCGCGATGCCTTGAAGCTCGACCGTGCGCGGGTTCAGATCGGACGCATTTCACGCTTTGGCCTGATGGAAATGTCGCGCCAGCGACTGCGCCCATCTCTTGGCGAAACCAGCGGCGTGGTCTGCCCACGCTGTAACGGTCAGGGTACTATCCGCGACGTGCGCTCTCTTTCGCTTTCCATCATGCGCCTGATCGAAGAAGAAGCCATGAAGGAGCGCAGTGCCCAGATCCGCGCCATTCTGCCAGTACCAGTGGCGACTTATCTGCTTAATGAAAAACGCAGTGTACTCGCGGATATCGAGGCGCGCCAGGAAGTGCGCGTTGTCCTGTTACCTAACCCGGAAATGGATACACCGCATTACGACGTTCAGCGCCTGCGCGATGATCATCTTGATGAAGAAGATTTCCAGTCAGTTTCCAGCTTTGAGATTTCGACTGACAGCGATGTTGGCAAAGAGCCGGAGCACAGCTTCAAGCCAACCGCCCAGCGCGCTGAAGCAGCCGTCAAGAGCGTCGTCCATAACGCCCCGGCACCCGCATCGCTTCAGAATGATACGCAGTCTGACCCACTGGCACCGGCGCCCGCCTCTTCAACTCTGGTAGGCCGCTTGATACGCAGCGTAGCGAAACTGCTGGGTGGTGAAGACGAACAGCCCGCCAAGGACAGTGCGACACCGCAGACGACTGCGCGTCAACCAGTCGCTCAGCCATCGGGAAAGGCCACCCAAGCTTCTCAACGAAGCAATGATGGCAAAGGCACGAGCAGTAAAAACAGCAGCGCCAGAAACGGTTCAGGTCGCAATAGTTCCAATAAGGACAGTTCCAATAGAAAGATTTCGAGCAGAGACAGCACAGACAAGGATAGTGGCAGTAAGGAAACTCGCACTCAGCAGGACGATAACAAACGCAGCCCAGCAAAATCTCGCCGCCAGGAAAGCAGCGCTCAGCAAGACGTAGCACCTCCCAGGGAAGACACGACCAAGGACGATACCGCCGAGAAACGCAGTGGCCCCAGTCGTACACGCAACCGCCGCAAGCATCCTCAACAGGACAAGAACAGCGGGCAGGGTCGTCAGCAGAACGCTGCTGATAAGCCAACGACAGCCAGCGCTGACGCTGACAACGCCGCCAAATCTCCTGCCAATGAAGCCACAAAGCAGGCTCCCAAGGATAATAAGGCATCGCCAGAGACAGTCCAGGATGACGGCAAGCCCAAGCGTACCCGCAACAATCCGCGTAATCGCTCACGCAAGTATGCGTTGAGCCCGGACGCTCAGGCTGAGCAGGAAAAACTGCAGAAAGAAGCCGAGGAAACCGCAGCAGAAAGGCAGGCAGCGCTTGCTGAAGCGCCCGCAGCCGATGTGTCTGCCAATGATACATCGACCGCTGTAGCGCCCGCGGCTGATAAAGACGTTGCTGACACTGCTGACCACGGCCAGACGATGACCGAACGCCCGGAGGTTGACAATCCGATTGCTGACCAGCCTGCTGAAATCGATTCAGCTGAACAACCGGTCGTTGACCTACCGGCTGCTGAGCAAACGGCAACTGCCCAGCCAGTGCCTGAACAGGCTGACGCTGATCGGCACATGCCCAGTGAGCAAAACGCTGAAAAGGCCACCGCTGAGCCTGAGATGGCTCAAGCTGACGCTGCCGCCACTGACCAACCAGCGCCATTTAAGCCTGAAACAGTGCCAGCAACTGACGTTGAATTAAAGCAGGAAGCGACTGAGGAAAAAGCCCCTGAAACTGAGTCCAAAACTGACGTTGAGATAGCGCAGGAAGCGGCTGAAGTGCCCGAGGAAAAAGCGCCTGAAACAGCGCCAGCAACTGACGTTGACGCTGAATCAGACACTCAGCCAGGCGCAGATGAAGCCGCTTCTGAACAGCCAACGCCAGATGACAACGCTTCCGTTGACACCCCCACTTCTGCAGCGGCAGATGAAGCATCCAACGCTGATGTGATAACGTCTCCCTCTGATGATGAAACGTCCGAAGCGAATGAACCGCAGGTTACCGCTACGACGGATATGTCCTCGGCTGATCATTCTCAGGCGTCAAAGGATGATACAGATCAAGCACAGCAACCACGTGCTTCACGGCGGCGGCGGCGTGCCCACAACGACCCACGGGAGCTGCGCAAACGCCAGCAACAGGACGCTAGCGGCGAATAACCCAGCGCTGTATATGGCTGCTCAAGGACGAGCGACTGTTACAAAAAAATCCCGAGGCGTCTGCCTCGGGATTTTTTGTATCTGGCATTCACTTCCGCGTCATAGCAGGCGCGGCTCAATTTCCAGTAACACGCCAAACCGCGCCTTTACTTCAGCGGCTATCTGCTCGGCGACGGCCAGCAGTTCTGGCCTGTTACCACCGCCAAAGTGTACCAGCACCAATGCCTGACGGTGATGCACACCAAAGGCACCAAAACGAGCACCTTTCAGGCCACATTGATCAATCAGCCATCCAGCCGCCAGCTTGACGGTACCGTTTTGCTGGGCAAAATGCGGCATGGCCGGATATGCATCCAGTAACACCCTGGCCTGTTCAGCGCTAACCAGGGGATTCTTGAAAAAACTGCCCACGTTGGCCAGTTGGGCAGGGTCCGGAAGTTTTTCGCTGCGCACCCGACACACTGTGTTCGCCACGTCCAGGCTGCTCGGACTTTCTCCCAGCCGCTGAGCCAGGTCGCCATAACCGAGTACCGGTGCAGCATGGCGTTTAAGGCGTAGTACAAGCCGGGTGATCACTACCTTACCCAACAGTTCGGATTTGAAGATGCTCTCACGATAACCAAAGGCGCACTCCTCAGCGGAAAGCCAGGCCAGATGACCGTCCGCAAGGTACATCACCTCTACAGCTTCGAGCACATCAGCCAACTCGACCCCGTAGGCGCCAATGTTCTGCACTGGTGCTGCGCCACAGCTACCGGGTATCAGGGCCAGATTCTCTAACCCCCACAAGCCCTTTCCCACCGTCGCCATTACCAGAGCGTGCCAATTCACTCCGGCACCCACATGGGCCAGCAGGCTATCACCCCGAGGTTCCATCCACCATTGTGTCAGGGCCGGATGGACGACCAGCCCCGCCAGATACTCGGGCAGCAACACATTGCTGCCTCCCCCCAAAAGCTGAATTGGCAGCATTTCCTGGTGGGCTCGGCGCAGACAGTCCTGAAGCGCTTTGAGCGTGACCGGCGCACAAAAATATTCAGCGCTGGAAGGAAGCTGCAGCGTGTTGGCAGGGCTAAGATCAACCTCAGACAGCCAGTTGCGAGGCGTCATAAGGATAGCCGAACATGCTGCAACAGGCCGTTTGAGGCATCTTCGATCATGTCGAGAACGTTCTCAAATCCCTGTTCTCCCCCGAAGTAGGGATCCGGCACAGGGGTCTCCGGCTGGCCTGCAAAGCGCATAAAAAGGCATGTCGTGCCCTGATAGCCTTCGGGCTGTATGGCCTGAATGGCCCGGAGGTTGTCATCATCCATCGCCAGAATGAAATCAAACACGGCAAAATCTTCTTCACTCAGCTGGCGGGCACGCAGACCGCTGATATCAATGCCTCGGCGCATGGCAGCCTGCTGAGCGCGAGCGTCCGGGGCCTTGCCTATGTGCCAGTCACCAATACCGCAGGAATCCACTTCCACCCTGTCCTGCAACCCCTGAGCTTCCAGAAGTTTGCTGAACACCCCTTCTGCGCTGGGCGAGCGACAGATATTACCCAGACAGACAAATAGCACCTTCATGTTCCCTCCTGGTCGTCAGCACCCATCAGTTGACGAACCCGCTCAAGATCCTCAGCCGTATCAACCCCAGGCGGGTTGACAGCACAGGCCAGCGCTACCTGGATCACATGGCCCTGCTGCAGTGCGCGCAGCTGTTCAAGCTGCTCCAACTGTTCCAGCAGGGCGGGCGGATAGTCACGATAGTCTTTCAGGAAACCAACCCGATAGGCATATAACCCAATGTGCCTGAGCCAGGCATCAGTCTCCAACAGCTCAGGGCGGGAGGCAAAATGCTCACGATCCCAGGGAACCGGCGCCCGGGAAAAGTACAGCGCCCGACCCTGCAGGCTACGCACGACCTTGACTACATTGGGATTGAACAAGGCATCGATATCCGTGATAGGTTCTGCCAGCGTCGCTATTGAAGCCGCCGGATCATCTGCAAGCCGCTGGACAACCTGGTTGATCAGGGCCGGAGGGATCAAGGGCTCGTCACCCTGCACATTGACGACCAGGGCCTCGTCATCAAGCGCCAGCGTATCGGCAACTTCGGCCAGGCGATCAGTGCCGGACGGATGCTCGGCTGCAGTCATGACCACCTCGGCGCCATAAGGCAGCAGCGCTTCACGGATTCGCACATCATCAGTGGCGACCACGACTCGACTGGCCAGACTTTGACAGGCGCGGCGCCAGACGTGAACCACCATGGGTTCTCCACCAATCTCCAGCAACGGCTTGCCCGGCAGACGGCTGGAACCAAAACGGGCGGGCACGATGGCAATAAATTCAGCCGCCGATGTACTTGCCTGTGAGCCAACCATTCATTCTTCTCCACTGCGGCCAGGAGAGGTCGGCAGTTTTTCATCGGCATCCATTGCGCGGGCTTCTTCAGGCAACATTACCGGAATATCGTCCTTGATCGGGTAGGCCAAGCCATCATACAGGCACTGCAGTTCCCCTGACTCGCGTACATACTTGAGTTTACCCTTGCACATCGGGCAAACCAGCATGGCCAACAGTTGCTTATCCATCAGTTCGTCTCCTCGCAGTAAGCGCGGTTAGCCGTTTAGCTAACCAGTACTCGAATTCAGGTGGAAGACTGGCTTCCACATCCAGGACCCAGCTGTCTGGCGGGGCTATATGTCGACATTTAACCGCGTCTTTTGCTGTCATCAAGAGCGGACGTGCGGCCTGCCGGCCGGCGAACTGCAATGACGACGCCTCATAATGGTAGTGATCACCGAAAGGATACCAGCCCCCATAAACCCCTAGGGTGCCCAGCGTCTCAAAAAAACGCTCGGGCCGCCCGATACCGGCAATGGCATTGACCGGCACGCTGAACGGCAAAGGTATCAGGGGCCGCTGTTCGCCAGTGGCCAGGTGGCGCCAGGTAGTGGGTACCAGCTGCATGAGGGTGGCGTGTTCAGGTAACGAGGGAGAAGGCGTGCCATTCACCAGAACGGCATCCACCTGCTGCAGACGGCTGGCCGGTTCACGCAGTGGCCCGGCTGGCAGACAGCGGCGATTGCCCAGTCCCCAGCAACCATCCAGCAAGGCCAGTTCAATATCCCGACCCAGAGACAGGTGCTGGAGGCCATCATCGCTGACGATGACATCGCAGCCCGCTGTCACCAGCTGTTTTGCTCCTCTTGACCGCTGCGGGTCAGCTACCACTGGCACGCCCGTCTGCTGGGCCAGCATCAGCGGTTCATCACCGCTTTGAGTGACGTCAGTATCCGCAGTAACAACAAGCGGATAGTCCGCGGCCTTGCCACCATAGCCCCGGGTCACAATACCTGGCGTATAACCCTGAGCTTTCAGCCAGCGCACCAGCCAGGCCACCAGAGGTGATTTCCCCGTACCGCCCAGAGTGATATTGCCCACCACAATAACGGGCACTGGGGCTTGCCATACATCACGCTTACCGCTTACATAGGCGTCATAGCGACGTTTCATCACCCACGCATACAGGGCGCCCAGCGGCCGCAGCGGGGCCAGCCAGAAGCTACCTTGATACGCCGCTTTCAGCCAGCGCTGGGAAAGAGTCATGGTACCACTTTACCTGTGGGCGGTTTGCGACCGCTGTCCTGAAACTGTAGGCGATAAAGTGCCGAATAGGCACCATTCTGTGCCAGCAGTTCAGGATGCGAGCCTTCTTCAACGATCCGACCCTGCTCCATCACCACAATGCGGTCCGCCTGTTCAATAGTAGATAAGCGGTGAGCAATCACCAGCGTGGTCCTGCCCTGGCAAACGTAGTCCAGCGCCTGCTGGATATAGCGCTCGGACTCGGTATCCAGCGCCGAGGTGGCTTCATCCAGAATCAGGATCGGTGCGTCCTTATAAATCGCTCGGGCAATCGCCAGGCGCTGGCGCTGGCCGCCTGACAGCATGACACCGTTATCTCCCACCCGGGTCTGATACCCCTCGGGTAGCTGTTCAATAAACTCGTCAGCATGGGCCGCCTTGGCAGCGGCCTCAATGGCCGCAGAGTCGGCATCATCCACGCCATAGGCAATATTACCGGCAATGCTGGTATTGAACAGGGTGATCTGCTGGGAAACAATGGCGATGTTATGGCGCAGCGGGCCCAGTTGATAATCACCTATATCAACGCCGTCAATGGCAATCCGTCCGCCGGTAGCCGTATAGAAACGCGGCAACAGGTTGACAAGCGTCGATTTGCCGCTGCCTGAACGCCCGACCAGGGCCACCAACTCACCTGGGGCAATGTGCAGGTCAATACCATGCAGCACATCGGGCTGCTCAGGCGCATAGCGGAAACGTACCCCTTCAAGGGCCAGCTCACCACTCAGGCGCTTCGGCAGCAACTTGCCTTCGTCGACTTCTGGCGGTTCATCCAGCAGAGTGAACAGCTCTCCGGCCGCGGCTATGCCTTTCTGTATCTCGCCGTTGATTTCAGTCAGCTGCCTGACCGGTTTGACCATCAGCGCCGCAGCGGTAATAAAAGCCACAAACTCGCCAGGCGTCATGTCATCGAGCAATGCCGGCGCCATGGCCAGCCAGACCAGCAAGGCCATCGAGATGGCCACCAGCATCAGGATCACCGGTGAACTGACTGCCTTGGTCATGGCTTCCTTCATGCTCTGACGGCGATTCTCTTCACTGACCCGGTTAAAACGCTGCTTCTCATAGTTTTCAGCACCGTGGGTACGCACCACCCTGTGCCCCGAAATGGCCTCAGAGGCTACATGGGTAACATCGCCCATGGAATGCTGAATGCGCCTGGAGATGCGTCTGAAGCGCTTGCTGACATAGTTGACCACCAGGCCAATCAGTGGCGTGACTGCCATAAATAGCAAGGTCAACAGCCAGTTGGTCCATAGCAGGTAACCCAGAAGCCCAATCACGAACAGCCCTTCACGCAACAGAATGGTGACCGCTTTAGTGGCGGCTCCCGCCACCTGCTCAACGTGATAGGTCACTCGTGATACCAGATGCCCACTGGAATGGTGGTCAAAGAAAACGCCGGGCAAGTGCAGCATGTGGGCAAACACATCGCAGCGCAGGGTGTGGATGATATAGCGCCCCACATACGCCATGAAATAGGTACTCAGAAAAGTGCCCAGGCCGCGGGCCGAAAACATGATGATCACGAACATGGGCAGGAAGAGTCGAAAGGCAGCATCCGGGTTCTGGATCCCGTCAATCAGACGTTTCATTAACTCAGCCAGCGCGGTGCTTGATGCGGCATAGATGACGAAACCCAGAATGGCCAGACTGAAGGCTCGCCAGTGGGGTTTGACATAGCTTAGCAAACGTTTATAGATGGATAACCCAGATTCAGTCACGTGCTCTCCTGACCGTTATAGATGGCAAAATTCTACCTGATACGGGCGGGCTTCAACACCGCTGGCGTTTGCCATGTAACACGCGCTGAGGTGTGACCCTTGGCGTTTCCCCCGGTATCAACCAGAAGGTAAGAGCACCGTCATGAGCCGTATTCCACAAACAGCTGCCCGCTCGGCGAAAACGCCTGACGACTGCCTGAATGGGGTGCCCGAAAGCGTTATCCCGACCGGCACTAAAAACCACATGACGGGGTTGGGTGGAACGCACAAACTGTTCTCCAGAGCTGGTATTACTGCCATGATGCCCTGCCACCAGAACCGAGAGCGGCGTATCAAGCAGCGTCAGCAGCCGCCGCTCGACGTTCACTCCCACATCGCCGGTCAGCAACAGAGAATGCTCGCCCACGGTGACAGACAGGACACAGGAGCGGTCGTTGGCAGACAACTCGTTTATACCGGGTGGCGGCCAAAGGTAATGAAAGCCGATGCCATCGATCGACCATCGCTGGCCAGCAGCGCAGGTCCGGGGAGTCGGCATGGCCGACACATCCGTGTCTTCTCCCTCGGGCAGCCACCAGGCCATTACCTCATGACCATCTAGCAATGCGCTGATGCCGCCCGCATGATCGTTATCAGCGTGACTTACTACCACGTGATCAAATTGCTGGCTGCCTGGCCATAACGTATCAAGCGGCATGAAACCAGAACGGAACCGCGGGCCGGTATCATACAGCATTCGTTGCTGTTGACTGCGTAATTCTACCAATTGCCCTTGCCCCACATCCATCACGCTGACCCTGAGTGCGCCTTCTGGCCAGTGTTCTTCATTCGGCCATACCGCCAGAAGAGTGACGATCACTACAGCGAAGGCGCGCAGGGCCCAGGAAATGGCGGGCAGACCCCAGCACAGTGCCAGCCAGATAAAGCCTACCGCCAGGGCTTTATATCGGCTGAAAGAAGGCTCCCAGAGCGGCAGATACGCCACATTGAGCGTCAGTAACGCATGAAAAAGATCGAGCGCCTGCTCAAACACCCACCAGCTCATCTCTGACAGGGGCGTAACCGGCAGCAGCAACCAGCCCAGCATGGCACTGGGTACCATCACCAGGCTCACCCAGGGAACCGCCAGCAGGTTGACCAAGGGCGCAAGTGGGGCCAGACGACCAAAGGCAAGCAGCACCGCACCTGCCATCAGCGGAGCCAGTAGAAGCTGGGTGCGCACCAGGGCCCACAGCCAGCCTCTGATTCCGCTTGGGCGGGACCGACCATGCCAGATCACGATCAACCAGGCCACAGCAACAAACGACAGCCAGAAGCCGGGCCGCCAGGCGGCCAGCGGATCTACCATGACAACCATCGCGACTGCCAGCCACCATGCCTGCCAAGGGCCTGGCGCATGCCGCCCACTGGCAACCCATAAGCCCACCAGCGCCATCAGCATGGCGCGAAGCGCTGGAGGCGCCAGCCCTGCCAGAGTGGCATACGCAATTGTTGAAGCGGCCGCCAACCACCATGGCCAGGTACGTAATCGCCAGTTTCCCGGGCTTATCACGCGAGCGACGAGACGCGCCAACAGCAGGCTAAAGGTCGCTACCAGCCCCACATGTAACCCTGAAATCACCACCAGATGGGTCGTGCCACTATGATTGAGCAGATCCCAGTCCTGACGTTCCAGCTGATCGCTATCGCCCAGCGTCAGCGCCGCCAGCCAGCGTCGAGAGCGCTCCGTCAAGGGTTTTTCAGCCAGGTATTCAAGCCCGAGACGGCGTAGCGAAAAAGATGATTCAGCCAGCCTGACGGCAGGCGGTGACTGGCGAATATAGCCGGTGGCGTGCAAACGCTCACGCCACAGCCAGGCCTGATAATCAAAAGTATCAGGATTGCTGAAGCCTCGCGGGGGGCGCAAACGCAAAGTCATTCCCCAGCGCTCACCGGGCTGAAAGGCAGTACCCTGATAAGCACTGACGCGCACTTTGCCAAGCGCCTTACAGCTTGGCTGACCCGGCGGTGACACACAGCTCTGCAGCCGCAAAGTCAGTCGCGCCACACCGTTATCATCGCGCACGTCAAGCACCCTGGCCTCGACGCGTAGATCGCTACCGCTCAGGCCAGCCGGTAAGGCCCGCCCCTGCTCCATTGTCAGCAGCGCGGTAATGGTGCCCCAGAGTAGCCAGAACACAAGGCCTGTAAAGTGGCTGCTGGCTATCCATAGCCCTGCCAGCAGGTATGCCGCCAGGATGAGTGCTGGATAGTGAAGAACAAGTCCGGATGCAACAGCCAGCACGCCCCCTAACAGGGCCAGTGCCGCTGGCAGCGCTTTACCTGTGCGCATGTCGCCCTCCCTGGCGATCCTTCGTCAACTCCCTCAATGTAGTGATATCCAGCCGCGTTTACCTGACCTGATGCGTTTGCATAGCCGAATGCTGGTACTATATGGATAATAGCTTTTTTACCTGGCGAGAGTATCGTCTATGCCGCGTCGGTTTTTACATCGCTATATGCCAAAACCCGACACCCTTCGGCGGCAACCTTCCTTACGGCTGGTAGCTCCCTTACTGGCTGACACCCGGCTGTGGCTGCTGACCCGCCGCAGCGTTGCCAACGCGTTCAGCGTTGGCCTGTTCTGTGCCATGCTGCCAATTCCCTTTCAAATGGTAATCGCTGCCCTGGGTGCCCGCCTGACCCGCTGCAATCTGGCACTTTCCATCGGTCTGGTATGGGTGACCAATCCTTTGACCATGCCACTGATTTTCTATATCAACTACGTCATTGGTGCCTTCTTCCTCGACACGCCGGTTCGTGAAGCACCGTCGCGCATATCAACACGCTGGATCGCCGAGCAGATGCAGGACATCATGCCGGCCCTGTTTCTCGGCTCTCTGATCACTGCGGTGACACTTGCCATTCTTGCCAATATCGCGACTCGCCTGATCTGGCGCTGGCATGTCTCACGCAACTGGCGCCATCGACGAGCGAGGCGCCAGCTACGTCGCGCCAGGATGGAATCCCAGTTCGATGATGAACATTGATAACGCTAGCTGGTGACCACCAATTGGCCATTATCCAGTTGTAAAACCCGATCCTGATGGGCGGCGAGGTCCCGGTCATGGGTGACAATTACAAAGGCACAGGCGCTCTCCCTGGCCAGCTCATCCATCAAGTCCAGAATGGTTGAGGCGGTCTGCTGATCAAGGTTACCCGTCGGCTCATCCATCAGCACCAGGCTAGGGTCAGTCACCAGAGCTCTGGCGATTGCTACCCGCTGGCGCTCCCCGCCTGACAGCTCGCCTGGTTTATGGTCACCCCGCGCGGCCATCCCCACTCTGGTGAGCAGCGCCAGTGCACGTTTTTCTGCATCGCGCTTACGCTGGCCCCTGATGATCAGCGGCAAGGCAGCATTTTCCACTGCGGTGAACTCGGCCAGCAAGTGGTGGAACTGATAGACAAAACCGATATAACGATTGCGGAACCGCCCCATGGCGGCCTCCCCCAACCCAGCCAGCGATTTGCCGGCAATGATAATGCTGCCATCAGTGGGACGATCAAGCCCCCCCATCAGGTTCAGTAAGGTGGTCTTGCCTGAGCCGGAGCTTCCCACGATGGCCACGCGCTCTCCCGCATGCACGCTAAGCGACAGCTTATCCAACACAGTCAGGTCCCGCGGACCTTCGCTATACACCCGTGAAATGCCCTCACATACCAGCATCACAGGCGCAGCGGGCTGCTGGGGCATAGATTCGTTTGACATGACGGTATCCTTACTCATAGCGCAATACATCGGCGGGTTGCACGCGGGCGGCGCGCCAGGCGGGATAAAGGGTCGACAGGAAGGTCAGCCCGAAAGCAGCGGCAACAATATTGCCCACATCACTCCACAAAAGCCTTGAAGGCAGATCGCTGATAAAATAGACGCCTGCATCCAGAAACTGGATACCTAGGACGGATTCGGCCCAGCCAATCAGGTCTGCAATGGTCAAGGCCAGTAACACTCCGACACCGACACCAACAGCTATCCCAATGATACCAATCGCCAGCCCCTGAACAATGAAGATACCCATGATAGAGCCGGGGGTGGCACCTATGGTGCGCAAAATGGCGATGTCAGCGCGTTTATCAGTCACGACCATGACCAGGGTCGAGACAATATTGAACGCCGCTACTGCTACGATAACGGTCAACAACAGGGCGATCATGCGTTTTTCCATCTGGATCGCCTGAAACAGGTTTCCGTGTGAAAACGTCCAGTCACGACCCTGATATTCAGGCCCCAGCGTATTGAGAATAGCCCGCGTTTCCTGCCCGGAAGTAAACAGATCATCAAGCTCCAGTCGCAGTCCCCCCACCGCATTCCCCATACGGGCCAGCGTCTGCATATCATCAATGTGGGCATAGGCCAGACTGGCATCAAGCTCAGCGCCGACGCTGAAAATGCCACTGACGGTAAAGCGCTTCAGACGAGGAAACACGCCTGCCGGAGTTATCGAGGCTTCCGGTACCAGCAGGGTCACACGATCACCCACGCCAACCCCCAACTGTCTCGCCAGCATGGAGCCCAGAACAATATGCCATTCACCGGCCTCGAGGTCGCTCAAGCTGCCTTGCTGCATATGCTCCCCGATGATTGACACTCGGTCTTCCCACTCGGGATGAATGCCATTAACCATGGCCCCCTGATTACGTCCCCCCACGGAAAACATGCCTTGCTGCTCGATATAGGGTGCGGCACCTATCACCCGCTCACGCTCGATCAGCTGATTGGCCAGAGCTTCCCACTCCACCATGCCGTTGCGGGCCTCGATCTTGGTGTGAGGCACCATGCCCAGAATGCGTGTGCGCAGTTCTTGATCAAAGCCATTCATCACCGATAGCACCAGAATGAGGACGGCAACCCCCAGCATCAAGCCAAGCATAGAGGTCATTGATATAAATGAAATAAAATGATTTCGGCGTTTTGCGCGGACATAGCGCAAGCCCACCAGAAAGGGCAAACGATCAAGCATGGCATGATTCCTTATTAGCGAGCGCTCATGGTACGGTTTTTCGTCCTGACTGCACAGGGTTGGCGGCTTGATTGGAACGCCAAACGGACGCGGTGTTCCCTTGCCTTGATTTTCAGGCAGCGAATTTCGTAAAAGGCTTGCAACCCGGACAGCGCCGCCCTACATTGCGCGGCGTAGACACACGCCAATCATTTACGCCCCCCTATCCAAGAGGCCTCAGGTTGTCGAACGCTCTCTTTCAAATGCTGCCCGAATGGGCCCCCCAGGACGCCATTCAACTGACCTGGCCACGCAAGGATGGTGACTGGGCGCCACTGCTGGAACGCATCGAGGCAACCCTGGAGCGCATTGTTCTGGCAACGGCGCGCTACCAGCGAGTACTTGTCTGCGTACCCGACGAGACGACCCGACGTCGCCTTGCCCAACGATTCCGCGGCTACGCAGTCGCCGACCAGCAGGTTCAGCTGCTGGTCGGCGCCAGCAATGATACCTGGGCGCGCGATCATGGTCCGATCAGCGTCGCCAACTCAGCAGGGCACCTCAAACTGCTCGACTATACCTTTACCGGCTGGGGTGGCAAGTTTCCAGCACTTTTGGACAATCAGCTAACCCGCCAGCTGGATGCAGCTCAGTGCTGGGCATGCCCGGTTGAAACCCGCGACCTGGTGCTCGAAGGCGGCGGTATCGAAACGGACGGTGAAGGCACTTTACTGACCACTGAAGCCTGCTTGCTCAACCCCAATCGTAATCCGGGACTTTCGCGCAGGGACATTGAAACACAGCTTGGCCAGGACCTGGGCGCAAAACGTATTCTGTGGCTCAAAAACGGCTACCTTGAAGGCGATGATACCGACAGCCATATCGATACCCTGGCGCGTTTCTGTTCACCCGACACCATCGCCTACGTGCAATGCGATGATCCGGATGACCCTCACTACCCTGCATTAGCTGCCATGCAGGCCGAGTTACAGGCCTTTCGCCAGGCTGATGGCCAACCTTATCGCCTGATTCCACTGCCCTGGCCTGCTCCCTGCCATGCACCCGACGATGGGAGACGCCTACCGGCCACCTATGCCAACTTCCTGATCATCAATCAGGCTGTTCTGGTGCCGACCTATGGCGACCCGGCGGACTGGCGCGCACTGGAAGCATTGGGAAACGCTTTTCCAGGCCGCCAACTCATTCCGATTGACTGCACCAGCGTGATCCGACAGCACGGCAGCCTGCATTGCCTGACCATGCAGCTACCCCGGGGAGCGCTTAAACGCTGAGATGGAATCAAGTGGCGCCTCGATTGCCCAACCATCCAGACATGATTCTATTCAGGACAGGAAACAGTATGCTGGAAAAATCCCTGACAGTGGGCCTCGTTCAACAACACGCCTGGCCCGACAAGACCCGCAGCCTGGCGGCAAGCGAAGCCGCCATTCGTGAGCTTGCCCGGCAAGGCGCTGAGCTGGTGGTATTACAGGAACTGCATGCGACTCATTACTTCTGCCAGTACGAAGACCCGGCTCTGTTTGACCTTGCAGAGCCCCTGGATGGCCCAACAGGCCAACACCTGGCAGACCTCGCACGCACCCTGAATATCGTTCTGGTCGGCTCGATTTTTGAACGTCGCGCAGCCGGACTCTACCACAATACGGCTGTGGTATATGACCGCGCCCAGGGGCGGGTGGGCCATTACCGTAAGATGCATATTCCTGACGACCCGGGCTTTTATGAGAAGTTTTACTTCACTCCCGGAGATCACGACCCGGCACGCGCCAGTGGCTTCAGCCCGATTGAAACGTCAGTGGGCCGCCTGGGCGTTCTGGTGTGCTGGGATCAATGGTATCCGGAAGCCGCGCGACTGATGGCGTTGGCAGGTGCAGACATACTGCTTTACCCGACAGCTATCGGCTGGGATCCAAACGATGATAGCGCCGAAAAGACCCGCCAGAAAGATGCCTGGACCCTGATACAGCGCGCCCATGGCGTGGCTAACGGTGTACCGGTGCTGGTTGCCAACCGGGTCGGCTTTGAAGCCGACCCGTCCAAGGTCGGCAGTGGTATTCAATTCTGGGGCGGCAGTTTTGCCTGTGGGCCACAGGGGGAGCTGTTAGCCCACGGCGGGGAAGAAGCCGACAATCTGCTGGTCACCCTGGATATGGCACGCGGCGAGAATACAAGGCGTATATGGCCTTATCTGCGGGATCGGCGCGTCGAGGCCTATACTGACCTGACGCGCCGCTACCGGGACTGATCCAGCGCCGTGCAAGACAGCGAGGGTCTATTTCCAGAAATCGCGAATAGACGCAATACCCTGGGCACCGACTGCCCGTGCGTGATGTGCATCGAAGCGGGTCATGCCCCCCAGAGCAAACACCGGCATGCCGGCGCGCTCCACCAGCTGCTGGAAATCATGCCAGCCCACAGGGGGTACTTCCGGGTGTGAGGGCGTGGTGCGCAGTGGTGACAGAGTCACGAAATCACAGCCCAATACGGCGGCCTGGCTAAGTTGCGCCTGATCATGAGTTGAGGCGGAAAGCCACTGATTTTCCGCGATCGGGCGGCGTTCCAGATTCATCAGACGCGCACTGGTCAGATGGATCCCGTCTGCCTCCACGTCCTTTAGAAGGTCAGGCTCACCGTTCAATAGTAGGCGCGCTCCGTAATGCTTGCACAGCGTCAGGGCGCGTTGAGCACGAGCCAGATAGGCCGACCTTTCCAGTTGCTTGGCGCGCAGCTGCACCAGACGAATGTTATCTTCACGCAGGGCTCTTTCCAGGCGGGCATCAAAGCGCGCCTCGTCGTCTTCCTCAGCGGTAATCAGATACTCGGTCGGCAGCATGACAGCGCGCAGGATCGGTAGATTCGCGGCCGGAAAAGGATAGTTTGCCAATTCGTTCATTGGCACCCAGCGCACTGCCTGGCCTTCGCGGCCAAAGGGTTCGCCGGAAAATTCATGAACCTGCCAGACATCGAGCAGGATATGCTTGTCGGGATATTCGTGATGAACACGAATCAGAGGCTGGGCATTTCTGATCTCCACGCCCAGTTCTTCGTGCAATTCACGCTTGAGCCCTTCCAGGCCCGTCTCATAGGGGGCCAGTTTGCCACCGGGAAACTCCCAGAGCCCTCCTTGATCCACATTCGAGGGCCGACGCGCAATCAGCACCTGTTGTTGATCAGCGCTGATGATTGCTGCCGCAGCGACATGCACCCGTCTTTTTACCATTACACTCATTGCGTCAGTACCCACTGTTTTGCTCACCTGCCAGCGTTCAAGGCTAGCTGCGATAATCGGCGTTAATCGATACATAGTCATGCGAGAGGTCTGTCGTCCAGACAGTGGCACTCTCTTCTCCGCGATCAAGATCAATCCTTATCGTGATTTCCTCGCGGGCCATCACCGCGCTCCCTGCCGCTTCGGAGTAGCTTGGCGCACGGCCACCCTGCTCCACCAACCTCACTTCATCCAGTGCTATGACGACACGGTTCACGTCAAACGCTTCTACTGGCGCACGGCCAACTGCGGCCAAAATCCGCCCCCAGTTGGCATCAGAGGCGTATAAGGCGGTTTTGACCAGAGGGGAATGAGCCACCGTGAAGGCGACATCCAGTGCCTCCTGACGTGAGCGGGCATTCTCCACTTGCAGCGTGACAAACTTGGTTGCCCCTTCACCATCGCGCACTATCGCCTGAGCAAGCTCGGTCATGACTCTCTGCAGACCATTGCGGAAAATAGCAATCTCGTCCTCGGTTGCCACCACGGCTCCCTGACCGGTCGCCGCCAGCATGCAGGCGTCATTGGTCGAGGTATCGCTATCGATAGTAATGCAGTTAAACGACCGCTCGGTCGTCTCACGCAACAACTGGTCCAGAAGTGGCTGCTCAATACTGGCATCGGTGACCACAAACCCCAACATGGTGGCCATATTGGGCCGAATCATGCCGGAACCTTTGGCAATCCCGTTGATGGTCACTTGCTGAGCGCCGATGTTCACCACGATACTGGCTCCCTTGGGACGCGTATCCGTGGTCAGAATACCTTCACCGGCCTGTTCCCAGGCATCCGCATGCCCATGGCGGGCCGCAAAGGCAGCAGGAATGCCGTCAAGCAGCTTCCCCATCGGCAAGGGCTCACCGATCACCCCGGTTGAAAAAGGCAGGACACTTTCCACCGGCACTCCGGCGGCGTCTGCCAGGGCAACGCACGACTGCCTGGCATCTACCATCCCCTGCTCGCCTGTTCCCGCATTGGCGTTACCGGTATTGATCAGCCAGTAACGTGGCGCCTGATGATTTTCCAGACACTTGCCAAGGTGAGCCTTGGCCACATGCACCGGTGCGGCACAGAAGGCGTTAAGTGTAAACACGCCCGCCATCGTCACGGTTTCAGGCAGTTCTATCACCACCAGATCCCGGCGGCCGGCTGTTTTAATGCCTGCCATGGCACTACCCAGGCACACCCCTTTAATCCGGGGCATGGCCGGAAAAGGCACAACTCCTACTGCCATGCTGATTACCCTCTACCTATGATGGACTCAACGCTGACTAATCAAGCTTGCCACAGCACTGCTTATATTTTTTTCCGGACCCGCAGGGGCAGGGATCATTGCGTCCGACCTTGGGCCCTTCACGGCGTACCGGACGACCATCTGCGCCCGGCGGCACAGGCGCTTCATTTCCTTCGGCCTCTGGCGCCTGGGCCTCCGTGGGCTCATCGTGACGGCTGGCGGCTGAGGCCTGTTCACGGGCCAGCGCCTCACGCCGCTGTTGTTCCAGCGCATCGACTTCTTCTGGCTGGCGTACCTGAACGTGGCTAAGGATACGCGTGACATCCGCCTTGATGTTGGTCAGCAGACCTTGAAACAGCTCAAAAGACTCACGCTTATATTCCTGCTTGGGATTTTTTTGCGCATAGCCGCGCAGATGAATCCCTCGACGCAGATGATCCATGGACTGCAGGTGTTCTTTCCAGCGGGTATCCAGCACCTGCAGCATAACCTGCTTTTCAAAGCGCCGGATCAGGCTTTCACCCGCAGCCTCCACCTTGGCGGCGTAGGCTTGTTGATGCATGGCCTGCAGACGCTCGCGAAGCTTTTCTTCACTGAGACGCTGGTCTTCCTTGGCCCACGCCACCACGGGCGCGTCAAGATTGAACTCGGTCTTGAGATGCACCTCAAGA
This sequence comes from Halomonas sp. BLK-85, assembly GCF_044792155.1. Lineage (NCBI taxonomy): Bacteria > Pseudomonadati > Pseudomonadota > Gammaproteobacteria > Oceanospirillales > Halomonadaceae > Halomonas > Halomonas sp. BLK-85. The sequence goes on from NZ_CP087731.1 coordinate 1,881,391, forward strand.
CCCGGCAGGTCCCACTGTTCCGCCAGACTCTGAGGCGGCACAAACTGGCTGACCGCCTCGTCCATGACCTCTTCACGGATGCCGACGACCGCCTCGGCGACTTCATCCGCGGCAAGAATCTCATTACGCTGCTCATAGATTACGCGGCGCTGGTCATTGGCCACGTCATCATATTCAAGCAGCTGCTTACGAATATCAAAGTTGCGCCCCTCGACCTTTTTCTGTGCACGTTCAACAGCATTGGAAACCATCTTGTGTTCGATGGCCTCGCCGTGCTCAAGACCCAGTGCCTGCATCAGGCGCTTGACCCGATCAGAACCGAACAGGCGCATCAGGCTATCTTCCAGCGACAGGAAAAAGCGCGTTGAACCAGGGTCTCCCTGACGCCCAGCGCGGCCGCGTAACTGGTTATCGATACGCCTGGATTCGTGACGTTCAGAACCGACAACGTGAAGGCCACCGGCATCCAGGACAGCATCGTGGCGCTTCTGCCATTCATCCTTGAGTGCCTCTATCTCAGCCTCAGATGGGTTTTCAAGTCTGGCGGCTTCCGCTTCCCAGTTACCGCCCAGCATGATGTCGGTCCCCCGCCCGGCCATATTGGTAGCAATGGTAATCGCTCCGGGGCGACCTGCCTGGGAAATGATTTCAGCTTCGCTCTGATGCTGTTTGGCGTTAAGTACGTTGAAGTCGAGCTTCGCCTCACGCATCAGACCTGCCAGGTATTCCGATGTTTCAATCGAGGCAGTGCCCACCAGCACAGGGCGGCCGGCTTCTGTTTCTGCCTTGACATCCTTGATGATGGCTTCAAATTTTTCTTCAGCACTCAAGAACACCAGGTCATTAAGGTCTTTACGGACCAGTGGACGGTTGGTCGGGATCACGATAACGTCCAGACCATAAATCTGACGAAATTCAAAGGCCTCGGTATCGGCCGTGCCCGTCATACCGGCCAGTTTTTCATACAGACGGAAATAGTTCTGGAAGGTAGTCGATGCCAGCGTCTGGCTTTCACGCTGGACAGTAACGCCTTCCTTGGCCTCCACGGCCTGGTGCAAGCCTTCAGACCAACGACGCCCGGGCATGGAGCGGCCTGTATGCTCGTCAACGATCACTACTTGCCCTTCATTGACAATGTAATCCACATCGCGGTGATACAGGTGCCTAGCCCGCAGGGCAGAATGCATATGCTGCAGCAGGTTAAGATTCTGGGCCGCATAAAGGGACTCGCCTTCACCCAGCAGGCCTTCCGAGCGCATCAGGTCCTCTACCTTGTTATGGCCCTGCTCGGTCAATTCAACCTGCTTCTGTTTTTCATCCAGCAGGAAATCGCCTGTAACCGTGGCTTCTTCATCCTCCATTTCCTCACCGGCTTCCAACTGCTGGGCAAGGCGGTTGACAACGCCGTACAGGTCCGTGTTTTCGTCCACAGCACCGGATATGATCAGCGGCGTCCGTGCCTCGTCAATCAGGATGGAGTCAACTTCATCGACAATCGCGTAATGCAGTCCGCGTTGAACCTTGTCATCCAGCGAGAAGGCCATATTGTCGCGCAGGTAATCAAAGCCAAATTCGTTGTTGGTGCCATAGGTAATGTCGCACTGATAGGCGTGACGCTTTTCCGTGCTGGTCTGCCCTGCAAAGATCACCCCGACGGAAAGCCCCAGAAACTCGTATAAGGGCCGCATCCATTCGGCATCCCGGCGAGCCAGGTAATCGTTGACAGTGACGACGTGCACCCCCTTGGCAGGCAAGGCGTTGAGATACACCGCCAGGGTTGCGACGAGGGTCTTACCTTCGCCTGTCTTCATTTCCGCAATGCGCCCACGGTGCAGCGTCATACCGCCCACCATCTGCACATCAAAATGGCGCATTCCCATCACGCGCTTGCTGGCTTCGCGAACCACGGCAAATGCCGTTGGCAGCAAGCTGTCCAGTGGCTCGCCGTCGTTCAGGCGCTGACGCAGCTGGGGCGTTTTTTCCTGCAGTTCATCATCATTCAACCCTTCAAGCTCTGCCTCGAAAGCATTGATATGATGAACACTTTTGTGCATTCGTTTAACTTCACGGTCGTTTTTCGAACCGACCACCTTGCGCAATAAATTATTAATCATGAACTGTCCAATTGACGTAGCTTAGCTCAAGGAGCCTAATAGAAATGATGTTACCAGGATCATATTGTCTGACGTCGATTGGACGGTGGACCACGACGCGTGAAAACATCTTGAGCGGCTACCAACCATACAATAATGACACCGGATCGTTTTCCAGACGTCACTTGAACATCCGCGTCGGGTGGCGCACTACCCAGCCAGCGCTGATAAACCCGCCGCACCCAGGCAATATGGCGGGAGTGGGCTCTCAACACCGCGGGCACAAATAACACCACACAAGCGCTGCGCTCGCCGCTGCGCATGACATCAACCGGGGAAAAGGTAACCGGCAGCAGACAGCCCACCAAGAGGCCTGCCAACCACCATCGCGCAACCCCATGGCGACGTGAACGGCGCTCTGACAAAGGTCGCGATAAAGATGGCAAAGACATGCTGTGGCTAAACTCCTGAGCGTGTTAGGCTTTATTTTTAAACGGCAAACATCATGTTTCCTCCCCAAACGCCCATTTGAGGATCAGCCGAAGAGCCAAGCGCATGAGTATAAAGGTTAAGCGTTCGAGAGCACAGCCCATCGGGAAACTCCTCGAACAACGCAGCGGTGCCAGCCTCCTGATTCGCCAATCGCGTCTGATTGACCAGGCGCAGCGCCATGTCAGAGCTCATCTGCCGCAAGAAATGCGCGCACATGTTTATGTGGGCGGATTTCGTCAGGGAAAATTGACCATCATCAGTAGCCAGGCCAGCTGGATAACCTGGTTACGCTTTGAGCAGTCAAATCTGTTGAGGCTCCTGCACCAGCTACCAGGGTTCGAGGGCGTTAGCGCATTGGTATTCAAGGTACGGCCGGTTCATCCCGTCAAGGTACCTGAGCGTAACACCCGCGAGCTCTCTAAAGATGCTGGCGAAACCCTGGCGGCCTGTGCACAAGAAACCGGTGACCCGGCACTCAAAGACGCTCTGAGCAGATTGGCATCGCATGCCAGAAAACGTTAAAAGCACCGCCAAGGCGGTGCTTTAGACATAACGATTCAAAGCCCTGGGAACCTCACCTTCTAGGTTAAGCCATTGCCGGCGCTGAATACGAAATCGGCGCCACTGATGATGCTTCTTCAAAGGTGATGATTTCATAGGCATCAGGCTGTGCCAGCAATTCACGGCACAGCTGATTATTCAACGCATGGCCTGATTTTACGCCACGAAACTCACCGATCAGACTGTAACCTAACTGGTAAAGGTCGCCAATGGCATCCAGCACCTTGTGCTTGACAAACTCGTCGTCGTAGCGCAAACCGCCCTCGTTGACGATGCGATAGTCATCAACAACGATAGCATTTTCCAGGCTGCCTCCCAGCGCAAGGTTGTTCGAACGCAAGAATTCAATATCGCGCATGAAGCCAAATGTCCGCGCCCGGGAGACCTCTTTGACAAAAGAAGTGGTGGAAAAGTCAATCCGTGTGGTCTGGTTCTGACGATCAAAAGCAGGATGATCAAAATCGATGGAAAACGATACCTTAAAGCCTTGATGAGGCAGAAAATGGGCTTCCTTATCGTCTTCAACCACGGACACCGGGCGTTTGATACGCATGAATTTCTTGGCTGCCGGCTGCTCCATGATACCTGCAGACTGAATGAGAAATACGAATGGGCTCGCACTGCCATCCATGATCGGCACTTCAGGTGCGTTGACATCAATGTAAGCGTTATCAATACCCAACCCAGCCAGAGCCGACATCAAGTGCTCTACCGTTGCCACTTTCACGCCTTCCAAGGAAAGCGCCGTACACAGCATGGTGTCTTCTACCAGATTGGCACGCGCGGGAATTTCTACAGCAGGTTCAATATCCGTTCTGACAAAAATAATTCCCGTATCAACGGGAGCAGGACGCAACGCCATGTTGACCTTTTTACCGGAGTGCAGACCCACTCCAGTGGCACGAATAACGTTCTGCAGGGTGCGTTGTTTGATCATGGTCAGTGGTCATACTCTAATTATTTATGAAAGACAGATGATTGATGGAGAACTGCTGCGACATGAAGGCTGGTCATGGAAATCTGACATGGAAGAAAGACAAGGCAACAGTAATCGAACAGCGTTCATTTTAGCAGCAAACGTACGTTTTAACTAATTGAAAACGACGCTTGCTGCCTAGATGACACTCATGTTGAGGCTTAATCGGCCTGGCGGCGCAGAAAAGCGGGAATATCCAGATAATCATCAGCTTCGGGAGCACGACGTTTTTCAGTACGAGGCTGCTGCTCTGATTCCTCGGAACGCGCCGCTTGTTGCTGGCGCATAACGGTAGGTTGCTGAAGTTTACGATAGTCTGCGGCATCGGCGGCCGTGCGACGCAGTGCTTCCCGCGCGGGGGGTGCCTTGGCTTTATTATTGTCAAGACCAGCTGCAACGACCGTCACCCGAAGCTCGTCGGTCATTTCCATATCAATCGACGTACCAACAACAATCGTAGCTTCCTGGGAAGCAAACTCCTGAACAGTAGCCCCCACATCGTTGAACTCACCAATGGAAAGATCAGGGCCTGCGGTAATGTTAACCAGGATACCGCGGGCACCATGAAGGTCGATATCTTCCAGCAGTGGGCTACGGATAGCTTTCTCCGCGGCCTCTCTGGCACGGCTTTCACCTGTTGCACCGCCGGTACCCATCATCGCCATGCCCATTTCAGACATAACGGTACGTACGTCTGCAAAATCGACGTTAATAATACCCGGACTGGTAATCAGTTCAGCAATGCCTTGTACTGCCCCTAAGAGCACGTCATTGGCAGCACTGAAGGCAGTCAGCAAGGTGGCATTCTTGCCCAGCACCGAGAGAAGCTTTTCATTGGGAATAGTGATAAGGGAATCAACGTGCTCGGAGAGCTCTTTCATGCCCTCTTCTGCTGCACGCATCCGTTTGGGGCCTTCAAACGGGAATGGCCGGGTAACAACTGCAACAGTCAGTATACCGAGCTCCTTGGCCACCTGGGCGACGACAGGGGCTCCACCGGTTCCAGTTCCACCGCCCATGCCGGCAGTGATAAAGACCATATCGGCCCCATCGAGCAGTTCAGCAATACGCTCGCGGTCTTCCATGGCAGCTTGGCGGCCAACATCAGGATTAGCGCCGGCCCCCAACCCCTTGGTGATTTCACTACCCAACTGGAGGACTGTCTTGGCGGAGACGCGTTTAAGTGCTTGGGCATCCGTATTGGCACAAATGAATTCCACGCCTTCAATACTGCTTTCCACCATGTGATTAACAGCATTACCGCCGCCACCGCCAACACCAACAACTTTTATGACCGCACTGCTCGAGGGTGCGCTATCTACCAATTCGAACATAAGCCCCGTCTCCTGAATCGTATATACGATCCTGTCAGAAATTTCCTTTAAACCAGCCCTTGATTTTTGCCAGCGGTGATACATCGATTGTCAATTCGTGCCGAGAGCTACTCTGGCGCCGAGCTGTCGATCTATCACTGCTTGCGCTCCCATAGCGTTGGCCATGACGCGCTTCCTGCAAAGCATAGTGCAATAACCCCACCCCTGTGGCATAAATCGGGTTGCGCACTACGTCAGATAAACCCTTAACATTTTGCGGAGAAGCAATCCTTACCGGCATATGAAAAATTTCTTCGGCAAGTTCGCTCACTCCTTCCATCCGTGATGTGCCGCCTGTCAGGACAATGCCTGCGGCCACCATGTCTTCATAACCACTGCGACGCAGTTCGTCTCGCACCAGTGTAAACAACTCTTCGTAGCGTGGCTCGACGACCTCAGCCAATGATTGTCGCGACAGATCACGGGATTGGCGGTCACCAACGCTTGGCACCTTGATCATTTCATCACAAGAGGCCAAATGCGTGAGTGCGCACGCATATTTGACCTTGATTTCTTCTGCATGCTGGGTCGGTGTCCGCAATGCCATGGCAATATCATTGGTTACCTGATCTCCGGCAATGGGAATCACTGCGGTATGACGGATGGCGCCTTCAGTAAAAATGGCCATATCCGTGGTACCTCCACCAATATCCACCATACACACACCCAATTCACGTTCGTCTTCTGTCAACACTGCCATGCTTGAGGCAAGCTGTTCAAGGATGATGGCATCAACTTCCAGACCACAGCGTCGAACGCATTTTTCGATGTTCTGAACCGCATTGAGGGCAGCTGTCACAAGATGAACCTGTGCCTCAAGCCTGACACCAGACATGCCCAGCGGTTCGCGGACACCACCCTGATTGTCTATGGCAAATTCCTGTGGCAGTACATGCAAGACTCGCTGACCTTCAGATATGGCTCGAGCGCGGGCTGAATCAATCACTCGATCAATGTCGGAAGAGGTAACCTCGCGCTCCTTGATGGCCACCACACCATCAGAATTCATTGAGCTTATATGGCTACCCGCCACCCCCACATAGACTGAATGTATTTCACAACCCGCCATTAATTCAGCTTCTTCAACGGCTCGTTGAATCGATTGAACCGTAGATTCTATATTAATAACCACACCGCGTTTCATGCCGCGCGATGGATGAGCCCCGATACCCACAATCTCGATACTGCCGTCATCGGTAGGCTGGCCGACAATAGCCACTACCTTGGACGTACCTATGTCCAACCCGACCACCATATCTGAAGCGTTAGGTGTATCTGCCATGAGTCGGGAAATCTCCTTGGAAGTGGCTGAATGAAAAAATGAACCGATCAATAATTGTTCGAGCAATAGTCAAATGCTCACGTATAACTGCAGTGCTGTTAGTTGTTTGCTAATCGCGTCGAGCCAATACAAAGAGGCTGCTCTGAAAACATCGCTTAACAATAACATCATTTTCTGTCTACCCATATTATAAGATCAATGAGTAAATACAAGAAAACTAAACTAAAGAAATTATTTTTTTGTATGTCGCAACCCTAATGCACAATCCGTTTCTGGAAAAAGCATTTACAGCCTGCGTCGCTTAAATCACCTTCCGCCTTCGATCATCAAGCTAATTTCGACAACTATTCGTAATTTTCATCACCATGCCAGGAGACCGCAACGCCATTAGGGTAACGCAGATCAATATAACGGATGCTTCCCTTGAAACGTTTCAGTTCGCGCTCCCAGGAGGAAACCAGGCGGGCAAGGCGAATATCATGCTGCTGACGCCCCAACATCACCCACATGTCATCATCAAACTGCAGACGCCAGGCACCACGCGGCTCCAACCTTAACTGATCCAGTGAAAGCTCCAGGGAAGAAAATGCCGGCTGAAGGCTCTGATAATAACTCAATACTTCCTGGCTACTGCCGTCTGGCCCTCCCAGATCAGGCAGCCCATCTGGCGCCGCCATGGGGGCAAAAACAAAGGGCACCCCCTGTTCATTCAGCAAATAGCGGTCATTCCAGCGAGCCACGGGAAGCTGTTCGACCAGTTCAAACACCAGAGTATCAGGCCACTCTCTGGAGAGTCGCACCTCATGCAGCCAACCAATATCCAGAGCGTCATCACGCAGCTTACCCAGGTCAGCAGACAGCCAGGTCGTATTACTTACCAAAGGAGCCAGTTGGGTTCGCAGATAGTCAGCATTGACATAATCCCAATCTCCTCGAATAGAGACACGCTCAATCGGACGATCAAGCCACAACCACAGCGCGCGTCCACCCGCGACGAGTAGAAGGGTCAATAATGCCACCCCGAGCCAGCTACTACGCTGCTTCATGGTCACTCTGCCAACCTGCCGTGGCAAGAATTTCCATTACCAGCTGATCAAAGCCGATACCTGCATGAGCGGCCGCCTGAGGCACCAGGCTATGATCCGTCATACCAGGCACGGTATTGACTTCCAGCAACCAAAACTGGCCAGTTGAATCGCGCATTACATCGACGCGCCCCCATCCAAAGCCACCAATAGCGGCAAACGCCTGTTGGCAAAGCTCCGCAAGGGCTTGCTCATCGTCGCCCGAAAGGCCACAAGGCAGATGGTATTGAGTCGTATTGGAGAGATACTTGGCCTCGTAATCATAAAAGCCACCGGGCACCTCGACCCTGATGGCTGGCAGTACCTGCTCGCCTAACAGTGCAACCGTGTATTCATCACCGACAACAAAACGCTCAGCCATGACCTGGGCATCAAAACGTGCTGCTTCATGGTAGGCAGACACCAGCTCATCCTGGGAATTCACAATAGTAATACCCAGCGTGGACCCTTCATGGACGGGCTTGACGATCAACGGCAGCCCAAGCTGATTGACGACATCCTGCCACTCACTTGAGCCACTGAGAATGACACTTCCCGGAGTGGGCAACCCCAGCGCCTGCCAAACCTGCTTGGTGCGCTGTTTGTCCATCCCCAGGGCAGACGCCATCACGCCGCTTCCGGTGTAGCGTATATCCAGCAGTTCAAGCGCGCCCTGCAGGCAGCCATCTTCTCCTCCTCGACCGTGCAGAGCGATAAACACCTGCTCGGGCGCCAGCTGTTCAAGACCTGTCAGCCCGGCTTCATGGGGGTCATAGCCAACAGCGTCAACTCCCTGACGGCGAAGCGCCGCAAGAACGGCCTGCCCGCTTTTTAGCGAGACATCCCTTTCTGCTGATGTGCCGCCATAGACAACAACAACACGGCTCTCCTGTACATCTGTCTCTGATGCACTGATTGTTTGCATCGCTGGATGACTACTCAAAATGACACCTCATCAAGCATTAGCTGCGCCTGAGCAAGCGACTGGGCGATACCGCCTATATCTCCCGCTCCCTGTGTTATCAGAATATCTCCCGGGCGTAATACATTTTGCAGGATACCCGGCAGCTCCTGCTTGCCTTCTACAAACAATGGATCAATTTCACCGCGCTGACGAATTGAACCGGCCAGTGAACGGCCTTCGGCACCGGGGAGAACATTTTCTCCAGCACTGTAGACATCCAATAGCACCAGAGTATCGACCTTGGACAGAACGCGCACAAAGTCATCGTAAAGGTCCCGGGTGCGCGAATAGCGATGGGGCTGATAGAGCATAACCAGACGTCTCTCGGGCCAACCGGCCCTGACGGCCTGTATGACCATATCAACTTCACGAGGATGGTGACCATAATCATCCACCAGCATGACATCGCCGTCTTGTCCGGATAACGAATAGTGACCATGCACCTGAAAGCGGCGTCCTACCCCGGCAAAACTTTCCAACCCACGCAAAATGGCTGCATCGCTCACGCCAGCATCGCTGGCCACCACTATGGCTGCCATGGCGTTCTGGGCATTGTGCCTTCCCGGCATGGCCAGGCGCACTTTCAGAGGGGCGGCATTGCCAGGACGTAGCGCCGTAAAGGTGACATCCCCCTGATACTGGGTAAAGTCAGTGATTCGATAGTCAGCGTCAGCAGCAAACCCATAAGTGACAAACTGGCGTTTAACCTGACCACACAGGTCACGAACATGACCATCATCCAGGCACAGCACGGCCAGGCCATAAAACGGCAGGTTGTGCAGAAACTCGATGAAAGTCGTTTTCAGGCGCTCGAAATCGCCTCCATAGGTCGCCATATGATCAGCATCAATATTGGTAACAATCGATACCAAAGGCTGCAAATGCAAAAAAGAGGCGTCCGATTCATCCGCTTCTGCCACCAGGTAATCACCCTCGCCCAGCCGGGCATTGGTCCCTGAGCTTGTCAACTTACCGCCAATCACAAAGGTCGGGTCAAGCCCGCCTTCAGCCAACAGGGTCGCCGTGATACTCGTGGTAGTGGTTTTGCCGTGAGTACCGGCTACAGCAATGCCATGGCGAAAGCGCATTAACTCTGCGAGCATTTCTGCCCGCCTGACAACAGGCACACGGTGCTCATGGGCCCAGTGGATTTCAGGGTTGGTTGCATCAATAGCAGTCGACACCACGACAACGTCGGCACCCACGACATTCTGTTGTGCATGGCCAATGGCCACCATCACACCGCAGTCACGCAGACGTTCAACCACGGGAGACAGCTTCAGATCGCTACCGCTGACCTGATAACCCTGATTGGCCAGCACTTCCGCTATGCCACACATGCCTGCACCACCGATTCCGACGAAATGGATTCGCCGGATACGTCGCATGCCAGGGCCACTGATACGGCCTGACAGCGACGCTTCTTCTAAATTCACTTCAGTCACGCTTATGCTCCTTGTCAGCAAGCATTAAGCAGCCTTCCAACAGCCGCTGTGTTGCATCCAGATAAGCCGCCCGACGCGCATTGGCCGCTTTGCCTGCCAGCACCTCGGGGGATAACAGCTGTTTCAGTTCGCTTCGCAAACGTTCTTGGGTCAACTCGGACTGTACCACGCAAACCGCTGCTGATTCCCTGACCAGCGCCTGGGCATTGACCGCTTGATGGTCATCTACCGCATGGGGGAAAGGCACAAACAAGGCCGGCTTGGCAGCGGCCGCCAGCTCGGCCACTGTCAGGGCGCCCGAGCGGCAGACCACCAGGTCAGCCCATTGATAAGCCGCTGCCATATCATCTATGAAAGCACTTACCCTGGCATCAACGGCGTACTCGACGTAGTGCGCACGGGTCGCCTCTTCACGGCCTTTTCCGGCCTGGTGCCAGACTTCTGGACGGGCGTCTGCATCGAGCCCAGCCAACGCCGGAGCCAGGCGCTCATTCAGAGCAACAGCCCCCAGGGAGCCACCCACGACCAGCAGTCGCAGTTTGCGACCGCGCATGGCATCTGCTTGACGAGGGTGCTCACCGAGTGTGGCAATCTCATCGCGCACCGGATTGCCGATTACTTCCGCTCGCGTCCCAAATGCCTGAGGGAAGGCCGCGTAGGTTTTTTTGGCCAGATAGCTCAAGACCCGATTAGTAAGCCCCGCCACGGCATTCTGCTCGTGAATAACCAGAGGAGTCCGGGACAGCCAGGCGGCAATGCCCCCCGGGCCGCTGGCAAAACCTCCCAGACCCACCACGACATCCGGGTTGAAGTCGCGGATGATGCGACGTGCCTCACCCACTGCCCGATATATGTTAAGCGGTGCCGTCAACCAGCCCACCAGGCCGTTGCCACGCAGACCGCTGATTTTCAACGGGTGTAATGTTATCCCAGCGGCTGGAACAAGCTGGTTTTCAATGCCCCTCGGGCTTCCCAGCCACTCCACCTCGATGCTCTGCTGGCGCAGTGCCTTGGCAAGCGATAGCGCAGGAATAACATGTCCGCCCGTTCCCCCTGCCATAATCAATATGCGCTGACCTGCCATTATCATCTGTACTCCATCATCGTTGAAGGCATCATCAACGGCGCACTTGCCGAGGCATCTTTCTGGCAATAGGCGCTCGCTTGGGATGCTGACGTGTTTCCACGTCTATGCGCAATAAAAGCCCGATCATCACACCCGTCACCAGGAGACTTGACCCGCCATAACTGATCAAAGGCAGGGTCAAGCCCTTGGTTGGCAGCAGACCAGAGCTGACAGCCATATTGATAAATGCCTGGGCCGCAATGACAAAGGCAATGCCGTAAGCGACATAGGCGCCGAACAGGTGCCCGGCAAGCTCAGCACGGCGGGCAATCAACAACGCACGCAGGATAAAGAGTGTGAACAGAATGATCAGACTGATCGCTCCCAGCATGCCCATTTCTTCTGCCAGTACAGCAAAGATAAAGTCGGTATGTGCTTCAGGCAGATAGTGGAGCTTTTGCACACTGTTACCTAGCCCGGTGCCGGTCACCTGACCGCGACCAAAGGCAATCAACGCCTGGGTCAACTGGTAACCGGTGGCAAACTGGTCAGCCCATGGATCAAGAAAGCTGGTCCAGCGCGCCAATCGATAAGGCTCCATGATGACGAGCAGAGTAAAGGCACCTCCCAACAGAAGGGAGATGCCGATAATGATCAACAGAGAAGCCCCCGCCATGATCAGCATGCCGATCACACAGACGGTATAAACGACCACTCCTCCAAAATCTGGTGCCTTGAGCAACAGGAGCCCTGGAACCGCCAGAATCATTAGCGGACGTATGATGCTCAAATGGTGTTGACGTAACTCTAGAACAAACCGGCTCATGAATGCTGCCATATAAACAATCAGCCCCAGCTTGCCAAACTCGGACACCTGAATGCTGGGTAGCGGCCCCGGCAAGGCAATCCAGCGCTTACTGCCATTCACCTCCTGACCGATGAACAGCACCAGCAGCAGCATCACGATGCTGATCACCATCAGCAAGCCGGCGTTCTGTCGCCAAGCCTCTGTGGGCAAGCTGACCACCAGCACAGTGGCGATTACCGATACCGCGAGATACAAGCCGTGTTGACGCACGTAGTGATAACTATTGTCAAGCAGGCCAATGGAAGCCGAGCTGACCATTACCCAGCCGATGGCTGCAAGAGCGGCGGCCGTCATGACCAGCCAGATATCACAGCTCAAGTGACGCGTACTGACCTTGTTATACAGCTGCTCGAGCATTGCCTTCATGATGGCCCTCCGGCCGTGCATTGCCTGCTTTCAATCCATTGACAAAACACATCACCACGCTGTTGGTAATCAACAAACTGATCAAGGCTTGCGCAGGCCGGGGATAACAGCACACAGTCACCCGGCTGAGCAATCTCGTATGCAGTCTGCATGGCGCTTGTCAAATCCTCCAGGCGACGGGTTTGCAGGTGCCGGCACAAAACTTTTTCGAACTCTTCAGCATCCCTGCCAAACAGCAGCACTTCACGGGCATAAACGGCCAAGGGTTCAGCCAAAGGCGAAAAATCCGCACCCTTCCCCACGCCACCTGCCAGCAGAATCAGCTTGCCGTCCAGTCGAGGACCCAAGCCCTGAACAGCGGCCAGGGTTGCCCCCACATTGGTGGCTTTGGAGTCGTTAATCCAGAGCACGCCGTTGACCACTGCCACTCGCTGGCTACGATGGCGCAGGCCTCTGAAATCACGCAGCACTTGTCGCATGGCATCGCGCTTGAAACCGCAGTGTTCACCAACCGCCAGTGCTGCCAGGGCGTTAAGAAAATTGTGCTCCCCGTCCAGGCCAAGCTCACAGGCCCTGAGCCATGGGCGCTGGCCCTGCATCAACATCACCTCGCCGTCTTGAATACCCAGCCCCCACTGACAATCCTCACGGGGTGACTCTCGGGTAAAGCGGCTGATGCTTGGCGGCATATGCCCTGTTTCAGGCCAGGTCGCTGGGTCATCACCATTGACGACAGCGCTGGATGCGTCGATAAAAATGCGTCGCTTGGCAGCCCCATAAGCATTCATTCCAGCATGGCGATCAAGATGATCTTCGCTCAGATTGAGAAAGACACTGCATAAGGCGCCAAGCGCAGGCGTGGTCTCCAGCTGAAAACTGGAAAGCTCCAGAATGTAAAGCTCTGCCTGCGGGCAATCCGCCAATAAATCCAGGGCTGCTGTCCCCAGATTACCGCCAACAGCCGCCTTTATTCCTGATGCATGCGCCATCTCACCAACCAATGTAGTGACGGTAGACTTGGCATTGGAGCCGGTAATCGCCACGATCGGTGCTTTGGCAGCGCGCCTGAACAGGGCAATCTCGCCCACCAGCCGAGGCTCTCCTGTTCGGGGATTGAAAGTGTTCTGCAGCCCTTCAAGGCCTGGCGTACCTGGGTCGACGCCAGGGCTGAGCACGATTTCCTCGGCATCCTGAAGATCCAGCCCGGTCAGCGGGCCACAGTAAATTTCAACGCCAGGGTAACGCTCTTGCATGGCGGCAAGCCCGGGGGGCTTATCGCGCGTATCTGCCAGCATAAACGACCTGCCCAACCGAGCCAGATGACGGCAGATCGCTTGACCGGACACCCCCAGCCCTATCACCAGCGTTGTTCCTTGGGGAATACGCAACATCTGGGACTCCTAACGGATTTTCAGGGTGGCCAGACCCAGCAGCACCAACACAACAGTAATTATCCAGAAGCGCACGATAACCCGCGGTTCAGGCCAGCCTTTTAGCTCATAATGATGGTGCAGAGGTGCCATACGGAAGATCCGTCGACCAGTCAGTTTGTATGAGCCGACCTGCAGAATGACCGAGATGGTTTCCAGAACGAAAATCCCCCCCATGATAAACAGGATAATTTCCTGGCGGACAATCACGGCCACGACACCTAGGGCGGCTCCTAGCGCAAGCGCCCCCACGTCTCCCATAAAGACCTGAGCAGGATAGGTGTTGAACCACAAAAACCCCAGCCCCGCCCCAGCAATGGTGGCACAGAACACCGCCAGCTCACCGGTGCCAAGAATGAAGGGAATGTGCAGATAGTTGGCAAAAACAGCGTTACCACTCGCGTAGGCAAAAATCGACAATCCCATCGCAACAAGCACCGTCGGCATGATCGCCAGCCCATCCAGACCATCCGTCAGGTTGACGGCGTTGGAGCTACCCACAATGACAAAGTAGGTCAAAACGATGTAAAAAACGCCCAATGGCAGCACAAAATCCTTGAACAGTGGCACCAACAGGCTGGTTTCAACCGGAGAACCAGCCGTCCAGTACAGAATAACCGCAGCCCCTAGCCCTACCACTGATTGCCAGAAATATTTCCAGCGTGCTGGCAGCCCCCGCGGGTTCTTCTCAACCACCTTACGGTAGTCATCCACCCAGCCAACGGCGCCAAAGCCGAGGGTAACACCCAGCACAATCCATACATACAGATTGGTCAGATCCCCCCACAAAAGGGTACTTGCTGCCATGGCAATCAGAATCATTGCCCCTCCCATGGTGGGCGTTCCTGCCTTGGAGAGGTGTGACTGCGGACCGTCATCGCGAACTGCCTGGCCAATCTGACCTTCTACCAGGCGACGGATGACCCAGGGCCCAAGCCACAGGCACAACAAGAGTGCAGTCAACGCGGCGAGAATGACGCGCAGTGTCAAATAGTTAAAGACCTGAAATGCACTTTGAAACTGACTTAGAAAATTCGCCAAATGAAATAACATGAGCGGCGGTTACCTTATTTTTTATTGACGCGCAGGGCAGCGACCAGTCGCTCCATCTCTGCACTACGAGAGCCTTTGATCAACAGATTGGCATCTGCGGGCAGGTGTTCAATCAGGTATGCCTGTAAATCAGCATAGTCGTCGAAGTGTGTGTTACTGCCAAACGCCTGACTGGCAGCCTGCGCTGGATCCCCCAAGGTGATAAGCCTATCCACCCCTAGTGCGGCGGCATAGGCCCCCACTTCTGCATGCAGTGCAACAGAGTCGGCGCCCAATTCCCCCATGGCACCGAGTACGCACCAGCGAGGCCCGGAAAATCTCATCAACGTCTCCAGGGCAGCCTTGACCGCCCCCGGATTAGCATTATAAGAATCATCCAGCAATCGACTTCCTCTCAACCCTGGCACGAGGTTCAGACGGCCCGGCAAGGATTGCAAACTGTTCAATCGATTGACCACTTCTTCTGGCGCCACATCCAGACTCAGCGCGACAGCCGCTGATGCCAGGGCATTAAGCACATTATGGCGGCCTATCAATTCTAGCGAGACCTTCCCCAGGACCTTGTCTTTCCAACGAAGTTCAAAGCCATAATGCCCCTCGGGGTCACAGGCCAATGAAGTCGCGCTGACATCAGCCGCTGGATGAAAGCCGAAACTTATGATGTGGCGAGGCAATGCCCACTGCTGCCAGAATGGAAAGTAGTGATCATCACGATTAAGAACCGCCACGCCGTCAACCGGCAACCCATTAAGGATTTCACCTTTAGCCTGAGCAATCATGCCCATCCCCCCAAACTCACCCAAATGGGCACCGGTGACATTGGTAATGACGGCCACTCTGGGCTGGGCCAGTAAGCTCGTCCAGGCGATTTCACCAATATGATTGGCACCCAGTTCAACCACTGCCGCACGATGCTGCTCACCCAACCCGAACAAGGTCAAGGGGACGCCATAATCGTTGTTAAGGTTGCCGTGCGTCGCGTGTACCGGCCCCAGTGCCTGCAAAAGGGTAGCGGTGATTTCCTTGACGGTTGTCTTGCCACTGTTACCTGTAATGGCCACCAGTGGCCCAGATGACCACTGTTGACGCCAGAAGCGTGCCAGCAAGCCCATTGCTAACCGAGTGTCTGCGCATACCAGTTGCGGACTCTCAAGTCCGTCAACATGTTCAGAGACCAGTGCCGCCACTGCACCCTGCCTGAATGCCTCGCCTATATAAGCGTGACCATCAAAGCGTTTTCCCTTGAGCGCTACAAACAGACAGCCTGCAACAATCTGACGGGAATCAGTGACAACCGAGGTTATTGTTTGTTCTGCAGCATTCGGTGGGCAAGACCCACCCACTGCCTCAGCAATTTTACCCAGTGTCAGTTGCATGCATCATTCCGTCCATTCAGAGCCTTGTTCACCTCATCGCTGTCCCGATAGGGATGACGCAGGCCGTTGATTTCCTGATAGGCTTCGTGGCCTTTGCCCGCAACCAGAATAACGTCCTCAGCAGCCGCATTAGCCGCTGCGTAAGCAATCGCCCGTCGACGATCAGCAATTTCCACTACTTTCCCATCAGCCATACTGACGTCACTGAAGCCTTGCATGATCATTGCGCGAATGACGTCAGGGGCTTCGTTGCGAGGGTTATCATCTGTCACCACAACCGCATCAGCATGTTGATCGGCTTTTTTGGCCATTTCAGCCCGCTTACCAACATCACGCTCTCCCCCGCAGCCAAACACGCACCAGAGCCTGGCCTTTGTACCCAGGTGGGCTTTCAATGCCACTAAAGCATTATGCAGTGCATCAGGCGTATGTGCATAGTCGACAACCATGCTTGGAGAACCCGTTTTTCGATGGAGCTCCATGCGTCCTGGCACAGGCGTGAGCAGTTTAGCCGCAGCCACAAGGTCATCGATTTTTTCACCCAGACCATACAGCGTTGCCATGGCCAGCAACACGTTGTCCAGATTGAAGCGTCCCATCAGAGCCAGATCCAGCACTTTCTCTTCATCGGGGGTAGCAATAACTGCCTGCTGGCCATCAGCATGTGGGTGCCACTCCAATACTCTGAGAGTCACTGCTTCATGCTGGCCGCTGGCCAGAACACGTACCTTGTCAGCGCAGCCGGAAAGCATCAGGCGGGCCAATGGGTCATCACCGTTCACCACGGCAAGAGACAGCTCCGCTCGTCGGAACAGCTTGGCCTTGGCCGCCGCATAGGCCGCCATGCTGCCATGGTAGTCCAGATGTTCACGACTCAGGTTGGTAAATACACCGACGTTGACATTAACAGCGTCAAGCCGATTCTGATCCAACGCATGAGACGAGGCCTCCAGCGCCACGCGTTTGACCCCTTGGGAAGCCAGGCTACCCAGAGTTGCCTGTAGCGCGAGAGGGCCAGGGGTTGTCAAACCATTCTCGGAAAGATCGCCGCAACGCCCGCCTCCAAGGGTTCCGATCAGCCCTGCCGGCGTACCTAAGCGTTCGCTCAGCTCAGCAATATAATGCGTCACCGAACTCTTACCGTTGGTGCCGGTAACCGCAATCACATCGAGTCCTTCAGGTACCCTGAACAGCGTGCGTCCGAACTCACCCAGACGAAGGGAAAGAGACGGCAGGGGCAAGATGCCACCTTCAAAGTCAATTTCACCATCACGCGCGTGACTCAACACCAGCGCAGCTCCTGCCTCGAGAGCAGTGTCGATAAAGTCGCGACCATCCTGCTGACTGCCAGGAACGGCAACAAAAACGTCACCTGGCTGCACCTCGCGCGAATCGGCAATCAGGCGGACGTGATCAGGCAAATCAGACAACACTTCCGCCAGTGGCAAACCGGGCCAGACCTGCTGCAATGCCTGAATAAGATCGCGCGAGGGTATTGTCATGGCATATCCTTAGTTAATTGATTATCATCAGGCGGGACATCCAGAAGACGCAGTGCGTTGCCGGTGATACTGGAAAACACCGGCGCTGCAACAGCGCCGCCGTAGATATCACCTGCTTTAGGATGATCAATCATGATAACCGTCACGACTCTTGGGTCAGAAACCGGCGCAATGCCCGCAAAGACGCTCCGATATGCGGTTTGTGAATAACCCGATGCATCTGATTTGCGTACTGTCCCTGTTTTACCAGCGACACGGTAGCCTTCTACCCTGGCACGCCGTCCTCCGGTATCCGGGCCTACAGAGGTTTCCAGAAGACCGAGCAGCTGTTCTGCCGTATTGGATGCCACGACTTGAGTTCCCTGTGGGATATCATTCAGACGCAACAAGGACGGCGACATACGCTGCCCCTGGTTAGCTATGGCAGTATAGGCGCTCGCCAGCTGCAAAGGCGACACAGACAACCCGTAGCCATAAGAAAGTGCCGCTCGCTCACTACGCGACCAGCGAATCGGGGCAGGCAGGCTGCCAGCAGATTCACCCGGAAAGCCTGTACCAGGCGCCAGTCCAAAACCCAGCTGGCTGTACTTTTCCCATATCGCGGTATCTGGCATCTGCAGTGCCAGTTTCGACATGCCGATATTGGAGGATTTTTCCAGAATACCGGAAAAATCAAGCGTGCCGTAATTACGGATATCGCGAATGGTAAACTGATCAATACGCATCCATCCAGGGGAAGTATCAACCACCTCGTCCGCTGAAAACTCACGGCTTTCCAGTACGGCCATCATCGCCAGCGGCTTCATAACTGAACCTGGCTCGAACACGTCGACCACTGCCTGATTGCGTAACCCTTGAGGATCAAGTCCAGCACGATTATTGGGGTTATAAGAAGGATAATTGGCCATGGCCAGCACTTCGCCATTGCGAACGTCCATCATGATGGCAACACCGCCATCTGCCTCATTGTCCATCACCGCACTACGCAATTCCCTGTAGGCCATGAACTGCAGACGCTGGTCAATCGACAGTACCAATTCCCCGCCAGGCTGAGCTTCCCTGACCACGCCCAACTCCCTGACCAGGCGACCGCGGCGATCCTGAACAACCCGCCGCTGACCGGTATGTCCAGCGAGATAAGGCTGGTAAGCCAACTCCATCCCTTCCTGCCCCTGATCATCGATATTGGTAACCCCTAATATCTGGGCTGCCACCTCACCGGCCGGGTAGTAACGCTTGTACTCAGGCCGGGAATAAACACCCGGCAACCGCAAATCAAGCACGCGCTGTGCATCGTCAGGTGTCATATGACGGCGAAGATACATGAACTCATGTTCACGATAGCGTTCAAGACGCGCCTGGAGCGCTTCCAGGTTGATTCCCAACTCCCCCGCCAGAAGCACCTGCTGAATGCCATCTTCAGGCAGTTCCTGCGGATTCGCCCACAGGGTGACAACAGGCGTGGAAATAGCCAACGGCTCACCGTTGCGATCGGTAATCATTCCACGGTGGGCGGGAATTGTTTCGTGGCGGAGGGTTCGCGCGTCACCCTGATTCTGCAAGAAAGGCCGATCAAACAGCTGTAACAACGTCACACGACCAATCAGAACAACCGCGACCAGCAGTATCGACACAACGACCAGCAAAAATCGCCCACCGCGCAGGGGCAAAGCGTTAGAAGCGCTGCGCCTGGAGTTGCGGTCAGAATGCACTGTCACGGCTGAATCACCTCAACATCATGTACATCGGGAATGCGCATATCCAATCGCTCAGCAGCGATACGTTCAATGCGCACCGGAGAGGACCAGGTACTCTCCTCAAGCAGCAGCTGCCCCCACTCCGTATTGAGCTGGTTTTTTTCCTGATTCAGTCGTTGCCATTCTGCAAACTGCATTCGCGTTTGATGGGTCGTCGCGACAATAGCCAACCCTGTTGTCAGGCAGGCAACAAAGAGCAGGCACGTCAAAACGGGCCACAACCCAAGGCGCAGATGAAAGGGCCACTCTGCGCGCAATGACATGATCCATTGTCTCAGGCCAACTTTCTCCATGTTCAGGCTCGTTTTCTGGCGACTCGCATGACAGCACTGCGGGCACGCGGATTGTCGGCAATTTCAACTGCACTGGGTCGCTGGCTTTTACCGACAGCTTCCAGGCGCCGGTTAAGCTGGTCGTCTCGGACCGGAACGCCGCGGGGCAGATGAGTATCTCCGCGTACGTGATAGCGAATGAAACGTTTCACCCGACGATCTTCCAGGGAATGGAAACTGATGACCACCAGGTGCCCCCCGGGCGCCAATGCTTCGAGTGCTTCGTCAAGCGCGGCGTCCAATTGCTCCAGTTCACCATTGAGAAAAATTCTCAAGCCCTGAAACGCTTTGGTGGCGGGGTGGCGGCCCTTTTCCCAAGCCGGATGCGCCGTTTTCAGAATCTCGGCCAGATCCAACGTATGTGTAATAGGCTGTTTTGACCGTCGATCAACCACTGCACGGGCCAAGCGTTTAGCAAAGCGTTCTTCCCCGTAGGTTTTGAAGACTCGGGCAATTTCCGCTTCACTGGCACGGGCCAGAAATTCAGCGGCACTTTCACCCCGGGTAGGATCCATACGCATGTCCAGCGGGCCATCACGCATGAAACTGAACCCGCGTGAAGGATCATCAAGCTGCGGGGAGGAAACCCCAACATCCAGCAGGACACCCGACAGCCTGCCGTGGACACCCTGCTCTCTCGCCACTTCCCCTAAACGGGCAAAATCACGCTGCACCAACTGAAAACGCTGGTCACTGACCTGCTGGCCGGCTTTTATGGCTTCCGGATCTCGGTCGAGGGCTATAAGGCGTCCATGAGGTTCCAAATGCTCCAGGATCAGTCGCGAGTGCCCCCCACGACCAAAGGTGCCATCAAGATAGACGCCACTCGCATCCTGCACCAGGGCATCAATTGCTCCGTGAAGCAATACACTGGTATGGCGAAAGGAGTCAGCGGCCGTTTCCGCTTCGGGTGATGACATCTGGTTCTCACACTTAAAATAAACGCGGTACCCGTCAGAGATGACAAGCGTTGCATATGCAAACATTGTTTACATATTACTATGTTACTGATGCAAAAATGAGGGGGAGTCGGCCGATAAGCCGGGTTCTGTCTAAGACAGCCATTCCTCTAGGCGCTACGTTACCGCAGCGCTCAAGCAACCTACCCGGACCCAGCGCGGGCCACGCCATTGGGTCCCTATTTGGTCTTGCTCCGAGTGGGGTTTACCTTGCCACGCACTGTTACCAGCCGTGCGGTGCGCTCTTACCGCACCCTTTCACCCTTACCGGCCCCGAAAGGCTTAGGCGGTTTACTCTCTGCTGCACTTTCCGTCGGCTCACGCCGCCCAGGCGTTACCTGGCACTCTGCCCTGTGGAGCCCGGACTTTCCTCCCCCACGCACAAGGCGCAGCGGCGACTGTCTGGCCAACTCCGAACGCAAGCATACCAGCGCCCCCGTCCTGCCTCAATCACCGCTTTTGATTGCTTGCAATTTTGTATACCAGTTTTGCTTACGCCCACCGAGTAACCTTGCCGCTACTGCGGCTCCCTGCTTGACGCCAACCCCCTCAGCCAACAGGGCTTCCAGCAGCATCTCTTCTGAAAAAGCCAGCGCTGTCTGCGGTTCGCTGGCCTCGGCTCCTTCAATCATGATGACGAACTCGCCGCGCGCCTGATTGGGGTCGCTCTGAATGGCTGACAGCAACTCTCCCGGCGAACCTGACAGAAAAGTCTCAAATGTTTTGGTCAACTCCCGTGCAATCACCACCCGACGTTGATCCAGTACCTCGGCCATTGCCGACAATGTGTGCATGATACGGTGGGGTGACTCATAGAACACCTGGGTTTCCTCTCGGAGTTTGATCGTCTCAAGTGCCTGACGACGTGCCGTCGGCTTGGCAGGCAAAAAACCACCGAAGGTAAAGCGATCCGTGGGAACACCTCCCGCACTCAGGGCAGCAATCAGAGCGGATGCACCTGGCACTGGCACGATAGTGCGCCCACGCTCACGTAATTCATGAACAACTGTAAAACCAGGATCACTGATCAATGGCGTTCCAGCATCACTAACCAAGGCGATACTCTGTCCGGCCAGCAGATAGGCATCCAGCTGCTCAAGTCTCTGTTTTTCATTATGATCATGCAACGACAGCATAGTGACATTGATACCCAGATGGGCCAGTAGCCGACCGGTATGACGGGTATCTTCTGCCGCAATCACGGACACACTCCCCAACACCTTGACCGCCCTGGCAGAAAGGTCTTCCAAATTCCCAATTGGTGTTGCAACCACGTACAATGTACCTTGAGATGCTGCGTTCAACTTCACGTGCGTCATCATTACTCCTGACCAGACTTATTGTGAAACATATGACGTCATAAACGGATTTATTGATGGCAGCTTCTGAAAACGCGATGCATACGCCAAACCGATTAACACCTTGCGTCGCCATTAGTTGTATACCAGTAATTTATGTACCACCCGTAAAGCGGTAGCGCCATTGGAACCTAAGGAAGGATACATGAAACAGTTATATCGTGGCTTATTCAGCATTGTATTAACGGCGCTTTTTCTTGGCGGTTGTGCCGGCCAGCCGTCACCCCCTGAAGTCGTTGAGCGCACTCCCCCCAACGCCGAGCAACTGCTCCGTGAAGCGGAACAGCAGCCCCCTGAACAGGCGGCCATTACACGCCTGGAAGCCGCTTTCACCTTTGACCGCCAGGGGCAGCAATCATTGGCGTTTGATACCGCTGGTGACATTGATGAAAGCCTGCTGTCGATGGAAGACCGGATTCGCTGGGCACTCTTCTATTCCGCAATGGCACAATCTGCTGACCAGCCAGAAGAAGTGCTACGTGCGACTGAGCTCCTTGAGGATGAACCGGGCATGTCAGCTGATCAGCTTCAGACACTTCAGGAGCGCAGACGTTGGGCCTTGTCCTCCTCCAGACAGCTCAATGCCGAACAGCTGGGCCTTACAGAGTTGGGTACTATTGGGCACATTGGCGTTTTCCTGCCAAAATCTGGCGCCCTGACCAACATTGCTTCAACCATTGAAGACGTTATCAAAGCACATCATGACCTGCAGAATAATGCCATCCGTCTGAGCTTTTTTGACTCCAGTGACGCTTCACTCGGCGAGCTCTATGAGTTGGCTCGCCAACAGGGGGTTGAGTTTGTCATTGGCCCCTTGAGCAAGGAGAACGTGACAACACTGGAAACGCAACAAAGCGTGCCATTGCCTACCCTGGCACTCAACTATGGCCGCAGCGAACGCAATCAGGCACAAAAGTTGATTCAGTTTGGGCTTTCTGCAGAAGATGAAGCACGCCAGGTTGCACAGCGTGCCTGGACTGACGGCCACCGACAGATAGCTATCATGGTGCCCGACAACGACTGGGGACGCCGCGCTGGAGAAGCGTTCTGGGACACCTGGAGCGAAGCAGGCGGTCGCGTAACGAACGCCGTCAGCTATGCGCCAGACGATGCCGTCACCCGTGCGGTCGAATCGGCGCTGAACGTTCGCGGTGAGCGCGCTCAACTGGAAAATATCGATGCGCTGTTCTTGCTTGCACTGCCTGAATATGCACGCCAGGTCCCACCTACGCTGGATTTTTATTACGCATCCGATTTACCCATTTATGCAACCTCACACCTGCATGAAGGCCTGCTGCAGCCACGCCTCAATCAGGATCTTGACGACGTGTTCTTTGTCGATATTCCCTGGCAGATTCCTGATGCGGCGGTAGGCGGAGAGGAAGTCCTGCCGTCTTATGAGTCCTATCGCCTTTTGCGTGAGGAAGGCGAAATGTCGATGTTCAGATTGATGGCTATGGGGGTTGATGCCTATGAAATTGCAACAGGTATTGAGGACTTTATCGAAAGTGAACGTATATCCGGGGCTACTGGACAGTTGACCCTGACAAGTGATGGCAGGATTTACCGTGAGCTTCCATGGGCAAAATTTCAAAACGGCATTCCAAGCCCTATCATGACCCCGGACTTTCAGACTGATGGCGAATCGTAATGCCCAGACGGCACGCGCACGTGGCGCCCTGGTCGAGCGGTTTGCTGCGAACTGGTTACAACAACAGGGCCTTGTCCTGGTTGGTCGTAACCAGTTTGTTAAAGGCGGTGAGCTGGATCTGATCATGAAGGATGGCGACATACTGGTTTTTGTCGAAGTCAAACATCGCGAAAATTGTCGTCACGGACATCCTCTGGAAACCGTAACGCCAGTAAAGCAGCACCGCCTTGTGCATGCAGCCACTATTTACCTGGCAAGACACGCGCTGTCTTGTCCTTGCCGATTTGATATTCTTGCCGTCACGGGCACCCCACCCGATATTTCTTTTGAATGGGTCAAAGCCGCCTTTGACGCATTTTGATGCTTAAACACAGGAAGGCCAGATGGACTTTCAATCTCGGATAATCAGTCATTTCAATGCCAGTATTGATACTAAAACCTATGCCAGTGAGGTTTTACCTCCTTTTATAGAAGTCGCAAGTCAGATGATGGTGCAAAGCCTGGTCAGTGACGGCAAGATTCTTGCCTGCGGCAATGGAGGCAGCGCTGGAGATAGCCAGCATTTTTCTTCAGAGTTACTAAACCGCTTTGAACGTGAGCGCCCAAGCCTGCCCGCTCTGGCGCTGACGACCGACACGTCCACGCTGACCTCGATTGCCAACGACTACAGCTATAACGAGGTATTTTCCAAACAGATTCGCGCCCTGGGCCAACCAGGCGACATTCTGCTGGCGATTTCTACGAGCGGTAACTCAGCCAACATAGTGCAAGCCATCCAGGCCGCCCACGATCGTGATATGGCAGTCGTGGCGCTGACAGGCAGAGACGGAGGTGATATGGCTTCCTTACTGGGCCAAGACGACTGTGAGATTCGCATACCCGCCACTTCCACAGCCCGCATTCAGGAAGTCCACTTATTGGTTGTCCACTGCCTATGCGATCTGATTGATGAACAGCTGTTTGGCGAAGCCGTTTAATTACTTCAGTTCCTGTGCAAACTCGGCTATTTTGAACACACCATCAATCTTGTATGCCTCACTGTTGGCAACTGTCGTTTGACGTATCATCACGAAACTCTTTTCTAACGACAGCGATGCCTGAATGCCAGCTTGGCCCACATTTCAACTACAGGGAATTCACTATGTTACAGACGCTGTCATCACGCCTACCTCTGGCTCTGATCATTACTGCCGTTTTGCTGTTAACGGGCTGTGCCACACAATCAGCACATGATCCAGATAATTACGGCACACGTTCAAGCGATGTTGAAGCCATTGATAATACAATTGCCAAAGAAGTCGAACGCGCACTCGAGCGTACTGATGGACGTCTTGCCCAGGCCAGAATCAAGGCAAACGTATTTAATGGCGAAGTGCTTCTGGTGGGCCAGGTGCCCAGCGAAGAACTTAAATCAACGGCAACGCAGGTGGCTGAGGATATTCGCGGCGTCAGCAAGGTACACAACGAGCTAGCCATTGCAGCGACCATACCTGCGACTCAACGACTGACTGATAGCTGGATAACCACTAATGTGGTCAGTCAGATGGCGACCAATAACCGCATTGATTCTTCCAAGATTGAGGTGACAACAGAAAACGCGAGTGTTTACCTGATGGGCATCGTCGCTCGCTCAGAAGCAGAGATGATTGTCAATGAAGTATCCACCGTTCGTGGTGTTCAGCGTATTGTTAAGGTATTTGATTATCTGGATTAACCCAATGTAATTAAAATGCTTGAATATGCAGTCTTATTAAAAAAGCCTCAGTTGAATGAGGCTTTTTTGGGCTATGATGATAGGCTACTTGATGACTCGCAACGTCGGCTTTTTGCCGCTTTTCTTGCCATCCTTCTTTTCTGTGTCTCTGGCCTCCCGCCGGCCTTGCTTGTTGCTATCCGCTGGTGGAGAAGACTCAGCAATCGATAACGTCGGATTGTGGTCTTTATCATCATCCTGTTCCTGTCTCTTGTCTTCGACCGAAGACCCTTCAGACTTGCTATCAGGCGCATCAAGCTCTGGCTCATGACCAAATACCATGCCTGCACCATTTTCTCTTGCATAGATAGCAATCAAGGCGGGTAATGGAATCATTACCTGCATAGGATGACCACCAAAACGAGCATTGAAGCTTATGGCATCATTTTCAAGCATAAGATCACGCACAGCCGTTGGCGCGACATTCAGCACGATCTGGCCGTTCTGAACGAACTGACGGGGCACCTCAACGTCAGGCAGGGTAGCATCGACAACCAAATAAGGGGTTAATTCGTTATCTACCAGCCACTCATAAAGGGCTCTTGCCAGATAGGGACGACTAGAGTGCATCTTGCTCCCCTGTTTTAATGCCCGCCCCACCCTGCATGCAACAGGGCGGCACGGTTAATGTGTGTTAAGCGCGCATCTCTTTTTCGAATTCGTTCAATGCCGCCTGGAAGGTTTCACGTTCAAAGACCCGCGTCATGTAATCAATCAGTGGCTGAACCTGCTTTTCGGGCAGCTCAATATTCAATTCGGGCAAGCGCCACAGAATCGGTGCCAGACAACAGTCAACCAGAGTAAATTCATCACTCATGAAAAACGGCATGTCTTCAAAGATGGGTGAAATACCCACCAGGCTTTCACGTAATTCCTTGCGTGCCTTATCCGCTTCTTTTTTGCTACCCGTTCTAATCGTGTCCACCAGCGGACACCATTCTCGCTCTACACGATGCATCCACAAACGACTTTGTGCACGTGCCACAGGGTAAACCGGTAACAAGGGAGGATGGGGAAAGCGTTCATCCAGATACTCCATCATCACCTTGGACTCGTACAACACAAGATCTCGATCCAGCAATGTCGGCACGCTGTTATAAGGATTCAACTCAGCGAGTTCCTGCGGCGGCTGCTCGTCGTTAACATCAACGATGTCTACCGTTACCCCTTTTTCAGCTAGCACAATACGCACACGATGACTGAAATGATCATCATTGCCCGAATAGAAGATCATCGACGACCGTTTGGCCACAACACCCATGAAATCATCCTCACATCAAATCAACTTGACATCATAACACGCAACCAGGCCAAGAGGGTAAAAGCAGAAACAGACTTTGCCTCATAACGCAAAAGGCGCACAGCCGATGCCATGCGCCTTCAGGTTACGTCTTACCTGTATCTGGTGATGATCACTTAGTGAACATCGCGCCAGTACTCACGTTTCAGGAAGTAGGCTACCACACCAAAGATGATGATAAAGATCAGAACTTTGGGAGCTAGTGCCTGAGCCTGCAGCTTGGAAGGCTCACCTGCATAGGCCAGGAAGTTCGTGAGGTCATAAATGGCCTCTTCAAACTCGTCTGGATCCATGGCACCTTCTTGAGTGACCTTCAGAACATCACAGGATTGATACTTACCAGACAGTGGATCGGGCGACTGCCCTTCTACCGGCTGATCTGTCTCAGCGCATACCATTTCCTGAACCCCTTGCAGTGGTTCAAGTACGTTAGGCATCGCCGAGGCTTCAAGCACTGTATTATTCACGCCAAGCGGTTGACCTGGATCCCGGTAGAACCCTAACAGATAGGAATAGATGTAGTCGGTTCCACGTAGACGACTCATCAGCGACAGATCGGGTGGCGCAACACCAAACCAGGATTCACCGTCTTCGCCATGCATGGCAATCTGCATCTGATCATTGAAAGCCAGATCCGGCGAGAAAATCAGATTTTCCTCGACAAGATCCTGTGGAATTCCAATATCCTCGGCAGAGCGCGCAAAGCGCTGATGCTCCATGGAATGGCAGCCCATGCAGTAGTTGACGTATAGCTGCATACCATTCTGCAGCGATTCCTTGTTGGTCAGATCAGGATCCATGGAATGCGGCACGCTGGCACCACCCGCAGCGAATGCCGTTATCGGGAGCAGTGCAAAGAGCAGTGCGAATAGTTGCTTTTTCATTAGCCAGTCACCCTTTCCGGAACGGGTTTAGTCTTCTCCAGCCGGGTATAGATCGGCATCAGCAGGAAGAATGCGAAATACATGGCCGTGCATGCCTGTGCAAGAAGTGTACGTCCTTCAGTTGACGGCAACACGCCCAATATACCCAGAATGACGAAACTGATGCAGAAAAGGGCCAGCATTGTTCTGGATATCCATCCTTTGTAACGCATTGAACGGACCGGGCTGCGATCAAGCCATGGAAGTACAAACAGGATAGCAATCGCCCCGCCCATGAACACTACACCAAGGAACTTGGCATCAAGACCGAACAGCGAGAAGGTAATCGCCCGCAAAATGGCGTAGAACGGCGTGAAATACCAGACAGGGGCAATATGATCAGGCGTGACGAGCGGGTTCGCCGGTTCAAAGTTGGGCTTCTCAATAAAGTACCCGCCGCCTTCCGGGAAGTAGAAGACCACAATGCAGAAGACAAACAGGAAAATCGCAATACCAACCAGATCTTTCACGGTGTAATAAGGATGGAATGCAATGCCATCCAACGGCTTGCCGGTCTCATCTTTCTTCTGCTTGATGTCAACGCCATCCGGGTTGTTGGAGCCGACTTCATGCAAGGCAATGATATGCAGTACAACCAGCGCCAGAATAACTATGGGCAATGCAACCACATGCAGTGCAAAGAAACGGTTCAGGGTAATTCCCGAGATCAGATAGTCACCACGCACCCATTGGGCCAGATCAGGACCAATCCCCGGAATGGCAGAAAACAGAGAAATAATAACCTGTGCGCCCCAGTAGGACATCTGCCCCCACGGCAGCAGGTAACCCATAAAGGCTTCGGCCATCAGCGCCAGGTAAATGGTCATGCCAAAAATCCACACCAATTCGCGCGGCGCCTTATAGGAGCCATACATCAAGGCACGGAACATGTGCATGTAGATAACAACAAAGAAAGCTGAGGCGCCCGTGGTGTGCATGTAGCGAATCAGCCACCCCCACTCCACATCGCGCATGATGTACTCAATGGAGTCAAAAGCACCTTCCGCGGAAGGGTTATAACTCATTGTCAGCCAGACACCGGTCAGTATCTGGTTGATCAACACCAGCAACGCCAGTACCCCAAAAAGGTACAGGAAGTTGAAATTTTTGGGTGCGTAATATTTAGTCAGATGATCTTGCATCATCTGAGTGGCTGGAAAGCGGTCATCGACCCAGCGCATGACACCGCTTTCAGCTTTGGCCTTGTTCGGGTTAGCCATCAGGCAGCCTCCTCATCTTCGCCAACGATAATGAAATCGTCACCCTCGAAGCGGTAGGGTGGAACTTCGAGGTTTGTAGGTGCAGGAACTCCTGAATAGACGCGCCCAGACAAGTCAAAGCGTGAACCATGGCAAGGACAAAAGAATCCTCCCGGCCAATTATCAACGCCGACACCTTCAGCGTCCGGTTCAGGACGGTACAATGGTGAGCACCCAAGATGGGTACAGATACCAATAAGAACGCCAATTTCGGGTTTGACAGAACGCAGAGTACCCGTCGCGTAGGCAGGTTGCTGCGGTACTGCTGAATCAGGATCTGCCAGAAGACCGGTATCCAATGCTTCTGTCCGCTCGATCATTTCATCAGAGCGGTTGATAATCCATACTGGCTTGCCGCGCCACTCTACCGTCATACGCTGACCAACTTCGAGCTTGGACACATCTGCTCGAACCGGCGCACCAGCCGCTCTTGCCTTGGCACTAGGCTGCCAAGAAGCCAAAAAGGGAACCGCAACCCCAACAGCGCCCACCGCACCCACAACGGAGGTGGCACCAACAAGGAAGCGGCGCCGACCTTTGTTTACGCCGTTATCTGCCATTTCTGGTTTCTCCCATCAGCTTACCCGCACCGCCACCAGAGTATACCGTGACGACGAATATCAAATACTGCCTATATTAAAAAAACAAGGCGCATTACACAAGAACAAACGCCATTGACCATGGTGGTAGATGCTATATAACTTTTTGATAGTGCAAAAAAAACGCCCAGGCGCATGACCTGAGCGTTGTGCTGAATAACGCTGGAATTAACGCTTTGAGAACTGAGGGCGACGACGCGCCTTGCGAAGGCCCACTTTCTTACGCTCTACCTGACGCGCATCGCGTGTAACATAACCCGCTTCGCGTAATGCAGGCCTAAAGTCTTCATTGTAAACCATCAGCGCACGGGTAATCCCGTGGCGAATTGCCCCAGCCTGAGAAGAGCCACCACCGCCTTCTACAGTGACATAGACGTCAAACTGATTCAGCGTTTCAGTCAGTTCCAGCGGCTGGCGAACCACCATACGCCCTGTCACGCGACCAAAATATTGATCCAGCTCGCGATTATTGACAGTGATCTTGCCGGAACCCGGCTTCAGGAAAACACGGGCGGTGGAAGTCTTGCGGCGCCCGGTACCGTAATACTGCTGTGTCATGACGAAGATTTCCTTAAATGTTCAGTTCAAGCGGCTGCTGTGCAGTGTGCGGATGCTCGGCGCCAGCATAGACTTTAAGTTTTGAGTACATGGCGCGACCTAGCGGCCCTTTTGGCAGCATGCCCTTGACAGCTGATTCAATGATACGCTCAGGCGCATGATCAATCATCTTGTCAAACGTCATGGAACGCAGACCACCCGGGTAACCGGTATGGCGGTAGTAGGTCTTGGCTTTGGCCTTATTGCCCGTGACATGCACTTTTTCAGCGTTGATGACGACAATATAGTCGCCAGTATCAACGTGAGGAGTAAATTCGGGCTTATGCTTGCCGCGCAGGCGGCGAGCAATCTCGGTTGCCAGACGACCGAGCGTCTTGTCCGTAGCATCGACAACATACCAGTCGCGCTGGACGGACTGCGGCTTAGCACTGAACGTCTTCATGGATGAAATCACCAATTAAAGTTGATTGGGTATCTGTGTCCTTCTATAAGGCCAGATACCATCCCTATTTTTTTTGGTTGCTGAAATGAGCATAGTTGCTGACACATCACAACAACATCAAGCGAGGCGGCATACTACAGGAGTTGCCCATACAAGTTAACCCTCAGCCCGATTTTTTTATCCAGCGTCAGCTCATGCAAGCCTTCAAGGCTTGTGCGCCAGCGCCAGATACTCATGCGACTGCATTTCCTGAAGACGTGACAATGTTCGCTGAAACTCGAAGTTCAGCCTGCCGTCGGTATACAATTCATCAATGGGCACCTGGGCTGACATCAGCAGCTTGACGCCACGGTCATAGAACTCATCTACCATATTAATAAAGCGCCTGGCCTGATCTTCATTGCTGGCGCCCATCTGACTGACATTGGACACCAGCACAGTATGGAATTCACGGGCAAGTTCGATATAGTCATTCTGGCTGCGCGGACCATCACACAGCTCCAGAAATTCGCACCAGAGCACATCATCATGTAATCGCTTTGCCCTGATGGAACGATGGTTCACTTCCAGAGGAACATCCACTTCACCTTCATGGCCGGAAATTTCGCGAAAACTTCTCAGCAGTTGAACTTCCGCTGCTTCATCCAGGGGAGAATGAAATATTTCGGCTCTCTCAAGGGCTCTCAGGCGGTAATCAATTCCTGAATCTACGTTAACCACCTCGCAATGCCGATTCAAAAGCTCAATAGCCGGAATGAAACGTGCCCGCTGCAGACCATCCTTGTAGAGGTCATCGGGCACGATATTTGAGGTAGCCACCAGCACAACACCTTTATCAAACAGGGCTTCAAGCAGGTTGGCCAATATCATGGCATCCGTTATATCCTTGACAAAAAACTCGTCAAAGCAGATGACCCGCGCCTCGGCAGCAAACTTTCCGGCAATCAGCTGCAGCGGGTTCTTTTCACCCTTATAGTGATTCAGCTCATTGTGTACTCGCTGCATGAAACGGTGAAAATGAGTGCGCATTTTGTCAGCAAATGGCAAGGATTCATAAAAGGTATCCACCAGATAGGTCTTGCCTCTTCCCACCCCACCCCAAAAATAGAGCCCCTGGAAAGCAGGCTCTCCAGCCCCGAAAGCGGCATTGGAATGACGCTTACCGAACCAGCCAGTCAAGCGCGCCTTGACCCCCTTGGTGCTCGCAGGTGATGAAGGAGCCGCCTGCGTCGCCACCAGATCATCATATAGACGTTGTAGGTGTTCAACAGCTGCTTGCTGAGCAGCATCAAACTGAAAATCGTCGCGCTGTAGATCAGCACGATAACGTTCTATGGGAGTTGCAAGTGTTGTCACAGTGTCTCCATAGGCGACAGGTCAATGGTTACAGGCCTGGCAAGCCATGGCGGAACCAACGTCAGCCTCTTTTGCTTCCAGCCACTTAGTGGCAAGAGTTTATACGCTGGCGACGGATAACGCACATCATGGATTGACCTCAACGTCTTAGTGGCGCCTATAATAGTCAGGTAACTGATTGATGAGCCGTTTTAGGGCCTGTCGACGCTCCCTCATGCCAGCGATTAAACGTCAACGGGCCCAGATATTGGCGCATAGTATTCCCAGACGTTAGGAGATAAGTGTGCAAGCAAGTTCTGAACTGATATTTGCTCTTTCAGGCGTCATTACAGGCATCATCCTTGGCATTCTCGGCTATCGTCTACTCAGTAGAAATCACCGTGAAAGCAACCTGATGCAACAAAAACTACTAGAAAGCGAACGCCAGGTTGAAGAGCTCAAAGCGCGCATGGGCACTCATCTGCTTGATGCCCATCAGCATATTGATA
Organism: Halomonas sp. BLK-85; assembly: GCF_044792155.1. Classification (NCBI taxonomy): domain Bacteria; kingdom Pseudomonadati; phylum Pseudomonadota; class Gammaproteobacteria; order Oceanospirillales; family Halomonadaceae; genus Halomonas; species Halomonas sp. BLK-85. The sequence continues at coordinate 1,914,037 of NZ_CP087731.1, forward strand.
CACTGCGAACAACTGCCGACCAGCTTGAACAACAGCTGGCTCATGAAGCCCGGCACTGGCAACTCAATGATGAAAAACTCCAACGTCTGAACCTGAGCGATGTTGTCAATCGAGACGCGCCAGCATCCAACGTGCTCAACGCGTCTGAAAGCACCCTGAAAAGCGGTGTACCCCGCGATTATGCTGACGGTAAGAATGGCACCCTTTCGGAAGATTTTGGCCTGAAAGAGCGCGAACAGGCACCTCAACCGCCTCGCTATTAGGGCCTGTTGAGTGTCTTTACCGTGCTCACATCATGCGGGGTTGTCAATATCGACAAAACGGTGATCTATCGAAAACCGGTTCGCCAACCAATCACCCAGGGCTTCTACCCCATAGCGCTCGGTAGCATGGTGACCGGCAGCAAGATAATGAATGCCCATTTCCCGGGCCAAGTGCGTTGTGCGTTCGGATATCTCACCTGACACAAACGCCTGAGCCCCCCCTTCAAAAGCCTGGATGATCATGTCCTGCGCGCCACCTGTGCACCAGGCAATACGTTCGATGCGTTCAACACCCAAGGCTGACTCAATCGTTAGCGGTGAACGGTTTAGAACCTTTGCCGCCTGGGCTTCAAGTGACGCCAGGCTGCAGGGTTCCGCTGTACGCCCAAGCCACAGCAGGCCAACGCCCTGCTCGCCATCCAGACACCGCTCGAACTGCCAGCCAAACCGCCTGGCAAGCTGGGCATTGTTGCCCAGGACGGGATGTGCATCGAGGGGCAGATGATAGGCCAGCAGATTGATATCGTTCGCCAGCAAGGTACGGATGCGTCGCTGTTTCATACCGGTCAAGGCGACAGGTTCGTTTTTCCAGAAGTAACCGTGATGCACCAGAATCGCATCGGCCTGCCATTCAACGGCTTCGTCTAACAATGCCTGGCAGGCCGTCACTCCGCTGAGTACTCGCTGTATTTCACCGCGACCCTCTACCTGCAGGCCATTAAGCGTGTAATCCTTGAAGCAGGGTGCCTTCAATTCCTGATCACAGATGTCGACCAGGCGAGCACGTTCAATCATTGCGCCAGTTCTCCTCATGCAGTATGGGTGGGTAAGCATTTTGATCAGCAGGCCAGGGCCTATTGGTATTAAAAGGGACCTGGGCTCTTTTTCTGCTATGCACAAATCTATCATGATGTAATGTTATGATAATGGCATTAAAGCGCAGTAGCTTAAAAAGCCAATGAAACAAGGCTTGAATTAACACTATTTTCATCCAGGCATACATGCAAGGAAGAACTCATGCACCGCTATGTAACGCTGTATTTAGGCCCTATCATCATTGGCATATTACTGGCGGTGTTGCTGTTGGCGCTGTTTCCCGAGCAGATTCCTAACCCATTTACCGCGCAAGAGAGCACGACCACAACACCGCCGCCTGAAGACAGAGCCTTCGTATCAACTGTCGGTTCCGAGCGACGGGTTCCAAAGCGCCCCCTACCAGAGGTCACCCGTGCTGAACCACTTAGCCGCGAAAAAGGCCCTGTCAGCTATTCCCATGCAGTCAGCACGGCGGCACCAGCGGTGGTCAATATCTATTCTTCACGGGTAGTCAACCGCGACGATCACCCACTACGCTCCGACCCTTTTTTCGAACAGTTCTTTAATGGCGACGATGCCACCAGTCAACAGCGCATGCTATCCAGCCTGGGGTCTGGCGTTATTGTCAGCCCGGACGGCTATGTATTGACGAACCACCATGTCACCAACGGGGCTGACAAAATCCAGGTAGCGTTACGTGATGGACGCGAATCCATTGCCGAAGTGATCGGCACCGATCCCGAAAGCGACCTGGCGGTACTGCGGATTCCGCTGGATAACCTGCCAGTGATCAAGCTAAGCAACTCCGAAAACACGGCCATCGGGGATGTTGCCCTGGCTATCGGCAACCCCTTTGGCGTTGGCCAGACAGTGACCATGGGCATCATCAGTGCGACTGGCCGTAGCCACCTTGGCATTAATGCCTATGAAGACTTCATACAGACAGATGCTGCAATAAACCCAGGCAACTCGGGCGGCGCCCTGATCAACCCCAACGGCGCACTGGTCGGTATCAACACGGCCATTTTTTCACGCTCGGGCGGATCACAGGGGATCGGCTTTGCCATTCCTGCCAACCTGGCGCATAGCGTGCTGAATGAGTTGGTGACTCAGGGGCGTGTGATTCGGGGCTGGCTGGGTATTGAAGCGCAGACCCTGTCCCGAGAACTGGCCGCCTCCTTCGGGTTACGCAATCCTCAAGGTATGATCATTGCCGGTGCCATCAAGGGTGGCCCTGCTGATCAGGCAGGATTGCAACCCGGTGATGTATTGCTGGCGGTGGATGGCCAACCAGTACTTGATGCACGTGCCACCATGAGTAATATTGCCGCCATCAAGCCGGGCACTCGCCTGCCGGTCACCATTGTCAGAAATGGGGAACGCCAGGATCTGACCCTGGAGGTAGCTGAACGCCCCATTCCCAGCGTGCCGGTCGAAGAGCGAAGCGAACAGAATGCGGATGAATAAGAATTTGTCACCTTACTCCCGAAATACACAGGCCACCGCAAGGTGGCCTGTGTTGTCTTGGCAGAACATTTGGACTGACGGCTTGTTAGCGCTTCAGACGATACTCCGCAGAGCGGGCATGGGCCGTGAGTGACTCCCCCCTCGCCAGCACTGACGCCACTTCACCCAGTGCGCTGGCTCCATCTGCCGAGCAATGAATAATCGACGAGCGTTTCTGAAAATCATAGACGCCAAGCGGCGATGAAAAACGAGCCGTGCCTGACGTCGGCAGCACATGGTTCGGGCCCGCGCAATAATCACCCAAGGCTTCTGCGGTGTAACGCCCCATGAAAATCGCACCGGCATGGCGAATGCCAGATAACCAGGCATCAGGGTCGCTTACCGAAAGTTCAAGATGTTCCGGAGCGATTCGGTTGATCAATGCCAGCGCTTCCTCCTGATCGTCACATAAAATCAGCGCTCCCCTTTTGCTCATTGAAGCACGCACAATCTCATGGCGCTCAAGCGTTGGCATCAGGCGATCAATAGCCTCTTGAACGGCACTGAGGTGCTCCTCATCCCAGCTGACGAGAATCGCCTGCGCGTCTTCATCATGTTCAGCCTGGGAAAAAAGGTCCATGGCGATCCAGTCCGGGGAGGTCTGGCCGTCACAGATCACCAGAATCTCTGACGGTCCGGCGATCATGTCGATCCCGACCTGGCCAAATACCGCACGTTTAGCGGTTGCCACATAGATATTGCCGGGACCCACAATCTTATCAACCCGTGGAACACTTTCGGTTCCATACGCGAGTGCCGCAACAGCCTGTGCCCCGCCAATGGTGAAAACGTAATCCACTCCTGCCAGGTATGCAGCTGCCAACACCATATCATTAAGGATACCGTCAGGAGTGGGGACCACCATCACGATTTCCCTGACCCCGGCCACATGCGCTGGAATCGCATTCATCAACACTGATGACGGATATGACGCCTTGCCCCCCGGTACGTAGATACCCGCCCGATCAAGTGGCGCCACCTGCTGGCCCAACACGGTTCCGTCCTCTTCGGTGTACTGCCAGGATGACGGCTTCTGGTGCTCGTGATAACGGCGAATGCGCTCAGCAGCCAAGGCAAGCGCCTCGCGTTGGTCAGCTGGTAATGCGTGGTAGGCGGTCTCCAACTGCTCCTGAGACAGGCACAACTCCTGCATGGAGGATGCCGACAGACGGTCAAAGCGGTTGGTCGCTTCAACAACGGCGGCATCGCCGCGCTGCTTGACCTGGTGAAGGATATCTTCCACGCGCTGCTGAACGGCGCGATCCGAAACGCCTTCCCAATCCAACAATGCATCAAGGCGCTGATCAAAATCGGCATCGCGGGTCGAAAAACGCGCCACCGATGACATCTTCATGGTTTCGCTCATGGCTACCTCGCTCATGGATAACGGATTCGCTCTCGTTGATCAGTTGCTCACAGCCGCACTTTGACGACTTTCAACCGCCGTACGCAGGCGCTCGATAAGCGGCTTGATCTGGCGGTGCTTCATGGTCATGGCGGCCTTGTTGACAACCAGACGGGTACTGATGGACGCGATCAGCTCACGTGGTTCCATACCGTTGGCTCGCAGGGTGTTGCCGGTGTCGACAATATCGACAATTTCATCGGCCAGGTTCATCAGAGGGGCCAGTTCCATCGCCCCGTACAGCTTGATCACTTCGGCCTGGATGCCTTGCTCTGCGTAGTAACGCCGCGCAACGTCGACAAACTTGGTAGCCACACGACGGCGTGCATGCCCTGGCAATTCTCCCTTGATACCCGCGGTCATCAATTTGCATCGAGCAATGTCCAGATCCAGTGGCTCATAGAGCCCCTGCTCACCATGTTCAAGCAGGACATCCTTGCCGGCGACCCCTAGGTCGGCAGCACCCAACTGAACATAGGTGGGCACATCCGTCGCCCGGATAACCACCAGCTTTATCTCCGGCAGATTGGTATCAAATAAAAGCTTGCGGCTTTTCCCCAGATCTTCAACAGGGGTAATGCCAGCGTCGGCCAGTAAAGGTAAGGTTTCCTGCAAAATTCGCCCTTTGGAGAGCGCCAGAATCAATTGCTTACTCATCTTGGTTGCCAATGGTTAGTGCATGACTCAGCCCGGAATACGACGAATGCGCGCCCCTAACTGCTGAAGTTTTTCCTCGATGCATTCGTAACCACGATCAATGTGGTAAATGCGATCCACCAGGGTGTCACCCTCGGCCATCATGGCGGCAATCACCAGAGATGCCGAAGCACGCAGATCAGTGGCCATCACAGGCGCTCCGGATAGCTTTTCAACCCCCTTGATCAGTGCTGTATTGCCTTCAAGGACGATATCGGCACCCATGCGATTGAGTTCCTGAACGTGCATGAATCGATTTTCAAAAATCGTCTCAACCACTCTTGATGTACCATCGGCAATGGCATTCATGGCCACAAACTGCGCCTGCATATCGGTTGGAAAAGCCGGATAAGGCGCTGTCCGCAGGTTGACAGGTTGAGGACGCTGGCCGTGCATATCCAGCGCAATCCAGTCATCACCGGTGGTAATTGATGCGCCAGCTTCTTCAAGCTTGGCGAGAACAGCCTCAAGAATATCGGCTCGCGTCCGGGTGATCTTGACCCGCCCACGCGTCATGGCGGCAGCTACAAGAAAGGTGCCCGTTTCGATCCGGTCTGGCATTACGTCATGTTCACAGCCGTGCAGACGCTCTACGCCGTCAATCACGATCGTATCCGTGCCGTGCCCGCGAATCTGTGCTCCCATCTTGATCAGGCATTCGGCCAGATCCACTACCTCGGGTTCCCGCGCGGCATTTTCAAGTACCGTCGTGCCATCCGCCAGAGTCGCCGCCATCAACAGGTTCTCTGTACCGGTGACAGTCACCGTATCAAAGAAAATCGTCGCTCCCTTCAGGCGTTTATCAACCCGGGCACGTATATAGCCATTTTCCACCCGGATCTCGGCACCCATGGCTTCAAGGCCGCGTATATGCAGATCAACCGGGCGTGACCCAATGGCACAGCCACCCGGGAGAGAGACATCGGCGTGGCCAAAATGCGCTAACAGAGGGCCAAGCACCAGAATGGACGCGCGCATCTTCTTGACCAGCTCATAGGGCGCATGACAATCGGTGACCTGAGAGCCATCAAGCTGGATGGTCATTCTGTCGCCCATGACGGGCTCAACGCCCATTCTGCCCAGCAGCTCCAGGGTGGTCGTAATATCCTGAAGATGAGGCAGATTACCTATGACCACAGGCCCATCAGCCAGCAGGCTGGCACACAAAATCGGCAAGGCCGCATTCTTTGCACCGCTGGCCCACACTTCGCCGTCTACAACTCCGTTGCCTGTAATCAGTAATTTATCCATAAAATCTGCCGTTATTGAGCGCTTTCAGGCGCGCTTTCCCACTGCGTCGGAGTAAAGGTCTTGATACTGATGGCATGCAGCGCGCCCGAGGCTATTTCATTGCTCAAAGCACCATAAACCAGCTGCTGACGCTTGACCGGGGTCAGACCATCAAAAACATCACCGACAGCGGTAACCTGAAAATTGCAGCCTTCCCCCTGAATGTAAAACTCACACCCTTCCAGGCGGGATTCCAGTAATGCCTTAACTTCATTGGGTTGCATTAGCAAACTCCTGTTGGAAATAGCCTAAAAAACAGGGCTCATGATAAAGAAAAGCAACCGCTTTGGCGATTGCTCCATTGCATTGCGCGTTTCCAGGTCCTTTAAATGGCAGGTTCACGCTCAGCCAGGCCTAGGGGAAGGGGCCGAAAATGCCAGTAAGGTTTCCAACTCTGCCAGATTGGCCAGACGACGCAGCGGTGCCGAGAGTTCAACCGCCACAACATCAAGAGAGTACTGGCGACTGATGCGCAACCACTCAAGCAGCACACTGAGCGCGGCACTGCTTGCCTTGTCAACACCTTCAAAACTGATTCGCAACTCACGGATGGACGTGCTGACCAGCCACTGACTGCCTGCAGCCGCGAGTGCGGCGGCCGTTGTAGCATCCACACCGCCGCTTACCCACAGGGTATTGCCACGCTGTTCAAGCGCCACTCCCTGATGAGAGAAAAGCTCAGTCACGCGTCGTCTCCGCCTTCTTCCAGCTCATCCACACCCACTGCAGGCGACCAGTTATCGATAACCGCGTCATAATCACGGTTATTATCACGCATGGCCTGGTCGAACTGGTTACGGAAGGTCAACCCAAGGTTAATGCCGTTAACAATCACATTAACGACTCGCCACTCACCATCAGAGAGACGAAGGCTATAACTTACGGGATAGACATTGCCATCATTCGCCACGATTTCCATGTCCACGCTGGCCTGGTCATCATAACGCTGGGCACGCTGGGTGTCCGTCACGCGTATTTCGTCATAGTCAAATGTCACAAGGCCACGGGTATAGGTATCGATCAGTGTCTGTCGAAAAACCGCTACAAAATCCCTGCGCTGTTCGGGAGACGCGTTGCGAAAGTAGCTGCCCATGACGCTGGCCCCGATGTAGCGAAAATCAGCCACATTCTCAAGATTCTCATCAACAAGTTCTTTTAATTCATCAACGTTATCGGCGTAGTAGTCCTTACGCGATTCCAGCTCACCCATAAAGGTGTCTATATTGTTACGCACAACCTCTTCCGGCCCCATGGATTGCGCCTGGGTTGGTGGCGCAAACATCAGCAGGAGCGCAAACAATGTTGCCAGCCATGCAGTCGGCTTTTGAAATCCTTTGTCACTTCCTATCATCATGCTTTTCCTTTTTGATTACTGTTTCACGCAGCGTCATTCACTAAAAATAAGACACGCCGCCACATCAACCGTTCGCCATACTCGATACAAACTGCTGAATCAATTCTTCCAGCACCACGGCTGATTGGGTATCACGTATGGTCTCGCCATCAGCCAGCGTCTCCGGGTCGCCACCAATGCTCAGACCAATATACTGTTCACCCAGCAGGCCAGCCGTCAGAATCGCAGCGGTTGAATCGCGGCTGATCTGTCCTTCCAGATCACTGTCAAGCTTCATGACAACCCGGGCATCATACCATTCGGTGTCCAGCTCAATGGATTCCACCCGCCCCACGGTAACCCCGGCCATGGTGACCCGGGCGCGCGGTTTAAGGCTGCCGATATTGGCAAAGTTAGCTTCGAGGTGAAATGTCTGCGTTGAAGAAGCAAGCGAAAGGCCACTGACCCTCAAGCCGAGAAATATCAGCCCGACAATACCGGCCAGCATGAAAAGCCCAACGCCCAACTCCATGGTTTTACTACGCTTCATGTATCTGCTCCAACGTTAAAGGCCGCCAAACATTACGGCGGTCAAGACAAAATCCAACCCGAGTACCGCTAGCGAAGAATATACAACGGTGCGCGTTGTCGCGCGTGAAATCCCTTCCGATGTTGGCACCAGATCATATCCCTGAAAAACGGCTATCCAGGTCACCACCACGGCAAACACCAGACTCTTGACCATACCGTTGCCCACATCATTCAAGAAGGTAACGCTGGCCTGCATATTGCTCCAGTAGGAGCCTTCGAATACGCCTAGCCATTGCACCCCTACCAGATATCCCCCCCAGACACCTACCACACTGAAGCCCACCGTAAGAATCGGCAGCGACACAAACCCTGCCCAAAGGCGAGGGGCGACTACACGGCGTAGCGGATCCACTCCGATCATCTCCATGCTTGACAACTGTTCAGTGGCTTTCATCAGGCCAATTTCAGCCGTCAATGCTGAACCTGCACGACCAGCAAACAAGAGTGCGGCCACCACAGGCGCCAGTTCACGTAGCAATGATAAAGCGACCATCTGGCCTAAGGCTTCCTCCGCGCCAAACTCAACCAGAATAGTGTAGCCCTGAAGTGAAATCACCATGCCTATAAACAGGCCGGAAACCAGCACGATGGCTAGCGACAAAACGCCAACAAAATGCATCTGCTGCATCCATAGTCGCCAGCCTTCACGAGACGGAACGCTTATCGCCGACTGACCAAGAAAAAGACCGGCACGCCCCAGGGCTTCCAACAGATCAGACCCCTTGCGTCCCAGCCTGGTCACCCGTGCAAGGATGTCGGAAAAGTTTGCATCCATCTAACCAATCCTTGTGGTTGCATCGTGATTAAGAATGTCGTCGTAAAACGGCTGCGCGGGATAATGAAAGGGCACGGGGCCATCCGGCTGGCCATGCATAAACTGCTCGACGCGGGGGTCCTGATGCGTATCCAGCATCTGTGGCGTACCGTGAGCAACAACTTCGCCGTCTGCGATCAGGTACAGGTAATCGGCAATACTCAAGGTTTCCTTGATATCGTGAGACACCACCACCGAGGTTAGTTCAAGCGCCTGATTGAGGCGCTTGATCAGCTGCACAAGGACCCCCATCGAAATGGGGTCCTGACCCACAAAAGGCTCGTCATACAGAATCAATTCAGGGTCCAGAGATACAGCACGGGCAAGCGCCACGCGACGGGCCATTCCACCCGAAAGCTCGGATGGCATCAGCTCTCGAGCCCCTCTAAGCCCTACCGCCTGCAGTTTCAAAAGCACGATATCGCGCACCATCGCATCCGGCAGATTGGTATGTACCCGAAGAGGAAAGGCCACATTTTCGAACACATCCAGATCGGAAAATAAAGCGCCGCTCTGGAACAACATTCCCATGCGTTGGCGCAATTTGAACAACGCCTTCCTGGAAAGCCTGTTGACATCCTGCCCATCGATCAGGATGCGTCCACTGTCTGGCGTCAACTGCCCGCCAATCAACTTGAGCAATGTTGTTTTGCCCGTGCCGCTCGGCCCCATGATAGCGGTTACCCTTCCACGAGGAATGGACATGTTAACGCCACGAAAGATCTCATGATCTCCCCGCGTAAAATGCAGATCCTGTATTTCAATAAAAGCAGTATCAGTCATATAAAACCCGGCACTCACCTTGTGCGCAGAAAGCATCAGATACCTGGCGAAAGCCCAGTAGCAAACAGACATCTGACGGTGAAGGGCGTTCAAAAACGTAATCGAACATTGTATTCTAACTCAATTCAGAATTTCTAAAACATCTATTGTCGCACGTGAGCGGGAATAAATATGCGGTCACCTCGCTACGGATGTTAATATAAAATGTTTCATTTACCGATCGGTGATCGTCAAGTGAGTCATGCCATGCCCCATGCGATACCCCCAGCTACCAGCTTGATGCGTGAAAGCGCACTGCGCACGTTACAGATAGAACAGGAAGCGATTGGTCATCTACAAGCCAAGCTTGACGAGCACTTTGACCGCGCCTGCGAACTGATCCTCGCCTGCAAAGGACGCGTTGTGGTCACGGGCATGGGCAAATCCGGACATATCGCGGGCAAGCTTGCGGCCACCCTGGCCAGCACCGGTACACCCGCCTTTTTTGTTCACCCCGGAGAAGCCAGCCACGGCGACCTTGGCATGATCACTCGCAGCGACGTCGTCATTGCCCTGTCAAACTCTGGTGAAACCAGTGAAGTGACCGCCCTGTTGCCCCTCCTCAAACGTCTGGGAGCCCCCTTGATAAGCATGACTGGGCGAGTGCATTCCACCCTGGCTCGTCACGCCGATGCCCACCTGAACAGCGGGGTTGAACGAGAAGCTTGCCCTTTGGACCTGGCACCGACCAGCTCTACAACGGCAGCGCTCGCCCTGGGCGATGCTCTTGCGGTGGCCCTGCTTGAGGCACGTGGTTTTACGGCTGAAGATTTTGCCCTTTCACATCCGGGCGGCACTCTCGGCAAGCGTTTGTTACTTTGCGTGAAGGATGTAATGCACGACGGCGAGCGTCTGCCAAGCATCCCCCTTGGGAGCCCTTTGCGGGATGCCCTGCTGGAAATTACCCTAAAGGGGCTGGGGTTTACCTGCGTGATCGATTCCCAAGGTCGGCTTGCCGGGGTTTACACCGATGGTGATTTACGCCGCACTCTGGATCACCATTACGATCTGCGAGATGTGCTGGTGGATGACGTCATGACTCGCCCTGGCAAACGCATCGCGCCCAGCATGCTGGCCGCTGAGGCAGTGCGGCTAATGGAGGAAAGCAAGATTACCGCTCTGGCAGTGGTCGATGATGAGCAGCGCCCAATCGGCGCACTTCACATGCATGACTTGCTCGTCAGTGGCGTTATCTAGCAAGCATACTTGGCAAAAATATCAACTGCCTTCTCAGATGGAGTTTTCATGAGCCAACCCGCCAACCTGGTTGATCACCTGCGCCGCGTGCGCTTATTTGCTATGGACGTCGATGGCGTACTGACCGATGGCCGGTTATATTTTCAGGCTGATGGCGTGGAGATAAAAGCCTTTCATACGCAGGATGGACAGGGTCTCAAGCTGCTTAAACGGGCCGGGTTGCATGTTGCCATCATTACCGGGCGGGATTCCCCCATGGTCAGCCAACGCGCAGCGGCACTCGGCATCCCCCACGTCTATCAAGGCTGTGAAGATAAACTTGTCACTCTCCGAAAGCTTTGCCAGCGTTTGAATCTCGAGCTCGATCAGGTCGCCTACTGCGGCGATGACCTGCCAGACCTGGCCACTATAAAGCGCTCTGGCGTCGGCATTACGGTGCCGAATGCCCCTGATTACCTGCACACTCATGCTGACTGGATCACTGAGCGGCTGGGCGGGCACGGCGCAGTTCGCGAAGTATGCGATGCCTTGCTCGATGCTCAGGGCCATTGGGGCACTGTGATAGACACTTATCTACACGGTCGCCGCTGATAATGACCGAGAGCCGCTCTTTCGTTACCTTACAACGCCTGGTTCTGGCCGGTCTCATCCTTGCGTTGGGTGGGTTGCTGGCCTGGTTCGATTGGCAAGCAGACTCAGGTCACACAATCGACCCGGACGCCAGAGCTGAAGAACCCGGACATGTGGTCGATAATGCTGTGCTCACGCTGTATGACCAGCAAGGCGATCGCCATCAGCGCCTGACGGTCAAAAAACTGACGCATACGCCCCAACGCCAGACCACTCAGCTTGAGTCTCCGCGCGCCCTACTGGTCGATAGTCAACAGCGCGAGTGGCACGCAAGTGCGCAGCAAGGCCACATCGACAATCAGGGGGAGCATCTTGTTTTACGCGGCAATGTCCGCCTAAGGGAGCCTCAGGAAACCTGGCTGCTGACCACACAGCGGCTTGATTATCACAGCGCAGAAGCGCACGCCTTCAGCAACCGCCCTGTCATGCTGGAACAACCGCCTCAATCCATTCAGGCTCAACGAATGGATTTATGGCTTAACGAAGACCGCATGCAGCTGGCGGGCCAGGTGCGTGGTTATCACCCGACCGAGATGGCACCTTAAAGGAGTATTACCCGATGAATATCCCTGCCTTGACCACTCGTGTGTTTTTCAGCCTCTTGCTCAGTGCGGCCAGTTTTCAGGTGCTGTATGCCGCCCCTGGCGATCCTGTTGAAGTAGAAGCCGACCAGCTCGATATCGACCAGAACGCAGGCACCGCCGTTTACACTGGCGATGTGCGCATACGCCAGGGTGATCTGCGTATAGACGGCACTCGAGTAGAAATTCAGCGTAACGCCAATGGCGAACTGTCCAGAGCAATTGCCACGGGTGACCGCGCCTATATCCGTAATCGTTTCGAAGGCCGGAAAGAGATTACCGAAGGCAAGGCCAAACGCATCACTTACCATGTCGCGGAACGCCGGGTGGTGCTGACAGATCGCGCTGAACTCAGTCAGGGAGACGACCGTTTCACCGGCGGCCAGTTGGAATATTTCATCGATCGGGGTGTCATTCAGGCCCGATCGGATGTCGAAGGCAGTGAAAACCAACGCATTCGCATGATCTTGCAACCTGAGCAGCAGTAGGAGCCTTCAGTGTCTTTCGATGACGTCACGGCTGCAGTACTGAGCCCACCCGGCAAAACACTTTCAGCACGCCACCTGGCCAAAAGCTATAAGCGACGCCGAGTTGTCAAGGATATCAATCTTGATATTGCCCAAGGCAGCATCGTTGGGCTTCTTGGCCCCAATGGCGCAGGCAAGACCACATCTTTCTACATGATTGTCGGGTTGGTTAAAGCCGATGCTGGCAAGGTATATATCGATGACCTGAATCTTAGCCGGGCACCCATGCATGAACGCGCCATTGCCGGGATCGGCTATCTGCCTCAGGAAGCCTCCATTTTTCGCAAACTGAGCGTCGCTGACAACATCATGGCGATTCTGGAGACCCGCCAGGGGCTTTCCCGCAACGAACGTAAAGATCATCTCGAGAAACTGCTCGAGGACTTTCATATCACTCACATTCGCGACAACCTTGGCATGAGCCTGTCCGGCGGTGAAAGGCGTCGCGTTGAAATTGCCCGCTCGCTGGCCACTGATCCGCTTTTCATCCTGCTTGATGAACCTTTTGCCGGGGTTGACCCAATTTCTGTTGGTGATATCAAGACCATCATCCGTGCACTCAAGGCACGCCACATTGGCGTATTGATTACTGATCACAATGTCCGGGAAACCTTGGATATCTGTGATACCGCCTATATCGTCGGCGACGGCCACATCATTGCCAGCGGCTCCCCCGATACGATTCTGGACAATCAGCAAGTCCGGGATATCTATCTTGGCGAGGACTTTAAACTGTGATGTCAGTCGTCGCCCAGACTGTTAGTCATCACATTCACAGGTAATTTTTTTCGATGGCATGCTTATTGCTGCTTGCGCCTGAAAGCCGGTGGTTTTAGGGTAAAGCTTTATATGCCACGGGTGGTTCACGAATGGTCATGAAAGCGTCCCTTCAACTGCGTCTTGGCACTCAACTGACGATGACTCCCCAGTTGCAACAGGCAATCGCCCTGCTGCAGCTGTCGACTCTGGATCTTCGTCAGGAAATCCAGAACGCACTGGATGCCAATCCTTTACTGGAACAGGAAGAAGAGTTTGGCGAGCACGCCAGCCAGGAAGACAAGGAAGCTGACTGGTCAGAGGATATTCCCAGCGAACTCTCGGTCGATAGTGACTGGTCAGACACATACCAGGATTCATTCGGTTCAGGCAGCCCTGGCCAGGAAGGCCCCGACTTTGAGCGTGACACGGCAGTACAAAGCCTGCACGGACATCTTTTGTGGCAACTTGCCATGACAGATATCAGCCCCCGTGAACACATTATCGCCGAAACCCTGATTGATGCGGTGGATAACAATGGCTACCTGTCACTGACGTTAAGCGAGATTCGTGAAAGTCTGCAGATGACTGCCCATGAAGGTATACAGCAACGTGAAATCGAGAGCGTCCTGTTACGCCTACAACAGTTTGAGCCTACTGGCGTATTTGCCCGCGATTTACGTGAGTGCCTGATGCTACAGCTGGCAGCGCTACCCGACACGACGCCATTGCTTGTTGCGGCCAAACGCCTGGTCAGGCAGTTTCTGGAAATACTCGGCAAACATGATAGCCGCACTCTGAAACGCCGCCTTAATCTGGACGACGACCAACTCAGCGAAGTGATTGGCCTGATACGAAGTCTGGATCCTCGTCCGGGCAGCACCTTTGGTAGCACCGCCAGCGGTTATGTCACACCCGATCTGGTGGTGCATCATGATCATCAGGGTTGGCACCTGACGCTTAATCCTGATGCCATTCCTCGACTACGCATACAACCGGAATATGCCAGCCTGATCAAGCGTGCTGACAAAAGTGAAGATAACCAGTTCCTCAAGGATCATCTTCAGGAGGCGCGCTGGTTGATCAAAAGTCTGGCCAGCCGCAACGACACCTTGCTGCGTGTCGGCCAGGAAATCATTGTTCGCCAGATAGGCTTTCTGGAACAGGGCGAAGAAGCCATGAAACCGCTGATTCTTGCGGATATTGCCAGCGCCGTGGATATGCACGAATCGACCATATCCCGCGTCACCACCCAGAAGTTCATTCATACCCCGCGCGGAGTATTCGAGCTCAAGTACTTTTTCTCAAGCCACGTCAGCAATCAGGACGGAGACCATCACTCAAGCACTGCCATTCGGGCACGGATCAAAAAACTGATCCAGGAAGAGCCGGCTCATAAACCGCTATCCGACAGCCGTCTGGTGACGCTGTTGAATAAGGATGGCGTAAGCGTGGCGCGACGCACCGTGGCCAAATACCGTGAAGCCATGGGCATTCCGTCTTCCAGCGAACGCCGCCATCTGAGCTGACTCCTCAACGGCTATATGGCAACCGGCTCAATCGTTTTGTCAAGAAGTGGCTGAGTTCAAAGGAAACTTGCCCCAAAGGGCTTTGCTTCATAAAAAAAAGGGTTACAATCAAAGATCAGTCCGATGAAAGGAGTACGTCAATGCAAGTCAACATTACCGGCCATCACGTAGAATTGACCGACGCCCTGCGCGACTATGTCAACGAGAAGCTCACTCGGGTAGAGCGCCATTACGATAATATCACTACGGTTCAGGTCACTCTGTCGGTAGAGAAAGAGCGTCAGCAAGCTGCCTGTACGCTGCACGCTTCCGGCGCAGACTTGCATGCTGAAGCTACGGATGTCGATATGTATGCTGCTATCGATGCCCTGGCAGACAAGATTGACCGTCAGCTGGTTAAACACAAGGAAAAAGCCCAAGCACGCGCCCAAGGCGCAGGTGTGCGGTAAACCAATGACATTGGAAACCATCCTGCCTCCGGAGCGCGTTCTCTATGATGTGCCTGGGGGCAGCAAAAAACGGGTGCTGGAATTTTTCAGCACCTTTATTGCCCAGAACACCCCCAGCCTCGACAGCCAGGAGGTATTTGGCCGTCTGATCAATCGGGAGCGCCTGGGCAGTACCGGTATCGGCAATGGTGTGGCCATCCCGCATGCCCGTAGCCCACACTGCTCAACCCCGATTGGCAGCTTTCTGAAACTTTCTGAAGCGGTTGATTTTGATGCGATCGATGGCGAACCGGTCGATCTGGTATTTGTGCTTTTGGTACCCGAACAAGCAGATGACACCCATCTTGCGCTGCTCGGTCAGGTAGCCACTATCATGAATGACGCAAACGTTCGGGCTCAACTTCGCAAGGCAGGTAGTCAGCGGGAACTACTTGACCTGATCAGTGAGAAAATACGCGATAGCGCCTTCTGATCCAGATGCTTCCAGTACACCCGAAACACTTTCAGGGTGTCCCCATGCAAGAGAGACGCTATGCAACTGGTCATTATCAGCGGCCGTTCCGGCTCAGGAAAATCCATTGCCCTGCAAGCGTTGGAAGACCTTGGTTATTACGCCATTGATAATCTTCCAGCGATGCTTCTGGCTTCTTTGGTTGATGAACTACGCGACCAGGGGGAGCAGTCACGCCTGGCCGTCAGCATTGATGCCCGGAATCTGCCCGGGGCCCTTGAAAAACTCCCCAGACTGCTCACTGAACTGCATCAACGCGACATTCATTTTCAGATTGTCTACCTGACCACAGACGCACGCATCCTGCTTGAGCGCTATTCGGCAACCCGCCGCCGTCATCCGCTGACCCGCCATAGTGATCTCACCCTTGAGGAAGCCATCAGCAAGGAAGAAAACACGCTGAGTGCTGTGCGCGATCTTGCCGACCTGACGATTGATACCTCCCGGATGACCGCTCATGATCTGCGTAGCCGGATCACTGACCAGGTGGCGCTGCACAAGAGCGACAAACTGACGATCACCTTTGAATCTTTTGGCTACAAGCGCGGCGTTCCACTGGATGCCGACCTGGTGTTTGATGTGCGTTGCCTGCCGAACCCTTATTGGGATCCGATGCTACGCGAATCCACCGGACGCGACAGCGATGTTCAGGCATTCCTTAATGATTACCCGATTGTCAAAGCAATGGGCGACGATATTCATGCCTGGATCAGTCGCTGGCTCCCCGCCTACCAGAGTAGCCAACGCAGCTATATGACCATTGCCATCGGTTGTACAGGCGGGCAGCATAGGTCGGTGTATACCGTAGAGCAATTGGCTCAACGCATGGCTGACAATGGCATTGAAACCCATATTCGACACCGGGAACTGGGACTGACGTACTCAACAACGACAGGTGCAAAGATGGCGGATAGCAACACTGCCCAATGAGCCGACCGCCGACACCGCTTGGAAAAAGGAACCAGGGTGCCTGAAAGAACACTGACATTGACCAATAAGCGTGGCCTACATGCCCGCGCCGCCACCAAGCTCGTCACTTGCTGCCAGGCATTTGATGCCTGCATCAAGGTAAGCAAAGGGACTCAAGAGGCAGATGCCAGCAATATCATGGCGCTGCTCATGCTCGCCGCCCCCTGTGGCACTCAACTGGAGTTCAAGGCCGAAGGGAGCGAAGCGGAGCGGGCACTGGAAGCCATAGAGGCTTTGCTCGATGCCCGCTTCGATGAAGATATCTGATAGCCAGGCCTGGTCCATCAGTCACCCGCCACCGTCATACTGTCAACCAACCAACTGCCCGTGTGAATACTGCCTCGCGTATCGGTATCATTACCTACTGCCACCAGCCCGCTGAACATGGTGTTCAGATTACCTGCAATGGTGAATTCTTCCACCGGGTATTGAATCTGACCATCTTCAATCCAGAAACCGGCCGCTCCTCGGGAATAGTCGCCCGTCACACCATTCACGCCCTGGCCCATCAGTTCTGTTACCCAGACACCACGATCCATTTCCTTGAGCAGATCTTCGAATGAGCGCAACGGAGCCGCCAGACGCAAATTACGCGCCCCTCCAGCATTCCCCGTGGTCTGCATACTCAAGCGGCGTGCGCTGTAGGACGACAGCATATAGCTGGCAACCTGGCCATCCACAATAAAACGATTATTGCGCGTCTGTACGCCTTCACCGTCAAAGGGTGAACTCGCCGCGGCGCCCACTTCCATGGGACGTTCTTCAAGGTTGAACCATGCAGGGAAAAGCGGTGTACCGAGTCGATCACACAGGAAAGACGCTTCTCGATACAGGGCACCGCCGGCCAGAGCCCCCATCAGATGACCGACCAGCCCACTGGCCAGCATCGGATCAAACAGCACCGGAAAACTGCCGGTTTTAGGCCGCTGCGCGCCCAGACGGCGCAGAGTGCGCCGAGCCGCTTCCTCGCCCACTCCACCCGGAGATCTAAGCGCCTGGGGGTCGCGCGCCGAGGTATAGTCGTAATCGCGCTGCATGCCCTTATCATCTTCGGCAATCAACATACACGAGAGAGAATGGCGACTGCCCTTCTGGGTCCCCAGAAACCCATGACTGTTGGCATACACCCGCACACCTTCACCCGTAGACAGCGAGGCGCCGTCGGACTTGGTAATGCCCGGACAATCACGCCCCGCACGTTCGCATTCGAGGGCAATGGCAGTGGCTTCCTCGGTGCTCAGCTTCCATGGATAGTGTACTTTAAGATCAGGTAGCTCGCGCGCCATCAGTTCAGCTTCGGCAAGCCCCGCCGCGGGATCTTCACCGGTGTAGCGGGCAATCGACAGGGCTTTTTCAACCGTTGCGCGGATGGATTCAGCCCCCGCATCGGTTGATGATGCGCTGCCTTTGCGCTGGCCCACATAAACGGTAACGGCGATACCTTGATCCCGGGACAACTCTACTGTTTCGACTTCACCCAGACGCACGCTAACGCCAACGCCCTGATCGACACTAGCGCCAACTTCAGCACTGTCTGCCCCAAGCTGTCTGGCAAGCTGCAGTGCCTGTTCAGCCCGTGAAGCGAGCAGCGCTTGCTGTGCGTTTGCCTCAAATGCCTGTGCCATACTGTCTCCTTTACCTTATCTCGATAGGCGAGATAACCTGTTATTTCAAAACGGGCTGTTATAATGCCGTTTCTAAAATCCACGTTGTGAATGACTCATGCCCAAAAAACGTCCGCAGCACGATGAAATTGATGACCAGCCCGTTGTGCCCAGTAAATCGCAGCTCAAGCGGGAAATGCACGCTCTCCAGCAGTTAGGCGAAGCCCTGATTGCCATGACGCCGGCTGAGCGCAGCCGCTTTCCATTATCTGATGATCTGCTTAGGGCCATTGATGAGACCGCGCGTATTCGCTCCCATGAAGGGCGCCGGCGCCATATGCAATACGTGGGCAAGCTGATGCGCAAGGAAGACCTTGACGCCATACGGGCACAGTTCGATGCCATCGAGAATGAGCGTGAACTGCGCGATCATGCTTTCCATCGTCTTGAAAAATGGCGTGACCGGCTGATTGAAGAAGGCGACGCAGCGGTTGACCTCTTCCTTGACGATTACCCTGCCGCTGATCGCCAGACACTGCGCCAGCTGGTGCGCAATGCACAGCGTGAGCGAGAACAGTCAAAACCCCCTACCAGTGCCCGTAAGCTGTTCAAGCACCTGCGCGAGGCAGCAGCCCTCTAGAACCGGCACTATCAGTGCTTTTCATGCGTCGCAAGCTGGTACCTTGTGGTCATCATGAACGGCTAAGGCGGCCATCAGGACTGAGTGCCGCCGACGGTCAGCTCATCAAGCTTGATGGTAGGTTGCCCCACACCGACTGGCACGCCCTGACCTTCCTTGCCGCAGACGCCAATGCCCGGGTCGATTTCCATATCATGCCCCACCATGGAAACATGCTGCATGGCTTCTGGCCCGTTACCAATCAGGGTAGCCCCTTTTACCGGCGCGGTAATCTTGCCATCCTCGACCAGATAAGCTTCGTTGGCAGAAAAGACAAATTTGCCGGAGGTGATATCGACCTGTCCTCCTCCGAAGCTGACCGCATAGATACCGCGTTTGACCGAGGATATGATGTCATCGGGACTCTCCTGACCGGCGAGCATCACGGTATTGGTCATCCTTGGCATAGGCAGATGGGCAAAGGATTCACGCCGCGCGTTGCCGGTAGGCATCATACCCATCAAGCGGGCATTCAGCTTGTCCTGCATGTAGCCGGTCAGGATGCCGTCCTCGATAAGCATGGTACTCTGGCCTGGGGTACCTTCATCATCTACGCTAAGCGACCCTCGAGAATCAGCCAGGGTTGCATCATCGACGACTGTGACACCTCGCGCCGCAACACGCTGACCCATTTTACCGGCAAAGGCCGAACTACCCTTACGATTGAAGTCGCCTTCCAGCCCATGGCCGACGGCTTCGTGAAGCAGGATACCTGGCCAACCGGCGCCCAAGACCACGGGCATCTGTCCTGCCGGCGCATCAACGGCCTCAGTGTTTACCAGCGCCTGACGAACTGCCTCCTTGGCGAAACGTTCAGCGACATTGTCATCCCGTAGCCTGGCCATTGAGTAACGTCCACCTCCCCCTGCGCTACCGCGTTCACGACGGCCATTCTTACTGACAATCACACTGACATTGAAACGTACCAGCGGGCGAATGTCGGCTGCCAGGGTGCCGTCGCTGGCTCGCACCAGAACCACCTCATAGGTACCAGAAAGCGATGCGCTTACCTGAATAACACCGGGATCTGCCGCACGGGCAATGCGATCGGCCTGGTTGAGCATTGCCACCTTTTCATCGGCGCTCAAGCCGGCAAGCGGATCAATGGCGGCATAGAACGGCATGGCAGTAACGATCGACATCGCTTGCCCGGGCAGCTGTTGACCGCTGCGCACAATACCAGCGGCTGTTTTACCGGTATCCACCAGCGCATCCGCGGTAATCTGGTTGGAATAGGCAAAACCGGTTTTTTCACCCGCCAATGCTCGCACGCCCACTCCGCCGTCAATGTTGTAGCTGGCTTCCTTGACTTTACCGTCTTCCAGCATCCAACCTTCTTCCCAGATGCGCTGAAAATACAGATCGGCATAATCAATGCCAGCACCCATGGCGTGGCCAAGCCCCACATCCAGGGCATCAATATCCAGGCCGCCTGGTGTCAGCAAAACCGAGACAGCCTGATCAAGATCAGAAGCATAGTGCGTCATTGAGAACCTTTTCGAATTACTTGCGGTGCGGCCCAAGGGCCCTGAATAAGATAATTGAGCGTTGTCACTTCTCCCAGCGTATCACCGAACAAGGAGTGTGCAAGCAGCAGTGCGCCTCCCACCACGGGAGCCCCTACCGCCAGTGCGGCAATGGGCAGGCCCTGACTGATAGGCAATGCAATCGACAGACGCTGGTCAAGCTCTCGGCTGAGCAAATCGGCACTCCCGGTGATACGGATCTGGGTCGCGGGGGCATCGATGATTAACGGGCCTTCAAGACGCAGGTGGCCATTATCCACATTGGCGCTGCCGTAAACTCGGTCAAAAGCAGTGCCTTTACCCGTTAGATCGGAGAAATCCAGGCGCAGACGACGCAGAATGTTGTCCATGTTCAACAGACCGACCAGCCGGGCAGTCGTCGAGTTCAAACTGACAAAACGACCGTCGCGTACATCGGTTGTCAGGCGTCCGTCAGCACGCAGCAGGGAAAACTGCCAGGGAGCACCAGGCCAGTTCAGATCAGCCTGTAGATCAGCGCTGTGGCTGCGCATGACCACCGGCTGGCCAAGGCGTTCGAGTGCTGTCCCCACATCGCCGCCCTGAATCGTCACGTCAGCCTTGGTCGAACTGCGGGCTGATGAGCCCGTCCACTCTAGCTCACCACGCATCGATAACTGGCCCAACGTAAGGCCTACCGGGGCGAGCGTAAAGCGTTCACCCTGAGTTTGCCAGTAGGCCGTCATCGGCCCTAGACGCTGCCCGACAACCCCCAGTTCGGCCAGACGGAGACGCCCATCCGGCAGTCTGGAAAGCCACTCGGGGATCCCTGACAAATGTGGCTTTTGGGTTTGCACCTCGTCCCACCAGGCGTCCGGCTGCACCAATCGCTGATCCTCCAGCGGCGATGTGGGCATATCCAACAAGGTATCCAGATCGATATGGTCAACCATTATATCCAACGGGTTCTGAGCCAGCGGACGGTAGTAACCCCGGCCTGACAACACCTCCCCATCCACGTCCAGATGGATGCCGTCAGCGGTTTGCGCGCCGCTGGCTGACAAGCGGCCCAGGCAGATTTCGTGCCACATAAGGCAAGCAGTATTCAAGGAAAGCTGCCAGTCAGGCAATGCGGCCGACGGCTCAGCAGCTGAAGACGAGCCATGCCGCAGTGGTGCCAACGCTGACTGCCAAGCTAACACGTCCAGGCGCTCAAGATCCGCATGCAGTTGCCAGCCCGGCTTAGAAGGCCACTCAGAACTATCAGCTGCATTACCTAACTGCAGCTTGGCCGCCATCTGACCGTTGACCGGCTGGCTGCGCCAATGCGCGCGTCCATTCAGGTCGCTTTCAATCCGCCCGTTGGACATATCGACGTCCAGTGTCCAGGGCCAATCATCGCGAGCTGACTTGGCAAATGGCGCTGGCAGGTCTATACGAACACCCTCCAGGGCACTTTCAACCTTGAGCCTGGGCTGCTCGCGCCAGTCCAGCTGGCCTCGCCAAGGCGTAGTGCCCGAGAGCCATGGCAACTGTGCTTCAGCGTTCATTCGCGCCAGCAATGCCGAGACCCCCAACTGCCCTTCAAGCACCACCTGACGATCAGCCTCGAGTGATGCATTCACCGGGCCGTCCAGCCAGCGCCCAGACAGGTTGCCCAGCAACTCTCTTGGCTGGCCTGCGGCCTGCTGCCAGTTCAGCTCACCGCCTATATTCTTGAAACTCAGTTGATGGGGAAGATAGGTCACTTCACGTATATCGGGGGTGATACGCACTGCCAGATCAAGTTGCTCTGGGGCCTTGATGGGCAGCCCCAGATCAAGCTCTGCTGCCAGCCGCCCGTCAGCGCGAATATCATTCAGCTGACCATTGTCGAGCAACGGCGATTTAGAAAGAAACTGCTGCAGGGACGCCATATCGCTGCCCAGCTGGCCATTCACCTCTAACCGTCCATCCTGCATCCTGACCTCACCCTGGTGGACCTCAATCCCCTGACTGAAGGCCTGCCGAACCTGAGCACTCAGCCCCTCTTCCGGGCGCCAGCTCAGCGTTCCTGCGATATCGGTCAGCCGGGGCCAGTCAGGTAAAAGGGGCAGGCTTGCCTGACGGATATCCAGATCTACGATCGCCGTTGGCGTCGTCTCAAACCCTGACGCTCCGAGCGGCAGGCCAACCTGAATACTGCCCTGGTCGACGACCCCATTGACGCCGGACAGCCATTCGCGCAGGTCAGCATCAATGACTGAGACGGGTAACCACTCATCCAGAGGACGGTTAACCGCGTCCACATCGCTAAAGGCCAGATCCAGACCAAAGCGCCCCTGCTCTTTGGTATTCACCAGACCGAAACCACCACTTACCTCGGCATCATTCCAACTGACCTTTAGCTGTTTTCCACTGACCAGTGCCGTCGGACCATCGTAAACCCATTGAATCTCGCCTTCTGCGTGGTCTAGATCAAGCGGTGCAGGAAACAGTTCAGGCAGGCCTAGCGTACTTTTCTCCTCGCTTGAAAAAAGTACCCGGCCACGAACATCGCGTGCCTGCACCCAGGCATCAAAGGGCCCACCACCGGGTGCCTGCTGCCACGGAGACGCCATCAGGCGACTGATGGCGGCATCCACACGCCATTCACCATTCCGCTGACCCAGACGCAGGCCATCTACCTGACCGCGTGGATTAAGGGTGCGCAGTGCCCGGGTCACTGATTCAGGCAACAACATATAGTCCCGCCAGGCCGCCAGAGACGAGAGTTCAAACTCACTGGTCAACAGCTCCCAACGACCGGGCTGATGCGTAAATTGCCAGTGACGTGGCAATGCCGGGCCTTGTCCAACGGCCTCAGGTTGCGCCCACTCAACACTTTCAGCATCGCCGCTCAGCCAGGCCTTGCCGCCTTTGCCCTCGCGCTGCCAGATACTCCTGGCCTGGACATTGCTCAGTACGGCGCTTTGCTGATCCTGCTTTAGCGTCAGACGCGGCATGTCCAACCCCAGCCGTGCTTCCTGCAGTGTTGCTGATTGCCAGCGTCCCCAAAGCTGAACCTCGCCGCCGGCGTCGGTAAATTGAGGCGTATCTTCTGGCTGCAGAATGCTGGCCAGCAGGGCCAGATGATCAAGCTGCATATCCAGTTGCATGGCGGCAGAAAAATCACGCAAGCCCTGACTGCCCGGCTGAACCTCGGCACGCAGATGGGCCGCTGACAAGGAGGAATCCTGCACCTGACGCCCAGGGGTATCGATATTGACCCGCCCTTGCAGGCGCGTGCGGCGTTGATCACCGGAAAGGCTGAGCAAGGGAGCGTGCAAGGTTAGTTGCTCACGGACACCGTGGAGTACGATGCGCGAATCCTCCACCTGAATTTGCTGGCGTAGAATCATGCCGACCCAGGCATCAATCACTGCCAGGTCAATAGTCGGCTCTGCCCCCAGAGCCAGTGGCAGCTTGGCCGGTTTGGGCCACTCCCAGGCCATACCCGATGCCTGGTAAAGATGCACTGCAAAACCTTGCATATAAGCATCATTGAATACCGGCGTCAGGGTTTTCAGCGTTTGCCAGCTGTCCAACCGCAAGTGTAATTCATCCAGCGCAAACAACCGCTCCCCTGCCGGGGTGATGGCGCTCACACTGCTCAGCGTCAGGGAAGGATCATTACCGCTCAGCGATAACCCCAGGCGCTGGATATCGACCGGCGCGCCAAGGCGGCTTTCAAGCAGGCTTTCCACATGGGGTTCCAGCCACCCCGCCTGGCTCATGGCCAGGCGGAGCATCATCAGTAATCCGGCCAGAATGCCAAGGCAAGACGCCAGGAAGAAAACAAGCCATTTGCGCAAGACATGAAAACTCATCTGTTTACATTAGCACGATGTCATACTGCTCTTGCGAGTAATGTTGTTCGACCTGAAAACGGATGGTCTTGTTGATAAAAATTTCCAGGTCAGCCACCGAGGAAGACTCCTCGTCGAGCAAGCGGTCAACCACGGGTTGTGACGCTAACACCATGTAGGTTTCAGCACTGTAGGCGCGCTCTTCACGCAGAATCTCGCGAAATATTTCATAGCAGACGGTTTCAGGGGTTTTCAACGTTCCGCGACCAGCACAGGTAGAGCAGGCTTCACACAGCGTCTGCTCAAGGCTTTCACGGGTACGCTTGCGGGTCAGCTGCACCAGTCCAAGCTCGGTTACCCCGGTACACTTGGTTTTGGCATGGTCCTTTTCCAATGCCTTCTCCAGCACACGCAACACCTGACGCTGGTGCTCGACATCCTCCATATCAATGAAATCAATAATGATGATGCCCCCCAGGTTACGCAGGCGTAGCTGCCGGGCAATCGCGGTTGCAGCTTCCAGATTGGTTTTGAAAATGGTCTCTTCCAGATTGCGATGACCGACGTAACCCCCTGTGTTGACGTCGATCGTGGTCATCGCTTCGGTCGGATCAATGACCAGGTAACCGCCTGACTTCAGCTGCACCTTGCGTCCCAGAGCCTTGTGAATCTCGTCTTCAACGCTGTAGAGATCAAAAATCGGTCGTTCACCGGGGTAATACTCTATTCGCTCCACTGCGTCCGGCATAAACTCTTCGGCAAACTCGACCAGGCGAGTAAAATTTTCCCGTGAATCGATACGCACCTTTTCAATGTCATCGCGCATGACATCTCGAAGGGTGCGCATAAAGAGCGGCAAATCATCATAGATGACCGAAGACGGCGCGGCGTTTTCCTTGCGTTGGCTGACCTTTCGCCACAAGCGCAACAGGAAATACATGTCGCTGGCAATTTCCTCTTCGCTGACGCCTTCAGCGGCTGTACGCACTATAAACCCACCAGTGACCTCAATGCTCTGCTGGGCAATGCCTGCGTCCAGGGCCACTTTCAGACGTTCACGTTCACGCTCATCTTCAATGCGCTGAGACACACCGTGATGCGGCGAGTCAGGCATATACACCAGATAGCGCGACGGTACCGACAGATGAGTGGTCAGGCGCGCTCCCTTGGAGCCAATAGGGTCCTTGGTGACCTGCACCACCAGGGCCTGGCCTTCCTGCAGTAATTGGCCAATGGTTGACTGTTCCTCACTGGGCGTCCCTGAGGGCGTCACTTCATGAGCATGAATAAAGGCGGCGCGTTCCAGGCCAATATCGACAAAGGCAGCCTGCATGCCAGGCAGTACCCGAACCACCTTGCCTTTGTAGATATTGCCCACAATGCCACGACGGCGTGATCTTTCGATCAACGCTTCCTGCAGTACACCGTTTTCAACCAGCGCTACGCGGGTTTCCATCGGTGTCAGATTGATGAGAACCTCACCGCTCATTCACGTTCCTTATTGGTTAAAAGGGTACAAAGACAGGGCGGCTGACACTTGGCTAGACACTCCATCCAAGCCTGGCCGCTGCTATTCAAGCATATTATTCCATACAGGTACGCCCTGCTCACGAAGAAGTGTTGCTGTCTCGTACAGCGGCAAGCCCACAACAGCAGAGTAACTGCCTTCGATAGCGGCAACAAACACGGCCGCCAAGCCTTGGATAGCATAGCCACCCGCCTTATCCAGGGGCTCTCCCGTATGCCAGTAGGCAGCTATCTGCTTATCGCTGATATCGCCAAGGCACACCTGGGTGGCCACGCAACATTTCAACATTCCTGCAGGGCCTGTCAGGGCAACAGCCGTCAGTACTTCATGTCGGCGCCCGGACAGCGCGGCCAGCATTTCAGCCCCATGCGCCTGGTCACGTGGTTTTCCCAGGATACGACCGTCCAGTACCACCGCCGTGTCAGAACCCAGGGTAGGCAAGGATGTCAAGGTGTCGGCTTCCAGTGCCTTCTCAACTGCCAGACGAACAACGTAGTCATCGGGAGATTCACCGGGCTGAGGCGTCTCATCAATATGGCAGGGTTTAACGTCAACTTCCACGCCAATGGATGACAGAAGGTCCCGTCGGCGTGGCGATGCTGATGCCAGACACACGAGGGGTTGACGGGCAGAAGACATCCTATTACCTCGGCTCTACGATGATCATGAAAAAAGACGACGTTCCAGCGCCATAAACATGGTTGCCAACCAGGGCCAGAGTACCGCGCTGATAAAAGAGGGGATCAGGAATGCCAGGTGAATTGAAAAATCTCCCGACAGGGTACGCACCCATTGTTCCAGCAGCTGTACCAGCCCCAGCAGCAGCATCACCAACAGCGCCTGCTGAACCAGTGAGTAGGTACGAAAACGTCCATAGACCAGGGCACACAGAAAAGCCAGCACTGACAGTGTCAGGGCATTCTGGCCCAGCGGCACGCCTTCAATCAGGTCAAGCAGCAGCCCGAGTACAAAACCGTGAAAGACCCCGACTCTATCAGGGGTACGCATGCACCAGTAAATGAGTAGCAGCCCCAACCATTCAGGTCGATATACCTGCCACCCTTCAGCCAACGGCATCACTTGCAGGCATAGGGCAAACAGCAAGGTAATCCATACCACAGCTAACGGTACGACCGATGCCTTCGCCATCAGGGAAGCTCCATGGTAGACGGGTTGGCCAATAGCGGGAAAAGCCCGTTGACCTGCAGCACCCCTTGAAGTGTCTCATAAGACAGCGCAAATGACGCATCCCAGATAGCGATTTGCGACGAGGGCAAAGGTTGAGGAAACAGTAACAGGAAGTAGCGCGAACGCTGCAAACGGGCCATCGGCTCGGCCCGCACCTGGGCAAATGGCTCGCCTGGGTCATGGACCACAGAAGTGATTCTGGCCACTGGGTAGCCGGCAGGGAAGCGTCCCGCGAGACCTGACGTCGTCAGCAGATCCCCTTCACGCACATCGGCCGTATCCGGCACATGGAGAACGTCAAGGACATCGTAGTTGCCCGAGCCTTGAACAATATAACGCAGGCCATTTCGGTTGATACGGACTGGCAGCGCATGACTCGCGTCTCCCAGCAGGAGGACCCGGCTAGAGTAGGCCGATACAGCGGTTACCTGGCCGACAAGGCCATAGGCATCAATTAATGGCTGTCCGACATAGACACCGTTTCGATGCCCCCGATCAATGACCATCTGGTGGCTAAAAGGATCATTATCAAGGGAAATGAGCTCAGCGCTGATGAACTCGACGTCGCGATACTCAGCAGCGTTCAGAAGACGCCGTAACTCGGCGTTTTCAGACACCAGGCTGGCGATACGTTGGCCACGGTGAGACAGTGTCAGCATCTGTTCCCGTAGCCGCTGATTTTCATCCAGCAATGCCTGATGGTCAGACAGCGCCAATGTCCCCCAGCTGAGCAGATCACTGGGAAGGCTGACCACCCATTGTATCGGAGCCACCACCATCGACAGCTGTGCACGCACTGTTTCCATACGCGTAAAGTGTTGGTCGACAAACATCAGGGCACTCGCCGCCAATACGCAGAAGAACAGCCGATAGCCGGGCAGAGCACCGTGTGAAAACAGCGGCTTGATAATCAATCCCCCCCGCAGATCAAGCGCTGGCGTTAATCACTGGATAACAGCTCAAAGGTATGCTGATCAATCATTTCCAGTGCTTTACCGCCACCGCGCGCCACACATGTCAGTGGATCTTCAGCGACGATAACAGGCAGGCCGGTTTCTTCGGAAATCAGCTTATCAAGATCGCGCAACAGCGCGCCGCCTCCGGTGAGTACCAGACCCCGCTCAGCGATATCGGATGCCAGCTCCGGCGGAGATTGTTCCAGGGCGCTTTTGATAGCCGCCACGATAGAACTCAGAGTTTCCTGCAGGGCTTCCAGAATCTCATGAGAATTCAGGGTAAAGCTTCGCGGAATCCCTTCAGCCAGATTGCGCCCACGCACATCAATTTCGCGCAACTCCCCTCCCGGATAGGCGCAGCCAATTTCTTCCTTGATGCGCTCTGCGGTTGCTTCGCCAATCAGGCTACCGTAGTGGCGACGCACGTAGGCCGTGATGGCTTCATCAAAACGGTCGCCGCCCACCCGGATGGATTCGGAATAGACCACGCCATTAAGCGAAATGATGGCAATCTCGGAGGTGCCTCCGCCGATATCCACCACCATCGACCCCTGGGCTTCCTCTACGGGCAAGCCGGCACCAATGGCAGCGGCCATGGGCTCCTCGATCAGAAAGACTTCACGAGCGCCGGCGCCTTCGGCTGATTCACGAATGGCCCGCCGCTCAACCTGGGTCGACATGCAGGGCACACACACCAGTACGCGGGGACTGGGCGTCAGGAAGGTACTCTGGTGAACTTTGCGTATGAAATGCTGAAGCATCTGCTCGGTGACCGTAAAGTCAGCGATGACGCCATCTTTCATCGGACGGATAGCCGTAATGTTGCCTGGGGTCCGCCCCAGCATCCGTTTGGCATCGGCGCCAACAGAAGCAACACTGCGCATGCTGCCTGATTGACGAATGGCAACGACAGACGGCTCATCGAGGATAATACCGCGACCTCGAACATATATAAGTGTGTTGGCCGTGCCCAGATCGATTGATAAATCGCTGGAAAACAGCCCCCTTAAACGTTTGAACATGGATGTTGTTACCTAGTGCTGACCGAGAACCCTATGCGGAAGCAAACGTTATCACCGCAACCCACCGTCAGCAAGCAGAACAGCGGCAGATACTGCCCGACTCAGGGAAATATGGTATATTTTAACGCTATTTGATGATCAAAATGACGCTGATCCCTATATTCTGGAGGATCTGACGTTGTTTACACGGCGCAAAACGAATGCGCTTATCACTTGTTAACGAGGACGTTCCCACCATGGCGCTTGAAGAAACACACGTGCGCCGGGCTGCCCATCTGGCCCGGCTGGCGGTTAGCGATGATCAGGCCAAGGGGTTTGTTGATGACCTCAGCCAGATCCTGGAAATGGTCGACCAGTTACAGCGCGTTGACACCCAGGGTGTTACGCCCCTGGCACACCCGCTTGATGCCACTCAGCGCCTGCGTGCCGATGAAGTTACCGAAACCGATCAGCGTGATCACTTCCAACGCTGTGCACCGGCCGTTGAAAATGGTCTTTATCTGGTTCCCCGAGTGGTTGAGTAAGTTATTTCCTCTCTTCTGATAATCGTCACCCGAACGGAGTTTCCGGGTTATGCATGACAAGACATTGACGCAAGTTGCCGCGGCACTTGCCAGCGGTGAAGTATCCAGCCGCGAACTCACCGCGCACTACCTGAAGCGCATTGAACAGACCAACCGCCAACTCAACAGTTTTATCAGCGTGACCAGCGAGCAGGCATTGCAGCAGGCCGATCAGGCTGACCAGGCCAGGGCCAGTGGCGATGCAGGACTGTTGACCGGGGTTCCTCTTGCGCTCAAGGATATTTTCTGTACCCAGGGGGTTAAAACCAGCTGCGGTTCCAGAATGCTGGATAACTTTATCGCCCCCTATGACGCTCATGTTGTTGAAAAGCTGAAGGCCGCTGGCTGCGTCAGCCTCGGCAAGACCAATATGGATGAGTTCGCCATGGGCTCCTCCAATGAAAACAGCTATTACGGCGCGGTCAAGAATCCCTGGGACGTCACGGCGGTTCCCGGTGGCAGCTCTGGCGGCAGTGCCGCGGCTGTGGCGGCGGGCATAACCCCTGCAGCACTCGGCACTGACACTGGTGGTTCAATCCGCCAGCCCGCCGCCTTTTGTGGTATTACCGGCTTGAAGCCCACTTATGGGCGGGTTTCACGCTATGGCATGATTGCCTATGCCTCCAGCCTTGATCAGGCTGGGCCCATGGCACGCAGCGCTGAGGATTGCGCCCACTTGCTGAACGTTATGGCAGGCCAGGATCTGCGTGACTCGACCAGCGTTGCCCGTGGTGTCCCTGATTATACCGAGACACTGAATGCCCCCTTGTCGGGTCTCAAGATTGGCCTGCCAAAGGAGTATTTCGGTGACGGCCTCGACCCCGGGGTTGAAAAGGCAGTGCGCGAGGCCGTGAAAATTTATGAAGCATTGGGAGCGACGGTCAAGGAAGTCAGCCTGCCACATACGCATTTTGCAATTCCCGCCTATTATGTAATTGCCCCCGCTGAGGCCTCTTCCAACCTGTCTCGCTTTGATGGCGTTCGTTTTGGGCATCGCTGCGACGATCCTCAGGACCTGGTTGACCTTTACAAGCGCTCTCGCGCTGAAGGCTTTGGCGATGAAGTCAAGCGACGCATCCTGATCGGCACGCATACCCTGTCAGAAGGTTTTTTTGATGCCTACTACACCAAGGCTCAGCAGGTACGCCGCCTGATTCGCCAGGACTTCCTGGATGCCTTTGAAGACGTCGATGTCCTGATGGGACCTGCCTCACCGACGCCAGCCTTTGATATAGGTGCCAAAAAAGATCCGGTTTCCATGTATCTACAGGATATCTATACCATTGCCGTCAACCTGGCCGGGATTCCCGGCATCAGCGTACCGGCTGGCAGGGTCGGACACCGCCCGGTAGGGCTGCAGATCCTGGGCACACATTTTGCAGAAGCCCAGCTGCTAAACGTGGCGCATCAGTTCCAGAAAGCCACTGATTGGCATCAACAACGTCCCAGTTTTGCTGAGGAGAAGGCCTGATGGAATGGGAAACCGTAATCGGGCTGGAAGTGCACGTTCAGCTCGCCACCAAATCGAAGATTTTTTCCGGAGCATCCACCGCATTCGGCGCTGAGCCCAACTCCCAGGCCTGCGCTGT
Organism: Halomonas sp. BLK-85; assembly: GCF_044792155.1. Classification (NCBI taxonomy): domain Bacteria; kingdom Pseudomonadati; phylum Pseudomonadota; class Gammaproteobacteria; order Oceanospirillales; family Halomonadaceae; genus Halomonas; species Halomonas sp. BLK-85. The sequence continues at coordinate 1,945,162 of NZ_CP087731.1, forward strand.
CGATCTGGGCCTGCCTGGTATTCTGCCTGTCGTTAATGAACAGGCGGTGGCCATGGCCGTACAGTTTGGCCTGGCCGTACATGCCGATATTCCTGAAGTATCCGTATTTGACCGCAAAAACTACTTCTATCCCGACCTGCCCAAGGGCTACCAGACCAGCCAGATGTATCACCCCATTGTCGGCACTGGCAGTATTGACGTGACCCTGGAGGATCATTCCACCCGAAAGATCCGCATACATCACGCGCATCTTGAAGAGGATGCAGGGAAATCTCTCCACGAAGACATCCACGGCATGACCGGCATTGACCTCAATCGCGCGGGTACCCCGTTACTGGAGATTGTCTCCGAGCCGGATATGCGCAGCGCCAAGGAAGCCGCCGCCTACCTCAAGGCCATTCACTCGATTGTGACTTATCTGGGCATTTCCGATGGCAACATGGCAGAGGGCTCCATGCGTTGTGATGTCAATGTCTCGGTACGACCGAAGGGGCAGGAAAGCTTTGGCACCCGGGCGGAAGTCAAGAACGTCAATTCTTTCCGCTTTGTCGAACGCGCCATTGCCTTTGAAGTTGACCGTCAGATCGAGTTGATTGAAGACGGCGGCAAGGTTGTTCAGGAAACACGCCTGTATGACCCGGAACGTGACGAGACCCGAAGCATGCGCACCAAGGAAGAAGCCAATGATTACCGCTACTTCCCCTGCCCGGACCTGCTACCGGTAGTACTTGACCTGGCCTACGTGGACCATCTGCGCGAACAATTGCCCGAACTGCCGGCTGACAAACGCGAACGTTTCCAGAACGGGCTTGGCTTATCCGCTTATGACGCTCACGTCTTGTCAGCAAGCCGCGCTGTTGCCGATTATTTCGAAGAGGTCATGGATGTGTGCGGTGACGCCAAGCAGGCCGCCAACTGGGTACAGGGCGAACTTTCCGGCGCCCTGAACCGGGAGAACCTGAACATTGAACAGAGCCCCGTTAATGCCCGCCAATTGGGAGAACTGGTCGTCCGCGTGATTGACGGCACCATCAACGGCAAGGCGGCCAAACAGGTCTTCCAGGCGCTGTGGAATAATCAGGGCGCCAGCGCCGATGAAGTCATCGACGCCAAAGGCCTCAAACAGGTGACCGATAGTGGCGCTATTGAAGCCATGATTGACCAGGTGATTGCCGACAGCCCCGCACAGGTAGCTCAGTACTGTGACGCTGAACCCGACAAGCGTGGCAAGATGATCGGTTATTTCGTCGGCCAGGTAATGAAGGCCTCACGCGGTACTGCCAATCCTCAGCAGGTCAATACCCTGCTCAAGGAGAAGCTTGACGCTAAACTTTAAGCGTGAGGCGTGAGGTAAAGCAGTCATCTACCGGCCCCTCAATCAGGGGCCGGTTTTTTATATTTTGATCAGCTTAACTGGCGAGGGTCGGTCATACTGATCAGGTCAGCACAGCCGGATGCCCAGACGTCGGCACTTAATTCCGCCACCCCCGCCGTGGCAAAACTGACACCAAAGCCTGCATGCCCTCTGGTCAAAACGCCGGTCAGCTCGCCTAACAGCGGCATATGGCTGACCAGCAACAGGGTATCGCTATCAGGCTGAGCCATCAGCCAGTCACACACGGCATTGGGTGAGTCGTCAGGGGTGATACCCTCATAGGTTTCCACCTGCCCCCCTAACGCCGTGGCAACTGCATCAGCGCTTTGCTGGGCGCGCGTATAGGGGCTGGCGATAATCCGCAATTGTCCTGACTCCTTGCTGGCCACACGGTCTGCCAACCAGCGAGCCATCAGGGTGACTTCCTGCTCACCCTGTGTGCTCAAACGGCGTTGATTATCCGGCGCACCAGCGACTGCTTCGCCATGGCGCATCAGTAATAATCGCGACATGTTATTGATTTCCTGCATGCCAATCTCCTGTCTCTCGATGAGCCTGTTGAACAGCTTCACGTGGCAGCACGAATTCAACATCGCTGCTTTGCTCGCCCATCATCAGCATTCTTGCCATCTCCTTTGCCGGAACGCCGTCAAACAATACATGGTACAAACCTTCTGCCATCGGCATGTAGACCCCCATCTGGGCAGCCTTGGCACATACCAGCCGGACAGTATTCACCCCTTCGGCGACCTGCCCCAATGCTTCTATAGCTTGATCAAGACTGCGACCTTCTCCCATGGCGAAACCCACTCTATAGTTACGCGACAGGTGGGAAGAACAGGTGACGATCAGGTCACCGACACCCGCCAACCCCAGAAAGGTCATCGGGTTGGCGCCATGCGCCACCGCAAACCGGCTCATTTCTGCCAGTGCGCGGGTCATCAGCATGCTTCGGGTGTTTTCCCCCATCCCCAGTGCAGCGGCCATACCGGCAGCAATGGCGTAGATATTTTTCAAGGCACCGCCCAGCTCAACGCCGTGACGATCATTACTGGCATACACCCGGAAGTAGCGGCAACCCAGTGCCTGCTGCACCCGTGTGCGAGTCAGTGGATCAGCACTGGCAATTACTGTGGCGGTTAACTGCTTGTCAGCGATTTCAGAGGCGAGGTTAGGCCCGGCAATCACGCCGATATGAGCAAAGCCGGTTTCTTCACTCAGCACATCGCTCATCAGCATAAAGCTATCCGGCTCGATACCCTTGGTGGTACTGACGAGTATCTGCTCGGCGCTCAGGTAAGGCTTGGCGGCTTGAACCACACTCCGAAACGCACTCGACGGAATGGCCACCAGCACCAACTCAGCGTCACTCAAGACAGCGGCAATATCGGTGGAGGCCTCCACGGCTGCGTTCATTTCATAATCGGGCAGATAGCGTCCGTTACGATGTTCTTGGTTGATTTGGGCGACCAGACGCTCATCGCGCATCCACTGGCGCACCTTGGCTCCATTGTCGGCGGCAATGCTCGCCAGTGCCGTGCCAAAGCTCCCTCCCCCCAGCACGGCCACACTAATCTGCTGTTCCGCCATATGCCTGTGTCCTTGCTACTTGAAGTATCTGCTCATGACATGATCATCATGAGATGAGCACACTGATAGATGTAGAGATAGTGCAAGTCTAACAAACCAAAAGGCCCGGCAGGGAATTCCTGCCGGGCCGTGGCTTACTTAAACACGGATTTACGCCGTGAGTACGCTGTTAAGGCGTTTGACGTAAGCCGCCGGGTCGTCCAGATGGCCGCCTTCAGCAATGATCGCCTGATCGAGAAGGATATGCGCCAGATCCGTAAAGGTGTCGCCATCAGCTCCTTCCAGACGGCCTACCAGGGCATGCTCGGGGTTGAGCTCAAGAATCGGCTTGACCTCAGGCAACGGCTGGCCTGCCGCTTCCATGATGCGGCGCATCTGGAACCCCATCTCATGCTCGGGCAGGACAACACAGGCAGGTGAGTCGGTCAGGCGATGGGTAACCTTGACTTCCTGAACTCCCTCACCCAGCGCATCCTTGACCCGTTTGACCAGATCTTCCTTGGATTTTGCGGTTTCTTCCTGTGCCTTCTTCTCTTCTTCGTCTTCCACATCCCCCAGGTCAAGCTCACCCTTGGCGACATCAGCAAATGATTTACCGTCAAACTCGCTTAGATGGCTCATCAACCATTCATCAATGCGGTCATGCAGCAACAGGACCTCGATGCCTTTCTTGCGGAAGATTTCAAGATGCGGGCTGTTTTTCGCCGCATTGAAGCCGTCAGCCACAATGTAGTAAATTTTCTGCTGACCTTCCTTCATGCGCTCGATGTAGTCCGCCAGCGACTGATCCTGAGTAGCGCTATCGGTATGGGTGGAAGAAAACCGCAGCAAACCGGCAATTTTTTCCCGGTTAGACGGGTCTTCGCCCGGGCCTTCCTTCAACACGCTGCCAAAGGTGTTCCAGAAGGTCTGATAGCCGTCATTATCCTTGGCCAGCTTCTTGAGCATATCCAACGCGCGCTTGGTGAGTGCCCCCTTGATCTTGTCGACTTTGGGGTCCTGCTGGAGCAGTTCGCGGGACACGTTCAGCGAGAGGTCACGGGTATCCAATACGCCTTTGATAAAGCGCAGGTAAAGCGGCAGGAACTGTTCGGCATCATCCATAATAAAGATGCGCTGCACGTACAGCTTGACGCCACGAGCACCGTCCCGCTCATAAAGATCGAAAGGCGCACGGCCTGGGACATACAAAAGGCTGGTATATTCCAGCTTGCCTTCTACCTTGTTATGGCTCCATGTCAGCGGGTCACTGAAGTCATGGGCGACATGCTTATAGAAAGCCTTGTATTCCTCATCGGAAATTTCACTTTTTGGGCGCACCCACAATGCCGTGGCTTCGTTGACAGTTTCCCAGGTAGTCACTTCACTACCCTCGATTGCGTTGCCCTCATCATCCTTGGCAGTTTCGGTCTTGGGCATGCGCACCGGCACTTCGATGTGATCGGAGTATTTACGTACCAGGCTCTGCAAGCGGTAGTCGTCGGCAAACTCCTTGGCATCTTCCTTCAAGTGAAGAATGATTTCGGTGCCATGGATCTCGCGTTCAATATCCGCCACCGTAAATTCGCCCTCACCCCTGGAGCGCCATTCAACGCCTTCACTCTGGTCACTGCCGGCTTTGCGGGTGCGCACGGTCACTTCATCAGCAACAATAAAGCCAGAATAGAAACCTACCCCGAATTGACCGATCAAGCGGGCATCTTTCTGTTGTTCGCCGGAAAGTTGCTTGAGAAAATCAGCCGTGCCGCTGCGCGCAATGGTGCCCAGGTTGCTGATGACATCATCACGGTTCATACCAATGCCGTTATCGCGTACGGTGACCGTGTTCGCCTCGCTATCGTGTTCGATCTCGATACGTAGCTCGCTATCGCCTTCATAAAGGGCATCATTATCCAGAGCGGCATAGCGCAGCTTGTCGCAGGCATCCGCCGCATTGGAAATCATTTCACGCAGAAAGATTTCGCGATTGGAATACAGCGAATGGATCATCAGATTCAGAAGCTGTTTAACCTCTGTCTGAAAACCAAGTGTTTCTTCGTGTGTGGCGGTGGTCATTCGTTCAGCCCTCAACAAGTAATTGCATATTGTTTATGGCACAACAGGCAACGGATGTTGCATGTTGCTATGTGAAACAGGTGTTGCAGATATGGGGCTGTACGGTTTTTTTTCAAGGCGTACTGGACGATGTGTCCTGACCGTCATCAGGCCCTTGCTTCCAGAGGCGGTAACCCTCCAGATGCAGGTCAATACGATTGAGCAGCCAGCCGACAATCACGACGTCATCCACCAGGCCGATCAACAGCAAAAAGTCGGGAATCAAATCAAAGGGCAGCACAAGATAGGCCAACGCCAACAGCATATAGCCAAAGGCACGCCAGGGGACGGGGCGGAAATTGCCGCGCAAGACATCCCGGGTCATGGGAATAAACCATTTAAGCGCACGCATGATGCGTTTTATCACCCAAGCGCGGGACGTCAGTCGCTTTATCAGCCATCCACCAGATAAGGGCTTCATCTTAATGCAATCCTCATTTCAGCTAATTTAGTGAAAGTTATTTAAACGCTTTGTTCATCTCCTGTTCACGTTAAGCTATCTTGAGATATGCCGCCGCACGGCTTCCTGGAGAGATTATTCATGGGTTTCATTCCTTGGTTCCGGTCTAATAACATACTTTCAACATACGGATTTTATCGTTTGCTCGCCTTGGTGAGCACCCTGTTCCTGGCACCCCCCGCTGTCGGACAATTCATCAGTGACGCCGATATGCGCAGCGCCCTCAGTGATGCCCGCGCCCAACGCTGGGAAGATATCAACACTCAGGCCACCGGCCAGCATATTCTGGGTGGCTACATTGAGTACCATCAGCTGAAAGGGCGTTTGCCAGACCTCGCGCCTGAACGTGTTAAAGAGTATATGGACAGACACAGCGACGCCCCCTTGGCGGACTGGTTACAGGGCCAGGCCATTGATGCCTATGGTAAAGCACGCCAATGGGCTGATATCAGGGTTATCGCGACACAGCCTCCTGCCAATACCGAACGCCAGTGCTATTTCTACACGGCCTGGCTGGATATAACGCCTCAACAAGCCTACGACGGTGGAAAAGAGCTATGGCTGACCGGGCGTTCTCAACCAGATGCCTGCGACAGCCTGTTTGATAGTTTGCGCAGCCGTGGCGTGATTGATCAGCAAGCCATCTGGGAGCGCAAGATGCTGGCATGGGAAGCCGGCGAACGCGCCCTGGTGAACTACCTTGGGAGTCTGCTCGATAACCGCTGGCAGGCTGCCATCCAGCGCGTCGAATCAACCACGGGGGCTGGCTCCCTGTATGATGCGCCAAGTTGCCTTGGCCCTGAGTGTGCGGCAACCCCAACGTTTTACCAAGCAGCCATGCAGCGCCTGACCCAAGAGGACACTCAGGGTGCCCTGGCCGTCTGGTCATCACTTGCCGATCGGCTATCGCTACCGCCCAAGACCCAGCAGACAATTGAAGAGGAACTGGCTTTCTATGCGTTGCTCAGGGAAATCCCCGGTTCATACGCCTGGGTCGACCGCACCCTACCAACGCTCGAGAGCGAAAGAGTGCTGGAACTCCGCGTACGCCGGGCTTTACAAGCCAACGACTGGGCGGCCGTGCAGCAGTGGATCGCCAGCATGAGCGATGGCCAGCGAAACGACAGCCGCTGGCAGTATTGGCTCGGGCGTGCCACCGAGCAGCAAGGCAACCAGCAAGCCGCCGAGGCGCACTTCTTTCAGGCCGCCGGCCAACGCGACTTTTTTGGCTTCGCAGCCGCTGAGCGCATCAATCAACCGCTCCCCCTGAATATCGAGACCTATACCGCCAACCCGGACGACCGCCAGCGTATCGCCAACATGCCCGCCGTTCAGCGTACCGAAGCTCTGATGCGTATCGGCGAAGAGGGGCTGGCAAGCAGTGAGTGGCTCAATGCCGCCCGTCATGCGCCAGAGCAGACGGCCAGGGCAATGGCAGAGTATGCCGATTCACGCGGTTGGGATGCCCTTCTGGTGCAGACCACCATAGCCGCGCAACTCTGGGATGCCCTTGCCTGGCGTTTTCCCGAAGCTTACCGCGAGCAGTTCATGCACTGGGGGCGGATGACAGACGTGGACCCCTACCTGCTGATGGCCATTGCCCGGCGCGAAAGTGCCTATAATCCGGCAGCACTTTCCCCCGCCGGCGCGCGTGGTTTGATGCAATTGATGCCTGGTACCGCCACTCAACTTAGCCGAGAACTGGGCATAGCCGACCCTGGCCCCTACGGTGTGCTTGACCCTGAGCTGAACATCCGCCTGGGGAGCACCTATATCCGCGATAAGCTTGAGCGTTACCGGGGCAATCGATTGGCTGCCGCTGCCGCCTACAATGCCGGCCCAAGGCGGGTTGACCGCTGGCTGAGAGAAGAAGGTATCAATGAATTCGACTTGTTTGTTGAACGGATTCCGTTCCGTGAAACCCGCCAATATGTGCAGGCCGTGTTGACCTATCGGGCGATTTACGCGGCGCTCAACCAGGATGGCAGCACTCAGGGAATCTCCCTGCTTAACCCGCAAGAGCAAAGCGTACGCTATGATGCCAGCCTGCTGAATCGCCCATAATCCTCATTGGGCTGTCAGCCAGGCCTTTGCTCCAGGGCCAGCTTGAGGCCAAAGGCCACCAGGACACTGCCTGTCAGCCCATTCAGCACTTGGGCAAAACGGGCGCTGGCCAGCCATTGGCTGGCGCCCCCTATCATCAGAGCAACACTGATCTGCCAGGCATTGGCAATCACGAAGTGGATGCCCGCCAACCATAAGGACTTGACTAGGGCAGGATCGCCGGGGGCAATAAACTGGGGCAGAAAGGCCATATAAAACACTATCGTCTTGGGGTTGAGCACATTGGATAACAGGCCTTCCTTGGCGGGTTGCCAGCGCCCTACAGGCTTGGCGCCATGCAACACGCCCTTTACCCGCAAGCCCTGACCGCGCCATGCGGCTTTAAGACTGGCTACGCCCAGCCATACCAGATATGCCGCGCCCAGCATTTTAAGCGCATGAAAGGCCCAGGCCGACTGAAGCAGAATGAGCGAGATCCCCAGCGCTGAAATCGTGGCGTGAACAAACAGGCCGCTACAGATGGCCAGACTGGTAACAACCCCGTCCTTGACGCCACCGCGAGCGGTGTTGCGAATTACCAGCAAGGTATCCACGCCCGGGCTGATTGACAGCAAGGTAACTGCTATCAGGAACGCCCAGAGCTGACTATCGATAAATCCCCAGTCTGTCATTGATCTCACTCTTGCAGAAGAAATACGTGATGGTAAATCGAGAATCGAGACTATCAATAATACAGGCTCAAGATAACGTATTTAATGACGTCAAGGAGCGTTCAGAAAGATCATTTTTATTTCGCTGGACGCGCATGAGCAGAACATCTACATTATCTGTGTAAGCAGGAGATGCCTGCTTGCAATAACATAAAGCTTGTAAGGAAATTGATAATGGCAACTGGTACTGTCAAGTGGTTTAACGATACAAAAGGTTTCGGCTTCATCTCTCCTGATGACGGCGGTGATGATCTTTTTGCCCACTTCTCTGAAATTCAGGCTGAAGGCTTCAAATCCCTTCAAGACGGCCAAAAGGTTTCTTTTGACGTCACACAAGGCAAGAAGGGCCTTCAGGCCTCCAATATTCGTCCTGCTTGACTGCATGCGTTTATTGAACCGTCACTGACTGCATTATCAGAACGGTTATTAAAAAAGGCCCACAGTCATGACTGTGGGCCTTATCACTGGAAGCCACTACCAACCAATCACTCTTCGTCCGCCTCCTGATCAGTATTGTCCTCATTCATGCTGCTCTCGGCGGCTTCAGCTGATTCCGGCATGTCACTTCCCTGCTGCTCTCTGAGTTCGTCGAACTGATTGTCAAGTTCCTCCTGAGCTTCTTCAAAGCGCCGCTCAGTATCGTCAATAAATTCCTGGACATTCTCAGCCACCTGGCCTTCTCCCTGCTCAAGGCTCTCCAGCATGTCGTCTGAAGACTCCCCATCTGGAGTAGCCTTAAGGTCAGCTTCCACTTCATCAGCGATAGACTCAACCTTCTCGTCAGCTTCATCAGCCAAAGAATCTATATCCGATTCAAATTCGCTATCCGCCTCATCAAGCTGATCTTCAGCGTCTTGCAGCGTATCGCTGGACTGCGAACGCGCTTCCTCATATTGCTGATCGAGTGCTTCCTGGGCTTCATCGAAACGCTGTTCCGTGGCATTGATCACGTCATCAACGTCCGAGGTCGTCACTTCACCGGGCAAGGCTGAGTCTTCATCCAGCACGGTGTCTGGTTCCGTTGTCAGTGTTTCCTCATCGGCGGCAACCTCTTCACCACCTGACTCAATCGGCTCTTCGGATACGTCTTCAGCCTGTTGATCCAGTGATGCTTCTTCACCAGAGGTATCTTCAGCCTGCTCTGCAGACAGATCTTCATTGTCACTGGCAGTGTCCTGCCCGGTATTGTCCTCCTGCTGGTCTACCTGTTCAGTTGTGCCGGCGCTTTCGTCTGAAGCCGTACTTTCAGGTTCTGAACTGTCGCCACAGGCGCTTAACAGAAGTGAAACAGCTATCAGGGTGGGAAGCCAAAAACGGTGTGCCATCTGTATATTCTCCATATCAATAAATTAATCATCGGGTATTCCTTTAAGGCGCCAGCAGGACAGAGTCGGCGCGCATGGCGACCGACAGTGCCAATGGCTCCACTTCTGCTGTAAAAGCCTCAAAATGACGCGTCTCGCCATCCAGTGTCAGTGGCCAGCAAGCTTCCATGGGCTGACTTGTCACCGTGATTCTGCGGGTTGCAAAGTAGCTCAGAAACTCGCCGTCTGCGGGAAACGACTTCAACTCCTCCATTAATCGGGGTAGTCTGGCAAGACTACTAAAATCATGCACCATCAGGACATCCAGGTAACCATCGTTCAACCTTGCCCTGGGGGCCAACATCTGGCCACCCCCTGACTGACGCCCATTGCCCAGTGCAAGCAGCAGCAAGGAAACGTCAATTTCCCCATCTCCCCAATTAAGCCTGCCCTGATAGCTGCGATGTCGCCAAGCCTTGGCAGCCCCCATGATGGAGTAGGCCCCACCGCCCAACAGGCGCTTCAGACGTTTAGGTGTGGAAGAAGTGACTTCAGCGCCAAAGCCACCTGTCAGCATGTTGATATAGTACTGGCTCACATGGAAGTGATCTGGAGAATCCTGAATGCCATTAATAGCGGTATCAAAAGATGACTTTGACTGGGTGGCATTGATAAGGACCGCATCAATTGCCTGCGGTTCCAGCTCACAGACTGCCTCCAGCGCTTGTTGCGGTGCCAATGGCAAGCCTATCGACCGGGCAAAATCGTTAGCGCTTCCCAAAGGCACAACCCCCATGATCGGGCGCTGCTCTCTGGGCAGGCGCATTATTCCGTTGACCACCTCATTGACCGTGCCGTCACCGCCTCCGGCAATCACATGGGTAAAACCTTCCTGTCCCGCCTGATGGGTAAACACGGTTGCGTCACCCTCTTCCCAGGTGACCCGCACGGTAAGATCCATTCCTGCCTTGCGCTGCTGAATTACAGCGTTGCGCAAGGCTGGTTCACCAGATACCTTTCCGTTGACAACCAAAAGGTACCGGAGAGGACGCTGACTCAATTTAAGGTTCCTTTATCCTGATGGGGTTGGCGTCCTGATCCCTCTAGGCCAGGGCCTTCTCAATTACCTCATAGACATTGGCCGATAGCGGCTCTTGCTGAATGCGTGACAAGGCCTCTTTCATCAAGGCCTGACGCGTCTCATCAAAACGCTGCCAGCGCGTCAGAGGTGTCACCAGGCGCGCGGCAATTTCAGGGTTAAGACGATTCAGCTCAATTACCACATCGGCCAACAGGCGGTAGCCTTCACCGTCGATACGGTGAAAATTGACCCGGTTCTGGGTAAAGGCGCCAAGCAGGGCACGGACCCGATTGGGATTTTTTAGCGAGAAGGCGGAGTGCTGCATCAGATATTTGACCCGCTCCAGCGCATCTTGCTGGGGTCTTGTGACCTGGACGCTGAACCACTGATCCATCACCAGGGGATCATGCGCCCATTTTTCACCGAACGCCTTCAATGCCGGGGTTGCCAGATCGTCGCGGGAACTGTGTACCAGCAACATCAGGGCATGGCGCACATCGGTCATATTGTGGGCCGCCTGAAACTGCTGCTGGCAAAGTGCGATCGCTTCGGCATCCTCAATTGCCATCAGATAGGCAAGCGCTACATTTTTGAGGCTACGTTGGCCAATCTGCTGCGGTGTCGGTGCATAGGGCTCTGCACCAATGTTGGCCTGATAGACCGCCAACAGTTCGTCACGCAACGCCAGGGCCAATGACTGCCTGACAAACTCACGCGCTGCATGAATCGCCTCCACATCCACCAGCGGCTGCTGTTCAGCAATATAGGCTTCGGAAGGAAGCGCCAGCATCTCGGCCAGAACCGCCTTGTCGTCGGTGTGAGTCGTCAGCAATAGCCGATAGGCGTCAGTGACCCGGTTATCCATAACCTTTTCAACACCGTTGCGATGAGCGGCAATCAGGTCATCCAGCGCCAACATGGCAAGCCGCTGCCCGGCATCCCAACGGTTGAATCCATCACTGTCATGAGTCAGCAGAAACGCCAGTTCTTCGCGTGAATAAGGGAACTGCAGCTTCACTGGCGCAGAAAAGTTGCGCAACAGAGATGGCACGGGAGCCTCAGCCACATCCGTAAACACAAAGGTCTGTTCAGTTTCCTGTAAATGAATCACCCTATCCTTGCCGTGTTTTTCACCGTTCAACGTCAGGGTCAGATCCTGACCGGACTTGGTGCCAACCAGCCCCATCCTGATGGGTATATGCAAGGGCTGTTTGTCCGCCTGGCTAGGCGTTGCCGGCGTTCTCTGACGCAGGGTCAGGCGATACTCGGCATGCGCATAATCATATTCACCGTGGGCGTCGATTTCCGGCGTACCCGCCTGATCATACCACCGCATGAACTGGCCAAGATCCAGATGTGAGACCTCCGCCATGCAGTCAACGAAATCCTCGATGGTCACCGCCTGGCCATCAAAACGTTCAAAATAAAGATCACTGCCCTGACGGAAGGTATCCCAACCAACCAGATTACACAGCATACGAACAATTTCGGCGCCTTTTTCATAAATGGTCAGGGTGTAGAAGTTGGTAATCTCGATATAGTGGTCGGGCCTGACTGGATGAGCACTCGGCCCTGCATCCTCAGCAAACTGAGCGGTACGGTAAAAGGACACATCCTGGATACGCTTGACCGGCGCTGAATTGGTATCCGCCGAAAAGCATTGGTCACGGAAAACCGTAAAACCTTCCTTGAGAGACAACTGAAACCAGTCGCGGCAGGTGACCCGGTTACCTGACCAGTTATGGAAATATTCATGAGCCACAATGCCTTCTACCTGCTGGAATGCCGCATCCGTGGCGGTATCCGGGTGGGTCAGCACTGCAGCCGAGTTGAAAATATTCAAACCCTTGTTTTCCATCGCCCCCATATTGAAGTCGTTGACCGCCACGATCATGAACAGATCCAGATCATATTCGCGGCCATAGGTCGTTTCATCCCAGGCCATGGCTCGCTTGAGCGCGGCCATGGCGTGGTCAGTCTTACTGAGGTTTTCTTCTTCCACCCATAGCTGCAGGGTCACCTCGCGGCCACTCATGGTGGTGAAGTGATCTTCAACCTTGCGCAAGTCTCCCGCCACCAGAGCAAACAGATAGCAGGGTTTAGGATGAGGATCTTCCCAGGTGACAAAATGGCGACCACTTTCAAGCGCACCCTCATTCACCCGGTTGCCATTGGCCAGCAGTACGGGTTCCTGGCCTTGATCACCGATCACTGTCACCCGGAAGGTCGCCATCACATCGGGGCGGTCAGGGTAAAAGGTAATCCGCCGAAACCCTTGCGCTTCACACTGGGTACAGTATATGCCGTTTGATTGATATAGCCCCTCAAGCGCGGTATTTTGCTCAGGCGCAATCCTCACTTCACTTTCAAGCACAAAAGCGGCTGGCACCGTATTGATCACCAGCTCATGGTCATCCATGCGGTATTCATGCTCACCTAACGGCTGACCGTCTATAGCAAGGGCTTCAAGCGTCAGCTTTTCACCTTCAAGCACCAGGGGGGTTGCACTGGCCACCTCCGGATTGCGCTCTATCGACAGGCGCGCTCGAACGCGAGTATGGGAAGGGTCAAGATCAAAGGTCAGCTCGGCATGCGTCACCCGGTAGGCAGGTGGCTGATAGTCGTTAAGGTAAACCGGCTGGGGCTCAGACATGATGCATGACTCCTGGTGCTATGAAAGCAGTTGAAATAATGGAGGAAAGGCAAGCGCCTTTGCTATCCGTGGCGCTGGCATTAATCGCGGAAATTATCGAACTGTAAGGGCAGGTCAGGTCCTTCCTCGCTTCGTAAAAGTGCCATGATGCCTTGCAGATCATCGCGCTTTTTACCCGTCACCCTTACCTTCTCGCCCTGAATCTGCGCCTGTACCTTGGCTTTGGTGGCCTTGATACGCTTGACGATGTCCTTGGCATCGGCAGCTTCCAGCCCTTGTTTGAGCTTGACCGTCTGGCGCGCCTTGACACCTGAAAGCTCAGGGTCTTCAGGCTCCATGCAACGCGCATCAATGCCGCGGGCAATCAGCCGATTACGTAACACATCAAGCATCTGCTTAAGCTGGAAATCAACCTCCGCTTCCAGCGTTACATTTTCCCCTTCCAGTGTGTAGCTGGCATCCACGCCTTTGAAATCAAAGCGTGTTTGGACTTCGCGGTTAGCCTGATCCACCGCATTGGTGGCTTCGTGCTGATCAAACTCAGAGACAATATCAAATGAAGGCATGACGTATTCCTGATTCAAGACAGAGTTCTATTCTAGAGCAGCAACCCTGCCCACGGCCAATGCTAAGGCCATTTTGGCTGGCCGATGCGTGTCGAAAAATCACACACCTTTTACAACAGGACCCTTTTTTACCAGGAAACTTATACACATATTGTTACGACTGATTCCCTTGTCCACTATCAATCAGGCATACTAACCCTACCCAACCTTGACGACCCATTCTCAAAGGCAGGCTAAAACCGCCACCACTTGGCAAAGAGGCATTTCATGACCGATCGCGATTCACGTCACAAGGCGTCGATGGAAAAACTTAAAGCCCATGTTGACGAGAAAGTCGCCAATGCGACCGAGCAGCGCGGGCTCTTGCTGATCAATACCGGCAATGGCAAAGGCAAAACCACCGCCGCCTGGGGCACAGTGACACGTGCGCTGGGCTACGGGTATCGCGTGGGCGTCGTTCAGTTCATTAAAGGGCTGTGGGAGTGCGGGGAACGCAACCGCCTGGAAGACGACAGCAATCTGGAAGTCGCCATCATGGCAACCGGTTTCACCTGGGATACTCAAAACCGCGAAGAAGATACCCGCGCCTGCGCGGAAGTCTGGCAATCAGCCGCAAAAATGCTGGCGGATCCGGACGTCTATCTGGTGGTACTCGATGAAATCACCTACATGCTGAAATTCGGCTATCTGGACATTGATACGGTAAAGAAGGCGCTGGAAAACCGTCCCCACGAACAGACCGTCGTGATCACCGGCCGTAACGCCCATCGCGAACTGATTGACATGGCCGATACGGTGACCGAAATGCAGGAAGTCCGTCACGCTTTCAATAACGGTATCCAGGCTCGCCGCGGTATTGATTACTGATTATTCCGCGGCCAGGGATGTAAACCAAAAAAGGCGCCTGACGGCGCCTTTTTTTGAGTGCTCGCTCGCCTCTAACCATCAAACGGGTTGCGCAATACGATGGTTTCGATACGGTCAGGTCCGGTCGAGATGATATCAATACTGGTACCCACCTGCTCCTCAAGAAAGCTGATGTAGGAACGCGCATTGGCAGGCAAGTCTTCTACCTGCTTCACGCCCAGCGTTGATTCTTTCCAGCCTGGCAAATCTTCATATAGCGGCTCAACCGCTTCATAGCCTTCTGAGTCGACCGGCGTATCCAGAACATCGCCATCCTTGCTGCGATAGCCAACACACACACGGATGTTCTCAAGACCGTCGAGCACATCCAGCTTGGTCAGGCAGATGCCCGACACCGAGTTGATCTGCACCGCATGGCGCAGAGCCACCGCATCAAACCAGCCGCAGCGACGTGGGCGACCCGTCGTCGCACCGAATTCATGGCCTCTTTCAGCCAGATGACGACCGTGGTCATCAAACAGTTCGGTCGGGAATGGCCCGGAACCCACGCGAGTCGTGTAAGCCTTGGTAATGCCCAGGACATAATCCAGGTAGAGTGGGCCCACACCGGAACCAGTCGCAGTGCCGCCAGCCGTCGTGTTCGAACTGGTGACGAAGGGATAGGTGCCATGATCAATATCCAGCAGCGAACCTTGCGCACCCTCAAACAGAATATTGTCGCCCTGACGGCGCAGTGCATGCACCAGTCCGACAGTATCGCTGATCATGGGAAGCAGCTCTTCGGCCATACGCATGGCCTCATCAAGCACTTCCTGAAAATCGACGGCTTCTTCACCGTGATAGCGGGTCAGTACAAAGTTGTGATAATCAAGCACTTCACCCAGCTTGGAGGCAAAACGCTCACGGTGCAGCATATCGCCCAGGCGCAAGCCGCGCCGTGCCACCTTGTCTTCATAGGCTGGCCCGATACCGCGTCCCGTGGTGCCAATCTTGGCAATACCACGCGCTTTTTCACGCGCCTGATCCAGACGTACATGGTAAGGCAGAATAAGCGGGCAGGCCGGAGAAAGTCGCAGGCGCTTACGCACCGGGACACCCTTGGCCTCAAGTTCCAGGATTTCTTTGAGGAGCGCTTCCGGTGAAAGCACGACACCGTTGCCGATCACGCAGGTTTTATCCTGACGCAGGATGCCAGAGGGGATCAGGTGTAGCACTGTCTTTTCACCATCAATCACCAGAGTATGGCCCGCGTTGTGCCCGCCCTGAAAGCGCACCACTGCCGACGCCGACTCAGTCAAAAGGTCGACGATCTTGCCCTTACCTTCATCACCCCACTGGGTGCCTAGTACTACGACATTCTTACCCATTATGCTCTCGTCTCATCTGCCAGCGTCGTTGGCTGCCAACGACCATCAATTAACTCAAGATGGCGGTCACATGAATGCGCCGCCGGCCCGGTGTCCTGCCCAGGCAGCGCCTGAATAACTCTTTCGCCACGCTCTCGCAGCACTGCAATTGCCTGATGCAGCGCCTCATCTTCCTGCGCCGGCGCCCAGATAGCCCCTTTCGCTGCAGCAGCGGGTGCCAGAGACGCCAGCTGCTTTAGATCCATGGAGAACCCTGTCGCTGGCCGTGCCCGCCCAAAGGCTCGACCGGTGTCATCATAACGGCCTCCCTTGGCCAGCGGCTGGCCGTAGCCGGGCGCATAGGCAGCAAACATCATACCCGTGTGATACTGGTAGCCACGCAGTTCCGCCAGATCCAGATAAAGGGCAACATCGTAGCGAGCGCGAATGCCTTCATACAGCGCTTTCAGTTCGTCCAGAGCCGCTTTCACACTCGGCGGTGCTCCAGCAAACAGTTGACGTGCCTGATCCAGAATCGAAATATCACCATGAAGGTCAACCAGCGCCTTGAGCATGCCTGCCAGTGCCGGATCATTGACGTTGGCGTCTACATGCTCGGCCAGCATGCCGGGTGATTTCAACGCCAATGCATCAAAGATGGCCGCTTCCTGATCATCATCGAGCCCGGCTTCCTCTACCAGGCTGCGGTAGATGCCGATATGGCCAAGCGCCAGATGAATCTCGTCAGCACCCGCGGCCGTCAGGCTGGAAATCGCCAGATGGATGATTTCGCCATCCGCTTCAAGGCCTGCATGCCCAAACAGTTCGACGCCCACCTGAACAGGGCTGCGCCCGCCCTGGTTCTGATCGGCCTGCGCACGCAGCACATTGGTACAATAACAAAGCCTGACTGGCCCTTGGTGGCGCATTGAATGGGCATCCATGCGTGCAACCTGAGGCGTTACGTCAGCTGTGGCCCCCATCATACGGCCAGTCAACTGGTCCGTCAGCTTGAAGGTCTGTAAATCAAGGTCTGTTCCTGTACCGGTCAACAAAGAGGCCAGAAACTCAACTGGCGGCGGCATTACCAGATCGTACCCCCAGCAGTAATAGAGATCCAACAGGGTACGGCGCAGCTCTTCCATGCGGCTTGCCTGAGGCGGAAGCACCTCATCCATGCCGTCGGGCAACAGCCAGCGGTCAGCAATGGTCATGTCAACAATCCTGCGAGACGACGGTGAAGGCCTGACAAGGCGATCACTCAGAACACCCTGTCAAGACCACAAGATATGGACCACAAAAAAACCGGGCGCCGCCCGGTTTCTAGGTCTACAGGAGTGAAAGTCTATCACGTTTCGATTATGGGTGAACCCCACCAAGGCAGCAGGGTCACCCGAAACACCCAGGTTAGTGCTTCATTCTTCATCCGTTGAAGGCATGGCACTTCGCAGATACTGGAAGAAGTCACTATCCGGCTCGAGCACCAGCAGATTATCGCTGTCCGCAAAGCTCTCGCGATAGGCATTCAGACTACGCCAGAAGGAGAAGAACTCAGCATCCTGGCTATAGGCTTCGGAGAACACTCTGGCGGCTTCCGCGTCACCTTCACCACGTAACGTTTCGGAACGCTCATTGGCCTGAGCGATCAATACCGTGCGACGACGATCAGCATTGGCGCGGATCCGTTCGGCTTCTTCCTGACCCTGAGCGCGCCATTCCCGGGCTTCACGTTCACGCTCAGAGCGCATACGATCAAATACCGCGGCCGACACATCTTCCGGCAAGTCGATACGCTTGATGCGAATGTCACGAATCGCAACACCCAGCTCGTCGCGCATCAGGCTATCCAGCTCTTCCGTGGGGTCTGTCATCAGATCATCACGCCGTTCGGCAATGATTTCCTGCAGGTCCAGGCGGCCAAACTCGTTACGCAGGCTTTCATCGACGCGGGGCTGAATCAGACGGGTAGCCATTAACTCATCCCCTGACGTTGCCTCGTAGTAGCGGGTCGGGTTGACCACTTGCCACTTGACGTAGGAATCCACAATGACCGCTTTCTGCTCCAACGTAAGATAGCGGCTGGTATCCGTATCCAGCGTGAGAAGACGAGTGTCGAATTTGCGAATCGTCTGGGTGATCGGCACCTTGAAATGCAGGCCCGGCTGGATATTTTCTTGAACCACTTCACCAAAGCGAAGTTTTACGGCGCGCTGGGTTTCATCAACGACATAAAGGCTGTTACTGGCTAACCAGGCAACGGCGGCTAAACCGCCGACGATTAGCAGGGATCGATTGTTAATCATTTAGCGGCCCTCCCTGCGAATAGAGCTGTTACTCGAGTTGGACGATGAACCACTGCTCTGACCGCTACTCATGCGTTCCAGCACGCGCGGATCAAGTTCTTCACCGTTATTACTGCTTGAAGAGGACGCGTTGTTACCGCGCATCTCATCGAGGGGCAAATACATCAGGGGAGCATTTTCGCTGACATCCAGAAGCACCTTGGGCGTGCTGCCAAAGACTTCTTCGATGGCATCCAGGTACATGCGTTCACGCATGATATCCGGAGAGTTGCGGTATTCACTCAGCAGGGAGTTGAAGCGGTTAGCCTGACCCTGGGCTTCTGACACCACTGATTCACGATAACCCTGACCCTGTTCAACCAGGCGCTGAGCCTGACCCTGGGCTTCCGGAATAATCGCGTTAGCATAAGCAATACCCTGGTTAATCGTGCGCTGACGGTCTTCACGAGCACGAATAACGTCATCAAACGCATCAATTACCGGATCGGGTGCCGATGTGGACTCGATATTGATCGTCTGCAGACGGATACCCGCCCCGTACGAATCCAGATAGGACTGCAAACGGCTCGAGACCGAGCTGCCCAGAATTTCACGCCCCGAAGTCAGAATATCAATCATGTCGGTTCCGCCCACCACGTGGCGAAGTGACGAATCGAGAGCATTTTCGATCGACAGGTTGGGATCGCGCAGGTTGAGAACGAAGTCGCTCGGATTGGAAACCTGGTACTGTGCCGAAATTTCCACTTCAACGATGTTTTCGTCACGCGTCAGCATGGACTGTGTCTGAGTTATCGAGCGAACCCGTGTGACGTTGACCATGCGCACGTCGTCAATCAGCGGTGGATTCCATTGTAGACCCGGAGTGACAACTTCCTGAAATTTGCCAAAACGCAGAACAACACCGCGTTCAGACTGGTCAACCAGGTAGAACCCGGAAGCCGCCCAGATCGCCAGAGCGACAACAAGCAGCAAGCCCGGCAAAGCAAACGTATTGCGCGGCTTGTTGCCGCCGCCCTGTCCGCCGCCACCTTTCTTCTTGCCGCCGCCCCCTAACATGGCGTTGAGTTTATCCTGAAACTTTTTCAGTGCTTCATCCAGATCGGGCGGGCCCTGGTTGTTTCCACCACCGTTATTCCCACCATTATTACCGTTGTCAGACCCCTTGTTGCCACCACTACTACCACGGCGACCACCGCTGCTCCAAGGGTCGTGCTGGTTTCCACCACCAGGCTCATTCCAGGCCATACGTTTTCTCCGCTAAGGTGTCCTACTAAATAGTACTCGCTGATGCGGCTACAAGAACGATTGCTAAAAATTTACGCTTAGATTTCAGTGTAAAATGTGGCTCAAATAAACTTATACCATTCTAATACAAATGACAAAGAAAGTTGTACTCACCATTCTACAGATGTCTGTAATGCAGTGGGGAGATAGGCATCGGCATGTTCGCCAGTCTGTGCCATCAGCTGATTGAAATCACGCCTTGGCAGACGGACGTTCAGTACGGATCGCCCCTGTTCATCGAACGCTTCTTCTTGCACCGCGTTCAGGTCATGCAATCCGGCTCTCAGTCGTCCTTGCTCAGGCTCAAGAGTTAACGAGAAACTGATGACATCCACTGCCAGGCGCTCACTCAGTGCCTGCTCCAATAATGCCAGACCCTGACGCGTCTGAGCCGATAGCCATACCACTTCCGGCATTCCATTGCCATCGCGCTCGATCCTCGGGGCGCTATCCAGTTGGTCAATCTTGTTCATTACCTTGAGCATGGGAACATCATCAGCGCCAATTTCTTTCAGAACGCTGTTGACCTGTTCCACGTTCAGGTCACGATCAGGATCCGCAGCGTCAATTACGTGCACCAGTAATGAGGCTTCGGCAGCTTCCTGCAGGGTGGCCTGGAAGGCTTCTACCAGCTTGTGCGGCAGATGACGGATAAACCCGACTGTATCCGCCATTACCACCGGCCCCACATCGTCAATTTCCAGACGCCTTAGTGTGGGGTCAAGCGTGGCAAAAAGTTGATCGGCTGCATAGACGTGAGCGTCGGTCAGCGCATTAAAAAGCGTTGATTTGCCCGCGTTTGTATATCCTACCAGCGAAATACTATGGATCTCAGCTCGCGAACGGGCACGGCGATTCTGTTCACGCTGGCTGCGTACTTTATCAAGACGTTTATGAATCGACTTGATACGACCACGCAGCAGGCGACGGTCCGTTTCCAGCTGGGTTTCACCTGGACCACGTAGACCGATACCCCCTTTCTGGCGTTCCAGGTGTGTCCATCCACGCACCAGGCGAGTCGACATATATTCAAGCTGAGCAAGTTCAACCTGAAGCTTACCCTCGTGGGTGCGAGCACGCTGGGCAAAGATGTCCAGAATAAGTCCAGTGCGATCAAGAACACGACATTTGAGTTCGTGTTCAAGATTACGCTGCTGGGAGGGGCTTAATCCATGATTGAATATCACCAGCTCAGCGCGATGAGCGGCAAGCATTGACCGCAGTTCATCGAGCTTGCCCGTACCGATAAAGGTGCGCGAGTCAGGCCGATTGCGACTGGCAGTCAGCAGTGTTGCCGCTTCGGCACCAGCAGAACGCACAAGCTCCAGGAACTCACCGGCGTCTTCGCGAGCCTGATCATCATGAAAATCAACATGAACAAGAACTGCCGTTTCACCGGCATCTGGGCGCTCAAAAAACAATCAATACCTCATAGGTTGGCTGACCGAACTCAAGGCTCTAGTCTTCTGATTCTGCTGCCGGATCCTGCACTGGCAGACGTACATTACGTGAAGGCACGACGGTCGATATGGCGTGCTTGTAAACCATCTGACTGACGGTGTTGCGCAACAGGATCACAAACTGATCAAAGGATTCGATCTGGCCCTGCAGCTTAATGCCGTTCACCAAGAAGATGGAGACCGGAATGCGCTCCTTGCGCAAGATGTTCAAGTATGGGTCTTGAAGGGACTGCCCTTTGGACATGTTACTCTCCCTAAAACTGTCGTTGGGGTTGGTTATTTAAGGCATGTCACCTGGACACACCACAATCTTGTTACCCGAACGGCCTGCTGTCGCATGACCCTTCGAAAAGCTTTCTCAATAAGCCGTCGTAAAAACCGCTTAAAAAAAACCAGCCATGAATTAACTATCTTACGCTAAGCACTGCTTTCACGCACGAGTTTCAGCATCTTATCAAGTGTGTCAGCCTTCTGAATGTTAAACCAGCAGGCGTTTTTCCAACTTCGCAACCAGGTCAACTGACGTTTGGCTAGCTGGCGGGTCGCGATGATACCCTGCTCCTCAAGACGCCTTCTGTCGTAGCGACCCTCAAGGTGCTCCCAAACCTGACGATACCCGACGCTTTTCAAGGCGGGTAGACCAGCATGAAGGTCATTACGCTTTCTGAGGGCACTCACCTCATCAATCAAGCCCTCTGCCAACATTTGTCGAAAACGCAAGGCAATGCGTTGGTGCAAAAAACTGCGCTCTTCAGGTGCCAACACCAAGGTGACCACTCGCCAGGGGAAAGGTGTCACCATCTGTTCATCCCAGAGCTCGCTCATTGGCCGCCCCGCTAGCAGATACACCTCAAGCGCCCGCAGTGTTCGCTGCGGGTCATTGGGGTGTATGCGCTGCCCAGCGATCGGGTCCACCTGCATTAGTCGGGCATGTAAAGCTGCCAGGCCATCATTGGCCAATACCTGCTCAAGTTCAGCGCGCACTTCGGGTGAAGACGATGGCAGGTTTCCAACGCCCTCCAGCAGATGTTTAAAGTAAAGCATGGTGCCACCCACCAGCAGCGGCACCTTGCCAGATGCGCTTATTTGTCGCATCTCTTGCAGCGCGTCCGTGCGAAAATCCGCTGCCGAATAAGTGTCTGCAGGATCGCGTATATCAATCAGGCGGTGCGGCGCACGCCTGAGCTCTTCAGGACTGGGTTTAGCGCTACCAATATCCAGCCCGCGGTATACCATGGCAGAGTCCACGCTGATCAATTCACAGCCACATTGATCGTGGAGCGCCATGGCCGCTTCGGTTTTACCTGCGGCTGTCGGGCCCATCAGAAAAAGCGCCAGCGGGCGTTCATCAATCATGCATTGACCCTGTTGGATGATATTGATCGAAAAAAATCACTGCCCACGCAAAAACAGTCTATCAAGGGCTTTCATATTCATCTGGGTCCAGGTCGGACGTCCGTGATTACATTGATCACTTCGCTCAGTAGTTTCCATATCACGCAGCAAGGCATTCATTTCATCCAGCGTCAGCCTGCGGTTGGCGCGTACACTGCCATGACAGGCCATTGTGGAAAGCAACGCCTGAATGCGTGCCTCTACCTGATGTGAACGCCCGAAACGCGCCAGTTCATCCAGCAGGCGACGCACCAACGGCTCAGGGTCAGCATTGGCCAGTAACGCAGGCAATTGACGCACCAACAGGGTTTCAGGCCCGGCAATATCTATTTCTATCCCCAGTTGCGCAATCGCCTCGTGCTCGCTTTCTACCGTAGCGACTTCACCTCGGCTGGCTGCCAGTGAAACGGGCACCAGAAGTGGCTGAGTATCAATACCGTTTTGACCCCACTGGGTTTTCATTCGCTCATAGACAATCCGCTCATGGGCGGCATGCATATCCACCAGCACCAGCCCTTCCTGATTCTGGGCAAGGATATAGACGCCATGTAACTGACCCAGCGCATAGCCAAGAGGCGGTGCGGCGGTCGGGTCTTCAACAGGCATCAGATTGGCCAAGGGTTGTTCATTGACCTCTTGCCCTGAGACAGGTGTTGGATGTTCCGACGCCTTGCCTTGAGGCGTCAACAAGGCAGCCTCATGGTCAGGATGCAGTGCCTGGTAGCCTTGCATGAAACGTCGCACACGCGCCGCGCCGGGGTGACGTTGGCCATGCGAAGACAGCGCCATACCCTGCTGCTCCCAACGGGCCTCCGGCGCTGCCTGGGTAATTCCGTCACCCTCTTGGGAGTCAGCCCCTGGCTGGCCGCCACCTGCTTCCATGCGTTGGTTGCCAACAGCATGCCTATCACTGTCCTGATGATCGACGCCTTGAGACTCATCCGCTTCTTGAGGTTGCGTATGCGCCAGGCAGTGGTGAAGACTGGAATACAGGAAATCATGCACCATGCGGCCATCACGAAAACGCACTTCATGCTTTGTCGGGTGAACATTGACATCCACGACGTCTGGATCGAGATCCAGATACAGCACGAAAACCGGATGACGACCGTTGTAGAGCACATCCCGATACGCCTGACGCACGGCATGAGCCACCAGGCGATCGCGCACGACGCGGCCGTTCACAAAGAAGTATTGTTGATCCGCCTGGGAACGAGAATGAGTCGGTAGGCCCACCCAGCCGGACAGGCGCACTGAACCGGCCTGACGTTCGATATAGCGGGCATGTTCTATAAAATTACGCCCCAACAGAGAAGCAATCCGGCGCTCACGAGATGCAGAAGAATCTGTTGAGGGCAGCTGGTGCACCACTTTCTGGTTATGCCTAAGCACCCAGCCAATGTCATAGCGTGAAAGCGCCTGACGACGGAACGCCTCTTCCACGTGACCAAACTCGGTTTTTTCCGTACGCAGAAACTTGCGTCTTGCCGGCGTATTGAAGAAAAGGTCACGAACGCTGACGCTGGTACCCCGCGGATGAGGCGCCGGTGAAACCCGCGCTTCCATACTGCGCCCCTCTGCCACCACGCGCCAACCGTCCGTAGGGTCTTCAGATGCGTTCGACACCAACTCAAGGCGTGAAACAGAACTGATCGACGCCAATGCCTCACCACGAAAACCCAGAGAACTTACACCCTCCAGATCCTCGAGACTGCCAATCTTGCTGGTGGCGTGTCGCGCCAAGGCCAATGGCAAATCCTGCTGGCCAATGCCAATACCGTCATCACGCACCTTGATCAGGCGAGCGCCCCCCTGTTCAATATCCACCTCAATACGATGGCTACCGGCATCAATGGCGTTCTCGATCAACTCCTTGGTGACTGACGCTGGGCGTTCGACCACTTCGCCAGCGGCAATCTGGTTGGCAAGACGCGTATCCAGTACCTGGATGCGAGCGAAAGACGTTGACGCTTCGGACGCCAAGTGAGTATCTGACACAGTCACCTCGTGTTTAAAGCCTTACCCGGCTGGCTTCCCAGCATATCGTCCACCTGATCAGACTTTTCGAAAAACGCTAGCAAAGGCGCAATGCACTCAGCTGTATGATCAGGCTGGGCAGCTCAGGAGCGTGGTATTCGCAGTACCTGCCCAACGCGGATCACATCGCCATTGAGGTTATTGGCCTGTTTTAACCTGGAAAGCGGCACCCCGTGACGAGCCGCAATGGCAGAAAGCGTATCTCCCGTTTCGATACGGTATTCGTTGCCATCCGGGCGACGCTGATTATCCCGCTGCCAGGCCAGGAGGCTGGTGGGTGGGGGGTTACTTTCAAAGTGAGCGAGCAGGCCATTAAATACCGCTGTCGCAATATTCTCCTGATGCTGATCAGTTTTCAGGCGGCGTTCCTCCTCAGGGTTGGAAATAAACCCGGCCTCAATCAGCAGGGAAGGAATGTCTGGCGACTTGAGCACCATGAAACCGGCCTGCTCAACCCGCGACTTGTGGAGACGGTTGACTCTACCCAACTGGTCAAGTACTTGACCACCGATCGACAATGAATCGTTCAGAGTGGCTGTCATCGTCAGATCCAGCAGTACGCCGCGTAACACATGATCCTTGTCCCTTAACGACAGGCTACCATCGACGCCTCCGATCAGGTCAGCCCGGTTTTCACTGTCCGCCAACCATTGAGCCGTTTCAGAAGTAGCCCCGCGTTGAGAAAGCGCGTACACGGAGCTGCCATTAGGGCGAG
Organism: Halomonas sp. BLK-85; assembly: GCF_044792155.1. NCBI lineage: Bacteria > Pseudomonadati > Pseudomonadota > Gammaproteobacteria > Oceanospirillales > Halomonadaceae > Halomonas > Halomonas sp. BLK-85. The sequence continues at coordinate 1,970,466 of NZ_CP087731.1, forward strand.
GGCTGGTAAAGGCGTCTGCATGGATGGATACAAAAAAATCAGCTTTCTGGTCGCGTGCCAGCTGAGTACGTTGGCGCAAACCAATATAATAATCGCCGTCACGGATCATCACTGCCCGGAACCCGGGTGCCGCGTTAATTTGCGCCGCCAGGCGCTGGCTGATCTGCAGGACTATATCCTTTTCCCGGGTTCCCTTTGGCCCGATAGCACCCGGGTCTTCTCCACCGTGACCGGGATCGACGGCAATGATGATATCCCTGCGGGGATGTGGCTGCGCTTCACGATTGACCATTTCGTCGGAGGGTGTGGATGGCGTTCCGCTGACAGCCGCTTCAGCCCTGGTGCGCTGAGCTTCAATTTCCTGCTCACGAACCAGCGCCTCTATTGGGTCAATCGGATTTTCTACCGGCGCCTCTCCAGGATATTCAAGGTCCACCACAAAACGATGACCATACTGATCATTGGGTGGCAGCATGAAATGACGTGGCGATACTTCCCGATCAAGATCCAGAACGATGCGCAGGTCCTTGCCGTTACGGACACCGCTACGAATACTCGAGATAGCACTGCCTTCAAGTGGGAGGGTACTGATATCCGTTTCCAGTTGACTGTCATCCAGATCAATCACCAGGCGGTTGGGCGACTCCAGTTCAAACAGAGTGGCGTTGCCTGCACCGGAAAGATCAAATACCAGGCGTGCATGATCAGGTGCCGCCCACAGGCGCAGGCTTTCAACATCAGCCGCCAGCACCTTGCCGGTGATGGATAACAGCAGCCACACCAGACAGACGCCGGCTGGTTGGCACCTCCCCCTCCTTTTGTACGACCACCGCTGATTCATAACGACTCACTACGTGGATTGACTGATCAATGGTTATGTCCGAACAATGCCGTAACATCGACCAACCCAGGCCTGAAAGACCTGCTGAATAAATTGATAAATTTTTAATAACCGTCTGTCGGCAACTTTTTTAACCATCGTTGACCGCGCTGTGTGAGACCTTCAAGGGTTGCCCGTCGCCCCGCGCCTTCCAGGGTCAGGTGAATATGGAGATCTGCCTGGGGCAGCCATCCGTCACCGCGACTTGGCCACTCCACCAGACACAGGGCGTCATCGTCGAGCACATCACGCCCACCGATAAATTCCAGCTCTTCCGGGTCCCCCAGGCGATACAGATCCAGGTGGTAGATTCGCTGATCACCCAGCTCATACGGCTCGATCAAAGTATAGGTCGGGCTTTTGACCGCCCCCTGATAGCCATAGGCACGCAGAATACCGCGGGTAAGCGTTGTTTTGCCGGCACCGAGATCTCCTTCCAGATAGACCCGGCCATGCCCTTCAAATACTCCCCCCAATGTTTCACCAAAAGCGATTTGATGAAACTCATCAACCAAAGACAGTTGCATACGCCCAGAACCTCAAGGGTTGATCAATTGACGTGCATAGAATGCCAGATCACTGGCCAGCAAGCCACGCTCACCTTGCGCATCCGCCGCCCTGTCAGCCGCCAGGGCATGCACAAGCGTCGCCAGCCAGGCACTCTGTTCAATATTATAGCCCTGTGCCAGCAGTGCCCCCAGAATCCCGCTCAGGGCGTCACCCATACCACCACTGGCCATTCCCGGATTACCGTATGGGCAGATCACCAGGCCACTGGGCCCAGCCACCAGCGTGCCAGCGCCCTTTAAAATGACACTACCACCGTAGCGCTCTTGCAACGCTCGAACAGCCGCCGGGCGATCTTCCTGAACGGCTGCCGTGGTAATATCCAGTAAACGCGCAGCTTCCCCGGGATGAGGTGTCAATATCCAGTCGTCACGCTGCTTTTCGGGCCAGTAATGCGCCAGAAGGTTCAGACCATCGGCATCGACCACCAGTGGGCAAGGCATTTCCAGTGCCGACTGAAGCATTGCCTGCCCCCAGGCCCCCTGCCCCAGACCGGGCCCCACCACCAGGGCATTGCTCTGATGGGTGAGCTCACCCAGATCTGCCACGCCGCGCACATTGTGCGCCATAACTTCAGGACAGCTTACCAGGCTGGCAGTCGTATGTTCGGGTGCTGTCGCAAGACTTACCTTGCCGGCCCCCAGGCGCGCCGCAGTCTGAGAGGCGATCAGGGCAGCCCCACCGAACCCCGGAGCCCCCCCGAGCACCAGAAGGTGCCCCATATCCCCCTTGTGGGCAATTCGCTGACGCGGTGAAAAAGCTTCTTCCAGAAGGCACTCATCCAGCAGCCAGGCGTCGGGAGGAATATCGGGAAACGCCTGGGATTTAACCCCCAGCGGGCGAAAATCAATATCGCCTGTGTAGGCAGGGGCATCACCGGTATGGAGGCCGATCTTGTCACCAATAAACGTCACCGTGCAGTCCGAGTGGGTGGCACATCCGAGCACGGCGCCTGTATCAGCTTCTACACCAGAAGGAATGTCAATCGCCAACACCGGCTTGCGCGCCAGATTAATGGCCTCAATCACCTGACGAAAGTCACCCTCCACCGGACCACGCAGGCCGGTGCCAAGCAGTGCATCAACAATAACTTCACCGTGAAAAACGCTACCAGGCTGCCAGTGTTCACAGCCGACACCGGCTGCCGTCGCCAGTTCAGCGGCCTTGGCGGCATCACCGTCCAACGTCTCCAGCGCAGCGGTGGTAATACGCTGCACTTTCAGACCGGACTGAGCCGCCAGCGCAGCCAGCACGTGGCCATCACCCCCATTGTTGCCTTTCCCACACATCACACTGATGCTGCGTACCTGCGGCCAGCGGGCACGAAAACCATGCCAGGCACTCGAAGCCGCCCGTTGCATGAGTGCAAAGCCATCAATACCACCGGCAATGGTACGACGATCCAGTTCGCGCACCTGGTCTGCGCGGTAAAGCGGTCTCAATCGAGCGGTATTCAAGAGACTCACGGGCGCTCCTTTAGCCAATATTCAACGTGCATGTTGTCACTCGGGTTAATCGGTTAGCATAGCAGGTACATTCTGACCGCCTGATGCTTGCGCTGTTCATACCATGAAGAATACACCCAGACCTGCAAACCTTGAAACAGCGGCACAATCGCGCCCTGCATTATCCTCTGAGCAGCTTGCCCGCCTCGCCGCCGATATCAAACGCTGGGGGCAAGCACTGGGGTTTCAGCAGATCGGTATCAGCGATATCGACCTGGATACCCATGAACAGCATCTGAACGACTGGCTGGCCCAGGGCTATCATGGAGAAATGGGCTTCATGGCCAAGCACGGCACCCGGCGTACACGCCCTGACGAGCTGGAGCCCGGCACCCAACGAGTCATCTGCGCGCGAATGGATTACTTGCCCGCGGATGCCCAGAGCATTGAGCAGCTCAACGACGCCGAAAATGCCTACATTTCGCGTTACGCCCTGGGCCGCGACTATCATAAACTGATGCGTAAACGCCTGGCTCAACTGGCTCAAAAAATCGAAGCGGCGGTGGGGCCCATCGGCTACCGTGCCTTTGTTGACTCTGCCCCAGTGATGGAGCGGGCTCTGGCCCAGAAAGCCGGACTTGGCTGGTTTGGCAAAAACGCCATGCTGCTTAATCCTGGCGCCGGCTCACTGTTCTTTCTCGGCGAGTTGTATACCGATCTGCCGCTTCCCGTTGACCCGCCGTTCGAGAATGAACATTGTGGCAGCTGTAACGCCTGCCAGACTGCCTGCCCGACCGGCGCTATCGTGGCGGACAAGGTCGTCGATTCGCGCCTGTGCATCTCCTACCTGACCATTGAACTGCATGAGGCAATTCCTGAACACCTGCGTCGTTCCATTGGCAATCGCATCTACGGTTGCGATGACTGCCAGCTTTTCTGCCCATTCACACGCTTTGCACAGCCCACGCAGGAAACCGATTTCCAACCTCGCCACCAGCTCGAACGAGCCGAGCTACTCACCTTGTTTGCCTGGAGCGAAGCTGAATTTCTGGACAAGACAGCCGGTAGTGCGATTCGGCGCATAGGCTATCAGCGCTGGCTGCGCAATATTGCCGTGGCGCTGGGCAACGCTCCCTGGAGCGCGGCAATCGAAGCCGCGCTATGGGCACGCCGCAGTTACCCCAGTGCCCTGGTGCGCGAACACGTAGCCTGGGCGCTCAATGAACAGCACTGCAAACGACGTAATGTCATTGCCTCTGACTGACGCCGGCTTCACTCTTCCTCATCATTTCCCTCAGGCAGGCGCAGAAAGGTATTACGGTAGTGCGCCAATTCATCAATGGACTCCTTGATATCGTCCATAGCCAGGTGCACATTGCGCTTCTTGAAACCGGCAAGAGCGCCAGGGTTCCAGCGCTTGGCCAGCTCCTTGAGCGTCGAGACATCCAGATTGCGGTAATGAAAAAACGCCAGTAGCTCCGGCATCTCGCGTTCCAGGAAACGACGATCCTGATGGATACTGTTGCCGCACATGGGCGATGAACCTGGCGCCACGTATTGACGCAGGAAGGCCAGGGTTTCTTGCTCGGCCAAGCGAGTGTCAGTCTGACTGGCCTTGACTCTTGCCGTGAGGCCCGATTCCCCATGGGTCTTGGTACACCATTCATCCATCGCTGCCAGCAGCGCATCTGGCTGTTTGACAGCCAGCACCGGGCCTTCCGCGACAACCCTGAGGTCAGCATCAGTCACCAGGGTCGCCACCTCGATAATGCGCTCCTTCTCCGGATTCAGGCCGGTCATTTCCAGGTCAATCCAGACCAGCCGATCTTTACGCGGCGCGCTTTTTTCGCTCATGCTTTGCTCCATGGGTGAAGAATATTCAAAGGTTGTAAAAAGTGATTTTTATAAATAGTGCATCACTCGCCTGACGAAAATCCGTACAATAGCCACCATTGTACCTGTGAATGGTACCGACAATCAGGTGGTCATGAGTAAACGTAAATTAAGTCGCCAACAGCGCTGGCGCGTTGAAAAAATTCAGGCTGAACGCGAGAAGCGCTCTCACAGACAGCAGGCGAACGACGACCAGAAACTGGCAGCCGGCGAATACGGTGCAGAACAGCCTGGCCGTGTCATGGCTCATTTTGGCCGCACGCTGGAAGTACAGGATGCTGACTTCAAGGCAGTGCGCTGCCATTTGCGCGCCAATCTCGGTGGCCTGGTTACCGGTGATAATGTGATCTGGCGTGCAGGTCAGGACGGTTCAGGCGTCGTCGTTGCCCGCAGTGAGCGCCGCAGTGTGCTCAAGCGCCCCGATGCCCGTGGACAGCTCAAACCGGTTGCGGCCAATGTGGATCAGTTGCTGATTGTGTTTGCGGTGGAGCCTGCCCCCCATGCCAATCTGATCGACCGCTATCTTGTCGCTGCTGAAGCGACGGGCATCAAGCCGGTACTGGTGCTAAACAAGGTGGACCTGCTACCCGAAGAGGGTGGCGAACTGGGGTTACTGCTGGCCCGCTATCAACAGCTAGGTTACCCGGTCGTCAAATCCACCACCGCCACCGACGCCGGCCTCACCGCTCTGCGCCAGCAGCTGGCCGGATGCACTTCAGTATTTGTCGGCCAGAGCGGTGTAGGCAAGTCTTCGCTGATCGATCAGCTGTTGCCGGATGAAACTTTGCGCATTGGCGCCCTGTCGGAAGATTCGCGCAAAGGCACCCATACGACCACCACGGCGCGCCTTTACCGCATGCCGTCGCAAGACCGTCTGCAGGGCGAGTTGATCGATTCCCCCGGGATTCGAGAGTTTGGGCTGACGCATCTGGATGAAAAAACTGTCACCGAGGGTTTTATCGAATTCCATGCGTTTATGGGCCATTGCCGTTTTCGCGATTGTCGGCATATCAACGAGCCCGGCTGTGCTTTACTTGAGGCCGTTGAGGCAGGCAAGATTCATCCTCAGCGCTTTACCAGCTACCGCCGAATTCTCGCCAGTCTGGATACCGACCGTTAAAGGAGGCCATTATGAGCCAAGTGTCTCACCCCTCGACAGGGTCTGAAGCCAATGTGCTACCGCTGATTGTGGAGCCCGAGCAGCTGAATGCTCACCTTGATGACCCGCAGCTACTGATTGTTGATGTGCCGATCAATCCGGACAGCTATGGTGAGGGCCATGTCCCTGGCGCGGTTTTCCTGGATTTTCGCTTCCTGATGCGCGGCGAGGGGCCGGTACCCAATGACGTGCCGGACGTGAATGTTCTTTCAAGGCTGTTCAGCGCTCTGGGGCTGACCCGGGACACACATGTTGTCGCCTACGATGACGAAGGCGGTGGCTGGGCGGCACGCCTGCTGTGGACCCTGGAACTGATCGGTCATACCCGCTACTCCTACCTGAACGGTGGTATTCACGCCTGGCGAGGCGCAGGCATGCCGCAAAGCACCGAGCCCGCCGCGCCGACACCCAGTGAGTACCGCGCCGAGATACTCAAGCCGGATACCCTGATTAGCGCTGAGGATATCAAGGAAAAGCTGGGTGATACTGACTTTGCCATCTGGGATGCTCGCTCAGCCGGTGAATACAACGGCCAAGTGGGCAACAACCGCCACCTGGGACATATCCCTGGCGCCGTCAATATGGATTGGCTGACCGTCATGGATCGACAGCGCGATCTGCGTATTCGCGATTATGCCGAGCTGATCACTGAACTTGAGGCCATCGGCCTGACCCCGGAAATGGAAATTGCCACCCATTGCCAAAGCCACCACCGCAGTAGCTTCACCTGGTTGGTAGGCAAAGCGCTGGGCTTTAATATGCGCGGTTACGCAGGCTCCTGGAATGAATGGGGCAACCGTAATGACACCCCTATAGAGAAATGAAGACACCGTGACTTTTGCCCAGCGAGCCTTTGCGCTACTCCAATACCCACTGCCGCATCATGCCCTTTCACGTTTGATTGGCTATCTGGCAGAGTGTGATTCTCCTCGCCTGAAGAACGCCTTGATCAAGGCGTTCATCCAGCGTTTTAACGTCGACATGCGCGAAGCGTTGAGCGAGGATATCAGCACCTATACAAGCTTCAACGATTTCTTCACCCGCCCTTTGAAAGACGCTGCCCGTCCCATCGGCGCAGGCGTTGTCAGCCCGGCTGATGGCACTCTTTCACAGTTCGGGCAGATTCGTGCTGGCCAGTTAGTGCAGGCCAAAGGACATACTTTTTCTGCCCAGACCCTGCTCGGTGGCGATGCCGGCCTGGCTGAATCATTTCTGGGTGGCAGCTTTGCCACTGTGTACCTTTCACCGCGGGATTATCACCGCGTACATATGCCGATAACCGGCACCTTAAGAGAAATGATCTACGTTCCTGGCAGGCTTTTTTCAGTCAATCAGGCAACCGCTAATCATGTGCCCGGGCTGTTTGCCCGCAATGAACGGCTGGTGTGTGTGTTTGATACTGAACAGGGGCCAATGGCAGTCGTCCTGGTTGGTGCCATGATAGTCGCGGCCATTGAAACCGTGTGGGCCGGACAGATCACACCGCTTGCGGGCACACCCCAGCACACCCGTTTCGACCAGCCTATCACCGTCAAAAAAGGCGCTGAAATGGGACGTTTCAAGCTTGGCTCTACGGTAGTGATGTGCTTTGCCAGGCCGCTTGACTTCAATGACTGGACAGCCAACAGCACGATCCGGATGGGTCAGACACTTGCTGCGGCAAAGGTTAGCAGCGCGGAGTTGCAAAACTGATCACATCCTCCAGGCGTGGCTTGCCCAGCACCTGCTGAACCAGCCGATCCATGCCCAAGGCAACGCCGGCACCTTCAGGCAGGCCATGTGCCATTGCCTGAAGTAGTCGCTCGTCAATATCGACTTCCTCAAGCCCCAACGCCAGGCGCTGGGCATTATCCGCCTCAAAACGCTGCCGCTGCTCGTCGGCATCGGTCAACTCGTCATAGCCATTGGCAAGCTCGACGCCGTTCAGGTAAAGCTCAAAGCGTGAAGCCACCCAATCCCCATGGGCATCCTGATGGCGCTTGGCAAGCGCGGCCTGGCTGGCGGGATACTCTACGACAGCCGTTAATTGCTGATCGCCCAGGTGCGGTTCAATCCGGGCGCTCATCAGTATATCAAGGCATACCTCACGCGGCTCTTCCGCCATGGTAGCGGGGGGCATACCGGCGTGGTGTTCAGCCAGCTCACGCAGGGAAGAAAGACGCTCGGCAAAAGGGTCCAGTGCCAGATAGTGATAAAACAGTTCGCGATAGCGATAGCACCTGACCGGCAGCGCCTGGCCCGTCAATTGTCGGACCAGGGTTGTCGTTTCGTCTATCAACTGGTTCAGGGTAAAGCCAGGGCGATACCATTCCAGCATGCAGAACTCGATGTTATGACGACCGCCTACCTCGCCATTGCGAAAGCTTCGGGCCAGCTGGAATATCGGCCCACTTCCCGCCGCCAGAAGGCGCTTCATATGAAACTCGGGCGACGTCTGTAGCCACAGGCGGCGGCGTCCTTTATCTGTGTGTGCTCTCGTAGAGAGTGATGCCAGATACACATCGGTGCTGCCAGCCTGGCCAAGTACCGGTGTCTCTACCTCCAGCACGCCACGCTCGGCAAAAAACGCACGCACCTCGGACAGCAGTGCAGCGCGGGCGCGCAGGGTTTCCAGCTCGGCCGTTGGCCTCCATGCCGACGTCTCAGGCACGCGAGACGTAATCACCTGAGCGGGTGTCAATTTTCAGCACCTCACCCTGATTGATAAACAGCGGCACACGAACGACAGCGCCGGAAGAGAGTGTTGCCGGTTTGGAGCCGCCCTGGGCGGTATCACCTTTCAGGCCAGGATCGGTCTCTACCACCTCAAGCTCAATAAAGTTGGGCGCAGATACGGCAATCGCATTATCATTCCAAAGCGTCACTGTGTACGGCACCTGCTCCTTGAGCCACTTTTCCGTATCGCCCAGGGCTTTTTTCTCAACAGCATATTGCTCAAAGGAGCCATCCGTTTTCATGAAATGCCACATTTCGCCATCGTTGTAGAGATATTCCATCTCCAGTTCCATGACATCGGCGCCTTCAAGGGATTCACCTGACTTGAACGTACGCTCCCAGACCCTACCCGTCATCAGGTTACGCAGCTTGACACGATTGAACGCCTGGCCTTTGCCCGGCTTAACAAACTCGTTTTCGACGATGGCACATGGGTCGCCATCCAGCATTACCTTCAAACCGCCTTTAAATTCATTGGTAGAATAATTAGCCATACTGTCTCTCAATTTCAGTTTTTGAGCGTGTCTTGTGTCACGCAATATCCAGAGCCTGACATACTGGGTAAAACGCAACGCCTGAACAAGTGTGGCGCATGATAACCCGAAGGAGGGATTTTTTGCAGGACAACCTTATTTTTGGCGCGGATGCGTCATCGTATCGTGCCAGCGAGCCACTGCCTTCATGGCAACGTCAGCTGTCCCAGGCCATACGTGATCCTGCCGAGCTGTGCAGGCGCCTTGAACTGCCGGATACCTGGGAAGTCGGTGCCAGTGCCGGCCATGCATTGTTTGAAACCTGTGTGCCAGAGGCCTTTCTGCGCCGCATGAGCCCCAATCAGCCGGATGACCCCTTGCTGCGCCAGGTACTGCCATTGGGCGATGAAACACTGCAAACGCCAGGCTATATCAATGATCCGCTGGATGAGGCGCATCAGCGCCCGGCCAGGGGAGTCATTCACAAATATGCTGGCCGGGCGCTATTGATTGCCAGCCCTAACTGCGCGGTCAACTGCCGTTACTGCTTTCGGCGCCATTTCCCCTATGCCGATAACTCGCCGTCGCGAGCTCAGTGGCAGGAAGCCTTTGACTACCTGCAGGCAGACGCCAGCATCCGCGAAGTAATTCTGTCCGGCGGCGACCCCCTGGCCGCCAACGATCGTCATCTGGCCTGGCTGGTCACACAGTTGGAACAGATTCCCCACCTCAAGCGGCTGCGGATTCATTCCCGTCTGCCGATCGTGATTCCGGATCGCGTGGATCAGCCGCTGCTTGACTGGCTAGAAGCCACCCGGCTGCAAACCGTCATGGTCTTGCATGTCAATCATGCCAATGAGATCGACCAGACGGTTCACCAAGCTTGTCAACGATTACAGGGCGCCGGCGTCACCCTGCTCAACCAGAGCGTATTGCTGCGTGGCGTCAACGACAGCACGCAGGCGCTGGCAGCGCTTTCCGAACGGCTTTTTGATGCCGGCGTGCTGCCTTACTACCTGCATGTACTCGACCCGGTGCAAGGTGCTGCACACTTTAATGTCCCCGACGCTGAAGCCCGGCAGCTGATCATCGCTCTGCGTGACGAACTGCCTGGCTTTCTGATGCCTCGACTAGTTCGCGAAATACCGGGTGAAGCCAGCAAGACGCCGCTGGTGTAGTTATACCGTCTCTTGTATAACGCAACGCCCAGGCCATCTCTGCCTGGGCTTGTGACCAACACCCCCAGCTTACGCCAGGGTGTCAGCGGTGACGTTAGCCGCCGGCGCCTGAGTCGAGTGGTGCCGGTTGATGGCGCTCAGCACCCCTTTCATGGAAGCGCTGGTAATGCTTTCGTCCGTACCGACTCCGAAGACCGCTTTACCTTCAATTCGTACTTCCACATAGGCAATGGCTTCCGCATCAGAGCCCTGCCCCCTTGCGTGTTCGTGATAGTCAATAATCTCCACATCATGCCCGGCCCCAGCCAGCGCCTTGATAAATGCCGCCAATGGACCATTGCCCTCGGCCGAATACGTCTTGCGCTCGCCGCCTTCAGCAATCACTGCTTCAAGGTGCACTGCCGGGCTGTCCGGCTCGGAGGACATACGATGGTTGATCAGGCAGAAAGGCGATTGCTGCTCCAGATACTCATCGGCAAACGCCTGGTAAATCATCTGCGACGTGATTTCCTTGGCAGTACGATCAGCCACTTCCTGTACCACCTGGCTGAACTCGATCGACAAGCGGCGCGGCAGCTCAATACCGTGCTCCTGCTCGAGCAGGTAGGAAATACCGCCCTTACCGGACTGGCTATTGACGCGAATGACTGCTTCATAGCTGCGCCCGACGTCCAGCGGGTCGATAGGCAGATAAGGCACATCCCAAGGTGCTTCGGGGTTATCCCGGCGGTCCGCCATGCCTTTCTTGATGGCATCCTGATGCGAGCCGGAGAAAGCGGTGAACACCAGATCGCCCACATAGGGGTGGCGTGGATGCACCGGCAACTGGTTGCAGTATTCAACCTCACGCATCACCGGCGTGATGTTGGAGAAATCCAGTTCAGGATGAACGCCCTGGGTATACATGTTCATTGCTAACGTCACGATATCCACGTTACCGGTACGTTCACCGTTACCGAACAGGGTGCCCTCTACCCTGTCGGCACCTGCCATCAGGGTCAATTCAGCGGCGGCGACACCGGTGCCGCGGTCGTTATGAGGATGTACGCTGACGATCAGAGTGTCGCGGTTTTTCACATTACGGCAAAACCACTCAATCTGGTCGGCATAGTTATTGGGGGTGGCAACCTCGACAGTGGCCGGCAGATTGACAATCATGCGGTGATCAACGCTCGGCGCGTAGGTATCCATCACCGCCTCGACGATTTCAACGGCAAAATCCATCTCGGTCGTGGTGAACAGTTCCGGCGAGTACTGAAATGTCCAATGAGTTTCCGGAGCGGCGTTCATCTGCTCGCGAATCTGACGTGTCGCATCTACCGCAATCTGGATACATTCTTCCTTGTTGACGTTGAACACCACCCGGCGGAACATCGGGTCAGTGGCGTTATAAACGTGAACAATGGCGTTCTTCGCGCCTTTTAGAGCCTCAAAGGTGCGTTCAATCAGGTGTGGACGCGCCTGAGTCAACACCTGAATGGACACATCCTCCGGGATTTTGTCCTGTTCGATCAATGCACGTACAAAATCAAAGTCTGTCTGTGATGCGGATGGAAAACCTACCTCTATCTGCTTGAAACCGACATTGACCAACAGATCGAACAGACGTTGCTTGCGCTCCTGGTCCATGGGGTCGATCAGAGACTGATTACCATCACGCAGGTCAACACTCGCCCAGATGGGGGCCTTTTCAATACGCTGATTGGGCCACTGACGGTCGGGGATATCGACGGCGACAAAGGGGCTATATTTTTTAGCGGGATCAGACAACATCATGGCAGTTCTCCTGGTTCGTGGCGGTTTGTAGGTAACCTGTTCAAGAATGATACGCAAATTTAAGGCGCGTGAGTCATACAAAGGTCCAGAGGATGGCTTTTGACCAACGCCAACAAAGAAAAACGCCCCAAGGCGTGCAAGAGCCATGGGGCGTTCAGAATACGTCCAGCAATATGAGACACTCGGCAGAACCGACGGCGGGCACAGCATTGACTATCTGCGCTTTTATCTGGCTGTGAAAAACACCAATACCTTATGTAAACCGCCATAACCACCTCGTTATTGAACCCAACGACAATGCCAACCAGCACTGCCCGCCTCTAACCATTCAGAGACGGGCGCTTAGTAGTCGTAGATCCAATGTGAGATTCGTCATGGCACTATTCATGGCTATTAGAAAATCAATCCTTGACGGCTTTGTCAACACCCTTTTGCCTGACGGGCTGCCGTTGAGCAGTTAACAGTGTTTCCATCCGGCTGGGCTGCGCCTGCCGCTGGTAAACATTGCCCTGCATATTGTTCAGTTGTACCTCGTTCCTGCTCCATCATTTTTAGTGCCTGTTTCACACTTTATTTGCATGAAGTCATCATGTTTAAGGGAACGCTTCAAAATCTCGGTACAATTGATACGCTGTGAAACTGACTGATGTATCCTAGGGCCTGTTGATGCATCGCTTGAGCAAGCGACACATGACAGGACGACCTCAACACATCAAGACATTTTCACTGGATGCCCCCCATGATACTGCTGTGGATAGCTTTACTGCCCTTGCTGGGTGTTTTGGTGCCCGCATTGCTGGGCCAGCGGGATCGTGTTCTGAGCACACGGATCACGGCCATTGCTCCTGCCCTTGCCCTGTTGCTCACCTTTTCTCAGGTGCCGGCACTCATTGATGGTGAGACGTTGCGTTTTTCAGTCGGTTGGCTGCCAGAACTGGGGCTGGATCTGGCGCTGCGCCTGGACGGCCTGACGCTGCTGTTCAATCTGCTGATTCTCGGCATTGGCCTGTTGATTCTGCTTTATGCGCATTTTTACCTCAGCCCTGAAGAGCCGTTCGACCGTTTTTATGCCTATCTGATGCTATTCATGGCGTCCATGGTCGGTATTGCCATGTCAGACAACCTGATTCTGCTCTGGTTGTTCTGGGAACTGACCAGTATTTCGTCTTTCCTGCTGATTGGCTACTGGTCTCACCAGAGCGATGCCCGCAAAGGTGCGCGTATGGCGCTGACCGTGACCGGCGCCGGGGGGCTTGCCTTGCTGGCCGGGCTATTGCTGCTTGGCGACATGGTCGGCAGCTTCGATATGAATGTGGTTCTGGCAAGTCAGGATGTCATCCTGGCCGATCCACGCTACCCCTTGATGCTGGTGCTGGTGCTGCTCGGTGCCTTCACCAAGTCGGCCCAGTTCCCGTTCCAGTTCTGGTTACCCCATGCCATGGCGGCACCTACGCCGGTGTCTGCCTATCTGCACTCGGCCACTATGGTCAAGGCCGGTATCTTCCTGATGGCGCGCCTGCATCCCGCCATTGCCGGCAGTGAACTTTGGTCGGTGACTGTCTCGCTGATCGGGACCATCACGCTGTTATACGGCGCCTGGTTTGCCCTGCTGAAAACCGACCTTAAAGGTATTCTGGCCTTTTCTACCGTCAGCCACCTGGGCCTTATCACTGTCCTGCTCGGCATCGGCAGCCCCATGGCAGTACTTGCTGCCCTTTTCCATATTCTCAACCACGCCATTTTCAAGGCAGCCCTGTTCATGAGCGCGGGCATCATTGACCATGAGACCGGCACTCGCGAGCTCAGGATGCTGGGTGGCCTGAAAAAGGCCATGCCGGTAACGGCCCTGCTGACCACTCTGGCCGCTGCCGCCATGGCGGGTATTCCCTTGTTGAACGGCTTTATTTCCAAGGAAATGTTCTTTACCGAGACCCTTGCCACGCCGGTACTGGGGGGGCTGAGCTGGCTGCTGCCTGCATTGGCTACTCTGGGCGGCATTCTTTCGGTGGCATACTCGCTGCGACTGGTGCATGCCGTCTTCTTCAAACCCGCCCAGAAAGCACCGCCCAAATCGCCCCATGAACCACCCCACCTGATGCGCTTGCCGGTTGAAATCCTGGTTGGTCTTTGTGTCGTGGTCGGCCTGTTACCCGGGTTGATGGCGTCCGGGCTCTTATCGCTTGCTGCTCAGGCTGTACTGGGCGAGCCTCTTGAATTTCATCTGTCTATCTGGCACGGCTTCAACCTGCCACTGCTGATGAGTCTTGCCGCTCTGGCGTTCGGCACCCTGATGTACTGGCGCCACCCTGACCTGCGCCAGCTGACCCAGCCGTTTGCAAGCGTGGATGCGAGACAGGTATTCGAACGCGTTATTGGCAATATGAACCAGAAAGCAGACTGGCTGATCAACAAGGTTGAAGGTCATTCACTGCAGCGCTACATGGGGCTTTTACTGTTATCTGCGCTGGTCATGGGCGTGATCGGGCTGGCACCGATGGACTCACTTACCGGGGAATTGGGCAACCAGCCGGTTGATGCCATTGTGCTGCTGGGGGCCGCCATGTTGATATTTGGAGGCATCGCTACCGCAGCGACCCACCGCTATCGCCTGATTTCACTGTTGATGCTCTCCGTCGTAGGTCTGTTCGTAGCGCTGACCTTTGCGCGCTTTTCTGCCCCGGACCTGGCCTTGACCCAGCTCTCAGTGGAAGTAGTGACCATGATCCTGTTGATGCTGGCGCTGTACTTCCTGCCCCAGAAAACGCCGCGCGAATCCAGCCCACTGCGCAATGTGCGCGATATCCTGCTGGCATCAGCCCTGGGTCTGGTGATCGCCAGCCTTAACTATGCCGTTTTAACCACGCCTACGTTGTCGATTTCCGATTACTTTCTGGCCAACAGCAAACCCGGCGGCGGGGGCTACAACGTCGTCAATGTCATCCTGGTCGATTTCCGTGGTTTTGATACGCTCGGTGAAATCACCGTACTGGCACTCGCCGGGCTCGCAATTTTCAAGCTACTCAACCGACTGCGCCTGTTCCTGCCACATAGTGATGGTGAAGGCCGAGTCTGGTCGCCGGACCGCTACCCGGCCATCCTGACATCCATTTCAATGGCCCTGCTACCATTGGCACTGCTGGTGTCTGCGTTTATTTTCCTGCGTGGCCACAACCTGCCGGGGGGAGGCTTTATTGCCGGACTGGTCACGGCGGTCGCCCTGATCCTGGTGTACATGGCGCGCGGTGTGGAGTGGGCTCAGGAGCGTCTGGACTTTCCTTTCCAGCCAGTGGCCATCGCCGGCGTTGCAATTGCAACGCTTACCGGCCTGGGCAGCTGGGTGTTTGGTTATCCCTTCCTGACATCGACCTTTGCCTATTTCACTCTGCCCCTGGTGGGCACTTTCGAACTGGCGTCGGCCATGCTGTTTGATCTGGGTGTCTACCTGGCCGTTGTCGGCGCCACCCTGATGATTCTGGCCAACCTGGGTAAGGTCACCACATCCCACCGGCCAACGCTTGAACCCTCAGAAACCGAGCCCGAAGCCTCTTCGCCCAACAAGGAGACTCGTTAATGGAACTGCTGTATGCCATTACAACCGGGGTGCTGACTGCCTGCGGCCTCTATCTTACCCTGCGTGGACGCACCTTCCCGGTGGTCGTCGGCCTGACGCTATTATCCTACGCGGTGAACCTGTTCCTGTTTTCCATGGGTGGCTTGACGACTGACGGCGCTGCCCTGGTGAATCAGCAACAGGGCGCGATTGCCGACCCCTTGCCTCAAGCCCTGGTGCTGACAGCCATTGTGATCGGCTTTGCCATGACAGCCTTTGTTGTCATTCTGGCTATGCGCGCGCGCAGTGAAGCGGGTAACGATCATGTAGACGGTAAAAAGGAAGACCGCGAATGACTCAACATCTGATTGTGTTACCCGTCATTCTTCCCTTGATTGCCGGTATTCTGCTGCTCTATCAACGTCAGGGGATCGTCCGCTACAAGCGGATTGTCAGCATTGTTTCCACTGCCTTGTTGCTTCTTGTCTCGATTGGCCTGGTCCACCAGGCCGCCAGCGGTGAGATAACCTATTATGCGTTGGGTGACTGGCAGCCGCCCTTCGGAATTGCCCTGGTACTGGATCGCCTGTCGGCAATGATGGTACTGCTGACTTCGGTACTCGCGGTCGGGGCCGTCATCTACGCCTGTGCCGGCGATGACGAAAAAGGCAGTAATTTCCATGGCCTTTTTCAATGGCAGCTAATGGGCATCAACGGTGCTTTCCTGACTGGCGATCTGTTTAACCTCTTTGTGTTTTTTGAAGTCCTGCTGCTGGCCTCCTATGCGCTGCTGCTTCACGGGGGCGGCAAGGCGCGCATTCAAGCCAGCGTTCATTATGTGGTGCTTAACCTGGCCGGTTCATCGTTGTTTCTGATTGGCGTTGGCGTTCTATACGGCGCCACAGGCACGCTGAATATGGCTGATATGGCTCAACGCCTGACGGAACTGCCACCCGAGCGGGAAGGCCTGGTGACGGCGGGTGCCTTGATCCTGCTGGTGGTATTCGGCTTGAAAGCGGCCATCCTGCCCTTGTATTTCTGGCTCCCGCGCGCCTATGCCAACGCGCCAGCCCCGGTGGCAGCCCTGTTTGCGATCATGACCAAGGTGGGTATTTACGCCATTTTGCGGGTCTATAGCCTGATTTTCGGTGACCAGGCGGGTAACCTGGCCGCTCTGGAACAACCCTGGGTGTGGTGGTTCGCGCTGGCCACGCTGGCGATTGCCGGCGTAAGCGTACTGGCTGCCAAGGATCTTCGCCTGCTGGTCGCCTATCTGGTACTGGTCTCGGTGGGCACCCTGCTGGCGGGTATCGGCATGCGCACGCCCGAAGCCGTGTCTGCCCTCCTGTATTACCTGATTCACAGCACTCTGGTCACCGGTGGGCTTTTCCTGTTGGCCGACATGATTGGTGCCCAGCGCGGCAAGCCCGGCACCCGATTGGTCAAAGGCCGCCCCCTGGTTCAGGGCCAATGGCTGGCACTGGCATTTTTTATCGGTGCGATCGCGGTGGCGGGCCTGCCACCACTTTCCGGCGCACTTGGCAAGGCGCTGATGCTTAACGCAGCGGAAGGCATGCAGCGGCTGTGGCTATGGCCGCTGTTGCTATTGGCCGGGCTGAGCTCACTGATTGCCCTTTCCCGTGCGGGTTCCACGCTTTTCTGGCGCAGCCAGCGCGGCACTGCCACGGGCAAGAAACTTCCCCGTGAGCAATGGTTCGGGGTCATATGGCTACTCAGTGCCGCGCCCTTGCTGGTGATCTTTGCCGGCCCTATTAGCCATTACACCTCAGACGCTGCCGAACAGCTTGCCAACCCGCTGGGGTTGATTGAAACGCTGATGCCTGACGCAGGAGATAACCCATGATCAAACCACGCTCCTGGTTGCCCACGCCGGTTCTGTCAATCCTGCTGCTGCTGGTCTGGCTGCTGCTGGTGCGCAGCGTTGCATTTGGCCAGATTGTATTGGGTAGCGCCCTTGCCGTGGCCATCCCACTGGCCACTTATCGTTTCTGGGATGCCGAACCGCGAATTGGCAAGCCTCTCAAACTGCTGCGCTTTGCTTTGCGCGTCCTTAAGGACATCGTTATCGCCAATTTTGAAGTGGCTTATCTTATTTCCAACCCTTGGCGCAAACTACGCCCCCACTTCATCGAGTATCCCTTGATGCTTGAGGAGCGCTTTACCATTACCCTGCTGGCCAGCACGATCAGCCTGACACCGGGCACGGTGTCTGCCAACCTGCGCATGGATGGCAAGTCGCTGCTGATCCATGCACTGGATGTAGACGATGAGGAGGCCCTGATCGAACAGATCCGCCAGCGCTACGAACAGCCGCTCAAGGAGATTTACGAATGCTGATGTTCGCCCTTTACATCACCCTGACACTGGTCAGCGCGGCATTGATCCTCAACCTTTACCGCCTTGCGGTAGGGCCGGATCTGCCTGACCGGGTGCTTGCGCTGGACACCATGTACATCAATTCCATCGCCCTGATTGTGTTGCTGGGTCTGTGGCTGAACAGCAAGACCTATTTTGAATCCGCCCTCTTGATTGCCATGCTGGGCTTCATCAGTACCGTTGCCGTGTGCAAGTACATTCTGCGCGGCGACATCATTGAATAGACCAAAGGAGTTCCCATGGCCTGGATTGTTGAAGCGTTGGCATCGCTGTTATTGATGGCTGGCGGTGTGTTTCTGTTTATTGGCTCCCTGGGCATGGCGCACCTGAAAGATTTCTATATGCGCCTGCACGGCCCTACCAAGGCCACAACCCTGGGTATCGGGTTCATGCTCATCGCCTCCATGCTGTATTTCTGGAGTTATGAAGGCGTGCCAGACATTCAGGAAGTGTTGATTACGCTGTTCCTGTTTATTACTGCACCGGTCAGCGCCCACCTGCTGGCCAAGACGGGGCTGCATCTAAAGCTCAGGCGGATTGATGTGACCGAAGGCAAACCCGTCGAGCTTCGCTCGGAAGAAGTCGGCGAACGCCCTGTTCCTCACCCGGACAAGGGCCACGGCTAATCTGCAGGCTCTGGCTTTCACCATAAAGCTAACGGGGCGCATCAGCGCCCCATTGTGTACTGACTTCAAGTGACTCTAGCGACTAGTCAAGCAGGTCGCTATGGCGATAGCCAATCAGGTAAAGCACCGCATCCAGCCCCAGGGTGGAAATCGCCTGACGCGCCTGAGCGCGGACCAGCGGCTTGGCACGATAGGCAATCCCCAGGCCGGCCTTAGCCAGCATTTTCAGGTCATTGGCGCCGTCGCCAACCGCAATGACCTGGTCAAGGGTCAAGCCCTCACGAAGGGCAATAGCCTCAAGCAGTTCCGCCTTGCGTTCAGCATCCACAATCGGCTCCTGAACCTCCCCGGTAACCTTGCCGTTCTCGATCACCAGTTCGTTGGCATGAATTTCATCGAAGCCAAGCTTCTCCTGCAGGTGGCGGGCAAAGTAGGTAAAACCACCGGAGATGATTACCGTGCGGTAGCCCAGCCGTTTGAGGTTGGCCATCAGGCGCTCTACGCCGTCCATCAGCGGCAGCTCGTCAGCAATGTCCGCCAGCACGGCCTCATCCAATCCTTCAAGCTTGCTCATCCGCGCGCGAAAGCTCTGTTTGAAATCCAGCTCCCCACGCATTGCCTGCTCGGTCACGGCGGCCACTTCATCGCCTACCCCGTGGCGACGGGCAAGCTCATCAATCACTTCGGTCTTTATCAGGGTGGAATCCATGTCAAAGCACACCAGACGGCGATGGCGCCGCCAGATGCTGTCCTCCTGAAGGGCAATGTCCACGCCGTGCTGGGCGCCGAGCGCCAATGCTTTTTCATGCAGCGCAGCCAGGTTGACGTCATCGCCTCTTAACCAGCACTCAACGCAGGCACCCTTGCCAGGTGCTTCGCCATCCAGCGGTTCGCGCCCGGAAAGCCGGTGTACCAGTTCGACATGCAGACCAAACTCGGCTGTCAAGCCACCCACTTCCGCCAGAATGCCTGCCGGCAGGCGTGGCGCTAACAAGGTCAGGATCAGGCGCGGCTGGCTGGCTTCCAGGCTCCAGCGGTGATAGTCATCTGCACTGACGGCGATCGCCTGGATATCCAGCCCCAGGTTGTCGCCGGCTTCGCTGAGCATGGCTTCCAGCGCGCTGTCATGCTCCAGCGCCACCAGTGCCTCCAGCGACAGCATGCCAAAGGTTACGCTCTGGTTAATATCCAGAAGACGCGCCCCGGTTTTTGCCAATACCCTGCCAAGCCCGGCAAGCTGGTCGGGTCGCGCCCTGCCCGTCGCACGAATCAAACAGCGTTTCATGATTTATTCCCCCGCCTCAAGCCGGTCAACTTTCTGGAAACCGCGTGGCAGCTTGTTGCCCCGACGGCCACGTTCACCCCGATAGTAGGACAGATCCTCTGATTTGAGGGTCAGTTTACGTTTACCCGCATGCAGCACCAAGGCGCCACTTTCGCCCAGCACGGTGATATCCAGCATGAATTCTTCCCGTCGCGCAGCCCGTGGACCAGGGATGTCCAACATCTTGTTGCCTTTACCTTTGTTCATCTCCGGCAGCTGCTCCAGCGGGAATACCAGCAGGCGCCCCTCATTGGACACCGTGGCTACCCACAGGGATTCGCCCTCGGGTATCATCGCGGGCGGCATGACGCTGCAGCCTTTGGGAATGGTCAGCACGCTTTTGCCCGCCTTGTTCTTGCCGGTCAGCTCACCCAGGCGGGCAATAAACCCGTAGCCACCGTCACTGGCGAGCAGAAACCGGCTTTCGGGTGCGGCCATCAATATACCCGCCATCTGTGCTCCAGCGGCGACGTTGGCCCGCCCGGTGATCGGCTCGCCCTGGCCACGGGCACTGGGCAGGTTGTGGGCACTCAATGTATAGGCACGCCCGGTATCATCCAGCATTACCAGAGGATGGTTGGTCTTGCCCCTGGCCGCCATGAGGAAGCGGTCGCCTGCTTTATAAGAGAGACCTTCCGGGTCAATATCGTGACCTTTGGCGGCGCGAATCCAGCCCTTCTCCGAGACCACGACGGTAATGGGGTCAGCCCCAAGCAACTCCACTTCAGACAGCGCCCGGGCTTCAGTGCGCTCCACCAGCGGCGAGCGGCGCTCGTCGGCGTGCTCCTTGCCGGCCGCGCGAATCTCCTTTTCGATCAGGTTGGTCAACTTGGCATCACTGCCCAACAGGCCCTGCAGCTGTCTGCGCTCTTTCTCCAGCGCTTCCTGCTCACCGCGGATTTTGATTTCTTCCAGTTTGGCCAGGTGGCGCAGGCGCAACTCCAGAATGGCTTCTGACTGGCGTTCGGAAAGGCCAAAGGCCGCCATCAGTGCCGCTTTTGGTTCATCTTCTTCACGAATGATGCGAATCACTTCATCCAGATCAAGGTAGGCGATCAGCAGGCCTTCCAGAATATGCAAGCGATCTTCCACCTTACCCAGACGATGTTCCAGCCTACGGCGCACGGTGGCACGCCGAAAGCGCAGCCA
Organism: Halomonas sp. BLK-85; assembly: GCF_044792155.1. Taxonomy (NCBI): domain Bacteria; kingdom Pseudomonadati; phylum Pseudomonadota; class Gammaproteobacteria; order Oceanospirillales; family Halomonadaceae; genus Halomonas; species Halomonas sp. BLK-85. Next base: position 1,991,598 of record NZ_CP087731.1, read on the forward strand.
TTCGGCGAGCATATCCGCCAGTGGCATGACCCGCGGGCGGCCGTCCAGGCCGATCACGTTCATATTGACCCGTACGCTCTTTTCCAGGTCCGTGGTGGCAAACAGGTGAGCCATCAAAACATCCACGTCCACGCGATTTGAACGCGGTTCAATCACCAGGCGCGTCGGCGCTTCATGGGTGGATTCATCGCGCAGGTCCGCCACCATGGGCAGTTTCTTGGCCTGCATCTGGGCGGCAATCTGTTCCAGCACTTTGGCCCCGCTGACCTGATAGGGCAGCGCGGTGATCACGATGTTGGCGCCCTCTCGCTCAAAGCGCGCGCGCAGCTTGACTGAACCGCGCCCGGCTTCATAAAGCTTACGCAGATCCGCCTGAGGGGTGATGATCTCGGCGTTAGTAGGGAAATCCGGGGCCGCTATATAGGCCATCAGATCCGTGGTGGTCGCCTCAGGGTGGCGCAGTAGATGACAGGTGGCATCTACCACTTCGCCAACATTGTGTGGCGGAATATCGGTGGCCATGCCAACGGCAATTCCGCTGCCACCGTTGAGAAGCACGTGGGGCAGCCGCGCAGGTAATACCACCGGCTCCTGCATGGTGCCGTCAAAATTGGGTGTCCAGTCTACGGTCCCCTGACCCAGCTCGCCAAGCAGCACGTCGGCAAACTGTGAAAGCTTGGCCTCGGTATAGCGCATGGCCGCAAAGGATTTGGGGTCATCCGGGCTCCCCCAGTTACCCTGGCCGTCCACCAGCGGGTAGCGATAGCTGAATGGCTGGGCCATCAGCACCATGGCTTCATAACAGGCGCTGTCACCGTGAGGGTGGAACTTACCCAGGACGTCACCCACGGTACGTGCCGATTTCTTGTACTTGGCATTGGCATGCAGTGCCAGCTCGCGCATGGCGTAAATAATCCGCCGCTGCACGGGTTTCATGCCATCGCCGATATTCGGCAGGGCACGGTCGAGAATGACGTACATCGAGTAATCGAGGTACGCTTTTTCGGTGTAATCGCGCAGGGAGATGCGTTCAACATCGCCTTCCGCGACCTGGATATCCATGGTCATCTGGGGTTATACCTCGATATCTGCGAGATTGCCGTAGTCTTCCAGCCATTTCTTGCGATCACCGGCGCGTTTCTTGGCCAGTAGCATGTCCATCATTTCCTGAGTGCCATCGCCTGCCAGGCGAGTCAGCTGCACCAGGCGGCGCGTCTCGCTCGCCATGGTAGTTTCACGCAGCTGCAGCGGGCTCATTTCACCCAGCCCCTTGAAACGCTGAACATTGGGGGCGGCCTTCCGTGTACCGCTTTTTTTCGCCAGCTGCTTGAGTATCGCGGCTTTTTCACTTTCATCCAGGGCGTAGTGAACCTCCTTGCCCAGGTCGATGCGGTACAGGGGCGGCATAGCCACAAAGGCATGCCCCGCGTCCACCAAGCTCGGGAAGTGGCGCAAAAAAAGAGCGCACAACAAAGTGGCAATGTGTAGCCCATCGGAATCCGCATCCGCCAGGATACAGATCTTGTGGTAACGCAGTTTCTCCAGATTGGCGCTGCCCGGGTCGGCACCAATCGCCACGGCGATATCATGGACCTCCTGGGAGCCATAGATATCATGCGTCTCGACTTCCCAGGTGTTGAGGATCTTGCCGCGCAGCGGAAGAATGGCCTGGGTTTCACGGTTGCGCGCCTGCTTGGCACTGCCGCCGGCAGAATCTCCTTCCACCAGAAACAGTTCGCTCTGAGCCGGGTCCTGGCCGGAACAGTCCGCCAGCTTGCCGGGCAAGGCCGGGCCTGAGGTCACCTTCTTGCGGGCGACCTTCTTGGACTTTTTCTGGCGCTGCTGAGCGGCACTGATCACCAGTTCAGCCAGCATTTCGCCCTGCTCCACATGGTGATTAAGCCACAGCGAGAAGGCGTCCTTGACCACGCCGGAAACAAAGCCCGCAATGGTGCGCGATGACAGTCGCTCCTTGGTCTGGCCGGCAAACTGGGGGTCGAGCATCTTGACGGAGAGCACAAAAGACGCCCGCTCCCAGAGGTCATCGGCGGTCAGCTTGACCCCCCTTGGTAAGAGGCTACGGTATTCACAGAACTCGCGCAGGGCATCCAGCAGCCCGGCACGAAAGCCGTTCACATGGGTACCGCCCTGAGGCGTGGGGATCAGGTTGACGTAGCTCTCCAGCAGCGCTTCACCGCCTTCAGGCAGCCATTGAATGGCCCAGTCAACGCCATGTTCATCGTCGCTGAAGTGGCCAACAAAGGGCGCATTGGGCACCACTTCATAACCATCAGTGGCCTGAGCCAGGTAGTCGCGCAGGCCATCGGCATAGGCCCATTCAGTGCTGGTGCCATCAGGTTCCAGCAGGGTGACGGCAAGTCCGGGGCATAGCACCGCCTTGGCGCGCAGCAGGTGCTTCAGCCGGGAGAGCGCAAGTTTGGGGCTGTCAAAATAACTGTCATCCGGCCAGAAACGAACCAGGGTGCCGCTGGCCTTTTTCGCCGCCTTGCCCACGCTATGCAGTTCTTCAACCTTGGCGCCAAACTCAAAGGCCATGGCGTGTCGCGCGCCGTCACGGGTCACTTCGACTTCCAATCGGCGTGACAGGGCATTAACCACAGACACCCCAACCCCATGCAGGCCACCGGAAAAACGGTAGCTGGAAGACGAAAACTTGCCACCGGAGTGCAGCTTGGTAAAGATCAATTCCACCCCTGACACGCCGTGCTCGGGGTGCATATCAATCGGCATACCACGGCCATTATCGGTCACCTCGATACCCCCATCGGCCAGCAGCGCGACCTTGATGGCATTGGCATGCCCTGCCAGCGCTTCATCGACGCTGTTATCAATCACTTCCTGGGCCAGATGGTTGGGCCTTGAGGTATCGGTATACATGCCGGGGCGCTTGCGCACCGGCTCTAACCCCGATAAGACTTCGATGGAACTGGCGCCGTATTGAGAGGCATCAAACTGAGTCATGAAGCGTATATCCTGAAAGGTCAAACCTGTATTCGCAGCCGCTGACGAGGCGGCGGCGCAATGGCATGGCAATTAAATGGGCCCGAAAAATCAAACAGACAGCATAGCGGAAAAGCAAAATACTGTATATATGGTCATATGGCTCGACATCCATCGCGGACCACGCCTGTTCTTGACGCTTACTCATCCGCTGCCCAAAAGGCTTCAATCAGGCCACGCGTGGAGGCATCCATGTGGTCAGCGGGTGCCTGCCCGTCGATGATCTGCTGGGTCTCGGTGGCAATCTGCTTGCCCAGCTCCACCCCCCACTGGTCAAAGGGATTGATATCCCAGATCACGGCCTGGACGAATACCTTATGCTCATAAAGGGCAATCAAGGCGCCCAGGGTGTGCGGGGTCAGCTGGTCAAGCAGCACGGTGGTCGATGGCTGATTGCCGCGATAGCGTTTATGCGGCGGGCGCGGGCCATCGTCATCAATGGCATCGTCGCCCAACATCAGTAGCCGCGACTGGGCGAAACAGTTGGCCAGCGCCAGCCGGTGCTGAGTCTGCAGGTGGCGACGGGTCTCAGGGTCTTCCACATCATCATAGCGTTTGAGGGGGGCAATAAAATCGCACTCCACCGGCTGCATTCCCTGATGCAACAGCTGATAGAAAGCATGCTGGGCGTTGGGGCCTAACTGCCCCCATAGCACCGGGCAGGTCGAGTAATCAATCGCCTGGCCCTGGCGGGTCACGGATTTGCCGTTGGATTCCATTTCCAGCTGTTCCAGGTAGGCAGCAAAATATTCCAGACGGCCATCATAAGGCAAAATGGAGTGGGCGCGGATATCCAGGAAATTGACGTTCCAGATACCGGCCAGCGCCAGCAGCACGGGCAGGTTTTCAGCCATGGGTGCCGCCTGGAAGTGACGATCCATGGCATGGGCACCGGCGAGCAGCGCGCGGAAATTGTCCATGCCGATGACCAGCGCAATCGGCAGACCGATGGTTCCCCACAGCGAGTAGCGCCCGCCGACCCATTCCCAGAAACGCAGCTGATGCGCCGGGGCGATGCCCCAGGCGGTCATCTTTTCCGGGCTGGCAGAAACACCGATAAAATGCTGACGAATCACCAGCTCTGCGCTGATCGGAGTCGCCCCGTGCCGGGTCAGACGCCCCAGCAACCAGTCCTTGGCGGTATTGGCATTGAACAGGGTATCGATAGTGGTAAAGGATTTCGACGACAGCACAAACAGCGTCACTTCAGGGTTCAGGCGGCTGAGGTAATCCGCCAGCTGGGAGCCATCCATGGTGGAAGCAAAATGTACCTCGACCGGATGCACGTCGTCAGGGCGGTAGTCAGCCAAGGCGTGAGTGACCATCAAGGGCCCCAGATCCGACCCCCCGACCCCCAGATTGACCACATGACGAATCGGCTTGCCGGTGGCACCTCGCCATTGCCCAGCGTGCAAGCGGCTAACCAGAGTTTCCATCTGCTCAAGGCTTGCGTGTACGGCGGCCACTACATCTTCGCCATCAACCTCAAGGCTTGCCTCGGGCGGCAGGCGCAATGCCGTGTGCAACGCCGGACGGTCTTCACTGGTATTCACCCGCTGACCGCTTAGCAGGGCCTTGATAGCGCCTGGCAGCTCGGCTGCTTCTGCCAGGGCCAGCAGTTTATCCAAGGTTTCGTCCTGCCAACGCTGTTTGGAAAGATCCAGCATCACCCCAGCCGCCTGATGCGCAAAATGTTCAAAGCGGGTCGATGATTCGGAAAACAGGGTCTTAAGATGAACGCCCTGCAGCGCATCGGCATGCTCCTGTAACGCCTTCCATGCCGGTAATTGATCCGGCGTTGCGTTAGCGACTGATGACATTGGCCCTCTCCTGTGGCGATGTTGGGTGCAGCAGGGTCTGTTCCGGGTGACGCTTGAGGCGTAAACTATTCGCCCATTGATTATCAACGCTGTCTCTTTATGATGAAACCGGCCTGCCCATGAGTGATGCATCTTACCGTGACGCCATCTTTTCGACACCCCTGGATCGCGTCGCGCGTTTCTCCTTCGATGAGCAGGTCGTTGCCTGCTTTCCTGATATGATCCGCCGCTCGGTGCCGGGTTACGGTCAGATCCTTGGCATGCTCAGCCTGATTGCCCAGCGTCATCTGCGCCACGGTGCCCACGTCTATGACCTCGGCTGTTCACTGGGCGCTTCTGGCCTGGCCCTGGCCGGCGCCCTGCCGGAAGATGCCTTTTACTATACCGGGGTCGATCTTTCTCCCGCCATGGTGGAACGCGCCCGGCAAACTTTTACGGATGAATGCCCTCAGCATAGCCTGCAGGTCATGGAAGCCGATATCCGTCAGCTGGACTATCAACCCTCCGGCATGATCATCCTCAATTTCACCCTGCAATTCTTGCCACCTGAAGACCGTGACACCCTGCTGGCCAGGCTGTATAACGCCCTTGAACCGGGTGGCGTGCTGATTCTGTCCGAAAAAACCATTGATGCCGATGAGCGTGATAACGCCTGGCGCGTCGAGCGCTACCATGACTTCAAGCGTGCTAACGGCTACAGCGAGATGGAAATCAGCCAGAAACGTACCGCGCTGGAAAACGTGTTGATTCCCGATACGCTGGATGCCCTGCATGGACGTCTGGCCCAGGCAGGCTTTCCACGCTCAATGACCTGGTTTCAGTACCTGAACTTTACCTCGCTGATTGCCTTCAAGGAGAGCTAGGGTGCCCCTCGCCGACGACCACCGCGTGCTTTATCAGGCGTTTCTCGATCAGGAATTGACCGAATGGCTCGCCTTGCTACCCGAACAGCTTGCCAAGGGGCTGGATCGCCATCGCCATGGGGATCTGCCGATGTGGGAAAAGGCAGTGCGCAAGCTGCCGCCGTTGCCGGCAGAGCGCAAGGTACACCTTGATCAGGACACCGTCCGCGTGGATATGGCCCTAAGCGACAGCCAGCAGCGCCAGTGTTTCAATCTGCTGCGCAAGCTGGCCCCTTGGCGCAAGGGCCCCTACTCGCTGGGCGGCATTGACATTGATACCGAATGGCGTTCCGACTGGAAATGGCAGCGGCTGGCGCCTCACCTTGCCCCGCTCCGCTACCGCAAGGTGTTGGATGTGGGCGGTGGCAGCGGCTACCATGCCTGGCGCATGGCCGGCGCCGGAGCGGACTTTGTCCTGGTCATCGACCCGTCACCACGTTTTTATTGGCAGTTTCAGGCAGTGCGCCATTTTGTCGGCGATGCTGATCAACACCGCACTCACTTTCTGCCGGTCGGTATTGAAGACGTACCCGCCAGGCTGGGCTTTTTCGATACGGTCTTTTCCATGGGCGTGCTTTACCACCGGCCCTCTCCCCTTGAGCATTTACAGCAGTTGAAAGAGGCCCTGGCCCCAGGGGGCGAACTGGTATTGGAAACCCTGGTGGTGGAAGGCGATGAGCAGACCGTCTTCATGCCCGGCGAGCGCTATGCGGCCATGTCCAACGTGTATTTCCTGCCTTCCTCACAAGCGCTGTGCCATTGGCTTTCGCGCTGTGGGTTCAGCAATATCCGCGTGGTGGATGAAGCCGTAACCACTCTGGACGAGCAGCGGGCCACCGACTGGATGACGTATCAATCACTGGCAGATTTTCTTGACCCCGACGATCCATCACTCACCCGGGAAGGCTATCCGGCGCCGCGGCGGGCAGTGATAATCGCGAACCGTTAAGCCGATATTAACGGCGCAGAATCACCAGCCAGCGCCCCAGATTGAGAATACTCGCCAGGGAGGCCGCCACATAGGTAAACGCGCAGGCAGTCAGCACATGACGGGCACCCTGCATATCCTTGGGGGGCACATAGTCTTTCAGAATCGGCAAGGCACGATTGAAGCTGGCATCAAACTCCACCGGCAGAGTGACCAGGTGCACCACCGCCGCCGTGCCAAAGCTGATCACCGCCATGATAATCACCAGTGCAAGGCCACCCGGAAGGCGGGTCAGCACAAACAGGAAAGGGGCTGCCATCATCAAGAGGGCACCGATCTTTTCCGCCTTTTGCGCCAGCAGCACCAGGCGTGAGCGCGCCAGTAGCGGCGTGTAGCCCTGATGATGCTGCAAGGCATGGCCCACTTCATGGGCGGCCACAGTCACCGCCGTCAAGGTGCGCCCGTCATGGTTATCCGCCGACAGACGAACCGTGCGGGCTTCCGGATCGTAATGGTCGCCGTATTCAGTGCGCTCCACCTTCACCCCTTCGACGTTAAAGCGGCGAAGCAGATGCTCAGCCAGCTCTGCGCCTGTTCCCGGGTAATCATCGCGCCCGCGGGCATGGCGTTTGAGCACCCATTTGGCCCACAGGTTGGGCAGCACGAAAATGGCCAGAACAAAGGCGATCAGCAGGATAATCATGATGCCACCCGCTCAATTCGGGTATGCCAGTCAGCACCTTCAATATCTACAACACGATAGCCAGGACGCGCAGCCTCATCCACGGCAAACGCCCTGGCATGCGGCAGAAACTGATCAGCCGTGGCGGGGCTACCGTAAATACTGACGCTGAAGCCGTTCAACGCCTTTTCCTCTGCGTAGGCCTGATGGGCATGGCCAAACAGCACTACTTTGACCTGCGGGTAGCGGCCAATCAGCTGCCAGAAAGCGTCTTTGTCTTCCAGGCCGATGGCATCCATCCAGGCAGCACCTACTTCAACCGGCGGATGGTGCATGGCTATCAGCGTTGGCGCCGTCTGGCGATCAAGCTGGGTTGCCAATGCCGCCAGTTTATCGCTTCCCAAGGCACCGCCCGGCGCGCCAGGCACCTGAGTATCCAACAACAGTAGCCGCCACTCATTCAGCATCAGCGCCTCTGCCAGCGGATGAACCGCTTCCATCATGGGGCGCTGATCATGGTTACCCGGCAGCCAATGCCAGGGACAAGCCAGACGATTGAGCTGTTCAACTGCCAATGCGTAGGCCTGTGCCGAATCATCCTGGCTGATATCGCCGGTCACGATGACCAGGTCAGGCGCTTCCTGCTTGATAGCGTCCATAACCGCCAGGAACTGACGATAGGGAACCCCAGACCGGGAAAGGGCCTGAGGGTCAGCATGCAGATGCAGGTCAGTCAGTTGTACAAGACGCATTGGTGATGCTCCTCAAGGCACTTCGTGAAGGTATTCACTGTGCCCATGGGCCAGGCCGTGCGCCAGCCATTCGCCCAGAAACCGGTTGAGCTGAAGCTTTTCATCCGGCTGGTGCATACGCGGATTCGGGTAACGGTAGCGGCCATGGAAGTGCCTTTCACGCTGAAAGTGGGTTACTTCCGCCATGCGCACATCATGGTATAGGTGGACGCGCATCTTGGGGGTTTCCAGCAGATGGTCCATCAGGCCCGTCTGGGAAACGTGCACCATGGTGGTATAAGGCGCATTTTCATGGATATAAAGATGCAGGGCGTTGTCGCCCTGTTCCCCTAGCTGAATGGCGCGACGCTGGCCTTGCTCCATATCACCCACCAGCCGAATCAGACGCAGATAATTTGCGCTGCATTCACCTTGCAGGGATTTCAGATCAGTGACATAAGCATTTCGAACCATTGCGGGCTCCAGTTCTTGTTACATTCAGTCTTCAACACGCGTTCTAAAGACCGACCCTTGGATATGGACGTTTGATACGAGCTTGAAACATACTTGAAAAATACTTGAAACTTACCTGCAGTCGTCAGTTTTTAGCCTGTTTTGGCTTTAATGTTCAAACAAGGATTTCAACGAAAGCGCGGCGTATTATCCGGCAGGGCACGCAGCGACGCTCGCTCGCGTGCCAACCAGTGCATGCCGATCAGGCTCATGGCGTTATCGAGCCGCCCCTGCATCATCATTTCCCAGGCATCATTAAAGCTGACGACATGCACCCGGATGTCTTCGTGTTCATCTTCCAGGCCGTGGATGCCGCCCATTCCCTGGCTATCAATCAAGCCGCAAAACAGCGTAACGCGTTCATCGCAGGCGCCAGGGCTTGGGTAGTAAGTATGCAGGTGCTTGAGCTCGGCGACCCGACAGCCTGCCTCTTCCTGAGCCTCACGGCGGGCCACGTCCTCAAGCGTCTCGCCCTCTTCCACCAGGCCTGCGACAAACTCAAGCTTCCATGGCGTTAGAGGATCATCTACCGCTCCTGCCCTGAATTGCTCGACAAATACCAGCGCATCGCCAACCACATCGTAAAGCAGCACCCCCACCGCATCCTTGCGCATGTGGACTTCCCGGCGCATGGGCTCGCTCCAGCCGCCCTCAAACAGGCGATGACGCAGGGTAATGGCTTCCAGGCGGAAAAAGCCTTGCTGCAGCACATCCCGGGAAATCAGCTCAACATCCTCACCGGTAAACGCAGGTGACGCTGATGAAGGTGAATCTGGTGCAGGGGACTCGGCGCCCATGGGTCACTCCCGATAAAAAACGTTATCCCATTATCGGGAGTTGTTATCGGGAATGCCAATTTACCTGCAGCAAGCAGCGACTATCGCCTTGCAAGGCAGACGCTATCACGCCGGCAGTGATAATTTCCTGCGTGCTGTGACCGTTGATCAGGACGACAGCTGATCGAGTAGTTGTTGCGCGTCTTGACGCAATGCCGCATCTGACGCTTCACGCCCTTGACGTACATCCCCCTCCAGCGCGCGCTGAGCATGCTCACGGGCTGCCTGGGTGTTGCCTTCCTCGGCCAGAAACGCGGCATAGTAATAATTGACATCGACACCCGCCGGACGAATTTCCAGGGCACGCTGAAACATCTGCTCCGCCCTGTCGCTATCACCAAAGCCGATCAGACCACCCGGCACACGGTCATAAAGCGCCCCCAGAGTCACATAGGCTGACCCTTGAAGACCTTCAGGGTCGATGGTAATAGCCCGCTCCAACACATTCCGGGCGGCCTTGGCATCGCCCAGCGCACCCAGACCGCCACGTTCCCGCGCATAGGCGGCCAGCACTATCCCCTGCCAGACCAGCACATCGGCCTCATCGGCATGCTGCCCGGCCAGGGCTTCGGCCTCCCCTGCCAACGCTTGCAAAGCGTCTTCACGCTGGTTGGCAGGCATTTGTGTCACTGTGTTTTCCCAACGGTTCTGCAATGAGAAAAGCGCGTCCTGGTAAGCGCCGGCTGATAACGAAGTAACGCAAACAGCGGTACTCAACAGCGTCTTGCTAATTCTTTTTTTGGATACTTGCATGGGCGACTCCCAATGAATACTGGTTGGAATTGTTATTGCATTGCACGGCTGGCTAAAGCTGACTTCGCCAACAGCCCTCTAATGTAACGAACGTTTGAATGATACGCCAACCGGAATACTACTATTGTGTTGACTGGCGTCCCCGTAATTGCCTGGCGGTTAGGGATTTAACGCAGTGAGTAGCGTATGCTGGAAGACCCCCTATCGAGATAAGCCACAACATCGCAACATGGAGCAGCGCATCCGATGAAAGGCAGGAATATGACCCGCTGGCGCGACCCGGCAAAAGACCCGCGCCAGGCGCCGAAAAGCAACCTCATCACGCCGGCAGGTGCTCAACGGCTGCGCGGCATCCTGGATCATCTTGTGCGCGTCAAGCGTCCGGCACTATCTGCCAAGGTCGGCGAAGCGGCCGCTCTGGGCGACCGTTCGGAAAACGCTGATTACACCTATAACAAAAAAGAGCTGAACCGGGTGATTGCGCGGATTGGCTATCTGACCAAGCGCCTTGACGAACTTCAGGTGGTTGATCGCTTGCCGGCCAACACTGACAAGGTATTCTTCGGTGCATTTGTGGAGCTGGAAGACGAGGATGGCAAGGAAATCGCCATACGCATCGTCGGTCATGATGAAATAGACACCCAACAGCGCTGGATCAGCGTTGACGCCCCCTTGGCCAAAGCATTACTGGGTAAAGAGCTGGATGATGAGGTCAGTGTCAAGACACCCGGTGGAGAAACCACCTACCTGATTACCTCTATTCATTACCGTACACCTGCTCGATAAACTTTAAAGCGGCGGTTGTCTGCAAGAACTTCAAAACTGCCAAAGGTGGCTTCCAGGTGATCTGCATAGGGTAAGAAGGCATTGGCCACCAGAATCAGCTGCCCTCCTCGGGCCAGGTGCGCTGGGGCCTCACGTATCAGTTGACCAGCTGCCCCGTAATGAATATCCCGCTCCTGATGGAACGGCGGGTTACTGACAATCAGATCAAACTGTTCATCGCCCAAAGCTGAATACACATCACTGGCCAGTACGCGGGCCGTCAACTGGTTCGCGGCCAGTGTTCGACGACAGGCTTCTACGGCGAATGCATTGATATCGACGGCGGACACGTCCTGGCTGCGCTGAGCCAGCCAGGTGCTGATAATGCCATCACCGCAACCGATATCCAGGCATCTTCGCAGCGTGCCGGGCAATTTGTTTTCCTGCAGCGCGCGTTCCAGCGTATCCAGCAAAAGCGCGGTGCCTTCATCCAGCTTGCCATGGCCAAAGACCCCAGGGTGGCTATGCAGCTGCATACCGCGCAGGTTAAAGGCTTGCCACGCAGCAGCGCTGGCAGTGGGCAAGGCCTGAGTCTGGGTGGCAAACAGGGAACAACGCCGCGCGTTATCCAGCTTGTCACATCGCAGACCTAACGCCTCCAGCACCTTGGGCACGCGCTTGATCCCACCGTTATGTTCCCCGACGATCTCCAGCGGCGTACCCGGCGGCAACTGCTCACACAGCCAGGTTAACCACCAGATACCCAGCTGATGGGTTTTTGGCCAGAACAGTACCCAACCTGAAGGCAATGTCATATCGCCATCGTCCATGGGCGAAAACGCACTAATCCCGCGCTGCCGGTAGGCTTGCAGAATACTGTGATCGGCGCTTGCCACGCCTTCCACCTGATCCGCCAGCCAGTCATCCACGGGGGGTGCGACGGCAACCGCAGGCGCGTTGGCGCCAGACGATGGGTGGAAACGTTGCAGTAACTGGCAGGCGGGTGTCCGTGCCTTCATGGTGTTTTCTCTGTGCGGGTGATCATTGAGTATAGCGTGCGTTCAGCTCGCCTTGACCAAGGTATAGAGCAGGTAGCGCCCCAGGCGCCAATGAGGTTCTCTGCGACAAAACTGTTTTTCCAGCGCTATTAAGCGTTCCAGTTCGCCAACCCCCTGAGGGGGCTGGCGCAGGTAGTCCTGAAAAATACGAATGCCGGCGACCTGCTGGATTTTCAGCCCGTGTTCCTGGCTCCACGCCTCTATCTGGGCGTGAGTCAACGGAGAGATCGGTGTCAACCGCTGGCCTAGGCCCAAACCCTCCAATCGATCCTCCTGGGCTTTTTGCAGATTGCCTTTGAGCACGTTGGAAAAACGTAGTGCATCTCGGTTGAAAACCATCAAACTGAGCTCTCCACCCGGCGCCAGCAGCTCGCTTAGTTGTCTCAGCCCCTGACGGGGATTACCCAACCATTCCAGCACCGCATGGCATACAATCAGCCGCCAGGGACCTGGCAATGCATCAGACAAGTGTTGTAGCGCCAGCGGATAGCAGCGCACACGTTCAGCCAGTTCAGGTCTGGATTGCAGCGCCTTTTCAGCGTGCTTCAGCATATCGCTGGAAGGCTCCGTCAGATTGACCTGAAAACCACGTTGCGCAAACCATAGTGCCTGCTGGCCAAGTCCACCGCCTACATCCAGAACGGTGGAGGTGCTCGCAAGACGCTGAGGGGCATCTGCCTGCAAAGACGCCAACATATCAGGCAGCAAGGCATCCAGAAGCGCCAGGCGTAGCTCCCCACGCGGGGCATTATAAAGTGATCGGGAAAACTTGTCGGCCAGACCATCAAAGTAACGGTCACCGTCGGATGACAGTTCAAGCGCGTTTGCAGAAGGCTTCACACAGACACCCAGTAGGCATGTAAAAGCGTTTATTCTACGCGGTTTGATAAGATAATTTAATGCTTAACACACTGGCCTACACCTACACAGCCAGGCAGTTCGCTGATCACGCATTCGGGTCTGTTGACGCGGACAGAGGGGAAGGCCCGTTCAGGCAACGCACTGGCAAGCATAGGCAAAAACTATCAGAACAGTGCTTATTTGCAAATTGAAACTATAGGGAGCATGCTTTATAAAATGTACATCAAAAAAAGAATATAGTTAATACCGAATTGACGACGTAAGCTTGGCTGAGTCAGCTCAGTGCATGAAATTGTCATCAGAATTCGCTTAACATCACCCTTACGCCTGAGGCGCGATGGTGAATACAATGATGATCCCTTTATTACAGGGAAAGATAACAGACGTTATCTATAGCAATACACAGAGTGGAGGCTACGAATGAGCGACAACGCAGGTAAATGCCCCGTCATGCACGGCGGCAACACAAACGCTGATGCATCCAAGGAATGGTGGCCAGAAGCGCTGAATCTGGACATTCTTCACCAGCACGATAGCAAGTCCAACCCGATGGGCGAAGACTATGACTACCGTGAAGAAGTCAAGAAACTTGACTTTGAGGCCATCAAGAAAGATATGCATGCCCTGATGACCGATAGTCAGGACTGGTGGCCGGCCGATTGGGGTCATTATGGCGGCCTGATGATTCGTCTGGCCTGGCACGCCGCAGGTACTTACCGTATCGCTGATGGTCGTGGTGGCGGTGGTGCCGGTAGCCAGCGTTTTGCCCCGCTCAACAGCTGGCCGGATAACACCAATCTGGACAAGGCGCGTCGCCTGCTGTGGCCGATCAAAAAGAAGTACGGTAACAAGGTCAGCTGGGCGGATCTCTTTATTCTGGCAGGTACAGCCGCCTATGAATCCATGGGTCTGCCGGCCTACGGGTTCTCCTTCGGCCGTGAAGATATCTGGCATCCCGAGAAGGACATTTATTGGGGCGCTGAGAAAGAATGGCTGGCCCCGTCTGATGAGCGTTATGCAGACGTTGATCAGCCAGAGACCATGGAAAATCCGCTGGCCGCTGTGCAGATGGGCCTGATCTACGTTAACCCCGAAGGTGTTAACGGCAACCCGGACCCACTCAAGACAGCCGAGCAGGTACGCGTTACCTTCGCCCGTATGGCGATGAACGACGAGGAAACCGCTGCGCTGACCGCGGGCGGCCACACCGTGGGCAAATGCCACGGTAATGGCGATGCGGCCAATCTCGGCCCAGAACCGGAAGCCGCAGACGTACACGAACAGGGGCTCGGCTGGAACAACCAGGTAACCCGTGGCGTCGGCCGAGATACCGTCACCAGCGGTATTGAGGGTGCCTGGACCACTAATCCTACCCAGTGGGATAACGGCTACTTCCACTTGCTGCTCAACTATGAGTGGGAGCTCAAGAAAAGCCCGGCCGGTGCCTGGCAGTGGGAACCGATTGACATCAAGGAAGAAGACAAGCCCGTTGATGTAGAAGACCCGTCCATTCGCCTCAACCCCATCATGACCGATGCGGACATGGCAATGAAGATGGACCCGGAGTACCGCAAGATCTCCGAGCGTTTCTACAAAGATCCGGCCTACTTCTCCGATGTGTTTGCCCGTGCCTGGTTCAAGCTGACCCACCGTGATATGGGTCCAAAAGACCGGTACATCGGTCCGGATGCACCTCAGGAAGATCTTATCTGGCAGGATCCCGTGCCGGCTGGCAGCACCGATTACAACGTCGAAGCTGTCAAGCAGATGATCGCTGACAGTGGCCTGAGCATTAATGAAATGGTCAGCACCGCCTGGGATAGCGCTCGCACCTTCCGTGGTTCTGACATGCGCGGAGGCGCCAACGGCGCGCGCATTCGTCTCGCCCCGCAGAAAGACTGGGAAGGTAACGAGCCGGCGCGTCTTGCCAAGGTGTTGGGCGTCTACGAGAAGATCTCTGCTGAAAGCGGCGCCAGCATTGCTGACGTGATCGTGCTCGGCGGCAGCGTCGGTATCGAGCATGCAGCCAAGGCGGCGGGGTATGATGTCCTCGTGCCCTTCACCCCGGGTCGTGGCGACGCAACCGACGAAATGACGGATGCCGATTCCTTCGCGCCGCTGGAGCCGCTGTGTGATGGCTTCCGCAATTGGCAAAAGAAGGATTACATTGTCAAACCCGAGGAGATGCTGCTTGACCGGGCACAGCTGCAAGGCCTGACAGCACCGGAAATGACCGTGCTGATGGGCGGCATGCGCGCCCTCGACAGCAACTATGGCGGCAGTCAGGATGGTGTCTTTACCGACCGTCCTGGGCAGTTGACCAATGACTTCTTCGTCAACCTGACCGACATGGGCAACCGTTGGGTACCGGTCAGCAACAACCACTACGAGATTCGCGACCGCAAGACCGATAGCGTCAAGTGGACAGCCTCTCGCGTGGACCTGGTATTCGGAACCAATTCGGTTCTGCGCTCCTACGCAGAAGTCTATGCACAGGACGACAATCAGGAGAAGTTCGTCAAGGACTTCGTTGCCGCCTGGACCAAGGTGATGAACGCTGACCGCTTCGACCTGGAAAAATTCAAGCAAGCGTAATGCACTCGCCGCACAACAGGGCCGGATTTATTCGGCCCTGATCCAGAAACGCTCGGGCTAATCACCCGAGCGTTTTTTTATGCCTGTGTGGCTGTTTTATGCCACGGCCAGATAAATAACCATGATTCAGATCACCGCGGAACAGTCCTGAAAACGCTCCTTGCGATACTCCCCGATTGCGAGGACCTCACGAAAATACCTCGCTGCCTGCCACACATCTTCACAGCCCAGGCACAGGGGCGTAAAACCAAACCGCATCAGGCCAGTTCACGGTAGTCACCTATCGCACCTCGGGCGATCAATGCCTGGACCACCGCGTAGCCATTGTCAGGATACATAAGCGCTACCTGGCTGCCGCGCTTAGCCTTCAAGAGCATAACGTCGTCAATACCATAGGTATGCAGCGCATATTCCAACAAGTGCCGAAATAGCTCTGTGATAGCCAGGCTTTTATCAAGCAGCGCCTGCATATCCACGTCTTGCCAGATATCCTGCGATGCCTCAATAGCGGCATACACCAGCGCCGAATGCGTACCGGTGCGGGGGTAATCCGGTGGCAGGCGCATAATCTCCTTCAAACGCAAAGGGCGCGGCATGACCGTGCCAACCGGCCTGCGGCTGCCAGCTCTGGTTCTTAGCGTCTTCAGCCACATACACAAAGGCGGGCGCCCCCGGCCCGCCATTAAGATATCTATTGGTACAACCCACCGCAAAGCGAACGCCGCATTGGTTAAGCACCACAGGCAAGGCTTCGGCGGGATGGGGCCAGATCACAGATAACCTCGGCCCCATGCTGATGGATAAGCGCTGTGGTCGACGCCATATCACGCAGCCAGCCGCTAGACCTAGTTAAGCGCCACAATGGACACTGCGTCGTTGAGATAATCCGCTAGTTCAGCCTCTGGTGGCAAAACGCGATGTTCAGAACCGGCAAAATGGCAGAAACCCTCGGTAATATAACCATCAGCCGGGAAGTTACGCCCCTCGCTTAAAATAAGCCGACGCGCCCTACTCTGGGCCTGGCTGGCATAGCCCAACAGTTTATACAGATTAAGGGTAATCCTATCGGTGACCAGCACCTCATGGCTCTGGGCACCTATCAGCGGCGCCAGCTTTTTCCCCAGGCGTTCAGGCGCATCAAACCAGCCCTGGTTCCACCCCTTGATCAACTCATCGCGCCATTGATCCATTATCTTTGCCACATACTGGCACGCCTTGAGCGGCTGCGCGCCCAGGGAATTACCATCGGGATAGAGGGTGTTTGCGGGTAGTGAAAACTGCGCCTTGAACCCAGTCAATGGTTCCTGGCGATCCATTGCGCGAACATCATCAAGGCTGATCGATATGGCCATTCCCTATCGTTGTATCGGTGACTTAAAGCCTGTTGTCAAAAGCACCTCATCATCAGGAGTGCGAAAACTCGGCGCGCCCGGCGATCAAGGGGTCAGCGGCACCGATGTTATTGATGTCCTAGCCTTCATAGTCAAACGCATTGAGCACGTAACGCATGGCGTTCAGGCGGGCGCGCTTTTTGCAGTCTGACTTGATCACCACCCAGGGGCACTCGGAATTATCCGTGTGAAAGAACATGGCTTCCTTGGCAACGGTGTAATCTTCCCACTTTTCCAACGACGCCAGATCAATTGGGCTGAGTTTCCAGCGCTTGAGCGGATGCAGTTCACGCTCCTTGAAACGGCGCAGCTGCTCTTCACGGCTGACCGAAAACCAGAACTTGATCAGGTGCAGGCCGCTGCCCACCAGGTTACGCTCAAGCTCCGGTGCCTGACGCAAGAAATCCTGATACTGCTGCTCAGAACAAAATCCCATGACCCGCTCAACGCCCGCCCGGTTGTACCAGGAACGGTCAAATAGCACCAGTTCACCCTGGGTGGGCAGGTGCTTGATATAACGCTGGAAATACCACTGACCCTGTTCGGTTTCCGTCGGCTTCTCAAGCGCCACGACCCGAGAGCCGCGCGGGTTCAGGTGTTCCATAAAGCGCTTGATAGTACCGCCCTTGCCTGCCGCATCACGTCCTTCAAACATAATGACAACTCGCTGACCGGTACTTCTGATCCAGGCCTACAGCTTCAGCAACTCAACTTGCAGATAATACTTCTGTTTTTCATAGGATTTACGGGTCAGGCGATTCTTGTAGGGGTAAGCCGCCGTTCGCCAGTCTTCAACCAGCGCCTCATCCTTGGAAACAACACGGCCTTTTTCAAACTGCTTCCAGTTGATCAGGGCTTTCTTCAGTTCCGCAACATCATCCAGCGAGGCACCATCGATAATATCCGCCACGGCCTTTAGAGTTTCTTCATGCGGCTCAGGCAAAGGGCCTTTCAGCCCCAGAATATCGGCAATCGCCGCCGCCTGGGCTTCCTGGGCACCACGCGTCTTCTGCATAACGCTGAATTCGTCCACTAACGCCGCCTTCGCAGCTGCGTTTTGTGTTGTGTCTTTGGTCTTGTTGGCAAGTGTCATAGCGCTTCCTTGTCGTCGGATCGTTCAACGCGAATCAACCCCTTGCTCACATCATACCCCGCCACTCACATGGCAAGGTTGATATGTATCAAGTCGCATTAAGGTGTGGCAACCAAGAAATCGAACGAACCTGGCTGAAAACTCAAGCCCAGTCGTTACACTGACCAGTATTCTTGCATTCCCCAGCCTGTCATCTGTTAGAGTACCGCCGAAATAAATTGCTGCAATTCAGGCGTTTGAGGGTTACGAAACAATTCACTGGGGGCACCTTCTTCGTGAATGCGGCCTTGATGCATGAATACCACACGATCAGCAACGTCTCGGGCAAAGCTCATTTCATGGGTGACCAGAATCAGTGTCATTCCTTCTGCTGCCAATGCCTCAAGTACACGCAGCACCTCCCCCACCAACTCTGGATCAAGTGCTGATGTCACCTCATCACAGAGCATCACTTTAGGACGCATCGCCAATGCCCTGGCAATGGCAACCCGCTGCTGTTGCCCTCCGGAAAGCTGAGCAGGGTATACATCGTATTTATCAGATAAACCTACTTTTTCCAGCACCTCACGGGCAATTTTCTCAACCTCAGCTTTCTCCTCACCACGTACGACAATGGGGGCCAGGCACACGTTTTCCCCCACCGATTTATGCGGGAAAAGGTTAAAGCTTTGAAATACCATGCCAACATTTTCACTGAGTTCTCTAGGCGACATTGATGCAGCATCAAGCTGCTTGTCAGCAATGGTAATCTGGCCACTATCGTGTATTTCCAGCTGATTCAGGCAGCGCAGCAAGGTGCTTTTACCCGAACCGCTGCGACCAATAATCGCCAACACTTCGCCTTGCGCGACCGAAAGGCTGATACCTTTAAGCACTTCCAGCTTGCCAAAGGCTTTATGCAAGTTATCAACGTAGACCAGCGTCATAGAGCTTCTTCTCCAGATAGCGCGCGTAGCAGGAAAGGGGGTAACACAGCCCAAAATAAAGCAGTGCCACAAGGGCAAAGATGGTGAAAGGTTCAAAGGTGGCATTATTTAGCATGGTGCCTGCCTTGGTCAGCTCGACAAAGCCAATGATCGAGGCCAGTGCAGTGCCTTTGATGACCTGTACCGAAAAACCTACCGTGGGTGGAATCGAGAGGCGCAGTGCCTGAGGCAAAATCACATGACGCATGGACTGAAAGTAGTTCATCCCCAACACCCGAGCCGCATGCCACTGTCCTTTGGCAACCGCCTCCAGGCAACCACGCCAGATATCGCAAAGAAACGCGCTGGTAAACAGCGTGAGGGCGATAGAAGCAGCCAGCCAAGCAGAAATCGGATATCCCATGGCAGCAGCACCAAAGAAAATCAAAAACAGCTGCATCAACAGTGGTGTTCCTTGGAAAAGATCAACATAGAGCGAGGTTAAACGCTGCAGCCAATGGTTGCTGGAGAGACGCATGAAGGTCAACGCAAGCCCTACCACTGCCCCGCCGGCAAAGGCAATCAATGAGAGCGCTACCGTCCAGCGTGCTGCCAATAAAAGGTTGCGCAAGATATCCCAGAAGCTGAAATCAATCATCGTTGCTCTCCTTGCTGATAGGCAAATATCCGCTTACCTATCAACATAAAGCTGCGCCGCATGCCAAAGGCGAGCAGCAAATACAGCAGGGTAATCAACAGATAAACTTCAAAACTGCGGAAGTTGCGCGACTGGATAAAGTTAGCCGCGTAGGTCAGGTCAAATACCGAAATCTGCGATACCACCGCTGAACCCAGCATCACGATAATCGACTGACTGATTAGCGCCGGATAAACCCGAGCAAATGCAGGTACCAGTACCACATGGCGATAATTTTGGAGCGTCGTCATGCCCAATGCGCGTCCTGCTTCCAACTGTCCTTTGGCCGTTGCATTGATACCGGCACGCAGAATTTCCGCGCTATAGGCGGCCAGGTTCAAGGTCATGGCAATAAATGCCGCGGTAAGCGCATCAATCTTGATACCAAGCCCTGGCAACCCGAAAAAAATAAAGAAAAGCTGCACAATAAAAGGCGTGTTGCGGGTCACTTCGACGTAGCTGCCCAACCCCCATCGCACCCAAGGCTGCGCATTAACCCGAAGATAGGCCACAGCTACTGCCAGTGCTAACCCTGTCAAGGTGGTCACCACGGTCAGCATGACCGTGGTGGAAAGACCTTTAAGGAGATCACTGACATAGGGCAACAAAGTGAGGAAGTCGAGTGTTGGCCCCATGATGAACCTCAGCTACCAAAGTTTTCTGGCAAATCAGCATTAAACCAGCGCTGGGACAGCTCATTCAGGGTGCCATCCTCAAGGGCTTGCTCAATCAGGCGATTAACTTCGGCCATCAGGGCTGGCTCATCTTTGTTCATGCCCACATAGCAGGGTGAATCCTTTAGCTGGTATATCAGCGAAGGCGCACGATCACTATTACGTTCAGCAATCTCAGCGGCTACCACGTTACCAGTTGCCACGTAATCGACCTGCCCGGAAAGAAATGCCGAAATAGTGGTGGCGTTGTCTTCAAAGCGCTGTACTGTCGTCGAGTCTGGCGCAATGTCAGAAAGCTCCATGTCTTCTACTGCACCACGTGTTACCCCGATGGTTTTATCGGCCAGCCCATCCGGACTATCGATACTTTCATCCGCATCGGCGCTAAAAACGCCCAAGAAAAACGGTGCATAAGCATCAGAAAAATCAATAGCAGCTTCACGCTCAGGATTCTTTCCCAGACTTGAGATTACCAAATCCGCCTGGCCTGTCTGTAAATAGGGTATACGGTTAGCACTGGTAACTGGGATCAGCTCTAACTCAACGCCCAATTCGTCGGCAAGGTACTGGGCCATATCAATATCATAGCCGCGAGGTTCTAGATCAGTACCGACTGAACCGAAAGGCGGAAAGTCTTGTGGTACAGCAATACGAATAGTGTCTCGTGCTTCAATCTCTTCCAGAGCATCTGCGTGGACACTTGGAGAGGTCGACATCGTCCCGAGGGCTACTACCGCACTTAGCCCTGTCGCTAACAACTGGGTCTGTACGCTCTTGAAGCGGCGGATAAATGAGTGATTAATACGCTGCGCTATAGATTTCATGGTGTTCTCCTGACCAGGACAACCTGGCCCCTGGCAAAGGCATGTTGTTAAGTGATCAGCCGTGGCGGCATGAGCAAGCAATGGAGCGAATGAAAGCTTTGTTTCATAAATTCCAAAAAAGAAACTTTCGTTTCACTTGATCACTTAGAAGCAAGCGCGATACCACAAGAAGCTAAATTTTTTTATAACAGTAGCTTAAGAGACACGGGAAGTGACGACTCGGCCAGCGCAGAGCTTAAAGAGGGCTTAGCAGATGTGTGAAACAAGATGAATGCAATGCTTTGGTGCACGTTTAACCCATTTAACGGGGAGATGCACCATGCCTGGATGGAGTGATCTTACCCAGCAAAAGTGGACACTGGTTTAAGCGATCATTCGGGCTTCAAATGCCTCTGGGCTGATCATCCCAATAGCACTGTGCCGCCGTTGCTTGTTGTAGTCCAGTTCGATGTATTCAAACACCTGTCTTCTCATCACGTCTCGTGTTTTAAACTGCTCTCCGTGAATTGCTTCCACCTTAAGACTGTGGAAGAAGCTTTCTGCACAAGCATTATCATAACAGTTGCCTTTAGCGCTCATGCTGCACTTGAGCTCATGCCGCATCAGCAGTGATTGATAAAGCATGGAACAGTACTGACTGCCTCGATCAGAGTGGACAATCACGCCTTTGGGCATTTTGCGTTTCCATAACGCCATCTGCAGGGCATCACAAACGAGGTCGGCCGTCATACGTTCGCTCATTGCCCAACCAACCACTTTACGAGAGTAAAGATCAATGAGCACGGCCAGGTAAAGCCAGCCCTCGCCCGTCGCTAAATATGTGATGTCACCCACCCACTTTTGATTGGGAGCTGATGCCATGAAGTTTTGCTCTAGTAGATTTGGCGCCACTGGCAGCGAATGCCGAGAGTTCGTGGTGGCCTTGAACTTGCGGGCTGCTTTAGCCCGTAAGCCTTGGCGCTGTAAGCTGGCAGCCACCGTCTTACGATTGATTGGCATTCCATCATCTCGCAGGTCTAGCGTTAATCTCGGCGCGCCTGAGCGTCCCTTACGTTGGTGATAAGCCTTGGCCACGCGCTGATCGATAATGGCTTGCTGGCTGCGTTTTGGAGAAGAGGCCCCCTCGCGCTGCCGCCAAGCGTAGTAGCCGCTTCGAGCGATCCCAACAACATGGCACATACGTTGAACGCTGAAAGCCTGACGATGACGATGGATAAAGGCGTACTTCACTTCAGGCTCTTCGCAAAGTACACCGCGGCCTTTTTTGTGATGGCCAGCTCCTCATTGGCTTCGGCTAACTGTCGCTTCAGGCGAGCGTTTTCTTCTGCCAGTGACCGCTCTCGCTCCGACGTATCTTGTTGTTGCTGAACTTTAGAACGCCACTGATAAAGCTGACTCGCATGTATGCCCAGTTCACGAGCCGCTGCAGCGACGCCTATGCGATCAGCAAGCGCTAACGCTTCTTGCCGATAGGCATCTGAATAACGGGTATAAGATTTTTTCTTCATTGATGTCGTCGATCTTGCCATAGTTCACCTCATCGTAGCGTATAACATTCTTGAGGTGTCTACTATTACTGGGCAAGATCAGAGAACTACTCAGCGCTCAAATCAACATCAATTGAAGAGGTCTCTAGTTCACTGAGATCGGCATAAATTTCACTGATTGCGCTAATCCGCTCTCTGCCTTGCGACAAATGCCAGTGCAGCACGCTGTTGGCAAGCAGGCAGATTAGGCTGTTGGCCGCTGCGTAGCTATCAAATGCAGAGAGGCTTTCCAGTGGTATATCCACAAACCAGTTTACTTGAGCAGTAAAGTTAACCGCTGTCGGATCGGCCACCAAGGCTATTTTGGCAGGCGAGTGCTCTAGGGCATTTACCAGCGTTGGAAACGCCGCTGGCCGTCGGCGAAACCCAAACAGTACAACCAGATCCTGTTCACCAAGATCCACTATTTCTTCAGCGATTGACTGATTGGGTTGAGGAATCAGCCGAACCTCGGAACGCACCTGTATCAACTGCTGGCGCAAATGCAACGCCAGTGGGTAGCTGTTGCGAAACCCGATCACCAGTACCTGTCGCGCGTTACCAATATGTTGCACGAGGTCATCAAGATTATCGGCAGACATGCTGTTAAAGCCACGTTGCAGGTTTTCCTTTTCACGTGACACATGCCGCTGAAACGAACCCAAAGCGTCTTCTTGCATGGCATCAGGATCAATGACTAATGGCACACCCAGGTTTCGAAGCTGGCGCGCGTGGTCTTTGACTGTGCGGTAGCTATCAAAACCCAGGCGTTTGAAAAGACGGCTGACCGTCGATTTGGACACTCCGGTTAAACGAGCCAGATCCGCCGCGCTGAATACCGCAAGGTCATCAAAGTGATCGAGTATGAAGCTCGCTACTCGCTGTTCTTGAGCACTGAGAGTCCCAAACTTGGCGGTAATCCGCTCTCCAATATGCGGCGTCATAGCATCCTGACCAGGTCATTTTTGAAAGACGAATTAACGTCAAGTGTTGGCGTTGGGTATAGAAAAGCCTGCAAACCAGTTCACTCACATAGCAGGTTGTGAATTCTTTCATATTGAATCCAGCAACGGGTCTGATAGTCAAGCTTGACCAGACTAACACCCAAGTAAAATCAAAAGACAACTTCTTACCTGTTTATCTTTGGTCAGCTCAAAAGTCATGTTCGTACAAGGACTGATAGCATGGCATACCGCTTATATTTAGGACCCTTCCCGTATTTTTGCCACTTAATGCTAAGGTAGATAAGAATATTTCCTTATTATCTAGCGGAAAAAATCATGGCATTTGATAACAAGACTCTATAAAAGCGCGACGCCTTCGAAACGCAGTTGCAACTGGCCTGACGCATCACGCATTTCGAGGTGATTGCCTATCACTTGATACGAGGTGATGGTCGCCAGCGTGTCGAGAAACGTTTGTGCCTGCCGCATACCCTTCACACAGGCTTTTCGCGTGGTCGCCAATTGAGAAAATGTCAGTGACGCGTCGTCACGTGTATAGGCGCCAGTCAGATTATTACAGCCATCAGCACCGCTTACACGTCCGTCCTGATTAAACACCAGATGAGGTTCGCGCTGATTATCCTCGCGCTGAACACCTTCTGAACCCAGTAAGGTCAATCGCCAATAGGTATTCTGGAACGCAACCCGCTGTGTCAACGGTGGGCATGTCTGGTCGGGCCATACTCCGATAAAACGCTCTGGAACCAGTGTACGTACCGGTTCATCTCCTTCAACCGGCATGCGCTCAACCAACCTGCCTTCCAGACTTACCTTCATGGTTTCTCCGGGTTCGTTCTGGGCAGCCAGATACGCCTCTTCAAGGGCGCGATTATCACCCTCGGATGCCACCGGCATTTCCAGGCCAGTCAGACATTCCTTAAACCGACCTGCACCCGCCATATAACGGTACTGCCCGCCTAGCAAGAGTTGCGGTTCCAGTGGCATGAAATCAGCTTGCCGTACAAGACTCTCCTCTGGTCCGGCGTCAATGTGTTGCCCCTTTCTGTCGAGCAGGAATATCCGCAGCTCATCTTGGCCTAGCCGCTCAAACCTGCGGGGCGCTTCTCGCCCACCATGCAGTGTCAGTTGCCTTCCATCCGATGAAAGTAAATAGCGGCCAATGTCAAAAGACGCCTCTGCGTCACTGCCCTGATAGGCTTCGCTCAGTATATATGCGCCTCCCGGCAGGAGATTCAAGTGGACGTCCATACGCAGACAATCCTCACAGGGGAGCGTATCAGTATAGGTGGCCGGAAAACTCCCAATGAAGGTGGCTGGCAAATCCTCTGTTGATGAGGGCGTCGAATCATTTACGACACGCCGCATTCTCAGCGTTGCTTCAGTGGGAAACCCGCGCGTGATGACCTGATGCACTTCATCAGTTCTGAATAACAGTTTATCGCCATCGTACAGACGTGCTGCTACCCGGTAGGTATGACGCGGATCAATCAGCTCAGGGTCGTACTCAATCGTAAATGGATATGGCGGCTGACCAGCATCACTGACGGTCACGCTGGCTATCCTTTCCGCCGGCGCATCAGCGCGGCTGACATCTTCCAGCACTACTTCCAGCCTGACATCGGGCGGAACCGCTATCCGCTCCAGGTAAATGGCCTGGCCAGTCACCTTGGCCTTCTCCTGCCCAACAGGCAATCCACTACACGCTGCCAACAGCATAAAAACCCAGGCACTCAAGAGTAGTTTCATACGATATCTCCCTTTCGGGGTTTCATGACGATGAGGGAAGCCACCCAGACCAACAAGACAATAGCGAGCACCGAAAGCAACGATGCCATTGGAGACGGGTTAAGCGATTGGGGTGGCTGAGGTAATCGTGGCGCCAGAAAAGGCGCCTGTGGCAGAACCGGATAAATCGCTTCTGATGAACCGATAGCAGAATTGATACGCTCAACGGCCTGATTGGTTAAGGGAAGCGCACCAGGTACAAAGCTTGCACCAGGACCTTGAGAGGCTAGTCGCGCATCGTCCGGCCCTGCCGGCCCTGCTAACAAAAGCTGGGTAGCGAGGGTATTCACCGGCTGAGTAAAACCGCTCATCAATCTCCCGCTTTGCGGGTCCGCCAAAAACCGCGTGTAGTCAGCAGGTGAAATACGGGCTGGCTGTAAATACGGGTAGACAATCCGGTTATTACGCTGAACCCAGTTTTCCACCTCCATTAGCGAAAGGCCACGCTGTAAAAGAATTTGGGCTGTGGAGTTTCCAATTGGTTGCATCAGCATCGCAATATCAGCACCGCTTTCAACCAGGGCATCCGCCAGTGTAGTGGGAGAATCTTTCTCTATCGGGCGGATTTCGGCATTGAGCGACAACCCATTTATCACCGATTCTGCGGCTCTGTAGCCACTTGATCCCACCGGGCCAGTCGCAATAGAGGTCACTTCAGACAGTTCAGACACGCCGGGATTCAGGGCAAAGGTATGCAAAAAACTCGTGCCTACCA
This sequence comes from Halomonas sp. BLK-85, assembly GCF_044792155.1. Classification (NCBI taxonomy): domain Bacteria; kingdom Pseudomonadati; phylum Pseudomonadota; class Gammaproteobacteria; order Oceanospirillales; family Halomonadaceae; genus Halomonas; species Halomonas sp. BLK-85. The sequence goes on from NZ_CP087731.1 coordinate 2,017,638, forward strand.
GAGCGACTGCCTCAAAGCCCTCGCGCAAGGAGGGCTGCCCCGTTGCAGGATCCACGGAGCCGGGAGAGAAAAAGGCCGGCGCACTCACCAGGGCAAGGCGCACACTTCCATCAGCCACCGCACCCAGTGGATCAGGTGACCGGATCAGGTTGACATTACTGGTGGGAAACGACCGTCTTAGCTGGCGCAGTACTGCACCAGCCTCACCTTCCGCATTTGCGGATAAAGAAACAGCAAGGCTCAAGGCTTGGCGGTTCCTGTCTTCGAGTTCTCCATCAATTAACCCCAGACGGATCAACTCGCGTCGAACCACCTCTCTCGGATCCTCTCCGCGCAGCGCGACCTGCATGCTCAGCGCCTGAATCTGGGCCTCACCAATCGCACCTTCGAGTTTTTTAATAATACCTTCCAAGGCGGGATAGCGCTGCAAAACCGATTGACGGTAGACAATGGCCGCATCATGACGGGAAAAAAAGGCAAGATCATCGCTGAGTCGCTTAAGATCAAACAGTGCGATACGCGGATCTGACGAACGTACCTGAACAATATCCACCTTTCCATCCATCAACTGTTCAGTCAGTTGCCCACGGTCACTGGTAGGCACCTCGACCACCTGATCGACGTTCATGCCATTGCGCCTCAACAAGGGCCCCAGACCGTCCACAGGGCGCTCACGGAAGTCGCTGTCAACGCCCAGTGTCAAGCGGTCGGCATGTTGTGCAAGGTCCGAGTAGCGCTGGATACCTAATTCACGTGCACGCTCACGCAACATGACCAGTTCAGGCCGGCTCTCAAAGCCAAGCGGTTCGCTCCAATCCAGTCCGAGTGAAGAATAACGCTCTCTTAGCAACTGGAGCGTCTCCATCGAATCGGCGTCAGGTGGTTGAGCGAGTCCTAGCAAAGCCAGCCCGGAACCGGTGTATTCTGGGTAAAGGTCAACCTCACCACGCTTCAGGGCCTCCATGGTCACTCGGCTACCGCCCAGCCCGATACGCCGCTGAACCGGATACCCTCGGCCTGGGCCATTTCAGCGATCAACTCAGCCACAATCAGGTCTTCCGGTGACTGTTTACCCCCCACCTGAAGTGGTTCACGATTGGCGTTGCATGCGGTCAGAAAAACGAGCATGGCGGTCAGGGTCAAAAAGCTACGCAGGATCATCATCACGACGCTCCTTTATGTTCTGTCGCGCCGGTAGAGGCTTTTACGATGCCTCCGCCAGACCTGCTGGAGCGCTCTTCACGAATTGCCCGGATAAATCCTGCTACCTGCATCAGCAGCACGACTGAAAATGGAATGGCCCCAGTCACGGCCATGGCTTTGGCCACCTCCACCGAGCCACTGAACAAGGTCGCCACGGTTAATATGGCAACCAAGGTGCCCCACACCAACTTGTAGGTCAGCGGAGGATTCAGTTGACCATCACTGGTCATCATTGACAGTACGAAGCTGCCGGAATCTGCCGACGTCACCAGAAATATAAAAATCAGAAATAATGCAACGAAGCCAAGTAGCTGACCCAAAGGGAAGAAATCAAGAAACACAAAAAACGCTCGGCTGACATCTTGTGACACTAATTCAGCAATGCCACCGCCGCCGTACATTTCAATGAAGACGCCAGCACCTCCCAGCACAGCGAACCAGAAGAGTGAGAACAGGGTCGGCACAATAATGACGCCTGCACAAAATTCACGAATGGTACGACCGCGACTGATACGCGCAATAAAAATCCCGACGAAAGGCCCCCAGGCAAGCCACCAGATCATGTAGGTGAGCGTCCAGCTTGCGGTCCACTCCTGAAGACCTTCAAATGGCATCAGATGAAAGGCCATGGATGGCAACTGCGTTATATAGGTGCCAATCGAATCAATCAGCGTCTCGAATATGAAGGCGGTTGGCCCAAGCACGGCAATATAAATCACCATCAGGACGGCTACGGCCATATTGATATTGGAAAGCAGTTTGATACCACGATCGACCCCGACGGAGGTCGACGTCATGTAGGTGGCATACATGACAGACATGACTAAAAGCGACATGGTGAAGTTCAGCGGCGTTCCCATCAGTTCACCCAAGCCCGCCCTGATCTGTAGGGTTCCCATGGTCAGGGAGCCCGCTAGCCCGAATACGACCGCAAATACTCCAAGAACATTGGCAACCTGCCCTAAACGCTGGCCACCTTTTCCAGGAAAAAGCGATTCAATGGGCGCCGAAATCAAGGGTTTTTGCTTTTTCCGGAATGTGAAATACGCAATCACCATCGCGCACACTCCGTAGATTGACCAGGCATGCAACCCCCAATGCAGATTGGTCAGTTTAAACGCAGCGCGCGCGGCTTCAGCCGTCTCCCCCGGCATACCGGGTGGGTCACGGAAATGATACAGCGGCTCGGCAACCCCCCAAAAAATCAGCCCCGCCCCCATCCCGCCGGCAAATAGCATGGCGATCCAAGACACTGTCGAAAACTCGGGTTCTTCATCGTCGTCGCCAAGCTTGACACTCCCATAGGGGCCTAATGCCAGGAATCCGGCAAGGATCAAAAAGCCGGTACTGATCAAAAGCCAATACCAGCCAATACTGGTTAACATGAAAGTGGTAAAGCCCAATGACGTACTACTCATGCCATCAGGATCAATCAACCCCCATCCGCCAAAGGCAGCCACAAGGATCAAGGATGTGACAAAGACGCGATTGGGTATAAAAGACCTCGAGGCATTGGCGGGACGGGTCATTACATTACTCCTGATTCTGGCGGGATATTGGCATGTTGAATGCAACCTTTATTGTGTTGACCACTAGGGGTACTGTTCGAAAATCCTTGCGATCATGTCATCAATAGCAGCAGCAGCATCCCGACGCGTTTTTTCGGTGATGACATTCCGCGCAGTACCTTCCCAGACCATCATCTGCTCATTTGCATCAATCAAGTCGATGGTGAGGGTGCCCACGGTATATTGAGAGACCTCGGTACGGGTCGCATAGCTCGGCCAGGCCGAGTAGAATCCATAACGGTAATCCAGGTAGGACGGCCCAATAAACGGATCGACCACCTCGCGAACCCTGATCTGCTCATCGAGGTGGGTATGTGCATTAACAAGCATTTCGGCCTGCTCAGGGTCGTCTGAAAATATTAGCCCTTGGGATTCAAGTTCACGCCTGATTGAAAACATAACCTGCTGGGAAATCAGCGAGGCGTACCCAGCCCTGTCAGTGCCCAATGGCTCGACAAAAGCAAACGTCGTGTAATCGGCGAACTCAACTTCAGGTGCCCGCAATGTCTCGATTTGCGGAGTACTAGCACAAGCGGTTAGAAAAACGGCCACCAAAAGCGTCACTATCGATCTGCTCAGCTGCATGTTGCTTCCTCGGTAAAACATTATTGATATGATTAAAAAGCCTGGGCATCCAGGCCCAAGCCTTTTCAAGTAACACTTCCTTGACATGCCTGCTAAGAACATTACTTTTCACAGGCATGTCTGAGAGAAGCGCAAGAGCGTCAGTCCTGTTCATCCCGCTGCCATGGTGTCCACGGCATATCAGGATCATCCGGAAGACTGCGAGACACAGGCGGGCCGTATGAGGGATCCGTGCCGTCAGCGTACGGCTCTGTCAACATGATCATTTCGGTAAACCCTGTGGCTACGATCGGCCCATCCGGAGAACCTTCACGCAACTGAATGGCGCCTTCAATATACGGTCCGGCCAGCCCGTATCCTTCCTGGTCGGGATAAGTCGGTTCGTAGTAATAGGTTCCCTGAGGGGTCTCGATACGCCCCCACCATGGGTACTCTTTACCCGACTTGGGTGATGTCCACATCTTGGAAGGAATCAGCTTGAAGGCATCGCCGAAGGCGTAAGAGCGTTCATGGGTTTCACCGTCCATGAACAGGTAGCGATTGACGTGGTAGTTGGGGTCGCGGAAATCATCGTCCTTGTAATACTGCCTGAAGGTCAATACATCATCATTTTCAAAACGGAACCAGGCCCAGAAATAGCGATACTGAAAAGTATTCCGGAAATTACCCCACTGGTGTTCGAACCAGCCTTCCGCATCAAACTCAATCGTTCGTCCGCCCACTTCTACCGAACCTTCTACAGCCATGCTCGGAGCAGTGTAGTAGTAAGTCAGCCCATACATGGTTTCAGGATTCTGACGATCCTGAGGATCTATACCAATGCTTTCCAATCCCCAATAAGCCATCGGCACATAGCCCGGTTCCTGTAAAGTGGCAGTCATATTCAACTTAAACGGCTGATTCCATTTGTCGTCCTTGGTGTTATAACCGGAAAACTGCCAGGTCTCTGTAGGATGGTCGTATTGGGTTGTAAAACCGTTACTACCATCATCAATGGAGTACTTGAAACCGAAATCATCGGCATCCGGGTCCGTGCCTTCAGTCTGCAGCGGCCCCGTAAGATAAGGCATTGACGTGTGAAACTCACCGGTATCCAGATTATGGAACGCAAAAAGAACATTATGCAGTGGGCGTTGCTTTTCTTCCTGGCTCATCCAGCCTTGCGCAAGAGGAACCCAGAAAACTGATATCCGTTCACCCGTCTCAACATCTTCACCGATGGCGGTTATGTAATGCCATTCATTGTAATCGTTGGATTGATAGAAGCTCCCCCCATGCCAGGCATGATCGCGCGGAAACTGATAAAGGGCCTGACCACTCTGGGTTTCAATACCCGAGCCTTCAACCGGCGGCGGCATTTCGCCCGAAGCTGTCTGAAAAGTGCCCGCCATGGCCAACACTGTGGCCGCAAAAGTTTTTGTGTTCATTCATGACCTCTCAGGATGTGGCTGATTAACGGAGGTAAGCAATAGAAAGCAGTCAATCCAAGCTTTAAACCACTAAAAAAGTATAGAAAACATTACTCCATTAACAAGGAGAAAGAGTGCAGAATATTGCATCAATAAAGAAAGCTACTAAGAAGGCTAACAACTTCAATTATTTTATAAACCATTCGTATATATACAATAGTTTAATCGTTTATAATTCTTTTATTCTATATACCTTACCCACGGCGATTCATACCGTAAAAAATGGCAGCCAGAGCAATCTCTTTTATCACCATCATGAGGAAAGCAATCACAGTGAAGCTGATAGCTTAATGCAAAACGGCACCTATCAACTGATAAGTGCCGCTGGTTCGCTGGTCAAGCTTGTAGTACGTCTGGGGCCTGTTGACGTTTCATCTCTTGTAATGAAACGTCAACAGGCCCTGGAGTGGGGGTGATTCAGAATGGCTTTAGCTCGCCAGGCTCCCTGGGCAGATGCCGACTTCAACATCATGCTACCAGGGAGGAACACTATGACTTAACGGTCGCATTAATCCTTACGTGAACCGCTGAAGAGATACTTGGCCAGTGCGGCAATCGCGAAGCCAATTAATAGCAGCATGGCGGCAGGCATCAACCAGCCAAGCCACCCCATTGACCCCATGAAAGCAAAGCAATCGGCATTCATCATGGCAGTACTCCTGAAACAGGAAGTTGTTGAATCAGACTTATTACTGGCCTTGGTCATTGAGACCGCCGTGGCCTGACATATTGCCTCTCATCCGGGCGCGTTGTTCGTCGGTCAGCAAGTCTTGGACCTGATTACGCATGCGCACGTTATCAGCCATCATCTCGCCATGCAGACTGGCCATCTGACCGTGCAGCGCCTTCACTTCCTCAGGGTCCGGGCGTTCAGCCTGCATGATCTGCATCATGTCATCGCGCATATTCATCATCTCACCCATTCGCTCCAGCTGAGTAGCACGATGCTCCTGACGCATTTCACGCATACTGCTCATCTGAGCCTCATCAAGCATATTGGTCATGCCCGCCATCGACCCCATGCCATCTATCATCATGCCGGGGCTCATACCATTCATCATTCCGCCCATCATCATGCCTGAGCCCATACTACCCTGGCCGTTCATCAGGCTACCCTGGCGTTGATTTCCCATCCCGTGCATCATCATGCCGGAACTCATTCCGCCCTGGCCGTTCATCATACCCCCCTGGCCCTGGGCTCCCTGGTTCATACCTTGAGCCAGCGCCGTTGCGGTTACAGCAGTGAGGCTTGTCACCAATGCCACAGCCATCATCTTATGATGCTTAACCATATGATTTACTCCCAACATGTCACAGATAAAACAGCTCGTCTTAACACCATTTTTTACCAGTATGAAAAGAAGCAAGCATCAATCTTGCACTATCAGCGTACAACCTATGGGCCGCACCAAGGTCAAGCGGAAACAGTATTTGACCTAGCGGCATTGCCTCTCAGCATGATTCCGGATCATTTTAAAGCTGTCTAAAAACTTGACTTTCGGCCTGCCCAAGGCTCTAAGCTGTTAGTCACATTCCAGACTGACATCAGGAGGCCTGATCATGGCATCCACCTCGCCGTCTAATGCGCGTGTTTATCGAATGAAAACAGCAGAGCACATGTGTCCGTTTGGTTTGAAAACCGTCGACTTGCTCAGGCGCAAAGGTTACCAAATCGACGACAACCCGCTGACCTCGCGCGAGGAAATCGACGCGTTTAAAGAACAGGCAGGCGTTGAAACAACACCTCAGGTATATCTGGGCGATGAACGCATCGGTGGCTATGAAGAGCTGCGTGAGCACCTGGGGATGAGCGTTCCCGATGCTGATGCCACCAGCTACAAGCCGGTGTTGGCGATTTTTGCTACTGCGCTGTTGATGGGTTTTGCCATCAGCTGGGCGGCTCAGGGCAACCTGTTCAGCGCCAGAATGCCGGAGTATTTCATTGCGACTGCCATGGTGCTGTTGGGCCTGCAAAAACTGCAGGACGTGGAGAGCTTCAGCTCCATGTTTCTTAACTACGACTTACTGGCACAGCGTTATGTCCCTTATGCATATCTCTATCCTTACGCCGAAACCCTGGCGGGCCTGCTTATGCTCGCTGGCGCCTTGATCTGGCTTGCTGCGCCACTGGCGCTGTTTGTAGGCACGGTAGGCGCCGTATCGGTGTTCAAGGCAGTGTATATCGACAAGCGTGAACTGAAATGCGCCTGCGTCGGTGGAAACAGCAAGGTGCCCCTGGGGTTTGTGTCACTTACCGAAAACCTCGTCATGATGGGCATGGGCCTCTGGATGCCATTGCGTATACTGCTTGGATGATGGCTGATATCTTAAGTCACCAGGGTGCAAACGCTGCGCCAAAAACACCGCCCCGAGAACGCGTGACAAACCGTAAGGAATTCAACATGAGCAAGCGTATCAGAACCTTTCCGACCAGAACGGCCTTGGCGCCATTGTTACTGACGTTGGCAGTACCGGTACTGGCTCATCAGGAAACCACCGAGACCTCACCGGAGAATGGCACCACTGTAAACGGGTCCCCTGAACAGATTGGTGTTGCCTTTGATGGCGTGATGCGGATTACCCAGTTCGAGGTGACCGGCCCTGACGGTGTTGTGAACCTGGAGCGTCAACCGGGGAGCGAAGAAGTTGAACGCTTTTTTACCCAACCGCAGCAAGCGCTTCCCGCAGGAGACTATGAGGTCAACTGGCGTGGCCTATCCACTGATGGGCATATGATGTCGGAGAGTTTCAACTTTTCGGTTGAGGATTGATCAGTGGCCTGGTGGTCAGCCATTAAGGAACTCGACGCCTGGAGCGCCATGATGATTGGCGTGGCGGCCGGGGTCTATCTTAGTGCTCTTATTGCAATGGGAGCAGTGTTGTTTCGCCTGGCGTTTCCAACCCTTCCTGATGACGAGCGAAGGCGTGTCGCCCGTATGGGCATTATCACCGCCTGGATAGGGATTGCTCTGGTGATACTGCAATGGCCATTACAAGCCGGTTACCTGGGTGGCGCCAATATCACTGCTGCTACAGATCCTATGTTGCTTGGTATGGTGTTCGATAGCGCCCAGGGCAGACGTTTGATTCTTTTAGTGATCGGGCTGTTGCTGATTCAGGCACTTCAGTTTAATAAACCAACACTATCCAAGCTCACTATCAGCCTGAGCATGGCGGGCATCCTGCTGGTATTGCTGGCTTTCACACAGGTTGGACATAGCGTCAATTCCCCGCGCCTGCTGCTCGCTGGCTTATTGATGGTACACGTGCTGGCAGCGGCTTTCTGGGTAGCGTCACTCTGGCCGCTTTACTGCCTGGCAGGCAGCCGACATGACCCGGCCAACACTGCCCGAATACTCACCCGCTTCGGACAGATTGCCATGCTGGTCGTGGGCTTGTTGGTCATCGCGGGTATCACGCTGGCAGCATGGCTAACCGGAGGGCCTTTAGCACTATTGACCACTGATTATGGCCAGCTATTGGCCGGTAAAGTAATGATTGTCGCACTACTGCTGCTGTTAGCGGCAGCCAATAAATGGCGTTGGGCACCCGCCTTTGAACGTGGCGAGGTTAATGCTTCCCGGCAGTTGCAACGCAGTATAGCCTTAGAGATTCTGCTGGTGATGTTTATCCTTGTGATCACCGCGACACTGACAACGACCACATCCCCTTAGACAGTCCCTTCCAGGGGTGTGTCAACACTATTGTCGGCTGATTTATTTTCAGAGCGAGATCGCCAAGCCAGGTAAATTGTCAGGCTGCTTTAATGTGCAGGCCATAGCTGCATTGCGGCCAGAGTAGATACCAACGCCATAACGCCTAGAACGGCAAAAGCCACCGTCATACCCTGCGAAGCACCTAACCAGCCAGCCAGTGGATAACCGATCAGCCAACAGGCATGAGACAGTGAAAATTGAGCCGCAAAAAGGGTCGGTCGTTCGTCAGCCTGGCAGGACTGCTTCAATAGCCGCCCGCTAGGCGTCATGACCATCGAGGACCCTGCTCCCAATACAAGCCATAACAACAGCAAGCCATGAAAACCGGGAGACAACAGCCCGCCGAATAATGAAGCACTCATCAGCATCCCTCCGGCCAGCATCACAGCCCTCTGGTTCAAGCGTTTAAGCAAGCGAGGCAGTGATAGTGCTATCAACATCGAACCACTGCCTGCCGCCGCAAATGCAATCGCTACGCTGGTCTCCCCCTCGCCCAGAACATGGCGCACATAGACCACAGTATTGACAATCTGCATGGCGCCTGCAGAAGCGACGGCCATATTCAGCGCCAATAAACCTCTTAATCTGGGAGTACGTAAATAGAGAACGACACCCTGGCTCAACCGCGCCCACACGCCTCCTACTACCTTGGGCGGCACCTGCGATGACGGCAGCGAGACGCTCACCACCAGCAGCGCCGACAGCATAAAAGCAGCGGCGTTAAGCACGAATAACGCATTAAACGACATGACCGCCAATAACATGGCAGCAGATAGTGGGCTCAACAGATTTTCCAGATCATAGGCCAGGCGGGACATGGAAAGCGCTTTTGTATAACGACGCTCATCTTCAAAAATGTCGGGGATAGTTGCCTGAAATACAGGGGTAAATCCCGCTGAAAACGTATTAAGAAGAAAAATAAGCACGTAAACCTGCCATACCGCTGTCACAAACGGCAAGCTGACCACCACCAAGGCGCGCATCAGATCGAGCGCTACCAACAGAGCGCGTCGCGGTAGCCGGGTGGCATAGGCGCCTACCACAGGGGCTATGACCACATACGCGATCATCTTGATGGCCAGTGCGGTACCCAACACCTCACCCGCACGGTTTCCCGCCAACTCGCTGGCCAGCAAGGCAAGTCCTACGGTGGTCAAGCCCGTGCCGATCAGCGCCATTACCTGTGCCAAGTAAAGATGGCGATAGCGCTTATCCTGAAAGAGTTCCATGACACACCTTACGCGAACAAACACGCCTATTGGTGACATATTTGCCCAACGATGAGCAAAAATCTGTTCACATCAGGTAAATTTTTTCCACTTGCAACCTAGGGCCTCACTCAAGCCACTGGCAGCGAGGCATCTCTTCCCCACTCTGACCAGGAACCGTCATACAGCGACAGATAGTCATACCCGGCCAGCTCAGCGGCCAGTAAAATAATACAGGCGGTGATACCGGACCCACATGAAAACACCATCTGTTGCTCATTAGCGGATTGCAAGGTTGGGGCGTACTGAGAAAATATTGCCTTGAGTTCGCTGACGGGCTTGAAACGGTCACCCTCCAGCACGTTAGCAAAGGGGAGATTGTGGGAGTTAGGGATGTGTCCAGCACGCACCCCTGGGCGGGGTTCTGGGACCTGCGCCAGAAAACGCTCACGAGACCGGGCATCGATGACTGTTACCTGATCATTCTCCAGATGGTTGAAAACGTATGACCAGCCCCGAACCCGGCTATGATCAAAATTGGCCACAAAACTGCCGGACATTGCCGCATTGGCAACCGGTGCAGACACCACCTCTCGTCCTTCGGCCAGCCACTGAGGCAGGCCGCCATCCAGCACAAAAACGTGTTTGACACCCATCGCCCGAAATATCCACCAGGCTCGGGGGGCTGAATAAATGCCCTGATTGTCATAGACCACCACCAGGCTTTCAGAGGTAATGCCCAGCCTGCGCGCTTCCTCAGTAACCTGATTCTCAGTTGGAAAGGCGTGCGGTTGAGAGGATTCGGTATCGCAAAGCCGCCCTTCAAGATCAACCTGGTAGCTACCCGGTATGCATACCGGTTGATCATAAACTATCGGCTCTTTACCAATAACCGTCGCCATGCTTGCATCGATCAGCACCAGATTGTCATTATCCAGATTTTCCTGCAGCCATTGGCACGTCACAAGGGGTGAGGACATAATGTTCTCCGCTCTGAAGTGAACACACTGACGGTTTTAGAGTCTTGAATTGCCGTGATAATCAAATAGAAAAAACCTGATTGTTTGCCAAAACGACAGGTTCAGAGGCTATTTCAATTCGCGGCAGGCCAAGGCAACCAATGCTAGATAGTCACTGCGTTTACCAAGATATTGATCAGCCAGGGCATCTGCCATCATCGCAGGCGGTATCCGATCGAGTTGCGGAGACAATAGTATGGTTAGCGTCTGCATTGCATCATCATGATCAGCGTTTACCTGCTCCACCAGGGCCAGCGGAAGCTCAAGTTCAATCCACCCACCTGCAGCCTGCCAGGTAACAAGCGGACCGTATTTGGTTGCCATTGCATCAATACTCTGCTCAATCTGCTGCAGCTCAGCCTTTTCAATGTCTTCCAGTCCAGCATCTATCATACCCATCAGCTTGCTGCACATTTTTTCGCGCTGATGTACCGGATACTCTGCAAGCAGTTCAACAGCGGCACTGGCAAGATTGGAAAGATTTAACTGCTCTGCTCTGGCACCTTCACCATTGTCGTCAATTTTGATGATATGACGGCTCATATGTCTGTGTTCTCCCATTCTGTCAGCAAGGAGGTGGTCAACAACTTCTCGCTTGTTAAGCGTATCATGGATTTTATAACGCACTGACGTCAGTCTTGAGCTACCTGAAGATTGAAGCTGATTTGTCAAAGCAATCACAACGCTATCGGCTTCAATAGAAAAGCTGATAAATGGTCAAGTCAAGCAAGGGCGCAATATATTAATAGGTAGGGCAAGTAACAAGCACAAAAAAACCGCTGGAATCAGCGGCTTAATCTATATTCTGGCGGAGGGGGAGTCCGCTTGTATAGCATCCAACAACCTCCATATAAAACTATCAAAATGCTGATTTTATTGGCTTAACCTCTTTTTTCCGTCCAGACACGTGCAATCCAGTCACGTTGAAGCCAGCCCAAGAGTGTGGGTCAAAGTGTGGGTCAGGTTGTGGTAGGCTGCTTGGCATTACACATCAGGGCAGTGAGACAGCACATGGGCAAGCTCACCAGCAAGGCGGTTCAGAAGCTCGCGAAGGAAGGCAAGAAAGGCATGACCGGCGATGGCCAGGGGCTATACCTGCAGATTACCGCAGGAGGGTCGGTCAGCTGGATCTATCGCTTCAAACTGAACAGCAAACAGCGCTACATGGGGCTCGGAAGCTATCCGGACGTCAGCCTGGCTCTGGCACGAGAGCGCGCTGGCGATCACCGCAAGCTGGTCAAGAACGGCCTCGACCCCATGGGGGTCCAGGGCGAGCAGGAACAAGCTACCGAGGCGACGCCCACCTTCAACAACTGTGCCGCGCGCTATATCAAATCCCACCGCCGCAGCTGGCGAAACAGCAAGCATGCACGGCAATGGGTCAGTACCCTGAAGGCCTATGCCCGCCCAATAATCGGCACCAAGCCGGTCGATGAGGTCACCACCCAGGATGTCCTGAAGATCCTGTCACCGATCTGGACCAGCAAAACCGAAACAGCCAAACGGGTACAGGGGAGGATCGAGAACGTCCTCGACTACGCGGCGGCTCATAACTACCGGGATCCTGTGAACCCGGCTCGCTGGCGAGGCCACCTCGACAAGCTTTTGGCCAAGCCATCCCGCGTCAAAAAGGTGACCCACCACCCGGCCATGCCATATGAAGTGGTTCCAGCCTTCATGGCTGAACTCCGGGGCTACTCGAGCATCTCCGCCAAGGCGTTGCAGTTTCTGATACTAACAGCGACGCGAACCTCAGAAGTGCTTCGTTCGGAGTGGCCCGAGATTGACCTCGAGAATGAGACTTGGACGATCCCAGCCGACCGAATGAAGGCACGTCGTGAGCATCGGGTGCCGCTGTCTCGGCAGGCGATGGAGCTGCTGACCCAGCTGCCACGGGTGAATGGCAATCCGTATGTCTTCCCCGGAGCTCGCCAGGGTCGTCCCCTCTCAAATATGGCCATGCTGCAGCTGATGCGCGGAATGGGCTATGGGCCGGATGGCGAGCATGGCGACTACGTGCCCCACGGCTTTCGATCGAGCTTTCGTGACTGGACAGGCGAGGTCACCAGCTACCCTCGTGATGTGGCCGAAATGGCGCTGGCCCACACCATCGAGAACAAGGTTGAAGCCGCTTACCGCCGAGGCGATCTGTTCGAGAAGCGGCGAGCGATGATGCAGGAGTGGGCAGACTGTCTTACCCCGCCTAATTCATGAGGCCGAATTAAAAACGAAGATGGCGAGTGATTTTCTCATGTAGAATCAGGGCGTTCCTGACAGAACATGATTCAAGAGGACCACTCGCCATGGGTGAAAGCCTATCCACCTGGACGCCTTCATGCAACGGCTCTGTCCGCGTCGAGCTGAGCGGCCATCGAACCACCAGCGACAGCGGCGCGCTGCTGCTGCGTGAAGCCCTCGACTGCAGCGGCGTGAACGAGGCGCTCGAAGCCAATCTGGTCGATCCGCGCCACCCTCTGCGTATTCGGCATTCGCTGGCCAGTCTGTTGCGGACCCTGGTGCTGCAGCGCGCGATGGGATGGATCGATCTCAGCGATACCAACACCCTGCGCCGTGACCCGCTCTGGCAGTTGGCCTGCAGCGATGCGCGCGGTAGACGATTACCCGCAGATCGAGGCTCTACTGGAGGAGATCACGGGCAGCTTCTAAAAGGAGTACGAAAACCTTGTAAGGAGCGGTGAACGCCAGCGCGAAGAAACTATCAAGCGGCTTCTTCAAGGGCGCCAGAGATTTCCGATCCAGCTCCCCGACTACAACAATTACCGCTGCGCTCAGCTGAAGGCCGATATAGACGAGCTGACAACACTTATTTCCAAGCGCGATCAGCAGTAGCCGTGCTCTTCCCCCCCCCCCAGCACACCCCGCAATAGCTGCATAGGGTGTGAAGAAACCAAAGGGTCATTGCAAAGCAATAGCAAACTTAATTAACAATCAGTCAAGAGCTCAAAACTTCTTGCTGAAGATCGCCACAGGTGGCTGAAGTCCCTACTACGATCAGTAGCGATTTCGCCCTACTCATTCCCACATAAAGAAGCTCATTGCTACGAGTCAAATTAATGGTATCCAAGCCCCACAGAAAAACTATAGGAGACTCCAGCCCTTTGAATCGTTGAATAGTTTCAACCAGAACAGTGTTACTGGCACGAACACCTTCCTCTAACCAAGTTGCCGGCTTTGGTAAAGGAAGCTTCCTTAAAATAGCGAAATACTCAGCTTTGCGCTGCGAATCTGCAATGAGAACAGTAATATCTCCAGCAGAAATTCCTTGACGAGCAACGAGATCAACTATCTTGGAATTTATTTTTGCCGCTTGAGCCTCGCGCCCTGGAAGCTCCTCAAATTGCAAATCGTCTCCTTCGATATCAGGAGGGCTAACAGGAACCCCCTTATAGTGTTTATAGGCAGCCAAATGAATTGGGGCGGTGTTCCTGCAGTTAATTGTCAGAGTAAAAGGTTCCTCACGTATCGGAAACGTACCCGCACGGGAATAAATATTCTGGTTATCATCGTAAAATACGTAAAGCGGTGAATTATCGAAATCTGACAACAACAGTTCGAGAGGGACCCAAAATTCTTCGCGGAAATCTTGACCTTCGTCGCACACGATTGCGTCATAGCGATCAGGAAGCACCTCAAGGGAGTACGCAAAAGCATTAGGCAACTGTACATCATAAAGCCCCTTTCCTGGATACGTCACTTTAGCTTCAGATACAAGATCCCGACCCGAAAAATTATTAGCTTTCTCAACCTGGCGATAGCAAAGTTGGTGAAAACTCATTACATCAAGATTTTTCATGCCGGCGCAAATTCTCGACAAATGATCTGCCAACTGTCTATTATAACAGGTCAATAGAGTCTTGAAGCCTTCCGATGCAAGACGACGAGCCTTCTCAAGGGCTAACACCGTCTTGCCAGTACCGGCGCCGCCACTCACTGCGACCCTACGATGTGAGCGAAGGGAATCAAGGACACGCATTTGGTCTTTTGTGAGCAATAGTCTGCGAGCTTCTTGATCAGCAAGCCGAGATGCGACCAGAGGAGCGACGATAAAAGATCTAGCAAAAACGTCTCTAAAAACACTAATGCCACGCCGACCTATCTTCTTAAAAGTACCAGCATCATTACCCCAGTAGATAAAGGCCCCATCAATCCACGGCTTAGGATCTTGAAGAGACCTGGAAACTCCAATCAGTTCAGCTGGCATATCTGGTCGACTTAACGCTCTTGAATCACCAATATCAGGGAATAAAACAGCATGACCTCGAAGTACATTTCCCAGCCCAAGATCACGCCACCTTGGAGTTTCGTTAAGCTTAGATCTGATCGAGTATTTAGCTTTTAAAGCCTGACTTACTGGATTATTGATGGAGTGCTTCTTGTGATAACGGTCTACAGAAAACCATTCCCCTCTGTCCGCATCAAATCCGACGCCACCACCTTTTACTTCAATACAGAGATATCCATGGTCGGGATGACATACTACGAAATCCGTTTCGCCATCCTTTGCTTGCTCCTCTTCTCGGCGCATGATCCACCCGACTTGAAAAAACACGACATACTCTTTTGGAAGATTATCCCGCAATGACCGGTAGACCTTAGCTTCAGCTGACGATGGAAGACTATTGAGCTGTGTCTCAGAAAGTTCAGGAATAATTTTTGTCATTCGGACTCATCCACAACACGCATGCGATGCAAGTTCAAAGTTACATTAGGAGTGGGGCGCTCCTTACCATCAAATAGGATCGTCAATAGCTTGGTACTCCCGCGAGTTACAACATCCTGAATCTCTCCACGCCCCATATCCTGGTGTTGTACACTGGCACCAGGAATAAACATTGCGGAAGGTTCCGCTCGCTCCTCCGTCACTGCATCCCGCCAGTTACCGTCAAACATAAACGCTGCAACTTGATTTGCCGGACTTTGAATGGGATGCACTCGAATATTTTCAGCATCGGAAACGAATTCAACGACATAGAGCCAGTAACGCCCCCCGTAGTCTTGAGCATTGATAAACTGGAGGCGTGATAGACCGACACCAGTTTGGTTCCACTCTCCATTGATGCCCTTCACTTCGATGAACCGGTCTTCGCCGGTCACCGGGTTACAGCTGATGATATCATAACCAGGGTGCGTTTGAGCCATCTGCTCCGGCACACGACCGCGCTCCTTTTCATAGTTACATACCGCTTCACGTGCGACGACCTCGACAGCAAGGTTGTGCGCCGATGGTTCCTCCTGATCGCCTCCCTCTGAGGAACATTCTTGTATCTGACGAACGTATGAAAGCAGTCTACGGTCCCACTGTTCCTTGTGCTGAGAGCGTGATTTTCTCTCGCGACTCTCGCCTTGCTCTGACCGACTACTGCCGCCCTCGCCAATTATAGAACCATTTCGTTTAGTAGTATCTTTTTCGGAACTCTTAGAGCCTTCATCAGAGCTGCTGCGCACTGTTCGCTCTGCTATACCCTGATGTCCGGAATGTTCGGTCAGTTTCCGACCTATCCCATCAAGTTGAGTTTCGCTTTCTTGCGAACGCTGATCTGAAACAGGCGTTATAGAAGTTTCCTCTGGCGAGGAAAGACCTATGTCGCTGCTCATTTCATCAAGGTCAGGTGAGGTTAAATCCTCAACGCTGCTGGCTTCTAAATCTAGATATGGAAATCCGGCATCGCTCAACTCCCTATGGGCCTCCTCTACCGTCATCCTCATCAAAGGTCGAGCGCTGAGAGTCAGTTTCGAGATTTCGATCCCTGATTCCCCTGGCATTAGTTGGTGGAATAGTGCGTTGAGAATATGAGCCCAACTACGGTCTCCAACGGGGCGCGCAAGGAACAAGCACCCATTCTCAAGGTCGTAAAATGCTTTGGCCGAGGCAGGAGGAGCATCTACTTTATCTTCCCCAAGATGGACGGAGGCTTGGATACGGACCAGGTCATGGCTAACAGCTTTCAAGCCAGAGAGTGCCTCTCGGATTTTTTTACGAATTCTTGTCGGCTTATCGTGGAGTAAGCGTGAGAGAATGTCTGCTCGGTCCATCAGCTCAACGGCAAGTGCCGATTCGTCAGCTTCCAAACCATCAACGAACTCGAGTACAACCTGTGCTCTTTCGCTGAGCCGTCTAACACCAACCACTTCGATAAATGGCCAGAGCTCAGGAACTGGTTTGCACAATGCTTGGTCAAGCTCTCCGTCGAAAAAACCCGCGTGCCATTCACTATCTTGCAGTAAGACTTCGTCCGGATAAACTAGACGATCCTGCAAGTTCAAGATGGTTGGTGCCTGCTGCAATCGAACGAGGTCGGATGGAGTTAATTCTTCGTGGGCATGAGCAGCAGACACACTGTCCAGACAGGAGTCATAGACAGCGCGGTCTTGACCTGTCAGCAGCTTAGACTGTTCGAAGTATTCCCCGACGATATCGAGAAGAATATCTACAAAATCCTTTGCGATTGGAGCATTCTTTACACCGATAGCTTCAAAGAGTGGCTTGAACGACTTGTAATTGCTTGGAATAGTGTAAGTGAAACGCCCTAGCTGTTGCGGCTCCCAGTACAAACGGTTGGGACGCACGAAAGTCTTTATGCTTTCAACATAAATGCACTGCATATCAGCGAGGCTAGAAACAAATGGATCTGATCGTTGGGCACGCTCATTAAGCACCTGATATGTAGAAACGTGAGGCTGCACCTGCTTCATAATGCAGTGTTTAAGATGATCAATGACTAAACGAGTGTCAGGATTTATGGAAATAGAGAGCTCTTCCAACAGCTCTGTTTTCAGACGCCCCGTGTTTCTGTAATCAAGAATATTGGCTTGTGAACGGAATGCGTCAGCTCGGTGAGGGGCGTATAGGGAGTCGGCCGTATACCATTCTTCCTCGTCCCCATCAGCTGGGAAACATGCGGAATGTCGAAGATTATCAAGCGCCTCTTTAAATTCCTTATTATTTTTCCATTCCTCGTAGTTTTCACACAAGACGTAAAAAGCCTCACTGCTTGCACGCTTACTATCGTCGGTAGGAAGGTATTTTTGAGATATGAACCGCATTCTTTCAACCAGATGTCTGGGAATCGGCGATTTTCGAATCCCAAGACTATCGATGAAAGTATTTACCGATCGAGAGCTGGGGATGCGATTGGTGTCAAGCCAAAGGTAGAGCGCATTCCCAAGCACTTTCACGAGATCGTCCTTCCGCCGATAGGTATTGACCGGACGAGACCAGCCTCCATCTTGAGTAGGAACAATTGGAAGTGATCCCAAAAGCCGAAGGATGTCATCGTCGTTCATCAAGCTTGGATGATTGGCGAGTTCGTTGATGAGTCGGCTGTATTTAGATGAATCCAACGGACCATTATCATCAAAAAAAGTCGGCAGCACAGTTTTCACAAACGCCTCGATCGTTTGCGTCTGCACCCCTATTTTTGTTGATAGCAGATCCTTGGCTGATTCGGTTAAGACCGAAACGTCCAGCAAGTCCGCTTGACCGGTAGGGTCTTTGAAGTCTCCGGGTAGAAGCGCTTGATTGGCTTTGACAAGTCCGCGGCTTGATTGCCAAATGGGCAGATCGCCGAGCTTCTGATAAACCGTCTTTTCGACGGTGCCTTTCTCGTCTAGGTCAGCAAGCAGTGAGTAGAGATCACGCAGACCCCTCGGGTCGACGCCGATGACCTCTTCGACCGGTTCGCTGGCGCACATCACTTCGATGTGTGAGACCACCTCACTGAGGTTCAGAACATTGATAAGTTGAGGTATCTTCGAGTACTCTGTTACAAGGTGGGAAGCAATGGCGAGCCTAGGCAGCAATACTGCAACACGCTCTGCATCCAGCGGAGTGGGAGCAATGAAAGACTGGTTTATAGTTACCGCGAATAGATCCTCTGTGACGATAAAAGGCAACGCCAGCAACCGTTGCAATGATGGATTCTTGCTCGGGCTGACCTTTACGGTATCTGGAAGTAGGTCGTTGATAATACTCCAAAGAGGGCGATAGAAATACTCCATCCTCTCATGATCGACCTTCGTCTCGCCCGCCACCTGCTGCACCATCGCTGATTCCAATAACACAACCAGCCGTTCAAGTGTCAAGATCGGGGCACCCAATTGGTTCATCGCCGTTTGGAATGGACGCAGTACTTCATTGACGAGTCTGCCACCTACCTCCAGAAGTGCATTTGCCTCATAATCATTCAGGGGGCTGCGGGGGAGGAAAACACCTTTGGGGCTCTGGAAGGTGCCGTCATATGCTACCGCAATGTGTGCTTGTGGTGCAGTGGCCTTTAAGTGTACCCAAAAGCGCTTGAAACAAGCCGGCTGCCCGGAATGCTTGGAGAACAGGGTGTACGCTCGGCTGAGAATCTGCCACAACTGGACGTGACCGAGCATTTTCAGCAGACCCTCCGGATCTCTTGCTAGCTCGGTCGCTGCGGCGTCTATAAGCATCTCATTCCACGCCTGCTCATGCTGGTGCCCGGCAAAAATCACTGCTTTACGATCAGACTCTGGAAAGAAATCAGCGTTAATGTGCAGCGGAAGGCCTGTCTTCTGCTCGGTAGGCAAGAATGCATAGAGCAGTCCCTCCTCAATCTGCTCGGGATCAATACGTATACCAATACTTATGTTAGTACTTCGATTTAGCCTCTCTAACTGCGGGTGCTTTGCGTAAAGTTGTTGCGCCTTATCATCTACATTAGCCCGAAGGATGTGCCAGTGTTCAACAGCGCCACTTGGCCTGTAACCGACAATTAGATCTGAACCTTCGCTTCTATCAAGATCGCAAGCGAGCAAGAGTTCACCATTTCGGCGAACTTCAGCTTTTCGAACATGTCGCAGAAATAGAAGACTTTTTCTCAAAACAGCTTGAAAATCGCTAACAAGCTGATCCATGTGAGAAGGCGTGACATGAGAAATCCCAAGTGCAAGGCGCGCCTCAGTGTTAGGATCGTCTGCCCAAGGCAAAAAAAATGATGTTCCGTTTGGCTCATTGAAATCTTCAACTAACCATTCTCCTCGTTCTGGATAGAGGGCTAGCTTAATACCTGATGAGCGTATCTCGGGATGGTCTGTTATCTGGTATGTGGATACAAAACCAATACCAAAACGACCGATATTCTCGCCACGTGACAGCTTCCCACCGCTACCGACATCTGTTATACGATGATAATCGCACTTGTAATTACCATCTACAAGAAACTTGCACTCATTGTTCAAGTCACCACAGTAAGTGAATTCCCCACTGTTACATACCAGCAGGCCGCTGTCCGTGATATCAAATACGATTTCTTTTGCTTTCGCATCATCCGCATTTTGAATGAGCTCCAGCGCCATCACATCGTAGCCATGCAGCCCAGCCAAATGGCTTTTAATATTTCCGAGAAGATTGGCAGTGTATGAACCGCTTACCTTTTTTTTGACTTCCTTTTCCATTGGCGCCCACCGACTTAATTATGTTCAGGGTGACCTACCAGACCTTCTTCGCCAGCTCAGAGAGTACGCAGCCAGGTCATTCCCTCGACCAACCCATGGTATAAACTTTCTAATCGCTCCAAGCTTAATGCAACTGAGCAACTATCACAAGGAACAATATTTTCGCGATCATTCTCGATTTTTTATAAAATTCTCTATTTTGGCCACCTCGACAGTTTCTACACCAATATTTCATTTTTTAATATTTTTTGGTCTTTGTAGTGACATGTCGCAGTCCTTTAAAATCAATAATTTATTTTTTATCTATCAAAGTTAGCAACTTCAGGCTGCCAGCAATAGCGCCAGAAAAACAAGGTGCTGGCAAAAGGTTGATAGTTTCACACTAGGGAGTTCCTACCATGAGCAAAGGAATTGATTATCGTCAGCTGTCTCTCCGAGTACTTTTCATGTTGATACACGCATGAGTACCTTGATGAAAGCTCCCCATCGACTAGCTCCTGAGGCAAGCACTCCATAAATTTCAGCTCCTGGATGAACCCCGTATCCAGAGGCACCTTCACCACCTCATCGCCCTCAGCATCCAACAATTGCCTGATTCGCTTCTTCAGCCGTGATGTGTCGACGACCTTGCTGAGCGATATTGCCAGATTGTCGGAGCTGACCTTGTCAGCCAGGTCACCCAGCGCATTAGCCATGGCCGCGTTGAAGACAGCGCCGGCGAAGGTCCACCAAGTGGCGTTACAATCGTTATCAACTAGTACCGAAGTCTGCCCCGCCTCCAGCCAGCCGAATTCCTCTCGCAGTCCATCAAGCAGCGTCGAGGCTCGTTTTGAATACCCGTAAGGGACGTCCGTCGAGAGCAGTTCAGATTCGATTGCCTGACAAAGCTCGAAGTGCATCGGCTGCCCCGAGCCAAGCCACTGTGAACGCCCCCTCAGCTCAGTAGGTTCCACGAAGGCCCGCCTTCTTGGCCAGTCGACATAGGTGGTGCACCAGTTCCTTCCCCCTAGCGTGAGCAGAGCTGGGCTGTCCGTATCACCAACCGCGAACGTCAATTCATGGACCTCACCCAGCTCCTGCCTGCCATGGAACACCTTAACCATCGGCGGCGTCGTAAAGACGGAGACGAGCTCCATGAAGTGCCGGTAGCCGAAAGTGCGCTCTCCTCGATCGCCGATACTGAGCAAGCCACCGTCACTGTGCAGGATGCCGGTCTCCTGCATGTGGCGAAGTACAGCGCTGCGCTGCTCAGGGGCGCTCCGCTCGAAGCCAGGCATCTTGCCGATCCATCGCTTGATATCCGCCTCGATGATGCCACGCTCCTGCAGGCACAGCGCCATGATCTGCTGGGCATAAATGTGCAAAGGAAGCGCGGGAGGCTCGATAGGTTCCACAAAGCCAGAACGCCAGAGGGAAAGCAGCCCGATACTTCTGAGGAACGCGTCCTCGGTAGTCGCCAGAAATAGACAGTTCCGAGCCACATCAGCTCTGCGCCCGGTGCGACCGATACGCTGCAGGAATGAGCTAACGCTATATGGCGCGTCGACCTGAATCACTCGATCCAGATCGCCAACATCGATACCCAGCTCAAGGGTGCTAGTTGCCACGATGACGCAGTTCGCCCCCTCGGCAAAGGCGCTCTCTGCAGCTTTCCGCTCTTCGAGGCTGAGGCTACTGTGTGAGACGAAGGTGTTGACGCCCAGTCCACGCAGTTCCATAGCCAGCAGTTCCACCCGAGATCGGCTATCGACGAATACCAGCCGCTTCTCACCCCGGTGCAAGCGAGAGATGACGATGGCGGCGTTCTTGAGTGATCCGACCCAATCGAGCTCCACCTCTGACGATTTTGTTACCTCCGCCAACGGATTGATGACACTGCGCCGTGCGCTACAGCCACCGGCCAGCCACTCACACAACCCTTCTGGGTTGCCGACGGTCGCAGATAAACCAATACGTTGGACTTCATGGCCCACGAGACCCTGAATACGTTCCACGAGGGAGAGCAAATGCCATCCACGGTCATCGCCAGCGAAAGCATGCACCTCATCCATGATCACGCTGCGGACCCGACCCAGCAACCAACGGTGATCAATGCGGGACGAGACCAGCATCGCCTCAAGCGACTCCGGCGTGGTCAGAAGGATGTCCGGGGGCTCCGCGACAATCTTCACCTTGCGCGAGGCACTGACGTCGCCATGCCAGAGCGCCACGCTGCGACCCAGCAAGCCGGCGTAGTATTCGAGACGGGGCAGCAGGTTGTTGAGCAGCGCCTTGATCGGGCAAAGGTACAGGACACTGATACCGTCCCAGTTCTCCGAGAGCATGCGCGAGAGGATCGGAAAGCACGCCGCCTCGGTCTTACCCCCTGCAGTGGGTGCCAGGAGTATGGCATGCTCGCCCCGCAGTACCGGCTCGATGGTCGCCTCCTGCAAGGGGCGAAGACGCGGCCACCCCAGGCTATTTACGATATGGTGTTGAAGCGCCGGATGCAGCCGATCGAACGCACTCATAGATCCAGCTCGATATCATCCGTCGAGTCAGCCCGACGGGCTGCTCGCTCAACAGGCGAGAGCTCGGTGTCCGAGATCGTCAGGGCGTAGTGCTGACGCGGGTCGAACTCCTCGAACTGGTCGATGCGGTCCATCACCTCCCCTACCAGCTTCTTAAGGAAAATACGCGGGGCGATGCCGATCTTGCCTCCGAGGTCACCTGTTACCGCCATTGCCAAGCTCTCGACATAGGCATCATCGGCCCGGGAACGAATCCGCTCGGGCACCTCGCTGTTAGCGGCATAGAGGTCGCGTACCTTGCTGCCCACGTCCTGGAGCAGGTCGGTGTCGAATCCCTTCAGCCGGATCTGCACGGCACGCGGGTTATCGAAGCGAGCATCCGTGGCGAAATCCACCGCCAGACGCTGGGCGAGAGGCGGCAGGCGCTGCACACCCATGGGTCCTTCGAAAAATGCCGTAGTGCCGGTCATCACCAGGTAGAGCCCAGGAAACCGACCGCTGTCTATCTCGTCCATCAGCTGTCGCAGCGCGTTGAGGCTCTTATCACGCACGTCTCCCCGCATGCGCTGCAGCGTTTCGACCTCATCGAGTACCAGCAGCAGCCCGGGATGCCCGGAGTCCTTCAGAATGGTCAGGATGCCCTGCAGGAAGCTCAGGGCACCGAAATGATCAATATCGCCCTTGATGCGCGCATAGCGTTTGACCGCGGCGGCAATGTTGGGCTGTCCCGCCATCCAGGCCAGCAGCCCATCGGCGATCTCCTCTTCGCCCTCCAGCAGCGCCTTGCGGTAGGCGCGCAGCGTCAGGGAGAAGGCCGGCGCCGAACGCACTACCTCACCCAGGCGCTGCTCCATCAAGCGGTCGGTGGCTTCCACCAGGGCTTCCACGTCATCGGGATCGATCGACTGCTGGGTCAGCACATCTTCTTCCAGGGTGTAAAACCAGGATTCAATGATGCTGCGGAAGGCTCCCGTGGGTGAGTCTGCGGTGGTCAGTCGTTCCATCAGCCGGCGATAGACGGTCTCCAGGCGATGCAGCGGGGTCTCGGTCTCCGAAACCTGCACCTCGGCACACGCGAAGCCCAGGCCATGGGCGCGCTCCCGCAGCCAGCGGCTGACGAAGGTCTTGCCGCTGCCATACTCGCCGCGGATTGCCTTGAACACGGCACCGCCTCGAGCCACCTTGGCTAGCTCATCATCGAAGGCCTGCTCCAGATGGCCCAACCCCACTGCCAGGGCATCCAGGCCGTATTGGGGCACCGTACCTCGGCGTAACGCATCGATGATGTCTTGGCGGCGCTGGCGGCTGATACTCACGGCGTACTCCTTACAGCTCAAACTGGAGTTTGAGCGATTCCCTGTCCAACACCACGGTACGACTTTCCCGGTCGGTCTTCAGCACCGGGTAGCCATCCACGTTGAGAATCTTCTGCACCGCGGAAAGGAAGCCCCGCAGGCGGATGATGGGAATCGCCAGGTGCTTGGCCACCTGAGCCTCCATGGCACTGCCCTTGCCCTGGTCGAGCAGCTCCAGCAGGCGACGAATCTGTTCATTGGTCACGGGCACCCGTCCGGCACGCTGCAAACTCTGCTCGAAGACCGGGGAAGCAAACAGCTCATCGACCCAGCTACGTGACCCCACGGCCTCAATGGAGAGACTGTGCTCTTGCTGCTCGACTGAAGCGCTTTGCTCCGACGTAGCCTCGGCGAACAGATCCGGCATGGGGGTATCAGGCTCGGCGGGCTTCTTCGTCTTGTGTTTCGTCTTGGCAGGCCTCGCCGACGCTTTGGCAGGTGACTCGGCCGCTGAGCCATCAACTTCTTCACCTTGCGCCTCGTTCTGCCACCAGGTCGGTAGGCGACGAGGCAACTCGCGCCAACCTGGCATGCCCACAGGGTCGCTGGCACTGATATAGATACCCAGGGGAATCACCATTTCCTGCAGGCTGCCGCCACCGTGATAGCCACGGTTGCGGCTCTTGGTGTAGCGCAGTTTCTCCGACCAGGGCACTACGGCATGCTGTGATGCGGTCAGGACGCGTAGACCGCTGACCTCGATCTCCTGCTCGGTTGGCGCGGCACCCTCCTCGCGATAGCGCTCGCCGTTGTGGGTCTCGACCTGGGTCTGGGCGAACTGGGAGTCATGATCCAGCACGTGGCCATGGTCACTGGTGATGACCACGGCGCGTCCGCCCTCTCGCGCGGCTTCCAGCACCTGGCGCAGCATGGGAAGCGTCGACTGCAGGTTCCAGTGCACCACGACCTGGGAACTGCTGGAGAGCTGATCATCGATGGCGTTGATCACCACCCCGACAAGCTTGTGTTCGGTACCGGCGATGCGAGCTCTCGCCTCCGGGGCCAGGCCACCACTCCCTGGCTGCTGAATGTCCTGCTTGTGCAGCAGCACTGGCGGAAAGCGCGTCGAGAGCTTCTGTCTCAGTTTGTTGTGGCCGGCGAAGGCCTGCTTCTCCTGAGCCGCATTGCCTCTCACCAGGGCACCGGAGAACAGCGAGCAGCGGCTGAACTCGGTGGCGGAAGGCAGCGCTGAGACCAGGCAGCGCGGCGGTGGGTCGGCCTCTTCACTGACCTCGATCCACCCGTAGGCGGCCAGATCTTCCTGCAGTTCTCGGTAGACGGCCTCATTCATGCCATCCAACACCAACAGCAACGTGGGCTTCTTCTCGGCCAGAAGCGGCGCTACAACCGTTTCCAGTGCTCTCTCCACCGGCACCAGGGAAAGTGGCAGGGTATCGCCTCGAGCAACGGCCGGGAGATGCCGGGCAAACCCGCGGTTCTGCTGCTCACGGCGCAGAGTGACCGCCTCGGAGAGTGCGGCGTAGACGCGGCCCAGGGCCTCGTGATCTTCCCCCGCCCATAGCTGGGTACGTGCCCAGTCGACGAAGCTGCCGTCGCTAATGTACTGGCTGAGCATTTGCGGCGCCGTCTCGTTTCCGGTGCTGGTTGCCTGTCCCAGCCAGCGCAGCAGCCGTAGCGCCATCTCGGCGCGGCGCATCTGGTCATGGCGCTGGGTCTCATGGGCCAACGTATGGTCCTGGAGATGCGCCCAGGCCTGCTCGGCCTGGGCCACCAGCAACGGTTTGGCGTCCTTCTCCAGGGCCTCTCCTAACGCAGCCGCAAAGGCATCCAGGCGCTGCGTCAGCGCCCCCGGCAGCAGCGGCGATAGCCGCAGGGCCGGCATGAAGTCGAGACTGGCCAGGATCTGCTCCGCCTGGCTCAGGCTCGCGCTGATCGTCTTTTGCCCTTGCTGGCGTAGCAGCGACTGTGCCGTCTCCAACGCCTCGCTGCCGAAGGCCTTGAGTACGTCCGGGGAGAACTTCCGGCCGCCCAGGTAGCGCTCGACAAAGCGACCCCGCCCCGAATAAATCACTGGCGCGGTCATTTCCTCAGCGGCTTCCAGCTCGCTTGCATACATCACGCTGCAGGCCAGACCCACGGCCAGCAGCTCGTGGGCATGGCCCTCTCGCAGCAGCGTCTCTACCACCTCACCCGTGCGCGGCAACTGGGGTTCTAACCATTCTCCCAGGTGCTCACGCATGCTGTCGGGCAGGGCCTCCACTCGACGCTTGGCCGAGTCCTGCAGCGACCAGCGGAATAGCGCCGGCAGTTCCGGCTTGCCCTCGGTGTAGTCCAGATAGCCCCAGGCCAGCGCCTGCCAGGCCGTCTCCTGGTCCAGCACCTCGCCGAACACAATATGGCCCTGAAAACGATCGAAACCGTTTAACAAGGCGTCGGCCATCCAGCGGTGGTGGCGCGTCAGTCTCGGATCGATGGTCTGTACCCGGGCCAGCTGCTCCAGGGTTCGCCAAGGGCTGATACGCTGCGGCTCGTTCTTCCACAAACGGGCTAATACATCCTTGCCCAGCTGGCTTTGGTCCAGGTTGGCCAGGATCACTAGCTTCTCAGGGCTCGCCTTCTCCGAGGCATCGTGGGAGACCAGCGCCTCGCGCATGGCGAGCTCGGAGGGGCACCAGACGAGCTTGACCGTCTGAGCGCCGATTTGCCGAGTCTGTACCTCCGGCTGCAGTGGATCGCGCCACAGCAGCGCCACCCTGTCGGCGCTGGCGTCACGCTGCAGGATGGCCTGAAGCTGGTTGTAGATCGCGCCGGGCAGCGTATCGGCATGTCGAGTGAGTCGCGTGGCCGGCATCAGGCATCCTGTCCTTCACGGGTCGTGATCGTAAAGTCCACATCCAGCTCCTGGTCGTCCGACAGCTGGGCCTCAAGCTCAGCGAAGAGCTGCTTTGCCTGCTGACGGGTGAGGCCATGGCGCTGCTCCTGACGCACCACTCGCTTGATGGGTCCAGAGCCGGTGCCACCACCTTCACCACCAGGTGGCTTTGGCGGGTCGACCACGGGTGGCGTCGGCGCAATCAGCGCGGTCGCATCTTCCTGGGCGCGCTCCAGCACTGGGCCGATGGGCTTGGCAAGCTCATCCGCCTTGAGCGCCTCGGTAACGCGCTCCTTGATCGCCTGTGCCTCGGCATTGCCCCCCTTCCAGATCTTCTCCAGCAGGGCCCAGTTGTTGTGCTTGACCCGGCTGGCCACCTCCTGGGCAGTCTTGAGGCTGCGGCCCAGGGCCTGATCGGAGCTGGGCGCCTGGCAGTTGGCCAGTGCCTCGATGAGCGCCGTACCTTCACGGTCACGCAGCTCGTTCATCAGCGACAGGGCGTACTCTGCCGTGGCCAGTCGCTGCCCCTGATCACTGACGCCAAGCTGGGCAAGCCGGTGACGCAGCACCTCGACCAGTGTCTCGGCACTGGCCACATAGGCCTGGGCCTCTTCATGTACCTGTTTGACCAGCTCATTCTGATGGTTGGCGGTACGCAGCTGGCTGCGCAGCGTCACACCAAGGATCGCACCGGCCTTGTCGAGCGCGCCCTTCCACACTGCGGGCTCGGCCAGTTCCTGCTTGCTCAGCACAAGGCTGTCCGGCAAGTCCTTGAGGCCCGGGTCGTACTCCTGGCCATGCAGCTGGCAGGCGTAGTGGCCGTGCTCCATGAACACCAGGATCAGCAAGTTCTGCACCTCGGTGGGCAGCCCCCTGGGGTCTGGGTAGTCGATGGCACTACGCAGCTGCGCCACGCTCAGCGAGGTGTTGCCCTGCCCCATCTTCGCCAGGTTGGTGCGCAGCAGGTTGGGCCAGTCAGGTTTGAATACGAAATGGCGCTCGTGCATGGTACCGAGCCCCAGCGGCTCGGCGATCTTCTCCATCAGGCCACGCAGTGAGCCCTCCACGTCGATGCGCCCGTTGGGGGCATGCACCGCACGCCGAATTTCCGCCAGCACCTTGCCCAGGTCGTTGACCCGCACCTCGGTCTTGAACTCGGGGTGATCGGGATACTGGAAGCGCAACGCCTGGTCGAGCAGCTGCTCGAAGGCCTGACCTAGGTTCACGCCATGCGGCAGACGCGGCTTGAAGCTTGGCTCCAGAGACATCACCTGCTCATCAAGGGTCGTCGCCTCATCAAGGCTCCCAGGAACGGGGCTGCTTGCACCATAAGCACCTAGCAAACAGTCCTTGAGTCGCTGCTGAAGCTGGCTACGCTGGTTCTCCAGCAGGGTGCGTGCCTGGGCCCTATCCACCGGCGTCAGGTGCTTGCTGAAGGAGCTGAAGCGGTCGTCGCTCTTGAGCACGTAATCGAGCCGCACCAGGATGCCCAGGTCCCGTTGAGCCGACCGGCTGAGAAAAGAGGGCAGCCAGCACAGCGCACGCGTTGTGTTACCAGTATCAAGATACTTTTGGACCCGCGCTCGGTCATCCGCCGGTGTGTGACCACCAGAATCGAAAGGAAAGTCGACGATCAGCTTCCAGTCGTCGCCGTTGGCTTCGAAGGTATTTAAATCGTCGATCTCCCAGACGTTCTGGAACAGCACGTCGACGTGCCGCCAGGTGCCCCGCCACTGCCAGCGGTGCTCGATGAACAGCTGCCCATCGTCATGGATGCCAAACGCCTCGAAGATGAGGTCCTTGATCATCTTGCGGCGAGAGCCGTCGCTGTCGTGGATCGCCGCCTGCTCGAGAATACTCTCGGTATCGACCCCGGCGATCTGAATGGCGATGGTCGGATTACCGCTATTATCGGTGATCTTTATCTCGCCGACCTGGCCACCCCATTTCCGGCAGCGGGTCATTACCGCTTGGGCCTCGCGACCGGGTATCGGCGACTTGATGGTGCCGTGGTTGAGAGCGGCCAGCTTGCTAGCAGTGAGCTGCTTGAAACACTCCACCTCGGGAACCAGTGCTGCCAGCAATAAGGTCTTAAGTAGCCGCAGATCGTTGTTGAACGACCGCACCTTGGCATCGCCGGCCGGCAGCGCCTGGAACTCGGCGTAGCTGATCTCGTGTTCGGCCTCGAGCAACGGAATCAGCTTGCGCTCGAACAGCTGCTTGGCGTTCTCGAAGTGGGCGCGCATCTGCTCGGAAAAGGGCTCCGCCTCGGACGCGATCACGTCGTAGAGATCCCCCACCGGGATCACCCCGCCCAGCTCCAGGGTGTCACGCTGCTCCACCAGCAGCATAAGCATCACCTTCAGGGCGGTGCGCTCTCGCTGCAGCGCCGAGGAGAGCGCCACCAGCGCCTGGATCAGCGCCGGGCTGAAGGGATAAAGCTCACGGAACATCTCCCGGTCACCCTGGGAGGTCAGCAGAACGTTGTGCACCTCTTCGCGCAGGCCCCTGTCGATGGCGTCAAATGCCTGCTGGATCTGCAGCCGCGCAGACTCGTCCTTGGGCTTGAGCAGGCGCCGCTGGGCGATCACCGGCAGGTTGCGATCTTCCAGCTTGATGGTGTGAAAGCGCCCCTCCCAGTACTTCAGTGAGTCGCTCAGGGCCACCTGGTCGGCGCCCACCGCCTGTTCGCCGACGAACTCGCGCAGCTCGCGCTGACGGGCGATAAAGCTGGCCACAGGCAGCGCACGCGGCTCGCTGGGCTCCACCAGCTTCACCACCTTCTGGATATTGTTAGCGATAAACTGGTGATCGGAGATATGGCTGGCCAGCCACAGGATCAGCTCATCGAGGAACAGCACGACGGCGTCGTATCCCAGCGACTTGGCGTGCTGGGTCATGATACGCAGGCCTTCGTCGAAATCGACGTAGCCGACCTTCTCGCCCGACTTCAGCTCGTCGCTGGAGGTGTTGGCCAGGTCCGCCATAGACTGGAAGAAGGTACCCACCAGCGCCGAAACCAGCGCGGTGTGGTCCTCCATGCTTGCCCTCCCCTGCAGCACCGCCTCGAAGCTTTGCGGTGTCCAACGCTCGTCACCCACCTCGCCCCAGCCATCGTCATCGGCCGGGCCAGAGTCCTCTTGATTGAGGATCTCGAAGAACTTGTCATCACCCAGCTTGCTGCGCATGCCCTCCGCATCGCGAAATAGGCGGTCGCTCAGGTAGAAGCCCGGCTGGGGAGCCTCCGGGTGGCGCTTCCTGATGTAGCGGACATAGCCGCCGAGGATACCCGCCTCAATGCTGGGCGCCCCGATCATGTGGTACGGCACCAGCAAGATGTTGTGCTGCTGCAGCCAGTCATCGTGACGGCTGACGGTAGGCGCCAGTTCCTTGATTGCCCGCGCCTCGGGGTTGCCCTGCAGTAGCAGGTGCAGCACCGCCATGAAGTGCGACTTACCGCTACCGAAACTTCCGTGCAGATAGGCACCCTTCTGGCGGTTCTGGTTGTCCGCCACGGTGCTCTTGATGAAGGCCAGGGCCTCATCGAAGGCCTTGGCGAGCTGCGGCGTCACCACATACTGGGCCAGGGTTTGGTGAACGGCGTCGCCTTCCAGCCCCTGGGAGAGGTTAAGCACGAAGTCCCCGCGCTGAACCTTCTCGGGGATCTCGATCAGCTCTTTAATCAGTGTCATGAGTACCTTTCCTTCACTGTCAGGCGCTGGTGGTCTTGCGGCGGCGGCCACGCTTGGCTGCCGGGGGCTGCCAGGCCAGCAGGTCATCGCGGGTGAGTTCGAGCTGACGCAGTTCCTCGAACAGGAAACCTTCGTAGAAGTCGCCCATGCGCTCGCCGTACTCTGGGTCCAGCTCGTTGTGCCACTGCTTGAGCCAGGGGATCAACTCCTCCAGGGCCACCAGCATGGGCATCAGCTTATCGGCTTCCCAGCCGTCCTGGTCCTTACGGCCCATGTACCAGCCGGCGATGGCCTGGGCGCGCTGCAGATGATCCAGGCCGGCCCAGCCGATGACCGGGGTGCTGTCGCCGGGCTTCTCGCAACAGGTCAGGCTGAAGAAGCGCTCCTTGGGCACATCGAGCTTGCCGCGCAGCGACCAGTAGCTGCTCTTGCGGAAGTGAGTTGAGCTATACCGTGGTGGGACTGGAATGGTCCCCACTTTCGTAGCCTTCTTCGCCTCAGCCTGCTTCTTGGCGTCCTCGTAGGCCTTCACCTTCTCGGCATTTTCGGCGTCTTCAGCGCTCAGCGGCTCGGCCACGCCGAACTCAGCATCGATGGCATCTTCCTGACGCTGCTTGTCCCAGGTCTCCTGCCATGCCCTGAAGATGTCCATGGCCGCGGGCTTGAGCCGCGCCGGAGCCATCTGCGGAACCTCGTCGACGGCAATCAGCTCGGTGACCAGCTGCTGGGCGTCGAAGAGTTGGTTGTCGGTGTAGAGCTCGCCAACCTGCTGGAACTTCTCGTCGTGGCGCACGCGGTCGGCCAGCTGGGCGCCGGTGATCAGATCGGGGCCCTTCGCCTTGGCCTCCTCTTCCAGACGACCCAGCAGCCACTCCTTAAGGGCACGCTGCTGGCGTTTCTCCCAGGGCTCGCGGTTCCAGCGGCGCTTGTACTCGGGCTGCTCCACCAGCTTGACCCAGCGGTTCTCCTCAATGGCCTGGAGGCGTCGCTCCACCAGCTCGCGGTAGTTCTCGGGCCAGTGGTCGGGAATCTCGGTAATTGGGCTGCTGCGGTGACGCTCGAACCAGGTAGTTTCGATCTCGCCGGCCGCCATACGGCGAGCCAGCGCGATCTCGAATGCACGCTCGCTCAGCTTAATGGGGGGTGGAGTGCCCTGGTAGCAAAGGTCAACATCCAATAGGCCGTATAATTTATAGCAATGCCAGTCCAACTCTTCTTGAGAGGAAATCATTTTCTCCCAAACCAAGCCGTCTTCTTGACGGGCAAGCGCAAGCCCACGCTTTAAGCCACTGCAATCTTCAACCAGCTCACCAGCATCAAGCTCATCTAACTTACATGAAAGACTATCCAGCCTACGCGAATAAAAAACTAACTTATTCTCAAGATCTCCAACAATAGGGAATTTTTTCAGTTTAGTCCCATCCCACTCTAGTCGCTCTTGCCATTTACCGTCAGCAAACCCACCTTTCGGAAAGAAAACCTGCCGCCCCCAGAAGCACGCAACAGAACTATTAAGCATCCCTAACAGGACGAGATGATCATCTTCACCAGCCCCTTCATACAGTTTGATGACCGGTGCAGACTGCTTAAAAACCTTACCACCCCTATCTAAAAAAAAGTGGTTGTGTGTAGCAACAAATGCAAAAGCTATCAAAAGATCTGCGGTACATTTACCCTTAGAAATGTAGCCATACTCGTACCAAAGCAGGCCCCGCTCCTCTTGCCTTCGGCCAAAATAAACGCGAGATTTCAAAATCTCCCTAAATGGCCACAAGGAAGCCAGCTCTGGTCTCGAGATAGAGGCAACAACACCTAATTCATTATACGGAAAGAAGGCAACATATGAAGAGTCGACCTGCCAATCCCTAACAGAATCTCCTTCAACGAAAACCCTGACACTTTTATCTAAATACTTTCTTGACTTAAAATAGTTCTTTGGACCGGTGAAAACTGAATCTTCGCCGGTAATACCCCCAAACCCTAGCTCCTCTTGAAGCTGATCGAGTTGGCCCGTAGCACTTCCTTCAATCACAGCCATTAAATCCGCGGCACCGCCACCTTGAAGACTCCAGGGGTGAGTTGCCATAGACTGTCTATCACGGTCTTCTACTGTAATATAGTTATTCTCAAAACCTGGACTTTCTACACCTTCAACAATAGAGCGCCAGACCAAGCCATCTTTTGGCTCAACTGATGTTGTAGGATCACCCTTAATCCCAAGCACAGTGCGAACAGGATAGGAGCCAGCTTCTTGATTCCTAGCAAATAGAATTACTGTTGGCGTACTATGCCCAGGAATAGTGCACCCAGAGGTATCGACAACATGCGTCAAGTCCTTCTGTGGTAAATAATTCTCAATAAGAAACTTTCCGTACTCACGCTTCATGAAACTATTAGTAGTTATCATCCCTACAAAGCCTGAGCTTTTCTGACCATCCCTAGGAAGACAAAGATCAAAAAAACGCTCGGTAAAGGGCGCCCCAAGGGAGTACTTTCTAAAGCACGTGGAATACAAGTTCCTATAGAGCTTATTGAGAACCTTGTCTTTAACTGTAATATAGGGAGGGTTGCCCACCACAACATGATACCGCTTCCCTAATATCTGATTCAGCTTAGCCAAATCTTCAGTCTCGAAGGCGTGCTTAATTGAATCATTAAAGGTGTCAAGTTGTAGGCCTTTCCCCCTAGACTCATGGCGTTTACCGTGCAACAGCGAGTCGCCTACTGCAAGATGGAATTCAAAGTCCGGGGCATTGCTAACACTTTTTTCTCCTGCTGCTTTTAAAACAGCAATCAATAAACGAAATTTGGCCACGGCGATGGCGTAGGGGTTTATATCCACCCCGTGCACCACGTCCAGGGCGCGCTGGGCCAGGTGGCGCGCATTGGTGGCCGGCTCGCGACGCTGCCAGGCATCAAACACCCGCTCGAAGGTGGTCAACAGAAAGTGGCCGCTGCCGCAGGTCGGGTCGATCAGCCGTAATCCCTCCAGGCCAAAGGTCTCGATGGCCGGGGCCAGGGTGTAGTCGAGAATGAACTCTTCAATGAAATCTGGTGTTTGCAGTAGAGCATATTTGTCCCTGACGGCTTCAGAGAGATCCTGGTAGAGGTCGCCCAGGAAGCGGGTGTCCCACTCCGGATCGGTGAAATCGTGGACCAGCTCACCACTCTCCGGGTCGATGCGCTGAAAGAAGTCCACCAGGCGTTTGGCGCCGTCATCGGAGACCGGGACCTGCCACAGCGGGTTATGCCGCGGGTCAAGCAACGCATCGATCACCGGGAACTGGTCGAGCTCACGGAACAGGGCCAGCAGGTACTCGCGCTCGGCGTGGGCGGGGTGCTCGCTGAAGTGGTGGGTAATGCGCTCCTTGGCATGGGCCAGGGGGCGGCTACCATCCTCGCGGGACACCGGGCCGGAGAGTACCGGTTCATCCATCAGGCCGTTGTCCTCCAGGAAACGCACGAACACACAGGTCAGCACCCAGGCCGCTGCGGCCTGGGTGATCTGCGCCTCCCGCCAGGCGACGAAGTGCTCGGCAGTACGGCCGGCCTCCACCGCCTTCTGGTACTCCTCCTGCAGGTGCTGGCCCAACTCGACGTGGCGCTCGCTGTAGTGGAGGATGTCCGCCTCGATCTTCGGCAGCTCCCCCTTGAGGTCGCTCAGCAGCTTCTCGCGATCAATCATTCCTTGTTCCCTACGTAGTCGTTGTGCGGCGATCAGTGCGCCGTCAGCAGATGCCGGATGGCCGTCTCGGACGGCAGACCGGCGATCGCTTTATTTTGGGCGTATTGCTTGAATATGCGGTCAAGCCACGCTGGCCATGGTGTCACTCTCCAGCCAGACCTTAGGAATCCTTGCCCATTCACGGGTGCCCGCCCCTCGCGGCACGGTCACGCCATCGATGGCGGCGCCATCGTGCTGGGCATCGGCAGCGATCAGTAGCAGCAAGGCATGAGCGGTGGTGTCATCACCAGCGGAGGTTACCAGCTGCTGACGCAGGTCGTTGAGCCAGGTGGTGACCAGCTCATAGCGAGCCAGCAGGCCGGGCTCGGTAAGCAGTACCGGTTGGCCAGCCCGACGGATCTCATCTGCCATGGCCGGGAGCACCCGGGCCACAAGACGTTGCAAGTTCTGCCAATCGCGGCTGGTGCGCTCGGCGCCATCGGCCCTGAGCACCACGGACCAGTCCGGCGGGCGCTTCATGCCCTGGCAGAGCTGATGCAGATGACGCAGCAGCAACTCGTCAAAGCTGATCAGCATCAGCGAATAGTTGTAACGCAGCTTGGCCTTTGCCTGCTCCCACTGACGCGGCCGCACGGTCAGCGCCAGGAAGCGGGCGCCTTCCAGGGCGTTGTCGATGGACTGCTCCAGGGCCTTGACGTCCTGCAGGGTGACTCCAGGCTCATCGTCGCTGCTGCTGAGGTGGCTCTGGCTCAGGCTGCGGGTACCACTGGTGCTGAAATTGGCCAGCGGCAGGCAGTAGGCACCCCACCGCTTGCCGCCAAGTTCATAGTCACCGTCCCAGTCGAAGCCCATGTCCAGGCCACGGATCAGCTCATCCAGCTGGGGCCTTCCCGGCAGCGCTTCGGCCATGGGATAGCGCCCCTGTACGCGTTCCTGCACCTCCTGGACCGTCAGCGCCTTGCTGCCGAGTAGCGCCCCCTGGGCCAGCTCCAGTGCACGCTGGTCCTTCATGCCGATGGGATAGAACTCGGCCCGACTGGAGAGGGCCGCCTTCTGCGACGCCGCTGCCGCAAGGCGCAGCAGACGAGCATTGCTTAGGCCCATGGAGACTTCCGGTGCGGGGACGCTGCGCACCTTGTCGAGGGTACGGCTAGGCGACAGCAGGGTGTCCTGCTCCGCGCATTCGTCGGCAAGCTGCCCCAGCGCCTCGGCGTAGTCGGCGAGCTCCTCGCCGCGCCCCTGAATGTTGTCGGCCAGCACCAGACGACGCCCAATGCGACGGATGATCCAGCGCGGCTCCTGCTTGGTGAGCTCGGTATCCACAGCGGAACGAGCAACAGCTTGGGCCCAACGTTCGCGCAGAGGACTCTCCTGCAGGGAGCCACGACGAAGCAGAAGCGCTTCGGAGATCTCCAGCGCGGTAATCACGCCGCCGTTGTCGGCCAGGATCTCGGCGATCTCGTCCCGGACCTCGGTGATCGCCTTGTTCTTGCTCCACAGGGCAATCACCTTGTCCTGGAAGGCGCGCACCTCACTGGTCTCGAGGCCAGTATGGGCGCTGATGCTGAGCATGGTCGGCCAGTACACCGAGTGGCTGTCGCTGGGCTTGTCGCCATCCAGGCGCCCCAGGTACTCGTTCAGGAACTGCTCCCGACGAGGGTCGGTGCGCCGAGCGGGCATCACCATGCCGAACAGACGATCGATACTGGCGTGCTCATCGCTGCTCTGGACCTGCTCGCGGGACTGCTGCTCGGTCTGCAACCGCGCTTGCAGGGTGCCAATCGCCTCGGAGAGCTCAGCACGGGTCTGGCTGCCGACGCCGACCGACACTCTCACCTTGCTGCGGCTCAGTCCAACCAGGTCGGCGACGGTGTTCACGCCACGGCGAGTGAGCACATCTAAAGCAGCGGCAGATAGTGGCAGCAGGCCGATCTGGGTATCGAGCGATGCCTCGTCGAAGGGACAGGTGCCGGCGGTTTCGAGACGCGGATGCTGTGTGGCTGGCTGGGCGTTGAGGAAGACCAGCCGCCACTCCTTGAGCATCTCCTCAGCATTGGCGAAGCGCTTGCGCACATCCCGGGTCAGCGCCTTGTGGAAGAAGGCCGACAACCGATCCCGCACGTTGGGGTCGAACACGGTGCTGTCGATCTGCAGCTGCCCCTCGATCAACGCCGGAAGTCCACTATCGCTGGCCCAGCCAGGCAGGCTGCCTGCCGCCATTTCATACAGCGTCAACGCAGCGGCGAAGCGCTCGGCATAGTCATCCCAGCGGCGCCGGCCGGGATCGCGAATGAAGGGATCCATGTAGGCCAAGGTGCCAGCGGTGATGTTGTCAGCTCCGACTTTGGAGAGCGAGAAGTCGAACATCACCAGGTGCAGTTGGCTGCCACCCAGCTTGAGCAGCCCCAGGTTCTCCGGCTTGATGTCGCGGTGGAAGATGGCGTGGTCTTCCAGGTGCACCAGGGCACCCAGCAGGTCTTCACCGAAACGCTCGAGCATTCCGAGCGGCACGGCCCCTTCGCGCCGCAGGCGCTGCGCCAGGGTGCCCTGATCGGCATAGTCGAGCACCAGGCCGACATGTCCATCCAGCTCGACTCTGTCGTAATAGCCGACGATCGCCTGGTGACGCAGGCTTGCCAGGGTGTTGGCCTCCTGCTGCAGGCGCGGGTTGTGGTCCGGCGTCACCGCCAGCTTGAGCACGCGCTCCTGGCCCTGGTAGTCCACCAGGAACACCACCGACGAAGCGCCCTTCCCCAGGCGTTTGATGACGCGAATGCTCTCGGCCAGCAGCTGCTCGGGTTGGGCCTCGGTGGGAGACGCTGGTACCTCGCCTTCGGCATGGGCAAGCGACTGCTCGAGCTTGTCGAGCAGCTCCAGGAACTCCTCCACGGAGTCGATGCGGCTACTGGCGTCAGGGTGGGTGGCGTACTGCACCAGATACTGCATTTCGGGGCTGGCCCCATTGAGCGCATCGGTGACCTGCAGTCCCTTGCCGTGACTGAGCTTGTCCTGGAGCTCCAGGTCGTTCTCTGCAGGCTTGAAGCCGGTAAACAGGTGGTAGGCGATGGCGCCTAAAGAGAAAACATCCATCTGCACGCCATCACCCTGACCCTGGTGCGCCTCGAGCGCCACATAGGGACCAGCTTCCTCACGCACCAGATACGTCAGGTGGCTGAGCACGCTCAGCTGCTGAGAGTCGCTCTCAAAGATCCGACTGGCTGTGGACCAGTTGGCGATCTTGCAGCGCAGCTCACCACCAGGAAGCTGTTTTACATAGACGTTCTGTGGACTAAGCGCGCGATGATAGAGCCGCTGGCCATGGGCGAATTTCACCGCCTCGGCGATCTGGCGGATCAGGTCGATGGCTTGAAGGGTGTCCAGCCGGCGAACGTTATTACGCAACAACAGGTCCAGGCGGAAGGCTTCAGGATCGTGCTCATAGACCAGCGCCGGCCCGTGGTCGTGCTGCTGCAAATCCAGCGCGCGCTGGATGCCGGGGTGCTCGATGCCTTCCAGGATCCGGAACTCCAGCTCGGCAGCCTTCTGCAGACGCTTGGCCTCTTCGACTGGACGATGCTGAGTGAGGTAGATGCGCACCTTGCGGGCCATGCCTACGTCGAGGTGCCGAGCCAGCCACTCCTGGTAGTAATCCGATTCGTCCAACAGCTCGATCAACTCATACTGGCCGACGCGACGAAGCCGCTTGGACTCCTTAACCCCTGCCTCTTCCATGGCCCGCGATAGCAGGGTGGCTACCGGACGCGTCATGACACGATGCGGCCAGTCCTCGTGCATCTCGGTCAGCGTGGCCAGCACATCATCACGTGTGCACACATTGATGCGTGCGGGACCTTCCAGGCGGGTCGTCAGGTTCTCCGACGAGAGGAACACCATGGAGGTAATGAAGGGGATCCGCTCCTTGTTGGTCCTGCGGCTGGAAGGCTGACCCTGAAGCACTGACGCGAGCTTCTTGGCCTTGCGATCGGCGAGCAGCCGCGGATTGTCGAATGACTGCCGGCGACCGTTACGCTTGATTTGCACCCAGGTGCTGGCATCACCGCTCAGCTCGCCGCTGTGCGACTTCACCTCCACCAGGAAGCAGCCCTTGGGCGTCAGGACCAGCAGATCGACTTCGTTGATGGAGCCGTCCTGAGCGATGAACTCAAAATTCGACCAGGCCCGGTAGGGATCATGATCCGGGAGCGCCTCGCGCAGATACTCCAGCGCCTCGCGCTCCCAGGCATAGTCTGAGGGGGTGATCTGCTTCCAATGGGTGGACATGCTCATGACTCACCTCCCCGGCCCACTTCAGCACCGTTGGCTTCGCTGGCGGATGAGCGCGTCTGCTGGCTGATCCAATGATCGATATCCTGCAGGCGGAAGCGCCAGGCGTTAGCGACCTTGAAGGCTGGCAGCTCGCCCTTGGCGGCAAGCCGGTAGACAGTCCTCTCGTGGACCTTGAGGTAGCCTGCTACCTCCTTGATGGTCATGATCTGCTCTGTCATCCCCTGCCCGGCCTGTCAAAAGAGTTCAATTCTGGACAGTGTAGTCATGGCATAGCATGCTAACAAGACTTGACTAAGCCATTCAGCTCAGTCCCTCATGAGGTGGGTAGGAAAACTGTCTGGTTTAACCAAGTTGCAAGGAGTGCGACATGGCCAGCGAGAAAATTAAGTTCGATATCCCCGATAGCCCTTTTCCTTTCATGCCACCTGTAGCAGAACTGCAGGGCTGGTTGGGTGGGCCCACGGGGGTGCATACTCCGATTCACTGGATGCAGGAGGAACTGAAACAACCCAAACCTGACTTGAAGACATTGAGGAAGGCCTGCCGAGAGGGCGTAACACCTCGCATTGCAGATATCATAAAAAACAACATTTATGAAGCAGTTAGGGAATTGGGTTTTCCTGATCCACTTGATTATTCAAACGCAGCAGACCCTATTGTTAATGTCACCAACGGTGCGAAATGGTTAGCACAAGCGCGAGCGTTTCTTGACGGCATAAATCTTCACCAGCAAATCAAACTGGAGTTACCTCGGACATTCGCATTTTTACAACGGCGCTCCGAAGCAGAAAGCCAACTGGTGCTGACATTTCACCGCACCAAAAAACTGGAGGTATCGACCGAAGAAAGGCTAGCACTAATAAATAATGCTTTCTGCGACACCTGCCGACATCACACGCTCCTCCAGCTACAAGAGATCCAAACCTATGGTACTGCCATAGTCGACATCAACCGGCCTGAATACACCAAAACACCAAAGCTGTTAGCTGATGTATTCAAGTGCACGTTCGACCTTCGAGTGGACTTCTACCATCAGCTCCTGGCCAGTTTTATGGCAGACATGCTTCCGCTTCGAGAAACGCTGCAGTTGCCTCCCATCCTAGTTGATACTCTGATGGATCATGGCGCCATGGGGCAGCTGATGCCACTGCTGGAACAGGGAGAGCTGATCACTCCGACTTATCGACTGTACGAGCTCTGGTGTGAGGCCTTCAGCCCATCTGGCGAGTCGCTGTCGTACCGAGCCATGGCTATGTACCTGCCTCAGCCTGACAAAGTGCGAACGCGAGTCCATGACAATGCAGGCCTGCAAGATATTCTGGACGCCTCGAATGATACTCGTTACAGAATACTTAAGGAATGGAGATCCGGAACAGTTCCTGAGACTTACCACCTCACGCAGTTCCTGGAATCCCTGTCCGGAGAGGACTATGGCGCCTTCCTGCCATTTGTCATGACACGCGTTGCCACAGCGTGGAGCAAATGGATCATTCAAGAGCTAGCGAGCTTTGATAAGCTCTTGCAGGAAACATCGCCTCTGACCGGACTGCTAGATAGGGAGTGGCTTTTACAGAAATTCTCGCGGTATCCAGAGCATTGGAGACACGTTAAGGCTCAGGATATCCCGACGACATCCTGAGCCTGATATGCCATTCAAAAATAGTTAATCATCATCGTCTTCTTCGGCTTCCTTATCAGCCTGACAAGACACACATAGATCGCCATTCACAATAGAGTAATACGCCTCCCCCTCATTACAAGAGTCCATGGAGAGTGTGCAGTAGCAGTTCGCACATTGATAGTGATAAGCCATATCATCCTCCGCATTATGATCGTTGGCATGCTCCATCTATTGGAAGCTTAATTATCATAGATGAGCGAAGCAGTGCCGTAACAAGTAGTCGTGGTAGGAAAAATGGCCACGTCCAGAATACAGGCACCGCACCATGGCTCAGGCGACCAAGGGCCAACCCGAGCCATAGCAGTCACCGGTTACTTCTTCCCGCGACCACCCGCGGCATTACGGGCGCTTGCACTCGTTGCTCTTGAAGCGAAGGAGCCTTTGGGCACCGTGCCTCCGTTTGATTTGGCAGTGTGGCTCTGGATGCGTGAGGCAGCTGCCGGGGTCATGGGTGTCTTGCCTTTGGCCATGGTCATCATCTCCGTTGGTTAGTGAGCCAGCAGTAGAGTGAGCTCTCTCCGCTGCTGGTACTGAGATGATCGCCCTAGAGGCGAATTGCTGGGAGGGGAGTCGATGTGGGAATTTTTCTGACCAAGCGTCATACCAGCTTGAACGGCTCGATGTCGCGAAAGATACCAGTTTTGGTCATGTCGCGGCGCAGGGTGAAGGCTTCCATGGCCGCCACGGGATCGACCTGATCCAGCTTGACGAAGTGGATCTTTCCCCACTGCGTGCGGGTGACCTTCACACTGAACAGGTACTGATCGCGCTCGCCGCCGGTGGCGGGGTCGGTGATCTGGCGATAACCGGAAATTCGCGCCTCCTGCACAGCGGGCAAGCGGTCGAATACAGCGCCGAGCACGCGGAAGGCGATGCCATGTACATGATCTCGGTAGAGCTTGCGCTGCCGAGTGTCACTGAGCTTACGCGGGGTGAGCTTCACCTGCTTGGCCGGCATGGTCCAGTAGCGGTCGGGCATTTCCTCTTCGCCTGGGAGATCGATGTCCACGGCGATGGTGCCAACGTCGCTGCCCAGGTCGAAGTCGATCGCGGTTTCACGAGGCCAGTCGATCTCTTCCAGACGCTCTCGCAGGGTCTGCTCCATGGCATCCGAGTCGTGCCACACCTCCTCGGCCTCCCGGTGCTGGCGAGCAAACTCCGCGGCATCATGCTCGGCCTTGCGCCACTCCCAGTCGCGATAGACCTCATCGAACGCCGCCTGATGGCGTCGAATCTCATCTTCCAGACGGCGCTTGGCCGGTGGCCACAAAACATGCCACCAGGCCGGCTGCTGTTGTTGTGGAGCTAGCGGCGGAGCTACGGTGAAATCCTGCGTGACATAGCCGTACTGGTCCGTATGAGGCGTTTCCTCGTGCAGCTGGGCCAGACGGTCAAGATCCGCGTTGAGACGCTCACAGTGGCGCTCCAGCTGCTCTCGCAGCGGCTCCCTGGCATGTCGCCGAAGCACACGGGCCTCGTCATCGCTCATTGGCGTGCCGTCGCCATGGAAGTATTGAATGCCGCCATCTGCTTCGATCTCGAGCCGCACTGGGAGCGATTCGCCTTCTGCCAACAGCCCCTCAAGAGCGGCAGCGGGACTGGAACCAACGCTGGCAGCACCCGAGCGTTCACCACCGCGGCGTGATCGGGTATTCAGTTTCTGCCGATAGGCCAAGCCGGAGCCGGGAATACCGGCATGGCCATGCACGCCGCTCGGCCCCACGCTGAGGCTGGCACCTCGCGGACCGACCGAGAGCCCGAGGCCCCGCTTGCTGAGGTTGAGCCGAATGCCCGGAGCGAGCGTGATGCGGCGTTGAAATCGAAAGGCCATAGCTCTCCTTGGTTATGCTGCTCCCCACCAAGTGTCTCTCCTGATAGCCTATCAACTTTTCAGATGATGAATACCGGACCCATCATGCCCATGCAGACCATCGACCAACTCCGCCGGGACACGCGACCACTGACGCAGCTAGGCACTGTCAGCGACGTGACGGGCGAGCCACTTGGGAGCCTTCTCTCCCGCCTGGCGGCCAAGAACATACCACTGTTCGTGGAGCGGCCTCATGAAGCTCATCTCTATTGTGTGCCACAAAAACAAGTTGGGAAGTATCAAGAGGTAATCGTAACCTCAACATCAGAGTTCATGCCTTCTGTTCCGCACATCACTAAAAAAGAAATCGCGCCTGTTGAAGCCAACCACTTCAGATACTTAGTATTATCATCTCAAGACTACAGCCATCTTCTCGATGGCGATATCGCCTTATCAGCAAAGCTCTTCAGCCAAGTGGCTTTTCGCGAGAGCGAAGTTACAGATCTTTCTTTAGTGAGCGCGCCACAATTTATAAAAGAACACCTTCCGAACGCACATTTCCATCAGCGCATCAAAGCGAAATTTGCATGCTATTTTGAAGAAAGACCTAACAATGAGAAAACTCCAGACACTCTAAAAATGAAAAGGGTGCAAGCCAATGCTGAAAATTTATTGATCTCTCGCAAAGCATTGCTTGGCCTCCTCGGCTCAGAAGAAAAGCCAGATGAGCCATATCCACCTGAACTCACAGAGCACCTGCAGCCATGGAAAAGCGAAGTGCTTCAAGCTTTAAACAAGACAGCATATGACTTATATTCATACAACTACAATACGGATGAAACTGATAAAAAATTAAGTTCAACAGCTATAGAAGAAGCCATATCAACCCCGGCTCCTCCGAAAAGAGCGGATGAGAAAGAACTAAGTGAAACAACAATTTCATTATGTGCAACAATGCTTCGTCCCAAGAACAACAAACCCCATATCCGTCAATTTCTTGGCCAAAAGACCATTGATTGCTACCCTTTTTATTTTAGCCTAAAACTCATGTATATTAATGAAAAATCCAAAGAATATCATGATAACCACTTAGCCGGAGGAGAGATTCCAGAGTATATACAAACCGTCGAAAGAAATCTTCTGAAGGACAAAATTTTAACCCTAGACTTATGCAACCGGCTAGCCAGTGACATACTGCCAAATTACAAAGAAATCAACCGTCCTGAGAAATAAACCGCCTGGGTCTGCCACGCCGTTCTGGGACCAGGGGAGCCTTGTGGGCTGAGCGAAACCACACCCGGTCACCAGGGGCCTCAGCAGCGAGGACAAAGTCCGTCTTGATCATATATTCGACCACCAGGTTCACCAACGCAGAATATTTGGCGTGGTCATAGTAATCCAACGTGCCTATGCCTAGATAACGATAGTCATTTTTATGCCGGTTGCAGTTAAAGTACCGCCCCTCACCCGGTGGCACCACGTGATGTTTCCAATGTTCCCCCAGCATCTGGACCCGTTGAATATCATGCCAATGCTTTGACCCATTGCAGATAACCACCACATGGAAGTGAAACCCACTCAGCAGCCCGTACTCGAGCTTGGCCATATACCCCAGCACCCCGGGTATACAAAGCCCGTTAGCGAGGTCATGACGAAACCTCGCCCAATCGTGCTTGACGTCTGAAAGAGCGGCTGCGAAATCGTCAAGGTCCACA
Source organism: Halomonas sp. BLK-85 (assembly GCF_044792155.1). Taxonomy (NCBI): domain Bacteria; kingdom Pseudomonadati; phylum Pseudomonadota; class Gammaproteobacteria; order Oceanospirillales; family Halomonadaceae; genus Halomonas; species Halomonas sp. BLK-85. Next base: position 2,061,415 of record NZ_CP087731.1, read on the forward strand.
TACTTGCCCTTGCGGTAGTTGAGATCAAGCCGAAGCACTTCAACCCGGGCATGCTTATCCCTCAAAGCGTTTATAATGGTCTGAGCGCTCTGCCGTCGCCGCTGCTTGGCCTTATCAAGCTTGGTGATGTACTGCCTCATTGCCGTGCTCTGGATCACCCCGCGGATCATGGTGACCGCTGCATTGAGCCTTTCGACTTGTTCGTGAGGTCCGTAATTATCTAGGCTTTCCAAGCCCAACTCTTCCATAGCAGTATGATGGGCCTGCACATAGGGATTGTCGTTGACAAAAGGAAGAAACCGACATCTGTCATCACACCCCTGGCGGATCACATCAACAAACTTCTTGCCGGTCAGGCTACCAGTACCCACTTGACCAACTCCATCTTTCCTCACCCTGACGTCAAATAGCGTCTCCTCAGTTTCGAGGAGTCTCAGGACAACAGCCTCGACCTCCTTCAAATGCGCAAGGAAGCGCTCGTCACGCTTCTCCTGCTCCTCTGCCAGGAGAGCATCAATATACAACTCACACTCTGGCCATACTGCCTCTGCGTCACTCATGTCATCGTCCATAGCCTTCCCCTCCTGATCGTAGGGCAGGCCCCTTTTGGGGAGCCTGCCTGTTTACTATTTGATATACTGTGAGATTGATAACTTCTAATTAACATATAATCCAAAATTCATTGCAACGTCGATTCACCTCCAAGCCCCAGGATTAACAGAAAACTAAATAACTATTATCCTTAATGGCGTTATAAGTTAGTATCAATAAACTCTCCCAGAGTAACCCAACAACATAGCCTCCACACTGTCGACAGGCGACCAAGGCATCAGATCTACACATTCTGTCCTAACAGCCATGTACCCTTTTATCTCTCCGCGCTGCTCCAGTCTTTCCAAGGCCGGGTTAAGCCTCTTTGCATTTCTGAGATCAATAGGGCAGACCTGTTGGCGTATATGATTTTTCTTAACATATCTAATTCCTTGATGGCGTTTTTTTCTCACCCATTCAAGTAACAGCTCATCGTCCTTATCCTCGGGTGATTGGCATTTGAAGATTCTCACGTGTTCGTGAGCATAATACATCCCTAAATAAAGCGCATGTTCTACAGCGCCCGCACAAATATCGGAATCGAGACCTTTTTCGAATATGTTAAGCAGGCAGGCAAGGCGTAAGATTATTTCAGCGAGCTTTGAGGCATATTCCTCATGCCCTTCAAACATACCCCCGGGGTTCGTCTCATGCTCAATGGCATTGCCGATGGAGACCATCTTTTTATCAGCATTTTTCGATAGTTTAATTACCACTCTCGGCTCATCACCGGAAAGAACACGGGGGAGCTTCTCCAAGTAGCCCGTCATCCTTCTAGCATATTCATCAAAGTGGGTGTCTCCGTCTTCAAACTCCTCAGCATGTTCATCATCACGACAGTCGTGATCGCCAGACTTCTCGAAGTAGCGGCTACCGATCAACGAGTCTGGCCAGGTAATAAAGCATCGCGCAAAAAAGCCCGACGCGCTCAGGGCCTTGCCCTTTTTTTCCAAGAAGTCTTCAAAAACCTCTGGCTGAACATCAAGGCTTATGGTTAGCCTTCCATCAAGCACTACACTTGACTGTGTTGTTTTCCTTGCTTTTCTCGCAACCTCCCCTCCCCACAAGCCGTTCAACATAGGGGAGTCGTTAAACAAAGCACTGCGTAGCACAGATCCACCTTCTCCTGAAGCGATAGCGGCAAATTTGCTCCCTCGAGCCATGCCATCGAGCAACGCCTCAGATGTGGTGTCCGTGTTAGTCAGTTGGATGTCACGCGGACACTCTGGCTTGACCTCAAACAGCTCCTCTATTTTCCTTTCAATTTCTTCAGTATCTTCTTCTTTTGAGACAGCTTTCCTCAGGTCTTTTTTTAAAGCTTTCAGCTTCTCCTCGAAAATCAATAACTTCCTGGGATAATGCCGCATGAGCTCAGCGTGAATTTTATCGAACTCTCTTTGGACATCAGTGATAGGCTTGTAAATTTTTTTCTCAGCACCCGATTTTCTTTCCCCCGATTTCGCAAGGATAAAAAAATAACTTGAGGTTGGAATTACCCTCCCATCTGGTGTTTGTACGTCGGCCAGCGGTTGCAGGCCAATACATAATGCAGAAAGTAATTTTGTCAACACAAGGGCTCGCGGCGCTTTAATCAACTCCGCCAATTCGTATGAAACCTGCTCAATCAGAACATTTTCGTAGAGCTTAAAATTTTCCCCTTGATTATAGTCAGCCAAAATCACCCGGCTGTTGTCTATTGCATATCGTATATCTTCATAGCCACTCATTTGGCCTCCTATTTACCCCCCCTACCTAATTTTCATCCTAGAATCAATCCAGTCTTCTATCTCTGATTTCACCCAAGCCACTGACCTAGGTCCGGTCATGATTTGGCGGGGAAACGTCCAGTCGTAGTAACGGGACTTGCTATTCATCCTGTTATAAATGCCTGATCGAGACAGGCCTGTCATCCGCACTACGTCTTTCAGCTTCAACAGCACTAGCGGCTTGTTGCCATCTGTGGAATTGCTCATTGCCATGCTCCTCGTTGGTTCGACATGGCAAGGATGGCCAAGGAACTTCAGAGGCGCATCTGTTAACAGGTGTGAGGAGGTGTTAACCCGGCTCAAGCAACAGGTGAAAACGGGACGAATACGCCCGATGCTCATGCTATTCCCGCTACTCAGTAGCAGGAATAGCCGCGTAGCAACGCTGTCCCAATTTTTTTGAGACCTATATCACTCCTGTGAGCTGAGCCTACTACGGGCTTGTTTCACCGCCACAGGAGACATGACATGCCCCCACCCTGCTCGCGCTGTGTCTCGCAGCGCGTGATCAACCTCGAGACTGCCCGCAAGTTGGGGACGGCGACCGGTGCACTGGCCGGCTCCCTCAAGGGTGCCTACGCAGCGCTCTACACTCCCGGCCGGTTACCGGCTTCCTCGGCGCACTTCCCTCTCAGTCGAGTCGCCGTCGCCGTGATGGCCGCCGCATCGAGCGGTATCGCCGGGGCGGCCGCCGGCCATCAGATGGTCCAGCACCTGTTTCCGCCCGGGGAAGGCTCACCCTGGCTCTGCCTGGGGTGCGGCCATGCCTTCCGGGTGCTGGACTGATCCCATCACCCCACTGTCATCCCCACCGCCGGCGACCTGCCGGCTTTTTTCGTCTTGGAGGTTTCTCATGGCACATCAGATCGAACACATGGCCTACGTCGGCGATATCCCCTGGCATGGCCTGGGGCAGCAGCTGTCGCGTCACCAACCGCTGGAGGTCTGGCGGCAGCAGGCCGGTATGGACTGGCACATCGAGGCCTCCCCGGTACGCTTCATCGCCGATGGCACGGGCCGCCTGGGCAGCATCCACTCCTTCCCGGAGCAAAAGGTGCTCTACCGCTCGGATACCCGGGCCCCGCTGTCGGTGGTCTCCCAGCGCTACAAGGTCGTCCAGCCGGAGGAGGTGCTGGAGTTCTACCGGGATCTGACCGAGTACGCCGGTTACGAACTCGAGACCGCCGGGGTACTCAAGGGCGGACGCAAGTTCTGGGCGCTGGCCCGCAGCGGCCTGGGTACCGCCCTGAAGGGTCAGGACCAGGTCAACGCCTACCTGCTGCTGGCGACCTCCTGTGATGGCTCGCTGGCGACGGTAGCGACCCCGACCTCGGTACGGGTGGTCTGCAACAACACCCTGACCATCGCCGTGGACGGCATGGCCCAGGGTGTGAAGGTGCCGCACAGCACCGAGTTCGATCCCCAGCGCGTCAAGCAGCAGCTGGGCATCTCGGTCTCCCAGTGGGACGACTTCATGTACCGCATGAAGACCCTGGCGGAGCGCAAGGTCAGCCAAGAGGAGATCAAGACCTACTTCCAGTCGGTGATCTGCAACGCCGAGGAACCGCTGGACGATCCCTCCAAGCTGCCCAACGTTCGGGCGCTCAACCGCGTGCAGAAGCTGTTCCATGGCGAAGGGCGTGGCGCCCGGCTATGCACCGCGCAGGGCACCGCCTGGGGCCTGCTCAACGCTATCACCGAGTACGTCGACCACGACAAGCGCGCGCGCAGCAACGATTACCGCATGGACTCCGCTTGGTTCGGCCAAGGGGCGAGCCTCAAGGACAAGGCGCTGGCGTCCGCCATGGCGTTGGTGAGCTGATCATCAGCGAGCCTTTCGTCACGGCTCGCTCTCACTCAAACCGTCTTCATCCACGTTCCCACATCACGGCATAGCGCCCGGCCCGCCACGGCCGGGCGTTAGCGTTTCTGGAGGTACCGATGCAACCGCCCATGACCTTCGAGATCTGCCACGCCCTGACCCAGCTGACCCGTCAGCTGCTGGAGGCCAGGGAACACCAAGCCCAGACCCACGTGCTGGCCAAGGGCCATCTCTATCGCGTGGTCGTGTCGCTGGAGCCGGTCCCTACCGACCAGCTTCAGGACGTCATCAACCGCTACCAGTAAGGAGAGCCCCATGGCCACTCCCATCCACCCCGATGCCAACGGCAAGACAGCCGTCACCCCGTCCCTTCAGGAGAGCACCGCGATCATCCAGGTGATCGAGCGGGCCGCCCTCAATCCCGAGGTCGACATCGACAAGATGGAGCGTTTGCTGCAGATGCAGGAGCGCGTGCTCGATCGCCAGGCCCTGATGGCCTACAGCGCCGCCATGGCGGCCATGCAGACCGAGCTGCCGAGCATCGCCGAACGCGGCCAGGGCAACAACGGCGCCTACGCCACCCTGGAGGACATCGTCGACACCGTGCGCCCGATCATGCAGAGGCACGGCTTCGCGGTGAGCTTCCGGATCCAGACCCAGGAACGCGGCATCCAGGTGACCGGGGTGCTGATGCACCAGGACGGTCACCGCGAGGAGACCAGCATGCTGCTCCCAGCGGATACCAGCGGCAGCAAGAACGCCGTGCAGGCCTTCGGCTCCTCGACCAGCTACGGCAAGCGCTACGTGCTCTGCGCCCTGCTCAACATCACCACCCGCGGACAGGACGACAACGGCCATGCCGCCGCTCCCGTGAAGCTCGTCACGCCCTTCCAGGCGGGCCAGCTCCGACAGCTGATCGCCGTCTGTCCTCCCGCCACCCAGGAATGGTTCGTCGGCAAGTACAACGAAGCCGAGCGGGTGCCGCGCGGCGACTTCGACAAGCTGCGGGCCTCCCTGCACAAGCGGGCCCGTCCCAACCATCCACGTCACTGACCGGCCAGCGTGGGGGCAGCCCCTCGCCGCCTATGCCGTGTTATCAAGAAGGAAACCGTCATGCAGATCCTGACACTGGAACAGGGCACGCCCGAGTGGCATGCCGCCCGCCTCGGCATCATCACCATGTCGGAGCTGAAGACCTTGCTGGTCAAGGGCAAGGGGCCGGCGGGCTTAGGCGCCGGCGCGCTGAGCTACATGCACCAATTGATCGGCGAGCGCATCACCGGTGAGCCCTCCGATGCCTTCCCGGGCAATACCCACACCCAGCGGGGCCACGAACTGGAGCCCGTAGCCCGCGAGCTCTACCAGGAGGCCACCGGCCTGCCTCGGCTGGAGCAGGTCGGCATCATCCTCAACCACGGGGTGGGCTACTCCCCGGACTGCCTGGTCGACAGCCGGGGCCTGGTGGAGATCAAGACCAAGCTCCCCAAGTACCAGATCGAGTTGCTGCTCGAAGGCGAGCTGCCCCAGGAGCATGTGGCGCAGTGCCAGGGCGGTCTGTGGGTCAGCGAACGGGAGTGGATCGACTTCGTCAGCTACTGGCCGGGGATGCCGCTGTTCGTCAAGCGGGCCTACCGCGACGAGGCGATGATCCGCAACATCGCCGAGCGGGTCGAGGCGTTTTACGCGGAACTGGAGCGCCGCATGGCGCTGGTGATGGCAGCCTGAGGAGAATAACCATGAACCACCGCAAGCTCAAGGCCGGCGAAGTCGCCGGCACCTATGACATCACCGCCCCGATCACCGAGGCGGAGCTGGTCAGCATCGCCCAGGCCTTCGCCAGACGGCGACTGGCCAGAGGTCGCAAGCTCACCCGGCCAGACCTGGTCTTCGACTACCTGCAGGTGCTCTTCCATGGCTATGAGCACGAGGTGTTCAGCGCCCTGTTCCTCGACACCCAGCATCGCCTCATCCACTTCGAGACGCTATTCCGAGGCACCATCGACTCGGCCAGTGTCTATCCTCGCGAAGTGGTCAAGCGTGCCTTGGCGCACAACGCCGCTGCCGTGATCTTCGTTCACAACCACCCCTCGGGTGAACCCGAGCCTAGCGACGCGGACCGGCGCATAACGGAGCGACTGCAAGAAGCGCTGGGCCTGGTGGATATCCGCGTCATCGACCACATCGTGGTCGGGAGCGAGGGCTTTATCTCCTTTGCCGAACGTGGCTACTTGTAACCTGACGAAATGTACGCCACCACGGCGCTTCCCAAGAGGAGGCGCTGTGGTGGCATGTAGGACAAGTGCCTCTTTTTTGAATCCAGGAATGACAGGTCTCAATGGCTTATAAAGCAATTGACGGATGGGGCTCCAGTCCACCTTATGGTCTGGATGTTTAGCTTGGCCATTGAGACAGCCCACCTAGACTAAAAAAGGAGGCCAGCATACGGTGACCCACTGAATCTCAATGGGTTGGAATGCGGCACGGGTGGCTACTGACGCTCCCAGGCGGCTGTAGGTAAGGAACGCTGCGTCATCGTCAAGAAAAATTCACCACATCATCACCTGTCCACTGGAGCCGTTGGCTATTGTTTTCTCAGCGCCATGAACAGCGGGTTGAGGAGCCTTGTGGTCATGATTAATATCAACATGGTTAAATTAGGCACAAATGAATTTAAAAGCGACCCTGCATTGCATTCCGACGTGATTTTTGCGATCCCAATTGGGCAGGAGGTTCGCGGAGTCGGCCTTGATCCACGCAATGGTTTGTTTATTATTCTTAAGTCAGGGAGAGAAAAAATATATCCGATCACCACTGTAAAAAATGAAAAAGACATCTCCAGTCTCAAAATGGTTGCTGTCGAGGTGGAAGATATATATGACATAAATTCGATCGAAGAAGGATGCGGAGAATTCATGCGCCACGACGCGTAATCTCAACAAGCCACACTCTTAATGAAAAACAAATTACATGATAAACAAGGTCGATGACGAAGTTATAATTTCGGCTCTTCCATCACCAGCCATTGCCACTTATTAAATAGTAGAAAATAACGCAGAACCCGATATCTGTTCATATAAACAGTTGTTAATCTAAGAGCTGAGAGTGCATCAAGGCACCACAAGCTGAACTAGTCCGCTCAGTATGCTTATCCAACTCGTGGAGACTCTTCACCGGATACATCACGTTTGACCAATGTTAATTTCGGATTGATTGCCTCCTTTAGTAACGACATCCAAGTACCACGCGGATTCTCGGTCACCCACGGTAAGGTCATCAACGACCACGGCGCATTCGTAGCCTTTTACATTGTCCAGTGGCTTAGTATAGAGCACCTTGGCCTGGATTGAACCAGCCTCGATGATGTCGCCGGCATTCGGTATCCGATCAGTTTCGAGGCAGTCAAGAAGGGAGCTGCCGGGGGTATAGCTGATGACAAGAAGTTGCATTTGCGTTTCCTCCCTCGTCAAGACATCCGCTTCAGTCTCGACCATGATGGATTGCCTGTCACGGACAAAATAGCCTGATGGCAAGGCACTGATACAACCCCTTGATCCATGGCAATTTCTATCTGTACATTAAGAATAAGTTGATTAAATCGACGTCGATCGGGTGATGTGTTCATGGTGGTAACAGGTATGTCATCAAGTACCGTTTCCGGTAGATCAAAAAGCCACGCAATGTTTAGCCAGCGAGTGCTGGTGTGAGCAAATGGCGCTACTGCCGGAGTCCTCAGCTCATACGTGCTGGTGATCGGCAGCCACCTCTCTCAATCTGGCAAGGCGATCCAGCAGTGCCTCAGGCACTTGGTCCACAATGCGTGTCTCGCCGAGATGAATGGTCCCTTCATTAGCATCCAGGGTCAGAATATCGCCCTCTACAAGCTTTCGCTCGCCAATGCTCAGGGTTCTTGCCTGCTCGTCGACCGTCATCGCCGTGCAACCGACCAGGCAGACCTTGCCCAGTTGGCGCGCCACGACAGCGGCATGGGAGGTGCGTGCACCGCGTTGGGTCAGCAAGCCATCAGCGAGTTCCAGAGCGGCGATGTCATGAGTCTCGGCATCACGACGTACCAGTATGACCTGCACACCGGCAGACTTGCTTGCTCGCGCCCGGTCCTCATCCAGGACAATTTCGCCGCATGCGACGCCACTGCTGGCACTGGCAGCCCGAGCCAGAGGCGTGAGGGGGTCGCCGTTGGCACTTGCGACCCTTCGCAGCGTCAGCGCTCGAGCATCCAGGTGGCGGGTCCGCTCCAGGGCAGTCGCCGCATCGATCACGCCGTCTTCCCAGAGGTCCAGGGCAATGCGTGCGCACGCCTGGGGGGTACGCTTGCCGTTGCGGGTCTGCAGCAGATAGAGCTGACGATCCTGCACCGTGAACTCAACGTCCTGCATGTCGCCAAAGGCTTGCTCCAATTGAGTACAGATCTGCTTGAAGTTTTCCCACAGATGGGGGGCCACCGTGGCCAGTTCATCATACCCCTGAGCGCTGCGGCGGCCACTGACCATGTCCTCACCCTGGGCATTGAACAGAAAGTCGACCCAGGGCACGGGATCGCCACTGCTGGGGTGTCGGGTAAAGCCAACCCCCGACCCTGACAGCCCACCGGCATTGCCGAACACCATGCGCTGTACCGTCACCGCGGTGCCCATGTCGTGGGATAAGCCGTGCAATTCACGATAGGCGCGGGCCTTGGGGCCATGCCAGGACGCGAAAACGGCGGTAATGGCGTCGCGTAGCTGTACTCGTGCATCCTGGGGGAAAGGCTCGCCGGCTTCACGGGCATAGGTCGCCAGATGACGCCTGGCGATCTCACGCAGGGTAGCGAAATCGAGTTCACGCTCATCATTCGTCTGACGCACGGCATCCAGGTCGGCCTCGAAGTGAAACCCCTCGATGCCGGCCACGATCTCTCCATAGCCGGCAATCAGACGACGGTAGGCATCCCAGGTCAGGCGGGGATGCCCGGTAAGACGCACCATGCCGGGCAGCGTGGTCTCCGTCAGTCCGATGTTGAGCAGGGTTTCCATCATGCCTGGCATCGAGACGGGAGCCCCGGAACGCACCGAAAGCAGCAGCGGACGGCGGGGGGTCGCCAAGGCCGAGGCCGGTTACCTTCTCCAGTCGCTTCAGAGCCTCGGGCCAGAATTGATGTACGGCCTCAGGTTGCCGGCACCAACGCGTGCCGAGCACGAAGGCGGGGGGTACGGGTAAGCCCAGGGCATCCATCCGAGCCAGGTTCCACGCCTTGGCGCCGAACGTGGAGGGCGATGCCTTGTCCGGAAGCGGAACATCGTCGCCGATCACGTAGATCGACTGCTCTACCTCATCCGCGTCGAGTGTTGCCCTGTCGTCGGTGGTAAGCGGATTCACAGGCTGTCTCCCATCCGGCTGAATGCCAGCTTGCGCAAGCCAAAGCCTGTCGCCAGCAGGGCATCGGTGGCTTGTTCGAGTGCGGTCGAGAATTCAGTGGCCAGATTGAGGGTCGCCGCGTGATTGACGTTGAGCATCAGGGCCCGGCGAACCTCGCGTAGCAGACTGTCACTGCGTCGCTCGGCACTCAGCACACGCCACAGGGCTGCCACGAATTCCTCATGGTCCACGGCGCTGCTCTGTTCATCGAGCGTGCCAGCAATCGCCAGCGCCTTGACGTGATCCTGCGTGGCCGTGAGCACCTCATCGGCGAGTCGCTGCATGGCGTGCTGAACGTCTCCCTGCCATCCTTCGTGGCCGGCTTCCGCGATCAACGACAGCAGAAAAGCCGCTTCCTCCAGATGATCCGCGACATCGTCGGCACGTTCGATCAGCCCGGTGAAGGGACGCCAGCGCGGCTGCACCTCGGCTCGCGAACGCGAGCGCATCACCATCATGTCGGCCTGATGCTCCCACTCCTTGGCCCGCTCTGAAAGCCTCGCTGCGGCCTGATGCTTGAGGTAGTGACCGTGGGCCAGGGCATCACGCAGGCCCTCTGCCAGCGCGTGGCAGTAAGCGGCATGTTCGCTCAGCAGGTCAAACTCGTCGCGGCGCCGTTGCAGGTGACGTAACAGCAGCAAGCGGGTCTCATCGGCGATCAGGGAGGGACTCTGTCCCTCTCTCGTCGACTGGCTGGCCAGGGTCAGTGCCTCGACCAGAAACTCTCGGGTTGCCGCGTCGCCCAGGACCTGGTCGAGACGCTCGCCGATATGAAAGTAGTCGCTGCCCAGTGCCTGCATGGCGTCGTAGATAAGACGCTCGGCGCCGGCTGCCAGCCAGGCCATGTGGCCCGCTTCTCGACGGGAGGTTTCTTCCAGGACGGCGATGGCCGAGGGCTTCTTGACGAAGTGCACGAGGCGTTTGCGAGCGCGGTTCCAGTCAATCAGAAAGACGATTCGTGCACCGATGCCTTCGAGCGCCTGCTGTAGCGATGCTTCGTCGTCACAGGCGAAATCGGCGGTGCCAACGAAGTAGGCGTTCCCTGCATTCAGGCCTCGGGTGGTGCGAGCCTCCGATGTCGACCAATAGGCACCGATGTCGCGCAACATTGTCTGGAAAAAGCTGAAGCGCTGGCGGTGCAGGTCGGAATAGGTGAGCGTGATATGCAACGCCTCGACCTGGATGACCAGGACATGGGCGTCGTTGGTGCCGATATCATTCTGCAGCAGCAGGCGTTCGCCATCGCGGGTCGCGGCCGTGTCCAGCCCCGGGTGGTCCAGCTTGAGCGGTCGCGTCCGGTTGACACCGCGCATGAACGCGGCCACGCGGGGGCGGTCAGCTGCCAGACATGGGCCCCATCGACGGAATCATCCGACAGGTTGGCGGCCATGTGGTTGAGTGCCTTGTGCAGATCCATGATCAGGATATGCACGCTGTCGCCCCGGCTGCGGTTGCCACCGGTCAATGCCTGCAGCTGTGCCTCATCGAGGGTGCCATCGCTGAGTGTCTCCAGCCAGGCAGCCCATTGGCTGACGCGCTGCTGCAGCTCACTGCCGTCATTGCCTTCGGTGAGTGGTCGAGCCATGGTGAGAAAGTCTTCTCTCAGCAGCGCCATTAAGCGTGGTAGCTCGGGGATAGTGAGGAGGCTGCCCGTTCGAAAGGCGGTGCCGGGAAGCTCCTTGAGCCATGCCGCGTTAAGGCTGGCACTGGCGATTTCGGAAGTCAGGTCGATGGGGGCCGAGGTGGGCTGGTCAGCATAGGTCCAGGCAGCCTGCAACAGTGTCAGGTAGACCTTCAGCCGGTCATTTGCTCGCAAGGCAGCCTTGACCCAGGTCGGTCGCAGAAGCTGCGACTGGCCGAGTGATGCCACCACATCCGCCTTGTCCATCCGAGTCCCCCTGCCGTCCTGACGCTGCAGATGCCGATAAAAACGGAATCAGACAGGATGAGTCTCGTCGGTTCACATGACACTGGTGTTACGCGCCTCCACCTATCGGCGGTGTGGCATGGACGGTAACGGGGCAGATAGGCCTATCATGGGCCCTAGGGATCACAATCGGGAGAGAGAGGCTCATGCGGCAACTGTTCTTGATGCGCCACGCCAAGGCGAAACGCGGCGATAATAAGATGGCCGATCACGACCGGCCACTGCGCAAACGAGGCAGGCGCCAGGCGGCGGCCATGGCCAAGGCGCTGCAGCGTTGGAAGGCCCTGGAGGGTGAGATCCACGTCAGCGGTGCGGTGCGCACGCACCAGACACTTGACGAGATAGCCAAGCAGCTTCCCGAGCTTTCCTTGACAGAGCGAGCCTTCTTCGACGAGGCGCTTTACACCTTCGATGCCCAAGCACTGCTGGCCTGGCTGCGGGGCCTGCCCGAGGCGACCGACAGGGTACTGATAATCGGTCACAACCCGGCCTTGCTGGAGCTGGCCCATTGGCTCTGCCCCGCCACGCCGGATGTGCTGCCTACCGGCGGCCTGCTGCATCTTTCGCTGCCCGATACGCCCTGGCACTCCCTGGAACACCAGGCCGCCGAGTACATGAAAGGCCTGACGCCGGAGCAGGCCAGTCATGCGCTCTTCAAGCGCAAGGCACTTGGGAAACCGTCCTTGCACAAGGCCGGCCTGGCTAAGCACATTCGCAGCCAGCTGGAACACCAGTATCTGATGGTCAGGACCCTGGAGCCCGGCGTCATGGCCGGTATCGACCCCGAGTTCCTGCATCAGTATCGCGTCAATCTGCGCCGCAGCCGGGCGATCGGCGAATCCGTGCGAGCTGCCATCAAGGTACCCGGCTTGAAGAAGCGCTTGAAGTACCTCAAGCGACGTGCTCAGGCGACCAGCGACCTTAGGGATCTTGATGTCTTCCTGGAAGGCTTGAACGAGACACCGCCGCCGCTGATACCTCGCTCCCGTCAGGCCCTGGAGAACTGGTTGCTAGCCCACCGCGAGGAGGAGCACGCGGCACTGCGCCAACAGCTCGTGCAATCTAGTTACCTCGAGGAGATGCAGGACTGGCGAGATTTCATCGGCTCCCAAGACTTCAAGGAAGCGCTGGCCGAGCTTTCGAGCAAGCGCATCGCGACGGTACTGACCGAACGCATCGACCGCCACGACCAGACACTGGCAGCGCTGACCCCCGAGAGCGATGACGAGACGCTTCATGATCTGCGCAAGGCAGTGAAACGCATCCGTTACCTGGCCGAGCTGGAACCCAGGCGCCACCGTGATTTTCTCTCGGGGCTCAAGCATCGCCAGAGTGTGCTGGGTGACTTTCAGGATCTCTGCTCTCACCAGGCCTGGATCGAGGCCTTTGCCGCCAGCTCCCGCAATGCGCCCAGGCGCAAGCAGGAGTGTAATGAGTGGCGTTCTGCCCTGGAGGTACAAAAGAAGGCTATGCGGGAAGAGGTGATGGAACTGACACCGCTATCAGACCTCTACCAGGCGACTCTCTAGCGCTGGACCAACCTCGACCGACGCGTGCCGATGCTCAGCAATTCCACATGGATGTGAAACGGAATGCGTTCGTGCATCTCTTGCACAGGGGAGATCACGCTCATACGAAGCCTGAAGGCCTGCAGCCTGCCAGTGCTCCTGTGCCTCAGGAAGACCGAGGCGACGCGCGATACGAGGAAGATCCGAGAACAGCGCGAAGCGGCCGCACATGGGTCAGCCGTTCCTGGTGAGTTCATCGGCCTCGACCAGCAGGCGGCTGACCAGCCGGGACGAGGTTTCCCCCGTCACCTTCTTGAGATGCTTGAGCGCCGCTTCAGCCTCGGCTGGCAGGTCGATGATCATGGCCCTGGGTGGCGCCTCTGGCACCAAGGTGCCCGAGGCCTCGAGCCAGTGCCGGAGCTCCACCAGCCGGGACACGTTGATGCCCGGCGGCTGACCCCGCTGGATGCCACCCTTCTCCCACGCCTCGACCAAGGTCTCTCGGCTGGTGATGCTGGCCTTCTCGAGGCAGTGCACGGTGTGGATGTTCAGACCTTCGTGCCAGAGTGGTGCCTGATCGGCAATCTCAGGCCAGCGACAGATCCAGCGCTCGATGGCGCTGGTCGGCTTGCCCATCACATCGGCGATGTCATCGATGGCATAGGGCCTGCTCCCTGAGCTGCCACGCTTGCCGAGCAAGCGTCTCGATGTGCGGCATGGTGACGGGCCTCCTTGCTGGTCATCTGTTCAGAGTAGCAAAGGGGGGTGGGAGGCGCTGAGTGGAAGATCAATCCAGACACGAGACCAACAGGTACTGCTGCAGGAGGTCTAGCTTGAAGTGGTTCCACCCGCGCCTGACCGGAGCAGATGACGCGCAGTGCTTCGAATTCAGAACTCGGAAAGCCTCGGAACAGGGTTCAAAGGTTTGATCACTGGAGGGAATTGTCCAAGGGAGTCCTGAACGGACCCGTAGAAGCCAATCAATAGGTGTGGGTCAAAGTGTGGGTCAAAAAATATTGGGCAAAGAAAAAACCGCTGAAATCAGCGGCTTATTCGATATTCGTGGCGGAGGGGGAGGGATTCGAACCCTCGAAGCCTTTCGACTTACACACTTTCCAGGCGTGCTCCTTCGACCACTCGGACACCCCTCCGCGTTTATTGCTCCGAAGTTTAAGGCGCAGCCTTTCTCAACAGAACGGCGCATATCTTATGGCCTAAGAGGCAAAATAGCAACTCTTTTTCAGCGTCAGCCGCTGGGCAGCACAACATAGCGCCCTGTTGCTTTCAGGCACAATGTAGTACCACAAAACAGCTGCTGTTTGAGGGTAATGCTTCCCTTCCCGCGGGTTTGCAACTTATCAACCAATAACCGGGCACCAGCGGGGTCTTCAGGCGCACATATTACCCGATAGTCATCAGTGACAGGCGCGAAAAATTGCTGGTTGGCGTCAGCGACGACTACATCACGCTGTAAACCAAGCTGGCGCAGGAAGAGTGTCACCCAGCACCAACCTTGCAGGGTTGTCTGGGCCGTCAGGGCGCCCCCGAATCCAGTGCCTTTGTCATTCAGGCTCGCCGAGAGGGCCAGCTGCCATATCAAGGCGCCCTCCTCCTCACTCATGGCCTGAATCCCCAAGGCACCCACCATGGGAATGGCCTCTTCCAACCAACGCTGAAAGACGGTCAGATCTTCAAGGCCTTCAGGCAGTGACAAGCGTGGGTAAGCAATGCCGGGCTGACGCCCCAATCCACTTGCCATATCAGTCCCAACGCTCAACAAAATCGCTGGTAACGTGCTTGGCAACCGGCTTGTGCCGCCCAGCCAGGGTGCCCAGATAAATAAAGGCAATCACTTGATCCTCCTCCCCCAGGTTCAGTCCCTTGCGTACCACTGGATCAAAGGCGTATTTGCCGCTGCGCCACATGGCGCCGTAACCGAGCGCATGGGCCGCCAGAAGCATACCGTGCGCGGTACAGCCTGCAGAAATCACCTGCTCAATCTTGGGCACCTTGGGATTATCCGGAATGACCTTGGCGACCACCGCAATCACCATGGGCGCCCGCTGTGGCTTACTGCGAGCAGCATTCAGGCTGGCATCATCAGCGTTGGGATCTTCCTGGAAATCTGCTTCTGCGAAAAGCTCTCCCAGCCGCTCCAAACCTTCTCCGCTGAACTCTATAAAGCGCCAGGGGCGAAGTTCCTTGTGGTCGGGCGCACGCAAGGCGGCTTGATAGATGGTTTCCATCTCTTCAGGTGATGGCGCGGGGGCCATCAACTTACCCATTGAACTGCGCTCAAGCAGTAGTGTCATTGCGTCCATTAGTGACTCCCTGATCTGAAATAACCGGGCTTTACAAATGCAATATGTCTATTGGCGTGCCAATCGCAGCGGGCTGGGTGGCGCCATGCCGGGGGTTGCCCTCCATGGGCTGATATCCAGACCACCCCGCCGTACATAGCGAGCAAGCACCAGTAACTCGTCCGGAGCGGCAATGCGCATCAGGTCAGTAAAGATATGCTCGACACAGTGCTCATGAAAGTCCTGATGTTGGCGATAACCGATAACGTAGCGCAACAGGCTCTCATGCTCAATCTTGCGCCCTTTATAGCGAATCAATACGCTTCCCCAATCCGGCTGGCCAGTCACGGGGCAATTCGATTTCAGCAGATGGGAATAAAGGGTTTCCTCAACCCACTCACTGCCAACTTTCAGTTGGTTAGCTGAAGGCGTATAGGACGCGACTGCAATATCCAGAACGTCCAGACATTCTCCCGGTAGCGTTTGAGGCGCAAGCTCTGGGCTGTCAACATCGAGCAGCTCAACCTTCACAGCGGCACCTGCTGCCTTGGAAAGGTCTTCTACCAGGCGCTCGCCAACCGCGTCAAAACTTGCAAAGTGTATCTGGTTAAAGCTGTTGAGATACAGCTTCCAGGATTTGGATTCAATCAGGTTTGGTGACTCAGCAGGCAGCGTAAAACGCGCCACAGCAACAATCGGCTTGCCACGCGGGTTAAGCCAGCTCATTTCAAAAGCGTGCCATTCATCCTCACCCGTAAACGGCAGCGCAGCATCATCAATACCCAAGGGGGCGCGATTCGCGGCGCGGTCAAGGGGGTATAAAAGCCCGGCATCATACTGCTCCGGGTAGCTTGATTCCCGCCCTAGCGGTGCGTTGGCAAGCGTTTCAGGACGATGATTCATGCGCGAATCCCCTTACCGCGTTCCAGCATTTTCAGCGCCACCACAAACAGCATCAGTATAAAGCCAAAAATGGCGGCCAGCGCCCAGCCAACCGGTATATCCGACACGCCCAGAAAGCCATAGCGGAAGACGTTGACCATATACAGAATCGGATTGAGCATGGAAACGCCCTGCCAGAAGTCAGGCAGCATGGAAATCGAGTAGAACACACCGCCCAGATAAGTCAGCGGCGTGAGAATAAAGGTCGGCACGATAGAAATATCATCAAACTTGTTGGCCAGCAGCGCATTGATAAAGCCGCCAATCGAGAAAAGAGCCGATGTCAGCACCACCACCAGCAGAGTCAGAAAGGGATGCTCCAGGGTGAGACGGGTAAAGAATAGCGACACAAGTGTCACTATCAGGCCAACGCCCAAACCACGTGCCATGCCGCCAAAGATATAACCCGAAAGAATTACCCAGCTCGGCATCGGCGAGACCATCATTTCTTCCACGGAGCGCTGAAACTTGTTCGAGAAGAAACTGGAGGCCACATTGGAGTAACTGTTAGTGATCACCGCCATCATGATCAGCCCCGGCACGATAAAATCCATGTAAGTAAAGCCATCCATCGCCCCAATCCGCGAACCGATCAGGTTACCAAAGATGATGAAGTACATTGTCATAGTGATGGACGGCGGCAAAAGCGTCTGCGGCCAGATACGTGTAAAGCGCTTGATCTCCTTGAGCACTACCGTCCACAAGGCGACCAGCGTTTGCATTGCATTCATGCGCGAGCCTCCTTTGCCGGTGCAGAACCCTCTTTGGCTGGAATACCTTGCACAGCGGCTTTCTGATCAATGGCGTGATTGCCGGCCTCGACCATGGAAACAAACATTTCCTCCAGCCGATTGGCGCGATTACGCATGGAAACCACCTTGATGCCCTGCTGGCTAAGCGCCTCAAACACATCGTTCAATTCCTGACCACGATGGAACACCAGGGCTAACTGGGTAGGCTCTATCAGGCTCAGCTCAAAGCCTTCCACTTCCGGAGCTTTATCGAGTGGCTGAGTAATATCCAGCAGAAAGGTTTCGGTATTCAGCTCTTTAAGCAAGGCGCGCACGCTGGTATTGCGGATAATATCGCCGTGGTTGATGATGGCGATATTACGGCACAGGCTTTCAGCCTCTTCCAGATAGTGAGTCGTGAGAATAATCGTGGTGCCTTCATCGCGATTAATGCGGCGCAGGTATTCCCACATACTGCGGCGCAGTTCGATATCCACGCCGGCAGTCGGCTCATCCAGAATCAGCAATTTGGGGCGATGCATAAGTGCCCGGGCAATCATCAGACGACGCTTCATTCCGCCGGACAACATACGAGCATTGCCGTTGCGCTTGTCCCAGAGCCCCAGGTCAGAGAGCAATTTTTCCGCCCTCGGCAGCGCTTCGCGGCGAGTCATGCCGTAATAACCCGCCTGAGCCAACACGATATCAAGCACTTTCTCGAACTGGTTGAAGTTGAATTCCTGCGGCACCACACCCAGCTGATACTTGGCCTTGGCAAAATCGCGATCTGTATCGATACCAAAAATGGTTATCTTACCGCTGGTTTTCTGCACCAATGAACATACGGCGCCCAGGGTGGTGGACTTACCCGCGCCATTGGGTCCCAGCAAGGCGAAAAAATCGCCCTGTTTTACATCAAGATCAATACCTTTTAGCGCATAAAAGCCGTTGTCATAGACTTTGGTCAGTCCACGAATCGACAATGCCGGTTCGGCCATAGAAATGTCCTGTCAGCAATGAAAGTAAATATAGGATATATAAGGGCGAATCTGCCGTTTTCAAGCTTTTCGGGAATATACAGATGCGTTTAAGAGCGAACCATTCGATCAACTTTTGGTTGCCAAACAGATCGGAGAAGGAGGGGGATGATGATTCTGGAGCGGGAAAGGAGATTCGAACTCCCGACCCTCGCCTTGGCAAGGCGATGCTCTACCACTGAGCTATTCCCGCTTGATGTCCTGCTAGCACTGATGGCGTCCCATAGGGGGTTCGAACCCCTGTTACCGCCGTGAAAGGGCGGTGTCCTAGGCCACTAGACGAATGGGACTTATTAAATCTTGGAGCGGGAAGGTGATTTGATGGGGCGGCCTTCCGCCGGGCTGGCGTTCCAGCTCACGACCCTCGCCTACCGTTCCGTACTGCTAGATATTGGAGCGGGAAAGGAGATTCGAACTCCCGACCCTCGCCTTGGCAAGGCGATGCTCTACCACTGAGCTATTCCCGCGTAAAACCGGCATATCGGATGGCGTCCCATAGGGGGTTCGAACCCCTGTTACCGCCGTGAAAGGGCGGTGTCCTGGACCACTAGACGAATGGGACATTCTTAAATCTTGGAGCGGGAAGGTGATTCGACCGGGCTGGCGTTCCAGCTCACGACTCTCGCCTACCGTTCCGTGCTGCTAGATCCTGGAGCGGGAAGGTGATTTGATGGGGCGGCCTTCGACCGGGCTGGCGTTCCAGCTCTCGACCCTCGCCTACCGTTCCGTGCCGCTAGATCCTGGAGCGGGAAAGGAGATTTGACCGGGCTGGCGTTCCAGCTCACGACCCTCGCCTACCGTTCCGTACTGCTAGATATTGGAGCGGGAAGGTGATTCGACCGGGCTGGCGTTCCAGCTCACGACCCTCGCCTACCGTTCCGTGCCGCTAGATCTTGGAGCGGGAAAGGAGATTCGAACTCCCGACCCTCGCCTTGGCAAGGCGATGCTCTACCACTGAGCTATTCCCGCAAACCTGACAGCAATGCCAACTGACCTGACTGGGAAAGTGGCGTCCCATAGGGGGTTCGAACCCCTGTTACCGCCGTGAAAGGGCGGTGTCCTGGACCACTAGACGAATGGGACGCTGCATTACCTCGTCGAGGTGGCGCGTATAATAATCAGCCCATGAATAGGTGTCAAGTATCAATCTCAGCTGGTATCCAGGCCACTGATATCGCATGCTGTCAGGCTAGGGTCTGAACACAGAAAAATGGATTTTGCCATCCTTTGCAATACTGCCTGTTCAAGGAGGCTAACATGACGAAACTGGAAAAATCCGCAGAGCAATGGCGCGAACAGCTGACACCCGAGCAATATCGTGTCACCCGTGAGAAAGGTACCGAGCCACCCTTCAGCGGCGACTACAATGTCAGCAATGCCCACGGCATCTATCATTGCGTTTGCTGCAACGCGCCGCTGTTTGAAAACGAGCACAAGTTCGATGCCGGGTGCGGCTGGCCAAGCTTTGACCGCCCATTCAGCCCGAACCGTGTTGAAGAACACACTGATAACAGCCACGGCATGCAGAGAACCGAGGTGGTATGTGCCAAATGCGATGCCCACCTGGGGCATGTGTTTCCGGATGGCCCTGCAGAAACCACTGGATTACGCTATTGTATCAACTCGGTAGCCATTGAGTTTCATCCTGGCGAATAACACCCTGCTTGAGTAGCATAGCGAATTGTTAATCCGGCAATGCGAGCGCCTTCTGCTAGAATGGCGGCTCGCTTTTTTGTGCCTTCAGGAGAAACCCATGCTCGGCTGGTTCCCCGGTCATATGAACAAGGCGCGCCGCCAGATCAAGGAAGCGCTGCCCGAAATCGACGTTGTCATTGAAGTGCTCGATGCCCGCCTGCCCTACTCCAGCGCCAATCCTATGCTGGCAGAGCTTGCGCGGCACAAGCCGGTGCTGAAGGTTCTCTCGCGGGCTGATCTCGCCGACCCTGAGCGCACCCGGCAATGGGTAACTTTCTTTGATAGCCAGCCTGACACCCGGGCACTGGCCATCACCACAACCAACAGCCGGGAACTCAAAAGTATCCCGGCGCTGTGCCATGGCCTGGCAGGCGAAGTGCGCCTGGACCGCGATGTTCGCGTGATGGTGATGGGCATCCCCAATGTGGGCAAATCAACGCTGATCAACGGCCTGGCCAAACGCAAGATCGCCAAGACCGGGAATGAGCCAGCAGTAACCAAGCGCCAGCAGAAAGTACGTATTGATGGTCGAGTAGCCTTGGTCGATACGCCCGGAGTGCTTTGGCCCAAGATTGAAGATCAGGCAAGTGCCTATCGGCTGGCCGCCAGCGGTGCCATCCGCGATACTGCCATTGAATATACGGATGTGGGCATTGTCGCCTGCGCTGAACTGGCAAAACGCTACCCGGAGGCACTGAAAAACCGTTACAAATTGTCTTCCTTGCCTGCCTTTGAATCGCTGCAGGAACCCCAGAGTGTTGAGGCCGATGGTCCGGAACGTCCAGATTTTCTGGCCCTGGCAGGGTTTGATGGTCACGCCATTCTCAAGCAGATCGCTAGCCGCCGCGGCGGACTGAGAGCCGGTGGTGAGGTCGATCTTCACCGCGGTGCTGAAGTGCTGCTGCATGAGCTAAGAGATGGCAAACTGGGCCGCATCACGCTGGAAACACCCGACGACATCCCGTCACCGGAAGAAGAATCAGATGATAAACGCACTGATGCAGCTGAATAACCGGGAAAAAACGACCTAGTGCATGCAGTGAATTCACTGTTTACCGATTATTGGTTATTCCTTGCCTGCACGCCAGGAGTAACGACGTTTATTGGAAGGCACCATGACCCTGACACAGACTTCACAACCACCCGTGCTGCGCAAGTCACACAAGCTTGACAGTGTTTGCTATGACATTCGCGGGCCAGTGCTGGATCACGCCAAGCGCCTGGAAGAGGAAGGCCAGCGCATCCTCAAGCTTAATATTGGCAACCCTGCCCCCTTTGGCTTCGAGGCGCCTGAAGAAATTTTACAGGATGTGATGCGCAACCTGCCGACTGCCCAGGGGTACTGTGATTCCAAGGGGCTCTACTCTGCCCGTAAGGCGGTCATGCAGGAGTGCCAGCGCAAACAGATACCGGGTGTGGGTATTGAAGATATCTATATCGGTAACGGCGTTTCCGAGCTGATCGTGATGGCCATGCAGGCATTGCTGAATGACGGCGACGAGGTGCTGATTCCTGCTCCGGACTATCCATTGTGGACAGCTGCTGCCAACCTTTCCGGTGGCCGCGCCGTTCACTACCTGTGCGACGAGCAGTCAGAATGGGCGCCTGCGATGGACGACATTCGCGCCAAGGTGACCAGCCACACCCGGGCGATCGTGCTGATCAACCCTAACAATCCGACCGGGGCCGTCTACCCGCCGGACGTTGTGCGCGAAGTGCTGGCGATTGCCCATGAGCACAACCTGGTGGTGTTCTCTGATGAAATCTACGACAAGATTCTGTATGACGGTGTAGAACACACCGCTACAGGGGCACTCGCCGAGGATGATCAGTTGGTCATCACCATGAACGGGCTGTCAAAAAGCTACCGCTGTGCCGGTTTCCGTTCAGGCTGGATGACGATTTCCGGTGGCCTTGCCAAGCAGCGCTCACGTGATTTCATCCAGGGGCTGACCATGCTGGCCTCTATGCGTCTGTGTGCCAACGTGCCGGCCCAACACGCCATTCAGACAGCTCTGGGCGGCTATCAATCGATCAATGACCTGATTCTGCCCGGCGGACGTTTGCTGGCCCAGCGGGACATTACCTTCGACAAGCTGAATGCCATCCCCGGTGTCAGCTGCATCAAGCCCAAGGGCGCTCTCTACGCCTTCCCAAAGCTCGACCCCGCTGTATTCAATATCCAGGATGACCAGAAGATGGTGCTTGACCTGCTACTTCAGGAAAAAATCCTGCTGGTACAGGGAACGGCCTTTAACTGGCCTGACCCGGATCATGTGCGTATCGTCACCCTGCCCTGGGCTGACCAGCTGGGCAATGCGCTGGACCGCTTTGCGGATTTTCTCTCCCGCTATCGTCAATAGGCCCAGGCAGCAAAAGCTGTTAAACATTATTCATCAATAAAAATGCGGGTAGAGATTTGAAACCTCCTCGTTTCTCCCCCATCTAAGCGATATCTCAGGACCTGTTTCTCATTATACCAAGGAGATTCCATAATGCTGCGAATCGTGTTGTTTCTGGCCACTAACCTGGCCGTCGTGTTGGTCGCCAGCCTGACATTACGCCTGTTTGGGGTAGAGGGTTATCTGCGTAGCCAGGGCATCAACTTCACCAGTTTGCTGCTGTTCTGCTTTATCATTGGCATGGCCGGGTCGGTAATATCGCTGTTGATTTCAAAATGGATGGCCAAGCGCTCGACCGGTACCGTCATTATCGAGAAACCGTCCAACGCCACCGAACAATGGCTGGTCGATACGGTGGCCGAACTGGCCCGCGATGCCGGGATCAAGACACCGGAAGTAGGTATCTTCCCGGCGCAGCAATCCAATGCCTTTGCCACCGGCTGGAAAAAGGATGACGCCCTGGTCGCGGTGTCGGCCGGGCTACTTAACCGTATGAAACCCGATGAAGTACGCGCCGTTCTGGCCCACGAGATTGGCCATGTGGCCAATGGTGACATGGTCACCTTGGCGCTGGTTCAAGGGGTGGTCAACACCTTTGTGATGTTCTTTGCTCGTGTGGTGGCACACCTGATCGATGGTTTCCTGAAAAGCCGCACAGATGGCGAAGGCGGCCTGGGCTTTATGGGCTATTTTGGCGTGGTCATGGTCGCCGAGATTATTTTCGGTATTGCCGCGTCGGCCATTGTGGCCTGGTTCTCTCGCTTTCGTGAGTATCGTGCCGATGAGGCGGGCGCACGCCTGGCCGGTTCGGGCGCCATGGTCAGTGCTCTGGCAAGGCTGAAATCGGAAACTGAATTGCCTGACCAGATGCCGGATACCCTGCGCGCCATGGCCATCACCAAGGGGCAGACCCGCTCGTTGGTAGAACGCCTGTTTGCCAGCCACCCGCCACTGGATGACCGTATTCGTGCGTTACAGGAAGCTTCCTATCGGCAGTAATTAACGCTTCTGAATGACGTCATAACAGCGCCCACCCAATGCAGTGGGCGTTTTTATATGTTCAAGTCTCTGTCAAGACATGAAAACCAGCGGCGCGCAGGCCAGGGGCAAGCGAGCCAGCGTTTTCACACAAGCGCACCTTGAGGGTGGCGAACTCACGTCGCAAGGGGTAATCGGCGCGGCAATGGTCAAAGGCGCTTCCCATCGCTTGCGGTTGTATCTCGCGCGTCCAGCGGTCGTGATCCCGGCGCGGGTCATAAACTGCCCGCATACAAAGGCGTAGAGCGTCTTCGCTGGGTATGGCCTGTTGCAAGGTCAATTCGCCAAGCGCGGGTAAGGGGCAGATATCGCCAAGCGTCAAGGTGCTTTGGCGACCCAGGTACTCAGCCAGAGCATGATGCACCATCAGGCTGCCGCGCAGCTTGCCGTCCAGGCTGTAGCCCGCCACATGGGGCGTTGCCAGTTCGGCCAATGCATGCAGTTGCGGAGCAATATCCGGTTCGTTTTCCCATACGTCGAGCACAGCACTAAGATCCGCCTGCTGGGTCAGACGCGTTGCCAGGGCGTCACTATCCATACAGTCACCGCGCCCCGCGTTCACCACTATGCTGCCTGGTTTGAGGGCGTTGATTGCTGAAGCCCCCAGCAGATGGTGAGTTCTGTAGGGGCCCTCTGTTACCAGCGGCGTATGCAGGCACAGCACGTCGCACTGGCTGATCAGCGTGTGAAGCGTTTCAAAGCCTGCGCTGCCCTCTTGCGCCGCCCGTGGCGGATCACAGGCCAGCACCTTGACGCCTAGCCCCTGCAGGCGCGCCAACAGGCGGCTGCCCACGTTACCCACGCCAACAACCCCTACGCAGCGCCGGGCTAATGACCATCCCTGGCGCTCGGCAAGGGTTAACAGGCTGGCCAGCACGTAATCCACCACCGCCTCGGCGTTACACCCGGGGGCGCTGGAAAAAGCAATTTCATGCGCCTTCAGGTAAGCGGTATCAATATGGTCAGTGCCTATGGTGCAGGTGCCCACAAAGCGCACCGGGCTACCGCCAAGCAGCGCTTGATTGACTCGGGTCACTGAGCGCACCACAAGAGCATCGGCATCCTTGACATGCCGGGCAGTAATCTCGCGGCCCGGCAGGCGGACCACCTCGCCAAACGCGGCAAAGCAGGCCTCACTGGCGGGGATGTTGGCATCAACGACAAGTTTCATAGCGTTTTTCATCTTGGGCTATACAATGGGCGCTTGACGGCGCAAGGCACCGACAGACAAGGCGCAATTAACAAGAGGACAAGGTGTGATCGTACGCTGGGAAACCGACCATGACTATGTGCTGGTGCATATTCATCAGGATATGTTTGGCGACTGGATCTTCAGCCGCGCCTGGGGGCAGATTGGCACCCAGTTCGGCGGCCTCAAACACCAATTGGCAGAAAACCGCGAACAGGCCCGGATGTGGCTTGACGACGAGAGCACCATTCAGTCCTCGCGTGGCTTTCACAAGGTGCTGGATGTGGACGATGACTCCCCGGAAGGCCAGGAAGCCATGCGCCAGCTCTCTCTATTGGATGCCATCTAGCCAAGATAGCGGCGGCCATTGTGGGTATAAGCAAGCTTGGCAGGTTCAGGCTCAGGCGGCGACGTCAATGCCTGAAGCGCAGCCCGATCGAGCCAGTCACGCGCTTCAAGCCAGGTGGCTAGCCGTTCTACGTCAAATCCTCGATCCAGCTCCTTGCCCTCGGCATCTGCGAGCACGGGAATGCGAGAGGCATAGCGCGCTATCAAGGTATCGTCATTGCTGATCTCAACCGCTGTAAGCATTACTGCCTGGTTGGCTAGCTGGTGCACCAGGGCCTCCAACTGCTCGCACAGATGGCAACCCAGGGTCGTGTAAAGCGTCAGCGCTATCATGAGGACTCCCTGTGGCGGAGCAGGAAAACATGATGCAGGTTATGGCGCCGCTGGAAATCAGGGTCAAAGGTCTTCGCTGATATATCCTCCACCGCGAACTCTTCGCGCAAGGTGCTATCCAGCTCGAAACGCCGCTGATTATTGGAGAACACCAGGGTGCCTTCAGGCATCAGGCGCGCCATGGCAAGCCGCACCAACTGCGGATGATCGCGCTGAATATCCAGGGTATCGCGCATTTTCTTCGAGTTGGAAAACGTCGGCGGATCCATGAAGATAAGGTCAAACTGGGTACTCGCCGTTTCCAGCCACTTGAAGCAGTCATCCCGTATGACTCTGTGTCGGCTGGGATCAAGCCCATTGAGGGCAAAATTGTCCTGCGCCCAGCTCAGGTAGGTATTGGACATATCAACACTGACGCTGTCACTGGCGCCGCCCAGAGCCGCATGCACTGTGGCGGAAGCGGTGTAACAGAACAGGTTAAGAAAACGTTTGCCCTGCGCCCTCTCTCCCAGCAGACGCCGCACTGGACGATGGTCCAGAAACAGCCCGGTATCCAGATAGTCGCGCAGGTTGACCCATAACCTTGCAGACCCTTCCTGCACCTCGAAACGTTCGCCGCTGGCATCGCGCTTCTGGTATTGCGACTTGCCGGCCTGACGCTCGCGCTGCTTGACATAAATCCGACTGGCATCCACTTCCAGAGCGTGAGGCAGAACTTCAAGGGCATCGAACAGGCGCTTCTGAGCCTGGGCCGGATTCACCGACCGTGGCGGCATATATTCCTGAACGTGCACCCGGTCAGCGTAAACATCAATGGCCAAGGCAAACTCCGGCATGTCGGCATCATAAAGCCGATAGCAGCTTTCACCGCTTTGCTTGAGCCATTTCTTCAGGCGTTTCTGGTTCTTCTTCAAACGGTTGGCGAACATCTGTGCGTTATCAGACGATGCTTGCTGTGGCGAACTCTCCGCCGCCTGTGAGGGCGTATCGTCTGACGTTGATGTGGCGTGGCTGTCAGCGCTGCGGGCGGAGGTCCTGTACGCAGTGTCAGCGCCAATTTCCATCAACAGCAGCTTGGCATCCAGCGGGCCGTTTTTCAGCGCGTATTGCTTATGAGCTCTCAGCCCTAGACGGTGACCAAGATCCGGGTTGCCGGTAAACACAGCCAGCGTCCAGCCGGGAAACAGCGCTTTGGCTTTTTCGCCCAGTGCGGCGTAAAGGCCGACCAGCTCAGGCAACTCCCCCAGCCGCTCACCGTAGGGTGGGTTGGTGATCAGCAACCCTGATTCTGATGCCAGGCCTTCCGGGCGCTCAAGCTGGGCAACGCCCTGGCCATGGAAATTAATCAGCGCAGGTATACCCGCGCGCATAGCGTTGGCCTTGGCGGCTGACAAAGCCGCCGGGCTTTGGTCAAAGCCGAACAGTACATTCCTGCAGCGTTTACGACCGATGCTGGCGCGCGCCTGGGCTTCACGCTGTAATTGTTCCCACACCGCTGGCTGATGATACGCCCAGCCGTGAAACCCAAAGCGTCGACGGTTCAGGTTAGGCGCCTGATCTGCTGCCATCAGCGCTGCCTCAATCAGCAGGGTGCCAGCGCCGCACAGTGGATCAATCAGAGGCTCACCGTCCTTGATTCGTGCTTGCCAGCCCGCACGCACCAGCAAGGCAGCGGCAAGGTTTTCCTTGAGGGGGGCATGCCCCACCTCAAGGCGATAACCCCTCCGATGCAGACTTTCCCCGGACAGATCGATACCCAAGGTCAGGTTATTGCGGTGCAGGTGAGCGTAAAGACGCACATCCGGAGACCTGGTATCTACCTGTGGTCGCTCGACGCCCGCCAGGGTCATGGCATCCACCACGCCATCCTTGACCGTCTGGGCACCAAAACGCGTATGGCGGATATGCTCGCTGCGGCCATGGAAATCGACCGCCAGGGACTTGCCTGGTGCGATATGCCCTGCCCAGGGCACACCAGTGACCGCACGGAGCAGTTGGGCCGCAGTATCAACCATGGACGCGCGCTGCAGAATCACAATGACCCGGTTGGCCAACCGCGACCACAGGCACAGACGATACGCCGTTTCCTGGCTGGCGCTGACATAAATACCTGCCACCGTTGTTTTGCCTGGCGAGGCACCTAGCTGAACGAGTTCTTCTTCCAGCAGTTGCTCGATACCTTTTGGGCAGGTCACCAGCAGGTCAAGCACGTCGTTTTGGTATTGGTCTATCATAATTACTCAATCTTGGAAGCTTGATTATGGCGGATCAAGCAGGGTGATCATCGTCTGGCGGCGGTGCTTCAGGGCTGATATTACTATTTATGTCAATTCCATGTAGCTCTTATGACAATTTAATGGTCGACAAACCCAGGCTGCATAGTCTAATTATAAAGGTGTAGCTACAAAATAATGCATGCGTTTACTGTCGGGGATCCAGAGTCCGGTTTTGGCTCACTTTTTGATTCACGACATTCAGATGGCACTGGGGTAGACATTTCATAAGTACAGTCATGTTGCGTTCAGCACGTGAGTGCTTTACATCATCAACATGACCTTTCTCCCCCTCACCGCCAGCTCCTGAAATGGTGCTTTCTGCCATTTCTCATCAAAGGCTTTCATTAGACGAGGTTAGCCAATGAAAAGACAAAAACGTGATCGCTTTCAACGGGCTTATGTCCATGGCTATAAAGCAGGTGTCACAGGACGCTCACGGGATGACTGCCCCAGTCAGGATGTTAATTTACGAGAATACTGGATGAGTGGTTGGCGTGAGGGTCGCGGCGATCAGTGGAGTGGGATGACGGGGGTTTCCGGCATCCACAAAAATCCCATGGTAATGACCTGAACCAAAAGTGCATCGGTCTTTCACTGTGAATATTGAAGCCTGCCCCTAAGCGGCAGGCTTTTTGCTGCCTGATGTGCCTGACAGCGCAGCGGCGCAGTCATTGATCAGGCCTGGCCCCTGATAGATCAACCCGGAGTATAGCTGAACCAGATCGGCACCCGCTTCCAGCTTCTGCCGAGCTGCTTCACCGCTATCAATCCCCCCTACCCCGATAATCGGTAAAGCAGGCAAGTGATCGCGCAGTTGGCTGATGACCCGGTTGGAGGCGTCAAACACAGGTTTACCCGACAGTCCACCGGCCTCATCGCTTTGCGGATCATCCTCTACCGCCTGACGCTCAATGGTCGTATTGGTCGCAATCACACCGTCAAGCTGGTTGCGTTGAATACTTTGGGCGACCAGGGCAATTTCATCTTCACTCATATCGGGTGCAATTTTAACCAACAGCGGGACAGGCTGCTGGCGGATATCATCCAGCTCAGTGGTGCGCGCTCTGATCGGCCCAAGCAACGCATCCAGCTGTTCGCCAAACTGCAGAGTTCTCAGTCCCGGCGTATTGGGTGAGGAAATATTCACTGCGATGTAATCCGCCACTTCGTGCACAGCGTCCAGACAAAGAAGATAATCAGCCAGCGCATCCTCTACCGCCGTGCTCAGGTTCTTGCCGATATTGATGCCGACAATACCGTCAAAACGGCTTTTCCTGACCTGCTCGACCAGATGCGTCACCCCTTTGTTATTGAAGCCAAATCGATTGATGATGGCATCATGATCGGCAAGGCGGAACAAGCGCGGTTTTGGATTGCCCGGCTGCGCCTTGGGGGTGACAGTCCCGACTTCGATAAAGCCAAATCCCAAGCCCCCCAGCGCATCCAGATGATCAGCATTTTTATCCAGCCCGGCCGCCAGGCCCACTCGGTTGGGAAAGCGCAACCCCATCAGTTCTACCGGGTCATCGACCCTGGCGCCTGCCAATTTCTTGGCCACTCCCAGGCGATGCAAGGTGTCCAGCAACCCCATCGCCAGGGTGTGTGAAGCTTCGGGGGCAAGGCGAAAAAGCGCGGGGCGAATAGCGTGGTACATGGTAATTTCTCCAGCCAGGCAGCGGTAAGCGCCCGACAGTATAGCGCAAAGCAGGCAGGAGCGGCAGGCTGGCGTGACGGCCCCCACCCCACAACCAGAACGCCGCGCCCGGCTGGCCGGGCACGGCGTTATTTAAGCCAGGTACGCGTATGGATCAGGCTTCGCTATCACTTTCGGCCAGATCCACCAGTTCACGCACGGCAACCGCAAAGAGGGCAAAACCACTTTCACTGCCGCTGCGCACTTCCTCTATCAGGCGGCACCAGCGACGATGCAGATCGGCATGCTGATCAAGCCACTGCCCAACCCGCTCGTCCACGTCGTGGTTGCCGGTTTCAAGCTTCAATACGCTGGTCGTCAGCGCCAGCTGTTGGCGATCGATATCATCACGGAAGGTTTCCCGCGCCTGGGCCTGCCAGGCATCGCGCACGTCCAGCCGGGTGACCTGCTGAATCATCCAGGGCAGTTCCAGGCGGCTGCCCACTTCATAGAACACCTCAGCAACGCGCTGGGGCTTTTCGTTGACGTGACGCGCAGCCTGAATGATACCCAGCCCTGCATAAAGGCTGGGGGCTGCAGCAACGCTTCCAGCCAATTCTTCAGGAACACCCGCTTCCAGCAGTTCCTCACGGCGCTGCTGCCAGGCAGCCAGTTCTTCACCGCTCAGCAGCTCGCCAATGCCTTCCTGCAGCTGAGCCAGGCGTGGGCCAAAGTATTCGACGGCATCCTGAGTGGACAGCCCCAGATGCTGACGCAGGAACCAGCGGGTAGCGCGACGAACCATGCGCATCAGGTCCAGCATCATGCCGTACTGCACCTGGCTGGATACAACATTATCCAGCGCCTCGATGTCTGCCCAAAGACGCGGCAGGTTAAAGCTGTCACGCGCGACAATATAGGCTCGGGCAATATCGGCGCGGCCAACCCCGGTAGAGTCTATCAGGCGACGGACAAAGACCACGCCCATGTGATCCACCAGATCGTTGGCGACCTGGGTGGCGACAATTTCCCGCTTCAGGCGGTGCTCGTACATCTCGATGAGATAGTTATCCACCAATGGCTGCGGAAAAAGGCGTTCAAGATGCCGGCGAATGTAGGGGTCATCCGGTACCTCAGACGTGATCAGGTCACCTTTCAGCGTGCTCTTGGCATAAGAGATCAACACCGAGAGTTCGGGCAGGCTCATCCCTTCGCCGTTGCCTGAACGTTCTTTGAGGACGTCATCCTGCGGCAGGAACTCAAGCTCGCGATCAATCTGCCCCACCGCCTCAAGCTCACTGATGAAGCGCCGATAGGGACCGATCCCCTGCTTGGATATCAGAGCCGACAGATCCAGAGCCTGGGTCTGACGGTAGTTGTCGAGAATGACCAGGTCCGCCACTTCATCGGTCATGTCAGACAGCAACCTGTTACGCTGCTTCTCGGTCATGTCACCCCGCTTGACCACTTCATCAATCAGGATCTTGATATTGACTTCATGGTCGGAGCAATTCACGCCACCGGCATTATCGATAAAATCGGTATAGACCCGCACGCCCTTGTTGGCGGCCTCCATACGGCCCAGCTGGGTAAACCCCAGATTACCCCCTTCTCCGATAACCCGGCAGTTCAGCTCACAGCCGTTAATGCGCAGCGCATCATTGGCCTTATCGCCCACCTCGGCATCGGTTTCCTCCGAGCCTTTCACGTAGGTGCCGATACCACCGTTCCAGAACAGATCAACCTTCGCCTTGAGCATGGCACGGATCAGGTCATTGGGGGCCATCTGGGTGTCACTGATGCCAAAGACGTCCTGCATCTGCGGCGTGATGCTGATGGATTTGGCGCTGCGGCTGAAGATACCTCCCCCTTCAGAAATCAGCGACCTGTCAAAATCTTCCCAACTGGAGCGCGACATATTGAACAGGCGCTGGCGCTCTGCAAAAGTCGTAGCGGCATCCGGACACGGGTCAACAAAGATATGCAGGTGGTTGAAGGCACCCACCAGCTGAATATGTTCGGACAGCAGCATGCCATTGCCGAAAACATCGCCGCCCATATCACCCACGCCTACCACGGTGAAATTGTCACGCCGGGTATTCAGCCCCAGGTTACGAAAATGGCGCTCAACCGACTCCCAGGCACCCCGCGCGGTAATCCCCATTTTCTTGTGGTCATAACCATTGGCGCCGCCGGACGCAAAGGCATCACCCAGCCAGTGACCATATTCAAGCGAGATTTCATTGGCAATATCCGAGAAGGTAGCCGTTCCCTTGTCGGCAGCGACGACCAGATAGGCATCATCGTCATCATGGCGAACGACATTTTCCGGGGGTACAACGTCGCTGCCTACCAGGTTATCAGTGACGTCCAGCAAAGCACGAATGAAGGTCTTGTAACAGGCAATGCCCTCTTTCTGTATGGTTTCCCGATCAGCATTTTCGGGCATCCGCTTGCAGACAAAGCCGCCTTTTGCGCCGACCGGAACAATCACTGCGTTTTTTACCTGCTGGGCCTTGACCAGCCCCAGCACCTCGGTGCGGAAGTCTTCCCGCCGATCAGACCAGCGTAGCCCGCCACGGGCAACCTTGCCGCCGCGCAGATGCACACCTTCCACTCTGGGCGAGCAGACAAAGATCTCATAGGCAGGGCACGGCTTGGGCATGCCCGTCACTCTGGTGGGTTCCAACTTGTAAGCAATGTAATCCTTGAAACGCCCTGGTCCGACCAACTGGTAATAGTTGGTTCGCAGAGTCGCCTGGATCAGCTCCACAAAGCGTCGCACCAGCTGGTCATCGTTAAGGCTGGCCACCTGTTCAAGGTGTTCATTGATGCGGGCGAGACAGGCGCTGCTGTCGCGATCCTCGCACTGAGGGTCAAAACGCAACCGGAATAATGCCACCAGTTCACGGGTAATGTGCGAGTGGTTAGCCAGCGTAGAGGCAATGTAGTTCTGCGACATGCCAAAGCGAATCTGTTTCAGGTAACGCGCATAGCCGCGCAACATCGCCACTTCACGCCAGTCCAGGTTGGCACCGATGATCAGCCGGTTGAAGGCATCATTATCCGCTTCACCGCCCCAGATACGCTTGAATGCCTCTGTGAATGCCTCACGCATTTCGCTAAGGCTGAGGTCGGCGCCGCTGTGCTCCAGTTCAAAATCATGTATCCAGTAACGCTCGGAAAGGTCGTTGATCTCGTAAGGACGCTCACCAATGACCCGCAAGCCCAGGTTCTCCATCATCGGCAGCACATCCGACAGGGGAATCTGTGAATCGCGATGGAACAACTTAAGGTTCAGCCCACCACCCTGCTCCTCCAGCGGGCGATAGAGCGACAGCGCCAGATCATCGCCCTTGTCCAGTGCCAACAAATGCTGGATATCAAACACGCCGGTCCGGGCACTGAAATCCTCCCGATAGCTGGCAGAGAAGGCGCCACTGAAGCGCTCCATCAGCCGGTTGGCACTTTCTTCACCAAAGCCCTCAATCATGGCGGCCTGAAGCTCATCCTTCCAGCTGCGCGCCAATTGTGCGACCTTTTGCTCGATACGCTTCAGGTCAAACTGGCATGGATTATCACCATTGAAACGCAGAATCAGCTGAATACGCGCCAGTACCGATTCGGACAGATAGGTATTGAAGTCACCAAAATGTGCATCCATCTCTTCGCACAGCAGATTCTGGATACGCTGGCGCAAGTCAGTGGAAAACACGTCCCGAGGCACAAAAATCAGGCAGGAATAGAATTTGCCACTCACATCCGCACGCACAAACAGACGCACCTGACGGCGTTCACGAATATTGAGAATCCCCAGTGCTGTTCCAGCCAGGGATTCGGTCGAGGTCTGGAAAAGGTCATCACGTGGATAGACTTCCAGCACCTGCAGCAACTGTTTGCCGTTGTGGCCCTGAGGATTGAAGCCGGCAATATCCATCACCGCCTTCAGTTTTCGCCGCAGAACCGGAATATTACGCGGTGACTCGTTATAGACAGTGGCCGTAAACAATCCAAAGAAACGCCGCTCACCCACCACATTGCCGTCGTCGTCATAGCGGTCAACCGTGATGTAATCAGGGTAGGTGGGGCGATGAACCCGGGAATGGTGAGCACTTTTGGCAAACGATAAAAGCTGCGGCACGAGGACATAATTGTTGTTCTCATCAATGCCCTGCTCGGTTCGGATGCGTTCGCAGTAGCGCGGATAATCCAGCCGGAATACGCCCAGAACACTAGCATTGTCGCGGACCAGTTCACCGTCCTGCAGGGTGTATTCATCATAGCCAAGGTAAGTGAAATTATCCTTGAGCATCCATTCCAGAAACGCAATAGCCTCTTCGTGGTCATCCGGATCGATCTGAGGCGGGCAGACTTTCTCAAGTTCCTGGATGGCCTCCCGGGTCCTCGCGCACATGGCGTCGTAATCCTTCACTGCCGTACGCACATCGCGCAGAACATCATGGAGATTCTGCTCGATAACCGTCAGGGCATCGCGGTCCGTATGACGATCTACTTCGATAACGATCAGCGATTCACGGCTGTCAGGCGCATCGTCATCCCGGGATGAGACCAGTCGCTCAAGTTGATACTGGTCGTCACGCTCCACGGCCATGACAGCGTTCTGGATGGCATGGACGGTCAAACCACGCCGATTAAGCTCGATGCGCACAGAGTCAACCAGAAACGGCATATCCGTATGCAATACCGCCACAAAGGTGTGAGTTGACTGCCAACCATGCTCTTCAAAATCTGGATTGAACACCGCCACCTTGGGGCTTTCCGGTTCATGGTGCTGAAGAAATTGCCAGATGGACAACGTGGCCCCATAAAGGTCATCCAGCCGCCGGTCAACCAGATCTTCGACAGGCACGGTGGCATAAAACTGCCGTGCAAACGCATCAATCGCCGCCGCTCTGGCGGGGTCCAGACGCGATTCCAGCCGTTCCTTTAACTGTTTGAGAAGATCCTGTCGGCTTTCTTCAATCGCAATGTAATGCATTTATCACCTCAACTGCCAAGGCCATTACCGGCCAAAACGAAGATCGTCGGCTGTTAAGCCACCAAGGCGTCGAGCCTACGTGACCTGTTCGGACAACCCCAGCCAACTGACGTCTTACTCATGACGCATACTCATTGTGCATTGTTATCCATACGCGGCTACGGCTGGTACTCTCGACGGGTTAACAGTACCCCGGCCTCCATATGATCCGTGAACGGAAACTGGTCAAAAAGCGCCAACCGTTCTATACGATGCGTCTGAGTCAGTATGGCCAGATTTTCAGCCAGTGTCGCAGGGTTACATGAAATATAGACAATCGAAGGATAAACGCTGATCTGATGACAACTGGCTTCATCCAGCCCGGCGCGCGGCGGGTCTACCAGAACCGTCGAAAACTGATAGTCCTGCAGCGCCATGTCGGCAACCCGCCGGCCGCCTTTCTCTCCTTTCAGCGCCTGGGCAAATTCTTCTGCTGACATCCTGACCACCTTAGCATTGGTGATACCGTTTGCAGCAAAATTCACCTTGGCGCTGGCCACCGAGGTGCGAGAAATTTCTGTCGCCAATACCCGCCGAAAGTTTTCCGCCAGGGCCACAGTAAAATTGCCGTTGCCGCAATATAGCTCAACCAGATCACCTGACTGGCTTCCGGCGGTTGCGGATCGCGCCCAGCCGAGCATTTTCTGGCAAATAGTGGCGTTAGGCTGGGTAAAGCTGTTTTCAACCTGCTGGTAGTGCCATGGCTGGTCGTCGACTTCCAGCGTCTCCCATACATGATCACGGCTCAACACTTTACGCTGTTTGCGAGAGCGCCCGATAA
The DNA here is from genome assembly GCF_044792155.1 of Halomonas sp. BLK-85. Taxonomy (NCBI): domain Bacteria; kingdom Pseudomonadati; phylum Pseudomonadota; class Gammaproteobacteria; order Oceanospirillales; family Halomonadaceae; genus Halomonas; species Halomonas sp. BLK-85. The sequence continues at coordinate 2,096,184 of NZ_CP087731.1, forward strand.
TCATGATACCCAACGACTTTTCCAACGCCCGCGCTTCTTCTTCCCAGGCATCACCCAGCGGTCGATGATAGATAAGCGTGACCAATGCCTCACCCGACAGAGTGGTCAGAAATTCCACCTGAAACAGACGATGGCGCAGTTCCTGGCTGGCCAGAAACGCATTGCGTAGCAAGGGCATCAAGGCATTTATCTGGGCACTGGCCACCGGATACTGATCCAGCCTGACCACCGCTTTATTGGCTGGGTTTTCAGGGTCCACCTCAAACATGGCGTAAAACAGATCGTCGCCTTCATGCCAGATTCGAAACTCACAGCGCTGACGGTAATAACCGGGGGGTGATTCCAGGACCTCCAACGACGGAGGCGAGAATTCGGCCAGCAAGGCTTCAAGGGTTTCACGCTTGGCATTCAATTGTTCGCTATAGCGTTCGGGCTCAACCACTGGGATTGCCAAAGATAAACTCCTCTTGTTAAACGGGTAATAATCGACAGGTAATACGTGTGAATGGATAGAGCAAGCAGCTTGCTTGTCAGATTACGTCTGGGTATCAGTTTTTCAGATGCAAAAGCTCTGGTGGTGCAAAGCCATAATCCGCCAGGCCCGCACACAGGCTGTCTGCAGTCGCTGTGGTAAAGCTGCGGTTATCATGATGCCCAAGGTTAAATGTTTCGCTGACTTGCCCTACTCGACGTGCGATCGCTGCTCCGGAATCTACCCAGTTCAGCGCGACAGGAGACAGGGCTTCCAACCAAGGCAGCATCAATGGAAAGTGAGTACATCCAAGCACGACCGTATCCATAGGTGGAGTATCACGAGCCGCCTGCCATAGCGGGGTCAATATGGCGTTCAAACGCATCTGACTAGGTGGGTACCCGCCTAGCCAACGCTCAGCTTCCACCACCAATCCATCGGCAGCGACACGTGTAATGCAGCAGTCACTGGCAAAACTATCAATCAGGGTCTGTGTGTAAGGTCGTCTCAGCGTGGCCGAGGTCGCCAGCAGCGCAATATGGCGGCTGGTTGATAGATGGGCCGCCGGTTTTATGGCAGGTACGGTCCCGACCACAGGAATCGTCAGCGCAGCGCGAAGCTGCTCGAGCGCCAGCGTGCTGGCCGTATTGCAGGCCACTACCAGCACACTCGGCTGACAGGCTCCCACCGCCGCCAGACAGACAGCGACAATCCGTGCGGTCAATTCGTCATCCTGACGAAGCCCATAAGGCAGCCAGGCATTATCACATGCATAGCAAAACGCTGCCCCAGGATAGGCGCAGCGTAATGCATGAGCGACCGAGAGGCCTCCCACACCTGAGTCAAAGATTAAAATGGGGCCGGTCATGACGGCTTGCCCTTATCAGCACACACATAAAAACGGAGCGGCCAATGATAGCACGCTCCGTTGTAAGCCTTGAGAGTGGCCAGGCACCCTCGTGGCCATGTCAAACCACGGGTACGTCGGCACCTTTGAGTTTGGCATACAGTTCCGGGTAAGCCTGCTGCAGACGCCCCAACTCTTTTTCTGTACCCTCCGGCAACGCCTGACGCAAGGCGGCAATATCGTCTTCATCAAACTGCTTTTCAACCAGCGGAAACAGATTTTCACGCTCCTGGCGCAGATAGGAGCGGTGGGCTGCCAGATACTGCCTCAGGTCTTCTGCAAAGCGGTCCATGGGTAACACCATGTCCATCAGCACGGTATCAATATCTGCAGAAAGCCGCTCAAGCCGTGGCTTGAGTCTGCGATAGTCACTCAGCATGTTATCGACTTGCGACACCTGATCCGGCGCTTTAGCCTGTAAGCGCTCAACCAATACGCGTTCCAGTGGTGCGGTAAAATCCTCCATGTAGGCCAGAATATAGTCCACCACTTCGCGCATTAACTGAAAGTTGGGACGCTCCCCCTTTTCAAGCTTTTTCTGTTTAAGCTGCAGGACGTGGAGCATTCGCGCCATATTGGCATGATCCAGACGCAGTTGATTAAGCATGTTGCCGCCTCCTTTTATCTCAGGCTTGCCGCTGGGGTATAGCCAGTGACACGCAATCTTCGCTGGAAAAAGCAAATCCTGATCTACCAGCGTTATTATTAGATTTCGTTACTGTCAGGTGAAACACAAGCAGTCTAGCAGGGCTTTGTAGAGAATAACGAATACAGTAGCCTGTTACAGCCCTCGTTAACAATGTTGACTTTCTAAGGACAATAACACCCCCGTTTTGTTCATACCCGTACATGGAGCCAAGATGGATCTGTTTACCCAGACAAGTGACTCAGCCAATGACACTCCTTTGGCCTACCGCATGCGTCCTGTCACCCTGGATGATTATATCGGCCAGCAGTCACTCGTGGGCATTGGTAAACCGCTGCGCCGAATGGCCGAATCCGGTGTGGTTCGCTCAATGATTCTGTGGGGCCCACCAGGCGTTGGTAAAACCACACTGGCGGAAATACTGGCACGCGCCTCTGACTCCCATCTGGAAGCCATCAGTGCCGTGATGGCGGGAGTCAAGGACATACGCAACGTCGTAGAACGTGCCCGCCAGCGGCCCGAAGAAACGGTAATTCTCTTCCTGGATGAGATTCACCGCCTTAACAAGGCGCAGCAGGATGCCCTTTTGCCGCATGTTGAGTCCGGCCTTTTGACCCTGATCGGTGCCACGACTGAAAATCCCTCCTTTGAGGTGAATTCAGCCCTGCTGTCTCGAGCGCGGGTTTACGTACTCACGTCATTAAGTGAAAGCGAACTCGTTGACGTATTACGTCAAGCGCTCAACGATCCTCAACGTGGCCTTGGCCAGAGACATATTCGGGTCGATGATGGTGTACTCGACATCCTGGCGCGCGCCAGTGCGGGCGATGCCCGCCGGGCGCTTGGCTTGCTGGAAACCGCGTGTGATTTCACCCAACCGCGACAGGATCACGAGCACCTTGGCCCTGAGGCATTAACAGACATACTGGGGCATTCGGCCAGCGCCTTTGATAAACAGGGTGATGCCTATTACGACTTGCTATCGGCATTACATAAATCCGTGCGTTCGTCTCGGCCCAACCCTGCCTTGCTGTATATGGCGCGGTTTATCCAGGGCGGCGGTGACCCGCTGGACGTGGTTCGACGTTTGGCAGCCATTGCGTCCGAGGACGTTGGCAATGCTGACCCACGCGCCCTGCCTCTGGTGATGGCCGCCTGGGATGCCTATTTAAGACTGGGGGATTACGAGGGACAGCGGGCAATAGCTCACGCCCTGATCCATCTTTGCGTGGCCCCGAAAAGCAACCGTATTGATCTGGCCTGGAAAGCTGCCCAACGCTATGTTCGCCAAACATCCGGGCTTGAGGTGCCCGGCTACCTGCGCAATGCGCCCACCCGTTTGATGGAACAGCTGGGGCACGGCCAAGGGTATCGTTATGCGCACCACGAGCCGGATGCCTATCCGGCCGGTAGTAATCACGATTGCTGGCCAGACTCTCTGGACCGCGAGGAATTCTACCAGCCTAGCCTGTATGGCCAGGAAAAACGCTTTGCCGATATCATGGCCTGGCGCCAGGCTATGGACGAAGCGGCTGATAGAGGGGACGTCCCAACGGAGCCTAGGGGTCCTCACGAATGACATCCGCGCCTTCCGGGATGTCAAAGGTGAAGCGTTCATCGTCAATAGCATCATTCTGGCGGATGGCACTGAAAATTATTGCCGTACGTTGGCCGGTACTGTCCGTCATCCACAGCTCCGTCAGCGTTTCGCCTTCAAACATCAGATTAAGTTCTTCAAACAGGGTATCTGGGGTTGAAGGCACCAGCGTGAATGTGTCTTGATCATCTTTCTCGTAGTGCACATCGTAACTTGCTGTCAGATCGTCAATATTGCCAGAAAGCAGTAACGCCGGTGTATGGGTGACACGTTCATCAACGGCCTGGACAGTCACTTGTTCCAGATCCGGGTCGTACAGATAGACATCTTCACCGTCTGACATGACGGTCTGCGAATAAGGCGCATCAACCTCCCAACGTAACAGCCCGGGGCGCGCCAGCCACATCTCGCCCTGCGCTTCCTGAAGGTTATCGCCACTGCCATCCAGAATTTTCTGCTCAAAACTGGCGTGATAGGTTTCCAGCGGTGCCAGGCGCTCACTCAGGCGTTCAGCAACATCCTGCGCCCAGGTGTTTGAGCTGACCATCAACCCAAGCGCCGTGAACGTCAGCATCAGCCCCAAAAAGCGCTGACGGTTAACAGAAGGAACAGCGTCAGTCGTGAGTGCCACAACAGGCGTATCAGTGCGATTCATAGCGATTTCCTTTATCTTCCTGAAGGATGAGTGTTCATCCTCAATAAGGTTGTTGTGGTCTCAGACGCTCGCTGCGCCGCAAGGTTTCACCTACGGCGTGGTTTTCTTGATAGTTGCACGATTGGGGATCAGTGCCCTGTGGGCGCATTAGCCAATACTTCACGCTGACCATTGGACCCCATGGAAGACACAACGCCTGCGCTTTCCATGGCATCCACCAGGCGTGCTGCCCGGTTATAACCAATCTTGAAGCGACGCTGAACAGCAGAGATCGAGGCTTTGCGGGTTTCAGTGACAAACTGCACGGCTTCGTCGTAAAGCGCATCCTGCTCGGCATCATCATTATCTGTTCCTTCCGCCTCCAGCCCTGCCAACGCATCCGCTGATACCCCGCCGGTCAGTATTTCCTCAATGTACTCAGGCTCGCCACGCAGCTTCCAGTCCTCAACAACGCGGTGAACTTCATCATCATCGACAAAGGCGCCATGTACGCGATTGGGCGGTCCCGAGCCGGCAGGTAAATACAGCATATCGCCATGGCCCAGCAGGCTTTCAGCGCCGCCCTGATCAAGAATTGTCCGCGAATCAATTCGGGACGACACCTGAAATGCCATACGAGACGGGATATTGGCCTTGATCAGACCGGTCACCACATCCACGGAAGGCCGTTGCGTGGCCAGGATGAGATGAATCCCGGCAGCACGCGCTTTCTGCGCCAGTCGAGCGATCAATTCTTCCACCTTCTTGCCCACGATCATGAACATATCGGCAAATTCATCAATGACCACCACGATGTAGGGCAGCTTTTCCAGTACCGGGGGCGCCTGATGCATTTCCCAGGGCTGGGGCTCCCAGAGAGGGTCAGCCACCTGGGCACCCGCCCTGTCTGCCTCATCCAGCCGCGAATTGAAGCCAGCAATGTTGCGGACTCCCATTGCCGCCATCAGCTTGTAGCGGCGCTCCATTTCAGCCACGCACCAGCGCAGGCTGTTGGCGGCTTCTTTCATATCGGTCACGACAGGTGCCAGCAAATGTGGAATGCCGTCATATACGGATAGCTCCAGCATTTTAGGGTCGACCATGATCAGGCGCAGTTCATCAGGCGTGGCTTTAAGCAACATCGAAACCAGCATGGCATTGACCCCCACCGACTTACCTGAACCCGTTGTGCCGGCTACCAGCAGATGAGGCATCTTGCCAAGGTTGGCCACGACAGGGCCACCGCCAATATCCTGGCCCAGCGCCATCGTCAGCGGGGAAGTTTCCTGTTGGTAGAGATCAGAATCAACGACCTCACGCAGGCGAATCATGGCCCGATTAGGGTTAGGGATTTCGATACCGACAGTCGGACGGCCAGGAATCACTTCGACCACGCGGACACTTTTTACCATCAGCGACCGCGCCAGGTCCTTCGCCAGGTTGGTAATCTTGGAAACCTTGACGCCAGCGGCCGGCTTGATTTCAAAGCGGGTAATGACCGGACCTGGCCAGGTATCCACAACCTCGGCTTTGACGCCGTATTCCTTCAGACGTATCTCCAGAAGTTCTGCCATATCGGCCAACTGCTGTTCGCTGTAGTTGGGTTTTTGCGGCTCGGGTGGCGTCAACAGGCGCAGGCTGGGCACGTCACCATCAGGCTCTGGCATGCCCTCCAGTACCGGACGCTGATTTTGCAAGTGTTCAACGGTCCATAGCGTCATGCTTTCATCATCCACCGGGCCAGCGGTTGATACCGATGGAGGAGCTGACGCTCCCAGCATGGATGCTGGCTCTTGTTCTCTCGGGTCACCTGTTTTTGATAATTCACCTTCCGTCTGCGGCTCAGCAGCAAAAGCTGATTCCAGGGCTTGCGGCCAGTCAGGGTCGTCGTCCAACACCGGTTCCGGGACAATTTCCGGTACACGTCTTTCAGGCACAGGCTGTTCAGAAACTGCTGCTGTCCTCTCATTGGCATCGGGCGCCTGCTCAGGCCCGGACGCTGAAAACGCAGTTGATTCAGACGGCCATTCAGAGCCAAGTCGGGGTTCAATACGCTCGGGAAATTTTGCAGTCACTTCTTCATGGGGGGCCGAAGTATTATTCTCAGATGCTGTAAACGCAGCCGGATTAATGGCGTGGCGAGATGGCTCTGGAACGCTTTCAGCCGTGTTGTTATCAGCGTTGTCCTCAAGCCTTTCCACGCCACTGTGCGCAGCACGCTCGACAGCGGAATCTGCGACGCCGGGGGAAGCGTTGCTTTCAGAGGTGGTGGGTCTTGGTGAATCCTCAGCCGCAAGAGCAGACTCTGTATGCCGAGAGGCTGTCAGGCGTGTGGCTGCCCAGGCACCACCGGCTGCAGTAGCGCCAGCAGCAGTTCCCAGGGAGACACGCGGCTCTCGTTGTGGGCTGGCTGATTCAGCAGATGCGGGCTCATCTGCCGAAAAGACAGGCTGCTTTTGAGTGCCAGGCGTTTCTTGCTGCGAGTCATCATCACCCAGATATGGCCTGCGCTTGGCTTGATGCTCGCGGCGCTTTGTCTCCAGGCCGCCGAGCAGTTGACGTACCCGACGTCCCAGCCGACATGCCTGATGCCCGATTTCATCCGTCAGTTCAAGCCATGAGACGCCGGTAAGAATCGGAAAACCACCCAAAATCAGGGCCCCTGCCACCAGGCCAACGCCTGAGTGGCTCAGGACCGGCAACAGGGTAGTGACCAGACCTTCACCAATAATGCCGCCGGCGCCGTAAGGCAGAATGCTATCCGGACTGAAGAAATGCTGGGCACCCAGCAGGGTGGTGCCCAGCAGAAGCATCACAAAGCCGGCTACACGCACGGCCAATGCCAGCATATCCAGTCTAAATGTGACCTGGCGTGAACGCATCAGCCACCAGGCAGTAAACGCCAACACCCCAGGGAACCAAAGTGCACTGGAGCCCAATAATGAATACATGACGTCCGCCAACCATGCACCCAGTGCGCCCATCCAGTTAGCCACCTCGGTTTCGGGTCCTCGATACGACCAGCCCGGGTCGCCAGCCTGATAACTGAACAACGCCAGGAGCAAAAATACACAAAGTGCCAGCAGCACAATGACCACGGCCTCGCGTGCCACGCCCTGCAGGCGAACACCGACATGCCTGGCTCCTGCCTTTGCTTTGGCCTTGGCGACATTAACCCGCTCAGACGATGCCTTGGGTGTTCCGCCTGAGCCCTGCGACGCTTGCCTGTTAACAGTTTTTTTCACGTTCAAGCAATTCTCCCTTCATACCTGACACTGACAGCCACAACCCGCAAGAAGTCTTTTCCAGCGCTGCGGCCATAAACCCTATCGAAAATGATCGCCGGATCAGAACACACTTTTCAGACAATTCGGCAACAGCCCGTCTTTCGTCGCGTGCAAGGGCGTTCTTTTTCAGATAGCTACTTGGCGCTTGCGCTCTGCCATCATACCGAGCATCCTTTTGCCGTCACAGGGTCTATTACCACTGTTGACAATTGAGGTTGAGAATAACAGAGATCCGATTCCATTGGTTCATCAGCTCATTTCAGGGAGCCCTTATGCTACCTTGGCTGGATAGTACATCACCCTGCTTTCCTGACGTATCCATGGCACTCGATAGCCCTGACGGCCTGCTGGCGGCGGGCGGTGCATTAACTCCCCCCTGGCTGGTAAGCGCCTACCGTCAGGGAATCTTTCCTTGGTTCAGTGAAGGAGATCCTATCCTGTGGTGGAGCCCTAATCCAAGAATGGTGCTATATCCTGAAAATTTCAGGCAAAGACGCAGTCTCACCAAACGCTTACGCAATGGTGGCTTCTCGGTCACCCTGGATCAATGCTTTGAAAGGGTCATCTTGGCCTGCGCTGCGCCGCGTCAGGGTGAAGCCGGCACCTGGATTACCGATGAGATGCTCTCCGCCTATGCGCATCTCCATCAGGCTGGCATTGCTCATAGCATTGAAGTGCACCGCGACAACGCCCTGGTAGGCGGGCTTTACGGACTGGCCATGGGGCCAATATTTTTTGGCGAATCAATGTTTTCAAATCAGGCGGATGCGTCCAAGGTCGCCCTTGCCTACCTGACTGCGGCAATGCGCCAGGGGGGTGGCACCCTGATTGACTGCCAGATGCACACGCCTCACCTTGCCCATATGGGGGCTGAAACCATTTCTCGCACAAGCTTCATCAAGTATCTTGAACTATGCTTACCGCAGAGAGATTTCCGGTCATCTGCCGATCACGAGGAAGCACCCAGAGTACCTTCCTCAGCGTGGCTGGGTGCCCTCGCGGCACCGGACAATCAGGGACTGATAGAGACCGCCCACTGATACTTTCACTCATTCGCCATCAGGAGGCCAACCGTGAGCAGCAACACGCCACGTCGACCCGTGAGGGATTTGCGCTTCTTTCTGACAGTGCCACATGACTGTAGCTACCTGCCTGACCGCGAAGCGACCACCCTCTTTCTGGATCCTCAGGAAGCGCCTCTGCCTGGCGTTTACGACTCACTGTCATTGCTGGGTTTTCGTCGCAGCGGGCGGCACCTCTACCGCCCACATTGCGAAGGGTGCAATGCCTGCCGCTCGGTGCGCATTCCGGTTGAGCGCTTTGAGCCAAACCGCACTCAGCGCAGGGTGTTGCGCCGCAATTCAGACATTCAGACCCGTGTCGTGAATGCCAGCTTCAACAGTCGCCATTATGCCCTGTATGCAAATTATATCTGTCACCGGCATGCTGACGGCGACATGTATCCACCCAGTCACGAGCAGTACCGTACTTTTTTGACGCTTAACGAGCCTTATGCCTTTCTGCTGGAGTTCACCCTCGGCGATGAACTGGTAGCCGTCGCGGCTTTTGACCAGCTTGAACACGGTATTTCTGCGATCTATACCTTTTTTGCCACTGACCCAGCCTTCGAGAAACGCTCCTTGGGGACACTGGCCATTCTGAAACTGATTGAAATAGCCAGAACGCAGGCACTGCCCCATCTGTATCTAGGCTACTGGATCGAAGAGTGCCGTAAAATGAACTATAAAAAACACTTCTCGCCAGTTGAAGTACTGAGTGGGCGTCATTGGCAACCTCTGATAACGTGATACGCTTTTTTGCCTAAAAAAAGTAAAGCTTTTTTGCCTTGTTGGCGGGCTTGCGGCACAATATAGCGCTGTTAATGCCCATTTGGGCAAATACCGATTGTCTCTATCGGTGTACTGAGTCATTTCAGTGCTGATATTGAGTATGTTCAGTACTTGTTGTCAGTACTCACTTAAAGCACTACAAGCGAGGATCTGCCTATATGGCACGCGAAGACCATATTGAAATGGATGGTGTCATCGTTGACACCCTACCCAACACCATGTTCCGTGTTGAACTGGAAAACGGCCACGTAGTCACTGCCCATATCTCCGGAAAAATGCGCAAGAATTATATTCGCATTCTGACCGGCGACAAGGTCAAAGTTGAGTTGACCCCGTATGACCTTTCCAAAGGACGGATCGTCTACCGTTCGCGCTGATGGCGGCTCCATTCTGTCGCTAATATTCCTCACGTCGCACGAACGCCTGGTCGCGGAACTGGGCTCTCACAGGCTGCCTGGTAAAAACCTTCATGCTGGCCGATACAAAAAAGGCCCAGCCTAACGGTATTGATTTTCTGCCCCTGAAGACGAAAACGCCCCGTCAATGACAGGGCGCTTTTTTAAGCCTGAAAAGGCGTTGATTCGTTCAGCCCCCGTCAGGGCGCATCAGCCATTTCAGGCTCGGTTGACAGATGCAGCTCATTGTCTCCAAGGCTGACATGCACAATGCCACCGTACTCTGCCAATTCACCAAACAGGATCATTTCGGCCAACGGCTTTTTCAGCTTTTCCTGAATCAAGCGCGCCATCGGACGGGCCCCCATATCTGGGTCATAGCCCTGTACGGCCAGCCAGTCTCTTGCCTGCTCATCCACTTCAAGCTGAACGCGCTTTTCATCCAGCTGAGCCTGCAGCTCAATCAGGAACTTGTCGACCACATTACGCACCACATCGGTTGCCAGCTCGCTGAACTGAATAATACCGTCAAGGCGGTTGCGGAACTCGGGTGAGAAGGTGCGACGGATAACTTCCATGGCATCCGTTGAGTGATCCTGGGTCTGGAAACCGATCGAGCGGCGCGAGGCCTGCTCGGCACCCGCATTTGAGGTCATGATCACGATGACGTGACGGAAGTCTGCCTCGCGGCCATTGTTATCCGTCAGGCGACCATGATCCATCACCTGCAGCAGCAGATTGAAGACCTCAGGGTGCGCTTTTTCGATTTCATCCAGCAACAGAACACAGTGCGGCTGCTTGGTGATCGCCTCGGTCAGCAGGCCACCCTGGTCGTAACCCACATAGCCGGGCGGCGCCCCGATAAGGCGTGAGACAGTATGCCGCTCCATGTACTCAGACATATCAAAACGTACCAGCTCAATGCCCATGATATGCGAGAGTTGCCTGGCGACTTCGGTCTTACCGACACCTGTCGGACCGGCAAACAGGAAGCTGCCTACCGGTTTGTCAGGTGATTTCAGGCCGGCTCTGGAAAGCTTGATGGCCGCCGTCAGGCTGTCAATGGCTTCATTCTGGCCAAACACCAGCATTTTCAGGTCACGATCAAGGTTTTCAAGCAGTTTACGGTCGGAGCTTGAAACACTCTTCGGCGGAATCCGTGCAACCGATGCCACCACGGCTTCCACCTGATCTACATCAATGGTATCGACGCGCATTTCTGAGGGCAGCATACGCTGATGGGCACCTGCCTCATCAATAATATCGATTGCCTTATCCGGCAAGAAACGGTCATTGATATAGCGGTCGGATAAACGCGCAGCAGACTCCAGAGCACCATCGGTGTACTTGAGTTCGTGATGTTCCTCAAAGCGCGAACGCAGACCTTTAAGAATTTTGATAGTGTCATCCACAGACGGTGCCAGCACATCAACTTTCTGGAAACGACGCGCCAGGGCACGGTCTTTCTCGAAGATACCGCGGAATTCCTGGAAAGTGGTCGACCCAATACAACGCAGCTCACCCGATGACAGTAACGGCTTGAGCAGATTGGAGGCATCCATCACACCACCAGAGGCGGCGCCGGCCCCAATCACCGTATGAATTTCATCGATGAACAGAATCGCGTTAGGCAGCTTTTTCAGTTCCGCCAGCAGACCTTTGAGGCGTTTTTCGAAATCACCGCGGTATTTGGTACCTGCCAGCAGGGCGCCCATATCGAGTGCATAGACCACCGCGTCAGAAATCACCTCGGGTACATCTTCTTCAACGATGCGCTTAGCCAGGCCTTCGGCAATGGCCGTCTTACCCACACCTGCTTCACCTACCAGCAGGGGGTTATTCTTGCGCCGACGCGCCAGAATCTGCACCACTCGCTCAAGTTCGTGGTCACGTCCGATCAATGGGTCAATCTTGCCTTTTTTGGCTTCTTCATTGAGGTTGGTGGCATATCCTGTCAACGGATGCGATGCCGTCTCACCGCTGCCTTCTTCGCTTTCTTCCTGCTCTGACTGCGATGGTGAAGGAGAGGCGCTATGCCCGGCCACCTTGGAAATTCCGTGGGCAATATAGTTCACCGCATCGACACGGGCGACACTTTGCTGTTTCAGGAAATACACCGCCTGGCTTTCCTGCTCGGAAAAAATGGCGACAAGCACGTTAGCGCCGGTGACCTCGCTCTTACCTGACGACTGAACATGGAAAACAGCACGCTGCAGCACCCGCTGGAAGCCAAGGGTAGGCTGCGTTTCGCGCTCACTCTGGCCTTCAGGGATTAACGGCGTTGTTGAGTTGATAAAATCCTGCAGATCAGACCGCAGTTTATCCAGATTGGCCCCGCAGGCTTTCAGCACATCGACCGCTGACGCGTTGTCCAGAAGCGCAAGCAAAAGGTGTTCAACGGTCATGAACTCATGGCGTTTTGAACGCGCCACGGTGAAAGCCGTATTCAGGGTCAGTTCAAGTTCTTTGCTCAGCATGGCAGTCCCCTTCTCGCTTAGACCCAACCGGCTCGATTTTCTCGGGTCAGATTGAATCAGTATAATTGACCGTCACTCTCAACATCGGGCACAACGTGCGTGGTTGCAAGCCTCGGATAATAAAATCGTTCAACGCTATCAGTCAGCTGCCTCTATATCACTCATCAATGGATGCTCACATTCACGCGCATATTCATTAACCTGATAGCTTTTGGTTTCGGCAATGTCGCGTGTGAAAATCCCGCAGGTCGCCTTGCCTTGGGTATGTACAGCCAACATCACTTGAATGGCTTTTTCATGATCAAGGTCGAAAAAACTCTGCAATACTTCAACTACAAACTCCATTGGGGTGTAGTCGTCATTATGCAACACCACCTTATACATGGGAGGCTTTGCCAGCTCGGGCTCGGCAGGCTTTACGGCCAGATCGCCATCTTCATCAGGCTGTGACGGTCGCGTCATGCCTGTCATCTTGATAGCGTCAGCGCCACGCCTGGCAGTTGCATCGCCTGGCAGCAGGTATAACGTCGGCGACGATGTGGCGGTCGATAAGAACATAGTGAATTGGAATCGCATAAGAAGCATTAGTTCAATTATTTACCTTGGGTACCCGGTGACGAACCTTGTGCAATAACTATACACGCTATGTCGCTATTGTACATACAAGGTTCAGAAAAGCACTACCCGCAAAAAACCCCTCGCCCACCAAAGCGAACGAGGGGTATGACAGCGTTAACAGGCGAGAAGCCCAGCAGTTGCCGCTATTGGCTAATGCAGAATTAGCCGTTAGCCACCATGGAAAGAGCTTCATTGAGTGTTTTGCTTGGACGCATGACCTGATTGGCCAGTTCACCGTTGGGATGATAATAGCCCTCAAGATCAACCGGCTGCCCCTGAACGCCGTTAAGCTCTGCCACAATAGTGTCCTCATTGGCTTTCAGCGTATCAGCCAAACGAGCAAACAGGGCTTTCATATCCGCGTCTTCATCCTGAGCCGCCAGGGCTTGCGCCCAATATAGCGCCAGATAGAAATGGCTACCGCGGTTATCAAGCTCACCGACCTTGCGCGAGGGCGATTTATTGCTTTCCAGGAACTGGCCAGTCGCTTCATCCAGCGCGTTGGCCAGCAGCTTGGCGCGGTCGTTGTCAAAACGCTTGGCAAGGTGCTCGAGAGACGCCACCAGCGCCAGGAATTCGCCAAGACTGTCCCAACGCAGGTGATTTTCTTCAAGCAGTTGCTGCACGTGCTTGGGGGCGGAACCACCGGCACCGGTTTCAAACAGGCCGCCACCGTTCATCAGGGGGACGATGGACAGCATCTTGGCACTGGTACCCAGCTCAAGGATCGGGAACAGATCGGTCAGATAATCGCGCAAAATATTACCAGTGACAGAAATGGTATCCAGACCACGAGTGACACGCTCCAGGGTATAGCGCATGGCCCGTACCTGGGACATGATCTGGATATCCAGCCCTTCGGTATCGTGATCCTTGAGGTAGGTTTTGACCTTCTTGATCAGCTCATTCTCATGGGGACGATAAGGGTCGAGCCAGAAAACAGCTGGCATGCCGGAATCCCGGCAACGGTCAACAGCCAGCTTGACCCAGTCACGAATCGGTGCATCCTTGACCTGACACATACGCCAGATATCGCCTTCTTCGACGGTCTGGGATAGCAGCACTTCACCGGTGTCAATGTCTGTAATGTTGGCGGTGCCCGCTGCCGGCGCTTCAAAGGTCTTATCGTGAGAGCCGTATTCTTCCGCTTTCTGCGCCATCAGGCCGACATTTGGAACAGTGCCCATTGTGGCTGGATCAAAGGCGCCGTGCCATTTGCAGAAATTGATCATTTCCTGATAGATGCGCGCGAAAGTGGACTCCGGCATGACGGCCTTTACATCCTTAAGTCGACCGTCAGCACCGTACATCTTGCCACCTGCACGAATCATTGCCGGCATGGAGGCATCCACGATCACATCGCTGGGTGAGTGGAAGTTGGTAATACCGCGCGCCGAGTCCACCATGGCCAACTCAGGACGCTCGTCATGGCAGGCGTGCAGGTCGCGGATAATCTCGTCGCGCTGGCTCTCAGGCAGGGTGTGGATCTTTTCGTAGAGGTTGGCAATACCGTTATTGACATCCACACCCAGTTCATCAAACAATTCGCCGTGTTTCTCAAAGGCTTCCTTGTAGAAAATCTTGACGCAGTGGCCGAAAACGATGGGGTGCGAGACCTTCATCATGGTGGCCTTGACGTGCAGGGAGAACATCACTCCCGTCTTGCGAGCATCTTCGATCTCGCGCTCGTAGAAGTCCATCAGCGCTTTCTTGCTCATGAACATGCTGTCGATGACTTCACCTTCCTGCAACGCAACCTGAGGCTTGAGCACCAGGGTTTCACCGTTTTCAGCGATCAGTTCCATCTTGACGTTACGCGCACGATCCAGGGTCATCGATTTCTCACCGTGGTAGAAATCGCCTTTGTGCATGTGCGACACGTGGGTACGCGATGCCTGGCTCCACTCGCCCATGGAGTGCGGGTACTTGCGTGCATACTGTTTGACCGCCTTGGGGGCCCGACGATCAGAGTTGCCCTCACGCAGCACCGGGTTGACCGCACTGCCCTTGACCTTGTCGTAACGCGCCCTGACATTCTTTTCTTCATCAGTGCTTGGCTCATCCGGATACTCGGGCAGTGGATAACCCTGTTCCTGCAGTTCCTTGATCACGGCACGCAGCTGCGGCATGGAAGCGCTGATATTCGGCAATTTGATAATGTTGGCTTCAGGCACCTTGGCCAGAGCACCCAGCTCGGCCAGGTGGTCGTCGATGCGCTGCTCTTCGGACAGGTAGTCAGGAAACAGGGAAAGGACGCGGGCCGCCAGGGAAATATCCCGGGTTTCCACCTCAATACCCGCAGCATCCGTAAAGGCATCGATAATCGGGAGGAAGGAGTAGGTCGCGAGTGCAGGTGCTTCATCGGTGAGCGTATAAATGATCTTCGGCGTTTTAGGCATTGTGCATTAACCTCTTTTGTCTATTGCTGTGATGATAAGAATCCGGAACGATGCGACAGAAAACCTTGCCGCGATGCAGACAGGATTGGTTTGTATGGCGTTCCCGGTTATCAGTTGATGCGTGTGCCACCATCATAATAGCTGCGGCAATTAGACGCAGCTGCAGAATAAAAATTGTTTAGAAGTATAACAGCGCCCCATTCTAATCACATGAGAGATTGTCGACAAACCAGGGACATACAACCAAAGAAATTATGAGCACCCTATATTTACTGCATAAGCCGTATCGTATGCTATCGCAGTTTACCGACAAACAAGGCCGCGCCACATTAGCCAATGTTATAGAAGTGCCCGGGATTTACGCGGCAGGACGACTGGATTACGACTCGGAAGGCCTGCTTCTGTTGAGCGATGATGGCAGCCTTATTCATCGTATTGCTCACCCGCGCCATAAGCTGCCCAAAACCTACTGGGCACAGGTGGAAGGTCAGCTTGATAACACTGCCCTGCGCGCTCTGGCCAAGGGCGTTGAATTAAAGGATGGCCTTACTCAGCCTGCCAGGGCGCGGCGCATTGAGCCGCCCACCATTGCGCCGCGCGACCCAATGATTGATCCCAGACGCCACCCGGATACCAGCTGGTTGGAGTTGACCATTACCGAGGGCCGCAACCGTCAGGTGCGCCGTATGACGGCTCATGTCGGCTTTCCGACCCTGCGCCTGATTCGTGTCGCGATTGGCTCATGGCGGCTTGATAACCTCAGACCAGGTGAATGGCGCAAAGAAACGCTTCACGCGCCTGCCAACAAGGCGCACCGCCCCGCCAAGGCCAGAACAAGGAAAAAATCATGAGCATTCGCGCCACCGTTGCCTGTGTGATCGAACACAATGGTCGCTTTCTGATGGTCGAGGAACAGCGTGACGGCCCATCGACAGTGTTCAATCAACCCGCTGGCCATATTGAACCGGGTGAAGGACCGATAGCCGCCATCCTGCGCGAAGTCACCGAAGAAACCGCCTGGCGCGTGCGCTTGACGGGCTACCTGGGGCTTTACGTGTTCATTACGCCCGAAGGTCTGACCTTTCATAGCCATGGGTTTATCGCCGAACCGACTGAATTCATGAACACTTTGCTGGACCCGGACATTCTCGCTACCCACTGGTTGAGCAGCGACGACATCAAGGCGCTCGATGACCAGCGGCGATTGCGCAGCCCGCTGGTACGAGCAAGAATTTCCGCCGCCCGGGAAAAGCGCATCTATCCGTTAAGCGTGATTCATGAAAACACCGCAAATCAGTAACTATCAGACTCGAAGGCGCTCATCAGCATCGTGTATAATAGATCGCTATTTATAGACTGTTGTACATGGTTGTCTTCTCAGGACATTGCATAAGGCATTATGTAAACAGGCATAAAACCATTTTCAACCGAGGATGCCCATGACATCCACTCAAGGCAAAGTCATCGTTGGTATGTCCGGCGGCGTCGATTCCTCCGTTTCCGCTCTGCTACTGCTTGAACAAGGCTATCAGGTTGAAGGCCTGTTCATGAAAAACTGGGACGAAGACGACGGCACCGAGTACTGTACGGCCAAAGATGACCTGATTGATGCAGCGGCGGTCTGCCGTAAGCTGGGAATACCCCTGCATACCGCCAATTTTGCCGCTGAATACTGGGATAATGTATTTGAGCATTTCCTGGAAGAATATCGCGCCGGGCGCACGCCCAACCCGGATATCCTGTGTAACCGCGAGATCAAGTTCAAGGTCTTCCTCGACTACGCCAAAAAACTGGGGGCTGACAGGATAGCTACTGGTCATTATGTTCGCCAGGCGATCAGAAATGGCCGTCCACGCCTGCTCAAGGGCCTGGATGACAACAAGGATCAGAGCTATTTCTTGCATGCAGTGCCCGAGGCTGCCATTGCACGCACGCTCTTTCCCGTGGGTGAACTGGAAAAACCTGCTGTACGCGCCCTGGCCGAACAGCACGACCTGATTACCGCCCGGAAAAAGGATTCCACCGGCATCTGCTTTATAGGCGAACGACGATTCCGTGATTTTCTCCAGCAGTACCTGCCTGCGCAACCCGGACGAATAGAGACGCCCGAAGGCGATGTAATCGGCCAGCATATGGGGCTGATGTATTACACCCTGGGCCAGCGCCAGGGCCTGGGAATCGGTGGGCTTGCCAACTACTCGGAAGACCCCTGGTATGTGGCCACCAAGGATCTTGGTCGCAACGTGCTTGTCGCGGTGCAGGGCAAGCACCACCCCCTGCTTTATTCCAACGCGCTGGCAACCGAAGCCATGGAGTGGGTAGCAGGCACGGCGCCTGCAGAACAGGGCCGGTTCACCGCCAAAACCCGCTACCGTCAACAAGATCAGCCCTGTACATTACGCAGCCTGCCGGACGGCAGTGCCGAGGTTCACTTTGACGAGCCACAATGGGCCGTCACTCCGGGACAGTCACTGGTGATCTACGACGGAGACATCTGCCTGGGTGGCGGTGTCATCCGTACAACTTGGAATGCCCAGGAGGCGGCTGCATGACATCGACGACCCCTATTCACACAGCCCCGGACAGCCCGGTAGCCCGCCAGACCCTGGCACTGGCGGGTGTATTCCAGGCGGCCAGCCTGGTGGATGAGCTGGCGCGTACAGGCCAGGTGGATCAACGTGCCTGGGACACCCTGATCCAGGCGACCGTGAATACCCATCCGGAAAGCTTTGAAGCCATCTACGGTGGCCACCCCAACAATCTGCGCCGTGGCCTGGATACACTGGAAGCCCTCTCGGGGCGCCAGCAGGCCAACCCGGCAGTACTGCGCTACGGTTTCACTCTGCTGTTACTGATGAACAAACTGCGTAACAATAGCCAGATGATGGATCAGCTGGGCGAGAAACTGTCACGTATCCAGAGTCAGGCCGAACATTTTGGCAATACGCATGAGAACGTGATTGCCAGTCTGGGGGAGGCCTATCAGGAAACACTTTCAACGCTGAAGACGCGCATTGTGGTGCAAGGCGACCCCTCCATGCTGCAAAGCCGCATGATGCCGGAACGGGTTCGCGCCTGCCTGATGGCCGGCATCCGCTTTGCCTTGCTTTGGCATCAACAAGGTGGCCGTCGCTGGAAGCTGGTCTTCCAGCGCAAGGCCATGCGTCGCGCCCTGGATGATCTAAGCTGAGCCGCTGACGGCTTCATTTTTCGAACCTGTAGTTCAGTTTCAAAACCGCACACCATATTACGCCTTTTTGCTGACGACCTGGAATCACTGCCCATGCAACTCTCTGCCCTGACTGCCCTTTCCCCTGTTGACGGCCGCTATGCCTCAAAAGCCGAATCGCTGCGCGAACATTTCAGTGAATTTGGCCTGATCCGTGCCCGCGTGATTGTTGAGGTGCGCTGGCTGCAGCGGCTTGCGGAACATACCCAGATTGTTGACGTTCCCCCGCTTTCGGCGCAGGCCACCGCCTTTCTGGAAAGCCTGGTACGTGATTTTTCGGTTGACGATGCGCAACGTATCAAGGACATCGAACGTACCACCAATCACGACGTGAAAGCGGTTGAGTATTTTCTGAAGGAAAAGGTGGCCGACCAGCCTGAGCTCCA
This sequence comes from Halomonas sp. BLK-85, assembly GCF_044792155.1. Lineage (NCBI taxonomy): Bacteria > Pseudomonadati > Pseudomonadota > Gammaproteobacteria > Oceanospirillales > Halomonadaceae > Halomonas > Halomonas sp. BLK-85. Next base: position 2,115,081 of record NZ_CP087731.1, read on the forward strand.
TGCAGTCACCGAGTTTATCCACTTTGCCTGTACCAGTGAGGACATCAACAATCTTTCCTATGGCGTGATGCTGGCAGACGGCTTGGCCGCTTTGCTCCCCGAGATGCACCAGGTGGCCGATGACATTGCCCGCCTGGCCAACGCGCATGCGGGCCAGCCGATGCTCTCCCGCACTCATGGCCAGACGGCCAGCCCCACGACTCTGGGCAAGGAAATGGCCAATGTCGCCTACCGTCTCAAGCGCCAGCTTAAACAGATCGAAAGCGTGGCCATACTTGGCAAGATCAATGGCGCGGTAGGCAACTATAATGCTCACTTGACGACCTACCCGGAAATTGACTGGGAAGCCAACGCCCGCAGTTTTGTGGAAGGCCTGGGGCTAAGCTTCAATCCCTATACCACCCAGATCGAGCCCCACGACTATATTGCCGAACTGTTTGATGCCATCTGCCGCTTCAATACCATCCTGATCGATTTTGACCGCGACATATGGGGCTACATTTCACTCGGCTACTTCAAGCAGAAAACCGTGGAAGGTGAGATCGGCTCGTCGACCATGCCGCATAAGGTCAACCCGATTGATTTTGAAAACTCCGAAGGCAACCTGGGCCTGGCCAATGCGATTCTTGCCCACCTGGGTCAGAAACTGCCTATCTCACGCTGGCAGCGCGACCTGACTGATTCCACCGTCTTGCGCAACCTCGGCGTTGGCCTGGCCTATGGGCTGATTGCCTACCATGCTTCGCTGAAAGGCATCAGCAAGCTCGAAGCCAACCCCGAACGCCTTGATGCCGACCTGGACAACAGTTGGGAAGTTCTCGCCGAACCGATCCAGACCGTCATGCGTCGTTACAATATTGAAAAGCCCTACGAAAAGCTCAAGAAACTGACCCGCGGCAAGCGGATCGACCAGGCAGGATTTGCCGCTTTTATTGATTCACTTGAGTTGCCTGACGACGTAAGAAGCAACCTGAAAGAACTCTCGCCTGCCCGCTATATCGGCAACGCGGAAGCACAGGCCAAGGCACTGCTGGCTCATATTGAAGCTTTGTAACCCAGCATCACTGATTTCGATTTTTTTTGCTACATCATCAACAGGATATAATAGCCATGAGCCAACGCGATGAGCCGCTTACCCTGCTAGGAGACCTGACCCCGGCTGAATTTATGGCCGAATACTGGCAACAGAAGCCGCTGCTTATTCGCGGCGCTTTTCCCGATATGCTCAGCCCGCTGGACCCGGATGAGCTTGCCGGGCTTGCCTGCGAGGAAGGCATAGAGGCGCGCCTGGTGGAAGAAAATGGCCCTGATGGCCCGTGGCAGGTTTCTCATGGCCCCTTTGATGACGCCACCTTTGAACGTTTGCCCGAGGAGAAATGGAGCCTGCTGGTGCAGGCCGTTGACCACTATGTGCCTTCGGTCGCGGCCCTGATGGATGAGTTTGATTTCCTGCCCCGCTGGCGTCTGGATGACATCATGATCAGCTATGCCCCTCCCGGTGGCAGCGTCGGCCCGCATATTGACCAGTATGATGTGTTCCTGCTGCAAACCAGCGGCCAGCGCCGCTGGCAGCTAGGCGGCATGACCGCCGACGCTGCGCCTATCATCCCCGGTATTGATCTGCGCATTCTCAAGGATTTCGAGATTGAAGCCGGCTCTGACTGGGTGCTGGAGCCTGGTGACATGCTGTACTTACCGCCGGGCTGGGCGCACCACGGGGTCAGCCAGACGGATGACTGCATGACAGTCTCCGTCGGTTTTCGCGCGCCTTCCGCCGATGAAGCCGTTACCTCCTATGCGGACTACCTGGGCGAGCAGCTGCTGCCCTCCCAGCGCTATAGCGATGCTGGCATGGCACCGGCCGACGATGCCAGTGAGATTGACGATGCCGCACTGGAGCGCATGCGCCAGCTGATTCTTGAAACCCTGGATAACCCGACTCAACTCAGCCAGTGGTTTGGCCGTGTGATGACCCAGCCCAAATACGTTGATCAGCTGGTGCCGCATGACCCGCCCCTGAGCGTGCCTGAGCTTGTTGCTGCGCTACAGGGTGATTCACCTCTCTATCATGCCCCAGGCTCTCGCCTGGCCTGGCGCGCTGATGGCGATACCGTCACCATGTTTGCCGATGGCGATGGTTACCCCTGCAGCCCCGAGCTGGCCCAGCGCCTGGCCGACCCGAGACCCATTCATGCAGATGTTCTGAGCCTGGCAGGCGCCGATGCCTTGCTGACCCAACTGGTGAATGTCGGCAGCCTCTACTGGCCCCAGGAGGACGACGACGAGTGACCCTGACCATTGAAACCGGGCGCTGGGAAGCGCTCGGGTCACACGCCGCACCGATCCGGCGCCTTGTCTTTGTTATCGAGCAGCAGGTGCCGGAAGAAGAAGAATGGGATGGCATGGACACCCATAGCACCCATTTTATTGCCTGGCAGGACGCGGATGGCGATCAACCCAGCCCCATCGGCACGGCGCGCCTGCTACCGGATGGCCATATCGGTCGGGTGGCGGTGCTGAAAGAGCAACGCGGACTGGGGGTAGGCGTTGCCTTGATGCAGGCCGCCATTGACGCTGCTCGCCAGCAGGGCCACGCCAGGGTCGTGCTCAGCGCCCAGTTGCATGCCTTGGCATTCTATGAACATCTCGGCTTTGTCGCCTACGGCGACACCTTCATGGATGCCGGCATTCCTCATCGCGAGATGGTGCTCACCCTATAGAACGCATAACGCCCTGCTTTCGTAACCGCTGAACCAGGCCTCAGGTATTGGCAGGTGTTGTTAATGATGCTGCTTCCTGTGTTCGCTGTCTGGCGAGCGCTGCAGTTCTCATGCATCGAAGGCATCCAGAGGTTCCTGCGCTTCTTTATCCAGCCGTGATTGGACTGCATGTCCTGGTATTGGATGAGCAATCGAGTAACTTTACCTCCCTCTGGAAATATCACTACACGGCTGCACCTTTAATGGCAGCCGTGTAGTCAAGCTACAACCCTGTCTGCCCCCAAGGAGCAATTGTTGCAGTGCATTGATTGGGCGATAGTGTCTACAACGCCGCATCACTGAAAGGCATTAGATCAAACAACGCAGATTTAGACCTTTGGATAAGCGACGTTTGACTAAAAGACACCAGCCGCCAAATCAATGATGCTAGACGCAATCTCGCAGGTGCAGCATTAGCTATTACGTATCTGCGAACGGTAAACACGACACTGAGGGATAGCAAATGACCGGTCTACTCGACGAAATCAAGGCACTCAAGCAATTGCGCGATGAGCAAGGCAGCAAGTGGGACAACATCACGGCGGAACACGCCGCCCGCATGCGCGTTCAGAACCGTTTTCATACCGGCCTGGATATCGCTCGCTACACTGCCAAGATCATGCGTGAAGATATGGCGGCCTACGATGCAGACAGCTCAAAGTACACCCAGTCACTTGGCTGCTGGCATGGCTTTATCGGTCAGCAGAAGCTGATCTCGATCAAGAAGCACTTCGGCACCACCAAGCGCAGCTACCTCTACCTCTCTGGCTGGATGGTTGCCGCTCTGCGCTCCGAGTTCGGCCCGCTGCCAGACCAGTCCATGCACGAGAAAACCTCTGTCGCTGATCTGATCGAAGAGCTCTATACTTTCCTTAAGCAAGCGGATGCCTGGGAACTGAACCACCTGTTCCGTGCTCTGGATGAAGCCCAGCAAGCCGGTGATGAAGTCAAAAAGCGTGACCTGATCAAGCAGATCGACAGCCACGAAACCCATGTCGTGCCGATCATTACCGATATTGATGCCGGTTTCGGTAACGCAGAAGCCACCTACCTGCTGGCCAAGAAGTTCATTGAAGCCGGCGCCTGCTGTATCCAGCTGGAAAATCAGGTATCCGACGAGAAGCAGTGCGGTCACCAGGACGGTAAGGTGACCGTTCCTCACGAAGACTTTATCGCCAAGATCAATGCCGTACGTTATGCCTTCCTTGAGCTGGGCGTTGAAGATGGCGTAATCGTTGCGCGTACTGACTCCCTCGGCGCTGGCCTGACCCAGAAGATTGCTGTTACCAATGAACCGGGTGACCTGGGCGATCAGTACAACAGCTATCTCGACGGTGACTTCATTGATTCTCCTGAAGAGATCAACAACGGCGACGTGGTTATCAAGTCAGAAGGCAAGCTGAAAAAGGTCAAGCGTCTGGCCTCCGGCCTTTACCAGTTCAAGCCGGGCACCGGCGAAGACCGTGTGGTGCTGGACTGTATCACCAGCCTGCAGAACGGCGCTGATCTTTTGTGGATCGAGACCGAGAAGCCTCACGTTGGCCAGATTGCTGGCATGGTTAACCGCATTCGTGAAGTTTGCCCGGATGCCAAGCTGGTCTACAACAACTCTCCGTCGTTCAACTGGACACTCAACTTCCGCCAGCAGGTGTTTGATGCCTGGCAGGAAGAAGGCAAGGACGTCTCTGCCTACGAGCGCGACAAGCTGATGAGCGAAGAGTACGACAACACCGAGCTTGGCCAGCTGGCTGACGAGTGGACGCGTAACTTCCAGCGTGATGGCGCTCGCGAAGCGGGTATCTTCCACCACCTGATCACCCTGCCGACCTACCACACGGCGGCGCTGTCTACCGACAACCTGGCCAAGGGCTACTTTGGCGACGAAGGCATGCTGGCCTATGTAGCCGGCGTTCAGCGTCAGGAAATCCGTCAGGGCATCGCTACGGTCCGTCACCAGGATATGGCCGGCTCCAATATCGGTGATGATCACAAGGAATTCTTCCACGGTGATGCAGCGCTGAAAGCAGGCGGTAAAGATAACACCATGAATCAGTTCGGCTAATCGCTGATTAGACGAGGCGCTCATCGCGCCAACGTTATTCATGAACGTTGAGGAGGCTCCCTGGAGCCTCCTTTTTTGTGTAGCTTTTATTTATAGGTCTTATTGTCGAAAGTTCCTGCTAATCATATACAATTGCACTATATTACTGGTTATATGCGGTACTTAGTGCTTTTCAGCATAGAAAAGACAGTCACATACACTAATAAAGCCTGCAGAAACCCTCTTTTCAAACCTCTTCGAAAGCAGCCGCCCAATGCACAAACAGCAAGACACCTCAAGCGATGACGTCATACTGCATCACTTCGACAAGGCGTTGGTCTGGGACGGCTTCAAACAGCTGGTTCCCCTGTCCCTCTTTGTGATTGCCTTTGGTGCTGCTTTTGGACTGGCTGCGGCTCAGGCGGGCGTCGATGGCAATATGGCGATTGCCATGAGCACCCTGGTATTTGCAGGCACCTCGCAGTTTGCAGCACTGGATCTGTGGGCCGCTGAAATTCCGCTGTTTACGCTGGTGATCACTGTCTTTGCCATTAATGCCCGCCACCTGCTGATGGGGGCTACCTTGTACCCTTGGCTGCATCACCTCCCCAAAAGCAAGCGCTATGGTGTCATGCTGGTAGCGTCAGATGCCAACTGGGCCATGTCAATGCAGGCGTTCAGCCGAGAAAAACCGGGCTTTGGCATCCTGCTCGGTGGTGGTCTTGCCCTGTGGTTTTTCTGGGTGATCGGTACCTGGCTGGGGATCTATTTTGGCAATGTTGTCAGCGACCCCAAACGCTTCGGGCTGGATATGGTGATGGGTTGCTTTCTGCTGACCATGGTGGTCAATGGTGAAAAAAACCTGCGCATGCTGTTTATCTGGTCAGTCGCGGCGATTGCCTCGCTTCTGGCGTATCGTTTTCTACCTGAGAACAGCCACATTGTGGCAGGTGCCTTTGCCGGCGGCCTGGCAGGCCTGACTTGGGGGTATCAAACTGATGCTCGTTGAAACCACTGGCACCGGCACCCTACTGATTATCCTGATCATGGCCGTCGTCACTCTGGTAACCCGCTGGGGCGGCGTCTATATCATGTCATTCATTCCGATTGGCTATCGGGTCAAACAGTTTATTCATGCCATGTCAGGGTCTGTTCTCGTGGCCATACTCGCCCCCATGGCCGTCAATGGCGATAACGGCGCACGCCTTGCCCTGCTGACTACCGCTGTAACGGTATTGGTGCTCAAAAAACCTTTACCCGCTATTTTTGCCGGCATCCTGGTCGCTGCCCTGTCCAGGCAGTTTTAAGCGAGGGACCATCAACACCCAAAAATGGGGATGGCGAGTCATGATTGTGCTGGTGTTATGCTAGGGCCTGTTGACGTTTCATCACGGCCGCGACATAGGTCCTTTTGGTGCAGAACAAGGCGTGAGGAGCGTGGTTGGGTGGCACCCAATCAGTGACGAACAATGCAGGGCTGTGCCAAAAGGGTCCTGTCCCTTCGGGTTGCGCGCCAAAGAACGCCATGCGGCGTTGCGTCACTCGGTAAGGGCACCACCATTGCCGTCGTGTCGCGCCTTGCCTGACGTCCTTTGGCGCAGCAACGCGGTTCGCGATGAAACGTCAACAGGCCCTAGGGTCTGTATTCAGCATAGCCATCTCATTTCCGAGAAAATTTTCGAACACTGTTCTATAATTTCGGTCTGAAATAGCACCTATCGCCGGGATTGCGGTCATAGGCATATGTCAGGCGGTCTCGTTGACACTCATAAACAGTTAAACGGATTTATCCATCGGAGGCTTTAATGAAACGTATTCTTCCTATAGCGGCACTCAGCCTGTTAAGCCTGGCAGGTTGTGCCAACACCTCTCAATTCTCGGGTGACGTCTATCGTGGCGATGACGCCAAAACAGCCCAAAGCGTTAAGTACGGCACTGTCGTGGCCATTCGTCAGGTACAGATTCAGGCAGACAGCCGCACAGGCAACCTGATTGGCGGCGGCGGCGGCGCTGTTATCGGCGGACTTCTGGGTAACCAGATAGGCGGAGGCAGCGGTCAGGAAATTGCGACGGCCATTGGTGCCATCGGGGGTGCTCTGGCAGGGACAGCGGCTGAGGATGCTGCGAATCGTATTAATGCCTGGGAAATGGAAATCCGCACTGACTCCGGTGAAGACCTGGTGGTTGTTCAGCGCGCAGACCGCCAGTTTGAACCTGGCCAGCGCGTACGCCTGATTGGCAGCGGTCGCAACCTTAGCGTGGCCCCCTACTAGATGTCAGACTCAATGCCTGAACTGCCACTGCTAAGTGACTGGTAAACGAAAACCGGTATGGCGAACCATACCGGTTTTTTTATACTGACTGCGGGTCTACAACGAACGTCCAGCTTATTAATGAGCCGCTTTTCCGGCCGCCCAGCTGGCCAGCTTGATCACCACCAGGGCAATGATGCCGATCAGAATGCTCACCAGCAGAATATCTACCGGACGCACCAAGGTTGTGGCCCCGAGCACTGCCAGCGCGACTACCCACACCAGTCGATTTTCACCGTGGGTCTTGAGAACTTCAGGCAACATCTTGTCCAGGCTATCGCTGAAACCGTTTTCCCAACGCTTGTGGGTGAAATAACCAATCAACACGAATGCAATCACCCAAATCAGAAAAACCGTCATTACAAGCTCCATAAGGTAGTAAAGGGATGGGTTACAAATCTCCCGCTAGAGTAGCCTTGCGCACGGTATCACGCAATACCGCCAACGTTTAAATGGAAGGCGAAAATCGCTTCTCCCCCCTGACAAACCCCCTTTTGCCGCGTTACCATATAAGAACATGCACTCACCGAAAGGTTATTAAATGCAAATTGCGCAAAACTCGGTTGTCGCTTTCCACTATACCCTGACCAACGACGCAGGTGAGGTGCTTGACAGTTCCGAAGGCCGCGAACCGCTGACGTATCTGCACGGCGCTGGCAACATCATTCCCGGCCTGGAAAAAGAACTCGAAGGTCGTGGTGCAGGTGAAAAGCTGGTCGTCAAGGTAGCTCCAGAAGAAGGCTATGGCGAAGTTCAGGAACAGCTGATGCAGGAAGTGCCGCGCGATGCGTTCCAGGGCGTCGAGAGCGTTGAGCCCGGCATGCAGTTCCAGGCTCAGACTCAAGGCGGCCCTCTGATGGTCACCGTCAAGACAGTTGAAGGCGACACCGTCGTCGTCGATGGCAACCACCCGCTGGCGGGTCAGCATCTTAACTTTGATGTTGAAATCGCTACCGTGCGTGAAGCCAGCGAAGAAGAAGTCGAGCACGGCCATGTACATGGAGAAGGCGGCGTAGAGCACTGATTCTACTGTTGTCGAAATATATCGCCTGGCATTCATTGCCAAGCGACCAGAAAGCGGCCTTTGGAGGCCGCTTTTTTATTTCTCACACCTGAGAGCGCTCCATTTGCCACATGCGGAGGGCGATAAGCAGTGTGATCGTCAGCAATAACCATGAGCCAATGGCGATACCCAGCCAACCTGCCCATTGCCAGAAGGGCTCCAACCAGAACCCGCCAAGGCTGGCCCCAACATAATAAAAAACCAGGTACAACGCAGACGCGCTACCTCGTGCCCCCTGAGCGTATCGCCCCACCCAGCCCGACGCCAGGGAGTGAGCAAGAAAAAAGCCAAAGGCATTGATTGTGAGTCCCACAATAATCAGCGGTAGTGATTCAAACAGGGTGACAGCAGTGCCCGTCATCAGAATTACAACGCCCATGACAATACAGCGCGCAGGAGAAAAACGGCTGGCCAGTCGCCCAGACAGTGCAGACCCCAGGGTTCCCCCCAGATAGGTCAGAAAAATCAGCCCCAGGCTGGTGGCCGCCAGTTGATAAGGGGCGTCGGATAAACGGAAGGTGACGTAGCTGTACTGATTGATAAAAATCAGAAAATTGATACCGCCCAGAGCGTAGGCAGTTATAAGAACGGGTGATCGCAGGTGACCGAAAAGCCCTTGCAGTGCTGTCCGCAAATGAAAAGAGTGAGTACGAAAAGCACGGCTTGGGGGCAGCAGACGCCAAAACAGCACAGCGCCTATAAGCGTCATCAGGCCCACCGTCATGAATGCCGCACTGGCACCGCCCCACTGAGCTACACTGCCGCCAATCACACGCCCGCTGATTCCCCCCAGCGAGTTGGCGCCAATATATAGCCCAACAGCGCTGAGTAAGGCTGGCCGATCAAACTCATCACCCATCCAGGCAATCGCCACGGCAGGCAGGCCACCAAGGAAGAAGCCCTGCACAAAGCGCAGCACCAAAAGGGTTTCAATGTCAGGAGCAAAAGCCAGCAACAGAGAACAAAGACCTGCAATGCACAGGGTGTAGCCCATGATGCGCGCTCTACCGATGGCATCTGATAACGGCCCAAATACCAAAAGCGATAGCGCCAGCGACAGGGTAGCAATCGACATTACCAGACTGACGCCCAGTGTCGAGATACCATAGGCTTGACGTAATTCAGGAAGTAGCGGCTGAGGAACGTATAGATTGATGAAAACAACAAACGAGCCAAGGCAAAGAGCAGCCGTTGCACGCCACCAAGCGGCTGTTCTGGCTTCAATCATACCCTCCCCTCAACGCTAGAGTGAATCATTCAGCCCAGCCAGATGGGTAGGTTCAAGCGTGCGGCGAGACTGCCAGTAATAACGTTGCCAATAATGGTTATCCAGGCGAGAAATCATCACCCCTTTTGATGATGAGGCATGCATGAAGCGACCATCGCCGATGTATATACCGGCATGCCGAAGCGCCCCGGGTGGGTTGAAGAAGACCAGATCGCCGGGTTGAAGCTCGCTTTGATCAACCCGGCTCCCCTGCTTGACCTGTTGGCGGGTAGTACGCGGCAGTTGCAGATTGAAGGTGTCACGGTATACGTTCTGGATTAATGCCGAGCAGTCAATGCCGCGCTCGTTGGTTCCACCCAGCCGGTAAGGTGTGCCGACCCAGCGTTGGTGCTGAGCCAGCAGGGCCCGCCGCACAGCAGTATTCCGGGAAGTCGTACCAAAATCCTGCCAGGCAGCCGAAGAATCCGCGGGCGACATCAACACTTCATGACTGCCGGGCATATCCGGTAGCGACATGGCAAAATAGTTGTCCGGTGCAGCGATGCTCGCCTGCTTGGAAGAGCTGGCACAGCCCGATACAAGCAGCATTGTGCTCGCCAGACACACCCCCTTTAAGACTTTATTACCAGCCATCGGCAAACTGTTTTGCGTGGCATTGCTTTCCCCATGGGGAAACTTAGTGAACGCTACCATGCGCCTTTGTCCTCTCATCCAACCGCGGTTTTTCACTGGCGGTGCATTTCTGATCTTGTATACACAGGACTATAAGCGAAAACACCTCATATTGGCGAATAAAGCAGCCATTCAATGAGCCCTCGTTAATGCAAGGTACGTTGATCACCCGGCAAGGTGTCTATGTGTAGTGGTGCAAAATGGCGCGGCTTATTGCCGGGAAAATCCAGGCTTGCCCAGGGCCCTGCCAATAGAGGAGCAGCGCACAGCCAGGCGGTCAGGGCCTGGCGCAGACCGGCCAGAAAACTGTCGCGCTCGGGGGTATCCCCCATAAAGAAAGAGAATCCGGCGTACAGCCCCTCGGCGTAGGTCTGCCAACTGCTGTAGTGTTGGCTTGCCAAACCATACGCCTGATCCAGCAGGTGATGAAACTCTGCCAACGTCAGCCAGTCCAGTTGCCGTCCGGCAATTGCCAGGTCAACTACCTGAGCAATATCCCAGGCGGTCATATCCATCTTGTTGCAGCCATCTTCATCGTCGCGCACGCGCTGAAGGCGGAGCAGGTGCTGAAGTTCTTCCGGGCCACACTGCCCGGATTCCAGAATGGCAATCTCGGCATCCAGGCGCCCAGGGTTGAGCGTATAGGGCGCGTAATTGACCTGATAGTCCTGACGGTCGCCGGAGTCCAGCATAAAGCGGATAAATTCCTTCAACTCAGCGGCGTTCTGTAACTGATAGTGGTTCTCGACCCAAGCGAGAATTTCACGCTGCTCGCGCTCACTTTCCGGATACGGCTCTCCCCAGGCGGCGCTATTCAGCGGTCCGGCAAGCGCCATGGCCGTAAAGTAACTCAAGGCCGGCCTTACGCCCGGTTCACGCCAGGTTCCGGCTTGCCAGTCGAGCCAGTTGAACAGGCTGCCCGGGTCATCAAGATGCCAGGCAATTTCATGCACCAGTGACTGGCTGTCGGTATCCGGCAGACACTGTTCCCAGGCCAACCAGGCCCGGAGCAGGCTGTGGGCATCAGGATAAAAACGGCACAGGCTGCTTTTCAGCGCCACGACATAATCCAATAGCGCGTCCTGATCAAACAGCTGGCTATCCAATGCCATATGCAGGTAAAAGGCGAATTTTTCGGCCATATGAATCGTCGCCGAATGGCGACTGATCAATTTCAGCGCATCACGCTGTTCCTGCCATTGGGGGTCAGCTTCACCAAACACACTGTGCAGTGCTGGCCGGATACCATGATAGGCGTCGGCAGCCAGCTGATTAAGGTGGTGCGCCTGGGCGGGCAACCAGTAACGGGCCATGGCTCCGGCCCCTTCATCCGCATGCAGCCCCAGGGTATCCTGCAGAAAATGCGCCACTTCCATACGCCTGGCTTCAGGCAACATCAGGGCTACGCCACCCTGGCGCAGCATCAACTCAGGCTCACGCACGCCGGCCAGAGCCAACAACCAGTGGTAGGCACTCTCACGCCATCGCCTTAGCGTCTTGCGAGACGCATCACGTACCTCGCTATTCAACAGACTCTGCAGAGGCTCAGCCCACGGGCTATGGGGAGATACCAACAGCTCCTGCTCATTGGCCGAGCAGCCAAGGTCGCGGCGATCCTCACCTTCAAACAGGCTCAAACCACGCACGAAGGCACTTAACAGTTCTGTCCAGTCCGCGTAGCGCTGACACAAGAGATCAACCGAATGGGCTGCAACATGATCGGCATCCTGCTGGGTAAGGTAACCACAGCACGCACCCGCCCAAGCAAGCTCGGCCATGCGCAGCCAGTCCCAGGCGGCCCAGTCCAGCGGTTCTTGCTGGGCTATATACGTTGACAGCAGACGTGCATGCGGCGCTTCCTGATGCTCATCCAGCCAGGCGGCATGCTCGGCATCATTCAGCGTTTTCAACAAACCGGCCTCAACGTCCCAACGCTGGCGTTCCCCCTGGGCACTCAACCACAGTAGCGTTGTCATCAGGGAGTCGTGGTCCTTGATATCCCAGGCCTTATGCAGCCACTCTGCCGCGTCCGGCCAGGCATTGCCGCTGCCCGGATACTCGGTGACCGGCCTGAGCAGCGCGCAGACACGCCAGCAACGAGCCGCTGAAGCCTGTGGCCAGTGTTGAAATGCTGGATTCATCTTCCGGGGCATCAGCAATGACACCCTGAGGTTATTGCATCGACCAAGAATCACCTCGTCTTGCTTCAGGGGTGGCCTGGCACCATTATTTTTCAGCGCCAGCTCATTAGGGCCGCGTAGTGTAACCCAGGTGACTTCAGCCAGCCCACGCCAATAGCAAAAACATCTCCGCCCGGTATGACCGGGCGGAAATAGCAGGCGGTGTTAGCGAGCTGGGTGTTTTCAATCTGACTGCTTGACCTTGCTGATTATCCACAGCAATACCACAGCACCCACAATTGCGGTGACCAGAGAACCAATAAAGCCACCCGCTTTCAGTCCGAGCAAGCCAAACAGGAAACCGCCCAGCACGCCTCCAACAATGCCAACACCGATGTTGCCCAGAATGCCGAAGCCGCCTCCACGCATAATATTGCCAGCAATCCAGCCTGCCAGCCCCCCGATAATCAACCATGCAATCAAGCCCATATCAGACTCCAAGTCCTATCATTTGTGTGGAATTTTACCTGTATCATTCGCATGTTCTACCATAGCATATCCTCCGATAATATCGGCCGACCACACAGGAGCACGATAACTGATGATTCCCGATTCGCTTCGCCATTTGATTCAGGCTACCCAAGGCCAACAGACGGTTATCTGGCAGGAGCGTGAGCTGGTGCTTTTCAACCAGCCCTGGGGTGAGCTTGCCATTGCCTTGCAGGGTGGGCAGGTAGTCCACTTTCAACCGGCCGATGATACCGTGCCCTGGCTATGGATGACGCCCAACCCCCAGGCACTTCCCGGAGCACTGCGCGGCGGCATTCCCTTATGCTGGCCGTGGTTTGGCGACGAGCGCTATGCCGATGAAAGTGACGACCGCAGTGGCCCCTTCCATGGGCTGGCCCGCCATGCGTTGTGGAACCTTGAGGCGGTTGACGAGCATGAAGAAGGTATTGAAGCCCATCTTTCACCCCAAGACCGGCTGCATAGCCAGCTTAATGTGCGCGTGGTGATCCAGGCCAACGCCCAGCGCCTGCACGTTGAGCTGATCAGCGAGAACTGCGGCACAGCACCGGTCAAGATCAGTGCCGCCCTGCACAGCTATCTGGCGGTTGACCAGGTTCAGCATTGCCGCCTGGAAGGGCTGGCCGGTGCGCGCTATCTCGACAAGCGGCGTGGTTTCGCCGAAGACGAGCAGCAAGGCACCCTGGCGATTCGCGGCCCTATCGACCGTATCTACCACAGCAACGCAGCGGTCATTCTTGATGACGGCAGCCGTCAACTGCGGATTGCCAAACACGACAGCGATTCGACCGTGATCTGGCATCCAGGCGACGCATTGCCAGCGGATACCCCGGCAGAGGCCGCTGGACGCTTTTTATGCGTGGAAGCGGCCAACACCCGGCTCGACCCGGTCTGGCTGGTGCCAGATGCCCAGCACATGCTGGGTACCACCATCAGCCGCGCCTGACACTGGCTGCTCAAATCCGCAGGCGTTACATCATCCTGATCTTTGATCCCTTTTAGCCAACAAGGAACGCTTATCCATGAACCCTCAGTACTGGCTTGAAGCCGCGACGCTGGTTTTCAATCTGCTCGGCATGGTGGTTTGCCTGGTTGGGCTGACGCTCGCGCAGAAAATGACCCGCCGCTGGCCCGGCTATGTCATTGCCGTGATAGGTTTTCAGATTGCGACCCTGCCGATGTTTTACCAGTTGGTGCAGATGCTACGCCAAAGTGGCGCATAGCGGCGTCTTCCAGAGGAGCCACGCCTGATGCCATCCCCCTTTAACCGCGAACGCCTGGGGCGGGAACTGACCAACCTGATGGAACGTACCCGTGATCGGCAGCTCAGGCTGGCCGTTACCGGCCTTTCCCAGGCGGGAAAAACCGCTTTTCTGACGTCTCTGGTCAACCAGCTGCGCCATGCCGGGCTTGAGGCGCAACTCGACCTCTTGCCAGCGGCACGCGAGGGCCGCTTGCTCGGCGCCCAACGCTTGTCCCAGCCGGATCTGGGCGTTCCACGCTTTCCTTACGATGCCGCCCTCGATGCGCTCAACGCCAAACCGCCGCGCTGGCCAGAACCGACGCGCGGAATCAGCGAGTTGCGCCTGCAGTTACGCTATCGCCCTGCCCAGCGCGGCTGGTTAGCCCCGGAGTTCAACCACCTGACCCTGGACCTGTTTGACTACCCGGGTGAATGGCTGCTCGACCTGCCCATGCTGGCCCATGACTTCGACAGCTGGTGCCAGGCCCAGACCCAGCATAGCGGCGTGCATCGTCAGGCGTTGTTCAGCGCCTGGCAAGCCCGAGTCGAGCAGCTTGACCCCGCCGCTGAGGCGGATGAAGCCCAGCTCGCCGACCTGGCAGCGGCCTACGCTGATGGTCTGAAACAGGCCAAACAGGCCGGTTTTTCAGACCTGCAGCCTGGGCGCTTCCTGTTACCCGGGGAACTTGAAGGGGCGCCGGTACTGCAGTTCTTTCCTTTACCGGCTATCGGGCTATCGACCGAGCAGCGCCAGGCGCTGCCTGAAACCAGCGTCTATGCCACCCTGGCCAAACGATTCCGTTATTATCAGCAGCATATCGTCAAACCCTTCTATCGTGACCATTTCCGCCGCTTTGACCGTCAGATTGTGCTGGTCGATGTTCTCGGGGCGCTGAACGCCGGCCCCGAACGGTTTGAAGATCTGTCTCGGGCGCTGCAGCAGCTGATGCACAGCTTTGACTACGGCCAGCGCAGCCTGCTGACCCGGCTGTTTTCGCCGCGCATTGACCGCCTCGCCATTGCCGCCACCAAGGCAGACCATGTCACGCCTGATCAACACAGTAATCTGGTCCGCCTGCTTGAAGCGCTACTGGCCGAGCCGCTCAAAGATCTGCGCTTTGCCGACATTCCGGTCAAGGCGCTGTCGCTGGCGGCGATCCGGGCCACCCAGGCCCGCGAGGTCAATCAGCAGGGCCAGCGCCTGGCCGCCCTCTACGGCACCACCCTGCAAGGTGAAGACGTGCTAATTTACCCAGGCGATGTGCCGGCGCGCCTGCCAGAAGAGCGCTTCTGGCAGCAGCAGGGCTTCGACTTTCCGCATTTTCGCCCCATGGGCTCATCTGATCAGGCTCTTGCCCATATCCGCATGGATGCCGCCCTTGACTGGTTACTGGGAGACAAACTCGCATGACCGACCCTCAGACAGAGAACAGTAACGCACCCCAGCCTCGTCCGCGGCGTCACTTTTCGCTTGATGACGCACAGGCCGACAGCGCGAAGCGCCCGAACAGTGACACTGAAGATACCCTGCGCGGCACCCGTCGCTTTGATGCACACACCGCCCACCAACCGCTGGAAACCACACCGTCAGACCACAAGGCGTTACCTGAAGAAACCCTGTCTGCGCCGCGCAAACGCCGCTGGGGGCTGATCTTTTCCCTGGCAGGAGTGGCCGCGTTAGGGAGTGCCGAATTGGTATCGGGCATTCCCGTTGCCTTTGAACAGGCACGCTGGCTGGATGCTGCCTGGCATCTCTTCGGCCTGGGGCTTATTGGATTTGGCGCTGTTTCACTTCTGCGAGAATTAACGCGCCTCAAACGCCTTAAACGCCATGACACACTACGTGAAGCATTGGCGGAACTTCCCCAGCGCTCCCCCCGTCAGGCCATGCAACAGGCCGATACCCTGCGACGCCAGCTGAAGCTCAGTGATGACGACCCGCACTGGCAAGCCTTTCAACATGCCAGCCAGCCGCATCACAGCAGCGCAGACATCATGACCCTGCTCGATTACCACCTGCTGGCCCCACGCGATCGGGAAGCCCAGCGGCTGATTTCGCGCATGTCCGGGGAAACCGCCATCATGGTAGCCGTCAGCCCGCTGACACTGGTGGATATGGCGCTGGTCGCCTGGCGCAGCCTGGCAATGATCAACCGCCTCTGCCGACTGTATGGACTGGAGCTGAGTTTTATCAGCCGTCTGAAACTGTTTCGCAGCGTGCTCTACCAGATGGCCTTCGCCGGTGCCAGCGAACTTGCCACCGATGCCGGTATGGACATGCTGTCTCTGGATGTGGCCGGGCGCCTTTCCGCACGTGCCAGCCAGGGCCTGGCCACCGGCCTGCTGAGCGCCCGGCTGGGGCTGAGAGCCCAGCGGCTGTGCCGACCGCTGGCCTTCACTCCCGAACAGCAACCGCGAATGACAGACCTGCGCCAGGATCTATGGCGCCAGATCCGCCGCCTCGATACCCAGCGCAACGCCCAATCGGAGGATTAGAGTCTGTTGCCGTTTACTCACGCCTTGCTCTGCAACAACTCTGTACCAAAAAGGGCCTCTGTCGCGACCGCGATGAAACATCAACGGCCTCCTGTAACTTAAAGCGTTTTGTCAGCCACTGAGCAACACCCGCATCGCTGTGATGGCCGATGCGCCGAGCACCAGTAACGCGCTGAAACAGCGCCGGGTGGGCATTGGCCATCACCTGGGCTTCACCGGCCAGGTTGAGCATCTCGATATCATTAAGGTTGTCGCCAAATGCCAGGCAATCCGCGGCAGCCAGGCCCAACTTTTCCAGCAGGGCAGACAGGGCAACGCCCTTATTGACGCCGCCGGCCATGATTTCCAGGGCATTGGAGGTGGAGTAGGTAATATGTAGCCCCTGCCCATGCGCTTGATAGGCCTGGCTTTCCAGTTCGGCCAGCGCCGCGGGGTCCCCCAGATACAGCACCTTGCCCACCCCATCAGCGTCCATTTTTTCTGGTGGCACTACCTGATAGGTAAAACCGGTGGTGGCATGAATTGAGAGCAGATGCGGTGCGGGTGCATCCACATGCCAGCCACTTTCCCGGTACAGGCTCAGCCGCACCTCGGGTGGGCGGGGCAGCTGAATCAGCGTTTGCGCATGATCGGGCTGAAGATAGCTGGCATTCAACAGTTGGCCTGCAGGGTCATGGGTATAGGCGCCGTTGGTGCTGATAAGATGAATGGGAATATCCAGCTGATCGCGGAACACCCGCATGTCATGGTAATGGCGGCCGGATGCCAAGGCGATGTGGTGACCTTGTTCGGCCAGCAAACGCAACACCTTGATGGTGCTTGCATGCAAGCGGTGGTGAGTGTCCAACAGGGTTCCGTCCAGGTCGGAAACAATCAGCTGCACTGCCATTACACCCTCCTCGTTTGATATTCAGCAGACACGCCTGCACTTTCAGCAGCTTAACCGATTCACATGGGCGACGCTAAGATATTGATGCTCAACAAACGATCAGCATCTGTGAGCCGGGTGATTGGCCTGGCGCACGGGAATCCGTATAGTGTGACCCCTACCCTTGCCAACTGATTGACCTCATGCTGCAAAATAATTCGGTACTTGCCCAACTCAAGCAACAGATTCGTGACACCACCCCGCGCGCAGAAGGCGTGATCAAGGCCACTGAAAAAGGCTTTGGCTTTCTGGAAACCGACGCAGGTGAATCCTATTTCGTCCCACCGCCCGCCATGAAGCAGGTCCTGCATGGCGATCGCATTGAAGCCGTTATTCATGAAAATGGCGACAAGCAGTCTGTCGAACCGGAAAAACTGCTTGAAGCCGGGCTCGACCGTTTTATTGCCCGCGTCCAAAAACGTGAGGGACGTTTGGCGGTGGTGCCCGATCACCCGTCTATTCGCAATGTACTCAAGGCCCGCATCAAGAACAGCCTGGATGAAGCCAGCATCGCAGACGGCGACTGGGTGGTTGCCCGCCTGGTTCGCCATCCGCTGAAAGAGAACGACCGGGGCTTTTTTGCCCAGATTGATGAACTGGTGGCCAAGTCAGATGACCCGGCCGTGCCATGGCGGGTAACCCTTGCCCGCCATGCACTGGAACAGGAATGCCCGGATGCGGGCACCGACTGGCCGCTGCTGGACGAAGGACTGAACCGCGAAGATCTGACTGCCTGGCCGTTTTTTACCATTGATGGTGAGAAGACCCGGGATATGGATGACGCCCTGCATGTCGAAACCCTGGAAAGCGGCGGCTGGCGCCTGAGCGTAGCCATTGCCGACCCGACCGCTTACGTCGAAGAAGGCCATGCGGCTGATCTCGAAGCACGTACCCGCGCCTTTACCGTCTACCTGCCGGGTCAGAATGTCACCATGCTGCCTGAACAGCTGGCCGATGACCTCTGCTCGCTGTGGGAAGGTCAAAAGCGTCCTGCCCTGGCCTGCACTCTGGATATTAACGCCGATGGAAGCCTCGGCGAATATCGCTTCTTTGCGGCTAACGTCATGTCACACGCCAAGCTGGCCTATGACCGTGTCTCCGACTGGATTGAAGGCCAGGGGTACTGGGCGCCGGCGGACAACATCGCCGAACAGCTCACGGCGTTGCAGGCACTGACCGAAGCACGCACCGCCTGGCGTAACGAGCATGCCCTGGTGTTCAAGGATCGTCCGGATTACGTCTTCGACCTGGACGATGCAGGCAACGTGCTGGGAATTCGCACCGAAGAGCGCCGCATCGCCAACCGCATGATCGAGGAATCGATGATCGTGGCCAACGCCTGCTGCGCTGATTATCTGGCCCAGCATATCGGCCACGGCATCTTTAATGTCCACCGTGCCTTTGAGCCTGATAAAGCCGAAGCCGCCCAGGAGTTTCTGGCCGGGCAGGAGATTGAGGTTGCCCGTGAAGCGCTGCTTGAACTGGCCCACTACAAGGATCTCAAACGGGCGCTGGAAAGCCGTGAAGACGCCTGGCTGGACGCGCGTCTGCGGCGCTTCCAGGGCTTTACCAGCATGTCAGCCCAGCCTGGGCCGCACTTTGGCCTGGGCCTGAATGCCTATGCCACCTGGACGTCACCGATTCGCAAATACGGTGATATGGTCAACCATCGCCTGATCAAGCGTATCCTCAAGGGTGAACAGGCCCCAGCAGAAGCCAGCCAGCAGCTCACCGAGCAGCTCACCGAGCGCCGCCGTCTGAACCGCATGGCTGAGCGCGACGTCAAGGACTGGCTGTATGTACGCTACCTGACCCCGGCGGCAGAGAATCAGCAAGCCTTTGACGCCGAAGTGATGGCCATCAACCGGGGGGGCATGCGGGTACGCCTGCTGGAAAATGGCGCCACCGCCTTTGTGCCCGCCCCCCTGATGCACAGTGACCGCACCAAGGTAGTGATCGACGACAAGGAAGGCCGCATTCAGATTGAAGGCGAAGAACGCTTCAAACTGGGCGACAGCCTACGCGTGGCGCTGACCGAAGCCCGTGAGGAAACCCGCTCACTGGTGGCTCGCCCGGTTGTCTAGCCTCACTGTCTGGAGACAACGGCAGGTACTCCGCAAACGGCGCTTTTCAGCGCCGTTTTTATTGCCTGCACAAAAAAGAGCACCCTGGGGTGCTCTTTTTACATTTTACAAGCCACTGCAAGGCAGCGTCTTACCAACCGGTGACTTCTTTCAAGGCGTCGCCGATTTCAGCCAGAGAACGTACGGTCTTGACACCGGCGTCTTCCAGGGCAGCAAACTTCTCATCAGCGGTACCTTTACCGCCTGAGATGATAGCGCCTGCGTGGCCCATACGCTTACCGGGAGGGGCTGTCACACCGGCAATATAGGACACCACGGGCTTGGAAACGTTGGCCTTGACGAAGGCAGCCGCTTCTTCTTCGGCGGTGCCGCCGATTTCGCCGATCATCACGATGGCTTCTGTCTTCGGATCGTTCTCGAACATTTCGAGAATATCGATGAAGTTGGAGCCCGGAATCGGGTCACCACCGATACCGACACAGGTCGACTGGCCGAAACCGTGATCCGTGGTCTGCTTGACGGCTTCATAGGTCAGGGTGCCTGAACGCGATACGATACCGACCTTGCCCGGCTGATGAATGTGACCCGGCATGATGCCGATCTTGCATTCACCCGGGGTAATGACACCCGGGCAGTTCGGGCCAATCAGGCGTACGCCAAGCTCGTCGCACTTCACCTTGGCTTCCAGCATATCCAGCGTGGCAATACCTTCGGTAATGCACACGATCAGCTTGATACCCGCATTGGCCGCTTCAAGGATGGAATCCTTGCAGAAAGGGGCCGGTACATAGATAACGCTGGCTTCCGCGCCGGTTTTCTCGACCGCGTCTTTCACGGTATTGAAAACGGGCAGGCCGAGGTGCTCCTGGCCGCCTTTGCCCGGCGTCACACCGCCGACCATCTGCGTGCCATAGGCAATCGCCTGTTCGGAGTGGAACGTGCCCTGGCCACCGGTGAAACCCTGGCAGATGACCTTGGTGTTCTTGTCGATCAGGATGCTCATTACTTGCCCTCCGCCGCTTTAACGACCTGCTGAGCCGCGTCGGTCAGACTGGTAGCCGCGATGATGTTGAGACCACTGGACGCGAGTTTTTCCGCACCCAGTTCGGCGTTGTTACCTTCCAGACGTACGACCACCGGTACGTTAACACCGACTTGCTCAACGGCACCGATAATGCCTTCAGCAATCATGTCGCAACGTACGATGCCGCCAAAGATGTTGACCAGCACGGCATTGACGTTGTCGTCAGACAGGATGATCTTGAACGCTTCTGCAACGCGTTCCTTGGTAGCACCACCACCCACGTCGAGGAAGTTGGCCGGCTTGCCACCGTTAAGGTTGACGATATCCATGGTACCCATGGCAAGGCCTGCGCCATTGACCATGCATCCGATGTTACCGTCGAGCGCTACGTAGTTCAGCTCCCACTTGGCAGCATCCGCTTCACGCTCGTCTTCCTGGGACGGGTCACGCATGGCCTGCAGGTCCGGATGACGGTAAAGCGCATTGCTGTCGAGGCCCAGTTTGGCGTCGAGGCAGTGCAGGTTACCTTCATCGGTAATGACCAGCGGGTTGATTTCCAGAAGCGCCAGATCTTTCTCGTGGAACAGCTTGGACAGCCCCAGGAAAATCTTGGTGAACTGCTTGACCTGATCACCGCTAAGACCCAGCGCAAAGGCCAGTTCACGGGCCTGATAAGGCTGTGCACCCACCAGCGGATCAATCTCGGCCTTGAGAATCTTCTCAGGTGTTTCTTCCGCAACGGTCTCGATTTCAACACCGCCCTCGGTCGATGCCATAAAGACAACGCGACGGGTCGTACGGTCGACCACCGCACCCAGATACAGCTCATCGGCGATATCCGTGCAGGTCTCAACCAGGATCTTGGCCACTGGCTGACCGTTTTCGTCTGTCTGATAGGTCACCAGGTTCTTGCCAAGCCAATGCTCGGCGAAGGTCTTGGCTTCAGCGGGATCCTTGATCAGTTTAACCCCGCCCGCCTTTCCACGACCGCCTGCGTGAACCTGAGCCTTGACGACCCACATATCACCGCCGATTTTTTTACACGCTTCTTCGGCTTCTTCTGGCGTATCCACGGCAAAGCCCTTGGATACAGGTAAACCATAATCGGCAAACAACTGCTTGCCCTGATACTCGTGAAGATTCATCGATTCATGCCATTGGTTGCATGTGACTCGAACGATGGCAAACGTCAGTGATTACCATCCCCGTGCTTGCGGTTCCTGCCGGCGAGGTAACAGACCGGCATGGCCGAAAGCGTTGCGCCACCTTACGGTGGCGCTTTCTTATAGGTTAGCCGGCTTATTTACGCTTCTTGCGGTTGGCCATATGGATAGCATGGCCATCAACGGCAAGCGCTGCCTCGTGCACGGCTTCCGACATGGTCGGGTGGGCATAGCAGGTCAGGGCCAGATCTTCGGCGCTGGAACCAAACTCCATGGCAATTACCCCCTGAGCAATCATTTCACCGGCGTGCTGGCCGACGATGTGCATGCCCAGGATACGATCCGTTTCAGCGTCCGCAATGACCTTGGCGGTTCCTTCCGTTGCGTTATTGGCCATGGCACGACCGCTGGCGGCAAACGGGAAGGCGCCAACTTTTACGTCAATGCCCTTGGCCTTGGCTTCCTGCTCGGTAATACCCACCCAGGCCACTTCCGGGAAGGTATACACCACATTCGGAATGGTGTCGTAGTTCATCTCGGCTTTATGGCCAGCAATGATGTCTGCCACCATAATGCCTTCTTCGGATGCCTTGTGTGCCAGCATGGGGCCACGCACACAGTCCCCAACCGCGTAAACGCCAGGCAGGTTGGTACGGCACTGGTCATCAACAAAGATAAAGCCGCGCTCATCCAGCTCAATGCTGACACCATCAGCAATCACGCCCTTGGTATAGGGGCGACGACCCACGCAGACGATCAGCTTGTCAAACGTTGTTTCCTGCTCGCCGTTGGCATCGGTGTATTTCACCACCACTTCATCGCCCTTGACTTCAGAGCCAGTCACCCGGGCATTCAGCTTGATATCCAGACCCTGCTTCTTGAGGATCTTCTGGGTTTCCTTGGCGATGGAGGCGTCTACCATTGGCAGGAAATCATCCATGGCTTCAAGCATGGTGACCTCTGAACCCAGGCGGTTCCAGACACTACCCAGCTCCAGGCCGATGATGCCCGCACCAATCACGCCCAGACGCTTGGGCGTTTCCTGAAACTCCAGTGCCCCGGTCGAATCAACCACCATGCCTTCAACCAGCGGGGTCGGTGGAATTTCAATCGGTACCGAACCCGCCGCGATGATGATGTTATCGGCATCATACATCGTGGTCTTGCCATCATGCCCGGTGACCTCAACCTGCTTGCCCGAAGCCACTTTACCCGCGCCTTCGATAGAAGTAACACCATTGGCCTTGAACAGGCCGGAAATACCGCCGGTCAGGTTCTTAACAATCTTGTCCTTGTGCGACATCATCTTCGTGACGTCCATGGAGACATCAGGTGCCTGAATGCCCAATTCGTCAAAGTCATGCTTTGCTTCGACGAACTTGTGTGAGGCTTCGAGCAGCGCCTTGGAAGGGATGCAGCCAACGTTGAGACAGGTACCACCGTGAACAACATTACCTTCCTTGCCAACCCATTTTTCGACACAGGCCGTCTTGAGACCGAGCTGAGCTGCACGAATAGCGGCCACATACCCACCGGGGCCGGCACCGATTACGATCACATCAAACTTATCAGCCATGTTGGCTCCTTTAGCTTGGTTGCCTCCCCCCGTATGGGGCGGGAGGCGAAGTGCAATTGAACGTGAATGCGTGTTCGTTTGTGGCGAGACTTACACGTCCAGCAACAAGCGTGCAGGGTCTTCCAGAAGTTCCTTGATGGTCACCAGAAACTGGACGGCATCCTTACCGTCGATCATGCGGTGATCGTAGGAAACCGCCAGATACATCATCGGGCGAATCTCCACTTTGCCGTTCACTGCCATCGGGCGATCCTGAATCTTGTGCATCCCCAGAATCGCGGTCTGCGGCGGATTGATGATCGGCGTCGACATCAATGAACCAAAGGTACCGCCGTTGGTGATAGTGAAGGTGCCACCCATCATATCATCCATGCCCAGCTTGCCTTCGCGGCCACGCTTGCCGAAATCAGCAATGTTACGCTCGACATCGGCAATTTTCATGCTGTCAGTGTCTCTCAGAACCGGCACAACCAGTCCACGATCGGTGGACACCGCCACGCCTATATCCTGGTAACCGTGGTAGACAATATCGGTGCCGTCAATAGAGGCATTGACGTCAGGAAAACGCTTGAGCGCTTCTGAAGCGGCTTTTACAAAGAAACCCATAAAGCCCAGCTTGATATCATGGGCCTTCAGGAAAGTATCCTTGTATTGAGCACGCAGGGCCATGATCTCGGTCATGTCCACTTCGTTATAAGTGGTCAACATGGCCGCCGTCTGCTGGGCCTGAACGAGACGCTTGGCGATCGTCTGGCGCAGACGGCTCATGGGTACCCGCTTCTCGGGGCGCTCACCGTCATCAACCGCAGGCATGGCCGGTTTGGCGGATGCTGACGGGGCAGGTTTGGCCGCTTTCTTGGCAGAGCCATCCTTGACCGCTTTCTGCACGTCTTCTTTCAGTATACGGCCGCCCTTGCCGGTGCCGGCAATCTTGCTGACATCCAGGTCATGCTCAGCCACCATCTTACGGGCCGCTGGCGCCAGAATCTTGTCACCCACCTGTTCATCCGAGCTTTCATCACTGCCAGCAGCACTCGCAGGTGAAGGTGCAGCAGCCTGATCCCCAGCGTCACCACCAGCGCCCTCAACAAACAGCCCGAGCACAGCTTCTGATTCTACCTGGCTGCCTTCTTCTGCCTTGATTTCGCTCAGGGCGCCATCAGCCGGCGCGACCACTTCCAGAACGACCTTGTCAGTTTCGATTTCAGCCAGAACATCATCACGCTTGACCGCTTCACCCACCTGCCTGGTCCAGCTGGCCACCGTTCCTTCCTGAATGGACTCAGGGAAGGTCGGTGCCTTGACCTCATGGGTCTTGCCGCCTGACGCGCCAGACGTGGCCGGTGCACTTGATGTGTCCTGCTTTTCTTCAGCACCTTTATCAGCATCCGCATTGCTGGATGCCTGCCTGGCGCCCCCCTCACCCAGGGTGCCCAACACCTGCTCGGATGCAAC
The DNA here is from genome assembly GCF_044792155.1 of Halomonas sp. BLK-85. Lineage (NCBI taxonomy): Bacteria > Pseudomonadati > Pseudomonadota > Gammaproteobacteria > Oceanospirillales > Halomonadaceae > Halomonas > Halomonas sp. BLK-85. The sequence continues at coordinate 2,139,773 of NZ_CP087731.1, forward strand.
GGTATCACCTTCTTCAACCATGACATCGCTCAGTGTGCCGGCTTCCGGTGCCACCACTTCCAGGACGACCTTGTCGGTTTCAATTTCAACAACCAGTTCGTCTCGTTCGACGCTATCGCCCGGCTTCTTATGCCATGCTGCCACCGTGCCTTCGGCAACAGACTCTGGAAAGGTTGGCGCTTTGATCTCAGTAGCCATTTCGTTTCCCTTTTAATTTCTTTGAACCCGGTGGGCGCTTATTCGTTAAAGGCGTCTTCCACCAGCTGGCGTTGCTGTTCAGTGTGAACGGACATATAGCCTGCCGCGGGTGCAGCAGATGCGGGACGTCCGGCAAATTTCAGTCTGCCCCCCAGACCTTCCTTGAGCATCTCAGCAACAGCACGCATATGGTGCTGGCTGGAATACCAGGCCCCCTGGTTGAGTGGCTCTTCCTGGCACCAGACAATATCTTCAATCCCCGCATACACCTGAAGCGCTGCCAGCAGCTCTTCTTTCGGGAACGGATACAGCTGTTCCAGACGCATAATAGCCGTATCCTGGCGTTCGTTTTCACTGCGCCAGGCCGCCAGATCATAGTAGACCTTGCCAGAACACAGGATGACACGCTTGACCTTCTCGGCATCCAGACCCGCCTGATCGGGCAAGACCATCTGGAACTTGCCTTTTGCCAGATCTTCAAGACTGGACGTGGCTTCCTTATGGCGCAGCAACGATTTCGGCGACATGACGACCAGTGGCTTACGCAGTGGGCGAATCACCTGACGGCGTAGCAGATGGAAGATCTGTGCCGGCGTGGTCGGAACACACACCTGCATGTTGTGCTCGGCACACATTTGCAGGAAGCGCTCCAGGCGTGCCGAAGAGTGTTCCGGCCCCTGGCCTTCGTAGCCGTGTGGAAGCAACATGGTCAACCCACACAGGCGGCCCCACTTGGTCTCACCTGAAGAAATGAACTGGTCGACCACGACCTGAGCGCCGTTGAAGAAATCACCAAACTGCGCTTCCCAGATCACCAGATCGTTAGGCGCTGTGGTGGCATACCCATACTCGAAGGCCAGCACGGCTTCCTCAGACAGATAGGAGTCATGGATGGTAAACGCTGGCTGCCCTTCTGCCATATTCTGCAATGGCACATAGGTGTTGCCATCTTTCTGGTTATGAACCACGGCGTGACGGTGTGAGAAAGTGCCCCGCCCGACATCCTGACCGGTAATACGCACCGGGTGCCCCTGATCCAGCAAGGTGGCATAGGCCAGTGTTTCCGCAAAGCCCCAGTTGAGCGCCAGACCACCGGCCTGCATCTTGCGGCGATCCTGGTAGATCTTGGCCACCTGACGCTGAACATCAATGCCATCCGGAATATCACACATCTTGGCGGCAAGACGCTGCAGACGCTTCATATCGAAAGACGTATCGGCGTTACCACTCCATTCATGACCGATATAGGGCGCCCAGTCCACAAACAGCGATGTATTGGGCTCCTGCACCAGAGCATTAGCAACGTGATTGCCTGCCATCAGGTCTTCACGGTACTTTTCCATCATCGCCTTGGTGTCATCCTCAGTGACCACACCCTCCTTGATCAGACGCTCGACATAGACGCTGCGAGAAGACGGATGATCCTTGATCTTGGAATACATCATCGGCTGGGTGCCGGAAGGCTCATCGGCTTCGTTATGACCCCGGCGGCGATAGCAGACAAGGTCAATCACCACGTCCTTCTTGAACTGATGACGGTAGTCGAGTGCGACCTGAGTCGCATGCAGGACTGCATCCGGATCATCGCCGTTAACATGGAAAATCGGCGATTGCACCATCTTGGCAATATCGGTGCAGTACTCTGTCGAACGCGCATCCAGCGGATGGGAAGTAGTAAAGCCCACCTGGTTATTGATGACGATGTGGACGGTACCGCCCGTCTTGTAGGCGCGGGTCTGGGACATCTGGAATGTCTCCATCACCACACCCTGGCCAGCGAAGGCAGCATCGCCATGCACACTGATTGGCAGGACTTTCTCGCCGCTTGGATCATTACGGCGATCCTGACGGGCACGCACCGAGCCTTCCACGACAGGTGAAACAATTTCAAGGTGTGACGGGTTAAACGACAGCGCCAGATGAACTTCGCCGCCCGGCGACATCACATTGGAACTGAAACCCTGGTGATATTTGACATCACCCGAGCCACGCTCGATGACCTTCTTGCCGTCGAATTCATCAATCAGATCGGCAGGATTCTTGCCCAGGATATTGACCAGCAGGTTAAGACGGCCACGGTGGGCCATGCCGATGACGACCTCTTTGGTGCCGTATCCGCCGGCTCGCTGAATCAGCTCATCCACCATGGGAATGAAAGACTCACCGCCCTCCAGACCAAAACGTTTGGTACCCGGGTACTTCGAGGCCAGATAGCTTTCCAGCCCTTCGGCGGCCGTCAGACGTTCCAGCACATGCTTGCGCGTTTCCTCACTGAAAGCCGGAGCGCTACGCACCGACTCAAAGCGGCGCTGCAACCAGCGTTTTTCCTCGGTGTCGACAATGTGCATGATCTCGCAGCCTATTGAGCGGCAGTAGGTGCGCTCAAGAGCGTCTACGATGTCGCGCAACGGGGCTTTGTCGATACCCAGAAAAAAGGAACCTGTCTGAAACTCGACGTCCAGATCAGCTTTGGAAAGCTGGTGGAAGGAAAGATCAAGATCGGGGACGGGGGTGGGATTTCGCAGTCCTAGCGGGTCAATATTGGCCTTCTGATGGCCCCGGAAGCGATAGGCGTTGATCAGCTGCAGGACTTTAACCTGCTTCTTGTTCTCACCGTTATCGGTTGCCGCAGCAACACGACCCGGACGCGTCTCGCGGCCGAGCTGGTAGAACTGATCACGTATCGGGCTTAGGGGTACATCGTGGGAGGCACTGCCCTCGGGGCGAGGGAGCGAATCAAAATAATCGCGCCACTCGTCAGGGACAGCATTGGGATCGTCGAGGTACTGCTCGTAAAGCGCTTCCACGTAGTGAACATTGCCGCCACTTACGTGCGAAGAACGCCACATCAACTCCATTATGCCTTGTTGCATCTCTCGGTCACCCTGCACTGATGGGGTGGTATCGGTGCCGCCACACCATGCGACGACAACGCTATAGCCCTGCCGGCGGGGCGGAACATTTGCCGGCGGCACCGGCCGTGGCCGGAAACCCTGTTACTGTTACTCGCGTTCCTGTTTCTGAACAGTCCATGCTCAAAAGCCGGTACTTTAAGCACCGGCTTTTAAACCTGGCTGGCCAGTGGTGCGACTCCCTGCCGCACCAGCTGACTTGCCCTATGATAACAACTGAAGCGTCACTATTTAAGTAGCATTGATGCGCAACTTAAGTGGCATAGGCTTTTTTATGACACTCAGGTGGCATCCGCCAGCAGCATGTCGCGGATTTTACCAATCGCACGGGTCGGGTTCAGACCTTTCGGGCACACTGCAACACAGTTCATGATACCGCGGCAACGGAACACGGAGAAAGGATCTTCGAGTTCACTAAGACGCTGCTCAGTAGCGTTGTCCCGCGAGTCTGCCAGAAAACGATAGGACTGAAGCAAGCCGGCGGGGCCAACGAACTTGTCCGGATTCCACCAGAAGGATGGGCATGACGTCGAGCAGCAGGCACACAGGATGCACTCATATAGCCCGTCCAGCTTGTCACGATCTTCAGGTGACTGCAGACGCTCAATGGCAGGCGCGGGCTCATCGTTCTGCAGATACGGCTGTATACGCTCGTATTGCTTGTAGAACAGGCTCATGTCCACAACCATATCGCGAATGACCGGCAGGCCCGGCAGCGGGCGCAGGGTCAGCTTGTTACCCTTGATCACATCCGAAAGAGGCGTGATGCAGGCCAGGCCATTCTTACCGTTCATGTTCATGCCATCGGAACCGCAGACACCTTCGCGGCAGCTGCGACGGAAAGCCAGGCCGTTGTCCTGCTCTTTCATCATATGCAGAACGTCCAGCACCATGAGATCCCGCCCCTTGGTGTCGACCTGAAATTCCTGCATGTAAGGTGCGGAGTCCGTTTCCGGGTTATAGCGGTATATGGATACCTGTAGATTGGACATAATGACTCCCTCTTTTCAGTGCGGAGATTAGTAGGTACGAACCTTGGGTTCGAACGTATCAACGGTCTTTGGCTTGAAGTTGACGTCACGCTTCTTGAGCTGTTTGGTCGCCGGGCAGTAAAGAGAGTGCTTCAACCAATTGACGTCATCACGATCCGGGAAGTCGTAACGCGAATGGGCGCCACGGCTTTCCTTACGCTCCAGTGCAGCAATCGCAGTCGCTTCTGCCACTTCCATCAGGTTGTCCAGCTCAAGTGCTTCGACACGGGCCGTGTTGAAAGCGTTCGACTTGTCAGGCAAGTAGGCATTATCGATACGATTGCGCAGATCGGCCAGCTTCTGAACCCCTTCCTGCATGTTCTTCTCTTCACGGAACACACCAAAGGAGTTCTGCATGATTTCCTGAAGCTCAGCTTTCAGTGCGGGAACGGTTTCGCCACCTTCAGACTCATTCCAGCGGCTCATGCGCTTCATGGCAAACTCGATATCCGACTCGCTGGCGTCCAGGTACTCGACACCTTCATTCAGCGCGCTCTCTATGAACATGCCCGCTGCACGGCCAAATACCACCAGATCCAGCAGTGAGTTACCGCCCAGACGGTTGGCACCGTGAACTGATACACAAGCCGCTTCGCCACAGGCATAGAGGCCGTTGACGATCTGATCGTTGCCGCTTTCGTCCTGCATGATTGCCTGACCATGCACGTTGGTCGGAATACCGCCCATCATGTAATGGCAGGTCGGCACGACGGGAATCGGGTCCTTGGCCGGGTCAACATGCGCGAAGGTCTTGGATAGCTCAACGATACCCGGCAAGCGCTTGCCCAGTACATCTTCACCCAGGTGATCCAGCTTCAGGAACACGTGGTCACCCTTGTCGCCACAACCACGCCCTTCGATAATTTCCATGACCATCGAACGTGCGACTACATCACGACCCGCCAGGTCCTTGGCGTTCGGCGCATAACGCTCCATGAAGCGTTCGCCGTCCTTGTTGATCAGATAACCACCCTCACCACGGCAACCCTCAGTTACCAGGGTACCTGCACCGTAGATGCCGGTCGGGTGGAACTGCCACATTTCCATGTCCTGCATCGGGAAACCGGCACGCAACGCCATACCAATACCGTCACCGGTGTTGATCAGCGCATTGGTTGTCGACGCATAGATACGGCCAGCGCCACCGGTTGCCAGCACTGTCGCCTTGGACTTGACCTGAACAACCTCGCCAGTCTCGATGCACATGGCAATACAGCCCACCACATCGCCTTCACTGTTCTTGACCAGATCAACCGCGTACCACTCATTCAGGAAGGTGGTGTTATTCTTCAGGTTGTTCTGATAAAGCGTATGCAAAAGCGCATGACCCGTCCGGTCAGCGGCTGCGCAGGTACGTGCGGCCTGGCCGCCTTCACCAAAATTTTTCGACTGACCGCCAAACGGGCGCTGGTAAATACGGCCGTTGTCAAAGCGTGAGAACGGTAGTCCCATGTGTTCCAGTTCAAATACCGCTTTCGGGCCCTCGGAGCACATATATTCGGCCGCATCCTGGTCAGCAATATAGTCGCCGCCCTTGACGGTGTCGTACATGTGCCAGCGCCAATCATCATCCGGATCCGACGATGCAATGGCACAGGTAATACCGCCCTGGGCAGAAACCGTATGCGAACGGGTCGGGAAAACTTTCGACAATACCGCTGTCTTTTTGCCCGACTTCGCCAGTTCCAGGGCAGCGCGCAGGCCGGACCCACCACCACCGATGATAATAGCGTCGTATGTCAAGCTACGAAGGTTAGACATGTATCAGGCTCCCCACAGGATTTGAATGCTCCAGACCAGAAAGGCAAAGATGGCCAGAATGACGAACATCTGGACACCCACACGCACATTGGTCGGCTTGATATAGTCGGTTGTGACTGTCCAGAGACCGACCCAGGCATGTGCCGACAGCGAAATAAACGCCAGCAGCGAGAAGATGCGCATCCAGGTCTGCGCGAACAGACCACTCCAGGCGTAGTAATCAAGCCCCGGATTGAACAGCAGATAGGCAACAAGGAAGACGGCATAGAATGCCATCACCACGGCTGAAACACGCTGCATCAGCCAATCAGAAAGACCGCTGCGGCTAAAACTAGTGATATTGGTTACCATACCCAGACTCCTGCCAAAATGATCAATACAGCGCTGACCACAACAGTGATCTGTGCTTTCTTCTCGCCGCCCTCAAGGGTTACCCCGATATCGGCGTCCATTACCAGGTGTTTGATACCGGCAACAAAATGGAAGGCAAATGCAGACAACAGTCCCCAGGCAATCAGCTTGGCCAGGAAGTTGTTGGCCAGCGCGCTGCTGACCGCATCGAAACCGGCAGGTGACGAGAGCGATGCACTCAACGCCCAGAAGGCAAAGATCAAACCAACGAACAGGATGACACCGGTAATGCGGTGTGTGATCGACGTCAATGCCGGGAGTGGGAAATGTATCGTAGAAAGATCTAGATTTACGGGTCGTTTGCTATTCACGGCTTTTTACACACTCTCTTGGCCCGCTCTGCGACTGGTCGGGCATGGCCCGAGCGGGCAGTGGTTGCTGGAAGGGGCTCGGCCGTTGCCAAGTCGGGCACGAACACCATCCTGCATGGGTGTCGCGCGACTCAGATTATAAGAACCTAATGCCCCGCTGACAAACTGAACAAAAGCGTTACTCGACCATGGTGCAACAAAAATCGCCTCCGAGCGGTCGATTTTGCAATGCAGCATGTCTATAGTAGTCAGGTAAACCGCTTCTTGGAACACTGACATGCACTTTTTCGGATGCATCGTCTGTCACCACAAGGAATGACGCACCAAGGCTCTGAAGAATCGATTGCACTAGGTGAATAGAGCAATGAACGTCAGTTAGGACAATCATATACAAATATTGTTCAAGGTAACAACCCTGTACTATTGTAGCTAGCATTTAGGCTAATTGACAATCTGTCGAACACTTCTATAGTGGGCAAGCCTTTTCGCCGGCGCGGTATCCAAATAATGACATCACGTCCCCAAACCGAATTCGAAAGGAGGCCTGCATGGCTGACAGGAAAGCAACACTGACGGTAGATGGCCTGGACAAGGCAATTGACTTACCCATTTATTCCGGATCACTTGGACCGGACGTTATTGATGTGCGTGCCCTGGGTAGTGAAGGCCTATTCACTTATGATCCTGGCTTTATGGCTACGTCCTCCTGCCAATCAGCCATCACTTACATCGATGGTGGAAAAGGTATCCTTCTTCATCGTGGCTACCCGATTGACCAGTTGGCCAGCGAGTCCAACTTTGTTGAAGTCTGCTTCACCCTGTTGTTTGGTGAGCTGCCAAGCGAAGAAGAATACACGGATTTTGAGTCGCGTATCCGTAACCACACCATGGTACACGACCAGATCAACAACTTTTTCAAGGGCTTTCGCCGTGACGCCCACCCCATGTCGATCCTGTGCGGTGTGGTAGGTGGTCTGGCCGCGTTCTATCACGACCACATGGACATCACCAAAGAAGAAGATCGGGTTATCAGCGCTATTCGCCTGATTGCCAAGATGCCCACTATAGCGGCCATGTCGCACAAGTATAATGTCGGCCAGCCGTTCAACTATCCACGCAATGACCTCAATTACGCTGAAAACTTCCTTTACATGATGTTCAGCAATCCGTGCGAGGACTACAAGATTAACCCGGTCTGTGCCAAGGCCATGGATCGTATCTTTACCCTGCACGCAGATCATGAACAGAACGCATCGACCTCCACGGTCCGCCTGGCGGGCTCTACCGGTGCCAACCCGTTTGCCTGCATCAGCGCAGGTATTGCAGCCCTTTGGGGTCCGGCACATGGTGGCGCCAATGAAGCCGTTCTGAACATGCTGGATGAAATAGGCGATGACTCAGAGGAAAACATCCAGCGCTTTGTTGACAAGGCAAAAGACAAGAACGACCCCTTTAAACTTATGGGCTTCGGGCACCGCGTCTATCGCAATTTTGATCCCCGCGCCAAGGTCATGAAAGAGACCTGCGACGAAGTGCTGGCTGAACTCGGCCTGGCCGATGATCCCCAGCTCAAGATCGCCAAGCGCCTGGAGCAGATTGCCCTGGAAGACGAATACTTCATCGAGCGCAAGCTCTATCCGAATGTCGACTTCTATTCAGGCATTATTCTCAAGGCCATGGGCATTCCAACCAACATGTTTACCGTCATTTTCGCGGTATCGCGCACAATTGGCTGGATTTCGCACTGGCACGAGATGCACAGCGACAGCTACAAGATTGGTCGTCCTCGCCAGCTTTACACTGGCTATGACCAGCGTGACTATCCCAGAAAATGATCGATTCGACCATCGAACCCTGCCAGTACTTTCTGGCATGATCAACAAGGCCACCTCAGGGTGGCCTTTTGTTTGCTTCAATACCCTGCATAAATGCTCTACATAAATACTCTGCATAAATACTCTGCATAACTACTTAGGGAGACGCTGAAATGCGCACAATTTCTACTGTTGCCTTTATCGGCCTGGGCGTAATGGGCTATCCCATGGCAGGGCACCTGTCTCGCCAGGGGCTCACTGCACGGGTCTACAACCGCACACCTCAAAAAGCCGAGCGCTGGGTGGAAGAACATGGTGGCAGCGCCCATGCCACGCCTGCAGAAGCCGCTCAGGGTGCCGATCTGGTATTGGTCTGCGTCGGCAATGACAACGATGTACGTGAGGTTATCTGCGGTGAGCAGGGCGTCCTGGAGAGCATGCAGAACGGTACCTACCTGGTTGATCACACCACGGCCTCTGCAGACCTTGCGCTGGAACTGGATACAGCCTGCCAGGAAAAGGGGATTGCTTTTTTTGATGCGCCTGTCTCGGGCGGACAACAGGGCGCAGAAAATGGTGCCCTGACCATCATGTGCGGCGGCGACGCTGATCACTTTGAACACGTCAGACCGGTTCTTAAGCATTACGCTCGTGCCGTCACCTTGATGGGTGCTGCCAGCAGCGGCCAGTTGACCAAGATGGTCAACCAGATCTGTATCGCCGGGCTGGTTCAAGGCTTGGCAGAAGGCCTGCATTTTGCCGAACAGGCAGGACTTGACCAACATCAGGTGGTCGATGTCATTTCGCAAGGCGCCGCAGGTTCATGGCAGATGGAAAACCGTCACGCCACCATGATTGACGATCATTACGAACATGGTTTCGCGGTCAACTGGATGCGCAAGGACCTGGACATCTGCCTGACACAGGCACGCCGTCTCGATGCCACCCTCCCTGTCACCGCACTGGTCGATCAATTCTATGCCGATGTCCAGGCAATGGGCGGTGGAAGATGGGACACATCCTCGCTACTGAAACGTCTGCGCAAGCCCGAATAACACTTGACTTTTTTATCCCCCGGGCAACAACAGGGTTTTTCCACACCTTCTGTGGATAACCCTGTTCACAACCGCTAGAAAACGTCTCAGAATCGCCATTATATGCGGGCTTGCCTTAAATTGATCAATTTTTGACCTATTATAAAGCACTGATTTTAAAGGAATTACGCTCAAGCATCTGTTTTCTGGGCAGTGTTGCGACGGTTGTGCACAACCAGTCAGAAAGGATCAGCAAAAGTGGACAAGTCAAGCCCAAATTGCACATCATTCGAGTAATAAAGCGAAAAATTAATCGGCAGGAATGTAACAACACAACGACGACAGATGCCATCATTGCAGAACATGATAAGGGGCGTTCCATCAAAAAGGAGAAGGATGGTGTGTTAACTCTGAAAACAGGATAAGGAGTGGCGTCCCATAGGGGGTTCGAACCCCTGTTACCGCCGTGAAAGGGCGGTGTCCTGGACCACTAGACGAATGGGACGTTGACACAATGACTTCGAGTGCAGTCTTTGGTGGAGCCTAGCGGGATCGAACCGCTGACCTCAACACTGCCAGTGTTGCGCTCTCCCAGCTGAGCTAAGGCCCCACATGCCCTGAAGACGAGACGTATATTACTTCTCCGCCCCGCCCTAGTCAACCTGTTTAACTCAATTAATTGAGATCCTGATCAAGGCCATGGTCAGCCAATATCACGAAACTCCTTCTCGAATCGCTTGGTCTGTTTTTTAGAAACGCCTCCAAGTACCTCAATGGCATGACGCAAGCGTGCTCGTGTCATGTCGGACCCCAGAATAACCATGCCATGCAAAACAGAGGTACTGGTTGTACTGCCTGTAATGGCAATAAACACCGGCGCAAGAAAGGCTTTCATCTTGAGCTCAAAGTGCTCTGCCAGGAGCTGCACTTCGCCTTGCAGCGACTCCTTGTTCCAGGCAGGAACAACCTCCAGGCGCCAGGTCAAAAACTGCAATAGCTTGACCAGGGTTTCCTGTTCCAGTTTGACTGATGCAAACGACGCCTGATCTATCGCCGGTAGACCGGCAAAAAAATGTCCTGCCAATGGCATCACCTGAGACAAGGTCTCAACACGCGGTCTGACCTGGGGAATAATCTGACGCGCGTAGTCTTCATTGAATGCCCATTCACGCAGTGCCTGGAGAAAGGCCGTATCATCAAGGTCCTCGCGGATGTACACACCGTTCAACCAGGTCAGCTTTTCCAGATCGAACACAGGCCCACCCAAGGAAACGCGCTGAATGTCAAAAGAAGCCAACATTTCATCCAGGCTGAACTTTTCACGTTCATCCGGCATGGACCATCCCATACGCCCGAGGTAATTAGTCACTGCCTGAGGCAGAAAACCCATGCGCCGGTAATAGTTGATCGAGGTAGGGTTCTTGCGCTTGGACAGTTTTGACTTATCCGGATTGCGCAACAGCGGCATATGGCACAGCACCGGCATCTCCCAACCAAGGTACTCATAAAGTAACTGGTGCTTGGGGGCTGAATTAATCCATTCCTCGCCTCTCAACACATGCGTAATCCCCATCAGGTGATCATCCACCACGTTGGCCAGGTGATATGTCGGCATGCCGTCGGATTTGAGCAGGATCTGCGCATCAACCTGACTCCACTCCACCTCGATACGCCCGCGCAGCATATCCTCCACCACGCAGACACCCTCACTGGGCACTTGCATACGCACCACATGGGGCCAGCCTTCCTGCTCGCGGCGTGCCACTTCTGCAGCGTCAAGAGCCAGGTCAGACGGCTTGAGTGCCAGATGCATGCCAGCTGCCTTACGCGCTTCGCGCAATTGATCGAGCTCTTCAGAAGTACGATAGCACTTGAACGCATGACCAGAATCAATCAGTTGCTGGGCGTACTGGGCGTATATATCCCCCCGCTCACTTTGCCGATACGGGCCATGGGGGCCGCCCACGTCGGGGCCTTCATCCCACTCAAGACCCAGCCAGCGCATGGAATCAAGGATCATCTGCTCGGACTCGGCCGTAGAGCGCACGCGATCAGTATCCTCTATCCTCAATACAAACTGGCCGCCATGCTGACGGGCAAAACAGAGATTGAATAACGCGATATAGGCAGTGCCCACATGGGGGTCACCCGTTGGCGAAGGAGCAATACGAGTTCTTACAGTCATGGAGGCTTCCTTGGAAAACAGCAAAGTGGATCGACTTACGTGGGCGCATTATACGCGTTCATGGAGATACCGGCAGCTGTAGCGCGCACCCTGAACAACGCTTGAAAGGTTCAGACTTGGTGACGTTTCATCGCTAACCGCCTTGCTCTGCACCAGAAGAGCCTCTGTCGCGGCCGTCAGGAAACGTCAACAGACCCTGATCAGAGGTTGGATTTGCCGTTTTATAGGCTAAGCTTTGGGCAAGAGCAGGATAACTCTGCATGAGCAATAACTAAAATGGATAATAGAAGACCAAGCTAATCTTTGGCATATTGATTAATGAATCCTTAATGCAGCGTCGTGTCTGCAGCGTAATTTCTTGTTAAGACCATCAGGTTTCATCAATATTCACCTGCATTCTCAGGTGCTCAATAGGAAACTCCCATGCAACCGTTAGGCGCCCGCATCAAGGAACTCAGGCTCAGAGCCGAACTCAACAAAGCTGAATTAGCCCGAGAGATTGGTGTATCCGATGTCACTATTTCCTATTGGGAATCGGGTGCTATCAAGCAGATCGGGCACGAACGCCTGGTGGCCCTGGCGGATGCGCTGAACTGCTCATTATCCACCCTGCTTGAAGGCGATAGCCATTCTGCGCTACCTGTTTTGACACACAAAGGGGAGTTACCCTGGAAACAGATAAATGCCAGCCCGATTGAAGTGAATGGCAGTTTTCTACCCGTCAAAATTGCCTGGCAGTTTCCCGCCTATATGGCCACACCCGGCACCAATACGTATTTTGCTCCCTTGAGAACAGGTGATCTGGTCTTACTGGGGCCCACACAGGCTTTCCACCAACCGGGTCACTATCTCGTATCTGAAGATGGACAAAGGGAATTGAAGTATTTCAACACCCTTCCTGATAGTGAGCTTACCCTGCATGCCATCCTGCTATGCCACTGGAAGGCCGCTTAGGTATCGGGAACGACCAGAACTTCGACTTGATCCTGTGTCCGACGGGGTTCGGCACCAATCATGAAACGGCGTGAATAGTTGATCACCTGCCCTAGACCATGGCGAGACTGTTCAACAAGGTCGCCCGCCAGGTTTTCGCCCTGAAGGCCAATTCGCTGACGCACATTCTCGGGTTGGATACTGGATTCCATCAGCTCAACTCTGATGCGATAGCCGCCATCTGGCAAACCGCTCCCCGGGCCCAGAGGCCCCACTTGGAAACGGCCATCCTCTCCAACCTGCGTTCTTTCCCGCCAGCGCACACTGCTTAACTCACGCTCGACCATGACACTGATATTGGAACTCACCGGCAGATTTGTCTGACCGGCCACAATGATCCGGCGGTCACTGCGCAGCTCCATGGATGCTTCCACCGTCACTTCCAGGGGTTGAGTCGCCGTCGATGCCTGCCCTTCGGATCCTGAAGACGTGTCAGATCCCTCGTCAGCAGAGCGCGTCGTCGTATAATCCCTGCCCAACGTGGCCTGTTCCTCATCGCCAGAGCCGCCACAACCTGCCAACAACGTCAATACCAAACCTATTACCAGCCACTGCATTTTGATGACCGCCATTCAAGCCTCCTCAGAATTTGGCAATGCCACGGCAACACCCATAGATAATGCCATGACATTACGCCGTTAGCATCCCAGCGTACAGGCACATCACGTACAAGTATTGGAAAATAATTGAGCAACTTTCCGGAGCCAGTTTAATTGACGGGGACACGCGCGGCGCCAGGGGCGTTCAGCTTTGTACTGAAGGGTATTTATTGCGTACAATTGCACGCCAATAAACACCCCACTTGTGGCCTGTTGCAATGACGTATCACCGATCATTTCGCCATGTGTACCCTGCCAGCTTTCCAGAGGCGCTCAAACCGTCTTTCTATAGGGCGTCATAAGATGCAAGTGATTGATATGAAATCTATAAGCCCAGCAGGTGCTGCTCGTCGATTTTCCGTAGCCCCGATGATGGACTGGACCACACGAGATTACCGGGCATTCGCACGTACCCTGACCCAACGTGCACTGCTATATACCGAAATGGTGACGACGGGGGCCATTTTGCATGGTTCACCGCGTGAGCGTTTTCTGGGCTACAACGAGGTTGAGCACCCTCTTGCCCTTCAGCTTGGGGGGTCCGATGCCGGTGAGCTGGCCGAATGCGCGGCGATTGCCGAAGCCTGGGGCTACGACGAGGTTAACCTGAATGTGGGTTGTCCCAGCGATCGGGTGCAGAACAATCTGATCGGCGCCTGCCTGATGGGCCACCCTGAAAAGGTCGCGGCAGCGGTCAAGGCCATGCAGGCCGCCGTATCGATTCCGGTCACGGTGAAGTGTCGAATCGGTATTGATGATCAGGACGAGGATGCCGACCTTGAGCATTTTATTCACCAGGTGGCAGATGCGGGTTGCGATACCTTTATCGTCCATGCCCGCAAGGCCTGGCTGCAGGGACTGTCTCCCAAACAGAACCGCGATGTGCCGCCGCTGAACTATCCACGCGTCCAACGTCTTAAGCAGCGCCACCCTGAACTGCATATTGGCATCAATGGCGGCATCAAGACGCTGGAGGCCTGTCAGGCTCAGTTAGCCCAGGTGGACAGCGTTATGGTCGGCAGAGAGGCCTACCAGAACCCCTGGTTGCTGGCCAGGGTGGATAGCACCTTTTTCGGCCAGGCTGACCCGGCCAGCAGTCGACTGGCTGCAGCTCAGGCGTTTCGTCCTTATATCCAGGCGCGCCTGGATGAAGGCGCCAAACTGAATCATGTTACCCGCCACCTGCTGGGGCTGTTTCAGGGCTGCCCCGGCGGGCGCCGTTTCCGCCGCCACCTGTCTGAACATGCGCATCTGGAAGGCGCCGGTTTACGCATCTATGATGATGCCCTTAGCCTGGTGCACGAGCCGCAAGAAGCGGCGGCCGCTGTCTCAATAGAGTGAGTCCGGCGGCGGTTCCAGGGAGGAGTTGAATGACTCAATCGCGGTTTCAGCCTCCTCAATGGCATCAAAGCGGGCAATATGAAACAGGGCCTCCCCCTCGTTGGCCAGCGGTAAACGACTCATGCCGATGACAATACCATCAGCGACGGCGCGCACCTCGTCCTCGTCGTTACCAAAGGGGTCGGCCACCTTGCCCAGCACCTCCCCTTTCGCCACTCGAGCACCCAGGCGCACCTTGGGGCGCAGAATGCCATCAATCGGTGCCCGCGCCCAGCTTGAACCATTGGCCAGCTCAGCAGGAGAAGGACGCCGGCGGCGCTGCTCGCCTGTGAGCATGCCCAGACGACGCATTACCCGCAGCACGCCGCGTACCCCGGGCGCAATCGCCCATTCATCAAAGCGCAGCGCCTCACCTGCCTCATAGGTCAGCACGGGAATACCCCGGTTCTGGGCATAATGACGCAGGCTGCCCTCGCGCAGCTCGGCATTCAGAATCACTGGCGCCCCAAAGGCATCGGCCATTTGTTCGGTTTCACTGCCGGTACTTAACTGGGCGCGAATCTGCGGCAGGTTGGTGCGGTGAATGGCACCGGTGTGCAAATCAATGATATGGGTGGCGCCATCAACAATTTCCTCTCTGAGCAGGGCGGCAATCCGCCCTCCCAGGGAACCGGATTCACTGCCTGGAAAACAGCGGTTGAGGTCGCGCCGGTCAGGCAGGTATCGCGTCTGCTGCAGGAAACCGAAGACGTTGACTACCGGAACCGCAATCAGGGTGCCCCGCAGGCTGTTGATGGCTTTGGAGCGCAACAAACGACGGACAATTTCCACGCCATTGATCTCATCGCCATGAATGCCACCGCATACCAGCAACACCGGCCCTTCCTTGCGGCCATGAACCACTTCAACCGGCATATGCAATTGCGTATGGGTGTATAGTCGAGCAAGGGGAAGATCAATTTCCAACCGTTGGCCGGGCCGAACGGTTTTCCCCGCTAATGTAAAAGGTGCTCTCGCCATATCGGGTCTGCCTTACGATGAAAACAGGAGTTGGATCATCTTACACCTGAAGGCCCGGCGGGCGAAGAAAATGACGCCCCTTTGGCGGGTAAAACCCTGATGAATCGGGTAAAATGACGATTGATCCCATCATGGATACTGGCGTTATGGTACGTAAGACAAAAGAGGAGGCTGCCGCGACACGCGAACTCTTGCTGGATGCTGCCGAGGACATGTTCCTCGAGCACGGGGTGGCACGCACATCCCTCGAGCAGATCGCCCGTCACGCCGGCATGACGCGAGGAGCGGTCTACTGGCACTTCATGAACAAGGGGGATCTGTTCAACGCCATGCTGGAACGTGTACGGCTGCCCTTTCAGGGGCTGGTAGAAGAGCTCGACGATCCTGAACTGGCCAGAAAAAAACCTCTGGAAGCCATCCGGCTGGCCTGTATCAATGGTTTCAGGCGCCTGGAGCAGCCACGTTATCGTCGGGTACATACCATCCTGATTCACCGCTGCGAAACCTTTGGGGATATTGATCCAATCCGCATGCAGAACGAAATGGCCGACGAAGCCTGCAGCACTCTGGTCGACTATTTCCGCTGCGCTGCCCGCTATCATCAGTTGCGCGAGGATCTTGCTCCGGAAAGGGCGGCCGATATCATGAACGCCTTGCTCAGCGGCCTCTTTCACCACTGGCTGCGCAACCATGTTTCCTTTTCTATCTACCAGGAGGGTTCACGCCTGGTAGAAACCCAGCTGGCCCTCATGCAGCCTGTCAATACCTGACGCCCGCCTACGCCGGAAAGCAAAACACCGGCGCCAGGGCCGGTGTTTGCGTGCGTGACGCCCCTCAGAGAGACGCCGGGGAGCCCCTAGATCCTGGACGCTTTGCCACTGCCCAGGCGCTTGTTGTTGAGCCACTGGGCAATGCTGGCAATCATGGCGTAGAAACTGGGGATGAACATGCTGCCCAGAATCGCCACTGTGCCCATGCCGACGGCCACCGTGGTGCCGATATGATGGCTGCTCACATCGCTGGCGCCAGTGGCCAGCGCCAGCGGCAGGGTGCCGAAGATAAACGCCAGCGACGTCATGACAATCGGACGAAAACGCAGTTCTGCCGCGCTCACAGCCGCCTCACGGATGGTCTTGCCCAGTTCCTTGCGCTGCAGCTCAGCAAACTCGACAATCAGGATGGCGTTCTTGGCCGCCAGCCCGACCACCACCAATATGCCGATTTCCACATACACACTGGTGTCCAGCCCTCGCAGCACAATGCCGCCAATACTGCCCAGGAAGGCAAAAGGTGTCGCGGTCAGCACCGCCAGGGGCAACGACCAGCTTTCATATTGGGCGGCCAGGATCAGAAACACCATGAGCAGGCCAAAGATGACCGCCATCGAGGCCGTGTTGCCCAACTCGCTTTCCTGATAGGCAGTGCCTGTCCAGCCCATGCCCCACTCGTTGCCCAAGGTATCCCGCACCACGTCCTCCATGGCCTCAATGGCCTGGGTGGAACTATAGCCCGCTGCCGGGCCGCCCTGAAACTGGGCGCCCAGGTAGACACCAAAGCGCGATACCACAGCGGGCTTGGCCTGGCGCTCCAGGGTCACAAACTCCGAAAGCGGAATCCGCTCACCATTGCCGCCGCGAACATAGATATGGTTCAGGTCATCCGGCGTCTTGCGGTATTCGTCCTCGTTTTGCAGATATACCTGGAAGTTGCGGTTCTGGTAGCTGAAAAAGTTCACAAACCCATTGCCAAAGGTGTTCGACAGGGTTGCGTTGAGATCGTCCAGTGACACGCCATAGCTCAAGGCCTTCTGCTGGTCGATCTCTGCCCGGTAGCCGGGCACGTTGACATTGAAGGTGGTAAAGACCCGTTCAAGCGCCGGATGCTCGTTCGCCGCCTGCATGACCTGCATGGAGGCCTCGAACAGCTCACGCGAATCCGCGCCGCCAAAGGATTGCAGGTAGCCGGTAAAGCCCCCTGTGGTGGAAAGCCCCATGATGGGGGGGACGTTGAAGGCCATGGCCGAACCGCCCGGTATCTCGGCGCCCAGCTGCATGATCCGGCCCACCAGTTCATCGGCGGTCAGGGAGCGCTCTCCCCATGGATCAAGGTTGATAAACATGATGCCGCGGGCCGTATTGACCGCGCTGGAGAGAATGTCATAGCCCGCCACTGCTGAGGAAAAGCGCACGCCATCAATGTCTTCAACCTGGGAACTCAGCTCATCCATATACGCCTGGGTACGCTCGAGAGAGGCCGAATCCGGCAGCTGCACCGCCGCCAGCACAATCCCCTGGTCGGTTTCCGGCACCAGGGAGGCCGGCGTCGTCTCATACAGCCACCAGGAGCCGGCCACCACCAGCCCGGTCAACAGCAGTGCCAGCCCCCAGAAACGTACCAGCACCCTGACAATCGCCATATAGCCTGCAGTAATCGCCGCAAACAGACGATTGAACAGGCGCAACGGCAAGCCCAGAGTGTGCATTATCTTCGATTCACTCTTGGGCTTGTGCTTGATGAAAATCGCCGAGAGTGCCGGCGTGAAGGTCAGGGCCATCAAGGCGGAAAATGCCACCGAAATGGCCACCGTCAAGGCAAATTGCTGATAGATCTGGCCGGTAAAACCGCCCAGGAAGGCAACCGGCACAAAGACAGCGGCCATGATCAGAGAGGTGGCGATTACCGGCCCGCCGACTTCCTTCATGGCGCGGGTTGTCGCCTGGATGACGCTGATATTCTCATCTTCGTTCAACACCCGCTCGACATTTTCCACCACCAGGATCGCATCGTCCACAACGATGCCGATGGACAGCACCAGCGCAAACAGCGTCAACAGGTTGATCGAGAAACCGAACATGTAGAAACCGGCAAAGGTAGCCAATACCGACACCGGGACCACCGACATGGCAATCACGGTAAAGCGCCAGTTCTGCAGGAAGATGAACAGGATCACCCCGACAATCAGGAAGGCTTCAATAAACACCTTCAGAACGGTATTCACCGAGGCATCAATAAACAGGGTGGTGTCATAGGGCACGACGTATTCAAGCCCCGGAGGAAAACGTTCCTTCAGATCCCCCATGGTATCGCGCACCGCCTCGGCGGTTTCCAACGCATTGGCACCTGGCTGCTGGTTGATAATGATCGGCGTCATGCTGGCGCCGTTCAGCTTGGCATCCACCCCATAGAAAGAGGCGCCCAGCTCAATCCGCGCGACGTCGTCGAGTCGCAGGGAAGACCCATCCGGATTGGTACGCAGAAAGATGTCACGAAAATCATCCACATCGTTCAGGCGTCCGCCAGCCGTGATCGTGTAAGTGAAGGCGCGTGGATCACGTTGCGGCGTTGCGGCCAGGCTACCGGCCGGTACCTCGGTATTCTGGGAGCGAATGGCGCTGGCCACCTCTGAAGGCGTCAGGTCATACTGGGCCAGCTTGTTCGGGTCCATCCATACGCGCATGGCGAACTCGCCGCCGCCCAACACTTCAGCCTCCCCCACCCCGGACACCTGACGGAGTTCGTCAAGGATATTCAGGGTGGCGTAGTTCTGCATGTAAATGCGGCTGTAGTCATCTTCCGGTGAGATCAGGGCTACCAGCATCAGGATCGAGCTGGAATTCAGCTCTACCGTCACCCCCTGGGACTGCACGGCTTCGGGGAGCTGGGAAAGCGCGCCCTGAACCCGATTGTTGACGTTGATGGTATTGATATCGCCAGAAGTACCAATATCAAAGGCCACTTCAAGCGACATCGAACCGTTGTCAGCACTGGTTGAGGTCATGTAGAGCATGTCCTCAACCCCGTTGATCGCTTCCGCCAGGGGCGCGGCCACGGTCTGTGCTATGGTTTCGGCATCTGCCCCGGGAAACTGGGCGCTCACCGACACAGTGGGCGGCACAACGTTGGGATATTGCTCAATCGGCAACACGCGCATACTGACCACACCGACCAGAGTCAGGATGATGGCCAGCACGGTGGCAAAGATGGGTCGCGCAATAAAGAAATTGGAAAAACTCATGAGGCATCGTCTCCGCCCGCGTCTGAATCCTCACCCTGGGAATCATTCTGGGCACCTTCCGCCTCTTGCTGCGCTTCTTGCTCAGCCTGCTCTTTTTCTTCCTCGATATTTTCCACCAGATTGTCAGCATCGCCGTCAAAGGCGCGCGGCTCAATCGTGCGGCCCGGTTCGATACCCGCCGGGTCGCCCACGATAATTCGCTCACCCGGCTCCAGGCCACCGTCAATCACCTGCCATGGGCCGGCCAGTTCGCCCAGCTCAACCGTACGTGCCCGTGCTTTATTGTCCTCATCCAGCACAAACACCTGCGGCCCCATCAGCCCCTGGGTAACGGTAA
This sequence comes from Halomonas sp. BLK-85, assembly GCF_044792155.1. Classification (NCBI taxonomy): domain Bacteria; kingdom Pseudomonadati; phylum Pseudomonadota; class Gammaproteobacteria; order Oceanospirillales; family Halomonadaceae; genus Halomonas; species Halomonas sp. BLK-85. The sequence goes on from NZ_CP087731.1 coordinate 2,159,735, forward strand.
TTTCCGGCACGGCGATAACGTCATAGCGCTTCAACCCATCAATGCGTACGCGCACAAACTGCCCGGGCAATACCTGGCCGTCCGGATTATCGACATTCGCATTGCCCTGAACCGTACTGGTGCCCTGGCTGACCCGGGAGCCCAGATAATCCATATAGCCTTCAAGCGGCGATTCATGGCCCGCGATATCCAGCAGCACCCTGATATCGGCCAGTTCGGTGCCGTCGTTCATCTGGCGACGCAGCTCAAACGCATCCCGTTGGGGTAATTGAAAACGCACTTCCAGCGGATCAAGCGGCGTGATAGTGGTCAACGCCGTACCCGGGGTCACCAGGTTACCCACGTTGACCTCACTCAGGCTGATCATGCCAGCCACGGGCGCCTTGACGTCCGAATACGCCAGATCAATCTGTGCCCGGGCCAGCGAGGCTTCGGCCTGAGCCACGCTGGCCCGGGCCACCTGCATTTCTGCCAGGGCCTGATCATACTCCTGACGGCTGACCGAGTTCTGGCTCAACAGACGTTCGAAGCGCTCGGCATCGCGCTGGGCACGGGAAAGCTCGGCACGGGCACTCTGCAGGTCAGCGTCACGCTGGTTGACAGTCGCCTGATAGACATCCGGTTCAATGGAATAAAGCCGCTGACCTTCTTCCACCATCTGCCCTGGCTCGAAGTGACGCTCTTGCAGCACTCCGGTGATCCTGGCCACCAGCGCCACCTCATTATCGCTGCGCAACAATGACGAGTAGGAGCGTTCAAGCTCGATGTCCTGTCGCTCCACCTCCGTCACCTCCACCTCATGAGGCGGCTTATCCTGCTGCTCAGCGCCCTGCTGAGCCAATACCCGTTCATGCGGAAAAGGGCTGAGCGCTATACCTGCGCCCATTACCAGCGCAATCAGTGCACGCCGTGACGACAATAACTTCATGGGTGATATGTCCGTTGGGAGAATTAAACAAGTACAATAATTGCAATCATACACGCATGAATGTCATTGCCGTAAACAAAATTTTACCCGTTGCGACGTGGACGCTCGCCTATATTGGTCACGCTGTCGAGGTTATCCTCGGGCAGGGTAAATTCGACCCTTTCCTCTCCCAGCCATTCGTTGACGTCTTCCAGAGCGGCAACATCCAGCGTACCCGCCTGCTGGCGAAGAGACAGCAGGTTAATGACATAGTCGTAACGGGCACTGGCATGATCAGCAATGGCATTGTAGAGGTTCTGCTCTGCATTCAGCACATCGACGATATTACGCGTGCCAACTTCATAGCCTGCACGGGTGGCATCCAGGGCACTCTGGTTAGAGACGATCGCCTGCTGGCGCGCTTCAACGGTCGACACATTATTGCTCAGCTGGGTATAACGTGAACGTATCTGCTGAACAGTTTCACGGCGCTGATCCTCAAAGTCATACTGGCTGGATTCCAGCAGAAAGGTGTTTTCCTGAATGGTCGCTTCCGTGGTACCGCCAGTGTAAAGCGGCATGCTGACCCTGAGTCCGACCTCACCGTCCGAGTTGTAGCCGGAGACCCCACTGCGGTCGTTATCGGAATAGTTGTAGCTGGCAAACGCATCCAGCGTCGGCAATTCCTGCGCCTTGGCAATCTCCAGACTGCTGCGCCTGAGTTCAACGCCCGCCTCGCTGGCCAGCACCAGGGGGTTATTTTCCATGCCCAGCTCAACCCAGTAATCGCGGTCTTCAGGGGTGGGCAGCGTCACCGGCATCGCATCCGTCAAGGCGTCAATGCTGTCATAGCGCTGGCCCGTCAAGCGCTCCAGCGCTTCAAAACGCACCTGCAGATCACTGTCGGCGGCAATCCGTACGGCACGCGCCTGGTCAAACGCCGCCTTGGCTTCCTCCACTTCAGTAATCGCAATCAGGCCCACTTCAAACTGCTCCCTGGCCTGTTCCAGCTGACGGCCGATGGCCCGCTCCTGGGCACGCCGGGCATCCAGCACTTCATAGGCACGCAGAATTTCAAAGTAGGCGGAAGCCACATCAATCAGCAGCTGCTGTTCGGTCGCGGCCAGCTGAAAAAGCTGCTGATCAATCTGGCGATCAGCCTGGTCAACCTGGCGGCGCTTCAATGCATCAAACAGCGCCTGGGTAGCTTCCAGCGAGAGCCCCACACTGTTGACGTTATCGCCGCCGCCAGACGGGGGTAAAGGTGTACTCTGACTTTCAAACTCACGGTTGTGCGACAGGCTGCCGCTGACACTTACCTGAGGCTTCAACTCGCCTTCCGTCGCATCGCGGGCCGCTTCGGTGCTCCGTGTCACCAGGCGCTCGGAAGATAACGCCGCATTGTTGTTCAGTGCATCCTGGGTAATCGTCAAGAGATCCGCTGACCATGCGGGCGCCCCCCAGGCAGCGGCGACCAGCGAGGGTAAAAGCGCACGCTGGAGCCAACGATGGCGGGATAATGACGGGGTGTGGGCGAAAGATCTTGGCATGTTAACGTCCTCGGTATAATCCTTCATAAGGAGTGGCGATGGTGTAACTGGGTTTGGCAATGCAAGCGTATCAACAGAATTCGATGATACATACATTAACGCATCTGCATTACCATGGCGCTGTGGCGGCGTGGTTTTCCACACATTTTGTCATATCCTTAACGGAACCTGTTGTTTAACACCTGTTGCGAGAGTGCGCCATGGATGCCATGAAATGCCTGAAAGTCGGCCCGCTGGACGTCGTTGTACGCATCTGGAATCCAGACGCCCCGCATAGCCTTATTGCCTGGCATGGGCTGGCACGTCACGGCGGTGATTTTGAGCAACTGGCCCGCCAGCTAGGCCCGCAATGGCGGGTGCTGGCACCCGACACCCCTGGCCGGGGGCTTTCAGGATGGTCGCTTTATCCTGCCAAAGACTACCTTTACAGTCACTACATGACCGTTGCCACCCAGGTGATGGATCACTTTGAGCTGGAAAGTACTCCCTGGATCGGCACCTCCATGGGCGGGCTGCTGGGCATGCTGCTGGCCGCCGATGATGACACGGCGTCACGCATTCGCTGCCTGGTCCTCAACGATGTCGGCCCTGCCCTGGAACCCGAGGCGCTGACCCAGATGGCCACCTACTTCAGCACACTCAAACGCTTCACCACGTTTACACAACTGCGCAACGCGCTCCAGGCAAACTACCAGGGGTTTGGCATCACCCGGGAACAGGAGTGGTTAAGCATGGCGCACGCCAGTGCCCGCCGCCTGCCCGACGGTGCCTGGAGCTTTCATTACGACCCACGTATTGCCGAGCAGTTTATTCACGACACCCCAAGGGATACCTGGGCCGATTGGCAAAAGATCCGCTGCCCGCTGATGCTGGTCAGAGGCGAGGATTCCCCACTGCTCAGCCGGGCCACGGTGGATGACATGCGCCGTCAACAGCCCCGGATGCATTTTTTTGAAGCCCCAGGCTGTGGCCACGCCCCCATGCTCAATGTGCCTTCCCAGGTCGAGCCGATCCGTCAGTTTCTGGAAACATCCGTTCCAGGCGCACGACGCCCCTGGTGGCAATCAATGCTGCAACGCTTGAAACCATGAATGGAGCTGACCATGTATAAACTGGCTTTTTTTGTTCCCGCTGAAGACGCCGAGGGCGTCAAGGAAGCCGTCTTTTCCACCGGTGCCGGCCGCATCGGTGACTATGAAGCCTGCTGTTTTACCACCCCGGGCACCGGGCAGTTTCGCCCTCTGGCCGGTGCCCAGCCGCATATCGGTAACCTCAACCAGCTCACTCAGGTGGAAGAGCTCAGGATCGAGCTGGTATGTCACGATGAACTGATCGAATCGGCCATTGCCGCCCTTAAACTGGCACACCCCTATGAAACCCCTGCCTATGATGTCTGGCGGCTGGCCGATCTTTAGCCATCAGGCACTGCCGAAGTAGCGCTCGCGATCTTCCGGGGTAATCACGCCGGTATGCAGCGGGAAAAGTCCTTTATGGCGATCGGCATAGAAGTGGCGCAGGGTATGCTCGATGGTCGGGAATGCCAGCGCGTCCCAGGGGATTTCATCTTCTTCAAAAAGCGCCACTTCCTCGCTTTCGGGGCCAGCTGCAAAGCCCCCCACCAGGTCAGCCTTGAAAATCATATATACCTGGTTGATATGCGGAAGGTCGATCAGCGTATACAGGTTGGCCATGGCCACTTCGGCACAGGCCTCTTCCCAGGTCTCTCGCGCAGCAGCCTGGGCAGTGCTTTCGGCGTTTTCCATATACCCGGCAGGCAGCGTCCAATAGCCTTTGCGTGGCGCGATGGCACGTTTGCACAGCAACACCTGGGAACCGCTGACCGGCAGGGTGCCTGCTACAATGCGCGGATTCTCATAATGAATGGTGCCGCAGACATCGCACAGGTGGCGCGGGCGATCATCACTTTCCGGAATGGCAAAACGGACTTTTTCACCACATTGACTACAGAAGTTCATTGGCACTCTCGCTTGAGGGCAACGCATGGCGCCACTTGACGACAACGCTCGCTGCTGGGTAAAAGACAACAAAGACTCGGGAAACCTCATGTTAGAGAAACTCAGCCAACGGCTGCAACAGCACCGCCCTCAACGCTTGAAGGATATGAACCTCCCCAGGGCTGCCGTACTGCTACCCATTGTTGATCGGCCACAGCCTACCCTGCTGCTCACACGACGTGCCAGCCATATGGCCACCCACAGCGGTCAGGTGGCGTTTCCCGGAGGCAAGCAGGAGCCGCAGGACCCGGACCTCTACGCTACCGCTCTGCGCGAGGCCGAGGAAGAAATATCGCTGCGGCCTCATCAGGTTCAGCCGCTGGGGCGACTTTCCGATGTCATTTCCCTGCATGGTATCCAGGTCACCCCCTGGGTAGGGCTGATTCCCCCCGACCTGCCGCTCAGGGCAGACCCCAGCGAGCTGGATGCCATTTTCGAGGTGCCCGTGCAGCACTTTCTTGACGACCGCCGCACCCACACCGATGTGATCACCGTTGATGGCGTTGCCCACTACGTGCCAAGCTACCACGTTGACGGTTTTGTGATCTGGGGGCTGTCTGCCATGATGCTGGTGGAACTGCTGGCGAAGGGATTTGATATGCCCATCAGCCTGTATGAAAAACCCGGCGGTTTGTTACGCCGCCACCCGGTTCGCGGCATCTACAGCCGCTGACCATCTTTGACGGATAAATACCCGGTATCGCGCCACTTCATGCTATAACGCAGTATTTGACGGATAACTGGCTCTTGACCATGATGTCACCCTCTTTATTGGCAGCGCCCCTGCTTGACCCCACGACCATCAACCGCATTGTGGATGCCCTGGTGGAACAGGGATGGTTTGCAGACAGCGAGGTATTGGACCCTGGTCTGTGCCAGCAGCTATATGCCGAAATCTGTCACCTCGCTGACCATGATGGTCTCGAAGCAGCGGGTATCGGGCGCGGCACACACCATCACCTGCGCAAGGATATCCGTGGTGACGCCATTCACTGGCTGGACCGTGAAAGCCAGGCCCAGCGCATCTACCTGGCCAGCATGGCCGAGCTGCAGGAGTCGCTTAATCAGGCGCTGTTTCTCGGCCTGTTCGAATATGAGGCGCACTTTGCCCACTACCCCCCGGGCGCCTTCTACCAGCGCCACCTGGACAGCTTTCGCGGCCGCGCCAACCGGGTCATCTCCACCGTGGGTTACCTGAACCCTGACTGGCCCGCAGACGGCGGCGGGGAAATGGTCATCTATCACCCGGAGGCTACTGACCAGGAAGTCGCCCGCGTAGTGCCACAGGCAGGCACCTTTGCCTGCTTCCTGTCAGAAACCATTCCTCATGAAGTGCTGCCCACCCGCCGACCCAGAACCAGTATCGCCGGCTGGTTCCGGCGCAATGCCTCTCTGGGTGGGGTTCTCGACCCTGCGAACTAGACACTATGGATAAGGCCACCGAACAGAGGCTCACCGCCCGAATAGCCGAGCTTGAAGCACACAACCAGCAATTGCAGGAAGACAAGCAGCACTATCAATGGCTGGCAGAGAGCACCACGGACCTGATCTCCCGGCATGCCCGGGATGGCACCTTCCTGTACGCCTCCAATGCCGCGCGGGAGCTGCTGGGCTATGAGCCGCAGGAACTGATCGGCGTCTCCGCCTATCAGCTGTTCCATCCCGCGGACCTGAGTGATCTGTTGAACAAGTCACCGCGGGTGTATTACCACGCCGGCTTCTACCAGCAGACCTATCGCTTTCGCGCCAAGAGCGGCCATTACGTCTGGTTTGAAACCACCAGCCGTACCCGTCGCGACCCTGCGACGGGCGAACTGATCGATATTCTCTGCGTCTCCCGGGATGTAGGGCGGCGTATTCAGGTGGAAGCCCATCGCGAACGCCTGGCCCAGGTAGTGGAATCCACCTCTGATTACGTGCTCTTTGTGGCGGAGGATGGGTCGATTTTCAGCGCCAATGAAGCGGCAAGACGACGCTTTAGCCTGCCCCGCGCCGGCCAGCCCACGCCGCTGAGCAAGGTTTACAGCGATGCCTCGCTGAGCCTGCTCGACGAGGTGGTGTTTCCCGCCGTGGCCCGCTATGGCTCATGGAGCGGCGAACTGGAAATGCATCGCCTTGATGAACTGATACCGGTGCTCAGCGTTGTCCAGGCCCATCGCGGCCCGGGCGCTGAACCCGGCCATCATTCGCTGCTGAATCACGATATCCGGCTACGCAAGCACGCCGAAGAACAGGCCCGCCGACATCAGGAACAGATAGCCCATGCCAACCGGCGGGCGACGCTGGGCGAGCTGACCTCCAACATTGCCCACGAGCTCAACCAGCCGCTGGGTGCCATCGCCAATTATGCCAACGGCGCCCTGCTCACCCTGCAGGCAAACCCTGAGCTGCCCGCTCAGGCACTGGCCCATCCGCTCACCCAGATTGATCACCAGGTTCAGCGCCTGGCTGAACGTCTGCGCCATATCCGACGCTTTATCCGCACCGGAGGCACCCAGTCTCGCCGTGTCCCGCTTGCCGGCGTGATAGAAGCCGCCCGACAGCTGTGCGAATGGCGCTACCAGCAAGCCGGGCTGGACATTCAGGTACACGGTTCTGGCGGCGATGTGGTCGTCATGGCCGACCCGGTGGCGCTGGAGCAGGTATTCGTCAATCTTTTATTGAATGCGCTGGAGGCCAGCCGCCAGCATCCCGGCGCACAGCGGGTGCAGCTCAGCGTTGAAGCCGCTGCCCGACACGCGCTGAGCGTCCATGTGGATGACCAGGGGCCGGGGGTGCCGGACGAGCAGCAGGCCGAAGTGTTTACCGCCTTTCACTCTACGCGGTCAGAGGGCCTGGGGTTGGGGCTGGCCATCAGCCGCTCCCTGATGGAAGCCATGGGCGGATCACTGAGTGTTAGCCATAGCCCGCTGTTCAGCGGCGCCCGCTTTAGCGCTAGACTACGCTTCGCGTAAACTGTGCATGCATGTTGACTAACGGAAAAGGACTTGATGGATACATCGTTACAAGAAAATGACCGCGGCGGTAACAGCCCTGACCATGAGATTGCCATTGTGGATGACGACCAGGCACTGCGCGAGTCACTTGTCTGGCTGCTCGGTTCAGTGGGACTGGAGGCCTCTGCCTTTGCCGACGGCGAGCACTTCCTGGCCAGCCCGCACAGCTGGAAGGTGGTGTTGCTGGATGTGCGTATGCCCGGCCTCAGCGGCCTGCAGGTGCAGCAACTGCTGGCTGACAGGCAAGCAAACGCCATGGTCATCATGATGACCGGCCATGGGGATGTTCCCATGGCCACGCAGGCGCTCAAGAACGGGGCCTTTGATTTTATTGAAAAACCTTTCAACCACCAGCAGCTGATCGATAGCCTGCAGAGTGCCCTGGTACAGGCGCAGCAACGTCAGCAACACAACCTGCAGCAGCAGGAACTGAACCGCCGCTTTGCCATGCTGCGCCCCAAGGAGCAGCAGATCATCCGCCTGGTTGCCCAGGGCATGACCAGCCGCGAGATAGCCCAACAGATGGCCATCAGCGCCAAGACAGTCGAAGTCTACCGGCAAAAAGCCATGAAGACCCTTGGCGCCAACAACCTCGCAGAGCTGGTCAGACAGGCCGTTGCCCTGGGCCTGGTGGCTGCGCTACCTGACGCCTGAGACGCCAGCAGCCGCTCAGATCAGGGGCACAATCTCGCCGTCGGAGCTTTCCAGAGTCTGACTGAAACGCTCAAAATCCACAGACTGCTCGCCAGTCTGTTGCTGCTTGAGCTCACTCAACATACCCAGAAGGGTATCCATGCCGTTTTCCTGTTCGTCCAGTGCCGCAAAAGCCTGTAGGTAGGGTGCCCCCTGATCATCAAAGCCAAGCTTGATGGGTGCGTCGATAATGTTGACCCGGGTGCCCTCCGGCACGCGCCCGAAAATGGACTCGATATCCTCCGGGTACATACGGATACAGCCACGGCTGGCACGCATGCCAATGCCATCCGGCTGGTTGGTGCCATGAATCAGATAACCGGGAATATCCAGCAGAATGGCGTATTCACCCAGGGGGTTATCCGGGCCAGGGGGCACCACGTCGGGGGGCGGCTCGCCTTCGGCGGCGGCTTCTTCACGCATGGATTCCGGGGGATACCAGGCCGGGTCCTTCAGGCGCATGGTGGTTTCGGTCGTTCCCAGCGGGGTATTGTAGCCATCGCGACCAATCCCGATGGGGTAGGTCTCCACATGGGCAACCTCGCCCTCGGCAGGCTCAGGGTAATAGTAAAGGCGCAGCTCAGCCAGATTGATCACAATCCCGCTACGCTCGGCATCCGGCAGTATATGCTGCCCCGGAATCACCACCTCGGTTCCCTCGCCCGGTACCCAGATGCTGACGTCAGGGTTGGCGCGAATAATTTCCTCGTAACCCACATTGTGGTCACGGGCAATATCAACCAGCGTATCTTCATATTCCGCCTGGACGCGATAGACCTCGCCGACCATATTGCCGCTGTCAGGCAAGGGGTAGTGGCCTTTCGGCCATTCAGACTCTTCCGCCTGCGCCGCCAGGGCAAAGCACCCGATTGCCAGCATCGCGGTGACCCGCCTGCCAACCCGATGGTTGCCGGAAAAATGCGGGCGCATAGCAAGGGCGTGGGGCAGCAGGCTGGACAATGGCCGCAGCGGGCGTGACAAAGCGTTTAACAATAAGGACATGACAGTTCCTTTCACAGATCATCTGGCAGCATCTTAACAAAGCAGCCACACAAAGCGTCAGATTTCGTTGCGCGGCATGATAGGATCGCCCACACGCAAAAGCGTCCCTTCACGGCTGTCCAGCAACGCATTCTGGCCAAAATGGGCACCTTTCAGGGCTGGCTGGGTATTCAGCGCCAACAGGGTCTTCAAGGGTTCCGCGGGCACGGGTATCTGCGCGGTCTGCTGGTCAATGGTGGTCACTTTACAGCGCTGGCAGGGCGTGCAGAAAGCCAGTTCAGCGCCATCGCCATCAGTGGCTGGCAGCGTCTGGATGCCGGCCCACCTATCCTCATCCCAGGCTCCATCATGGCCGATCACGATATTGGGCCGAAAACGACTCATGGGCACCGTCTCAAGGCCTTTTTCATTAAGCGCTTGATTAAGTGCCTGCAAAGAAGCCGTTGTGGTGACCAGGTAGGGGTAACCGTCGGCGAAGAACGTATGCGCCGCTTGATGGCCAGACGTTTCTTCAGCCACCGCGCGCGTGAACCCGTCAGCAAAGCGCATCAGGCGCAGCCCCTGTGCCGCCGGCCCAAGCGCGATTTCAAGCCATCTGGATACCTGAGCACTTTCTGGCTGTGCCTGACAGTCGTCCTGCCAGACGCGAACGCTCTCCGCCGCAGATGAAGGCGCCTCCAGCGGCACTTCAACGCTGCCTGCCCGGGGGTGAGCAAGCACCAGGGCGCGCTCGGTGATGGCGACCTGCAAAGTCGCCAGGGCAGGCAGCTGACGCTGGGTAATAAAGCATTGCTGGCGGTCGACCAGCATCCAGCGGCGGTCCCATTCAAACCCGTGGCGATACAGCCGCGCCTGATCGAGGCGAATACCCTGCATGGACTTGACCGGATAACAGAAAAGCGCCTCCACCTGCATCACGAGGACTCCGATTGCTTGATGACACGTTTGACCCAGACAGGGCCAAACAGCTCAAAAAGAATGGTGGACGTCACCACTGTGGTGACGATCAAGGCACCCTGCTCAGGGAAGCGCTCGGCGGCCAGCAGCGCCATCCCCATGGCAACGCCGGCCTGGGGCAAGAGCCCGAGACCAATGCGGGGCTCAAGCCCCGACACATTGCGGCGTAACATGCGAACCCCCAGATAACCACCGACAAACCTTCCCACTATGCGCAAGACAACATACGCCACAATCGGCACAAGCGCGGCATGCAGATTGGCCAGATCCAGGCTGGCCCCGGCCAGCACGAAAAAGAACACCAGAAACGGCCACTCAATCTGCTCAATCTCGGCAAAGGAACGGGTATGGTGCGCAGAGACGTTGACCACCACAAAGCCGGCCACCATGGCCGCCAGCAAGGCCGACACATTGAGGTAGGCAGACAGGCCGGCAATCAATAACATCAGCGCCAGCGCTTCCGCCTGGGTGGGCCGCCCGGGTTTCAGACGACCGGTCAACCAGGCCGCGGGCAAGCCCAGTGCAATCCCCAGCAGCACGCCACCGCCCAGCTCCCAGAGCGAATGCACAAGCGAGCCCGTGCCGCCATCGGCCAGGCTTATCCAGCTCATGGCCGCCATGGTCAGCCCGAAGATAATCACCCCCCAGGCGTCATCAATGGCCACAATCCCCAGCATCACCCGCGCGTTCAGGTTGGTCTGGCCGCTCTCATCAATGGCTTCACTGACGGCAGCCGGGTCGGTCGCCACCGAGATGGCCGCCAGCGACGCAGCAACGGCCAGCGGGAACCCCAGAGCCCATAGCCCGACAAAGACCACCAGCAGCGAGCCCAGCACCACGGCAGCAGAGAGCAGCGCAATGATTCGCCCGGTTGATTTCAGCCGCGATAAGGTCAGCTCGCCCCCCAGCAAGAAGGCCACCATGACCAGCGCCAGGTTGATCAGCGGCTCACGCAAACCTTCCAGAGGCGCTTTGGCCGAGTCCATCACCAGCTGCTGAACCACGGCATACCCGACCCCCACCAGCACTAACAAGGAAATACGCGGCAAGGCGGTACGCCGTGACACCGTATCAACCACAATACTCAAAAACAGCAGCACCCCCAGCAGGATCAAGGCCAGGGTGCTCGCGTCAAGCGTTTGAAGCTGAGCCTCGATATGGCTCAGTAAGGTCACCATGATAGATTTGCTCTTCAGAGTTGATTATTCGTTTGGCGTCTCCACGTTAACATGATGGCACACCAGCGATGACCACGCAGGAAGTGCTCACGCATTCTCCCTTGTCTGTCAATACATGGACACCGGTTAACAATCTGCTACGCTGCATCTGGTCGTATAAGGCCATCAATATAAAAGGAGTCCCTCATGACAATTGAAACAATCGCCTATCGTGCCCATGCCACCGCTACCGGTGGCCGTGAAGGTCATGCCGCCACGTCTGATGGCGCGCTGGATGTCAAACTCAGCACGCCCAAGGAATTGGGTGGCCCGGGCGGTGATGGTACCAACCCGGAACAGCTGTTTGCCGCCGGCTATTCTGCCTGCTTTCTCGGCGCCATGAAGCATGTTGCCAGCCAGGAAAAGATCCAGCTGCCGGAAGACGTCAAGATTGACGGCCACGTGGGTATTGGCCCCATCCCGACAGGCTTCGGCATTGAAGTTGAACTCAAGATCAGCCTGCCAGGCATGGACAAGGCGCAGGCCCAAAGCCTGGTCGATAAAGCCCATATTGTCTGCCCCTACTCCAATGCTACCCAGGGCAATATCGACGTCACCCTGACGCTGGTATAAGCCAGCCTGCCAGGGTAGGCCTGAGTATTCTGGGCCCTACCGCCCATGAACGACACCACCGCATGGCAGTGCCTGCGGTGGTGTCGTCTTTTGGATGCGACACGATCCGACACACAGACAGACGGCAAGGAGAAACTGATGAGCAAGACAACCTATACACCACCCAAGGTGTGGCAGTGGACGCCGGGCAACGGCGGCGAGTTCGCCAATATCAACCGCCCCGTCGCCGGAGCAACGCATGAGAAGGCACTGCCAGTGGGTCGTCATCCCTTGCAGCTTTATTCCCTGGCAACGCCTAATGGGGTCAAGGTCACTATCCTGCTTGAAGAGCTGCTCGAAAAAGGCATCAGCAGCGCGGAATATGATGCCCACCTGATCCGCATCACTGAAGGTGAACAGTTCAGCAGTGGCTTTGTCGAGGTCAATCCCAACTCAAAAATCCCGGCGCTGGTGGATCACAGCACCCAACCGCCCCAGCGGGTCTTCGAGTCCGGCGCCATTCTGCTGTATCTGGCCGAAAAATTTGGCGCCTTCCTGCCTGAGGACCCCGCCAGACGCACCGAATGCCTGTCCTGGCTGTTCTGGCAGATGGGCAGTGCGCCCTTACTGGGCGGCGGTTTCGGGCACTTTTATGCCTATGCGCCGGAGCCGCTGGAGTATCCGATTGACCGCTTCACCATGGAGGTCAAGCGCCAGCTGGATGTCCTCGACCGCCACCTGGCAGACAACCGCTATATGGCCGGTGATGAATACACCATTGCCGATATGGCGATCTACCCCTGGTACGGTGCTCTGGTCAAGAACCGGGTCTATGACGCCGCCGAGTTTCTTCAAGCCCACACCTATACCCATGTGCAGCGCTGGGCCGACGAGATCGACGCCCGCCCCGCCGTGCAACGTGGCCGCATGGTCAACCGCACCTGGGGTGACCCCAGCGAACAGCTCCACGAACGCCACGATGCCAGCGACTTTGAACTCAGGACCCAGGACAAGCTCGACTGATACTGCAAGACAAACCGCGCAACGCAAACGGCCCGCACATTGGCGGGCCGTTTTGGGTCTTGCTGATTCGTTAAAGATGCCTCAGGTTAACGATCACGCAACAGCCATTGCGGCGTTATCTCATGCTGGCCATTGGCGTCGGTAATAAATAAAGACCCTTCACTTATCATCACCGCCCAGTCAATTGTGCGCGGCAAGCCCGAGGCAATGACGCTCAGGCTTTCCTGGGGCAAGCTGGCCACATGCACATTCTTAAGCGCCGACACCGCCGGTAACACCTTACTCTCCCAGATATCCACCCGCCCATACGCCAACAGCGACACCCGCTCTGCCCGGCGTGAGCACCAGGTCAGGCGCTCCGCATCCGGCAGGCCGACTTCTATCCAGTGCAGCACGCGGCCATCCAAGCTTTTATCCCACAGGGCAGGCTCATCCACATCCGAAAGCCCGCGGCCAAAAGCCAGTGATTCGCTGTACCAAAGAAGGTAAGCGATCAAGCGGCTGCACATCCGGTCTTCTGTTTCAGACGGATGACGGGCCACGGTAAAACGCAGGGTGTCAAAGACGTTACGATCAAGGTCGGTCAGGTTCACATCAACTTTATACGGGGTCGCGCTCAACGCCATGGGAGACATCCATCTGAAATTTGCGCCAGTGTAGCGGATTTAACCCTGAGCGGGAGGCCCCAGGGTTATGCGTGCGAGTTTCTAACGATAAAAAGGGTAGCCATTTGGCTACCCTTTTAGTTTTACGGTCAGGAGCTATGACGGCTGGCCGGTCAGAAATCAGGCTTACGCTTTTCAACAAAGGCGCTCATGCCTTCTGTCTGCTCTTCTCCTGCAAAGCAGAAGGCAAACAGGCTGGTTTCCAGCGCCAGGGCGCTGTCGAGATCCTGATCCATGCCGTCGTGAACGGCTTGCTTGGCACCACGCACCGACTGCGGGCCGTTGCCCATCAGCTGCTTGGTCAACTCTGCTACGTAGTCTTCCAGCTCCGCCTGGGGCATCACGCGATTAACCAGGCCGATACGCAGGGCTTCATGGGCATCGATCTTGCGACCCGTGGTCACCAGGTCCAGCGCCATGGCTGGCCCGACGCGGCGCGGCAGGCGCTGGGTGCCGCCGAAACCCGGAATCACCCCCAGCAGCACTTCCGGCTGGCCGAAAACGGCGTTATCACTCGCTACTGCCCAGTCACAGGCCAGCGCCAGCTCGCAGCCGCCGCCCAGGCAGAAGCCGTTGACCAGCGCCACCACCGGTACCGGCAGGGTTTCCAGGCGCTTGATGGTGCGCAACGCCTGACCGGCGAAAGCACGCGCCTGCTCGGGGGTCTTGTCGCGCATTTCGGCAATATCCGCCCCGGCAACAAAGGACTTTTCCCCCGCGCCAGTGATCAGTACCGCACGCAGGCTGGGGTGCTGTTCCAGTTCGGCCAGCTCTTTTTCCAGCGCGCTCAATACATCGCTGTTCAGGGCGTTCAGCGCCTTGGGGCGATTGATCATCAGGCGAACCACACCGGCGTTATCGACTTTTTCAATGACTGCTTCGCTCATCATGACTCCTTGGTTGTTATTGGACGCCCACTGTTATTAAAACTCATCAGGATAGTAAACCCAGCCTAGCGAACGCTTGGTAGGCTGGCAATCCCTTCTTTTCGTTGAGCAGTCATTAACGATAGTCATGAAAGCCTCTGCCCGACTTGCGGCCCAGGTAGCCCGCATCCACCATGCGCTTGAGCAGCGGGCAGGGGCGGTATTTTGGGTCGCCAAAGCCGTCCTGCAGTACTTCCATGATCGCCAGGCACACATCCAGGCCGATCAGATCAGCCAGCGCCAGCGGCCCCATGGGGTGGGCGGCACCCAGCTTCATGGCCTCGTCCACGGCGTCTGGCGTGGCGGCGCCTTCCTGGACCAGAAACGCCGCTTCATTGATCATCGGCACCAGCAGGCGATTGACCGCAAAGCCAGGAGAATCGCCTACTGGCACTGCGGTCTTGCCCAGTGCCTTGGCCAGGGTCTGAATCTGTTCAACGGTGGCATCGCTGGTCTGCTCGGCGCGAATCACTTCCACCAGCTTGAGCACCGGCACCGGGTTGAAGAAATGCATGCCGACAACCCGCTCGGGGCGCTCGCACACCGCCGCCAGCCGGGTCAGCGACAGCGACGACGTGTTGGAGGCCAGAATCGCCTGGCTGCTGAGGTTGCTCAGGTCACGGAACAGCTTTTCCTTGAGTGCCGGCTGCTCCGGCGCGGCTTCAATGATGATCGCGCAATCGGCCAGGGCTTCCAGGGCGGTGCTGGTGGAAAGCCGTGCCATGGCCGCGTCCTTGTCGGCAGCCGCCATTTTTTCCTTGCTGACCAGCTTGCCAAGCCCCTTGTCGATATTGCCCTCTGCGCGGGCCAGCTGCTCATCGGCCACATCATAAAGGCGGGTCGAAAAACCGCTGGCAGCCACCACCTGGGCAATCCCCTGGCCCATGGTGCCGGCACCCACCACACCGATTACCTGTTCACTCATAGCCTGCTCCTGTCTGCACTCGTTTAGATATGGCTTGATTAATGATTGCGGGCTTCGTCACGCAATACGAATTTCTGGATCTTGCCGGTGGAGGTCTTCGGGAGATCGCTGAAGATGATCGTCCGGGGCAGCTTGTAGCTCGCCAGCCGCTCACGGCAATAGGCAATGATGTCGTCTTCGGTCACCTCGCCATAGCCAACCTTGAGCTTGACGAAGGCGCAGGGTGTTTCACCCCACTTTTCATCCGGCTTGGCCACCACCGCCGCTTCTTCCACCGCCGGGTGGGAATAGATGGCATCTTCCACTTCAATGGTGGAAATATTCTCACCGCCGGAGATAATGATGTCCTTGGAGCGGTCCTTGATTTCGATATAGCCATCGGCATGCCAGACGGCCAGATCACCGGTATGGTACCAGCCGCCTTCCAGTGCCTGCTCGGTGGCTTGCTTGTTCTTGAGATAACCTTTCATGACGTTGTTGCCGCGCATCATGATTTCGCCCATGGTCTTGCCGTCCTTGGGCACCGGCTCCAGGGTGGTCGGGTCGGCCACGCACAGCGCTTCCAGCATGTGGTAGCGCACCCCCTGGCGGGCTTTCAGGCGTGCGCGCTCTTCCAGCGGCAGCTCGTTCCAGGCAGCGTGCCAGGCGCACACGGTCACCGGCCCGTACACTTCGGTCAGGCCGTACACATGGGTGACTTCAATCCCCAGGGCTTCCACCCCGGCGATCACCGAAGCCGGCGGCGCGGCCCCGGCAGTGGTGACCTTGACGGTGTGCGCGAACTGGCACTGATCCTCTTCCGGCAGGTTGATCAGGCCGTTGAGAATAATCGGCGCACCGCTGAAATGAGTGACCTTTTCCTGCTCGATCAGCTGCATGATACGTTGCGGATCAACCTTGCGCAGGCAGACGTTGACACCGGCATTGGCAGCAATTGTCCACGGGAAGCACCAGCCGTTGCAGTGAAACATGGGCAGTGTCCACAGGTAGGTGGCATGGTGCGGCATGGCCCATTCCAGAATATTGCTCACCGCGTTCAGGTAGGCGCCGCGATGGTGATAGACCACACCCTTGGGCTTGCCGGTGGTGCCGGAGGTATAGTTCAAAGAAATCGCCTGCCATTCGTCTTCGGGCAGCTGATAGGGGTAATCCGCATCGCCTTCTGCCAGCAGCGCTTCGTACTCAAGCTCACCGATACCCGGCACGGCACCGAGAAATGCTTCATCGGCCACGTCAATCACCAGCGGCTTGGTATCCAGAGTATCCACCGCGGCCTTGACCACCTCGGCAAACTCCGGGTCCACCAGCACCGCCTTGGCTTCCCCGTGGGCCAGCATATAGCCAATGGCCTCGGCATCCAGGCGAATGTTCAGGGTATTGAGCACACAACCGGCCAGCGGCACGCCAAAATGCGCTTCAAACATGGCCGGCACATTGGGCAGCATGGCGGCGACCGTATCACCCGGCTTCAGGCCATGCCCGGCCAACGCCGAGGCCAGCTGGCGGCAGCGCGCCCAGGTCTCGGCCCAGCTGCGGCGGATCTCGCCATGCACAACGGCGGGGTAATCCGGGTAGACGCTGGCCGAGCGCTCAATAAAGGTCAGCGGCGAAAGCGCGACATGGTTAGCCTCTACCTTGGGCAGATCCTGTTCAAAAATTGACATGCTGCTACTCCCTTCTCATTGTTGGATGGCGTTGATAATGACGCCCTATACCTGCGCATCAAAGGCATGCAGGCATTGGGTGCCGGCCTCAATCACGGCGCGCTGGGCGCGTCCGGCCGGCAGCCACTGGTGGATCACATACTCGGCGCAGGCCAGCTTGCGGGGGTAGAAAGGATCATCACTGCCCTGGTCCAACGCGGCCTGGGCCTTGAGCGCTGCCTCGCCCATCTGCCAGGCACACAGCAGGTGGCCCGCCAGATTCAGAAACGGCGTCGCGTAGGCTTGCACGGCATCAGCCCCCTCGGCCTGCCCCTGTTCCAGCACCACCGCCATGGCCGCGCGCAGATCCTGGTTGCCTGCCGCAAGCGCCTCGCCCAGGTGGGCCAGCGACGGCTGGGCCTTAAGCTGCTCGGCTGTCTCCGCCACGTCATCCAGCAGCTCAGAAAACGCTGCGCCGTTATCCCGTTGCAGTTTGCGCCCAGCCAGGTCCAATGCCTGAATACCGTTGGTGCCTTCATAGATAGGCGCTATGCGCGCATCGCGCAACAGCTGGGCGGCCCCGGTTTCTTCCACATAGCCCATGCCGCCATGCACCTGTATGCCCAGAGAGGCAATCTCCACAGCCTGGTCGGTCGAGAAACTCTTGATCACCGGAATCAGCAGGTCCACCCGCGTCTGGGCGTTGTCGCGTTCGGCAGCGGACGCCGCGTGACGCACGCTGTCCATTTCAGCGGCGCAAGTCAGCGCCAGGGCACGCAAGGCATCGGTGCGGGCGCGCATGGACAGCAGCATACGGCGCACATCCAGGTGGTCACTGATCGCACAGTCCGCCTTGCCGGAGCGCGGGCTGCGCCCCTGGGTGCGGTCATTGGCATAGGCCGCGGCATGCTGGCAGGCGCGCTCAGCGACCCCGATACCCTGCACCCCCACCTTGTGGCGGGCTTCGTTCATCATGGTGAACATATGATTCAGGCCACGCCCTTCTTCCCCCACCCGATAACCAATCGCGCCGTCTTTTTCACCAAAGCTCAAGGTACAGGTGGGTGAGCCATGAATACCCAGCTTATGTTCGATGGAGGCACAGGTCACATCGTTACGCTCGCCCAGAGAGCCATCGGCATTTACCAAATACTTGGGCACCAGGAACAGCGAGATGCCCTTGTTGCCTTCAGGGGCATCCGGCTTGCGGGCCAGCACCAGATGAATAATATTCTCGGCGACGTCATGCTCGCCCCAGGTAATATAGATTTTCTGCCCGCTGATGCGATAGTGATCGCCCTCGGGCACTGCCTTGGTGCGCACCCTGGAAAGATCCGACCCGGCCTGGGGCTCGGTCAGGTTCATGGTCCCCGTCCAGGTGCCTTCTACCAGTTTGGGCAGATAGAGTGCTTTCTGCTCCTCGCTGCCATGGTGGGCAATGGCTTCAATAGCGCCTGCGGTCAGCATGGGGCACAGGCCCAGCGCCATATTGGCACCGTGGAGCATTTCCTGAACGGCGCTGGCCACCACCTCGGGCAGGTTCTGGCCGCCCAGGCCTTCAGACACGCCTATCCCGTTCCAGCCGCCGTCGGCATAGGCCTGATAGGCCTCGGCAAAGCCCGGTGCAGTGGTAATGCTGCCGTCTTCATGGCGCTGGGTACCCTGCTTGTCACCCACGTCATTCAGCGGCGCCCAGACGTCATTGGCCAGCTTGGCGGCCTCTTCCAGCACAGCGTCAATCAAATCAGGGGAAGCGTCTTCAAACCCCGGCAGGGCCAGCGAACGGTGCGACAGCAGTTCTTCAAGCACAAAACGCATATCGCGTACGGGTGCGGCGTAGTAATTCATGCAGGGCCTCGATAGAAATGGCGACATTAGTAAATATTCTACTCGGGATAGTAGATTCCCTAGTCTTGCGCGACCATTCGCCTAACGTCTTAGGCGTTTATAAGGTCAAATTTATCCGCCAAAACGTGTAAGGTTGGTACAAGAACACTCACCGAATAACGTAAACACGTTTAATATGACGCTTTCCGCCATAAACAAGGGCACTCCATGCCAACACCTTTAAAGGCAAGCTTGCAGGCGCTGGCCGCTCAGTTGCAGCAGGCTGGCATTGACTACCAGCATCTGTCAGCCATGGCGGACACCGGCCTGGCCCATGATCATGTCTGGATTCACCGCAAAGCTGACGACTGGGTGGCCCGGCTGCCCAAGCAGAGCCAGATGGACCTGGGCCCCGCCGATAACCTGGCCTACGAAGCCGCCTGCTATGAGCGCGCCAGCGCCGGTGGTTATGTCCCCCGGCTACACGGCCTTTTACCGGTCAGTGAGGCGCTGCCTCGCGGCGGCCTGGTGGTCGACGCCATCGCAGGCCGGCTGGCCCAGCTGCCGGACGACCTGCCGCGCATTGCCGAGGCCCTGGCCAGCCTTCACCAGCTGCCTTTACCGGAACACACAGCACCGCTGCTGGCCCCCGAAGCACCCTGGCAGGCCATGCGTGAGGAAGTCAGCCGCCAGGCCGAATGGCTGGACAAGGCCGACCTGACCCCGGACACCATCGCGCGAGTGCGTGACGAACTCGACGCCCTGCCGGTCAGTCTGGCCGATGCTCAGCGCTGCCTGATCAGCTTTGACACCCACCCCGGCAATTTCCTGATCACCCGGGATGGCCGGGCCGTGCTGGTCGACCTCGAAAAAGGCCGCTATGGCCTGCCGGGAATTGACCTGGCCCACACCTCGCTTTACACCTCGACCACCTGGGATGTGAACAGCCAGGCTGTGCTTACCCATGATCAGGTGATCGATTTTTATCGCCACTGGCAGGCGAACATGGGGCAGTCGCCGAGTGCCGATACCCTGATCGCCTGTCGCCGGGCCACCTGGCTGTGGTCGCTGACCTGGTGTGCCAAGTGGCGCGCCCAGCATTTACAGCGTCGCGATGCCGAGCACCGCGGCCAGGACTGGTCGGCAGAGCTGACCGATGCCAGCGTGATTGCCCATGTGCGTGACCGGGTCGAACACTATCTGTCGCCAGCGGCCATCGAGCATGTTCACAACGAACTGCTGCACCTGCAAACGACGCTCTAGCACTTGGTTTAACGAGGTAAATAATGAAACGTACGTCTCTACTCTCGGCGATTATCGCCACCGCCCTGCTGGCCACTGCACTGCCCGGCGCACTGCCTGCAGCGGCGGCGCCCGACACGGACAACTGGCAGGCAGTGCTGGAAGAGGCCGATGGCCAGACCGTCTACTGGAACGCCTGGGGCGGCGATGCGCGCACCAACCGCTATATTGCCTGGGTCGCCGAACAGATGCAGGCAGACGTCGGGGTCGAGGTGGAGCACGTCAAACTGGATGACACCAGCAGCGCGGTGTCACGGGTGCTGGGGGAAAAACAGGCCGGCAACGATGATGAGGGCAGTATCGACCTGATCTGGATCAACGGCGAAAACTTCGCGGCCATGCGCGAACAGGACCTGCTGTTCGGGCCCTTCGCCGACGCACTACCCCACTTTGCCCTGACCGATCCAGACAACAACCCGGAAGTGGTCACTGATTTCACCCTGCCTACCGACGGCTACGAATCCCCCTGGGGCAAGGCACAGATCACCTTCTATTATGACAGCGCCCAGGTGGACGCACCGCCCCAGAGCATTGACGACCTGCTGGCATGGGCCAGGCAAAACCCCGGCCAGTTCAGCTACCCGCGGATTCCTGACTTTACCGGCAGCACCTTCCTGAAACAGGCGCTGATCGAACTCAGCGACCAGGATGATGCGCTCTACCAGCCGGTGGAAGACAGCGACTTTGACGCCATCACCGCCCCGCTATGGGCCTACCTGGATGAGTTGCATCCCCACCTGTGGCGCAGCGGTCGCAGCTTTCCGGACTCCGGCCCCAACCTGCGCACCCTGATGAGTGACGGCGAACTCAGCCTGGCATTTTCCTTCTACCCCACGGATGCCGCTGTGGCCGTCATGGAGTATGAGCTGCCTCCCAGCGTGCGCAGCTATGTGCTCGAAGACGGCACCCTGGGCAACGTTCACTTTGTGGCGATTCCCTATAACGCGCCGCACAAGGCAGGCGCCATGGCACTGGCCAACTTCCTGCTGTCGCCCGAGGCCCAGGCAAGAAAGCAGTCGCTGGACATGTGGGGCGACCGCAGCGTGCTGGCCATCAGCCAGCTGGACGACAGCGATCAGGCGCTGTTCGAGCAGGGCGAGCAGCACCCCTCAGCGCTGCCGGTGGACGCCCTTTCCAACACCCTGGCCGAACCACACCCCAGCTGGATGACCGCCCTGCAGGACGCCTGGCTTGAGCGCTACGGTGTCAACTGATAGGGGTGTCAACTGATAAAGGTGTCAGCTGATTGATGTTGCGCTATGTGCCGGTCGTGATGATTGCCCTGCTGGTGATTCCCGTCAGCGCGGGGCTGGGCATGGTACTGCTGCCTGCCTTCGGCTATCTGCCGGTGCTGGGTGGCGAACAGTTCAGCCTGGCGCCCTGGCAGGCCCTGTACAGCCAGCCGGGGCTTGGCCGCTCGGTGGCTGTCAGCTTTACCAGCGGCCTGGCCAGCACGGCGCTGGCGCTATTGATCGTGGTGCTGTTTCTGGCCGCCAGCCAGGGCACCTGGCTGGACCGCAGCCTGCGCCGGCTGGTCTCGCCCTTACTGGCCATTCCACATGCTGCGGTAGCCTTTGGTTTTGCCTTTCTGATCGCCCCTTCCGGGCTGATGGCCCGGCTGATTTCCCCCTGGCCCTCCGGCTGGCAAAGCCCGCCGGATGCGCTGATCGTCAACGACCCCTGGGGGCTGGCATTAACCCTTGGCCTGGTGCTCAAGGAAACCCCCTTTCTGCTGCTGATGAGCCTGGCAGCGCTGCCCCAGCTGCAGGCAGACAAGCGTCTGCAGCTGGGGCGTTCATTGGGCTATGCCCCGGCCATTGCCTGGCTGAAAGTGATCCTGCCCGCCCTCTACCCGCTGATTCGCCTGCCAGTGTATGCCGTGATTGCCTATGCCACCTCGGTGGTGGATATGGCGCTGATACTTGGCCCGCGGCTGCCCTCGACCCTGAGCGTCTCGATTCTGGGCTGGTTCAACGACCCGGATATCACCCGGCGTTTCATGGCCTCAGCGGCGGCGGTCCTCCAGCTGGGCGTCACTCTGACCGCTCTGGTCAGCTGGTGGCTGCTGGAACAGCTGGTCCGCCGCTTCAGCCGCCACTGGCTGACCAACGGCAGCCGCCGCCGTGGCGCGGCAACCTTAACGGTGGCAGGCCGTGGCGGCCTGGCGCTGACCAGCCTGACGGCGCTGGCCGCCCTGCTCGGCCTGGCACTGTTTTCGGTGGCCGGCTTCTGGCGCTTTCCGGAGTTTCTGCCTCAATCCCTGGTGGCTGATCACTGGCAGCGCAGCGCCGCCATGCTCGCAGCGCCTCTGGTGAGCACGGGGGTGATTGCGCTGCTCGCCACCGGCCTGGCCACCCTGCTGGTGGTTGCCGCGCTGGAAAACGAACAGCGCCAGCATCTGCATCCACGCCGGGCGCTGTGGCTGTTATATTTACCCTTACTGGTGCCACAGATCGCCTTTCTGTTTGGCCTGGTGGTGGCCGCGGAACAGATCGGCGTGCGCCCGCAGCTGACCTTGGTGATCGCCGGCCATGCGCTCTTTGTGCTGCCCTATGTGTATCTCTCGCTGGGCGAATCCTACCGGCGCCTGGACCCCCGCTGGCTGCAGATCGCCCAGTCGCTGGGCGTCTCCCGCAACCGGGCATTCTGGAAGGTCCGCCTGCCGCTGCTGCTGGCCCCGCTGCTCACAGCAGTGGCCGTCGGCCTGGCGGTGAGCATTGGCCAGTACCTGCCGACCCAACTTCTTGGCGCGGGAAGGGTCACAACGGTAACCACCGAAGCCGTCGCCCTGGCCTCAGGCGGCAACCGACGGCTGATCGGCGTCTGGGCACTGGTGCAGGCCGGCCTGCCGCTGATCGGCTTTATCATCGCCCTGGCACTGCCCCGCTGGCTAGGTGTCACCCAGCGGGAATCCACTCGTTAACCGCCTATTGATCAAGGAAGCCTGTGAACGACGCTGCAACTGAATCACTGACCCTGACAGACGTCAGCATTCGCCTGGCTGGCCACGAGCTGCTGCAGGTCAGCACCCGGATTGCCCCCGGTGAGGTGCTCAGCGTGATGGGGCCCTCCGGTTCGGGCAAGTCGACCCTGCTGGCCTTTGTGGCGGGTTTTCTGGATAGCGCCTTTGATGCCCGGGGCGAGGTGCGCCTGGGCAAGCAGGACCTGCTGGCCCTGCCCGCCGAGCAGCGCGGCATTGGCCTGCTGTTTCAGGACCCCCTGCTGTTTCCGCATTTAAGCGTGGCGGGGAACCTGCGCTTTGGGCTGCCCCGGCATGTGCCCGACAAACACCGGCAGGTTGCCCAGGCGCTGGAAAAGGTCGGGCTGGCAGGCTTTGAACACCGCGACCCGGCAACCCTTTCCGGCGGCCAGCAGGCCCGGGTAGCGCTGATGCGTCTGCTGCTGTCGCAGCCTCGCGCCGTGCTGCTGGACGAGCCGTTTTCCAAACTCGACACTGCCCTGCGCCAGGAAATGCGCGCCCTGGTATTCGGCCAGCTGCGCGAGGCGGGCCTGCCGACCCTGCTGGTGACCCACGATGAAGCCGATGCCGCCGCGGCCGGGGGGCCGATCATTGCC
This sequence comes from Halomonas sp. BLK-85, assembly GCF_044792155.1. Classification (NCBI taxonomy): domain Bacteria; kingdom Pseudomonadati; phylum Pseudomonadota; class Gammaproteobacteria; order Oceanospirillales; family Halomonadaceae; genus Halomonas; species Halomonas sp. BLK-85. The sequence continues at coordinate 2,183,511 of NZ_CP087731.1, forward strand.
CTGGGCTAACCCGGGCGCTGAGGCACCGACGCTCAGCCTCATCATGCCCATGCTCAATGAAGCAGCCGGCATTCAGGCCGCCCTGGCGCCGCTGCAAGGGTTACGCGACGCTGGCACAGAGATCATTGTGGTCGATGGTGGCAGTCACGATAACAGCGTGGCGCTTGCCGCCCCGCTGGCAGATACGCTGCTGGTCAGCGACCCCGGCCGGGCCCGGCAGATGAACCTGGGAGCCGAGCACGCCCGCGCAGCAGCGCTGGTATTTCTGCATGCCGACACCCGGCTGCCTGCCGATGCGGTTGAACACATCACCCAGGCGCTGACCACCCATTGCTGGGGGCGCTTTGACATTCACCTGGAAGGCCACAGCCGTTGGCTGCCCCTGATCAGCCGGATGATGAACCTGCGCTCGCGGCTGACCGGCATTGCCACCGGCGATCAGTGCCTGTTTATCCGCCGCACGACCTTTGCAGCGGTGGGCGGCTTTCCCGACCAGCCACTGATGGAAGATATCGAACTCAGCCAGCGGCTGAAACGCCAACAACGCCCCGCCTGCCTGCACGCGAAAGTGGTAAGCTCAGGCAGGCGGTGGGACAAGGGCGGCGCCTGGCCCACCATTTACCTGATGTGGCGGCTGCGCTACCGCTACTGGCGCGGCGAAAGCGCCCATCAACTGATCAAGGACTATCATCATGCCCGCTGACACTGCGCCAACCCTGCACCTGCTGGCCAAGGCACCGATTGCCGGCCAGGCCAAGACCCGCCTGATTCCGCTGCTGGGTGCTGACGGCGCCGCCGAGGCCCATCGCCAGCTGTTGCAGCAATGCCTGGCCAACGCCTGCCAGGCCCTGCCCGCTGAACGCATCACCCTCTGGACGGCACTGGACCATGAACATCCGCTGTTTATCCAGCTTCAGCAGGCCTATGGCATTCAGCTCAGGCCCCAGCCGCCAGGTGATCTGGGCACGCGCATCCAGGCCTGCCTGCAGGCCGAACCGGGCCCGGCCATGGTGATGGGCAGCGACTGCCCGAGCATCACCCCGACCATGATCCAGCAATGCGCGGCGCAGCTGGCCCACGCTGAGGTGGTCATACTGCCCGCAGAAGACGGCGGCTACGGGCTGATGGGCACCTGCCGCGCGCTACCCGAGTTGTTGACAGATATCCCCTGGGGCACACCCCAGGTGCTGGCGCAGACCCGCCGGCGCCTTGAAAAGCTCGGCCTGACAGCCACCTACCCCGCCATTATCTGGGATGTCGACCACCCCGAGGACTGGCAACGCTGGCAAACACACCTTGGTACACGTAAGGAATCGCAACGTTTGCCCACTGAGTAAGTCCTTACCCTAACGCCCTGGAGTTTTTGTGAATCGACAACGCGTGTTACTCATCCTGATAGTGGTGGCGGTGGTCGCTGCGTTTTACCTCAGCGGTGCCCACCAGTACTTCAACCTGGCCACCATGCAGGCTTACCGCAGCGATTTTATTGCCCTGTTTGAGCAATCCCCCTGGCAGGTGGCCGGTATCTTCTTTGCCCTCTACGTGGTGATGACGGCGCTGTCCTTGCCCGGTGCCACCCTGCTGACCCTGCTGGGTGGCGCTCTGTTCGGCCTGGGCTGGGGTTTGTTGATTATCTCCTTTGCCAGCACTATCGGCGCCACCCTGGCCTTTGTCATTTCACGCTTTCTGTTTCGCAAGCCGCTGGAAAAACGCTTCCCGCGCCAGCTGGAACGTATCAACCGCGGCGTGGAGCGCGACGGCGCCTTTTACCTGTTCACCCTGCGCCTGGTGCCCTTGTTTCCGTTTTTCATGATCAACCTGCTGATGGGCCTGACCCGGATCAGAACCGTCACCTACTACTGGGTCAGCCAAGTGGCCATGCTGCCGGGCACGGCGGTGTATGTGAACGCCGGCGGTCAGCTGGGCGAGCTGGAAAGCCTCGGCGGGATTATCTCGCCGGAGCTTCTGGCCTCCTTTGCCCTGCTGGCGGTATTCCCCTGGGTGGCCAGGCGGATCGTGCTGCTGGTGCAGACCCGCAAGGCCTACCAGGCCTATACCCGGCCGGCCGCGTTCGACTATGACATCCTGGTGATTGGCGGCGGCTCCGCCGGCCTGGTGACCAGCTATATCGCCAGCGCCGTCAAGGCCCGGGTAGCGCTGGTAGAAAAGCACAAGATGGGCGGCGACTGCCTGAACACCGGCTGCGTGCCCTCCAAGGCGCTGATTCGGGCGGCCCATGCGGCCCACGAAGTGCGCACCGCCTCACGCTTTGGAGTCAACGCCGGCGAGCCGGAAATCGATTTCGCCAAGGTGATGGGCCATGTGCAGCAGGCCATTGGCGATATCGAACCCCACGACAGCGTGGAGCGCTATGCCGGGCTGGGCGTCGAGGTGTATGAAGACACCGCCACCCTGCTCTCGCCCTGGGAAATCCAGATAGGTGAGCAGACGGTGACCGCCCGCCACGTGGTGATTGCCACCGGCGCCCGCCCGCGGATTCCCGCCCTGCCGGGGATTGACGGCGCACCGGTCGTCACCTCGGAAACCTTGTGGTCGCTCAAAGAGCAGCCGCGCCGCCTGGTGGTGCTGGGCGGCGGCGCCATTGGCTGCGAGCTGAGCCAGAGCTTTGCCCGCCTGGGCAGCCAGGTCACCCTGGTGGAAGGCGCCGCCCGGCTGCTGGGGCGCGAGGATAGCGAAGTCGGCGAGCACATGGCCACCACCCTCGGCCAGGAAGGCGTCACGGTGCTGACGGCAAGCCACGCCATCGAGATTCTCAACGAGGCCGACGGCCATCAGCTGGTAGTGGAACAGGACGGCGAGCGCCTCAGCCTGCCCTTCGATGCCCTGATGGTCAGCGTTGGCCGCCAGGCCAATGTAGAAGGCCTGGGGCTGGATGCCCTGGGCATCAACACCACGGACGCAGGCACCCTGGAACTCAACGAACGCCTGCAGACGCGCCTGCCCAATATCTGGGCCTGCGGCGATGTGGCCGGGCCCTACCAGCTAACCCACGCCGCCGCCCACCAGGCCTGGCATGCCGCGGTGAATGCCCTGTTTGGCGAACTGAAGAGCTTTGCGGTGGATTACCGTTTCATGCCAGCGGTGATCTACACCCAGCCGGAAGTGGCCCGGGTGGGGCTGAACGAGCAGGACGCCCAGGCCCAGGGTATCGCTTATGAAGTGACCCGCTACGCCATGGCCGACAGCGACCGGGCGATTACCGAAGGCGCCACCCAGGGCTTTATCAAGGTGCTGACCGTGCCCGGCCGCGACAAGATCCTTGGTGCTACCATTGTCGCCGAACACGCCGGGGAATGGCTGGGCGAATTTACGATTGCCATGAAGCACGGACTGGGCATGAACAAGCTGTTGGGCACCATTCACCCCTACCCGACCCTCGGCGAAGCCGCCAAGGCCAGCGCCGGAGTATGGAAGAACGCCCACAAGCCCGAGCGGGTACTCAGGTTGCTGGCGCGCTATTTCCGCTGGCGGCGCGGCAATCAAAACATCCCGCAAGGCAAAGATACCCAAAAAGGAGACCAAGCGTGATCCAGCGGTGACGTTAAGGTAGGACAGAGGCAATCTCTGTAGGGTGATAGCTACTCCACCCCCAACGTTTTCACCACCGCATCCTCGGGTTCCGAGTAGAAACTGGTCTGGAACTTGGTGAACAGCTCGCCGGGAATGGTCGGGATATCCACGGCGCTGCTCATCGGCAGAGTGACGCGCTTGCCGCCGGCATCAAAGGCCACCTGCAGGCACTTGGCGAGGTTTTCAATGGGCTTCAGGCTGCCGCCCAGGCTCATATCGCCTAACACCACCATCTGGCTCTGGGTGGGCTTGGCCAGCTTGCCACTGCCAGCGGTCACCTGGAGCAAATACGCCGTGGAACCGAGTCAGGTTAACCCGTGCTTTGGGGATCAAGGCCGCCAGTTTGGCGATGAAATCTTGTGGGCTGAACTTTGTCCGGCAATGCGTTCGGTGTTCGCCGGACACATGCTTATTCGTCCCGGACGATGGTGCTATAGTCGCCGCGCAGTTGAAGCGTCACTGTCACCGCCTCGTCATCGCGGTTTCGCCAGAACCAGCCGTGATTACCTGCGAAAGGCGTCTCAAAGCTGCCCTCACCCGAGGTTTCGCCACGCCCTTTTTCATAGGTCACGTCCTGACCATCCGCATGGGCATGAAGGTCGAAATTGATTCGCCCCCCCTCGGAACTCCACTCGTAGAACAGGCTCGCGCCTTCCTCCATCGTCGCTTTTATCTCAGTGTATTCGCCCGGCGCGAGGGTAAAAGTGATCTGATCTTGCCATGCCGCCTGAGCATGGGCAGTACCGACGAAAACACCAAGAATATCGTCCATAAGCAAAGAGGACTGATCGCCATGTGTCTCCGCGTCCGCAGCAGCCTCTGCGGCCAGCTGCTGCTTGATTTCGCCCATTTCTGTCAGCCCCAGAATGCTACCGACCCCGGTGGGGTCTTTCCCCAGTTCGGCGGGCATGTAGACCAAGACGCCGATGGCCAACGCGCCGATACTGGCAATGATCGACGAACGGCGAAGCTGTGCTTTGGTGGGCAGGTCTTCGAGCTTGGGTTTGGGTGCATTATGCATGAGATGTCTCCTATTCTTATGTGTTGGCGATGTATCCGGCGATCTGCTGATAGGTCAGCAGCACGCCCAGACCGGCCATGATGATGTTGGCAAGGATGCCCTGACGCATGAAGTGGGGGCTGCGCCGCCAATAGCCCATGACGATCAGGATCACGAAAAGCGCCAGAAGCTGGCCCAGTTCGACGCCTACGTTGAACGACAGCAGATTGGCCAGAAGACCGTCCTCGGCGATCTGGTATTCGAGAATTTTCGAGGCGAGACCGGTACCGTGGAACAAGCCGAAGATCAAGGTTGCCGCCTTGGTATTAGGTTGAAATCCAAGCCATTTCTGGAACGCACCAAGATTGTCGAGCGCCTTGTAGACGACCGAAAGCCCGATGATGGCGTCGATGATGTAGGCGTTGATGCCCCAGCCGAACCAAACGCCCAGAAGCATGGTAACTGAATGGCCAAGAGCGAACAGGCTGACGTAAATCGCCACGTCCTTCATGTGATAGAGGAAGAAGACGACGCCCAAAAGAAACAGGATATGGTCATATCCTGTGATCATGTGTTTGGCCCCCAGGTAGATGAAGGGGATGATGTGCACCCCCCAGATCTCCTGAATATAGCCCGCGTCACCAGGCGTGACGTCATGGGCCAAGGCCATGCCAGGGATCAGCACCAGTGTGTACAGGGCGAGAATTGCCAGCGGCAGAAAAACGCCCCTGCTGCCCCTTGAAAGAGTGTTCATGGATAGACTCCGCTTGTCTTTGAAATGGTCGGTGATGCGCCCGCTCGCCCTTAGAAAGACCCTGACACCTTCGCCGTTGTGGTGCTCGATAATGCCAGTATGCATCGCTCCATGGCCTTCAGAAGAAAAATAGGGCTCTTCTTCGTCGGGTGTGGAATTCGCCCACTGAGCTAAGCCATAATATTACCTCCATATTAGCAGGAGGTACGACATGGACGGCACCCAGATTTTGACACTCGGCCTTGGCCTGGAAGCGCCCTGGCTGAGTTACGCTGTGCCCTGTCTGTCAGGAACTCTTCCCATTGATACCGGGCCAACCATCATGCCCGCGCGGCAAACGCATCGGCAACCAAGGTTTCCAGAAACTCTAAAAGTAAAAGGTTGCGTTTAACGGCGGCAAAAAAAGATACCTGAGTGGCCAGTTGATCATCGCCATCGCGCAGTGCCAGCCAGAACTCTGAAGTAAGCGGTTACAGACGCTTACGAATCGCCTGAGCCATGCGTTTGGCGGTGGCTGGGCGTTTTTTTTGCAGGCAGTTATCTACCATGATGGCCTGATGCCTAGCCGCCGCATAGGCCTTTTCCAATAGCAAGGCGGCGATAAGGCGGCTTTCCCGCACTATGAGGCTTCCGCCGATCAAATCACCGTGGTATTGGAACAAAACGATGTTTCTCCTGGAGGTGATAAGATGCAGACTTGATGGTAAGTAACACTACAAACGCCGAGGTGGGATATCAAAGCCTTGGCTGAAGCACCTGAGCACAGAACCTGGGGCTATCACCACAACCATCACCACACTCACTAAGTCAAAAACAGCCAAAAACAGCCAAAAAGGAGACCAGGCGTGACCCAGCTTTTACTGATCGGCGCCGGCCATGCCCATGCCTTTGTGCTCGAGGCCTTTGGCGACACGCCTGACCCTGAGGTAACCATCACCGTGGTCAGCGACAGTGCCCTGGCCGCCTATTCCGGCAGTGTGCCCGCGTGGCTCGCCGGTGAGTGCTCACTTCGCGACACCCAGATCGATGTGGCCGCCCTGTGTCAGCGGGCGGGCGCCACTCTGATTGAATCCCCGGTGGTCGCCCTCGATCACCAGGCGAAACAGGTCAACCTGGCCAACGGCCAGAAACTCACCTTTGATGTGGCATCCATTAACGTCGGCTCGACGCTGGAACTCCCCGCGACCCGGGGCGAAGGCCTGCCCTACCTGCTGGCCATGCGCCCGTTGAGCTCGCTGCATCAGCGCTGGCAGGCGCTGCAGGATCAACTCAAAGGCCTGCCTGACGGCTCCACCCAGCAGATTGTCAGCGTGGGCGGCGGCGCGGCCAGCTGCGAAACCCTGATGAGCGTTCTGGCAAAGCTGCGCCACGACCGCCCGGATATAGACTGGCAGGGTCACCTGCTCAGCGCCGCGCCTGGCCTGCTGGGTGACGCCGGCTGGCTGCCCCGCCAGCTGACCCGCCGCGCCCTGACCCGCGCGGGTATCCAGATTCACACTCAGCGGCGCGGCAAAGCCCTGGTGACAGGGGGCGTTGAGGATGATCAGGGCCAGACCCTGCCAGCGGATATTGTGCTGTGGGCCACCGGCGCGGTCGGGCACCCCTGGCTGGCTGACACCAGCCTACCGCTGGATGACAAGCGCTTTATTCCCACTGATCGCACCCTGGCGGTAGCCGGGGCGCCAGACCTCTTTGCCGCCGGCGACTGTGCCCAGCTAAGCCCGCCCCAGCCCAAGGCCGGGGTATACGCCGTGCGCCAGGGCCCCGTACTGGCCGCCAACCTGCGCGCCGCCTGTCACGGCCAGGCACTGGCCGACTGGCAGCCGCCCAGCCGGGTGCTGGCGCTGATCGGCACCGGGCGCGGCCATGCCATCGCCAGCTACGGGCCCATCGGCTTTGCCGGGCACTGGGTGTGGGAATGGAAAAAGCGGATTGATGCGCGCTTTATTGCCCGCTTCAATCCGCCTTTTGATTCCTGACGTCGATACCCTATCCGTTCGTCTGTCTTCAATAACCGGTTCTTGATGATCAATGCTTGGCCACGGCTTTTACAGACAGCTTATTTTTCCTGTGATATATTTGAAATCTATCATTTGATAAAAGGTATCTGTCATGGCGCATGCTATTAAGGAATACCAGATTACCCAGGCATATTCAGCCAGCTTCTGGGATCAGCTGGGTCTACCGGCGCGTGGCAGCCCTCTGCATCAGGCATTGCACAATGGGGTGCCCTACGGTGTTTTCAAACAGTTAGCATCAATCGCCAACCTGGAACACAAGGCGCTTGCCGAATACCTGGCCATTCCTCAGGCCACCCTGCATCGACGCGCCAAACAGGGGCGTTTCAGGGTGGACGAAAGCGACAGGCTTTACCGTTTCGCGGAGATACTCAAGTCGGCAACCGATCTGTTTGAAGGTGACCGCCAACAGGCTCGCCAATGGCTTCTTCGCCCGGTGAAAGGCCTGGGAGGGCGGCGGCCGGTTGAGATGCTCACCACCTCGGCGGAGGCGGGTGCCGTGCTTGATCTGATAGGCCGCCTCGAGCACGGTGTTTTTGCATGAGTGAGGTGCTCGCTTATCGGCTGGTAAAACGAAAATGGCAAGAAACAGCCTTTGATGGCGAAGGCGCACGACTCTACGGAGGGCGCTGGAATAGCAAAGGCAACGCCTGCGTGTATGTGGCCGGTTCAGAGTCTCTGGCACTCCTGGAAATCATGGTTCACCTGGAAGAGTATCGCCTGCTAGCGCATTATGCGCTTCTTGAGATCTCCCTTGATGAAACATCCATCCTTCGCTTGAGTGCTCAACACTGGCCAGATGACTGGCGGGACGAACCCGCACCGTATTCAACAGCCGAAATAGGCGATGGCTGGCTATCCCGCCAGGCAAGCCTGGCCCTGGCGGTGCCCAGCGTGATTGTGCCGCGGGAGTGGAACTACCTGTTGAACCCGGCACATCCCGATTTCATCAGCGTCACGCGTGAAGCAAAGGCGCTGGACTTCCTGCCCGACCCTCGACGTTGACTCACAAGGCGCCTTGCCTGACGCCCTTTGGCGCAGCAACGCGGTTCGCGATGAAACGTCAACAGACCCTCATCAAAAAAGCGGATTGATGCGCGCTTTATCGCCCGCTTCAATCCGCCTTTTAAGGGGTAATGCTCAGTGTGATGTATCAGCACAGCAGCTGATCAATCCGCCTGACGCCAGCCGCCCAGCACCCGGCTATCGGCGCCGAAAATCGTCAGGCGGTCGTGGTCAATCAGGTAGCGGTAGGCATTGGTCAACATAGCCGTGACCCGCTGGGCATCGTCCATGTTCGGGCACGCCTTGCGGGTGGAGACCATCTGCTTGAACTCAATGCGCTGGTTATCCCCCAGCTCAACGGCGCCGCTGAACTGGTTGCAGCCATCAAAACCACTGACGCGCCCGTCATCCCCGATAAGGAAATGGGGGCGTTCGTCAAAGTCCAGTCGTTCCCTGGTTCCCAGCAGCAGGAAATTCCAGCGCTGATCCACCACTGCAGATGTCTGGCCACTGGCACGCTCGTCTTCCTTGTCGGCCGGCGCGTCCGGGGTTGAACTGCAGGCAGCCAACACCAGCAGGCAGGCCCCCACCAGGGCCAGACGCCCCGTCTTGAACGTTAGCGTATTCACTGACTTACCAGCTCCCTGTATTTTCCATTGAGGCCCAAGGCTCCCGGGGCGGTTGCGCATCGCCTTTCTGCAACAGCTCCACGGAAATGCCGTCGGGTGATTTAACAAAGGCCATATGGCCATCCCGGGGCGGCCGATTGATCGTTACCCCGTTATCCTGAAGTTTCTGGCACAACGCATAGATATCCTCTACCCGGTAGGCCAGATGGCCGAAATTGCGTCCGCCGCTGTATTCTTCCGGGTCCCAGTTATAGGTGAGCTCCAGCTCGGGCGCCTGCAACTCGGCCGAACGCGCCTCGTCTTCCGGCGCGGTCAGGAAAATCAGCGTAAAGCGGCCTTTTTCACTTTCCTTGCGACGCACTTCCTTGAGGCCCAGCAGATCGCAGTAGAAGTGCAGGGAAGCGTCAATATCGCTGATGCGCACCATGGTATGTAGAAACTGCATACGGACTCCTTTTGACGATATTAAAGTACTACTGCGTATATTCGCTAAAGATTTCCGGAGGCTGGCGGTCACGGGTCCAGCTCAACACCGCGTAGTCATCTACCCGGCCGGTTTCCATGCCCGGCGAGCCGTGAGGCATGCCCGGTACGGCAAGCCCTGCCACATCAGGGCGCTCTTCCAGCAGCGTCTTGATGTCTTCGGCAGGCACATGGCCTTCAATCACGTAGCCATCCACCATGGCGGTATGGCAGGAGGCCAGTTCGGGCGTGACGCCCTGCTCAATCTTGACGCCACGCACATCGTTATGGCGCTGATGATCGACCTCGAAGCCGTTGTCCTCAAGATGCTCTACCCAGGCGCCACAGCAGCCGCAGTTAGGGTCGCTGTGTACCTCGACGGAAGAAGCAGCCATGGCCGACGTCGTCAGGCCCAACAGCGCCAACGGTACCAGGCAGCGAAGGCCGGCATCCAGCAGGGCAGGCCTCCGAGTCGGCGGTCTATTATCTGTACAGTTATGAGACATACAGGCACCTGTATTGAACTTTGTGTATAGTAAACCTCTTTACATACTAGCGGTGTTTACGCTCGGGAGAAAGCCGTGGACTCAATGACACAAGCAGCGCTGGGGGCGGCCATCGGTGGTGCGGTGCTGGGCCGACGGCTGGGGCGCAAGGCCATTCTGCTGGGGGCGTTCGTCGGTACCCTGCCAGACCTTGATGTGGTGATTGACTACGGCGATGCCGTTGCCAATGTGACTCAACACCGGGGGTTCAGCCACTCGCTGTTGGTGCTGGCCGGGCTGGGCACCCTGCTGGCCCTGCTCAGCGCGCGATTTGCCCCGGCACGGGATATCCCGCTGCGCCACTGGCTTACGTTCTTTCTGCTGATTCTGCTTACCCATCCGCTATTGGATGCTTTGACCACCTACGGCACCCAATTGTTCTGGCCGATGACCTCGCCGCCGATTGCCTGGCCCATCGTGTTTATCATCGACCCCCTCTATAGCTTGCCGTTACTGGTGGCGCTTGTCTGGGCCCTGGTTGATCGCAAGGTAGTGTACCGCTGCGGTTGGGCGTTGGGCCTGTCCAGCCTTTACCTGCTGTTTGCGATTGGCGCCAAGGTCAGCGTGGAGCAGCGCATGGCCCCGGTGCTGGCAGCGCAGGGGCTGGAATCTGCCCCGCGCCTGGTGCAGCCCGCGCCCTTCACCACCCTGCTGTGGCGGGTCAGCGTGATGGACGGCGACCGCCACTACGAAAGCCTTGTCAGCCTGTTTGACCAGACCCCGCCGCAGCTGGAAGCGCTGACACGACAGACCCCGCTGGCCGAAGGCTTCCAGCAGGATGCGCGCATTCAACGCCTCAATTGGTTCACCGGGGATTTTCTGCGCTATGACAGCCGCTCAACAAACGGCCAGGAAACCCTGCAGGTGACCGATGTGCGTCTGGGCTTTCCCGGCTTTTACCCGTTTACCTATCAGCTGGCGACGCGCCCCGCAGACGACAGACCCTGGCAGGCCGTTGACGTGTCTTTTCAGGTCAGCAGTGAACGCGGCCTGTCCGGCGATACCTTCAAACGCCTGGGGCTGAGAGCGCTCGGCAACCCGCAGGCGCTATGCGCCACTGCGTTTGTGGAGGCGCGCTGGAAGCTGACTTCATCGGGATGTTGAAGGCTGTGCGGAAGGCTGATGTGTCTAGTTTCAGCGCAAAAATACAGCAGATTCTGCCCTTAAAACCACGCTGCTGTTCAATTCTTCACGACACCAGATTTAAAATCAACATGGCTAATATACAAGTTTATCAAGACGTTACTGCTCTTTTATCAGCCAGTCTACCAGAGGTGAGCTGGGTTCAAATCCGTTGACTGCCCGAATGAGAATGCGCCTTGCAAGCATCATATCCTGGTTATTTTCAGCAGCGACCAGATCCGCTATGTAGTTATGCAGGGTTTCATGGTCCAACATGTCTTCATTGGCACGCATGATCTTGGGGTGGTCTGTGCCAACAACATCCTCTCCGATAATCAGCTCTTCATACAGCTTTTCGCCGGGGCGCAAACCAGAAAACTCTATGGCGATATCCCCGTCCGGGTGTTGCTCATCAAGCACTTCCAGGCCGCTCAGCTCAATCATTCGTCGTGCGAGATCCACAATCTTGACCGGTTGCCCCATATCCAGCACGAACACATCACCGCCCTGCGCCATGGAGCCGGCCTGAATCACCAACAGTGCCGCCTCCGGAATCGTCATGAAAAAGCGGGTAATGTCCGGGTGGGTTACCGTCACTGGGCCACCATCGGCTATCTGCTGCCTGAATAACGGCACCACAGAACCAGAAGAGCCCAGCACATTGCCAAACCGCACCATGGAGAACACGGTATCACCGCTCTGCTTGGCCAGATCCTGCAACACGAGTTCAGACAGGCGCTTGCTAGCTCCCATGACATTGGTGGGGCGCACGGCCTTATCGGTTGAGACTAGGACACACCGCTCTACATTATAGCGCCTCGCCGCCTCTGCCACGACCTGGGTGCCCAGTGCATTGTTGCGAATCCCTTCAAAAACATTGTGCTCTACCATGGGCACATGTTTGTAGGCAGCGGCATGGTAAATGGTGTGCACCTTACACCCGGAAAAAATGGCATCTATACGGCTGCGATTGCATACCGACGCCAAAAAAGGCATTAAACGAACATTCAGCCCGCACTCAATACAGAGACTGCGCAGCTCCTGATCTATCTGATATAAGCTAAATTCACTGGCCTCAACCAGCACCATCCGCTTTGGCCCGCAGCGGATAATCTGGCGGCAGAGCTCAGACCCAATAGACCCTCCCGCCCCCGTCACCATGACCACTTTGTCGCGGATGCTGATATCCAGTAATTGCCCGCGCGGCGGGACAGGATCACGGCCCAGCAGGTCTTCAACTTCCACGTCACGAAACTGGTCTACTGATGCCTCACCAGAGACAATTTCCGGCATGGAAGGCACCGTTTGCACGTACACCGGCAGCCCTTCGAGGTAATCAAGCGCACGCTTACGCTGTCGCTTGGTCGCCGACGGAATCGCCAGCAGGATGCGGGTGGGTTGTGCTGCCTGAACCACCTCTTTCGCCAGGCGCGGGTTGTAAACCGGTATACCCATGACAGACGCACCAGAAATACCCGGATCATCATCCAGAAACGCCGCCACATAAAATTCTCGGCCACCATTCAGCGCGGTGGCCAACTGAGCACCCGCTCCACCTGCGCCGTAAATCACTACGGGTTCTTTATGAGTAAAATGGCGAATTAACCATTGATAATACCCACGCACCAACAGCCGGCTACCTCCTACGTACAACATCGCCACCAAAGCGAAATTGATAGGCACGGAGCGCGGCAGCTCAAATGTTTGCCAGAAGTAAGCGGCCGCAAACAATAACAGGGAAAGCAGTACAACCCCCTTGGCAACCGCCCACATCGCTTGAGCACCCAGGTAACGCACCACCGCCCGATAAAGGCCCAAGCGAGCAAAGATAAACACCCCGACAAAGGGCAATGCCACAAAAAGCGGCCAGCCAGCTTCCAAATAGGCGTGCGGCCAAGGGTCTGATAACCGCAGTGCATAGGCTGACCAAAGCGCCACAGGCAAAACCAGGGCATCTGCAATCACCATGATCAAACGCTTAACGGGCCGGTTCATGGTGGCAATAACATTGTGCAAGCGCCCCTGCCGCGGCGGGGCCAAAAAAGGCTTCCTGCTCTTTTTCAGCTTTTTAAAGCGCGTGTGCTTGTTCACTAGTGATCCTTTACAAAGTGAGTGGTTCTAGGTGTCTCATGCATTAAACAGTCTAGCGGTTTTCCTCATTAATCATAACCAAGTGTAATATCAAATTTCTGACCTATGTCAGCCTGAACCAATGCAGGGAGACCATCGCGGGATGGTGAGATTCATCATCCCGCTAAAAACGTCACCCATACACCACAGGCAACACGACATCAATCTGCCGACCGGCTTTCTGCGCCATGGCCGCGATAGCGCCTTTCAATGCGTGGCGGGCGTGGTCATCGCCATGCACCAACCTTACCTCGCGCGGCCAGCGGCGCATGCGCTTGATAAAGTTCAGCAAACCGCGCTGCCCGGCGTGGGCGGAGTACCCGCTGATGGTGGTAACCCCCGCGCGAATATCAATGCGCTCGCCATCGAGCACAACCCAACCGCCTTCCGGCCCATAACGCTGAATTTCCCGCCCTGGGGTACCCGCCCCCTGGTAGCCCACAAACAGCACCTGATGGCGAGGGTCACCCAGCATCGCCTTCAGGTAGTTCACCACGCGCCCGCCCGCACACATACCGCTGGCGGCGATCACCACCGCAGGGCGCCCACTCTCCGCCAGGTAACGCACGGTCTGTTTGTGAGTCGCGTGGTCATCCACCGTGTACACCGTCTCGAAACTCAACGGGTGCCACCCAAAGCGCAAGCGGCGCTGGGCCTCGGCATCCCAGAAAGGCTTTAACGAGCGATACACCTGCGTAAAGTGCGCCGCCAGGGGGGAATCGACAATTACCTCCAGCGAGTGCCAATCTGAGGTTGGTGCAGCGCCATGTACGATGGTTTCCAGCTCGTACAGCAGCTCCTGGGTGCGGCCAATACTAAACGCCGGGATGATCACCGTTCCCCGGTTAGTCAGCGCTTGCTCAATGGCGGTTTTCAACGCCTGCCCATGCGCTTGGCGGCCCTCATGGTTACGGTCGCCATAGGTGGACTCCAACACCAACACATCCGCCTGATAGGGAGATGTCGGCGCAGGCAACAGCGGCGTATGCGGCGCGCCCAAATCGCCGGAAAACACCACGCGTTGCGCATTGCCACGGGCGGTATCGTTCAGCGCCACTTCCACGTAGCTGGAGCCCAGAATATGCCCCGCCCGCTTGAGCTTCACCCGCACGGTCAGCGCGTCGTCCTCCACCACCGAGTGCCACTGCCCGTAAGGAACCGCCACCAACTGCCTTTTCAGCTGCGCCTGAAACTGCTCGATCAAGCGCGCGTTGCGGGTAAAGCCAATCTTCAGCGCATCCTCAATGACGAGCGGCAACAGCAAGGCGGAAGGCTCGGAGCACAGAATCGGCCCTTTGAAGCCTGCGGCCAGCAAGTACGGCAAGCGGCCCACGTGATCAATATGCACGTGAGTAATCACCAGCGCTTTCAGCGTGCTGATATCAAAGCCCACCCTCAAGCTGCGCCAGGGTATCCTCCCCCTGGAAAAGCCCGCAGTCCACCAGCAGCGAGTGCTCACTGCTGGCCATCAACTGATGACAGCTCCCTGTGACCCCACCTGCCCCACCGTGATGACGAATTTCCGGCCACTTTTCCTGTGCATCCATGCTTATTTCCTTAACTAGAAACACTACATAAGAAATCTATCAAATAAAAACAAACATCGCCCAACAAGCCTCGCTCCCACAAGCCCCAATGATAAGGATCTCTAAAGCAAGATACCCAAAAGCCAACATATTGGGTAACAAGCGTGTCGTATTCGACATCAGCAAGTTCGGCTGGCCGCCAGTGTGGGTGGAAAATAAAATCGCATCCCCCCTAGTTTTTATACACTCATCCTGATTGTTGCTGGCGTCTTATACCGATTGACACCCTAAACTGGCGCCTCTCGCACCACGCCTTGCGAAGCGTCTCGGTCTGCAAGACGGTGTACTGCTCCGCTGTCGTAGTACACCGACGAGCGACTCAGCTTAAGCAGCTCACATTGGCGCGACATTCTGACTTGGGGATGACCTTGCTCGATCATCGCCAAGCCGCGTTGACGGCTTTCTGATCGAGCTTGCGCGACAAAAAATCGCGTTCCACCGTCAGTCGGTCAATCTCGCGATAGAGCTCATCGGCACTGGGTGCTGAGTAGGAAATTGAGGATCGCATGGTCGCGCCTCCTCACTATGAACGAACAGCAAAACTAAACGGCTCAAGAACTCGGCGAACGGCACCTGCTCTTTTCAATGCTACTGAACGAAACCGAGCCTGACACGCCGGACCGCCGCAATATTCTGGCAACACCCAAAAATATCGAGCGAACCATGGGCTGCGGTGCAAGGCCATTATGCCGATACCAAGCCGTTCCAAAGCCTTGTCTGCCAGACAAGGCGTTGGGCTATCCGAGCCCCGCCACCTTCGATGGCTTCGCGCTTGATCGTGGCAGCCCTTTATCGCGCTATAGGGACACTCTTGATATGAGCCTCGATAGCTTCACGGACTTGCTTTGTCATCGAGAGATTGTACTTCTCGGCCTGCCAGTGCTGGTGAAAGCGTGCAACAGCCTCGTGAGCCGTATCCAGAACAAGCTTTTCGGGAATGGCGGCTTTGGCTGCCAAATGCTCAAGCTCATCGTTGGTCAGTTCTGCAAAGACTTGAGTCCGGCTTATTTTGAGCGCCATATCGTCGTTGGGGATATAGGGGATGGTCGAAACAAGATCGTAGGCCGGAGCCAGCGCGGCGTTTCGTCGGTCGGGATAAATTAGCGACCAGTTTTTCATGTGCATGTCACCGTTTCCAGTCAGAACGCAGAACACCAGCCGCCGGATGAATTCGGCGATATCGGCGTCGCTGGTCTCAGCGGCAAGTACCTGTGCGATATTGCGCAAGGTGGCCGTTTTGTATTTTCGCTCAGCATAGACATCGAAGATCTGTGCGAAATCCTCGATATGGACGGCGCTGTCGTCAGAAAGCCTATCGAACCGTTCGATAACGAAGGCGCTTTGGCCGATCTTGTCGATTCCTCCGGGCAGATTCTTGATGCTGGCGACATCGACAAGATCAATCGGTGGGGCATCTATTCCGATAAGGCGCGCAAGCGTCATCATCGAAAACTCGTTTTCGGGAACGCCTTCGAACTCGCGCGATGGGAGTTTCACGATCCAAGAGCCGCCAACGCCGGATGCGGGAATAGTCAGGCCGCCGGTCGGTGCGAGAACCGCCGAGAATTTAAGCTGCACCCCTGCAAGCGAAAACCGCAAGGCGTTCTCGCGGCGATCATCTTCAGTGTCACCGGCATCGGTACTATCACCTCTAATCGGCGGCCATGCCTCGCCATCAGCGGATTTGATCGTGACCGCACCGGGCAGGTCGTGACCAAGCGCCCAAAGTAGATGAAACTCGCGCTCGGGATTTACGCCCGCATTCTCCGCAAGGTATTGACGCAGATGGCCTTCGGGCAGAAGGTTCGAGAAAAACTGCATCACGCGCTTCTGATAGGCTCGAAAGTCCGTGAGCAGCGCGCCGAATTCGTCCTTGAAGGCCAGCCCCAATGTCGGCCTGTCAGGGTTGTCGATGTAAGCGTCGTTGAAAGCAAAAATCGTCCGGTCTCCACCGACATTGGTAAGCGTGCCGATTGGCTCCCCATAAAGCAGGACATCAAGCACAGAGACATCAGCCATCTTGGTCCTCCTCCAGCCGATAGGCCGGTCTTGGAGCATGCGGCGTCTCTTGGGACGAGGCGCGATGGGCGAGCTAGTTGCGCAAAGAGCGGATTTTTTCGACAGCTCGATTGACGGTCTCATTGCTGCCAGACGACTCGATAGACTCGAGGGTGCGCCGTACCATCTGCAGAAGGTCGGGATCAAGCTGGCTCTGGATTTGGGTGATCTCGCGGATGCGGCGCTGGAGGTTGTCGATGTTCGCACTGGATGCATGGGGCGCGAGTGCGTCCACCGTCTCGCGGATGCGGTCGAGTTCCCGCTGAGTAGCCGCGTTGATGACCGGCGCGCTGGAGACGCTGCGGACGATAGACTGTACAGCCGGAAGCGCCTTGCGGGGAACGAGCATCAATTCCAGGTCTAGCGCGTGGGCGATGGTAGAAAGGCTTGATACGCGCAGGTCAACGGCATCATTTTCTATCTTCGAGATGTGCGACTGCGGCACATCGGCAAGCGCGCTCAGTTCCCGCTGACTCAGCCCTTTAGCTTCTCGTGCGGCCTTGATTCTTGCGACCAGTTCTTCAGTTGCATAGCTCATTTGATCTACTTTTCTACATCACATGGTAATTATGATCTATCAAATTATATCACAACGTGCGATGAGGCTCATGAAGCATTGATCTACTTTAATACATCATAGAACGATTTTGATCTTTTTTTATAGATCAATAAAAGTCAGTAGTTTGGTTCAATCCTCCTAACGAGGCGTTGGAGCAAAGTCCCGATCAAGCTCTGCGAAACAGAGACCGGTGCAAAAAAGTATATCGGATGCTGCACGCCATGGAGTTGGGGGGCTGAGCGGCCCTGCAAACCCGAGACCCACATTCAATCGGCTAGATGTTGGAACTTGAGGGTGCCATTTATAACTTGCTCTCAAGCTCCGGCAGGATCTCGAACAGATCGCCCACCAAGCCATAACAACAACTTGGAAGACCTGGGCTGCGTCGTCATTGTTGAGGGCGACGATCACCTTGACACACAGGCCCTCACCCCAACATTCGCGCGGGCCATTAACGTGAATGACCACTTTCCAGACCCTAAAAACACAACAGGCCGTGCCAACCAGGTTGGCACGGCCTGTTTATCAAGCACGTACACGCGTCTACGTGAAGGCGTCAATCGCTCCCGAACAGATCTCGGGTGTAAACCTTGCTCGCGATATCCTCAAGCTCTGGCGCCATACGGTTGGAGAGCACCACATCCGCTTCCTGCTTGAACGCGTCCAGATCGCGTAGCACGCGAGAACCAAAGAAGGTCTCCTCTTCCAGCGCCGGTTCGAATACGATGACTTCAACCCCCTTGGCCTTGATACGCTTCATCACCCCTTGCATGGCACTGGCGCGGAAGTTGTCCGAGCCGGTTTTCATGATCAAGCGGTAAACACCGACCACCTGAGGCTGGCGCTTGAGTACCTGCTCGGCCACGAAGTCCTTGCGGGTGCGGTTGGCATCCACAATCGCCTGCACCATATTGCTCGGCACATCTGCATAGTTGGCCAATAGCTGCTTGGTATCTTTGGGCAGGCAATAACCACCATAGCCAAAGCTCGGGTTGTTGTAATGCTTGCCGATGCGCGGGTCCAGCCCTACCCCTTCGATGATCTGGCGGGTATCCAGCCCGTGGGTTTCAGCATAGGTATCCAGCTCATTGAAGTACGCCACCCGCATGGCCAGGTAGGTATTAGCAAACAGCTTGATGGCCTCGGCTTCCGTGCTGTTGGTAAACAGCACATCAATATCCTGCTTGATAGCGCCCTGCTTAAGCAGCGCCGCAAAGGTTTCCGCTCGCTCAGAGCGCTCACCGACGATAATCCGCGACGGGTGGAGGTTGTCAAAAAGCGCCTTCCCCTCGCGCAGAAACTCCGGCGAGAAGATCAGGTTGCGGGTGCCAAAGCGCTCGCAGGCCTCAGCGGTATAGCCCACCGGCACGGTGGACTTGATGACCATCACCGCGTCAGGATTCACCGCCAACACATCTTCAATCACCGCCTCAACGCTCTGGGTGTTGAAGTAATTGGTCACCGGGTCGTAATCCGTAGGCGTGGCAATCACCACATAATCCGCATCGCCATAGGCCACCTGCTTATCCAAAGTGGCGGTAAAACTCAGCTCGCGGTTAGCCAGAAAATCGCTGATTTCGGTATCTTCAATCGGTGATATGCCCTGGTTCAGCAGATCGACCTTCTCCGGCACGATATCCACTGCCACCACGTCATTATGCTGAGCCAACAGCATGGCATTGGAAAGCCCCACGTAGCCGGTGCCTGCAATTGCGATTTTCATTAACTCTTCCTTGGATAAAATCAACGAACTCGGTCGCCTTTACCCTTTCCTAATACAGTTTGAATAATATATCGAAAGTAATCAGTGATTGTCAGGCTCTGTAACATCTTCTGATCTGTTTCAGACAGCAACTGTGGGGTCGACATATCAATATCATTGATTTGCGCCAATCCAGTAATTCCTGGTCGAACAGCCAACACGCCACGTTGCTCACGTTCAGTAATTAATTCTTCTTGGTTGAATAAACATGGCCGTGGACCAACAAGACTCATTTCACCTTTCAACACATTCCAGAGCTGAGGCAGTTCATCCAATTTAGTGCGACGAAGAAAACGCCCAAAAGGTGTAATGGCGCTGGCACTAGCTAGGTGACTAGCAACTGATGCAGTATCCTTCTTCATGGTACGAAACTTTACCAATGTGAATGGCTTTTTATGGCGACCCACACGCTCTTGTCGGAAAAGTGGTGAACCAGTATCAAAAAAACCTATGACCCAAAGAAGTACCAATACAGGAAAGCCAAATAGCAAACCAAGTAAGGATAAAGAAAAATCAAAAAAACGAATCAAGATACACTCTCCGAAACAAAGCAACGCCGCAACCCTTCCTCCACCGAAAGTGGCGGCTCCCAGCCCAATACATTACGTGCTTTAGAAATATCCACCTGCAAGGAGCCCAGTAACCGCTGGGCGACAACTTGCTCACCTAGCAGGCTAGCACCGAACATCAACATACCCGCAGGCACAGGAATCAGCCGGGCAGGCTTGCCCATTGCCTGGCCAACGCCGCGCAATAGTTCAGTGGTAGAAACATCATGACCATCACCGGCAAGAAACACCTGGTTAGCAGCTGCGGGGTGGTCAACACAGGTAATAATCAAATCGACTAGGTTATCCAGCGCAACGAGGGAGCGTTTGTTGTGGATGGAGCCCAAGGGAAGTGGAAGACCTCTATCAATCCACCGGACCAAGCTATTGAAGTTACCTGGTGCATTAGGGCCATAAACTAGTGGAGAGCGAATTATTACAACATCAATCCCGGTTTGTCGATGAATATCCCACAAACCCTTTTCGGCTTCACTTTTGGACTTGGCGTAAGGTTCAGCAGGGCAAGGCGTGTCAGTTTCAGTAAACGGCCGGCTACTTAGATTACCGTTTACGCCAATTGAGCTGACAAAAATAAACCGTCGAACGCCAACTTGAGCAGCCTGCGTGGCCAAGTTCAGCGTTCCCTCCACATTAACCTTACGGTATTCTGCTAGCGGGTCCTGCACTTCGTCTTTTATAATGTGGGCGCGTGCGGCAGCATGAATCACCACCTCTGTGCCAGTTAATGCCTGATTCCAATCAGTACCGCATTCAATAGCACTAATTTTCTCTTCATGATCTAAACTATCATTTCCAAGATTACGAACTGCAGATCGCAGATTAAAAGCCGGTTTAACTTGCAGACATTGAGCAACAGCTTTACCAACGAAGCCAGTAGCACCGGTCAACAGGATTCTCAAAAATCACCTCTACAAATTCCACATGATCACAAGTCTTCCACAAGTCAGACTAATGATCAGATTGATAAAAGCTTTGCCAGCTTCGGAGCTTTTGATCGTAAACCATTTCTAATTGCATAATTAAAAAAATAATAGAAACTCTTGATCAAACCAAAACCTTCTTCTTCTCTATAAATACGCCAAGTGTACTTCGCAGCACTGGCTTTACTCGCAGAAATTGAATCCGAGCGGACTAAATATTCAGCGAGTGGCTCTTGAATTCCATGCACGAAATCCACCTTCTTCAAAAGCCTGAGCCAAAGCCCAAAATCTTGGCGTTTTCTAATCAATGGCATGTACACTTTCCCAGTAATTTCAGTATCATACATCGCAGTTAAACATCCAATGCGTGGGGTTTTCAACGTTGATTTATAATCTACCTTTACCGGAGGTCTAGCAATATCTAGAAACTCACCACGTTCGTTGACTTTTCGATATGCTCCACAGGAAAATGCCAATTCGTTTTTCTGCATAAATTTCAACTGTTTCTGAAGCTTATTTGGAAGCCAAACATCATCACTATCAAGAAACGCTATATAACGACCTAGGGCAGCCTCAATACCAGTATTTCTTGCCACTGCAGCGCCAGAGTTTTCAGATAAACTGATTATTCTAAACCGTTGATCGGCATTAGCAAGTTCGGTAGCTAATTGTAAAGACGAGTCAGACGAACAGTCGTCAATTAAAATCATCTCCCAGTTCTGGAAGCTTTGATGTTTAACTGACTGCATGGTTTTCTCGATGAATAACTCGGAGTTATACAAAGGAGTGATAACAGAAACAATCGGTTTATTGGTCATAGAATAGCTTCGACACTTTTTCAATAATATTTCACTACACATGTCCAGCAGCACTGGCTTGGTTGCTGCCAATCTGAAAAAATGGTCACCATGACGACCTCAGGATTATGCTCAAATTCTGTGTTGTCACTACTGTTAGGAATAACAGCTACGTTAGATGCAGGATAGCGTGGGCGATCTCAATGACCAAGTGCAACACCCTCTTTCATACCAGGAGATAATGCAACGACGCATGAAGCATTATGATACGCCGAGTACTCTAGTCTCTTAGCTGCAAACGTAACATCGGGTTTCTAAGCACACCAGCGGCTATTGGCATTTCAGGTCATAGATCCCGTACTTCGAATACCATCGGAATTCTCTTTTTTCGAGCGGCAGGAACGGCGGGCGGAGCGATCGTTAGTGGTGTGCTCGTTGCGAAAAGAATATCGCTTTCCAACTCCGAACCCTGTGTGTCAACCTGAATCCATACACCGGCTCAATGAGTTAAACTAAATATCAGAGCCCGAGGTTCAGGAGTCCATATCATACCTAAACCGCCAACCGAGCTGCCTGATCACCAGGTCACGCCCACCCCCAATCTGGAGAAACGTACGCGTCGCTAGTTTTCGACCGAGTATAAGCTGCGCATCCTCGCGGAAGCCGATGCTTGCCAGCATGGTGAGCTCGGGCAGCTGTTACGCCGTGAAAAGCTCTACAGCAGCCAGCTAACGACATGGCGCAATGAGCTTACCGAGAGCTGCGTGGAGAAACTCCACAAGACCTCTCCGGGGCCGACCCCGAGCAAGACGCCGGAGCAGAAGCGTATTGAAGCACTGGAACGAGAGAACGCCCGACTTCAGCAAAAGCTCTCGACCGCCGAAGACTGCCTGTCGCTCCAAAAAAAAGCCTTTTCGATGCTCGATCGCCTGAACAATGGGAGCGAACCATGATCACGGTGCTTTAAGAGCGCCCAGCGCAGTTCCCATTGGCCATGGCCTGTCGATCCTTGGGCATCAACCGCAGCACGGTGTACGCCTGGCGAAAACGCCGCCACGAGCCATCTACCAGGGCATCGACGTCGCGCCGACACAGCCCGCAGCCGAGAGCCTTGTCGGCAGAGGAGCGAGGGCAGATGATTGAGATCGCCCATAGCGAGCCCTATCGGGATCAGCCGGTGTATGAGATCTACCATAACCTGCTGCAGCAAGGGATCTATCTCGGCTCGCTCAGCACGTGGTATCGGCAGATACGTGAGGCCAAAGAGAGCGGTGACCGCCGTCCTCAACGCGCGCCCCAACACCATGCGGTACCACGGATCACAGCAAGGGCCGCCAATGAGGCGTGGACGTGGGACATTAGCAAATTGCCCACGCGGCGACGCGACGTCTACCTCAATCTCTACGTGGTGCTCGACCTTTATAGTCGCTTCATCGTGGCCTGGATGATCTCCCACGAGGAGAATGCTGCCTTGGCTCAGCAGCTCTTCCAGGAGGCCGTGGATCGCTACGGAATCCAGCATGGAGCGCTGACGCTCCACCGGGATCGAGGCTCACCGATGATCGCGCGCAGCTACCTGGACCTCATGGGAGAGCTGGGAGTAACGTGCAGCCATAGCCGGCCGCGGGTCAGCAATGATAACCCCTTCAGCGAAAGCCAGTTCAAGACCAGCAAGTACCAGCCCGACTATCCCGGGCGCTTCGAGAGCATCGTCCATGCCCGGCAGTGGTACAGCACCTATGTCGACTGGTACAACCTGGAGCACCATCACAGCGGGCTTTCGGGCTTTACGCCGGAGCAAGTCTTCACCGGCCGATATCGCGAAATTGCGAAGGTCCGACAGCAAGCGCTCGATCACAGCTTCGAGGCGCACCCTGAGCGGTTCCTACGCGGACGTCCCAAGGTGGCGATGCCACCGGCCAGTGTCTCGATCAATCCAGTACAGCTCGATGACGACGACCCGGCGACCTACAGCGTGGTGAACTTCCCGACGCTATCGGCGGCAAGCGATACCGCCACGAAATCGGCATTAATTTTTAACGATGTGTCCAAATCAGGTTGACAGGTTCCGCGAAGCCTTTCTTCGAGCAGCAAGCGCAAACGCAAAAAAGGCTTTTAAGCGTTGTGCAAAACCCATATGGTTGGAATATGGCACTGGGTACCAATGAACATGAATGCCAGATTCTTCGGTTTTAAACCAACCCCTTCGACTCTCGCCTTGTTCACGGTAACTGGTAACCATATGGACTTCATGACCAGAAGAAACCATGCGGCGTGCCATTTCGTAGGAGCGGGTCCCGCCTGATATTTCGGGGGTGTTGAAGTATTGGTGAAGGTAGATGATTTTCAAACGATAACTCCATCAATTAAAGTATTCGCAATCTTTTCAGCCAGCTTGTCTCACTACATACACTAAAAGTGTTGGGGAGAGGGCTGAGCTTAACGTGTGAGATAGGTGTTTTCTGCATAGTAGGATAGTGTGACGATTCTGATTATGGGAGCGTTTAAGCTAGGCATTCTTAAAAAATTCTTCTTAAATGCTTCATCGAGGCTGCAATCCTACTGAAGATGAATAGCAAATTGCTCCCATTAAAAAGCATTGTTCCGTAGGTAGCAACAAGGTAAGAGACTCTTTTTATCTCTTCCATACGGACAACCTTTTCCCGAGAGGCAGACCCTTCTCGCTGGTAGACGTAATAGCAGGCAGAGCTATCCGTTTTACTTATACCTTGGACTCGCTTGCTGAGTTCGGCCATAAATAAAGAGTCTTCACCGACCTTTAGCTTGAGGTCAAAACGGGTAGACCCGACAATTTCTCTGGGAATCAGCTTTGCACAAGGAGAGGAAAAGTATTTTCTAGCCTTAAAAAGAGAGGTTTCGGTGTCTTTTAGTGTGGCAAAACTTTTACCTATGTAGTTATCAGTTAAATTATCAATAGAATCAGTGAAATTCGCCACATCACTCACTGATATGTGGTCAGCAGATACATTGTGTAGAAGCTGCTCAAGGAATCTCTCGCTTATTATATCATCATCATCAATGAAGGTTATGTATTCTTCTTTGGATATATCTATAAGCCTATTTCTTGCGTAAGAAACACCGGCCTCTTCTATGTAAAGATACTCATGCGTAAATGAGTATTTTGCTAGAAGATTTAGCACAAATACCTCATAATCACCCTTGGGGCCGTTAAGAGCGATATAGATTTTGAATTTGTCTTTTGAAAGTGACTGATTCTCTAAAGAAAACAAGCAGCGGTCAAGATACCACGATGGCTTGTAGCTAGGTATAATTACAGCTATTTTCACTGTGGCGCCTTCTGATAATTGGGCTTTCTGTAATCAGGTATATAGTGTAAAGAATTATAAAAAATCTGGCAGAAGAATAGTCAGCTCTAAATAAGCTTGAAAACATTATCTCAAAAATAAAATAAAAAGCTATGAAGGTACAAGTTTTTCCTATTTTAGATCTAAATATTCGTACAAACACCAGTACAAAGAAAGAAATAAGAAGCATGAACCCAATCAGTCCAGACTCCCAAAAAATGTCTGTGTAAATGTTATTAGATGTTATGTGAACGGGAACTCCGGAGGGAAGACTATAGTAGCTTCCTATAATTGAGTAGCTTTTAACTCCGTACCCAAATAGAATATTAAACAAACTTCCTTCAATAGACCATAGGTACGGCATAACAATCATGTAAAATCTTCCACTATTACTGGGGGCGGCATTAAATATTCGTCCATATATATATTCAAAAATCTGCTCATTCATTAGAATAAAAACAGAAAAAATAGCGGCACCTATTATAAAAAAAACTATTTTTTTAATCTTTATTTTTCCAGAAAAATATTTTATTTCTGAGAAGCCCCAAGCGGCCACCGCAGCTCCAATTAAGGTAATGAAGCCTGATGGCGACAAAGAGAATACAACCATCACTAAACCAAGTGCGACCATTGATTTTCTTTTTAGACCGGAATAAAAAAGAAGTGACAACCCTATAAAGTCTATGGCGAGCATGACGAAGAAGCTTGGTTCTCTAGCAACGCTAGTTAATCGTTGAGAGAATGAATAATTGCTTCCATAGGTACTATGTAGATGCGATCTGGTCTCAAAAGGAAATGGAATAGATGAGTAGAAAGATATAAACTGCCAAGCCCCAATCAGCATAACAATGAAAATCCCTAACTGGTAGGCCCTAATTACTAAGAAATAGTCCTGTAGAATTTCTCCAGTTTTCCTGTGGAATGAATGAATTAATATAAAAACAATAAAAAGCAAGGCAAGGTTTATCATTCGGCCAAAAACTTGCATGTCGGAATAGTTGAACCTTTTCTCAATTACAATGCTAATCGGGTAAGAGACGACCCCTATAAAAAAGCAAGAAAGGAATAGAGAAAAGTATGCAGTCAAATTCTTATCAATTCTTACATTTTGACTCAGAGAATACAGAAACAGCGTTCCAACTAAAGAAAAAAAACTTAAATAATAAACATATATAGGTATAAAAGTAACTTGAGTAAATGCCACTACACCGAACAACCATATCATAGATGCTGGTATACAGTTCTTGCTAATTTTTTTCATAAATAAATTATTATTCATTGATTTATGAGGAAGGAACTGGAGATTTCTCTTATTTCATAAATCTTTTTTACTGCTCTTGAATACTCAATCTCTTCTTCAAGTAAACTTATGGTATTCTCTTTATTTAACACCAATCGGCTACTCAAACCAATCTCATCAAGAAAATCAGAAAACCGTGAAAGCCCTCTTTTTTCATTCCCGATAACAATGAACTGTTTTTCGAAAAGAATAGAGAAAACCATGCCGTGAAAAGAGTCAGTCACAATAAACTCAGCTTCTTTTATATTCCACAGCCATTCCTCAACACTATAGAACCTGTTACTCGCCTTTTCTACGAGGTTCACTTGCTGCAAGGGGCCTGTACTGGGTTCCAGGCTAGCTTTGACTGAGTTTATTATCTCCTGCTTTTCATCGCTCCGGTCCAGGATGTATGTGGCGATGGCCTTAGGGTGAATAGACGCATTAAAACCATCAAAAAAACGGTCATAAAACTCAGCGCCTACTAGCATAGTAGGGTCCAGAACGCTTACTGCTCCCGAGATACCAAATGTGTTCTCGCACAAATCAACACCGCTCTTTTCACGCGTTGAGATAGCATCAAAATTACGTAACAGGCGAGAAATCTCTACTGTGTGCTCAGGGGCTTCCCATTCATCCTTACCGAAAGAAGCAGCGTAGGCAATTTTTTTAACGGGCCTGGTGGTATCAAAATCCAGGAAGAATACATTGTGATGACCATCCCCAATATACTGATAGCGCCACACCTGATCACTTCCTACTATGACGGCATCCAACCCTTCGTCCTCGACCAGTTTCTTTAAGTCCTGGGCAGATACGATTTCTCTGGATTTCCTAGGAAGGTGCTCTTTAAGAAATGGCTTAAGTTGCTTTGTTTTTAAGTAGTCTTGCCGTTTGTTTTTTATATTTTGAAAAGGCAGCCGCTCAAGCAACTCTATCGCTATCCTGGAAAACAGTGGCTTTTTAAAGCGTTCTTTATTTAAGAGAACAACATCATGCCCTTGGCTTTGAAGGTGGCCGCAAAGGGCCGTTGCCTGCAAAATTCCACCGTAGTTATTTTTTGGTGTTAGAGTCAGTAAGCCTACTTTCATCAGACAACCTGTTAAATAAATTTTGTCAGAAAAAATCGTTTTCTCTGAAAGTAATGATTAAAATCTTGAAAGAATGTGCTGGTAAACCAATGTCAGGTCAGTACCGTCTTCGGTTGACCAATTGTTATTTATGTTGACAGCTAGAGGTGTGTGACCCTTTACTACTGTCCGAACGCCTTTTTTAATTTCCCGTAAATCAAGCGCTTCTTTAGGGATGTCTGTTTTCACTATAAAATCTTTAAATTTGTTGTTTGTGAAATACCCATCAGGGCAGTCTAAGATAATATCTGGGAATTTGTATGCGGCAAGGGAACTGCTTTCAGGCTTGGTTTTCGCTGTCAGCCCGTGCTGCTGAGCTATTGGGTGGGAGTTAAACTGAGCTGAGACTTCCTCTGCGATTTTCTTAATGTCATCTGGTTTTACTGGCCCACCAAAACGCTTTTCATCGTTAATGTAGATGCCATGCTGACCACTGCTGAACGACTGGCTAAATGCTTGTGTCTCCTTGGGATTAAAAGTAACCATGGACTGATACGCACTTTTTATATTTTTATTTTTCTTGATCTTTGCTTTCAGAGAGTAAGGGACAAGGTGTTTATAGGTTTTTATTACATCCAGAAGCCCCCTGCGGCGCTTATCATTAGCCTGATAACCTTTTTCAACCAGAAACGCATTCGCATTCACCGAGTATCTATTGGTAACCATAGAGTGGTCGGAAACTAGTAGCAGCTCTGCGTCGCTGTAGGTCTCAACTAGCGTCCTGATATTTTCATCCAGATCACGGTAAAACACTTCGGACTGCTTAATGTAGTCCTGGTTGACCTCTCCATGGCCTGCTGAAAGCTTTTCAAGCTCAGGAACTAGCATAGTTTCAGTGGATACAGTGGATGACTTATAAACGACAAGGCCCAAATCAACAGCAAATTCGTTTGATAGCTCGATAAATGCTTGCGTGCGCTTTTCATTCATTTCTCTAAATCGAGCAAAAAAATCGACCGGGGCATATAGTCCTTTTTCCGCAAGAAGCGATGGTCTTCTTTCATCAAGTATGTAGCCCATGTCTTGCAATCTAGGTGAAAGGGATGATGGGTAGCACTGCTCTGGTGCAACATCTTGTGATACTGGCCCACCACCGCCACCACCTGAGACCAAGAACCCATTCACTTCAGGCGCTGGAAAGGTTGTTGGCACATTCATAATGCCAACCTTGTAACCCCGCTCGTTCAGGGCTTGCCACAAGGGTTTCGTTTGCACCCCCAAGCCCGGCACGTCACTGATTTTGAAGGCTTCGGTCCAGTCCAGATTACCCTTTGCTGTTGGCCCTTCATATAAAGCGCCTGTCTCCAGGGCATGCTTCCCTGTGACAATTTCTGACCAGCCTCGACTGATCAGGTCTTCTTTTAGCTGTAGCTTTTGGCCTTTGTCGAGAAGAGACTTAATAAATGGTGTCCAGCCCCTGTCAAAGGTCTCCAGGCAGACCCCATCCATACCGATAACCAACATTTTCATAGAAATTTCCTTTTACTGTATCCCAAAGCAGAGCTTTCAATAGAGAGACGCTTCAACACTGCTTTGCGTAAGATGAAGTTCCAGATTATAAAAGAGGTGCTGGTGGCTATCGCTGCGCCTTCCATTCCCCACAAAGGTATTAATATAAAATTCAATAAAATATTGACGGATATAGCGATGCTCAGACCCCGTACCGTATCGCGTTCATGCCCTGTCATATTCAGCAATGCACCAACAGAGCCAAACGCGGCGTTAGCTAGCTGACCAATGACCAGAATGGATAATGCTAACGCCCCTGATTTGTACTGATATCCGAATACCCATTCCATCAGTGGCCCACCAAAAAACACTAAAATCAATGCAGGCGGGAGCGCCAACATTAAGATGCCTCTTGCACTCAATGTAACCAGTCGTTGCAGTTTTTGCATATCCCTGACTGTATAAATTCGTGCAAAGTGCGGGTGGAGAACCTGATTGATCGCTTGTAATCCAAAGACCACCAGCAAGGCAACCTGAAATACAGCCCGATAAACCCCTACTTCCTCATCTGGTCTAAATGTGCCTAAGATAACAAGATCGGCATAGTTATTAATAAGGTGTAAGCCCGTTATCATTGCAAGGGGAATAACAGATTTGAGCCAAGCTTTACTTTCGTAACGCAGTGCAGTGACCTGGCTAAGCTCTTTAGGCTTTATTTTTAACAACATCAAAGATGCGATGATGAATGAGCAAGCTGCAGCGATGACATGCATTCCCATCACCGACTCTGCAGAATAAAAAGCACCTGACACGGGAGTTATGAAATAACCACCAATCATGCCAAGAAAGATAATTGGCCGAAGAACACTATCAGGAAGCTGCCCAATGACAACCCTGTGTAGCCCCCTAAGACATGAGCTGCGCACAGCCGTCAGAGCTATCAAAGGAATCAAAGCTATCCCGGTTGCGATGATTGTTAAACGCCCTGCATTGTTGTCTAGCTGCATCAGTAAAACAACGACAACGATAGCAAATAAAACACCAAGGACGGAAAAGCCAGCGACGGCATAATTCCCCCAACGCCATAATCCGCGCATCAATCCCCAGTCTTGGCTTGCTTGATTCTTCGCTGTTTCTCTTACTATCAGCTGTGGTATTCCCATTTGAGCTGGTATCGCTACCAGCATTATAATAGCAAAGGCAAATGAGTAGGAGCCGTACTCGGATGGCCCCATAAACCTAGCTAGAACAACGGCCAAAATGAAAGCTAGGCCTGCTCGTGCCACATTAACTAGCAGGCTGCCTATGCTGCCTTGCAGCAGCTTTTTACGTAACCAACTCATCTATTTATCTTCATAAACAAAAACCTCTAGAGAAAACTGGCGCGGCAAACACTTACCAATACTTACTAAAATGAAGAGAAATACTTACACCAATAGTCGTAATACCCATAGCTGGGGTGACGGCTTTGCTTTCTATTGCATTTAAAATGGAGTCTTTGGTGGTTACGCCTGCTGTTTCTAAACGCCGCTGGGCAATTTGTAGCCCTTTAATCGGGTTTAGCTGAAAGCGCATTACTATTAGCGTGGTGCCGCACTGCTTGCCCAACACGGCAGTATCGCTTACGACCAGAATGGGCAGGGTGCCAATTGCTAACAGGTCATATCGTTTGGCCTATTCTAAAAATTAGCTGAAGCATTGATTAAGAAGTTTCTCTGAAGGGTTGCGCGGTATGCTGCCCTGAGAAATATAATTTAGCCCTTGCTGGTTGTACTTTCGAACTACTTCATAAAACGTGACTTTACCGGAAAGTAACAACGGTTCTACATAAATTGTATATATAAGTTAAGGCCAAACAATTTAATTAAAGCTTACTAGTTCCTGATCCCCAGATTTAATGTTGCTTAAGTGAACATCTTCAAACTGTCGCT
Organism: Halomonas sp. BLK-85; assembly: GCF_044792155.1. Lineage (NCBI taxonomy): Bacteria > Pseudomonadati > Pseudomonadota > Gammaproteobacteria > Oceanospirillales > Halomonadaceae > Halomonas > Halomonas sp. BLK-85. Next base: position 2,214,133 of record NZ_CP087731.1, read on the forward strand.
TAGGTAAGTTTTTTGCACATTTGCAGGGTGTGGCATTTCATCACACATCTTGCAATTTTGCAGACCTACTTCGCATTTTTACAAGCAGTTTGCCTTGACCGCCATCGTCGGATAATGTGAAATTATGCAATTTTGCAGAATTTCAAATTTCGTCGAGTGGCCTGCAAAACTGCAGAGCTTCACGATATTTTGCTGATATAAAAATTAACAGTCTTCCGTAAACCAGTGATTTTTCTACGCGCTAGCGATAAGCCTGGGTTATTAATTACATCCAAGCTTAATCACTACCAAACAGATCCCGCGTATACACCTTGTCTTTTACATCCAGAAGCTCATCATTCAAGCGATTGGCGAGGATAACATCACACGCCTGCTTGAACCTGGCGAGGTCTTTGTACACGGTGAAATGGTAGAAGGTATCTTCTTCCAGTACCGGTTCATACACCACTACTTCGATCCCTTTGGCCTTGATACGCTTCATCACTCCCTGCATTGAGGAGGCACGAAAATTGTCGGAGCCGGTTTTCATGATCAGCCGATAGATGCCCACTTTAGTTGGGTCGCGGCGGATAATGGATTCGGCGATGAAATCTTTGCGTGTTGTGTTGGCATCCAATATGGCCTTGATGAGGTTGTTAGGCACCTCGTCGTAGTTGGCCAGCAGTTGCTTGGTGTCTTTCGGCAAGCAGTAGCCGCCGTAACCGAAGGAAGGATTATTGTAGTGGTCACCGATACGCGGGTCGAGGCCAACGCCCTGGATGATCTGCTTGGTATTGAGCCCGTGGTGTTCAGCGTAAGTATCCAGTTCATTAAAGTAAGCCACGCGCATGGCGAGGTATGTATTGGAGAACAGCTTGATCGCTTCGGCTTCGGTGCTGTCGGTAAACAGGGTGGGAACATCCTGCTTGATGGCACCTGCTTTCAACAGATTGGCGAAGGTTTCAGCGCGCTCTGACTGTTCGCCCACGATGATTCGCGAAGGGTAAAGGTTGTCATAAAGGGCTTTGCCTTCACGAAGAAATTCCGGGCTGAACAGGATGTTGGGATTGTTGAAGCGCCTGGCGATGTCTGCGGTAAAGCCTACCGGCACGGTCGATTTAATAACCATGACAGCATGAGGGTTGATGGCATTCACATCCTGGATAACACTCTCTACTGTGCTGGTATTGAAGTAGTTAGTGTCGGGATCATAGTCAGTAGGGGTGGCGATAATGACAAAATCGGCATGGGCGTAGGCGTCTTCTTTTGCCAGGGTCGCGCGAAAATTGAGCGGGCGGTTTTGTAGGAAGTCTGATCTTACCCAGCAAAAGTGGACACTGGTTTAAGCGATCATTCGGGCTTCAAATGCCTCTGGGCTGATCATCCCAATAGCACTGTGCCGCCGTTGCTTGTTGTAGTCCAGTTCGATGTATTCAAACACCTGTCTTCTCATCACGTCTCGTGTTTTAAACTGCTCTCCGTGAATTGCTTCCACCTTAAGACTGTGGAAGAAGCTTTCTGCACAAGCATTATCATAACAGTTGCCTTTAGCGCTCATGCTGCACTTGAGCTCATGCCGCATCAGCAGTGATTGATAAAGCATGGAACAGTACTGACTGCCTCGATCAGAGTGGACAATCACGCCTTTGGGCATTTTGCGTTTCCATAACGCCATCTGCAGGGCATCACAAACGAGGTCGGCCGTCATACGTTCGCTCATTGCCCAACCAACCACTTTACGAGAGTAAAGATCAATGAGCACGGCCAGGTAAAGCCAGCCCTCGCCCGTCGCTAAATATGTGATGTCACCCACCCACTTTTGATTGGGAGCTGATGCCATGAAGTTTTGCTCTAGTAGATTTGGCGCCACTGGCAGCGAATGCCGAGAGTTCGTGGTGGCCTTGAACTTGCGGGCTGCTTTAGCCCGTAAGCCTTGGCGCTGTAAGCTGGCAGCCACCGTCTTACGATTGATTGGCATTCCATCATCTCGCAGGTCTAGCGTTAATCTCGGCGCGCCTGAGCGTCCCTTACGTTGGTGATAAGCCTTGGCCACGCGCTGATCGATAATGGCTTGCTGGCTGCGTTTTGGAGAAGAGGCCCCCTCGCGCTGCCGCCAAGCGTAGTAGCCGCTTCGAGCGATCCCAACAACATGGCACATACGTTGAACGCTGAAAGCCTGACGATGACGATGGATAAAGGCGTACTTCACTTCAGGCTCTTCGCAAAGTACACCGCGGCCTTTTTTGTGATGGCCAGCTCCTCATTGGCTTCGGCTAACTGTCGCTTCAGGCGAGCGTTTTCTTCTGCCAGTGACCGCTCTCGCTCCGACGTATCTTGTTGTTGCTGAACTTTAGAACGCCACTGATAAAGCTGACTCGCATGTATGCCCAGTTCACGAGCCGCTGCAGCGACGCCTATGCGATCAGCAAGCGCTAACGCTTCTTGCCGATAGGCATCTGAATAACGGGTATAAGATTTTTTCTTCATTGATGTCGTCGATCTTGCCATAGTTCACCTCATCGTAGCGTATAACATTCTTGAGGTGTCTACTATTACTGGGCAAGATCAGTCTTCAATTTCTGCATCAACAATGGGGCTTTGCTGGTTGTTGAGCGCGGTAATTTTGTCTTCCATGATATCAAGCGCCACAACGTCGTTGTTTTGTGCCAACAACATGGCGTTGGAGAGGCCGACATAGCCGGTACCGGCCACTGCGATTTTGGTCATATTTACTCAGCGCTTTATTGAGTTAGTGAAGAGGATAGTGATCGGTTGGATTAGCGCCCAATGAATTTGATGCCGCCCCAATACAAGTATCATGCCTTTTAGACTGTGCCCTTTTCTTCTTTCATGGCGTGGCGAACGCGTGAGCCGAACTCGGCAAAAAAAGCAGCCATGACACCGATTACGCCGCCCAAGACAAGACCGAGGACCAAAATGAGAATACTACTGGGGCCGTTGGCTGCCTTGTCACCGCGCGCGGCGTATTGAATAACGTCTCCTTCACGCAGGGATTCCAGCACTGCTTCCAACTCGAGAAGTTGATCACTGTATTGTGCGTAGAGCTCCCCTGCCGAATCAAAGTCAGCCGTTTCAACTGTCTTCATCTGTGTCTGAATCCGTTCTGCTTGGCTCTGTAATACACGCTGGCGATTTTCAATTTCTTTCTGTTGTGTATCGATAATGGGGGCTAGAAGACGGCGATGAATGTGTTCCACTTCCTCTTGATCGCTCTCCTCAGCCGGGGTTACTAATGAAATTAAGTGAGTATCCTCGGGGTTGTTGAATACGAGTTCAAACGGCATTTCATCCAGCTCGCTATGTTCTGCCAAATAGGCACGTCGCAGCTCTGGCCAGTGAACAGTTTGCAGACGCTGGATTAAGCCATTGGTACTTTGTGTTGGTTGTTCTTGCCCCTTTTCGTCAATGTACTGCGCTGTTTCATAGATCGATACCATTTGGTAGCTGGGTTCGCCACGAACAATCAGCGCATACGCAAGTGCTGCAGCAAACACCACGGCACCGCTTCCTATCACCCACCAGCGGCGTTTGATCAAAACGAGCGCCAAGTCGACAAGCGAGATTTCATCTTCATAGGGTTGTGGCTGACGGTACTGGTGTTCAGTCATGGGGTTGTCTTTTGCGTTGGATGTTGAATGACAAAAAATGCGGCTTGGTTGGGCCTTCGTACCGCGTCTTGCCTCTCGCCCTTTGGCGCAGCAATGGACTACGCGATACAACGTCGGCAGGCCTTGAGACAATTCAGGCACGCTACCGCCCAGAGGTTGTATCCGGGCCATCCTCTTGCCCTATATTTACTTAATATTTTTCTACATTTGTTGCTTTTTACTTACCTGGTATAAAAATCAAGTCATTGATTTATCGTATTATGCGCATTATATTCGCGCATTGAATCTTACAAGCTGTTTACTACGGTTAACGGCTATTATCGGTCAGCCTGCTGCCCGCGCTTTTAGCCAATTACTACCGTTGATATACAGAATAAAAAAGAGGCGATTCATAACATTTTTTGCACCACATTGCAGGGCAGTAGCCATTCTCTATCCGCTTATTTTTCAGGCTCACTGTCTTATGGGTGCGATACCTTGCCCACAACCGGCGTATTGTTCGCCATCGATGCTGAGGGTTACGCGGGCGGGAAAGGGTTCGCCGCTCATGTTGTCGAAGCAGGCGCTGGCTTCGATGCTTACGCGGAAGAAGTCATCCGCCTGGGCGTTTTCAATCACCACTCGCCCTGCGTCGTTGTCCATCACGCTGACCATGTACGGCAGGGTGCGGGTTTCGCGGCCGTAGTTGGAGACCAGGGTCATTTCCGGGGTCTGGCTGGAGAGTTTGATCATCCAGCCGGGCTCGTTGCCGCGGCCCATGAACATGACATCGGGGTAATCGGCCCGGGTGAAGGCCTGGCGCTGTTCGGCCAGTTCACATTGCAGCTGGCCGCGTGGGGTTTCTACCCGCGCTTCCTGGCCTTTGTTCCAGAAGCTGATGTCGCCTTGCTGGAAGCGCTCGCCGCTGGCCACGATGGCGCGCGGCAGCTGCCAGGCGCCGTGCATGGACCACAGGCGCAGGGTGTCAGCGCTGCCTGCCGTGACCAGGTTCTGGTTGGCCGGTTCACATTGCCAGGCATCAAAGCGTTGTGATTCGCCGGCAAACAGGCTGGATGGCAACAATGGCGCTTTTTCCGCCAGCGTACCGCTGCTTGAGGGGGCTGAGGTTGCGGCACAACCGCCAAGCGCCAGGGCCACCACGCCGGCTAATACGCCAGCGGCCCGATGTTTGTGGGTATTGTGTCTGGTCATCACACGCTCCGTTTTATGAGTGCCTATGGAGATCATATAACAGGTGAGCGGTCAGTGGCATTAGCGCTTAGGCTGGATTCCTGGTGTTATCCGCCTGGCACGCAGCTTGAAAACATCATAATCTTGACGGCGGATGATCGGCGCAATCCATCGCTTTTTGGTGCCTGCGCGATGTATCGTGGGCACTGCTGCCCGCCTGCGGCGGGTTGGTGGCTTGCTTCGCGAAGCCACCCTACGAAACACCCACGGATCATCATGCGCCGCCCGCCTGCGGCGGGTTGGTGGTTTGCTTCGCGAAGCCACCCTACGGGATAAACCCAGGCACCATCAGGCAAAGGTCAAGGTGGATTCCCGATTACCCCTTCGGGAATGACGGTTTGGTGGGTGGCGGTGTTTTGGGCTACCTGGCGCCATCCCTGGCTGAGGGGCCGGGTTAATGCAGTGGTCGGTTGGCCTTGATGTGTTCACGTTCAAGGATGGCGTCGGCATCCAGCGAATTAATGGGCACATCGGAGCTGACGGGAATTTCGCCGCTGGCTAAAAGTGCCTGATAGCGAAGGACACAGACCCGCAGGAAAGAAGTGAAGTTACCAAGATCGTGTCCAGCATCTATCGATTCATGATAAAGCCGCGTGATCAACTGCGCGGTATTCATGGCGTCGCGGCAGGCCATTTCCTCCAGCAACTGCCAGAAGTAGTTTTCCATGCGTACGCTGGTCACCATGCCATCAATGCGCAGCGAGTGGGTCTGACTCTGCCATAACCTTGGGTCAGCATTGATAAAAAGCTTGCACATAAGCTTCTCCTGGTCGGCGGCGATTCAGCTCAATTCATGGCACAGTTTATTATCCCTCAGCGATTCAACAACGTCATGAACTGGGCGAGCCAAGCGGGGTGTGCGGGCCAGGCAGGGGCAGTTACCAGGTTGCCATCGGTAACGGCATCCGTCACCTCAATATCGGCAAAGCGGCCGCCGGCCAGCTCCACTTCTGGCTGGCAGGCCGGATAGGCAGAGCATTGCTTGCCCTTGAGCACGCCCGCTGCCGCCAGCAGCTGGGCACCGTGACACACTGCAGCGACCGGTTTGTCGTGTTCAAAAAAGTGATTCACCATGGCCAGCACCGCAGCGTTGAGGCGCAGGTATTCCGGCGCTCGGCCACCAGGGATGACCAGAGCATCATAGTTGGCCGGGTCGATGTCGGCAAAGGTGGCGGTCAGGGCAAAACGGTGGCCGGGCTTTTCGGTGTAGGTCTGGTCGCCTTCAAAATCGTGGATGGCTGTTGCCACGCTGTCTCCAGCTTTTTTGTCCGGGCAGACGGCGTCCACCTGGTGGCCCACCGCCATGAGCGCCTGGAACGGCACCATGGTTTCATAGTCTTCGGTAAAATCACCGGTAATCATTAGAATGCGTTTGGCGCTCATGGTCGTGCTCCTATTGGAATTGTTTGGAGAGCGTAGCAACTCCTTCGGCACGACGGGTATTAAGGGGATACTACGGTTGAATGGTACGCCGTCATTCCCGCGTGCTTTTAGCGGGAATCCATTGGTTATTCAAATCTTCGCGTAGGGTGGATTCCCGGCGTCATCCGCCTGGCACGCAGCTTGAAACACATCATAATCTTGACTGTGGATGATCGACGCAATCCACCGCTTTTTGGTGCCTGCGCGATGTATCGTGGGTACTGCTGCCCGCCTGCGGCGGGTTGGTGGCTTGCTTCGCGAAGCCACCCTACGAAACACCCACGGATCATCATGCGCTGCCCGCCTGCGGCGGGTGGGTGGATTGCTTCGCGAAGCCACCCTGGGGGGATGTGGGCGTAGCGACCTTGGATCGCTACTCGGTGTTGTCTAGCGATCAGTGAGGATGTGGTGAAGTTTGCCGCAGTTGACCATGGGGTCGTCGCAGTTGATGACGATGTCCGAGTTGGCCAGTACATAGCTGCGCCCGGTAATCGTGTTTTCGACTACCTGGTACGCGCCTTGCTGGTGCCGGCCGGTGGCGGTGCCGATAAAGCCGGTTTCACGCAGCGAGACGGTTTCCAGCTTGTCGCCGATATTCAGGCGCCCTTCATGGTTCATCAGCGCCAGCCGGGCTGAGGTGCCGGTGCCGGTGGTGCTGCGGCAGATCACGCCGGGGTGTACATAGGTGGTGGAACGCGAGCGGGTATAGCCCTCGGCCACCTGCTCTTCCGGCCCCATAAAGTGCAGAAACGGCAGCGGCCCGACATCGCCCAGGGTGTAGTGGGAGAAGCCGCGTTCCGCCTTGATGGCTTCAACAATCTTGTAGGCCGCTTCTGCCAGGGCGCGCTCTTCTTCACGCACCAGCTTGAAGCCGAGCTGCTCGGCGTCCACCAGCGCATAGAAGCCGCCGCTGTAGGCCACGGAATAGGTGACCTCCCCGATACCCGGTACCTGGATGGAGGCGCGGTAGGTATCGATATAGCTGGGCAGGCCCTCGCAGGTCACCGCTTCCACAACGCCGTCCTTGACGCTGGCTTCGATGTTGACCAGGCCGGCCGGGGCTTCCAGCTTGAAGTGCTGCACGCCTTCGCGCTTTTCAACCAGGCCGGCTTCCAAGACGGCCGTGGCAGTACACAGGGTGTTGGAGCCTGAGTAGATGGGATAGCCCATCACTTCCATGATGATATAGCCCGCGGCGGCCTGTGGGTCAGTGGCGGGCACAATCAGGTCCACCGACATTTCGGGAATGCCGTAGGGTTCGAACAGTAGCAGTTCGCGCAGGCCATCGGCGTTGTCGCGCAGGTATTCCATCTGCTCGCGGACTGTCTTCCCGGGAAGCGAGTCAATCCCGCCGGTAACGATACGGCTGACATCCCCACCCGCATGGGTATCCATGAGCTGGATGCTGTGACGTGTTTTCATGCTGTTCTCCTGGCTCAGCCGTTCAGGCTGAAGGGGGCGCCGTGAGTGTGCCACTGGCTGTCGGGGACGATGACGATCTTGCCCAGGTAGTTGCTGCCGCGGTTGACGAAATAGCGCTCGGCGTCGTGCAGCTCGGAAAGTTTGAAAGCCGCATGCAGCACGGGCTTGAGGTCGCCGCTGCGGATCCAGGCCATCAGCTGCTCGGCTTCTTCGCGGGTGCCGTGGGAGACGCCGAAGATCTGCACCTGATACAGGTAGATCCGCGTCCACATTATTTCGCTGAGGTTGCCGCCACTGGCGCCAGCAATCGACAGCCGTGGGTAGCTTTTTCGCGCCTGCATGTCATTGATCATGGTGTCGATAAAGAGATTGGTCATCTCACCGCCGACCAGATCCATCACCGCGTCAACCGGCGCGCCACCAGTCGCTGCCAGTACGCGCTCAACAAAGGTGGGCAGGTCGCCACGGTCGATGACGTCTTCTGCGCCCATGGCTTTCAGCGCATCGGCCTTGTCCCGCTGACTGACCGCGTAGGGAATAGCGCCAACGATACGGCATAGCTGAATCAGTGCCGTGCCCACCCCGCCGCTGGCACCCGTGACCAGCACCCGTTCCCCACGGCTAACATTGGCCGAGGTCATCATGTGATACGCCGTCTGGTAGGAGCACATGCCCATACTGGCCAGCTCCGCATCGGCCAGTTCCGGGTTGGGTATATGATGGAACTGATCGGCTGGCACGGCGACGTATTCGGCATAGCCGCCGTCGGCACCGTGGCCGTAGTAATCCGGCGTGAGGTTGATATCCCGGCGGGCATCGGCGTAGAGGTTGAAATCCAGCAGGCCGCGTTCGCCTATCCGGCTGGCATCAACGCCCTCTCCTACCGCGGCAATGCGCCCGGCGATATCGGCGCCCTGAATGCGCGGAAAGGTAAATGTCGTCTCGCCGCCCATGGCAAAGGAGGTGACATCGCCTTTGTCCTTGGTCGGGTAAAGCCCTTCGCGGGCCTTGCGGTCGGTGTTGTTCTTGGCCGTGGCGGTCACCTGCACCAGTACTTCCCCCGCCGTGGGTCTCGGCACCGGTACATCCTGGCGATATTCCAGCTTGTCGATATCACCGTGGCCGGTCAGCACCATGGCGGCCATGGTATCCGGCAGCACGGGTGCAGGCTTGGAAGAAGAGACTGTCTGGGTCATCGATGGCTCCTGAAAATACTCAAACGCTGCTATGGTTTGTTAGGCTTGCCAACACACAAGCAGATGCAGGCTGTGGGAAGATAACAAAATTCCCTGCCTGTGCCAGCTCAAAAGGAATCATCGTGGCCAGAATCTATACAGCGTACCTCACTGCCCCTGCGCCCTTCGGTGTCATTCGTCTTGAGGGCCATGATGGGGGCATCACGTCGATTGACTTGAATCAGCAAGCGTCGGCGGTTGATGCAGGTGTATCTCACCCGCTGCTTGAACGCTGCCGGAAGCAGTTGGAGGGGTATTTTCAGGGCCAGCGCCAGACGTTTGATGTGCCTTTGGCCGCGGAAGGTACGGCTTTTCAGCATCAGGTGTGGGCGGCGCTGCGGGAGATTCCGTTCGGTGAGACAACAAGCTATGGGGCGATCGCCAGCGCGCTTGGCAAGCCCGCCGCCAGCCGTGCGGTGGGCATGGCCAACGGGCGCAACCCGCTGCCGATTGTGGTGCCCTGCCACCGGGTGATTGGCGCCAATGGCCAGCTGACCGGCTACTCGGGCGGCCTGGCGTGCAAGCGCTGGCTGCTGGAACATGAGCAAGGTATTAATCGACTAACCTGATTGCCATCTGCTGTGTTTTATCCCTGCGGCTTGCAGCCCGCCTTAAGGCCCTTCAAGCTAGGCGGCTTTTTGTCTTTATCCGTGTACTTCTACTAACGACGAGTCCTGCATGCTGCCCTTTGCCACTGACTATCACCGCCGTTTGACCTGGCGTTACTTTGCGCTGTTTATTGCCATCGGCATGACCGGTGGCCTGCTTGGCCCTGCCTTGCCGCACCTGGCGGATAGCGTGGGCGCCAGCATGAGCCAGATTGCGATTCTGTTTACCACTCGGGCGGTGGGTAATATGAGCGGTGCTTTTGTAACGGGCCTGCTGCTCGACCGCTTTGATGGCCACAAGGTGCTGTTTGCCATGGGGGCCATCATGGTGGCAGGGCTGGCGATGACGCCTTTCAGCCCCCTGCTGATACTGCTGGCGGGGCTGTTTGGCGTGCTTGGCTTTGCCGAGGTGGCGCTGAATTCCGGCGGCAATACCCTGCTGGTCTGGCTGCACCGTGATGATGCCGGGCCGAATATCAGCGCCCTGCACTTCTGCTTCAGCTTTGGCAATATGCTCACGCCGCTGGTGATGGTGGCGGCGCTTTCCGTTACCGGTCAGTTTTATTGGGCGTTCTGGGTCGTTGGCGCCTTTGCTCTGCTCACCCTCCTGCCTTTGCTGCGCTTTGCCAGCCCCCTCAAGGCGCCGCCGGTGGGCAGCACCGTGCCACCCGCCACGCCCAAGCACAGCGATATCATCCTGCTGGTGTTGATCATGCTCATTTTCGCGCTTTATGTGGGCATGGAAATCACCTTTGCCGGCTGGGTGACCTCCTATGGGGTGCTGGTGGGGATGGCCGCCAAGGACGCCGCCATTCTGGCCACCCTGTTCTGGCTGACCCTGTCTGCCGGGCGGCTGCTGGCCATTCCTTTACTGCGGGCGGTCTCGCCCTGGTGGATACTCTGCGGCTGTACGGCACTTGGGCTGGTGACCGCCTGGGCGCTGCATGCGCTGTGGGTGCCGCTGACGGTTGGCGCCCTGCTGTTCGGGCTGGCGGCGTCAGCCTTCTTCCCGACCCTGTATGCGCTGAGTAACCAGGTCATGGAAATGCGCGGGCGCACCACGGGGGCGATTTTTACCGCCGCCGGCAGCGGCGCCCTGGTGGTGCCCTCACTGACCGGCCCCTTGCTTGACTGGCTGGGTGCGGGGGCCTTCCCGCTGCTGCTGGCGGGTCTGGTTATATTGATGGGTGTGGGCCTGGCACTGCTGGCACTGCGGCTGCATGACCTGGGCCAGGCTGCTCACCCCGAGACCGTCAGGCCGTTACCCTCGGGCGAGCGCTAAGCGCCCACCCTACGCTGACCAGCGTGGAGGCCAGCAGTGCCCCGGCAAACGGCGCCAGGGTAGGAATACTGTTGGGAAAGCTGGCCGCCAGCAGCCCAGCACTGAAGCTGCCCTGCATCACCCAGCCGGGCAGGATGGCGCCGAGCATGCCAGCAAGCCCGCCGGCAATGGCCGCAAACGGCGTCATCCGCTGCCACAGGCCAAGCAATACCGGCACCACGATGGCAGCGCACAGCAGGTCGGCGATCAGGAACAGCCGCAGTACCGAAACGCCCTGCAGTGCCAGGATCACCACCGGCACCATCAGGGCCACCGTGGCCCAGCGGGCCAGGGGCAGCGAGCCGCCCCGGGTAGAGAACTGTTCGCTGGCCAGCGAGGCAATGGCGTTTTGCAGGGTATCCACGCTGGAGGCCACCAGAGTGACCGCCAGGACCAGCGCCGGTAGCGCCAGCCAGGCGGGGGCTTCGGAAAGCAGCGCGAAGAACGGAATCGGCGGTTCGCCGAGGGCCACCCCGCTCATGGCGGCAATAATGCCCAGGCCACCAATCACCATTACCACGACCACAGTGGCACCGCCGCCCAGCCAGGCGCCCCGCGCCAGGCTGTGGTTATCTTCTGCCGCCCACACTCGCTGCCAATAGCCCTGATGGAAAAGATTGGCGGCAGTCACCGCAATCACCAAGGTCAAGGCCACGCTTAGCGCACTGCCCAGTGGCGCCGAGGGCATGGCTACTTCACTGGGCAGCGCCGGCAGGGCCGTTAACGCCACGCCGCCGACAATCACCAGCAGGGCCATCAGCAGCCAGGCCTGCCAGCGGTCGGTGGCCAGGCTGGCGCGCAGGCCACCCACGGCGGTGTAGAGCAGTGTGGTCAGCGCTACACCCATCACCACCAGCGCCGGCGGCACATCCGAGAGCAGCGCGGTAATCGCGCCGATGGCGGTGAGCTCGGCGGCCAGAAAACAGGCCATATAGGCCACCGAGACCAGCGACACCCAGTGACGCACGCCACGGCCGTAGCAAGCCTCGGCAAACTCGGCAATGCTGCGCCCCTGGGGCAAGGCGCGGCGGATTTTCGGGCCGTAGAGGCCCAGCACAATAAACGGCAGCGCCGAGCCAATGGCGTAGCCGGCCAGGGCCACCGGGCCGACAAAGGCGCCAATCTCGGGGGGTGCAAACAGAATCCAGGCGCCCATGCCGGAAGCCAGAAAGGACAGGCCGATGGTCAGTGAGGATTGCGAGTTGCGCGCCGACAGATAGTCATCCACGGCATTGGCACCGTTCAGGCTGTTGGCCCGACGTGCCCGCAGGCCCAGAAATGCAAAGCAGAAAAGTGCCGCGCCAAGCGCAGCGGCGGTCAGGTATGGCATGTCGCACTTCCTCCGCCGGTATTAACCGGATCAGGTTCCAGGGTCTGCAGCGCGAACGAACGCTTGCCTTCTCAGCCGGATGGCTCCCCTGGCGACAGTGAATGTAAGTTGTCTTAATTATTGTTGCGGATTGATGGGCCAGAGTAAAGCGTCAGGAGTTATCTCGCGGCACCCGACCCAGCATGTAGAACTCCGGATTCGGCGGCGTACCGGTCAGGGTGACCAGACGGTTGGATAAGCCAAAAAAGGCGGTGATGGCGCCAATATCCCAGATATCGTCACGGGTGAAGCCGACCGCCGCCAGCCGCGCTTCCCAGTCGTCGGTCAGCTCGCCTACGTCCAGCCCGCAGTGCAGGGCAAAATCCAGCATCACCCGATGGCGCTCGCTGATCGGCGCGGTGCGATGGTTGATGGCCACCTGGTCGGCCAGCAGCGGGTCCTTACTGTAGATACGTACCAGGGCGCCGTGGGCCACCACGCAGTAAAGGCAGCGATTGCGGGCACTGGTAGCCACCACGATCATTTCCTTTTCGGCCTTGGTCAGGGTATCGGCTTCCCGCTCCATCAGCGCATCGTGGTAGGCAAAAAAGGCGCGGAACTCGTCCGGCCGATGGGCCAGCATCAGAAATACGTTAGGCACGAAACCGGCTTTTTCCTGCACAGCGAGGATGGTGTCGCGAATATCGGCGGGCAGATCGGTGAGCGCTTCCGGCACGCCAAAACGGCTGAGTGAGCTGTTCATGGTAGCTCCTTGTTGTTGTTACAGGTGATTTGACAGCATAACGCCCCGTCGAGGCGGGGCGTTGTGTTGCAGTCGGGCTCTAGGCTAGTGCTTGGCCGGTCAGCTTAGCGAGATGGTGCTGTTGATGCCGCTGGAGACGTTTTCCGGCTCAAACCAGCGGGCGGTGACCGTCTTGGTTTGTGTCCAGAAAGCAATGGCCTGCTTGCCGTTGGGCCCCAGATCACCCAGCTTGGAACCGCGTGAGCCGGTGAAGCTGAAATAGGCGACCGGCACCGGGATGGGCACGTTGATGCCGATCTGGCCAACATCGATATCGGTCTCGAAGCGGCGGGCAACCCAGCCGGAATTGGTGAAAATGGAGGTGCCGTTACCGTTGGGGTTGGCATTGATGAAGGCAATGGCGTCATCCAGGGTTTCAACGGATACCACACACAGCACCGGGCCAAAGATTTCTTCGCGGTAGATGGCCATATCAGCGGTGACATCGGCAAACAGGGTCGGGCCGACAAAGTTGCCGTCCGGGTAACCTTCCACCGTGCAGCCGCGGCCATCGACCAGCAGACTTGCGCCTTCCTGTTCACCCGCGCTAATCAGGCGCTCGACGCGCTCCTTGGCCTGGGGCGATACCAGGGGCCCGAGATCGGCGTCGCGCTGGGTACCCGGCCCTATCTTCATGCCCTTGGCACCGGCAACAATATCACCGAGCCATTCCCGCGCCTCGCCCACCAGCACCACCACGGAATTGGCCATGCAGCGCTGGCCGGCTGCCCCAAAGGCCGAGCCCAGGAGGTTATTGATCGCCTGGCTGCGGTTGGCATCCGGCATCACCACACAGTGGTTCTTGGCGCCCAGCATGGCTTGCATGCGCTTGCCCGCGACGGCGGAGCGGTTGTAGAGCAGCGCGCCCACGTGGCTGGAACCGATAAACGACAGCGCCTTGATATCCGGGTGATCGGCAATCTGGTTGGCCACGTCCGGCCCGCCGTGCACCACGTTCAGGACACCGGCCGGAATACCGGCTTCGTGGGCCAGTTCGACCAGGCGCATGGTGGAAGTCGGGTCCTGCTCGGAGGGCTTGAGCACAAAGGTATTGCCGGTAGCAATCGCCAGCGGGAACATGAAGCACGGCAGCATGATCGGGAAGTTGAAGGCGGTAATGCCGGCGCCGACGCCCAGCGGCTGGTGCATGGTGTAGACATCCACTTCGCTGGCGGCGTTCTCGGCCAGCTCGCCCAGCTGCAAGGAGGTTATCGAGCAGGCGTGCTCGACCACTTCCAGGCCACGGCCCACTTCACCTTCGGCATCCGGCAGGGTCTTGCCATGTTCCTCGGTGATCAATGCTGCCAGCTCAGCGGTGTTGTCACGAATCAGCGCCTGCAGCTTGAGCATGATGCGCATGCGCTTGCCCAACGGTACCTTGCGCCATGTCTGGAAGGCTTCCTTAGCGCTGGCCACCGCACGCTCCACCTCTTCCGCACTACAGAAAGGCACCCGGGCCACCACTTCCTGGGTGGCCGGGTTGACGACGTCACGCCAGTCCTGACTTTGTGATTGTACTGGCTGGCCATCAATAAACATGGGGATTTCGCGAATCGGCATTGCATCTCTCCAGTTGGCTGGCGCGCTCCTTGAGGGGCGGCGCTCTTGTATTTATCGGGCGCCCCTGCCGGCGCGCCACAGGAAACAGGATAGTGGTAACAGGATTCATGGTATAGCAGGAAGTTAACGTAAGCGTCAAGATTTGGGGAAGGCGGTCGATATAAAAGGCTTGGTCACAGCGAACCGTATCTCTTTTTAGCGCGATACAGCCGATATCCATGGCCATAAACGGACTCCAGAATCCAGTGAGATTCTCCGCTCATACCCAGTTTCTTACGTATACGATGTATATGGACATCGAGGGTGCGAGTATTGGTTACCTGGCTCAACCCCCAGACATACTCGTAAAGACAGGAGCGCGACAATACAGTGCCTGAACGACTGAGCACTACATACGCCAACTTGCGTTCTTGACGCGTCAAGGCGACTGGTTGGCCGTTAACGTAAGCAACCTCGTTTGTCTCATCCAGGCGAATATTGCCAAAGTCAAATCAGTTTTCTCAGCTTCACGTAACAAACTGCACAGTCGTCGTCACTCGCAATATTTATAAAATTCCCACCCGGTTCAAACGGTACTGTTTTGAAAAAAGATAACATCTAGCGGGATGGCCTCTTCTGGTTCACACAAGGAAGCAATGTATCAAGAACATATTACCGCGAATATTATAAATAATTAATTTAACAAATACTGATATATAGAGCGCTGACAGAAAAGAAGACGCTATAACAGCCAGGATGATTATTTTACTCGCTCAGGCAGAAATATGCTGCCGAACCGATAGTTATCAATCCGGACAGCCGAGAGTCTCGTGAGTGCTTTGAAAAGATATCTACGCTGACGGGCTTGTCGAATACAATTTCGGCCCGGTGCGTTCGAGCCGATAGCCATGGCCGTAAACGGATTCCATGTACCATTCGTGCTCACCGTTCAGGCTGAGTTTTTTACGTATCCGGTGAATATGCACATCCAGCGTGCGCGTTTTGTCTGTTTGCGTCATCCCCCACACATATTCGTACAGATAGGAACGCGAAAGAATACTGCCAGAGCGGCTAAGCAGCACGTACGCCAACCTGATTTCCTGGCGAGTAAGTGCCACAGGCACTCCTAGAACGTAGGCAAGCTCATTCTTTTCATCGAGTACGATGCTGCCAAAATCGAGATCCTTTTCCTGGGCATCGCGCAGGGAACTGAAAGACTGACGCCGAAAAGCTGAAAAAGTGCGTGCGGTCAACTCTGCCGGGCGGAAGGGTTTACTAATGAAGTCATCAGCACCTGCATCCAGTGCTTTAACAATATCCTTTTCTTCATCACGTTGCGTCAGCATGATAATCGACGGTAGCGAGTCGAGAAATTCTTCCATCCAGTTGAGCAACTCGATGCCGGTTTTGTCTGGCAGGTTCCAGTCCAGCACTACCACATCAAACGTCTCTTGACTGGCCTTGCCAATAAAATCCGCCCCCGTCTGAAAAGCAGTTATGTCGGCTGTCAAACCACGTTTACTGAAACCTTTGACAAGAGCGCTGCTGGCAAGCCTGAGGGCAATTGGATCATCTTCAACGATGGCTACACGCATGGTCTTTATTTCCGTTTAACTGTTGTAGAGATGACACTGGTCCTTCTTTTAGTAACGCTATTTATTAACAATCGTGCCTATATATAACACGTATCTTTAAGAACAAGCCAATACGAAATAATTATTGGTATATTGTAGACATTTTACCATTCTGATAAAAACGCCATGGCCCATGACCCCCAGCAAATTAGCAGGTCTTAAAGGGGCATTTTTTTATGCAGAGAGATAGTGCGAGCATTTTTATATACCACCTTCTGATATATAAGTTTGTGTGAGTAAACGTAAGTATCAGTTACAGAAAATTTATATGATTATGACATACAATATAGCCTGTTAATTAAAATTATACTGAAAAGCAGCAGGCTGACAATCAAAGTATAGAAATTTTTTTAACTTTTTCCTGACCTCTGTAACCTATTGATTTTTTGTATCTTACTGCGATACCCCAGGCGCGTTAGTCAGGTCGTGTCACGAACGCAAGCCATGGTCACATTATGACCGAGTGGTTAATCGCCTCTCCTATGAAATCGCTTAGCGATGCGTCAGACAGGTTCCCAGGCCTTAGCGCCCAATCAGCCCTTCGGTCAACCAGGGTTGCCAGGCAAGCAGTATCAGGGTGACCAGAGTGGCCAAAAGGAATGGCAGCAGCGATCGAAAGATGCGCATGGGCGGTACGCCGGTCATCGAGGAGGCAACGTAAAGGCCTGCGCCCACCGGGGGTGTCAGAAGCCCCATCACCAGCGTCAGGCATACCACAACGCCAAACTGATAGGCGCTGATATCAAACTGGTTCTGGGCAATCGGCAGCAGGATAGGTACCACCAGGATCAGGGCCGCAATCCCATCGATGACCATCCCGACCAACAGCAGCACGCCTATCATCAGTAGCAGAAATATAAAGGGGTCGGTGGTCAGGGCGGCGATCCAGCTCGCGGCCATCTGCGGCAGCTGCTCATAGATCACGACCCAGCCGAATACCCCGGCAGCGGCGATCAGCATGATCACCAGGCCGGCATTAATGGCCGTGCGTCGCAGCACCTCAGGCAGCAGTGTGAGTTTAAGATCGCGGTAAACGAAGCGGCCTATCAGCAGGGCGACCAGCGATGCCAGGGCCGCGGACTCGGTGGGGGTAGCAACCCCCCATAGAATGCCGCCGATGATGATCACCGGAATCAACAGCGCTGGCAGCCCCCATAAAAAATCATGCAGCGCCTGGCGCCGGCTTGGCCACTCGCCTTTCGGGTACTGCTGCACCAGCCCCACCACGGCAATCACGATAAAAAAGGTAAACCCCAGCACCAGCCCCGGCAGCACGCCGGCCAGAAACATCTCCGCAATTGGCACCTGGGCCATCACGCCAAACAGCACAAACAGCATCGAGGGCGGGATGATGGGTGACAGCAGCCCTCCGGCAGCGGTAATGGCGGCACTGTAGGGCCTGGGATAACCCTCCTGCTGCATGGCGGGCACCATGGCCCGGGACATGATGGCGATCTGCGACGCAGCAGAACCAATGATGGCGGCCATCATCATGTTGGCAACCAGATTGATATAGGCCAGCCCGCCGCGAAACCCGCCGACAAAAATCCGCGCCAGAGCAATCAGGCGGCGGGTCAAGCCGCCTTCATTCATCAGTTCGCCGGCCAGCATGAACAGCGGAATCGCCAGCAGGCCATAGCTTTCAATCGCACTGAACAGCTGCTGGGGGTAAGACGCGAACAGCACGGTGTTGCCTGAGGCCTGGATATACCACATGGCAGTCAGGGCCAGCACCAGTGCAATCGGTACGGCGGTAAACAGCAGCAGGAAGAACACCACAACGGTCATGACAACGTCTCCGTAGCCCTGCGCTTTGCCGGGTCGCGCCAGTGGGTCAAGGTGTCGATCAGGTTGGTTACCCCGTGCAGGCTGAGCGAGACGGCAAACCAGGGCAGAATCAGCCAGAACCAGACCTTCTTCACGCCCAAGGTGGAGGTGTTTTCGGCATAGATGAAGTTGAAGGTCTCGCCTTGAAAGGCGCCCACATCAAATCCCGCCTGCCAAAGCGCCAGCGGCTGAAACCACTGCCAGCACAGCCACACCATGGCCAGGCCGAAAAACGCCACGCTCAGGTCAACCCAAAGGCCTATGATGCGCCGCCCGGACAGTGGCAGAAGATCGCTTAACAGGGTAACCGCTACCCCCTGGCGGCGCTTGAGGATAGCGCTGGCAATCAGCAGGGTCATCCAGATCATGGCGTAGATTGCCAACTCGCTGACAAAGTACAGCGGGCTGCCCAGGGCGCGCATGGCCACGTTCGCCAGGATCAGACAGGTCACCGCCGCGGCAAGCAGCGCGGCGATAATCTCTTCAGCGTGGGCGATAGCAGCAGATAGGCGTTGCAGCATCAGTCCTCTCGCAGGCGGTCTGCCTCGGCACGCAGGGTTTCCAGCATCGGCGCCTTGGGTGCCCAGATGCTCTCCCACTCGGCAATGGCCTCGGAAAAGAATTCGGCGTCCGCTTCGACGATATTGATATCCAGTTCGCGGATGGTCTCTTCCTGCTCGGCGTCCACGGCTTCAAAGCCGGCCAGCACGTTTTCAAGGTGCTCAGCCATGGTGGTGTCAATCAGCTCGCGGTCTTCTGCGGAAAGCTCGCGCCATACGCGGCCGGATACCACGCCCACCATGGGGAACATCATATGGTTGGAGATCAGCAGGTTCTCGGCCTGCTCATAGAATTTCAGAATCAGGATGGAATCAAAGTCCATGTCGATGGCGTCCACCTGGCCGTTGGCCAGGGCATCGTAGACCTCCAGCAGCGGCATGGGCTCGGGAGCGGCGCCCGTGGCGGTATAGAAATCGCGGATGGGCTCAAAGGGGGTAATCCGCAGGCGCTGGCCATCCATGTCGTCCACCGAGGTGATCGGGTCCCGGCTGAGCACCTGGCGCATGCCTACCATGCCATAGCCAACACCCACCAGGCCCACCTGTTGCGGCATCAGATCGAGCAGTTCGGCAGCGGCATCGGAACGTAACAGATCCGCCGCATGGTTGACATCATCCACCAGATACGGGGCGTACAGGGCGCCGAAATCCGGGATACGGTTGGAAATCTCTGCAATGGTCAGAAACGCCATATCCAGGGCACCGGTTTGCAGCTGCTGTACCATCTGGGCTTCATTACCCAGCTGCTGGGCAGGAAAAACGCTGACGCTGTGTTCACCGTCTGAGCGCTCGTTGAGGGTCTCGGCAAAGGCCACCGCTTCCGTTGACCACATGTGTTGCGCCGGTGTGATCAGGCCAAGCCGAAAATCCCGGGCGCTGGCCGTTACGGATGCTGTGGCCAGGGCCGTGGCGGTAACCGCGAGGGTGAGCGTTTTCAGTCGCATCTTGAGTATCCTTTGAAAAATCCGGCGGTGAGTCTGGTTGTCATGGCGCCAGTGGGGTTGTTGTCATGGAAACACCTTGCATAACAACAGAGAATACCCCAGCCAGACACGCAATGGCACCCATCAGGGCCAACCAGCAAGCTGGCGGACACGCTGTGAATATTGCACCTGACTGACCACTCGGCCTATGCTGACAACCTGACTGAGCAGAGGCCATCGCGCAGGAGTAGAGAGTCATGAGCAACCCTATTGCCGTCGTCATCGTGCCGGTTGACCGCTCGCCCGCCTCGCGCGCCGGTGTGGTACATGGCGCCTTGCTGGCACACCTGCTGGGTGCGCGGCTGGAACTGTTGCATGTACTGCCTCTGCATCCGGCAGAGCTCAGCGATCTGCCTGCCAACCGCAAGCCGACTGGCGATCGCGCGCTGGAACAGTTTGACAGCAAGGCCGCAGCCGCTCTGGCAGATGCCCACAGGATACTGGCTGAATTACCCTATACCAGCGAGCTCAGGGTTGACGATATTGTCCTGCATGAAGGCAGCTATGTTCCCCACCCGGATCGCGCGATCGTTGCCCATGCCCGGTCCCGCCCCGATGCCATGCTGGTAATGGGCGGCAGACGCCTGGGGGAACTGGGTAAACTGGTGCGCGCCAGCGTTACCAACGCGGTAGTGCATAGCACGCATAACCCGGTCACAGTACTGCATGAAAACAGCCAGGCGCTTGAGCGGATCGAGCGGATTCTGCTGCCCACCGATGGTTCTCGCCACAGCCTTAACGCGGCGCGTGTTGCCGGCCAGTTGGCCCGCAGTGCGGCGCTGGCCGTTGATGTGCTGTTTTGCCAGCCGGCTGGCAACCAGAAAACCCAGGCACTTGCCGATCAGGAGACCGAACGGGTCTTCGCGCTCACCCGTGAAGCCCTGGGTCATGTGCCCAGCGGCCTGGCTCAGCGGGCGCTCACATCAAGCCAATACGCCCAGGCGATTGTCGAACAGGCCGAGGCATCCTCCGAGCCGCCGGTGATCATCATGGGCCGACGCGGCCTGGGGCCCTGGCAGGCGACCCTGATGGGCAGCATCAGCCAACAGGTCATGTCCCGGGCCTCCTGCCCGGTGACCCTGGTGGTCTAGGTCCTGTTGACAGACCCTAGACGTCAGCAGGTTCTTCATAGGCGGCCTTGAGGCGATAGAACTCGGCGACGATAGCGTCCATCTGCGCAGGGTCGTAGTCGCACAGCCCGCTCACCACCAGCTTTTTGGAGCCCACCCCCACGGCTTGCCCGCCAGACTGGATCGAAAATTCCAGCCGGGCATCGGCACGCTTGCCGTGCACCGACAGCGATGAATCGGCCAGCTCAAGCCCGGGCGCCCGGGTATCCAGGCGTTCCAGCCTGAAGCCCATGCTGTCGTAGATCACCAGCGGGCGCTTGGGATTGAACATGACACCCTGGGTTTCCATCAGCGGCTTCAGATAGTGCGGGAAGTTCTTGCCCGAAAACGCGACATAGCAACGCGTAAAGGCGTCTATGGCGGCCGCATCATGGGTGACCTCGCCACTGCGCGTGGCGGTCAGGTAACATTTACCCTGGTCATCACACACCTGCACAACACCGTCATCCGTTTCATGAAAGCGCAACGGGGTATCCGCGCCCACCATGTTGGTGAAACGGAATTCCATCTGCTGCCAGAGGCCAAAGCGCTCAAGCACCAGAGCAAACAGCAGGTCGCCCGGCACGCAGAAGCGCCGCGCATCCGGGTTATGAATCGGGTTGTAGTCACCGGCAACGCCTTTGGCGAAGCGGCTGGCTTGTATCGCGGAGATCACCACCTGATCACCGTCCTGCGTGTAAAAATCCTCGAACATGGTGGTCGCTGCCTGCCTAGCGTTATCGTTAAATAGTGGAGGAAAAATCATAACAGTCTGATTGCTGCCGCGCATCATGCCATAAAAGCGTGGCAAACTGGAGTCACTCACAGTGGCAAGGGTCATCATGAGGTTTACGTTTGACAACGGATACACCTGAAAACACGCCGACCACCACCCCTGCGCCGGTCGCTGACAAGCCCGGGCGCCGCTGGCATCGCTGGCTGACCTTCACGGCGGCGGCCACCCTTGGCCTGGTGGCGCTGTGGCTGGCCGGCACCTACTGGCTGCTCAATAGCCAGTGGCTGCCAGAGCGGCTTTCTCGGCTGGAGGGCATTGAGATCCAATGGGAACAGGGCCACAGCCGCCACCCCGGCCGCTGGGAAGTGGAAGGGCTGGTCATCACTCGCACGGAAGAGGCATTGGACCTGCAGATCCAGGCGGAACGTGCCAGCCTCACCCTGTCGCTGACCGGCCTGCTGCGCGGTGAGCTGAAAGTTGTCGCATTGGACGCCGACGGCATCCGGCGCCTGAGCATCGGGGACCTGGCGATTCAGGGCGATGGCCGTTTCAGCCTGCGGGAGACGACCCTGAATGGTGACACCCTGGCCATCCCCCAGGCCCGCTTACAGCTTGAAAACGCAAAAATCATACGCCATCAGGACAGTGCCGTCATGGCCCGGGATATCGTGATTGACGCCAGCGCCCAACTGGCGGCCATCACCCTGACCACAGACCAGGGGGCACTCAACCCGGAGCTGGCCGCGGCGCTGTCCGCCACTGTTCAACTCGGCGCCCGCGCCGATGCCTGGGATGTCTTCATGCCCTACCTGGCACCACTGCCCTGGCTGACGGTAGATGGCCGCGGTGAGCTTGACGCGCGGTTGAACATTGTTAACGGCCTCTTGCAGGAAGACAGCCAGCTGACCCTTGCCGCGCCAGCCCTGGGCGTGCGTGTTGACGAGGCCGCCTTGCGTCAGGACGCTTCCCGCTGGATTGTCCCCAGCGCTCAGCCGCCCAGCCATCAGGCCCGTGGCGACGGCATCATTACCCTGACGGCAGCTGATAGCGATACGTTGACTCTCGAAGCCGCCCTTGAGGGCGTCAGCATCCATGAGCGACCCAAGGGTGGGCACTCGTCGGGTACTCCGCTTTCCAGTCCCTATGTGGACAGTGCCACATTGAGCTTTGCGACCACGGCGGATAACACCCGTATCGACCGGTTTGCTGTGCCTGAGCAGGCGCAGCTGTCCTTCAACGGGCAGGTCACCCGGCTGGACATGCTGGAACGGCCGATAAACGAAGCGCTTGAAACGCTGTTGGACGATGACGTCCTGACCCTGTCCGGCAATGGCCGGATCAGCGCCAGCGGGCAGTTTTCTGCGGATCGACTGCAATCAGCCCAGCTTGAGGTCACCGCCAATGCCCTGGAGGCGACCGCACTGGATGTCACCACCCGTGGCCGAGGGCGCCTGACCGCTCAACTGGGTGATGCCGAGACCTTGAACGCACGTTTGATGCTCAGTGACGCCGGTTTGAACCACCGGGGGCGCCCCCTGCTGCAAGGCGCTGAGCTAACGTTTGATCTTGATAGCCCCATCGACCCGGAACGCGCCCGCGAGGATGCCATCGCCAGATTAGGCTTTGCCGAGGCTCGCCTGCCGGATATTGCTGCCCTGCAAGCCTACCTCGCCCCCTATCTGCCCTCTCCCGCGCCCATTACCCTGATCAGCGGCGAGGCGCACAGCCAGGGCAACTTCACCCTGACGCCCCGGCGTCTGGAGGGTTCAGCCAGGCTCAGCGGTGCTGCCTGGGTGACGGACTGGCAAAGCGCCACCCGGACCCACCGCATGACCAGCCAGATGCAGTTGGATCTGGAGGTCAATGATGCCCAACTGGATGGCAGCCGTCTGGATATCGGCGGCACCCGCCTGGGTTGGCAGTTGGCCAGCGATGCCCGACAACCATCGCTGGAAAGCCAGCTGGTGCTGCGCGAAGGACGGTTCTACCAGACACAGGGGCCACCCAGCGGGCACTTTGTGCTGGAGGGCAGCGTGCAGCAGCTAGGCTTTCTGAACACCTTTCTGCCCGACGCCCATGGGCTCTCGCTCAGCGGGGGTGGCCAACTGGTGGCGGAAGGCCAGTTTGCCGATGACCGCCTGACAGCACCCAGCCGCCTGCGCGTGGATGCCTCCCCGCTGGAAGTGCGCTTTCTGGACTACCAGGCCAACGGGCGGGGTGAGCTCACCGCCCAGCTTACCGGCCCAGAAGAGGCCCAGCTGACCCTGGGCATTCCCCGCTTCAGACTCAAGCGCCAGGACGATGCACGCGCCTATCTGGAAGGGCGCCACCTGGCCCTGACCACCACCACACAGGCGGTTTCCCGATTGATGGACAGCCAGGACCCACGGCATGCCACGACGCGTATCAGCCTGCCGG
The DNA here is from genome assembly GCF_044792155.1 of Halomonas sp. BLK-85. NCBI lineage: Bacteria > Pseudomonadati > Pseudomonadota > Gammaproteobacteria > Oceanospirillales > Halomonadaceae > Halomonas > Halomonas sp. BLK-85. Next base: position 2,237,896 of record NZ_CP087731.1, read on the forward strand.
TTGTCAGCGTGCCGGACCTGAGCCGTTACAACGGCTACCTGCCCGCTGGCACCGGCATCGCCCTGCACGGCGGCGAAGCCAGCCTGAGCAGTGAGCTGGTGCTGAAAGGCCTGGAGGGCTCGGGTGCGGTGACCCTGCGCGCCTTTGGCGCTGAACTGACCCTGCTTGATCAGCGCCTGAAAGGCGATCTGGCGCTGGATTTCCAGCTGACCGAGGGCGAGCTTGAACAGATGCGCTTTAGCGCTGATAACTCCTCATTGCGCCTGGACAACGTGCGCCGTCTCAGCGATGAAGGGCATCAGGATGCTGGCTGGTGGGCAGAGCTCGGCCTGGAGGACGCGACCCTGGTCTGGCAGACCCCGCTTACCCTTGAAGCGGATGTAAACCTGTCGCTGCGTGATAGTGGCCTGCTGGCACGCCTGTTTCTGGCCCGCGCCAGAGACAGCGACTGGCTGGGGCGGCTGCTTAGTGTGCGCGACATTCAAGGGCGCACGCATCTATCGCTGGCCAGGCAGCAGCTGGCCTTGAGCGGGCTGGCCCTGAGCGGTGGGCCGCTGACCCTGCTTGCCGAACTGACCCTGGCCGACCGTACGGCCAACGGCGCTCTCTATGCCCAGCTGGGCCAGCTGGGGTTGGGGATAGAACTGATCGACCGCGAGCCGACGCTCAAGGTGTTACAGCCGCGGCGCTGGTTTGAGCAGTGGCGTCAAACCCGCCAGGCCGCTCAGTCCCTGTCGCGCTGACGACGAATCATCCGCACTCGTTCCCGGGCTTTTTCAGGCGTGGTCAGGGGGGCATTGTCTGCCTTTTTGGGTGTGTTTTTGGGGGCGTTTTTGGGCGGCAGCGTCACCCAGGCAAACACCGGCAGGGAGAGGTGCCAATGGATGGCGGCCAGGCGTAGCCCCAGGGTCGTGAACAGGGCCGCCGGAATGGTCACCGCCGGGGTGACGCCCATTGTATGCAGGACCACATACACAGAGCCGCCGGCCATTGCCGCGGTGGCATAGATTTCTTCGCGCAGCACCATGGGCACCCGCTGGGCCAATACATCGCGAATCATCCCGCCGGCCACGCCGGTCATCATGCCCATCAGCACCGCCACCACCCCAGGGCTACCCAGCAGCAGCGCCTTGTGGGCACCAATCACGCTGAACAGGGCCAGGCCAAAGGCATCCGCCACGGGCAAAAAGCCCCGCGACAGGCGGTGAATATAGTGAAAGCCCAACATGGCAAGGCCCACGGTGGCGAAGATCACCCACAGGTAGGTCGGGTCGCTCACCCAGAAGACCGGCCTGACCCCCAGCACCAGATCGCGCAGGGTGCCGCCGCCAATGCCGGTCACCGCGGCCAGCACCAGCATCCCGAAAGGGTCCATGCGATGGCGACACGCCAGTACCACGCCAGATAGCGCAAACACCACTACTCCGGCCATATCCAGCCAATAAACGACTTGCGACACGCCTGCTCTCCTCAAAAAAATAGCGGCCGCAAGCCTAGCACAGCCGGGCCAGCCACGTTCAGCCTTGTAGCGAATTCAGTACTCAGGTTCAGCACTCAGGGCGTGTCGGTGGCCAGAAAGTGTTCGATAAAGACCCGGTAATCCTGGGTGGCGCAATCCGCGTAAGCAAATGCCAGGGGGGTCACCACATGCACAAAGCTGTCTTCACGGGATGTCAGGCGCTGACAGACAGCCTTGGCAAAGCCGCTCAGGTCTCCCTGGTTCAAGGCGCTGGCCCCGCGCAGATACCACCTCCACGACGAAACGTGCCAGATTGGTCGTCGGGCAGCCACTCGTCCACGGAGGGCGGCAAGAGATAGCCGGTCTGGCGGTCAACGGGAATAAAGCGGATCATGGCGGCGTTCCAGTGATGGCGGTACAATGGGGTGTTACCCCCTAATATTGAAAACCCGACAGCCTGCTAGATTAGACCTTTTTAGACGCTTCACCGCGAACTGTGATGAAGCTTCAACAAGCCCCCAAAGTGTTCAGGAGGCAGTATGAAAAACGTTTCTCTGGAAACAAAGCGTCGCTATTACGCTGCAGTACGCCGCTCTAATTATCAAGCGAGTATGGCGCTGGAAGGAATCACTGTTGATTCTAAAGCACCAAAGGCCAACAAAGCCGACGTACTGGCGAAATATCAAAAGCATAAAGTACGCTGATGGATAAATATGGAACTGGGCAGGATCCCTACTGTTACAAGGATACCGACGTACTGCGTAATAAACTGGAGATTTTTGACACTCAAGCGCTTGAGGAGGCTGAGCGCGATCTATCACTCATAAATGCTGACCGTATTGAATTCTCGCCACCACCCTACGATTTCACATATCTTAAACGTCTTCATCATCAGCTATTTCATGACCTTTATGACTGGGCTGGAGAAGTAAGAACAATTGATATTGCTAAAGGTAATACACGGTTTTATAACGTTAACCGTATCGTTCCAGAAGCTGAAAAACTATTCACCAAGCTGGCGGAACACAGCTACTTCACTCAACTTGAAAAAGCAGGCCTTATATCAGGGTAAAAGCCAACCTTGTTGGCTATTACTGCGATTACCGACCTTTAGAATTAATTTTCGAGCGTTGTATCGGCACGCCACTATACGATTAACGCCAAGGAAAGCACCTTGGCGTTTTAGCTGTTTAACCCGTTACTTTCACCCCAACTGAAACGGATAAACAGCACCAATTTTCAGCAGTTTCGTCAGCTCATCCAGGGCGGTTAACGATTCGTTCGCCAGCTGCGGGTCGGCCAGGTCATCCGCCGCCAGGCGGTCTCGGTAGTGGCGGCTGACCCAGGCGGTCAGATCCGCGTAAAGCTCATCGTTGAGCAGAACCCGCCCTGACAGGGCTGCCTGCTCGGTTTCTGACAGCGCCACGCGCAGGCGCAGGCAGGCGGGGCCGCCGCCGTTGCGCATGCTCTGTTTGACGTCCTTGACGATCACTTCGCCAATCGGGTTGTTGCCGGCCAGGATGAAATCCTGAAGGGTCCGCCATACCGCTTCGCGCTCCTGGCATTCACCGGGCACCACCAGGGTCATGCTGCCATCCGGGTTGGATAGCAGCTGGGAGTTGAACAGGTAGGAGGCGACCGCATCCTCCAGGCTCACCGCCGCTAACGGCACCCGTACCGGGATCAGCGGCGTGGACAGCTTGGCGCGCAGTTCCTCCAGAGTACCTTTCTCGTCCATAAAGGCCATTTCGTGGTACAGCAGCACCGGGCCGTTCCCTACGGCAATCACATCATTGTGAAAGACACCGGCATCGATGGCATCCGGGTGCTGCTGGGCAAACACCGTCTGTGCCGCACTTAAGCCGTGCTGGCGGGCGACGGCCTGGCTGGCTTCCAGGGTCTGGCGGGCCGGGTAGCGCTGAGGTTCCCGCTGGCCGCCAAAGGCCTGGCGGCCATACACAAACAGGTGCACGCCGGGCTCGCCGTAGTCGCTGCACAGGCGAGTGTGATTGGCGGCGCCTTCATCAGAAAAGGCCGGCGTGCCGGGCAGTGCCGGATGGTGGGCAAAGTGTGCGTCGGCGCGGAAAATCGCCTGCAGGACACGCCTTGTGGTGGGCGGCTCCAGAAAGCGATGAAAGCTCGACTGCAGGTTGGCCGGGGTAACATGCACCCGGCGATCCGGCGCATCCACGCTGGGCGTGACCGTAGCGGCGTTGGCCGTCCACATGCTCGACGCCGAACACACCGCGCGCAGCAGCTGAGGGGCCTCGCTGGCGGCGTGCCTGAGAATCTCGCCATCCGTGCCGCTGAACCCCAGCGCCCGCAGGGCACCAAGGTCGGGGCGCTGCTGAGGCGGCAACACCCCTTGCGCGTAGCCGGCATCCATCAGCGATTTCATCTTGGCCAGGCCCTGTAAGGCCCCTTCCCTGGGGTTGGAAACCCGACCACCATGGCTCATGGACGCCACGTTGCCATGGGCCAGCCCGGCATAATTGTGGGTCAGCCCCACCAGGCCATCGAAATTGACTTCACGTACTGTATTGATCATAACTTGATACCGGGAGGCAGTTTTTCCGGCATTTCCAGGCTGTCGGCTTCCATCGAGGCCACCGGATAGGCGCAGTAATCCGCGGCATAAAAGGCACTTGGCCGGTGGTTCCCGCTCTCGCCCACGCCCCCGAAAGGCGCCTCTCCTGAAGCGCCGGTGGTCTGGCGGTTCCAGTTGACGATGCCCGCGCGGATACGCAGCAGAAAATCCTCCCAGTCCGCCTGGTCGCCGCCGATCAGGCCTGCTGACAGGCCATAGCGGGTATCGTTGGCCAGACGCAGGGCCTCCTCCCAGTCGCGGTAGCGATAGACTTTCAGCAGAGGGCCGAAGTGTTCTTCATCCGGCACGTTCAGACCGGTGACATCAATCAGCGCCGGGCTGACCAGGCTGGTATTTTCCTCCAGACGCAGCATGCGGTTGATGATGGTGCCGCCGAGGTTTTCAAGCCTTTCCTGGGCTTTGAGCAGGCTGTCTGCCGCTGCCACGCTGACCTGGCCTGAGAAAAAGGGCTCAGGGTCAACGCTGAACTGTCCGGCCAGATGCAGCTCACCGATGGCCTCGGCCAGGGCATCAATCAGGTGATCCCCTACCTCGTCATCCGGCACGATCAGTCGTCGGGCGCAGGTGCAGCGCTGGCCGCCGGAGAGAAACGCCGATTGCAGTATGGCCAGCACGGCGGCCCGCTGATCGGGCACATCCTTGACCACCAGAGGGTTGTTGCCGCCCAGCTCGAGGGCCAGAATCTTGTCGAGCTGGCCGGCAAACTGCTTATGCAGGAGGCTGCCTACCGTGGCGCTGCCGGTAAACAGCAGGCCGTCGATATGCGCAGACGCCGCCAGCGCCTGACCAACGGCCACGCCGCCCTGCACCAGGTTGATTACCCCGGCCGGCAGGCCGGCCTCTCGCCAGCACTGCAGGGTCAGGTCCGCGGTGAGCGGGGTCTGCTCGCTGGGTTTGAACACCACGCAGTTGCCCGCCAGCAGCGCAGGCACCATGTGCCCATTGGGCAGGTGGCCCGGGAAGTTATAGGGCCCGAACACCGCCATGACCCCATGCGGCCGATGGCGAAGCACCGCCCGGGTATTGCCTGTTGCCCGCTCGCGCTCGCCGGTGCGCTCATGGTAGGCCTTGAGTGACAGGGCCACCTTGCCAATCATGGCGCCCACTTCTGTTCGCGCTTCCCACAGGGGTTTGCCGGTTTCGCTGGCAATCGCCACGGCCAGGGCTTCACGATGCGTTCCCAGCACCTCGGCAAAACGTTCAACCAGTGCCTGGCGCTCGGCAAAAGGTTGGCGCGCCCAACCGGGAAACGCCTGATGCGCGGCGGCAACGGCGGCGTCCACCTGCGTCGCTGAGGCACTGGGCCCTTGCCATAGATGGGTCGCGGATACCGGGTCATGCTTGCTCAGTTCAGCGGCCTCGCCGGTCACCCAGGCGCCATTGATCAACTGCTGTTGCTGGGGATTCATCGAGGGGGTGTGCATACCGTCTCCTAGGTTTCAAGCAAGCGCAGGCAATCCCCGCTGGCAACGCCGAGACGCTGCGCTTCTTCTTCGTTGAGGGTGATGACATCATCTTGTGGTGCCCGGCCGATCCAGCAGGCCGAAAAGTCTTGCATATCAGTCGTCGCGGCCAGCCAGCGGCTGACACTTTCCTCGCCCGCCGTGGCTGACACCTTGACGTTGTAACAGTGAGAATGGCGCACGGCACGCACATCGTCGATATAGGCTTCCACCGTCGGGCCGCCGTCGAAGATATCGATAAAGCCTTCCCAGCGCAGACCTTCCTTCTTGAGCATTTCCAGCGCCGGGCGGGTATCACGATGCACCTGACCAATACAGGCGCGCGCCTGTTCCGACATGAAGGTGGTGTAGATCGGGAACTTGGGCATCAGCTCGCCGATAAAGCTCTTCTGGCCCAGGCCTGTCAGACGGTCGGCCTCGTCAAAGTCCATCGGAAAGAAGTGCTTGCCCAGGCTTTCCCAGAAGGGGCTGCGGTTATTGTCATCAAACATGCCACGCATTTCCGCCAATACCTTGCCGGGGAACTGATCGCGGAACTGGGCGATGAACAGCCAACGCGCCTTGGAGAGCAGGGCGCCGTTACGCAGGTGCCGGTGGGCCTCACCGCGAAACTCCGGACGCAGGAACAGCGAACAGACTTCGGCATCACCGGTGTGGTCAGAGCTCAGAAAGAGCGTATCGATAGTGCGATGCAGGTCCAGTTGCACCGACGAATGCGCGAGAGTACCCAGGCGATAATGGTAGAACGGCACCTCGTGACCAATCTCACCTTCAATGGCACAGCAGCCGGCCAGTTCGCCGCTGGCGTCATCTTCCAGCACAAAAAAATACAGACGATCATTGCTGGGGGTGCGCTGTTCAAAGGCATTGACGGCCAGCTCTATCTTGCTGGCCAGAAACTCGCGGTTATCCGGCAGCGAGGTAAAGCCGACGCCTGCCTGCTGCGCAAGCACCTGTAGCCCATCCAGATCACCGCGGGCGATGGGTCGAATGCGCATTACATTTCTCCTTCATCGTGGGCATCGACGGCCGCCGCCAGGGACAGCGGTGCCGCCAGCACGGCGCGCCCTTCCTCCACGCCGAGATGCTCGGCATCTTCAGGCGAGAGCATCAGCTGGTCGGTCGGGGAAAGTGCATAGCGCGCAACCAGACAGCGGAACTCCCCCAGCTTCTGATTGGCAATCATGGCGGGTTCTGCATCCGGCAGGGTGTGCGCCGGGCGAATACGTACCGGGTGCCAGGCGGCACGTTGAATGCTTTCCAGGCGGTCACGCTCGGCTTTGACTATCGGCCCGGCGTCGAAAATATCCACATGCCGGGAGCGCACAAAGCCTTCCGCCAGCATTTCTGCCAGGGCGTCCTCGTGGGCGGGGTGCTCGCGCCCTATCGCGGCCCTTGCCTGGGGCGTCAGCAGCGGCAGATACAGCGGGAACTGCGGCATTACCTCGGCAATAAAGCTTTTCGAGCGCACCCCGGCAATGTGGTTCATTTCCTGATAGCCACGGGCAAAAAAGTGCCGCCCGACGCTTTCCCAGAAAGGCGACTGATGGTCGGCATCCAGGTAGCCGGGGAAGGCCACCGCCAGGATGCGTGAAAAACGCTCCGGATACTGGGCAATGAACATCAGGCGCGCGCGGCGTAGCAGACTTTCAGCGGTGGTGCCCTGGTAGCGCGGATCCAGCGACATGGCGCACAGCAGGGTGGCATCCGAGGCTTCATGAGACAGTGAGAGCGTCTGCACTTCTCGGCGCACGTTCAACTGCTGGGAGGCGTGGATCAGGGTTTCCTGCCGGTAGGTGTAATACGCCTCTGCGGCCCCTGCCTGGGCGCGAATGGTCGCCGTGCCCAGCACCTCTCCCGGGGTGCCTGTTGCTGCCATCCCTGGCGTTTGTTCATTACTCTTTTTTTCAACAACCTGCTTTTCAATAACCTGCTTTTCAATCACAAAGGTGTAGTGCTGGTCGCCGGGAAACTCAACGTCCTGACTGAAGGCAGCCTCTGAACGGGCAATCCGTTCTTCCAGGCGCTCACGACTGGCAGGCAGATTGGTCAGCCGGGGCCTGGCCTGCTCGGCAAGCGCCAACAGGGCATCCAGGTCGCCGGAACATACCGGTCGGATGATCAACATCCCGTTCTCCTCAGCCCTTGGCTACCAGGCGCTTGATGGCGCGCTCAAGGCCAGCCATGCCTTCTTCGATGTCTGCTTCCGGGATCACCAGTGATGGCGCCATGCGCAGCACGTTGGGGCCGGCAATCAGCGCCATGACGCCCTCTTCAATCGCCAGAGGCAGGATGTCCTTGGCGCGATCATGATAATCAGGCGACATTTCCGCGCCCATCAGCATGCCCATGCCGCGAATTTCCTTGAACACACCGTACTTGTGATTGATGACCTCGAGGTGCTCGCGAAACAGCGCATGGCGCTTTTTCACGCCGTCGAGCACTTCGGGCGTGTCGATAAACTCCACGGCTGCCAGGGCCACGGCAGAGGCCAGGGCGTTACCGCCATAGGTAGACCCATGGGTGCCAATGGCCAGCGATTTGGCAATGACCTCAGTGGTCAGCATGGCGCCTACCGGGAAGCCACCGCCCAGGGACTTGGCACTGGTCAGAATGTCCGGGGTAATGCCAAAATTCTTGTAGGCATAGAGTTCGCCGCTGCGGCCGACCCCTGTCTGCACTTCATCAAAGATCAGCAGGGCGTCGTTTGCATCACACAGATCCCGCAGGCCCTGGAGGAAGGCCTGGGTCGCCGGGACAATGCCGCCCTCGCCCTGCATGGGCTCTACCATGATGGCGCAGGTATCCTCGCCCATCAGCTGGCGCACGCTGTCGAGGTCGTTGAAGGTGGCATGCAGAATCCCACCCGGTACCGGGCCGAAGCCCTGGGAATATTTGGGTTGGCCACCCACGCTGACGGTAAAGAAGGTGCGGCCATGAAAAGACTGGGTAAAGGAAATAATCTTGTCTTTGTGCTCACCGAAATGATCCACCGCATAGCGCCGCGCCAGCTTGAGCGCCGCTTCATTGGCTTCGCCACCGGACGAACACAGGTAGACCTTGTCCGCGAAGGTACGCTTGACCAGGGCCTCTGCCAGTTTGAGCGCCGGCTCATTGGTGAAGACGTTGGAGAGGTGCCAGAGCTTTTCGCTTTGCTCCTTGATTGCCTTCACCAACACCGGATGACAGTGGCCCAGGGAGTTGACCGCGATGCCTCCGGCAAAATCAATAAACTCGCGCCCCTGCTGATCCCACAGGCGACTGCCCTCACCGCGCACCGGAATCACCTGCTGGGGCGCATAGTTGGGGGCCATGTAGTGATCAAAATCCTGGCGCGTCGGGGTCGTAATCATGAATCCTACCTCCGGAAAAGCGATGAGCCGTGGACAACCTATCCATCCTGGCACGGTGTTAGATAACGATCTTTGCATCTCTGAGCACTGATTGGCAGCGCATCGAGCAACCATAAATGAATGCGATGATAGCGAATTGAATGACATCCAGTATACGGTGACGCAAGGGTACTTCGCTTACAGGGATGGGACAGCGAATTATCAAAAACGCTGTTCCCGCTTAGACCAGACGCTCTTCGCGCGGCGTCAGACCAAAGTGATTGCGGTAGGCCGTGGAAAAGTGCGCGCCGGAGGAAAACCCGGTGCTCAGGGCAATATCGCCAACCGGGCTATCGCTTTCGCGCAGCTGCCTGCGCGCTTCAGTCAATCGCAGGTCCAGATAATAGCGGCTGGGAACCGACTGCACGTATTTCTTGAACAGGCGCTCCAGCTGACGCCGTGAAATTCCCAGGTGTTCTGCCAGCTCCAGCGTCGATAGCGGTTCTTCGATATTGGCTTCCATCAGGGTCACCGCATCAATCAGGCTTTGTGGCGCATGGCCCAGACGGTTTTTCAGCGGTACGTGCTGGCGCTCATCTGCCAGGCGTATCCGATCGCATACAAAGTGTTCCGAAACCTGCTCAGCCAGGCGGGCACCGTGGTGGCTGGCGATCAGCGTCAGCATCATGTCCATGGCTGCCGTACCGCCGCCACAGGTGACCCGATCGCGATCCATCTCGAACAGTTGCCGTGAAAGCGCTACCTGAGGATAGGCCTGGCGAAAGGTCTCAAAGCGCTGCCAGGGCAAGGTGGCCCGGTAGTTTTCCAATAACCCACAGCGCGCCAGCACTTCAGTACCCCCAGCCAACCCGCCCAGGCAGGCCTTGCGGCCCTGCTGCTCGCGCAACCATTCGTTGAGCCGCGGCGGCAAGGCATAGGGCAAGGGCGCGGGGGCGCATACCAGCACCATATCCAGCGGCCCATGCGGCTCGCCCAGGGCATGCTGGGTATTGAGCGACAGCTCGGCACCACTGCGCACAGGCGACTCACTGAGACCGATGGTAATGGTCTGATAGAGCAGCTGGCCACTGAGCTGGTTGGCCACCTGCAGGGGTTCCAGGGCGCAGGCGTGTGCCAGCAGTGAAAAGCCGGGTAACAGCACAAAGGCCACTCGCCGTCGGTGGAACGGCTGGGCGCTTTCCGTCACGCTTTCAGGCATGGGCATTCACGTTGTTGATCCATTCAGGGGCAGGCTCCATAGCATGCCTTCATGTATTGCCATGCCCTTGAGATAGAAGCAAGTCGCGTCTCTCCTTGGCGAAAAAACAAGGCCCCAGGATGTAAAAAGCCGGGCTGGCACCCGGCAATTGTCCTCGTCCCGCGTGTGTCAGTTTGCGCCGGAAAAGAACCAGACGGCGAGTATCGCAATCACTCCAACAATCACCGCTATCAGCGCCCAGGGGAGCTTGCCGGGTGACTTTTGCGCCTCAGGCTGGCGGTGGGGTTCGGATATTTCAAACGTTTCGGGTTTACGCCGTTCCAGAATATCCTCTTCAGGTTCTTTTGAGGTCTGGTTGTCTCGGGTATTCATAAAACCCTCCTTGATGAACGACAGCAACATTTGCGGGCCGCTGATTGGCGTCCCGAAATATGGCCCTACAGGTTGATGACATCAAACTCGGCGACAGGGTTCACATCTGCCTCATAATCCACGTCGTCGCGCTCAAAGCCGAACAGCTTGAGAAACTCATGTTTGTAGCCGGCGTAATCGGTGATCTCGAAAAGGTTGTCGGTGGTGACCTGAGGCCACAGGTCCTTACAGGCCTGCTGGACGTCCTCACGCAGTTCCCAGTCGTCCAGGCGAACACGGCCCTGATCATCGGTGCTGTGGTCATCGCCGTAGAGCTTGTCAGCAAACAGGCGGTTAAGCTGATCAATGGTGCCCTCGTGCAGGCCCTTTTCCTTCATGATGCGGTAGACCATGGCGATATACAACGGCATCACCGGAATGGCGGCACTGGCCTGGGTGACCACCGACTTGAGCACGGCCACATTGGCGCTGCCGCCGCTCTGACTGAGCTTGTCATCGATGGCGCTCGCCGCCCGATCGAGATCTTCCTTGGCCTTACCCAGGGCGCCATGCCAGTAGATTGGCCAGGTAGTTTCGGTGCCGATGTAGCTGAAGGCCACGCTGCGCGCGCCTTCGGCCAGCACGCCCGCCTTGTCCAGGGCGTCCATCCACAGTTCCCAGTCCTCGCCGCCCATCACCATGATGGTGTCATCGATTTCCTGCTGGGTCGCCGGCTCCACTTCGGCCTCGATGATGGCATCCTTGTTGGTATCAATGGCAGTTGCACGATAGGTCTCGCCAATCGGCTTGAGGCTCGAGCGCTTGAGCTCGCCGCTGTCTGGCAGCTTGCGTACCGGCGACGCCAGCGAGTAGACCACCAGATCCACTTCTCCCATGTCCTGCTTGATCAGCTCGATGGCTTTTTCCCGGGCTTCGTGGGAAAACGCATCGCCATTGATCGACTTGCTGTAAAGCCCTTCCTGCTTGGCAAACTTGTCAAAAGCGGCAGAGTTATACCAGCCCGCCGTACCGGTGCGCTTTTCAGTGCCTGGCTTTTCGAAAAAGACCCCCAGGGTGTCAGCGCCGTAGCCAAAGGCTGCTGTGATCCGCGCCGCCAGGCCATAGCCGCTGGAAGCCCCGATCACCAGCACCTTTTTGGGGCCATTGGTTTTATCCAGCCCGCGGGCGCGGGTCGCTTCAATCTGTTCACGTATGTTCTGTTCGCAGCCAACAGGGTGGGTGGTGGTGCAGATAAAACCGCGTACCTTGGGTTTGATAATCACATTGAGCCTCGCTGTGTTGGGTCACTGTCATGCGCAGTTGCGCTAATTGTGTCGGCAATTCTAACTGGCTGCAGGCGTTATGTCCGCCCCCTTGTACCGGCCAGTGCCGTCCCACGGCACTGGCGCTTGAGAATGGCTGAGGTTCAAGGCAGGATAGCAGGCTGAATCAGGGTCTGAGGGCATGAGTCTATGAACGCACAGCAATTGGTCGATGAGCGCGGTGACTTATGGTTGGCGTTGGCGCCATTATGGCTCGATCGTGAGCCAGGTGAGCGGGATTATGCGCGCATGATCGAGGTTATCGAACGCTACGAGTTGAGCCTGAAGGAACTGGAATGGGTGTTTCGCCTGGAGCTGGCGCCGGTGATGTCGCGTTACCAGCTATCGGTCGCCAGCGAGTGGCGCAAATTTGATGACTACCAGCTGATGAAACGCCTGGTACACCATAACCTGCGCCTGACCGGCTGGCGGCGTAAACGCTGGATGCTGTTTTCAGGCCTGACCACCATGATGACCCGTCATCGCATCAACGAGCTGATGAACCGCCTGATGGTACATCGCGGCCAGCTGCCTTCGTGACCCGCACGGTCAGGCCTGGTTTGCTATGGCCGGGCTAGCTTCTCTTGAAGGCACGTAGATCCTGAGGGTCAAAGCGGGTGACGTCTTCCGGCAACCCCAGCTCTTCACGCTTGAGCTTGACCTCAAGCTTTTCTGCCAGGCGCTCGGCGTCGTCATCCGGGGTACGGCCGTTGAGTTCGGCCAGTTGCTGCATGCCCTGGTGATAGAAGGTCAGGATATCCAGGGCAACGCGATTGTCGGCGTTGGCTTCCCGACGCAGGGTGGACAGGTAGCCACTGATCTGGCCCAGATGATGCTTGAGCTGCCAGACGTAGCGGACTTCATTCATCCAGGGTCTATCCTTCAAGGCGGCAAACAGGGCGCTGGTGGCCAGAAGACCCAAAAGAACCCCCAGGGCGTTCAGCCAGAAGCTACTGCCAAAGGTGGTGGTCAGCAGCATGGCAAACAGCATACCGAAAACAATCAGCTGGCCGGCCATGGCCACACTGATCATGCGCGCCTTGCGGCGGTACACCTCAGGTTCGTACGCTTCCAGTTGAAATACTCCCGCCATGGACGACCTCTTATCCTTCGTTGAATAACGCGTTAACCGTTATTTTACCGGCCCTTGTCCGCTGGGCAAGGGCCGTGCGTCTTGTGCCTGGTGTTCAGTTGGCGCCTGCCAGCCGTTCAGCGGCCGTCTTAAGCAGGTGTTCTGTGGTTTCCCACCCGATGCAGGCATCGGTAACCGATACACCGTAGCGAAGGGCCCCGGGCTTGAGGGGCTGCTTGCCTTCATGCAGATGGCTTTCCAGCATCAGTGCCGCAATATCGGTATTGCCGTCGCCACGCTGTGCCAGGGCATCCAGCATGACCTCACTCTGGCGGCGGTGATCCTTGCGGGCGTTGGCGTGGCTGCAATCAATCATCAGGCGCGGGTTCTGGCCTGCTTCGCGCAGCGCTTTGCTGGCGGCGTTAACGTGGCGTGCCTGGTAGTTGGGCTCGCCGTGGCCACCGCGCAGCACCAGCTGGGTATGCGGATTGCCGGGGCTTTGCTGCATCACCGGTTGGCCATTGGCATCCAGCGCAAAGCGCTGATGGGGATGAGCGGCGGCGTTCATGGCATCAATGGCCACCTGTATATCGCCGTTGGTGGCATTCTTGAAGCCCACGGCTGCCGACAGATCGCTGGCCAATTCGCGGTGCAGCTGGGATTCCGTGGTGCGGGCACCAATCGCGACCCAGCTGAGCAGGTCATCCAGGTACGGCGCCAGCATGGGCTGCAGCAGTTCAGTGGCGATTGGCAGGCCACACTGGGCAACGCGGCGCATCAGTTCGCGGGACAGCTCAAGCCCGGTGGGCATGTCGCCACTGCCATCCAGCGCGGGGTCGTAGGCCAGGCCTTTCCAGCCAACCGTGGTGCGCGGTTTTTCCACGTAGACGCGCATGACCGGCAAAATCTGGTCGCTGACCTCTTCACTCAACCGGGCCAGACGCTCGGCGTATTCCAGCGTGGCTTCCGGGTCGTGTACCGAGCAGGGGCCTACTACCACCAGCAGGCGCGAATCCTCGCCGCTGAGAATGCGGTGGATCGCCTGACGCTGTTGGTGGATCTGCTGTTCAAGCCCAGCCTCCACGGCAAGCGATTGGCGCAGTGCCGCAGGCGTTGGCAAAGGAAGACGGGATGGATCACCGTCTGACGGCAGGGTCGTAGCCGCTGTAGCTGTAGAAGAAAGTGAGGCGTGACGCTTCGGCAAGCGGGAAACAGGGGCATTCATGGTTAACTCTCCAACAGTAAAGGACATCGTGATACCGGATTGCCACCTGCTTGAACGCGACCGGAGGTGGCAGCTGTGACCCGTCGCGCGGCGCTAAATCGCCAGCCATATCCATAGCCGATATAGGGGATGGCGATAGCATTGAAATGGGCGCGAACGGTCATGGTGCTGCTCCTCCGAAAAGTCTGGTTTTCAACATCTTGCACTATGTATCTTACACATTTTTCACAACATCAAACAAAAGTCCTGACAAACAGAAGCCCCGGCTGGGGTTACCAGCCGGGGCTTTATCATGGCAGGCAACCCTTGGGGTGTGCCCGTCGGCGCGACGTCAGCCGTCGGCCTGAGGCACCGCGTGGCTAAACCAATAACCATAACGCGCCGGGCTGGCTGATAAGAACCACAGACGTTCAATGCTGAAAATTTTCATCCTGAATGCCTCTGTGCACGTTACAGGGTTGGCGACGCGGGTGCCGAACAGGCGGATCAGCCGGCAAACAGCTGAAACCAGCCGATGGTGGCCGGCAGCGCGCTCATGCTGATCAGCACCACCAGGCCTGCAATTATCGCCAGCACGCCAGAGTTATCTTTAAAGTTTTCGTCATCATGATGGGCCATGAGTAAAGCTCTCTTTAATGGAAGATGGTTTCAGAAGGAATATAATGACACCATATTAACCGATCATTATCCCGACGACGAGTGTAATACCGCGCGTACCAGACGTTTTGACGGTGCGGGCTCATCGATCAGCGCGGCGCGTAAGCAAACACATCCGAAAACAGGCGCGACTGATCCAGCCCCTGGGGCGCGAGCGCATCAATGCTGGCATACACCATACCCGGCGAGCCGGAGAGGTAAATATCGTAATCCTGCGGCGACAGATCAGCATTGGCAAGCACCTGATCAATACGCCCCTGGTGATGATGGATACGCTCGCTGGACGTCATCCCTTCCTGCAGCGGCATTTCGGTCACGGCGTGAAAGTGGATATTGTCATGTTCCAGCGCCCACTGGCAGGCCAGGGGTTCCAGGTAAAGATCACGGTGTTCACGAGCGGCCCACCACAGCGAGATTTCACGTTCGGGCTGATGCTCCAGTACCGCCTCGATGATCGCCTTCATTTGTGAAAACCCGGTGCCTGCGGCTACCAGCAAAAGCGGCCGCTGGCTATCCGGGTCAAGCACACAGTCACCGCCAGGCAGACGGATCGTCAGCTGGTTGGCGACCTGTAGCAGCTCGCGCAGGCGAGCAGAGTTATCGCGTTCCGGCCAGTGCTGGATATGCAGTTCAAGCCTGCCGTCGCCGCGCTCTGCGCTGGCGATCGAGAACGGCACCCAGGTCTGCTCATCCAGGCCCAGCTCAAGATACTGGCCGGGGGCATGACGCATGGCTTCTGCCCGGCCTTGCAAGGTGACGCCAAACACGTCCGGGTTGAGGTCTTCTACTTCGGTGACCTGGCAGGTCAAGGTTTTTGCGCTCATCAAAGCCTCTTGTTGTTACGGTCAGGGAGTGCGGTCAATTTATTCGCTTCCTTTGCGGGCGTCCGGCAGTGGAATGCCAATCCCGAAGCTTTCCCAGCGCTCATCCACCCGGGTTTTGACCTCTTCATCCATGGTGATGGGCTGGCCCCACTCACGGTCGGTTTCACCCGGCCACTTGTTGGTGGCATCCCAGCCCATCTTGGAACCCAGGCCCGCCACTGGAGAAGCAAAATCCAGATAGTCGATTGGCGTATTTTCCACCGTCACCGTATCCCTTGCGGGGTCCATACGGGTCGTCATCGCCCAGATCACATCCTCCCATTTACGAGCATCGACGTCATCATCGAGGACAATCACAAACTTGGTGTACATGAACTGGCGCAGAAAGCTCCACACGCCCATCATCACGCGCTTGGCGTGGCCAGGGTACTGCTTCTTCATGGTCACCACCGCCATGCGATAGGAACAGCCTTCCGGCGGCAGGTAAAAATCAACGATCTCCGGGAACTGCTTGCGCAGGATCGGCACAAAGACTTCATTGAGAGCCACGCCGAGAATCGCCGGTTCATCCGGCGGGCGGCCGGTATAGGTGGAATGGTAGATGGCATCACGACGCATGGTCATGCGGGTGACGGTAAACACCGGGAAGTGGCTGACTTCGTTGTAGTAGCCGGTATGATCGCCAAAGGGCCCTTCGGGTGCCATGTCATCCGGATAGATGAAGCCTTCCAGAATGATTTCCGCCGAGGCAGGCACTTCAAGCTCGGCGTGACCACACTTGACCAGCTCGGTGCGTGAACCACGCAGCAGGCCGGCAAAGGCGTATTCGGACAGGGTATCCGGCACCGGGGTCACGGCGCCCAGAATGGTGGCTGGATCAGCGCCCAGGGCAACCGCCACCGGGAAGGGCTCGCCGGGGTGGGCTTTCTGGAACTCCTGGAAATCCAGCGCGCCGCCACGATGGGAAAGCCATCGCATGATCAGACGGTTACGGCCAATTTTCTGCTGCCGGTAGATGCCCAGGTTCTGACGTTTCTTGTGCGGCCCCTTGGTGACCACCAGTGCCCAGGTCACTAGTGGTGCGGCATCCCCCGGCCAGCAGTGCTGGATCGGCAGGTGATCCAGGTTGACGTCGTCACCGGCGTAGACCACCTCCTGCACCGGTGCCCGCCGGACGACCTTGGGGCCCATGCTCAACACCTGCTTGAAGATGGGCAGTTTCGACCAGGCATCCTTGAAGCCCTTGGGTGGATCAGGCTCCTTGAGAAAGGCCAGCAGCTTGCCCACTTCCTGGAGGGCTTCCACCGAGTCTTCCCCCATGCCCAGCGCCACCCGCTTGGGGGTGCCAAACAGATTGCCCAATAGCGGCATGCTGTGACCCTTGACGTTTTCAAACAATAACGCCGGGCCACCGGCACGCAGGGTGCGGTCACAGATTTCGGTCACTTCCAGATAGGGGTCAACTTCCACGCTGATACGCTTGAGCTCTCCCCTTTCTTCCAGCGCAGCGATGAATTCACGCAGATCGTGGTATTTCAAGGC
The DNA here is from genome assembly GCF_044792155.1 of Halomonas sp. BLK-85. Lineage (NCBI taxonomy): Bacteria > Pseudomonadati > Pseudomonadota > Gammaproteobacteria > Oceanospirillales > Halomonadaceae > Halomonas > Halomonas sp. BLK-85. Next base: position 2,254,970 of record NZ_CP087731.1, read on the forward strand.
AGACTCCCGCAGCTAATGCCCCGCTCAAAGGGACGACAGACAATACTTTTCCAGCCGGAAGCTGAAAAACCCGGCTAGCGACGCTTCATGGCTTCAAAGAATTCCAGGTTGGTCTTGGTATCCTTGAGGCGATCAATCAGAAACTCGGTGGCAGCCACATCCTCCATGGGATTGAGCAGCTTGCGCAGGATCCACATGCGTTGCATTTCGTCTTCGGTGGCAATCAGGTCTTCACGGCGCGTACCGCTGCGGCGAATATTGATCGCCGGGAAAACGCGTTTTTCTGCCAGCTTGCGATCCAGATGGGCTTCCATGTTGCCGGTGCCCTTGAACTCCTCGAAGATGACTTCATCCATCTTGGAGCCAGTGTCTACCAGGGCCGTGGCAATAATCGTCAGGCTACCGCCTTCTTCGATATTACGGGCGGCACCAAAGAAGCGCTTGGGTTTTTCCAGCGCATGGGCATCGACACCGCCGGTCAACACCTTGCCGGAACTGGGCACTACCGTGTTATAGGCACGCGCCAGACGGGTGATGGAATCCAGCAGGATGACCACATCCTTCTTGTGCTCAACCAGCCGCTTGGCTTTTTCGATCACCATCTCGGCGACCTGAACGTGACGCGCCGGGGGTTCATCAAAGGTAGACGCCACGACTTCACCGCGCACGGTGCGCGACATCTCGGTGACTTCCTCCGGGCGTTCATCGATCAGTAGCACAATCAGGTGACATTCCGGATTATTGCGCGTAATGGAGGTGGCAATATTCTGCAGCATCAACGTCTTGCCTGCCTTGGGCGGCGATACCAGAAGCCCCCGCTGGCCCTTACCGATCGGGGCGGCCAGGTCAATAATCCGGGCTGTCAGATCTTCCGTCGAGCCATTGCCGATTTCCATATGCATGCGCTGATCGGGAAACAGCGGCGTCAGGTTCTCGAAGAGTATCTTGTGCTTGGCGTTCTCAGGGCGGTCAAAGTTGATCTGACTGACCTTGAGCAAGGCAAAATAACGCTCGCCTTCCTTCGGCGGTCGTATCTTGCCGGCAATGGAATCGCCTTTGCGCAGGTTGAAACGGCGGATTTGTGAAGGCGAGACATAAATGTCGTCTGGCCCAGCGAGATAGGAACTGTCCGCGCTGCGCAGGAAGCCGAAGCCATCCTGGAGAATTTCCAGCACACCGTCGCCATAGATATCCTCGCCACTTTTGGCGTGTTTCTTGAGGATGGCGAAAATGATGTCCTGCTTGCGCGAACGAGCGAGGTTATCGATGCCCATTTCGCGGGCAAGGTCGAGTAACTCGGGGACGGATTTTTGCTTGAGTTCAGTGAGATTCATCGGTGTGTTTAAACGTTGCTCATGAAAGCTGGGCGCCAGGCGCCGGGAATAAGAAAGGAGGCATGGTAACAGCGCTTACAAAGACGCTGTAAGGTGCGTTCAGACCCCGGTAGGCATACGCTCTGGAAAGTGCAGTGCTGAACCCGGATACCCTGTTCAACTGGTGAGCGCAATCGCTTGTGGTCTGGCCTTTAAGTGATTCCAGAAACTGTTCGGTGCCTGTCGACTGCCTGTCCGTTGATCACGATGCAGAACAGGAAGCGAAGAGAACCGGAAAGAGCAAGACCAGCGGGCGATCTGACGACTTGGACGTTGAGATGGCTTCATACATGAGTTGCTAAAGCCCGAGGCAGTGGATACGGCGGTAGAGCTGCTCGCATCACGCCAATGGCCTGATGTTAGTCAAGCGCCGCCATAAACGCAAGCCCCCTCTTGTCCTGTCGAGCACAAGCAGACAATTGACAACCGGCAGAGAGCACCGCAACCTTGGCACAGCCAACCTGAAGGATCACTTATGCCCAAGGACACATCGCCCGCCATGACCTCGCCATCAAACGCCAACGACCCCGCTGACGCCGCGGCGAATGGTAGTGACCCGCGTCGCCTTGCTGCTATTGATATGGGGTCCAACAGCTTCCACCTGCTGGTCGCCAACTACCAGAATGAGCGCCTGCAAGTGGTGGCCCGTCTGGGTGAGAAGGTCCAGCTGGCGGCCGGCCTGGATGACGACGGCAACCTCACTGAAGACGCCATGCAGCGCGCGCTGGATTGTCTTGGCCGCTTTGCCCCCTTTCTGAATGATATTGAAGGGCAGTACCTGCGGATTGTGGGTACCAATGCCCTGCGCGATGCGGACAATAGCCAGACGTTTATCGATCGCGCCGAAGCGCAGCTTGGCCATGCCATCGAGATTATCGCCGGGCGTGAAGAGGCCCGCCTGATTTACCTGGGCGCGGCCCACGCGCTGGCCGAAAGCGGGCGTCGCCTGATAGTGGATATTGGCGGTGGCTCGACGGAATTTATCATCGGCGAGGACTTTGAGCCCAAGGCGCTGGAAAGCCTGCGCATGGGATGTGTGACCTTTTCCAGGCGGTTTTTCGCGGATGGCGAGTTGACCGAGAAGCGCATGCGCAAGGCTGAACTGGCGGCGCTTTCCGAACTGGCCAATATCCAGCGCCCGTATCAAAAGCTGGGCTGGGAAGATCCGGTGGGGTCCAGCGGTACCATCAAGGCCGCCGCCAATGTGCTGCAAAGCTATGGTGATACCACACAGGAGGGCATGATCACCCGCGCAGGGCTCAAGAAACTGCGCGAGCGTCTGATAAAATGCAAGCATCTGGACAAGGTGGCGCTGGAAGGCCTGAAAAGCGACCGCGCCAGGGTGTTTCCGGCCGGCATTGCCATTCTCAGTGCCGTCTTTGAAGCCTTTGACATTGAACAGATGCGCTTTGCTGACGGCGCCCTGCGCGAAGGCGTGCTCTATGATATGGCAGGACGCAACAGCGCCGAGGACTCGCGCCTCAAGACACTGACCTTTCTCAAACGCTGTTACGATGTTGATACCCGCCAGGCTGACAACGTGGCAGACACCGCCGAACGGCTGTTTTCGCGGCTCAGGGAAGACTGGCAGCTAAACGATGATCATCGCCGCTATCTGTGCTGGGCCAGTGAGGTGCACGAGATTGGCCTGGCCATTTCCCACAGCCAGTTTCACCGCCATGGGGCCTACCTGCTGGAGCATTCCGACCTGTCCGGATTTTCACGCCCGGAGCAGCGCCTGCTGGCCTTTCTGGTGCGCGCTCATCGACGCAAGTTCCCGGTCAAGGAATGGCAGGCACTGCCCGCTTCCCAGCAGGCCAGCGCTGCCAAACTGGCCCGCCTGCTGCGCCTTGCGGTACTGTTCAACCATTCCCGCCCCGAAACCCCGCCGGAACTGCCCAGACTGACCTGCAAGAAGGACACCCTGCATATCCATCTGGATGCCAGCGACGAACCTACGCTGCTCAGCACGGACCTTGAACAGGAGCAGGCCTTCTTGAAGGCCGCCGGTTTCTCACTCCAGATCAGCTAGCGCGGACGGGGCCTGCCAGACCAGCCGCCACCCGCCCGCTACCCAGCTCAGACCGCTGGGCGGATGCAGAGCAGCGATACACTGCCCAGCCCGGGTAAGGACGACCACTACCCGCTTGCGCTCCCAGGGTGGCAGGCCGGCTTCCTGGAGCAGGCGTTTCAGATCCCGCCGGCCCCGCCCCGCCAGCGGGAGCACTTCACCGCCCTGGCGCCAGCTGACCTGGAAGGCCTCGTGACGGCACTGTGTGCCTGCCTCCGGCAGAACGCTGAAGGCGCGTCCGCCCAGCGGGGTAACCAGCGGCGTTCTGCCGCGCCATACCTGCGTCCATTGTTCCGGCGCCGATATGGTGGTGAGCAGATAAAGCCGCCCCCGCCAGAGACGCCCTTCGCCCTGCGGCCAGGCCACCCTGACCTGGGCATCCGGAGCGGCGTCGAGTTGATCAAGCAGGCTCTCCAGGCGTTTGGCTGGCGGTGTTGGCAGGCCCAGGCGCTGACACTGGGTGCGCACCAGCAAGCGCTGACGGGCCCGCGAGCGCGCCATCATGCCCGCCACATCCAGCCCACCGGCAGGGCTACACAGGTCCGGCAGTTCAGCCAGGGCGTATTCACTTAACAGGGTGTCGGCGTCTGCCGCCTGGCGAGCCACCCTGGCCAGGCGCTGCCCTGCCCCTTGCCAGCGGCTTTCCAGCGCCGGCAGGATGCGGTGGCGCAGGAAGTTGCGGTCTGCCTCACATTGATCATTGGTAGGGTCGTCCACCCAGTCAAGCGAACGCTGCTGCGCTGCCTCATTCAACTGATCCTGAGGAATGTCCAGCCACGGGCGTACCAGCGTCACCCCCTGCCAGTGGCGAACGCCTGGCATGCCGGCCAGCCCGCGGATGCCGCTGCCCCGCAGGGCCGCCAGCAGGAAGGTTTCTGCCTGGTCATCCTGGTGCTGGGCCAGCCATAGCGTGTCCCCTCTGCCGAGCTGCCTGGCAAAAGCGGCATAGCGAGCCTGTCGGGCCGCGCCTTCAAGCCCCTTTCCGCTGACGGTATCGACGGCCACATGGGCCACTGTGAGAGGCACCTGCAGGCACTGGCATAACTGCCGGCAGTGCTGTTCAAAGGTGCCCGCCGCTGCCTGCAGGCCGTGGTTGACATGGATCGCTGCCAGGCGGTGACCGCTGCGCTGGCACGCGTCAGTTGCCAACGTCAGTAGCAGGCTGGAATCCAGCCCGCCAGAAAGCGCCACCCAAACACAACGCCCCGGCGGAGTTTCCGCCAGGGCGTTATCAAGCCGGGCTGTCAGGGCGTCAAGCGGCAGGAGCGCCATAGCTCATCAAGCGCTCATAGCGGCGTTCCAGCAGGGCCTCGGTGTCCAGGGCTTGGAGGCGTTCCAGACTCTGGGTCAACGCCTCCCTGATGCGTTCAGAGGTATTGACCGGATGACGGTGTGCGCCCCCCAGCGGTTCCTTGATCAGGGCATCGACAAAGCCAAGCTCCTTGAGCCGCTCTGCGGTAATGCCCATGGCCTGGGCAGCTTCCGAGGCCTTTTCAGCGCTCTTCCACAGAATCGATGCGCAGCCTTCCGGCGAGATGACCGAGTAGGTGGAATACTGCAGCATGTGCAATTCATCGCACACCCCGATCGCCAGAGCCCCCCCCGAACCGCCCTCACCCACGACGGTGGAGATAATCGGCGTTTTCAGCCGCGACATCACCGCCAGGTTGTAGGCAATGGCTTCTGACTGGCCGCGCTCTTCTGCATCGATGCCCGGGTAGGCGCCGGGCGTGTCGATAAAGGTCAGAATCGGCATCGTGAAACGCTCGGCCATTTCCATCAGGCGGCAGGCCTTACGGTAGCCCTCAGGGCGTGGCATGCCGAAATTGCGGCGTACCTTTTCTTTCACATCACGTCCCTTCTGATGACCGATCACCATGACCGGCTGATCGTTCAGGCGGGCGATACCGCCAACGATGGCCGCATCATCGGCAAAATGCCGATCGCCATGCAGCTCGTCGAAGTCGGTAAAGATGCTTTCCAGGTAGTCCAGCGTGTAGGGGCGCTGGGGATGACGAGAGATCTGCGACACCTGCCAGGGGGTGAGATCCTTGAAGATGGATTCGGTCAGTTTGCGGCTTTTTTCTTCCAGTCGCTCAATCTCTTCACTGAGATTGACGTCGTTGTCAGAGCTGACCAGACGTAGCTCTTCAATTTTTGCCTGCAATTCGGCAATCGGTTGTTCGAAATCAAGATAGTTCGGGTTCATGAGCTAGCCTTAAAAATGGGCCTTTCGGGTCACATGATCATCATCAATCAATTATTGGCACGCATTATCGCACCTTGATTCAGGGACGCAAACCATTAGCGGTAGCGTAACTGGACGCCCGCCTGGCCTTCTACATCGCGCAGCGCCAGCAAGAGGTCATCACTGGGAGCGACGTGCCAGTTGTCATCCAGCTGCAGCCAGGCGCTGGCCTCGGGATGACGATAATGCAGGCGCACAGGTAGCCCGGTCGGGTCGCAATAGGGCGTCAGGCAGCTGCGCAGGGTTTCCACCAGACGGCCGTTGATCCGCTCGGCATTCAGCGCGATATCAACGGATGCCCCGTAGCGCACGCGAGCAGTGACCATGGGCGTGACATCCCTGACGCGCAGCTTGAGACCGCCGGAAAAGTCATCATTGGAGACATCGCCTTCCACAATCAGCACCTGGTCAGACTCTATCTGGCTGCGCACCTGGTCAAACAGTTCCCCAAACAGGGAGGCCTCAATGCGACCGGTGCGGTCATCCAGGGTGACAAACGCCATGGTATCCCCGCGTTTGGATTTCATTGTGCGTACACCGACCACCAGCCCCGCCACACGCTGCGGTTCCCGGGAAGCGGAAAGGTCAACAATGCGCGTCGACACAAAGCGTTTCAGTTCGCGCTCGTACTCGTCAATCGGGTGGCCGGTCAGGTACAGCCCCAGGGTGTCTTTCTCACCGGCCAGGCGCTCGCGATCGGTCCACTCGCGCACCTGACGGTATTCGGCGTAGACGTCATTGTCTTCTGCCGCCTCAAAGGCATCGCCAAACATATCCAGCATGCCCAGATTCTGGTTGGTGTGGTTCTGGGCGGCCGCTTTCAGGGCGTCTTCCACGGCGGCGGCGAGCACGGCGCGGTTGGGGCCCAGGTTGTCCAGGGCGCCGGAACGGATCAGCGCTTCCAGGGTGCGCTTGTTCATCCGTTTGGGGTCGATACGCCGACAGAAATCAAACATATCCTTGAAAGGCCCTTCGCTTTCCCGGGCGGCCACAATGGCACCGATGGGGCCTTCACCCACGCCACGAATCGCCCCCAGGCCATAGACGACCCGTCCCTGCTCGTCGACGGTAAATCTGTAGCCGCCAACGTTGACATCCGGAGGCGTGACGGTCAGCTTGAGGTGGCGGCACTCTTCAATCAGCGGTACCACCTTGTCCAGGTTGTCCATTTCCGTGGACATTACTGCGGCCATGAAAGGCCCTGGATAGTGCGCCTTGAGCCAGGCCGTCTGGTAGGACACCAGCGCATAGGCGGCTGAGTGGGATTTGTTGAAGCCGTAACCGGCAAACTTTTCCACCAGATCGAAGATATTGCCGGCCAGGTCTTTATCGATGCCGTTGGCCGCACAGCCTTCCATGAACCCTGCGCGCTGCTTGGCCATTTCCTCCGGCTTCTTCTTGCCCATGGCACGCCGCAGCATATCGGCCTGGCCAAGGGAGTAGCCGGCCATGACCTGGGCAATCTGCATGACCTGTTCCTGATACAGGATGATGCCATAGGTCGGGCTGAGCACCGGCTTGAGCAGTTCGTGCTGGTAATCCGGGTGCGGGTAGGAGACTTCCGCGCGGCCATGCTTACGGTTGATGAAGTCATCGACCATGCCGGACTGCAATGGCCCGGGGCGGAACAGCGCCACCAGAGCGATCATGTCGTCCAGGGAATCCGGCAGCAGACGCTTGATCAGCTCCTTCATGCCGCGGGATTCCAGCTGGAACACCGCCGTGGTCTCGGCACGCTTGAGCATTTCAAAGGTGGCGCCGTCGTCCAGGGGTATGGCATCGATATCCAGCGGAGCCTGATCATTGACGGCGCGCACCTTGTCGACCATTTCCAGCGCCCAGTCGATAATCGTCAGGGTACGCAGGCCGAGAAAGTCGAACTTGACCAGGCCGGCCTCTTCGATATCGTTCTTGTCGAACTGCACCATCAGGCCGGAGCCGTCTTCATCGCAGAGCAGCGGGGCAAAATCGGTCAGTTTGGTGGGGGCAATCACCACGCCCCCGGCGTGCTTGCCGGTACCCCGGGTGGTGCCTTCAAGTTTGAGCGCCATTTCCCAGATTTCCGCCGCGTCCTCATCGGCGTCGATAAAGTCCTGCAGGGCGCTTTCCTGTTCAATGGCTTTCGAAAGCGTCATGCCCACTTCAAAGGGAATCAGCTTGGAGAGTTTATCGCCCAGCGAATAGGGCCTGCCCTGGGCACGGGCGACATCGCGCACCACCGCCTTGGCCGCCATGGTGCCAAAGGTAACGATCTGGGAGACCGCATCGCGGCCGTAGCGGTCGGCCACATAGTCGATGACCCTGTCGCGCTTTTCCATGCAGAAATCGACGTCGAAATCGGGCATGGAAACACGCTCAGGGTTCAGAAAGCGCTCGAACAGCAGGTCGTAGCCAATCGGATCAAGATCGGTGATCTTCTGGGCATAGGCTACCAGCGAGCCAGCACCGGACCCCCGCCCCGGCCCGACCGGCACCTTGTTATCCTTGGCCCACTGGATAAAGTCCATCACGATCAGGAAGTAGCCGGGAAAGCCCATCTGGATGATGATATCCAGCTCGAAATCCAGACGTTCACGGTAACGCTGATCAATGGCCTGGTATTCTGCACTGTCGCGTGGGTATTGCGCTTCTGGAAACAGAAAGTCCAGACGTTCGGTCAGGCCATCGTGGGAAATCTTGCGGAAAAATTCGTCCTGGGTCATACCGTCCGGAATTTCATATTCAGGCAGGAATATCTCCCCCAGGCGCACATCCACGCTGCAGCGTTTGGCGATCATGACGCTGTTTTCCAGCGCCTCGGGAATGTCCGCAAACAGCGCTGCCATCTCTTCAGGGCTTTTCAGATACTGCTCTTCCGAGTAGCGGCGCTCACGGCGCGGGTCGTCCAGCGCCTTGCCCTCACCAATCGCCACCCGGGTTTCATGGGCCCAGAAATCCTCACGCTCAAGAAAGCGCACATCATTGGTGGCCACGACAGGCGTGCCGGTATCAATGGCCAGACGCACGCTCTCATGCACACAGGTTTCTTCCAGTGCCCGGCCGGTGCGTACCAGTTCCAGGTAGAAGCGCTCGGGAAACGCCGTCTGCCACTCGGCCAGCAGCGCCCTGGCCTCGGCATAGTGCTCGCTCAGCAGGTGGCGGCCCACCTCACCGTCACGCCCGCCCGAGAGCGCAATCAGACCGTCACTCTGCGCCATGACCCAGCGTTTATCGAGAATTGCGCGCCCCTGGCGCTGGCCGTGGGTCCAGCCTCTGGAGATCAGTTCGGTCAGGTTGCGGTAGCCAGTGGCATTCATTGCCAATAGCGTCAACCGGTAGGGGTGTGCGTCGTCATGGGGGTTATGCAACCAGAGGTCACTGCCGATGATCGGTTTCAGGCCGGCGCCCTGAGCGGCGGTGTAGAACTTGACCAGACCAAACAGGTTCGCCTCATCCGTCAGCGCCAGGGCGGGCATTTCCCGGGCGGCGGTGGTCGACACCAGCGCTTTGAGCTTGACCAGCCCATCGACCAGGGAGTATTCGCTATGCAATCGCAAATGAACAAAGGGAACCGTCATGACACTCTCGTATGGAAAACAATGATGACTGAAAAACGCACCGGCCAGGGGCCCATCCGCTAAAGCAGCGCCAGCTGGCGCTGAACGGGCGCAAAGCTGCGCCGATGCTCGGCCAGCGGGCCATAGGCTTCAAGCGCGGCCAGGTGCTGGCGGGTCGGGTAGCCCTTGTGGCGGTCAAAGCCGTAATCCGGATAGCGCTCATGCAATGCCTGCATCTGCGCATCCCTGGCGACCTTGGCAATAATCGATGCCGCTGCTATGGCCTGATGGCGGGCATCACCCTTGACCACTGCCTGGCCTGGCAAGTGGTGGCCTGGCAGTCGGTTACCATCCACCAGCAAGTATTCTGCGGCGGGCCTGAGGCCATCAATCGCACGGCGCATGGCCAGGTGCGTGGCATGATGAATATTCAGCTGATCCACCTCGGCGGCGCTGGCTTGTGCCACGCAGTAGGCCAGCGCCCGGGCACGAATCTGAGCGTCGAGCGCAGCGCGCCTGGGTGCGGTCAGCTTCTTGGAATCGCTCAGGCCATCAATGCCACGCTGTGGATCGAGAATCACGGCAGCAGCCACCACGCTGCCCACTAAAGGCCCGCGCCCCACTTCATCCACACCGGCGAGCAGGTGTCCCTGGTAGGCAATCTCGATAGGCGGCCATTCGGTTGGCGTCTTGCAAAGGGCCTGTCTGTTAACACTAGCCATTGGCACTGACCTCGCCAAGTGGCTGACCGGCGATCAGGGCTTCAATGGCATCAACCGCGCGGCGGCTGGCGTTGCGCTGCAGGTCAGCATGCATGTCGGCAAAGCGGGTTTCCAGAGCGCGTCGCGCTGTGTCATTGCCCAGCAGCTGAATCAGCTCGCTGGCAATGGCGCTCGAGGTGGCTGCCTCCTGTATCAGCTCCGGCACGATGCTCTCCTGAGCAATCAGGTTGGGCAGCGAAATCCAGCGGGTTTTGACCAGACGCTTGGCCAGCCAGTGGGTCGCAGGCGCCATCTTGTAAGCCACCAGCATGGGCCGGTGACACAGCATGGCCTCCAGTGCCGCCGTGCCGGACGTCAGCAGTACGGCATCGCTGGCCACCATGGCCTCACGCGCCTGCGCCTGAATCACGACGATACGCGACTGCAGGGTGGGGAATTCCGCCAGCAGCGCGGTGATTTCCTGTGAGCGCTGGGGCGTGGCCGCAGGAATCACGACCTGCAGACCTGGAAACTGCTGGCTGACCTGCTCGACCGCCGTCAGGAAGGTAGCGCCCATAAAGCGTATCTCATTGGCCCGCGAGCCGGGCAGCAGCGCCAGCACCGGCTGATCGACCGCCAGCCCCAATGCCTTGCGGGCACCTTGACGATCATTTTCCAGCGGCATCTCATCGGCCAGCGGATGACCGACAAAGCTGACAGGCACCTGATGCTGGCGGTAAAACGCGGCTTCAAAGGGCAGCAGGGTCAGCATGCCGTCAACCGCCAGGGCAATCTTTCTGACCCGCCCCTGACGCCAGGCCCATACCGATGGGCTGACATAGTGCGCTGTCTTGACGCCCCTGTCGCGCAGGGTACGTTCCAGCCCCAGATTGAAGTCGGGTGCATCGATACCGATCATGATATCCGGCTGCCAGGCCAGCGCATCCACCACCAGATGCCGGCGCACCTTGAGCAGTTCAGGAAGATGTTTGAGCACTTCAACCAGGCCCATGACGGAAAGGGTTTCAAGCGGATAGCGGCTTTGCATGCCCAGGCGCAACATGCGCGGACCACCAATACCGCGAAACGCCACCTCAGGGTGGCGAGACTGTAGCTCACGTATCAGGCCAGCCCCGAGAATATCGCCGGAGAGCTCTCCGGCCACCAGATAAACGCGCTTGATGGTCATCCTGCCTGCTCCTTGCCTATGACGTCTTGTCGGCGACGCTAGACGTTAACGCACGATACCACGCGATGAACGCTCAATGGAGGCAGCAAAACGCTCGATTTCAGGCAGCATGTAACGTTCGCGCATGGTGGTCAGTGCCTGCTCGACGGTCAGCCCCTGTCGATAGACAAGCTTGTACGCATCCGTCAGCCCATTGAGGGCCTCACGGCTGAATCCCCGGCGCTTCAGACCCACCAGGTTCAGGCCGCGCGCTTCGGCGGGGTTACCGTTGATCATCATGAAGGCGGGTGTGTCTTTGGTGATGATGGATCCGCCACCCGCCATGGCATGCTCACCGAAGTGGCAGAACTGATGGACAGCGGACAGGCCGCCCAGAATGGCATGGTCCCCCAGCGTCACATGGCCTGCCAGGGTGACCTGATTGGCCAGAATACAGTCATTGCCCACCACACAGTCATGACCGACGTGCACATAGGCCATGAAAAGATTGCGTGAGCCAATGGTGGTTTCTGCACGATCCTGCACGGTCCCGCGGTGCAGGGTCACGCCTTCACGGATGACGTTATCGTCGCCCATGACCAGCCGCGTTGGCTCACCGGCATACTTCTTGTCCTGGCAATCCTCGCCAACTGAGGCGAACTGGAAAATACGCGTTCGTTGACCCAGCACCGTTGGGCCCTTGATGACCACATGGGGGCCAATCACCGAGCCAGCGCCAATGGTGACGTTGGGACCAATCACGGTGAAAGGCCCTACCTCCACGTCGTCTGCCAGTTGGGCCGCTGGATCTACCAGAGCAGTAGGATGAATCAAGCCACCTTCCTCTCAGCGCAAATGATCTCAGCTTCGCAGGCAAGCTCTCCGTCTACCGTGGCACGACAGGCAAATTTCCAGATTCCCCGCTTGCCGCGAATGACCTTGGCTTCCAGCACTAACTGATCACCCGGCATGACCGGGCTTTTGAAACGGACGTTATCACTACCTACCAGATAATAGACATAACCGTCGGCGGGTAGCTTGTTGACCGTTTTAAAGCCTAGAATACCGCATACCTGAGCCAGTGCTTCAAGCACCAGCACCCCCGGCATGATGGGGTGATGGGGAAAATGGCCGTTAAAAAACGGCTCATTGATGCTGACATTCTTGTACGCAACGATGGATTCACCAACGCTTAACTGCGTTACCCTGTCCACCAGCAGAAAAGGATAGCGGTGGGGTAAATATTCGCGAATCTCGTTGATATCCATGACCATCGTAGCGACCTCTAATAGCAAAAATCCCGGGGTTGACCCGGATACATCCAACGCTTGCGCTGGCAAAAGGCGGGCATTATAACCTGCTGAAAGGGCGCCTCAACCTTTCAGCGCATATTAAGGCGTGCGCCAGGTCAACCCAGTTGGCGTTTTTCGAGCCTTGCCAGACGCTTGGCCATCTCATCAAGCTGTTTGAAACGCACGGCATTCTTGCGCCACTGCTGGTTCGTCATGGCGCCGGTGCCGGACGAATAGACCCCGGGCGTATGAATCGAGTTGGTCACCAGACTCATTCCCGTCACCTGAACGCCGTCGCACAGGGTGAGATGACCGGACAGGCCTACGCCGCCCCCCAGCATGCAATGCCTGCCCACCCGGGTGGAGCCGGCAATGCCTACACAGCCGGCAAGGGCCGTGTGATCGCCAATGTGGACATTGTGAGCAATCTGTACCTGACTATCGATTTTGACGTCATTACCGATGACGGTATCGCCTAGTGCACCACGATCAATGCTCGAGCAACTGCCCACTTCAACGTCATCGCCCAGAATGACGCCACCCAGCTGGGCGATCTTGTGCCAGCCAGCGCCGTCATGGGCAAAGCCGAAGCCGTCGGCCCCAATCACGCAGCCACTGTGCATAATGGCCCGTTTACCTATGACCACACCGTGATAGAGGGTGACATTGGCATGCAGGTGAGATTCTTCACCCAACCGGCTATCCGCACCCACGATGCTTCCCGGGCCGATCACCACACGGTCTTCAAGCACTGCCCCCGATCCCACTACAGCGTTGGCCTCGATACGCACTCCCTCGCCCAGCACCGCATCTTCGGCCACGATGGCACTCGGGTGCACTCCCGCCTCAAGACGCGCCACGGCCATGGGATCGAACAGTTGCGACAGCTGCGCATAGCCGACATAGGGGTTGGCTGTTTCCAGACAAGCTACCGGACATTCCTTTGCATGCTCAGGATGCAACAATACGGCAGCTGCCCGGGTTGATGCCAGGTCTTTCAGATAGGCGCGGTTGGCCAGGAAAGCCACCTGGTCCGGTCCGGCATCTTTCAGAGTCGCCAGACCTCGCACGGCAATGCTGTCATCGCCCTTGACGGGAATATTGAGGTGGCGTGCGATATCGGCCAGCGTCATTGAAACGTGTGGGTGCGTCATAAAAACCCGTCATGCCAGTGGTGCGAGCGGGTCGCACCGGAAACGATCAGCTGTTTAGAGCGTGTTGAATATTTCAGTCACTTCATCGGTCAGATTGGGAAGATCCATGGAGGAATGCAATACGCCCTGCGGCTCAACCAGGATATCAATGCTGTGACGCTCGATGACCTGATCCACAGCCTGCTCCAGCTTGGCTTCCGACTGTTCGAGAAATGCCTGCTCCGAACGCTGCTGAGCCTCCAGTACTTCCTGACGCAGCTGCTGGAAACGGGCGCCTTTCTGCTGCAATTCAGCAACCAGTGATTCTCGCTGTGCGTCTCCCATGGAATCACCCTGATTCTGTAAACGTTCCTGTATGGACTGTAGCTCATTGCCCAGACTTTGCGCTTCGTTCTGCTTGGCGCCAATTTCACTTTCCAACTGACTCAATGATGACTGGGCGGACTGGGTATTCATCAGTGCAGCACGCCAGTCCAACACCGCCACTTCAGCGGCAGAGGCCGCCTGAATCGGCAGGATCATGGCGGCCGAAACCCCCAGGGCAGCAATCAGTTTACGCATGATTCACTCCTTGTAGCTTTTAGTGCGTCAATTGAGTATATCGCTGCACGCATGCAGATAGCGATCACTCACTTCCTTTAAGCGACTGAGTCGCGCCTGACTTGACCCAGGCTCACTCCATCGATGACTCGTATAGACCTAGAACGACTGCCCCAAAGAGAACTGGAAGAACTGGGTGTCGTCATCCTGCTGGCTATCCACCGCCTCAGCAAAGCTGAAAGTCAGCGGGCCCACCGGCGTCAACCATGAAAAACCAATCCCGACACTCGAACGCAGATCATTCAGATCCACTCCGGACGAACAGCGCGATGTGCCAGACTCAATCGCATAGCAATCAGTCAGGAAGGTATTACCCACATCATAGAACAAGGATGTCTGGAAGGAGTTCTGGTCTTCAATAAACGGCAAGGGGAAAATAATCTCGGCCGAACCTTCTACCAGCACGTTACCCCCCAGGGTGCCGGTACGCGTGCTACCCTCGGGTGGCGTGGTACGTTGCCCCAGCGTGTTGGCGGTAAAACCGCGCACCGAGCCCAGGCCGCCCGCATAAAAGTTTTCGTAGAAGGGATAAGGATCGTCCCCCCCCAGGGTATTCGCGTAGCCCAGGTTACCGCTGAACTTGAGCGACCATTGATCATCGTCATCTATCGGGAACAGCTGCTGGGCTCTTGCCCGCGCCTTGTAATAGCTGGTGTCACTGCCTGGCGCAGCCGTCTCCAGAGATAGGCGCTGGTAGTTACCTGCGGTTGGCATGATGCCACGGTTGAGGTTATTGCGTGTCCAGCTGCCGGTCAGTTTCAGGCTCTGGGCATTATCGCCAACGTCGGTGACGTACTGGCGTATTTCCTGAGCCGTATCGTTGTAGGTCTTGACCGTTATGTCTTCGATGCTGGCGCCAAAATTGACGCGCGATAATTCACTGACGGGGTATCCAAAGTTGATGCCTGCACCAAAAGCATCCGTGGAATAGGTGGAAATATCCGAGTCTTCGTAATCTGTCTCGCGATAGAAGAGATTATAGCCTCGTGAGATGCCGTCCTTGGTCCAGTAAGGGTCTGTAAAGCCAAAGTTGACGCTGGTAAAGGTATCGCTGCGCTGGGCACCGATATTCACCCGGTTACCGCTGCCCAGAAAATTGTTCTGGGACAATGAGGCACCGTATATGATACCGGCACTCTGCGAAAAGCCAACACTGGCGGAAACAGAGCCTGACGGCTGCTCTTCAACCTCATAGGTGACATCCAGCTGATCCGGTTCTCCGGCCACCCGTCTGGTATCCACTTCTACTTGGCTGAAAAAGCCCAGCCGCTGGAGCCGCGCTCTTGACTGGGAGATCGCATCGGTGGAAGCGGGCGCCCCCTCCATCTGAATCATTTCACGGCGCAAGACTTCATCTTCTGTTGTGGTATTGCCCACAAACTCGATGCGTCGTATGTAGGTTCGCTGACCGGGGTTGACGCCAATCACCAGATCCACCGAGGAACCATCACTGGCCAGTTGCGGCCTCCCCTCCACTTCAGCAAAGGCAAACCCTTCGGCACCCATGCGCTCGCGAATCGCTTCGGTTGACGCATTCAGATCGCTGCGTGAAAAGATTTCACCCTGTTCGATCTGCAGTAATGAGCGGGCTTCCGATTCTTCAATCTGCAGATCGCCCTCAAAACTCACGTCTCCCACCCGATACTGCTCACCTTCATCCACATTGAGGGTGATAAATATCTTGTTTTTTTCCGGGCCGATCGACACCTGGGTAGAAGCCACCTCAAAACCGACATAGCCGCGATCCAGATAGTAGGAGCGCAGACGTTCGATATCACCCGACAAGGCTTCACGTGAATATTTGTCGTTTGAGAACATGCCGAAGAAGAAACCCGGCCTGTCTTCAAGCTCAAACAGGTTCAGCAGGGTGTCGTCATCGAAAGCCTGATTGCCCACAATGTTAATCTGATGAATCCGGGCAATGTCGCCTTCGCGAATATTGATATCGACCTGAACGCGCCCCTCATCAATCTGGTCGACGCTTGTTTCGATTGAGGAGTTGTAACGTCCCTGGGACTGGTAGACGCCTTCCAGTTCACGCTGGATCTCGTCAAGCGTTGACAGCTGCAGCACCTGGCCTTCTGAAAGGCCAGCCTCGTTGAGTCCCCGGCGCAGGTCCTCGTCCTCGATCTGTTCATTTCCTTCGATATTCAGGCGGGCAATGGTCGGCCGCTCCACCACCTGAATCACCAGCACATCGCCTTCGCGGGCCAGAGAGACATCATCAAAAAGACCGGTTTCGAACAGTTCCCGCGCAGCATCAGCCAGGGCACGCTCATCCACTGTATCACTGGCACTGACGGGAAAGGCGTTGAAGACCGAAGCCGCAGAGACGCGCTGCAGCCCTTCTACACGAATGTCGGAAACGTCAAAAGATTGTGCTTTGGCTCCGCTGGCTGCGGCCAGCAGTAAGGCCGCCATCCCTAGTGTTTTGATTTTCATGCAGTCAGTCCGCTCGCTTTGGTCTGCCATTGTTTTTACAGACAGGCACCATATACATTTGTGCAGGGGGATGACAAGTTGACTTGCCCTCTGCACACGTTATCACTTACCCACGCGACCCGAGGTTCACGCTGATGACCTTCCCACTTCACTACCAGAGGCGCATGAGATCAAAATAAAGCGCCATGATCATCAGGGTACCTACCAGGGTAATGCCGATCCGCAGCCCGATAGCCTGAGCCTGCTCAGAAACCGGCCGCCCACGGACCACTTCCACCAGGTAGTAAAGCAGATGCCCCCCATCAAGCACAGGAATTGGCAGCAGATTCAGTACGGCCAGGCTGATCGACAGATAGGCAATAAAGCCGACAAACGCTTCCAGCCCTGCCCGAGCGGTGTCGCCGGAAATCTGTGCAATGGTAATCGGCCCGGACAGGTTGGACGGCGAGATAAGCCCCACCAGCATCTTGCGAATAGCATCCACTGTCAGCAGTGACATCTCGCCTGTTTTTGCCACCGCCTGCCCAACCGCTTCCACTGGACCATAACGGATCTCACGCTGCAGCTCTTCGGGCCAGGAGACGGGCTCAGCGCCTGCACCAATATAGCCAATCTCAGCGCCGCCAGCCTGGGGATTGGTGCCCGGCGTCAGGGTAAGTGATTGCTGATCACCGTCACGTTCAATATCCAGGGAAAGCTCTTCCCCTGCACTGACTCTGACGATATTGACAAAGTCCATCCAGTCGCTGACCGGCGTGCCATTAACCTCAACAATTCTGTCGCCTGCCTTCAGCCCGGCCTGAGCGGCAGCCTCCCCGTCAATCACCTGGCCAAGCACAGCGGGCATGTCCGGTCGCCATGGATCAAACCCCAGAGTGTCAAAGGGCTGGGGCGGGTTCTGGCGGGCCAGAAAATTGTCGACTTCCAGGCCGTAAGTGCGCGTCGCTTGTGATCCGTCAGGACGGGCATCGACTTCCAGCCGGCCATCGTATCCGATCAAGGCCACCAGCTTGAGATTGATCTCATCCCAGGCGCGCACCGACTCCCCCTGAATCGCCACGATTTCATCGCCGCGCTCCAGCCCGGCCTCAGCGGCGGGCGAGGCAGGCGTAACATCACCCACCAGAGGGGCTACCGTGGTGGTCCCGGCGACAAAGATGGCCCAATAGGCAACGATAGCAAGCAGGAAGTTGGCCAATGGCCCTGCAGCGACAATAGCGATACGCTGCCAGACGTTCTTGCGATTGAAGGCCTGATCAAGCTGTTCATCCGGCACCGGCCCTTCGCGCTCGTCAAGCATCTTGACGTAGCCCCCAAGCGGTATGGCGGCGACGGCAAATTCTGTCCCGTGGCGATCAGTCCGTGACCAGAACGGCTTGCCAAAACCTACCGAGAAACGCAGTACCTTGACACCACAGCGCCGGGCCACCCAAAAATGGCCGAATTCATGAAAGGTCACCAGCAGACCCAGGACGACGATCACCGCCAATATGTTCTGAATCAGGCCCAAGCGTTTCTCCTCTTCCTACCGTTACCGAGACGTTTTTGATATCGCTAGCGACATCGTTGCGTAATGTATTGCTGCGCAAGCTGCCTTGCGTGTCGGTCTGCATCCAGCACTGTTTCAAGGCTATCGACGTTGCCGATCGGTGCCTGATCAAGTACTGATGCCACAATATCGCCAATGCTGATAAACCCCAAGCCTTCCTCCAAAAAAGCCTGAACAGCCACTTCATTGGCCGCATTAAGAATCGCAGGTGCCGTTCCTCCTGCCTGCATGGCCTCACGCGCCAACCTCAGGCATGGAAAATGCTGTTCATCCGGCGACTCAAAGTCCAGCCTCGCCACCTGAAAAAGATCCAGTGGCTTGACGCCCGCGTCTATCCGTTCAGGCCAGGCAAGCCCATAGGCAATCGGCGTACGCATATCCGGATTGCCCAGCTGGGCCAGCACGGACCCGTCATGATAGGCCACCATGGAGTGAATCACGCTCTGGGGATGCACCACCACACAAATCTGTTGAGGCGTGGCATCAAACAACCAGCAGGCCTCTATCAGTTCCAGCCCCTTGTTCATCAGGGTGGCGCTATCCACCGAGATCTTGCGGCCCATTGACCAGTTGGGATGGGCACAGGCCTGCGCCGGCGTGACATTTGCCAGGGCATCTGGCCCCCAGCCTCGGAAAGGGCCACCCGACGCCGTCAGCAGCAGTTGCTCGATCCCGTGCTCTGCAAGGCCACCGCGATGCTGGAGGGGTAGACACTGGAACATGGCATTATGTTCAGAATCGATGGGTAAAAGTGTTGCACCGGATTGCTCAACCGCCTGCATGAATAAAGCGCCGCTCATCACCAGGGCTTCCTTGTTGGCCAACAAGACCCGCTTGCCGCTTTGCGCAGCGGCCAGAGCCGGCAACAGGCCCGCTGCCCCGACAATGGCCGCCATCACAATATCCACGCACGAAGCGGAGGCAACCGTGTTGTGTGCCTCAACGCCCGTTTCCACCCAGGTATTCAGCCCGGCGCTTGCCAGTTCGTGACGCAACCACTGACCATCCTCCGCCGAGTTCAGCACTGCTATCTGTGGACGGTGGCGCAAACACTGGGCCAGCAGGACGTCGCGCGAGCGATGGGCCGTCAGCGCATAGACGCTGTAACGCTCAGGATGCAGCGCGATCACGTCCAGCGTACTGGTGCCGATAGAGCCGGTAGACCCCAGCACGGTGACCCACTGTTGTGAACTCATAAAACGGGCACCAGGGGGTAAAGGAGAGCAAAAAGAGGCACGGCTGCGGTCAGGCTATCCACCCTGTCCAGTACGCCACCGTGACCGGGCAGTAACTGACTGGAGTCCTTGATCTGACGGTGACGCTTCAACATGCTTTCAAGCAGATCCCCAAGCACTGAAGCCAATGTAACGACCAGGGTTATCAGCACAAGGAGACCGCTGCCCAGAATCCCGAGCTGCTGCCAGACACCAAATACCAGCGCCAGCAACACAGTTGCCATCATCCCCCCCAGAACGCCCTCCCAGGACTTGCCCGGGCTGACGCTGGGCGCAAGCTTGCGTTGCCCCCAGGCACGACCCGCGAAGTAGGCGCCAATATCTGCCGACCAGACGAGCAGCAAGACAAACAGCAGCCAGACACTCCCTGCTGCTTCCAGCACGTTAAACCCGACCCAGCAGGGCAGCAGCACCCATAACCCCATGATCAGACGCCATGACGGCGCCTGCCAATGGTTGGTTTTATCCGGGTAGTGAGTCACCCAATACAGATTGACCAGCCAGCCCAGCGCGCCTACCCATAAAAGCCCGCCAGCCCCTTCGCTACCAGCCAACCAAAGCAAGACCATGAGAACCGCCATGAAAACCAGGTAAGCGGTGCGTTGGAGTGGCGAGGCGATACCTGCCAGATTGCTCCACTCCCAGGTTGCCAGCAGGACAATCAGCGCCGTAAACAGCGCGTAAGCGTTACCTTCAAGGCCAAACAGGCCTGCTATGACCAGAGGTGCCAGCCAGGCGGCTGTTATGATTCGTTGCTTAAGCACCCTGAACCTCTATCTGTTGCCCTGTCTTGCCGAACCGTCGCTGCCGCCGCGCAAAATCTGCCAGCGCTTGATCAAACGCATCAGCATCAAAATCTGGCCACAGTAGCGGTGAAAAATACAGCTCTGCATACGCCAGCTGCCAGAGCATGAAGTTGGAAAGACGCTGTTCACCACTGGTGCGAATACACAGATCAACGGGTGGCACCTGATGCATGTCCATGGCTTCATTCATGCAGTTTTCATCAATCTCGTCAGGGGCCAGACTCCCCTCGGCTACCTGCTGAGCCAGCCGGCGTGCGGCACAGGTAATTTCCCATTGACCGCCATAGTTGGCCGCCACAATCAGATGCATACCCGTGTTGTCAGCGGTCAGTGCCTCGGCGCGGCGGATCTGCTTCTGAATGGCGTGAGAAAACCCTCGCCGATCGCCCAGAATGGTCAGCCGGATGTCATTTGAATGGAGCTTTTTGACTTCGCGCTTCAAGGCCATCAGAAAAAGCTCCATCAGGGCATTGACTTCCGTCACGGGCCGTTTCCAGTTTTCACTGGAGAAAGCAAACAGGCTCAAGGTATCAATGCCCTGCTCAGCCGCACGCTGCACGACGTTGCGAACGGACTCTGCGCCGGCGCGATGACCACGTACACCCGCCAGGCCACGCGCTTTTGCCCAGCGATTATTGCCATCCATGATAATGGCGACATGAGAAGGCCGTGGTTCAGACACCTTTCCTCCTTGATAGTGGGCAGCTGGCTGTCTGTGTGGAAGCAACGGCGACGTCGTGAAGTTTTTTTCACCCATGGTCATTCATCCAGCCGGCCCTGAAAGCTGCTCGGGCAGCCTGGCTGCCCGAGACGTTAGCTTCTTGAATGTCATACCTGCATCAGGTCGTGTTCTTTTGACGCCAGCGCCTTGTCAATTTCCGCGACAAACTTGTCCGTCAGCTTCTGGATCTCATCTTCGCCCTGACGCTGGTCATCTTCGGTGATTTCCTTGTCTTTCAACAAGGACTTGAAATCACCGTTGGCATCACGGCGTACGTTGCGAACGGCCACCCGCGCATGCTCGGCTTCCTGGCGGGCCTGCTTGATGTAGCCCTTGCGGGTTTCTTCAGTCAGCATCGGCATGGGCACTCGAATCACATTACCTGCGCTGGCCGGATTAAGCCCCAGATCAGACGTCATGATGGCTTTTTCAATCTTGGGCACAATACCCTGTTCCCAGGGAGAAATCGTCAGCGTTCTTGCATCTTCCACGTTGATGGATGCCACCTGACTCAAGGGCACTTCACTGCCGTAATACTCAACGGTAACTGAATCCAGAATACTGGGATGCGCGCGCCCGGTGCGAATCTTGTTGAAGTTGGTATGCAGCGCTTCAACGCTTTTTTTCATGCGCCCTTCTGCATCTTTCTTGATTTCGTTAATCACCCTATTCACCTCTGTCTATCAAAGTGCCTTCCTTACCCCCAACCACCAGGTTAAGCAGAGCACCAGGCTTGTTCATATCAAACACCCGCACTGGCATGTCATGGTCACGTACCAGGCAGATAGCGGTCAAATCCATTACGCCAAGCTTCTGTTCAAGCGCATCATCATAGCCAAGACGCTCGTACTTCACGGCATCGGCATGCTTGACGGGGTCCTTGTCATAAACACCGTCAACCTTGGTGGCCTTGATCACCACATCAACGTCGACCTCAATACCCCGCAGACAGGCTGCCGAGTCAGTCGTAAAGAAGGGGTTGCCGGTACCGGCAGAAAACAATACCACGTCACCCGATGTCAGGTAGCGGATGGCCGTTCGTCGATCGTAATGCTCGACAACGCCGCTCATCGGAATGGCCGACATCACCCGTGAACGAATATTGGAGCGCTCAAGGGCATCACGCATGGCCAGTGCATTCATCACCGTTGCCAGCATCCCCATGTGGTCACCCGTCACTCGGTCCATCCCGGCTTCATTCAACGCTGCCCCACGAAACAGGTTGCCGCCGCCAATCACCAGACCCACCTGAACACCAATACCCACCAACTGACCGATTTCAAGTGCCATACGGTCCAGCACCTTGGGATCTATGCCGAAATCGTGCTCACCCATCAATGCCTCGCCGGAAAGCTTGAGCAAAATACGCTTGTATTTCGACTTTGAACCCTCAGGTTTCTTGTTGGGAATAACAGCGGTCAAAGGCTCATTTGCATCGTGGGACATGGCTTTTCTCCTCGGCAGGATGTAGTGGGCAGACAGGGCGGTCGGGCCCGACGGCAGCGCAAATTTTTGCCCCATGCATAAAGGTGATTGCATGTGCAATCCTGCATGGCAACACGCGTCACATGTGCCCGCTGCGACGCAGGTATCTTGGTTACACAATTAATTATATACATGTGCAAATCAGATACATAGAGGCATGACAAAATGCCAGGGCCAGACACGCGAAAGCGTGCGCAACTGCGCACGCCGTCACTTTCTGAAACGTGCGGGCTTAACTACGGCCTGCCTGTTCCATTACTTCTTTGGCAAAATCAACTTCTTCTTTCTCAATGCCTTCACCGACTTCAAAGCGGATAAAGCTCAGCACTTCACCGCCGGATGCTTTCGCGTATTCGGCAACCGTCTGGTTAGGATCCTTGACGAAGGGCTGTTCGGTCAGACTGTTTTCAGCCAGGTACTTCTTGAGGCGACCCTGAACCATCTTTTCAGCAATGTTTTCCGGCTTGCCGGCCATATCCGGCTGCGCCAGAATGATGGCTTTCTCATTGTCCAGGTTTTCCTGCGGCATATCTTCAGGACGGGCGACGGCCGGGTTGATGGCCGCTACATGCATGGAAATATCCTTGGCAGCGTCAGCATTGCCGCCTTGCATGACAGTCAATACGCCGATGCGCCCACCGTGAACGTACTCACCCACCCGGTTGCCTTCACCTGCGTTGATGACCGCTGCACGGCGTACGCTGATGTTCTCGCCGATTTTCTGTACAAGCTGTTCGCGAACGACTTCCAGCTCACCGTCCATCACAGCCGCGACGTCTTCACTCTTGGCGGCAAAGACGGCGTCAGCAATCTTGTCTGCGAAATCCTTGAAGTTGTCGTCACGGGCAACAAAGTCGGTTTCAGAATTGATCTCGACCATCACTCCATAGCTGCCATCTTCTGCAACGCGCGTGACAACAGCGCCTTCTGCAGCAGTGCGGCCCGCTTTTTTGGCGGCCTTTAGGCCGGAGTTCTTACGCAGGTTTTCGATAGCCACGTCGATATCGCCACCTGCTTCGGTCAGTGCTTTTTTGCACTCCATCATGCCAAGGCCGGTACGTTCGCGCAGTTCCTTCACCTGAGAGGCACTGATAGCTGCCATGATAATTCACCTCTGATCTAATGGGATCTAGAAAATTAAAGATAAGGTCCGCCTGAGCGGGAAAAGGGGGCGCTGGCCCCCTCCTGATGCGATGCGGTGCAGCGCACCTCATCTTGTGGCGGCCAGGATTACTCGGCAGCCGCGCTGTTTTCTGCGTCAGCAGATGTCTGTTCAGCGTCCGTCACTTCAACGAACTCATCCGGACGGCCTTCTTTGGCACTGGCGCAGGCATCGGCGATGGCCTTGACGTAAATCTGGATCGCACGGATGGAGTCATCGTTACCCGGAATAACGTAATCAACGCCGTCAGGGTTAGAGTTGGTATCCACCACGCCGATCACCGGAATACCCAGCTTGTTCGCTTCATTGATCGCGATACGCTCATGATCAACGTCGATAACAAACATGGCATCAGGCAGTCCGCCCATATTCTTGATACCACCGATGGAGCGCTCAAGTTTTTCCTGCTCGCGGGTGGCCATCAGGACTTCTTTCTTGGTCAACTTCTCGAAGGTGCCATCTTCGTGCATGGTTTCAAGGTCACGCAGACGCTTGATGGACTGACGAATGGTCTTGAAGTTGGTGAGCATGCCGCCCAACCAGCGATGATTGACGAACGGCTGACCAACACGGTTGGCTTCTTCCTTGATGATCTTGCTGGCGCTACGCTTGGTACCGACAAACATGATCTTGTTGTTGGAAGCGGCCATCTTTTCAACCACGTCGATCGCTTCATTCAGCGCCGGCAGCGTATGTTCAAGGTTGATGATGTGGATCTTGTTGCGCGCACCGAAGATGTATTTGCCCATCTTCGGATTCCAGTACTTGGTCTGGTGACCGAAGTGAGCGCCTGCCTTGAGCAGGTCACGCATATTGACGTGTGCCATGATAAAACTCCTGAAAACTCGGGTTAGGCCTCCATGCACCCCATGGATCCGACCAGTGACGCTACCGGACAGGCTCAGCACCTGGCTGAACGCATCGCTCTGCAATAACACTGGCCATAAAAGGCTTGCTGGCGCAGTGTTGCAGGTAAGCAGCACGCAAAGGCACCCGGGACCATGTGACGGTGCATGTGTGTTTTAAGGCTTGCGGTCTGGGTAGCGGCACCATTGCACACTACCTGTTGTGCGCGACTGCAATCACTGGGCACCGATCAATTGATCAAGAATGCGGTTGACGATTGCAGTGAAGCGCGCGGCTTTATACCATAGATCCAGATCAAGATGAAGCCGTAACGCATTGCGCGGCTCTCCTTACAGCCCGTTCTATTGTGTGAATTGACCCCCTACACCATCGAGACCTCATGAACGTTACGATTAAAACGCCTGCTGAAATCGACAAGATGCGCGAAGCGGGCCGCCAGGCGGCTCGTGTTTTCGAAATGATCACACCTTATGTCAAAGAAGGCGTCTCGACAGGTGAAATTGACCGCCGCTGCCATCAATTCATTGTCGATGAACTGGGCTCCACCCCGGCACCCCTCAATTACCATGGCTTTCCCAAGGCGACCTGCACGTCGATCAATCATGTGGTGTGTCATGGCATCCCTGACGATGAGAAAAAGCTAAAGAACGGCGACATCATGAATCTGGATATCACTGTCAAGACGGCAGACGGCTATCATGGCGATTCCAGCGTCATGTTCGTGATTGGCGACAGCATTCAGGGCGAGCGCCTCAGTCGCGTGACCCAGGAATGCCTGTATAGAAGCATTGCGGCAATCAGACCCGGTGTTCATCTTTCCGAGCTGGCACGGGTGATCCAGAAGCACGCCGAGGGGCACGGCTATTCCGTGGTTCGTGACTTCTGCGGACACGGCATTGGCGCAAGCTTTCATGAAGAACCCCAGTTCCTGCACTATGATGGCTATGCGCCCGACGCTGATATCGCGCTTGCGCCTGGCATGTGCTTCACCATTGAACCGATGATCAATGTGGGTGGTTATAAAACCAAGGTATTGCGCGATGGCTGGACCGCGGTCACCAAGGACCGCAGCCTGTCAGCCCAATGGGAACATACCTTGCTGGTGACCGAGAGCGGCGTGGAAGTACTGACCGCTCGTGACGATGAAGACATGAGCTTTCTGGGCGCCTGATGCTACTTCACCATTACCGCTTCCAACCCGATCGGTCGCTTCTCAACCTGGATGCCTTCAAGGCTGAAATGGCGGGATCGCGTTCACCGATTGCGCCCTTCAAGGCTGCCCTGCGTGACCTTCAGGAACGCCTGGATGAGCGCTTCCGTGCTGGCGCTGATATCCGCGATCTGGTGCGCGGGCGTGCCTGGTACATGGACCAGCTGCTGGCCATCGCCTGGGAACAGCATGCCTGGCCGGATGACGGCATTGCCCTGATTGCCGTCGGCGGCTATGGGCGCGGTGAACTGCACCCGCATTCTGATATCGATTTACTCCTGCTGCTTGAAAACGACGACGATACCCCTTACCGCGAACCGCTGAGCGCTTTCATTACCTTCCTGTGGGATATTGGCCTGGATATTGGCCACAGTGTCCGTTCTCTCAACGACTGCGAGCGGGAATCAAATGACGATGTCACCGTGATCACCAACCTGCTCGAATCACGCCTGATTGCCGGACCCAAGCGACTGCGTCAGGCCATGCGCCAGCGCCTGAGCGCAGACCGCCTGTGGCCGGCTGACCGGTTTTTTGAAGCCAAATGGCAAGAGCAGATTGCCCGTCACTACCGTTATAACAACTCTGAATACCACCTCGAGCCCAACCTGAAGAGCTCACCGGGCGGGCTGCGCGATATCCAGATGATTGGCTGGGTGGCCAAACGCCATTTCGGTACCGAAAAATACGCGGATATTGTTGCCAACGGCTTTATGAATGACGCTGAGCTGCGCATTCTCAGCCAGGGCCAGGCGTTCCTGTGGCAGGTACGCTATGCCCTGCACATGTTGACAGGGCGCGCTGAAGACCGCTTGCTGTTTGATCATCAACGCACCATTGCCGAGCTGTTTGGCTTTCGTGACACGCCTGAGCGTCTGGCTGTTGAACAGTTCATGAAGCGCTACTATCGCCATGTCACGGCCCTGGCCGGGCTCAACGACATGCTGCTGCAGCATTTCGACGAAGTAATTCTGCGCGGACAGCAATCGCTCGAAACCGTGGTGCTCAACGAGCGGTTCGAAACCAAGGGCGGCTATATTCAGGCGCGCTCACGCACCCTGTTCCGCGACAAGCCATCGGCCATGCTGGAGCTCTTTTTGATGATGGCCCAGCATCCGGAAATCGAAGGCGTGCGCGCCGACACCATTCGCCTGATTCGCGATCACCGCCATCAGATTGATGACCACTACCGCGAAGACCCGCTTCATCAACGTCTGTTCCTGGCGCTGCTGCGCTCTCCCGGCAATGTGCCGCGTCAGTTACGCCGCATGAACCGCTACGGCATTCTCGGCAAATACCTGCCGGAATTTGGCCGTGCGGTGGGCCTGATGCAACATGATCTGTTTCATATCTACACCGTGGATGCGCACACGCTGCGCCTGCTCAAGTTCCTGCACGGCTTTCGCAAACCCGAATGCAAGAAAGAATTTCCTGTCGCCGCCGCCCTGATGCCTCAGCTGCCCAAGCTTGACCTTTTGTGGATTGCCGGGCTTTTCCACGATGTGGGCAAGGGGCGCGGCGGCGACCATTCGGTGATTGGTGCCCAGGATGTCGAGCAGTTCTGTTTGCGCCATCGCCTCTCAAGCCCTGATACCAGCCTGGTGCGCTGGTTGGTAGAGCATCATCTGCTGATGTCGATGACCGCCCAGAAACGCGACATCACCGACCCGGACGTCATCCGCGACTTTGCCCTGACGGTGCGCAACGAAAGCCGCCTGGATTACCTGTACGTGCTGACGGTCGCCGACATCAATGCCACCAACCCTACGTTATGGAACGGTTGGCGCGCTTCCTTGCTCCGTCAGCTTCATGCGGAAACCAAGCGGGCCTTGCGGCGAGGTCTCAAGAACCCGCCCGACCGAGACGACTGGGTACGCGAAACACGCACTGAGGCACGTTCACTGCTGAACACCATGGGAATCGCCTCCGAACAGATTGACCCCCTGTGGGATTCCCTGGGTGAAGACTACTTTCTCCAGTATGCGCCCAGCGAAATTGCCTGGCAGACCCAGGGCATCCTGGCCCACCAGCCCGAACAGCTTCCCCTGGTACTGGTCAGCGCCCCGGCCAAGGGCATGACAGAAGGCGGCACCAAGGTATTTATCCACACCCGATCGGTCGACGACCTGTTTGCCGCCACCGCCGCGGCGATGGAACAGCTCGGGCTGTCCATCCATGATGCCAGGATTGCCACCTCCAACAATAACTGGACGCTGAATACCTTTATTGTCCTGGATCATCAGGGCCACGCGATCTCGGAGCCCGAACGCATCGAGGAGATGCGTCGTCATCTGGTCGAGGAGCTCGACGACCCGGATGACTACCCGACTATTGTGTCGCGCCACACCCCCCGCCAGCTCAAGCACTTCAAGGTTACCACTGAAGTGCTGATCGAACAGGATCCGGCCAACGAACGCACCCTTGTAGAGCTTAGCGCCCCTGACCGCCCGGGGCTGCTGGCGCGCGTCGGACGTATTTTCATGGAACAGGATATCGCCCTGTCCGCGGCCAAGATTGCCACCCTGGGTGAGCGGGTCGAGGATGTTTTCTTTATCACCACCAAGGCCGGTGAGCCACTGACCGACCCTGAATGCCAGCAGCAATTGCGTGAACAGTTGATCGATGTGCTCAGCGTCTGAATCCGCGGGTGTTTGAGCTCGCCTGGCGCCTTGCCTATAATCGACTGGCATTTCCCATTTCATAACGCTGCACTCTGGCCACTGGACGCTCATGAACCCTGATCTCGACGCCTTGCACCCTTATCCGTTTGAAAAGCTGGCCGCGCTCAAGGCGGCACTTTCTCCCTCGTCGGATCTGGCACACATTCCACTGACCATCGGTGAACCGCAGCATGCGCCCTATGCGGCAGCACTTGAGGCACTGCATGCCCATCAGACAGAATTTGCCCGCTATCCGGCGACAGCCGGTCTGCCGGCCCTGCGTGAGACCATTGCCGGCTGGGCCAGCCAGCGATTCGGGCTTGAGGGGCTCGACCCGGATTCCCAGGTACTGCCGGTCAACGGCACCCGGGAAGCCATCTTTGCCTTTGTGCAGACGGCTCTTGACCGTAACCGTGCTGCCCGGGTGGCTGTCCCCAACCCTTTCTACCAGATCTATGAAGGCGCCACCCTGCTGGCCGGCGGTCAGCCGCTATATCTCGACTGCACGGCAGAAAACGGCTTCCGCCCGGATTTCAGTGCGGTGCCCGCCGATACCTGGCGAGACGTCCAGCTGGTTTTCGTGTGCTCACCGGGCAACCCGACCGGCGCCGTGACTCCCCTTGAGGACTACCAGCAGCTCATTGCCCTGGCTGATGAGCACGACTTCCTGATCGCCTCTGACGAATGCTATTCGGAACTCTATCTGGATGAAGCGGCCCCACCCCCCGGGCTGCTGCAGGCATGCGCTTCACTTGGCCGCCACGACTACCGTCGCTGCATGGTCTTTCATTCGCTTTCCAAGCGCTCAAACCTGCCGGGGCTGCGCTCCGGTTTTGTCGCGGGTGATGCGGATCTGCTGACCCCTTTCAAGCGCTACCGCACCTATCATGGCTGTGCCATGTCACTGCCCCTGCAACACGCCTCTATCGCCGCCTGGCAGGATGAAGCCCATGTGCTGGATAACCGTGAAGCGTATCGCGAGAAATTCGCCGCAGTCACCGCTGAACTCGCGCCGGTCATGGATTTCCCGACACCTGAAGCAAGTTTTTATCTCTGGCCAGCCGTGCCGGACGGTGATGATATAGCTTTCACCCAGCGCCTGTATGAAGACATGCACGTCAGTGTCCTGCCCGGCAGCCTGATGGGGCGCCCCGGCCCTGATGGCGTTAACCCGGGCAGCGGCCGGCTGCGTCTGGCGCTGGTGGCCGATGTTGGCTCCACTCGGGAAGCCGCTGAACGGATCCGCCGCCTGGTGGAGCGCGGCTGACAGGCCCCTGCATTGCCCTGATTACCGACTGAACCTGGAGAAGACGCCATGCTGACGCTTTATATCATCAAGAACTGCGATACCTGCCGTAAGGCGCAGAAGGCGCTGGACGCCAAAGGAATACCTTACAAGACCCACGACTTGCGTGACGATGGCCTGTCGGCGGCACTGCTTGAACATATCCTCCATCGCGTGCCGCTGGTCGAGGCCATTAACAAGCGCAGCAAGACCTGGCGGGAACTGTCTGCCGAAGAAAAGGATTACGATGCCAACTCGGCGCGGCAGTTGATTCTCAAGCATCCCACACTGCTGAAGCGTCCGCTGCTGGAAGTCGATGACGACACCATCCTTGTTGGCTACAAGGACGGCGATTACGACAAGCTCTAAAAGAGCAACTCACTGGCCCCAACCCGATCATTCACTGACACAACCAAGGAAGCACCCCTATGCTGAGCTTTGCGCTTGGAATCGGCACCCAGAATACTCAAGGTGACTGGCTGGAAATTTACTATCCTGCCCCTGTGTTGAACCCGGATGACAGCCTTGTCGAAGCGGCCCAGAAGGCCCTGGATGCACCACAAGGAACGGCTGCTATCAGTTTTCTGCCTGAAGACTGCCCGGCGCTGGCAAAGGCTCTCGAAACCGCGGGCCATCCGGCTCAGGCAGAGCTTGCCGACTCTCTGGGCGTCAGCCACCGCCCGCTGGTCGCCATGTTTATCGATACCGACCAGCCACCGCAGACAGCACCGGAGGTATACCTTAAGCTTCACCTGCTCTCACACCGCCTGGTCAAGCCTCACGGCCTGGACCTTACCGGCATGTTTGGCCTGCTGCGCAATATAGCCTGGACCAACGAAGGCCCGATCGATATTGAGGAGCTGCCCACCCGCCGTTTGAGGGCGCGTCTTGCTGGCCGCACCCTGTCCGTTGACTGTGTCGACAAGTTCCCCAAGATGACCGATTACGTGGTGCCTGCAGGTATCCGCATTGGCGACACCTCGCGGGTACGCCTGGGCGCCTACCTGGGCGAAGGCACCACGGTGATGCACGAAGGCTTCGTCAATTTCAATGCGGGCGCCGAAGGCCCGGGCATGATTGAAGGGCGCATTTCTGCCGGTGTGATGGTTGGCAAAGGCTCGGACCTGGGTGGTGGATGCTCTACCATGGGCACGCTTTCCGGTGGCGGCAACATCGTCATCAAGGTGGGTGAAGGCTGCCTGATCGGCGCTAACGCTGGCATCGGTATTCCTCTGGGCGACCGATGCACGGTGGAAGCTGGCCTTTATATTACCGCTGGCGCCAAGGTCACCCTGCTGGATGACCAGAATCAGGAAGTGAAGACGGTCTCAGCCCGTGAACTGGCCGGCCAGGATGACCTGTTGCTGCGCCGCAACTCCCAGAATGGCCGCATAGAATGCCTGACCAACAAGAGCGCTGTGGCATTGAACGAGGCATTACATGCCCATAACTGAGCCGGATGCCCTGTCACCGACGTTACAGCTGGCGTTTGATCTGCTACGCCGCCCTTCGGTGACCCCCGATGACGAAGGCTGTCAGGACGTCCTGATCGAGCGCCTGGAGGCGCTCGGTTTTCATATCGAAAAGCTGCCCTTTGGCGATGTTGATAACTTCTGGGCGATGCGCGGCCACCACGGCCCCGTGCTGGCGTTTGCCGGGCATACGGATGTGGTGCCCAGCGGGCCGTCAACCCACTGGGAGTTTCCGCCATTTGAACCGTGTATCGATGACCATGGCATGCTGTGCGGCCGAGGGGCTTCCGACATGAAGGGCAGCCTGGCCGCCATGATCACCGCCGTTGAACATTTTGTTGGGCAGTACCCGGATCATGACGGCCGCATTGCCTTTCTGATCACCTCGGATGAAGAAGGCCCGGCCATCGATGGCACCCGCGCCGTGGTCGAACATCTGCGCGAAACTCACGAACGGCTGGATTACTGCATCGTCGGTGAGCCGTCTTCAACCCGTGAACTGGGCGACATGATCAAGAACGGTCGCCGCGGCTCACTGGGGGGTGTGCTGCATGTCAAGGGCATACAGGGTCACGTGGCCTATCCTCACCTGGCCCGCAACCCGATTCATCAGGCCCTGCCCGCTCTGGATGCGCTAGCCAATGAACGCTGGGATCACGGCAATGCGTTTTTCCCGGCCACAAGCTTCCAGGTGTCCAATATCCGCGCAGGTTCGGGGGCCACCAATGTGATTCCGGGTGAGGTGGAAGTGATATTCAACTTCCGCTTTTCCACTGAAGTCACCCATGAGCAACTTCAGACGCGTACCACCGCCATCCTTGATGCTCATGGGCTTGAATACAGCCTGGACTGGACGCTTAACGGCGACCCCTTCCTGACCGCTGAAGGTGCCCTGGTGGATGCGGCTATTCAGGGCGTTGAAGCGGTGACCGGTCGGCGCCCGGCCCTCTCTACATCGGGCGGTACCTCTGATGGCCGTTTTATTGCCACGCTCGGTGCCCAGGTAGTAGAACTCGGTCCGCGCAATGACACCATCCATAAGGTCAACGAGCGCGTTCGCGCCGCGGATCTGGATGATCTCAGCCGCATTTATGCTGCCACGCTGGAAGCGCTGTTTATCGCGCCTGAAAGCCACTCAAAAGGGACTGCATGATGGAGCCGTACCCGGATATCGAAATCTACCTGGCTCAGGCATCCCATGATGCACTCAATGCCTGGCTGGGTGACGTTCTCAAAGCTCCGCCGCTGGCCTCGGCGGGCAAGCAGCGCTGGCGCACCCAGGGCCTGTATAACGGGCATGGTGTGCCCATTCTGCTGGTCGAAAATGCCGCCGACGGCTATGCCAGCCTATGGTTCGATAGCCCCCACACGCCCTGGCACACGGATCAGGAGGCAGCTCAGGAAGCCGCTGACGTACTCCAGCTCGAGGTACGCTGCTCAATGGGTGGATGGCATCCCGGAGCTGACCCCGACCGTTTCTGGCAGGTACTTCCCGGCGGCAAGGAAGGCGTCATTCATTGGCCGGATTCCGGCCGCTGATCATGGCATCGTCCCGTGTTATCCATCCCGAAACGCCAACGGCCCCGCAAAAGCGAGGCCGTTGAACCGGGTGTTGCCATTCAGTCAGTCAATCAATAATACTGACGTCATCGGCTTGTAAGCCGCGATCATTTTCAATCACGTAGTAGCGTACTATCTGCCCTTCCGTGAGCATACGTGGCCCACGCCCGCGAATAGCGCGAAAATGCACAAATACGTCTTCGCCATTATCGCGGGTTATAAACCCATATCCTTTGTTGGTGTTAAACCACTTTACTTCACCGTCTTCACGACCATCATTGGGATCAATGACCTCTTCATCATCGTCATATTGCGAATCATCTTCATCTGACTCGGGCTGGGCGACAGGCTGTCGCGCAGCCGGCTTGGCCACAGGTGCCACGTCGGGTGTTACCAGCATCGGCGGTGCCAGCGCGGCAGCGCCTAATGCGCCCAACAGAATGACAATAAAGCTGCCAACGGCAACCGCCAGGTAAATGCTGGCGATACCGCTTACCGCCAGTTCAGATATCAAGGATGCTGCAAGCTCCGCGTTGAACATGTACATCATGGCGGTCAGCAGCAAGGGCGCCGGGGCGGCAAGTAAAATACTGATAAAAACGCAGCGAAAAATAACTTTCGGATTCATAAATATAAAAAGCTCTCTTGTTGGATAGGTAACAGACAAAGGACAATATCTCGTCCTACGACTTACCGCTGCATGCTGGCAGCGGTCATACTTCTACAAGAGTGCGATGTTACCATGACCGAAACATTATCGCCTGCTGAGCTTTACCAACGCATTGAAACACTTGAAACCCGCCTGGCGTTCCAGGAAGACTGGCTGGACACGCTTGATCAGGCCGTGGCCAGACAGGGCCAGCGCCTGGATCAACTGGAACGCATCAGTGACCTGATGCGTCAACGTCTGCGTGAACAGCCGCAAGGCCAGCAAACCGATAACGAAACGGCGGCATCCCGCCCTGAGGACGAAATACCGCCGCATTATTGACTCCTACCAGTGCCTGGCTGCTGGATGTATCAGTTCACCACACTGGCAGGGTCAACGCTCTCAAGGTCAAAAGCATTGGCAACTGCCTGATAGGTGACCTGGCCGGCGTGCACATTCAGACCCGGCAGGAAATGCGGATCATCGTGCAGCGCCTGCTGCCAGCCCTTATCCGCCAGCGCCAGCACAAACGGCAGGGTGGCGTTGGTCAGCCCCTGGGTGGAGGTACGCGCCACCGCACCCGGCATGTTGGCCACGCAGTAATGCACAACGCCATCCACGATATAGGTTGGCTCGGCATGCGTGGTGGGCCTGCTGGTCTCGAAACAGCCGCCCTGGTCAATGGCCACATCAACCAGTACGCTGCCTGGTTTCATGATGCCCAGCATCTCACGGGTAATCAGCTTCGGCGCAGCGGCGCCGGGTATCAGCACCGCACCAATGATCATGTCCGATTCACGCGCCGCATGATCCAGCGCATCAGCGGTCGAGTAGACCGTCTTGATGCGCCCCTGATAGCGGTCGTCCAGCACCTCCAGGCGCGGTAGTGACTTGTCCAGAATGGTCACCTCCGCCCCCAGGCCCAGGGCCATACGGGCCGCATTTTCCCCCACGACGCCACCGCCAATCACCGTCACCTTGGCGGGTGCTACCCCAGGGACACCCGGCAACAGAATCCCGGCGCCACCCTGGGCTTTCTCAAGACTGTGGGCGCCGGCCTGAACCGCCATCCGTCCGGCGACCGTGCTCATCGGCGCCAGCAGCGGCAGACCGCCACGATTATCCGTGATGGTTTCGTAAGCGATACAGGTAGCACCGCTTTCTATCAACCCCTGGGTCAGCGATGCCTCTGCCGCCAGATGCAGATAGGTGAACAGAGTATGCTCAGGCTTGAGGCGTGCCACTTCTTCTGGCTGCGGCTCTTTTACCTTCAGGATCAGTTGTGCGTTGTGCCACAGCGTTTCAACATCCGCTTCAATCTGCGCACCTGCGGATTGGTAGTCAGCATCACTGAACCCTGCGCCTTCACCAGCACCTGCCTGAACCGCCAGCTGATGGCCGCGGCCTGCGAGCTCACGGGCACCTGTTGGCGTCAGCGCTACGCGATACTCATGATTCTTGATTTCCTTGGGAACGGCAATCCGCATGGAGTCTCTCCTGTTTCAGGTGGCTTTGATGAAACCATTACAGCACAGCAGGATGCTCTTCTAATACCCGAAACAGAAAAACAAAAAAAACGCCCTTACAGGCGCTTTACAGAAGAAAAAACAGTAAATATTGCGAACAGGCAGCTGATTTTTTCATAGCGGATCAATCGCGAAAAACCCGCACCCCCAAAGCCTTGAGGTAGGCCGTTTCGGCAATCGCTGGATGCACCGGATGATCCGGCCCCTGATGACCCTGGAAAAGAATCTGGCCGTGGCGATCCTGATGGCGCACCGAGCCGCGCACCACATCGACCAGGCGCTCTGGCGCCAGGTGCATGGAGCAGGAAGCTGACAGCAGCAGACCATCCCGGCCCAGCAGGCGCATGGCTTCGCGGTTCAGGCGCGCATAGGCACGTTCGCCGTTGGGGATATCCTTGCGCTTCTTGATGAAGGCAGGCGGGTCAAGAACCACCACATCAAACTGTTCGCCATCCGCCTTGAGCGCTGCGAGGGCATCAAAGGCGTCTGCTTCAGCAATCGCTACCTGCTCGTGGACACCGTTGAGCGCCGCATTACGGGCGACCTGCTCCAATGCCGGACCGGAAGAATCCACACACAGCACGTCACTGGCACCACTGGCGGCGGCCTGCACACCCCAACCGCCCACGTAGCTGAACACGTCCAGAACACGCTTGCCCGCCACGTGGCGATTGAGCCATTCGCGGTTAGCGCGGTGGTCAAAGAACCAGCCGGTTTTCTGACCATTCAGCACCGGCACCACGAAATGCACGCCATTTTCCTCGATCAGGGCTTCATCAGGCAGTTCGCCTTTGACCACCTCAACCTGAGCTTCCAGGCCTTCCTGTCGGCGTCCGCCGGTGTCATTGCGGAATACAATGACACTGGGTTTCAGCACTTTGTCCAGGGCATCCACAATCTCTTCGCTCATTCCCTGCATACCTGCGGTATTCAGTTGCACGACCAGAATATCGCCAAAGCGGTCAACTACCAGCCCGGGCAGAAGATCACCTTCACCATGCACCAGGCGATAAAACGGCGTGTTGAATAGCCGCTCACGCAGCGCCAGCGCCTGATTGAAACGGTGAATAAACAGCGAACGATCCAGGCGCATGGAAGGATCACGCGACATGATGCGCGCGCAGATCAGCGAATGCGGGTTCACATAGGCCACGCCCAGCGCACGCCCGTTGGATTCCTCGACAATCGCGCTCTCACCGCCAGTAAAGTTTTTGAGTGGTGTTTCCTTGACGTCCACTTCGTTGGAGTAGATCCACAAGTGACCGGCTTTCAGACGGCGTTCAGCGTTTTTATTCAATCTCAGGCGTTGGGTCACACAATTCTCCAAATAGCGGCTAACGCTGACATACGGGACAATAAACGCTGGCGCGCTGCCCGAGTGTAATGCGTTTTAACTCCTCGCCACAGCGCCGACAAGGCTCTCCATGACGACCATAAACATTCAGGCGCTGGGCAAAATAACCCGGCTCTCCCTGACCACTGACAAAATCACGCAGGGTAGTGCCCCCTTGGGTAATCGCTGCTGCCAACACTTCCTGGGCAGCAGCCGCCAGACGCTGATAGCGCGCCAGCGAAACTCTGCCCGCCTCTCGGCGCGGATCGATACCGGCCATGAACAGCGCTTCACTGGCGTAGATGTTGCCGACTCCGACCACTACCTGATTGTCCATCAAAAAAGGCTTGACGGCGACACGCTTACCGCGCGAGAGACGATACAACCGCTGGCCGTTAAAGTCGGCTGACAGGGGCTCAGGCCCCAGGTGTATCAGGCGTTTATCGCTCTGCTCATCCTTGGCCAGCCAATCCACAAAACCGAAGCGGCGCGGGTCGTGATAACGCAGTATGTGACCCGTGGTGAACACCAGATCAACATGGTCGTGTTTTTTGGGCAGATCACCCACCTGGGCGATACGCAGGCTGCCTGACATCCCCAGATGCCATATAAGCGTGCGCGCTGGCTCCGTGGTTTCCGCCTGATCGTCTTCCAGTGGCAACAACAGATACTTGGCTCGTCGATGCAGCGTGCCTATCTGCTTCCCTACCAGATCGTCTGCCAGCGCTGCAGGCACGGGTATCCGCAACCGGCCATTGCGGACAATCACTTCACTTATTTGCTGATGTTCCACGTAAGGCGCTATGCCGCGCCGGGTAGTTTCAACTTCCGGGAGTTCAGGCATGATATTCGCCGCCAACCGTTACACTGTCATGACGCACACTGAACACACGCATCACGGGTCCATATGCAAAAACCCGGCGGTTAGCCGGGTTTTTAGCAGGCAAACTCGCCTGCGATGAAAGCCGATCAATGTGCCAGAGGCTTACTTGATCTTGGCTTCCTTGTACATCACATGCTTGCGTACGACCGGATCGTATTTCTTGAATTCAAACTTGTCCGGGGTATTACGCTTGTTCTTGTCAGTGGTGTAGAAATGGCCTGTACCGGCACTTGACACCAACTTGATCTTGTCGCGCATGGTCTTGCTCTCCCAATATGCTGCCTGGCTTGGCCTGAATAGCCCTTGGCTCGGCTTAGATAACGTCGCCGCGCTTGCGGATGTCTTCCAGAACTGTCTCGATACCGCGCTTGTCAATGATACGCATGCCTTTGGAGGAAACGCGCAGCTTGACGAAGCGGTTCTGGGACTCTACCCAGAAACGATGCGTGTGCAGGTTCGGCAAGAAGCGGCGACGCGTCTTACGCTGGGAGTGAGATACATTATTACCGGATACCGGGCGCTTGCCGGTAACCTGACATACTTTGGACATGATAGCCTCCAACCGCTTGGCGAGTTGTTCAAAACTGTCGGGCAAACCGGAGCAGAGAAGCAGTCGGCGCATACCTATTGCCGGATATTTCCCAAGCCCGTTATTCAACCCAAGTTCAAAGGTGGCATTTTATACCAGAAGACTTTGCAGGCAGCAAGCAAAACTGCCAGAAAAGACCTGAAAGATGCCTTAACGGCGTCTTCCGGACTCTGGCTGGTTTCCTGCGCTACCCCAAAAAATAACTGGAAATACGAGGTTCAAAGATGGGCAGCCAGCATACTAAAGGGCATGGACCGCATTATTGGTGCCAATCTCTAAAGGCCGCTTATGATCCCACAACTTGGCGTCTATATCCAGCCACGCTCAGCAAAGGAGACCACTTCACCGTCACCGACCACAAAGTGATCGAGCACACGAATATCAAACAGGCCCAAGGCATCTTTAAGGCGATCCGTTATCCGGCGATCCGCATCACTGGGTTCGGCCACGCCAGACGGGTGATTATGGGCAAGAATCAAGGCACCGGCTCCCAACTCCAACGCCCGCTTGGCAACATCCCGAGGGTATACTGAAGCACTGTCGAGAGTGCCACGAAACAGGGATTCATAGCGAATGATGCGGTGCTGGGTATCCAGAAACAGCACGGCAAATTCTTCATGGCCCAGATGGCGCAACTGGGAGGTCAGGTAATGACGCACCAGAGCAGGCGAGGTCATTGCATTACCTCGCGCCAGCTGGCTGGCCAGATGGCGTCGGGAAAGCTCCAGCGTGGCCTGCAGCTGCGCATATTTGGCACTGCCCAGGCCGCGGGCAGCGCAGAAATCGCGCTGGTCTGCCTCCATCAGGGCGCGCAGGCCACCAAAACTGGCCAGCAGATCCCGCGCCAGATCCACGGCTGAGCGTCCCTTTACCCCAACCCTCAGGAAAATTGCCAGCAGTTCAGCGTCAGAAAGTGCCTGTGAGCCGAATGTCAGTAATTTTTCACGCGGCCTATCGACTTCCGGCCAATGATTAATGCCCATCTGCGTCCCTGCCTCATGGCGTTATTGATCCTTACTCCTGAAGGGTAGACATGCCAAAGCCACCCTGCCAGTGGTAAGGTAAAGCCTTTTACAGGCATGGATACAGTCAGCATGGCCAGATTGACGGGTAAACGCGTGTTGCTAGGCGTCAGCGGAGGGATAGCCGCCTACAAAAGCGCCCTCATTGTTCGTCTGCTCAAGCAGATGGGCTGCGATGTGCGCGTAGTGATGACCGAGGGCGCCCAGGCCTTTATCACACCGATGACATTGCAGGCACTATCCGGTGAAGAAGTACGCACCTCCCTGCTTGACCCTCAGGCCGAGGCCGGCATGGGCCATATTGAACTGGCCCGCTGGGCGGATCTTATTGTGATTGCCCCGGCCACCGCCGACCTGATGGCGCGCCTGACCCAGGGCATGGCTGATGATTTGCTGACCACCCTGTGTCTGGCCAGTGACGCACCACGCCTGATGGCACCCGCCATGAATCAGGCCATGTGGCGCCATATTGCCACTCAGCGCAACCTGCACACCCTGATTGACGACGGCTGGCAGATGATCGGCCCCGCCGCTGGCGAACAGGCCTGCGGCGATTCCGGGCCAGGTCGCATGTGCGAGCCTGACGCGATCAGTGACGCTGTCATGGCTCACTTTACCCCGGCGCCACCGCCTGATGGCACTGCCCGGCATGTAGTGATAACGGCTGGCCCAACCCGCGAACCGCTCGACCCGGTCCGCTATATTTCCAACCACAGCTCTGGAAAGATGGGCTTTGCCCTTGCCGTCGCCGCTGTGCGCCAGGGCCTGAATGTCACTCTGATCTGCGGGCCGGTCAACCAGCCGACCCCTGATAAAGTTGAGCGCGTGGATATCGAGACTGCCCGCGAAATGGATGCCGCTGTTCAGCGTCTGGCGCCTCAGGCAGACCTTTTCATTGGCTGTGCGGCGGTGGCTGACTATCGCCTGGAAGCCCCCTCCACTCACAAGATCAAGAAAACCGATGATAGCGAGACACTGACCCTGACGCTGATCAAAAACCCCGATATCATTGCCCGTGTCGCCGCCATGCCCGCATCCCGGCGCCCTGTCGTGATCGGCTTTGCGGCCGAAACCAATGAGATCGAGCATTACGCGCGTGACAAGCTTGTGCGCAAAGGGTTGGACATGATTGTTGCCAATGATGTGTCTGCATCGGGGCTAGGCTTTGGTAGTGACGATAACGCGGCCTGGCTGCTATGGCGCAGCCAGGAGGGCACCGAGAGCGAGTACCAGCCCGCGCAGTCCAAGCAACAGCTGGCGGAGGCGATTATCCAGCGGGCACTGAGGCTGTCCAAGCGCAGCCAGAAGCACCCCTGAGCCTATCCGTGCTGCTGTCAACACGCGCTTGACGCGCAGTAATATACCCAATACCTGAATGAGACGTGAATGACATTGCCAACTGACCTGACGACACCATTGCTGCAATGCCGGATTCTTGATGAACGCATCCGCGACTACCTTCCCTCCTATGCCACAGAAGGCTCGGCTGGCATGGATCTGCACGCTCTGCTGGATGCTCCGCTGACTCTGGCCCCCGGGGACTGTCAATTGGTGCGCACCGGGCTTGCCATCCATATCAGCGCCCCCCAGCTTGCCGGCATGATCCTGCCTCGCTCGGGACTTGGGCATAAGCATGGCATCGTCCTGGGCAACCTTGTCGGGCTGATCGATTCGGATTATCAGGGGGAGCTGATGGTGTCGGTGTGGAACCGTGGACAGCAGGCTTTTACGCTTGAGCCCTTCGAACGTCTGGCACAGTATGTGATCGTACCCGTCGTACAGGCACAGCTACAGATTGTTGAGCAATTTGACGACTCAACCCGTGGCACCGGTGGCTTTGGCAGCACCGGTAGCCATTGAGTGTTTCGACAGCGCCTGGTCGACACTGATTTAAATATGCCTCCAACCTTTCCACTTCGCTGACAGGACTGATGATGACCCTCTCACCTCCCGCTTCCATTTTTCGCGCCTACGACATTCGCGGCATTGTTGATGACACCCTGACCGAAGCCGGTGTCGAGCAGATTGGTCAGGCGATTGGCAGCGAAGCTGCTGCTCGCGGGGAATCCACGGTGGTGGTTGCGCGTGACGGCCGCCTTTCCGGCGAGCGCCTTCAGGACGCGCTGATACGTGGCCTGACCGCTGCGGGCCAGCACGTAGTCAACATCGGTATGGTACCCACCCCAGTCCTGTATTTTGCCACGCATATTCTTGAAGGTACCGCTTCAGGCGTGATGGTGACCGGCAGCCATAACCCCCCTGATTACAACGGCTTCAAGATTGTCCTGGGCGGGGAAACACTCTCGGGTGAAGCCATCAACGCTCTGCATCAGCGCATTTTCGACCAACAGCTGGCAAGCGGCCAGGGTGAAGTGCGCCAGGCAGATGTGCGTGAGCACTATCTTGAGCGGATTATCAGTGACATCCAGGTCAAGCGCCCTCTCAAGGCCGTGGTGGACTGTGGCAATGGCGTGGCAGGTGAATTGGGGCCGCAACTGATCGAGCGTCTGGGCGTTGAAACCCTGCCTCTGTTTGCCGAGATCGACGGTACCTTTCCCAACCATCACCCCGACCCGGGCAAACCTGAAAACCTCAAGGACCTGATTGCCAAGGTTCAGGAAACCGGCGCCGATATTGGCCTGGCCTTTGATGGGGATGGTGACCGCCTCGGCGTAATTACCCCCAGTGGCAAACTGATTTACCCTGACCACCTCTTGATGGCCTTCGCCACTGACATGCTGACACGCAATGCCGGTGCCAGGGTGATTTTTGACGTCAAGTGCACGGGTAACCTGACGCCAGTGATTGAGCAGGCAGGCGGCGAGCCGGAAATGTGGCGCACTGGCCACTCCCTGATCAAGGCACGCATGAAAGAAACCGGCGCCCAGCTGGCAGGTGAAATGAGCGGACATATCTTCTTCAAGGAGCGCTGGTACGGTTTTGACGACGGCATATATGCGGCGGCTCGTCTGCTGGAGATCCTTGCGGGCCAGCCGAACGATGCTGACCGCTACTTTGACAGCTTCCCGCTGGACATGGGTACGCCAGAAATCAACATCGCCGTCACCGATGACAACAAGTTTGCCCTGGTTGACAGACTGGCCCGTGAAGGAGATTTCGGTGACGGGGTCAAAACCACGCTGGACGGTATTCGCGTTGACTATCCAGACGGTTGGGGGCTTTGCCGCGCGTCCAACACCACCCCCATGCTG
The DNA here is from genome assembly GCF_044792155.1 of Halomonas sp. BLK-85. Classification (NCBI taxonomy): domain Bacteria; kingdom Pseudomonadati; phylum Pseudomonadota; class Gammaproteobacteria; order Oceanospirillales; family Halomonadaceae; genus Halomonas; species Halomonas sp. BLK-85. The sequence goes on from NZ_CP087731.1 coordinate 2,296,778, forward strand.
GTGCTGCGTTTTGAAGGCAAGAATGCCGATGCGCTGGCGCGTATTCAGGCCAGTTTCGGCGCAGCCCTGCGTCAGGTGGATCCTGGCCTTGCATTGCCGACCGAATAACGCTAACGCCCATTGGATCAGGTGAGGAAAATACCATGCAATCAGCCAGTCGCGACCCCCAGGTCGTTGTGGAAGTGCTCTCCGAGGCGCTTCCCTACATCCAGCAGTTCTCAGGCAAGACGGTAGTCGTCAAGTACGGCGGCAACGCCATGACAGAAACCACTCTGATTGACTCCTTTGCCCGTAACATCGTGCTGATGAAGGAAGTCGGCATCAACCCGGTCGTCGTTCACGGCGGCGGGCCCCAGATTGGCGACCTTCTGGCCAAGCTGAATATTGAATCCCGTTTCGTCAACGGCATGCGGGTTACCGATGCGCGCACCATGGACGTGGTGGAAATGGTCCTGGGTGGGCTGGTCAACAAAAGCATTGTCAATCTGATCAACCAAAGCGGCGGCAAGGCCATTGGTCTGACCGGCAAGGACGGCGCCCAGATTCGTGCCCGTCAGCTCAAGGTCGAGCACCAGAGCCCGGAAATGACAGCCCCGGAAATTATCGACATCGGTCATGTCGGGGAGGTGGAATCGATTTCCACTGACCTGATCGAAATGCTGGCTGCCCGGGATTTTATTCCGGTGATTGCCCCTATCGGTGTCGATCAACAAGGCAACAGCTACAATATCAATGCCGACCTGGTGGCCGGCAGGATCGCCGAAGCGCTTAACGCCGAAAAGCTGATGTTGCTGACCAATGTGGCAGGCCTGATGAACAGCGAAAGCGAGGTGCTGACCGGGCTAAGCACCGCTCAGGTGGATGGCCTGATCGCCGATGGCACCATTCACGGTGGCATGCTGCCCAAGATTCGCTGTGCCCTGGAAGCAGTTAAAGGCGGCGTCAACAGCGCCCACATTATCGATGGTCGCGTTCCTCACGCTGTGTTGCTGGAAATTTTCACCAATGCCGGGGTAGGCACACTGATTACAGATGCAAGCTAACGCAAGGAGGCAGCACATGGGGGGTGACTCAACAATGGATCGTCGCCAGCAGATTCTGCAGGCATTGGCATTAATGCTGGAAGAAGATAGCGGTAAACGCATTACCACCGCCGCTCTGGCGCGCCAGGTAGGCGTGTCGGAAGCCGCGCTTTACCGCCACTTCCCCAGCAAGGCGCGCATGTATGAAGGCCTGATCGAATTTATCGAGGAGAGCCTGTTTACCCGGATCTCCCGTATTCTGGATGATGTGCCTGATGCCATTAGCCGCTGCGCCAGGATTCTTACCCTGGTGCTCGCCTTTGCCGAAAAAAATCCCGGCCTTGCCCGTGTCATGCACGGTGATGTGCTGACCGGTGAAACCGCTCGACTGCGCCAGCGAGTACACCAGCTTTTCGAGCGCCTGGAACTCCAGCTGAAACAGGTGCTACGTGACGCCGAAATCCAGCAGGGCCAGCGGACCGTTATCACCACGACAGCCGCCGCCAATCTCCTGGTGGCTCAGGCTGAGGGCCATATCGCGCAATATGTACGCAGCGATTTCAAACGCCTGCCTACCGAACACTGGGAGGATCAGTGGGCGCTGGTCTCCCGTTCACTGCTACGGGAAGTTCAAGCGCCCGCTTGAGTTCACCCCCAAAAAAACCCCGAAGCCTGAGAGGGTTCGGGGTTTTGCTATATATGAACAAGTGTCAGCGCGTGTCAGGCCGCCAGCGAATCACCCATTTTATCACGCAATTTTTTCATGGCGTTCTTTTCAAGCTGGCGAATACGCTCGGCACTGACACCATAGACATCCGCCAGCTCATGCAGCGTGGCTTTGTCTTCTGCCAGCCAGCGACGCTGAAGAATGTCACGCGAGCGTTCATCCAACCCTTCCAGTGCACCCATTAACAGATGAGTGGAGTTCTGTTCATAATCACTGTACTCGAGCTGGGTCGCCGGGTCAGCGTCAGCATCGTCAAGATACTGCGCTGGCGACTGATACACACTGTCTTCATCATCGCTTGGCGAGGCATCAAATCCTGCGTCGAAGGATGACAGGCGCCCTTCCATGTCGCGCACTACTTCCGGCTTGACATCCAGGTCTGCGGCTATCGCATTGACCTCGTCGTTATTCAACCAGGCAAGCCGCTTCTTGGCGCTGCGCAGGTTGAAGAAAAGTTTACGCTGGGCCTTGGTGGTCGCGATTTTAACGATGCGCCAGTTGCGCAACACGAACTCGTGAATTTCTGCCTTGATCCAGTGAACGGCGAATGACACCAGGCGTACACCCTGGTGAGGGTCAAAACGCTTGACCGCCTTCATCAGCCCAACGTTACCTTCCTGGATCAGGTCTGCCTGAGGCAACCCATAGCCCGAATAGCTACGGGCGATATGTACGACAAAACGCAGGTGCGAAAGTACCAGACGACGAGCAGCCTCAAGATCGCCTTCATTGTGCAGGCGGAACGCCAGATCGCGCTCTTCTTCGGCGCTCAGCACCGCAATGCTGTTGACCGCCTTGATGTAGCCGCCCAGATCATGGCCTGGTGATAGCTGTCCCACCGGTAGAAGACTGTTGCTCATGTGCAGATGGTCTCCCTTAAAATATCCAATATGGCTTTTTAACCTATGACAATTACTAGCAGTAAATAGTTCAACTCGCAAACCCGGAACGCGCCAGGGTCTGACCTTCCTGATCTACCGCGGTTGACCAAAACGGCGCTATTCAGGCTTGATGCTGGAGAGATGACGGGACACCGCAAGCCAAGCACCCAACCAGCCGAACAGTGTACTGCAAAACAGCAGAATTGTAGAGCCGCCGACCCCTAATGAAGGCATGGAGAAATCAGCCCCGTAGCTTTGCGCCAGGGTAGTAACCGGTAACGCCAGCCACTGCCCACCCAGCAAGAGCAATAGCAGGGCCAGAACCCCCCCACCCAGCCCGTACCAGGCGCCGCTATACAAGAAGGGACGACGCACGAAACCATGTGTCGCCCCGATCAGCATGACGACTTCAATTTCGCGTCGGCGACTTTCCACTGCCAGGCGAATGGTATTGCCGACAATCAGCAGAACCCCCAGCCCAAAGAGAACCCCCAGCCCTAACGCAATCCGGTTGCCCAAGGCGGTAATCTGACGCAGCCGCTCCACCCAGGCCAAATCAAGACGCACTTCGTCCACACCGGCCATATCCGCAAAGTGATCCGCGGTGGCCTGCATTGCCTGCGGTGACACATCGTCCGGGTGCACCACTATGCTGAACGGCAAGGGGTTCTCGTCAAGGCCACCCAGGGTGTCCTCCAGGCCCAGAGACTGATTTAGCTCATCCAGGCCTTCATCGGCATCAATCAGGCGTGTCTGGGTCACTTCCGGCTGGGCCATGACTGCCTGGTGAATACGCTCTGCTTCAGCGCTATCTACCCGCTGTTCAAGGTAGACCGTCAAGGTGGCACTCTGGGTCAGTTCGGCATCCAGGCCACGGACGCTATCAAGCGTCAGCCACAGGCCTGCAGGCAGCATCAGCGCTATGGCAATTGCCAGCATGGTCAAAAGACTGCCCAGGGGATAACGCAGCAGTCGGCGCAAGCTATCCGTGGCCATGGCACGGTGGTGCCGTTTCCAGGATTCAAGGCGACTGGCAAAACGCGATTGCTGGGCACACGCACCGCGACGCTGACTGGGTGGGGAGGACATCATTCGACTCCCTCGTCAGCAACCAGCCGGCCTTCATGCAGGCGGAGTATGCGATGGCGCAAGCGGGCAATCAGCGCCAGGTCGTGGCTGGCGACCATGACGGTCGTCCCGATCCGGTTGAAATCCTCGAACAGGGCCATGATGTCAGCGGATAATTGCGGATCAAGATTCCCGGTCGGTTCATCGGCCAGCAGCAGTGCGGGCTTGTTGACCACCGCACGCGCAATGCCGACACGCTGCTGCTCGCCACCGGACAACTCGATTGGCAGGGCTTTTTCACGGTGTAACAAGCCAACTTTATCCAGTGCAGCCCGGGTGCGCCGTGCCGCATCACGCGGCTCCAGGCCCTGAATTTCCAGCGGTAGGGCAACGTTGTTAAAAATGGAACGATCAAACAAAAGTTGATGATCCTGGAAGACCACGCCGATCTGGCGTCGATAAAAGGGAACCATGCTGGTATGCAGTTTCGCCAGGTCGTGCCCGGCGACCACCACGCGTCCACGGCTGGGTTTTTCGAGGCGCATGATGAGACGTAGAAGCGAGCTCTTTCCGGCACCGGAATGGCCAGTCAGAAACACCATCTCTCCGCGGTCAACGCGAAAATTCAGGTGCGCCAACGCTTCAAAGCGCCCTCCATAGCGCTTGGCCACATGCTCGAAATCGATCATGCGCGGTCATCTTCACTCTGGCGGTCAAACAGAGCGCCGATAAAATCATTCGCTGCAAAGGGGCGCAGGTCATCCAGGCCTTCACCCACGCCGATAAACCGAATGGGCGTTTCCAACTGCTTGGCCAGGGCAAAAATAATCCCCCCCTTGGCTGTACCATCCAACTTGGTCAGGGTAATCCCGGTCACCGGAATGGCTTCATCAAAGGTAGTGGCCTGTGCAATGGCATTCTGGCCGGTACCTGCGTCCAGCACCAGCATGACTTCATGGGGTGCGCTCGGGTCAATTTTTGTCATCACGCGTTGGACCTTTTTCAACTCTTCCATAAGATGGCCCTTATTATGCAGACGTCCCGCCGTGTCTGCGATAAGCACATCAACACCGCGTGCCTTGGCGGCCGCCACTGCATCATAAATCACTGAAGCACTGTCTGCACCTGTATGTTGGGCAATTACCGGGACGCTGTTGCGCTCCCCCCAAACCTTCAACTGCTCCACGGCGGCCGCACGAAAGGTATCCCCGGCCGCCAGCATGACGCTTTTGCCTTCCCGCTGAAAACGCTGGGTCAGCTTGCCGATGGTGGTGGTCTTGCCAACACCGTTGACCCCGACCACCAGAATGACAAAGGGCCCCCCACCGTCCTTCTCGAGGGATAACGACTTGGCGACCGGTTCCAGCATGGCCGCCAGCTCTTCCTGCAAACCACGATACAAGGCCTGGGGGTTGTTGAGTTCCTTACGCGACACGCGATCTTCCAGGCGCTCAATGATCTCGGAGGTGGCCTCGATACCGACATCCGCCATTAACAGTTGGGTTTCCAGGTCCTCAAGCAGCTCATCGTCTATCTGCTTCTTGCCCAGAAACAGATCGGCAACGCCATCGGTCAGGTTGGCACGGGTTTTCCCCAAACCTGCCTTGATGCGCGAAAACCAGCCTTTTTTGTCTCCCGCCCTGGGTTTTTCCGGTAATTCGGCGGCAGGTGGCAATGTGGACGCCAGCGCTTCCGCCTCGGGCACCGGCTCTGGTGCAAATGCGGGTGAGCTTTCCGGCTCTGGCGAACTGATCGACTCAGCCTCTGACAACGCTTCCTCGGCAACGTCCGGACTTTCAGCGGCTTCCTGCGCCTGAGCCAGGGGGTCTTCAGAAGCAGATGCAGGAGGAGGATCAGCGTCTTCGCGGCTCTCCGGTACATCCTCTTCATCCGGACGATGATCAGCCTCCTGCTCAGAGGCCTGATCCACCGCTTGCTGCTGTTTCTTGCGTTTTAAAAAACCGAACATGGCTATCATCCGAGAAAAAAGTGAACATGGCTGCCATCCTACCACCCTGCATCAAGACTTTGGATACACAGCCCGCTACAATCTGATCATGAAAAGAAAACGCTCAACCCCCTCTGCTCGCGCCAGTACCCGGCTATCATCCAGTGTTGGCAAACTGCGCATTATTGGCGGTGAATTTCGCCGCCGCCAGCTCCCCGTGCTGAATAGCCCGGGGCTTCGCCCGACGCCGGATCGCGTGCGCGAAACCCTGTTCAACTGGCTGGGCCAATCGCTGTATGCCCAGCGCGGGGTGGACCTGTTTGCCGGCACGGGTTCTCTCGGTATAGAGGCGCTTTCCCGTGGCGCCAGTGAGCTTGTATTTGTTGAACGTGAGCGCAAGATCGCCGATCAGATCAGCGCTAACCTGACAACCCTGGGCGCTGAGAACGGGCACGTGCTCAGCGTCGACGTTGATGCCTTCCTGACGCAAACGGGGCGCCCTTTTGACCTGGCCTTTCTGGATCCTCCCTTTCATCAGGGACTGGCAGCGCCCTGCTGTGCGAAACTGGAAGCTAACGGCTGGCTTGCTGACAACGCCATGATTTACCTTGAATGTGAAGCATCACTAGCCCCTGAAACCCCTGCCAATTGGTCACTTCACCGCGAGACACGTGCCGGCGATACGGTGGCGAGACTTTATCAGCGCATGCCTGGGTAAATTTCCGCCCTCTAAACGCTTGTCGCGCCGGGCGGGTAACGATACGCTTGGCCGAACATTTAATCCAACCGAGTCCCCAAGGAGAAGTCAATGAGCCAGGAACTGTTCAACCAGCTCGACCAGAAAGTGGCTGCCACCGTCGAAGCGCTGGAACTGATGAAGCTGGAAAACGAAGAACTGCGCGAAGAAAACCAGCGACTCAAGCAGGAGCGCGAGGAATGGGAACAGCGCCTGACCGGCCTGCTCAGCAAGTTCGATGACATGACAGAAGGCACGGCCGCATCGTAATACGACGGGCATGGCGTCAATCTTTCATGGCTCGCGACATCAGCAGTGCATCGACACGTCTGCGTCCGGCAGTGTCCCCCACTGCCGGATAGTAACCCTTTCGGCGTCCATCGAAGGTGAAACCAAAGGTCTGATATAGCCTGATCGCCGGATCATTGGTTTCCCTGACGTCAAGCAACAGCCGCTCACTGTCGGCTTGGGTCACTTCCTCAATGACCGCCTGCATCAGCCACCTTGCCACACCCTGTCGTCGCCAGTCTGGCCGAACCCCCATGGCTTCAATCTCGGCATCAAACGGGCCGATCGCCACAATGGCATAGCCAATTGGCTGGCTTGTCCTTTGTTTATCTGCTGCCTGCCAGGCACTCAGCACCTTTATGTCCGGCGCTGTCAGTGCCGACGCCAGGGCTGCGGGTTGCATGCCACTGCCAGCGGTGGCTTCCAGATCAAGAAGCGCCGCCAGATGGTCGCCGGACAGCAACCGGATGCCCATCATCCTGTCTGGGCACCAAGAGATTGGCGCAGATCAATCAGTCTGGGCAGTAACCGACGCTTGGCATCACTGCTTTGAGCCAGCTCCTCCAGCGCAGCGCCCTGCCAGACCGGCAGATCCAGCGTCTGACTCTGCCCATTGTGCAGGTTGAGCAAGGCCGCAAAAGGGGTTGCCTGGGGCTCCCCCCACCACAGGACACGCTCCAGCTGCCAACCATGGCGCCGCGCCGTACCGCTGACAAAGGCATTAAGCCCATCGCGGGCCTCGTCGAGCGGATCATCTGGCTGAGGGCCGTTGGCCATTGGCGGCCAGCTGAAGGTCATCACATCGACGGATGTCGCAAGCGTGCCAGTCATGACAGCCAAGAGGTTATTCAGCAATGCCCGCTCAGTGTGTTTTAGCGTGCCCGGCACCAGATTCAGCCAGCGGCCTTCCAGGCAGCAGGATGACAGGGTGAATACCAGTGGCGCGGAATCCGCCTCCGGCAGACTATCCTGCTCGCTGTGAAGGGCGCGACCGGCAGGCGCCGTTGGCAAGGACGTTGACGTTGTGGGTGGTTGTGGCGTGTCAGCAATCTGCTCAGCCGTACCCTCTAGCAGCGACCGCAGTGCATGAGGAGACGCGGCGGGGTCTGAAGGCGCCCGGGGGGCCACCTCCTCTGTATCGCCAATAGCTGAATGCGCCTGGCGCTGGTCTTCGGCATGCTGGGCATCATCCAGCAGCGCATGCAACCGCTGGCTGGGGGACACCCGCTGGGGGGTCAGGTCCTCCCATTCACAGGCAGGCGTTTCCAGCGCATGAGGTAACTGATAGCGGGAGGCCCAGGTGGTAATGCCCATGGCATCCAGATACTGGCGTCGAATGGCCTCGCCGATCACTGACCGCCCCCTCGGCAATCGGGTGAGTCCGGACGCGCACCACCCCGTGCCTGCCATTCTTCTGGCGTATATAGGTGCAGGGCCAAAGCATGCACCGGGCCGGAAAGCTCATCGGCCAGCAAGGCATATATCTGCTGATGACGTTTGACCGGCATCAGGCCATCGAAGCGCCCACTGACAAGGGTAACCTTGAAATGCGTTTCCGAATTGACAGGCACATTGTGCCGGTGGCTTTCGTTCTCGACCTGCACCATCACCGGCTCAAGTGTCGCGAGTTTATGCTCGATCTGCGTCTGTAGCGACATGACCTTCTCCTGTGCGTTAGAACTGTCTTGGCAATTGGACAATTATACGCCGTCAGCGCCCTTCAGACGATAAACGCCGTTGACGTAGTGCCTGACCGGCCAACGGAACTCGCGCCAGGCTGGCCAAAAGGGCCATCAATGTGGTCAGTGCTCCCAGCCATAGCGTCCATTGCACAGCAAGCCCCAGCCCCAGCGCCGCGCCAACCAGTGCCACGCCCAGCGACTGACCCACGGTGCGCGTGGTGCTCATCACTCCGGAGACATTGGCACTGCGCTCAGGCGGCAGGCTGGCCATCATCTCCCGGTTGTTAGGCGGTTGGAACATACCAAAACCGATGCCACACAGTGCCGTGCGCCACAGACTGCCCAGGACACCGGTACTTGCGTCCACCAACCCAAGCGATATCAGACCGCTGATCAACAACACCAGGCCTGTGCTGGAAATCAGGCTGGGGTTGATACGGTCCGCCAGGCGTCCCGCCAGGGGCCCCACCAGCATGATCGCCAGCGGCCAGGGGGTAAACAGCCAGGCCGTTTCCAGGGGGGTAAACCCCATTTGCTCCTGGTAGAAAAACGAGAGCGCGACAAAGCTCAACCCTTGGCCAATAAAGGCAAGACCTGACGCCGACACCGCCAGACTAAAGCGCTTTTCGGCAAACACACTCAAGGGTAACAAGGGGTACGCGGCGCGACGCTGGCGCCGGATGAAGGCCGTACACGCCACGACGGCGATGCCCAGCCAGCCACCGCTTTGCCAGACAGGCGCCGTGTGGGCAATGGCATCCATGGCCAGAAAAAAACTGGCCAACATCATCATCGACAGCAAGGCGCCCGGGATATCAAAACTGCCCTTGCGGGGCACATCCCGGGGCAGAGCGCGACGCGCCAGCAGCAGTGACACCAGCCCCAGCGGCACATTCAGGGCAAACAGCCAGGGCCAGTCGGCAAACGACAGAATCATACCGCTCAGGGTAGGCCCTGCTGCATAACCGCCGGCGACCACCAGAGCAGAAAGGCCCAGGGCACTGCCCAGCAGCCGCGACGGAAAGATTGCCCGATATAATGACGGGCCAATCGACAGGGTTGCCGCCGCCCCCAGCCCCTGCAGGGCCCGAAATATCAGCAGGGTTTCCAGCTGCCTTGAAAGCGCGGCCCCCAGGGCAGCCAACACGAAAACACTGAGCCCGAACAGATAAAGGCGGCGACGGGTCACCAGCTCGCTGATACCTGCAAACACCAGCAGAAAAGCCGCACAGACCACCTGAAAGAGGTTGGTGATCCATACGGCGCGGGCACCGGAAACGCCCAGATCTGCAGCAATGGTGGGCAGCGCCAGATTGATCATGGTGGTATCGACCACAGCCATCAAGGTGCCGGTAATCAGTGCCAGAACGGCGAGGAAACGCTCGGCGCCCGGGAGACCATCGTCGCCAGGGCGAGTTTCGAAAAGCCGCATATCAAAGGGTCCTGAAAAAACCGGCCTGGGCCGGTCTAGTTATCGCGCAGGTGGTCGCGAATTCAAAGGGATGGGGATGAATCAGTTATCGTCATTATCCAGCAGCAGGGCGTCGTCCACTTCTGAAATTTCCAGGGCAGTATCATCGTCCAGATCAATGGCCAGATAGCTATGCTCAACTCTCAGGAAGTGTTGAAACAGCGACCAGTCCAGCGTCTCTGGCCATTGCGCTTCATCCTCTTCCCAGGCACGCAACTCGGTTTCAAGAATTACCTGATGGCGCTCATGGACAAAGGTCTCCAGCGCTTCAGGAGTGTCCATCTCGGGAATCAGATAAATGGTGCTTTCGCGTTCGACGTCGTCCAGGGTCAGGTCGTCGCCTCCCAGAGTGGGTTCGAGCGCGTTGATCCAGTCCACAAAGGCTTGGGTCGGCCTGACACTCAGGGCAGAGCGGTTTAGCAGTTTCATGGGATTCTCCTCGCCGTCGAAACGCCACCATTATGGGCGCTAATCGCTCAGTTTGCCATTAATGCAACGCTTTGTCGTTGAATGCCCAAAATGGGGTCGATACCGGTCAATCGTGGTATCAGCCCCATTTCCTGACCATCGCAAAGGCCCTTACTCGCTGACTTCAGGACGCATGGCCGGGAAGAGCAGCACATCACGGATGGAAGGGCTATCGGTAAACAGCATCACCAGACGGTCAATGCCGATGCCCTCACCTGCCGTTGGCGGCAGGCCATACTCCAGCGCACGCACGTAATCGGCATCAAAATACATGGCCTCCAGGTCACCGGCGTCTTTTTCAGCCACCTGCTCACGGAAGCGCTCAACCTGGTCTTCGGCGTCGTTAAGCTCCGAGAAGCCATTGGCGATCTCTCGCCCACCCACAAAGAACTCGAAACGGTCGGTCACAAAGGGGTTGGCGTCATTGCGCCGCGCCAGCGGGCTGACTTCTGCCGGGTATTCGGTAATAAAGGTAGGCTGATCCAGCTTGTGCTCGGCGACTTCTTCGAAGATCTCCGTCTGCAGTTTGCCCAGACCCCAGCTCTCTTTCACCTTGATACCCAGCGTTGCTGCCAGCGCCTGTGCGGCGTCCAGGTTATCCAGGTCTGCACCGGTGATTCCATCGCCATGATCCAGAATCGCCTGGCGCAGGGTCAGCCGGGCAAACGGCTTGCCAAAGTCATAGTGTTCGCCCTGGTACTCGATCAGCGTGGTACCCAGTACGTCTTCTGCCGTAGCGCGCAACATGGCTTCGGTCATATCCAGCAGATCGCGGTAATCGGCGTAGGCCCAGTAGAACTCGACCATGGTGAATTCCGGATTATGCCGGGTGGAAAGCCCTTCATTACGGAAGTTTCGGTTGATCTCGAATACTTTTTCAAAGCCGCCCACCACCAGGCGCTTGAGATAAAGCTCTGGTGCAATGCGCAGATACATATCGATATCCAGCGCATTGTGGTGAGTGATAAACGGACGTGCTGTAGCACCACCGGGGATCGGCTGCAGCATGGGCGTTTCCACTTCCATGAAGCCGCGCGCCTCAAAGAAGCGACGCATGGCGCTGATCACCGCCGCCCGAGTCTCGAATACCTTGCGTGACTGCGGGTTCATGATCAGATCCACATAGCGCTGGCGATAGCGGGCTTCCTGATCGGTCAGGCCATGGAACTTGTCCGGCAGCGGGCGCAGGCTCTTGGTTAACAGCTGCGCCTCTTTCATCATCACGTACAGATCACCCTTGCCGGATTTATGCACCGGGCCATGCGCTGCCACGATGTCACCGATATCCCAGCTTTTGATATCTTCCAGCACCTCGGCGGGTAAGCCTTTTTTGTCCACGTACAGCTGGATCTGCCCGGCCACGTCCTGAATCACCACAAAGGGCCCTCGCTGGCGCATGACTCGCCCGGCCACAGAAACATGCTGGTCCAGCGTTTCAAGTGTCGCCTTGTCTTTATCACCATAGGCTTGCTGGAGCTCAAGCGTCAGGCTGTCGCGGCGAAAGTCGTTGGGGAAAGCACTCCTGCCCTGTTCGGCGGCACGTTCACGGCGCGCGGTGAGTTTTGCACGGCGCTCGGCAATCAGATGGTTTTCGTTTTCGTGTGATCCGTCGTGGTTTGCCATATGGCACCCTGTCTGTAAAAGCTGGTCAATAAAAAACCGGTCAGTGATTCGAGACCGTCATCCATGGCGATGGCGCACTCAAAGCCCCTGTTTCAGGCTGGCAATGATGAACTGTTCAATATCGCCATCCAGCACCTTGTCGCAGTTACTGGACTGGACGCCGGTGCGCAGATCCTTGATGCGCTGATCATCGAGCACATAGGAGCGAATCTGGCTGCCCCAGCCAATATCCGCCTTGGACTCTTCCGCTTCCTGCTTGGCGGCGTTGCGCTTGTCCATTTCCATTTCCCACAGCTTGGCCTTGAGCTGCTTCATGGCAAAATCGCGGTTGGCATGCTGGCTACGCTGGTTCTGGCAGGCCACGACAATCCCGCTGGGCTCGTGGGTAATCCGCACCGCTGAATCCGTGGTGTTGACGTGCTGGCCGCCCGCGCCGCTGGAACGGTAGGTATCCACGCGCAGGTCTGACGGATTGATATCCACCTCAAAACTGTCATCAATTTCAGGCGACAGAAACACCGACGCAAACGATGTATGGCGGCGCCCGCCCGAATCAAACGGGCTCTTGCGCACCAGGCGATGCACGCCGGTTTCGGTGCGTAGCCAGCCAAAGGCATAGTCACCCTGGATATGAATGGTCGCTGACTTGATACCCGCCACATCTCCGCCGGAAAGTTCGATCAACTCGGCCTTGAAACCGTGATGCTCGGCCCAGCGCAGATACATGCGCAGCAGCATGTTGGCCCAATCCTGCGCTTCGGTACCCCCCGAGCCGGACTGGATATCCAGGTAGGCGTTGTTGGCATCCATTTCGCCAGAAAACATCCGCCGGAACTCAAGCTTTTCCAGTGCCTGCTGTAAGCCATCAAGCTCTGAGCTGACTTCCTCAGCGGTGCCTTCGTCCTCTTCCATCTCGGCAAGTTCCAGCAGGTCCTGGCTGTCTGCCAGCCCCTGCTCAAGGTCATCAATGGTTGCCACGATACCTTCGAGGGAGGAACGCTCCTTGCCCAGTTTCTGGGCGTAGTCCGGATCGCTCCAGACGTTGGGGTCCTCGAGTTCGCGGGTAACTTCCTCTAGCCGATCTTTCTTCTCGGCATAGTCAAAGATACCCCCTAAGAACCTCTGTCCGCTCAGACAGGTCCTTGATTTGATTATGAATCGGGTTGGTTTCCAGCATGATGGTTCTGGCCTTGATAAAAAAGTGACAGAAAAAACAACAGACGCCGCGGCAACATAAGGTAGCGTCCATATACCTTATGCCGCAGCGGCCTCACATGATAAGGGCCAATAGTGTAACCAAACACCGCCAATATCGCATCCATCACGAGCGTCTGCACAGCAAAAACCCGGCCGAAGCCGGGTATGACTGATCCGCTAGCGGTTGCTCTAGAAACGGTACGTCAGCTGGGCACCAATGCCATGCGCTTCGTTTTTGTAGTCGGCTGAGTAGTTAGAGGTGATCGGCGGTGTTTGCTGGCCCAGTACCGTAAAGCTGTCAGTCTTAGTTTGTTCAACTTGGGTGCTGCGCTCGGTGAGGTAAGTGTAGGCAACATCCAAGGTTAAATCAGGCATAGGGCTCCACCCTGCACCAATCGAGAAAATACGACGATCGTCAGAGGGAATCCGCACGCTACGGGTATCATCCTGTGTGGGTGTAAAATCTAACGCGACCCCAGCACGAAGTGCCAACGTCGGCGTTAACTGATACTCACCACCTGTAGAGAATGCCCACGCATTTGAGTAGTTCTGCTGCTCATCTGTGATTACTGGACGCTCACTACCAGTGACTAAAATCTGGTCAAAACGGCTCCAGCGCGCCCAGGAGGCACCAAACATAAGTTTAAGGTTGTCACTCATCTGCTGAGTAAGCGAGAAGTTGACCGTTTCAGGTGTGGTGAGATCCAGTGCCGCAGTATCCGTGACTGTGCCAATCCCTATTTGATCTAGCAGAGGCGAGCTACCTGAGAAGCTACCTTCCAGATTGAAATCTACCTTTGAACGGTAAGTCAGGCCAAACGTAGTTTCAGGTGCTGGCTGATAAATAACACCTAAGTTGTAGCCCCATGCCTCATCATCGCCTTCCACTCGAGAATCCACTTCAGAACGGCCCAAATCTGTTACCACAGGCACCTGACGATGCAATTCGCCCTCCACACGGTTATAGGTGAGGCCAGCCCCCACAGACCACTGGTCGTTGAAGCGATAAGACACCGTTGGCTGTGCAGTCATTACTTTAACTTCAGTATAATTACCCTGATTACGCCCCTGAAATCCATCTTCGTAATCGGTTTTGGAACCAAATGGTGCATACACACCAAAACCGAATGCCAGTTGTTCGTTAACTGGATGAGCATAGAAGGCAAAAGGTATTAGCGTGCCTGGCACCATGTCGCCGTCGTTAGTCCCTTCGACTGGCAACGTATCTGTTGCGCCACCAGTTTCTTGTAGAAAAGCGGGACTACTCTGTGAGGCACTTACGTTAGAAATATCGCTATTTACGCTGAGATAGGTCCCGCCAGCCGTTACCTGGGCGCGATCCAGAAACGACATCCCGGCCGGGTTGCCAAATACGATGGTGGCATCATTGATGTTGGAGCTGCGTCCGGCATGGCTATAGCCCTGGCCGCTGACACTTTGTTCATTGATCTGATACCCGCCGGCGTGGGCCTGAGATGCCATTGTTATGGCGGCAACTGCCGTGGCCAGTGTCAATTTATTGAATTTGTTATGCATACGTACCCCAAGTTGTGATTATCCTGCGGCGCTTCCCGTCGCCGTTATTGATTGTACATGTGTGTTTTCTCGCACTCAGCGCTCAGGATCAAGAGCAAACGGGCGTTTTATCCTATTTTTACCTTATACATTGGTAGAACGGTCGTTTTAAGTAACCGTTTAAAAAACAATTAATGCCAGGCATGCCTTGACCTATGGGTAACACAAAGGTTCTAAACTGTTTATCAGGATACGTTGAGAACCCCTGAACCTGTGTTCAGTAAGGAGGCCTACTTGAAAGTCAGTGATATAGCGCGTCAAGCGGAGGTCACCAGTGAAACTGTACGCCATTACGTGCGCGAAGGGTTATTGACCCCTGAACGCCACCCTGACAACGGCTATCAATTATTTACCCAGGGCGACCTGGAGCGCCTGCGTTTTGTGCAGCGCGCCCGCAAGCTCGGCTTCAGCATCGCCGAGGTTCGCGACATCCTCGCACACGCGGATCATGGTGACTCCCCCTGCCCACTGGTGCGCGACCTTCTGGCTCATCGCCTGCCTCAGGTGCGCGCCCAGATTGATGAGCTTCAGGCGCTTGCCGCGCGCATGGAAGCCGCACTGGAAAGCTGGCAGCACATGCCCGATGCGGCACCGGATGGCCACTCGCTCTGCCGCCTGATTGAAAGCTTTCCCAACGAACAGGAGACCCAATGAGCCACGACAACACACCTCACCAACAGCTGACCCGAACAGTGCCCGGGATGAACTGCCAGGGCTGTGTCAAGCGTATGCGAGAGGCCATTCAGGCGTTGGACGACAACGCTGAAGTGATCGGCACTCCCGCCGAAAAACACCTGGATGTGACGACCACACTGGATGACGCGCAACTTGATCAGGCCCTGAAAGATGCTGGCTACCCGCCGGGTGACGTGGCCACGGCAGATGATGAGCCAGACAGCGCTGTCGATACTCAACCCAGCGCTCAGACGACCGGCAGCCAGGCAGCGGACCACAAGGCGTCAGGAAACCAGCAGACCCGCCTGGCGATCAGCGGCATGTCCTGCGCCAGCTGCGTCAAAAGCGTACAGAAAGCACTGGAAAAGACCCCGGGCGTTGAAACGGCCAGCGTTAACTTCGGCACCCATACCGCCCAGGTATTTGGTCAGGCAGACTCGCAGGCGCTAATGGACGCTGTGGATTCCGCCGGTTATAGCGCCGAGCCGATCGTCGATATGCGCGAGGCGGAAAACACCCGCGCCGAGCAGGAAGCCAGGCAGTATAAACAACGCCTCAAGGGTAGCGCTTATGCCTTGGCGCTGGCCCTGCCCCTGATGCTCAGCATGTTTGTCTACCATCCTCATCCGGTTGGTGGCGGACGCCTGTTCTGGCTGGTGATCGGGCTTCTGACGCTGGCCGTCATGGCCTTCCCGGGTCGCCACTTCTTTGTCAACGCCTGGAAGAACTTCAAACATCATCAGGCCAACATGGACACCCTGGTGGCCATGGGTACCGGTACCGCCTGGCTGTATTCCATGACGGTGGTGGCCTTTGCGCCCTGGCTTCCGGAGGTCGCCCACGGCATCTACTTCGAAGCGTCAGCCATGGTGATCGGCCTGATCCTGTTGGGTAATGCCATGGAGCTGAAGGCACGTGGTCGCACCAGCGATGCATTGAAACGCCTGCTTGATCTGCAAAGCCGCACCGCTCGGGTGATCCGCGACGGTGAAGAGCAGGAAGTCGAGATTGATGCCGTGCGCAGCGGTGACCATATCCGTGTCCGCCCTGGCGAACGCCTGCCGGTGGATGGTGAGGTGCTTGAAGGCACCAGCCATATTGATGAATCCATGCTGACCGGCGAGCCGGTGCCCGTGAAAAAAGCGACGGGTGATGAGGTCAGTGCAGGTACGGTCAACGGCAAGGGCGGCCTGGTCTATCAGGCCACCCGGGTGGGCGCTGACACCCGCCTGGGGCAGATAACCGAGCAGGTCGCCAACGCCCAGAATTCACGCCCGCCGATTGGCGAACTGGCCGATAGGGTATCGAGTATCTTCGTGCCTTCGGTGATGATTATTGCCGTCCTGACGGCTCTGGTATGGTTCAATCTTGGCGCCGAGCCACGCGTGATTCATATGCTGGTGACCGCCACCACCGTCCTGATCATTGCCTGCCCCTGTGCGCTGGGCCTGGCCACGCCTATCTCGACGATGATAGGGGTTGGCAAGGCAGCTGAGCACGGCGTGCTGGTGCGCAACGGTGACGCCCTGCAAACCGCCAGTAAGCTGACCACCCTGGTGGTCGACAAGACCGGCACCTTGACCGAGGGCAAGCCCAGCGTCACCGAGGCGCATACGCTTCAGGGTGATGAAGCAACCGCTCTGAGCTATGTGATGGCACTCGAACGTGGCTCCGAGCACCCACTGGCGGCGGCGCTGACTGCCCATGGCGAAGATGCCAACATCCAGGCCGCCGAGATCACTGACTTTGATAGCGTGACCGGTGGCGGCGTCAAGGCGGAAACGTCCGATGGCAAGGCTCTGCTGCTGGGCAATGCGCGCTTGCTGGAGAATGCGGGTATCGAGCTGACCGATGGACAGGACACCGCCCGGGAACTGGAAGACAAGGCACGTACCCTGGTGTATCTGGCGGTTGACGGCCAGCTGACAGCGCTGTTCGGCATCAGCGACCCGCTGCGTCAAGACACCAGGGCAGCGATTGAACGACTGCAGGGCGATGGCCTCAAGGTCGTCATGCTGACCGGTGACAATCAGCACACCGCTGCGGCGATCGCCCGCGAGGTAGGCATTGACGACTACCGCGCCGGCCTCTTGCCCGAGGACAAGCACGCAGAGATCGAGCGCCTGCAGAAAGAAGGCGAGGTCGTGGGCATGGTCGGTGATGGCATTAACGATGCCCCTGCCCTGGCGCGCGCCAATGTCGGTTTTGCCATTGGCCAGGGCACTGATGTGGCGATTGAAAGTGCCGGCATGACCCTGATGCGCGGCTCACTGCATGGGGTGGCGGATGCTATCGAGATCAGCCAGGCCACCCTGCGCAATATCAAGCAGAACCTGGTGGGCGCCTTTGGCTACAACGTCCTGTGTATACCGATTGCCGCCGGGGTGTTCTACCCGCTGACCGGCATGCTGCTTTCGCCGATGATTGCCGGGGCGGCCATGTCACTGTCCTCGATTACCGTGGTCAGCAACGCCAACCGCCTGCGGCTATGGAAAACCCAGCGCCAGAACGCTGCCCATCATTCAGATACCCTCACCACACAGGAGCAACACGCATGAGTATCCTGGTTAACCTTACCGGTCTCATCCTGATCGGCGCCATTGTCTGGTGGTTCTGGTTGAGCAACGCCGACTAGGGCCTAGGCCTGCCCGCTCAACTGACACCGATATAGCGCCCGGGTTTGTGGTTCAGAGCAATGATCAGGTTCAGGGTGACGGCGCCGACAACCGAGTAGCCCACCCTGTCTAGCGGCAGCTGGGTCAAGGCCACCAGCAGGATGAGGCCATCAATCCCCAGCTGCACGTAACCAGCCCGCCAACCGTGGCGCTGCTGCAGATAAAGCGCCAGAATATTGATGCCGCCGAGACTGGTACGATGGCGAAACAGCATCAGCATGCCCACGCCGATCAGGGCACCGCCCATGACAGCAGCGTAAAGCGATGGCACTGACTCAAACGTCACCCAACGCTGGGTCAACTCCGAAAACACCGAAACCAGACCGATAGCCACAAAGGTGCGCAGGGTGAAACTCCAGCCCATGCGTTTGATGGCCAGATAATAGAACGGCAGATTAATGGCAAAAAACCACACCCCGAAGCCCCAGCCGGTCAGATAGTTCAGCAGCAGAGCCATGCCGGCCGTGCTGCCCGTCAGCAGTACCGCCTGGGTATAGAGCGTCACGCCAAGGGCCACAAACAGCGTACCCAACAGCATGGCCATGACATCTTCATAGGGTTGATGCGGATCTTGAGGTAAATTGTCGTCACGCATGATGCGTCCTCTGCAATGAACAAGCGGCGGGATCTCTCCGCCGCTTGCAGGAAAAACTCACTGACCTGTCGGGGTAACGATGGCCAGTCATGATGGTCAGGCCAGGCCGGCGTGCTCCACCATCAGCTGGAGCGATTCGCGGCCGCGCCAGCGATTACGGTTGAGTTTATAGGCACAGTGCAGCGTATCGCCCACGTCAAAAGAGGGTAACTCGCCTGGCGTCAGGGCACGAAACCAGATCGCCTTGCAGGTCACTGGCCCATGGGAAAGCTCCATCATCAGGTGTGATCCATCCGCCCCCACGGGGCGCAGGGCTTCAACAATAAAGCGGCCTTCAAACAACGGCGGGTCGAACTCGCGACCATACGGACCCAAAACGTCAATATCGTCCAGGGTCGCAAGCGTCAATTGCTGACTGGAAAGTTCTCCATCGGTCCAAAGCCTTGGGTAAAGTGGCGTATCCCCGAGCTGTTCGTTGACTGCCTGCAGAAAAGCCGCCTTGAAGGCTGCCAGCTGCTCTCTGGGCACACCGACTCCCGCCGCCCCGCTATGCCCTCCAAAGCGGGGCAAGGCTTCTGGTGCCAGCTCATGGGTACGCTGCAGGGCATCGCGCAGGTGCAGCCCATCGATCGAGCGGCCAGAACCGGTGAGCATGCCGGGCTGGGCGGCCCGCGTCAGCACCAGCGCCGGCCGCCCATAGGCCTGCACCAACCGTGAGGCCACTATGCCCTGCACACCGGGATGGCCATCTTCCAGCAGCACCACCAGCGCCATGGCGTCTGCCGCCAGTTCCACCGCGGCCAGGGCGCGTGCCTCCTGGGCCATATCCGCTTCAATGGCCTTGCGCGACTGGTTATCATCATCCAGCACATCCAGCTGGCGGTTGGCGATCGCATCACTTTCCGCCAGCATGAAATGCAGCGCCGCGTAAGGGTCATCCAGACGCGAGCGGGCGTTGATGCGCGGGCCCATCTGAAACGCCAGGGTCTCAGCGTTGAACGGCATGCTATCCTGACCCAGACGCTGCGCCATAGCCCGCCAGCAGGCCGCATCCATACGGTTGATCAGGGTCAACCCCTGGCTGACCACAGCACGGTTGGCCGGGCTGCCCCCCAGGGAAACGCAGTCAGCCACCGTTCCCAGGGCCACATAGGAAAGCCACGGCGACAGCTTCGGCGTGGTCTCGGGCAAGGCCCCCCATTCGATCAACACATGGCGCGCCAGCGACATCACGAGCCACGCCACCATACAACCGGCAATGGTTTTGTCCGGGTAGGTACAATCGCTGCGGGTCGGGTTGACGCAGGCATAGGCAGAGCCAGGCGGCCCTTCAACGGCGAGGGCGTGGTGGTCGCTGACGACCACATCGATACCCGCCTCTTTGAGGCGCGCAATACGCGGCTCATCGGAACTGCCACAATCCGCGGTAATCACCAGGGTTGGGCGTGGCGACAGGCTCAAGGTGCGCTCCACCAGCGGCAGGCTGATACCGTAACCGTCATGGATACGATGGCCGATAAGGCTATGCAGCCTGGCTTCTGGCACACCAAAAAGCTCCACCAGGGTGCGCCGGATCACAACGTGCGAGGTGATCCCGTCTACGTCGTAGTCGGTCAGAATCCCGATCGACTCACTCTCGGTCACCGCCTGGGCAATGCGTTCCGCTGCGCGCCGCCCATCGGCCAGCTTTTCAGGATGGGCCAGATAGCGCAGGCTCGGCGCCACCAGAGGCTTGAGCGCGCCCTGGTAGCCGGGCAGTCGGGACGCCAGCAGCCGCGCCTGAAGTTCATTCAGGCCTTCGAGCTGTGCCCGGGCATAAACTGTCTCGTCCAATGGGCGCGGCTCCAGGCGGGGCTGGGTCACACTGGACGGTAGATCCTGACGTGCATTCATGCTCAATGCTCAACCTGCTGGACAAGGCTCACCGACGGTTATCAACCACAAATTGCTGCACCGCTTCCAGCGTGGCAGGCAATACGCTGTAACGCTCTTCGCGATCCAGCAGGTCATCCATATGGGTCGGCAGCGGCACTCCCTGAAAGCCCGCCTTGACGACGGCTTCGGCAAACTTGGCCGGGTGAGCGGTGGCCAGCGTCACCATGGGTGTTGACTGATCGGCACGGGCACGCTCGGCAGCACGATAGCCGGTCGCCGTGTGCGGGTCGAGAATTTCACCCGTGCGGTGATGGGCTTCGCGAATCACTTCAAGAATAGTGGCATCATCGACGCTGAAACTGGAGAACTTCGCCCGCAACTTGGCCAGCGGTGCATCTGCCAGCGCCGTTGGCTCCGTCTGGAAGCGCTCCAACAGGGCGGCAACGGCGTCGCCGTCACGCTCGTAGGCGTCAAACAGCAGGCGCTCAAAGTTGGACGACACCACGATATCCATGGATGGCGCCAGGGTCGCGGCCAACTCACGCTTGGAGAAATCATTGGCGGTCAGGGTGCGATGCAGGATGTCGTTGGCATTGGTGGCGATAATGAACTGCTTGACCGGCAAGCCCATCCTGTGGGCCATGTAACCCGCAAAGACGTTACCAAAGTTGGCTGAAGGCACGCTGAAGCTGACCTCGCGATGCGGCGCACCCAACGCCACCCCAGCCGCAACGTAGTAGACGATCTGCGCCATGATGCGCGCCCAGTTGATCGAGTTCACCGCCACCAGGCGAGACCCGTTGAGGAAGTCCTGGTTGGCAAAGCTTTGCTTGACCATGGCCTGGGCATCATCGAAGTTGCCTTCAATGGCCACATTGAACACGTTATTGGCCACCACCGTGGTCATCTGGCGACGCTGCACCTCGGAAACGCGGTTGTGTGGATGAAGGATGAAAATATCCAGGTTATCGCAGTGACGACACCCTTCAATCGCCGCCGAGCCGGTATCCCCGGAGGTAGCCCCCATGATGACGGCGCGCTCGTTACGCTTTTTCAGGAAGTGATCCAGCAGCCGTCCCAGCAGCTGAAGGGCGACATCCTTGAAGGCCAGGGTCGGGCCGTGGAACTGTTCAAGCAGAAAGTGATTGGCATCCAGCTGCTTGAGGGGCAGGACGGCATCATGGTTGAAGGTGGCGTAGGCATCGGTCACCAGGCCACGGAAAGTATCGTCGTCGATCTCTCCATTCACAAACGGCTGCATGACCCGAAAGGCTATTTCCGCGTAGGAAAGGCCCGCCATATCGGCGAGCGCTTCAGCGGAAAAATGCGGCAGGCTCTCCGGCACATAGAGGCCACCGTCATTTGCCAGCCCCGTAAGTACCACTTCTTCAAACGACAGGGCGGGGGCTTGCCCGCGAGTACTGACGTAGCGCATGGCCTTACTCTCCTTCGTCCAGGCTTTCGACACGGATGCGGGTTATCGTGCCGGGAATATCCGCCATGGACTCGATTTCACGAATGGCTTCGTTCATCTGCTTTTCCTTGGTGCGATGGGTCATCAGGATAATCGGCACCAGGTCGCCATCCGGCGATTCTTTCTGGATCAGGGCTTCAATCGAGATGCCCTGCTCGGCAAGAATGGTTGCCACTCGCGCCAGCACACCCGGGCGGTCGACGGCCAGCAGGCGCAGATAGTAAGCCGTGGTGATATCTTCCATCGGCATGATCGGCACGGCATTGACGTCCTGACCCACACCGCTGAACGCCAGGTAAGGCACGCGATAGTGATGATCTGTAGCGATATCCCGGGCAACGTCGAGAATATCCGCAACCACCGCTGAAGCTGTTGGCTCTGCACCCGCGCCGGCACCGTAGTAAAGGGTGGGACCGACCGCATCACCCATGACCTCAATGGCATTCTTGACGCCATGAACGTTGGCCAGCAGACGCTCCTTGGGTATCAGGGCGGGGTGAACGCGCAGCTCGAGGCCGTTTTCGGTGCGCTTGGAAATTCCCAGGTGCTTGATGATGTAGCCCAGATTGTCTGCCTGTTCAACGTCTTCAGCAGTGATTCGCGAAATACCTTCGGTGTAGGCTTTCTCGAACTGCAGCGGCACGCCATAGGCAATCGAGGCCAGGATGGTCAGTTTGTGAGCCGCATCAATGCCTTCCACATCAAAGGTCGGATCGGATTCGGCGTAACCCAGCGCCTGAGCTTCGGCCAGCACGTCCTCAAAGGCCCGCCCCTCATCGCGCATATGGGTGAGAATATAATTGCCCGTGCCATTGATGATACCGGCAACCCACTCGATGCGGTTGGCGCCCAGACCTTCGCGCAGCGACTTGATGACCGGAATACCACCGGCAACGGCAGCTTCAAAAGCAACAATAACGCCCTTTTCATGGGCAGCCTGAAAGATCTCGTTGCCATGCACGGCAATCAGCGCCTTGTTGGCCGTGACCACATGCTTACCGTTTTCAATCGACGTCAGCACCAGCTGGCGGGCTACGTCATAGCCGCCAATGGCTTCTACCACAACATCGACATCAGGATTGCAGGCAACTTCAAAAACATCCGTGGTGGCCTTGATGCCGGTGATATCACAGTCCGGGTGAATACTGCGATGCCCGACCTGTTCAATGACAATGGGGCGCCCTGCACGACGGGCAATATCATCCGCGTTGCGTGTCAGCACATTGAAGGAGCCGCCACCCACCGTACCCAAGCCACAGATGCCTACTCTCACCGGTTTCAAAATAATTCCCCTTTTATATGTCGTTTTGCACCAGACGCTGCCTGTTACAGCGTACCGGATTCATGCAGGCGCAGACTCACGGGCGCAAGACGCCGTTCTCTGACACCTGTAATGTTATGACGTTATCTGTATCCAGCGCGGCAACCTAGCGCTGATTATCCTGAATAGCACGCTTAACTATTCACTATTCACTATTCACTATTCACTATTCACTATTCACTATTCACCAAGACCGAGCATGCCGAGCAGGCGCTCTGGCGGTACGAAGCCGGGTACCAGCTCGCCGCCTGGCAGGATGATAGCGGGTGTCCCCTGCACGCCCAGCGTCATACCTGTCTGGTATTGGGATGCTACCGGATTATCGCAGTTGGCGCTGCCTGAAAGTGCCTCACCCTGTTTGGCATCGGTCAGGGCCTGCTGAGGATTGTCAGCGCACCACGCCTGCTGCATGACCCGGGCGGCGTCGCCGTTCATGCCGGTACGCGGAAAAGCAAGGTAATGCACGGCCACACCGGCCTCATTCAGCTCGGGCACAGTCTCGTGAAGGCGTGTGCAGTAAGGGCAGCTGGTATCGGTAAACACGACGACAGTGGCTTTCGGCTCGTCCACAGCGCGAAAGACTATTCGCTCGTCTTCCGGAATGGCGGCAATCACCTCCGCACGCTCCTGATTGCCTTCCTGCTCGGTCAGGTTGACCAGGCCACCGTCCTGATTGGCGTACAGGTCACCGACCAGAAAGTAACTGCCATCGGCGTTGGCATAAAATGTTTCACCGTTGGTCAGCTGTACCTGATAGATACCCGCCATTGGCGTTTCGTTGACGTTTTCCACCGGCATTGGCTGGCCGTTGACACTCAGCGTTTCGGTAAGTGCTTCCGGCACAGATTGCGCCATGGCCGCCGAGGACAAGAGTGCGCCCCCTAGCAACAGGGGTAATAATGAGAGACGACGCATATTCCTTTTAACCTCTTGGATGATGGTGAGCGTGCAGACTTTCCAGACGTGCCTGAGCCACATGTGTGTAAATTTGTGTTGTGGACAAATCGCTATGACCCAACAACAGCTGTACGACCCTTAGATTGGCCCCATGATTCAATAGATGCGTTGCAAAGGCATGCCGCAGGGTATGTGGAGACAGCGGCTTTTTGATGCCGGCCGTCAACGCATGGGCCTTGATGCGATGCCAGAAGGTCTGGCGCGTCATGGCGCGGTTGGCTCTTCCCGGAAAAAGGGCTGGCCGCATCGGATCTGACATCAGTTCGTTCCGCGCGCTGCGCAGGTAGCGCTCTAGCCAGGCACTCGCCTCATCCCCCAAGGGTATCAAGCGATCCTTGTCACCTTTACCACGCACCCTGACCACCCCCTGATTAAGATTCAGCGCATCTAACGTCAAGCCTACTAGCTCGGAGACACGCAAGCCACAGGCATAGAGTAATTCCAGCATGGCCCGGTCTCGCACACCCAGGGACGTGGATGTATCCGGCGCTTCCAACAGACGAATCACCTCGTCTTCATCCAGGCTACCCGGCAGCGCTGGCGTTACCCGTGGCAGCTTTACATTTGCCAGCGGGTCACTGTCGACATGGCCATTCAAACGCGCCCAGCGATAAAAGCTCCGCAAGCTGGAGAGCAGCCGGGCGTTACTGCGTAGCTGATAGCCCTGGGCTCGTCGCTGATCAAACCAGCTGACCAGCTGTGCAGACGAAGACGTTGTCAGGCCATCGCCCTGGTCTGCCAGATAGTCTTGCCAGGCCGACAGATCACGGCGATAGGCCGCCAGGGTATGTTCGCTGACACCACGTTCCAACCATAAGGCATCCAGGAAAGCATCAATCAGGTCCATAGGCTGCTCATCATCCTGCTATTCTTCCTCCAGCACCTTCCTTGTGACCTGACAGCCTGGTCAGATCTGGCAAGGGGTATCCTGCCGTCTGGCCAGGCAAAAATAAACCCCGCCCCGCAAAGCGGTGACGGGGTTATCAGACCAGCTATCCACTGACCGGCAGTGCAGATCACTGCCGACCCAGCATCAGGACAGCTTTTCCTTGATACGTGCAGACTTACCGCTACGCTCACGGAGGTAGTAGAGCTTGGCCTGACGCACATCACCACGACGCTTGACGGCAATCGAGTCCACCAGCGGGCTGTAGGTCTGGAAGGTGCGCTCCACGCCAACACCGTTGGAGATCTTACGTACGGTGAAAGCGGAGTTCAGGCCACGGTTACGCTTGCCGATCACGACACCTTCAAATGCCTGCAGGCGCTCGCGGTTACCTTCTTTTACCTTTACCTGGACAACAATGGTATCGCCGGGAGCAAAAGCAGGTATTTCCTTGCTCATCTGCTCGCTCTCAAGCGCCTGGATCACTTTGTTCTTACTGCTCATAATCTACTCCTGAAATATCAGTTGGCTTTTCCGCTCTGCAATGGATGGCGGAAGCCGTGATCCCGGCGCTCAAGGCGAGCTGCCCGGGAGTCGTCATGGGTGACACAGATCCGTAAGACGGTTAATCCGCAAGGATTGTCAACTGTCTTCGCCCTGCACCGCCGCCTTTCTGGCGTATTCTTCGATGAACTCATCCAACAGTTGCTGCTGGGTCTTGTCCAGCTCGCGGCCTTCAATCAGATCCGGCCGCCGCTGCCAGGTACGCCCCAGCGATTGCTTCATGCGCCAGCGCTTAATCGCCGCATGATTGCCACTCAGCAGCACATACGGCACCTTGCGTCCATCAATCTCTTCAGGACGGGTGTAGTGCGGACAATCCAGCAAGCCGTCGTTAAACGAGTCCTCGACGGCGGAATCCTGATGCCCCAGAACACCGGGAATCAGTCTGGCCGCCGCGTCAATCAGCACCATGGCAGGCAGCTCACCACCGCTCAGCACATAATCACCAATTGACCATTCTTCATCGATATCATGTTCAACGATACGCTCATCGATGCCTTCATAGCGCCCCGCCACCACAATCAATGGGCTGCGTCGCGCCAGATGCTGCACTCCGGCCTGATCCAGCTTACGCCCCTGGGGCGAAAGATAGATCACCGTGGGCGTTTTGCCCGTCGCCTCCAGGGCACTCTGGCGAGCATCCGCAATGGCACCGCGTAACGTATCTACCTTCATCAGCATGCCCGGACCACCACCATAAGGGCGGTCATCAACGCTGCGATGGCGGTCTGTGGCGTAATCACGCGGGTTCCAGAATTGCAGTGCAATCTGGTGTTTCTCGACAGCTCGCCCCGTGACACCGTGCTGGGTTAATGCAGCAAACATCTCGGGAAACAGGGAAACGACACCGATCCACATTGCAGGATTTCTGGCGTGATTGAAAACGGCTTGTTCACTCAAAACTTGTGTCTCAAAATTCCGGATCCCAATCCACTTCCATACGTTGTGCCTCAAGATCCACCTTGATGATGACATCACCCGGCAGATAGGGCAGCAAACGCTCACGCTTGTCGATGGCATCCTGACTACCGCGCACCACCATGACATCGTTGGCGCCGGTTTCGAACAGATAGCTTACCTGCCCCAAACACTCTCCAGACCTGGTATAGACATGCAGGCCTTCAAGTTCGTGCCAATAATACTCTTCATCAGCCAGCTCGGGCAGTTCACTTTTGGGCATGACAATATCTGCCTGGGCCAATGCTTCAGCCGCATCACGATTATCAATACCTTCAAGCTGAACAACCAGCCCCTTACCTTGCCGACGTCCCTGAATCACAGTGAGAGGTTGCAGCGTTTCGCCTTGACGAACCCACCATTCAGAGTAATCAAATATGCTGTCTATCGGGCTCGTGTAGGCATACACCTTCAACCATCCTTTCACCCCGTGGGGGCTAGTCAGCTTGCCAAGCACCACGTAGGTGTCGTCTGATTGCTGTAATGCGTTATGCGTCATTGACGACCCCGGTTCAACAGCTGATGACGCTCAGCGCGTCACTGTGAGGCTTACGCCTGCTTGCGTGCTTCCTTGACCAGCTCAGCAACACGGCCAGACAGCTGTGCGCCATGGCTTTGCCAGTGAGCAACACGCTCAAGGTCAACACGCAGACGCTCTTCCTGACCGCGGGCGACCGGGTTGAAGAAACCGATACGCTCAATGAAACGGCCGTCACGGGCGTTCCGCGAATCCGTCACGGTAAGGTGATAAAAGGGACGCTTTTTGGCGCCACCACGTGCCAAACGAATGGTAACCATACGATAACTATCCTTCGGTTGAGGTTACAAGAGAGCCAAACCGCTATGGTTTAGTGCCTCTATATCAACGATATAAACGATCAACGATAAGAATCGATCAACGACCTAAAATCGTGTCCAAGCCCACATGGTGCAGTAAGCGGCATATACCGGGCACACCCCTACACATGAAGAGGCAGCATTCTACGCAAATGCGGGCTATTTGGAAAGCCTCGGCCGCTGAAATCTAGCGCCACGGCAAGCCACCCGGGCCGCCAGAACCGCCCATACCGCCAGGACCGCCCGGCCCCTGACCTCCCATCATGCCGGACATCCCGCGCATCATTTTCTGCATGCCGCCTTTTTTACCGGCCTTCTTCATCATCTTCTGCATCTGCTTATGCTGTTTCAGCAAGCGGTTCAGGTCGGGCACCTGAAGGCCGGCCCCCCCTGCAATCCGGCGTTTGCGCGAACCATTGATGATTTCCGGCTTCTGGCGTTCCTTGGGCGTCATCGAGTTGATCAGCGCTTCAAGCTTGCCCAGCTCCTTTTCGGGCCCAGGCCCTTGTGCCATTTCGGCCATCTGCCCCATACCGGGCAGCTTACCCATCAATCCACCCATGCCGCCCATTTTCTTGAGCTGCTGAAGCTGGTCACGGAAATCTTCCAGATCGAAGCCATCGCCTTTCTTGACCTTCTTGGCCAGCTGCTCGGCCTTGGACTTGTCGACCGTGCGCTCGGCCTCCTCGATCAGCGAGAGCATATCGCCCATACCCAGGATACGAGAGGCGACGCGATCCGGATGGAAGGGTTCAAGCGCATCGACTTTCTCACCGACCCCCATGAACTTGATCGGCTTACCGGTCACATGGCGCACTGACAACGCCGCCCCTCCACGCGCATCACCGTCCGCCTTGGTCAGGATGACACCGGTCAGTGGCAGGGCTTCATTGAACGCCTTGGCGGTATTGACCGCATCCTGGCCGGTCATGGCATCAACCACGAACAGGGTTTCCTGGGGAGTGATCGCCGTATGCAGTGCCTGGATCTCCGCCATCATGGCTTCATCAATGGCAAGACGGCCGGCAGTGTCTACCAGGAGTACATCATGGAACTGGATTCTGGCGTGCTTGATGGCCGCCGTGGCAATATCCACCGGCTTCTGGTCCGAGCGGGAGGGGAAGAACTCCACCTCAACCTCTTTTGCCAGCGTCTCCAGCTGGTCGATGGCCGCTGGGCGGTAGACGTCAGCGGAAACCACCAGCACCTTTTTCTTCTCGCGCTCGCGCAGATAGCGTGCCAGCTTGGCCACAGAGGTGGTTTTACCCGCGCCCTGCAAACCTGCCATGAGCACGACGGCAGGTGACCCTTTGAGCGTCAGGCCTTCGTTGGCCTCGCCCATGGTCGCTTCAAGTTCCTGCTGAACAATCTTCACGAACTGCTGCCCGGGGGAGAGGCTTCTGGAAACCTCCTGCCCCACGGCCCGCTCGCGGACACGCTCGATGAAATCCTTGACGACAGGTAGCGCAACGTCGGCTTCCAGCAGTGCCCGACGCACTTCCCGAAGGGTTGACTGGATATTGTCATCAGTCAGGCGCGCCTGACCCTTGATCGACTTCAGCGTCTGGGAAAGACGCTCGCTGAGATTCTGAAACATGGGGCCTCTCTGCCTCCGTCTTGGTCACCCGGCGCAAGCACCGTGGACATTGAATGTAATGATTATACGCGTTGACGGCGCGACTCTCCATGGTGGAAGTAGCGAAGACGCTTGTTTCATTCTCGACGACTGTGCGCAGCGCAAAGGATTGGTTATAGTAGGGTCATCAGTCCTGACCCTGAAGCTGACAGGTTTCACTTACTCGCTTAACGCGCACGGATAGCATCATGCAGGCGCTCCCATTCGCCACTCTTGCTCTTGTACTTTATATAGCGGCCGCCCTCTGGCAGGGGCTTTCACTACTTCGCCGCGTGCCGGCCCGCCCGATATTGGTGCGCATGCTGGCCACACTGGGACTGTTGCTGCACATCCCACTGGTGGTCAAGCTGCTGGGACAATCCCCAGGGTTACTGCCCGGCTTTACGACCAGCATCACTCTCTTCATGGCCGTTGCCGTCAATGTTGTTCTCGTCGCCAGCCTGTTCAAGCCGGTGCTTAATGCGGGTGTGGCACTATTTCCGATTGCCGGCATTGCCTTGATAGCGGCAGCCAGCCTACCTGGTGAGGGCAGCGCAAGAGGGCTTACGCCAGGCATACTTCTGCACGCCATCAGCTCGGCCCTGGCCTTTGCCATTCTTGCGATCGCGGCGGCGCAGGCAGTCCTGGTGGGCCTGCAGAACCAGGCCCTGCGCCATCATCATATTCGCGGCATTGTCCAGTCACTTCCGCCACTTACCACCATGGAACGGGTACTGTTCGAACTTGTCTGGGCCGGCGTATTATTGTTGACCCTTTCAATCATCAGCGGCTTTCTGTTTCTGGATAATCTGTTTGCCCAGCACCTGGCGCATAAAACAGTCCTGTCGATTACTGCCTGGCTGATATTCGCTACACTGCTGGTAGGCCGTTACCGCTTTGGATGGCGCGGCATGCGGGCCGTCAAGTGGACACTGACAGGAAGCGGTTTTCTGATACTCGCCTATTTTGGCAGCAAGTTCGTTCTGGAGATCCTGCTTGGCACCTGACGCACGTTTGGAAAGACCATGACATCCTGTGTTGCCACCCGGATCGATTTGACACCCTGCGCATTACCTTCTGACTATCGGACTACCCAGCAATAAAGGAACCTTCAACTTGAGCGACGACTTCCCCCTGGGGTTATTGTTCGGATTACTCGCCCTACTGATTCTGCTTTCTGCATTCTTCTCGAGTTCTGAGACCGGCATGATGTCGATTAACCGCTATCGCCTGAGCCATCAGGCCAATAGCGGCGACACTCGAGCCAAGCGGGTGCTTCGTTTGCTGGCGCGCCCGGACCGACTGATTGGCGTTATCCTGATCGGCAACAACTTCATCAACAACCTGGCGGCGTCCATTGCCACCATCATTGCCATTCACTTTTTTGGGGAAGTGACCGGCC
The DNA here is from genome assembly GCF_044792155.1 of Halomonas sp. BLK-85. Classification (NCBI taxonomy): domain Bacteria; kingdom Pseudomonadati; phylum Pseudomonadota; class Gammaproteobacteria; order Oceanospirillales; family Halomonadaceae; genus Halomonas; species Halomonas sp. BLK-85. The sequence goes on from NZ_CP087731.1 coordinate 2,327,297, forward strand.
CCGCGATCGCCACCCTGATGCTGACCATCACTATCCTGATTTTTGCTGAAGTCACCCCCAAGACCTATGCAGCCATCAAGCCTGAACGTATTGCCTATCCGGCCTCACGGATCCTTGAGCCGCTGCTCAAGCTTCTTTATCCACTGGTGCTGTTGGTCAGCCTGATATCCAACGGACTGCTTCGCATCCTGGGAGTCAAAAGCGTTGAAAACGGCGGCGACAGCCTGACCCGGGATGAATTACGCACGGTTGTTCATGAAGCGGGCACCATGATTCCTTACCGCCACCAGACCATGCTGCTGTCGATCCTGGATCTTGAAAACGTGACGGTGAACGACATCATGGTGCCGCGCCATGAAGTGCTGGGCATTGATCTTGATGACTCACTGGCGGACATCCTTGCCCAGATTCGCACCAGCCAGCACACCCGGCTGCCGATTTTCAAGGGCGACATCAACAACATCATCGGCATGTTGCACTTGCGCAATGCCGCTCGCTTCCTCTCCCGCTCAGAGGTCACCAAAGCAGCCATCGTACAGGAGGCGCGCGAGCCCTACTTTATTCCCGAGTCCACGCCCCTGCATACGCAATTGCTCAACTTTCAGAAACAGAAGCGCCGGATTGGTATCGTTGTGGATGAATACGGCGATGTCGAGGGCCTGGTCACGCTGGAAGATATTCTGGAAGAGATTGTGGGTGAGTTCACCACGGACGTTTCCGAAGACCAGGAAATTCATCAGCAGGATGATGGCAGTCATGTGATAGAAGGTACCGCCAACATCCGGGAGATCAATAAAATGCTGGGCTGGAAGCTGCCAACCGATGGGCCCAAAACGCTCAATGGCCTGATTCTGGAACATCTCGAGTCTTTCCCGGAAGGCCCTGCCTCGCTACAGATAGGCTCGATCCGCATGGAAATTCTCGAGATACGTGACAACCTGATCACGTCGGCACGCTGTTGGCCGGCAAACCGCCTGCCACGTCGCTAATCGTCAGGATGGCCGCCTCTCTCGGCCTCCGACTTGAGGCTACGCACCTGAGCCTCCAGATAGCGTCGCAAGGCGATCTCATGGCCTGACGCTTTTGAGATCATCAGTGGGTCAATAGCCTTGCCGAAGTTCAGCGTTACCCGGGCGCGCCAGCGACGTGGCCACTTCTTCAAGGCGGGCCCGTTCGCATTGGATGTCCATGACCCCCATAGCCCCGCCAGGCCGACGGGCACAACCGGCACATTATCTCGCGCCAATATGGTTTCAATGCCGCGCCGAAAGCTGCCTACCTCACCATCCCGGGTCAGCCTGCCCTCGGGAAACACCATGACCACTTCGTCATTGGCCAGCGCGGCGCTCACCTCGTCAAGCGCACGCCTTAGTGACCCTGGGTCGCGACGTTCAGAGACAATCGGGATCACCCCGACCCATTTGAACCACCAGCGCAACAGGGGTGAGTTAAAGATGGTCTGGTCCATCACAAAACGTATTGGCCTTGGGCAGGCGCCTCCCAGGACCAGCGCATCCATGTAACTGACGTGATTGCATACCATCAGCGCCGCTCCATGGCGAGGAATATTCTCGCGCCCCTGGATGCGCAAACGGTAGATCATCCGGACAAGCGCATAAATGACCTGACGCAACAGGCGGCGTGTCTGCACGCGTGCCAGGGTCACACATCGCCCTCGATATGGCGCAAGCCGGCAAGTACGGTGCTCAATAACTGCTCCAGCAGCTCATCGACTTTTAACTGCTGACTCTGCCAATAACCCAGGCGCTCATTCAAACCCAGCTGAACCAGGCCGTGTACACTGCCCCACAGAGTGCGCCCCAAGCGCCTCGCCTCCAGGTCATCCAGAGCGGGCTGGTATTCTTTGAGACTGGCTTCTACCTGAGTGAACAGCGCTTCAATCAAGTCGCTTTGGCGCTTGTCAAGCTCACCTTCCTGAGCCAAAGGGTAATCAAACAGCAGTTGCCAGCGGTAACAGTCCTGTCTGGCAAATTGCCAGTAAGCATGGGCCAACGCCCTTAACCAGGGCTCTGGTGCATTGGTATTCAGGCTACTGATGGTATGCTGCAGGCGAGCCAGCGTCTCAACGTTGACATATTGAAGCAGGTTATTGAAGCTGCCATAGAGTTTGAGCAAGGTGCTGGGTGCGCAGCCAACTTCTCGGGCAATCGCGCGCAAGGACAACCCGTGAACCGGTTTTTCTGCCAGCCAGGCATCACAGGCATGCATTACCTGCGCATGGAGGGCATCGGGCGCATGCTGTCTTGGGCGTGCCATGGCATTCTCTTCAGGTTTACTGCGGGAGGTCTGATTCCATGCTGTTGTACATGACCAGGATCATATAGGATACCTTATATCAAACACTGTTTTCGATACTATTGTATAGCTTATTTATCATTTTGCCTGCAGATCATCAATCTCACAGCATCAAGCGCCACCTGCGAGGTGTAAACTCCCCAGCGCAAGATTCATTGAACGGAGAGTGACGTGACAGGCCGCCTTTATGTGCGTGATTTACCACTGGCTGAATGGTTAGCCCCGATCAGCTGTTCAGATCATCTGATTGCCTCGCCCAACCTGGCGCCCCGACAAGGAGTGTCTGCCATTCGCTGGGAACGTGGTAAGCGTCAACTTGATACCCTGTTCTGGGGATTAACCCCGCCCTGGCTTGAGGTGCTTGATCATGCTCCGCACAACGCACGTGCTGAAACACTGGAAAGTCGGCCAATGTTTCGCGAGGCCTTGCAGTCCCGACGTTGCGTCGTGCCCGTCAGCGGCTTTTATGCCTGGAAGGTTCAGCCGCGTGGCAAACAGCCTTACCTGGTCACGCATACCCAGCGTTCTCCCCTGTTGCTGGCAGGGTTGTGGTGTCGCTATCACACCAGCCTGACCACCTTTAACGATTCCATGGCACTGATTACCGTGCCTGCCAATGCCTGCCTGGCAACCGTGACCGACCGTCTTCCCGTGGTGATTCCGCCACACCAACTGGATACCTGGTTACACCCGGCAAGCGCATTAGACACTATCAGACCGCAACTTACCCCTGCCCCTTTGGAACTGTTGGGCGCTTTTCCGGTATCAATACAGGTCAACAACCCTGCCTATCAGTCACCAGCTTGTGCCTACCCGGTTGGGCCAATGCTCAAATGGGCCTCGACTCAGGAGTCGTAAATGTTACGTTTTTTCTCTTTTTCCCCTGGCTACCCTCTGGTCTCCTCTGCCGTGCTATCGCTGGGAGTTCTCTACATTCCGCTGGCCAATGCCAGCTCAACCGACGGTGTCAGCCAGGTGGAAGACCCTATTGTCAGCCCTCATGATGAACGTGATTACCGCCTTCTGACCCTGGAAAATGGCCTACAAACCCTGTTGGTCAGCGATCCGCAGGCGGACAAGGCCGCCACCTCAATGAATATACGCGTGGGCAGCGCTCAGGATCCGGAGGATCTTCAGGGCCTGGCGCATTTTCTTGAGCATATGCTGTTTCTGGGTACCGAGCCGTTTCCTGAATCTGACGCCTATCAGGGTTATATTTCACGTAACGCCGGATCTTTTAATGCGTTTACCGCGCCTCAGGACACCAATTACTTCTTTGATATCGAGCCATCCGCATTGCCCGGAGCATTGGACCGCTTCAGTGCCTTCTTCCTTACTCCGCTGTTCAATGCCGACAAGCTCGATAGCGAGCGCAATGTGGTTCATTCGGAATACATGGCGCGCATCCGCGACGAAGGCCGCCGCGAAAACGATGCCCTCAATCAGGTGCTTAATCAGGAACACCCCATGACACGCTTTGCCGTGGGTAGTCGTGAAACCCTGTCTGACCGGCCCGACGGTGAGCTTTCACTGCGCGAGCGGGTAATAGAATTCTACCGTCAGCATTACGATGCCAGCGTCATGACGCTCGCGATTGTGGCCCCGCAACCCTTGGATACCCTGGAGAACTGGGTGGCCGAGCGCTTTGTAGATATTCCCAACCATGGTCTCAGCGCACCGGAAATTGATGTTCCCTTTGTACGGGACGCCAGCCTGCCTATTTACCTTCAGCGCCAGTCGCTACAGGATCGCCGCCAGGTGCGTTTTCACTTCCCCATTCCAGACCCTATCCGTGATTACAAGACTCAGCCGACTCAGCTGCTTGGTCACCTTTTGGGAGATGAAGGCGAAGGCAGCATCTTGGCACTGCTGCGTGATGAAGGTCTGGCTGACGGCCTGTCCGCCGGTACCGGCCGGCGCGATGGCCAAAACGCTTTCTTCACCGTATCAGTCAACCTGACACCTGAAGGCGCTGAACGCCTGGACGACATAGAGGCCACCCTGTTTGCCGCCATCAATAACATTCGTGAATACGGCCTGGATGAATGGCGTTACCAGGAACAGGCCAGCCTCCGTGAACAGGCTTTCCGCTTCCAGCAGCCCGGCGCGCCCAGTCAGGAAGCTACCCGCCTGGCCATGAATCTGTCGCGCTACCCGGCCGAAGATGTTCAATATGCCAGCTACCGCATGGACGGCTTCGATCCTGAACGTCACCGTGCTTACCTGGATGTATTGGCACCTGACAACCTGATTCGGGTCTATTCAGGTCCTGATGTGGAAAGCGAGCAAATATCCCCCTGGTTCAATACCCAGTGGCGCCGCCTTGACGAGGTAAATTCCGGCAACCCTCTGGCCGGCCTGAGCTTGCCTGAGCCCAACCCCTTCATTGCCGATGACCTGACCCTGCTTGAGGGCAGCGACGAGCAGCCTCAAGCCCTGATAGAGGCGCGCGGTTTTCGTGCCTGGCACATGCAGGAAGAGCGTTTCAACACGCCCAAGGTGGAATGGCGCATCAGCCTGCAACACCCTAGCGCCAGTTATTCAGCGGAAGAAGCCGTACTGACGAGGTTGCTCGCCAACTGGCTGAATGACAGCCTGAACGAATCCCTTTATCCGGCCTGGCTGGCGGGACATTCAGTTGATAGCTATGCTCACTCCAGGGGCATCACATTGGCCCTTTCCGGCTGGCGGGATGGCCAGACGCCCCTTATCGAGCAGACGCTCTCACAGCTTGCCAACGCGTCCATTTCAGCCAACGCCTTTGAGCGGGTGAAATATCAGCTGCAGCGCGAATGGCGCAACGCACCGGAGTCATCACTCACCCGCCAGGCTCAGCGCGCACTGGGTGAGGCCCTGCTGACGCCTCAATGGTCAAGCCGTGAACTGCTCGCGGCCAGCCAGCGGCTGCAGATCCACCATCTGGAAGATTTCCGCCAGCGCTTCCTTGAAAAGCTCTACGTTGAGGCCATGGCGGTAGGTAACCTGAGCGAAGACCAGGCCGAGCAGCAAGCTGAGCTGATACGCGGCAAGCTGCGCCCACGCCTCACCCGGGACGCTATTAGCGAACTGACGCCCCTCCAGGCCAAGGCGGGTGCCAGTGTTCTGCGTCCGGACAGTACCCGCGACGAGTCACTGGTGCTTCGCTATCTGCAAGGTAATGACACCTCGCTGCGTCATCAGGCGGCAGTGAACGTCCTGGCCCAATGGCTGGAGACACCATTTTACCAGCGCCTGCGTACTGAAGAGCAGCTTGGTTATATTGTCAATGCCGGTTATTCACCGCTGCTGGAAGCACCGGGGCTGGCCATGATTGTCCAATCCCCGGACACGCCAAGCGCCACAATTGCCGAGCGCATGGATGCCTTCCTGCAAGAGGCCGATGAACGTTTGGAAGCGCTGGATGACGAGGCCCTTGCGCCCTATCGTCAGGCAGTGTTTGAGCGGCTAACCCAGCGCGATACACGGCTTGAAGCACTCGCCAACCGTCACTGGCAGGCCACTGCCCTGAAGGAGGTTGAATTCAACCGCCGCGAACAGCGCGCTGAACGGGCGCTGGATATCAGTGCGGAGGAATTACGCAAGGTGTGGTCAACACTGCGCAAGCGCCAGCTGGATATCCGCTTTGATCCCGATGATGCGAAAAGTGATATCCGTGCCTTTCGTGAAACGCTGACTCCTTTCTCGCGCTAAGGTCTGGTAGCCATCCTGTTCGCTCAGGCATCAAATGCCTGGGCGGGCAGGATGGATTCCACATACATCACCACTTCTTCAAGAATCTGACGCTGATGGTCATCCAGTGTCTGCTGGTTGTAACGCTCGATTTCACGAGCAAAATCTTTCAGGGTGAACCCTGTCAACCCCGGATCATTCAGACGTGACCAGCGAAATGCCTCCCACTGGGCCAGCTCCTCCCCTTCCAGCGTATGCGGATAACTGCGAGCCCGAAAACGAAACAGCATTTCTTCCAGACGTGGATCCTGAAAGGCAAACCGCTGACCCACCAGGTCCCAGGGAGATAAACTGTGTACACGTGCCATGGCCTGACGGTCTGCTGCAGAAAAGAAGGCGCCGCTATATAGCATCAGGTCAGGGTCGTGAGGCTCGTCGGCAAACGTCTGCCGAAATACGTCAGCCACCTTGCTGGCCACTTGCGCCTTCTGGGCATTCAGCGCTTTCCAATGCTGACGGCAGGCATCTACATCCAGCCCCAGGCGCTTGACCAGAGCGCCATATTCACCCTGATGCGGCCCTTCCACATCTTTCAGCGCTCCCGCCGGGAACACCACCGGGCAGCGATTGATATGAATGACCTTCAGCGGAATGCGCGCCTCGCCTTCCGCCAGATCCTGCTGGCTGACAAACACCCGCTCGCGCACCTGCTCAGCGGATAGGCTCAACAGCTCACCGGGGTCAACGCTCAGGTCGTATACAATCACGCCGTTGGGGTTGGTAGGATGCTCAGCCAACGGCATGACCAAGGCACTACAGGCGCGGCTGGCCGGGTAACGACGGGAGATATGCACCAGGGGTTTGGCATGAGGGATATCCAGAAGCCTGCTCACTGCGCGCTTGCCACGCAAGCCGAGCAGATAATCGAACAGCTTGGCATTACATTCACGCAGCTTCTTTGCCAAGGCGATCGTCGCCCGCACATCCGCCAGGGCGTCATGGGCTCCCGCATGTTCAATCCCGTTGGCCGCCGTCAGGTCTTCCAGCTTGAAACTGGGCGAACCCTCTTCCTTCACCGGCCATTCAATGCCCGCCGGGCGCAGCGCATAGAATGCCCGTACGACGTCGATCAGATCCCAACGGGAGTTGCCGTTCTGCCATTCCCGGGCATAGGGGTCAAGCAGGTTGCGATAGAACAGATGTCGCGAGATTTCGTCGTCAAAGCGCAAACTGTTATAACCTACCACGCAGGTGCCCGGCACACTCATACTGTCCAGTACCTGGCGGGCAAACTCGGCCTCGGGCAGGCCGCGCCGCTGGGCTTTTTGAGGGGTGATCCCCGTAATCAGGCAGGCCGTCGGGTGTGGCAGGTAGTCATCTGCTGGCTTGCAGTAGAGCTCAATCGGCTCACCCACCTCATTAAGTGCGCCATCCGTACGAATGGCGGCAAACTGGGCTGGTCGATCACGCCGGGTGTCGGCGCCGAAGGTTTCATAGTCATGCCAGAGAAAACTGCTGGGAACCGTCTGGTTGGGCGCCATGAAAAGCCATACTCCGCGTCGACCGTGAATAGTGATGGTGAGTCGTTATCGTGAACTGTCTATGACTTGGGCAAGGTGACGTTGAGCTCAAGCACTGAACAGTTGTCTTCGCTATCCAGAGAAATCTGGACAGCATCGTCATCAATCTGGACATAGCGGCGAATGACTTCAACCAGCTCTTTTTCCAGCATGGGCATATAATCCGGCTGGCCACGCTGGCTCCGCTGGTGCGCGACAATGATCTGCAAGCGCTCTTTGGCCACTGATGCAGACTTCTTGCGTTCGCGTTTCAGAAATTCCAAAAGTTTCATCGACGACCCCCTCCCCCAAACATGCGTGTCAGAAAGCCTTTTTTGCTGGTCTGATGAAAACGTAAAGGTACCTCTTCACCCAGCAGGCGCGACACTGTATCAAGATAGGCCAATCCGGCATCACTGGCGCTTTCATGGATAACCGGAACCCCCTGGTTGGAGGCGCTCAGGACGGCTTCGGACTCGGGAATCAGCCCAAGAAGCTCTATCGCCAGGATTTCGCGGATATCATCCAGCGTCAGCATATCACCACTTGTCACCCGATCCGGATTATAACGGGTAATCAGCAGATGCTCGCGAACGGGTTCGCTGCCTTCTTCAGCGCGCTGGGTCTTGGATGCCAAGAGCCCAAGAATACGATCAGAGTCACGTACCGAGGAGACTTCCGGATTGGTTACCACCACTGCTTCATCAGCAAAATGCATCGCCAATTGAGCACCACGCTCTATCCCAGCCGGCGAATCACAGATGATAAAGTCAAATTCCTGGCGGAGTTTTCCCAGCACATCCTTAACGCCCTCCTGGGTTAGGGCGTCTTTATCCCGGGTTTGCGAGGCCGGCAGAATAAACAGGTTTTCAACCCGCTTGTCACGGATCATCGCCTGATTAAGCCCTGCCTCACCCTGAATGACATTTACCAGATCATAGACAACGCGACGCTCACAGCCCATGATCAAGTCCAGGTTACGCAGGCCAACATCAAAATCGATGACAACGGTTTTCTGGCCACGCATCGCAAGGCCAGTCGCAATTGACGCTGCACTGGTTGTTTTGCCTACACCGCCCTTTCCTGAAGTAACTACAATGACTTTGGCCAAGATACCCATCCTTTTTAATATCGTGTGCCGTTGGCGCGCTGACGCAGTTCAATCATTTACGCCCATGAACGGCCCGGTAAAACCCTGATTGTTTTTATCTCTGCCGCGCGCAGAAAAAATGAATGTGGATTGCAGCGCCAGAGCCCCTTGACAGTACTTTCTATATTACGTGATAGCGGCCCGGCTGAATACGGCATGACCTGCTTATTGGCTCACCGTCTGGCGAGCGAATCATGCAAGAGGCTTGATTTCAAGCTGTTCGCTGCTGTAGTGAACCTGGGCAGGCTCACCCAACAGGCGTAAATCAACATCTTCAAGACGTTTATAATTGCCTGCCACTGAGAGCAACTCGGCCTTGAGTTCGCGACAATAGATTCCTGCAGACAGGTTGCCGTGAATCCCCGCCAGCGCTCGCCCCCGCAGCGGACCATATATATGAATACTCCCGCCTGCCAATACTTCAGCGCCTGCATTGACAGCCCCGATCACTATCAGGTCACCCTCTGCTGCACTGACCTGCTGGCCTGATCGCACCGTACCGCGATAAAGCCGCGTAGAAGCGGACTGTTGATCATCAGGCGCTGGTGTTGAATGCTGTTGCTGGTCGGCGGCCTGGCTTTCCCCGCCGGGACCGTCAGCTGGTGTGGAGGCCTCCTTGGTATCGACGGCGACACTTGCCAGACGCCGTGCCCGATCGCTTTCGACCGGCGCAAACCAGCCAAGCCCCAGCGCCCAGGCTGATTGGCGCACAGGATCTGTGCCACCTCGAACGGCCACCGGCAGCAACTTATGCTCGCGACACACGGCACAGATACGCTCGAGTGCCAGATTAGGCGCATCCAACTTTTCCACGCCAAGCACAACAGGTGTATGCTGGAAAAAAGCGGGTGACTGCACCAACTTGCCCTGAAGTTGTTGACGAATTTGCTCGGGATCGGCGCTACTCAGTTCCATTATGGTCATGGGTAGCATGCCACCTTTAAAAGTAAAGGCCACATCGGCCGTATCCGCTTTAAGGCTCATTGCCGTGACTCCCTAACGTGGTCAGGTTGATTCCCTGATCAGGTAAAATAGGTAGGATGAATTAGAAACACTCTGACGGCGACACTTCTTCAGTAGCTTCGCCCGTATACTAGATAAAGCTAAGCGAGAGTGGAGGTGACTGCAACCGCCAAACGCTTTGGCTAAACTTTTTTTAACGCTAGGCACCCGACTCAGGATGATCCATGCACGGACTGTTACGACGCCTTTTCGCCCCCCGGTGGCAACATCCGGATCCCACAGTACGCCGTCAGGCGCTTGATCGCCTTGACCCGGCACAGCCTGACCATCAAAAGGTACTCAAGGCACTTTCAGAAGACACTGACCCAGGGATTCGCCTGGCGGCGTTATGTGCCTCGAATGACCTTGCGGGTCTGATGGAGGGCTATACTCAACACAGCGACAATAGCGCCTGGTTTGAGGCAATCGCCCAACGCCTGAGCGGAAAAACGGGCCAGATTGAACTGGGCGAACGCCTCCGCCATCTCGCACTCACTTCAGATATCCAGCTTCTGCACGCGGTTGCCCACACTGGAGACAACCTCGACCTGCGCCTGGCCGCACTTGAGAAGCTACAGGATGAGGATGATATTATCCAGCAGGCTTGCCACAACGGCGTTGTGGCTGTCCGCCATCGCGCTGCAGAGCGAGTGATCAGCGAGCAGGGCTTAAGGCGGCTGCTCAAGGAATCTCAGCGTGACCGACAGGTCATGCGCCTGGCACGTGATCGCCTTAATGCGTTGAAAGAAGATGCCGAATGGGAAAAGAACCAGCGCCAGAAGCGCGACGATATACTCCACGCCATGGAACAGCAGGCCAGACGCCCCTGGGAGCCTCTGTATAGCGGCCGGCTGCGCCATCTGGAACGCGAATGGCAGCAAGTGGAACAGGCGCCTGATGCTATTCAGGAAAAGCGCTATCATGACGCTCTGCTCGCTTGCCGCAAGATCCTTCACGACCATGAGACCAAAGAGCGTGAACGGCTTCATCAGGAGCAGCAACAAGCAGAAGCAGAGCAAACTCGCGAACAACTGTTGGACGGCCTTGAAGAAAGCCTGGAAGGGCTTCTACACAGCGACGCGCTGAACCTGCAGGATATTGACAGCTTACGTGCCCAATATCGTCTGTTCACCCAACGCTGGCAGGTACTGGCTGATAGCTACCCCTGTAGCGACGATCTTCGCCTGCGGCATGCTAATGTCATCAAGCATTATGAGCAGGTCATCAATGCCTGGGAACGATGGGAGGCATATGTGCCTTTGCTGGAGCAGGCGCTGGCAGACAACCAGATGCCTGACCTGCACCAGCATCTCAATGCCTGCCGCTGGCCAGAAACACTTCCTCCACCGGCCTTGATGCAGGAGGCCAAGGCGGCTCTGGCGGCCCAGGCCAAAGCTCACGTCCCTCAGCATGACCAGGGTGCACCCAGCGCAACGTCGCCGGACGTCCTGAATAACCAACTCAATGACCTTGAGAACCTGCTTGAACGCGGCGCCTTCAAAAGTGCCAGCCGTCTCTATCAGCGACTCAAGCCGCATGTTGACGCTCTGGATAACGCATCAACCAAACCGCTTATATCCCGCTTCAGACACCTTGGTGCGCGACTGGCAGAACTGCGTGACTGGCGAGGCTTTGTCGCCGGACCCAAACGCTTGCAGCTGTGCGAAAGCATTGAAGCACTCGCCGATGACCAGCACATGGCAGAAGCTGCACTGGATCAACATCACCGCCAGTTGGTCAAGGAATGGAAATCACTCGGTGACGCAGCCGCCAACCGTGAATTATCCACCCGCTTTCGAGGCGCCTCAGACCGCATTCACGAGCGGCTTACCCCCTGGCGTGAAAAACTTGCTCAGCAACGTCAGCATAATCTGGAAGCGCGCATCGCCATGTGTGAACAGCTTGAAGCCCTGCTTGAACAGCCTGCAGAAGATGCCGACCCTGATGTATTGCGCGAGATTCGTGACAAGGCGCGGCAACAATGGCGTCTTTACTCACCTGTCACGCGCGAAGACGCCGAGCAGATTGGTCGTCGCTTCGGTAAGGTCCGCCACCGTTTGCAGGCACTGATTGATGATCGTGCGCAAGCAATCGCTGACCAGAAACAGGCAATGGTTGATCAGGCTCAAGCGCTTATCCGGCAGGAAGACACCCCGATTGACGAACGCACCCGTCAGCTCAAGATATTGCAACAACAATGGCGCAGTCTGGGCAGGGCACCAAAGGGCCAGGAACAACTGCTATGGAAAACCTTTCGCCAGGCCTGCGATCAGCTTTTTGCTCAAAGGGATGCCCAGAAAAACGAGCAGGTTTCGCGCCAACAGCAACGCCTTGAGGACATGCAGGCCTTGATCGAGCGCATGGATGCCTGGCAGCCCAATCATGCAGACGATGTCACCACACTGGAGGCTTTTCTGGCTGATGCGGCAGCACTGGAGCCGCTTCCCCGCAACAGACGCAGCGATGGTATGCAAAAACGCCTGAGTGGCATTGTTCGCGCCCGCCGTGAACGCTTGGAGCGACTCAAGGTCGCTGCGCGGGTGCAGCAGTGGCAGTCAATCCTGCCGCTCGTTAACGCACACCTGGAAGCAGACCAGGCAGTGCTTGACAACACAGCGCTGGGTACTGACGTCAATGCCAATGATGTTCTGGATACCCCTCTGCCCGCTGAATTCAAGGCGGCCCACCAGCAGCGTAACCAGCAGCGGCATCACGTTAAGACCAGCCCACTCCAACTGCAACAACTGCAACAACTGCAAGACGAACTCGCACGTTTACGTGTGCATCTATCACTACTCGCCATTGGCCGTGTCAAGCAAAGTGATGAGCCACTGAGGTTGGCCATTCAGGTAGAACGCCTGAATGAAGGTTTTCAACAGGAACGTAGCCAGGAAGTGGAGCTCATTTCGATTCTTTCCGCCCTGCTGGCCCTGGGTCCCATGCCGCGCTCGCTATGGCAGGCTGATATCCGCGAGTTTGATGAGCTGCTAAGCCGTCTTTCACGACTGCCACCGCATTAAGGGTGCATTGTCAGACCCCCTTGCAGGCGATAGCAATCATCAACCACCAGACCGCTGCAAAAAACAGAACGGGAGGCATAAGCCTCCCGTTCTGTTGGATTGGCAGGTGTCAACACCACCACCTGCAAGATTGGCGATGTCATGGGTTAATCAAGCGATTAACCCATGAACTGGCCGCCATTGATGTCAATATTGGCACCCGTAATGAAGCCTGACTCCTTATCGGCCAGGAAGGTTACCAGGCGACCAATCTCTTCTGGCGTACCATAACGCTTTACCGGAATGGTTTCACGAATGGCTTCGCGCACCTTCTCGGGAATTTTCATTATCATATCTGTTGCAATATAACCGGGCGAAATGGTGTTGACGGTAATGCCTTTGGTGGCCGTTTCCTGCGCCAACGACATGGTCAAACCGTGCATGCCTGCTTTGGCTGCGGCATAGTTCGCCTGGCCAAACTGACCTTTACGGCCATTGACTGATGAAATATTGATGATACGACCATAACCTTCGCCCAGCATGCTTTCGATCACACCACGACAGGTGTTGAAAACACTGTTGAGGTTGGTATCGATCACCTCGTTCCATTGCTCATGAGACATCTTTTTCATGGTGCCGTCACGTGTAATACCTGCACAGTTGACCAGCACACTGATGGGACCGTGCTCGGCTTCAATCGCACGCGCGCCCTCAATACACGCGTCAAAATCAGAAAGATCAACGCCGGAAAGCGCAATATTCTGATAACCGTTTGCCTGCTGATCTTCCAGCCATGATTTGGCTTTTTCTGGATTATTATACCCGGCAACTACCTGGTAACCAGCATCAGCCAGCGAACGACAGATTGCCGAACCGATACCACCAGTTCCACCAGTTACCCAGGCGACGGGGGCTTGATTGGCCATTGACTACCTCCCTGAAATAACAAACGGCTTGTTTTGCAATGCAGCGTCTATAGCAAGCCATTATGTGTAAGCGCATTTGCGCCCGAATCTGCAGCATGCTCAATTGCAATTGTTGGTCTATGGCATGCCGACAGCTATAACCTAACAGGAGCCACGGTGACGCAGTCAACATTATCAACGGCACACCGACTCTGCTTTGTCTGCTTTTATTACCCGCTTCATGGTCCAGGACACCGGTATCACCAGCATAATTTTTCCAAATCAGGACCTTGTACCGATACCTAGGCCAAAAAGGGGCAAACTCAATAAACAGTCTGAACCTCTATCATGTTGAAGCACTATGACGGTTACGCCTATAAGGCAAAAGTTGATAATGACGACTTGACGTTTGTGTACAAACCCGTAGAATACGCCACACGTTGATGCGGGGTGGAGCAGTCTGGTAGCTCGTCGGGCTCATAACCCGAAGGTCATCGGTTCAAATCCGGTCCCCGCTACCAATTTTTATCAGGCAGGTCAGTCATTTACTGGCCTGCCTTTTTTGTTTTTGTTGCCAGGTCAACGTCCATTCAGAAAATATATTTGCCTGTTACATGGCTCGCCTGGAAAAATTTTTAGCCGCCGCTACCAGTCAATTCTAAAAAACGTTTAACCGTTTTTCTTTTGTCAACGAAACTGCATCCTCTCAGATACAATCAGCAACATGGTAACGCTTGCAACGATCTGCCGCGGACCACTGATGACTGGCCGAAAGCAACGTTGCATCAAGCGTTGCTCTCGGTTAAGAACATACGGAGCAGTTTTCTGTTGAAAGTAATAAAAAGGAGTCAAGCAGAAGACCTGACCATGCTACGACGAACGCTGTCGCACCCAACCGTTATCATTGGTGTGTGCTCATAACGGGAGAAAGACATGCAGTGGGGACAGTTACTCGATATTGATGCATCCGCACGCGACGACGAACGGCAGGACCCGGAAGAGCGCCTGCTGGCCCAGATGATTACCGTCAAAATGGTCATGTTCCTGGGCAAGGATACCAACCTCGACAGCGATGAATGGCGTGGGCTGTTCAGCTGGCTAGGGCTTAAGATCCCCAAAAGGGTCGATGATAGCCATCTTTACCGCGACTATGCCCCTGCCTTGAAGCGCTGGTGGCGCCAGCAAACCAGCACACTGGACCCAAACGCCAGGGTCCAGGGCACACTCACCCTGCTGTGTGATGAAGTGGCTGATCTGCTTCAGCTCAACCCGCTGGAAAAAAAGCTGCTGATGTTTACCTGGCTGCGCCTCCGCCACCCCATCATCAACCCGGTGCTGCTTTCAGTGGAAGAGAACCGAGCCAGAAAACTTTTGGCACTGCTCACCGGCCATGGCAGCGATGAAGTTCACCTCTGCCTGCAGGACAATGGCCGTTTGAAACGCCTGGGCCTGCTGACCACCCAGAGTAACGGTCGCCTGCTGCTTGATCTGGATGATGTCCTGTCTGCGGGCCCCATGCTGCGGAACCTGGCGCCATTAGTAAACCATGACGTAGGCCTGCTTTCCTCCACCGCACTGCGTACCTTCATCACTGACAACCTGATGAGCCTCTGCCCGATCCAGGAAGCCGGAGGCTTCTCGATGGCCAGCTTTGGTGCGGTACCCTTGCGCCAACTCGCGGTTGATTACCTGCAACAGGCTATCAACAACCACCAGGCCGGTGCCAATATCCTGATTTACGGCCATCCGGGCGTTGGCAAGACCGAACTGGTCAAAACCCTGGCCACCCAGCTAAAAGTGCCACTTTACGGTGTGCCTGTGGTCGACAAGGGCGACGACGTGCTCACGCCCAGCAAACGTCTCCACCGTTACCAGGTGGTGCAAAAGCTGATTGACCAGCGTCCCGGCATGGTAATGTTTGACGAGATCGAAGATGTCATCAACGACGAGGACGCCCTGCCCAAAGGCTGGATGAACCAGTTGCTTGAGAGCAACCCCAAGCCAGGCCTGTGGATCAGCAACAGCGTCAACTGGCTGGACCCTGCCTACCTGCGTCGCTTCGACCTGATCATTGAAGTCAAGACACAGCGCGGTGAACAGGCCCGTGAACATTTCCAGCAATTGCTGCAAGCCTTACCGGTCACCGCTCAGGGACGCGATTACCTTTCACGCCAGGAATGGATGACGCCTGCCGCCGCAGAGCAACTGTGCCGCCTTGGGCAGCTGTTGAACCCGCGCACCCCACAGCGCAACGAACAGCACCTGGATACCCTGATGAGCCACCGCCTCAAAGCGCTTGGCCACAGCGCTGACCGCCCACAAGTGCAGCTTCACACTGATGGCCCCCGGATGCCTGAATACCGCCTTGAATGGCTCAACACCCGCCCCGGACTGGACAGTATTGTACAGCGACTGTCCCGTCGTCAGCGCGGTCGACTTTGCCTGCACGGTTTGCCTGGCAGCGGCAAGACGGCCCTGGCCCGCCATCTGGCAACACGCCTGGAACGTGACTTGATCACTGCCCACGCCAGTAGCCTGATGGACAAGTATGTGGGAGGCACCGAAGCCAAGCTGGCGGCTCTGTTCGAGCGGGCGCGCGAACAGAAAGCCGTGCTGCTATTGGATGAAGTGGATACCTTGCTGATGCAGCGCGATAATGGCATGCAGAGCTGGGAAATCTCCCATACCAATGAGCTGCTGGTACAGATTGAAAACTTTGCGGGGATTCTGCTTGCCACCACCAACCGGGTAGACAGCCTGGATCGCGCCGTCATGCGTCGCTTTGATCTTAAGGTCGAGTTCTTACCGCTTGCCCCGGAACCATTGCGCGATCTGCTAAGAGCAATATTGCCCGAACGTGATCATGCGCGCCTGGCCGACATACCCAAGACCCACCTGGCCAGCCGTCGCCTGACGCCAGGCAACGTGCGCACGGCACTGGATCAGCTTGACCTGCGCGGCCTACCCCTGCGCCTGAATACACTGCTGGATGCCCTGACGCTGGAGGAACGTGAGCAGCACGGCCAGCGCCAACCCATGGGTTTTGTGTAGCACAGACGTCTCACCAGCCTCAGAAGGAGCGACTCATGGCACACCTGACACACGATATCCTTGAGTGCCCCCGCGTCGCCGTTTACGGCACCCTCAAGCAGGGGCACCGCAACCATCACTGGACGGAAAATGCCCACCTGCTCGGCCAGGACCGGCTGACAACCCTTTCCCTCTATGATCTGGGCCCCTACCCAGGGGCAAAAGCCCTGCCCTCTCAGGGTGTGTCAGTCGAAGTCTACGTTATTAGCGCTGAACAGCTTGCCTTTCTCGATCAATTGGAAGGCTACGCCGCCGCTGCACCGAGCGAAGGGCTTTACAACCGTGCCACCTTTCCCACCCGACACGGTAAAGCCTGGTGTTACCTCTATAACCCCGAAGTCAATGAACGAATGAAGATTGAAACGGGAGAGTGGTGAAGGGTTGATATGACCCCATAGCAAAACGCCCCCGCACTTTTCAGTGCGAGGGCGTTATCAGCCTAACGCGTCAGCGGATCAGGCGGTTTCGCGACGACGCACCGGCGCACCACCTTCAGGGCGTCGACGGGGCGCACGCTCAGGCGCACTGTCTTCGCTGATTTCCAGCGGACGACCGGCAACCCGGGCACGTCCCATCTTGGCAAGAATGGTGCTTGGCAAGCCGGTGGGCAGCTCGACCACTGAAAAGGCGTTGCGGATATCGATGCGCCCGATACGCGCGCCCTCAATGCCACCTTCATTGGCCAGTGCGCCCACCAGTTGACCCGGTTTGACGCCATCTTTATGGCCTACTGATACGCGATAACGGGTCATGCCTTCAGACGGCGCGCGCTCACGGCGCGGGCCACCGCGGCTTTCGTTGCCGCCTGCACGCTCACGCGGTGCACGTTCTTTGCGTGGTGCCTGCAAGCGACCAATCGGTGCTTCATCCGCACGCGCCATGGCAGAGAATGCACAGGCCAGCTCAATCGGGTCATAACCTTCTTCAACCAGACGCTCAACCAGAGCACGCTGTTCGTCAGCGCCCTTGGTCAAGGCAGCGATGACGCGCTGATGGAAGGCTTCATCACGATGTGCACGGATGGCGGATTCGTCCGGCAGCGGCATTTCGCTCATTTTCTGGCCGGTTGCCTGTTCCATCCAACCGATCTTGCGGGCTTCACGGAAACCGGCGAAAGTAATTGCGATACCGCTACGTCCGGCCCGGCCTGTGCGCCCGATACGGTGGGTATAGGCTTCGGAATCCTGCGGCAGATCGTAATTGATTACGTGTGTAATGCGCGAGACATCCAGGCCGCGTGCGGCCACGTCAGTGGCAATCAGGACATCAACCTTGCTGCGCTTGAGACGGGTAATGGTGCGCTCTCGCAGGCTCTGATCCAGGTCACCTGACAGGCCGGCCGCGTTGACACCACGAGCAGTCAGCTGCTCCACCAGGGTTGTACAGGCGGCGCGGGTACGCACGAAGACGATAGCAGCATCAACTGGCTCGACTTCAAGAATACGCGCCAGGGCTTCCAGTTTGGCACCCCCATCGACACGTACAACGCGCTGCTCGATATTCTCCCCCGTCGTGGTACGCGACTCAATCGCCACCTTGACCGGATCAACCAGGTAACGGTTGACGATACGCTCGATTTCAGTCGGCAGCGTGGCTGAGAAGAACACCCGCTGAGCGTCTTTGGGTGTATCGGCAACAACACGCTTGACGTCATCAATAAAGCCCATGCGCAGCATTTCATCGGCTTCATCCAGCACCAAGGCAGACAAGCCGTTAAGTTTGAGGCTGCCGCGGTCTAGGTGATCAATGATACGCCCCGGCGTACCCACTATCACCTGAGCGCCACGCTTGAGCGCCTGCATCTGTTCGCGGTATTCCATGCCACCGCACAGGATGGCCACTTCCAGACCTTTCAGATTCTGGCCATAGCTTGAAAACGAGGCAGCAACTTGCTGCGCCAGCTCACGGGTTGGGGCCATTACCAACACCTGAGGCTCACGACGGGTCAGGTCCAGACGTGACAGTAGCGGCAGTGCAAATGCCGCCGTCTTGCCGGTACCGGTCTGAGCCTGGCCCAGCATATCGCGGCCTTCGAGCAGCGCGGGAATGGTTTTCACCTGAATGGGTGACGGCGTTTTATAGCCGAGAGTTTCAACAGCAGACAAAACGGCAGGCAAAAGAGCCAGATCGCCAAAACTTTCGCCAACAGCGGGCGAATCGACAGAAGTCGTGGTCATTAATCACACCTTGGTAGGCCGATATATTAAACGGCAAAAAAACGTCAAAAGCGTCTCTGACTCGATGACGAGCAGAACTCGATTCATGCAGCACAACTGCAAGCGGCAGAAGGCGTTATAGGGAGTCGGAGACGCCGGTCGCACCAAGCATTGACAGCCAGAACCGCGTTGGCGGGCTGACCGCTGTGGCGACCTTCTGCGCCAGCTTTGGAAACAGACCTTGAGTCTGTTCAGCGGCGCGCCATCTTCACACATCAATGAGCGCTCTCGAAGAGGCTCTGCGCTAGCCTGAACATTCAGTTCGGGCATTCGTCATGATGGAGGGGTCAACACATGCGAGGAAGGCACATACTAACATCGTGCTAATCATCTGACCAGCAGGATCATGTTTCTTTATGACATCTCCCCCGCAAGCGCGACATCAGTCATGCTGCTGCCATACGCCTTTACCGGCCAGGCGGGAACGATCATGTGCACGCTCAAGATCAAGCAAGGGACCCGCCGGGACGATGCGTGTGGGATTGATCATGTCATGACTGTAATAATAGTGCCGTTTGATATGCTCCATATTGACCGTTTCAGCCACACCCGGCCATTGATAGATTTCACGCAGATAATTGGAAAGGTTAGGATAATCTTCAATACGCTTCAGATTACATTTGAAATGGCCGTGGTAGACAGCATCAAAGCGCACCAGAGTGGTAAAGAGACGAATATCTGCTTCGGTCAACCACTCACCGGCCAGGTAACGCTGCTGATCCAGACGTTGCTCCATGCGCTCCATGGAGTCAAACAGGGCGGTCACGTGCTTTTCATACACTGCCTGATCAGTGGCAAAACCTGACTTATACACGCCATTGTTGATGTGCTCATAAACGTCGGCGTTCACTGCATCGATTTCTTCTTGCAATGCAGGCGGATAAAAATCCAGCCGACTACCCGTCATGCCATCAAAGGCCTGATTAAAAATGCGCAACAGATCGGCGGACTCATTATTGACAATCACATTGCGCTGCTTGTCCCACAGCGCGGGCACGGTAACCCGGCCGGTGTAGTGCGGATCGGTCAGCGTATAAAGCTGGTGATGATAGTACACGCCATTAACCGGATCACCGCTTGACCCTTCGCTTTGCTCATAGGTCCAGCCCTGATCCAGCATTAGCGGGCTGACATGGGAAGCGCCGACCAGGCCACCCAGCCCCTTGAGTGCGCGCATGATCATGACCCTGTGGGCCCAGGGGCAGGCAAGCGACACATAAAGATGATAGCGATCAGCCTCTGCCGGGTAGCTATTAACACCCTGCGGCGCTTGACGACCTATCCAATCGCGCAGCTGGGCAGATTCGCGCACAAATTCTCCGCCGTGCTTATCAGTGTCATACCACTGATCCTGCCAATTGCCGTTAACCAAAAGCCCCATGATGCGCCTCCTGAACTGATGAATGGCATTGCAAGCGACAATGTTGAAAACACCCGCTGGACAACACCTTGAACACATCAGCATACTTAGTCGGCCGTATGCCACAAGCGCATGTTTTACGGTGTAACGTTCGACTCAGTCGAATCATTCGACGTACGCTCAGCGACTGCCTGTTTCAGCGCTTTTGCCATGGCATGAGCAGCAGGCCCTGCCCGATCACGGTCACGAAAAATAATCTGGATAGGTACTTCTCGTATTGCACCTGCCGCAAGAGGGAGTGGTTTAAGGCATTGGGCGGCAAGGTCCTCGGCAATGCGGGTTTCCGGTAGCCAGGCAAAACCCAGCCCGCGCTTGACCATATCCAGGGATGTATGTAGATGCCCGACCGTCCAGCGCTGTTCAGCCTTGAGCCAACCCGCGTTGACTGATTGACGAAGAGCGCTATCGCGCACGACCAGTTGGCGATACTGGGCCAGATCACGCAGATCCAGTTCACGCCCCAACTGATGCAGAGGATGCTCCGGATGAGCCACTGCAATAAAGCGAACGTTGACCAGAGGTTCTCCCAGGAAACCCTGAGCCTCCAACCCTGTGATCACCAGGTCTGCCCGGGCGTCGTAGAGCATTTCGATTCCGCCATTGAGGACGCTTTCATGCAACTGTACCCGCACCTGGGGAAAATCTGCTGAAAACTGTTCAAGTGCACGGGCCTGTGCCGCCTCAGGAAACGTCTGGTCGATCGCAACGACAATTTCAGCTTCGAGACCTGACGCCAGCCTGGCAGCAACATCTTCAAGGGAAGCGGAGCTTTCAATTAATTGCCGTGCACGCCTCAGCAGCAGTTCACCGGCTTCGGTCAAACGCACCTGACGCCCAACCGGCTCAAGCACCTGAACGCCAAGCTGTTCCTCAAGCTTATGGACAGCATGGTTCAGGGTCGACGGGCTTTTATGAATGGCTTCCGCCGCGCGAGCAAAACCACCGTGATCGACAACAGCGGCCAACATCTGCCATTGGGCAAGTGTGACTCGTGACATTTCGAATTCCTCGACGCCTAACAGCAAAATTTTCGCTTAATTTTCGAAAAACTTGCACCATGATGCCATCAAATTCATTCAGGTAGTGATGCGCCCGTCAGACACAGTAAAAAAAGCGACCGATAGGCAGCATTTGCGCGGCCTACCTAGCTCACCTTTATTTACATTTTGGCTATTATTTTTAGGCACGGTAGCTGTTAAAGTATAAGAAAAGCTAAAAAAGATAACACTTACTCTCCTAGCATAGTGTGGCAAGCCTCATGTCTTCCGCCGCATTTTTTCTGTATGTCTATACAGTCTGTTCACTGACCATGACATAGGGTAAGGTAAAACAACATATATTTTTATCGTCATGTTTATTTATCAAGCCGGTGGTCAATTTACCTATGCTGCGAATACTTCATTCGCTGCCTCGCACTCATAAGTTATTGTTATTACCAGTGGCCACCATGGTCACGGTGCTGGGCACACAAAAGTTACTGACGTTGTATCAGGGTTATCAAATTACAGACGCATCTTCCGAGAGCGTTTACCTTCCCCTCTCCGAAAATGCTTCTCCTGGCCTGCCTTCCTTGAACGAAGAAAAAACGCCTGTGGCAAACGCCATTGACAAGGCTTCCCGCGCCATTGACATTACTCGGCACAGCCTTGTACCCCCCGAGTTACAGCCAATGGAGCTGGCTGACTTCAACATGATCGACAGTGCCAACGCCACCTCCCAGCCAGATCAGGACACCCAGCCAGTGACAGCTCTTGAGGACGGGGCGCTGCATATAGCCGTTGTGTTGGGTACCCTCACCAACGGCATGCTGGAAGCGCATTCAAGCCCCGATCAGGATGACGCAGTTGCCGATGCCACCTCCTATGAGGATTATGACATCGACCTTATTGATACAAGTTCTTATCTTGATTTTGAGTTGGCCGCTGAAGAACCCTATGTTCCCGAATGGCAAACTCACCTGGTCAGTTCCGGTGAAACTTTTGCTGTTGTTGCTCAAGACGTGCTGAGCATGGGGTACAGCGAAGTGTTGACGCTTCTTGAGGCGATGCCCAACCCGCGCCTTTTGACCCACTGGCGATCCGGCCAGCATTTTAATTACCAGCTTGACGAGCAAGGCGAGCTTCTGGCCTTGAAGATGATGCATAACCGCCGCGACGGCGTGCTCATTGAACGTGCTGAAGATCAGCTGGACATCACCGTTATTGAACGTCAGGGTGAACCGATACAACGTCTCTACGCGGGCACCCTGAGTGGCAGCTTTGCCCGCTCTGCTCAGTCAACCGGGCTAGGCAGTGATGTTGTCACTGACGTCACCCAATTGCTTGAAAAAAAGTACGACTTTCGGCGCGACAGCCGACGCGGTGACAACTTCCAGGTTCTGGTTGAGTCTGACATGATTGATGGTCAAGCCTTTGATTCGCGAGTATTGGCTGTGCGCTATGAAGGCGAACGCATGGACCTGACGCTGGTGCGTAATACATCCGATGACAACTTCTATACCGAAGAAGGCAACAGCCTTGACCCCTCTTTCTCTCGCTATCCATTCCAGGGCAGCTATCGGTTGAGCTCCCACTTCAACCCGCGTCGTAAACACCCGGTTACCGGGCGAGTCTCACCCCATAATGGCACTGATTTCGCCATGCCGATTGGTACACCGATTACTGCCCCGGCAAACGGACGCGTTGACCGCGTCGATTATCACAATGCGGCTGGACGCTATGTTGTCATCAAGCACGATAATGGCTATCGCACGCGTTACCTGCATCTATCCCGCTCATTGGTGAAGCCTGGAGAGCGTGTAGAAATGGGTGAAGAAATTGCATTGTCAGGCAATACTGGTCGCAGCACAGGCCCTCACCTGCATTACGAGGTTCATGTCAACAACAAGCCAGTCAACGCCATGAACATTGATCTCCCGGAGAATACCGGCTTGAGCGGGAATGCACTGCTGGCCTTCCAGCGCCAGGCGGCGCCTGTTCTAGCCGCTTTGGATAGTGGTGAAACCGGCAACGTAAGCGTGGCAACCTATGCCGCCGAAGGCGACGTCGAATAGGTTTTCACTCGTCTTTTGATATCGTCAGCCATGACTCGTAAAAAGCTTCGAGAAACGGCTGATGATATTATCGTTCCTGGTCCAGCGCCGTCAGAATACGTGAATCCCGCTGATAGATATCAGCCCGGAACGTTACCTCACCGTCTACATCAGGCCAAGCAGTCAAATAATGTAGGGCCACTGGGATCTGCTCGGGCAAATTTACTTGAATATCACTGCGCGAAGAGCGCTTAAGTGTTTGCAGCCCTTGGCGACTGCCCGAATCTTCAAGCAACTTTTTTGCCAGCTCGTCGACGCCTTCCACTCTTACACAACCTGAACTGAGTGCCCGACGTTCACGCCCGAACAGACTGCGCGATGGCGTGTCGTGAAGATAAATCATATCGCTGTTGGGGAAGCGGATAACGACGCCGCCAAGTGGGTTAGCACGTCCGGCTGGTTGACGAATCATGATATTACCAGGCGATGCCCAATCTATTTCAGACGCATCAAGCGGCTTACCCGAATAGTCAATCACCTGCATATTGCGGCGCTCAAGATAGTCTGGGTCACGGCGCACCTGTGGCAGGATGTCTTCGCGCATGATGGTAGGCGGTAGGGTCCAGGACGGATTAATGGTCAGGTGTGTTATCCGCGAGTGAATGGCCGGTGTTTCGCGCTCGGCAGAACCTACCACAACCCGTGACTGCCAGCGTTCACCCGAAGGACGCACATAAATCAGCGAATAACCGGCAAGATCCACCCATAACCTCGGCGGCTGTTGTTCAAAGACAGGTGCCAGCCAGCGCGCCCGCTCCAGATTAACACGCAGCTGATCAATACGTGATGCGATAGAGGCGTTCAGCGCCTCGCGCGTATTACGCCCGACCACGCCATCATCCTTGAGCAGGTGGCGGCGCTGAAAACGCTTGACGGCGCCCTCCAGTTCGCTGTCAAAGAACTCTGGATCATTACTTTCAAGCCCCAGCGCCGGGTAGGCTTCTACCTGGCCAGTCAATAACCCCGCTGCACCCCAATAAGTTAGCCGTTGGCGCAGTGTCATTACATCCGGATGACGATCCCCCTGACGCAGTGCTTCATCGCGTGGCGGAAAAAAGGCCACACTGGCCTGGTCCATGGCGCGATATTCAGCCAGCGCCTGACGCAACGCTTGATAATGGGCCTGCCCGGGGCGAACTCGCTCAAAGGCACCGGCCACATCATCAGCAAGAAGCCGTTGAATGATATCAGCCATCGGCAAAGGGCGGCCTTCAGGCCCATCCCAGTCTGGCATCAAGCGGCGAGGATCTGTTTTACCATTCTGAAGATGGGTCAGGGCTTTAAGCAGTTGATGCGTGACATCAATGTCAAAATCCGCTTTACCCGCAGCATCGGCTGCACGACTGGCCTTATAGTCAGACAGCAATTTATCGATGGCGTAGTCTTCCACCGTCAGCCCATCGCCTGTCAGCTCACTCAGCGCCTCTACCAGGGCATTAACGCGGCGTTCGCTTTGCCATACCAGCGCATTGCCCAGCTGGGCATAAAAAACGTCCAATGGCTGATCGGCCGCAACGTTTTCGCCAGCGCTTTTCTGTGCCAGGACAGCGCGTACTGCCTCACTCTCCGCCACTCCGGCCTGCGTGGCGGGTTGCGCGGGTTCCAATAAAAGTGAATCGGCAAACGTTGGCATGACTCCGTCTTTTTTATCTGCCATGGCAGGTAGCATGACGCTAATAGAGGCCGTCAACACCATGCCAAGCGGCCATCGGCATATGGAGCTCACCCAATGTTTTAGGGATATTTTCTCGTTCATCGCCTCTCCTTGCGTTATTATTCTAACAATTTTCCTTGGCTTTCTCTTCAGGCTTTAACAAGAACAAGTCGGACACCTTTACTTCAAACATCCGGCACCACAAACATGGAACTTACAGATGATGTTTCCCTTAAAGATAGCAGCATTGCTGATCAGCTTCTCGACCTTACCCGCTCACGCTTCTAATTTCTTCGCCAACAGCGCCACTGCCCCACCATCCGGCACATCACCACTCCATCATCAACTCAAGCAGTTGGCACCACAGGCGACGGCTGATGCCTTACGAATGGCCGCTCAGGCACTCAACTGTGCCGACCCGAATGCAGAGCGTCTGGCGGTGATTGATTATTCACTTCCTTCTTCCGAACCGCGCATGTGGGTGTTTGACCTCGAACAGCATGAGCTTTTGTTCGAGGAACTGGTTTCCCACGGGCAAGGTTCTGGCGATGCTCTCGCCGAGGAATTTTCCAACACCCCGGACAGCCATCAGTCCAGTCTCGGCCTGTTTCGAACCATGAACAGTTATTACGGCAGCAACGGTTACTCATTACGCCTTGAAGGTCTGGAGCCAACGGTCAATGACCTGGCTTTTGAACGGGCCATTGTCATACATGGCGCTGATTATGTCAGTGAAGATTTCATCACCCAGACGGGTCGTCTGGGCAGAAGTCATGGCTGCCCGGCTGTGAGGACTGATGTGACTTACCCCTTGATCGATAGCATCAAGGAAGAGCAGTACGTGTTCGCCTATTCCCCAGATCCGGTTTTTCTTGCCGAATCCACCTACCTCAACTGCAACAATGATGCGCAAATGGCACAACGGTGAACCGCTTTGAGGTTCGGGCAATCAATCCCAGAGGGGCTGGGAGATGCTATTGATCGAAGCAGGCGACCAGACGACGTTGGGCTTCAGCAGCTCCCACCTCATTCATCCTGGCAATATTGTGATCAGGTATCTGCTGCGTATCGCCGTAGTATTCGATCGCCTTGCTCAGGCTTTCCTCTCTTAGCAAGTGTACCATTGGGTAGGGGGAGCGATTGGTGTAGTTGGGCGCATCATCCGGGTGAGCGTCCGCAAAGCAATAATCCGGATGAAAACTGGCAAGCTGGTAGATGCCTTCATAGCCCTGATCCACCAACAGCCGGTCCGCCAGTTCGATAAAATCCAGATAATGTTCGAAATCCTTGAACAGGGTCGGAAACACAATCAAGGTGGTTTCCGTTGTCGGCTGCTCGTCCAGCCACTGAACTTCCTTTATCAGTTCTTCCAACGCCAGTGCCAGCTTTTTTACCCGTGAAACAGCGACCCTGATGCTGCCCCGATCACGTTCCCGCCGAGCAAACGGGCAAATATTCATGGCCACAATCACATCACTGACCCAGCGACGGGTGTGGCGAATGACATCTTCATCGTTGCCTTGCATAGAGACCTCTTGACTGAAAAATCTACTTTTCACCACAGTACCGATTTGATCACCGCCACTGGTACTCATGACTTAACTCACGCATCATACTGTTTTCACGCTTCAATAGGCAGCTTCTCTCGCCATGTCACCCAACCTGATACCTGCTCCCCCGCGTCCCTTCCAGGGGTTTTTCGGCGTTTTCCGCTACAGCAGCCGAGCGCTCTCTCTGGTGTGGCAAACGTCTCCCAAAATGATGATTGGCCTTGCCGTGTGCACGCTGGTGGCAGGTGTGCTGCCGGCTGTCGCGACCTGGGTGGGACAACTGATAGTGGATGGCGTGGTCGCAGCCATGGAATCCTATCAGGCCAGCAGTTCATTGATGGCAGTGATTACGCCTGTTCTCTGGCTGGTTGCTCTGGAAGGCGCCATCATTGCGCTGATTACGCTGGCCCAACGCGGGCTCAGTGCTCAGCAGTCGTTGCTGCGGGCAATGCTGGGCCAGAAAGTCAACGTCATGATCCTTGAGAAAGCCGGTACGCTGTCGCTCAGCCAGTTCGAGGATTCCGAGCTTTACGACAAGCTTACCCGTGCACGTCGCGAAGCCTCGACCCGGCCCTTGGGGCTAGTAAACAAAACCTTCAGCCTGTTACAGAATGCCATTTCTCTGGTCAGCTTCGGGGTATTGCTGGTGCAGTTTTCTCCCTGGGCGCTATTGATCCTGATAGCGGGCGCTCTGCCGGTGTTTCTCTCTGAAGCCAAGTTTTCCGGCGATGCCTTTCGCCTGTTTCGCTGGCGTTCACCCCAGTCGCGCATGCAGATGTATCTGGAGACGGTGCTGGCCCGGGAAGACAGCATCAAGGAAGTCAAACTGTTTGGCCTGGAGCCTCTTTTTTTGCAGCGCTACCGTGATATTTTCGCTCGTCTGTTCAAAGAGGAAAGGTTGCTTACCCTGCGCCGCGAAGCCTGGGGGTTCGGGCTTGGCCTGATTGGCACCCTGGCCTTTTATATGGCCTATGGCTGGGTCGTGCTTGAAACCGTGGTCGGCGCCTTGACCCTGGGACAGATGACCATGTACCTGATGGTGTTCAAGCAGGGCCAAAGCGCGCTGTCAGCCTGCCTGACCTCGATCAGTGGCATGTACGAGGACAACCTCTATCTGTCCAACCTGTATGAGTACCTTGAGCAGCCCACCGAGCAGGAAAACGGTGAAATCACCGTCGGTGCCACCCCTGGCGACGGCTTACGCTTCGAGCAGGTCAGTTTTGCCTATCCAGGCGGGAGTGAAGTACTGCACGATATCTCCCTGCATCTGAAACCTGGCGAAAGTCTTGCCCTGGTGGGTGAGAATGGCTCTGGCAAAACCACCCTGATCAAGCTGTTAACGCGTCTTTACCACCCGACACAAGGCCGTGTCCTGCTGGATGGTAGTGACCTGCGCGACTGGGAAACAGCGGCACTGCGACAACGCATCGGAGTGATCTTCCAGGATTTCGAACGTTATCAGTTACAGGTAGGCGAGAACCTGGGGGTAGGTGATACGCAGGCATTCAGTGATGAACAACGCTGGGCACGCGCGGCTCATCACGGACTGGCCGACGACTTTATCAACCGTATGGAGAAAGGCTATCATACCCAGCTGGGCCGATGGTTCAAGAATGGCCAAGAACTGTCCGGCGGCCAGTGGCAGAAAGTGGCCCTTTCCAGAGCGTATATGCGCGAAAATGCCGACATCCTGGTGCTCGATGAGCCAACAGCCGCCATGGATGCCGCAGCAGAAGCCGCCGTCTTTGCACGTTTCAGGGAACATAGCCGCGACAAAATGACCATCCTGATTTCACATCGTTTTTCTACGGTAAGAAGTGCCGAGCAGATTATCGTGATTGATCAGGGCCGCATTATTGAGCGCGGCACACATCAAGCACTTTTACACAGCGATGGCCGCTACGCGTCACTGTTTCGCCTGCAGGCAAAAGGCTACCAATAAACGGAGCCAGGCAGGCAGATTGTCTTACTCGCAGTTGTGCCAAATCGCAATGTCAGGTATAGCTATTAGCTACATCTGTAATTCACCATAAAAGCCATTAGGGAGATCCAACGTGAAGATTGGTGCACCCAAGGAGATTGCTCCCGGTGAAGCGCGCGTCGCGCTGACCCCGGAAAGCGCTCTTCAACTCCAAAAGCTTGGACACGACTGCTTCATCGAAGCCGGTGCCGGCAAGGCCGCCGGCTTCGATGACGCGGCTTATCGCGACGCCGGAGTCAGCATTATTGACGGCGGGGCCAAAGCGCTCTGGGATGCGGTGGATACCGTCATCAAGGTGCGCGAGCCTTATGAAGAAGAAGCTCACTACTTGCACAAAGGACAGACCCTGATCAGCTTCTTCTGGCCCGCCCAGAATGAAGCGATGCTGGAAACCTGCAAAGGTCAGGGCGCCAGCGTGATTGCCATGGATATGGTGCCACGGATTTCCCGCGCCCAGAAGATGGATGCCCTGTCATCCATGGCCAATATCGCCGGTTATCGTGCGGTGATCGAAGCGGGTAATAACTTTGGGCGCTTCTTTACTGGCCAGGTAACGGCGGCCGGTAAGGTTCCACCCGCCAAGGTGCTGGTTATTGGTGCCGGCGTTGCGGGGCTTGCGGCCATCGGTACGGCCACCAGCCTGGGCGCCGTGGTGCGCGCCTTTGATGTGCGCCCGGAGGTCTCTGAGCAGATCGAATCGATGGGCGCCGAGTTTCTGTTCCTCGACTTCGATGAAAACCAGGACGGTTCCGAGACCGGTGGTTACGCCGCGCCCTCCAGCCCCGAATTCCGCGAGAAGCAGCTGGAGTGCTTCCGTGCCCAGGCACCGGATATCGATATCGTGATCACCACGGCACTGATACCCGGCCGCCCTGCTCCCAAGCTGTGGCTTGAGGACATGGTAGAAGCCATGAAGCCCGGTTCGGTCATTATCGACCTGGCCGCGGAAAAAGGCGGCAACTGTGATCTGACCAAGCCCGATGAGCGGGTTGTCTCTGATAACGGCGTGGTTGTCGTAGGTTATACTGATTTCCCGTCACGCATGGCGACCCAGGCATCACTCCTGTACGCCACCAACATCCGCCATATGGTGGCCGACCTGACGCCGGAAAAGGATGGCGTGGTGGTTCACAACATGGAAGACGACGTCATTCGTGGCGCGACGGTCACCCATCAGGGGGAAATCACTTATCCGCCGCCCCCGCCCAAGGTCAAGGCCATTGCTGCTGCCCAGCCCAAGGCCAAGGAAAAAGAGCCCACGCCAGAAGAGAAGAAGGCGGCCGAACTTGCCAGCTTTAAGGCACAGACCAAGCAACAGGTCAGCCTGATTGCCGTGGCGGCGGCGCTGTTACTGGCCGTCGGCCTGGTCGCGCCTGCCAGCTTCATGCAGCATTTCATCGTCTTTGTACTGTCGGTCTTCATTGGTTTCCAGGTGATCTGGAAAGTCGCACATTCGCTGCATACGCCGCTTATGTCCGTCACCAACGCCATTTCGTCTATCGTTATCCTGGGCGCACTGATCCAGATTGGTTCATCCAGCCTGCTGATTACCGTTCTGGCCGCGGCTGGGATCTTTATGGCGTCGATCAATATTTTCGGCGGTTTCCTCGTGACACGGCGCATGCTCGCCATGTTCCAGAAATCGTAAAGCGGGGGATAACAGTATGGTATACGGATTCACAATTGCGACCTATGTAGTCGCGGCAGTTCTTTTTATCCTCTCGCTGGGCGGCCTATCCGGGCAGGAAAGCGCTAAGCGTGCTGTCTGGTACGGCGCTGTTGGCATGGCAATCGCCGTCATCGGCACGCTGATCGGACCGGGTCAGGGGCTATGGCCGGCATCCCTTGTGCTTATCGCCTTGGGCGCAGCCGTCGGCTACCAACTGGCCAACAGGGTAAAAATGACACAGATGCCCGAATTGGTGGCGATCATGCACAGCCTGGTCGGGTTGGCAGCAGTGATTGTCGGCTTCAATGCCGATATCATGATCAACACCATTGCGGATATCTACGCAGCCAATGACCTGGTCTTTGGCGCGGTCGGTGCGGATGGGTACACCGCCATCGGCCTGCCGCAGCAAATCAACGATGGCCTGTCGTCTTTCGGTCAGCTTATCGCCAAGAAATCGTCGGTCGAAATTACCATCCTGCGGGTCGAACTGGTGCTGGGCATCTGGATCGGTGCGGTCACCTTTACCGGGTCGATCATTGCCTATGGCAAGCTCGCAGGCCGAGTGAACACCGCCGCTCAGAAGCTGCCGGGCGGGCATCTGCTGAACGCAGCAGCGGCCATTGGCTCTCTGGTATTGGTGTTTGCCTATCTGGGCGGCGCGGGCAGCTGGACCCTGATCTTGCTGACGTTGCTGGCCCTGTTCATTGGTTACCACCTGATCATGGGTATCGGCGGGGCAGACATGCCCGTCGTCGTGTCCATGCTCAACAGCTATTCCGGTTGGGCAGCAGCGGCTATCGGTTTCAGCCTCGGCAATGACCTGCTGATTGTAGTGGGCGCACTGGTGGGCAGCTCTGGCGCAATCCTGAGCTACATTATGTGCAAGGCCATGAACCGCAGTTTTATCAGCGTTATTCTGGGGGGCTTTGGTGGCCCTAGCGGCCCGGCGGCAGAAATCGAAGGCGAGCAGATTGCGATTGATGCCAATGGGGTGGCGGCAGCGCTTAACGATGCAGACAGCGTGGTTATCGTGCCCGGTTACGGCATGGCAGTAGCTCAGGCCCAGAATGCAGTGAATGAACTGACCCGCAAACTGCGCGCAGCAGGCAAGGAAGTACGTTTTGGCATACACCCGGTTGCAGGGCGCCTGCCAGGGCATATGAACGTACTGCTGGCAGAAGCCAAGGTGCCTTACGATATCGTGCTGGAAATGGACGAAATCAACGATGACCTGTCTTCTACCGATGTGGTGATCGTGATTGGCTCCAACGATATCGTTAATCCGGCCGCTCAGGACGACCCGAACAGCCCGATTGCGGGTATGCCGGTTCTTGAGGTCTGGAATGCCAAGCAGGTGTTTGTATGCAAGCGCGGCCAGGGCACTGGCTACTCGGGCATCGAAAACCCGCTGTTCTTCAAGGAGAACACGCGCATGTTCTACGGCGATGCTAAATCCAGCATTGAATCATTGCTGCCGCAGATTGATTAATGGCAAGCTGATCAGCAGGTTCTTACGCCTTAACTGAATCAGATCTGGTAATGCGAACGCCCCTTCGGGGGCGTTTTTTGTGGTTTTTTGCCATTCAGCAAAAACATTAGTCAAGCTTCATGCTGCATTGCAATAAATAAGGTCTATACTGCTTAGGGTACCCTTTAAAGGAGTGACACCATGACAACCCTGATCAGCAGCCCAACGTTCGATACCGACGTATTACGCGCCTGGTTACGCCAGGCTGAGTTTCAAACTGCACTGACCAATGCCTGGATACGTCATTTCGATGAAGAATAGAATGATTTGAGGAAATAGACCTTACGTCAGGCATTTGCCTGGCGTTTTGTTTCGACTGAGAGTTTTGCGGATCGGTGATCTTCAACCAGAGGCTTTTGAAGTCCCTTTTCAATCCATTATTCTGCATGGCTGCCCATCGCCTATTGTCAGTTGTATTGTCAATAGACACACCATGTCCCGGAAACCTGATCAGGAGACAGAATGATTGATCTTCGAAGTGACACTGTTACTCGCCCCACCCCCGCCATGTATGCCGCGATGCAAAATGCGCCGGTGGGCGATGATGTATGGGGCGATGATCCGACTGTTAATACCTTTCAGCAGCGCCTTGCGCAAGAAACAGGCAAGGAAGCAGCGCTGCTGTTTCCAACCGGCACCCAAAGCAATCTGGTGGCACTGATGGCTCACTGCGAGCGCGGGGACGAATACATTGTGGGTCAGTCCGCACATACATACCGCTGGGAAGGCGGTGGTGCCGCTGTGCTGGGCAGTATCCAGCCTCAACCTATCGATAATGCTGCCGATGGCAGCCTGCCGCTGGAAAACATCCGAGCAGCGGTAAAAGAAGACGACTTCCATTTTGCCCGCACGCGTTTGCTGGCACTTGAAAACACCATTAGCGGCAAGGTTCTTTCGGCTGATTACGTTCACCAGGCTACCGACCTGGCTCGCCAACATGGCCTGGCGACACACCTTGATGGCGCTCGCCTGTTTAATGCTGGCGTAGCTACCCAGACGCCCCTTCAGCACCTCTGCCAACCCTTTGACAGCATTTCACTGTGTTTTTCCAAGGGGCTCGGCGCACCTATCGGGTCAGCCCTGGTAGGCTCTGAGACCTTGATTGGGCGTGCCCGTCGCTGGCGTAAAGTAGTCGGCGGCGGCATGCGCCAGTCCGGGGTGGTGGCGGCCGCCTGCCTGCATGCGCTTGAGCATCATGTTGACTCACTGGCCGAGGATCATCGTCGAGCCGCCGCGCTGGCAGATGGATTGGCGCAACTCCCTGAGGTCGAAATAGCGTCAAAGGCCACCAACATGCTGTTTGTACGCTTTCCCGCTGATCATCTGGACGCCCTGACCGCCTGGTTCAAACAACACGCGATTCTGATCGAACCTCTTTACAGTCAGGGTACGACCCGCCTGGTCACTCACCGGGATATCAGCGACGACGATATCAACACCGTCGTCACGACTGCCAAGGCCTACTTCGAAAACGTACTTACGCCTTGATCAACTCAGAAGGGCACTCCCCAGGGCCAGCTGAATGGCGACAGCCGCCATCATGGCGCCTATCAGGCCATCGATACTCCGCCACACCCGGGGGCGTGACAGCCAGGGCGACAGCCTGGCGCCTCCCCAGGCCAGTAGACTGAACCAGCCTATCGAGGCGGTGGCAGCGCCCGCCAAAAAGGTCGAGGCACTGCTTTGCTGAGCACCAACGGCAGGAATCAGCAGCAGGGTGTCCAGGTAGACCTGAGGGTTAAGCACCGTGACGGCCAGTGTCGCCAACAGCACCTGCACCAGGCTACGGCTTTTTTCCACTTCAGCATTCAGACCCTGGCGCCCTGTGGCCGTGCGTATAAAGGCCATGGCCGCCAGATAGCTCAAGAACACCACACCGACCCAGCGCAGGGCTTCCATGGCGCTGGGCATGGTCAGCAATACCGCGCTGATACCGAACATGCCCGCCGTCAGCAATGAGAGATCTACGCTGATACACATCCCGGCGGACCACCAATGATGCTCACGGCGAATGGCTGTTCCCAGCACATAGGCATTCTGGGCACCTATCGCCATGATAATGCCGCCGCTGACAATCAGCCCGGTCAGGTAACTTTCCCACATAATCCTGTTTGCTTCCTGCTTTTATCGGAGACAAGCGTTAACGTTACCCTGACACCAGATCCCTTGCACCTGTGCGGCTCGTCACTCAAACAGGCTCATGCGCTTCATCACGTTATCGCGCTTGATTCGCCAGTGATAAAGCGCTCCCGTGATGTGCAGTACCGTCAGGGCAAGAATCGCCCAGGCCAGGCGCCCATGCCAGATGAACAGGGTTTCCGAGAGGCTTTTGTTTTCAGCAAACAAGGGCGGCAACGTCCAGTGGAAAAACTGCACGGGAAAGCCACCCGCTGCCGTTGCCCACCAGCCCAACAGCGGCATGGCAACCAGTGCCAGATACAGCAGATGGTGCACACTGGTGCTGGCAATGCGTTCAAAGGCATTCAGGGGTGGCTCATGGTCGGGCACAACAAAGGCCAGGCGCGTGATAATGCGCAGGGTCATCAATAACAGCAGCCCGACACCCAGCGTTTTATGCGCTGTGTATAGCGAGTTGGTCAGCTCCTGCCCCACCAGTGCCACTGCACGTTCAAAACCCAGCGTTCCCAATACGGCACCACTGGCCAGCGACACCAGGATGACAGCGGCTACCAGCCAGTGAAGTACCCGGTGCGGATAGATGTAATGGTCAAGTTCGTGCATTGGCATTTCTCCAGAATTTTTAAATCACTCTCAGCGGATGATCCTCGAGAAAATCCGCCAGAAACGTCTGGTACATCAACCACTGTTGACGAGAGGCGCCGCAGCAAATATCGCCACTCACTCGCTATTCAGCCTAACAATGCGCATAAAAGTGGATAAACTTGCCTGAAACCCGTGCAAAAGCTATTATAAGAAAAAATTAATATTCAGTAGTCAGCTTTTTTGCCAACCTGACAAGTCAACATCATGAGGTCATTTTATGCCAAGTATCAAGCGTGTCATGCAACGATTATGTTTTATCGTGGTGCTGTTAGGTACTTCCAGTAGCCTGCAGGCGAACACCGACAGCCGCGTTATTGAGGAAGGCATTGCCTCTTATTACAGTGACTACTTTCAGGGTAGAACCACCGCCAGTGGCGACACCTTTAACCAGCAGGAACTGACGGCAGCCCATAAAACGCTGCCGTTTGGCACTCGAGTCAAAGTGGTGCGTACCGATACAGGCCAGGAAGTGGAAGTGGTTATCAATGACAGAGGGCCCTTCATAAAAGGTCGCGTCATTGATCTTTCCAAGCGTGCCGCACAGAAACTTGGCATGCTGGATCGCGGCGTTGCCCCCGTGCTGATTACTCAGACAGATTGACCATACACAATCATCTGCCCATCAGGCCATGCTCAGCCAGCCTCTTCAGGAATGGTGACAGCGCCAATGTAGCGACTGCATTTTGCTTTCCATTTCAAGCCAGGGGCCATCCACCTGCAACTTCGGCACGACCTGTTGGATGGCCAAGGTAGCCACCGGTGGAGGCGCCACTCCCCATTCGTCCAACCAGCGACCAAGCTGCTCTGAAGAGCTGACATAGACAATTCTCCCCAAGCCTACCCAGCCATGCGCGGCTGCGCACATTGGGCAATGCTCACCCGAGGTGTAGACACAGGCAGCCTGGCGCTCATCTGGCGTTAAATTCTCAGCTGCCCAACGGGCCAGAGCAAACTCTGGGTGACGGGTCGAATCACCGTCCGCAATGCGGTTGCGGTCTTCCGCCAACACCTCATTTTTTGCACTAACCAGCACACTGCCAAAAGGCTCATCACCAGCCGCCAGGGCTTCTTCAGCCAGTTCAATACAGCGGCGTAGGTGAATCTTGTCTGTGGGGCTAATCATGACAGGCTCCATAATGAGGGGTTTGAACTCACCATAGCGCCTGAACATGAGCGCGTACAAGGTGCGCATTCAGCAAGCGACGCCAGAATAAAGATTAGCCAGGTTGCCCCATGAGCGTTTTTGATGACCTGTACACATCGTTGCAGGAAGTCATTGAAATCAAACAATGCAAAGCACAAGCAGGCAGCGTCAAACGCCATGCAGTAGCCGATGGATTAACGCGCAAACACTTGGTTGACACTTGGCATAAAAATACAGCGAGGAGGGAAGAAAACGCGGATAAATAATTGAAAAATGGTGGGCCCAGTAGGACTTGAACCTACGACCAAGGGATTATGAGTCCCAATCAAAAACTTTTTTTTCATGGCTTTGCGTCTAGCATTTACTCTTTACCAACATCTCTACCAACATCTAACGATGCGCTTGGCGACCTCGCGGTGCCACATTATGCCACGCCTGTCGCCGCCTTTTCTCGCTGCTACCTGCCCGGTATCAACCGCCCTTTTCTGCCTGCCCGGTGCGGATCGCCCGAAGGGCCAGGGATGGCATTGGCTAAGCACCAGCAGCAAACAGGAAACGTAAGCGAAGTGAAACCGCCGTAAATAGCGCGCGGCTGAGACTCGGCGGCCCCTCGGATACGGTGTAGGAGGTGGAGTACCTTTTACGTAGGCAATCTCCTACGGCAACCCGGCGCGTTTATGTCTATGCTGGAATGAGTTGAGCTTATTAAGTTACCTATCATATGCCACGATGGACTGAGAGAATCAGCCTTGCTGCTAAAATGAGATTTTTTTCATGCATAAAATCATCGGAATCGCGCTACTGACAACCGTCATTTCCCTGCCTGTCTACGCCCAGACAACCATCACCCCGCGCGCAGGTGGTGGCTACAACACGTATGACTACGGCACTGGAAACTCCGGCACCATCACCCCACGCGCAGGTGGTGGCTACAACACGTATGACTACGGCACTGGAAACTCCGGCACCATCACTCCACGCGCAGGTGGTGGCTACAACACGTATGACTACGGCACTGGAAACTCTGGCACCATCACCCCACGCGCAGGTGGTGGCTACAACACGTATGACTACGGCACTGGAAACTCCGGCACCATCACTCCACGCGCAGGTGGTGGCTACAACACGTATGACTACGGCACTGGAAATTCCGGCACCGTCACCCCGCGCTCAGGTGGTGGCTACAACATCTATGAATAATGATTACTGGCTAGCGCTCTGGATCCTCTCACAGGTGCGTCATAGGGAAAGGTTGCCCTCTTGCCCCTTTCAGACCCGGTCACGAATGGCCAGTCCCTGAGCTTAGCATCCGCCACGTCATTGGCGCGGCACCAGGCGCGATAGCGCTTGCGTAACTCGGGGTGCGGATCCATTGACGTTTTCCTCAGTGTTTACCCTTAGTGAAACCTGAGTGTGCTCATGGGGTCTGGTCATTCACCTTGGCCGATAACATCAGGATGCGCTCGTCCAGCTCGTCGTCTGTTAGTGGCGCTACCGATTTCATAAGCTGCTCGAAGGTTTGCTCTTCACCGCATTCCCCTTTGGCATCCAGATTGAAGGCTTGACGTTCCATCCTGATCAGCTTGCCCAGGGCATCGACACCACTGTTAAGCGTGCGGGCGAATTCGTTGACGTTATCTTCTGTCACTTCCACGTGTTCCAGGGTGGTGGCGAGTGTATTGCTTAGGCTTTTCCAGCGATTAATCGACTGCCGGTGCTCGTTAATGAGGCGAATGTTTGTATCAGCAGCGGCTTCCACCAGCGCCTGATCATCGTCAGGAAGGTACGCATCACTGTGCGTACTTTCACTGCGTACCAGTTTGGCATTAGTAGCGGATTTGACGTGCTGGCTCAAGTCACGTTGCCAGCCTTCGGAGCGGGCACGTTTGCGAATCGCGCCTTCGGTAACACCGTGCTTTGTGGCGAGTGCCCGGACGCTGTGCTGACCGGTGCGGTAATCAGAATGAATGGCTTCCCAATCGAATTTACTCATATGGCGATCCTCACGGATGGCTGCAATGTATCTAGTTTACTGCACTGTGCAAAAATTGACGAAGTCCCTACCTGGCGTGGCTCAATAATCACCAATTGCATCTGTTAGACTTGAGAGATACCTAAAATGATGGCGAACCAAGCTGTTATCTGTGCCCGACATTCGTTATTACACTTTTGTTGTAATACATTTATTACTTTTATCTAATATATAGACTGCATCCAATTACTCAATCACCATTTAAAATTGCCTTTTCATTTAAACCACAGATAATTAAGGGCAACTTTAACATGAAGCTAAAGTATTTGATTACCGCAATCGCAGCTACCTTGGTGTCTACACCTGTTTTTGCAACTGATGCAGGTGAAGGGTATGTGGGAGGTCAATTATCTATGACTACCTATGATGAAGCTGGGTTAGATGATGTTAACCCTACTGCTATCATCGGTCGCTTAGGTTATTTCGTCGTTGATAATTTTGCTATCGAAGGCCGCTTCGGTACTGGCATTGGTGATGATTCAACGTTGGGGGTAGACGTTGAGATTGATTCCATTGCTGGCATTTATGGAGTAGGCCATCTACCTCTAGGTGACGTAGCTTCTGCATATGCAGTTGCTGGCTTTTCACGTGGCGAAGCCAGTTTTTCAGCTCCCGGCTTCTCTAATAGCGATGACGACACAGATTTTTCTTACGGCGTAGGTCTTCAGGCAAAATTTGCACCTACACTTTCTGGGCATGTTGAATACATGTCTTACCTTGACAAAACAGACTATGAGTTTACAGCTATTGGGTTAGGTCTCAATTACCACTTTTAATTTCCTTGGCTAAGCTTCTGTTTTTAATACTTAAGCGCTGGAAACAGCGCTTTTTTTAAATTTGGGCCCACCTCATTTTATGTGAACTTGCCCTGATCAAGCCGGTGGCCCAATCGGCTGCAAATCAGGAAAATCATGGCAATGAAACTAGCTTCACTTCGGTAGACGCGTGCGCGCCATTGAGCCATCTGAAACAAAGTGTTCATTTCTTGTAGTCTCGTGCTTTTTAGCCTCGAGGATCAGGGCCTGATACTGCATCAGTGTACCGCTTAAGTGCTTTAACGCTGCCCACACCAGCTTCTCCAGTTGAGATATTAGCATTTGGGAATGAGCCGGGCTGACGGCTAGCATCAACACTTCCTGAACGGGGGATGGCTCGTTAGGCGGCATCCATACTGCCGTTAAGTTATTCATTTTGTTCAGTTCCCTAGTTTTTGATTTCCGTCCTTTTGTCGCCTCTCCCCGCCAACAATTTCAGTATCAACAGCGCAAACTGCCGCCCGGTTTCCTCGTTTTCCAGCAGGGGCATGCTGAGCTTTTCGTGGTCGGTGATAGCATCCAGCACGGCATCAGTCACGCGCTTGGGGAAGAGGCCGTGCATGATCTGGTCTTCACTGTGATTATTGACCTGGGCCATCACGGCCTCATCGCGCTGGATGCGGTCGGCAATGCCGTTGGCGAAGTGCAGCTTGTCGTCGTCGCTGATATCGGCGCCGTAGAGGTCGTTCAGACGCTCGATGATCTCGTTGAGGCGCTGGGTTTCCGGGTCATGGGGCTTGCCGGAGCCCACCTCGGAAATCGGTTGCAGGCCGTAGTCACCGTCCTCTTCTTCCAGTGACAGGCGCTGTTCGGCGCGCTTGGTCAGCCGGTAGCTGTCCAGCTCAAGCTCGCTGACGTCGATGGGATCATCTACCAGCAGTCGGTCGATTCGCAGCAAGGGGTAGAGGTGCTTGGCGTAGACGCACAGCTGCTCCAGCTCGGTATCGTCAAAGGCGATGATCTGGCTCAGGAATTCATAGGTACGCACAAAGCTCTGCAGGTTCTTGCGGAACAGGTCGAGCTCATCGCGGGTCTTGCCGGCGTCTTCCAGCTCCTGCTCGGCGCGTTTGATGCCTTTTTCATCGCCTTGCTGCTCGGCCTGACGGCGAGCGTCTTTCCAGATTTTCTGCTGTTCGACGATGACCTCGTAACGCTTTTTAAAGCGTTCCTGGGCGGGCTGGCAGTGGTAACTCAGCCGCGAGGCCGGCGCCTTGGGGTCGAAGAAAGCCGTCGCAAAGGCCTCGACTTCAGACCAGTGATAGATGCCGCTGGCATCCAGGTTGCGCTTGAGATCAAACACCACCTGGGGATCGGAGACATCCGCCAGCTCCGCTTTGCGGTAATACGGGGCGAAGGCGTCCAGAATTTCCTGCGCTTCGTTGTAGAAATCGAGGATAAAGGTCTGCTTGCCGGGAAACAGGCGGTTCAGCCGTGAAAGGGTCTGCACGCAGTCCACGCCATGGAGCTTTTTATCCACGTACATGGCGCACAGTTTGGGCTGGTCAAAGCCGGTCTGGTACTTGTTGGCGGCGATCATCACATTGAAGTCGTCAGTATCCAGCGCCTTGGCCAGATCCCGCCCGCGCACGTCGGGGTTTAGCAGTTGGCTGGCTTCGGTGACTTCTTCGGGAATCACCTCATCGGCCGGGACGCTGCCGGAAAATGCCACCAGGGGGTGAACGTCCTGGTAACCCTTGTCTTCCACATACTGGCGCATGGCCAATTGAT
The DNA here is from genome assembly GCF_044792155.1 of Halomonas sp. BLK-85. Classification (NCBI taxonomy): domain Bacteria; kingdom Pseudomonadati; phylum Pseudomonadota; class Gammaproteobacteria; order Oceanospirillales; family Halomonadaceae; genus Halomonas; species Halomonas sp. BLK-85. The sequence goes on from NZ_CP087731.1 coordinate 2,367,602, forward strand.
AGCGCACCGCTTCCTGGCGGCTGGCGGTGACCACCATGGCCTTGGCCTGGCCATCCAGCAGATGGCGCACATTGGCGCGAAAGTGCTCAACAATCACCTCTACCCGCTGGGCGATATTATACGGGTGTAAACGCACCCACTTGGCCAGGGTGCGTGCGGCCTTTTTGGCATCTACCTCCGGGTCGTCTTCCTCACTGTGGGCCAGCTTCCAGGCAGTGCTGTAGGTGACGTAGTTTCGCAGCACATCGAGAATGAAGCCTTCCTCAATGGCTTGGCGCATGGAGTAGAGGTGAAACGGCTCCGGCGCGTTATCAGCGCTGGCGGGCAGGCTGGGGTCGGGCACTCGGCCAAACAGCTCCAGCGTTTTCGCCTTGGGCGTGGCGGTAAAGGCGTAATAGTTGATGCGCTGGTTGGGGCGGCGTGAGGCAACGGCGGCGTCCAGCATCATCTCAGCGCTGACCTCTTCATCATCGTCAGCCGCCTCCCCGCCAGCGGCCAGCAGGGCTTTCAGCTTGGTGGCGGAGCTGCCGGTTTGCGAGGAATGGGCTTCGTCGGCAATTACCGCGTAGCGCCCTTCGGCCAGCGTAGGCCTTTTATCCAGCGCATCAAACAGCGCCGGAAAAGTCTGGATGGTGACGATGATAATACGGGTATTACTCGCCAGCGCCTCGGCCAGCTGTTCGGACTTGCTCTGGTTGCCTACTTCGCGGGTGATCGGGCAGACCACGCCGTGGGCGTGCTCAAACTGGTAGATGGTATTCTGCAGCTGAGTATCCAGCACGGTACGGTCGGTGACCACAATCACCGAATTGAAACGTTTGTGCTGGCCGCTTTCGTCGTAGAGGTTAGCGAGCTGATGCGCCAGCCAGGCGATGGAGTTGGATTTTCCCGAACCGGCGCTGTGTTGCACGAGATAGCGCTGGCCGCCGTCCTCTTCCTGAGTGGTATCAATCAACTGGTTGACCACTTCCCACTGATGGTAACGCGGGAATATCAGGGTCTCTTTGGTTTTACGCCGCCCGTGGAAGTCTTCACTGGTTGTCTGCTCCAGATGCAGAAAGCGCCCGAGTATCTTCAGCCAGGCATCCGGGGCGAATACCCGTTCCCACAGGTAGGCGGTGGCGTAGTGGTTCTCATCCTCCGGCGGCGGATTGCCGGCCCCACCGCCTGGGGTGCCCTGGTTAAAGGGCAGAAAAAAGGTGTTCTTACCCGCAAGCCGGGTGGCCATTGCCACCTCGGCCTGGCTGACGGCAAAATGCACCAGGGCGCCGCGCTTGAACGCCAGCAGCGGCTCGACCTTGCGTGTCACCGGGTCTTTCAGGGGGCGGTCGTTGCGGTACTGGCGCTTGGCGTTTTCCACCGACTGCTTGAACTCGCTTTTCAGCTCCAGGGTGGCGGTCGGAATACCGTTGACGAACAGCACAAGATCCAGACGCGGGTTATAACTTTCGCCGCCTTTGCCCTTCTCCCGGGCATGGGGTGAGTAGGAGACTTCCGGCACCACCCGCAGGCGGTTGGCCTGATAGCGGGCAAGTGCGTCCGGGTTCATGGCATGGTCAGGCTTGAAGCTGCACAGATCAAAGGCCACCCCCGGCACCTTGAAGCCGTGACGCAGCACATCCAGCGTGCCCGCCCGCTCCAGCTCACGCACCACCTTCTGCACAAACACCTGCTCGGACGCTTGCGGGTTGGCCTTGCAGAACTTGTCCCAACGCTCTGGCCAAGCCTCCTGCACATAGCCGAGCAAATCTTCGGTATAGAGCGCCGTGGCGCGTTCATAACCGCTGGCCGTGCCCACCCGCCAACCACCGGCGGCCATGGCGTCGATGATATCCTGCTGGAACTGCGCTTCCTTGCTATCGGCCATACTGCCCCCCGGTTTTTATGTTTCACGTTTACAAAAAGTCCTATAATGCTGGCTCAAAAAATAGTCTGATGCCAACACTTTACCCTTCATCACCTGTTTTCCATCCAGATGCCTATACTCAGAATCATTTTTAATTTTTTGACTTATTTTTACCTCTCGTTTTTCAGGGTCAATAGAAAGCAGGAAGTTATCAAAAAGTCTATGTATATCAACACGCAGGCACAAACCGTTATCTAACCTATTCGAATGATGTCCCGTATAGGGGTTTATGTGAGCTGCTTCCAGAACTGTTCTTATTCGACTACCTGAAATGCAACAACTGCCATAGTAGTTGTTAAGCACTTGTTGTCGAAAATCTTGCTGTCCCTCCCGAACAACAGAAACGCTTTTTCGGCGCTTTTTTTCATCTAAGGCAATAGACTCTAACGACTTTTTATCAAATTTACTATTATCAAGGCTGGAAGCAGAGCCTACGTAAGGAAGATCATCTTTTAATTTTTCTATTTCATCGTGATTGATTAGTGCTTGCCATGCGCTAGAGTTAACCACACCAGCTTTTTGTCTTAATAGAGCAAGTGCTTGACAAGCAGCCTCAATACTAAAAAAACTAGTAGGCCTATTTTTCCAAGCTGATTCAAGTTCTTCATTACTTAACTCTAAAACCTGAAATATAGTCAAAGCGTTTCGATCAACTATCTTAACGTAGCTTTCTTCTGATCCGTCAGGCAAAAACGGAGCATTCAACTCAGCAATCTCAGCTCTATTTATATAATCTTGCCATCCGTGATAGCTATCTACTACTCCAGATGCAGCCTCGATAATTGCAAGAGCTTCCGCTGCAGCTTCTTTAGATCCACAAAAATGCTCCCTGTTCTCCCATACTTCAATAACCTCATCGACCGACATTTCATCAAGATCACCAGGTTCATAAACCCACAGGTAATTTTCTGAAACGTCAGGCTCAGGTCGCTCTAGGTTAAGCTCTCCTTCAGCCTCTACAGCTGAGTCATAAGCATCCCACCCATCATCTCGAACAGTTTCTAACTGCCTAGCTATTTTTTTGTCCCGCGCTTTAGCACCAATTTTATGCTGATGGGCTTCAATTCTTTGCCAGGCATCCCATGACCATGACCTCCGCATACCAACTTTTCTTTTTTGTCTCTTATTTTTATTCGACATGCCTGCACCTCAACACTATTGCTCCGGGGCCGTCTCCGCCACCGCATTAACCTGCTGGTCTTGCCATTCACCGTAAGTCTTTCGGCTAATTTTCTCTACCCAAGCGGTGCGACCATTCGCTGGACGACCAGACACCACCGCAGCAGCGGCACTGGGGCTTGAAAAAGCATGATCACGAGTGAAGCTCACGTCTCCCGCTTCATCTGCTACCAGCACACCTTCTTCTGTCAGTTGTTGGTAAAGGGGCTTATAACTGGCGTAGTCAGTGCTGCTAGCCCAGCGCTCGCGGGCTTTGCTGCCTGCTAGCACGACAAATTCACCATCCACTTCTTGTGCCCAGGCAGCGATTTTGTACTTAGGTATGTTCAACTCAAAATTGGTGGTGTGCGCTTGTAGCGCAGGCTGTTCCTTGCTTTGCGTCAGCGGGCTTTGACGTTGACGAAGGAAGTCCAAGCCCAGCACCGGCAGCACGGTGCGGATCTGCTCGACAAAAAACGCCATATCGGCGCGGTCGGATTCAGGCAGGTTGATGTAGTCGTGGGCGGTGCCATTCACCAGCTTGCAGCGGCCAAGCTCGCCTGCTGACTGGATCAGCAGGCTTTCAAGGTATTTCACATGGGCTTTGGTGAGGTTCTGATCCTTGCTGGTCACCAGGCAGACCTTTTCCCAGAAGTCCTTCCCGCCTTTGTCTTCTGGCCGATTGTGCTGTTTCAGGCGAGTGCCCACGTCATCGCTCTCGCCGATATACACCTGCGGGCGTGGGCTGCCTTCCAGGTCAGGGCCGACCAGAAAGTAGATGCCGGTGCGGCCGCACTCGGGGCGCTGCACCAGTTCGGTCAGCTTGGTGCGCGGGCCAGTTAGCACATGCCCTGTCCAGTTCATGATCTCGGCAGTTAGTAAGCCGTTCGGCGTGCCGTCTACCAGAAAAAGCCGAATGCTGCGCCCTTGCGTCATACTGCCTCCTGCTGACTCGACTCTTGAGTCGTTGAGCTTTCTGACGGCTGCCAGCCACGCACATCGATCTTGCCGGTAACGGCGGCGGAAATCAGGGCTGAGCGGCGTTCCTCAAGAAAGCCGATGTTCTTACCTGCTTCACTTTCCAGGGCTCTGGATTTAATAATAATTTTCTGCAGCCAGTTTATAATTTCTTGCCGCTCCTCTCTTGGAGGAAGCGCAATTTTTATGTTTTTGAAATTTTCCCAATAAAGCCTAAGACGGAAATCAGTAATCCCATATGAACGACTTCGCATTTCTTCTACAGCATTAGCAGTTCTCAAGAGTTGCTCGATAAACTCTGACACGTCGTCGAGCTTTGGACGTGCCACTACATAGGCAGGGCTTACCAATCCATCTACCAATACAGCACCAAATCCACCTTGCCAGGCCCGCATCATGTTATAAACCAGGTCGCCATGACGGACCCTTTTATATTTCTCCCGATCCTCTATCCGAGTGACCTTCCGATCAGACTCTTCCTCATTGAGCTCCCTATCAGAAACCCCATGATGAATCGAAACACGAAGTACAGGCAGTTCAGGCAACCCTTTTTCGGCAGCCTCGACATATACCGTGCCAATGCGAAGAATATCCCAATGCGCCGGCACTTCCCCCAGCCACTCTACCCCGGAGTCTTTCATCGGCACATCGGGATCGAGCCCTTTGGTCACAGCATGCGAAATCACCGCCTGGCGCTTTTCCTTGAGCAACGCGATCAGGCGCTGCTGCTCTTCCACCAAGGCGTCGATGCGGGCGGTTTCGTGGTCGAGGAAGGTGGCGATGGCCTTCTGTTCAGTGGTTGGTGGATTAATAAACGGCATGTTGCCCATCACTTCCCACCCTACACGTGGCATTTTTGCTCCGTGAGTTGCTCCATCAACTACCGAAATAAATTGGCTTTGCAATAGCTGATGGAATGCGAACTCGGGCACCAGTTTGGCACTTGGGCGAATTACGTGAAAATCACCTAATGCCTCTCCTGGTAATTTAGAAAGGTAGACTTTGGCCAAGTACGGACGCAACTTACCGAACAAAAGATCCCCCGCTTGAAAAGCAATTCCTTCACCAGAAAAATCGGATTCTGTCTCGATATAACACCCTGACCAACTCTCAATATTCTCCAACGCAATTGGATTAGACCGCCGATTTGCTCGGTCAGTTATTTGTATCAGAAGATGCTTCAGCCGTTTAACTTCCCAATGCACTGGTACTTCCCCCAGCCATTCAACGCCGGAGTCCTTGTACTCGGGATAGGCGGGATAGCTCATGCCGATAGCTCCTCAATCATCTGCTTGATCTTATCGGTGCAGGCTTTGAGGTCGGCGTCGATTTCCTCCAGCGGGCGCGGGGGCGTGAACTGGTAGAAATGGCGATTGAAAGGAATCTCGAAGCCGACAATGCCGATGCGGCCATCCAGCTCGTCGCGCTTGTTCTCGTCTATCCAGGCATCGGGTACGTGGGGCTTCACTTCCCGATCAAAGTAGGCGTAGACCGATTCACCATAGGGCACGTTCTCGTTATCGCGCAGGCTGGTGTCAGGCTCAGGGTTGCCGTGTTTGTCGAGGCAAACATCCGCGTCGGGGTCACGCTCGGATAGCGCATTGAGAATCGCCTTCTGCACTGGCGCGCCGACCTTCAGCCCTTCGGCCTTGAGTGCGTTTTTCAGCGCCTTGGTAAAGGTATCGCGGTTGGTATAGCGCTGCTCACCCAGGCTTTCACAGGCGGCTTTAAGTGCGGCTTGCTCAGCGTCCGCCAGCTTCTGAATAGGCTTCTCGTCATTCAGCCGAGCCAGGCGTTCGGCGCTGGCTGCAAAGTTGAGGCGCAAGGGCCGTTCGACGGTGATACGCCGGTAGCCAAAGGCTTCCACCGGGAAGAGCTTGCTTTCATCGGTTTCTTCATAGGCGCCATACAGGCGGACGATATCGTCAATGTCGCGGTCGGTGATGTATTGGCGCTTGCTGCCCAGCGATTTGCGCATCTTGCTAGCCCGGTCGGTGGCGTTGATCAGCTGCACCTTGCCCTTGCGCTCGGCGGGCTTGTCGTTGGAGAGCACCCACACATAGGTGGCAATGCCGGTGTTGTAGAACATATCGGTGGGCAGGCCGATAATGGCATCGACCAGATCATGCTGCAGCAGGTAGCGGCGGATCTCGGATTCGCCACTGCCCGCCCCGCCAGTAAACAGTGGCGAGCCGTTAAGGATAATGCCGATCCGCGAGCCGCCATCCTGGCGAGCACGCATCTTGGCCACCAGGTGCATCAGAAACAGCAGCGAACCATCAGATACGCGCGGCAGGCCAGGGCCAAAACGGCCATCGTAGCCGCGCTGTTTATGCTCATCGGTGACCTGCTTCTGGACCTTTTTCCACTCCACCCCGAACGGCGGATTGGAGAGCATGTAATCAAAGCGCTCGCCCGCTAGCTGGTCGTCAGAGAGCGTATTGCCCAACTTGATCTGCTCGACTTCCTGGCCCTTGACCAGCATATCGCCTTTGCAGATGGCGTAGGATTCCGGGTTAAGCTCTTGGCCGTGAAGCGAGACGGTCACGCTTTGACTGACTTGCTGAATATAGTCGTCGCTCTCGGAAAGAAACCCGCCGGTGCCCGCTGTCGGGTCATAAACGGTGACGATGCTGTTGGGCGTGAGCTTTTCTTCCTGGCCGGTCAGCACCAGTGAGGTGGTCAGGTGGACGATATCGCGGGGCGTGAAGTGTTCCCCGGCCGTTTCGTTGGAGCTTTCAGCAAACTTGCGAATCAGCTCTTCGAAAATGCCGCCCATGCCGTGGTTACTGACCCGCGCAGGGCTCAGATCAATCGCCGCGAACTGCTGCACCACCTTATAAAGCAGGTTATTGGCGCTGAGCTGCTGAACAAAGCTCTCGAATTCGAAGTGCTCGAAGATCTCCCGGGCGCTGTGGCTGAACGACTGCACATAGCTCATCAGGTCATCGCTGGTCTGGGTGTCGGACAGCGACCCCAGCGCCAGCGGTGAGGCATTGAAAAACGGCTGATCCGCTGCGCGCAGCAACAGCTTTTCGCGCACGGCTTCCGGCTTATGCTGATGGATGTCGGCAGCGGCCAGCACCTCGGCCTTGGTGGGGGCCAGTACACATTCCAGACGACGCAGCAGGGTAAACGGCAGGATGATGCGGCCATACTGGGACTGTTTGAAATCGCCGCGCAAAAGATCAGCGACCGACCAGATAAAGGCCGCCAGCTGAGAGTGACTTTCCGTGTTCACGGTGCATCTCCACGTCTAAGAACAATGAATGATAGATAGGACTATCATACACAGTCTGGCGCGCTTGATCAGTGGACGAAAAGTGACGTTCTGATTAGCTGAAAATTAAAACGCCCCGGAGAGTGCCGAGGCGTGTCGTGCATGTGGATGCGTGCTATTTCAAAACAAAATGGAGGATCATTGATACGTCTCAAGCAGGGCGTTCACCAGCCCTTTCAAATGCACCAGGCGAAAGCGCACCAGTGACGCGAGCATGCCCGGTGGTAACTGCCCTTCGATCACTTCCAGTCTGGCAGCCGCGCCCATTAGCGCCTTGTGGCTGGGGTGGCCTGCGAGCGCCAGCGATACTCCCTTGGCGCTCTTTGCTAAGTCGGCGTCGATACTGCGCAGGCTGGCCGCCAGGCGCTTCGCCTCGATCGCTGCTTCACTTTGCATGCTGGTTCTCCCATAAGCTCCGGTTGGCGGCGCGGCGGCCTGCATTGTCTTTGCGGTGTGGTGTGGGCTCTGCATCGGCGGCTTGGTGCCAGGCAGAGACGTAACGCCTTGCGGCTTGCATGGCGTCACCAGTGGCTAGACTGCTCAAGCAGCGAAGCAAGTACAGTTCATCCTCCCGGGTCAGTGGGCATTGCTGTTTGATGAAGTCGTACCAGGTAGCCGGGTGCTCAATGACAAGTGCCGGGGTATCCGGTTGCTCTACTGGCAGTGTCGCCAGGTCAGGCCATAAAGCCTTGGCGGCTTCCAGCGCTCGGGGATCGTTCAATACCCGCTGGCATTGGCTCCTTGCCACGTCCGCACCAGGGGCAGTTTCATGCAAGTCATCCAGCACAGCCACCAGTTCAGCAGCAGCGGCTCGGGTCAGCTTGAGCAAGGCAGCATGGGCGAGCGCTTCCACCTCCCCAAGGTCACGACCAACGGCTCGCAGGTTGGCCAGCATGGTTTCCACTTCATCAGCGGTGGCCAGCGGGGTGTTATTGCTGACGGTTTTTTGTTTCGCTCCTATCACATCCGAGCGGGAACAGCGGGAACGCTGGGAACACCATTGTTTTAAATGGTTTTTTTCTGTTCCCGTTGGTGGGGGCGCTGCGGGAACAGCGGGAACACTTGCTCTTAACCGACGCTGTTGGAGTACATCACGCAAGCTCATTGGTCAGCCTCCTTGGGTAGCACCGCGTATAAACGTTTGACTGTGCCGTTTACTCGCTTATTCACGGCCAAGCGCTTGGCTTCTTTCTCATAAAGCCAGTTGGCCTTATCCAGAACAGCCGCAATGGTCTTGGCATCAAAGCCTCTGGCGGCTTCCTCAAGCTCGGCTTTCTGGAAGTAGAAAACTCGGTCGTCTCCTATATCCGACCAGTACCCCGCTCGCTGGTGAACGGTAGGAGTATGTTGGGCTGGTAAGTAGTCGGGCCTCGAAGGTGTTAGCTCGCTGAAACGACTATCCCCATGGCGCTCAATAAAGCTCCTAACGCCTTCCAGGATCGCCATGTCTTCAGGGGGTAGACTGCCGCGTTCGCTCTGCCATAGCGCAAAGCAGGTGGCGATAGCGTCAAGTGAGTGACCCGGCTGCCAGCCTGTAATGCCTGCCTCTGTGGCTAATTCACCTGCCATAGCCAGTAAGCCAAACGCGCCAGCGGCACGACTGGAAACTCCGTCCTGTGTTCCACTGAAGGCCGGATCTTGCATGGTTTCGTGATACAGCGCTGGCAGGTCGTCCTGTTTCAGTAAGTGGTTTATAAAGGCAGTCCCTGCATGGCCGTAATGCTCTGCCGTGGCACTTTTGATGGCATTGGCAAAGTCACTAGGGTTTATGCCCTGAGTATCATCAAAGGCACCGTATAGACGACCAGTGGCAGGGATGTCCAGCAGCCGGGCATCCTGCCCCGCCTTGGCGGTTCTGCCTGCTTCGCTCATGTGAGATGCCAGGCTTCGTTCCCCGCTGGACAGCAGCATTAAACGCCAGTGCTGTGCTTCACGTATTCCGCCAGTTCGCGCGGCTCGCTGCTTGCCAACACCGTTCGCCACCATGTAAACCATGCTGCCTGCTTCGCGCGGGTTCGCTTGGCTCAACTCGTCTAGCACCATGCAGGTGTCATTCTGAGACGCGGCTAAGGCTTCCACACCATTCCCGGTCGCGGCCCATGGGCGTAAGAACTGTGGGCTTCCCCATACACTAGCCGCCATTTGCAGCCCCGTCGTTTTGCCTTTACTGGATCCGCCACGGAGGTTAAAACCCAGCCCTCCCGCTGCTTGCTGCTTGCCGGGCCATATCAACGGCCCCGCCAGAGCTACGCACACGCACAGTATCAATATCGGGTTACTTTTGGCGTTGCTTGCTACTTTATCGCGCCAGCCCTCAAGGCTTCCTCTGGCCTCAAAGTAAGTGGAACGCATAGCCTCGGCGCTGAAGCTGTAATCCTGATTCCCCAGCGTCCGGTTTGGCAGTACAAAGGCACTTGCGTTGTCGTGCCAGCCTGTCGTGGTGGCGGCGACAATACGGTCTTTGGGGTGGCTCTCCATGATGAAGTCAGCTAGCTTGGCGCGGTGCTTCAGGCTGTGGGTGTGGCCCATGTCCAGCAACTCCCGGCGAAGCTCGGCACCGCATTCACTGAGCAGGCGCATAGGTAGCACACGCTCACACCAGCGACCCTCACTGTTTCTAAACCGCAACTGACGGCCAAAGTTACCGCCGTGTTCGTCTCGGCTGATCGCTGTTACTTCGATGGGGTCGGCAATCCGAACATCATCGTTCACCAACTCCCCGTTGTGCTGCTTAGTTCCATGCCACCAAAGCCCAGCAGGCTTTACCTTTTTGCCTACCTTAAAGGGCGCGTTATGGTTGGCGATGCAGGGACGTTTTATATCAGGGGTCAGCGGCTCGCCATCTTGCGGATCGGTCTCTTCTCCCAATGGTGCGTTTGTTCCCGGTGTTCCCGCCGTGTTCCCAGTAGGAACGATGTCAGTTTTTTTTGATAAGGCTCTGTTTTTGCTTCCCTCATTAGTGGCTATTCCCGTTGTTACCGTTGTTCCCGCTGGAAAGGTATAAAGGTGACCCTGGGTGGCGGCTGTCGTGCTCTGGTCGTCCAGCTCAAATAGGTTGCCGTTATCGTTGGGTTTCCAGTTCATTGACCACGCTCCTTGCGGCATACCGCTACATCCGCAAAATCAGTACAGCCGTTGCAGCCAGGGCAGAAGATAGGCATCAGCACCTTGCTCCCGATAGTGAGGGCAGCCAGCCGGGCCTTGGTGGCACCGGGATTGCCTTCGGTGAAGCGGTCATCATCGGCGGCGATGGTGATATCCACGTTATCAGGTAGGCGCCGGCGTAGGCGGCGGGATACCGGCTCCAGGTTGTTAGCATTGCGAGCGACGATAACCGGAACGCCCATAGCCTCATGAAGGGCAACGGCGGTTGCCCAGCCTTCAGCCACCAGTACACGGTCAGCGCCAGTAAGGGTTCCTACCAGGCTGGCCACGCCTTTAGTGCGTCCACCAAAAAGTACCTTCTTGGCACCGTCCGGATAAACGCGCTCCAAATTAACCAGTTCACCGTCATAGTAGAGGGGAACCAGCAGCATAGAATCCCGCTGGCGTAGCCCACGCGGTGCCAGGTACTTCCGTTGCAGGTAGCGGTGTGATGGGTCGGCAGGGCCAGCCATGGCCCACCAGCGTCGGGCCTGCTCAGCTGTCTTGACGTATTGGGCGCGGCGCTCTGCCTCGCGTTGCTCCCTTGCCCGCTGTGCTGCCAGGCGGGCCTCAGCAGCGGCGGCGGGATTGGTTTCCCCGCTAGTGCTCAGAGTGTGCTGTTCGCCGGTATGCCAGAAGCCATAAACAGCCACGTCCAGCGAGGGACAAACGTACCAGCCGTTGCGGTTGCCCTTGGGCTTGTCGGTACTATCAAAACGGTGGATGCGGCCATCACCACGAATGGCCAGGCCGGTGATACCGTAGGCGGCCAGGGCTTCGGCCAGCGCCGCCTCGATGCTGCTATACTTGGGAGGCGCTTTGGCTGGCGCTTCAGGTTGGGTCCGGCCCCTGACGGGGGGCCGGGCCTTTTGCGTTTCGGGTGTCATGCCTCGCCCTCCTTGCGTCTACCGCGTTCACTTTGTCCACCTTGGCCGGTGATCCGGCGCCAGGCGCGGGCCAGCAGGTGCGAAAGCTCAAACATGGCTGGCGCCCTCCTTTGCCCTAATGGGCTGCCATTGGCCGCCCTCCAGTCGCTCGCATCTCAACTCCTCCAGGGGCAAGGGGCCACCCAGTTCAAACCAGTGCCGTGGATCGCTTCCAACCTCGGCGCCTACCGCCTCCAATGCCCAGCGGTCGCGCCTGGAAATTCCGGCAAACCTACACGCTCGGCGCCAGTCCATAAGCCGGCCATCATCAGCGGGTAAAGCGAAGCGCACGCAACCGAATACGTCGTGGTACTCCTCGAAGTTTTGCGGGACCAGCAGGCCGCCCAGCCAGAGGGATTTGGTGGCAGTGGGCTCCCAGAAAGGATGGGCAGAGAACCAAATCAGCGGGCGCTCGCCGGCCACATCGGCACGGCCTTGAAGCTCACCGCTCGACACGATCAACGGCAGGTGTTGACGCTCGCTGGTGTAATGATAAACCGCTCTCATGACGACGCCTCCCGCTGGGCTTGCTCCCAGCTTTCAACGTCACTCAGTGGCCAACGAGTAAGGTTGCCGGCCAGCTTCACAGGGGCGGGAAAGCGGCCCTCTCGCGACCAGCGCCAGATGGTGGCCTCATGGGTGCCGTACCGGGTGGCCAAGTTTTTGACGGACAGCCAGGCCCGCCAGACGTTGCTGGCGCCTTGTTTGTCCGATGCGGAGGTGTCATGGCCGCCAGCAGCGGCGGCGCGGGTGGGGTCTTCCATGTGGTACTGCCTCGCGTTGTGGGTTCACGGGCAGCATGGCGTGGCGCTCTCGCGCCTTGTCCCAAATGGAACGGGTGGCGCTCCTCATGGGCTCCAGATAGGCGTATCTCGAATCATGGCCGCTCGCTGGCGCGCTCATCACGGGCGGCCTGTATCTCCTTCACAGTGTTGGCTATCGGGTCTTTGTCCAGCTTCAGCCCTTGGCGCTCCAGTACTGCTTGTAGTATGCCGGCGGCCTTGTAGGGCTCGAGTGGTATCTCACCGCCCAGCGCCTCAAGCGCCAGCGCCTCAATCAATGTCAGATAGGTATGCCGTCGGCGATGATGAAGGGGCTTGTCTTGCAAAGCTGGTGCCTGGGGCTTGGGCATGACACGCAGCGCTTCAGGTATGTCATCGTCGGTAACGCCTGACGCCTTCAGCCAGCGGTAAACCTCTTGGCGTCGCAATTTTAGTCGAACGCCATCGACGTACTTTGTTTTCCATTCATCAAAAAAAGATGGTTCCCATGACCATTCATCTCTAAGCCCTTCAGATAGCGGTACAGGATCATTTTCACAGGTTTCTGCCCATTCGGGTTCCAAGTTGCCTTCCTGTGCGGCTCTTACTAGCACGCGATGCCATTCGTTTTTTTCTTCAATGTCCTCAGATTTTGGCCAAATCAGGAAGTCGGTGACATCGTTTCCAGTCAGCAAAATGGAAACTTCTTCACTGCTCAACCGGCTCTTGATATGCCAAGGTGAAAGTGCCATTGGCGCCACTCCTCGCGCTCACTCCGGGAAAGGTTGGCCGGCGGGCGCGGTGGAGTCGCCGCGCTTTCAGGTGTACGGCCCTAGCCGGCCAAATCGGTTAATCGATAGATGCCTCGCGGATCGCTGTCACCTTGTCGCTAGCGCTGACAGGGGTGGCCAGGAAGGCGGCCCATTGCTTCATCACGCGGGCGCGCTTGGCCAGCAGGTCACCCCGGCGGTAGGCGGCTTCGGCTTGGTTGCCAATGGCGTGGGCCAGCACCATCTCGGCCACGTCATGCGGGGTCGCGGTGCGCTCGGCCATCCAGTCGCGCAGGCTGCTACGAAAACCGTGGACGGTGGTGCGCTCACGGTCGCCCATATCGTCCAGCACGTTGATCATTGCCCGGTCGCCCAGCTTGCGGCCCATCTTGTTGGGGAATGCCAGCCCCTCCTCGGCCTGGGGCAGTGATCGCAGCAGCTCGACGGCAGCCGGCGCCAGCGGTACGCGATGCTCGCGGCGCCCTTTCATTCGCTCAGGAGGCACCGTCCAAACTGCTCCGGCCAGGTCGATCTCCTCCCAACGGGCGCCCAGCACCTCGCCGGAACGGCTGCCCGTCAGGATGGTGAACGCCAGCGCCTTGGATGCCATATCGTCGCGCTCGCTCAGCCGCGTCCAGAAAGCCGGCATGTCATCAATCGGCATCGCGCGGTGGTGGGCCTTCTTCTTTATCTTGGCGGTGGACGGCAGCACGGCATCCAAATTGCCCTTCCAGGCGGCGGGGTTGGGCCCGTCACGATGCCCGTGGGCAGTCGCCCACGCCATTACGCTCTCGATGCGCTGGCGCACGCGGGCGGCGGTGGTGGGCTTGCTCTGCCAGATAGGCTCAAGGGCTTGCTTGACGTGGACCAGCTCAATATCGGCCACGCTCATGGCGCCCAACTCCGGCAAGGCATATGCTTCCAGGCTCTTGCGCCATTGCTGGGAATGTCGCGGGCTGCTGGCCTCGGCTTGCTTCACTTTAATGACGGCTTCGGCTGCCTGGGCGAATGTCAGGCGGCGCCGTTCGGCTGCCAACCGCGCTTGCTTGGCGGCCTTCTTTTGGCTCAGGGGGTCGATACCCTCGGCCAGCAGCTCGCGGACCTTGCGCGCTTTCTCGCGGGCCATGGCCAGGGATGTATCGGGGTAGCCGCCCAAACCGTGGTCCCGGCGCACCTTGTAGGGCTTGCCGCTCTTGGCCAGGCGTGATTCGCCAGTGGAGTAGCGCAGAATCCACGAACGAGCGCCGCTCCTATCGACTCGCAGCAGCAAGCCGGCCACGTCGCCCACGGCATGGAAACCGGGGGTGGTAAGTCGCTTCACCTCAAGGGCGGATAGGGGACGAGCTTTCTTGGGCATAGACTCTTACCAACATAGCTACCAACATAGGATGTGCTATTGGATGCTAGTACATGCCACGCGATACTACAAGTACAGGTGGGGAAGCTTCTGATTTTAGGGGATTTGACTGGTGGGCCCAGTAGGACTTGAACCTACGACCAAGGGATTATGAGTCCCCTGCTCTAACCAACTGAGCTATGGGCCCGTAAAGCGCGCATATCATAGCGAAACTTGATCGCCGGGGCTAGCCTTTTCCATTCAGCACAGGGCACTTTTATGCATGTTGAGTCTATGGGGGTAGCCCATCTGGAGATGACTTATGAAAGGCATGTTTGTCGTGGTGTTTTTACCCCTGCCACTGGATGGCAATGCCCTGATGGCCAACTCGACGGTGCGCACGCTGCTGGCCCTGGTAGGCTACCAAACGCCTGAGCCTTATGTGCCAGTAAAGCTGTCCGCCCGGCTGGTCAATCGCTAGTCGACCAGGGTATCTCTATCGCCTGCCCGGGCAGCCCCGGTCTGCACCCGCCATTGGGCAGCATAATGGCCGTTGGCTGCCAGCAAACTTGAATGGTTGCCTCGCTCAGCGACCTGGCCTTTTTCAATCACCACGATTTCATCGGCATCAACTATGGTGGACAGCCGGTGGGCAATCATGATGACGGTACGCCCGCGGGCAATGCGTTCAAGGGAGCGCTGAATCGCTGCCTCGGTTTCGTTGTCAACCGCGCTGGTAGCTTCATCCAGCACCAGTATGGGCGGGTCTTTAAGTAGCGCTCTGGCCAGGGAGAGCCGCTGGCGTTGCCCACCCGAGAGCCGTACGCCCCTCTCGCCCACCGGGGTTTCCAGGCCTTGGGGTAATGTTGCGATAAAGCTCCAGGCCACGGCGGTTTTCGCGGCGTCAATAATGTCGGCGTCTGGTGCATCGGGTCTGCCGTAGGCAATATTGTCACGGATGCTACCTTCAAACAGGTAGACATCCTGGCTAACCAGGCCAATCGCCTGGCGTAACGAGTGCATGCTGACCGCATTGATCGGCTGGCCATCCACCAGCACTCGGCCGCTGGTGGGGTCATAGAAACGCAGCAGTAGCTTGATCAGCGTGGATTTACCCGAACCGGTAGCCCCCACCAGGGCCAGGGTGTTGCCTGCAGGCACATATAAATCCACGCTTTTCACGCCGACCTGGCTGGCGTCATAGTGGAAGCTTACTGCTTCAAAGCAGACCTCACCCATAACAGGCGCTGCCAGTGGCGTGGCACTGTCGTCTTTAACGGTAATCGGCACTTCCAGCAGGTCGAGAATCCGTTTGGTGCTGGCCATGGCGCGCTCGAAAAGGTCAATCACCTGAGCAAGCCCCGTCAAAGGCCAGAGCAGGCGCTGGGTAAGGAAAACCAGCACACCGTAGGCACCAACGTTAAGATTACCGTTAAGCGCCATCATGCCACCCACTGTAAAGGTCGCCAGAAAGCCCGCCAGAATCGCCATCCGAATCACGGGAATAAACGCAGAGCTGACCTGAATCGCCCGGCGATTAGCGTCTACATAGGCTTCACTGACCTCGCGTAGGCGCTCGGCTTCACGCGCTTCACTGGTAAAGCTTTTGATGGTGGCAATGCCGCTCAGGTTATTTGACAGGCGGCTGCCCAGATCGCCGACCTTTTCACGCACATCGCTGTACAGCGGCCCGGCCTTGCGCTGAAAGAAGAAGGCGCCCCAGATGATCAGCGGAATCGGGGTAAACGCCAACAGCGCAATCAGCGGGGAAAGTACAAAAAATACCGCGCCCACCGCCACAACTGTAACGCCGACCTGAATCAGGGCATTGGCGCCACCATCCAGGAAACGCTCCAGCTGATTGACATCGTCGTTCATGGTGGCTACCAGCTGGCCAGAGCTTCTCGACTCAAAAAACGCCATATCTAACCGCTGGGCATGTTCATAGGTGTCCTGACGCATATCGGCCTGTAATCGCTGAGCCAGATTGCGCCATAGCACCTGAAAAAGGTATTCAAACAGCGATTCGCCTGCCCAGATAAAGAAGGTCAGCACGGCCAGTATGGTGATCTGCTCCTGAGGGGATTCAAACCCCAGGCGGGCAACAAAGCTTTTCTCCTGGTTGACGACCACATCAATCGCGACACCAATCAGGATTTCCGGAGCGATATCAAACAGCTTATTGATAATCGAGCAGGCGCTGGCCGCCACTATGCGCCGCCGGTAGCCCCTGGCATAGCGCAACAGCCGGATAAGCGCCTGAAAGCTTTGGCTTGAAGACGAATGGGGTTGCGTTGAAGGCGAAGAAGTCGTCACGTCGTTTCCTTGGTTGTCGGGCCTTTCCAGCCTGAAAGGCGCTGCATTGACAGTATCGATTAGCCAGCGGTGGCTGACAGCTTGCCAGTTAGCGGCCTAATTAACGACAATGAAGCCTGAACAACCCTTAAGGAATGTTAATGCTTGCCGAGCTGTTTGCCGTCATGGCCCCCGTTATTGCAGGTGCAGGCCTGGGATATACCTGGGTACGCCTGGGCCATCCCTACCCCGTCGACTTTGTGACCCGCCTGGTGTTTAACATTGGCACACCTGCTCTGGTGCTTGCCTCACTCAGCGGCGCGGAGATTGATGCCACAACCTTCGGGCGTACCATGCTGGCAACCTCGCTGGTCATGGTCAGCATGGCAGTCGCCACCTTTTTTGTCGCCAAAATGCTGGCCCGCGACTGGCGCGTATTACTGGCCCCGATGATGTACCCCAATACAGGCAATATGGGGCTGCCTGTGGTGTTGTACGCTTTCGGTAGTGCGGGCTTTGCCTACGGCATTACCGTCATGGTGACGGTATCACTGTTTCAGTTCACCCTGGGAAGCCTTCTCGGCAGCCACGGCAACCCACTGAAGACCTTGGCCAAAACGCCGACGGTCTATGCCATTGTCATGGCAATGACGCTACTTTTGACCGACACGTCACTGCCGCTCTGGCTAGCCAACAGTGTCGATTTGATGTCCGGATTCACTGTACCGCTGATGCTGATTACCCTGGGAGTCTCACTGGCCAGCATTCAGGTGAAGAGCCTGCGCTCCGGGATTCGCTTCAGCCTGATACGCATCCCTTTGGCGGCGGCGATCGCCTGGGCCATTGGTTATCTGCTCCACTTGCCCGCCATGGCCCACAGCATCCTGATACTGCAGATGAGCATGCCGGTCGCCGTGTTCAATTACCTGTTTGCCCAACGCGCCAACCGTGAACCTGGATACGTGGCAAGCCTGGTATTCTGTTCAACCCTGATGGGCCTGTTCTATCTACCCATCCTGCTGGCGTTATTGATGTAGCGTCATCAGCCGTTGAAGCCCCGAACGCGTTTCCCTGCTAGGCTGTAATCATCGTTCTGGAGGGAGAGTCCACGTGGCCATCTTTTATTGCCAGCCTTGGTGCAGGCACATAACCAGCACCCTTCTTGCCATCACCGCCGCCCTGGCCTTGAGTGCGACTACCCATGCCCAATCCTCACTCAGCGTTGACACTCAGCACTTTACGCTGAACATTGAACGCGTGGCCAGCGGACTGAACCGCCCCTGGTCAGTCGCCTTCCTGCCGGATGCCCGCTACCTGGTCAGCCAGCGCTCCGGGGAACTGATACTGATTGATCAACAAGGCAACAAGCAGACCCTGAAAGGCATGCCTCAAGTGAGCACTCAGGGTCAGGGTGGCTTGCTGGATATCAGCCTGCATCCACGTTTTGGACAGTCGGATGGCCAGAACGATTGGATCTACTTTACTTGGAGCAAGCCTGAAGGCAACCTGAGCCGCACGGCGCTCTCTCGGGCCAAGTGGCAGGGAGATTCCCTCGGGCCCGTTGAACATATTTTTGAACAGGATCGCGCTTCTGCACCCGGGCGCCATTACGGTTCACGCCTGGCCTGGCTTGAAGATGGCACCCTTTTGATGAGCATTGGCGACCGCGGACGCGATCCCAACCGCGCCCAGGCGCGGGATGACCATGCCGGTTCAACCCTGCGCCTGAACGATACCGGTGGCGTGCCTGACGATAACCCCTTCATTGGTGACCCCGATACGCGGGATGAAATCTACACCCTGGGTAACCGTAACATTCAGGGTTTAACGGTTCTCAGCAACGGCGATCCCTGGGCAACCGAACATGGGCCACGCACCGGTGACGAACTCAATCACTTGATGGCAGGTGACAATTACGGTTGGCCAAAGGTCAGTCAGGGCAACGATTATTCGACCAATCAGCCCATTGGTGAGGACTCCCTTCCCGGCATGCGCGATCCTCTACACGTATTCCAGGGCCGTTTCGCACCCTCTGGGTTAACTCAAGTAACGTCTGATACGTATCCGGAATGGCAGGAGCACTTACTGGCCGGCGGCCTCGCCAGCCAGCAGCTTATTCGCCTGACACTGGCCAATGGTGAACAAAGCAATTCTGACAACAAAGGCAACATCACCGAGAACAACACAGAAATTATCGCTCGCGAGGTCGTTTTAAACGGGGAACTGGGTCGCCTTCGTGATATTCGCCAGGCTCCCGACGGTGCACTCTATTTATTGACAGATGCGCCAAAGGGGAGCCTGTACCGTTTAAACAGACACGCGCCATAACCTGTCCATCACCCTCAAAAGTACGTAGTGTTTGGCTGGGGTAGATTGCACGATTCCTGTACTCTGACATTGACAGCTCATCTATGTATAATTGTTGATGATAGTAAGCAGGCTTTTATCCATCTTTTATTTTATGAAACTGTCGGGCTAGCGTTCTCCAGATACGGCGCACCCTGAAAGGCATCACCTTTATTCATCATTTTTAACCGCAGGCTTGATAACGATCACACCACATCAACACGACAGTACGCTTTACTGAGCTGATTCCCAGGCCAGTCAAGCCGATTGGCGTTGATATTTCGCCAATCCCTCTGTCATTGACAAAAGAAGGAGTTTCGCATGTTCAAGCACATCATGGTTCCAGTCGACCTCGCTCACATCGAGGTGCTCGAACCCTCGCTGGAAGTCGTTGCCGATACAGCCAAACACCACGATGCTTCTATCACCTACGTGGGAGTAACCTCCACTGCGCCTAACAGCGTGGCCAGAACACCAGACGAGTACCAGCAGAAGCTTGAAGCCTTTGCTCAAAAGCGTCATGGCGTTCATGGTCAACCGGTGACGGCCAAGGTATACAGCTCCACGGATCCCATCGCCAATGTCGATAACATACTTGTGAAAGCCATTGAGGAACTCGGCGTCGACCTTGTCATCATGGCAACCCATCTGCCGCGTCATCTTGATGCCGTCATGCCCTCCCACGGTGGCAAGGTGGCGACCCACACCGATGCATCCGTTTTCCTGGTGCGCCCGACTGAAACGTGAACCAATCTTCTGCGCTGACAGTAATGCGCAAGACTGGTCTGCCCAAATAAAATCGACGGAGATGTCCAATGGACAACAACTCTCAGAATCCGGATGACTATACACCGGCTCCCTCCGAGGGTATTCCTGCTCCAGAAGGTGCGGCGAACCTGATTGATACCGATTACGTGATCGGTCAAGACAACATCACTGCCTCGCCAATGGGCTTTAGTATCGACCTGCACGGCAAGGTATTCACCATCTCCTCCTTGCTGATCGTGCTGTTCGTGGTGCTGACCCTGGCTCTTCAGGATCAGATCGCCCCCATATATGATGCGGTCTTCAACTTTCTGACCGGCAACCTGGCCTGGTTCTTCATCCTGTCGGCCAACATTTTTGTCATTCTGTGTCTTTTCCTGATCGTTTCACCATTAGGTAAAATCCGCATTGGCGGCGCGGCTGCCAAGCCGGACTTTACCTACATGGGCTGGTTCTCCATGCTGTTTGCAGCTGGCATGGGCATTGGCCTGATGTTCTACGGGGTCAGCGAACCGTTAACGCATTTTGGGACTGCCTATGATGGCGGTAGCTGGGCACCACTCGGTGGTGCAGCAGGTGACTTTGAAGGTGACGAAGCCGGCTCTGTTGCCGTGGGTATGGCTGCGACCATTTTCCATTGGGGCCTGCACCCCTGGGCAATCTATTCGGTGGTCGCGCTCTCGCTGGCGCTGTTTGCCTTCAACAAGGGCTTGCCGCTTTCCATGCGCTCGGTGTTCTATCCCATTCTGGGTGAGCGCGTCTGGGGGTGGCCAGGACATGTCATCGACATTCTGGCGGTGTTCGCCACGCTGTTTGGCCTGGCGACCTCACTGGGGATAGGCGCCTCACAGGCAGCAGCAGGTCTGACCTATCTGTTCGGCGCGCCAGAAAGCGATATCACCATGATTCTGCTGATTATCGGGATCACCATTATTGCCATTGGCTCCATCCTTGCCGGGGTGGATAAAGGCGTACAGCTACTCTCGAAAATCAACATTGGCCTGGCAGCCGCCTTGCTGTTCTTTGTGATTGGCGTCGGCCCTACCCTGATTATTGCCACCGGTTTCTTTGAAAACCTCATGAGCTATGTGGTGAACCTGCCAGCGCTCTCCAATCCTTTTGGCCGTGAAGATGCCAACTTCAGTCAAGGCTGGACGGCCTTCTACTGGGCCTGGTGGATTTCCTGGTCTCCGTACGTGGGTATGTTTATTGCCCGGGTATCCCGGGGCCGTACCGTGCGTGAGTTCATCATCTCGGTTCTCCTGGTTCCTTCCACCGTCTCAATCCTGTGGATGACCGCCTTTGGTGGCACCGCCATTGATCAGTACCTCTCACAGGGAATTGAGGCAGTCCGCGATGCCGGATTGGAGCTGCAGCTCTTTGTCATGCTGGAACAGCTGCCGCTGTCTGGCATCACCAGCTTTATTGCCATTGTGTTGGTGATTGTGTTCTTTGTGACCTCGTCGGATTCCGGCTCACTGGTCATCGATTCGATTACCGCAGGGGGCAAGGTCGATGCACCCAAACCGCAGCGCGTGTTCTGGGCCATTATTGAAGGTACTATCGCCATTGCCCTGCTGCTGGGTGGCGGTTTGACCGCCCTGCAGACCATGGCGGTTTCTACCGGCTTCCCGTTCACTATCATTCTGTTGGTGGCATGCTATGCCATTATCAAAGGCTTGATGAGTGAACCCAAAGCGGTCTGATCAAGCGATCAGCACCCCAAGATCAAGAGCAGCCTCAGGGCTGCTCTTCTTGTGTGGTGCTTTGCCAAGTTTTCTATCGTTAATAATTTAAACAACTACGGCGTGATGCTGAAATGTCATTCCGGTCAACGATAGATATCCAGGAGTGCTGTGGTCCAAGTTGCAGCGCTCAATCATTACCCACCTATGACGGAGATGTCCTATGGACTCAAACTCTCAACGTCCTGAAGAAAAAAAACGTTCCGAGGGGGTGCCTGCCCCTGACGGCCCTGCCAACCTGATCGATACCGATTATGTAATCGGGCAGGACAACCTGACAGCCTCGCCAATGGGGTTCAATATCGACCTGCATGGCAAGGTATTCACCATTTCATCCTTGGTGATTGTTCTGTTCGTGGTCCTGACTCTGGCATTACAGGATCAGGTTGCCCCTGTTTATGATGTGGTTTTCAGCTACCTGACCACCAACCTTGCCTGGTTCTTCATTTTTGCAGCCAACATCTTTGTGTTGCTGTGCCTTTTTCTGATAGTTTCACCGTTCGGTAAAGTACGCATTGGTGGCGCCGAGGCCAAGCCGGACTTTACCTATATGGGCTGGTTCTCCATGCTGTTTGCTGCCGGGATGGGCATTGGCCTGATGTTCTTCGGCGTCAATGAGCCGCTTGCCCACTTCGGCACCTCCTTTGATGGCAGCAACTGGGCGCCGCTGGGTGGCGCAACTGGCGAGCTGGAAGGCGATGCAGCCGGCTCTGCGGCTCTCGGCATGGCCGCCACCATTTTCCACTGGGGCCTGCACCCCTGGGCGATCTACGCGGTCGTTGCCCTGTCGCTTGCCCTGTTTGCCTTCAATAAAGGTCTGCCGCTGTCCATGCGCTCAGTCTTCTATCCGCTTCTGGGCGAGCGCGTCTGGGGATGGCCAGGGCATATCATTGATATCCTTGCTGTTTTTGCAACCCTTTTTGGTCTGGCAACGTCACTGGGGCTCGGGGCTACCCAGGCAGCAGCAGGCCTGAGCTATCTCTTCGGTGCCCCCGAAGGCGATGTCACCATGATACTGCTGATTGTGGGCATTACCATTATCGCCATTGCCTCCATCCTTGCCGGGGTCGAGAAAGGTGTTCAACTGCTGTCAAAAATCAACATTGCCATGGCAGCAGGCCTGCTGTTCTTTGTGATTGCCGTCGGGCCAACCCTGCTGATTGCCACAGGCTTTTTCGATAACCTGCTGAACTATGTGGTTAACCTGCCCGCCCTCTCCAATCCCTTCGGCCGTGAAGATGCCAACTTCAGCCAGGGCTGGACAGCCTTCTATTGGGCCTGGTGGATTTCCTGGTCTCCGTACGTAGGCATGTTTATCGCGCGCGTCTCCCGCGGGCGTACGGTGCGTGAATTCCTCGTCGCGGTTCTGTTGGTTCCTTCACTCGTGTCAGTGCTATGGATGACCACCTTTGGAGGGACAGCCATCGATCAGTACCTGTCTCAGGGCATTGAAGCCGTACGTGATGCTGGCGTCGACCTTCAGCTGTTTATCATGCTGGAGCAACTGCCGCTGTCGAACATCACCTCCTTTATTGCCATCGTGCTGGTCATTGTCTTCTTCGTCACCTCATCGGATTCCGGCTCTCTGGTCATCGACTCGATTACCGCTGGTGGCAAGGTGGATGCCCCGAAACCTCAGCGTGTATTCTGGGCTATCATTGAAGGCTCCATTGCCATTGCTCTGTTGTTGGGGGGTGGCTTGACGGCGCTGCAGACCATGTCGGTCTCCACCGGTTTCCCGTTCACGATCATTCTTCTGGTGGCGTGTTATGCGATCATCAAAGGCTTGATGAGCGAGCCTAAGACTGCCTGACAGCTAGTATCATCAGGAGACCGTAGGGCAGCCCAAGGGCTGCCCTTTTTTATTGGCTTCAGGTTACCAGGGTGTTGACGGCAAGCATCACCGGTCAGGTCCAGAGATCCCGCAATGGTGTTTCCGGTTGATAATGATGAGCAATCTGCGCCTGCAGCAGTTCCGCCGTGGCCAGCGCATCCAACAGGGCATGATGGCCCTGGTAAGCGGGTAGACCATAGCGTTGACGGCTGGCATTCAGGCGAATGGATACGGGTGGACGTCCCAGCCAGCGACGAAAACGTGCCCACAGTGACTGGCGATGCAGGCGCGCTTCCAGCGACATGGTATCGATCATCGGGAAAATCACGCTTTCACCGCGCCGTGACTTGACCGCTGCATCCAGAAACGGGCGTTCGATATGCCGAAAATGCACAACAACCAGGCGGCCTGCCACAGCATCCAACAACTCATTCAATACGTCGTTGAGATCCGGAGCATGAGCAATTTCTGAATGGGTAATATGATGGAAGGCAATCGACTCCTCCGCCAGCGGTCGCGGTGGCTTGACTACCCAGTAACGGCGCTCGGCCAGCAGAATCCTGTTCATGTCAAAAGGCACAATGCCAATACTGACAATCGCATGGCGGCGTTCATCCAGCCCCGTGGTTTCCATATCCAGCGCCACCATGGGCACCTGAGCAATTGGCGTATCGCCGCCGGGCATGGGGGTTTGAAAAAAACGTTGCATGGCAGGATCGCGCACCTGCTGACCGCGCTGGGTCAAATAGGCATTCCAGTCCGACTGAACGACCTTCTTGCGAGGACGTATCACCATCAGCTACGCCCCTGCCTGCTTGCCGGCATCGGATAGCGGAATTTCAGAAACTTCTGGGCGTTACTCAGCACCTGAAAAGCATCTTTCAGCGTATGCCGCTCGTTGCTGGCAACGTTTTCCGGCTCGATGTTGTTATCCGGTGTGCGCTCTTCCTGGAGGTCAATCACCTGATGGCGAATGCGCGACATGCATAGGAACTCCAGTGCATAGCGCAATTTATCACTGACCCCATTGGCCAGCAGCTGTGTTTTAGCAATGTCATCCAGTCGTTCAAAGGAGTTTTGCGCCTTTGAACCACAGGCCAGGGCATGAATCCGGATAAGGTCCACCATGGGGGCGGTACCCCGCCGCTTGAGGTTGATGGAATTATTATGCTTGCCGTCTTTTTCCATCACGAACGTACGGAAGAACCCCAGAGGTGGCGTACGGTTAAGCGCATTACGTGCCATGGCAGCCAAAAACAGCGGTGACTTTGCTGCCTCACTTGCCACCAGATCCTGCAGATCATCGACATACACGTCTTCACCATAGGCGCTGTCAAGATCAAAGAAAATCGAGCTGTGGAGGAGTTTTTCAGGCGATGGATTATTGATCCAGTCACGAAAGTAGTCCTTCCAGACCCGGAGCGGTTGGCGCCACTGCGGGTTAGTGGCCATGACATCGCCTTTACAGTAGGTGTAACCGCAGGCATCCAGGCCATCACTGACAAACTTTGCCAGTTGATAGAAATAGTCATCGTGCAGTCCAGGATCAAAGGCATCATCAATCACCAGCGCATTATCCTGATCGGTCACTATGGTCTGTTCGTTTCGTGCCATGGAACCGTTGACCATAAAACTGTAGGGGACGGGAGGCGGCCCAAGCGCTTCCTCCGCCATCTCAAGCAGGCGGCGGGTAAAACTGCGCCCTATGGTCGACAGCGCGCTGCCGACCATATGCGAGTTGGCTTCTTCCTGAACCATGCGTACAAAAGCCGCACTGACATCCGGCGCCAGGCGAGCCAACCCCTCAACGCTGGACTGACTGAAAATATTGCTGACCAGATAGAGCCCGCTGTGCGTTTCATAGCGGATAATATCGGAAAGATGCACCACCCCAACCGGGCGCTGGCGGTACAAGACAGGCAAGTGATGCACATTACTGCGCAACATGGTCAACATGGCTTCATAGACCGAGACATCGGACTGGACAGTAATCAGGTTAGAGCCAATCACATCACCTACCGGCGTCTCGGGGGGCAGTCCCTGAGCAACAATGCTCTTGCGAAAATCACTGTCGGTCAGGATACCGCACATCTGCCAGGCAACCCCTTCACTGTCATTGAAGCTGAAGCGTGGATTATCCTTGCCAGGTTTGAGCACCAACAGCGCCGAGGCCTGGGCATTACTCATCTGTTGAGCCGCCGCCTGCACTGTGGTGGTGGCCTCCACCATGATCGGATAACGCGATAACAGTTTGCGAATCCGTGTGACCATCATGTCGTTGGACTTTTTCTGCTCTTCTGCAACGCTTTCCAGCCGCGGCCTTTCCACTTCGATAAAATCCGCAAAATGGTCGTCTTCATCACACAGCTGCTGAAAAACAGCCCCGGGAATGAAGTAAATCAGGGTATCTTCAATCGCCTTGGCCGGATAGCGCACCCGGTGCCCGCGCAAAAGGCTGAAGTGGCCGAAGATGTCTCCTTCACCCAGGCGGTTATAGAGCTCCCCCTGGCGGCGATAGACCTCAACGGCTCCACTGCGTATATAACACAATTCGTTGACAGTTTCGTTGAGACGCAGAATCTCGCTACCTGTCTTGAAATAGCGAACTTCAATACTTTCGGCAATACGATCAAGCAGCTCATCTGACAAGCCATCAAAAGGTGGATACTTACCCATGTGCTGATGAATTTCCAAAAGCTCAACGTCCATGCACTTCTCCTAGTCGACTGACTGTTTCCAGGCCTTAAATAACCATCCGTTACTGACAATTTGTCGCCTGCCGCTTGGTTTTGCGGCATATTGAATACAGTGTGCAAGCATCAAGGCACAAGATAAAGCAGTGGGACACAAAAAAGGCCCGACACTGCTATGGTGCCGAGCCTTCTGTGATTCTGGCCCTATCAGAGTATGATCACGGGTGATTTTGACATTAACCTATCATCCCGCCACTGGCCAGATAACACCAATGACATTATGACTCTGAGGACATTTCCTGCACGCGCTGCATCATCTCAGGGTCCTGCTGAATGGCTTGGCCAATCGCATTGAAGGTTTCGACGTCCAGGCCGCTGTCTTCGACGACTTCGATCATCTTGTCGTTGGCTTCAGCTCGCACTTCCTGCTGGCTCTCTTCATCTTCTGCTTCTTGAAGGCGCTGGGTATAATCCTGGGAAATAACCGCGATTTCTTGGGATGCATCAGCAAATTGTTCTAACTGATCATCTGAGAAATCCTGCGCTGGCGCTTCCTGGGTCGCCATGGGATCTTGAGCAGGGTCTTGTGTCTGCTGGGCGTGAGCGGCAGTAGCTACCAAACCGGTGGCGAGAAGAGCGGCAGAAAACAGTGCAGTTAAACGTTGCATAGAAAACCTCGGTAATTTCTGAGGTGAATGTAAGGCGTACGTTAGTTAACGTACAGACTCTGACGCGAGGCAGATGCACAGGTTCAATTTTTTGTGTAACTTAATGTAAAAAAACCAGGATAGGTCCATGCCGCCTTCTAACTTATTGAACAGGATGCCTTTATGCTCAGCCGCTCACTTCAGGAAATGATCTCGACCACTCGCCGTGCCACACCGAGTGAGCTGAGCCTGGCCGCCATGCCCGTCCTGTTTGTTCTACTATGGAGCACCGGCTTTATTGGCGCCAAATTTGGCCTTCCCTATGCCGAACCCTTTACCTTTCTGTTTATCCGCATGATGCTGACGCTCTTGATCCTGATCCCGTTGGCACTTGTCATGCGCATTCCCTGGCCCTCCAGGGCCAGTTTGTGGGGGCATATAGCCATTACCGGCTGCCTGGTTCACGGCGCGTATCTGGGGGGTGTTTTTTACGGCATTTACCACGGCATGCCCGCCGGGCTCGCTGCACTATTGGTCGGTTTGCAACCGCTGCTGACGGCCGCCTGCGCTGGCCCTTTGCTGGGTGAAAAACTCAACCGGCGCCAATGGATCGGTCTGGTTCTTGGCCTGGCAGGCATAACTCTGGTGTTGGGTAGTAAACTTGATATTAGCGACACCTTATTTGCCGGTTTTGGGTTACCGGCGCTGCTCAGCGTGATGACCGCTTTGGCAGGTATCTCGATTGGCACGCTTTACCAAAAGCGTTTTTGCACCAGCATGCACCTGATTTCAGGTACAGCGATTCAATACCTGGCCGCAGGCGCCCTGTTTGGCGTTGGCGCACTGTTGCTGGAAACCCGCAGCGTGAATTGGACACCCACCTTTGTATTGACCCTTGGCTGGCTGGTACTGGTGCTGTCCATTGCCGCCATCATGCTGCTAATGGCGCTGATCAAAAAAGGCGAGGCTTCAAGAGTAGCCAGTCTTTTCTACCTGGTTCCCCCGGTAACCGCCCTGCAGGCCTGGTGGCTATTTGACGAACGCCTGCCCTGGCCAGGCCTGCTGGGAATGGCCATCACTATTCTGGGTGTCGTGATGGTGGTTAAATCATCACAGGCTGGCAGCCAGGCATAATCTAGGGTGACACTTCTACTCACAAGGATTCAGGGTGCGGGAGGTAACCGTTGTAGGTAGCGCGGCCCGCCCAGATTGTGCATCTGTTGACGAATCCATTGGCTACGCTGCTCGACCTGAGGGCTTGGCACGGAGGCACTACGGGTCAGCGGGCTGGGTAGAATGGCGGCTAACAGACTTGCCTGACGGTCACTCAACGCATGGGCCGATGCGCCAAAATAATGCTGGGAAGCGGCTTCCAGGCCAAACACGCCTTCATCCCACTCGGCGACGTTCAGATACACTTCAAGGATGCGCTGCTTGCCCCAGATCAGTTCTATCAAAGCGGTGAACCAGGTTTCCAGCGCTTTACGCCCCCAGTTGCGTCCGCTCCACAAAAAGACATTCTTGGCGGTCTGCTGGCTGATGGTGCTCGCGCCGCGTAGGCGTCCACCGCTGATGGCGGTCGACAGCGCCTGGCGGATTTCAATCAGGTCAAACCCGGAATGAGAAGGAAAGCGCTGGTCCTCGGCGGCTATCACCGCCAGCTTGGCCGCGTCCGCCATGGCCTCCCAATCCCGCCATTGATGGTTAAGGGTGATGGGCTCATTGGCTAGCCATCCTTGAACCTTACGTTCCAGCATTACCATGGAACCCGGCGGCGGCACATAGCGAAAGAGCAGCACCAGAACAACGGATACCAATATAAAAACAAGCGCCACTCGCCAGAGGATTCGCCAGATAAAACCGGCTACATGCGAGAGCGCTCGTTTCAACATCAGGGTTCCTTAGCGCTTGTATAAATGCTCAGCATGATAGCGCAGATGGTCATCAATAAAAGTGGCAATGAAGAAATAGGAATGATCATAGCCCGGTTGACGCCTGAGCGTCAGCGGATGGTCATGCTGATCGCAGACGGCTTCCAGATGATCCGGCTTGAGCTGTTCTTCAAGGAACTGGTCAGCTTCCCCCTGATCAATGAAAAGCCGCTGGCGTGAAGCGCCGTTGGCCACCAGTTCGCAGGCATCATATTGGCGCCAGCGGGTAATATCGTCGCCAAGGTAATGGCTAAACGCATTACGCCCCCAGGGGCACGCCATAGGGTTGACCACTGGAGAAAAGGCCGACACCGAGCGAAAACGCCCTGGGTGGCGCAAGGCCAGAATCAAGGCACCATGGCCGCCCATGGAATGGCCACTGATCGATTCGCGCCCATTGACCGGAAAGTGCTGACGTACCACAGAGGGCAGTTCTTCAGCCACATAATCGTACATACGGTAATGCGGCTTCCATGGTGCTTCAGTGGCATTGACATAAAAGCCCGCGCCAGAGCCCAGGTCATAGCGCTCATGTTCACCGGGCAGGTCGGTACCTCTCGGACTGGTATCCGGGCAGATAATGGCCACACCCAGCTCGGCGGCAAGGCGGTGGGCGCCGGCTTTCTGCATGAAGTTTTCATCATTGCAGGTTAAACCTGACAGCCACCAGAGCAGTGGTACCCGCTCCTCTTCCGCCTGGGGCGGCAGATAAACGGCAAAGATCATGTCGCAATCCAGCGCCCGCGAATAATGACGATAGCGCTTGTGCCAACCGCCAAAACTACGGTTGGCCGATACCAGCTCTAGGGTTTCACTCATGCTCATAGGCACGCTCCTGACAACAGGCTCCGGAATCCTTGCCTGGCGCAGCCACCAAGGCCACGCCACGCATCCTGCGCCCTTACGGGCGCCAGATCATGATGCCACCATCATAATCAGTAATGCAGCACGGTACGAATGCTCTTCCCCGCGTGGAGCAGGTCAAAGGCTTCGTTGATCTGCTCAAACGGCATGTCATGAGTGATAAAATCATCGATATTGATCTCACCGTTCATGTAGCGTTCAACATATCCGGGCAACTCGCTACGGCCTTTGACGCCGCCGAATGCAGAGCCTTTCCAGACCCGCCCTGTGACCAGCTGGAAAGGCCGCGTGGCAATTTCTTCCCCGGCGCCGGCCACCCCGATGATGATCGACTCCCCCCAGCCTTTGTGGCAGCACTCCAGTGCCGAACGCATGACATTGACATTGCCGATGCATTCAAACGAGTAGTCAACGCCACCATCCGTCAGGTCAACAATCACTTGCTGGATCGGGTCGCTGTAGTCCTTGGGATTGACAAAATCGGTTGCCCCGAACTGTTTGGCCAACTCAAACTTGTCGGGGTTGACGTCAATGGCAATAATCCGTGACGCCTTGGCCATCATGGCGCCCTGAATCACCGCCAGACCGATCGCCCCCAGGCCAAACACGGCCACGGTTGAGCCTGGTTCTACCTTGGCAGTATTCAGCACAGCACCAATACCGGTGGTGACGCCACAGCCCAGCAGGCAGATTTTGTCCATGGGGGCTTCCTTGGAAACTACCGCCAGAGACACTTCCGGAAGCACCGTATACTCACTGAAGGTAGACGTGCCCATATAGTGGTGGAGCATCTTGCCTTCCAGCGAAAAGCGCGAGGTACCATCCGGCATGACCCCTTTCCCTTGAGTGGCGCGCACTGAACCACACAGGTTGGTCTTGCCCGACAGGCAGAACTTGCACTGACCGCACTCTGCCGTATACAGCGGAATGACATGATCCCCGGGTTTGACACTGGCCACCCCTGGGCCCACTTCCTGAACAATGCCGGCGCCCTCATGACCCAGCACCGCCGGGAAGTTACCTTCCGGGTCTGCCCCTGAAAGCGTATAGGCATCGGTATGACAGACGCTGGTCGCCGCCATTTTAACCAGCACCTCACCGGCTTTTGGACCTTCCACATCAATGTCTACCAGCTCAAGTGGCTTGCCTGCTTCAAGCGCCACTGCTGCACGTGATTTCATGGTCATCGTCCTTAGGTTTTGGGTAGTGTTGAATGGATATTCATATATTCACCAATATAAACAACGACATCAATGCCGGCTTGTCTGAATGCGCCATCATTAACAGCTAAAAGCCCCTGCAGAAAATTATCTACAAGGGCTTTGTCTTATCAGTACGCCTGGCGGCCTTGGTCACTCAGCCGCCGGTACATTCCGTTATTCATCAAGAAATGAGCGAAGGGGCTCCGAGCGGCTGGGATGACGCAATTTACGTAGCGCCTTGGCTTCAATCTGGCGGATCCGTTCCCGGGTCACGTCAAACTGCTTACCCACCTCTTCCAGAGTGTGGTCAGTATTCATATCAATACCGAAACGCATGCGCAGCACCTTGGCTTCCCGTGCCGTCAGCCCACCTAGAACGTTGCGGGTGGCTTCAACCAGCCCTTCGCCGGTGGCCATATCAATCGGCAACAGCATGGAGCTGTCTTCGATGAAATCGCCCAGATGCGAATCGTCGTCATCACCGATCGGCGTTTCCATGGAAATCGGTTCCTTGGCGATTTTGAGCACCTTGCGAACCTTGTCTTCCGGCATTTCCAGACGTTCGCCCAGCTCTTCAGGCGTCGGCTCACGGCCCATTTCCTGAAGCATCTGCCGAGAGACCCGATTGAGTTTATTGATGGTCTCAATCATGTGTACCGGAATGCGTATAGTACGCGCCTGATCCGCAATCGAGCGGGTAATCGCCTGACGGATCCACCAGGTTGCATAGGTCGAGAACTTGTAACCACGACGGTATTCAAACTTGTCGACGGCCTTCATCAGGCCAATGTTGCCTTCCTGAATAAGATCCAGGAACTGCAGGCCGCGATTGGTATATTTCTTGGCGATGGAAATAACCAGACGCAGGTTGGCCTCGACCATTTCCTTCTTGGCACGACGAGCCTTGGCTTCCCCAATGGAGAGCTTGCGATTCACTTCCTTGAGTTCGCCCACATCGAGCTGAACCATGCTCTCTTCAAAAGCAATCTTGCGCTGGGAGCGGGCAATATCGGCACGCAGTGGCTCCAGTCGGTCAGCGTACTTGGGGAAAGCTTCCTGAAACTCATCCAACCATGACTTTTGCGACTCATGCCCCGGAAACGACTTGATGAACGTCTTGCGCGGCACCTTGGCCTTCTTCACGCATAGCTGCATGATGGCCTTCTCCTGAGCGCGCACCTGTTCGACACTGATACGCACCTGCCCGACCAGGCGCTCGAAGTGTTTAGGCACCAGCTTGATCGGCGAGAACAGCTCTGCCAGGCGGGCCTGTTCAGCTTTCACTTCCGGGCTACCACGACCATGTTTGGCAAAAGCAGCCTCAACGGCCGCATTCTGCTCACGAATCTGTTCGAAACGTGCCCGTGCCTCTTCAGGATCCGGACCACCCTCGTTGGCCGACGAATCTTCTTCATCGTCATCAGCGTCGACATCATCATCGCCGAGCTCGGTCTGTATTTCCGGCTCCTCGATCACTTCAGCCTCGGCAACGCCGGGAATGCCTTCATCAGGGTCGATAAAGCCGGAAAACAGATCAGAGAGACGCCCTGGCATCTCTTCATCCTGTGTCGCATCGTAGGCATCCAGAATCGATGCCACTGCACCGGGCAGATAAGCCAGTGCCGACATGACTTCACGGGTGCCTTCTTCAATACGTTTGGCTATCTCGATCTCGCCTTCACGGGTCAGAAGCTCAACCGTCCCCATTTCGCGCATATACATGCGCACCGGATCAGTGGTTCGGCCAACATCGCTTTCCACTGCAGCCAGGGCTGCCACTGCTTCTTCAGCAGCGGATTCATCCGTGGAGTGATCCGACATCATCAAGGTGTCTTCATCTGGCGCTTCTTCAACAACACTGATGCCCATGTCGTTGATCATGCCGATGATGTCTTCCACTTGATCCGGATCAGCGATATCCTCGGGTAGATGGTCGTTGACCTCAGCATAGGTAAGGAAGCCTTGTTCCTTGCCCCGCGCGATCAACTCCTTCAGACGTGACTGCTGCTGCGCATTTCCAGCCATAGAAACCCTATCTCGACGAAGAAGAATGAAGCACCTGAAACGCTGGACGTATTACGTCCAACAAGCCGAACAGTATAGCGTTAGCAATGGGTATTTTTCCAGCTTGGCATATTTGCGCGGTGTTTCAGGTGTGTTAGTTTGTCCTGTTCGGCCAGTGCCTTTCGACATGACCTTTATGTGGTGATGTTTGCGCGGAATTCAACCCCGCCTGCTGATCTCTAGCGCCGGGTCAGCTCCCTGATCAATTGGGCGAGACGCTGTCTCTGATCGGCATCCAGTTTTTTTCCTGCCTTTTCCTGCTCGATAAGCGCTGCATACTCCTGCTCCGGCGAACGTTTGCGCTGTGCCTGCTGCAGATGCTCAATGATACCCTCCACCTCGGCTTTGCGCGTTTCCCGGGGTATCAATAGCTCCTGCTGCGCCAGGGCCGTCAGCCATTGCCCCTGGGTGCTGCCCTGAAAATGCGCCAATACGACCTGCGGGCTACGAAAGCGGCCTGCCTGCAACAGCATAATCAGCTCCCTGCACAGGCTGCCCTCTTCATTGTCCGGCAACCATTCCAGCGAGTCGCCAACAACGTCAATCAATACGGGTTCATGCAGCAACAGCTGGATCACCCGCTCAATGGGTGACAGGGCTGATCGCCGCTGGACACCTGACAAAGGCGCCACGGCCGAATGCGCTGACTCACTTTCAGCTGACGCACTGGACGCCTGCTGGTTCATCGCAGGCAGCCGACGCGCTTGCTGCTGATGAAGCAGGGTATTCAGCTGAGCTTCTTTCAGCCCGCTTCGCCGCGACAACTCTTCAAACAGCAATGAACGCAACATGCCCTCGGGCACCTTGCTCAGCGCTGCCAATACCTGGCTGGCGAAACGCTCGCGCCCTTCAACAGCATTCAGGTCACGCCCTTGCGCCGCCTGTTCAAACAGAAACTCGGACAGCGGCATGGCGCAGGTCACGCGATCCCTGAAGGCCTGAGCCCCTTCACGACGTACCAGATCATCAGGGTCATCGCCTTCCGGCAAGAACAGAAACCGCGCCTCACGCCCATCAATCATCTGCGGCATCACCGTTTCAAGCGCTCGACTGGCTGCCTGACGGCCAGCTCGGTCACCGTCAAAGCAGAACACCACTCGACTGACCATACGAAACAGCCGCCTGAGGTGATCTTCCGTTGTTGCCGTCCCGAGGGTCGCCACCGCATTTCGAACGCCAAACTGCGCCAGCGCCACCACATCCATATAACCTTCGACAAGGACCAGCTGTTCCAGTTTCTCAGGTGCCTGACGAGCCTCATAAAGGCCGTATAGCTCGCGCCCTTTATGAAAAACCGGCGTTTCGGGAGAGTTCAGATATTTCGGTTTGGCATCCCCCAACACCCTGCCACCAAAAGCGATGGTCCGACCGCGCAAATCGCGGATCGGAAACATGACCCGGTCACGAAAGCGATCATAGGTGCGCCCTGAATCCTCGTGGTGAATCAATAAACCGTACTCAATCTGCACGGCCTCGCTGACACCTTTTGCAGATAAGTGCGTCTTGAGCGCATCCCATCCTGCTGGAGCGTAGCCCACGCCATAGGTTTTCACCACCTCCGGCGATAGCCCGCGCTGTTCCAGATAGGCCTGGGCAGCCTGCCCTTCCTGCATGACGATCCGCTCCCGAAAGAAGCTTGCCGCCAGCTCCAGCAGGTTGACACCCTGGTCACGTTTTTTCTCTCGCTCCCTGGCTCTGGGATCGTCGCCACCTTCGCGAGGCACCTCAATCCCTAGCCGGCCGGCCAGTTGCTCAACCGCCTCTGGAAAGGGCAGCTTGTCGTACTCCATCAGAAAACGCAGAGCGCTGCCGTGAGCACCGCAACCAAAGCAATGATAGAACTGCTTGTCAGCGCTAACCGTAAACGATGGTGACTTTTCCTGGTGAAAAGGGCAAAGGCCAGAATAATTACGCCCGGATTTTTTAAGCTGTACGCGCTCACCGACCACCTCGACCACGTCGATGCGGCTCAACAAATCATCGATGAAGCGCTGGGGAATCTGGCCTGCCATAGAAACGCGGATACTCGCTGGGTCGATGCACAGCTTCCGGGAAACTGGCTTTTTTCAGCTGTCTGGGTAACACCCACCCTCATTCATTATCTGTCATGAAGGCATTAACCGGACATCTGTCAAAACAAAAACAAGCGGCCACCAGAGTGGTAGCCGCTTGGCATCCTTCTAGAAGCGCTTTCTGAAAAGAAGACGCTTCCGGTACGGATCAATAGAGACGTTCGAAACGCTTACGCTCACGCTGAAGCTTCTTCGCGTGACGCTTGACGGCAGCGGCCGCTTTGCGCTTGCGTTCAGCAGTCGGCTTTTCGTAGTTCTCACGACGACGCACTTCAGAGAGAACGCCGGCTTTTTCGCAAGAACGCTTGAAACGACGCAAGGCGACGTCAAACGGCTCGTTATCACGTACTTTTACAGAAGGCATTAAGCACTCACCTACCTTAAGGAGTCTTGAGTTCGGATAGCCCGTAGATCGGCAGGACGGGTAATGCACATTGATTACCCTACCCAGCTTATACGGACCTGTTTTACAGCGCACAATAGTTTAGTGGTGAATACAACACTTTGCAAACAATCCCAGCTCAAAAGCCAGATCGACCGCATACAAAAACCCACCCAGCTGGTATTATAACTGACGCTCCAGGGCAGACTGTTATCGTGCTTATGCTTGGTTTTCATGCCCTTATCCTTCATTTTATCCCGATAATGTCAGGACTCCCCCATGCGTGTACTCGGCATCGAAACATCCTGTGATGAAACTGGCGTGGCCATTTACGACACCGCCTATAGCGGTGGCAAAGGCTTGCTGGCCGACGCCCTCTATAGCCAGATGGACATGCACGCCGACTATGGCGGCGTGGTGCCTGAACTGGCCTCCCGAGATCACACCCGCAAACTGTTGCCGCTGGTAGAAGAAGTGCTCGCCGAGGCCGGACTGACCCGCCAGGCGCTTGATGGCATTGCCTACACGGCTGGGCCTGGCCTGGTGGGCGCGCTGATGGTGGGGGCGGCCACGGCCCACGGCATGGCTCGCGCGCTGGACATTCCAGTATTGGGCGTTCATCACATGGAGGGCCATCTCCTCGCGCCCATGCTCGAAGACGATGCCCCCGAGTTCCCCTTCGTTGCCCTGCTGGTCTCCGGGGGCCACACCCAGCTGGTCAGTGTTGAGGGTATCGGCCGCTACCAGCTACTAGGGGAATCCGTGGATGACGCCGCCGGCGAAGCCTTTGACAAGGCCGCCAAGATGCTCGATTTGCCCTACCCTGGCGGCCCTCATGTCGCCAGGCTTGCCGAACAGGGCGACCCCAAACGCATGCGCTTTCCGCGCCCGATGACCGATCGGCCCGGGCTTGATTTCAGCTTTTCCGGGTTGAAAACGCACACCCTGACCACCCTACGCGAACTGCAATCAAAAGGCGCTCTGGATGGGCAGACCCGCGCCGATGTGGCGCGTGCCTTTGAGGAGGCCGTCGCCGACACCCTGGTCATCAAGTGCCGCCGCGCGCTGGACCAGACCGGCCTGAAGCGCATCGTCATGGCTGGCGGGGTCAGCGCCAACATTCGACTACGCGAACGCCTGGCGGTGGAATGTGAAAAACGCAACGCCAAGGCCTACTACCCCCGCGGGCGTTTCTGCACCGACAACGGCGCCATGATTGCCTACGTCGGCGCACAGCGCCTGGCCGCCGGCGAATGCGATGCCCCAGGGCAGATGCAGGCAACGCCACGCTGGCCGCTGGACCAGTTGCGTGAACCCAGCGCCTGCAAGACGGCCTGAAAACGACCCTTGCACAACGTTTTCCGACCAGGGTGGCTGTTGTTTCATCAGTGGCTCACGTACAATTTTGGCTCACTGCCGGGGGGAGTTTATGGACTGTATTTTTATTGAAGCGCTCAAGGTCGATACCATCATTGGCGTGTATGACTGGGAGCGAACCCTTCATCAGTCGTTGTGCCTGGATCTGGAAATGACCACGGATATCCGCCCGGCAGCCACCCGTGACGATGTCAGCCTGACCCTGGACTATGCGGCGATTTCACAACGCATCCAACATTTTGCCGACGAGCACCAGTTTGCCCTGATTGAAACCTTTGCGGAGAAGCTCATTGAGATACTGCGCGATGAATTTCCGATTACCCAGGTTAAATTGACGGTACGAAAGCCGGGGGCCGTGGCGGCAGCACAAAGTGTCGGATTAACCATCATCCGCGGTGAGGCCTGACGATGGCGTTGATTACCCTGAGCCTGGGCAGCAATATTGCCCCTGTCGAACATATCCGGCTATGCCTGGACGCCCTGTATAAGTCCTTTGGTGAGCTGCAGATATCCCGGGTATTTGAAAGCGAACCGGTAGGCTTCAAGGACGCCCGCAACTTTTACAATCTGGTGGTCGCCTTGCACAGCGATTGGGCACCGGGTGAGCTTCAGGCCTGGGCCAAGGCGCTGGAAGCCCGCCACGGGCGGCGCCCGGACACCCCCAAGTTCAGCCCCCGCGCCCTGGATATTGACCTGTTGACGGTCGGCAACCTGCATGGAACGGTGGACGGCATTTTGCTGCCCAGGGCAGAAGTGCCCCATAACGCCTTTGTGCTTCAGCCCCTGGCGGAACTGCTGCCCGAACAATGCCATCCGATCTGCGGCACATCTTACGCCGCGTTATGGGCGCAATTCGATCCGGGTGAGCAGCGCCTCTGGGCGGTGGATTTTACCTGGCAAGGTCGGCGGATCTCCCAGGCTGACAGACCTCTTGCCTACGCAGCCGCCCGCTAAGCTAACCGAGTCACCCGTCAGGCACCTGCATCAGCCAGACAGCCGGCGATCGCTTGCTTGCGCTGGGTTTCCAGTGCCCGGCCGATCTCAGCGCCTTTCAAGCCTCTGTCTACCAGCGCCCTCGGGCTGATCGCCGCCGCATTTCTCCAGGCCCGATGCAACATCACCGCGAGTCTATCAGTCACCAACAACGCCACCAGCGCCAGTTGGCCCTCTACCTGTGCTGGCTTGCGCCAGGCATCCAGCTGGTTCAGCCAGGCCAGCACCGACTCAGCAGCGGGATAAGAGTGCTGCCAATGGCTCAGGTACCCCTGGGTGAGTGCCACCTGAACCGCCAGTCGTGCCACTGCATTGGGTAGCTTGAGTCGTTCGGCCAAGGCCTCACGCTGCTGGTCAGTCAGCACTGAAACCAGTCGCGCATAGCGCCAATGGGCCTGACGGGTCTGCATATCCAACCCGCCCGTTTCCGGCACCGTTGCCATGGCTGCCAGCCCCTGTGCCAGAGGGCCATCATCAAGCTCAGGCCACCAGACAGGCAGGGCCTTGCACTGCTCAAGAGCCTCGAAATATGCCTGCGGTGTCGGCTCGCCCAGCGCTTTCTCGGTTTCCACCCAGACGCGCTCCGCGGCCAGGTGGGTTAGCTCACCGCTTTCGCTGACCTTTGTCATCAGCTCAAGCGTGGGTGCGGCAATCTGAAAACCACGGCTTGCATAGCGGGCCAGAAAGCGTGCGGTGCGAAGAACCCGCAGTGGGTCTTCGCTGAACGCCGCCGAGACATGACGCAACAGGCGGTCCGCCAGGTCCTGCTGACCATTAAAGGGGTCGATAAGCTGGCCGGCAGCATCTTCAGCCATGGCATTGATCGTCAGGTCACGGCGACCCAGATCCTCTTCCAGGGTCACCTCCGGACTGGCATGAACTTCAAAACCACTATAGCCATGGCCGGACTTTCGCTCTGTTCGCGCCAGGGCGTATTCTTCTGCCGTATCCGGATGCAGAAAGACCGGAAAATCCCGCCCGACCGGCTTGAACCCCCGGCGCTGAATTTCCCGGGGCGTCGCGCCAACCACTACCCAGTCGTTGTCATACACTGGCCAGCCCAACAGCGCATCGCGCACCGCACCGCCAACCCGATAGACCTTCAACCCGTTAAGGCGTTGATCCAGAAAAAACCCGCTCATTCTGTGCCGTTCTTTTGGTTGGCAACGGCGATACGCTCACCGCTTTCCAGTTTCAGGGCCGTCAGGCTTCCCCCCCAGGCGCAGCCGGTATCCAGCGCATCTACCGGGATCCGAGCGCCTGGAGTTTGCCCGTTCAGCGCTGCCCAATGACCGAACAGCAGATGAGCGTTGTCCTCACGGGGGTACTGAAACCAGGGGGCATAACCTTCCGGCGC
Organism: Halomonas sp. BLK-85; assembly: GCF_044792155.1. Taxonomy (NCBI): domain Bacteria; kingdom Pseudomonadati; phylum Pseudomonadota; class Gammaproteobacteria; order Oceanospirillales; family Halomonadaceae; genus Halomonas; species Halomonas sp. BLK-85. Next base: position 2,406,428 of record NZ_CP087731.1, read on the forward strand.
ACTTTCCAGCCCCTGTTTGGCGGCAAAATCCAGGCGCCCCCGGGGTGAGATAAAGCGCATTCGGGTCATCACATTAACAATGCAGCGCAGACGGTCCATACCTTCCAGAGAATCCTGCCAGCGGTCAGGCTGATCGCCGAAAAGCTCGGCCAGAAAGGCGCCCGAATGCTCACTGCGAAGCGCCATTTCCACTTCCTTACCCAAAGCCTCAGCCTGTGACATTGACCACTGCGGCAGAATGCCCGCATGGGCCATCAGGGTCGACTCCTTTCTGACGCTAAGCGATTGCTGCTGCAGCCAGTCCAGCAGAGGCTCACGGTCCGGGGCGTCGAGAATTGCCTCCAGTGTATCCTTTTTACGCAGCTTACCCTTGCCGCGCGCGACCACCAGCAGATGGAAGTCGTGATTGCCCAGCACACAGCGGACGGCACCCCCCAGCTGGCGAGCTTCACGCAAGCATTCCAGCGAATCGGGGCCGCGATTGACCAGGTCCCCCACCAGCCACAGGCAGTCATGCGCTGGATTGAAAGCGAGCTTTTCCATCAGGCCGACAAACGCTGCATGACTGCCGTGAAGATCACCGATCACATAAGTGCTCATCATGACTCCTTGTTGATAGGGGATGTAACAGGGCGCAATGGGGAATCAGTGAATCGCCAGCGGTATTGCCAGCCGGAAGGGTGCGATATCAACATCAAAGGAACGCTGGGTCGAGGTATCCAGCAAGGTGTAGGTACCTTCCATCGTGCCGACCGGCGTCTGAAGAATCGCCCGGCTGGTATAGCGAAAGCGCTGCCCCGGACCAATCAGAGGCTGCTGGCCCACCACGCCCTTACCACGGACTTCCTGATGCTCACCGCTACCCTGGGTAATTTTCCAGTAGCGCGCCAGCAGCTGCACACTGTGCGGACTTTTATTATCAAGAGTCACCCGATAACTGAACACATAACGTCCCTGACCCGCATTCGACTCGTCCGCCAGGTAGTGGCTCACCACAGAGACATGGATATCAAGCACACTCACGACTCACCGCCTTGCACCGCATCATCAGCCGTCACGCGGTTGGCTATCCGCACATACTCCTCAACGTTCAGGGTCTGGGGACGACGCCCCGGATCAATACCAATATCTTCCAGAGTTTCGGCGCTTACCCGGCCCTTGAAGTTGTTGCGCAGCGTTTTACGCCGCTGGCCGAACGCCATCTTGACCAGCGCAAACAGCTGCTCGGTATCGTCGGCGGGATGGGGAATCACTGCATGTGGCGTCAGGCGAACAATCGCAGACTCCACCTTGGGGCGCGGCACGAAGGCTTCCGGCGGGACGATAAACAGCTGCTCGACCTGACAATGGTATTGCGCCATGACCGACAGCCGACCCCAGTCCGGGCCTCCTGGCTCGGCGGACAAGCGCTCGACCACTTCCTTTTGCAGCATGAAGTGCATATCCGCCACAGCGCTTTCCGCCTGCAGTAAATGCACAATGAGGGGCGTGGAGATGTTGTAGGGCAGGTTGCCCACCACCCGCAGTGCTGGACCGCTGCCTTTCAGGGCGGCAAAATCAAAGGTCAACGCATCACCTTCATGGATCTCGAACTGCGGATAGTTGAAAAACTTGACCCGCAGGCCGGGAATGAGGTCACGATCCAGCTCGATCACCTCCAGCTTGCCGGTGGCTTCCAGCAGCGGCTCGGTCAGCGCTCCCTGGCCGGGGCCGATTTCTACCAGGCGATCCTGGTCACGCGGACCAATCGCGCGAACAATGCGCCCGATGATACCCGGGTCGCGTAGAAAGTTCTGGCCAAAACGTTTGCGCGCGCGGTGCTGCGGGACTTGAGACATTAAACAGGGTTCCAGAGGTTGATCATGAAGATTGACTGGCCGACTGGGTATCCGCCAATTGGCGGGCCAGACGAATGGCCACTTTTAGGCTATCCGGCGATGCCATGCCATGCCCGGCCAGATCAAGCGCTGTACCGTGGTCCACTGAAGTACGCACCATCGGCAGGCCCAGGGTAATATTGGCCGCACTACCAAAGCCTGCGTATTTCAGCACGGCTAGACCCTGATCATGATACATGGCCAGTACTGCATCGACTTCGGCCAGATGACGTGGAGTAAACAGGGTATCGGCCGGAAAAGGCCCGCGCACATCCAGCCCTTCTGCCTGGAGTGCCGCCAGGGTGGGAATAATGATGTCCAGCTCTTCGCGGCCCAGGTGGCCGTCCTCGCCGGCATGGGGGTTCAGGCCACACACCGCGATTCTGGGGGCCGCAATCCCGAACTGGCGGGTCAGGCCCTCAGTCAGAATGCGGCAGACTCGGCGGATACGTTCAGCGTTGACGGCATCAGCCACCGCTCGCAGCGGTAAGTGAGTGGTTACTAAAGCCACGCGCAAGCTGCCATTGTGTTGCCAACCATTGGCTCGGGTATGCAGGGCATCATCAGTGGCCAGCAGCATCACCACTTCTTCCTTGTCACAGGCATCACGCAACCATTCCGTATGGCCGGTGAACCCCGTATAGCCCCCGTCAATAATCACGCCCTTGTGCAGGGGGGCGGTAGTCATGGCCGCGGCCTGCCCGTTGCGGCAGGCATCAACGGCAAGCTGCAGGGTATCTATCACGTAACCCGCATTGGCCGGGTTCAAGACGCCTGGCTGGCAAGGCGCTCCCAAGGGGCAGTGCCAGACGGCCAGGACGCGATCGCCTTCAGGCACTGGATCGCCCGGCTGGCAAGCTAACAGAGTGACTGCCAAGCCCAGCGCTTCAGCCCTCGCTTCAAGCAAATGGAAATCCGCAATCACGACGCAGTTGCCAGGCAACTGGTTATAGGCCGCCAGCATCAACACCAGTTCTGGGCCAATACCTGCGGGCTCTCCACCGGTAATCGCGACGGGCAAGGCCATTGAGGCAGACGCTTGTACCACCATCAGAGCCGCTTTTCCACAAAGGCCTGTTCACGAATCTCACGCTTCCAGGTATCCACTTCCTGATTGGCACGGCGCTGGAAGATGGCCTGTCGAACCTGTTCACGCATATCTTGATTACTAACCGACGAGCGCCGACGATCCAGCACTTCAATAATGTGGTAGCCAAACTGCGAGCGTACCGGCGAAGACACCTCACCCACGTCCAGTTCACTCATGGCTTCATCAAACTCAGGTACTGTCTGCCCGGGACGTAACCAGCCAAGATCACCGCCATTGACTGCACTCCCCTGATCGTCGCTCATTTCACGCGCCACAGTGGCAAAGGACTCCCCCTGCTCCAGCCGGGCCATGGCCTGTTCGACAAAGGCCTGCGCCTGGGATTCACTGCGCCCGGAGCCCACCCCGACCAGAATATGACGCGCGCGCGTCTCGGCCTGATTGACATCCCCTCCGCGCTCTTCAAGGAAACGTTCGACATCACGGTTAGTGACTGACACCCGCTGCCCCACCTGACGCTGCTGCACCTGCCGGGTGAGCATTTCCCGGCGAATTTCTTCACGCACCTGAGCGAGGCTGGTACCTTCTGCTTCCAGACGGTCAGCAAATGCCTGGAGCGTCATGTCATTGGATTCGGCAATATTGCGCACCTGACGATTAAGATCGGTATCATCAATACTCAGATTGGCATCACGTGCCATTTGCAGCTGGATTTCTTCCAGCACCATCTGATCCAGTACCTGTTCCTCTATCTCGTCGCGGCCTGGAGCCTCTTCGCCCTGAGCACTGATCTGGTTGATCGCCTGATCCAGGCGCCTGTCAAGATCACTGCGCATAATGGCACTGTCGTTTACCACCGCCACGATGCGATCAAGCATCTGGCGTTCACCGCCTGAAAATGACTGGGCCAACACACTGGAAGACACCACCAGGGTACCCGCCCCCACCAGCAGCGATAATACACTCCCCCAGGCAAGGTGTTTCGCCCGGCGCAGCCAGCGCTTGCCACGCGTGCCTGTCATTGAATGGATGAAGGTTGACGTATTTGCATTGTGGATCATTTAAACGGTCTCTTTCTTGAGTCCTGAACAGTTAAAGCGCCGAGGGGCGATAACCAGGAATTGTGCGTTCAAAATAGTTGTCTGCGTCTTGCCCGACGCCACCCAGGCCGTGAAGTACAAAGCGCAGGAAAAGGCCACGGTCGTTAAAGTCATCAACAACCTTTGCCGTGTCGTTGTCATCTACCCAGCTTCGCCAGACCAGCTGCAGGCCATAACAGCAGTTGTTCCATTGTACGCCGGCGAGCTTTTCCAGTGCACGGTTGTTGGTCTGGTCGTGCAGGTAGCGGCCAATCAGGTCAATCCCGGGGTTGGCTTTCCAGGCGAAGGACAGGTCCCACTCTTCGCGGTTGTAATCACGAAAATTATCGTCACCCCGGTCCAGCGCCGGGTCGAAGCCTTCGATTTCCCAGCGGTAGCCCAGGTTCACCACGTGGCCATCGGAATGTCGGTATGCAATATCGACGCCCGATCGCTCAGTACGTTCCCGCTGATCATCATAAAGCCATTCGGCCGATGTGCTCCAGCGCTGGTTGATCTGCCACTCAAGCCGGGAAACCAGAGGTGAGCGGTCTCGAGTCGCCTGATAAAAGCGTTCTGGATTGACGTTCGTACTGGTATCCGGCTGCTGGGGCAGCGACTGGTCATTGCCGTCGATCCCCACTCGCCGGTCAGAGAAATAGATACTCTGGCCAACGCCAAGACTGAGGTGCTCCTGGCTATTGGCATTTTCTATCAGACGCGATTCCAGCCCGACCGACAGGCGATTGAGATCCCCCACTCGGTCATTACCGGAAAAGCGTTTGGGTGACCACAGCTGATCCCACGAAAATGCCCGCTCGCGGCTGTCAAACTCCGGCATGTCTACCTGATCCGTGCGCGGCACAAAGGCATAGTTGAGGCGGGGCTCCAGGGTCTGGCGGTAACCGCGCCCGCCCAGCGCCAGTTCGCGTTCAAAGTTCAGGCCGGCATCAACGGAGGTGATGGCCACACTGCGATCAGGCGATGTATCCCGTGAGGTCTGAAGGCTGCCGTAATCCAGGGCATAGGCGGTATGCCAAAGCTCAGCGCGGGGTGCCAGATAGCCCCAGGGTTTTTCATAGCGCCAGCCCAGGACAGGCGCCAGGTGCACCCGGCTGCCATTGGCCGCTTCACGAATCGGTACGTCGCGCTGATCCACATCCCGCCAGAAATAGGTCGCATTACTGTACCATTCGGCATACTGGCCGGCATCTCCGGTCCAACTGGCCGCTGCGGTCAGGCTGGGCAGGCGATAGAAAGGTTTGTCGCTGTCACTGAGTGGATCGTCCAGACGTTGATAGCCTTGCATGCGGGCATCCAGGCGCCAGCGTTCACCCTGATAATCCACCTGGGCCAGCCGCTCCATACCGGAACGCTCGCTGGATCCGAAATTATCACTGAAATCGTTAAAATAGCGTCCATCACTTGCTGCGCCGTAGCGTAACCGGTACGCACTGGCGGCACTGATACGTCCACTGTGCTGGACATCCAGATACCAGCGATCCTGCCCTTCATAGCGGTTGGCATCCCCCCCGGAGCCACCATTATCGCTGTTGAGCCAGGCGCCTTCCAGGGTGCCGCGGCCGTATTGATCAGTCAGGTAGCGATATTGACCGCCCAGCAATAGCCCGCGATCACTCAGCCAGCGCGGGGTAATGGTGGCATCCTGATTGGGTGCAATATTCCAGTAAAACGGCTGGGTATAATCGACTTGCTGATTGGAAAAACTGACCGATGGCGACAGCAACCCCGTCTGACGACGGTCGTCAATCGGAAAGCGTAGCCAGGGCCAGTAGAAGACTGGCACCCCCTTGACTTCCAACCGCGCATGACGGGCAACCCCGAACCCTTCAGCCTGATCAAGGCGAATATCACCACTGACCAATTGCCAACTGTCCTGACCAGGCTCACAGGTAGTAAAACTGGCTTCCCTCAGGCGGTAGGACTGCTCACTCAGTTGTTCCAGCTGGCGGGCCTCACCGCGGACGCGCTGTTCATAAAGCACATACTCACTGTCTTCAATCGAGCCGCGATCCTGCTCCAGGTACACGGTGGCTTCTTCCCCGCGCAGCAGCGCCTTGCCATCACGCAGTTCGAAATCACCCTGCGCCTCAACCCGTTCACGATTGACGGGCACAAAGAGCCTTTCTGCCTGAAGTTCCCTGTCACCCTGACGCAGAACAACGTCTCCCTGCAACAAGGCCTCGCCATCAGCGGCATAGTCGGACCTATCCGTTTCAATCCCGATTTCACGCAAGTTGCGGCCTTCGGGCAACCGGTAGGCGGGCATGACATAACGCCCGCTGCATACCTGGCGGCGTGCCTCTTCCTCGGCCCAGGGCTGCCAGTCCAGGCGGTTGGCTTCTGCCGGCTGGGCAACCGATGTTGTTGCAGCGCCCGCCAGAAGCCCCCCTGCAAGTGCCATTGGCATAGCCCGCAAAATTCGCTGGCCCATAATCATTATCCTTGGCATCGAGAAACGGTATTATACAGCTAGCATAATGCCCGACCAGCCAGGAGCTTGCATGTCTTCATTGCGGATGACCGCCCTTACCCGCTGGGTTGCCCAGCAGCACGGCCTTGATATGGATGAAATCAATCTGCAGGAGGCAGGGGGGGACGCCAGTTTTCGGCATTATTATCGCCTGACACTGCCGGATGGCAACACCCGGATAATCATGGATGCCCCGCCCGGCCAGGAGGACTCCACCGCGTTTGTCAACATCGCGCAGCAGTGGCAGGCCGGTGGGCTGCCGGTTCCGCATGTGTTTGCCAGCCATCTGGAAGAAGGTTTTCTGCTGCTGGAAGATCTGGGCGACACGCCACTACAGCAGCGTTTTAAAGATTCGGCCAGCGTTCACCACCACACCCACAATGCACTGGCACTGATTGGCGAATTACAGAATCGTGCCTCCCCTGAACCACTGCCCCGCTATGATAGCGACCTGCTGGGCCGTGAACTGGACCTCTTCCCGATCTGGTGTCTTGAGCGATGGCTGGCCATGCCCGCTCCAAGCCAGTGGCCAGCACTCCGCCACGCCCTGATTGAACAGGCGCTGTCGCAACCGGTTGTCAGCGTTCACAGGGATTTCGATGCCATGAACCTGATGGTGCATCACGACAAGCTGTATATGATTGATTTCCAGGATGCTGTGGCTGGCCCGCTGAGCTACGATATGATCTCCCTGTTGCGGGGACGCTATTGGCGCTTCAATGCCGAGGAGTTTGCTGCTGCGGTTGACGCGTTTTACCGGCGTGCCCGTCAGGATGGGCGCCTGACCTCTCGCACCCGCGACGTCACCTTCCTGGGGCAGTGTCAGGCCATGGCCGCCCAGCGCTCCCTCAAGGTACTGGGCATTTTCTGCCGTCTGACGCTGCGTGATCACAAGTCGGGTTATCTGGCCCGTCTACCGCACTTTCTTGATCATCTGGAAGACAGTCTTGCAGCCCTGCCAGAGCATGCTGGCTTCGCTCACTGGGTGAGTGAACAATTGCGTCCGGCCCTTGTTCAGCGTTGCGTTGAAGCCGCCTCAATGGAGTCAACATGAAGGCCATGATACTGGCGGCCGGCCTGGGTAAACGGATGCGCCCCTTGACCGATGCCTGCCCTAAGCCGTTGTTACCCGTGGCTGGCAGACCCTTGATTGTGCATCACCTCCATCGCCTTAAGCAGGCGGGCATTCAGGAGGTAGTGATTAACGTCAGCCATCTGGCTGATCAGATCATGGGGGCGCTGGGTGACGGCAGCCAGTTCGGGCTCAGCTTGCAGTTCAGCCGCGAAGACGCTCCTCTGGAAACCGGGGGTGGCGTCCGCAAGGCCTTACCCCTGCTCGGCGACACCCCTTTTTTACTGCTTAACGGCGATGTATGGTGCGAAGCACTGCCCAAGCAGCAAGTCCTGCAGGGTAATGATCTTGCCCATCTGATGCTGGTGGATAACCCTGCGCACCATCCAGAGGGCGATTTCAATCTGGCTAATGGCCGCATTCAGGTGTCAGGCCAGCCAAAGCTGACCTTTTCAGGCCTGAGCATTATTCATCCAGCACTGCTGGCAAAGCAGCCCCTGGAGGCTTTTGCCCTGGCACCTCTATTAAAAGACGCCATGCAGCAAGGGCGTGTCAGCGGTGAACACTTCAATGGACACTGGGTCGACGTTGGCACCCCCCAACGGCTCAAGGCACTTGACCGGCAGCTCAACCGTCAATAAACCATCAATCTTCACGTCTCACCACACCTCAACCAATGGAGTCTTACCAATGAAGGCACTCGTTAAATGGACAGATGGTCGTCAGTTTGTTGCCGAATCTGGCAGCGGTCACAGCGTGGTCGTTGACGGCCCACCGGACCACGGTGGGCGCAACACCGGTCCGCGCCCAATGGAAATGCTGCTAATGGGCATGGGCAGTTGCACCGCCTTTGATGTGCTGAATATTCTCGATAAAGCTCGGGCAGATGTCACCGATTGCGTCGCCCAACTGGAAGCCGAACGAGCCGACAGCACACCCTCGGTATTCACCCGTATTCACGTCCATTTCGTGGTGACCGGCAACAGCCTCAAGGAAAAACAGGTGCAGCGGGCGGTCGAACTTTCGGCTGAAAAATACTGCAGTGCCTCTATCATGCTGGTCAACGGCGGCGTAGATATCACGCATTCCTTTGAAATCCTCGCTGCCTGAAATGTTTTCAACACAAAATAATGACTTGCTGGGTGCATCATGTCGCTCAGCTGGGCATAATACGCGCGCTTGTGATTAACGGCGTTTAACCGCACAACAAGTCAACCGGTTCCGGCGCAGGCTCGTCGGGGTGTCTTCATCCGCCATAAGGAGGTTCGGACATGTCAGATAGTCTCCGACTCCATGGGTTTAACAACCTGACAAGCTCTTTGAGCTTCAATATCTATGACATCTGTTATGCCAAGACCGAAGAGCAGCGGTCTGCTTATATCGATTATATCGATGAGCTATATAACGCTGAACGCCTGACCCAGATTCTCAAGGATGTGACCAATATCATTGGCGCTCATGTGCTGAACATCGCCCGTCAGGATTACGAGCCACACGGGGCCAGCGTCACTATTCTGATCGCAGAGCATGAGCTGGAGGAAGCAGCTCTGGAGCAGATAGAACCCGGCCCCGGCCCACTGCCAGAAACCGTGGTTGGCCACCTGGATAAAAGCCATGTCACGGTGCATAGCTATCCGGAATCCCATCCGGATAATGGCATCAGCACGTTTCGGCTGGATATTGATGTTTCTACCTGTGGCCATATCAGCCCGCTGAAGGCCTTGAATTACCTGATCCACAGTTTTGATTCCGATATTGTCACCATGGACTATCGGGTACGCGGATTTACTCGTGATGTAGATGGCAAAAAACTGTTTATCGACCACGAGATCACCTCGATTCAGGATTATCTGGCGAACGATACCAAAGAGGCCTATCAGATGATTGATGTGAACGTGTACCAGGAAAACATGTTCCACACCAAGATGCTGCTCAAGGATTTCGACCTGGATAATTACCTGTTTGGCACCTCACGGCGCGATATCACCTTTGAGGAAGCCCGCGATATCGAAAGCCGCCTGCGCAAGGAAATGCTGGAAATTTTCTATTCCCGCAACATGTCCTAGGGTTTGCTTCATAGCACTACCATGATCTGAAAAGCCGGGTCTCCCGTATGGCGGTCCCGGCTTTTCGCGTTGGCAAGCGAGGGACTGTCAATGGCTGCTCAGACAATGCAACCTAATAGATTTTCTCTTCGCCTGGCGGACGTGTCTTGAAGCGGCGGTGCAGCCACAGATACTGCTCAGGGTGCTTAAGAATTGCCTGCTCAATGATGGTATTGATGCGAGAAGCATCAGCCACTTCATCACCGCTGGGAAAATTTTCCAGCGCGGGAAGCCACTCGATGGTATAGGAGCGGTTATCCGGGTTGCGGTGGAACATCATTGGCACTACCGGCGCACCGGTCATACGGGCAATCTTGGCGGTCAGTTTGATGGTCGCGGCCTGCTGGCCAAAGAAAGGTGCGAATACGCTGACATCACGCCCGAAATCCTGGTCCGGCGAATACCATACGATACGCCCGGCTTTAAGATGACGCACCACACCACGCAGATCATGGCGGTCGATGGTACGGCCAAAGGTACGCGAACGTGCTCGGGTCATGAAATGATCAAACAGCGGGTTGTTATGCGGCCGATAAACCACATCCGCTGGGTAAAACAGCGAATGCAGGGCGCCCCCCAGGTCCAGCGTCGAAAAGTGGATGCCAATCACCAGGACACCACGCTTGTGTACCAGCGCTCTGGAAAGATGATCCTGGTTGATTCGGCTCACTCGATGGCGCAGGTCTTCCGCATTCCGACACCAGGCAGTGGCCGTCTCGATCAAACCAATGCCGTTAGCAAGAAACGTCTCCTTAACCAGCGTTGCCTGCTCAACGGCCGTCTTATCAGGAAAGCACAAAGCGATATTGGTTTCGGTGATCCGTCGGCGACGTTTCGCCAACCGCCAGGCCAGGCGACCAATGGCCTTGCCACACCCGATTTTCATCGGCCATGGTAACCAGGCCGCCGTATACATGGCACCTATCGCCAACCAGGTGAGCCAGTAGCGGGGATGAAAATAGGCAGGTGAGAAAGCAGATTTGGCCATGACTGATTACATTGCAGTGGGTGAAGAAGGCGGACAAGGGTGGTAGCGACGCGGCACGCGCGGCAGGACACCGGTCAGCAGTGTATAGCTGATGGTGTCGCAATAGCGGGCGACATGATCAACCGGCAATACCGCTCCATTGGCCGCCCGCCCCCACAGCACCACTTCACTGCCGATTCGCGTATCAGGTACATGGGTGACATCCACGGTCAGCATATCCATGGAGACCTTGCCTGCAATCCTGGCAGGCTGGCCATTCACCAGCACTGGGGTGCCGTCAATGGCATGACGATCGTAGCCATCACCATAACCGGCCGCCACCACAGCCACTTTCGCACGCCCTGGCGCTCGCCAACGACCGCCATACCCTACCGGCTCGCCTGCTTCCAGCTCGCGGATCGCCATCACTTCCGAACGTAATGTCATCACCGGAGCCAACTGGCGCGACGTGGCGTTGGCCACTTCCAGCGGGTCACTGCCATACAGCATGACGCCGGGCCGATTCCAGTGGCCGTGGGCAACAGGATGGGCCAGGGTAGCCGGCGAGTTGGCCAGACACATAGGCGCATCCAGACGCGCTGCCAGCGCCTGCAGCATTGTCATCTGGTATTGCAGGTAGTCAGTATCTTCAGCATCAGCAGTGGCAAAATGGCTCATCAGGTGCAACGCTGTCACCTGAGGAGCCTGTGAAAGTGTCTGCCATATCTGCTCGGCACGTGGTGGGGAAAACCCCAGGCGGTGCATACCCGAATCGACTTTCAGCCATACCGGAATTGGCTGGCGCGGTTTAAATGCCAGCAGTGCGTCCAGCTGCCAGTCGGTATGCACCGCCATCCATAGGCGATGTTCATCCACCAGCGCCAGCTCCGAGACCTCGAAGATACCTTCAAGTAGTACGATCGGCGACTGAATGCCTGCGTGACGCAGGACAAGTGCTTCTTCGGTACTGGCCACGGCAAAGGCCGGTGCCAAACCTTCAAGCGCACGGGCACATTCAATGGCACCATGGCCGTAAGCATCCGCCTTGATGACAGCCACTGATTGGCTGTGCGGTGCGCACTCACGGGCCAGACGGTAATTATGACGCAGGGCACCAAGGTCGATTTCAGCCACTAGGGGGCGCATACGCTTGCTCACAACAGGATTTTAACAGTATCAGGGGCAAGCCGGGCCAATGGCGTGACGGCTCTCGATTTGAACCTGGAAAACCATTATACACACCCGTACCCGCATGGCGGCGAGTAACAGGCAGTCTTTTGAACCCTGCAAAACGTCAGGCCTGGATCACGATCAACTTTCGAAAATAGCATCCAGCGATAGGCCCTGCTTTTCCAGCGAGCGGCGCAATTTCTTGAGTGCCTCTACCTGGATCTGGCGAACGCGCTCACGCGTCAAGCCGATTTCCGCACCAACATCTTCAAGCGTCGCTGCTTCATGCCCCCGCAGCCCGAAACGCCGAACCACCACCTCACACTGCTTTTCGCTCAAGTCACTCAGCCAATGATCCACATGGGCTTTTACATCCCCATCAACCAATAGCGCTTCAGGCCCATGATCTTCATCATCGGTCAACGTATCCAGCAGGGGTTTATCACTATCACCGCCCATGGGGTAGTCCACCGAGGAAACCCGCTCGTTCAGACCCAGCATCTTCTTGACGCTCTCCACCGGTTTATCCAGGTGCTCAGCGATTTCTTCCGGCGTCGCCTCGTGATCCAGCTTCTGAGTCAGCTCGCGCGCAGCGCGCAGATAGATATTGAGTTCTTTGACAACATGAATCGGCAGACGAATGGTGCGCGTCTGATTCATCAGGGCCCGTTCAATGGTTTGGCGGATCCACCAGGTGGCATAGGTCGAGAAACGAAAACCACGTTCAGGGTCGAATTTCTCGACGGCCCGAATCAACCCCAGGTTGCCCTCTTCGATCAGATCCAGCAGCGTCAGACCGCGGTTCAGGTAGCGCCGCGCAATCTTGACCACAAGACGCAGATTGGACTCGATCATCCGTGAACGGCCAAGCGGGTCTCCCTTGCGTGCCAGACGGCCGTAATAAACCTCTTCTTCCGGTGTCAGTAACGGCGAAAAGCCGATTTCATTGAGATAGATCTGGGTCGCATCCAGGCTTTGACGAGGCGCTTTACCCTCCCGCCCCAGGGCTTTCTCGAAGGCATTTTCCTCGGCAGCAACCGTCTCTTCATCCGCCTCACCCAGGGCTTCTTCCACGGCATTCAGGTCTATATCCTGAAGATCCTGTTCCAGCATGCTCATCGCTTTCCCCCATCATCTCACCATGTTTATGCCACCGGGCCTATCATTTCAGATATGAGCGTTGATATCCCGAAGATGCAAACTTCTGCTTGACGCACGAAACGCTAGAGGCTGGTTTTATAGTCGCAATTATTAGTATGTACCCTGTGAACCAAGCTTTAGGCCCGATATGAGCACCGGGCCAGGCCTGAATGATGCACTCAGCATGCTGACAGAATGATTACCGCCCTGGTAAATACGTCAAAGGATCTTCCGGCTTACCGTCCTTTCGTATTTCAAAATGCAGCCTTACCCCTTCGTCAGAGCTACTGTTTCCCATGGTGGCAATAACTTCCCCGCCTTCAATCACATCATTTTCCTTTACTCGCAGCGTGTCATTGTGAGCGTAGGCAGATAGATACTCATCGTTGTGCTTGATCAATATAAGGTTGCCATAACCTCGCACACCGCTGCCCGCATACACGACAACACCAGGCCCAGCTGCCATTACAGATTGCCCCTTTTGTCCTGCGATATCAATCCCGGCAGTAGTGCTTCCGCCTTCACCAAAAGTCCCAACAACATCACCTTCTGCTGGCCACTGCCATTCAATAGTCTCTGCTGGCGTATACGTCCGGTCGCTGCGATCTACTGACGCCGTCTGGCTGGGTGCGGCATCCGCCTGCGTTTCGGTTTCGGTTTCAGGTTCAGACTGAGTCTCTGGCTCCTCTTTCTCTTCTGGCTTTTGCCTTTCAGGTGCGTCTGTTTGCGATGCTTGTGACTCAGTCTCTAGCGGCTCTGGCTCCTGTGTTTCAGCTTGTTTATCACTCGCCTTGTCATTCTGACGGGATGCCTCGGTTGCGGCGTCATCCGGCAGCAACCAGTCCACTTCCTGAACGCTGGCGGCCGCCTGCACAGGCGTTTCGCCAAGGCCTGTCGCCACTGCACCGGCGGTATCAGCCGTATCACCATCATCGGGCGACGCAGACTGCGATGCCTTCGCTGCTTCCGGGTCAACGCCTGCGCCTGACGACTGCAGCGCAAGCTGCTGGCCAGGATAGATATTATAGGGTGGCTCAATGTCATTGAGAGCTGCCAACTCGCGATAATCCAGGCCTTGCTGCCAGGCAATACCATAGAGAGTATCCCCTTGCTCCACCCTGTACTGACCGCCGGCCTCAAGGTTACGCTTTACCTCGCCAATATCACGCACTTGCGGGTTTCCCTGGTAATTTGCACAACCGGCAACAGCCAGGGCAAGCGCCGATAAAAGAAACATTTTACGCATTGAGGTGACTACTCCTTGTTAGCGCCTGATGGATCGCTTGAAAATGAAGACGGTGCCTTGTTTGCGTGATAATTCAAGCCAACGACCAGCATAGCGCCTAATAGCATCAATAGAGCGACAGTTCCAAACTGTGCCGAGTCGCCAATCAAGACAGCATACTCGCTGGGCATCAGATAGCGGAAAGCCAGAGGGATGATCTGGCCGTCCGGGCCCAGCTGATAGCCAACAAGCTCTCTCCAAGGCCATAAGACCGGCAAGGATCCAATAATAAAACCCAATAGCAGTTGCATAGTGGCATCGTGCTGGCGTTTGAACAACCAGACCAAAAGGCGTGAAAACAAAGCCAACCCGATCAGGCAGCCAAGGCCAAACAATCCGATAACTGCCAGATCAAAACCACGAATCGCCTGCATGATGGTCCCGTAGAGTCCCATGGTCAGAAGCAGGAAACTGCCGGAAACGCCTGGCAGAAGCATGGCACTGATGGCAATCGCGCCCGCCACTACAACAACCATATTTTCGTTACCCAGAAGCAGCACCGTCGGCATTAGTCCAGGCAGGGTCTTGGCCAGCAATAAGCCAGCCACCAATGGCAAAAGGTACCAGAACTTCCAGCTTTTCATGGCGTTATGCACCACCAGTGCCGAGGCCGCCACCAGACCGAAGAAGAAGCCGTCCAACAGCAGGGGGTGAGCCTCCATCAGCCAAAGTGCCAGATGTGCAACACTGACCAGGCTTGCCGCCACACCCACCAGCAAAGGCAATAAAAACGTCAGGTTAAGATGCGCGTAAAGGTGCTTGATGCCCCCCTGGCGCCAGGCTTCCCAGGCACCTGGGCCAAACTGGCGGACCGTCTGGATCAACTCTTCATAGATGCCGGTAACGAAGGCAATGGTGCCACCGGACACACCGGGCACTGCATCAGCAGCGCCCATGCCGACCCCTTTCAGAAAAATAGCTAACCTTTTGCCCTTCAATTCACGACTCCTTGCAGTAGCGGGACAAACCGAACCGGCTCTAGTCGACGTTTCTCGTACACACTGCCAACGCGGCGTACCTGGGTTAACCACTGACGGCCGCCACTATCTTCAAGCGGCGCAATCAGTACACCGCCATCACGCAGCTGTTCCAGCAGCTCGCTTGATACGGTCCGGGCACAGGCAGTTAGCAGGATGACATCAAAAGGGGCAGCGTCTGGCCAACCGTGGTTACCATCGGCCACGGCAAGCCTGGCCGACACCTTCAGTCGCGCCAGGCGTTGGGCGGCGCGTTCGTGGAGTATCTGGATTCTTTCCAGCGAGTAAAGTTCATCTACCAGGCTGGACAGCACAAGTGTCTGATAACCGGAACCGGTGCCCAGCTCCAGCACTCGCTTTGGCGCTTCGCGCAGCGTGAGCTCTGTCATTCGGGCCACGGTCAGGGGTTGGGACAGGGTCTGACCAAACCCGATAGGCAAGGACGCATCCTCGTAGGCATTATGGGCCAGGGCCTCGTCAACAAAGAGGTGGCGAGGCGCGCGGGCCATAACGTTGAGCACCCGCTCATCGTTAATCCCCTGGCGCGTCAGACGCTTGACCATACGGTCGCGTGTGCGCTGGGACGTCATCCCGCGGCCACGCATTTCAATGGGTGATATATCAGGCTGTAAAGGCATCCAACCAGTCCTGTACGTCACTGCATGCCGTGTGGCGTGTAAGGTCGGTCTGCAGGGGAGTAATCGAGACAAAACCGGCCTCAACAGCTGCAAAGTCTGTATCATCACCGTCGTCAGCGTTGGCCCCAACGGCAGCAATCCAATAACGGGTTCGTCCCCGCGGGTCCTGCATCGCCAACGGTTTTTCGGCCGGGCCGCGGTACCCCATGCGGGTAACCCTGACGCCACGAATCTCGCTCCAGGGCAAGTCGGGCACGTTGACATTGAGAAGCGTACGCGGCGGGAGGGACAGCTGATCCGCAGCACCCACCAGTGTCGATGCAACACGGGCCGCTGTGGCAAAGTGACGCTCGCCACACAGCGACATGGCAATTGCCGACATCCCCAGATTGCGCCCTTCCATCGCGGCCGCGACTGTGCCGGAATAGAGCACATCATCGCCCAGATTGCTGCCATGGTTGATCCCCGAAATCACCAGGTCGGGTTTTTCATCCCAAACGCCATTGACGCCCAGATAGACGCAGTCGGCCGGCGTGCCATCCACGCTGTAAAAACCGCTATCCAGGGCGCTGAGCAGGAGCGGGCGCGAGAGCGTCAGAGAATTACTAGCACCGCTGCGATCACGATCCGGTGCCACAACACGTAAATTGGCATGCGATGTCAGTGCATCGTGCAAGGCGCGAAGCCCCGGGGCGTGAACACCATCATCATTGGAAAGCAGCAGTCGCCGCATGGGTTTCCTCCTGATTAAATATTTTTAGGACTTGCTAGCGTATCAGCATTTGTTGGCTGGGTGATCAACTCACTCAACACCGCGGTAGCAAACGCCCCCCTGGGCAAGGAAAAACTTATCACCGCCTCGTCATTGCGCTGGCCGCGTTCCAGTACTGGCGTATCAAGACATACGCGCAGTGCGCGTCTTGCTGACTTGACACCACTTTGGGCAAGGCCGTTCGTCAAAACAGGATGTTGTTCGGCGAGGGCGGCTTCCAGTTGCTGCGCCGCTGAATCATCGGCGTCGAAATCAGCCCCCCAAAGCAGTCCAGTGGGGTGAATGTCACGTTTTGCGGCCCGTTCAACAAGGGTGGTGTCCAGCTGATCAACCCGAAAAAGACTATGGGTTCCCTCAAGCATGACCGTTTCGCCCTCAAGGAGCGACTGCCAATCACCTCTGGCCACCCGCTGACCCAGCAGTTCGTTGAACAGAAAGCTTCTTGCGCAGGACAGCAGCATGCCCTGGCGATCATCTCGCTTGCGCCAACCCCGCGCCAACAGGGCTTCAGCACGCTGAAGATTTTGCCCATGGGTGCCAAAACGTTGCGGCCCAAAGTAATTGGGTACGCCTTCACGGCAGAGCCTTTCCCAGCGGGCCTGAAAGTCATCCTGCTCAACGGCCTCGCCCTGCAGGCGCAGGATAAAGCGATTGGTACGATGAACGCCGCGCTTGAGCTTACGCGGATGGCGCGCCTGCTCCAGCACAGTGATACCCAGGGTGGCCAACTGTGCGGCCAGATCGTCCGGTGCATTGCGGCCAGGCAGTTGAACGCTCAGCCACTGACGCGTCACCGCCACACGATCCTTCATACCGGAATAGCCAACCGCTCTGGGCGAAACATTACACAACCGGGCAAGCTGTCTGGCCGCTTCCAGAGTACTCTGATTGCGTTTCTCGATACGCAACCAGAGATGCTCGCCCTGCCCTTCAGGTTTGAAATCAAGCTGTTCATCGACCCTGAAATCTTCGGGTGAGAGACGAAAACCGGCAGGCCTGGGAGCCCCAAAGGTAGCGTCCAGACAGCGTGGCCACACAGGAAGAGCGGTCATTCAACGCTCCGGGGCAGCAACAGCACCACGGCTTCTGCTGCCATGCCTTCACCCCGCCCGGTAAACCCCAGGCGCTCGGTTGTGGTGGCCTTGACACTGACCTGATCCAGCCCGACGTCAAGATCTTCTGCAATGACCGACCGCATGGCGTGGATATGGGGCGCCATCTTGGGCGCCTGAGCCATCAGGGTGGCATCCAGATTGCCCAGCCGCCAGCCCGCCTGGCGAACCAGTGCATTGACCCTGCGCAACAGAATCCTGCTATCCGCCCCCTGATAGGCGGGATCAGTATCGGGGAAATGATGACCAATATCACCAAGCGCGCAGGCACCCAAGAGGGCATCCGCAATGGCATGCAGGAGTACGTCACCGTCTGAATGGGCAACAAATCCCGCGCCAAACGGCAGCTTCAACCCGCCAACGACCAGGTAATCTCCCGGCCCAAAACGATGAACATCAAAGCCGTGGCCGATGCGCATGACAGTCTCCTGAATACGTTGAAATGAGGGTCATTTTTTTAAATATATGCATGCTTTTGAGCATTCAGAATGGCGCTTGCCAGGGCCAGGTCATCCGGGTGAGTGACCTTGATGTTATCGCGCCTGCCGCTAATCAGCTGGGGAGACTCGCCCATGGCTTCAAGCGCCGACGCTTCATCAGTTACCTGGCTTGCATGCGCCCGCGCATGCTCCAGAGCGCGACGCAGCGGCCCATAGCGAAACCCTTGGGGCGTCAGCGCATGCCAAAGGCCTTCACGCGACTCGGTATGGGCAATGCTGCCTGAGGCCGCGGCACGCTTCATGGTGTCCGCCACTGGCATGGCAAGCAAGGCACCACTGACATTTTCACGCGCCGCTTTCTCTACGGCTTTAAGGTCTTCCACTGCTATGCAGGGCCTGGCCACATCATGCACCAGCACCAGGTCATCTTCAGCGGCATTCAATGTCTGCAGGGCGTTAAGCACGCTATCCATACGCTCTGTGCCGCCCGACACGCGCTGCCAGCGCTCAAAGGGTACCCAGCCTGGTGAAAACCACTGGTCCTGGTCATCCAGGCAAAGCACCAGCCGGGCATCCGGCAGTGCCGCGTACAGGCGATGCAGGGTCAAGGCCATAATCGGCATTCCCTGCAGATCAAGGTACTGTTTCGGGATTTCTGCGCCCATGCGTTTGCCTTGGCCAGCGGCAGGCACCACTAGCCAGGTGATCTCGCTCACTCAGGGTTCCTCATCTGTGGAAAGTCATCCAGCGTCACACCCGGCACCCAGAAAAACTGCTCATCGGAGCGCACCATACCCGTATCACTGCGCGCGCGTTCCTCAATGGCATCCAGGCCGGTTTTAAGATCCGCAATTTCGGCGCTCAGCCGGGCATTGCGGTCCCTTAGCGGCGCATTGAAGGCGTCCTGATCGGCGACCCGCTGCTCAACCTTTTTAAGATCATACCAACCGCCGGTCCCCCACCAGAGTTGATATTGAAGCAGTGCGAACACCACCAGGAGTGCCACAACCAACCATTTCCGGGCTGGCCAACGCTCGCTCCCTGTGTCTCCCTTTTGACCCCTGTGCATAATGCCATTCACCTGATTATCAACTGCACGACTAGAAGATTGTCTTCATACAACGATACGTTTGCGTGATGCACAGCATTATGCCACCAAGCAGGATCATCGGCGAGTCGCCGCCCATTTCAGCAGGCTTCTCAGGTGCACCATCATTCAGGCACTTTGAATGGTAAAGCGTCCAGTGCCGCCCGGCGGTATGCCTTGACATGCTGGGCTTCTTCCCGGCAGAACTGCGCTACACCGGCTTCAAGACCCGGGTGCGCGACATAATGCAGCGAACACAGCCGCTGGGGATGAAACCCTCGCACCAGCTTGTGCTCGCCCTGAGTACCTGGGTCAAACAGCGTCAGGCCATGCTCCAGGCAGTACTCGATACCCTGGTAGTAACATGCCTCGAAGTGCAGGCAGTCCGCGACGACTTCACTCCCCCAATAGCGCCCATACAGGCTCTTATTACCTTTCAGATAAAGGGCAGCGGCGACTGGCCTGCCTTCCAGGTGGGCCTGCACCAGCACAAGGGCATCAGGCATGGCATTACGCAGGCGTTGGAAAAAGTCCAGGTTGAGGTAGGGTGGGCGACCCCGCTCGTGGTAGGTAATCGAATAGCATCGGTAGAAATGTATCAGGGCTTGTGACGTAATCGCCTCGCCTTCCAGACGCTGCAGGGTAAGCCCCTGATCGGCGACCAGACGTCGCTCGCGCTTGATCATCTTGCGCCGCTTGGAGGTCATGGCCGCCAGAAAACCCTCAAAATCCTCGAAACCCTTGTCACGCCACTGAAACTGAACGCCCTCGCGAGCCATCAACGCTGGCCACTGGCGCTGCCAGGCGCTGACATCAGTCTCGCTACCAAACAGAAAGTGCCAGCTGGAAAGCGCCTCATCATCACAAATGCGTTTCAGCTCACCGGCAAGCACCTCGACAACGGTTTCAACCGCCAACCCTGAAGCCACCAGAATGCGCTGCCCGGGCACTGGCGTATAGGGAATGGCGCTCAATGCCTTGGGGTAATAACGTCCGCCGGCGCGCTCGAGGGCATCCGCCCACGCCCAGTCAAAGACGTACTCACCGTAGGAGTGATATTTACGATAAAAAGGCATCGCGCCGACAAGCGTCCTGCCTCGCCAGACAGCCAGATGCGCGGGTACCCAGCCGGTCTTTTCACACACCGAACCGCTGGCTTCCAACGCCTGCAGATAGGCATGACGAAGAAAGGGGTGATCTGCATCTACCAGACTATCCCATTGACTGGCATCTACCTCATCAATACTGGCCAAGGAAGCGCCAGACAAGTCGTCGGCTGATGAACCCGCAGCTGGCCGGGTGAATGTCGACATCGGTGGCTTGCTGCCTTGTGACATAGATTGCCTCCGCCAGAATCGCGCCATAGTCGGATGAAATGATGCCATCAGCATCGGTGAAAAACGTCATTCCTTTTCATCGTCGCCGCTTGCGCCCCTTTTGACAAGACTTCTACAGCTTATAACAACAGCAAAACTATTGATGCTCACAAGCATTTATTACTTTGCTGAACGATTCAACATGACACCTTGCACAGGAAAAGCAGCGCTAGCGCCAGAATGTCCCAAGAGCCCTGCACCGAGCCTGCGGTCGGGTTAAAATGCTGATAGTCTGTCAAGACAGATAACCGCCTTTCAGATGCCGCCCCCTTGGCCAAGGGGCCAGGGTGAGGCGTCGTTGCTGAAGGCATTGAAATCGCTGACGGGACACACCCGTTAAGTGCCATTGGCTGCAGAATCGGCCAAGGCTATCATTATGCCTGACCACGGCCTGCTGAAACATTCGCGCGATGGTGCGCGCACTGGACACCAACCTCTACCTCTAACGGAGACACACTGAATGGCTCACGACCTGATTGAGCGCTTACGCCAACGTCTGGAAGAACTGAATCGCTCCGAGCGTAAGGTCGCCAATGTAATTCTTGAAGACCCGGCCTCCGCCACCAGCCTGAGCATCGCAAGCCTTGCCCAGGCGGCCAGCGTCAGTGAGCCCACCGTCAACCGGTTTTGCCGCAACTTTGGGGCCAAGGGGTTTCCTGATTTCAAGATCAAACTGGCCCAGAGCCTGGCAGGCGGAACGCCGTATGTTACCCGTGCGGTGGAACCGGACGATTCTGCCAGCCAGTATACCGACAAGATTTTTGACGCCACTATTGCGGCTCTGGACGAAGCGCGCCGCGCGGTCGATATGCAAGCCGTCGAGCGTATGGTCGATTACCTTACTCAAGCCAAACAGATTCACTTTTTTGGCTTGGGGGCATCAGGCGCCGTGGCTCAGGATGCCCAGCACAAGTTCTTCCGTTTCAACCTGCCGGTGGTGGCCTATGTGGATGTGCTGATGCAGCGTATGGTGGCGGCTGCCTGTCATACCGGTGATGTGGTGGTGGTGATTTCCTACACCGGGCGCACCCGTGAACTGGTCGATATTGCCCGGGTCGCACGAGAAGCCGGCGCCGTGGTGCTGGGCATTACCGCCCCTGCTTCACCGCTGACCAATGAATGCACCGCCACCCTGGAAATCGCGACCCCGGAAGATACCGACCACTACCTGCCCATGACCTCAAGAATGATCCAGCTGACCCTGCTTGATGCCCTGGCAACCGGGGTCACCCTGCGTCGCGGTGAAGATTTTCTGCCCCATCTGAAGAAAATCAAGGACAGCCTGCGCGACACCCGCTTCCCGGTCAGGAAACCAGGTGGCTGATTAACTGAGGGTGTCAGGCGTTGACCGCCGTTGTCACGGTAATTTCCACCTTGAGTTCATCCGCCGGTAGCGGCGCGCAGACACAGGTACGGGCTGGCGCATAGCCGTCTGGCACCCAGGCGTCCCAGACAGCGTTCATGGCGGCAACCTCATTACCGTCTTTCAGGTAAACGGTCGCACTAAGAAGCTGCTTACGGCTGGAACCAATTTCCTTGAGCAGCGCATCCAGCCGCGCCAGCATGCTTTGTGTCTGCTCGGTAATATCCCCTTCGCGTGCGTCCGGCCCTGCCACCTGGCCGCATAGATAGGCGACACCGTTATGAATGACGGCACGGCTCATACGTGTGTTGGTATCGTGACGCAAAACGACATTGTTTGTGGGTGTCATAGCTCTTACTCCTGGAAGAATATCGTAAATTATCCGCTTCCTGCTTATCAGAAATACCGGCGGGGCTTTCAGAAACCAATAATATGCAAATCCTGCAAACGCAAAAAAGCCTGGCGAGGAACGCCAGGCTTTCAGATTCGTCTGTAGATGATATATAGACACACTACAGTTTGTGTGGTGCCGGTGGCCAGACTCGAACTGGCACACCCGTAAAGGCGGCGGATTTTGAATCCGCTGCGTCTACCAATTCCGCCACACCGGCAACGAGGCGCATTATACGTTATCTTCCTTGCGGGTCAATCGCATAAACTGACTTTTACTGACGACCCTTACTTTCCCGCCTGACTTTATCAAGCGAAAGCGCTATCCTGTGCGCCCTGTTTTCATTGAAAGAGCTTCGTCATGCAGCGTGCCGATTTTTTCTACGAGCTTCCTGAAGAGTTGATTGCCCGCTACCCTTCCGAGCAGCGCAGCGACTGTCGCCTGTTGCATGTAGACGCTCAGAATGGCCATTTAGCGCACCGCCGTTTTACCGATCTGTTGGACATTCTTGAGCCTGGCGACCTGCTGGTATTCAACGACACCCGAGTCATCCCGGCACGCTTACACGGCCAGAAAGCCAGCGGCGGCAAGGTCGAAATGCTGCTTGAACGCCCGCTGGATGCCTACCGTGGCCTGGCCCATCTGCGTTCCAGTAAATCTCCCAAGCCGGGGACCGAACTGATCTTCGAAGGCGATATTCCTGCCGTGGTTGAGGGGCGTCGCGACGCCCTTTTTGAGCTGCGCTTTCTCGGTGAGACACCCATGATCGCGCTGTTGGAAGAGCACGGCCATATGCCGTTGCCGCCCTATATTGACCGCGAGGATGAGCTGAGTGACCGCGAGCGTTACCAAACCGTTTACGCGCGCCGTGATGGCGCGGTTGCTGCCCCCACAGCGGGGCTGCATTTTGACCAGCCTCTGCTCGACGCCCTGGCTGAGAAAGGCATTCAGAGCGCCTTTGTCACCCTGCACGTTGGCGCTGGCACCTTCCAGCCCGTGAGGGTTGAGGATATTCGCGAGCACCCTATGCACAGCGAGTGGGTCGATGTCTCTGAAGCCACCTGCCAGCAGGTTCGCGACGCCCAGACAGCAGGCAAGCGGGTGATTGCCGTTGGCACTACCAGCGTGCGCTGTCTGGAAAGTGCCTGCGCCCAGACAGCAGACGGCAGCATCGCCCCCCTTACCGGCGATACCGATATCTTTATCTATCCCGGCTATCAATGGCATTGCGTTGATGCCCTGATCACCAACTTTCATTTACCTGAATCCACCTTGATGATGCTGGTTTCGGCCTTTGCCGGTTATGACACCATCATGCGGGCATACCGGGTTGCTGTAGAAGAGCGCTACGCTTTTTTCAGCTACGGCGATGCCATGCTGTTGACGCGCTGATCCCTCAGGCTTATCGCCTTTACCGAGACTTTGACGAGTTACCTGATGCGAAATGAATGCTTTATGCGCTTTGAGCGCCTCGCCCGCGACGGTCGTGCTCGTCGCGGCCGCCTCCACTTCCCGCGTGGCAGCGTAGAAACCCCCGCCTTTATGCCCGTGGGCACCTACGGTACCGTCAAAGGCATGACACCTGAATCAGTCAAACAGATTGGCGCAGAGATCATTCTCGGCAATACCTTTCACCTTTGGCTGCGCCCTGGCACTGATGTCATTGAAGCGCATGGTGACCTGCATGATTTTGCTCAGTGGGACAGGCCTATCCTGACCGACTCCGGTGGCTTTCAGGTGTTCTCGCTGGGTGAAATGCGCAAGATCACCGAGCAGGGCGTCCACTTTCGTTCGCCGGTCGATGGTGCCAAGGTCTTTATGGGGCCGGAAGAGTCCATGGCCGTGCAACGCTCACTGGGGTCGGATGTGGTGATGATTTTCGATGAATGCACCCCTTATCCGGCCACCTTTGAGGAAGCTGAAACGTCCATGCAACTGTCGCTGCGCTGGGCCAGGCGTTCGCGTGATGCCCATGGCGACTCGCCTTCGGCATTGTTCGGAATTATTCAGGGCGGCATGCACCCTGAACTGCGCGAGCGCTCCCTGAAAGGCCTGATGGACATCGGCTTTGATGGTCTGGCAATCGGTGGGCTGTCGGTCGGCGAACCCAAGGACGAAATGATCAAGGTGCTTGATTACCTGCCGGACTGGATGCCGGATGACAAACCCCGCTACCTGATGGGCGTCGGCAAGCCGGAAGACCTGGTAGAAGGCGTGCGGCGCGGGGTTGATATGTTTGACTGCGTGATGCCCACCCGCAATGCCCGCAACGGCCATCTGTTTACCCGTCATGGTACGGTCAAGATCCGCAACGCCAAGCATCGCTTTGCGACCGGGCCGCTTGAAGCGGGCTGCGATTGCCATACCTGCCAGCACTTTTCGCGTGGTTACCTGCATCATCTGGATCGCTGCAACGAAATGCTGGGTTCCATGCTCAATACCGTTCATAATTTGCGTTATTATCAGCGCGTCATGGCGGATTTGCGCGCGGCTATCGAAGCGGGTACATTGACGACCTTTGTGGAGCATTTTTACGCTGAACGCGGCTTACCAGTGCCCCCCAACCCGAATTAAGGTGCAGTGCGCGTGTGGCGTACTGTACCGGCACTTTCCTACTCACCGTGATTAATCAACTCAGGAGTTGCATTCATGCTGGATTTCTTTATCTCCCCAGCCCACGCTCAGGAAGCAGCCGCCGGCGGCGGTATTGCCCAGATCGTCATGCTGGTCGGCTTTGTGCTGATTTTCTATTTCCTGCTTTGGCGCCCCCAGGCAAAACGCGCCAAGCAGCATAAACAGCTGATCAACAGCATCGACAAAGGTGATGAGATCGTCATCGGCGGCGGTCTGGTGGGGCGTATCACCAAGGTGAGTGATGAGTTCGTTACCCTGGAAGTTTCTGAAGGCACCGAGGTCAATGTGCAAAAGAATGCCATTGCCGCCGTGTTGCCCAAGGGAACCATCAAGTCCATCTGATCTTCCCTTTGCCCCTGCCGGAAAGGTGCCAGCCACCCCGGCAGAGGTGAGAGGGTCACAAAGATGATGAACCATGCCGTGCGTTGCCCAGGTAATGCACGGCATTCCGTTTGACACTGAAGGCAGGGCTTGCATGCTCAACCGTTACCCCCTGTGGAAGTATCTTCTGATATTGGTCATTCTAGTGGCCGGCCTTATTTATTCGCTTCCCAACCTGTTTCCTGAAGATCCCGCCGTCCAGATCAGCACTCGCCAGGCTGACAGCACTCTTAATCAGGACGATATCGAACGCATTGAAGCCTCGCTTACCGACAACGATATCCGCGTAAAATCGACCGAAGCCAACGGTAACCAATGGCTGATCCGCCTGCGTAACAGCAGTGACCAGTTAGCCGCCCGCGACCTGGTCAGCGAGCAGCTCAGTGAAGATGCCACCGTCGCGCTTAATCTGGCAGAAGCTACCCCTGGCTGGCTGCGCGCTTTATCAGCTTCGCCTATGACGCTCGGGCTCGACCTGCGCGGTGGTGTCCACTTCCTGCTTGAAGTGGATATAGACGCAGCCGTCACCCAGCGCCTTGAAGTCAATGCCAGCGCCATGCGTGAGCTGCTGCGCGATGAACGCATTCGCTACCGGGATACCGAGATTGACGGTCGCACGCTTTCCCTGGCCTTTGTTAATGAGGAAGACCGCGCTGAAGCACGCACCTTGATCAGCCGAGAATTCCCTGACTTCGAATACGCCAGTGAAGGCGATGGACGCGGCGCTCGCCTGCTCATGACCATGAGCGAGCAAACCGTCACCGAGATCCAGGATTACGCCATCAACCAGAACCTGACAACCCTGCGCAACCGTGTCAATGAGCTGGGAGTTGCCGAGCCGTTGGTGCAGCGTCAAGGGCCCAACCAGATTGTGGTCGAGTTGCCCGGCGTTCAGGACACCACGGCTGCCAAGCGGATTGTCGGCGCCACCGCCAACCTGGAATTTCGTCTGGAGGCCCGCTCGGACACTCCTGACCGGGAAACCGAGGAACATACTTTCCGTAATGACCCCAGCCGCACGGCGACCCTGATGCGCGATGTCATCATTAGCGGCGACCGGGTATCCAGCGCCAATCATAGCTTTGATGAAAATGGCCGACCCCAGGTCAACATCGACCTGGATGGCACCGGCGGCACCCTGATGAATCGTGCTACGCGCACTAATATCGGACGCAACATGGCGGTGCTGTTCATAGAGCACAAAAGCGAAGAACGCACCGTCACTGACCCGGAGACCGGTGAAGAAACCACGGAGCGTGAGCCTTACGTTGAGCGCGGCCTGATCAGCCTGGCGACCATCCAGAGCGCGCTGGGCAACAATTTCCGGATTACCGGGCTTGACTCTGCCAATGAGGCGGCTGACCTGGCACTGCTGCTGCGTTCAGGCTCATTGGCAGCCCCCATTTACTTTGCCCAGGAACGCACGATTGGCCCAAGCCTTGGTCAGGAAAATATCGAGCGTGGCATCCTCTCCGTACAGATCGGGCTGCTGTTGGTGGTGCTGTTCATGCTGGTGCGTTACAAGATGTTTGGCGTATTTGCCAACGTGGCACTGGCACTCAACCTCACCCTGCTGGTGGCCGTCATGTCGATGCTGGGCGCCACCCTGACCCTGCCAGGCATTGCCGGTATCGTACTGACACTCGGCATGGCCGTGGATGCCAACGTGCTGATATTCGAACGTATACGTGAAGAGCTGCGTAATGGCTTATCGGTACAACAGGCAATCAACGCGGGTTATGAGCGCGCCTTCACGTCTATCGTGGATGCCAATATCACCACCCTGCTGGTCGCTATCATTCTGTTTTCCATCGGTACCGGGCCGGTCAAGGGCTTTGCCGTAACGCTGTCCATCGGCATTCTGACCTCACTGTTTACCGCGCTGCTGGTCACACGTGCCATGGTTAACCTGACCTACGGTGGCAAACCCGTTAAAAAGCTGTGGATTTAATCGCAGCGTTTGGCACAGATTTCAAGAGGTGATAATGAAACCCATCATGGATAGGCAGATCGACTTCATGGGACGCCGCAAACTGGCCTTTATTGTGTCAGCGGCAGCCCTGTTGATCTCGATCATTGCGATCTTTTTTCTACAGCTCAACCTGGGACTGGATTTTACCGGCGGCACCCTGATTGAAGTTCGTTACGCCGATGCGCCGTCGCTGGACGCCATTCGCCAACTGCTTGAAGAGCAGGGTTTCCGCGACGTTGCCGTACAGACCTTTGGTGCCTCGACCGAGGTACTGATTCGTCTGCAGCAGGCGTTCGACCCCGACGTGGGTGATCAGGTGGTCAGCTTACTGAGAGACAGCGGTACAGACGTGGATCTTGTACGCGCCGAATTTGTTGGCGCCCAGGTGGGCGATCAGCTGCGCGACCAGAGTGGCATGGGCATGCTCGTCGCCCTTGGCGTGGTGATGCTCTATGTGGCCTTTCGCTTTCAATACAAATTTGCGGTTGGCGCCCTGATGGCCCTCTTGCATGACGTAACGATCGTTATCGGCCTCTTTGCACTTTTCAACATCGAGTTCGACCTGACCGTTCTGGCCGCCATACTGGCGGTGATCGGCTATTCATTGAACGACACTATTGTGGTCTATGACCGCATACGTGAAGCCATTCGCACGTCGCAGATTGATGACATGCCGGCCATTTTCAATGAAGCAATCAACGCTACGCTTTCACGCACATTGGCCACCTCGGGTACCACCTTGCTGGTGTTGCTGGCGCTGCTGCTGTTGGGCGGCGACATGATCGAGAACTTTGCCCTGGCCCTGCTGATTGGCGTGGTGATTGGCACCTTCTCCTCCATCTACATTTCGGGTGCCTTGCTGCTGCCCCTGAAACTCAAGCGCGAAGACCTGATAACAGCGCGCAAGGAGACAGAAGAGGAAGAGGAATTGCCTTGAACAGGCTTGACCTGATGCCTGATGTCGAGTGAGACAAGCTATCAGGCGCTAAAAAAAACGCCCTGCGGAGTAAGACTCCTCAGGGCGTTTTTACGCGTGACAGGCTGGTGTGACAGGAACCTTTCCAGACAAGCCGCCAGCCTGTCAGACGGTTATCAGCCGCGTTTCAGAAATGTGGTGCCAACTGCTTGATCAATGCCTTGTAAAGGCGCGGGCCCGCTGCCATCAAGGCACCTTCGGCACTGATTGACGGCTTACCATCAGGCGCACCGATTAATGCACCGGTCTCTTTGAGAAACAGGGTTCCAACCTGCATATCCTGTTCTTCAATACCCAGCACAAAGGCGCTATCAACGCGACCAGTGGCCACTTCACAGATGTCCAGCAAGCCAGTGCCTGTGGCCATCAGGGTTTCCAGCTGCGGCGCCAGCTGCTGGGTAAGCGTCAGGTAAGCAGGTAAATGACGCGCTCGTAGCCAGCTTTCAGGAAGACTCATTGCACTGCGTGTTCCAGCCACCGCCGTGGGCTTGCTGACCCGCATCCGCTTGCCGTTGTATTGGGCACCGCGGCCTCGGCTGGCGATATATTCGTCATCAGCAAAGGGGGCGAGGATGACCGCATGTTCCGGGCGGTTTTTCACCAGACACACCACCGATAGCGCAAAACCTTTACCCGCTACTGCCAGGTTGGAGAACCCGTGCATGGGCTCGATTTTCCAGACGACATCGGCCCCTTCATCCACGCCGGCCCTATGGTCAGTATAGCGGCCTACCACGCCATGCTGCGGATAACCACGCTCAAGTTGCTGAACAATAGTGGCTTCTGCTTTGCGTGCAGCTTCTTCAAGCAAACGCTCAAGGTTGGCTTCATCGTGAGCATTTTCGATGCGCTCACGGATACGTAAAAATTGCTCGACAGCGCTACGCGCAGCACGCAGGGTAAACTGAACCATTGGATTCATGAGAGGGCCTTTATGCGAACTTCCAGCCTCTCCTTGAAAACGGGATTCAAGGAGAGCTCTAAAGAACAGAAATGTTAAAGAACGAATATTCTCAACGGCGGCAAGCTCTGCCGTTGCGTGCACGCATTCTAACAGAGCCCCCTTCAGCCCGCCATGCGCTTTATAGCATCGGCCGTCATTCGTGCTAGAATTTTACCTGGCCTATCATTTTCTTGAGTCATAACCGCTAGCCCCGTTTATCAGCTCATCAACGCCATCTCCTTCACCTGTTCCTAACGCGGATCCCACTATGCTTGATCGTCTGCGCATTGTTCTTATCGGTACCAGCCATCCTGGCAATATCGGCGCCGTTGCCCGCGCCATGCACAATATGGGATTGAGCGACCTCGCTCTGGTCGCGCCGCGCTGCGAGGTAATTCACCAGGAGAGCATTTCACGTGCCTCTGGTGCTGACCATCTGCTGCACAGTGCTGCCCGGCATGCAACGCTCGAAGACGCCGTGGCTGACTGCACCCTCACCGTGGGTGCCAGCGCCCGCTCGCGCACCCTGCCCTGGCCAATGGTGTCTCCACGGGAACTGGCAGAACGCCTGCCCTCGGAATGCCAACCGCCTGCTTCGCGCGTCGCTCTGGTGTTCGGACGTGAAGACAGCGGACTGACCAACGCCGAACTACAGCGCTGCAATGCCCATATACACATCCCTACCAACGCTGATTTCAGCTCACTCAACCTTGCCGCTGCCGTGCAGGTGGTTGCCTACGAGTGCCGTCTCGCCTGGCTTTCAACACACACTGCGACTGAACCCTCAACATTGCATGAGGATACGCTGGCCTCTCACGCTGACCTGGAACGCTACTTTGAGCACCTGGAACGCACCCTTGTCGCCATCGAGTTTCATGACCCGGCAAAACCGCGCCAGCTGATGGCACGATTACGCAGGCTCTACCTGCGCGCAAGGCCAGAACAGATAGAACTCAATATACTGCGCGGAATATTGACCGCCACCGAAAAGCAGACGGCCAGGCGACTGGTCACCCAGGACACATCGTCGACGCATGATTGAGCTGGCTTGAATCGCGCTATGTCTGCCCTCACCATGAAGATTCGAGTTATTCTAAACTCCTTCTTAACGACTGACATCGCGCTGCTTGACCTGGCCGATGACATGTATCGATAACCACGATAGGACTACCGCATGTTTGAACGCCTGCGTGAAGATATCAACAGTGTGTTTGACCGCGACCCGGCGGCGCGTAATTTCATGGAGGTGCTTACCAATTATCCGGGCCTGCATGCCCTGCTGCTGCATCGGCTGAACCACTGGCTGTGGAAAAAGAAGGCCAAATGGCTGGCGAGAACACTTTCTACGTTTTCCCGCTGGCTGACCGGTGTCGAGATTCACCCTGGCGCCACTATTGGGCGGCGTTTTTTTATTGACCATGGCATGGGCGTGGTGATTGGAGAAACAGCGGTCATCGGTAATGACGTCACGCTTTACCACGGGGTGACCCTGGGCGGAACCAGCTGGAATAA
Source organism: Halomonas sp. BLK-85 (assembly GCF_044792155.1). Classification (NCBI taxonomy): domain Bacteria; kingdom Pseudomonadati; phylum Pseudomonadota; class Gammaproteobacteria; order Oceanospirillales; family Halomonadaceae; genus Halomonas; species Halomonas sp. BLK-85. The sequence goes on from NZ_CP087731.1 coordinate 2,437,239, forward strand.
AGGGAAACGCCACCCTACCCTTGAAAATGGCGTGATTGTGGGTGCTGGCGCCAAGATTCTGGGCCCCTTCACCGTCCGGGCAGGCGCCAAGATTGGTTCTAACGCCGTCGTTACCAAGGAAGTACCGGCAGGCGCAACCGTCGTCGGCATTCCCGGCAAGATCGTCAAGCGCGCCGACCCTGATGTAGAAGAGGAACTTGATATCGACCCTGCACGGCGGGAAGCTATTCACGCGAAATTCGGCTTTGATGCCTATGGCGTCAGCCAAGACATGCCCGACCCGGTGGCGCGCTCCATGCAGGCCATGCTTGATCATATGCATGCGGTGGATGAGCGGATCGAGCGGATGTGCTCAACGCTTTCGAAGCTGGACGCCAGCTATCGTGGAAGTCAATTGCCAGAACTGCGCGATGAAGACTTCGCTGACGTGCTTGAAGAAGCCGATAGCGGCTGTCCGCCACAGTCGACTCAGGACAAGCCAGCGCATCACATTAGCGATACTGACATCCATGATACAGAAGGCAAGGCTACTGGCACCCATACGACGCCCACAAGTAAAGGTTGACCAAAGCAGTCGGGCTTTCCCATAATGGCATCACTATTGTTATCCAAGGTGTCGCCATGCGATTAACGACCAAAGGCCGCTATGCGGTGACCGCCATGCTTGACCTGGCGATCAACGCGGGCATCAGCCCCACCAGCCTGGGCGATATTTCGCAACGTCAGGGGATTTCGTTGTCATACCTTGAGCAACTGTTTGCCCGTTTGAGGCGTGCAGGCCTGGTCAAGAGCGTCCGCGGCCCTGGCGGTGGTTATCTGCTGGCACAACCGGCCAGTGAGATCAGTGTTTCCCTGGTGATTGATGCAGTCGATGAAACCGTTGATGCCACTCGCTGCCAGGGGCTCTCTGATTGCCAACAAGGTGACACCTGCCTGACCCATCACCTGTGGTGTGAGCTGTCCGGTCAGATTCGCCAGTTTCTTGATGACGTCACGCTGGAACAGCTGTTGCAGCGCAATGACGTTCAACAGGTGGCGTCTCGCCAACAGGCTCGGCTGGATGCCGGTATTTTTGCCTCAACGCCATAATCACAGCGCGCCCATCACAGAGTGTTTCATGTCTTCCACGACTAACCGCCCCATTTATCTTGATTACGCGGCCACTACTCCAGTGGACGAGCGCGTGGCAGCCGTGATGCAACGCTATCTGACGGTTGATCAGCTGTTTGCCAATCCGGCCTCGCGCAGTCATATGTCCGGCTGGCAGGCGGAGCAGGCGGTGGAGCATGCGCGGCGCCAGGTGGCTGATACCATCAACGCCGACCCGAGAGAAATTGTCTGGACCAGCGGGGCAACAGAAGCCGATAACCTGGCCATTACCGGTTTCATGCGAGCCAATCGGGAACGTGGGCGCCATTTGGTCACTTCCATCATCGAACATAAAGCCGTAGTGGACACCGCCAAGGCACTGGAGCGCGAAGGCGTAGAAGTGACCTGGCTCAGGCCGGGCAATGATGGCTGCATAACGCCTACACAACTGCAGGAGGCCATGCGCGATGATACCGCTCTGGTCTCCTTGATGGCGGTCAATAACGAGCTTGGCAGCATCAATGATATCAAGGCGCTTGCTGACGTTGCCCATCAGTCCGGTGCCGCCTTTCATACCGATGCCGCTCAGGCCATTGGCCGCATCGAGCTGGATGTCGTTGCCCAGTCAGTAGACCTGATGTCACTTTCCGGGCACAAGGCCTATGGCCCCAAGGGTGTGGGTGCCCTGTATGTCAAACGGGATCCCTCATGGCGTATCGACGCCTTGATTCACGGCGGTGGGCATGAACGCGGCATGCGCTCCGGCACCTTACCGACGCATCAGGTTGCCGCCATGGGAGAAGCTTTTGCGATCGCGCAGCAACAGAGTGGAGAAGAGCAGCAGCGCATCGCCCTCCTCAGGCAGACGTTTTTTGACGGCCTGGAACAGATTGGTGGCGTCTTTCTGAATTCACCCGTTGACAATGCGGTACCCAATATTATCAACGTTGCGTTTGACGGCGTCGAAGCAGAACCCTTGCTGATGGCGCTACGCGATATTGCGGTATCCACCGGCTCTGCCTGTAACTCAGCCAGCGTGGATCCGTCCTATGTCCTGACGGGGATAGGCATTCCGCGCAGACTGGCATTGGCATCTCTGCGTTTCAGCCTCGGGCGTTACACCACCCAGGACGACATTGCGCATACCCTGCGCGTGTTGAACCACGCTGTCGAAGGCTTACGCTAATATTTTCAGGAGATCATCATGGCATCATTAACCATCACACCCGCCGCAGCCGAACAGATCCACCACGTTCTTGATGAACGCGGCAAAGGGCTGGGGCTTAAAGTGTCCGTCAAGCCCAGTGGTTGCTCGGGCTTTAGCTATGTCCTCGATTTTGCAGATGAAGCGGATGCTGCAGATGTCAGCTTCGAGGCCCATGGCGCCAGAGTATTTGTCGACCGTGAAGCGCTGGAGATGCTCGATGGCAGCGAGGTCGACTTCGTTAACGAAGGACTCAACCGCTATTTCCGCTTCAACAACCCGAATATCAAGGATGAATGCGGCTGCGGTGAAAGCTTTACTGTTTAGATCGCCAACACCCTTCGCCCGTATTCATTACCGGCGGGAAACGCTATAATCGCCTCGCGCAGCTCGGGGGTACTGGCTGCCAATCATTTCTACATGCCGCTCTGGTCATCCAGGGCGGTGATTTCTGTTATAGCCTTTTCAGGAGATCCACATGGCGACTGAACGCACGCTTTCTATTATAAAGCCCGACGCCGTAGCCAAGAACGCCATTGGCGATATCATTGCCCGCTTTGAAAAAGCTGGCCTCAAGGTAGTGGCTGCCAAAATGCTGCACCTTTCTGAAGAAAAAGCCGGCGGTTTCTATGCCGAACACAAAGAGCGCCCTTTCTTCAAGGATCTGGTTGGCTTCATGACGTCTGGTCCAGTCGTGGTTCAGGTACTTGAAGGTGATGATGCAATTAGTAAAAATCGCGAACTGATGGGTGCCACCAACCCGAAAGAAGCCGCTCCCGGCACCATTCGCGCTGACTTTGCGGAAACGATTGATGCTAACGCTGTCCATGGCTCTGATTCACCGGAAAGCGCCGAGCGTGAAATTACCTATTTCTTCGGCAACGACGAAATCTGCCCGCGCTAAGCAGGCAGAAAGCGCCGTCCCAACGCCTGTTGCCGGCCATTTTCGCGGGGGCCCAGCCCCCGCCTCTTCTCTGAACGCTGACCATCATGACCACCACTGCTGCCCAATCTGATCCTGCTGTATCGTCACACATGCCAGAGCAAACGCCGACGGCTGAATCCACCCCACAACGCCAGAACCTGCTGGGGATGTCCCGCGAGCAGATGGAAGCTTTCTTCCTGGCCATTGGCGAAAAGAAATTTCGCGCCAGCCAGATGATGAAATGGATCCATCATGAAGGCTGTGACGACTTTGCAGCGATGACCAACCTTTCCAAGCCACTGCGCGAAAAGCTGGCCCGGGTAGCTGAGGTTCGCGGCCCAGGGGTGGTTTATGAGGGCGCTTCCAACGATGGCACGCGCAAATGGGTGCTGGAAGTGGAAGATGGCAGCTATGTCGAAACCGTGCTGATTCCTGCGGATAATGGCAAGCGTAGAACCCTGTGCGTTTCTTCTCAGGTCGGTTGCTCCCTGGACTGCAGCTTCTGCTCCACAGGCAAACAGGGCTTTCAGCGCAATCTGACTGCTGCTGAAATCATTGGCCAGGTATGGGTGGCGCAAAGAAGTGTCGGCCCACGCCGGGATTCAGGCAACCGCCCGGTAACCAATGTGGTAATGATGGGCATGGGCGAGCCGCTGCTCAACTATGACAACGTAGTGCCCGCCATGAAGCTGATGCTTGATGATAATGGCTATGGGCTGTCAAAACGCAGGGTTACCTTGTCCACATCCGGGGTAGTGCCGATGATCGACAAACTGGGCGATGACATTGACGTTAGCCTGGCGATCTCCCTGCATGCGGCCAACGATGCGCTGCGCACAGAACTGGTTCCTCTCAACCGCAAATATAATATCCGGTGCTTGATTGACGCCTGCCATCGCTATCTGTCCAAGTGTGCTGATAACCGCCTCATCACGATTGAGTATACCCTCATCAAGGACGTCAATGATCAGCAGCAACATGCCGAAGAGTTGGCGACACTGCTTGATGAACTGCCTTGCAAGATCAACCTGATTCCGTTTAATCCATTTCCTCATTCAGGTTATGAAAAACCCTCACGCAATCAGTGTATGCGTTTTCAACAATGGCTTTACGACCTGAAGCATACGGCTACCATTCGCACCACCCGCGGTGACGATATCGATGCCGCCTGCGGCCAGCTGGTCGGCCAGGTCAAAGATCGCACCAAACGTCATGCCCGTTATATTCAGTCAATCCAGATCGATGCCGATTAGGCTGGCAATAATAGCCTCTGGCATACGGCTTCATCAGGCAGAGACTTGACTTACGCTTTACTCAGCGCTTTGATGGATACATTTTGACGGCTCACCCTGCACTGAGGATAACGATGATCAATCCACGCAGATGTCATCTCCCCCCTTCCGGGGCACTGCTGACGGCGCTATTGATCACGCTGTGGTTATCCGGCTGTGCGGTAAATAACGATATGACGGCCCAGCAGCGTCCTGAGGCCGCAGACGCCTACACCGAGCTGGGCGTGGCCTACCTTGAACGTGACAACCTGCGCCGCGCGCTGGACGCCTTGAACCGCGCGCTGGAAATTGCGCCCGAGCATGCCGAAGCACTTCAGGCACAGGCGTTGGTGTATCAACGTCAGGGGGAAATGGTGCTTGCCAGAGAGCACTTCCAGAAAGCCCTTCAGAATGCGCCGGAATTTACACAGGCACGCAATAATTTTGCTGCCTTTCTGTATGAACAGGGGGATTACGAGGCGGCTTGCGAGCAGCTTGAAACGGCTTCTCAGGACGCCAACTACCCCCGCCGTTCGCGGCTTTTTACCAATTTAGGACAATGCTATATTGCGCAGGATCAGATTGACCTGGCGCGCAAGGCGTTACAGCGCGCTCAGCAGATAGACCCGCGCTATTCGCGCAGTTATTACCTTTTAGCAGAACTAGAGTTTTCACAGGGCAATGAATCACCGGCCTGGCAGTCCATACAGACCTATTTACAGTTGGCGACGCCAGACCGCGAGGCACTGCAGATGGCCATTGATATCGCCTACAGTCATGGTGAAGACAGCATAGCAGACGACTACCGGCGTCAGCTCGACCAAATCGAATAATGTTGCCATAAGCCCTGTTCACCGCTTATTTATTGAAGGATGCTCATCTATGAGCGAGACACACACATCAGAACAATATAACCAGACGTCCACGGCTTCTCCCGGTGAGCAACTCAAGCATCAACGGGAACAACTCAATCTTTCTGTCGAAGAGGCGGCCGAAGCGCTGCATTTGCGCCCTGCTGTCATCAAAGGGCTTGAGCACGACAATTACGATGAAATTCCGGTGCCGACCTACCGTCGTGGTTACCTCCGCGCTTACGCCAAGTATTTGAATATCGATGAGACGCGGGTACTTGATGCCTACAAGGCACGCCATGGCAGCCAGGAAACAGTGGAACGCAAGGTCACACCCGTATCAGTCAAGAAACCCCCTTCACGCCTTGGTGATGTGCTTTTCAAACTGGTCACTCTGGCGGTTATTCTCGGTCTGATTGCCGTTACCGTGATGTGGTGGCAAAGCCGAGGTGGAAGCAGTCCCCCGGGACTGGAAGGCACGTCTCAACTCAGCGCTGAAGACGAAAGCACTGTCGCCAGCAATTCGGATGCACTGGAGGCGGATAGCAGCACTTCTACAACTACGACGACTGATGCAGATCAGCAATCAGAAAATGCCAGCTCTGCCGGGGATGAACCCGATGCCTCGCTGAATGATTCAATGCCTTCAACGCTGGCTGATGAGCCTGCTGAAGACACGGCTAATGTTGCATCGCCCCTGCAAGACACTGAAGCTGAACAGGTCAGTGCGGATGCTGACACGGCCATGCAGGACGCTGACCTGCCCGCCAACAATGAGCAGAATGATGTCCAGGTGGATGCAGGACAGGCAGGCGACGAACGGCTTGACGAGGAGGCCCTGGGGGACATTGAGACCCCGGCTAGCACCCCGCAAACGTCCGATACAGACGCAACAGACGCAACAGACGATAACACCACCGATAACGTTGGCAACCGCCTTGAACTCACCTTCAACCAGCAGTCCTGGACCGAGATCTTTGATGCCAATGACCAACGTGTTTTTGTGGGTCTTCAGGAACCTGGCACGTCAGCAACCGTTGAAGGAGAGCCCCCCTATCGGCTGACAATCGGTAACTCCACTGGCGTTGAATTGCGCTACCAGGGTGAGGCCGTCGATCTTGGCGAGCGCGCCGGTGCCAACAACGTTGCCCGCTTTACATTAGGAGAGTAGATCACCGTATGCATGCCCCATCCCCGATCAAACGTCGTCACTCACGCCAGATTCATGTCGGTCAAGTCGCCGTCGGTGGAGATGCGCCTATCTCTGTGCAGAGCATGACCAACACTGACACACTGGATGTCGCTGCCACTGTCGCCCAGATTCGCCAACTGGAAACCGCCGGCGCAGATATTGTGCGGGTCTCGGTGCCTGATATGGATGCTGCCGAAGCCTTTGGCAAGATCAAGCGAGAAGTTCAGTTACCCTTGGTGGCCGACATTCATTTTGATTACAAGATTGCCCTGCGCGTGGCTGAGCTTGGTGTAGATTGCTTGCGCATCAACCCCGGCAATATTGGCCGTGAAGAGCGTGTCCGCGCGGTCGTCAGTGCCGCTCGCGACAACGGCATCCCGATTCGCATCGGGGTGAATGCCGGGTCCCTGGAAAAAGATCTGCAAAAGAAATACGGCGAACCGACACCCGCGGCGCTGGTTGAATCAGCCATGCGGCATATCGATCACCTTGACCGCCTTGATTTCCAGGAATTCAAGGTCAGCGTCAAGGCCTCGGATGTGTTCATGGCCGTAGCGGCTTATCGAGATCTGGCCAGCCGCATCGAACAACCCCTGCATCTGGGTATAACCGAAGCGGGTGGACTACGCTCAGGTACGGTCAAGTCCTCAATTGGCCTGGGCATGCTGCTGATGGATGGGATCGGTGACACTATCCGTGTTTCCCTGGCAGCAGACCCGGTAGAAGAAATCAAAGTCGGCTTTGATATGCTGAAAAGTCTCAAGCTGCGTTCCAAAGGGATCAACTTTATTGCCTGCCCAAGCTGCTCGCGTCAGAACTTTGATGTCATTGACACCATGAACCAGCTGGAGGAACGACTGGAAGACATCATGACACCCCTTGATGTGTCGGTGATTGGCTGCGTGGTCAATGGTCCGGGAGAAGCCAAGGAAACCGATATTGGCCTGACCGGTGGGTCACCCGCCAACCTTGTCTACGTTGACGGCAAACCTGCTACCAAGCTGCGTAACGATCATCTGGTTGATGACCTTGAGCGCCTGATTCGCGATAAAGTGCATGAAAAAGAACAGCGCGAACAGGATACGATTGCCCGAGGTTGACAGCGGCGCCCACGCAACATTGTCATCCCCCTCGCGACAGGTTGCCTGTTGGCCACTTGCCGCCCTTCAACAGTGTCTGACAGTTTTTATCCGGCTATCAGAACACAATGGAATTAACTGAACCGTCTTTGCAGATAAAGACAACCAAGGAGTCATCATTGAGCCAGCCTGCTGCCAAGTCTGCCAAGAAAATCCAAGCCATCCGGGGCATGAACGATCTGCTGCCCGGAGACAGCCCTCGCTGGCAGTTCTTCGAAAGCAAGGTTCGCCAGCTAATGGCGCGTTACGGTTTCGACGAGATCCGCACACCGATTGTGGAGCAGACAGCCTTGTTCGCTCGCTCGATTGGCGAGGTCACCGATATCGTCGAAAAGGAAATGTACACCTTTGAAGATAGAAATGGCGACAGCCTGACCCTGCGTCCCGAAGGCACTGCCAGCTGTGTCCGAGCGGCCATGGAACACGGCCTGCTGCACAACCAGACACAGCGGCTGTGGTACCAGGGGCCGATGTTTCGCCATGAACGGCCACAAAAAGGACGCTACCGCCAGTTCCACCAGGTCGGCGTGGAAGCCTATGGCTTTGAAGGCCCGGATATCGATGCCGAAGTGGTTTTACTGTCAGCACGCCTTTGGCAGGAGCTTGGCCTTACCCAGCACGTGACCCTGGAGCTTAACTCATTGGGTTCAGCCGAGGCCCGTGCGGCTTATCGTGAGACATTGGTAAGCTACTTTGACCAGCATCGTGAGATTCTGGATGAAGACTCCCTGCGACGCCTTTCCAGCAACCCACTGCGAATTCTCGATTCCAAGAACCCTGCCATGGCCGAGATGCTGGAAAACGCACCGCGTCTGATCGATCACCTGGATCAAGCGTCCCGGGAGCACTTTGAACAACTCAAGGCCATGCTTGATGCAGCGGGCATTCACTACGTGATTAACCCTCGGCTGGTGCGTGGCCTGGATTACTACTGCCGCACAGTCTTTGAGTGGACAACAGACGCCCTGGGCAGTCAGGGTACGGTCTGTGCGGGTGGCCGCTATGATGGCCTGGTGGAGCAGCTTGGCGGCAGACCCACCCCGGCCGTCGGGTTTGCGATGGGCATCGAACGTCTGATCCTGTTGCTGGATACCTTGCACCTGGTGCCTGAAGAAGCATTAGGCGGCTGCGATATCTACCTGCTCCCCATGGATGACGCCGCGACATTCAACGCTCTCACCCTCGCCGAGCAGTTACGCAGTCACTTGCCTGAACTACGTTTGCAACTGCATTGCGGCGGCGGCAGCTTCAAGAGCCGCATGAAGAAAGCGGATAAAAGCGGCGCAAGGATTGCCTTGCTGATTGGCGAGGAAGAACGCCAGACAGAGACTGTTACGCTCAAATTCCTGCGCGAAGAACGTGCCCAGCAACGTCACCCTCAGTCAGTGCTGAAGGAACTGTTGCACGACCTGATTGCCTGATACACCGATTTCCTGACCCATGCGCCCAAACGCCATGACATATGACAGATAAGGAGGCCGCCCATGGCGGAGCTGAGAACAGAAGAAGAGCAGCTGGAAGCCATCAAACGCTGGTGGAAAGACAATGGGACCTCGCTCATTGCCGGCGTTGCCATTGCAGCGGCGGGCGTGTTTGGCTGGAATGCCTGGCAAAACTACCAGGACAATCGCGCTGAAGCCGCGTCAGTTCGCTACCAGGAACTGGTCAACCTGACCACCACCAACGCCAACGCCAACGCCAACGCCAACGATGAGGCTATGCTGGACCAGGCCCGTGAACTGGCCACGGAAATCACCGACGAGTATGACGGCACGCTATACGCCGAGCTTGCCCAGTTGCTTGACGCCCGTCTGGCGGTTCAACAGCAGGATCTTGAGGGTGCTTCCCGCGCCCTTGAGCAGGTGATTGAAGACTCGTCGCGTCTTTACGTACAGAGCCTTGCACGCCTGCGTCTGGCGCGCCTGGCGATTGCCGGTGACGAACCACAGGAGGCGCTTGATTTACTGGAGCAACCTATAGTTGACGCTCTGGCCGCACAGCGTGACGACCTGCGTGGCGATGCTCATTTTGCGCTCGACCAACACGAAGATGCCAGAAATGCCTGGCAAAATGCCTTGACACTGGCACAGGAACAGAGTCAACCGCTTTACGGCGTACAGCTTAAACTGGATGACCTCGGCACCAAGGAGACTGCGCTATGACCGCCCCCTCATGTCAACTCCAAGGCTCTTCACGCTCACGTTTACCGCGCGTGCTGCGTCTGGCGCTGGGCGCCAGTATCGTGGCTCTGTTGAGCGGTTGTGCCAGTAACAGCGCGCCTGTCTATACGCCCAAGGAATTGCAGGCATTTGACGCCAGCGCTGAACTGGAAGAACGCTGGAGCACCCGCGTAGGCAATGGCCTCGGCCGAGCCCGTTACCCGATAGCCCCTGCCCGTGACGGCAACCGTCTGTTTGCTGCTGACGCAAAAGGGGTGGTTGCCGCCTACAGTGCAGACAGCGGCGAGCGCCAGTGGGAAGTGGATCTGGATACCGCCATTTCCAGCGCATTGAATGCGATTGCCGGTGAGCTTTACCTGGGCACTCGCAACGGCGAAGTGCTGGCACTCGACCAGGAAGACGGTAGCGTCCAGTGGCGTTCACAGGCTTCCAGTGAAGTGCTTGCGGCACCCCAGGCCAATCAGCAAATGTTGGTTGTACAGAGTACTGACGGGCGCATTACAGCATTGAACCGATCCAACGGCGATCAGTTATGGACCCATAGCAGTCAACTCCCTGCCTTGACTCTGCGGGGCACGGGTACGCCCCAGACCATTGAACCAGTGACCTTTGTAGGCTTTTCCAACGGCCGTCTGGCCACCCTGGACAACCGCAATGGCCAGCCTCTCTGGGAGCAGCAGATTGCAACACCCAGCGGTCGTAGCGATGTCGAACGCCTGGTTGATCTTGCCGGCCAGCCGGTCATCACCCCGGATGGCCGGCTATTCGTGACCAGTTACAACGATCAGGTGGTTGCTCTCGAAGCGCTGCGCGGCGACGTCATTTGGTCACGTTCGTTGTCCAGTCGCCATACCCCTGTACTCGTAGGCGACCTGCTGTTTATCGCTACCGACGACAGTCATGTGGTTGCCCTGACCGCTGACAACGGCCAGGAAGTCTGGCGTAACACCGACCTCGAAGGCCGTTGGATAACCGCTCCTGCATTTGCCGATGGCCATCTGGTGTTCGGTGATTATGAAGGTTACCTTCATCTTATTGATGCCCGCGACGGCGAACTGGCCGCACGCCAGGAAATCGATGATGCTGGCATCAGCGTCCGCCCGGTCACCGATGGCAGCACTATTCATGTCCAAGCCGACAATGGTCGCCTGGAAACTCTGGAAGTCACTCAATGACACCTGTGATTGCCCTGGTTGGCCGCCCAAATGTGGGCAAGTCAACCTTGTTTAACCGCCTGACCCGCTCTCGCGATGCGCTGGTCGCTGATTTTCCTGGCCTGACACGTGACCGCAAATATGGCAACGGCATGCTGGGTGGCAAGGCCTACACGGTCATTGACACCGGTGGTATCAGTGGTGACGAGGAAGGCATCGATGCCGCCATGGCCGAACAGTCGCTGGCGGCCATTGATGAAGCTGACATCGTCATGTTTCTGGTGGATGCCCGCGCCGGACTCAACGTGGCGGACGAGGCCATCGCCAACCACCTGCGCGTCAACCAGAAAAAAACCTGGTTAGTGGTCAACAAGACCGATGGCCTGGAAGAACATTCCGCCATGGCCGATTTCTGGTCTCTGGGGCTTGGCGACCCCTGGCCGATTGCCGCTGCCCATGGCCGTAATGTTTCCACTCTGATGGATCTGGTACTGGCGCCCTTTACGGAGCGCGATGACAGCATCCCTGCTGATACTGGCACCAAGGGCATCCGCATTGGCGTTATTGGACGTCCCAATGTCGGCAAATCCACTCTGGTCAATCGCCTGCTGGGAGAAGATCGCGTTGTCGTCTTTGATGAAGCCGGCACCACTCGGGATGCGATCGAGATACCTTTCGAGCGCCGTGGCAAGCCCTATGTACTGGTGGATACCGCAGGGGTCAGGCGGCGCAAGAATGTCAGCGAGATTGCGGAAAAGTTCTCCATCATCAAAACCCTGGAAGCCATCAAGGAATGCCATGTAGCCATCATGGTACTGGATGCGCGCAACGGCCTGGTTGAACAGGACCTGCACCTGCTTGACTATGTTTTGACCACAGGACGTGCCCTGGTACTGGCCGTCAACAAGTGGGATGGCCTGGAGCAGGATGCCCGGGAAAAAATCCGCACCGACATCAAGCGCCGCCTTGGCTTTGCCGACTATGCCGAATTGCACTTTATTTCAGCGCTGCACGGGACCGCTGTGGGCGATCTTTACCCTTCCATCGAGCGTGCCTTCAACGCCGCCAATGCCCATTGGTCCACCAACCGGCTGACAACCCTGCTCCAGGATGCCGTCAGCCAGCACCCGCCGCCGATGATTAACGGGCGGCGGATCAAGCTACGCATGGCCCATCAGGGCGGCAGCAACCCGCCGATCATAGTGGTGCACGGCAACCAGACGGAATCACTGCCGGAATCCTACCGTCGATTTCTGATCAATACCTTCCGCAAGGTGCTCAAGGTACGCGGTACCCCCATGCGTTTCGAGTTTCGTTCGGGGAACAACCCCTATGACCATATGGCAGGCGCCAGCGACAAGGAAAAAGCCAAAAAGCGCGAACTCAATCGCACCAAGGAAGCGCGACAGAAACGTCGCTGATCATGCATCCGAATGCAGCCGTTTGCGACCCACCCACTGGGTTGCAAACTGCCAGGCTGCTCGCCCGCTGCGGCCACCCCGCAAGGTGGCAAAACGCACCGCTTCCGCCCGCGCCTCTGCGTTCCAGTCGCTGGCCTTGCCCAATTGAGACACCCAGTGGCAACAGGCTTCCAGATAAGTATCCTGATTGAAGGGATGAAAGCCCAGCCACAGTCCAAAGCGGTCTGACAGGGAAATCTTTTCCTCCACCGCATCACCATGGTGCAACTCTTCCCCGACCAATCGCGACCCCGCGTTGTCATCCATTGTTTCAGGCATCAGGTGGCGACGATTGGATGTGGCATAAAGCAGCACATTGTCGGGTGGGCCGGTCAAGGCTCCATCAAGCACGCTTTTCAGTGCCTTATAGGCATCGTCATGGCCTTCAAAGGAAAGATCATCGCAGTAAACGATGAAACGTTGCGGTAAATGGCGCAGCTCTTCGACCAGCATCGGCAGACTGCTCAAGTCATGGCGATCAACCTGAATCATGCGCAGCCCCTCGGCAGCCAAGGAGTTGAGCAAGGCGCGCATCAGTGACGACTTGCCACTCCCCCGCGAGCCCCACAGCAGCGTATGATTGGCAGGAAATCCCTGCAGGAATGCCTGGGTATTATCCACCAACGCCAGTTTCTGGCGCTCAATGCCCAGTAGGTCATCCAGGTCGAGCGCATCTCTCGGCGGCACGGGTACCAGACGGCCACCCAATGGATGAGGTTGCCACAAGGCCGCCACATGCGTGTTCCAGTCAACCTGCTCCGGCACTGGCGGCAACCAATGCTCAACCCTGTCCAATAACAGCGCCAGGCGGCGCACTAACTCAGCATCCATGGAGCCTCCTTTTGTTAATTGTTCACCTATCAACTCACCTCCGATGATACCCATTGCGTTCTGGTACCAGGAAGCTGACAATTCACCCAGAATTTCAGCAAGTGTGACCCTGTTTGAACTACAAGGAAATGTTTATGCGCTGGCGCTTGATATTCATATTGGCTGTCTGTGTGTCCCTGACTGCCTGTTCTACATCGCCCACTGGCCGCTCTCAACTGTTGCTGTTGTCCGAAGATCAGCTCAATCAGATGGGGCAGCAGGCCTTCACCCAGTACCAGTCTGACCTGCCCGCCGCCAACGCCGCCAGTCAGCGTTATGTACAGTGCATCACTCGCGCGATAGTGGCAGAGCTGCCGGCCGAACAGCAGCAGATGGATTGGCAGTCCAAGGTGTTCGAATCCGAACAGCCCAACGCCTTTGCATTGCCAGGGGGGTATATGGGTGTCAACAGCGGCATGCTGGAGGTAGCGCGCACCCAGGATCAGCTCGCGTCGGTGGTCGGTCACGAAATTGCCCACGTTCTGGCACGCCATGCAAACGAGCGAGCGTCAACCAAGAGCGCGACACAGGTGGGGCTGTCGATTCTGTCCAGCACTTCTGGCATGCAGACACCGGGCGGCCAGCAACTGATGGGCGTACTGGGAATGGGTGCCGAATACGGCATTATCCTGCCTTTCTCGCGCAAGCATGAAAGTGAGGCAGATATCATCGGGCTGGAGCTGATGGCCAACGCCGGGTTTGACCCCCGCGCCAGTATTACCCTGTGGGAAAACATGCAGCAGGCCTCTGGCGGTGGTCAGCCACCGGCCTGGATGTCGACCCACCCAAGCCATGGCCAGCGCGTGGATGAGCTGGATGCCAACATGCAAAATGCCCTGGCTCTCTATGAGCAGGCTCGGCAGCAAGGCCGCACACCCAATTGCCCACGCCCCTGATCGGGGCTTAACCATACTGATAACGGGAGCGCCATGATTCGTCTCGGCTTGTTACTTCTGATACTGCCATTGTTTGTGTTGATGGGTGTCTATTTCTGGGAGCTCAATGACGTGCGTGCCTGCCAACTGGACGGCGGCCACTGGAACTACCTGACGGAAACCTGTCGTCAATCGCCTCAGCCCTTTGTGCCCTGGGTGGATCGCGCACCCTTACTGGTCAATGGCGGTATGCTGCTGTCAGTACTCGGGCTGGTACTGTGCATGATTGGATTCTATCAAAAGCGGCGCTAGGCCGCTTTTGGGTTGATAGCTCATTGACCGCCTCGCACAGGCAATCAATAATTAAGCGATTGGCGCAACGCTTCCCTGACGGAGGCAGTTTCGGGGCGCACATTGCGCCACAGGAAAAAGGATTCTGCTGCCTGCTCGACCAGCATCCCCAGGCCATCCAGCAACCTGGCACCACGCGGGCCTGCCCACAACAGAAAGGCTGTCGGGTCAGCGCCATACATCATGTCATAGGCCCAGGCGCCTTTGGCAAACAGATTCTCAGGTAGCGGTGGCACTTCCCCTGCGATACTGGCGCTGGTACCGTTAATGACCAGATCAAACTGCCCGCTGATCGCCTCAAAACCACCGCCTTCAATCTTACCCAGATCCGTAAAGTCACTGGCCAGTGCAGTAGCTTTCTCGGCCGTGCGATTGGCGATCACTACTTCACTGGGTGAAGCCGCCAGCAAGGGCTCAAGAACACCGCGCACAGCCCCGCCTGCCCCGACGACCAGTATCCGCTTGCCTGCCAGCGTCAGGCGATGATAGGCAAGATCCCGCACCAGACCGATGCCGTCGGTGGTGTCACCATAAAGGCGCCCGTTACCGCCTAGAATCAGGGTATTGACGGCCTTGGCCCGCTGCGCTCGATGGCTTAGCGTATCGCAGAGCGCAAAGGCATCCTCCTTGAAAGGCAGGGTGACATTGGCACCCCGCCCACCTTCAGCCACAAAGGCCTCCCAGGCCTCGACAAAGCCATCCAGCGGCGCTTCAATAGCGGTGTAATCCAGTTTCTCGCCGGTATCATGGGCAAATTCCGCATGAATCATCGGTGATTTTGAATGACTCACCGGGTGACCGAATACGGCATAACGATCCGTCATCACAAGACTCCTGGTTTAGGGTGTAGCAGAGGCTTCGCCCAACCAGTCACGCGGGCGAAGAAATTCCTCGGTCAGGCGCGCTTCAGGGCTACCTGGCACGGGCGTATAGCCATATTCCCAGCGCGCCAGCGGCGGCATCGACATCAGAATTGATTCGGTACGCCCACCACTTTGCAGCCCAAACAGGGTGCCTCTGTCCCACACCAGATTGAACTCCACATAGCGGCCACGCCGATAAAGCTGAAAATCACGCTGCTGGTCATTCCAGCCATCATCCTTGCGGCGCTCGACAATGGGCAGATAGGCTTCCAGAAAGCTGTCGCCGATGGCACGCTGGAAAGCAAAGCAGTCCTCGAAACTGCCTGCGTTCAGATCATCAAAGAAGAGCCCGCCCACGCCACGTGTTTCGTCACGATGTTTTAAATAGAAGTAGTCATCGCACCACTTTTTGTAACGTGGGTAGACGTCTTCACCAAACGGTTGGCAGGCCGCCTCGGCAACGCGGTGCCAATGCACAACATCCTCCATCACCGGGTAGAAGGGAGTGAGGTCATAGCCGCCGCCAAACCACCAGACCGGCGGCTCTCCGGTTTTTTCGGCAATAAAGAAACGCACATTGCCGTGACTGGTAGGCACATGAGGGTTCTCCGGGTGCAGTACCCAGGAAACGCCTACCGCATGAAAGGCCCGGCCTGAAAGTTCAGGGCGTGCAGCCGTGGCCGAGGGCGGCAGTTCAGCGCCGTAGACGTGAGAGTAATTCACCCCACCTTTCTCGAAGACAGCGCCGTCCTCAATCACCCGGGAGCGTCCGCCACCACCTTCTTCGCGCGTCCAGCTTTCCTCCTTGAAGCTTGCCTGGCTATCGGCTTTGGCAAGGCCGTCGCAGAGACGATCCTGAAGTGCCAAAAGGTAGTGTTTTACATTGTCTAGGTGCTCGTGAGCCAAGAGATGCTCCTCGCATTATGTCGTTGATTCAGCAGTGTGTGATAAGCGATCCTCATCAGGCACGAAGTACCTTGCCGCTGACCAGGTCGCGAATGGTACTGGGGCGGGGATTATCGCCCAGTTCGCCGTGAATGATAGCGCCCAGTTCATCGCCGAACAGCGCTGACACCTCACCTGCCGACATAGCCGGAGGCTCACTGGCTCGATTGGCAGAGGTCGACACCACAGGCCCATCAAAGGCGTTACACAGTGCTTGCATGACAGGGTGTGCAGTGACTCGCAGAGCAACGCTTTGGTGCGCTCCCCGCACCAGAGGGTGACTACGCCCATTGTCAGGCACCAGCCAGGTGTTTGGTCCAGGCCAGCTGGCCACCAGGGGAGCATGCAGCTCCAAAGGCAAGCCGGCAAGCCAGGGCTGCAGCTGATCTATCGAGGCAGCAACCACGATCACGCCCTTTGCAGGGTCTCGCTGCTTCAGGCGCATCAGATGTGCCAGCGCTTCATCATTATCCGGGTCACAACTCAGCCCCCAGACCGCTTCTGTGGGACAGGCTACAATTTTCCCCTGACGCAGGGCGTGTACCGCTGAATGTATATCGAACGCCATCGATATGGGTCTCCTGACGATACGGTGGGCAGATAAAGATATCGTGACAATATCCTATCATGGCTTCGTCAGCCGTACCCATCCTCCCGAGCGCTGTTCGACGTGGTTATCCAGCTCCAGCATCAAAAGCCGACGTTGACACTCGCTCACGGCGATATCCGCCAGTTGCACCAGACGATCAATGGGCATCGGTGCTTCGCCCAGCAGTCCAAGCAGCTCATCGGGCAGTTCTTCTTCGCGCAAGGGTAAAGGCGCAGCCTGGGGACGGGTATGCATGCGCTCGGCTGCTGCCTTTGACTGCCCGTTAACAGGCACCGGGGGCATAAAGGTCTCGGCCCAGTGTTGCAACTCATCGAGGATATCCTGGCTGCTACGTGCCAGGGTCGCGCCGTTGCGTAACAGGCGCAGGCAACCATGGGCCTGAAGGTTGTGTACCGAACTGGGAATGGCAAACAGTTCCCGCCCCTGCTCCAGGGCGAGACGAGCACTGACCAGTGAACCACTTTTTTCAGCGGCTTCTACCACCAGGGTACCCAGTGAAAGCCCGGTCACTATGCGATTGCGACGCGGGAAGAACGCCGGCCTGGCCTGGGTACCCAAAGGGTGCTCAGCCAGCACCAGGCCTCCGCTGGTATCACTCAGACGCTGGTAGAGGTCACGGTGACGGGCCGGATAGATTGAATCAATACCACTGGCCAGAACGGCAATACTGGCGCCGCCGGCATCCAGGGCAGCACGCTGGGCCATAGCGTCCACACCCAACGCCATACCACTGACAACGCACCAGCCACGGCTTGCAAAATCCCGGGCAAACGCCTGGGCGTTCTGTGCGCCTTCCGATGTAGGATGACGCGTGCCGACCATGGCAAGCCCGGGCAAGGAAAGCGCGGCCAGGTCGCCTTGCGCCCAGAGCACCGGGGGCGGATCGGCGATTTCACCCAACAGACCAGGCCAGGCCGAATGGCCGGGGTGTAAGAGGGCACGTCGCGAGCTTGCCGCTTCCCAGGCCAGGTTATTTTCCAGCATGGATTGCAATGGGCTCCGGCCGGGGTGATCGAGCCAAAGGCGCAGCTCGGAAGCAGCCTGCCTCGGCAGCAGCGCCAACCAGCCACCAGGCCACTCAGGTGATTGTTCTGCCAGCCTGGCAATCCGCTGGGTGCCAAGTCCTGGCAGCGCATTCAGCACCAACCATTCAGTCGCCTGCATACCACCTCCTTGTGTGATCTCACTCTCGCTTCAGCGCGGCGTACGTACCGGATCACCTACCTCAAGCGTACGCGATGCCTCCATGACCAGAGCATAGCTGATGTTGTCGTAGGGCTTGAATACCATTAACAAGCCAGCCTCTTCTGCAGGCATCTGGAGCACTTCCTGAGTGCGCGGATCATTAACCCGCTCACCGGCCTGGTCAATGCTCAGCACATGCCCCGGCTGCAATCCATCCCGACTACCCAGATCAATGGCTACCACCTGCAGGCGCCCAATAAAACGCACCCCTTCGGGAACTGCGAGAAGGGTGCCGGTTAGCTGGGCAAGCGGCGCCCGGGGCATAAAGTTATCGTCCAGAGTGGCATCTTCCGGAGGCAATATAAGATCGTCATTGCGCACTTCCTGATTGGCTTGGCGAACGTCCAGCTGGATAATATCGCCTTCGCGGCGCGCAACAACGGCATCTCCTATCTTGATCAGCTCCAGCCCAAGCATCTCGCCACGGGCACTCTGATAGGGTTGGCCTTGCCGATAGATCTCGACCGCTTCTCCACGTACGATGCGGTTTTGACCCGTATCAGTGTCTGTCGAGCGGGCAAAGATCAGGTCACCGGCACCGCTGATCAGGCGCTGGTTATCGCCAGCGACCACATACGCCAGTTCCTCCAGCTCGTCTTGGCTATCAACAATGCGATGGTCACGCAAAAAGGCCCTGACCGTTTCCAGAGGCAGCGGTGTAATGGCTTCACGATGGGGCAAGGTGCGCACCTGAGGCGACAGCTTGACGGTCTGCTGGCCGCGTTCCATGACAATGCATGGGCTTCCCTGACAGTCATCAAGATTCAGATGATCGCCAGGGTATATAAGGTGCGGATCACCAATCTGTGGATTGTCTCGCCAAAGCTCGGGCCACTGCCAGGGGGAATGCAGAAACTCTCCGGCAATGTCCCATAGAGTATCGCCCTTGCTGACGGTATATTGTGACGGCGCATTATCGCGCACACGTTCCCAGGCGTTTACCTGCATGGGTGCCAGCAGCAGGCCAACAACGCTGAAAACGCCAAGCGCGAGCGGCGCTCTGTGAATACTTGAGAAAAGCTTACAGCTGTGCGGCTTCACCGTGATGCTCCCGATTTATCCAAGACGACAATGACGCCCCATGCTCAGTGGTTATTGGCATGCTATAGTGGCCATTAAATGGAACATCGCCGGCAGACAATAGGTGGCGTGTTCACTTCAAAGATTCAGCATAACGGTAATTGTAACGCTATGGCCAAACTTGTGATTCTAGAATTTCCCGATGAGCGCCTGCGCACCAAGGCAGTTGAGGTTGAAAAGGTCGACGACGAAGTGCGTCAGCTGGTCGATGACATGTTGGAAACCATGTACGACGCCAGTGGCATCGGCCTGGCAGCCACTCAGGTTGATGTGCATCGTCGCGTGGTGGTCATGGATGTCAGCGATGATGGCAGCGAGCCGCTGGTATTGATCAACCCCAGTTATACGCCCATTGGGGATGACAAGGATTTCCTGTCTGAAGGCTGCCTCTCCATTCCTGAGTACTATGCTGAAGTGCCACGCTATCTCAAGGTCAAGCTCAACGCTCTCGACCGCAATGGCGATGCCTATGAGCTGGAGGCCGATGGCCTTCTGGCGCATTGTATCCAGCATGAGCTGGATCACCTGGAAGGCGTGCTGTTTGTGGACTACCTCTCCTCCCTGAAACGCAACCGGGTTGCAAAGAAGATGCAAAAGCGCCATAAACAGACACAGGGTGCCTGATTGATGTCTTCACTGCGCGTTGTGTTTGCTGGAACGCCCGACTTTGCTGCCACCAGCCTGGCAGCGCTGCTTGAAAGCAACCATCAGATTGTGGGCGTTTTTACTCAACCCGACCGCCCTGCCGGCAGGGGCAGAAAAATGCTGGCTGGGCCGGTGAAACAGCTGGCGCTGGACAACCACCTGCCCGTTTATCAGCCCACGTCGCTGAAAACGGCGGACAGCCAGGCGACGCTGGCCGCTCTGAAAGCGGATGTTATGGTGGTAGTGGCTTACGGTTTGCTGCTGCCACAGGCAGTGCTGGACATTCCTCGTCTGGGCTGCATTAACGTGCATGGCTCACTGCTGCCGCGCTGGCGCGGTGCTGCCCCGGTTCAACGCGCCATTGAAGCCGGTGACAGCGAGTCGGGCGTGGCCATCATGCAGATGGATGCCGGGCTTGATACCGGCGCCGTCTTCAGTGAAGCGCGCACGCCGATTACACCGATGACCACCGGCGGTGAACTGCACGACACTCTGGCTGAACTGGGCGCAACACTGCTGGTGGATACCCTCGATGCCCTGGCCAGAGGCGAGGCCACCGCCACGCCCCAGCCTGAAACCGGGGTAACCTACGCCGCCAAGCTCACCAAGGCCGAGGCAGAACTCGACTTTACGCAGTCGGCGGCTGATCTTGCTGCCAGGATCCGGGCCTTCAATCCGTGGCCAGTTGCCTGGTGCGCGGTCGAAGACAAACGCCTGCGCCTATGGATGGCCACTACCGGTCATCGCGCGGATCAACCTTCGGTGCCCGGCACTCTGCTCGATCACGGTGTTGACCATTTACGCGTTGCCTGCGGGGCTGATGGTCAGCAGGTTCTTAATATCTATCAGGCCCAACTGCCGGGCGGTAAGGCGCTGTCCGCGCGTGAACTGCTGAATGCCCGACACGCCTTGCTGACACCGGGCACTCATCTGGGTCAGCCGCTATCAGGAGCCCCCTCATGACATCCACGCCATCCGCGCCTGCCGGTAGCGGCCAGGAAGTGCGCGCTGCGGCGGCCCGCGCCTTGTTACCCGTATTGACCGACCAGGGGTCGCTGGCAGGGCTTGATGAGCACAGCGTCATCACGCGTGATCGTGCGCTGCTCAAGGAGCTGTGTTTTGGCACCTGCCGCCGCTTGCCGCGCCTGGAAGCACTGGCGCGCCGATTACTCAAGCAACCGCTGAAAAAACGCGATCAGGACATACAGGCGCTGCTACTGTTAGGCATTTACCAACTGCTCTACATGCGCATCCCCGCCCATGCGGCCGTGGGGGAAACCGCAGGCGCAGCCCGCCTCATGGGCAAGGAGTGGGCCACGCGGGTACTCAATGGCTGCCTGAGGCGCCTGCAGCGGGAATCAGAGGCTCTCCAGGCCCAGGTTGATCAGGAAGAACATATTGCCCTGGAGCACCCTGCATGGTTGCTGGCAGCATTGCGCGAAGCCTGGCCGGACCACTGGCAGGAAATTGCGACTGCCAACAACCAGCCTGGCCCCATGACGTTGCGTGTCAACCAGCGCCATAACGACCGTGAAGCCTATCTTGCCAGGCTTGATGAACAGGGCATTCAGGCCCACCTCTGCCCACATGCGGCAGATGGCATCACCCTGCAGACACCCTGTGATATCAGCACGCTGCCAGGCTTCGACCAAGGTGATGTCAGTGTTCAGGATGAAGCGGCACAGATCAGCGCGGCGCTGCTCGGGCCCGCCATTGCCCCGCGCCCCGGTGCCCACGTGCTGGATGCCTGCTGTGCGCCGGGGGGCAAGACAGCCCACCTGCTGGAGCAGTTCGACATGGCACTCACCGCTGTCGATAGCGATAATGAACGCCTGGCCCGGGTAGAAGATACGCTTAAACGCTTGAAACTCAAGGCTGACCTGCATCACGGCGACGCCACTCAACGCCAATGGTGGCAAGGCACCGATTTTGATGCCATTCTGCTGGATGCTCCCTGCTCCGGTACCGGTGTGATACGTCGCCACCCGGATATCAAAAAGTTGCGCCGCAGGGAAGATATCCGCCAGCTGACAAAACTCCAGGCACACCTGCTCGATAACCTCTGGCCGCTGCTTAGCCCGGGCGGTACCCTGCTGTATGCCACCTGCTCCGTATTGCCTGAAGAAAACACCCACCAGATTGACAGCTTTCTCGAACGCACCCCCGACGCCCGGGTGACCACGCCGCAAGCGCTGGCCTGGGGCATTGCAAGTGGCGCCGGAAGACAACTTTTCCCGCAGCCGGACAGTCACGATGGCTTTTTTTATGCGAGACTGGAAAAGCAGTCAGGCATCTGAGCGATGTGACGTCGGCTATTTAACCACTAACGACTTTCTGAGGAGTCACTCATGAGCCATACCTACAAGCATATCGAACTTACCGGTTCGTCGCCCGCAGGTATTGAAGAAGCCGTGCAGAATGCCTTGGCAAAGGCCGCAGAAACTGTCAAGAACATGCGCTGGTTTGAAGTCACCGACACGCGTGGCCACATTGAGGATGGCCAGGTGGCCCACTGGCAGGTCACCATCAAGGTGGGTTTCACCCTCGAATGATGTGAACCTGCATCCTGGCGGCGACTGAGCAAAAAGTCGCCGCTTTTTCATTGCAATGTAACGTCTGCGCATTGAGATAACCGCAAACCATGAAAATTATCATCCTCGGTGCTGGCCAGGTGGGCGGCACGCTGGCAGAACATCTCGCGCGTGAAGAGAATGACATCACCGTGATTGATACCGATGCTGACAGGCTGCGCGAACTGCATACCAAGCTGGATATCCGTACCGTGACAGGGCCGGGCTCCTACCCCATGGTGTTGCGCCAGGCAGGCTGTGAAGATGCTGACATGCTGATCGCCGTCAGCAGCGCCGATGAAATCAACATGATTGCCTGTCAGGTCGCCCACACCCTGTTTCGTACCCCGACCAAGATCGCCCGGGTGCGCGCCACTGCCTACCTGACGCGTAAAGGGTTATTTGCCCATGAAGCCATTCCGATTGATGTCCTGATCAGCCCCGAGCAGGTAGTCACCGACCATGTACGCCGCCTGATTGAACATCCCGGTGCCCTTCAGGTACTGGAGTTTGCTGGCGGTCTGGTGCAACTGGTGGCCGTCAAAGCGTTTTATGGTGGCCCTCTGGTCGGCCAGGATCTGGCCTTTCTTCGCCGGCACATGCCCAACGTCGATACCCGCGTAGCCGCTATTTACCGCCAGAACCGGCCCATCATCCCCCGAGGGGATACCATCATCGAGGCCGATGACGAAGTATTTTTTATCGCCGCCCGACGTGATATCCGCGCGGTCATGAGCGAATTGCGCCGCGTTGAGCGTGACTTCAGGCGTGTGGTCATTGCCGGTGGCGGCAACATCGGTGAGCGCCTGGCCGAGCACCTGGAGCATAGTCACCAGGTCAAGATTATCGAGCACAGCCTTGAACGTTGCACCACGCTCTCCGAACGGCTCGATCGAACTGTGGTACTCCACGGAAGCGCCACCAGCAAACGCCTGCTGGAAGAAGAAAATATCGAAGACTGCGATATTTTCTGTGCGCTGACCAATGATGACGAAGTCAATATCATGTCGTCGCTGCTGGCCAAACGTCTTGGCGCCAAGAAAGTGCTGACCCTTATCAACAATGCCGCCTACGTGGATCTGGTGCAGGGGGGAGACATTGATATCGCCATTTCGCCCCAGCAGGCGACTATCGGTAGCCTGCTGACCCATGTGCGGCGCGGTGATATTGTCAATGTGCACTCACTCCGCCGTGGCGCCGCTGAAGCGATCGAAGCCATTGCCCACGGGGACAAGCAGTCTTCCCGAGTGGTGGGCCGGGCAATTGGCGACATTGACCTGCCTGAAGGCACTACCATTGGTGCCATAGTGCGCGGCAAGGACGTGTTGATTGCCCACGATAATGTCGTGGTGGAGTCTGATGATCACGTCATTCTGTTTGTCATCGACAAACGCCGCATACGCGACGTGGAACGCCTGTTCCAGGTTGGCCTGACGTTCTTCTGAACCGCCCTTGGGCAGTCACACAAGGAGTAAACGCTTACTATGAGCCTAAGGGTGATTTTGCGGATTCTGGGACTCTTGCTGATGCTGTTCAGCCTGACCATGCTGCCGCCCATACTGATTTCTTTGTGGTTTCGCGATGGCGTTTGGGAAGCCTTCATGAGCGGTATCGGCATCACGGTAGTCACCGGCCTGATACTTTACTTACCCAACCGCAAAGCACAAAAAGAACTGCGCATTCGCGACGGTTTTATCATCGCCGCCATGTTCTGGACGGTACTGGCGCTGTTTGGTTCGCTGCCGCTGATGCTGTTCGGGGCAGATTCGCTATCGCTGACGGATGCGGTGTTCGAGTCCTTCTCCGGGTTGACCACCACAGGCGCTACGGTGATCACGGGCATCGACTTTCTGCCCGAATCAATTCTCTATTATCGCCAGCAACTGCAATGGCTAGGTGGAATGGGGATTGTCGTGCTAGCCGTTGCCATTCTTCCGACGCTTGGCGTGGGTGGCATGGCGCTCTACCGCACAGAAATCCCCGGGCCGCTGAAAGATTCCAAGCTGACCCCACGCATTACCGAAACCGCCAAGGCACTCTGGTACATCTACGCAGCGCTGACAGTGACCTGTTTGATCGCTTATATGGCGGCCGGCATGAGCTGGTTTGATGCCCTGGGGCACAGCTTCTCGACCGTGGCGATTGGCGGCTTCTCTACCTACGATGCCAGCATCGGGCATTTTGACAGCGCGACCATTGAGCTGATCTGCGTCGCCTTCATGCTGATTTCCGCCTTGAGTTTCAGCTTGCACTTCATGGCCTGGCGGGAAAAAACCCTGAGCCACTATTTCCAGGATCCTGAAGCGCGCTTTCTGCTGCTGTTCCTGCTCGCTCTGACCGCTGTCACTGTGGTATCTCTCTGGCTAACAGGCACTTATGACACCGAACGCGGTTTACGCCACGGTATCTTCCAGGTGGTGTCAGTTGCGACAACCGCAGGCTTTGGTGTGGCTGACTTTTCTGCCTGGCCAGGGGCGCTGCCCTTTTTGCTGTTTATGGCCGCCTTTGTGGGTGGCTGCTCCGGCTCTACCGGCGGCGGCATGAAAGTCATCCGCATCATTCTGATTATCAAACAGGGGATGCGTGAGGTGATGCGCCTGATCCACCCAAATGCGGTCATTGCCGTCAAGGTCGGCAAGGTCAGCGTTCCCGATGGCATTGCCCAGGCCGTCTGGGGGTTTTTCTCCGCCTACGTCATGCTGTTTTTCCTGATGCTGGTAGGCGTCATGGCGACCGGGGTAGATCAGGTCACTGCCTGGTCCACTGTTGGCTCAGCGCTTAATAACCTCGGCCCTGCGCTAGGCGAGGCCAGCGGCCACTACGGCAACCTGCCGACGCTGGCCAAGTGGATTCTGGTCCTGGCCATGCTGTTGGGTCGCCTTGAGATATTTACCATCCTGGTGCTGTTTACGCCAGCTTTCTGGCGGCGTTGAGGCCAGGGTAAACGCCTTGATCTACGCCTGCCGGCTTTTTACCTTTTTAATGAGAACACTCAATGAGTCTCACTGATTCCTATTCAAATATTGATTCAAGTACCTTGCCCGCCACCAGCGGGCCACTCAAGACTCTGACCGTTGACAACACCCGGTACACCTTGTTGGGCACGGCCCATGTGTCGGCGGAAAGTGCCGAAGATGTTACCAGGCTGATCAATACCGGCGTTTTTGATGCGATAGCCATCGAGCTATGTGATGCCCGCCATCACAATATGGCGAACCCTGACGCCATGGGTGAGCAGGACCTGTTTCAGGTATTCAGGCAAGGCAAGGCGGGCATGGTCGCGGCAAGCCTTGCCCTGGGTGCTTTCCAGCAGCGTATTGCTGAACAGTCAGGCATAGAGCCGGGGGCTGAAATGCGTGCCGCCGTTGAACAGGCGCAGGGGCACGAACTGCCCCTGCTGCTGATCGACCGGGATGTGGGTATCACCCTCAAACGCATCTACCGCAACGTGCCCTGGTGGCAGCGTTTCTCGCTGTTTTCCGGTCTGCTGGGGAGCGTACTGTCACGGCAGGATGTGTCTCATGAGGATATCGAGAAACTCAAGGAAGGCGATATGCTGGAGGCCACCTTCAGTGAGTTTGCTGCCCAGTCAGAAGCCCTTTACACGCCCTTGATTCGCGAGCGCGACCGCTATATGGCGCTCCGCCTGGCCGAAGACGCGCCACCAGGGCGCTACCAGCATGTCTTGGTGGTGCTGGGGGCAGGCCATCTGAAAGGAACAGCCGAACATCTGGAATCGCCGCTTCCCGAACAGCCGTCCACTGAGCGCCAGACGCTGGAGCACTCTCCCCCGCCAGGCAAGTTCTGGAAGCTATTGCCCTGGATGATTACCGCGCTGGTACTGACCGGTTTTGCGATCGGTTTTTCACGCAATACGGATCTCGGCTGGCAGCTGGTGCTCGAATGGTTCCTGATCAACGGCGTCTTGTCCGGCGCGGCTACCATTGCGGCCCTGGCACATCCGGTCACGGTGATCGCCACCTTTTTTGCGGCACCGCTGACCTCGCTTAACCCGACCATTGGTGCAGGCTTTGTCGCCGCCGGTGTCGAGCTTTTCATGCGCAAACCCAAGGTGCGCGATTTCTCAACCCTGCGCCATGATGTCACCCAGCTCAAGGGCTGGTGGAAAAATCGGGTTTCCCGCACGCTGCTGGTGTTTATCATGGCCACCCTGGGCTCGGCGGCGGGCACCTGGATTGCAGGCTTTCGTATTGCAGGCACCCTGTTTGGCCAACCTGCCTAAACGGTGGCGCTACCCCTTGCGATCTAACAACCGCTGCATGGCAGCGGTTGGTTGCGCTATCTTGCGATAGTAGCGGCTCTCTGCATAGCTATCGTTAAAGACATCAAAATAATCGTCTAGCACATCAGCAGCATTCTCATCGCCACTTTGGCGCAGCAGCTCAATAGCCACTTCTGCCGTACACAGGTGCGCTTTAGAGGCTGGTTTGCGGAGCCGATAGCGAGTCTCCCGTTCTGTGCGCAATGGCAATACCGGCAGCGCATCCAAATAAGGGCTTTTGCGAAACATCCGCCGCGCCTGGCGCCAGGTGCCATCTAAAATCACAAATACCGGAATACGTGCTTGCTGCTTCACCGCGTGCACGGCATTAATATCGACCACGCGTTCTGCGTAATCAGGCTGGTCATCAGGAAATATCACAAAAGGCGCGTAGCGTGGGTCGTCAAGCAGCACTGCCAGTTCTTCATCCGGTGCAGTGCGATACCAGGTAAACACTCTGGTTTGCGTCAGCACATCGCCAATTAACCGACCCGTGTTGGTGGGTTTGAAGTGCTCTATAGAGTGAGTCAACAGCCATACCTGGGCGATACTATCCGCTTTCACCTGGTAAGGGCACAGACAGTTGAGCTCAGGAAGATTACAGCCCAAGCAACGTGTGACGAAACTGCCCCGTGCCTTGAATTCACGCCGTGGCGGGCGTGGATGCCCGGTAGCGGGGTCACGTTCGCCATTCTCTGAATCAGACATTAACGCCTTCTATGTTGGCAAAAGGGGAGCATTATACGCCAGCGCGCCAGCACCCACCATTAACGCAGGCATGACGGATTGTCGTTAGCGGTCTTCAAGGCAACAGCAGGCTGCCCTGGCGCTGCCACTGATTGACCAGGGCAGGCACGCCTTCTCCCGCCGTGGTGTTGATGGCCAAGACGCCAGGCGGGCTGAGGGCATCGGCATCAGGATCAACCACGACACAGGGTGTTTCCATGGCCACGTGTTTAAGAAGCGATGCTGCCGGCATGACCGCCAACGAGGTGCCAACCACCAGCAGAAAATCAGCGTCAGCGACAATATCGCAGGCCTCAGGAAATAAGGGTACCGACTCGCCGAACCAGACGACATCCGGGCGCAGCTGGCTGCCCATATCGCACAGATCGCCGATCCGGATGCCACCTCTGGGCAGGGGATAACGCATGCGGTTATCCACCGAGGAGCGGGCATTGAGAATTTCGCCATGCAGATGCAGGACATGCCGTGAGCCTGCCCGTTCATGCAGGTCGTCAATATTCTGGGTAATCACGCTGACGTCAAACCCGGACTGCTCCAATGCAGCCAGCGCTTTATGAGCGGCATTGGGGCGCGCTTTGCGCACCTGATCACGGCGCTGGTTATAAAAATCCAACACTCGCTGCGGGTCGCGCCGCCAGGCATCCGGCGTTGCCACCTCTTCGACCGGATGGTTATCCCACAGGCCATCGCTGGCGCGAAAGGTTTTGATGCCGCTTTCAGCACTAATACCCGAACCGGTCAATACCACCAGGTGCGGTGCTGCCATACCCACCTCATCGCTGTTATGTTGGAAACATCAATATACTAGCTGCCCCACACTGCCCGCAAAACGCTGCTTGTTACGGTAGGGGTAGACATCAATCACACGCCCGTCCCGTATGGTCTGCTGCAACCCCTGCCAATAGCCTGCATCCAGAAGTTCCGGATGCAGCTCAAGGAAGCGTTCACGCAGCCTGGGGTTGGCAAACAGGAAGGGGCCGAATTCTTCCGGAAAAATATCATTGGGACCCACCGAAAAACCGGCATCTCCGTCCAGATAGGATGACTTGGGAATATGGCGGAAGTTGCACTCGGTCAGGTAGCAGATTTCATCATAATCATAGAAGATTACCCGCTTTTGCCGGGTCACCCCGAAATTTTTCAGCAGCATGTCACCGGGAAAAATATTCGCTGCCGCCAACTGCTTGATAGCATTGCCATAGTCCTTGAGTACGACCCGTGTTTCTTCGTCGCTGCACTCCTCCAGATAGATATTCAGTGGTGTCATCATCCGTTCGGTATAGCAGTGCTTGATAATCACCTTATCCCCTTTCAGATACACCGTTGACGCACACACGTCCAACAGATGCTCCAGACACTCCGGGTCAAAGTGATCCTGTCGGGCAATGAAATTGGAGAACTCCTGGGTATCTGCCATGCGCCCCACCCGATCGTGACGTTTGACCAGACGATATTTTTCGCGCACATCCTCACGGCTCATTTCCTTGACCGGATCAAACTGGTCCTTGATGATCTTGAACACCGTTCTGGATGAGGGCAGGACAAACACGGCCATCACCATGCCGCGCACCCCGGGGGCAATAATGAACCGGTCTTCACGTTTGGCCACCTGATGATTCAGCGCGCGGAAAAACGCTGTCTTGCCGTGCTTGAAAAAACCGATCGCCGCATACAGCTCACCTTCCGGCTTATGTGGCATCAGCTGCTGAAGGTAGTTGACGAATTCACCGGGCACCGGCACATCCACCTGAAAGTAGGCACGGGTGAATGAAAAGATGATCGAGACCTCGTCGGTTTCAATCAATACCGTATCCAGGTGCAGGCGGGAATCAGCGCCCTCCTGTTCGCCGTATCCCTCGCCGTGCAACACCGGCAGCACCAGCGGCACCTGTTCGCCGCCGCCGAGAATACGCCCGACAAGATAGGCGCCCTTGTTACGATAGAAAACCGGTGTCAACAATTCAATCTGAGCGTCACCGGCGTGCAGAATTGCCCTGGGGAGATGGTTTTCCAGAAAGCGTGCTCCCAGGGCCGTATCGCTGTCCAGGTCGGCAAACGGATTATTAAAACCAGCGCCAGCCAATGCCCACCCCAGGGCACTCTGCCAATCCCCGTTAACCTCTCGACGCCGACACAGTTCAATCCCTGAATGATGCGCGGCATCTTCCCGGGAGCTATAGACAAACATCCATTCATTACGGATATGCCGGTGGTGAAAGATCGAGCAGAACAGCGAGTTGAAAAAGGTTTCTGCCAATTCGTAATCCAGTCGCTGGCTGATCAGCTGTGCGTAGTGGCTGCGTGCCTCGCGCCAGCATTCGCAGTGCGCCATGACCTCATGAGGAAAGGTACGCTGCATACGCGCCAGCGTATCCCCCACTTTTTCTTCGTAAAGGTTGATGCGCTCAGCCGACGCCTGCTGGGCTTCACGCCAGGCCGCTTCGCAAAAACGTCGATTGGCATCCCGGGTGATTTCCTGGAAACGCGCCCGGTATTCATCAAATCCGTGCAGAATGGTCGTCGCCAAACGATAGGCGGGGGATAATTTCACGGCACATCTCCTCAAGTGTTTTTTCAACGTCCCTGACAGTGGCGCTTGATGCGAAGCGGACCTGATGAAGGTCAGCACCTTACCTTAGCAACACCCGATTGGCGTGTAACGGAGACTTTGGCTTAGACTCATGTCTTATGGGCCAGCGTTAATTACCCGCCCATTGACTGCGGGGGTCACCATGTTCAACGCCACTGATTGGAACCGTTTGCGCTACACGGCTTATGCGCCGCTCTATGATGCCGTTACCGAACGCGCACTGCGTCGCCCAAGGCGGATTTCACTGGGCCAGATAGACTGGCAGCCAGGCATGCGGGTGCTGTTGATAGGAGCAGGTACCGGCCTGGATATGCCCTTCATTCCGCCGGATATAGAGCTGCATGCCACTGACCTATGCCCGGCCATGGTCAAGCGCAGCCAACAGCGTGCCCAGGCCTTGCATCGCGACGTGGCCTGCCGGGTAATGGATGCCGAGGCGCTGGCCTATCCGGATGGCCATTTTGATGTGGTGATCATGCACCTGATTATCGCTGTGATGCCCGACCCGGTGCAGGGCCTGGCGGAAGCGCACCGGGTGCTCAATAATGACGGCCAGCTGGGTGTGATGGACAAGTTTCAGCCTGACGACCACCCTGCCGGCGCGCTACGCCGCGGCTTCAACGTGGTGACATCAGCGCTGGCCACTGATATCACCCGCCATGCGACGCCACTGTTACACAACGCCGGCTTCAGCATCCGTCACGACGAACCCGTGATGATGAACGGCCTGTTCCGCGCCCTGCTGGCCGCCAAGCAGGCACGGCCTGACGACGCTCACTGATTCAACAAGGAGACAGCTTTATGCCCTCTGCGGCCATCAAGCATTTTCGCCAGTTACCGGAAGATGAACAATCCCGGATCATTGAAATGGCCTGGGAAGACCGTACTCCCTTTGAAGCCATCGAAAGCCTGTTCGGGCTGGGCGAGCCGGACGTGATCAAGATCATGCGTCACCAGCTCAAACCCAACTCGTTCAAACTCTGGCGCCAGCGGGTCAGCGGTCGCAACACCAAACACAAGGCCTTGCGCTCGCCAGAGGTCAGCCGCGCCTACTGCCCCACCCAGTACAAGCGTTGAGAATTGTTCAGCTTGCGTCCAGTAATCCTGACGCCCATTCACGCACATCGCGGTAGCTGCGCTGCTCAAACACGCCAAAACCATTAATGCTTCGGGCTTTGAGCGGGGTAAACACCGGCATGCTCAGACCGCATAGAAAGTGGGCCAGCCGCTGGGCATTGGGTGGCTGGCCCAACTGGGTCGTGTGGCGTTCAATAAAAGTGGCCGCGTAGCGGTTGACATCAGCCGCGGTTAACCCAGGCAAAGGCGGCGCCTCGGGCAGCCGTGCGGGTTGGCCTTTACACACCGAACAATGGCCGCAGCGGCCCTGAGCAGTGTCGAGTGGCGCTTCAAAGGTCGTATCGCCAAAGTGCTCTGCCAGGCGCCGCGTCAGACAGGTATCAGATTCAAACAGCGCCAGCATGGCATTAAGCCGTTCGATCTCGGCGCGTTCGCGCATCAGACAGTCGTCGTACAACTGACGGGCAAGCGCCTCGATAGAAAAATCGGGCTGGCGGATGTCATAGACATCGGTCATTCGCTTGCCTTCCAGGGTCAGCCAGCCCTTATCCTGGAAGTATTCAAGGGCGGTAACCACTCGGACGCGAGAAGCGTCAATCTGGGCTGCCTGCCCGGCCTGGTGCAGGCGATCAAAATCCACGGTTCCCCAGGTGCGGGCAATTGGAATGTTATCGACCAGCAGGCGCACGAAAGCAGCGCGTTCACCGTCAAAGTAACTGATCAAGGCTTGTGGCTCGATATGGTAACGCAGCCGGTATTCCGCCAGAAACGCAAAGCGCGGCGCAATGATGCCGTGCATTTCAAGACGCACCAAAAGCGTTTTCAGTGGCAACAAGCGAATATTGGTATCCCGCGAAAGCGTGTTCAGCAGCACTTCCCATTGGCGATCCGGCGTTTGCGCCGCTGACTGTATCTCTTCCAGCAGGCGGCAAATACCGGCGTACTCAGGGGTATCGCCGTATACAAAGTTCTCCAGCACGCGCAAGCCATCACGCCCGGCGAGGGTCAGGCAGATCGCTGGCTGGCCATCGCGCCCTGCCCGGCCAATCTCCTGACTGTAGTTTTCGATCGATTTGGGCAGATCAAAATGCACCACATTGCGAATGTTGCCTTTATCAATACCCATACCAAAGGCAATAGTGGCCACAATGCAGGGCGATTCTCCCTGCATGAACTGGTGCTGAATAGCCTCCCGGTGGGCGGAATCCAGCCCCGCATGGTAGGCCTGGGCTGCAATGCCCCGGGCACTGAGCGCGCGGGCCAGCTGCTCGGCCGTTTGCTGCAGGGTCACGTAAACAATGGTGGGCGCTTGATTAGCTGGCTGCATCTGCGGCGCTAGCCACTCCATCAGCTGCTGCTGGCGATTTTCCATGGCAGGGGTCACCCACAGCGTCAGGTTGGGCCGGTAAAAACCGGTGGTGGTGACGTGCTCCTCGGCAATGGCGAATTTTTCGCGCATATCGGCAATGACCGCAGGCGTTGCCGTGGCGGTGAGCAGCAATACCTGGGGAATCGCAAACGCCTGTTGATAAACCGCCAGTTTAAGGTAATCCGGGCGAAAGTTATGCCCCCACTCAGATAAGCAGTGGGCTTCATCCACCACCATCAGGGAAATACGCACCTGGCGCAAAAAGTGGCGAAAACGCTCGTTTTTCAGCCGTTCTACCGAGATCATCAGAATTTTCAGCTCGCCATGCCGGGCGCGCTCCATCACATCACGCGTCGTGTCGCGATCCTGAGTGGAATCAATACTGGCCGCCGCAATGCCCAGGCGTTGAAGGAAGGCGAGCTGATCCTGCATCAGCGCCAACAGCGGCGACACCACCAGGGTAAGATGCGGCAGGTGCAGCGCAGGCAACTGATAACACAGTGACTTACCCGCGCCAGTGGCAAAAATGGCTGCCGCCGAATGCCCGTTCAGAATATTCTCGACCACCGCCTGCTGGCCGCCGCGAAAGTCATCAAACCCGAATACCTTTTTCAGCGTCTGCTGCGGTGTCGTCATGTCGCTCCCCTTCCCTGTGCAGCTACTGCCTTAGAATGGCTTCTCAAGGGCAAAACGCGGCTGGGTTTGACCGTCCCTGGTCACGCTTTCGGTAAACATTTCAAGCGGACGTACCCAGAGGCCGTAATCGCCGTAGAGCGCCCGATAAACCACCAGCGGCTCTTCACTTTCGCTATGCTGCGCCGTTCCCAGCACTTCGTAAAGTGCGCCTTTATAATGGCGGTAGATCCCTGGAGCTGGAAGTGTCATGGTCATTTCCTCTCGTGTGAAGTGGCTTTACGGGTCAGCCGCGCCAACACGCGTGAAGCGGCGACAAAGCCAAAAGTGCCTGTCAAAAAGGTAGCGGCACCAAAGCCCGAGGCGCAATCCAGCCGGGTGGCTTCTGCGTTAGACGGTTTCTGCGCGCAGACTTCGCCATCCGCGCCCGGATACATCAGCTGCTCATCCGAGTAGACACACTCCACCGCAAAGCGCCGCTTGGGGTTGCGCGAAAAACCATGGTCGCGACGCAGCCGAGAACGCACCTTGGCCAGCAGAGGGTCCTGCTCGGTGCGGGTGAGATCCGCCACCTGAATCCGCGTCGGGTCACTTTGCCCTCCGGCCGCTCCTGTAACGGTAATCGCTATTTTGCGCCGCTTGCACCAGGCAATTAGTGCCGCCTTGGCCACGACGCTGTCAATCGCATCCACCACATGGTCGGCGCTATCGGGAATGCGTTCAGCCAGATTCGTCGGCGTGACAAAGGCACTGTCAGCGATCACCTCCATCTCCGGGGCAATCAGCCGGCAGCGCTCGGCCAGCACCTCTACCTTGGGGCGGCCAATGGTGCCATCCAGGGCATGCAGTTGGCGGTTCACATTGGAGACACACACATCATCCAGGTCAATCAGGGTCAAGCGGCCAATACCGGAACGCGCCAATGCCTCGGCGGCCCAGCTACCCACCCCACCAACGCCTACCACCACCACATGCGCCGTGCGGAAGGCCTCTGCTGCACGGCGGCCATACAAGCGCCGGATACCGCCAAAACGCAACTCATAATCCTGATCAGCCAGTTCACGCACAGGGCTTGCTTGCACCGCCATGAAAACTCCACAAAGTTAATCAACCAGCGCTATTCACACTGGAGAAATGGATGAACGGCCTTCACTGCAGGGCGGCGTCCGTACGCTATCCACCGGCAGGTGCCCTGCCCAGCCGAGGTGATCAAACAATGCCGTCATGGTGTCATCCAAGGCACAGCTGAGCTGAACACGCTTGTCCTGTTGCGGGTGATCAAACGCCAGCCAGGTGGCTGCCAGCAGCAAACGTGGGGTCGCAAAACGCTCGGCAAAAAAGCGGTTATGGATACTCTTGCCATGTTTGGCATCACCGATGATCGGGTAGCCACGCCGGGAAAGATGACGGCGTATCTGATGGCGTCGTCCGGTCAGCGGCCGGGCTTCAATCAGCGAATAGCGGGCCACCGGATAACGATCCACCTGCACCGGCAGTTCTACGCTATCCAGGCGGCGGATATCGGTCATGGCAGGCATTGCCGGCATTTGTGCCTTGGGGCGAGTACCGTCTTCCTCACGCAGCGGATAATCCAGCCGTTCCTGCTCTGGGGCTACGCCACGCACCACCGCCAGATAGCGTTTTTCTACCTGACGTTCCGAAAAGGCAGCACTTAGACGTGCCGCCACCTCGGAGGAGAACCCAAACACCATCACACCTGAGGTCGGGCGATCCAGTCGATGCACCGGATACACCCGTCTGTTAAGTTGATTACGCAAACGCTGGAGCAGAAACTCACGCTCACCACGCGCCAGTTGCGAGCGATGAACCAGAAGACCAGCCGGCTTGTGAACCGCCACCAGATCATCATCCTGGTAAAGTATTGTCAGTGGCAACATCCTTTTCTCCGCCAGCGTTCAGCTGACTATCGTTAATCCTGATAGGGGCCAGGCAATCATTGTCGCGGCTTGCGGGAAGAATGTCATCCAGCGGTCAGCGCAAATACCAGACGTAGGGATAAACAACGCATAACGGGCAGCCCATTGGCTGCCCGTTATGCTGGGTGTAAAAATTTTCTGTGCGGGTCACTCTTCGTCGGAGGCCAACTGCATATGTGTTTGCAGGTAGTTCTGGATACCTATTTTTTCAATCAGGCCAAGCTGGGTTTCGATATGGTCAATGTGGCCTTCTTCATCAGCCAGCAGGTCGCGCAGCAGATCGCGGGTGACGTAATCCTTGACGCTTTCACAGTAGGTGATGGCTTCGATGTAATCCTTGCGGCCGTCATGTTCAATCTTGAGATCGCATTCGAGCATCTCCTGAACATTTTCGCCGATGTGCAGTTTGCCCAGATCCTGTAGATTGGGAATACCTTCCAGAAAGAGAATACGTTCAATCAGCTTATCGGCATGCTGCATTTCTTCGATGGACTCATCGTACTCCCACTTGGCAAGCTCCTTGAGACCCCAGTCCTTGTACATCTTGGCATGCAGGAAGTACTGGTTGATAGCAACAAGCTCATTGCCCAGGGCAATATTGAGATGCTGAATAACTTTCGGATCACCTTTCATGATGTCACCTTGGTTGATATCAGTGTGCTTTTAGACAGAAGAATCTAATAAAGAGTATAGCTCATGAGCAGCAAACTCCCAACATCCTTAACGATAAAACCTGGCGGTTAAAGCACAATAAAATCAGACCACTGGACATCAGACTGCGTAAGAAAGCCCCATGTTTGCTTCGCAGCGCGCTTCCTGTACCGCATCACGCGTCACGGATTTGCCAACACAGGCGCACTTGCCGCACTGAGTGGCGCACCCCGTGGCTTCGCGCACTTCACGCCAACTGCGCGCTCCGTCGCTGACATGCTGGCGGATCTGATGGTCGGTTACTCCTTTGCAGACACAAACATACATGGCAACACCTCATGAAAGTCATGAGTTAAATGTAAATGATTCGCATATATTTTTGCAAGTAGTTTCTTATCACTTTTATTGGCTATTGCTTGGCCCTTTGCTTTCTGGAGGCTGGCTTGGGCTGAACCACCGTCCGGGTGCCAGAGACAATATCCGGCCAACTGCGTCTTTCGCCATCAAACAGAACCCACCAGTAACCTAGCCCGAAAACGGCCAACGAGACCCAGGCGGTGAGGCAGCGCACCGCACTCTGCCGCCAGGTAATCGAATACCCCTTCGGGGTTTGTACCCGTAATCGCCAGGCCTGCATGCCGAGCGTCATGCCACCCCGAGTCCAGGAGTAGGCAAAGAAAAAAAATGCAGACAACACCAGCAAAAGGCGCAGCGTGACGACCGAGAACAGTGTTGCCCCGACCTCATCGGCGCTTTGCCCCAACACATAGCGGAACAGCGCAACATGTGCCACCGTTACCGCAATCCAGATGGCAACAATCAGAAAGCCATCATAGACCATCGCCCCCAGCCGTCGCCCCAGAGTGGCAGGCCATACGTTATCCAGTTGATCAAAACGTCGTTGCATGATGCCTCTCTTGTCCATCAGTTTTGAGCGCTAACCATTGCGGCGCAGAAAATGGATACCTACCAACGCACAGGCCAGAGTTGGTACCAGCACCGCCCAGACCGGTGAAAAACCAAACAGTGTCGACGCAGGTGCCAGCAGATCCTGGGTATACTTGAACAGCAAACCGGTAATCACGCCGTAGAACACCCGAGTGCCCGCTGCCACGCTGCGCAAAGGGCCGAACACAAAGGAAGCCGCAATCAGCACCAGTGACCCCATGGTCAGCGGCATCAGCATCTTTTGCCAGAAATGCAGCAAGGGTTCGTCCGCCTGCTGACCCTGTGCGCGCAGAAAGCCTGCATAGGCATAAAGCTCACTGGGTGCCTGGCTATCAATATCGCGCAGCAAACGCTCCAGCTGCACAGGCGTCAGGTTGGTTTCCCAGCGCCGGGTGGCATGCTGTTCGGCTTCGGTGTGCTCCTCATAAAGCCGGGTAGTAGCGACATTTTCCAACTGCCACTGATTGTCTTCCCAGCGCGCCCGCTGGGCATAGGAAACTTCCACCAGTTGACGCTCATCAAATCGATAGCGGGTAAGATCCAGCACAACATTATCAGCGCGGATGGCGCCAAACCGGTAGATGCTGTCATTCTCGATCTGCCAGCCGCTGCGGCTGGTCAGGACGGCGCCAGACCCCTGGCGTTTTTCCAGTTTCCAGGCTTCGGCAAACTGCTCGGTACGCGGGCTGATGTACTCTGCCACCAGCAGCACCACCACAATCACCAGTAGCACCGGCTTCATGACCCCCCAGACAATGCGAGCCAGCGAGCGCCCTGCTGCGCGCATGACGGTCAACTCGTTGCTGGAGGCCATACTGCCCAGGCCAATGAGGGCACCGATCAATACCGCCACCGGCGCATACTGGTAAAACCGCCAGGGAACGCGCAATAACAGATATGCCAACACATCCAGGGCGGTATAGCCCTGCTGCACATCGCCAAGGTCATCAATATAGGCAATGGTGATATCCAGTCCGAGGAGTACCACCTGAACGACTATTATGGCGGCAAGCACATTACGGGCAATGTAACGGTCCAGCTGATCCAGCAGCATTAGCGCATCCCCTTGCGTTGTGAATGCCACAGTAACATCAGCCCCAGCCCCAGGAATAACCCGTGAACCGGCCAAACGCCCAGCGATGACGACCAGCTACCGCTGCCGATCATGTCAACGGCCGCCAACAGCAGGCTGAGATAGGCCACGTACAGAAAAACCGCGGGCAGGAGTTTGGCAAAGCGCCCCTGACGCGGATTGACCCGGGATAACGGCTGAGCCATCAGGGCCAGAACAAAGACCATCAACGGCAACCCCGCTCGCCACTGCCACTGAGCCTGCGCACGAGGATCAGGGTTGGCCAGCAAAGCAGGCGTGCTAGCATATTCCAGCGCGTCGACTTCTTCTACGCGACCGCTGGCACCCAGCCTCAAGGTGTAGCGTTCAAAGACGAGTTTTTCTGCCTCAAAGCGGCCAGGCGTTACGCCGTATCGCTCGCCGTTTTCCAGCACCAGGAAGCGGCTGCCCGTATCATCACGCAATTCCTGATAGCCGCGGGCAGCTCGGGTAACGTAATGATGTTCGCTTTCAGCCGTGTTGCCTATCTCATTGACAAAAACATTTTTCATCTCGGTGCCATCACTGGAAAAACCGCTGATGTAGGCGGTACGCCCCTGGCCAAACTCCTGAAAGCGACCGGGTGCCAGGATGGATACATCCAGACGGCTGCGCTGCTCTTCCAGCAGGGTTTCAGTATTGAAAGCACCCAGCGGGGTCAACCACAGGCTGCATACGCCCACCATTACGGCCACCACTAGCGCAGGCAGCAGCGTTACCTTCAGCAAGCGCGTCGGGCTGACACCACAGGCCACCATGACGGTAATCTCGCTGTTCATGTACAGCTGGCCATAGGCAAGCAGAATGCCCAGAAAAAAGGCCAGCGGCAGAATCAGCTCCATAAACCCTGGCAGGTGAAAAAGCATCAGGCTACCCAGAATAGTTAACGGAATATCACCTTCTGCAGCGCTGGAAAAATAGCGGATAAACCGGCTACCCATGATCACCAGCAGCAATATACCCGCCACTGCGGTCATGGTTAGCAGCACTTCGCGGGTTAAATAGCGAAATAAAATCAACGCACTCTCCGGCCAATCGTGCAGGATGCCATGCAATGCGCCCAAGGCTTGGGTACACTTGTTTCAGAGGGCACAATAACAGCTCACTTTTGGGGCATTATCCCGAATCCTGCGATGCTTGTCTTGTTGGAGACGTCATGGAATTTTCCGTTCATACAGCCAACCCGGCGAAAGCCGAAACGGCTTGTCTTGCTGTACCGGTATTTAACGATAGTGAACTCCTTCCTGCGGTTGCGAAACTTGATGACGCCAGCGAGCGACTGATCAGTCAGCTGGTTGAAAGTGGCGACTTCGACGCGGCAGTTGGCAATACCCTGATGTTGCCGTTTGCTCCCGGGCTTGGCACTGAACGCTTGCTGCTGGTGGGGTTGGGCGCGCGTGAAAAATGCAAGGATGCCGCCTTCCTGAAGGCCCTTGACGCCGCCGCCAGCGCGCTTATCAAGCTCCCTATCGATGAAGCTTGCCTGGCATTTACCGATGTGCCACTGGAAGATCGCGACTCGGCATGGAAAGCGCGCAAGGTCATGGAAGCCGGAGAGCGTGCGCTCTACCGCTTTGATACCTTCAAGTCACAACCTTTACCGCGAGCCTCCCTGCAGCGCTTTACCCTGCTGCTCAGCGAGAGCGATGAAGCCGAGCAGGCCCGGGAAGGTGGCCATATCGGGGTGGCGGTCGGCCAGGGCATCAATGCCGCCCGCACGCTGGGCAACCTGCCAGGTAATATTTGCACGCCGCGCTATCTGGCGGAGCAGGCCGAAAAATTGGCTGCCGGTTCCGAAGGCCGACTGACCACCGAGATTCTCGATGAAGACGCGCTTGAAACGCTCGGCGCCCATTCGTTACTGTCAGTCGGCCATGGCAGCCGCGAACCTTCCCGCCTGATTGTAATGCGTTATCAGGGTGCAGAAGATACCACTGAGGCTCCCCATGTACTGGTCGGCAAGGGTATCACCTTTGACACCGGCGGTATTTCGCTCAAGCCCGGCGAGGCCATGGATGAAATGAAGTTCGATATGTGCGGCGCGGCCAGCGTGTTTGGCACCGTTAACGCCGTTCTGGCCATCAAGCCCAGGCTCAACCTGGTATTTATTGTAGCGGCGGCGGAAAACATGCCCGACGGCGCGGCCACCAAGCCGGGAGATATCATCCACACCTTAAAGGGCTTGACGGTTGAAGTTCTCAACACCGATGCCGAGGGCCGGCTGGCGCTGTGCGATGCGCTCACCTACGCGGAGCGCTTTGAACCTGCCAGCGTGGTGGATATCGCCACCCTGACCGGCGCCTGCATCATCGGGCTTGGCCATCATGCGACCGGGCTTTTATCCAACGATGACGACCTGGCACTGGATATTCTTGACGCAGGCGATACCGCCTGGGACCGCGCTTGGCACCTGCCATTATGGGATGAGTATCAGGAGCAGCTGGATTCCAACTTTGCCGACCTGGCCAACATCGGCGGGCGCCCGGCAGGTACCATCACTGCCGCCTGCTTTCTGTCGCGCTTTGCGGATCACTTCCCCTGGGCACACCTGGATATCGCCGGCACCGCCTGGCACTCCGGCAAGCAGAAAGGCGCCACTGGCCGGCCGGTGGGGCTGCTGACCCAATACCTGCTGGATCGTGAAACCGATGTCCAGGTAGAAAATAGCGACGACTAACTTCAAAATCAGGCATCTGGCGGTTGCCTTTCAGTGACGCAACCGTTACATCTTGGGGCAGTGATACGTCGTATAGGCACCGGGCTGGCTGGTGCCTATATCTGGTTAACAAGTTTAAAAGCGTTTTAACGCTAGCTGTGGAGAATCATCGTGCCCACCGACCGCTTTACCCTGCTGCCGTCCAATCAGCCGACGGCAGACAACATCCGCGATAGCATCCTGCAAAACCCCGGGTTTGGCAGCCACTTTACCGATCATATGGCCCATGTTCGCTGGACCCTTGATAGCGGCTGGCATGCCCATGAAGTTCGCCCCTACGGCCCTTTGACTCTCGACCCGGCGGCTTCAGTGCTGCACTACGGTCAGGAAATTTTCGAGGGGATCAAGGCTTATCGGCATGCCGATGGTTCCGTATGGACATTTCGCCCGGAAAAGAATGCCGAGCGCTTTCGTCGCAGTGCCCGCCGTCTGGCCCTGCCGGAGCTTTCTGATGAAGACTTTATCGGCTCACTGAAAGCCCTGCTGGCTCAGGATCATGCCTGGGTGCCCACACCTGTCAGTGATTCCGACGAGTGCAGCCTTTATTTGCGCCCCTTCATGATTGCCTCAGAAGCTTTTCTGGGCGTACGCCCCGCCCATGAGGTTGATTACTACGTGATCGCCTCACCCGCGGCGGCCTACTTCAAGGGCGGTATTGATCC
This sequence comes from Halomonas sp. BLK-85, assembly GCF_044792155.1. NCBI lineage: Bacteria > Pseudomonadati > Pseudomonadota > Gammaproteobacteria > Oceanospirillales > Halomonadaceae > Halomonas > Halomonas sp. BLK-85. The sequence continues at coordinate 2,478,481 of NZ_CP087731.1, forward strand.
GGTATCGATCTGGCTGTCTACCCACTATAACCGCGCGGCCCCGGGTGGCACCGGTTTTGCCAAGTGCGGCGGCAACTACGCCGCCTCACTGGCCGCCCAGAAAGAGGCGTCTGCTAACGGTTGCAGCCAGGTAGCGTTTCTGGATGCGGCGGAAGGCAAATGGATCGAAGAGCTTGGCGGCATGAACCTGTTCTTCGTGTTCAAGGATGGCCGCGTCGTCACCCCGCGCCTGACCGACACCATACTGGAAGGCGTTACCCGCAACTCGGTACTCACCCTGGCCAAGGACGAAGGCCTGACACCGGAAGAGCGCCCCATCAGTATCGATGAATGGCGCGAAGGCGCGGCCTCGGGCGAGATCAGCGAAGTCTTTGCCTGCGGCACGGCAGCAGTGATTACCCCGGTAGGTGAGCTGGTTACCGACAGCGAACGCATCACTCTGACCGCTGGCGGCAACAACGATATTGCCAAGCGCATTCGCACCAAACTGCTTGACCTGCAGTACGGCCGCAGCGAAGACAAGTACGGCTGGCTGACCCGGCTGGTCTGACCCTCGAAAATGCCTGCCACCCACGTTGCGGGTGGCAGGCGCTGGAAACCGCCATGGCCCGCATTGATTTCTACATCCTGCCAGACACCACCCTGGACGCCCGCCTGCAGTTTGCCTGCAAATTAGCGGAAACCATCTGGCGCAAGGGTTACCGGCTGCACCTGCACTGCGAGGACGAGGCCCTGGCCCGGCAGGCCGATGACGCCCTGTGGCGCTTTCGCCCGGACGCCTACCTGCCTCACGCCCTGGAAGACAGCACCCTGGCTGCCCAGGTGCCAGTCACCCTCGGCTGGCATGCCCTCCCCGCCCCGGCACAAGACGCCGCCCTGCTCAACCTGCACCCGGAAATTCCCGACGGCTTCGACGCCTACGCCCGTGTTGCGGAAATCATCAACCAGCACCAGGACGTACTCATCGCCAAACGCGCCTGCTGGAAACGCTACAAGGAAATGGGCCACGAAGTCGTGCCGCATCAACTGGGGTGAAGAACAATCATCGAGATCAAATGGGTGGCTAATAATGCATAACACCAAAACATGGCTGACTCTCTTCTTCACCATGGCATTATCGGCCTGCTCGACGCTGGATGAAAACAAGACATCAAGCGTTACCTCGCTAAGCGAGCAGGATCAGTATGCGCTGGAGATAGGGCAAAAGGTGCTCACAATTCAAAAAGCACTGGAAAATCCCGAACGGCACGCCTCGATAGAAGCTGTTAAAGCACTGGGGCTGGATTCGCGGCATTATGTGATGGTCAGGGGTTGGCTGATTCAGGCGCTGCGTTCAGCCGAAAGCGGGCAGGATACGTCCACTTACCAGACTTCCGCTGCCTATAAAAACGCCACCGATAAGCGGATTAGCGCTTTGCGCCGTATGATACGTGCCATTGACCTGGAGTAGCCCCGCCATGCTCAAACGCCACCCGCTGATCACTATCGTGGTTGCCCAGTTATTCGGCACGTCGCTGTGGTTCAGCGTCAATGGCGTGGGCACTGCCCTGCAGCAGTCTGCCGGGCTGAGCGGCGCGGATCTCGGTCTGCTGACCATGGCAGTGCAGGCGGGGTTTATCAGCGGTACTCTGGTGATTGCCACCAGCGGTCTGGCCGACCGTCTGCTTGCCAGCCAGCTGTTTGCCATGGCTGCCGTCTGCGGGGCAATCATCAATGCGGCGTTTATTGTCAGTCTGGAAAGCCTGACAGGTGCCATCCTGCTGCGTTTTATGACCGGGCTTTGCCTGGCCGGCATTTACCCTTTGGGCATGAAGCTGGTGGTCAGCTGGACGCCTCAACAGGCGGGTGCAGCGCTAGGCTGGCTGGTGGGCATGCTGACCCTGGGTACCGCCTCACCCCACCTGTTACGCGGGGTAACCCTACACATGCCCTGGCAGACGCCTCTGCTGCTATCTTCTTTGTTGGCGCTGATGGCCGCCGCCATGATCTACCGTCTGGGGGTTGGTCCCCACCTACCGCCAACAGCCGCAGGTGGCCGCCCCTGGGCGGGACTCGCGGCCTTTCGTCGCCGGGACTTTCGCGCCGCGGCACTGGGGTATTTTGGCCACTGCTGGGAGCTTTATGCCTTCTGGACGCTCACGCCCTTTCTGGTCGCCCGGGAGCTGGCTCGCCTGGATGCCCCCACCACCGGTATTGCCTGGCTGAGCTTTGCGGTGATCGCCATCGGCATGCTGGGCTGTGTGCTGGCAGGCCGCGCCAGCCAGCGTTTTGGCAGCGCGCGGGTGGCCTTTGTTGCCCTGGCCACCTCCGGCGCCCTTTGTCTCTTTTACCCCTGGCTGGGTAGCGCGCCACCGTTAATCTTGCTGGCCTTACTGCTGCTGTGGGGCTTTAGCGTCATTGCCGATTCGGCGCAGTTTTCTGCGCTTGCTTCAGTCTCGGCACCCAGCGACCGGTTAGGCGCCGCATTGGCGATGATGAATGCCATCGGCTTCAGCCTGACCCTGCCGGCTATTGCGCTGGTCACCTCGCTGTGGAGCACCCAGGGGCTGACGGTGATCTGGTGGCTGCTGCCCGGGCCGCTGCTGGGGTTGCTGGCCATGCGGCGGCTAACGCTCAGGGCCTGACGTCAGCGCCTGTGACGCGCTATACTAACGGCCATTTTGCGAACCCAATCAATGCATTCGCTGCCCGCTAACCCAGGGCACCGCCGCTGTGAGCCAATCCATGGAAAAGACCTACCAACCCGAACAGATCGAAACCCGCTGGTACGCGCGCTGGGAAGCGGATAACCGCTTCGCCCCTTCCGGCCAGGGCGAGCCTTACGCCATCATGATTCCACCGCCCAACGTGACCGGCAGCCTGCATATGGGCCATGCGTTTCAGGATACCATCATGGATACCCTGATCCGCCTCAAGCGCATGCAGGGCAACAACACCCTCTGGCAGATCGGCACCGATCATGCCGGTATTGCCACCCAGATGCTGGTGGAGCGCAAGGTGGCCGCCGAGGAAGGCAAGACTCGCCATGAGCTGGGCCGCGATGCGTTTATTGACAAGGTGTGGGAGTGGAAGGAAGAGTCCGGTGGCCACATTACCCGCCAGCTGCGCCGCATGGGCGCCAGCGTGGATTGGTCGCGGGAGCGCTTCACCATGGATGACGGCTTCTATAAAGCGGTGCAGGAAGTTTTCGTGCGCCTGCATGAAGACAACCTCATCTATCGCGGCAAGCGGTTGGTCAACTGGGATCCAACCCTGCACACCGCCATTTCCGACCTGGAAGTGGAAAACAAGGACCAGCAAGGCAGCTTCTGGCATTTCCGCTACCCGCTGGCCGATGGCGTGACCACCGCCGATGGCAAGGATTATCTGGTGGTGGCGACCACTCGCCCGGAAACCCTGCTGGGGGATACCGGCGTGGCGGTCAACCCGGACGACGAACGCTATGCCTCACTGGTCGGCAAGTTTATCGAGCTGCCGCTGGTCGGTCGGCGTATTCCTGTCGTCGCCGATGAGCATGCCGATATGGAAAAAGGCTCCGGCTGCGTCAAGATTACCCCGGCCCACGACTTTAACGACTACGAAGTCGGCAAGCGCCAGAATCACCTGCTGATCAATGTGTTCAGCAAGGATGCGACTATTCTTCAGCGCGCCGAGATCTTTGACCTCAAGGGTCAGCCACAGCCTGAAGAAGACGCCACCCTGCCCGCCAAATACGCAGGGCTTGACCGCTTCGAGGCGCGCAAGCAGATCGTCGCCGATATGAACGCCCTGGGTTTGCTGGCGCAGATCGAGACGGTCAACAACACCCTGCCCTATGGCGACCGTTCCGGCGATGTGATTGAGCCACTGCTCACTGATCAGTGGTTTGTCGCGGTGGAAGAGCTGGCCAAGCCCGCCATTGCCGCGGTGGAAAACGGCGATATCCAGTTCGTGCCCAAGAACTACGAAAACATGTACTTCGCCTGGATGCGCGACCTGCAGGACTGGTGTATCTCCCGCCAGCTGTGGTGGGGCCACCGTATACCGGCCTGGTACGATGCGGACGGCAATGTGTATGTGGCGCGCACCGAAAAAGAAGCCCGCGAAAAGCACGGCCTTTCCGCAAACGTCACGCTGACGCAAGACGAAGATGTTCTCGACACCTGGTTCAGCTCAGGCCTGTGGACCTTTGGCACCCTGGGCTGGCCGGAAAAGACCCCGGAACTGGAAACCTTCCACCCCACCAGCGTGCTGGTCACCGGTTTTGACATCATCTTCTTCTGGGTCGCCCGGATGATCATGATGACGCTGAAGTTCATGGACGAAGTGCCGTTCAAGACCGTCTATGTGCATGGTCTGGTGCGCGATAGCCAGGGCCATAAGATGTCCAAATCCAAGGGCAACGTGCTGGACCCCATTGACCTGATTGACGGCATCAGCCTGGACGATCTGGTTGAAAAACGCACCGGAAACATGATGCAGCCGCAGAAAGCCAAGGCGATTGCAAAGGCCACCCGCGACGAATTCAAGGACGGCATAGAAGCCCACGGCACCGATGCCCTGCGCTTCACCTTTCTTTCCCAGGCCACCACCGGGCGGGATATCAAGTTTGATATGAACCGCCTGGACGGCTACCGCAACTTCTGCAACAAGTTATGGAACGCCTCGCGCTACGTGCTGATGAATGCGGAAGGCGAGGATTGCGGCGCAAACGGCGGTGAGGTGAGCCTCTCTCTGGCGGATCGCTGGATCATTTCCCAGTTGCAGAAGACCGAAACCCAGGTCACCAGGGCGCTGGACGAATATCGCTTCGACCATGCCTCCCAGGCGCTGTATGAGTTTGTCTGGAATGAATACTGCGACTGGTACCTGGAGCTATCCAAGCCGGTGCTCTGGGATGAAAATGCCAGTGAATCCGCCAAACGCGGCACGCGGCGAACCCTGGTGCGGGTGCTGGAAGTCATCCTGCGCCTCGCCCATCCGATGATGCCGTATATCTCCGAAGAGATCTGGCAGCGGGTTGCGCCACTGGCGGGCACCTACGCCGGTGATAACCCTTCCATCATGAACCAGCCCTGGCCACAGGCCGATGAAAGCCGCATTGACGAGCAGGCCACCCGGGATATCGAATGGCTGAAGGGGGTGATTATCGCGGTGCGCAATATCCGCGCCGAGATGAACATTGCCCCCGGCAAGCCGCTGGATATTTTGCTCACCAAAGGCAAGGCGGAAGATGCCGAACGTCTGGAAAGCAATCGCCACTTCCTGGCCAAACTGGCCAAGCTGGAAAGCGCCACCTGGCTGGCCAACCCGGACGACGCACCGCTGTCAGCCACCCAGCTGGTGGGTGATATGGAAGTCCTGGTGCCCATGGCAGATTTAATCGACAAAGACGCTGAACTCAAGCGGCTGGCCAAGGAAATCGACAAGCAGGACAAGCTGATCAGCGGCATTGAGAAAAAACTCGGCAACGAAGGCTTTATCGCCAAAGCCCCGCAAGCCGTGGTGGAAAAGGAACGCGGCAAACTCGCCGAATTCCAGGCCGCTAAAAAACTCTTGGAAGAACAGCAAACTAAAATCTCCGCTTTATAAAGCGGCTATGCATAAGCAGCAACGGCACCCGTGGGTGCCGTTGCTGCTTATGACTGATTGGCGTTAACGCTTGGCAACTAGGCCGCGTTTTTCATTGACGCCATGTCGATGACAAAGCGGTAACGTACGTCGCCTTTTTGCATGCGCTCAAAGGCGGTGTTGATGGTTTGCATATCAATCATTTCCACGTCGCAGGTAATCTTGTGCTCTGCGCAGAAATCCAGAAGCTCCTGGGTTTCAGCAATACCGCCGATCAGTGAACCTGCCAGTACCCGGCGTTTGAAAATCAGGTTGGCGCCTTGAACAGCCGGTTCAATCGGGTCCATCAGGCCCACCATGATGTGAGTACCATCATAGCGCAACGCGGCGAGGTAAGGGTTGATATCGTGCTGTACCGGCACGGTATCCAGCATGAAGTCGAAGGTTTCGGCCACGGCTTTCATCTGTTCCTCATCGGAAGAGACCACCACATGATGGGCACCATGTTGCTTGGCCTCTTCCACCTTGGCATCCGAACGGGTGAAAACTGTTACCTCGGCACCCAGCGCCCTGGCAAGCTTGACGCCCATATGGCCAAGCCCGCCCATGCCGATTACGCCCACCCTGTGGCCCTCACCCACGCCATGATGGCGCAGCGGCGAATAGGTGGTGATGCCCGCACACAGAATGGGCGCGGCCGAGGGCAGATCGATACCTTCCGGCATGGTCAGCACGAAATGCTCGCTGACCACGATGGATTCGGAATAACCGCCTTGGGTCAGGGTACCATCATGGCGATCATCGCTGCCGTAGGTCATGGTGAAGCCGTTCAGGCAATACTGCTCCACATCATCCTGGCAGGCTGAGCAAGTTCGGCAGGAATCGACCATGCAGCCCACACCCACCACATCGCCAGTTTTGAAACGTGTGACATCACTGCCAACACTGGTCACCCGCCCCACAATCTCGTGCCCCGGTACAATAGGATAACGGGTTAACCCCCAGTCATTTTTAGCGAAGTGCAGATCACTATGGCAAACGCCGCAGTACAGAATTTCAATGGCTACGTCATCGGGACGCGGGGTACGGCGGTCAATTGACAGCGGTGCCAGAGGCTGATCGTCAGCATAGGCTGCAAACGCTTTCGCTTCAGTCATCATATTCTCCTTCAGATTTGTTAATGATGTTGCGCTTCATGGCGTTTGGCTGTCAATGCTCTGGGGTCTGCTGAGCTTTGCTGCTACCCGTTGGAGGCTGAGCATAGTATGGATAACCACTTGATCCATCACGCGACACTCATTAACAGCTTGCTGTCTGGACACGTTTTGCATGGTAAGCATCAGTAAAAACTAAATTAAAAGGCATTTATTCATACAATAGTATCAATTTGGATAAAATCTGTATAACTTCTTGAAGTTCAGCGCCAGCATGTCTAAGCTCGTTTTAGTTGTTCAGCACCTGAAAGCTGAATAACTTCTGTAACGGATTATCTGTCGGCAGTTCACCGCTTGCGTGCTCAAATGCATTGAAAGTTCGTATACGGTGCCTGCTTGCATAACCAACGCTGCTGGAGACAAACTCATGGAAATTGAAGCTTTATCCCTAGGGCAATACTCATTCGTACAGAATGGTTATTCGTTCGGCTTTGCTGTCATGGCAGCTGCCACCCTGTTCTTCTGGTTGATGAAATCAGAAATTGCACCTTCCTATCGCCTCGCTATTACGATTACTGGTCTGGTAACGGCAGTAGCAGCCTACCACTACCTGCAGATTATGCTGTCGTGGAATGCCGCCGCTGATGTTTCTTCAGGCGAGGTACTTTCAACCGGCAAGCCCTTCAACCAGGCTTACCGGTATGTCGACTGGCTTTTGACCGTACCGCTGCTGCTTATCGAGCTGATTCTGGTCATGCGCCTTTCAAAGGCAGAAACCATCAAGAAGTCAACCATTCTGGGTGGTGCTGCAGCATTGATGATCGTTCTGGGTTATCCGGGTGAAGTATCCGATATTGGCGGTCTGCGCTTCGTGTTCTGGGTACTCTCCATGATCCCGTTCGTATTTATCGTGTACCAGCTGGTAGTGGGTCTGAAGGAGTCTATCTCCAAGCAGCCTGAAAGTGTTCAGAACCTTGTACAAATTTCTATCTATCTGGTCATCGGTTCCTGGTTGTTCTACCCGATCGTCTACCTCTTCCCGCTGGTCGGCCTCGACGGTGGCGCTGCCATCACAGCCGTAGAGATCGGTTACACAGTCGCTGATATCGTCGCGAAAGCTGTCTTCGGTGTGTTCATCTTCGTCATTGCCATGCGCAAGTCGCAGGCTGAAGGTGAAACAGCCCACAGCGAAAACGCTGTGCTGGAAGACGATAGCGCCGAAGGTGAAGAAACGTCGAAATTCTCGTAAGCCTCGGCCTTTCATAACAGGAGTATCATCGGCCATGGATGGCCATGATCAAAAGGACGTTGGTATGGTCACTGCAACACTCAATCAAACTGCCATGTTCAATGTCACAGATGCTGTCAGCATCGACCAGCCATTGTCGCAACATGCCGACGCCGCTGCTATTGACAGCCGTAATGACGATATGGACATTGAACTTGATCACGTTGAGAAACTGATGCGCAGCAGTTTGAATGCGCCTACCGACTGGCCTGCAACGCAAGCCAGTCTTTATCATCTGGATACCCAGGGCAGCCAATTACGCGCTCGCCTGGCCTTGCTAAGCGGTATGGCATTCGGTGCATCAATTAATCATCGTATCGCTGCCGCTGCCGCCGCAGAGCTGATTCATAACGCCTCGCTGGTTCATGATGACTTGTGTGATGGTGATGAACAGCGGCGTAACCAGGCAGCTGTCTGGAAACGCTACAATCCTAACGTGGCCTTGTGTACCGGAGACATGATGCTGACCGCTGCCTTTCGTGCGGCGATGGAAAGCGATAGCTCTGAACACAAGCTGGCACTTGTACAACTATTGACCGATCGCACCAGCCAGGTCATTGCTGGACAAAGCATTGAAATTGCTAATCCTGAACAGAAACCAACAGACATACCCTATCCTTTTACCTGCCGGCATTTAAAGAAAATCTGTTTGAATGACTATCTGCAGGCGACATTAGCAAAGACAGCTCCCCTGATTGCCCTGCCTCTCGAGGCTGGCGCGTTGGGCGGTAAGTTGACTAGCGGCGAGCATACGACTATCCGCTATTTTGCCAATGCCGTCGGGCTGGCTTACCAAATTATTGATGATCTGGACGATGTGGATATCACCCGTCTGGATGGTTGCCAGCCAGATAATTTCCACGACTATCATGCCTGGCCACAGCATTGGCCGTCAGGCTCCTGTCTTCCTGACGACCCAGTAGCGTCTGCCATGCAACGCGCTGTTCGGCACGCCTCTGCAGCACTGTCACGCGCAGAGAGACTGATTGAGCATTTTCCTGATCAGTTGGCAGGGGCCCTCACTGCCATACTTGCCAAACTTCGACAGCAGCTTGCAGCGCATCGCCAGTCAATCGCGAGTCACCATCATTATTATCCAGGGAAACCGGCCTAATGAAGTCCTCAGACGCTTTAGCATCTCATTCCTCCATCCGCACGGACAAACAAGCAAACAGAGCAGTTGTCATTGGTTCAGGCTTTGGCGGCTTGGCCGTTGCTCTGCGTCTGTTGTCTGATGGCTGGAACGTGGAGTTGCTGGAGCGTCATGGTGACCTTGGTGGTCGCGCCCGCGTATTCCATCTTGACGGAGTGGCGTTTGATGCCGGCCCCACCGTGATTACGGCTCCATTTCTCTTTGAAGAACTGTTTGAGCGTTTTGGGGAAAAATTTGATCAGCATGTAACGCTTTTGCCGGTAGAGCCGTTTTATCGGATGGATTATGCCGATGGCAGTTATTTTGATTATAAAAGTACTACCGATGAGATCATGGGTGAAATTGAGCGCCTGGCCCCTGGCACTAGCAACCGCTATAACGATTTCCTGATAGCGACAGAGAAGATGTATCAGCGAGGGTTTGTCGATCTGGCCGAGCAACCGTTCACCAAGGTGACCGACATGCTCAAAGTACTGCCCGACCTGATCCGCCTGCGCGCAGACAAAAGCCTGTACACGTTTGTTTCGCGCTTTTTTGACGATGAGCGTCTAAGACGCGCTTTCTCTGTGCCATCCTTGCTGGTCGGAGGCCACCCGTTTCGCACTTCTTCGCTGTATGGCCTCATCCATGCGCTGGAACGACGCGGTGGTGTCTGGTTCCCCAAAGGCGGTACTGGCGCTCTGGTCACGGCGCTTGCTGACCTTTTCCAGCGGCATGGCGGTATCATTCGCACCCGTCAAGACGTTACTGGACTGAGTGTCGAAAATAACCAGGTGTCCGGAGTCGACGTCCGTGGCGGTCAACATTATCCGGCTGATATTGTGGTCAGCAATGCTGATCCTTTGCATGTCTATGAGAACTGGTTGCCCATGAAGGGCTGGGGCAGGCTTCTGAATGGTTTTCGGCGGCGTATGAAACAGTCCATGGGGCTCTTGGTGGTTTATTTCGTGACCAAACGCCGCTACACCGAACTGGAACATCACACCATCGTGTTTGGCGACACCTTCAAGGAAATCCTCGATACCATATTTGATGATCATGAATTACCCGAAGATCTGAGCCTTTATCTGCACAGGCCCAGCGCCACTGACCCTGAAATGGCACCACCAGAAGGTGATGCATTCTATGTTCTGGCACCGGTACCTAATCTTCAGGGCCGTCAGGACTGGGAAACACTCGAGCCACAGATTACACAGAATATTCTGTCGACCTTGCAGCAACGCCTGATGCCTGATCTGTTTGAACAGCTTGGCGCGACCCATACAGTGTCGCCACGCTATTTTCACGATGCCCTTTCCACCCCGTTCGGGAGCGGCTTTTCCATCGCGCCAACACTGACCCAGTCAGCGGGCTTGCGCTATCACAATCGCTCACCCCACTATTCAAACCTCTACTTTGTCGGCGCCGGCACACACCCCGGTGCTGGTGTTCCTGGTGTGGTATCGTCAGCAGGAGTTGTCGAAAAGCTGGTCAGAGAAGATCACGTCATCAACCATGACCCCCTTGCGACGGCTCAGGACAAATCTGCGGTATGACAACTGAAGCCGCCACCTCCCAGGCCACCCTGCGCCAGCATGGGAAAAGTTTCCACTGGGCGGGTTTTTTTCTACCCAGACAACAGCTGGATGACGGCGCGCAGCTTTATCATGTCTGCCGGCAAGTGGATGACATTGCCGATAACGCCACCACCATGACAGAACGCCAGCGCGCCCGTCGGGTACTGTCCTGCCTCCAACACAAGCTGTGCGCCAGATCACCCGCTCAACAGCCTTTTCCGACGGCGAGCAATACAGCCGACACCGATGCCAGGCTGACAGAGACCGAGCAGTTGCTTGTTGATTCACTCGAGTCGGATATAGTGGCGTTATTCGGGCATGATTCTCGCTGCCTGCAGGCCATGCATGACCTGGTTGCTACCATGGTGATGGATCTCTCACCTGTATTGCTTGAGGATGAGCCGGCCCTGCTAGGCTATGCCTATGGCGCAGCAGGGACTGTCGGGGTGATGATGTGCCAGCTGATGGGGGCTCGTGAGCCAAACCACTCACTGGCCTTTGCCATTGATCTTGGAATGGCGATGCAGATGACCAATATCGCTCGGGACGTTCTGGAAGATGCCCAGCGTGGCCGTGTTTATGTGCCGCAAACCTGGATGAATCAACCCATATCGGCAGACGCCATTGCGAGTGGAGATGCCCAGGCGCGTCAGCAGGCCTGGCAGGCTATCGGTTACTTAATAGAAAGAGCTGAAGCCTATTACGCCAGTGGCTGGCAGGGGTTAGCGTATTTACCCCCCCGCACCCGGCTGGCCATTGGCGTTGCCCTGCGGGTTTATCGCCAGATTGGCCGGCGAATTCAGAGTCTGAGCGCAGATAACTACTGGTCTCAACGAGTGGTGGTTCCCAAGGCAGGCAAGCTGCAGCAAAGTCTGATGGCGCTGCCAGCTCTGATCAATAGATCCTCTGCGATTCATGACGCGGCATTACATAAGCCGTTGGAAGACCAGCTCTCTCCCTATGCGCTTGATCCTGAAACGCTTGACGACAACGTACCCCGAGACAACGCACCCGGAAGGAAAAAGCTTCATTCAGGAAAGGCATGACCATGAGCCTGCCAAAGGAAACCGACATTGCCATTCTCGGCGCCGGCCTGGCGGGGCTCAGTATTGCAAGCTGGCTGGATGAACTGGTGCCGGCAGGAGCCGACATGCCGCGTCTTCATCTGCTTGAAGCCCGCGAAGAAGATACGCATGACCGCACCTGGTGTTTCTGGGATCAGTCTGCCCACCCCTTCAGGGATGCCATCAGCCACCGCTGGCAAAACTGGCAGGTCAGTCATGCAGGGAAGCAGGTGGTATATAATGACCCTGATTACCCATACGCCATGCTACCTGCCGATGCCATGCGTCGTTCAGCGTATAGCCGAATTGCAATACGCAATGAACTCTCTCTTGTTCGGGGCGTCAAGGTAGAGGCCATCACGCCACAAAGTGAGTCATTGCACCTTACCACTTCACAGGGCCAGCTCGATGCCAAGGTTGTGATTGATACCCGCCCTCCGCCACTGGAAGCGCTGGCGGAATCACAGGGTGTCTGGCAAGTCTTTCACGGGGTGGAAGTTCACCAGCCCCATCACGGCCTTGGTCTGTCGAAAGCCGGCCTGATGGACTTTCAGGCTGGGCACGCGGGCATTCATTTTGTCTATCTGCTTCCGCTGGACGAGCACCACCTTCTGGTAGAGTGGACCTGCTTTGAGGCTGACAGGCACAGTGAGATGTGCCAGATTCTGCTGGCACCAGAGCTTCCCTGGATGCTGGCAAACTGGTTGGATAAGCACCTGGGCAAGGACTGGGCCGTCCAACGCAGTGAAACCGGGTGTCTGCCCATGATGCCAATCACGCCCCCCCACATCAATTCGCGCTACCTGTCGGCTGGCATTCGCGGCGGCTGGATGCGCCCGGCCACCGGCTATATGTTTGCCAGCTGTCAACGCGGCGCCGAAGATGTCGCCCAGCAGTTGTTAAAAGCACACGCCCAGAAGCGTTGGCACCTAACGCCGCCGCGTATTCGCCCTTCTGCACTCAACTGGATGGACAAGGTCTTTCTTCAGGCGATGCGTCAACACCCGGAGGCTGCACCAGGCTGGTTCCTTCAGTTGTTCGCCAACACCACGGCTGCTCAGCAACGGCGATTCCTGGGCGATCAGCCCAGCGCTGGCGACCTGCTGGCCATTATGCAAGCGCTGCCCCCAGGGCCTTTTGTGCGCGCTGCACTGCCACGTTTTTCAATATCACGAGGGCACTGACATGCAGGCAACTCATCATCCACCCGCTTTCTGGCTGTTCCCTATAGGCCTGGTAGTCGCACTTGGCGTTTCTGCCTTGCCTGGTGAATGGCCGCTATATGCCATCCTGGCGATCAGTACCGCCGTGCTCGGCTTGCCTCATGGCAGCCTGGATACCGCTGTGGCCAAGCGTCACCTCCCGCTGAAAGGCCCTTTGCAACTGGTGGGGTTCCATCTTGGGTATCTGGCATTGGGCGGAGTCGTGTTGGCGATCTGGTGGCAGGCGCCCAATGCGGCACTGGCGGCTTTTCTGCTCTATTCAGCGGTACATTTTGCCGATGATATTGCCGTGCGGATTGGCCATATCGGCGGTACCGCCTACGGGCTTTGGGTACTTTCCCTTCCAGTGACCTTTCACCCTGAACAGGTGCAACCCCTGTTTGAAATGCTCGGTGCTGATCAGGCCGCTCGAATCGTTGCAGTGGCGCCTTATACCCTGGCGCTCGGCGGTGGCGTGCTGGCCATCTGCCTGGCGCGTTGCCCCCAGCGGGCAACCAGCGACTGGCGAGACCCCTTGCTGCTGGCAGCAGGAGCCGCCCTGCTTCATCCCTTGGCCTATTTCATTGCTTACTGGTGCTTTCTGCACAGCCCGCGCCACCTTGAACTGGCCGCGCGGGATCTGGGCATTCACGGCTGGCGCGATCGCCTCAAAGCGGTCGCGCCCATCACCCTGGCGACCTATGCGCTCGCGCTGATCGCTGTGCCTTTTCTGATGGAGCTGCCCAGTGATGCCGCCCTGATGCGTATCGTTTTTATCGGCCTGGCCGCCTTGACAGTGCCTCACATGGTGCTTGAGCTGATTGCCAGCCCGCGTCGAGCGGGCTAGCGTCATCAAACCAGTCTGTTGATATCTCTATAAAATATCGCCGCTGGCTACTTCACACAATAATTCGTCCCGCCAACGTTCTGCTTGCCGTCGGGGAATCCACGGCAAGACAATCCGCCCACTGGCTGCGCGAACATCCAGGCTGGCCAACCCCAGTCGTCGCTGCCAGAGAGGCTGCAGCAGTGACACCGATTGCACGCGAGCGGTCGGCAGCCAGCGCACAGTCCGGCCAAGCACTCCCTGGCGAAGCCCAACCCATTTCGCTTCGCGGCATAGCCTTAGACGCCACCAGCCAAGGGCGGCAAGCATGCTGATCACAAACGTCACCGCCGCTAACGAAAGCAACACACCGCCTGGTGCTCCTTGTAGCATCAGGCTTCCGATCAAGAGTGCACCGAATCCCCACCAACGTCCGATTCCCGTCAACATGGCACCGGCATGCGGTCGCTGCCAGTCTGGCTGAAGCGGCAAATGCAGTTCCTGCATCAGATTCTGCAGGGCACAGCGATGCAGGACCGGCACCACAAAGTGCTCGGTATCCTGCCCTGCCTGTCGATCGCCGGCCTTGCTGATCATTAGTGAATGGCGCCCCATCAGTCGCCCCATCCAGCTAAGGCGCACCGTTACCATCTGAATGCGCTGCCTGCGTACACTGCGGGTCAACACCGTCATCAAACCGGCACGATAGCGAAACTGCTCACCATGACGCTCCAGCTGATAGCCGTGATAACGCACCAGCCCCAGTCCCATTGAAACGACGGCCATTAACAGCACCAAACCCAGGAGTAGCCCGCCAACGGCCAGAAACCGCTGCCCTCCGGCCAGGGTCTCGGCGGTCAGCCAGTTCGGCGCGATCACGGCGATGACCTCTTCGAGACGACGCAGCAGTATCTCTGAGAAAGGAGCCAGCACTGGCAGCAGGACCAACAGGGTGTTACGCATCAGCCCATAGCGCAGGACTTCACAGAGGGGCAGAGACAGGCTGAAATCAGCGTTGAGGCCAGGCTCTTCGGCCTCTGCCGCTGCGGGGCCCGCTTGGGCGCGTGCAATCAGAATCTGTTCGCGCAGGGCTTCGGCGCGCGCCGCGGGAATGCCGGACAGATGCAGCGTTTCACCGCTGGCGCCAGCGCTATCCAGGCTCAGTACGGCCAATCCGAAGGGCCGGTAATACCAGGGCACCTGTACATCAGCCTGTTGTACGCGCTGATAATCCAGCGACAGCGTGCGACGACGGACAACGCCCTGACGCAACAGGATTCGCTCGTCGCTGACGGCATACAGAAAGGTCAGATACCAGGCCAGTGCCCCACCTGTTAACAGCAATAATGCAGCCGGCGGCCCGTATTGGATGGCCAGCTGACGCAGGGTTTCATTGAACACAACCACCACCAGGAGAGGTGCGAGGTTGGCCGAGGCGCCAATCAGTCGGCGCAGCCCATGCAAAGCGAAAAACACAACGGCAACCGGTGACACGCGCTGCCAGTGAACGAGCTCGCCAGGGTCATTACCAGGCTTCATGCGTCGCCCTCCGATGCCTCCCGCTCCCCTACGTCAGGCTCACCCAATTGCTGCAGCACATACAAACGAAGCTGATCGGCACGCACCTTTGCCAAGCCTGGAATGGCCAGGTCCTGGCCACTGCCGCCGGCGGTGTAGATCAGCAGGCGAGCAATGCCTAACAAGCGCTCCAGTGGCCCCTGGCTGACTTCCAGATGCTGGATGCGGTTCAGAGTGACCGAGGTAGTGCGCCGCCAAAGCGCCCCGGTGCGCAAATGCAGGTCATGTTGTCGCAGGCAATAACCGGTTAACCGGTAGCGCCTGGGCGCCCAGAACAGGGCCAGCAGGATGATGACAACGCCGGGAACCAACAGGGCCAGCCCGGTGACCCAGGGCAGGGTCAGTGGCAGCGGGTAAAGCTGCCAGCCCAGAGGTGCTGCCAGCAGCAGGACGGGCAACAGAGTTAACCGCAATTGCTTCAGGTAAGCGGGATCTACCGGTTGAAAATCCGTTTCCTGAAGAGGCGTAAAACGGTCTGGTTCAAGGACGGGATTTACCTGCTCGGTCATCAGCGATTCTGCCATTTCATCAATATCTTGAGCTGCCGCACCAGGTGCAGAAGTCTGAAGCGGGTCGCCAGGAAGGTCGCTCACGGATCAACCGGGTTCACACTTTCCACCTGCAGCAGACGACCTGTCTCGCGGGAGAAGCTGAAGTGGCCTTCAACTTCGACGTTCTTGCCCTGGTGGGGAGCAATCAGTTCGTGCGGTTTGATTTCTACCCGGTTGAGATCAATATCTTCGATCCAGTAATGCAGCGGTTCATCAAACGAACGTACTCGACCCGACGTGACCACGTTTTGCTGGTCATGGGCACTGCTATTGGCGACCAGTACAGCCAGCGTGGTTTCCCTCGGCTGATCAGCATCGCTACCGCACCCCGCCAGCGACAGTACGATCGCGAGCCAGATGGCCAATACGGCAAGGCCAGCGGTGGGTCTTATCTGCATGGAATACCTCGCATCCGATCAGTTTGACAGCTGTCAACGCGCCGGCATTCGCCAGGGGCGCCCGCCACAGGTAGCAAAGTTCTTGCAGTCAGCGGTGCAACCCCGGCATGGCAGGCGGGTCGGCTGGGTGGTGCTGGGTGTCGTGGGCGTCGTCATGGCGGTCTCTTTTGTGAATCGTGAATCGTGAATCGTGAATCGTGAATCGTGAATCGTGAATCGTGAATCGTGAATTAATAGTCGCTTGATAGCAATCAGGCGTTTCAACCCTTTTGCGGCCGCATTCTGTCGCGGGCGTTTTCCAGCCAGGACAACAAGGCAGGAATCACCAGCAGCACCAGAAATGTGGAGCCTCCCAGTCCAAAGGCAATCGAGGTGGCCATCGGGATCAGGAACTGGGCCTGCAGCGAGGTTTCAAACAGCAGCGGCAAGAGGCCACCAATGGTGGTCAGCGAGGTCAGCAGTACCGCCCTGACCCGCTGCACCACCGCCTCGTTGAGCGCAGCGGTAATGTCCAGCCCCTTACCGCGCTGCTGGCGGTAGAAACTTACCAGGATGATAGCGTTGTTCACCACGATACCGGAAAGCCCGAACAGGCCAAACAGCGACAGTATGGTCAGATCGATACCCAAGGCCCAGTGGCCCAGCAAAGCCCCTACCAGTGAGAAAGGGATAATCGCCATGACAATCAGGGGCAGGCTCCAGGATGCAAACACCCAGGTCAGGACGCCATACATCAATCCCAGCCCGATCACCAGACCGGTACGCATATCCGCCAGGGTTTCACGCTGGTCAGCGGCTCGCCCCTCAAAGCTGGCCTGCAGGAAATACTCGCGCTCCAACTGAGGGATCAGCTCAGCGGAAAGGCTATCAAGCACGTCCTCGGCTGACGTTACCTCACCGTTGATTTCTGCCGTAACCTCGACCGCCAGTTGGCCTTCGGCGTGGCGCAGGGTCTCGAAGCCCTGGCGATGGGAGAACTCCACCACCTGATCAAGCGGGACCTGTCGACCATCGGCCAGGTTGACCGCCAACTGCGACAGGGTCGAGAGGCTTTCGCGCTGCTCTCTGGGCAGCTGGACACGCACTTCGATTTCATCCGCGCCGGACTGATGCGTCTGCACAAGCTGGCCATCAAAGGCGGTACGCAGCTGGCTGCCGAGGTCTTCAGTGGTCAACCCCAGCGCCTCGCCGTAGGCGTTAACCCGATAAATCAGCTGCTCACGCCCCCAGGGCATGTCATCCTCGGTGCTCAATACGCCGGGCAGCCCGGCCATCGCCTGGCCCAGACGGTCAGCTGCGTCTTTCAACCCTTCGGCGTCTTCCCCGGTCAGGCGCACGTTGACATCCTTGCCCGGCGGGCCTGCTGCACGTTCGTTGATATTCAGGCTATTCAGGCCAGCGGGCCGCTGGATGCGCTCCCGCCAGGCTTCGATAAAGGCGGCATTGCGGACGTCGCGGGCATCCGGCGAGATCATTTCCACCATCACCGAGCCCACCCCATCGCCGCTGCGGCCAGACCCGTCACTCGACTGGGTGGTGCCATAGTGAGAGACCGCCGTGCGCACCAGGCCACCGCCCATTGACTCATCGGTTTGCTCCAGGGTGGTTTGCAGATGATCAACGAAACCTTCCATTCGGGAACGCTCGGTACCGGCCACAAAACTGGCGTTTGCGTAGATAATGCTCGATTCGGGGGATGGGAAAAAATTGAAGCCCACGCGCCCACCGACCAGAAGCCCGGCAGTGACCAGAGTCACCGCCAGTGCAGACGCTACTGTGGCGCCACGGTGACGCAGGGTAAACATCGAAAAGCGCCGGAAAGGCCCTTCGCGGAACGCATCAAAACGCGCCTCGAAGCCCTCTCGCATTCGCACCACACTCAATGCTGAACGACGGGTTGTCTTTTTTGCTGATGATTTTTTCGGCAAGAAGGCGTTGCGCAGGTGAGCGGGCAGGACAATAAAGCATTCCATCAAGGAGGCAATCAGCACGCATATCATGATGACCGGAATATCACCCAGAATGTTGCCGATCACCCCACCCACCATCAATAGCGGCATAAACGCGGCCACCGTGGTCAGCGAGGAGGCGACTACCGGCCATAGCATACGTCGTGCAGCGCCGGCAGAGGCCAACTTGGGGTCTTCCCCCATGCGATGATGGGCATCGGCATCCTCCCCCACCACAATGGCATCATCGACGATAACCCCCAGCGCCATGATCAGCGCAAACAGCGACAGCATATTGATTGAGCCGCCAATCAGCCAGAAAACACCCAGAGATGCCATGAATGCAGTCGGAATCCCCACGGCTACCCAGAACGCCACCTGAGCAGGCAGAAAGAAATACAGCAGGACGATAACCAGCAGCAAACCGGTCATACCGTTCACCAGCAGCAGTGAAATACGCTCGTCAATCAGCTGCCAGGATTCATCAAACACCTCAAGCTCGACGCCAGGCGGCAAGGTCGGGCGCGCCTTTTTTAACCAGTCATCCAGACGCTCGGCGGATTCCAGCGAATCGCCACTTTCGGCGCGCTGAAGGATCATTTCTGCCGCGGGTTCCCCGGCGTAGGATAGGGTCACTGCTCCTTCGCGTGGCTCCTGATGAATGATGGCAATATCCCCAAGGCGCAGCTGTAGGCGGTCACTGCTCATCACCGTCAGATCTTCAAACCCCAGGGCGTCGCGGCGCTGCTCCAGCGAGCGCAGTTCGCGTGTGCTGTCCTGCTGGCCAAGCAGACCGGCGGGCAGATCCCGGGACATGCCCTGCACCCGAGAGGCTATTTCCTCAAGCGAGAGCCCCAGTGTCTGCAGGCGTTCAGAAGGCACTTCAATGCTGATTTGCTGGGCAGGCAGGCCATTGATTTCTATTCGGTCAATCCCTGCCATCAGCAGTTCGTCCTCAAGGCCCTGGGTCACCTGACGCAACTCCTGAGGCGCCATATTGCCATGTACCAACAGGCGCGCTACCGGCTCATAGCGGGCAACACGCGACACTTCCGGGGTTTCGGCTTCCGCCGGCAGATTGGTAAAGCTATCCACTTGCTGGCGGACATCATCCAGCACCAGGACAGGATCGCTGCCTTCTTCAAACTCCAGGGTGATGTTGGAAACCCCCTGGGCTGACGTAGAGGTCATGCGTTTGAGGCTATCCAGGCTGCGCAGGCGCTGCTCAAGAGGGTTGGTAATACCCTGCTCAATATCTTCGGCAGAGGCACCGCTCCACACCACCCTTACGCTGACCACATCCAGCGCGAAGGTTGGGAAAAACTGGATATTCATGCGTGCAATACCCAGTGCACCGCCCAGCAGCATCACCAGCATTATCAGGTTGGCGGCCACCCTGTGGTGGACAAAAAAACCGATCAGGCCACCGCGCTGCATCATGAATCCTGCCCTGTTTCTGCTGGCCCGTCAGTCACCTCCACGCGCAGACCCTGCACCGCATTGGGCAGATGGGTCGACATGATACGCTCGCCGTCATTCAACGCCTCAGCGCGAACCAGCAGCCAGCGTCCACCATCACGCTGGCGAACTTCGCCCAAGCGCTCAACCTGTTGACGTTCAAGACGATTATCAGCGTTGATACGGTAAATCAGGTCTGCACCATGCAGGGCGGCATAGGGCACTGCCATGGCATCTTCCACCGCCGGGCGTTGCAGCTGCAGCGTCACCATGGCCCCTGGGCGCAGCCCGCTGGCCTCGTCCTCCACTGCAAAAATGGCTTCGATACCCATGGGGTCACTTTCTCCCGCCAGGCGTTCCAGCCTGAAGCGCTGACCGTCTTCACCCACGGCTATCAGTGGCGTACCTGCATCAAGGGCAGCCTCAAGCTCCACCTGAAAACGGCGTGGAAGGCGCGCGCGCACTTCCAGGCCATCCAGAGAAAAGAGTGACAAGAGCGATGCCTGGGCGGCAACATCATCACCAGGGGCCACATCGACACGGGTGATCCGACCATCAAAAGGGGCCTCTACACGGCCACGGGCCAGATCACGGCGGGCGTTTTCCTCTACTACCCGGGCACGTGACAGACGCGCCTCCAGGCTGGCCAGGCGCGAGGGAAACTCGGCAATGGCACTTTCACGACCTAGAACATTGAGCTGGGCGCGAGCCACCGCATCGCGGGCAGAATCAACATCCGCCTGGGACGCCAGGTTACGCCCCGCCAAGGAGCGGCTACGTTCAAGCTGACGGTTGGCACTGGCCAGAATATCGCGCTCCTGGGTTAATAGCCGCTGGTTGTTCTCGTGGCGAATACGTTCATTTTCCAGCTGGGCTTCCAGGTCGGCCACCTCGGCCTCGGCCTGGCGCACCGGTGATAGAAGATCCTCGTCATCCAGCGCCACCAGCAATTCGCCCTCAGCCACCCGCTGGCCATCGCTGACCGGACGGGCCGTCACGCGGGCCGCAATGGGCGCCACCAGATTGACCATCTCAGGTGCCACCACCTCACCGTAAAGTGGCAGCATCGGCACATGCTCGCTCTGCGCGACCTCTATCGCCTCAACTGGCCAGGTCCGCTCCTGCGCTTCCACCGGAACCGGCTCGGGTCGCGTCAGACGCAGCGCCATAAAACCGCCCACCCCAAGGGCAAGAATAATCACGGGAATTAAACGCTTAAGCATAAACATATCTGTGTATAGAATAAATCGACGCCATCATAACGCATTGTCGCACTGAAGGCCTGTACCACTGTTAAAGGTTGTACAATACAGGCTGCGACACACCCGCGCAGCACAAAAGGCAGCCTAATGAGTCAACGCCCGAACCATCGAGTACTGTTCAGACTGGTCAGCCTGCTGCGCCCTTATCGGCTACGCCTCGCCCTGGCGGGTATGGCCTTGCTGCTGGCCGCTGGCAGCGTACTGGCACTTGGCAATGGCCTACGCCTTTTGATTGATAACGGCTTTCTCGCCGATGATGCCCAGGCGCTGGGCAAGACCCTGGGCCTGATGCTGGGGGTGGTCAGCGTGCTGGCTATGGCATCGGCGCTGCGCTACTACCTGGTCAGCTGGATTGGCGAACGCCTGGCCGCTGATCTGCGCCAGCAGGTCTTCGATCACCTGCTGAGCCTGGAGCCCAGTTTTTTTGAAAGCGCCAGTGAAGGACGCTCAGCCGGAGATATTGCCTCGCGGCTGACCGCCGATACCAGCGTGCTACAAAGCCTGTTTGGTTCTTCCATTTCCATGGCGCTGCGTAATCTGGTCATGCTGATAGGCGCTGTTGTGTTGATGCTAATTACCCAGCCGTGGCTTTCGGCCATGGTGCTGATTGGCATCCCCACTACCCTGTTGCCAATTGTCTGGTACGGGCGCCGGGTACGTCGGTTGTCACGTACCAGTCAGGACAGAGTGGCGGAGCTTGGCCGCTATGCCGAAGAAGCGCTGCGTGGCATTCAGACCCTTCAGGCCTTTTCCCATGAGGCTCAGGACAGACACCACTATCGTCAGCGCGTCGAGCAGGCGTTTGGCTCTGCCGTGGCACGCACTCGCCAGCGCGCCTGGCTCACCGGCATCGCCTTACTGGTGATTTTCAGCGCCGTAGGCCTGATGCTGTGGCAAGGTGGGCAGGCGGTGCTGGCGGGCACCTTGAGCCCCGGCGAGCTGTCAGCGTTTATCTTCTACGCCATACTCGCCGCCGGGGCAGTCGCTACCCTGGCGGAAGTCGCCGGTGATGTGCAACGCGCCGCCGGTGCTGCGGAGCGGCTGCTGGAACTGCTGGATACCCAACCCGGCATCCAGGCGCCCATGGCGCCCGCCACCCTGAAGCAGCCCGCCCAGGGCACTCTCACCCTCAGCGACATTCACTTTACCTATCCAGGACGCACGCTTGCGGCGTTGAATGGCATCGATATTAATATTCAGGCCGGTGAACAGGTGGCCGTGGTAGGCCCCTCCGGGGCGGGTAAAAGCACCTTGCTGGGGTTGCTGTTGCGCTTTTACGACCCGGCACAAGGCTGTGTGCTGCTAGACGGCATGGATATCCGTAAACTCGACCTCACCCAGCTACGCGCCACCATGGGGCTGGTGGCTCAGGAACCGGTGTTGTTCAGCGGCTCGGTGGCAGATAACCTGCGCTATGGCGACCCCCAAGCCGATCTCGACAGGCTGCGCTGCGCCGCTAGGGATGCCAGCGCGCTGGCGTTTATTGATGCCCTGCCCAATGGCTTTGATACCCCGCTTGGCCCAGGCGGTGTGCAGCTCTCCGGCGGCCAGCGCCAGCGCCTGGCAATTGCCCGTGCCTTGCTCAAGGACCCGGCCGTACTGCTGCTGGATGAAGCCACCAGCGCCCTGGATGCCGAAAGTGAACGCTTGGTACAGCAAGCCCTGGACCGGCTGATGCAGGGGCGCACCAGTATCGTGATTGCTCACCGCCTGGCCACCGTGGTAAACGCTGACCGCCTGCTGGTGCTCAAGGACGGCCAACTGGTAGCATCAGGCACCCATAGCGAACTTATCCAGAGTAGCGACCTGTACCGCCACCTGGCCGCTCTGCAGTTTGGCGCTAAAGCGCCTGTTGAACGAACCCACTGAACCCTGTCTTTTGATCATCAGCGCTCAAACACAACAAGACTGTGAAAAACTCAACGCATCAGAAGGTTAACTGCCATGCCATCACGTCTACGTGACCCCCGCGTCTGGTTCTCGCTGCTGCTTGGCCTGCTGGGGCTTATCTATCTTTACAGCATGTCCGAAAGCGGCCTGGCCGAATTCCCCCACCTGATGGCAGGCCTGACAGTGCTTATTCCCTTGACCCTGTTCGGTGTGGTACTGCGCAGCCCCTGGCCTGCCGTCGGCGCCTTGATGATGCTGGTGGTGATCAACATCACCCTGGGGTAGCAGCCTGCGGGCATCTGATATACCCACTCGCAACGTTAGGCAACGACCACGGCACCTGCTTCACCAGACTCTCTGACGCTGACGGATACGGAGGTGATCGATCAGCTCCTGGCTGATTTCTGTTGAGGGACTGCCGTGGTGGTGAACGGCATGACAATCATACGTTTGCTGTGCGGGATACCCACATCCAGGCCCGGCTGCTTCTTACCCTCTAAGCGGCAAAGCTGCACCGATGACCATAAACACCCCGCCGCAGGTACGATTGAAACCGCGGCCAACCTTCTTCAGCCAGTGGCGAATGCGGTTGGCCATGTTGGCCAGCAGGCCTTCCACCAGGCATTCAATCGCCACAAAGGTGCTCGCCAGGATAAAGAATTGCACCACCAGGCTGCGCTGCGGATCAATAAACTGGGGCAGAAAAGCGCTGAAAAAAAGCAGCACCTTGGGGTTGGTAATGGAAGAAAGCGCGCCTTGGCGATAGAGCTGCCAGCCGTTGGTCAGGTGCGTATTGACGGCCAGATCGCCGCTGATCGGCGGTGAACGCCAGACCTGAATCCCCAGCCAGACCAGGTAAGCCCCGCCAATCCACTTGAGCACCGTCAGCCAGAGGATCGAGGATTTGACCAAGGCCCCGATACCGAACAGGCACAGGGCAATCACCAGGAAAAAACCGGTGGCCCCTCCGGCAATGGTAAACAGGGTTTTACGGCTGCCGTGGAGTGCCCCATGCGTCAGGGCCAGCAGACTGTTTGGCCCCGGCGAGAGTGACAAACCGATACAGGCCACCAGATAGAGCAGCCAGGTATTTAACAGCATGAGGTGGCCTTATCGATGGAATGTTTATTCAAGATGGTTTTGCACAAAGCGTGCCAGATGACCATCATCCAGCTCACCGGCGTGCTGATCAACCAGACGACCGTCGGCGTCATAGAAGAGAGTGGTCGGAACGCCGCGCACTTGCAAGGCCTGCTGGGCGGTATAGACAGGGTCCAGCAGGCTATGTTCAAAGCGGACCTGGGTGCCTTGCATGTAATCGGTGATGGCTTGGAGCGTATCGCCCTGATTGATCAACACCATGGTCAGGCCGTCATATTGTGCATACTTTTCGAGCATCGGCATTTCACGGCGACAAAAGGTGCACCAGCTTGCCCAGAAGTTGATCACCAGTGGCTGGCCCTGAAAATCTTTCAGATTGACCGTCTGGCCATCCAGGCGGGTGAGCGTCAGCGAATCCGGCAGGCGAGGGGCCGGTTTGAAATAGTGGGCACCCCACCCGGCAGCGCCAGCCAATACCAGCAGTGCGGCGATAACAATAGCGATGGATGAGCGCCTCATGAGGTGTTTCCTTAGCCCATCAGGGCCAGATAATGGTCCAGCAGCAGCCAGCCAAACAGATACATGATGTAGCGGATGGAAAACCAGAAGGCGGCCAGCGGTGCCTTGGGGTCATCGCCGCGCCAGACTTTCCAGTTCCAGTACATGAACCGACCGTTGAGCCCAATGACACCCAGCAGATAGACCCAGCCGCTCATCCCCGTTGCAAAGGGCAAAAGCGTGGCGGCCACCGTCAACCAGCCATACAGCCAGAGCTGCAGGCGGGTGAAACGGTTACCGTGAGTGACCGGCAGCATCGGCACACCGGCAGCGGCGTATTCTTCACGCTTGTGGATAGCCAATGCCCAGAAATGTGGCGGCGTCCAGGCAAAGATGATCAGCACCAGCAGCAAGGCATCCGGGCTTGGCTGGCCGGTCATCGCGGTCCAGCCCAGCAGGGGTGGTGAGGCCCCGGCCAGCCCGCCAATGGTGATGTTCTGCGGCGTGGCGTGTTTCAGAAAAGCGGTGTATATCACCGCGTAGCCCAAGAGTGCTGATGCGGTCAGTATGGCGGTCAGCGGATTGACTTCACTCCACAACAGCCCCAGGCCCGCTAATGACAATAAACAGGCATAGGCTGCCGCCTGCCAGTCGCCAATCCGGCCCTCTGCCACAGGTCGCCGGGAGGTTCTCAGCATCAGCTTGTCCAGCCGCCGATCCAACAGGTGATTGAAAGCCGCCGCGCCCATTGCCGCCAGGCCAATCCCCGTAAGCCCGGTCATGGCCAGCCAGATATCCGGCAGCCCCGGCACGGCCAGCGCCATGCCAACGGCGGCACACACCAGCATGACCAGGACCACACGAGGCTTACCCAGTTCAAAATAGTCTCTGGCCAGGGTTAAGTACGCTGCCAGTTCCTGCTTTGAGTCTATTACCAGTCCTGTATTACGCATGAACCACCTTCCTGTCAGCAAAGACCTGCGGTGTGGATTGACGGTTGCCGAGCGCCCAGCCGCTATGCAGCAGCAGTAGCATCAGCACGGCCGCGCCGGCGGTGTGCAACAGCGCGACCGAGAGCGGCAGGGCATTCAACACCAGAATGATGCCCAGTGAGACCTGTAGCAGATAGGCGCCTAGTGCCACGCTCAGCCAGTGGCGGGCCTGGGCGTGGTTTCTATAACGCAGTGCCAGCACCAGAAGCCCCACCCCCAGCAGCAGCGCCCCAAGGCGATGCGTGTAATGAATGGCGGTGCGTGCCCCGGCATGCAGTTGGCCGTACAGATAATTGGGGCCGACCTCCTGAGTCAGGTGGAAGCCTTCATTGAAATCCATATTCTCCGGCCACCACTGATAGTTACAGGTAGGAAACCCGCTGCAGGCCACGCCGGCATAATTGCTGGATGTCCAGCCACCCAGCGCCACCTGCAAGGCCAGCAAGAGCACCACCAACCACCAGAGGCCGGGCAACTTCACGTTGGGCTGACCGCCATCGCGGCAAGCCTTAAGACGCCGATACAACCAGAAAAAAGTGGCCAGGACGCTAAAGCCGCCCATCAGGTGCAGGGTGACCACCTGAGGCCAGAGTTGCAGGGTGACCGTCCAGGCGCCAAAAGCCCCCTGCAGGCAGATAAGGCCAAGCAATACAAAGCTTGCCAGCAGCGGATAGCCGGGGATATGCCGATTGCGCCACCCCAGCCAGGCCAGCGCCAGGCCTACCAGCCCCAGGCCGGAGGCAATATAGCGGTGGAACATTTCAACCCAGGCCTTGAAGGCATCCAAAGGCGCATCCGGTGCGAACCCGGCGGCACGCTCGGCATCCGGCACCACAAGCGCACCATAGCAGCCGGGCCAGTCCGGGCAGCCCAGCCCGGCATCTACCAGGCGCGTCCAGACACCTACCAGAATGACCACAAAGGTAAAACCTACGCCAAGCCAAGCCAGCTGCAAGGCACGTTGAACAGCATGGCGATCACGTTCCTGAAGATTGCTGTCAGCTATCATCATAGCGACCCCTTGTTATTGTTATCCGGGTATATCGTGTTCCGGCCGGTTACTCCGGATTGCGTTTCAGCAAACGCGCCAGATCCTGATGCACATCCTCTATATCAGGGAGCGCCGAATAGCGGGTCACTACGATGCCCTGAGGGTCGACCAGCCAGACCTGAAAGTCCTCCACCCATATTGGCGGGCTGCCTTGCCATTGCAGGTTGGCCTCTCCCGGCAACACCTTCTGTTGCTGTTCACTCAGGCGCAGACGCTCTACCCTGGCGGCCTTGCGCCCCAGGGCTCTGTGCATCCGCCACCATTGATCCGCCTGGGCCTGACACTTGGTAATGCAGTCTTCCGGTGCGCTCCACACCAGTGACCAGCGCTCATTACTGGCCTGCCATTCCAGCGGCCACTGGTTCAAGGGGGGCAGCTGATGATCCAGCTCCCCCCGGGCGACATCCGTCTGCGGAATACCGACCTGCCAGTGCAGCATCGCCCAGGCCACCGGCACGGGCGCGCCCAGCACCACGATCAGTACAATAAGCTGCAGCTTGGCTTTCATACTGTCTCTCCTCGACGGTTATGACGCTTGTCTTGATACAGCACCCGGTGTCCGGCTACGCCCATCACCAGTGCCAACAGCGCCAGCAATAGCCATTGAACGGCATAGCCGATGTGCCGCTCGGGAGGCATCTGGCTGGGCGTCCACCAACTGGTCAGCTTGCCCTCGCCGGCATTCTGGTGCAGCACGCCCTGAAAATGCGGTTGCGTCAGCGTTTGCCAGGGATCTAGCGTAATTGACTGCAGGCGGTTACCTTCGCGGTTGTCTCCCAATACCAGGTTGCCTGTCTGAAGTTGCTGCCAGACACCGCTGATTTCCTGTGGCCCCTGCGGCGTGCTGACCTCCGGCTCGACGCTGCGATCGACGACTGTGGGCATAAAACCACGCTGTACAAGCCACCAGTGGCCGCTATCCGCCACGAAGGGCGTCAGCACCGCAACCCCGACCTGCCCCTCCAGCACCCGGTTATCCAGCCATAGGGTCTTTTCGCCCAGAAAACGGCCAGAGAGCGTTACCTTGGCCAGATTGGCGGGGGCCTCCTGAGGGTTGTGCAGCCTGTCAGTAGCGGCTTGCTGAGCGATCAACTGGGTTTTCTCTGCGGCCCGCTGCCACTGCCAATTGGCCAACAATAGCCCTGCCAGCGTCAGGCTCACCCATAGCATCCACCAGCATGTCAGGCTGACAAGGCGTTTGACCTGGCGGCGGTTATTTGGTCGACTGAATGCCTTGCCACCTCTGCGCTTCAGCGCTGTGGAGTTGAACATGCTAAAGCTCCTGATTGCCCTTACCTTTATTGCCATGCTGGCCAGCCTGGCAGCCGGCGCCGGTTTTCTGCTCAAGGACCCCTCACGTTCCAGACGCACCCTGACCTCTCTGAAACTGCGCATCACCCTGGCCGTGGTGCTGATGCTGCTGTTGATCTATGGGTTTTCCCAGGGCCAGCTCAGCTAGGCGCGCGGCATTAAAAAACCGATCTCAGAAAACCTATGTCAGAAAACATAAACAAACAGAAAGAGACCAATCCAGACCACGTCCACAAAGTGCCAGTACCAGGCACCCGCTTCGAAGGCAAAGTGGTTGTCCGCACTGAAATGGCCTTTCAGCACGCGGACCAGCAGCACCGCCAGCACAATGGCACCAATGGTGACGTGCAGACCATGAAACCCTGTCAGCATGAAAAAGGTCGAGCCGTAGATACCCGCTTGCAGCGTCAGGCCCAGATGGTTCCAGGCTTCCACATACTCAACGCCCTGAACCACCAGAAACACCAGCCCCAACAGCAAGGTAACGATCAGCCACTGGCGCAGTTTGGGCCTGTCATTCGCTTTCAGCGCATGGTGGGCAATGGTCAGGGTTACACTGGAGGTCACCAGGATCAGGGTATTGATCAGCGGTAACTTCCACGGGTTGACGACTTCCCACGGCCCGCCAATGCTCGGGTCCGGGGTAGCCATCAAGGGCCAGCTGGCGGTGAACTCCGGCCACAGCAGCGCAGTAACGCCCTTGGCACCCTCGCCATCCAGCCAGGGCACGGCAAATACCCGGACATAGAAAAGCGCCCCGAAAAAGGCCGCAAAGAACATCACTTCCGAGAAGATGAACCAGGCCATTCCCTGGCGGAAGGAGCGATCCATCTGGCTATCATAGAGCCCGCCCATGGATTCATTGACCACATCCCTGAACCAGCCCGCCATCACCAGAGCAACCCCCACCAGCCCTACCACCAAAAACGGCAGGCCAGTGCCATAGCTCATCAGGGAACCGGCACCAATGGCGGTACTGCCTGTCACTACCACGGCAATGATCGGCCACTTACTGGTAGGGGGAACATAATACTGGCTAGTCATAAGCGCCTCCCAGTGCGACCGTTTCATCTTCATCGCCTGGATAAAGCGAATAGGCCAGCGTGAGTGTTTCAATATGCTCAGGCAGATCCGGGGCAATCTGGAAGACCAGTGGCAACTCAAGGGTCTCGCCTGCCATCAACGATTGCTGCTGGAAACAGAAACATTCCATCTTGCGGAAATGTTCTGCCCCGGCCGACGGCGTGATACTTGGCACCGCCTTGCCTGAACTGGTGATATCGCCCCGATTGGAAAACCGGAACATGGCCTGGGAAATTTCTCCGGGATGCACGGTGATCACAGGGTCCAGCGCCTGCAACTGCCAGGAAAGCCCAGTGCCTGTGCGGGTGACCAGCTGAACGCGCACCTCACGGGATTCATCCACCTCACCGGCGCTGACTACCTGGGCCGAGTTGGCCGTCTTGCCATTGAGGCCGGTGATTTCACAAAAGACGTCATAAAGCGGTATCAGTGCCAGGGTAAAGCCCACCATACCGACCAGAACGCAAAGCGTCCTGATCACGGTTCGCCTGACCCCGGCACGTGCGTGTGTTGTGCTCATGGCAACCTCCAGAAGCGGCTAGTGACGACTCGGCGACTCCGTCAGTGGGTCGAAAGGGGGGGGTGTATCAAAGGTATGCAGCGGTGCCGGGCTGGGTACCGTCCACTCCAGGCCATCCGCCCCTTCCCAGGCGTGGGCATGGGCTTTTTCTCCGCTGCCACGTATGGCCTTGATCAGCACCCAGACAAAAATCAGCTGGGAGAAACCAAACAGGAAGCCGCCAATTGAAGAAAGCATGTTGAAATCGGCAAACTGCAGGGCGTAATCAGGAATGCGCCGTGGCATACCGGCCAGGCCGGAAAAATGCATGGGGAAGAAGGTCAGGTTGACGCCGATCACCGACAGCCAGAAATGCCACTTGCCCAGGGTTTCACTGGCGTAGTAACCGGTCCACTTGGGCATCCAGTAATAAGCGGCTGCCATGATCGCAAACAGCGCCCCCGGGACCAGCACATAGTGAAAATGCGCCACCACAAAATAGGTATCGTGATACTGGAAATCAGCAGGGACGATGGCCAGCATGACGCCTGACAGGCCACCAATGGTGAACATCACAATGAAGCCCAGGGCAAACAGCATGGGGACTTCAAAGGAAATCGAGCCTCTGAACAGGGTGGCAATCCAGTTGAAGATTTTCACTCCTGTGGGCACCGCAATCAGCATGGTGGAGTACATGAAGAACAGCTCCCCCACCAGCGGTATACCGACCGTAAACATATGGTGCGCCCACACCAGGAAAGACAGTAAGGCTATCGCGGCTGTGGCGTAGACCATGGAGGCATAGCCAAACAACCGCTTACGGGCAAAGGTCGGGACGATCAGTGAGACAATGCCAAAAGCTGGCAGTATCATGATGTACACTTCCGGGTGCCCAAAGAACCAGAAAAGGTGCTGGAACAATACCGGGTCGCCCCCTCCGGCGGCATTGAAGAAGCTGGTGCCAAAGTTGATATCCATCAGCATCATGGTCACCACACCCGCCAGCACCGGCATTACCGCGATCAGCAGAAAGGCGGTAATCAGCCAGGTCCAGACAAACAGCGACATATCCATCAGGCGCATCCCCGGCGTACGCAGGTTGAAGATGGTGGCAATGATATTGATTGCGCCCAGAATCGAGCTGATACCTGCCAGGTGAATCGACATGATAAAGAAGCTGGTTGAAGGCGGCGCATAGGTGGTTGATAGTGGCGCGTAGAAGGTCCAGCCAAAGTTAGGCCCGCCGCCTTCCATGAAGAGTGTTGATAACAAAATGCCGAATGCCACCGGCAGTAGCCAGAAACTGAAGTTATTCAGCCGCGGCAAGGCCATATCCGGCGCACCGATCTGCATCGGGATCATCCAGTTTGCCAAACCAACAAAGGCGGGCATGATGGCGCCAAACACCATGATCAGGCCATGCATGGTGGTCATCTGGTTAAAGAATTCTGGCTGAATAAACTGCAGGCCTGGCTGAAACAGCTCGGTACGAATCACCAGCGCCATACTGCCGCCGACAAACAGCATTGCCAGCGAAAACAGCAGATACAGAGAGCCGATTTCTTTATGGTTGGTGGTGACGACCCAGCGCAGTATGCCGGTCGGCCCGTGGGAGTCGTGTGCGCCATCCCCCTGAGCGACAGCGCTCGTGCTCACCTGCACGGTCGCTTGCGACGTATCCGATGCCATAACATTAGCCTCTTGTTTTTACGCTCTTTTTATACGCTTTCCGTATTTCTTGTTATGAGCGTTATTAAGAGCAGTTTATGATTGTTGTTGTCAGCGTTACGCTATTCAGATGCCAGCATTGACTTAATTTCCGCTGGCTGTACCACATCACCCGTCTCATTCCCCCAGGCATTACGCTCGTAGGTAATGACTGCCGCAATTTCAGAAGGCGAAAGGTTTTCACCGAAGGCAGCCATCGCCGTACCCGACTTGCCGTGCAGAACGATTTGCTTATGGCCTTCCAGCGCATCCGGGTCAACCGAGATGCCTTCGCCAGCCAGAGCGGGGAAAGCCGGTGGCACCCCTTTACCATCCGGCTGATGGCAAGCCGCGCAGTAAGTGGTGTAGGTCGCCTCGCCGCGTTCCATCAGCTCATCCATTGACCATTCACGCCCAGAACCTGCCGCTTCAGCCGCGGCGGCATCGCGTTTGCTATCAAGCCAGACGGCGTAGTCTTCCGGGGTCACAGCCCGTACCTCAATAGGCATCATGGCGTGGCCACTACCGCAGAGTTCGGCACACTGGCCACGGTAAACGCCAGGTTCATCCACTTCGAACCAGGTTTCGTTGACAAAGCCGGGGATAGCGTCTTTCTTGACCGCCAGATCAGGCACCCACCAGGAATGAATGACATCATTGGCTGTCAGCAACAGACGGATTTTCTGGCCCGTGGGCACCACCATGGCCTCATCCACTTCCACCAGGTAGTTATCCCCCTTGGCTTGCGATCCATGGATCTGCTCTCTGGGCGTGGCCAGGTTACTGAAAAACTCGACATCGTTTTCGAGGTACTCATAGCCCCAGCGCCATTGATAGCCGGTCACCAAGATGTCGATATCAGCCTGTGAGGTGTCGTACATCTTTTTCAGGGTGGCGGTTGCCGGCACGGCCATCAGCACCAGTATCACCATGGGAACGGCTGTCCATATAATTTCAACGGCAGTATTTTCATGGAAATGCGCGGCGCTGGCGCCTTTGGATTTACGGTAGGCAATCAAGGAATAAAACATGACGCCGAAGACCACGACGGCAATAGCGACGCAGATCCAGAAGATGGTCATATGCAGCCCGAATACTTCCCGGCTGATCTCGGTGACCCCGACCGGCATATTCCAACCGGATGATGTATTGATGGATGATGCCTGTACGGTAGCCGCTAGAAACGGCTGAGACGCGGCGCCCAGGGCGGCCCAGGTAAGTCGGCTCATCAATCCCCCCCTCTTATTGTTATCAGTCAGGAAGTGCAGCCAGAAGATAGATAGCGTTAGAAATTTTCTATCGGTCTTGTTTGAATTGTCATTCAATTACCCAAGGGGCGCTCCCCACGCCCGCGGGGTGTCCCTTTCAGGATTTTTCAGGTTCTTCAAAGCGCACCAGATCTTCATAGGCATGCCAGCTGGCATAACCGAGCACGGGCAATACCAATGCCAGACCGATATAGAAGGTCAGCACACCGGCGACCACACAGCCCGTCAGGATGGCGGCCCACAGCAGCATCGGGCGGAAATTATGGGCAACACTGCGGATACTGGCTTCAATACCTTCCATAAAGGTGAGGTCACGATCCATCAGGGTGGGGATGGCCACGACGCTGATGGTAAAGGCGCCAAAAGCCAGGACGCCGCCAATGGCCGTTCCCACCGCCAGCATGGTCAGCCCTTGAAGGGTGGTAAACAGGGACAGATAGATGGTGTCAACATTGGGCACATTCATGCCGAAGAACAGTGCGAACAACAGCGTCGCCAGGCGAATCCAGGCCAGAAAGAAAATCATCATCATCAGGCCCATCATCGCCAGCTGGCCGGCATGTGGCCGCCAGCACCCCAGGGCGTGCCCAAGGTGAGGCGTTTGTCCACGCTCGATTGCCTGGCTGACCCCATAGGTGCCTACCGCGACCAGTGGCCCGATAAACATGAAACCTGCGATCAGCGGCAGCAGCACGTGCCAGAAGCCCATTGTCACTGCACCCGCGGTGACAGCCAGGCTCAGCCCCACCCAGAAGATACCGTAAGCCAGACTGACCACTGGCGCCCGGCGAAAATCCTCCACACCCGCCAGCAGCCAGGACTTGGGGTTGTCCATCGTCACTGTGTTGATATGAATCTTGATTATCGGCGGTTGTTGAGAAGCAGCGGATGCGGTTTCTTCACCTTGCCCGCCAGAGTCGGGTGCGATCCCGAGTGACGAACCGGCTTTTTCGGGTGAGTCTTTGGCAGCGCTTTTCACATCAGTGCTGTTCATCGCGTAGCCATCTACGGAAGAACTCTTCATGGCAGAACTCCTTTTATTGTTATTGGCGTTGACCTTGCCAAGTCGATATTGTCCATCATCGCCGCTTCCGGATAAGTGGCTAAGAGCCATCCAGCCACAAAGTCATGACATTAAGGATTTATTAAGCAGGCTATACTCACTATAGATGATTCCTCGGCTAACGAAGGCGCCTACCGACAACGAGTACAAAAAGTACACGGATCGCGCAGTTAGCATCGAAAAAATTGGCGGATGGGGCATATGAATAACATTGGTTCTTGATAGCGGCACTGACTCATTCACACTTCACTACTTCAGAAACACCAACACCCTCAATGGAGGGTGTTGGTGATAAGTCAATGCTGATAACGCTTAACGTTGATCTTTGTAGATGCGCCCTCCTTTCATGATCATGCTCAGGTTGCGCTCAGGATCATGCAGAAAGTCCAGGTTTTGGCTTGGATTGCCCTCCACCAGCAGCAGATCAGCCAGCGCACCTTCTTCTATTTTGCCCAGCACGCCGGGATAAGGGTTACGCGGGCCGGAAAGTGCCAACAGCTCGCCATTGCGCCCGGTAGCCATGGCCAGCGCTGTCAAGGGATCGTAAAAACGCGTCAGCTTGGCCAGGTGGCGCAATTGGTTAGGGGTATTCTGGGGATTAAACAGAATATCGGTTCCCCAGGCGGTCTTGACGTTAAAACGCTGGGCCATTTCATAGGCACGTAGCGTACCTTCCGCCACCTGCCGCTGGGATTCACGGCGCGCGGCGTCTGGATAGACGTTAGCATCCTCATCCTGCAGAAAAGGTTGCAGGCTCCACCAGGCGTCGTGATCGGCCATCATGCGCACACTGTCTTCATCTGCCAGCTGGCCATGTTCGATCGATCTGACCCCCGCCCGCAGCGAGCGCTGAATCCCCTTGGAGGTATACACATGCACCATGACGTAGGTGCCCCAGTCGTCTGCCGCTTCTACCGCTGCGCGCAGTTCACGCTCGGTAAACTGGGTGCTGTCCAGGGGGTCATAGGATGACGCGACGCCGCCACCCGCCATCAGCTTGATCTGCGAGGCCCCCAGCATCAGCTGCTCACGGGTACGGCGTAACACCTCCACTTCACCGTCGGCAATCATGGCCACGCCCTGGCGCTCGGCTTCGCTTAGCGGGGTTGTCGTGCCGCGCGGAACTTCATGGCGCATACGAAAATCGCCATGCCCGGAAGTCTGGGAGATCATCGCACCGGCTGGAAAGATACGCGGCCCAACGGCGACGCCGTTGTCAATGGCGCGTTTGAGCGCAAAGGAAGGGCCGCCCACATCACGCACCGAGGTTACTCCACGCATCAAGGTGCGCTCGGCTTCCCGAGCTGCCACCAGGTGCACGTAACCGATATCAGCCGTCATGGCTTCCACCTGGGAAATCGCCGCCAATGTAGTATGCCAATGCGCATCAATCAGGCCGGGCATCAATACCCGCCCGCCGCAGTCGATGACATCAGCCTCTCCGGTGTCAGCATCGGCGGGCAGAACGGCGGTGATCTTGCCACCCTCCACCCTGACCGACATGCCGTCCTGCAGGGCCCTGCCTGTGCCGTCAAACAGTTTCAGGTTGGTCAGAAGCATGGGCCCATCACGCTGTTCGGGCTGCTGACCCACCGCAAAAGGCGTATGCAGCCCCGCAAACATGGCCATGACCGCAGCCGTCCCGCCCAGCATCTGCCGCCGAGTGATCTCGGCCATCACACGGCCATGAAACTGCTGCAGCACTGGCGAACCACAACAGCAGGCGCCATGATGATGCACTGTCGCTGGCTGACGTTGGAAGAACGGTATCAACATTGAACGGGAATCAGACATGAATGGCTTCCTTATAACCCCATAATCCCCCAAAAAGGGCAGCGGATGACACCCTTGCTAACCCGCACCCTCTTAAAAGGTCCTGTTACAGTGTTCCAGCCTGGTGAATGAAGCCTGGCCAGTATCGGATTCATTTCAGCGCCAGGAGCGCTCAGTTCCTGTTATCGCTCAGACCTGAGGCGCATCAAAGTTCCAAGGTTCATCAGTGTAGACACACACGTTGGCATCTTCGATATCGCCGTCTTCAGCTGCCACATGGCGGGCAAAAAAGTCCTGGATCTCGCGGCGCTGGCAGTGCGCTTCAAATGCTTCCCGGCTGGCCCAGATTTCGTGAAAGACGATCGGATCGCTGTTCCCTTGAGCAAAGGGGTTATCAATCTGGCGGGTCACAGTGTACTGAAGGCAGGCATCCTCCCGTCGGGTGTTGGGTTCGAGAGCCTGCAGCGCCTTGAATACGGCTTCTTCCTTGCCGGGCTTGGGTTTAAAACTGGCAATACAATAGATTTTTTTTGACATGTTAGCGCCTTGTCGTGTGCATCAATAAAGGGTGGCAGTTTACTCAACCACCGTGGTTTCGGAGATACAT
Source organism: Halomonas sp. BLK-85 (assembly GCF_044792155.1). NCBI lineage: Bacteria > Pseudomonadati > Pseudomonadota > Gammaproteobacteria > Oceanospirillales > Halomonadaceae > Halomonas > Halomonas sp. BLK-85. The sequence goes on from NZ_CP087731.1 coordinate 2,514,313, forward strand.
CAGGTCAGTAGTCGTTCCGTTAGCGCCTGCAAGTCCATGACCGTCATGTCCGGTTCGATCCCCCAGGGATCAAACGGCGCATCCGCATGGCGGCGTACCCAGGCACTGCGTAAGCCGGCATGGCTTGCTCCGATGACATCGAAGGCATTGCTGGAAATCAGCCAGGTATTCTCAGGACGCGATTCCAGCCGGGTGCGCAGATGGGTGTAAACCGCCGGGTCGGGTTTAAAGCGTTTCACTTCGTCGACGCTGATAATGTCGTCCATGAATTCACCCAGGCCGCTGCGTTCAAGCAGTTGGCTGACGGCTTCCCGGGTACCGTTGGAAAAGGGCACACAGCGCACATCGGCGACTTTCAGACTTTGCAGGGCAGGCGCGGCATCAGGAAAAGCGGGCAGCTCGGCATACACGGCCATCAGATGGTCGCAATCGTTATCCGTCAGCCCGGCCTGCAATGCACGGTCGGTAAAGATCAGCGCTTCGCGGGTACATTGCCCAAACGGCAGGTAATGCCCCATCAGGGTATGGCGAAAGCTGTACTCCAGCTGTTTGTCCCGCCAGCGGCGCGCAAATTCAACGGCCTTGCCAGGCTCTCCCAGGCGCTTTTCAAGCTCAGCAGTGACCCCCTGGGTGTCAATCAGGGTGCCGTATACATCAAAGGCGATCACGGGGTGCATACTTTCCACTCCAGTTGTCTTGAGTTGTCACGTTACCTGAGTTGTTAGATATAACACCATCCCTCGATGCACAATCATCAAACACTCTGGCGACCGAAACAGCAACGCCGCTGCCTGGTCAATCAGGCAGCGGCGTCAAGAAAACACGACAGAAAAAAGTGTGGGTTATACTGCCAGCACTTCTTCCTTCTCGCCTTTGGTCAGATCACCGGAGCGCACCAGCTCATCGGTGACGTTATCGACGGCACGCTTGGCGCGGCTGATCATTTCATCCACCTCGGCGCGATTGATGGTCAGCGGTGGGGCAAAACCAAGAATGTCACCCTGCGGCATGGCGCGCACAATCAGGTTCTCTTCCAGAGCGGCCGCCGAGACCCTTGGGCCGACTTTCAATGCCGGGTCAAAGTGCAGACGCTGCTTGGCATCGGGAGAGAATTCCAGAGCGGCCATCAGGCCCACGCCGCGTACATCCCCCATCAGCGGGTGACCTTCAAACGCTGCCTTGAGCTGCTGCTGGAAGTAGGCGCCGGTATCCGCGGCATTACCCACCAGGTTCTCGCGCTCAATGATATCCAGGTTGGCCAGGCCAGCGGCACAGCCCAGGGCATGACCGGAATAGGTCCAGCCGTGGCCGAACGGGCCAAACTCACCGGTGCCCTGCTCCAGCACTTTCCAGACTTTATCGCCAACAATCACGCCAGAAAGCGGCTGATAAGCGCTGGTCAGGCCCTTGGCGATAGTAATCAGGTCAGGCTGCATGTTGTAGTGGTGGCTACCGAACTCGGAACCGGTACGGCCAAAGCCGCAGACCACTTCATCGGCAATCAGCAGGATGTCGTACTTGGCCAGCACGGCCTGAATACCTTCCCAGTAACCTTCCGGCGGCGGCACAATGCCCCCTGTACCCAGCACTGGCTCGCCGATAAAGGCAGCAACGGTATCCGGGCCTTCTTCAAGAATCATGGCTTCGAGCTTTTCCGCGCAGAACGAGGAAAATTCGCGCTCGGTCATGCCGTGCTGTTCCGCCGCCCGGTGGTAGTAGTAAGGTGCTTCGGTGTGACGGATAGTGTCAATCGGCAGATCGAACTTGTCATGGAACGCTTTCAGGCCGGTCAGCGAGCCGGAGGCAATACCGGAGCCATGGTAGCCACGCATGCGCGAGATGACTTTTTTCTTCTGCGGACGCCCCAGTACGTTGTTGTAGTAGCGCACGATCTTGAGCTGGGTTTCATTGGCATCAGAACCGGACATACCGTAATAGACCTTGGACATGTTCATGCCAGCGGCCTTGATGATGCGCTCGGAAAGCTCGACCTGAGGCTCGTTGGAGTGGCCTACATAGGTGTGATAGTAGGAAATTTCCATTGCCTGCTTGTAGATGGCTTCCGCGACTTCCGTGCGGCCATAGCCAATGTTGACGCAGTAAAGGCCAGCAAAGCCATCGATAAACTCACGGCCATCCTTGTCGACGATATTGATGCCCTTACCCCCGGTGATAACCCGACCCGGTGCATCCCCGTGAGCGAAATCACGCAGGTGGGTAGAAGCGTGGAAGGTGACCTTGCGGTCACGTTCAATCAAATCCTGATGCAAGCTCATAGCGTACTCTCTGTTCAGATAGTGTCTCCTCTTGCATGACGAGTGTTAACTGAGGAGAGCGTTTATAGATTAAGGCACCCCTTTCAGAAGGCGGTGCCTGTCAGTTATTGACCGTCGGGAATCAGCTTCCTGATACGGAACCGAGGGCGCCCAGGCAGTAGTATTTGGTTTCCAGGTATTCATCAATCCCGGTTGCTCCGCCTTCACGGCCGAGGCCGGACTGCTTGACGCCACCGAAAGGCACGGGGGGCCCCGTCATCTTGACCGAATTGACACTGACCATGCCGTATTCCAGGGCGCGCATCAGCTTCCAGATACGCCGAATATCATGGGTATAGACATAAGCGGCCAGGCCGTATTCGGTGTCGTTGGCCAGCTCGATGACTTCATCATCATCGCTGTAGGCGGTAATACCGGCCACCGGGGCGAAGTTTTCTTCCCGCCATACCTGCATGTCAGGCGTTACCTGAGTCAGCAGGACCGGCATGAAGAAGTTCTCACCCGGCGCCTGACGTTGGTCACCCGCCACCAGGGTCGCCCCGCGGGCAATCGCATCATCGACGATTGCGCTGGCTTTTTCCACTGCCTGACGATGAATCAGCGGGCCAAGGTCAACTTCGCTTTCCAGGCCATTACCAACCGTCAGGGCGGCCATGCGCTCGGCAAACTGTTCGACGAATTCATCATGAATGGATTCGTGAACCAGAATACGGTTGGCGGCCAGGCAATCCTGGCCTGAGGTCTGAAACTTGGCATCCACAGCGGCGTAGGCCGCTTCTTTCGGGTCCATGTCAGGGCCGACAATAAAGGGCGCATTGCCGCCCAGCTCCAGCGACAGGCGCTTGACAGTGCCAGCGCTCTGCTCCATCAACAGGCGGCCTACCCGGGTGGAACCGGTAAACGACAGTGCCTTGATGCGCGGCTCGGCGCACAGGATCCTGGAGACTTCAGCCGGCTCGCCCAGCACCACATTGAAGATGCCCTTGGGGATACCCGCGCGCTCAGCCAGCTCGGCCAGTGCCAGAGCAGAAAACGGGGTCTCGTTGGCGGGTTTGACGATGACCGGGCAGCCTGCGGCCAGGGCAGCGGCTGCTTTACGGGTAATCATCGCCAACGGGAAGTTCCAGGGCGTAATCAGCGCGGCAATGCCTACCGGCTCCTTGAGGGTGCCCAGAGACGCATTGGGAATATGGCTGGGAATGGTTTCGCCATAGGTGCGCTTGCCTTCTTCGGCAAACCAGCGCACAAAGCTGGCGCCGTACTCGACCTCACCCCGGGCGTCCGGCATGGGCTTGCCCTGCTCCAGCGTCATGATGGTGGCCAGGTCTTCACGGTTGGCCTGAAGCAGGTCATACCATGCCAGCAGTCGCTCGCAGCGCTCATCGGCACGCAGCGCACGCCAGTGAACAAAGGCCGACTCGGCGGCATCAACGGCAGCAGTGATCTGGTTAGCGTCCAACAAAGGAATATGGCCGAGCACTTCCCCCGTTGCCGGATTGGGAACCGCTTCTTCCCGATGGCCGTGGGTCCACTTGCCATCAATATAGGCATACTGACGAAACAGACGCGGGTCTTCCAGGCGCTCGGCCAGAGTGATTGCGTGGATGGCGGTCAGTGCTGACATGGAAACCTCCCTGAGCGATCACGCCGTGGCATTGACCACGGCGCAACATCATTGATTCACGATATAAAGGCACAACAGCCAAATAGACCATTGGCGATTCGATGAACTCAGAGTAAGCCATAAGTCGCACGAAGTGCTTTTGAAAGCGCCCGTTAAAAATGGCGTTTTTTTTGTGTCTAGCGGTTTAACATGGTGTTTTTTTGGCCCGTCCACCCATCAGCCAATATCGTTCGGATCGATCTCAAGTTCACTACGTTTGACTGATTTGGTCACAATATAGGTGAAGTAACGCTCTATACCGGCCTCAGAGACAAGCCACTGATCCATCAGGCGTTGATAGCCGTCGATAGTGCGAGTTTCAAATTTCACCAGGTAATCCACGCCGCCACCCACAGCCACGCATTCGGTCACTTCCGGCGTTTCCATCACCAGGGCTTCGAAGTAGGCAAAGCTGGCTGCATCGTGCTTTTTAAGTTCGATCTGCACCCACACAGGGTTACGGGGTACCAATATCTGTGTATTGATGCGGGCGCTGTACCCCTGGATCACACCGGCCTTTTCCAAACGTTTTACCCTTTCCCAACAGGGGCTGACCGACAGATTGATCGCCTCGGCCAGTCTGGATTTGGTAATTCTCCCGTCTCGCGAGAGGATGTTCAGAATTTTCAGATCATAACGGTCAAGTTTCATCATGGAAGGTATTTGTCGCCTCAGGCGTCAAGGGTCTCCACTACGTCGGCAATCACGGCCAGCGTATCGCCCATGTTGATCAGCGCCGGCGCACGCCGCGCCATCAGCACACCGTCACGCTCGGCATGATAGGTCACCGGTGCGCTGCCGCTGCGTGTCATATCGTATACACGGGCAATGGGCTGGCCTCTTGTCACGCTATCACCCAGTGCCACCAACAGTTCCAGCACCCCACTGTGCTGACTTTGCACGTAACAGCTGGCATCCGGCATATCCAGATACTGCTGGCCGCCTTGCGGCATTTCCACCTCGCCCTGAATCAAGCCATAATGAATCAGGAAGTTGCGTACACCGCGTTCGGTAATCGCCATGCTGTCAGGCGTGGAGGTACCACCGCCGCCCAGTTCAGTGGCAACAAACACCTTGCCCTGGCGTTCACAGGCAGTATCAAACAGCTTTTCTGCATCAAGCTCGAACATCACCATGGCATAGGGGGCGCCGAATGCCTTGGCGCCTTCCAGTGCGGCTTGCTGCTGACCTTTATCATCCAACACATGCGAAGCGCCAAAGGGCAGAATATCCAGCGTGCGACCACCCGAATGCAGATCCAGCACCACATCACTCATGGGAACCAAGACGCGCGTAAAGTAATCGGCGATCTGCTCGGTGACGCCACCGTCAGGGTTGCCCGGAAAACTACGGTTGAGATTACCACCATCCAACCCTGAGGTGCGCTTGCCAGCCATTACCGCGGGTGTGTTCATACAGGGCACAATAATCACACGTCCGGCCACATCTTCCGGCTGCAGGGAAGACGACAGCTTCAGCAAAGAAGTGATGCCCTCATATTCATCACCGTGATTGCCCCCGGTTAACAGGGCCGTAGGACCGTCGCCATTCTTGACCACAGTGACCGGAATCATCACCGCGCCCCAGGCGGATTCATCAGTAGAAATCGGCAATTTAAGGAAACCGTGCTGAACGCCTTCGGCATCAAAATCCACGGTGGCAGAAATCGGGCTGGGCCGCATGCTCATGGTAGTTCCTTGTTCACTGATAGAAAGTTATTTAACGAACAACTGACGCGGAAAATCCGCCAGCGTTTCACAGCCATCCTCGGTAATCAGGATGCTTTCGGTAATTTCCAGCCCCCAATCATCCACCCAGAGTCCGGGCATGAAGTGAAAGGTCATACCGGGGCGCAACTCGTTTTCATCTGAAGGGCGCAGGCTCATGGTACGCTCACCCCAGTCCGGCGGGTAGGAAATCCCGATCGGATAACCACAGCGGGCACCGCCACGGTCAAAGCCGTATTTATCCATGGCCGCGCCCAGCGCCATGGCGATATCCGCCGTGCGGTTGCCAGGTTTGGCCACGGCCAGACCGTTTTCAATGCCTTCCAGCAGCGCCGATTCAGCACGCAGGAAATCCTTGGGTGGCGTACCCAGATAAACGGTGCGCGACATGGGGGCATGATAACGCTTGTAGACACCGGCAATCTCGAAAAAGGTGCCCTCCCCTTCGCGAAACGGCGTATCGTCCCAGGTCAGGTGAGGTGCTGCGGCATCCTTACCGGTGGGCAGCATGGGCACAATCGCCGGATAATCGCCGCCAAACACCTTGCCGTGGGCATCAACATAGCCTTCGATCCCGACCCGGTAGATCTCGGAAACGAGCTTGCTTTTTGGCAAGCCCGGTTCGATCATTTCCAGGATGCGTGAATGCATACCTTCAACAATCTTGGCTGCACAGCGCATATAGGCAATCTCCTGAGGAGATTTGATCGCTCGGCACCAGTTGACCAGACTGTTAGCGTCCATAAAGCGCGCATGTGGCAATTCACGCAGCAGGCTCAGATAGGCCTTGGCAGAGAAGTAATAGTTATCCATTTCCATCCCGACTACCCCATCATGCCAGCCACGGTCCGGCATGATGGATTGAGCCAGATATTCCATCGGATGCATGTCAGGATTCTGCACATAATGATCCGGATAGTAGGTTATATTGTCCGGATCAATCCAGCAGGTGCGCAGCGCGCCGTTTGCATCCATACGGCGGCCGTACCACACCGGCTCACCTTCAAGACCGACAAGCACGCACTGGTGCACATAAAAGGACCAGCCATCATAGCCGGTCAGCCAGGCCATATTGGAAGGGTCACTGACAATCAGCACGTCAATGCCGCGGCCCGCCATTTCAGCGCGGACCTTCCAGAGGCGATTAGCGTACTCTTCACGAGTGAAGGGCAGGGAAACCTGAGTCGTCATCGGGCAACTCGTTATCAAAGGGATCACCAAGAACCGAAAAAGCGACTCTCGTCGCTTTTTCGGACCACCGGATCGACCTGGCCACCCCCGCAGTAGGCCCGCCAATGTCGTCTTAAAGCGATACTAGCACCCTACCTTGGTTGCGGGTCAAAGCCTTTATGACAAAAAATACACCAACCCTGGAAACAGACATCATCGTTAACACAAAAATGGAGCCAGCATGAAAATAGTGGTGCATATTGAAGACGCTCAGCAGTGGCAAAACGCCCTTGCCCAGGCTTTTCCCGATGCTCAGATCACCACCAGTGATGCGCCGCCACCAGCCCGTGCCAACGCTGATTACCTGGCCGTATGGAAGCCTTCGGAATCCCTGTTGCGTGAGCAGACCCGGCTCAAGGCCATCATCAATCTGGGCGCCGGAGTCGACTATCTGCTTCAGACACCTGGCCTCCCCGATGATGTGCCTGTCGTCAAACTCCGCGATGCCGGCATGGGCGAGCTGATGGCTGACTATGTGCGCTATGGTGTACTGCATTTTCAGCGCAGCTTCGACCGTTACCTTGCCCAGCAGCCCAAGGCTCACTGGCTGACCCACGAAGTGCCTGACAAGGCTGACTGGCCAGTCGGTATTCTCGGCCTGGGCGCCATCGGCACGCATGTGGCGAAAGCGCTCAGTGGCGATGGTTTTCCGGTGCTCGGCTGGAGCCGCTCACCCAAGCAGATTGACGGTGTCAGCTGTTATCATGGTGAAGAAGGCCTGGCTGATGTATTGCGCCAGGCACAAACCCTGGTGACGCTGCTGCCGGATACCGCGGCCACCCGTGGCCTGATCAACGCCGAACGTCTGGCGCTGCTGCCTGATGGCGCCAGCCTGATCAACCCGGGACGCGGCACCCTGCTTGACCATGACGCCCTGCTGAGTGCACTGGGCGACAGCGGCCATCTTCGCGGCGCACTGCTTGATGTATTTGCGGAAGAGCCACTGCCAGAGTTCAGCCCGTTATGGCAGCACCCCAAGGTAATAGTGACCCCGCACATGTCAGCCCCTACCCCGCTGAATGAGGCCATCGATCAGGTGATCGACACCTTGCGCGCCTTTGAGGCAGGAGAGCCCGTCGCCACTGTCAATCGCCAGGCCGGTTACTGATGACGCATTTTTTAAATACCCGTTTTAAAAACGCTTTTTTATTAGCAGTTGATCAGGAACCGAATAGCGCCTGCCAGGTTCACAACAGGGTGTACGCTTCCTTCAGAGATATGCCGCCTCATGATAACCCTTGAAGACCCATCGTTATCGAAACCACCCTCTAGCGTGCCCTGGTGGAAAGCCATGGCAGTCAGTGCCGCGCTGCTGATGCTACCCGTGAATAGTTTTGGCATGGCTGACAACATGGCTAAAGATGATGACTTACAGCCCCTGGCTCCCTTTGAAGCCCAATATCGCCTCGAAGTGCGTGGTTGGCCAAGCGCTACCATTACCCATCAGCTGCGTGAGGAAAGCCAACACTGGCTCAGTGACATGCGCTTTTCCATCACCATTGCCCGCGGCCAGGAGCGCAGCCGATTCACAACCGATGACGCCAGCACACACGCCTTGATGTATGACAGCAGCTATTCGGTACTGGGTATCGGTGACAGTTACCAGCTCAGGGCAGACGATATTGCGTCCCTGGATCGCCAGACCGCGATCATCGACCTGGCCAGACGCGCAGACAACGCCAACTGCTCATTCGCGTCTCCTTGCGATATCCACTTCGCAGATCATCGCGGCCGTGAGGAGCACTTTCAGTATTATATGGCGGATATAGATCGCCTTAAGGTGCCTGCTGGCGAATTTGATACCCACTCTGTGATACTGTTCGACAGCGAAAAGCCCGATCGTGAACTGCGTATCAGTTTCCATGCCGATTTTCCAGGGCTGATCCTCGAGGCGCTCTACCAGAAAGACGGTAAACGCGATACCCATATCACCCTCACCCGAATGACCTCAATGGGTGATAGCAAAGACTGATTTATGCTCTCCGGACTCGTTATCGTTTTATTGCCGTTGCTGCTTGGTTACCTGATACCTGTGCGCCAATCCCACTGGCAGGCGGTTATCAACCACGCCGTCAACGGCTCTGTGTATGTCATCCTGCTGCTCATGGGCATCAGCCTTGCCGGGCTTGAAAACCTGGCCTCCCAGCTTTCCAATCTTGGCAGCAAAGCGCTCTTGCTGTTTACCCTGACCACGCTGTTCAACCTGGCGGCCTTGTGGTGGCTTTCTCGCCGCCTCACGCTCAAGGCAGGTACCTCGCCAGTGGTAAAAGACGCTCCTACCAGCAAGCTGGCCGCCATGCAGGGTTCCCTGTTGCTTGTGGCGGTGGTGGTCGCTGGTGTCATTATCGGGCTGCTATTGGGGCCGGCCGTCGGCCAGGCACTGTTTGATACCGCCGACCGCCTGGCGGAGTGGGTGCTGTATGCCCTGTTGGCGCTGATTGGCTGCCAGCTGCGCAATTCCGGCATGCCGCTGCGCCAGATTCTGCTAAACCGCATGGGGCTGGCGATTGCGCTAACGCTGGGCGCCAGCTCACTGTTGGCAGGGCTAGTGGCGGCACCGTTGCTGAGTTTAGCCTGGAACGAAGGCCTGGCCATGGCCGCCGGCTTTGGCTGGTATTCACTCTCGGCGATTCTGATCGGCGATCAGCTTGGCCCCCTGATGGGTGGCGTGGCGTTTTTCAACGACCTGACCCGTGAACTGCTGGCCTTTATCCTGATCCCGCTGGTCATTCATCGCTACACGGCCATGGCGATTGGCTATGGCGGCGCGACCTCCATGGATTTCACCCTCCCAGTCATCCAGCAGCATGGCGGGGTGGCCTGCGTGCCCGTCGCCGTGGTCAGCGGTTTTATTCTGTCGCTGCTGTCGCCGCCGCTGATTCTGTTCTTTTTATCGTTATCAGGATGAATGTCGTCCAATAAATGGCCTAGCATAGGCATTGAGCCTTTTCATCCACGCAAGGACGCTTTGGCACCATGTTAAACGGCATCTGGTTAAGCTTTTTTATCGCGGCCTTTGCCGCCTCATTGTGGCAATGGCTGGTCGGCGGTGATCATGAAGTCTTCGCCCGTCTGGTCGAGTCGCTGTTTGATATGGCCAGGGTCAGCGTGGATATCATCCTGGTGCTGCTGGGCACCATGACGTTGTGGTTGGGGTTTCTGGCGATTGCCGAAAAAGCCGGGCTGATCCGCCTGCTGGGGCGCGCGCTTGACCCACTGTTCAGTCGCCTGATGCCTGAAGTACCCCGCGGCCACCCGGCTATGGGGCTGATCAGCATGAACTTTGCCGCCAACATTCTTGGCCTGGATAACGCCGCCACGCCAATTGGCATCAAGGCAATGCACTCCCTGCAGGAACTCAACCCCAGCCGCGATACCGCCAGCAATGCCCAGATCCTGTTTCTGGTACTCAACACATCCTCGCTGACGCTGTTGCCAGTGACCATCTTTATGTACCGCGCCCAGCAGGGCGCCGAGGACCCGACGCTGGTCTTCCTGCCCATTCTGCTGGCCACCAGTGCCTCCAGCCTGGCCGGGCTGCTGGTGGTGGCGATCGTGCAACGCATCAAACTCTGGCAGCCAGTCATTCTCGCCTACCTGCTGGCCGCCGCTCTGGGGCTCGGGCTCTTGCTGACAACACTTGCCGGCATGTCCGCCCAGGCACTGGCCGCCGCCTCTACTCTGGTGGGTAACCTGACGCTGTTCAGTATTGTCATGCTGTTTCTGTGCGTGGCGGCGCTGCGCGGGGTCAAGGTCTACGATGCCTTCATTGAAGGCGCCAAGGAAGGCGTCAGTTTCACCATTACCCTGCTGCCCTATCTGATTGCCATGCTGGTGGCCGTCGGCGTGCTGCGCGCCAGCGGTGTGCTGGATGGCGGCTTGAGCCTGATTCGCTGGCTGATTGAAGGCGTGGGCTGGGATACGCGTTTTGTCGATGCCCTGCCCACCGCCTTCGTCAAACCGCTTTCCGGCAGCGGCGCCCGGGCCATGATGATTGAAACCATGGACACCTTCGGCGTCGACAGCTTCCCCGGCCTGCTTGCCGCCACCATGCAGGGCAGCACCGAAACCACCTTCTACGTACTGGCGGTGTATTTTGGCGCCGTCGGCATTACGCGCATCCGCCACGGCCTCGGATGCGCCCTGTTTGCCGATGCGGCAGGCATCATCACCGCCATTCTGGTGTGCTACTGGTTTTTTGGTGGATAGAGCTTACGCCGCCCGCACTGAGCGCGCTGCCCGCGCGGCATGGAGCTTCTGATAGCTTTCGATCAGGCGCTGGTGGCGCTCTAACCCTTCCAGCGCCTGGCTGGTGGGCTCCAGACCAAAAAAGCGAACCTCACCCGCGACCGACCCCACCACGGCTTGCATGGTGGCTTCACCAAACATGCGTGTCAGGTTAGGCAGGTAGTCTTCCAGCGCCAGCTCCTCATCGAGGACAATTTCCAGCACAGCGTTCACCGCCTGATAGAAAAGCCCGCGCTCAACGGTATTGTCGTTGTACTGCAGGAACATCTGCACATACTCCAGCGCCGCTTCATGCGCCTGAAGCGCCAGATGGATCAGCAGCTTAAGCTCCAGAATGGTCAACTGGCCCCAGACGGTATTTTCATCAAACTCGATGCCGATCAGGGTGATGATATCGCTATGCTCGTCCACCTCGCTGTCTTCCAGGCGTTCCAGCAGCGCGGCCAGCTGCTCATCATCCAGACGATGCAGATTGAGGATGTCCTCACGAAATGCCAGCGCCTTGTTGGTGTTATCCATGATCAGGTCTTCCAGCGGGTAGACCTCTGAATACCCCGGCACCAGAATACGGCAGACAGGTGCCCCCAGGTCTTCATGCACGGCCACATAGACGTCGGCTTCAAGGTCTTCAAAAATGCCGAACAGCGTATCGGCCTCTTCCTGAGTGGAACCGGAGAAATCCCAGTCGCAGAAATCGAAATCCGCCCGGGCGCTGAAGAAGCGCCAGGACACCACGCCCACGGAATCAATAAAGTGCTCAACAAAGTTGTTCGGCTCGCTGACGGTCTGGGAGTTGAAGGTCGGTAGCGGCAAGTCGTTCAGGCCTTCAAAACTGCGCCCCTGCAACAGCTCGGTCAGGCTGCGCTCCAGCGCCACTTCAAAGCTTGGGTGCGCACCAAAGGAAGCAAACACCCCGCCGGTACGCGGGTTCATCAGGGTCACACACATCACCGGGAACTGCCCGCCCAGGGAGGCATCCTTGACCAGCACCGGGAAGCCCTGGGCTTCAAGCGCCTCAATGCCTGCCACGATGCCGGGGTAGCGGGCCAGCACCTCAGTGGGCACATCGGGCAGGGTCAGTTCCTGCTCCAGAATCTCCCGCTTGACCGCCCGCTCGAAAATCTCTGACAGGCACTGCACCTCGGCTTCTGCCAGGGTGTTGCCGGCGCTCATGCCGTTGCTGAGAAACAGGTTCTCAATCAGGTTGGAGGGGAAATACACCGTCTCGCCGTCGGATTGGCGGGTAAACGGCAGTGCAACAATGCCACGGTCGGCGCGCCCGGAATTGGTATCGATCAGATGCGAGCCGCGCAGCTCGCCTTCCGGGTTATAGATCGCCAGGCAGTGCGCATCCAGGAGCCCTGCCGGCAGTTCGTCATTCGGCCCAGGCTGGAACCAGCGCTCCTTGGGGTAGTGGACAAACTCACTGCCCGCGATCTCCGGCCCGAAATACTGATCGTTATAGAAGAAGTTACAGCTCAGACGCTCGATAAACTCGCCCAGCGCCGAACACAGGGCGGCTTCCTTGGTCGCGCCCTTGCCGTTGGTAAAGCACATCGGCGCCGCCGCATCGCGGATATGCAGCGACCAGACGTTGGGCACGATATTGCGCCAGGAAGCAATCTCGATCTTCATGCCCAAATCGGCCAGCAGGCTGCTCATGGTGGCGATGGTCTCTTCCAGCGGCTTGTCCTTGCCTTCGATATAGGTCTCGCCACCTTCGGGGGCGCCCATCAGCAGCGCCTGGGCGTCCTCGTCGATATTGTCGACCGTCTCGATGACAAACTCCGGCCCGGTCTGCACCACCTTCTTCACCGTGCAGCGGTCAATCGAGCGCAGCATGCCCTGGCGGTCTTTCTCGGAAATATCCTCCGGCAGCTCGATCTGGATCTTGAAGATCTGCTTATAGCGGTTTTCCGGGTCGACAATATTGTTCTGGGACAGGCGGATATTCTCGGTGGGAATATCCCGGGCGTTGCAGTACACCTTGACGAAATAGGCCGCGCACATGGCCGATGAGGCCAGAAAATAATCGAACGGCCCCGGCGCCGAGCCATCGCCCTTATAGCGAATCGGCTGGTCAGAAATAACGCTGAAGTCGTCAAACTTCGCTTCCAGACGCAGGTTATCGAGATAGTTGACTTTGATTTCCATGCGGAGTCCCGGATAAATGAATGAGGGTCGCCTTTAGGCGAATGGCGCCATTATCCAGTTTTTACCCCGGTACGTCTTGGGCTGTGTGGCGAGCGGATGAAATATCCGAGCGTTTTATGAATGGTTCTCACTGGGTAGTGCGCCGCCAGCCAGGCATAGCCGATTTCATCACCCGTTATCGCGCTCAAAATGATTATTCAGCCCCGAAAAGGATTAAAAACTCCAAAAATCATAAAAAAACGACTATAGCAGTAGAGAGGGAAAGAATCTCAGCGCGCCGTGATTCCTGCTATCGGCCAATAGCTTCTGCCAGCTGGCACTGCGTAAATTGTAGGGTAAAACAACCTTTTGCCAGTGCGTGACATCTTGAATTTCCGCCAATTCATCTTCTTCGACTTGTTGCGTCTTATAAAGATCCCACCTGACCTGCAGGTTCAACCAGAAATCGGCTGAGACACCAAAGAATCGAGCCAAACGCAGCGCAGTGCTGTGCTGTGCTAGGCGTAATACCACGCTTCTGATTAACGAGTTCATTAACCCTTTGATAAGGAAAATGAATAGCATCAGCTAGCTGGCGCTGCGTAATGTGCATTGGACGCAGGAACTCCTCTACCAACATTTCGCCGGGATGAGTCGGCTGCCTATGTGTAGGAATACGGACCATACGTCACCTCTAATGGTAATCAGTTAACTCTACTGCGTCGGGCCCAGCATCAGTCCATTTGACGCAAATCCTGTATTGATCGTTCACTCGAATGCTGTGATCACCACCGATAGCGTTCTGGTCGTAGTTATAAGCATTGAAGCACGGCATGTTGATGACGCCGTGTCTGTATGCTTAATCCTACCAAAAACCAGGTATCCTTGGCGTTTATCTGCAGCCTCAACGCTCGCCATCACTGGTGACAAAACCGCAGCGAAGCGGAGAGTTTTGCATCCGGTGCATGGCTTGGTTAGCTATCGATCTTCGTGCAAGCGCCCTTCCACATATTTATGAAGGATGCTGGCAACAAGTGTTTGGTAGGGGATGCCTTCCGCTAGGGCTTTCTTCTGGAGCCCCCGAAGATCCTTGGAGGATAGCCTGATATTAATACGGGCATCTTTCTTGAACATGGCCTCGGCGTATTGTTGATGCCGCTGTTGCCTGTCTTCAGTATCTGGCGACCGCTTTAGTTCTCCTGCATCGAAGGCATCCAGAAGTTCTTGCTCTTCTTTATCCAGCCTACTCATTTTGGACCTCCCAAATAGGTTTTAGTGGCTTTCCGGCTCGGGATGATCGTTTTCAGAAAAACCTCATCCTCAGACTCCACAAAGGGCACCAAATACGCATACGCCTCTATCTCAATCACATGAATTTGTTGTCCCGGATATCCGATCAACGCCCGCCATCACAGGTGAAAAAAACCGCAACCAAGCGGAGAGCTTGGCATCCGGTGCATGGCTTGGTTATGTATCGTTTGCTGGTAATTCGAGCTGTCTCTCACTCCTCCAGACTCGTATGAGCACAACCTCTTTAGCCTGCCTGAGATAGACAACTCGAAACGGCGCGTGAATCAACTCGCGAATATGATCCACGTTGAATTCAGGAACAACTCGGCCAGCATCAGGGTGGATTTGAAGCATTTCACCGTGCGCCAGGATAGCAGCCACGAAATCATCACCGATATGTGGCACATCCTGCTCTTTGTAATACTCCTGAATAGCCTGCAAGTCCTCAACAGCGGACTGTGCGATGCGTAATTCCATTTACTGGATACCCAACGTTTTCCTGGCGTCTTCCAACGATACGGTGTTGCCCTCGCGAACATCCCAAAGCCCCTGCGCCACCGCCTTTACAAACCGCAATTCCTCTGCGGTTCTCTCATAATCCTCGAGCCCCTGAACAACCGCTATGCCGCGGCCACGGCTGGTGAGCAGGATGGGGCGATGCGTATCTTGCGCTCGACCAACCACCTTTCCGGGATTGATCTTCAGGTCGGATAGAGGAACGACATCCTCGGAAAATTTCACTTGCATAGTGATTACCTAGCCAATGATTTGGTGCCATCAATAGCACCGGTTAACAGGTGCGGTCAAGAAACATAATAGTGATTGGACTGCTCCGTCATTCCCGCCACCCCACCACCATGACATTCCGGTGTGCCCATCACCCCGTCATTCCAGCATATCCATCACCCCGTCATTCCAGCATACCCACCACCCCGTCATTCCCGCAGGCTTTTAGCGGGAATCCACCTTGACCTTGGGTTTTGGTGGCAACGGAAAAAAGGTCAAAATAGATTCCCGATTACCCCATTCGGGAATGACAGATTAGCGCCCCACCACAAAAGGCCGCTGCAGCTCAGGGATGGCGATCTTGTCGCTGCGCACATCGGCCAGCACCTGGCTGACGGCGGTTTGTTTGACTTCGTACTTGGCCATGTAGCGTCCTTGTTATCTCTGCTGAAAACCGCTTTAACCGGGCTTGTCCATTGCTGCTTCCAGGGTATAGCAAATAGCGTCCAGCTCCTCAAGCAACGCCTGGCTTTGCAGCTCTTTCATTGATATTGATAGATCGCCAACGATCAACGCCAGCCATGTCTCCTCGACGGTTACGCGATGGAAGCCGTCAACGCCCGCTACGTTCTCAAAAATGGCCGCTTCGTCGGGAAAAGGATACCCGTACTTTAAGATCAGGCTTGCTTCTCTGCCTGTGATCTCTACCTCAATACTGTTTGACACGTTGGCTCTCTGATATGTGGCTGAAAGGTTTGAAATGCGGTATGCCGAGTCTGTTTAATTGATACTGCCAAAATCAGTTATCAATGGCGGTCTCAACCCCGTTTTTCTGGGAAGGGGGTTGATGGCGTGGAACCAGAAGCTTTCCTGCAGGTGCTCCTCGCCCCACACGGTGCGTAAGAAATTGCGGCAACGGCAATAAAGGGGGTCTGGCCCACATTAAATAGAATCCCTGAAGCGTAAGGATGAAGAGAGCCGATCATTTAATTTGGATCTGACCCCTTTTATTCCAAATTAAATATGATCCCTGAATGTAAGGATGACGAAACCCGATCATTTAATTTGGATCTGCCGCCTTTTATTCTTATCTATGATTTACCTGATTGGTAGCCCGGTGGGCCGCCTGCTTGATCAGGCCAAATCCACATGAAATGACGAAGAGCCAAATTAAATCACCCTTTATGGTGCCAATCAAAAAGCGCGAATTACCGATTGTCATCCCGGCCTTGCCACTGAGCACCTTTCCCACCTTCCACACACGTTGCACATTGTGTGTCGATTGGTTGCGTATGCATCGCGCATGCTGGGGCATGTTATCGTTATGGCCTTTTCGCCTGACGTTATTTTGAATCTCGGAAGTGTTCACGCCTATGCCTGCTGCTCGCCTGTGTCTTACCCGTCAACGGGGCCGTTTTCGGCCCGGTATTCTGATTGCCCTGCTGGTGCTGGTAGGCGGGTTGGGGGGTGCCTGGTGGCTGTTGAATGAGCCGCCGCGGGTGGAGCGTCGCCCGCCGCCAGAGCCGGTGCCGCCTCGCGTGGAGGTGGTGCGTGTCGAGGCCAGCGAGCAGGCGCCGCGCTTGCTCGCCTTCGGGCGGGTGGTGGCCGAGCAGCAGGCCAATATCGCCAGCCGTGTGGCGGGGCAGCTGGAGCGCTTTGGCGATAACGTGGTGCCCGGCAGCGTGGTGGAAGCGGGCGCTGCGCTGGCACATATTGATCAGGCCGACCTGCAGCTGGCGCTTGCGGATGCCGAGGCCCAGTTGGCCAATGCCCAGGCCCAGCGGGCCCTTGAGCAGGCAGAACAGCAGCGCGCGCGCAGCGAGTACGAATCCTTTGGCCGCCAGCTCTCGCCGGAGCGCCGTGCCCTGGTGCTGCGTGAACCGCAACAGCGCCAGGCCGAGGCGCAGCTGACCCAGGCCCGGGTCGCTCGCGATCAGGCGGCGTTGAACCTTGAACGCGCCACCCTGCGCGCGCCCTTCCGGGCCATGGTGCAGGAGCGTTTGGTGGGTGCGGGCAGCCTGCTTAGCCAGGGCACGGACGTGGTCAGCCTGATCAGCGTGGAGCAGTTCTGGGTGCGTGCCTCCCTGCCCGGCGAACACGCAAGCTGGCTGGCACCTGGCGATAGCGTCACCCTCACCAGCCGGGGCTGGCCTGACGATAGCCAGCGCCCGGGCCAGCTGCTGGCCGTGCTGCCCAGCCTGGAAGAAAACGGCCTGCAGGTGCAGCTATTGATTGGCGTGAATGACCCCCTGGCCCTGGAAAGCCCCGGCCCGGCCCTGCGCCTGGGGGATGTGCTGCGTGCCGAGATTGACCCGGCAAACACCCAACCCCTGATTGCCCTGCCCGCTGCAGCGCTGCGGCCTGGCAACCTGGTGTGGTGGCTGGATGATCAGAGTCAGCTGCAGCAAAGCCAGGTCATCCTGGCCCACCGTGGCGAGCGGGAGGTGCTGGTCAGCAGCGGCCTGGAAACGGGCCAGCAGGTGGTCGTCGCGGGGCTTGTTAACCCCCGTGAAGGCCAGCGCGTGCGCACGGGTTTGGAAGCGGATGAAGAAGAAAGCAGGAAAGACAGTGAGGAAACCGGTGAGGAGGCAACACCATGAACCGCCGTGGCCCGCTTGCCTGGATGGTCGACCATGGCGTCGCCCCCAACCTCTTGATGATTCTGCTGATTGCCGGCGGCCTGCTCGCCTCGCTGAGCATCAAGAAGGAAGTATTTCCCGATTTCGAGACAGAAATTGTCAGCATCAGTATCAGCTACCCGGGCGCAACACCCGAAGATATCGAGCAAAGCATCCTGCTGCCGGTGGAAGCGGCGCTGGCCGATGTCGAGGGCATTGACGAACTGACCGCCACCGCCAATCAAGGCAGTGGCCGGCTGCGCGCCGAGCTGACCGAGGGCGTCAACGTGATGCGCGCCTATCAGGATATCCAGCAGGCGGTGGATGCCATCACCATCCTGCCAGAGGCGGCCAACCCGCCGCGGATCAGCCTCTCGGGCGGGTCGCGCAGCGTGCTCAGCCTGCAGGTTTACGGCCAGGTGGGCTTGGGCGCCCTGCACGATGCCGCCGAAAACGTGCGCGCTGAACTGCTGGCGGCCGAGGGTATTTCACGGGTGGAGGTTTCCGGCGACCGTGACCGGGAAATCCAGATCCATCTGGACGAGGAAGCCATCCAGCGCTACGGCATTGACCACCAGGCGCTGGCCAATATGATTGGACAGGAAGCCCTGGACCTGGCCAGCGGCCAGCTGAGCACCCGGGAAGGCGAATGGCTGGTGCGCTACCAGGGGCGGCGCAACGGTGCCGATGCATTTGCCGATTTACCGATTATCACCAGCACTCAGGGCACACCGGTGCGCCTCGGGGATATTGCCCGTGTGCAGGCAGGCTTTGCCGAAACCGACCGCGAAGTTTTCTATAACGGCGAGCCAGCGCTGTCGGTCAATGTGTATCAGGTGGGCAACCAGACCCCCACCGGGCTTTCCGGTGCGGTCCAGGGCGAGCTCGAGCGCCTGCGCGCCAACCTGCCGGTAAACGTGGGCCTGGATGTCTCACGCGACACCTCGGAGATCTATCAGGGCCGTCTGGATCTGCTGCTCAAGAATGCCTGGCTGGGGCTGACCCTGGTGATGGTGCTGATGGCGCTGTTCCTGCAGGCCCGGCTGGCCTTCTGGGTCACCCTGGGCATTCCGATTGCCTTTCTGGGCGCCCTGCTGTTTCTGCCCTGGATGGGCGTCTCACTGAACATGATTTCCATGTTCGCCTTTATTATCGCCCTCGGTATCGTGGTGGATGACGCCATCATGGTGGGTGAAAACATCTACAGCTACCGCGAGCAGGGCTATTCCCTGCGCGATGCGGCGGTTATCGGGGCACGCGAGATTGCCACGCCGCTGACTTTTGCCATTCTGTCCAACATCGTGGCCTTTCTGCCGCTGCTGTTCCTGCCCGGTTTCCTGGGGCTGATATTCGCCACCGTGCCCCTGGTGGTGATCACCGTCTTCACCATTTCCTGGGTGGAAGCGCTGTTTATCCTGCCCAACCACCTGGCCCACAGCCAGGTGAACAAGAGTGCTCGTGCCAACTGGCTGGATAGGCTTCGCCAGCGTATGCAGGCCGGGTTGCATCATTTCACCTACCAGCGTTTCGAGCCGTTTCTGCAGCACGCCCTGAACCAGCGCCTGCTAACGGTGTCGATCGGAGTCGTCATCCTGGCGCTGACCCTGGCCTGGGCAATGAGCGGGCGGCTGGGCTTTTCGCTGATGCCCAGAGTCGAATCCGATCAGGTGCAGGCCAGCGTCACTCTGCCGATTGGCAGCCCCATCAGCCTTAGCCGCAGTCTGAGCCAGCAACTGCTCGACGCCGCCGATACCCTGGCAGAAAGCGAAGACAGCCTGAGTTTTAGCAGCTCACGCACCCAGCTGGATGGCGAAAGCCTGAGCATTCGCCTGGATATCGCCGCAGAAAGCCTCGACGACTGGCCGCCCTCGCGCATCGCCCCGGCCTGGCGGGAGCTAAGCGGTGATCTGGTGGGCGCCCAATCAGTGCGTTTTGAATCAGACGTTGGTGGCCCGGGCAGCGGCGCGGCGCTTAGCCTGCGGCTTTCCCACCCGGATACCCAGGTGCTGGAAAGCGCCGCCGAACGGCTGGCGACGGAGCTGGCAGACTTTGGCCTGATTGATGTCGACAGCGGCCTGGGCGATGGCAAACCCCAGCTTGAAATGCGCCTTTCCAGCGAGGGCCGAGCGCTGGGCCTGACCGGCGGTGACCTGGCGAGCGCCCTGCGCGGCCCCTTGCAGGGTGCCACGGCCATCGAGCAGTTCAGCGGCCGCAGCGAGGTCAGCATTGAGGTACGTCTGCCCCCTGATGCCCGCGACAGCCTCGACACCCTTTATCGGCTGCCTATCCAGACCCCGGAGGGGCTGAGCGTGCCGCTGTCTCAGGTCGCAGCGTTCACCCTGAGCCAGGCGTCCAGCAGCATTCAACGCATTGACGGCCGGCGGATCATTAGCGTGACGGCGGACAGCGAGGGCAATGTGGCGATCAATCAGGTGCTGGCGACCCTGCGCGAGGAAGTCTTCCCCAACCTTCAGGCGCAGTTCAGCGGTCTGGACGTCGGCCTGGGTGGCCGCCAGCAGGACACCGCCGATAACCTGGCCACATTGCGCACCGCCATGTGGCTGATGCTGGGCGCGCTGTATGCCTTGATGGCCATTCCGTTTCGCAGTTATACCCAGCCGCTGCTGGTGCTGGCAGCGATTCCGTTCGGCATCGTCGGGGCCATGGGCGGGCATGTGATTCTGGGCTTTGGCCTGTCGATTATCAGCCTGCTGGGCATGCTGGCGCTCTCCGGCGTGGTGATCAACGATGCTCTGGTGCTGATTGACTACGCCAACCGCAAGCGCCGCCAAGGCCTGGCCGCCCGGGAGGCAATTGTCGCCGCTGCGACCCGCCGCCTACGGCCGATCATGATGACCACATTAACGACCTTTCTGGGGCTGGCCCCCATGATGCTGGAAACTTCCCGCCAGGCGCGTTTTTTGATTCCCATGGCTATTTCACTGGGCTTTGGCATGCTGTTCGCCACCCTGATCCTGCTGGTACTGGTGCCCTGCCTGTACCTGGGCCTTGAGAATCTACGCGAGCGTTTTACCCGTCAGGCAACCCCCACAGAGACCACGCCATGACGCTTTTGGGAGTGTTGCGCCAGACCTCGCGGCTGGGGCAAGTGGATCAATGTTGACAATGACGATAAGAGACCGCCCTTGGGATAACACCTTCAAGGCGTGTTGACCTGCTGGTTAAGAAAGGCGATACCTGCCTCGATTGCTTGCCCTTCGAGGACAAAGCTGGTGATATGCCCGCGCCCGCGCAGCAGGTAAAGCTCACTTTCAACGCCCTGCGCTTTGAGCTGAGCGTAAAAATCCGTGGCGTGGTCTACCGGCACCAGCTGATCCAGCCGGCCGTGGTAGATAAAGAAAGGAGGTGCATTGTCGCCGATCTGGCGCGCCGGCGACGCCAGAGCATAAGCCTCGGGCTTTTGCGCCCGCGTGCCGCCAATAAACTGTACCACCAGGCGACCGTCATCAAACTTGAGCAGGTCACTGGGCACACCGCCCGCCATCACTGCCGCCAGGCGTGTATGCTTGCCACCATAAGGCTCCGCCAGGGGGGGCTGAGCGCCGGCCAGGGCCAGCAGGCTGACCAGATGCGCACCGGACGAAAAGCCCACGCCGACGATCCGGTCGGTATCCACCTGCCAGTCATCAGCATTGTTATGCAGCCAGCGCATGGCCTGCTGCAGGTCATGCACCTGGGCAGGAAAGTGATACTCTGGCGCAAAACGATGCTCGATATTGACAGTGACATAGCCTTGGGCCGCCAGCTGTTCAGCAATACCGTTCATGTCCTCAGGCCCACGATTTCGCCAACCGCCGCCGTGGACCACCAATGCCGCTGGGCGAAGATCGTCGTTTGCCTCAGGCAGGTAGACATCGGCATTTAACCGCTCTGGCCAATCTTCCGGGGTGTAACGCTGGGCGGGCAGTCGGGTAAAAGCAACCGGCGCATTCAGCCCCTGTGTTTCCAACGCCGTTTCTCCCTGGCTCGTCTGATGAATCACACCACAGCCTGACAGCAGCGCCGCCGCAAGACTCAACCCGGTTAAACGGGCAAACTGGCTGAATCGGCCAGACATCCGAGAATTCTCCATCGCTGACGGCGTTCGGTGCGGTTTGGCAAGCTTCATGGTAGGGCTCCTTAAGCGTGATTAACCTCCCCCCTGAGCACAGTCTGCCCCGCCCTAACCTGGATGTCACGCCTGCCCGGTGGCTTGGGCTTAGTGCTATTCAGAATCCTTGGTGGATGTCTGCTGCCTGGCCATGTGTACATTGCGCGGAATGGCGCCACTCTCCAGCACTCGAATCACCTGGGCGTCCTCTACCATCGATTCCAACGCCGCATGGTGAGGCGAAAACTCACAGACAGGGTCTGTGTCTGTCATGTCGCCCGTCAGCAGGTAGGCCTGACAACGGCATCCTGCAAAATCGACACTATGTTGATCGCATTGCTGGCAACGCTGAGGCATCCACGCAGTGCCACGAAAGCGATTGAAGGCATCGCTCTGATACCAGATGTCGTGCAAGGTAAGATCATTGACGGTCGGAAAGCTCATTGGGAGCTCGCGGGCACTATGGCATGGCAGTACAGCGCCGTCCGGTGCTACTGTCATGAAAATGCTTCCCCAGCCTCCCATACAGGGCTTGGGCTGTTTTTCGTAGTAATCAGGCACCACAAAGTGAAGCGTCATGTCCCGCCCACGGGCCTGAAGGCGTTCGCGCCAGCGCCGGGTTTCATCTTCGGCTCGCTTTAACTGGTCACGGGTTGGCATCAACTGGCGTCGATTAAGAAACGCCCATCCATAGTATTGACAGTTGGCCAGTTCTACCTCGTCTGCACCGAGTTGGTCGCAAAGGGCAATAATGTCACCTATCTGATCAATATTCTGGCGGTGAATCACCACGTTGAGCACCATCGGATAGCCTGCATCCTTGACGGCTCGAGCCATGGCAAGCTTGTTGGCGTGTGCTTTTTTGGAACCGGCGAGCGCAGAGGCCAGGTCGGGGTCAGCTGCCTGCAGACTGATCTGAATATGATCCAGACCGGCGGCAGATAAGGCGTTTACGCGCTTTACGTCCAGCCCTACCCCGGACGTAATCAGGTTGGTATAGAACCCAAGGCTGCGCGCCTCTTCAACAAGCACCTCCAGATCCTTGCGGATCAGCGGCTCACCACCCGAAAACCCCAGTTGTGCCGCACCTAACCCACGCCCCTGGCGCAACACATCACACCAGGCCTGCGTATCCAGTTCCTGATGATAACGATGAAAATCAATCGGATTGGAACAGTAACTGCATTGTAGTGGGCAACGGTAGGTCAACTCGGCAAGCAACCATAACGGCGGAGTAACGCTAGGCACAACTGAAGCATGATCAGCGGACATGGTGTTTCTCCTCCCTTAAATGCAACCAGCCGTTGTCATAGGCTTCTGCCAAAAAGGCTTCGACATCCCTTACCAGCTCCGAGGGTTCTGCTTGCGGGTAGTGTTGGCATAGTGTGTGAATGATGTCGCTCACATTCTGTTGGCCGTCGACCTGTTCCAGAATAGCCCCCGCGCTTGCACTGAGTTTTACCATCCCTTCGGGATAAAGAATAACGTGGCAGCCCTGAACAGGCTCCCACTGAAGGCGCCGGCCTCGGCGTAATTGATAGATATTAGTGTGGTTCATGCCGAGCTCTCCAGTGACGCTTCTGGTGATGTCTGTTGATGTTAAGCATCCGTTAGACGCCGTTATGAAAAACAGCCTGATCTGTCACCGTGTGATATGGCGGACGATCCAATAGATAGGCCATCTGCATGGCGTCCAACATGCTCCAGAGCACATCAAGTTTAAACTGCAGAATATTCAACGCCCGTTGCTGGCTTTCAGCCGTCACACACACATCTAGCGCCACTTCCAGGCCGTGTTCAACATCACGCCGAGCCTCACTAAGGCGTTTGCGAAAGTAGGCGTATCCATGCGCATCAATCCAGGGGTAGTGGGTGGGCCAGGTGTCCAGACGATTCTGATGAGCCAAGGGGGCAAAAAGCTCCGTCAGCGAGGAAATCGCGCCTTCCTGCCATGGCGCTGTGGCAACAAAATGTCGGTAGGCATCCACCGCAAAACGAACACCCGGCAGAACATGACGCTGATCAACGAGCTCTTCTCTGGATAGGCCCACAGCATCCCCAAGGGCAAGCCAAGCCTCAATACCGCCGCTATCATCCTCATGTCCATCATGATCAAGCAGACGCTGTATCCACCGACGCCGCGCTCTGGGATCATCACAGTTCGCCAATAACGCCGCATCTTTCTGGGGAATCATCAATTGATAGTAAAACCGATTGGCTACCCATCCTTGCAGCTGTTGTTGGGTTAACTCTCCTTTGGCCATCGCCTGTTGGAAAGGGTGGTAAAGATGATAAAAGCGCCCCTTGTCCATGAGTGCCTGACGAAATTCATCTGGCGGCATGGCAAGCTGGCGTTCAGTTATTGAGGTTGTCATCGAGGTCCTCCTGGTTACAGCCGAGCACTGGCCGAACAGTGTCAGGGCATTATCTGGGGCGTCATCATTCAAGCGTCAGATGCAGCCCATCATGCGCCAGTTGGATATTGTGCTGATCGAGGGTCTTGAAAGCATCGCTCTCGGCATTGAGCACCGGGTTGGTATTATTAATATGGATGAGAAAGCGTAGGGTGCTGGCCGGCAGTTCATCGAGTAACGCCAGCATGCCATTATCGCCACTGGCTGCAAGATGTCCCATCTGATGGCCGGTCGAGCTACCCACCCCCATCGCTTGCATCTCGTCATCTTTCCAGAGCGTGCCGTCTACCATCACCACATCTGCAGCGTTGAGGTACGCCATGCTGAGAGCGCTGGGCATGCCCAGCCCGGGGGCATAGCACAGCGATTTCCCCGTGGTCCGATCTTCAATATACAAGCCGATATTATCACCATTGGAAGGTTGATTTCGGCGTGGAGAATAAGGCGGTGCATTGCTGTCGATGGTAAACGCCGTCAAGCGGATACCCGGCAGGCATGGCACCCTGAAGCTATACTCAACGGTGTCTTCGACCACCTTGATGGGTTGCCAGTTCAGGCCACCGTTCCAGTGCGACAGCATGGGAAAAATTGGAAATCCATCGTTAAGGTCAGCATGCACATTAGGCGTACACCACACATCCAGCGGGCAACCCTCACGCAGCGACAGGAGCCCTGTCACATGATCAATCTGGGCATCCACCAGCAGAACTTCCTTGACTCCGCTGCCGCGCAATGACTTTGGCCAGAGAGAGGGTGTCGCATTAATCTGGGTACGCACATCAGGTGAGGCATTGCATAAAAGCCAGTGTTCACCGTCGGCACTGATAGCGATTGAAGATTGGGTACGTGCCTGATAGTGGGGGTGTAGTTTGCGGACGCCAGCACAGTTCTTGCAGTTACAATTCCACTGGGGAAAGCCCCCGCCCGCGGCAGAGCCTAGAACAATCACATGCATTGTGCAGGGCCTTATGATGGTTGAGTAATGATGCCTGGAATATGGGCGTTCAGGTTGCAGGAGACAATGCGCTTACTAACCCGATGGCTAATAAGCGCCTCGTGTTCAACGTGTGGAGATATAGAGGGTAACTTCAAAACCCAGGCGTAAATCTTCGTATGTCGGTTTGGTCCACATGGTTTATGCTCCTCAAAGAAGTGAGTTGTAACAATCTGATTGCATCAGGTATGGCTGGGGATAAAGGTAACTTACCCACAACAATCAGTTAAGCATGCTGTCCCGGTGAGTGCATGCAGTACTTTAGACGGAGTTTTATAGCCTTTTCGTGGTGTGCGCGAAAGCATGGGTAAAAACAGTGCAGAGGTGGCATTTTTAGCTTGTCGCTGCACTGGCAAAATGGCAATGTTTGAAGCGTACAACGCTATCTGAATTATCCCGGTAACAACAAAGACAACGACATAAGCGCAGGAGTTAACAAATGATCTACGCCAATCCCGGAGAGTCCGGCTCAGTCATTACCTTCGATAAGCGTTACGGCAACTACATTGGTGGCGAGTTCACAGCACCCGTCAATGGTCAGTATTTCGACAACGTCAGCCCGGTCAACGGTGCAGTATTCTGTGAAATTCCCCGCTCCACTCAGGAGGATATCGACAAGGCGCTGGATGCCGCCCATGCCGCCGCACCCGCCTGGGGAAAGACCTCCGCAGCCGAGCGTAGCAATATCCTGCTTAAAATTGCAGATCGCATGGAGCAAAACCTGGAAATGCTCGCGGTCGCAGAAACCTGGGATAACGGCAAGGCGGTGCGTGAGACCGTGAACGCCGATCTGCCGCTGGCCGTTGACCATTTCCGCTATTTCGCTGGCTGCATCCGCAGCCAGGAAGGCACCGCCGCCGATATTGATGCCAATACGGTCGCCTATCATTTCCATGAACCGCTGGGCGTGGTTGGTCAGATCATTCCCTGGAACTTCCCGCTGCTGATGGCGACCTGGAAGCTTGCTCCTGCGCTGGCAGCAGGCAACTGTGTGGTACTCAAGCCCGCTGAACAGACGCCTGCTTCCATCCTGGTGTTTGCCAAACTGGTGGGTGATCTTCTACCGCCCGGCGTATTGAATATCGTCAACGGTTACGGCGCTGAAGCTGGCCAGGCGCTGGCGACCAGCAAGCGTATCGCTAAAATCGCCTTTACCGGGTCAACACCGGTGGGTTCACATATTCTTAAATGCGCGGCCGAGAATATCATTCCTTCGACCGTTGAGTTGGGTGGCAAATCGCCGAATATCTACTTCGCCGATGTGATGAACGCCGAGCCTGAGTTCATTGATAAATGCGTGGAAGGCCTGGTGCTGGCCTTCTTTAACCAGGGCGAAGTATGTACCTGTCCTTCCCGTGCCCTGGTTCAGGAATCCATGTACGATGCCTTCATGGAAAAAGTCATTGCAAGAACCAAGTCGATCAAACGCGGCAATCCTCTGGATACCGATGTGCAGGTCGGCGCTCAGGCCTCCCAGGAACAGTTCGACAAGATCATGTCCTACATGGATATCGCCCGTGACGAAGGCGCCCAGTTCCTGACCGGTGGCGACAAGGAATCACTGGATGCCAGTATCAATGACGGTTACTACATTCAGCCTACCCTGCTCAAGGGCCACAACAAGATGCGCGTCTTCCAGGAAGAAATCTTCGGACCTGTGGTAGCGGTCACGACCTTCAAGGACGAGGCGGAAGCGCTGGAAATTGCCAACGATACCGAGTTTGGTCTGGGCGCGGGTGTCTGGAGCCGAGACATGAACGTTGCCTTCCGTATGGGGCGTGGCATTCAGGCAGGCCGCGTATGGACCAACTGCTATCACCAGTACCCGGCGCACGCGGCCTTTGGGGGTTACAAGAAGTCCGGTGTTGGACGCGAAACCCACAAAGTGGCACTTGAACACTACCAGCAGACCAAGAACCTGCTAGTCAGTTACGATATTAACCCATTGGGCTTTTTCTAACGCTTCGTCGTTGAAACCGTACTTGAAATCGACGTTATGCAACGCCCCTTGCCTGCTGGCAAGGGGCGTTTTTCATTATATTTCTGATGATAAAAACCGGTACTCGCGCTCATCTGTACGCTGAACGGTCGCCTTGAGCGCTTTAATATCATGTTCACTGGGTGGCCATGGCGTTATCAGTCGATGCAGAGGGATTTCTCCCCCGCCCAGCAGCTGCCGCCATTGCACATCCAAGGCGCCAATGGGTGTTTCGGGTGTATTGATCACAGCATCGGCTTGAGGCAAGGTGCTTTGATCGTCAAGCACCTCAAAGGTTGCCTCCCAAAGGCGAGTAATGATATCGCCCAATGCAGTCATCAAAACCTGTCCAGAATGCTGTGAAGACTGCACCACATAGCCTATGCGGATGAACGGCACAGCATCATCACGACGAATTGCGGCCACATAGCCCAGTTGATGTTGATGCCTTACCAGATGAAGAAACTCCCCCGCTTGTTGGCGTTCTGCGAAGGCCGCCAGGTAGCGGTTGGCTGGCGTCGCCGGCAAGGAGATAATCACCATGACAGCCAGTTCCCCTGACTTATCGCCAGGGCAACGGCTGGAAATTCGACATGGCACGCCAGAGTGGCGTTGGCCATATCCCCTTTGCAACATCCGTAACAGGGCAGATGCTGGCGGTGCGTCAGGGCTCCACACTGCCGGGATGTGAGGACGGCGATAGAGGTTGGAGATTAACCTCTGCGCCAGAATGCCCGGGGTCTCATACGGCAAGTATTGCATAGCGTCAAAAAGCCCTGCACAAGCCGTCGCCACTTGTTCACTCGCCCCCATTAATAAAAGACTCGCGCCCGTCTGTATGTGTTTTTCATACAGCACCACCCCCTGACATGCCAGCTGTTGGCGGGTGAGTGGTGGGAGACTGACCTGAGCTGCCGGTAGGTAACAGGCCAACCATTGTTGTTCGATCAATTCACTGGCATCCACCTCAACGCCGTAGCGGCCAACCCATTGCTTAACAGGCGCAGGGCGATGATCAGTTGGCGAACTCTTTACTTTAATTGGCGTGCAGGATGGACGCGCAGTGGATGGCCGCCAGGCAAGACAGCGCAACTGTGAACGACAAAAAACGGGCGATGTGTCGGACGATACTGATGGCAGTAGTCGCTCCACAACCGCTTGCTGACGCACCCAGTGCCACCAGGGTGCCGCCAGAGAAGGGAAGTGCTGCCAGATGGATAACATTGGTGGTGGTATTTTGTGGTTAAACATCCTCCACTGCTGTGCAAGGGCGTCACTGAGTATGTCTTCATCCGATACATTCAAACGGCGCCCATGACAGATCAGCTGCAAGGTATCGCTTGCTCCCTGCGGAGCGAGTTCAACGCGGTAATCCTTGACCTCTGGCGGCAGCATGCCAAGCAGCCCACCCTGATCAAGATAATGAGCAAAACTCGAAAGGTAAGAGGCTGACGTAGCGGGCCAGGTGTCAGCCGGCCACAACCACTCCATGGCGGTAAGACCCGCAGTGAGAGAGTGATAGCGTCGATTGCCCCAGGCGCTGCGCACAGGAGCGACCTGGGGTACCGCGTTATCCACTAAAAAATAATGGGCGACCTTTTCTGCCAGATGCTGCATTTCTGCTTCCGGCAGGCTGCTTAGAATCCCCACCGTGAGTCGCGGCTGACAGTAATAACGCTGATGAAAATCCATTAATTCATCATGCAGAAGGTCAACGGATGCCATCAGCGTAGTGGCATTGCCATGATGGCAGCAAGACGCTGAATGACCCGGTCTCGAGAGCGCTCTCAATCCCCCCAGACGCTGCATCTGTGCAGTGTTCTGTCGCGCGTGGAACTCTGCATCAATCACCTTGACTTCGTTCGCAATTGTATCGAGCGCTAACTGCGGCTGGGCGAGCTGACGCGCCATGGCATTGAGGGCAACGTCTAACAGACTGATCGGTACGCTGGCATGAAAATCAGTCACTCTATCTTCAGTATTAGCGTTGATACGCCCATGGCAGCCTTGAATAAACGAAATCAGGTCCACATCCTCATGACACGCCATAGGGCTGGTCATCAGCACATGTTCCAGCAAGTGAGCAAGGCCCGGATGATCAGAGGGCTCATCGAGATATCCCACCTGCAACGCAATACTGACGTGGGCTTCTCGCAAGTGCGGCACATGTAGCAGATGGGTGCGGACACCATGGATCGTTGACTGGCTTTGAATAGCCTGCTCAACACCCGCCATGACCGATCAGGCCTCCACCAGGCTGCGCAATAAGGCCCTTAACCGCGCGGGGCGAACAGGCTTATTCAACAAGGGAATTCTGGCCTGATTCAGGCGGTGCTGCCATTCAGGCGACCGGTCGGCTGAAATGACCACCGCAGGGAGGCGCGGATTCTTCCAATGCCGGCGCAGCTGGTGTATGACGTCAACACCCGTGATATGGTCATCCAGATGCAGATCAACCAGCAGAACATCCGGCAGCGTTTGAGACCTCAGGGCATTATCTAGATCTGACGCTGTATCGCACGTGATCCCCCAGTTTTCCAGCACCAGTGCCATCCCGGAAAGAATGCTGGGCTCATTATCAATCACCAGAGCACGCAACCCTTCAAACTCATGCGCGTTGGTGGGCTTCTCAATCTTGCCTGGCTTGTCGAACGTCATCTCGGCTAAAGGAAGCCTCACACTGAAACATGAACCACGCCCCGGCCAGGAACGCACACTCAAAGGGTGCTGCAGGTGGTGACTGATGCGCTCCACGATGGCAAGACCTAACCCTACCCCCTGGCCATGAGCAGTCTGCCGCGCATTCAACTGCTGGAATTCCTGGAAAATCCGCTGGAACTCATGTTCCGGAATACCCATTCCAGTGTCCCAGACTTCTATCACTACGCTCTCACTTCCGCGCCGGCGAATGCCAAGACAGATGCCTCCCTGTTGGGTGTAGCGACAAGCATTGGACAGAAAATTGCGTATGATACGACCCAAGAGACTGGGATCGCTGGTAACCCCCAAACGCGATGGCACATACCTCAGCGCCAGCCCTTTCTCCTCAGCACAGGCTCGAAATTCATTCACTAAACTATCCAGCACTTCAGCTACGCAGAAATGACGGATATGTGGCTGAATCTGACCATGCTCAAGCCTGGCAATATCCAACAAATCACTCAGAATCGCTTCCGCACCAGCGAGTGAACTTTGAATATTGGAGACAATAGCGCGATTTTCAGGCTCATCGAGTCGATCCTGGAGAGAATCAATCATCAGGCGTGCGGCATTCATCGGCTGTAACAGATCGTGGCTGGCTGCCGTCAGGTAACGGTCTTTGCTACGCTTGGCCACCACGGCTGCATCACGGGCCTTCTCAAGCGCCTGATTGAGCTGTTCAAGTTCTCGGGTCCTTGAGGCAACTCGGGTTTCAAGATGCATATTGAGCGCCTCAAGGTGACGCCGCGCCTGCTCACGCTCTGTTACGTCTGCCACAAAACCTTCAATCAGATTGTCCTGCTCAGCTAACTCTGAAGGCTTTCGGATCAGGGTCATGACAACAGGCACCTGTCGACCGCTGGCGGTCTTCAGCCATAAAAGATCACATTTAAGGGAATCTCTGCTGGATAGACGCCGTTGCACATCACGCGCCGTTAACGGGTCGACAAAGAGGCCGTCAAAACACAGGCAGTTTTCCAACATCGCCTGAATGGAAGGGTACTCCAGCATCCTGGCCAGGGCGGGATTGACGGCATGCAGTTGACCCTTGAATGACGCCTGAAAAATGCCGTGCACGGCGTTTTCAAACAGCCATTTGTAGCGGTTACGCTCAACTTCCAGTTCTTCCATACGCGCCGTTAGTTGGCGATGATAGCTTTTACGCGCTGACTGCTGTCCAAAACCTAGCAGATGATTAACCGGGAGATCATCAGAACGGTCTTGACGGCTCATAACGCTTCCCGATAAACACTTGAAACATCGTCCTTATTGGAACGGCGGGGGTTGGTCAGAATACACGGATCAACGAGGGCATTGTGGGTCAGAAAAGGAACATCAGTACCAGAAACCCCGACAAGCCCCAGGGTTCCTCCCATCCCGACGTTGTGTTTCAGCGCCGAAAGATAGTTGAAAAGCGCCTGTTTGATTTCCTGCTGTGTAAGGCCGCGACACTCGATACCCAGAGTGACTGCCACCCGCCCGAAGCGCTCTGGTGCGGCCTCATAGTTATACGCGACCACATGTTCCAGCAGCATGGCATTACACAGCCCGTGAGGCAGGTCGAGATAGCCGCCCAGACTGTGAGACATCGCATGGACGGCGCCCAAAATGGCATTTGAAAAGGCCAACCCGGCTTGCATACTGCCCAACATGACCTGGGCACGTAATTCACCGTTACCGGGGTCAGCCACCAGCGCTTCCAGATGCTGGCTGATCAGGCGCATGGCTTCCAATGCATGCGCGTCTGTTAACGGCCCACTCCCGGTGGAGACAAAGGCTTCGATCGCATGCACCAAGGCATCAATGCCGGTACAGGCAGTGAGATATGGCGACATGGTCATGGTGACTTCCGGGTCAATCAAGGAGACATCCGGCACCACTGATTTACTGATAATGGAAAACTTCATGCGCCGTTGCTGATCTGAAATGATCGCGAACTGGGATATATCCGCTGAAGTTCCTGCCGTTGAGGGGATAAACACCAAGGGGGGAATGGGTACATCAAGCCTATCCACGCCTTCAAATACAGTGATCGGTTTATTGTGAGCCACCACGATTCCGATTCCCTTGGCACAATCCATAGGGCTGCCTCCCCCAATGGCCACGATGGCCTTACAGCCCGCTTCCCGATAGCACTCTGCCCCGGCCATCACTTCTTCAATGCGTGGGTTGGGCGATACCTGGGTAAAGCAGGTCACTGCAATACCAGCCTCATTCAGACTGGACGTCACATCACGCACCCAACCTGCCGACTTAACACCTGGGTCAGATACCAGCAGGACAGCGTCGGCACCGAAGGATTTGATATAGTTTGACGCTGAGTGGCGTGCGCCATCACCGAAGATAATTTCAGGCGCGACAAACTTGCGAAGCGACGTCAATGAGGCCATAAAAAGCTTCTCGATTTGTAAAGTGATCAATCACCGTATTGGCCATTGTTTTTATCTGACTGTAGTGTTTAGTTTATACGCTCATACTCATCAGTTGAAAACGATTAGAATCACTCATGCCATCGACTTTAGCCGCTGCCCTGAGACAGGCCAAATCAGCAATGTCCCCATCCGTTGCTCACGCAGCTCAACCTTCAGACGGTTTTAGCGAGTTGAAGCTGAGTGCTTCCGGACAGCCACATCTGCTCGTCTCTAATGGCGTCAGTGGTCGCCAGGAACTGTGGCAATTCGAATTAAACACAAAACAGATGGTTCGCCTTTCTCCGCAAGGGTGGGATATCGCCAGCCGAGTCAATGGCTATGGCGGGGGGAGCTACGCATTGCTTGGCGATAAACCCGTCGTGGTGGCACGTGCGGATCAATCTCTTTATACCCTGCAATCGGGGGTGGCGCGGCTGTTTTTCAAACGCGCTGGCTGTGCATACGGGGGGCTTGTACCAGACCCCTCTCGCCATCGGGTTATCGCCGTAGAAGAAGAAGGAAAAGGGGCTCAGGCGCTACAGCGCCTGGTAGCCATCAGCCAACACGGCCGTCAGGTTCTGGCCGAGGGTGCCGACTTTTTTGGTGCTCCCGCCCTTTCACCCGATAACCACGCCATCGCTTGGGTCGAATGGTCATTACCTGACATGCCGTGGCAGCATTCCCGTTTGTGTCTGGGGTATTTCAGATCAGACGGCACAGTGCAGCGTCGGCCTTCATTACCTCAGAAAGGGGCGGTGACTCAACCCCAGTTCAGTGCCGATGGACGTCTGGTGTGCATGAGCGACTGCGGAGGCTATTGGCAACCCTGGGAAATACAGGGTGACCATTGGCGATGTCTTAGCCACCAACCCTTCGATCATGCCACTACGCCATGGCAATTAGGCGAATCTCAGCATGCCTGGTGGCCTGGAGGTGGCGTCATCATGCGGTTGCGTGACGGCTGGGGCAGCCTTGAAAGCGCAAACCCTGATAACCCTTGGCGCCTCCCGGATATTGGCCGTGTCAGCGCTGTAGGCGCCGACCATGACGGTATTTATGCCTTGGCACAAGGGCCTGGTCATTTCACTCGCCTGATCCGCTGCGACCATCAAGGCAACCAAGTGGTCACACTTGCAGAGGCAGGTAACGCCTGCACGACGACCCTGCCAATTCGCTACTCGGCGCGCGTCGGCCTTCATTTACAGGAAGCGGTTTCTGCGTTTGTCTATCCCTCCCATTTTTCTGCACCGGCGGCGTTGATTGTACGTATCCATGGTGGCCCTACATCTGCCAGTTACCCCGTTTACGACCCCCTGATAGCCTGGTGGCAATCACTGGGTTACGCCGTGGCTGACCTTAATCCCAGAGGCAGTGCCAATCAGGGGCGTCGTTTTCGCGAAAGGTTGGCAGGAGAATGGGGGTATCTCGATGTTGAAGACGCCCTTGCCATGGCAGACCAGCTGGTCTCTGAAGGCGTTGCTGACCCGGATCGTCTGTTTGTCCGCGGGCAGAGTGCTGGTGGCTTCAGTGTGCTGAATATCCTTGCCTCCTCTCAGCGTTTCCTGGCTGGCGCCAGCCTTTATGGCGTCACGGATGCCGTCCGCCTTGGAAAACTGACCCACCGGTTTGAATCTGGCTATCTGGACTGGCTGATTGGAGACGACGAGGCCAAACGAACGGCAAGCCCGATAAATCGTCTTGGCCAAAAAACCACACCTCCTATCCTGTTCTTACAAGGCGCCAAGGATAATGTGGTGGTTGCGTCACAGACCTTTGCAATGTCCAGACGTCTGAAACAGCACGGGGGAGAAGCTGACGTCATTCTGTTCGCCAACGAGGGACACGGGATCCGTCATCCTGCAAACCGCCAGTATTTGATTCAACGGGAAGCTTCCTTCTTCGCCAGACATGGCGTTTCTCCTACCTAGGTACTACCCCACCCAACACTCAGCAGCACTCAAGTGCTATAGGCAGTTGGCGTAGAGCTTTATAGACTTGAGTTAAAGTTAGTCATCCGAGGTTGGCCCATGATGGCATCACCTGTAGTCCCCGACACCCTTCCTACGGAGTTATTGACAGAGTCAGTGCTCGTTGCACACACGCTGGCCACCTCACCTGAAATCGCCGCGCAAGAACTGGCGAGACAGTTGATGCATCCGTCCCTGTGCGGCGTCATGTTTTTTTGCTCGGTGGAATATACGCTTGACATGCTTGGTGCCGCCATGGAGGCGCATTTTGGTGGCGTTCGCCTTTGTGGCTGTACAACGGCGGGAGAAATTGGCGGTGATGGTTATTCACGGAGTGGCATTATTGCCTTAGGTTTTACGCAAGAGACGTTTTCCTTTGAGTATGCCGTCATTGATGATCTCACTACATTTGACCTGAATACCGCTCAGACCCTGACCGACCGCTTGATTACACGTTGCGAATCCGCTCGTGTGGCGCCTATCAAGGGTCATACCTTTGTCATGACGCTTCTGGATGGTCTTTCTGCCTGCGAAGAGCGGGTGCTTGCCACCCTTAATGCTGCTTTGGCAGGCATTCCTCACTTTGGTGGCAGCGCAGGAGACGACAATCATCTTGCGGGCACCCATGTTTATGGTAATGGTGAGTTTCGTACTACCGCTGCCATTGTGGTGATGATAAATACGCAACTCGATTTCGAGGTCTTTTCCACCCACCACCTGCGCGCCACCGACGACAAAATGGTAGTGACCGCAGTGGACCGCAAGCAACGCAAAGTATTCGAACTGAATGCTGAACCTGCCGCCAATGCCTATGCAGACCTGGTGGGTCTGCCAATCAGCCAACTCAATGAGGATGTGTTTGCTCGTCACCCCTTGGCGGTAAAACTTCACGACCAAACCTATGTGCGTGCGATTCAAAGCGTTAACCCGGATGGCAGTCTTACCTTTTATTGCGCGGTCGAAAAAGGCATCGTACTGACTGCCATGCATGCTGGCCCCATTCTTGATGATCTGCAAGCGTGGCTGGACACCATCGCTGCTCGGCTTGGGCCACCGGCGCTGGTCATAGGCTGCGACTGTTTTTTACGACGGCTGGAAATTGGCCAGGACGATCAGGACAAAGCAGCGAGTCAACTGATGAGGCGCTTTCGTATTGTCGGTTTCAACAGCTATGGAGAACATTATGACGGTGTTCACCTGAATCAGACGTTCAGCGGCGTTTATCTGAGCAGGCCCCGCCATGGCGACTGAGCTGGAATCCTTTCAGGCCCGGGAAATTCAACGCCTGAAGCGGATTAACGCCGCACTGATTGAACGCGTTGAGCTCAGCTCTCTACCCCGCAGCGCACCCTACGCCGCCTTTGAACATACCGCCTTGCTTGCCGAGCAGGTGCGCGAAAGAACCCAGACACTCAATCAGACCCTGCATGAGCTGCGGGTCAGCAACCGGCTTCTCGGGGAAGCCCGCGGACGTGCCGAGGACGCCAACCAGACACTGATTGATGCCATCGAAAGCCTGACGGATGCGTTCGTGCTATTTGATGCTCAGGGCTACATTGCTATTTTTAATAGCCATTTTGCCGTTTTCTGGAAATCTGCAGGCATCAAAATAAAATCTGGCATGCATATCAAGAACCTGCACCAAATGGCGCGTGATGCAGGCCTGATTATAAGTGAAACCAGCGAGGGGCCGAACCAGCCCACGATCTATCACCTGCATGATGGTCGCTGGGTACAGGTCCACCAGCGCCAGACCCGTGACGGCGGCAAGGTGATACTCTACATAGATATCACCGCCATCAAGCGTCAGGAAAACGCACAGCGTGAAAAAGCCCTTGCCGAGAAGTCACAGTTGCTTCAAGCCACTCTTAACAGTCTCTCTCAAGGTGTTGCCGTGATAGATGCCGATAGTCAGCTGGAAATGTGCAACCAGCGGTTTATCACACTGGCCGGCATTGAAACGCCCTGCATGCCTTGCAACCTGGCTTCGCTGAGTGAAGTCAGTCCGCTGATTGAACGCGAGGATGCTCTGGGTGTGACGCAACCCTGTGAGCGACGTTTGCCGGATGGCAGAATTGTCGAAGTACGCGGTCACTCGATGCCTCCCCATGGCCAGGTGTTGACGTTTACCGATGTAACAGAACGCATCCAGTATGCCCAGACGCTTCTCGAACGTGAGCGCTGGATCCGTAACATGACCGATGAATTGCCCGCCATGATCGCTTACCTGAATAAGGACTTGCGGTATGTGTTTGCCAATCGGGTCTATGAACGCTGGTATGGCTGGCCGCGAGGAATGCTCCTCGGCGAAGACATGCAGAAACTTCATTCACCCGAACATTGTCGGCGGCTGATTCCTTATCTGGAAAGAGTGATGGCGGGTGAGACGGTATCGTTTGAACTCGCTGAAGCGGATGCCAATGGTGATGAGCGTGTTTTGCTGCGCGCTTACGTACCACATTATTGTAATGACACGTCTGATACGCATTATCATGGCAAAGAAACCTCTGAGGAAGTCATAGGCGTTTTCGTACTGATACGCGATATTACAGAACGTCGCCGCACCACTGAAGCGCTGCAACATGCCTACCAGAACCTCGAAAAAAGAGTACGAGAACGTACCGCCGAACTGACCCAGCTTAACCATCAGCTTAGGGAAGAAATCACCGAACGCACCCTGGTCGAACAGCGCCTGCGTGAAGCCAAAACAGAAGCCGAAGCCGCCAATATTTCAAAATCCAAGTTCCTTGCGGCTGTCAGCCATGATCTGCTTCAGCCACTGAATGCCGCTCAACTCTTCGCCGGCGCGCTGGAAGAAGTCTTTATGCCTGACCAAGGCCGGGAGTTGACAGCCTCTCTGGCCCGGTCGCTTAAGGATGTCGAGTCACTGCTGGGCACACTCGTTGATATGTCGAGATTGGATGCCGGTGTCATTTCGCCTGAACTCAGTAGTTTCTCGATTGCAGATCTACTCGATAATCTTGCAAGGGAATATCATCAAATGGCGTCCAGTGAAGGGCTTTCACTACATTACGTTCGTTCGAGTGCCATGGTTAAAACAGACAGTGCTTTGCTAGGCCGGGTAATCCGTAACTTTCTGAGCAATGCGGTGAGATATACGCCCCGTGGACGGCTGCTGCTGGGGTGCAGAAAGCGTCCCAATGGATTGGAAGTGCAGGTAGGAGATACCGGTGTGGGCATCAACAGTCATGAATGCAAAGCAATATTTCAGGAGTTCAGGCGGCTGGATGTTTCCGGACGTAGCGACAGGGGACTGGGTCTTGGCTTATCAATCGCCGACAGAATCAGTCGGATACTAGGCTGTCCATTACAGGTGATCTCCCAGCCTGGCAAAGGTTCCTTGTTCAGTATCCTGCTACCCTATGCCAGATGTACGTCCTCCGCTTTCCCGCCAGCCGCTCTGCTGCCGACCTCCTTACCGGCACATGATCGATTGACAGGGCAACGGATCTGGGTGGTGGACAATGACCTCGATATCTGCCTTGGCATGCACACTCTGCTTTCACGCTGGAACTGCCAACCTGTCGTGGCAACGAGTGAAGCAGAATTGGCAAGACAGGTTGATCTGGTAAATGACGAAGTGGACGCCCTCATCGTCGACTACCATCTGGATCAAAGCGATAACGGCATTGAGCTGGCCAGAAGACTCAACGCCAGGCGCAACGTGCCTGTCCCTGTTATGACAGTCACAGCCAACTACAGCAATGAGTTGCGTCAGAGAGTTCGTGAGCTTGGCTATCAACTGGTTCATAAACCGGTTAAACCACTCAAACTGCGCATGGCGCTGAGCCAGTTGACATCCACAGTTCTCCAACCTGAATAACCCTATTCAGTAAAATGGCGCAATCTAGTGCTTACTTGTCTGAACGCCTACGTGAGGCCCGAATCTATGAGAGGTGTGCTAACGACGCAGATAACGGCTAAAGTCAATATCACTGGCTGATAGAATGGCTTGGACACGATTGTTAACACCAAGCTTGCGCAAAATGGCGGAAACATGCGCTTTGACGGTGGTTTCAGCAATATTAAGGTGATAAGCAATCATCTTATTGGATTCACCCCGGGTCATATGCTCCAGCACCTGCAACTGCTTACGGGTTAAGGTTTCTATCTGATCCGGGGTAATGCTGACTTCCTGGGTCATACGTTTGGGTGTGGAGTTATCACACATGATATCTGACGGCAGATATATATTACCTTCCAACACTTGAGTGATAGCATTTAACATTTTATCACGCGGTGATGACTTGGTAATAAACCCCATGGCACCATAGGTAACCGCCTGAAGAATAACCTGCTTGTCTTCTTCCGCCGAAATGATTACCACGGGTAGCGCGGGGAGCTCGTTGCGAAGCTCAATCAGCCCGCCAAGCCCGTTCATGCCAGGCATATTCAGATCCAGCAGCACCAGGTCAAGGGCATCATTGTTACGCGCCAGCGCCAGAGTACTTTCCAGATCTTCGGTTTCATAAAGCGTGCTGTTAGAAAACCCTGTGGCAATGACACGTGTAATGGCTTCACGAAAGAGCGGATGGTCGTCAGCAACCAGAATGGTATAAGGGGTATCCATGAAATTAGCAGTCGCTCGTTAAAAGTTGTTATTAGAAGACTTATCACCAGGGGACTTTGCAAATACCGGTGTTATGGGCTCTACAGTTTCCACGGGCTTTCCATTGGCCATCCAGGTATCAACACCGTTTCGATACCAATAGAGTGAACGATATCCCGCATTGTACAGTCGCAACGAAGCATTCCACGATAGCCAGCAATCTGACTTGCATGCTACCACTACCGGACGGCGATTGTTACCTTCGGTCAGTCGTTGAACCTCGCCAAGCAGATACTGCTCCCAGCGTAATTCCAGGTCACCTTGCCCAGTATTAGGTAGCCAGTGAGCGCCCACTATGGCCTGGTGAGGTTTATCGATAAGAAAGCGATCATTTTGAAAAGTTAGGTTAATGACATCCACTATTACAAGATCTGGTTCCGACGTCATCAATGCATCCAGTGCTTGAGTGTCTACAGTAGTGATGCCTTCAATTCTGACGGGAGTAGGGCTGCGATAATTATCCACCCGATAACCTTGCTGATCAAACAGATGGCTACCGCCAAACTGTTCAACCTCATCCGCTGACATGAAGGCCGTCTGACCATGAACCTTGATCGAAGAAAAAGAAAAAATACAGATTAACAAGGTGGCTGATATTACAGTCCGCCACTTTTCTGCCCCCCGACGAGAAGCGCTCGAGGCGCCTGAAACGCTAACGGCAATGCTCATAAGTGGTGACGCAGTAATTGTTATTCTCGCCATGGAATCACCTGTTAATCAAGAATTAATCTCTGCACAATCTATGCTTTTATTGCTCACATCTGGAATAGGACCATGGAATCAACCTGGCAGGCACCAAAGTACTATTCTGCGGCATAACAGCATTCCGTAATCTTTGGTTAATTTCTTTTTGTAATTTCCAGGTGATATGAATGCGTTTTTTCCGGTTGTCGCACTTCCTTATGGCCGCACTATTACTCGTAATAGTCAGCCTCCCCCTTCAGGCCGGTGATAGCGCAGACCCCCTTCCTGAATTGGAAATCAGCGTCCTGCAATTTGGAACCGCGCATTGGGAACTTGAACATATCCAGCGTCACGGGCTCGATGCTGACGCTGGTTTCCACCTGAAAATACGCACGGTGGCCAACCTGTCAGCTTCGCGCCTGGCCGTTTCTGCCGGTGATGTTGAGGGTGCTGTCGCAGACTTGCTATGGACCCAGGCCCGCTACCACGACGGCAACCCATACCGCTACGTGCCTTTTTCGTCACAGATTGGTGATATTGTGTCAGCCGATCCTGGCATCGAAACACTTCAAGACCTCAAAGGTAAGCGATTGGGCATCGCGGGGGGGCCTGACAGCAAAGGCTGGATTCTGTTGAATGAAGTCGCCACTCGACAGGGTATCGATCTGTCAGAGGAGGTTGAGGCTGTTTATGCGGCGCCACCGTTATTAAGTGCCTCGCTTGAGCGCGACCAGATAGACGTCTTGCTCACTTACTGGCATTTCGCAGCACGCTTGAAAGGCACGGGAGAAGCACAGACTGTGATCGCAATGGCTGACCTGCTTGACGCCCTGTCACTTTCCCGTGATCTGCCGGTGCTGGGTTACGTCTTTCAGGATGACTGGGCAGCGCAGAACCCAGACCTTCTTGAGCGCTTTTCTCATGCATTGGGTAAAGCTAAAGTTCAACTCAAGCAGTCCCCGCAACACTGGGATGCACTTCGTCCTCTTATGCGGGTAGAGAGCGATACAACATTTAATAACCTGCGCGATGGCTTTGTGGCCGGAATGCCTGCTCCCCTCGATGACCAAAGAATTGCAGACCTTCAACAACTGCTGATAATGACGGGGACAAACCCTGACCAGGTAATGCCGGACAGGCTTTTCTATCGTAGCAGCATGGAACAATCACTGTGACCACTGAATCCTCCAGGCATCCTCAAGCACCACCCTCCTGGAGCTACTGGGTGGCACTGCCAGCCATCTTTTTACTCTGGTGGATACTTGCCGCAAGCCTGAAGACGACGCTTCTTCCCGACCCGTTTCAGGTGGCTCACACTGCCTGGGTTGAATTCCAGCGTGGCGCCTTGACTGAGCATCTTCTGATCACTCTACGACGGGTGGCCATTGCCTTCACCTGCGCCATGGCAGCAGGAATTTTACTGGGCGTGTGGATGGGACGTTCTCGTTTTATCAATGCTCTGCTTGATCCCTTACTTGTGCTGTTTCTGAACCTGCCCGCCCTGGTCGTCATCATTTTGCTGTATGTGTGGTTTGGGCTTATCGAGGCCGCAGCAATCCTTGCTGTGGTCATCAACAAGGTTCCCAATGTAGCGGTGACTGTTCGCGAAGGAGCACGCAACCTGGATGTGCGCCTGGAACAGATGGCCAGGGTATATCACTTCAGCCGCTGGCAGTGTGCCCGCCATGTAATCTGGCCACAGCTTTTCCCTTATGTGATGGCAGCCACCCGAGGTGGTTTGGCATTGATCTGGAAAATCGTCCTCGTGGTGGAGTTACTCGGGCGTTCAGACGGCATCGGATTCCAGTTGCACATGGCCTTTCAGGTCTTTGATGTCAGCACGATTCTTGCCTACAGCCTGGCCTTTGTGTTGGTGGTGCAACTGGTAGAGCTTGCGGTGTTACAACCGTTGGAACGTTATAGCTATCGCTGGCGCCAGCAGGAAATACATCATGCTAACCCTGAATCTTGATAGCCATCACCCTGCCAGCATCCTGGGTAACATTCATACGCAGATAAGGCCTGGCGACCATATCTGCTTGCTCGGACCTTCAGGCATCGGTAAAACAACGCTGCTCAATCACATGGCTGGCCTGATTTCGGGTGCGCCCAAGCACACCATTCAGTATGCGCCTGACATTAAGGTGGGCTATCTTTTTCAGGAACATCGCCTGCTGCCCTGGCGCAGTATTCGTCAGAACATCATGCTGGTGGGGTGCTCAGCCGCTGAGGCGGAGCAATTGCTTTTTCGTGTAGGGCTGGCTCAGGACGCCGAAAAATGTCCTGATAGCCTTTCGCTTGGAATGGCACGTCGCGCTGCGCTGGCGCGTTGCCTGGCAGTCAAGCCTGACCTTCTGCTGCTTGATGAACCTTTTGCTTCACTGGATAACGATCGCGCCACATCCCTTCGCTACCTGATTCACGACCTGCTAAAAGAGTCACCTCACATGGCCATGATATGTGTCACCCATGACCCCCAGGATGCAGAACATTTGGCCAACCGCCTTTGGCATCTTGACGGCACGCCTGCCCAACTGGTCAGTGATCAGCGGATTGATTGAGCATTGGCCTGACTGCGTTATTCGTCTTGCCCAGACCAAGTGATTGGGAAGAAAAAAGAGTCATCGTTAGACACGCCAGCCACTACAAAACGCTAACAGCGGTGGTTTCAACCTGCCATGACCCGAGTCCGTTGCGGGCGGAAACTGGTCGTCGCCAGCGTCACCAAGACAACGGCCGTCACTGTGGTGACCACAAAGGCCAGCAGATCCACTTGCAGATAGAGGGAAAACCGGATGGCTTCGACGGCATGCGTGAAAGGATTGAACTGACAAAGCCAGTAAAGCCAGCGGCTTGCATCCTGCATTCGCCACAAGGGATAAAGCGCAGATGACAGAAAAAACATCGGAAAAATCACGAAGTTCATGACCCCTGCAAAATTTTCCAGCTGTTTGATCCAGGTGGCGATCAAAAGCCCCAGAGCCCCCAGCATCAGCGAGGTTACCAATAACGCCGGCAAGGCAGCCAAATACCCCAGATTGGGCGGCGACACGTCAAGCAGCCGGGCGATCAACAGGAACAGGTACACCTGCGCCAGCGACACCGTTGCAGTGGCCAACAGCTTGGTGACCAGTAAAAATGGCCGCGGCAAAGGGCTGGTCAAGAGCACACGCATGCTGCCCAGCTCGCGGTCATAGACCATGGAAAGTGCACCCTGCATGGAATTAAATAAAATGATCATGCCGCAAAGGCCAGGCGCAATATAGGTTTCGTAGGTGATGTAGGTGCTGTAAGGCGGAATGATGGAAACCCCCAGCACGGCCCTGAACCCGGCAGCAAACACGACCAGCCACAAAAGCGGCCTGACCAGCGCACTGAAAAACCGGCTACGCTGCTGCCAGAAGCGTAACCATTCTCGCTTTAGCATGCCCATCATGCAGTAAGCGTACTGGACCGGCTTCATGGATGATGCTCCTTGATCAAAACGTCAAAGGTCGCGGACAGCGAAGGTTGGGCATGCGCCTGACATAGGGCATCCGCTTTGTCATCCGCTATCAGATGTCCTCGATCAAGTACCAGAACGCGATCATCAGGATGGATTTCTTCGATCAGGTGCGTTGCCCAGAGAACGGTCAGCGCACGCTCGGCACACAGCGAGCGAACATGACGGTTGAGGTCGCGGCGACTTTCCACATCAAGCCCGACCGAAGGCTCGTCGAGCAACAGAAAGCGGGGTTCATGCAGTAAGGCACGGGCAATTTCCACTCGCCGCCGGTGCCCGCCGTTAAGCTGACGAATGGCCACCTTGGCGCAGCCTTCGAGCTGCAAACGTTCCAGCTCCCGCGCACAGGCCAGGCGTGCCTCTCGTGGTG
The DNA here is from genome assembly GCF_044792155.1 of Halomonas sp. BLK-85. Classification (NCBI taxonomy): domain Bacteria; kingdom Pseudomonadati; phylum Pseudomonadota; class Gammaproteobacteria; order Oceanospirillales; family Halomonadaceae; genus Halomonas; species Halomonas sp. BLK-85. Next base: position 2,557,985 of record NZ_CP087731.1, read on the forward strand.
ACATGCCATGTAAGGCAGCGTGATAGCGCAGGTTCTGATCCACGCTCAGATCCATATCCAGCGCGCTTTGCTGAAACACCACTCCCAGAAAACCCATGACGGCACTGGGCTGATCCCGAAGGGAACGCCCATTCAACTTCAGCGTTCCCTGCTGAAGGGCCAGCAGCCGGGTCGTCAACCCGAACAGGGTCGATTTACCGGCACCGTTAGGGCCGAGCAAGGCATTGAACTCACCCGGCCATAACGCAAAATCAAGCCCTGAAAGCACGGGCTTGCTGGCATAGCAGAAGCTCAGGTTGTGTGCTTCCAGGACGGGGACGTCCGATGAATCAGGACTTGTCATGGGTGATCCTGACGCCCCAGGGATAACGCCCCACTTCAATGGTATCCACTACCTTGAGAGATTCGACATCAATCACCGAGATGTCGCCACTGACGCCGTTGGTGCTCAACAGCGTGCTTTCATCTTCGCTGAGATCCAACTGCCAGACCCGCGATCCCACTAATAAATAGTCAATGACTTCATAGGTCTGCTGATCCACCACGGCGACGTGATTGGAAGGGCCGAGTGCCACAAAGGCATATTTGCCATCGGATGTCAGTTCGATGCCGACAGGCTGGACGCGGTCCTGGTTAACACCCGCAATTTCAAATCGCATCTCGTGTATTTCTTCCAGCCCGTCAACGTCAATGATATGGACAGTGCCGCCAATTTCTGCCGATGCCCAGGCCACGCTGTCATCCTGATTGAATTCCACATGGCGTGGGCGCTGCCCTACCACCATGTTCTTCTCGATCTCAAAGGTTTCTGTATTGATCCAGTGCAGCATGCTGGTGGTTTCACTGGTATTCACCGCCCAACGACCGTTATGGCTCACGGCCATGCCTTCAGGCTCGATACCGACGTCAATCTGTGCCAGCACGTCCTTGGTCTCAACATCCACCACGGTCACGATGGCATCATCTTCATTGGCAATATACAGGTGCCGATCGTTGGGATGCAGGGCAAACTGTTCCGGGTCTTCCCCTGACGGCAAGGTGTCGATGATTTCATGGGTTTCAAGGTCCAGCACCTGAACCGTGTCACTATCACTGGCGCATATATACAGCTTGCTATGATCACTTGACAGCAGAATACCGCGCGGCCGCATGCCGACATCGATCGTATCAACCACGTCATAGGTCGCCATATCAATGACAGAAATGGTGTCATCTTTTTCATTGGAGACGTAAGCCCGACTCTCAGCCAGTGCTGGCAGCGAAAGGCTACATAAGCCCATGGCCAGAAGGAGCGACTTCACTTTAAAAAAACCATGATGTTTTGGCATTGTTGTTGTCCTTTTTGTCATTTCACGCAGAGGTTGAAAGAGTGACTGACGTGTTCATCAGCGTGCCTCAATAGAACACTCACTCTGGGGAGCATCCTGACCCAGGGTATCCAGGTCAGTGTGCTGATGCAGGTAGCCTTCAAATGGCGCCTGGGCCACCAGGGCTCGCGGGTGCACCAGGGCAATCGGTTGACGTAATTGACCGTTCCACTCACGGAAGGTCAATTTGCGCCCCTTGTGGGCACCCAGTTCAAAGTCATCTGAAAACAGATAGTCATACAGGCGTGGCGCTTGTGATTCGCCACTGCGGGTAACGGCTTCACCGATCGCTCTTATCGCCGCCCAGGCAGCATAGTCATCACCTGTCATGTTTCGATCAGCGTGGTCGCGGAAACGGTTCTGCAACTGCACCGCCCCCCAGGCCTCGATAGACGGGTGCCAGGTGACCGGCATCAGCCCCTGGGTGCCGGCCACCGGTCGCGGCAGCCAGGTGTTATAGGGCACGTATTCGCCGAAATCGCCACGTTCATCGGCTACCACCACCACATCGTAATCCTTGCTCTGGGTAAAACGAGGCAACTCCGATGAAGCGGTGCGACGAATATCCGTATCAAAACGCCACGCTTTCTCTTCCACGAGGGTGATATTGAATTTCGCTACGGATTGGCGGAAGGCCTCGGCGTAAGCCTGATCTTGTGGGGTTGGGCCAGTAATCATCAATACATCGTCCCAACGCCTGAGTTTAAGCCATTGCACCAAGGCATCGGTCAGCATGGCGTAGCTGGGTTGGGTATGCAGGACCTGTGGGTGGCACTGTGACCCTCTTAAATCATCATCACGGGCACCGGCATTGAACAACATCTGGCCTTCATCAAGCCTGTCGGCCATCGCGATCAGAGCACTTGCTGGCACATTGGCCACAAACAGATCGATGTCCTGCTCCTGCATTTCCTCGAATGCGTCAAGAAGGTCCGCTTCCTCTTCGGCCACATAGGTAGTGAGCGGATAGTCATGCCCCAGAAATTGGCCACTGGTGAGGTTATCCTCTATGGCCAACTCAGCGCCGCGCAACCCGGAATCTTCCGGCTCAGGAAACACATTGGATAGCACCGGCCCCTGATGAGGTTGCCACTGAAGATAGCCAACGTTTATATCGAGTGCATGGGCACCTGAAGCGAAAAACCCCAAAAAACAAGCCAATGCACTTTGGCGCCAAACATTACGTGGACAGAAAAACTTTTTTTGCTGAACAACCAGATTATTGTAAAAAAGTTTAGTCAGTAAATGTTCGCTGGAATCCTGTTCGCTGAAACCCATGAGCAACACCCTTTATAGATTTTTTAAGACGTTACTCGCCTCACCTCAAGCATGGGAATGCCTCGATGGAATGAAACAACTGCTACTTAGGTGCCATAAAAGAGACTTAGTCAGTGAGCGGCAGGTGCAAACCCATCGCTTACGACCAAGGAAGTAGATTTTGAACCCTAAAGTGGGATGTGTTGAAAAAGAATCCGCATCTACAGTAATTCCTATTAACAAAAGAAATCTATAACAGTGATTCCAACCATTCCCTTGATTCCATCAGAGGCACACAACAATGTTTATTATCAATAACAATCCCTTGAAAGTTAATCGCAAAGAGCGTGCTTGTCTCAAGGCATCACTGATGTTGATTGGCTCAATGTCTTTGGCGGGTTTGGCATATGGACATGGAGACGTAACGCCTCAAGGGCTGGATACCGAAGGCCTGCCTGAGATCAGCAATGATGTACTCAGCAATCCTTTCCGTGAAGATGCCGAACACGGCGAACATTACGACCTCGCTGTCGAGCTGGGCAAAAAAGGCTATGCCGGTAATTGTGCCAACTGTCATGGCATAGAAGCGATGTCAGGAGGGCTTACGCCAGACTTGAGAGAACTGACTGAATGGGACGACGAATATTATATCGGCCGAGTCGTCAACGGAACCGGTGGTGGCATGCCTTCTTTCAAGGATAACCTAGATAGGTCGGCAGCTTGGGCCATCAAGACTTATGTCGAGTCGGTGCAATAATCAATAAAGACTTCTTACTGCTTCCCAACTGTCAAAACAAGAGTCACTTGTCATGAAAAGACACTTTTTTGGTGTGGTAGCGGCACTGCTGCTTTTTCCATGGTTAAGCGTTAATGCCCAGCAGACAGTGACCGTTGTCCCTGATCGGACCTACGACAAAGTAATGGAATCAGGGTATCTGGTTGCCGCTTTCTATGAGGACTTTCCTCCTTACTCATGGCAAGAAGACTTCACCCCTCAAGGTATTGATGTAGACATAGCCCGCCGGATTGCCGAGCGCATGGGGCTGGAGCTCAGGACTTTCTGGATATCTCCCGACGAAACCCTGGAAGGCGATCTGCGCAACGCCATTGGCGTGGGCCATTACATGCGCCGGGGTAATATCGCCGATATCCTCATGCGCGTGCCCTACGACAAGCGTTACGCCTACCAACAGGATGAAATGGGTAACCTGATCAACGAGATGGGCGTTCTGTTCGGCCCTTACAGTGAAGAACAGTGGCGTATCGCTTACAACACTCAGCAGCTTGATAGCGTCAACACCATTGCCGTCTTGCAGTACCACCCGGTCGGCGTCGAGATGGCCAGCCTCCCCGAGACCTACCTCAGCACCTTTATGCAAGGGCGCATTCGTAACCAGGTACGCCAATTCAGAAACATGACAGACGCCTTTGATGCACTCGCCGCCGGTGACGTTAGCGCAGTGATGGGCATGCAGGGTGAAATCGATTATCACCTTGATCGCCTGGCGGATCAGCCCTTGGCCCAGGCTGAGACGGGATTTCCCTCAATTGGTAAGCAGCAGTGGGATGTCGGTATGGCGGTGAGATTTACCTATCGTCAGCTTGGCTATGCCATCGAAGCCGAAATTGATGGCATGGTGCGTGAAGGCGAAGTGGCCGAGCTTTATCACCAACATAATTTGAGTTGGTCCTTGCCTGCCTATTATGACCAGATTCTGGAGCCTGATGATGCTGTCCTGGAACTTGATAATGTATCCATCGATCCATAAGTCGGTAAGAGCTGCCTCAATCATCAGTTTGGCGGTTCTGTTCAGCCTCGTGTCCAGTAAGGCCTTTGCATTACCAGAGGACATTCATAAATCCCCCATGTGGCAATACAATATCGAGCGCTACCTGGGTACGGATGCTGACGTTGTTCATACTGACAAGGTTAGCCTCAAGGTACCTGATTTTGCAGAAGATTCAGCTCAGGTACCGTTGACAATAGCGCTTGACAGGTTTGAGGGTGATATCCGTTCAATTGTCAGTTGGGTTGACCTTAACCCTGTCCCCCATCTGTTCAGCTACCAGCCACATCAGCAAGCCCCCTTAACGCTTGCGCTTAATTTCCGTGTACAACAAGCGACGACCGTCCGTGCGGCTATTCAGGATGAAAATGACGTCTGGCACATAGCCAGTGCGCACGTCGATGCTGCCGGTGGTGGATGTACAGCCCCGAGTGTGACCGCCAGTAACCCCCACTGGTCTGATCAACTGGGTAACAGTCAAGGGCGCTATTTTTCGCGTCCTGCAAGCAACCGGCTCAAACTCAGCATCATGCACCCCATGGATTCAGGCATGGTCGAAAATGTGCCTATTTTCCACATTAATGAGATTCAAATTCACGCTGTCAATAACGATAAAACAATGGATGAAGAGAGTCTCCTGGGTGAAATGAGCCTGTCTGAATCGGCGTCCGAAAATCCTCTTTTTGTGTTCGATTTCGCCGGTGATGATTCGAATCAATATGCTCTAAGGCTTCGCGACACCCAGGGAAATGTGTTCAAGCGAATACTTGGAGACACATGATGACTACCTTCCCACTCATTCAGATCAGGCTACATTGGTTATTTGCTTTTTTTACGGCAACGTCGCTTTTTTTATTTCATAGTTTGGTGAACGCCTCACCGCAGTATGAACTGGTACCGGTTCAAATTACTGATAACGTCTGGGTCGTCGAAGGAAAGCGTGAAAACTTCTCTCGCGATAATGGCGGCAATATAGTGAACACAGCCTTTATCGCCACCGAAGAGGGTGTGGTGGTGATTGATACTGGCCCTTCCTGGCAATACGGCAAAGCACTTCACGACATTATCCGCGAGACAACAGGCAAGGACATCAACCGGGTGTTAATCACTCACCATCATCCGGATCATACCTTTGGCAACCAGGCGTTTGATGTTGAAAAACTGTATGCCTTACCCGGCACCATCAGCAGGCTAAAGGCCGATGGAGACGCCTTTGCAGACAACATGTACCGCATGGTCGGTCACTGGATGAAAGGCACTGAAGTGATTGTGCCACCCAACCAGATAAGCCCGGGAAAACTGACCCTGGGTGAGCATGAGTTTGAACTGTTTGCGATGACCGGCCATAGCGGGGCTGACCTGGTAGTTATGGATCACACCAGTGGCGTTCTGTTTGCTTCCGACATAGTATTTTTCAATCGGGCTTTGACAACACCCCACACCCCCGGCCTCAGGCAATGGCAGCAAGAACTTGAGGAGCTCAACACCATGCCCTTTTCTTTATTGGTGCCCGGACATGGCCCGATCAGCCAGGATGCGTCACCCATTCTTCAGACATCGGCCTACCTTGACTGGCTGGATACGCTGCTGCAGGAAAGCGCTGAGCAAGGCCTGACGCCTAGCGAAATCATGTCGACACCCATCCCAGATCAGTTTAGCGATATCGCAGAAGTGCGGTATGAACTGGTGCGCACCATCAGCCACCTCTATCCAAAATATGAAAAGTCTGCTCTGCAAGCGCTAGCCAATGACCTTTAGTGGCCGCTTATCTTGGCGGTATTACTACCAAGGTGTCGCTTATTTGGGTCATGGGAACAATAGCGACTCATTCAAAGACCCATAACAATCATTATAGGAAAAAGAAAAGCCTGAATTCACCCCAACCCAGATTACTCCAAACAGAATAATTAATTGCCGGAGATACTAGCCATGAAACAACTCACTCGCATTAGCACTACCTTCGCACTCAGTGCTTTAGCGCTGTCAATTGCTGCTAGCAGCCATGCGGTAACCAATGAAGAGATTCTTCGCGACCAGCAAACACCCGAGGATATCCTCAGTTACGGTATGGGGCTCAACGGTCAGCGCTTTAGCCCGATGGACAGTCTTAATAAGGCTAATGTTAACCAGTTAACTCCCGCATGGGCGTTTTCGTTTGGGGGAGAAAAACAGCGCGGTCAGGAATCACAGCCATTGATCAAGGATGGCGTCATGTATGTGACCGGCTCCTACTCCCGTATCTGGGCCGTTGATGCGCGTACGGGTGAGGAAATCTGGCAGTATGATGCGCGTTTGCCTGAGGGCATCATGCCCTGCTGTGACGTGGTCAACCGTGGCGCCGCCATCTATGCTGATAAAGTATTCTTCGGCACTTTGGACGCCAAAATGGTTGCCCTGGATCGTGAAACTGGCAAGCCCGTCTGGATTAAAAAAGTTGCTGACTATCAGGAAGGCTATGCCATTTCAGCGGCGCCCATGGTTGTCGATGGCAAGGTGATTACCGGTACCGCTGGCGGTGAATTCGGGGTGGTCGGCAAAATCGTTGCCTATGATGCTGAGACGGGCGACAAGGCCTGGGAGCGGCCAACTATCGAAGGCCATATGGGCTATATCTATGAAGATGGTGAGGCCGTCGAAAACGGTATCACCGGGGGAGAAGCTAACCTGACCTGGCCAGGGGACATGTGGAAGAATGGCGGCGGTGCACCCTGGTTGGGCGGCACTTATGACGAAGCCACCAATAGCATCTTGATGGGCACTGGTAACCCGGCCCCTTGGAATTCTCACCTGCGCCCAGGCGACAACCTTTTCGCTGCCTCCAGACTGGCGCTCAACCCGGATGATGGCACCATCAAATGGCATTTCCAGACGACCCCCAACGAGGGCTGGGATTTTGATGGCGTTAACGAACTGATTTCATTCGAATATGAAGAAGACGGTGAGACGGTTCATGCCGCAGCCACGGCTGATCGCAACGGATTCTTCTATGTACTTAACCGGGAAAATGGCGACTTTATCCGTGGCTTCCCGTTTGTTGACAAGATTACCTGGGCATCGGGCCTGAATGATGACGGCAGCCCGATTTTCACGGAAGGCGGTCGCCCAGGCAATCCCTTTGGTGATGATGCGGAAGAAGGTAAAGGCGAAACCGTCTTTGCACAACCTTCCTTCCTGGGTGGTAAGAACTGGCAGCCCATGGCCTACAGCCAGAATACTGGCCTGTTTTATGTTCCCTCGAATGAATGGTCCATGGATATCTGGAATGAGGATGTCACCTATAAGAAAGGCGCAGCATTCCTGGGGGCAGGCTTCACTATCAAACCGGTCAATGATGACTATGTTGGGGTACTGCGAGCCATGGACCCACATACAGGTGAAGAAGTGTGGCGGCATGAAAACCCGGCACCTCTATGGGGCGGCGTACTGACGACTGCCGGCGGCCTGGTGTTTACAGGAACCCCGGAGGGTTACCTCAAAGCATTTGATGATGAAACCGGCGAAGAGCTCTGGCGTTTCAATACCGGCTCGGGCGTGGTCGGTAACCCGGTTACCTGGGAAATGGACGGTGAACAGTACGTCTCAGTTGCTTCTGGATGGGGCGGCGCAGTGCCACTCTGGGGTGGCGAAGTCGGCCAGATCGTCAAAGATTTCAATCAGGGCGGTATGGTCTGGACGTTTAAATTGCCATCATCTGCTGGCAGTGCAGACGTAGCGAGTCGCTAATTTCAGGATTCTGAATTCCTAAATCCTGAATTTCTAAATTCTGAATAGTCAACTTAACCCTACGGCGCTGTCTTGACAGCGCCGTTTTTTTGTCCAAAGTCATTGCCCAAGCGTCAACAGGCCCTAGATTGCCAAGTTCCAAGAACATCAAAGGTAAGCACTGCCTGTTTTTCCAATGCCTCGAAATGAGGGTCTATAGCAAAGCCAGCCTCAACAGCCTGTTGAAGATCGTGAGCAGCACTGGCCATGGCACAGGCGCCAATGCTGGCCGCTTCACCACGCAGCTGATGCGTTAGCCGCTGGATATTTTCTGTTGGCATGGGCTGGACAGCGAGCTGACCGCGCAGCTGGTCCAGATACGCGGCCGTATGTTTCAGAAACAGGCCAATCAGTTCATCCAGTGATGGTTTGCTCAAGGTGGTTTGCAGCTGCAGCAGTACCCGCTCATCAACCAGTCCATCATTGCATCCATCAACACCAGGCACTGTTGTTGATGGCAGCTTTTCAACAATCTGGCTGTCGACCTTGATGTACTGCGCCAGCCGTTGGCTTAGCGTGGCAAGGCTTAACGGCTTGGTCAGATAATCATCCATTCCTGCCTTCAGACAACGCTTGCGATCATTGACAGCTCCTCCGGCGGTCATCGCCATAATGGGCACTTTTGCCAGCCAGCCAGGTTGTTGGCGAAGCTGACGGGTCAGCGTCAAACCGTCCAGGTCAGGTAGCTGGACATCCATCAGAATAATATCGTATGACCTCTCTTTCACCAGGCTGAGGGTCTGCTGGGCGTTTTCTGCCACCTCTACCAGACAACCCAGACGCTGTAGCATCCCTACGAGTACGCGACGATTGACGAAATCATCCTCTACCAGTAGTACAGAACCGTCACTGAAATGGCTGATTTGCGGGGCAGTAGCCAACGCCTGTGACGCCACCTCCACGTGTGGCGGCACATCAACTAATGGCAACGCAACCCAGAAAGTGCTTCCCTGCCCCTCCTGACTCTTGACACCAATACTCCCCCCCATCGCGTCGCAAAGGCGTTTACAGATGGCCAGCCCAAGCCCTGTGCCGCCGTAGCGCCGGGAGACTGAGGCGTCTGCCTGCTGGAAAGGTTCAAACAGATGATGCTGTTGCACTGCTGGAATACCACAGCCAGTATCAGCAACCGTCAACAACAATTGGCCTTGATGGCGACCTAGCGAAAGCACTACCTGACCCCGCTTTGTGAACTTGAGCGCATTAGCCACCAGATTCTGCAACACCTGGCGGACCCGGTAAGCATCCAGGCTGACCCAGCGGGGCACTGCACTGTCAATGTGCATTTGCAGCCGGACACCGCTGGCCTGGGCACGCGGTTCGTACAGGTCAATCACGCCACGCATCAGCGCCTCCAGCTCAACAGGGCTTTCTTCCAGGGTTAAATGCCCGGCTTCGATCTTCGAGAAATCCAGAATATCGTTGATCATGTTCATCAGCTGGGTGGCGCTGTCATTAATCGTGCGGGCGTACTCGCGTACTTCTTGAGGGCTGGGTGTATGCTGTTGCGGTTGGACCAACAGCTCGCTCATTCCCAGCACTCCATTCAAGGGCGTGCGTATTTCATGGCTCACCACCGCCAGAAAATCGGACTTGGCCTGATTGGCTGATTGCGCCTGCTTGGCGGCCTCCTCAAGCCGTAAGCCAAGCAGTTCCTGCTCACCGCGCGCCGAAGCACTTTCACGCATTTCACGCACCAGAAAAACCACAACCAGCAAGGCCGAGATACTCATTCCAACCAGTAGTGTGATCAACAAACGATACAGGGTACTGAGCTGAGCGCGCTCTTCAGTGGCTGCTTCAGCCTGAAAGGCATTGATGGTGGTCACCAGACGTTCAGTCAGTCGCGACAACTCTTGCAGATCATTCTCGATCTCGATCACCGCCAAGTGGCGCTGCTGGTCATAGGGCATAATCAGGGTATCAAGAACGTCGAGTGCCTGCCGGATAGCCTCGACAAGCACTCGGGCATTAGGTACCTGCTCCAGCAAACGGGTGAACTCACCCTGGGTTAACACATTGATACGGCTATATAATAATTCAAAACGCAGGTTGATCGCGTTCTGGTCTTCCGCTGCCAGTGAATCGCGGGAAAACTCCAGGAGAGCATTCAGCAACTGGACCGTATCGCGGTCAAGCTTGTAGACCACCCAGGAGGTATCTTCACGTAAGCCCTGGGTCAGGCTGTCCTGACGCCAGGCCGCCAGTGCGGCCACCATCAAGGCCGACGCGAAAAGCACGACAGAAACAATGGCAACAAACTTGAAACGCCTGGGATAGCGCAACAGAGAGTGCGGGTGTCTGGACACAGCGTCAGCGCACATCGATCTTCATTACCTGCCAGACAGCCCGGGAACGGAAGGTTTCACTCAACAGCTCCGCGTTGTGGTCAAAAGGATAGAGTACCCAGAGCGGGCCGTATTCACGAATGGTGATTGGCTGACCATCACGCTTCAGGGCCAGCATCACATCATGTTCAGTGAAGTCGCGAGTAGGAATATAGGCTTCATAGCCGTTTAGCGCCGATACACGCACCTGTTCACTGGCTACTTGCAGATAAGACAGCAGGTTACGCATCAAGGGGCCACTGTACTCATGGGGCTGTCGGGTCCAAGGGGTACCTGTACGATATTGATGCTGGGGCAGGTCAGCCAGCATGGAGAAATCAAAGTGCGCCTCTTCACCGACGTTAGTGCGGGCAATATTGCCGGATATTTTCAGGATGACCCGACCTTCGGGAGCAGACAAGGCATGAGCGACATTGGCGACACTCATCGGCAAGACACAGACAACCCATACAGTCACAATCAATGCGTGTCTTTTCATTATTGGCCTCCTTGCAAGTGCCCTATGAAAACGAGATGACGTAAGAGTACGTCATCTCGCTCAGGAGGTCAGTCAAAAGGAGACCATTGATTGATGTCTGCACTGCAGATAAAAAAAGAACAGTTAGGGCCTGTTGACGTTTCATCGCGAACTGCGTTGCTGCGCCAAAGAGCGTCAGGCAAGGCGCGACACGACGGCAATGGTGGTGCCCTTACCGAGTGGCGCAACGCCGCATGGCGTTCTTTGGCGCGCAACCCGAAGGGACAGGGCCCTTTTGGCACAACCCTGCGTTGTTTGTCGCTGATTGGGAGCCACCCAACCACGCTCCTCACGCCTTGTTCTGCACCAAAAGGGCCTCTGTCGCGGCCGTGATGAAACGTCAACAGGCCCTAAACCTGCGACAGATTATTCAAAACTTACCAGGTCTTCATAGGCGTGCCAGCTGGCATACCCCAACACGGGCAATATCAGCGCCAGACCAATGTAAAAGGTCAATACACCTACCACGAAACTGATCGTCAGCATGGCTCCCCAGAGCAACATGGGGCGAAAATTGGCAATCACACACCGTATGCTGGCTTCAATGCCTTCCATGAAGCTCATGTCGCGATCCATGACAACCGGAATGGCAATCGCACTGATGGCGAAGGCACCAAATGCAAGCAGGCCACCGATAACCGTGCCCACTGCGACAAGGCCTAGCCCCTGAGGGGTTGTCAACAGGGAAGCGTAAAGCACTTCCGGACTGGGCACTTCCAGGCCAAAGAAAAGTGCGAATAACAGGGTAGCCAGACGTATCCAGGCAAGAAAGAAAATCATCATCATTACACCGACCATCGCCAGCTGACTGCCATGCGGACGCCAATGACCCAGTGCATGCCCCAGGTGCGGTGTTTTCCCATCCTCTATGGCTTTGCTGATGCCATAACAGCCGACAGCCACCATGGGGCCCACGAACATGAAACCGGCAATCAGCGGCAATAGCCAGTGCCAGAATCCCAGCTGAATGGCACCCGTTGTAATGGCAACACTTAGCCCCACCCAGAATAATCCATAGGCAAGACTCACGATCGGTGCCCGACGGAAATCTTCAAAGCCGGCGGCAAGCCAGGCTTTTGGCCGGTCTGTCTCGATATGCTTTACGATGATTTTAGTCACGGCTGAATCTGCCTGGTCAAGTGGCTTTGTTATTGATGTACCCATGGTGAAACTCCTTTGTCACGCTTACCTGTCGCTCGCTGCCGGTAATGCTCCAGACTGATTAAGCGTTCATTAATATGAAAAGAGCTGCTTAATCACTAATCTTAACTGTAGCGGACTGAGTGACATCTGCAAATAGTTATTCAAAATATGTACAAAAACCCTACCAAAGTGTCAAAGAGTAATCAAAAGCACCATCAGCAACGCCAAAAAAACCCCGATCAAATGACCGGGGTTCTTGATACGCCTGATGTGTTCTGCTGATGCCTTGCATCCTGGCAATGTTCGTCGTTAGCGAACTATCATCACTGACATCCTGGCATGGTGAACAACGTGCTCGGCATTAGGGCCCAGCACGTAATCAACAAACTTGCGCTTGTTGTGTGAAGCCATCACGATCAGGTCGACCTCCAGCTTCTTGCCTGCCTTGATAATCGCCTCCCAGGGCGAGCCGTCGACAATCACGCTCTGGGTCACAATTTCCTCGGGAATGTGCTCCTTGATAAAGGCATGTTGGGCGTCAGAAATCGCTTCATGCGCCTGCTTGGAGAAATTCTTGGGAAAATAGGCCCCCACCATTGGCATGTTGAACTCTGGCATCACCGTCACGACGTGCAGAGAAGCCCCGAAGGTCTGGCATAGTGTGATCGCTGTTGGCAAAGCCTTCTGCCAGGATTCTTCCGCGTTAAGGTCAACCGGCAATAAAATTTTCTTGTACATCTGTACACCTCCTATGCAGTGGCCGTTTGCGCGTCAGCCTTGCTACGTCGACGGCGTTGCAACACAACCACTAACCCGAACACCACAAAAGCAGGCATCCACATCAGCTCCTTTGTCCAGCGTTCAACCGGGGCCAGTACCTCGATGATTTCCTGGTCAAAGTCAAAGCCAATGTCAGAGGCCTGGCTACCATAGGTCACCATGTCAACAATCGCCCTGTCATCCTCAAACAACAGCATCAGGCCCAGGTTATCCAGCCGTTGTTGACCGGTTTCCCCTTCAAGTACCGGCACCTGCATATAGGTTGTCATCGGATCACCGAAGTCATCCAGCCCTTCAATCTGTACCCGCAGGGTTGAACCTTCGTCAACGTTACCCATCGCCTGTACAAACTCGGAAGGCGGCACAGAGCGGTAGGGGTCGTGAAGCATATCCATAAAGAAGCCAGGACGGAAAAGCGCAAAGGCAACCAACAGCAACAGAATGGACTCATACCAGCGGTTGCGGGTAATCATGAAGCCCTGGGTCGCTGCTGCAAATATCAGCATGGCAATGGTGGAAATGATAAATATCATTATCCCCTGTAGCCAGGTCACATCAATCAGCAACAGGTCCGTATTGAAGATGAACAGAAACGGCAAGGCGGCCGTGCGCAAGCTGTAATAGAACGCCTGGAAGCCGGTACGTATCGGATCGCCACCGGATACCGCGGCCGCAGCAAAGGAGGCCAGCCCTACCGGTGGTGTCACATCCGCCATGATGCCGAAATAGAACACAAACAGATGCACGGCGATCAGCGGCACTATCAGGCCGTTCTGCTGGCCCAGCTGAATGATCACCGGTGCCAGCAGAGCAGACACCACAATGTAATTGGCCGTGGTAGGCAGGCCCATCCCCAGGATCAGACTCAGAATGGCGGTGAAGAACAGGATCAACATCAGGTTGCCCATGGAGATGGTTTCCACTACATCCGCCAGCACCAGGCCAACACCGGTTTGCGAGACGGCCCCGACAATGATCCCCGCCGTTGCCGTAGCGATGCCAATACCGATCATGTTGCGCGCACCGGTAACCAGGCCGTTCCATAAATCCATGGCACCTTCGCGCAGATCCGCCTGCATATCGCCTTTACCACGGAAAATAGCGGTAACCGGACGCTGCGTCAGCATGATAAAGATCATGAAGACGGTCGCCCAGAACGCCGACAGCCCTGGTGACAGACGCTCCACCATCAGACACCAGATCAGCACAATCACCGGCAGGATATACTGCAGACCCACCATGACCGTTGGGCGGGTCTGCGGCAGTTTGATGACCGGCTCATTGGGGTCATCCAGTTCCAGCTCCGGATAAGCCGCCGCCATTTTCAAAAGGGCAATGTAAATAACCGCCAGGCCTGCTGCGATCACCCAGGGCGCAGCACCTCCGAGCACCGGTTTCAGCCAGCCCAGGCCATAATAGACCGCCAGCGCGGTTATCATCATCAACAGGAGGCCGCCCAGAAAGCCAACTACCTTGCTGACCAGCGGCTTGGGCGGGTTAGAGCTTTCCAGCCCCTGCATGTTGGCTTTCAGTGCTTCAAGGTGGACGATGTAGATCAGGGCAATATAGGAAATCAGCGCCGGCAGAAAGGCATGCTTGATCACTTCAACATAGGAAATACCCACATACTCAACCATCAGAAACGCGGCCGCCCCCATGACCGGTGGCATGATCTGGCCATTGACCGATGACGCCACCTCAACGGCACCGGCTTTTTCCGAGGGAAACCCCACCCGCTTCATCATGGGGATGGTAAAGGTCCCGGTGGTAACCGTGTTGGCAATGGAAGAGCCGGAAATCAGCCCCGTCATGCCAGAGGCCACAACGGCTGCCTTGGCGGGGCCACCTTTGTAATGTCCCAGCATTGAAAAGGCCACCTTGATGAAATAGTTACCCGCACCGGCCTTGTCCAGCAGGGCACCAAATAACACAAACAGGAAAACAAAGCTGGTTGACACCCCAAGGGCAATCCCAAAGACGCCTTGCGTGGTCAGCCACTGATGATTGACCAGGCCATAAAGACTGACACCGCCATGGGCCAGGAGCCCCGGCATGTAAGGCCCTGCCAATGAATAGATCAGGAATACGGAGGCAACAATCATCAAGGGGGGCCCCAGCGCCCGCCGGGTCGCCTCCAGCAGCAACAGGATACCAGTAACACCAATAACCACATCTTGCAGCAAGGGTGCTCCTGGGCGTGCCGACAACCCTTCATAGAAAAGGAACATGTAAGCGCCGCAGAATGCGGCGACGCTGGCAAGTACCCAGTCCTGAATGGGAATACGGCCACGCGGTGAACGCTTGAGGGCCGGATAGGCCATGTAGGCGAGAAAAAGTGCAAACGCCAGGTGTATGGAGCGCGACTGTGTCGCATTGAACACCCCAAACCCGAGTATGTAGGGCAGCGGTGAAGCAATCCAAAGCTGAAACAACGACCATATCGCCGCAATGCCCACGAGCAGCTTGCCTGGCATACCCGCAGGCTTACGTGCTCCGGAGTCGGATGAGGCGACCATATCCTCAAGATCAACAGCCGCGCCGGAGGCCCTGTTGTTCTCTGTCATAAGCATGCCCTGCTATAAGTGGAAGACGCCGTCAATGGATAACGTCGCGCCTTGTTAACCCAATGCCTTATGGCACTCTAAATATAATGCGCGGCCCCCTGAGGGACCGCGCATCATTGTTTGTTGAGGCAGTTTACCTCACTGATACAGCTACGCATGGTATTAACAATAGGCGTAGCTGACCGGACTGGATTTACTCGATCCAGCCCTGCTCACGGTAATAGCGAGCGGCACCTTCATGCAGCGGTGCTGACAGGCCTGAAGAAATCATGTCTTCCGGATCAAGGTTCTCAAACGCAGGATGCAGGCGCTTGAAACGATCGAAGTCATCAAACACAGCCTTGACTGTTTCGTAAACGGCTTTTTCTGATGTTTCGGTGGTGGTCACCAGCGTGGCCGCTACACCGAAGGTTTCCACATCATCCGGGTTGTTCTTGTAAAGACCGCCCGCAATGACAGATTTCGAATAGTAGGGAAATTCATCAACAATGCCATCTACATCTTCATCGTCGAGAGGAATCAGGTGTGAATCAACCGTCGTCGTCGCTTCCTGAATAGAGCCATTCGGATGGCCTACCACATAAACCATGGCATCGATGTTGTTGTCCGACAGGGCTGCCGCCTGCTCGGAAGCGCCCAGCTCGGAGACCATTGAGAAGGTGTCCTCATCCCAGCCCTTGGCATCCATGACCACTTCCATGGTGTTACGCTGCCCAGACCCCGGATTACCAATGTTGACACGCTTACCTTCCAGGTCATCCAGAGTTTCGATACCGGAATCAGCGCGGGCCAGCAGAGTCAGCGGCTCACCATGAATACGGAAAATGGCGCGCAGGTCTTCGTAGGCGTCGTCTTCGAAATTGCCGGTACCATTATATGCCTGAAACTGAACGTCTGACTGGGCAACCCCCATTTCCAGTTCACCGGACTTGATACCGTTGATATTGGCAACAGAACCACCGGTCGACGGTGCATTACAGCGAATGTTGTGCTCATCACTGCCGCGATTGACCAGACGACAGACCGACTGGCCCACGACGTAATAGACGCCTGTCTGACCCCCGGTACCAATAGTGATGAACTCCTCGTCCTGGGCAACTGCAGGAGAGGCAACGGTTGCTGCCGCAATCAGTGCACCGGAAAAAGCTGCGGTCGAAAATACATGACGATTCATGGGCTTACCTCTTTTCTTGATGTTGTCTTAAACACATTATGGTAAGTAGCAGTGACTGAACACCGCCAGTACCCTTTTTGAATTGATGCCCTATGGCTTCAGGTCATCATTGAAAGATCAAGCGCTCGGCACATATGTGATGCACCTGAAACAGTAATAAAAAGCCTGTCTGGCAAAATGCTCAAACCGTGTTTGGGAGGTTATACCTTAGCAGAACAACACGAAACATTGGCATGCTTTTATTTTAATGCCAAAGTTGCATAAGACATGACACAAAAGCCTAGGGCCGTGGCGGAAAATTAGCCGCCAGTTTAAGATTATTAACCTTTGATCAAGCATGGCATAGATACCTGCCTTTTCAAACACATTATGTCGGCAGCCATCCTGCGGGCCAGCAGCTCAACCACTATATCAACGTCAGCGCCTTACCGCAGAGGCCGGTAAGCAGACTTCCAAGAGTCATTTTTCAGGCGTCTTGATGAGCTTGGCCGTCACTTTCTGTAGCTGCGGGGCGCCAATCAGAATCAGCAAAAATGCAATCGGCCACGCGATATAGAAGGCTCGCCACCAGCGTCCCATAAAACCCTCTGCCAGGCCGGTGTTGGCCCAGGTGATGACGAATGTCATCAACGTCACCATATAGATTGACATCAGAACCGCAAAGACCCAGCGTGCGTAACGGGGTGGAAACAACATGACACCTCCTCATCGAACCTTTGATTAACCTGCTGACAGTATAAATAACCATAGGAAATATACTGATAACACAAAATTTCAGCAATTCAAGGCGCGACATTTCAGACGTTGTAACCGAGTATTGTTGGCAGCCATAGCGCTATGCCCGGAAACAGCGCCACCAGGGCCAATGCAGCCGCCATTGCTAACACAAACAGCAGCGCCCAGCCGACTGTCTGTTCCAGTCTTATCTTGGCCACCTCAGTGGTCACCATCAGGTTGACAGCGACCGGCGGAGTGAACTGACCAATCGCAATATTCATGGCCAGCAAAATACCAAACCAGACCGGGTTCCATTCAAAGTGCTGCATCACGGGAATCAGAATGGGCATCATGATCAGATAGATGGAAATGGCATCCAGCAGCATACCCGCTATCAGCACCGCCAGCATGACCAGAACCAATAGCAGTACGCCATTATCTGTCAAGCCAATAATCCATTCAGCCAGATGACGGAAAGTGCCCAGCATGGTGCCTGCCCAGGCAAAAATACCGGCCAGCGCAATAATCAGCATCACCACGCCGGAAATGATCGCCGCTTCGCCAAGCAGCTCCCAAAGATCTTTTAATGTCATTTCACGGGTGAGCAGCAGGCCGACGGCCGCCCCATAGGCTACTGCCACCACCGCTGCTTCTGTGGGCGTAAACAGACCGGAACGCAACCCCCCCAGAATAAGCACGGGGGCGAAAAGCGCCGGCAAGGCTTGCCGGAACGTCGTGCGGATGCTTAACCGCTCCACCCCCTCACCGCCTGTTGAGCTCGGGCTGCCTTCCCAACCACGCTGACGGGACACAAGCATCGCCGGCACCAGAAGTGCCAGCCCGGCGAGGATGCCGGGGAAAAGCCCGGCGGCAAACAGCGCTCGCAAATCCACGCCTGGCACCACGATGGAATACAGGATCAGGGCAACCGATGGCGGAATGAGGATTGCCGTAGAAGCAGAGGCCGCGATCAGGGTTGCGGAAAATGGTTTCGGATAGCCTGCTTTGGTCATGCTCGGCAGCATCACCATGGCAACCGCTGCAGCATCTGCCGGGCCGGAGCCACTCATTCCCCCCATCATCATGCAGACCAGAACCGCCACCAGTGCCAGGCCTCCATGGCGCGGCCCGATCAGAGCCTGGGCAAAACGCACCAGGCGTATGGCGACCCCCGCGCGTTCAAAAATAAGCCCGGTCAGGATAAACAGTGGAATCGCAATCAAAGGGTATTTGGCAATACTGTTATACGTATTGGTACCCATGGTGGCGAGCATATCCGGTGACAGCCCGACCATGATCCCCACGGCACCGGAGAGAGCCAGTGAAAAAGCCACCGGCACCCCAGCGATCAAAAGCCCGGCAAAGGCCAGGATCATCCAGGCATCAGCGCTCATCATCAAGCCTCCCGCTCAAGCGGTCGCGGGTTTGCTGAATGAGACGCACCAGCATGGCAAATGCCAATAAAGGTAGCCATAGCAGATACCACCACTGTGGCAGCCCAAGCCCTGGCGACAGCGATTCCCATTGATATTCCTGCCAGACCAGTTTTCCGCCGAACCCGATAATCAGGCCCAGCACCAGCAAACCACAGCCGGCCTGGAAAATAATCAGCATCCGGCGCATGCCTGGGGGCAGCGCCCTCTCCAGCAGGCCAATTCGAATATGACGATTGAGGCGCAGCGCCACCGAGGCACCGGCAAAGGTCAGCACCACCAACAGAAAAACGGAAAACTCTTCAGTGAACGAAAAGGATCCTCCCGTCAGGTAGCGCGTCACCACGTTGCCCAGGCTGATCACAGCAATGATCACCAGTGCCATTGCACCCAGCCAACGTTCCGGGCGCGCATCAGGCATTTGTTTCATCACGATTCCACCCTGTTAAAACAATGACCGGCCACCCGGGCCGGTCATCAATGGTTACTGGCATAAAACAGTGTGCTTAACGGGACTCAACGGCTTCCCGGGCATTTTCAACCAGTTCTTCACCAATACGTGGCACCCACTTCTCATAGACCGTTTGGGTAGCATCCACGAAACGCTGATACTGGTCATCAGTCAATTCGGTGACGATGACCCCGCGTTCCTGGATGGCTGCCAGACGCTCACTTTCTTCTTCACGGGTCATGGCAATCTCCCAGGCGCCGGCCTCTTCAGCGGTTTCGCGCAGCAGCGTTTGATGCGCGTCGCTCAACGACTGCCAGACACTCTGATTCACCGCGAAAATAAGTGGATCATTCATATAGTTCCAAAGCGTCAGATATTCCTGACCGGCCTGATCGATGCGCGCCACATCAAACACCGAGAGCGGATTTTCCTGGCCATCCACGGCGCCCGTCGTCAGGGCGGGCTGAGCATCCGTCCAGCTCATCTGGGTAGGGTCAGCGTCGAGCGCCGAAAAAGTATCCTGAAAAAGCGGCGAGCCGACCACGCGGACCTTCAGGCCTTCCAGGTCGCTGGGGGCTTCAACCGGACCACTGGAATTGGAAAGCTGGCGAAAACCGTTTTCACCCCAGGCCAGTGGCACCACACCTCTGGATTCAATCGCAGCAAACACCTGATCACCGGCCTCACCGCCAGTAACGGCATCAACCGCAGCTTCGTCAGGCAAGAAAAAAGGCAATGAAAAAAGATTCAGCTCAGGTACCTGCGGCGACCAGTTGATGGTGGAACCCACCGCAGCATCAATCAGGCCGGAGCGCATGGCTGAGAATTCACGGGTCTGATCCCCGGAAACCAGCTGGGAGTTGGGGTAAACCCGCAGCGTCAGCTCACCGTCACTGCGCTCTTCAACCAGGTCTGCCCATTTTTCGGCCGCTTGCCCCCAGGGAAACGCATCGGAAAGCACGGTTGAAACCGACAGCTCACGGGCCTGAGCAGACAGGGCACCTGCCAGGAGTACCGCACCGGCGAGGCCTGCCGTTACATGCGTCATCTTGCGTGTCAGCGTCATAATGAATCCTCATTGATTTTATTGTATTGAGCAGCGTGTCATGCGAGTTAAATTATAGGCCCTCTGGGGATGAAAGACAGTCTTCCATAGCTCCCCTGGTTAAACGCTAGCGTGAGCAAGCTGCCTGCCCCTCACCCGGCAAGGCCACGCAGTCACCCACGCGAATACCCCGCTTGGCGAAGTAGCCGGCATTGACTTCAAGGGCGGCCGCATAGGGCGTATGCGGGGTGTAGGAGCGACAGTCGCTGGGGGATGAGGAGCCGCAAGGCTGCATGGTCCTGATCGCCACAATCGTGCCTTCACGGTTGATAAAGGCAATATCCAGCGGTATCAGGGTCTGAAACATCCAGAAGCCATTACGCCCGGACTGCTCGCGGGAGTACATGAACAGCATGCCGTGGTCGGCTGGCAGGCTCTCCCGCCCCATCAGGCCTCGCTGGCGCTGCGCTGAAGTGCGGGCGACCTCCACGTCCAGACGATGCGGCCCTTCAGCACCATGCACGGCCAAAGGCATGCGCTCAAGCGGAGCCATCTCAGATGTTGTGGCCAGTGCCGATAGCGGCCAGGCCAGGGCCAGAAGCGGCATCGCCAGTGAGGCGGTTAAAAACGCACGGCGATTAAGATGCATGGCGGTTTCCTCAGGTTCCATAGGTGCCAGGGGGTATGGATATGTCATTGGCCACTGGCCCCATCACATGAATGCCGGCGGCCAGCAGGGACACCTTCACCATGGCACCGGGCGACAGTTGATTACGCCGCGCTGCATGGGTGCTGATGTCAAACCGAAGCATATCACCATGAGCAACCCTCAGGGCCACCGATGTCATTCCTCCAAGCGTCACAACCTCACTGACCATGGCGGCAACCGGGTTTTCCCGCTCGCCATTGGAAGGGCGAGCGCGGCGGTGCAATACAATATCTGAAGGCGGCAGATACCATTCCAGCCTGTCACCTATCCTGTAGCCTTGCAGCTGGGCTTGTACTTCGGCACTTACTTCAAGCTGAAAGCGCCCCCACTCAAGGCAGTAACGGCCCTGATGACACCTCAGTGTGGCGCGAAACAGGTTATGTCGGTCCAGCAGCCTGGCTACGCCAGGCGATGCCGGACGTCGAAACAGCGTCTCCGGCGGGCCACTTTGCAGGGTAGTGCCATTATGTAATACGCACAGGGTATCAGCCAGGGCCGCTGCCTCGATCAGGTCGTGGGTGACCAGCACAATGGGAATGGCTATCTGCTGACGGAGCAGCACCAGTTCGCGCTGCAGACGACGGCGAGTGACCTGGTCGACGGCAGAAAAAGGCTCATCCAGCAGCAGCACTTCAGGTTCCCGGGCCAGGGCGCGCGCCAGCGCAACCCGCTGACGCTGGCCGCCCGAAAGCTGATGGGGAAACCGTCCCCCCAGGCCTTCGAGCTTGACCCGCGCCAGCCACTCTTCCGCGCGATGAGCCTGGGCAGGCCGGGGTAGATGGCGTAACGGTATGGCAATATTATCCCGCGCATTCAGGTGAGGAAAAAGCGCATAATCCTGAAATACTATCCCCACACGGCGCTGCTGTGGCCTAAGTGAGTATTTACGCTGAGCATCAAACCAGCATGTTTCTCCACAGCGGATAACCCCCTTAGCGGGCTGATAAAGACCGGCAATAGCCCGCAGCAAGGTAGTTTTTCCACTGCCGGAAGGGCCGACCAGCGCCAACAGTTCGCCACTCTGGCAGGCAAATTTAGCCTGCAAGGGAATCGGCCCAGCCTGGGCAAGCTGAAGCGTTAATTTAGCCATGCACCCTCCTGCGCCGCCCGGCAAGACCATACACCACGCCAATGGTGATAAAGGAAACGCTTAGCAGTACAGCGGACATCAAGGCGGCCGCGGCCTCGTCAAACGCCTGCATCCGGTCATAGATGGCAATCGCCAGGGTACGCGTTTCAGCATCAATGGCGCCGCCCACCATCAGAACAACCCCGAACTCACCCAGGGTATGCGCAAAGGTCAGTGCAAAGGCAGACAGCACGCCCGGCCACACCAGCGGCAGCTCGATCCGCCATAGCGTTTGCCAGGGAGACAGTCCACTGCACCAGGCCGCTTCGCGCAGATTGGCAGGAATACTTTCAAAGGCGCGCTGGATCGGCTGGATGGCAAAAGGCAGGTTGGCGACCAGGGAAGCCAGGAGAATACCTGTAAAGGTAAAGTTCAGACCGCTGCCAAACACGCTGGCCCAGAAAGCGCCAAAGGGCGCATCGCGGCTGAATGCCGTCAGCAGATAGAACCCCAGTACCGTCGGCGGCAACACCAGAGGCAAGGCCACCAGGGCCTCAAAAAAACCGCGCCCCTTGAAACGCGCATAGGCCAGTGCCCGACCGGCCCAGATGCCCAAAGGCAGCAGAATCAGGCAGGTCAGCACAGCCAGACGCAGGGAAATGGATAGCGCGGCCCAGTCCATCATTGCGGCACAACAAAACCATAGTCGCTCAATATTGCCCGCCCGGTGTCCTGCTGAAGCCATTGATAGAACTGCTCGGCCACCTCACCGGCCTGGTTTGTCAGCACCATGCGTTGGCGCAGCGGGTTGTGCCAGCTCTCAGGAATCAGCAGGGACTCACTGCGCGCGTCAAGTGCAGGCGCCAGTGCCAGGGAATAGGCCACCAGGCCACCACTGACGTCGTCGGAAAGGGCATATTGCGCCGCCTGTGACACGTTCTCCCCAAGAACCTGCAGGTCGGCTGTCGCCTCCCACAGCCCGGCATGCTTCAGTGTCTCCATGGCGGCGACGCCATAAGGGGCATGCTCCGGGTTGGCCAGGGCGATCCGCTGGCGCTCGCCCGACTGGTGAGCGGCCAGCGCCTGCTCAACGGCGCCCAGAGGATCGTCTTCATCAAGCTCTGCTGCACCGGGGTTCTGCAGCCAGGCCAGGCGACCCACCGCATAGATAACCCCTTCATTCTGCACATGGCCTTCCTGGTTGAGCGCCAGCACATAGGATTCATCAGCGGAAAGGTAAAGCTCGAAAGGCGCCCCCTGGGCAATCTGGCGTCGGAAGTTACCGGAAGAACCAAAGTTGAGCCGCAGGGCATGGCCCGTCTGCTGTTCGAAACGCTCGGCGGCTTCGGTCAGGGCAAACTGCAGATCCGATGCGGCGGCCACCACCGGCGGCGCTGACTGTGCCTGTACGCTGACAGGCAAACACAGGGTTGCCAGCCACAGGCAGGAAACCGTCACGAGACCGCGCATGAATCACTCCCTCCCCAGATGCTGTTGGGTAATGGACATCACCTTCATGGTGTTGGTGCCGCCATGGGCATTCATATGATCGCCACGGGTCAGAATCACATGATCACCGGGGGCGACAATGCCCTGTGCCACCAACAACGACAGAGCGCGATCATTCAGCTCGGTGGCTTGCATGCCAGAAGTATCAAACGGTAGCGACACCACGCCGCGATACAGTGCCATACGGCGTTGGGCAATCGGGTTGTGCGCCAGCCCGACAATCGGTAATCCCGAACGGATCCTCGAGGCAATCAACGGCGTATAACCCGAGGCGGTCATGCAGGCTATGGCGGTGACCCCCTGCATGTGGTTGGCCGCATACATGGCGGAGAGCGCTATGGTCTCGTCCGCGCGCATGAAACCTTCATGGATGCGGTGCCCGGATTCCTGAGCCATTTTTTCCCGCTCGGCGCCCAGGCAGACTCGCGCCATGGCAGTGACGGTTTCCACCGGGTAATCACCCGCAGCGGTTTCAGCCGACAGCATGACGGCGTCACTGCTGTCCAGCACGGCATTGGCCACATCAAAGACTTCAGCACGAGTAGGCATCGATGCGCTGATCATGCTTTCCATCATCTGGGTCGCCGTGATGACGGCACGATTCAGGCTGCGGGCACGTTTGATAAGCCGTTTCTGAATCCCCACCAGCTGGGCATCGCCAATTTCAACGCCCAGATCACCACGTGCCACCATGACCGCCTCAGACGCGTCAATAATCCCGTCCATGGTGGCTTCATCCATCACAGCCTCTGCCCGCTCCATCTTGGCGATCAGACCAATGTCAGCACCTGCCTCGCCCAGCAGCTCACGCGCTTCGAACATATCCTGTGCCGAGCGGGGAAAGGAAACAGCCAGATAATCGACGCCGATGGCCACGGCGGTTTTCAGATCCTGCTTGTCTTTATCGGTCAGCGCGGGGGCTGACAGACCACCCCCCTGCTTGTTGATGCCCTTGTTATTGGAAAGCTTGCCACCGACGACAACCCGGGTAAGTACTTGCTTACCTTCGACCCCAGTCACATCGAGGACCAAGCGACCATCATCCAGCAGCAAACGGTCGCCGGTACTGACATCGTCCGCCAGTGTCTTGTAGTCACAGCCCACCCGCTGAGCATCGCCTGCATCGCTGTCGAGTGCCATATCGAGGATAAAGGGCTGGCCTTCCTTAAGCACGACTGCACCGTCCTTAAAACGCGCGATGCGAATCTTCGGCCCCTGCAAATCGCCCAGTGCGGCAACGCTACGACCCAGGCGGGCGGCAGTATCACGTACCGCCTGCAAGCGGCGCTGATGGTCTTCCGGGCTGCCATGGGAGAAATTCAGCCGCACCACATCCACCCCCGCTGCCAGCATGGCCTCCAGCACCCCTTCGCGATCACTGGCGGGCCCCAGGGTGGCAACAATCTTGGTGCGACGAATGGAGGAATGATGCAGTGCGTTCATAAAGCTCCCGGGTTACGCGGATAAACTGACCAGAATATGCGCCTGAAATCGTCATCACGCGTTCAGGCTGCGAACCGCCGTATGCAAGCTTAGCATTGTAGCGCCATCAAGATGACGGTTTCGATAATGACGTTATTCCCCCGCCAACCTGACCCGCATGGCCAAAGGATACTCATCGCAATTATCACCCTCACCGCCCCGGTCAACCACCAGAAACTCGCCTTCCCGATCAAGCACCGACTGAATGGCATGCCAGGTGCCCGCCCGGTAGTTCACGCCCTGACGGCCGTCGGTCACAAAAGCGCGAACATCGGCTGGGTCAATGCTCTCTCCGGGGGGCGCCACCACAACCATGAAGCGCTCTTCGTGAAGCGGCATAAAGGCCTGACTGCCAAGAGGATGGCGCTCAAGAAACGTCAGCTCCAGTGGCAGGGTCACCGGCTGGCTGACAAAGAGACTGATCAGGGGGCGGGCATTTTTCCCCAGGGTCTGCACCGTTGCCAGATCGTGATGGCGCCGGGTACGGCCGGCATTGATGGGAAATGACGCAGACGTACGGGCATCGATGACT
The DNA here is from genome assembly GCF_044792155.1 of Halomonas sp. BLK-85. Taxonomy (NCBI): domain Bacteria; kingdom Pseudomonadati; phylum Pseudomonadota; class Gammaproteobacteria; order Oceanospirillales; family Halomonadaceae; genus Halomonas; species Halomonas sp. BLK-85. The sequence goes on from NZ_CP087731.1 coordinate 2,583,631, forward strand.
TCGCCAAAAGGGGCAAATGCTTCTGCGGTCAAGGGGTCAGCAATCAGTTCAAGCATGAAATTCTATCCTAAAGCGTTAGCGCTGCGTGGCGGTTAACGTCCTTGTAGAGCAGGTAACGAAACGGGCCCGGGCCACCGGCATAGCAGGCCTGGGGGCAGAAGGCTCGCAGCCACATGAAATCGCCCGCTTCAACTTCCACCCACTGCTGATTGAGGTGGTAGACCGCCTTGCCCTGCAATACATAAAGGCCATGCTCCATCACATGGGTCTCGTCAAAAGGAATGACGCCACCGGGCTGAAAGGTGACGATATTGACATGCATATCATGGCGAACGTCAGCAGGATCGACAAAGCGCGTGGTTGCCCAGCGCCCTTGTGTGCCGGGCATTTCAATCGGCGTGATCGTCTGCTCATTGGTGACAAAGGGGTCAGGCACCTCCAGGCCATCCACAAAGGCGTAGGCTTTGCGTATCCAGTGAAAACGTACCGGTGCGGCTGACGCATTGCGCACCTGCCAGCGGCTGCCGGGAGGGATAAACGCATAGCCGCCGGGCTGCATCAGATGCCGATTACCCTCCAGCGACAGCGTCAGCTCCCCTTCCACGACAAACAGCACGCCCTCGGCCCTGGGGTCCTGCTCAGGCTTTTGGCTACCTCCTTCAGGCTGCACTTCCATAATGTATTGTGAAAAGGTTTCCGCAAAACCGGACAGCGGTCGAGCCAGCACCCAAAGGCGGGTTTTATCCCAGAAAGGCAGGTGGCTGGTGACAATATCGCGCATGACGCCCTTGGGAATCAGCGCATAAGCCTCAGTAAACACCGCCCGGTCAGCGGTCAGTTGCGTTTGCGGTGGATGCCCACCCTGGGGCGCATAATAAGGTGATGGGTGCATGATGGACCTTTAACGATTAGGCGCAGGATGGTGTTCAGCCCAGTGACGGGCGATGTCGACACGACGGGCAACCCAGACATGGTCATGGGCTTCGATGTAATCCAGAAAACGCTGCAATGCGCGGAAACGCCCGGGGCGCCCAAGCAGGCGGCAGTGCATGCCTACCGAGAGCATCTTGGGCGACTCACCACCTTCCGCATAGAGCACATCAAAGGCATCGCGCAGGTAGGTAAAAAAGTGCTCGGCGGTATTAAATCCCTGAGGAGCTGCAAAGCGCATATCGTTGGTATCCAGGGTGTAGGGCACAATCAGATGGTCATGCTCGCGCCCCTGGCTGTCCGTCACCTGCGTCCAGAATGGCAGGTCGTCACCGTAGTAATCGCTATCGTAGAGAAAGCCCCCCTCATCCACAATCAAGCGGCGGGTATTCGGGCTATCCCGCCCGGTATACCAGCCCTCGGGCTTTTCGCCATAGAGTTTCTGGAAGATAGCCATCGCCTTGTGCAGATGGTCACGTTCAACCGCTTCAGGCACTTCCTGATAGTGAATCCAGCGATAGCCGTGGCAGGCAATTTCATGCCCCAGTTCCCTGAACGCCATGGCGACATCTGGATGACGCTCCAGCGCCATGGCAACGCCAAAGACAGTGAGCGGCAGATCGCGTTTTTCAAACTCGCGCAAAATCCGCCAGACCCCGGCTCGAGAACCATACTCGTAGATGGACTCCATGCTCAGGTGGCGATCAGGATAACTCTGCGCGCCGATAATCTCGGACAGAAACTGCTCTGACCCCGGATCACCATGCAACACACAGTTTTCGCCGCCTTCCTCATAGTTGAGCACAAACTGAACGGCAATGCGGGCGTTGCCAGGCCAGCTGGCCTGAGGAGGCTGTCGACCGTAGCCGACAAGATCACGCGGGTATCCCGACAGGGTATCTACAGGCATAGAACACTCTCACCGATTGGATTAAGGATATGACAGCTTCCCAAGGGAAGATATCACCAGATTGAGCAGCACCAATATAGCAGCAATTTTGTATACAATATTAATATTTATCGTACTGGATATTTATGAAACTACGCATCATCAATCCAATACTACTGACGATATGACGCAAACCATCGGCGAGGAGGCACACAGAATTGCAGCGCCAGGATCACTGCGTGGCGACGCAGCCTGTGCCGTGCCGGTTTCGATTGAACATCATATTGATCTAACAACAATTCCTGACGCCTGCCCTGCGTATATCAACAGAAACGCCCGGCTGCAGCCGGGCGTTCTCGTAGGTGTCTGTGTTTGTCACATTCGTGGTTAAACGCCAAATACCTGACGCAGGTCGGGGGTGCTGTTGTCTTCTTCAACAATCGAAAGCGACGATTCGATGGTTTTAAGGTGACGGCTCATAAACGCCTTGGCACGCTCTCCATCGCCTTTCTCCAGAAAGCGGATCAACTCATCATGATCGTGGGATTCACACCCCAGATGGCCCGGGTTGCCATATACGGCCAGAATCAGGGAGGAGCGTGAACACAGGCGTTCAACAAAATCCGCCAGTACCTCGTTGCCGGAAAGTTGCGCCAGACGAACATGGAAGTCAGCGGAAAGGCGAATCGCCGTGCTCTGCTGCCCATCACGCAGTGCCTGTCGCTCCTGGCTTGCCATCTCGCGTAGTTCGGCTGCCTCAGCGGCGCGCATACAACGTGCCACATCCGGCATCAGGCCGCATTCAACCAGTTGGCGGGCATCAAATATATCCTTGGCATCATCGGCACTAGGTCGCGTCACACTGGCACCGCGATGGGGGGTAATGGTGACCAACTGCTCCAGTGCCAGGCGTTGCAGGATCTTGCGAATCCCGGTGCGACTGACACTGAACACATCCGCTAATGCATCTTCACGCAGACGCGCGCCTGGCTTCAGGCGGTGCTCAATAATGGCATCACTGATTGATCGATAAATATCCTCATGACGATATTTGCCTTGCTTGCCGGTGGTCTGCGATTGCTGAACGCCCTGCATATCAATCTCCTTTGCAAGGCCGTTATATTACCTGCCCCAGGCCGATACTTGCCATCTTGGTGGGCCCACGGACAAAAAAATCCCGCTGGCAGCGCAGGCTGTCCAGCGGGGCTGTTGTTGCCAGTAAAAATTAGCTGGCAGCTTTCTGTGTTGCCTCAGTCACGCTTTTCAGGCTGTCTTCAGCCAGTTTCTGGCTGTCCTGCAGATAGCGCTTGCTGAGAGCATTCATTTTTTCTGCGTCGCCTTTAAAGCGTTCCATCAGGTCAGCTGATGCCTTTTGCTGACTCTCGGCGGCCTTCTTCATACTGTCGGCATCCTTGACGTCAAGCCAGGTGCGCATCTGGGCAACTGAGAAGTCGCTGTAGGCACGTGCTGCATCCACCTGGGCGCTTAGCATCTGGTCGCAATAATCGAGCGTCTTGGAAGCATAGGCGCGCATGGGCGCAACTAAGATGGATTCAACCTGCTGGGTGGTCTTTTCGGTAGCTTTATTCATACTTCCTCCGCAACGTTTTTGGATCGGCTGTCTAAAACGTTATGACAATAAATCGGCAATGAATGAGCAGCGATGAGCAACAACCCTCCGGTCATTATCAATCTCTACGCTGCAAGGTTCATGCAGTGGCCTCTGCTATCCATCAAGCTAGCAGGCATTTTTGTGCAGTGCAACATAACTTCTCTTAAGAACTGTCATGCTCCCTGTTTATCAACCAGGTTACGCACCGTAAGTGCATGATTTCCCATGCCATCATAGAAAGCACACAAGCGCCTGAACCAGTCATCAATCATGGCTTCCTCTATGACCGGTGCCTGAAGGGAGACGACGTTTGCCCACATGATACTGCCAAACAGCAGGTAATCGGCGCCGCCGGGCGTCTCTCCATCCAGAAATGGACTGGTGCGTAATACTGCCCTTACCGGCGCCAGGGCTTTATGCAGTAATGACTGGCCCTGTTCGGGTGAATGAAACTCCTCCAGGGTGCAACCAAAGCGGGCTTCACGCGTAGAACGAAAATAATTCCGGTCGTCCGGATGAATCGCCGCCAGCAGATCCAGAGCGACAATACGCAACAGTGCTGGCGACACCTGGCGGTCGACATAGTGACTGAAAAGCAGCGCACGCTGATAGCTGGCACCGTTCCCGAGCACGGATGGCGTGTCCGGGTAGGCATCATCAAGATATCCCATGATCGCGAAGCTATCGGCAACAACCTGATCGCCATCACAGAGCACCGGCACCTTATCGGTGTTGGCAAAGGCAATGGCGTCTTTTTGCTGAAAGCGCCAGGGTTTCAGTTCGACATCCAGCCCCTTATGGGCCAGCGCCATCCTTACACGCCAGCAATAGGGGGAAAAACGTAGTTGCTCATCGCGACCGTAAAGGTCATAGAGAATACGCGCCATTGTTGAATCCTTTTGTTTGATCTTGGAAGTGTCGAATCTCTAAAAATTGTCTATTAGTCTAATAAACCTGGCCTGTCCCCCGCGCAAAGCTTGCGCATATTCCATTTATAAACAATATTTTAGAAATCAGTTGGTGATTTTCGGGCCGGTAAAAACCCCTCACATATTGGTATGACCAATTAACCAACAATAGCCATACGGTGGCTGACTACGTATCTTTGCTGCCGTTATGACAACTGCTTTTGCAGTTGCTCATCGGCGGAGCATATCATTATTAATAACAGGGGAAATGCCTCCCATGAATGACACAATACTTGCATTACTTGCCTTCGTGCCCTTGGTACTCGCAGGTGTGTTGTTGATCGGATTACGAATGGCGGCCAAAACGGCCATGCCGATTGTTTTTGTGGTCACTGCACTGATCGGCCTGCTTGCCTGGGATATGACATTTTCTCGGGTAATGGCCTCAACCTTCCAAGGGTTGATCCTGACAATCTCGATACTCTGGATTATTTTTGGGGCCATTCTGCTCCTCAATACCTTGAAGCATTCAGGTGGTATTACGGCGATCCGTAAGGGTTTTTCGGGTATCAGTCCTGACCGCCGCGTTCAGGCGATCATTGTTGCCTGGCTGTTCGGCTGCTTTATCGAAGGGGCATCCGGTTTCGGCACCCCCGCAGCGGTTGCTGCACCACTACTTGTGGCAATCGGCTTCCCGGCTCTTGCGGCCGTTGTGGTGGGCATGATGATCCAGTCCACGCCGGTCTCTTTTGGCGCCGTGGGCACACCCATTGTCGTTGGTGTCACAGGGGGTATTGACCGTGACGGCATCACTGAAACACTGACCACAGGTGATGCCACCTGGATGGAGTACTTCCGACTGATCGTCAGCGAAGTGGCGATTGTTCACGGGCTTGTCGGTGCTCTGATGCCGCTGTTGATGGTGATCATCATGGTGCGTTTCTTCGGCGCCAATCGCTCCTGGAAAGAAGGCCTTTCCATCACACCCTTTGCATTGTTTGCAGGCGTTTCCTTCGTCGTCCCCTATATGCTGGCAGGGGTTTTCCTGGGGCCGGAGTTCCCGTCGATGATTGGCGCCATGGTCGGCCTGGCTATTGTTGTTCCCGCTGCACGACGCGGCTTTCTGCTGCCAAAAGACACCTGGGACTTTCCCGAGTCCAAGTCCTGGCCCGATGAGTGGATTGGCAAGCTGGAAATCAAGATGGATGACATTGCCGGCAAGGCGCCTGTCTCCACCTTTATGGGCTGGGTTCCCTACGGCCTGCTGGCCATCATCCTGGTCGCATCACGGGTGATCGATCCTTTCCGTGAAGCCCTTCAGTCATTGAGCTTCGGGTGGAGCAATATTCTCGGCGAAGCGGGTATCTCCGGGGCCATTCAGCCACTCTATCTTCCCGGCGGCATTCTGTTGATGGTGGTGGTTTTGACCGCTCTGCTGCACCGCATGAAACTTGGCGAGTTGAAGGATGCTTTCACCGACTCCTCCAAGACCATTCTGGGCGCTGGCTTTGTACTGATTTTTACCATTCCCATGGTACGTATTCTGATCAACTCCGGCGTTAACGGCTCCGACCTTGTCTCCATGCCCGTGGCTATGGCGCAACTGGTGGCCGACAGCTTCGGGGGAGCCTATCCCTTCTTTGCCCCGGCTGTGGGTGCACTGGGGGCCTTCATTGCCGGCTCCAACACTGTCTCCAACCTGATGCTTTCAGACTTCCAATTCAACGTGGCGAATCAGCTGGGGCTTTCAACGGCGTTTATGGTGGCTTTGCAGGCAGTGGGTGCCGCCGCCGGTAACATGATTGCCATTCACAATGTGGTGGCTGCATCGGCAACCGTCGGCCTCCTGGGGCGCGAAGGAACGACCATTCGCAAAACCATCATACCCACGATCTATTATCTGGTGGCGAGTGGCGTGATCGCATTGATTGGCTTTTACGTTATAAGTCTCAGCGATCCGCTTATGCAGGTATTGGGAGGATAACGCCCAACTATTTGCAGACACCTTCGCCGGGGCAACCCCGGCGAAGGATAACGTTAAATTACGTTATGTAAACGCAGATGCTTCCCCTACCCCTGGCATCCTGCTTCCCGCCAAGCCGCTACCACGACAAATGGTTTTCAAAAGCATGTTGCATCCACCCTCTTCAGGTGATTGCACAACTTTACGCCCGGGATCCTTGTCAAACCATCATGACACGTCAGGATACCAGCGCCTTATCTGACACGATTGACTGTCCATGGCGATGCAACCGCTTGTCGCCACCCGACAGACACAGGAGCAGCCAATGTCCGCATCAACGCTTATCAACGACCTTTCCGCCGCCGCCGGCAGTGACAATATTGCCACGGATGACGCCACCAAGCGCCCACATCAGATCGGCTACCGCTCCGGCTCTGGCGAAGCCGCTGCCGTGGTATACCCCACTTCACTGCTGGCGCTATGGGAGGTGCTGAAAGCCTGCCATCAACATGATGCTGTCATCATTCCCCAGGCGGCCAACACCGGATTGACCGAAGGCTCGACGCCCAAGGACGACTACGGCCGGCCCGCCGTGATACTCAGCACCATGCGCCTGAAAGGTCTGCACTTTCTGCAGGATGGCAAACAGGTCGTCGCCTTGCCGGGTGCTACCCTGTTCGAGCTTAGCCAGCAGTTGGCACCCATTGGCCGGGAACCGCACTCGGTGATTGGGTCCACCTCCATCGGCGCTTCTGTGGTGGGAGGCGTGTGCAATAATTCCGGAGGCGCTCTCTGCCGCCGCGGCCCGGCCTATACCGAACTGGCCCTCTATGCCCGGGTGAATGAGCACAATGAGCTTGAATTGATCAATGATCTGGGTATCGACCTTGGCGACACCCCGGAAGAGATCCTGCCACGGGTTGAGCAGGGTGACTTCCCGGAAGATAGCGTGCGCCATGATGTCGGCAAGGCCTCGGACGATGATTATCAGACTATTATCCGTGGCGCCGACCAAGCCGGTGCGGCACGCTACAACAACGACCCGCGCCTGCTGCATGGTGCTTCCGGCAGTGCCGGCAAGGTCGTGGTATTCGCCGTGCGTCTGGATACCTTTGAGCAGGAAAAGGATGTCACCACCTATTATGTGGGCACCAACGATACCCAGCAGCTGGCGGATTTCCGTTTCCGCTTCCTGCTTGAAGCATCACGCCTGCCGATTACCACCGAATACCTGCACCGTGAGCTGTTTGATGTCGCCAAACGCTACGGCAAGGACAGCTTTCTGCTGATCAAGTGGCTGGGCACCCAGCGCCTGCCCGGCGCCTTCCGCCTCAAGAACCGGGTGGACAGCCTGTTTCGCAAGATTCCGTTTTTACCAGAACCCATTACGGATCACGTTCTGCAAACGGTCTCCCGCGTGTTGCCATCCCCGCTGCCCAAGCGCCTGCACACCTGGCGGGATGCCTATGAGCACCACCTGATCATCCGCGTTAACGGCGATATGTGCGAAGAAACCGAGCATTTTCTGAATGAATGCTTCGGCCAGGATGCCTGGTTCCGCTGCACCCCGGATGAAGGCGAGCGCGCCATGCTCCATCGCTTTGCGGCTGCCGGAGCGGCGGTACGTTACCGCACCATCCACCACAAGGATGTCGAGGACATTCTGGCCCTGGATATTGCGCTGTCGCGTAATGACCCTGAGTGGTTCGAGCAACTCCCGGAAAGTATCGCCAAGGATATCGTCCATCGGCTTTATTACGGCCATTTCTTCTGTCATGTATTTCACCAGGACTATATCTTCCGGCGCGGCGCTGATGTGGATGCGCTGAAAAAGGCCATGCTGAAGATTCTGGATGAAAGGGGCGCTGAGTACCCCGCCGAGCACAATGTCGGTCACCTTTACCCGGCCAAGAAGGATCTGGCGGACTTCTATCGCAGGCTCGACCCGACCAACTGCTTTAACCCGGGTATCGGCAAGCTGCCGCGCACGCCCTACTACAAGTAGGTGGCCGTTGACGCATCAATGAATACGCACGCAAAGGGCTGAGCTAACGCTTTTTCATTGCAGGGATGGATTTATGAAAACATTTTTCATAGAATCAAATTAAGCGTTTTTCTTACGCCCTCCTTGCCCTCAGGAGCAGCCATGAACATTCTTTATGATGAACGTATCGATGGTGAACTGAAGTCCTTTGAAAAAAGCGACATTATCGCGGATCTGCAGCAGTCAGTGCCCTCACTGACGCTACTGCACCGTGAAGAAGATCTGCACCCGTTCGAATGCGACGGCCTGGCCGCTTACCGCGTGCTGCCCATGCTGGTCGCTTTGCCCGAGACCCTTGACCAGGTACAGACACTGCTTGAACGCTGCCACGCGCTTGGCGTACCGGTTGTCACACGCGGCGCTGGCACCGGCCTTTCCGGTGGTGCCTTACCGCTGGAACGCGGTGTTCTGCTGGTGATGTCGCGCTTCAAGAAGATTCTGGCCATCGACCCGGATGCCCGGGTTGCCCGCCTTCAGCCCGGGGTACGTAACCTGGCGATTTCAGAGGCCGCAGCGCCCTACGGGCTTTACTACGCGCCAGACCCGTCATCCCAGATTGCCTGCTCTATCGGCGGAAACGTCGCTGAAAATGCCGGTGGCGTACACTGTCTGAAATATGGCCTGACCGTTCACAATGTCATGCGTGTCGATATCATCACCATTGAAGGTGAACGCATGACGCTGGGCTCTGAGGCGCTGGACGCCCCTGGCTTTGACCTGCTGGCGCTGATGAATGGCTCTGAAGGCATGCTCGGTGTGGTCACCGAGATTACCGTCAAGCTACTTCCCAAGCCGGAAACTGCCAAGGTGCTGATGGCAAGTTTTGATGATGTTGAAAAAGCCGGCCGCGCCGTCGGCGACATCATAGCGGCCGGCATTATTCCCGGTGGCCTGGAAATGATGGACAAACTGGCCATCCAGGCCGCGGAAGACTTCGTCAAGGCAGGGTACCCCGTTGAGGCAGAGGCCATACTGCTGTGCGAACTGGACGGCGTCGAAGCCGATGTCGACGACGATTGCCAGACCGTTCGAAAGGTGCTTGAGGAAGCCGGCGCCACTAATATTCAGCTGGCCCGGGATGAGGCCGAAAGAGCCAGGTTCTGGGCAGGGCGCAAGAACGCCTTTCCGGCAGTGGGGCGCATGTCACCGGATTATTACTGCATGGACGGTACCATTCCGCGCCGAGAACTACCTCGCGTACTCAAGGGTATTGCGGCGCTGTCCCAGGAAAGCGGTCTGCCAGTGGCCAACGTCTTTCATGCCGGTGACGGCAATATGCACCCTCTGATACTGTTTGATGCCAATCGCGAAGGCGAACTGGCACTGGCTGAAGAGGTCGGCGGCAAGATTCTTGAACTCTGCGTGGCCGCCGGCGGCTCGATTACCGGTGAACATGGCGTTGGACGTGAAAAGATCAACCAGATGTGCAGCCAGTTCCAGGCCGACGAAATCAGCCTCTTTCATGCCTTGAAAGCGGCTTTTGACCCTGACGGGCTTCTCAACCCTGGCAAGAACATACCGACCCTTGCGCGCTGCGCTGAATTTGGCGCCATGCATGTGCATAACAACGAGCTTCCGCATCCGGAACTTCCCCGTTTCTGAGCCTGCAGGAAAGATTATGACTGAAACCGCCACGCTGAACGCCGATCAAGATATTGCTGATGCTCTTTGCGCCCAGGTCGGGCGGGCCTACGCCGAGCGGACACCGCTGCGTATTGTCGGCGCCAACACTCGGGGCTTCTATGGTCTTCCGGTTGACGGCGAGCCACTGGAAATGGCCGGACATACCGGCATCGTCTCCTACGACCCCATCGAACTGGTGGTCACGGTACGCGCCGGCACACGCATCAGCGACCTTGAGGAAAGGCTTGCCGAAAATCATCAGATGCTGGCGTTTGAGCCACCGCGCTTTGGGCCTGCCAGCACCATTGGGGGCGCGGTAGCCACCGGCCTATCCGGGCCGCGCCGACCCTGGGCAGGCGCGGTCCGCGATTTCGTTCTCGGCACGCGGGTCATCAATCAGGAAGGCAAGCTGCTGCGCTTTGGTGGCGAAGTCATGAAAAACGTGGCCGGCTATGATATGTCACGCCTGATGGTGGGCGCCCAGGGCACCCTGGGGGTACTGACCGATATCTCCTTCAAGGTGCTGCCCCAACCGGCCGCCAGCCATAGCCTTAAACTGTCCCTGCCATTGGACGACGCACTCAATAAACTGGCGGAGCTCGGCCGCAAACCGCTGCCGATTACCGCTGCCGCCTGGCACGCCGGTGAGCTGTTTCTTCGCCTCGAGGGCGGCAAAAGCTCCGTCAACGCGACGCGTGAACGCCTGGGTGGCGAAGAAATCAGTGCGGATCTGTGGCGAGAGTTACGCGATCTGGAACATGCCTTTTTCACCCAGAATAACGACAAGGCACTGTGGCGACTGTCGTTACCCCCCAACACCCCGGCCCTGCCGCTGGATATTGCCGAGCGCGATATTTTCTATGACTGGGCGGGTAGCCAGCGTTTTATCAAGACCTCGCTCGACGCCGACACCCTCCGCAAGGCCTGTCAGCAGGCAGGTGGCCACGCCACCTGCTATACGCCGGCGGCCTTAGGGGGAGCACAAGCGCCCTTTACCCCACTCAACCCGGTTGTCGAAAAGTATCACCGTCAGCTGAAAGCACAGCTGGACGGCCACGGCATTTTCAATCCCGGGCGTCTTTATGCGGCGTTTTAACCAGGAGAGCTGACATGCAGACGCATTTTACCGACGCAGACCGCCAGAAGCCGCATATTCAGGAAGCTGATCGCATCTTACGCAGCTGCGTTCACTGTGGCTTCTGCAATGCAACCTGCCCGACCTACCAGATACTGGGTGACGAACGGGATGGCCCGCGCGGGCGCATCTACCTGATCAAGGAGCTGCTTGAAAGCCAGGACGATGATGACCAGGTCACCGAAGAAACCCGACTTCACCTTGACCGCTGCCTGACCTGCCGCAATTGCGAAACCACCTGCCCCTCTGGCGTCGAGTATCACAAACTGCTGGATATCGGCCGCGCTGAAATTGAACGTCGCGTGCCGCGTCCTGCCGCTGAACGCGCCCAACGCTATGCACTGCGCAAGATGCTGGTGGAACCCAGGCGCTTTTCTGCTCTGCTCAAGCTGGGCCTGACCTTCAAGCCCCTGGTGCCTGGCAAACTGCGTGACAAGATGCCTCCCGCACCCGTAGATGCCGGGGCACGCCCCTCAGCAATGACCCATTCACGCCGCATGCTGATGCTCGAAGGTTGTGTGCAGCCCGGCTTATCACCCAATACCAATGCAGCCACTGCCCGGGTACTCGACCGTCTCGGCATCAGTATTACCCCGGCAACGGAAGCCGGTTGCTGCGGCGCTATCGACTTTCACCTGAATGCTCAGGACGATGGACGGGAACGCATTCGCGCCAATATTGATGCCTGGTGGCCTCAGGTGGAACAGGGCGCCGAAGCCATTGTGCAAACCGCAAGCGGCTGCGGCGCCTTCGTTAAAGAATATGGTGAAATGCTCAAGGATGATCCGGAATACGCGGAAAAGGCCGAGCACATTAGCCAGTTGGCAAAAGATCTGGTGGAAGTGCTGCGTGAAGAGCCGCTGGATCAACTCAGCGTCAAGGCAGACCAACGCCTGGCCTTCCATTGCCCTTGCACCCTGCAACACGCACAGAAGCTCAACGGTGCCGTAGAAGGCGTATTGACCCGGCTCGGTTTTGAACTGACGCCGGTCCAGGATGCGCACCTTTGCTGCGGCTCGGCAGGCACTTATTCCATTACCCAGCCTGAACTGGCGACCGAATTGCGCAACAACAAACTTGACGCTCTGGAAGCAGGCAACCCGGAAATGATCGTTACCGCCAACATCGGTTGCCAGACGCACCTGGCAAGTGCCAATCGGACACCGGTTCGCCACTGGATTGAAGTACTTGATGCCGCGCTTGGCTAAGTGCGGCCAGCCACCTGTTTATCCCAGATTGTTTGATCACCACCTTGGTGATCATTCATGCATTTATCACCCACTCAAGAGAAACCACCATGCAAAGCAAAGCTGTCTTAACCCAGGCCGACGTGTCCAAGGTATTGGATGCTGCCCAACAGGAAGCCGAACGTGAAAGCTGGGCAATCACCGTGGCGGTCACTGATGATGGCGGCCACCTGCTGGCCTTGCGCCGCCTTGACGGCGCTGCGCCCTTCACTGCCGATGTAGCCGCCAACAAGGCACGCAGTGCCGCCATGGGGCGTAAGGAAACACAGGTGTTTGAAGAGATGATCAATGGTGGCCGCACGGCTTTTTTGTCTGCACCCATGCAGGCCTTGCTGTCAGGCGGGGTGCCGATCATCGTTGATGGCCAGGTCGTCGGCGCTGTGGGCATTTCTGGCGTCAAACCCGACCAGGATGTACAGGTCGCCAAGGCTGCTATCAGCGTGCTTTGATCGACATACCATGATCGACAAACGCAAAAAACCCGGGTCGATGACCCGGGTTTTCAAAAATCTTTCCAGCTTGGCTGGTATCACTCAATGGCGGACCGGACGAGACTCGAACTCGCGACCTCCGGCGTGACAGGCCGGCATTCTAACCAACTGAACTACCGGTCCACATATAAGTGCAATCTTACCTATCCAAAATCCATCAATCGCCACTAGGCAGAAAAATGGTGGGTGGTACTGGGTTCGAACCAGTGACCCCCAGCTTGTAAGGCTGGTGCTCTCCCAACTGAGCTAACCACCCGGGCTTGGCTATACTAGCCTTGTCTTGCATATAAAGCATCAGTTTATCGTGGCGGACCGGACGAGACTCGAACTCGCGACCTCCGGCGTGACAGGCCGGCATTCTAACCAACTGAACTACCGGTCCACATAACGATAACAATGCGCTTCAGTGAGGAAAATCATGTGATGATAATGGCGGACCGGACGAGACTCGAACTCGCGACCTCCGGCGTGACAGGCCGGCATTCTAACCAACTGAACTACCGGTCCACATACTATCTATCGCATAACTGACATCAAAAAGCGGTTTCCACGTGGCCATCTGACGCCTTTGTAAGGGCATGGTGGGTGGTACTGGGTTCGAACCAGTGACCCCCAGCTTGTAAGGCTGGTGCTCTCCCAACTGAGCTAACCACCCGCTGGTCACGTGGCGCTGCATTCTACCGAAGCACAGGGGGAAGTCAATAACGAATCGGCAACTTTTTCACTCGGGCCTGAAAAGAGCCGCATTGATGGCGCCCTTCTCTTTTAGTTCACCGCCCGTTACTCCTGGGATGTGCCAGCATGAAATCTGCCGCCTTACGCGTCGCCTGCTGGATGAGCTCCTCCTGGCGCAAACCACTGGCACGCAAAGGCTTGAAGTCATGATCACCCGTGGCAAGCCATTCAATATGCACATTCGCCGGCAACGTATAGGTTGCGACCTCGTCTCGGCGCCCGAAAGGGTCACGTTCACCCTGAACAATGAGACTTGGAGCAGAGACCTGGTGCCAGTGCGCCAACCTGAGTCTGTCGGGAGAGCGCGGTGGATGAAACGGGTACCCCGCCACGATCACGCCAGGCACCTGGCGCTGAGCCGCCACCAGACTGGCAACCCGCCCTCCCATCGACTTGCCACCCACCCAGACCGGAACATCCACCGCCGCTATCAACGACGCATACCAATCTGACATTTCTGTGACAAGCTGGCTGATTTTTGTGGGTGGCCGACGGCGGCCTTCCCTGTTCATGCGTTGCATATAGCGAAAGTCGAATGTCATCAACTGGATACCCGCCCGCGCCGCCAATGTGGCAAATTGCCGCATAAAATCAGATGCCTGACCAGCACCGGCACCATGGGCAAACAGCAGACACCCCTTCTCTGGTAGCCCCTGCAGGGTGACGGGCGTATGATTATTCACGTAAAATTGTCCACAGGTGCCCGTCTGCAGGTAGGACACAAAGACATCAAAATTAATTTCAACATAACCCTGTTGGGCATAAAATAGCATGTGATTCACTCTCATATCGCCAGCTTAAACAATTGGCTTGTTCAGCTTAAGCGCCTGCTGCGTTAAAATCTGCAATGGATCTTGACCTGCGTCATCAAGCGGGCGGTCGCGTCCAGGCAGAATAGCACTGGGTTACCCCCTAACCGCGTTCGATGGGAACATGAAATGAGCACAGCACTAGAACACCCGACCTACAACTACAAGGTAGTTCGGCAGTTCGCGATCATGACTGTTGTGTGGGGCATTATAGGTATGACGCTTGGCGTCATTCTCGCCGCACAACTGGTATGGCCGGAACTGAACCTTGGCTTACCTTGGACCAGCTTTGGGCGCCTGCGTCCTCTGCATACCAATGCCGTCATTTTCGCCTTCGGCGGCTCGGCACTTTTTGCCACCTCGTACTACGTGGTGCAGCGAACCTGTCAGACGAGACTGTTTTCTGACAAGCTTGCCGCCTTTACGTTCTGGGGTTGGCAGGCAGTCATTGTGTCTGCTGTTGTGTCACTTCCGTTGGGCTATACCACAACCAAGGAATATGCCGAGCTGGAGTGGCCGATCAACATCCTGATCGCCATTGTATGGGTCACTTACGCTCTGGTCTTCCTGATGACCATCAAGCAGCGTAAGACCTCGCATATCTATGTGGCGAACTGGTTCTTTGCCGCCTTCATCCTGACGGTAGCGGTGCTGCATATTGTCAATAATGCGGCTATCCCCGTGACGCCCATGTTCTCGACCTCCATCTATGCGGGCACCATTGATGCCATGGTGCAGTGGTGGTATGGGCATAACGCCGTGGGCTTCTTCCTGACCGCTGGCTTTCTGGGCATGATGTACTACTTCGTTCCCAAGCAGGCTGAACGTCCGGTGTATTCCTACCGTCTGTCGATCGTGCACTTCTGGGCACTGATCATGGTCTATATGTGGGCCGGCCCGCACCACCTGCACTACACAGCGCTGCCTAACTGGGCGCAGTCACTGGGCATGGTGATGTCGATCATTCTGCTGGCTCCCTCCTGGGGCGGCATGATCAACGGCATGATGACCCTCTCGGGTGCCTGGCATAAGCTGCGCACTGACCCGACCCTGCGCTTTCTGGTGGTTGCCCTGTCCTTCTACGGCATGTCGACCTTTGAAGGCCCGATGATGGCGATCAAGACTGTCAACGCCCTGTCGCACTACACTGACTGGACTATCGGTCACGTGCACTCCGGCGCGCTTGGCTGGGTCGCCATGATCACCATCGGTTCCATGTATCACCTCATCCCGCGCCTGTTCGGCCGTACCGAGATGCAGTCCGTCAAGCTGATTGCCGTGCATTTCTGGTTGGCGACCATCGGCACTGTGCTGTATATCGCCTCCATGTGGGTGAACGGTATTCTGCAGGGCCTGATGTGGCGTGCCATCAATCCTGACGGCACCTTGATGTATACCTTCGTCGAGGCCGTTGAGGCCAGTGCGCCGGGCTACTTCGTGCGCCTGATTGGCGGTCTGTTCTGGGTCACCGGCATGCTGATCATGGCCTTCAATGTCTACCAGACGGTTAAACGCAGCGACGCTGTCAGCCAGCAGCCGTTGCCACAAGCCGCTTAACCGGGGAAGTCGAGACCAATGAAACACGATATTGTTGAAAAGAACGTTGGCCTACTTGCCGTACTGATTCTGGTTGCAATCAGTTTTGGCGGCCTGGCCGAGGTTGTGCCGCTGTTCTTTCAGAAACAGACCACTGAACCGGTTGAGGGGCTCGAACCCCTCAGCGCTCTGGAACTGGAAGGGCGGGATATCTACCGCCGTGAAGGCTGTGTCGGCTGTCACTCGCAGATGGTTCGCCCCTTCCGCGCTGAAACCGAGCGCTACGGCCACTACAGCGTGGCGGGCGAGTCTGTCTATGATCACAACTTCCTGTGGGGCTCCAAACGTACCGGGCCGGACCTGGCACGCGTAGGCGGCCGTTACAGCGATGACTGGCATCGTGCGCACATGTACAACCCGCGCGACGTTGTGCCGGAGTCCATTATGCCGGCTTACCCATGGTTGTTTGAAAATCGCCTGGATGGCGAGGATACGCCGGCCAAGATGCGCGCACTCAAAAGCCTGGGCGTTCCCTATACCGATGAGCAGATCGCCAACGCGACGGCCGAGGTCAACGGCACCCAGGAAATCACCGCACTGATCGCCTACTTACAACAACTGGGAACCGTGCTAGAGGGCACTCGCTAAGCTATGGATACGGGAACTTTTCGCGGCCTCATCACGCTGATATTGATCATCGCTTTTCTGGGCATCACCTGGTGGGCCTATTCCAAGCGACGCAAACCAGACTTCGAAGAAGCGGCTAACCTGCCCTTCGCCGATGACGATGAGCAACCGTCCCGTGACAAGCCTGCGGCATCCGGGGATGAAGCAGATTCCCGCCACGACAGGGGAGATAAAAATACATGAATAATCTATGGGGCGATTCCTTGCCTGGCTTCTGGAGCGCCTGGATCATCGTCATTACATTGGGTACGATTGCACTTAGTGCCTGGCTGCTATTTGCTAACCGGCGCACCGACAAACAGCCGGACGCCGACGGCAATGTCGAGACCACCGGCCATGCGGCTGATGGCATCGAAGAGTACGATAACGCACTGCCCAAGTGGTGGTTTCAGCTGTTTGTCGGTACTGTCATCTTTTCACTGGGCTATCTGGTGCTCTACCCGGGCCTGGGTAATTTTGCCGGTGTTCTGGGCTGGTCGCAGGAAGGTCAGTGGGAAGAGGAAGTTGCTCGCGCAGAGGAGCGCTTCACGCCCATCTTTGCCCAGTATCAGGAAGTGCCTATTCCCGAACTGGCGCAGGATGACGATGCCATGCAGGTTGCCGAGCGTATCTACCAGAATAACTGTGCCGTTTGCCATGGCTCTAACGCCAAAGGTGGCTACGGCTTCCCCAACCTGACCGATGACGACTGGCTGTATGGCGGCGAGCCCGATAACATCTTGGCAACACTGAACAACGGGCGAAATGGTCTGATGCCTGCCTGGCAGCAGCTGGGGGAAGACAACATCGAGAACCTGACCCAGTACGTTCTGTCGCTGTCTGACCTTGAGCATGACGCTGAACGGGCCGAACAGGGTGAAAGCACCTTCATGTCAGTGTGTGCTGCCTGCCACACCCCTCAGGGTACGGGTAACACCGGTCTGGGTGCGCCCAATCTGACCAACGATATATGGCTGTACCTGGCGCAGGGCCAGACGGTTGCTGATTCCATTCGCCAGACGCTGCGCAATGGACGTAACGGCCACATGCCGTCACAGACAGCCTACATTGGTGAAGAACGCGTTCACCTGGTAGCCGCTTATGTCTACAGCCTCAGGGATAGCAATTGATTGCTATATCTGAACTTTAAGCTGTTGATATTGAAGGGTGCGGCTTGAAGCCGCACCCTTTTTTGACCGCGCCTGGATTAGACTGTCAGGTGAATAGCGAGTAGTGAGTCGTGAATAGTGAGTCGTGAATAGTGAGTAGTGAGTCAGATCGCGTCTGACGGTGGCTAAACCCCAGACACGTTCCGCCATTTTTAGGCGGCTGCCAGTCTCCCGCCTCTTCGAGCAGTAAAGTTGCCATGGAAAAGATACCCAGCAAAGACGTAACCCCTCGGCAAGCCGATCATCAGGCTGCCCAAGGTGAAGCCGTTACCCAGGAGATGTACGCGCAACGAAAACATATCTATGTGCGTGAAATAAAAGGCTTCTTCCAGAAACTCAGACGCAGCGCCAACTGGGGGCTGATGCTGGCGTTCTTCCTGTTACCCTGGATCAATATCGGCGACAGACCGGCCATCTGGTTCGATTTGCCCAGCCGGGAATTTCATATCTTTTTTGGTACCTTTTACCCGCAGGAATTTGTCCTGCTTTCATGGTTATTGATTATCTGCGCCTTTGGGCTATTTTTTATTACCGTGTTCGCCGGGCGCGTCTGGTGTGGCTATACCTGCCCCCAGAGCGTCTGGACATTTCTGTTCATCTGGCTGGAACATCGCATCGAAGGGCCGCGTAACAAGCGTATCAAGCTGGACAATCAGCCGCTGACGGGAGAAAAGCTGCGCCGCAAGACCTTCAAGCATGTCATCTGGCTTCTGATTGCCTTTGCGACGGGCGCCACCTTTGTGGGTTACTTCACCCCTATCCGTGACCTGATGCCTGATCTGGCAACATTACAGGCCCACGGCTGGTCGTATTTCTGGGTAGGTTTCTTTACGGTCTTTACCTATCTCAATGCTGGCTGGCTGCGCGAGCAGGTGTGCATCTACATGTGCCCTTATGCACGCTTTCAGTCCGTGATGTTTGACCGTGATACACTGATTGTTTCCTATGATGAGAATCGGGGCGAACCACGCGGACGGCGTAAGCGTAGCCTCAGTCATGAAGAGGCCAGAGCAGAAGGTCACGGCGACTGCATCGACTGCGACCTGTGCGTACAGGTTTGCCCGACGGGTATCGATATCCGCGATGGTTTACAGTATGAGTGCATTTCCTGCGCTGCCTGCATTGACGCCTGCGACAGCGTCATGGACAAAATGGGCTATCCACGTGGTCTGATTCGCTACACCACAGAGAATGCCCTGGAAGGCAAGCCTACCCACATTCTGCGCCCGCGCCTGATCGGCTACCTGGCGGCCCTGCTGGTGATGGTAAGTGCCTTTGCCTGGGCAGTGAATGATCGCATGCCGCTCAATTTCGAAGCTGAGCGCGAGCGCAACGATCTTTATCAGGTGACCCGCGACGGCCAGATTAGTAATGTCTACAACCTGATGGTGCGCAACCTTGACCAGCGCGACCATACCTACCAGCTAAGCGCTTCCGGCCTGGATGGGCTAACGCTTGACCAGCACAACATCAGTGTTCCTGCAGGCGAGTCACGCTCAGAGGTGGTGACTGTCACCGTCGATGGTGACGCCATTCAACAGCCCAGCCATGACATCGTGCTAACGATCGAATCCGAGCGGGATGACAGCATCCGATTGGACCGGGACACACGCTTTATTGGCGAACTCAGGAGATAGTGCAATGTCATCCACTCCGGTGACACCGTGGTACAAGCAGTTCTGGCCGTGGTTTCTTCTCGGCCTGCTGTTCTCGTCAATCATTGTCAGCACCACCTTTGCCGTCGTGTCGATCAAAAGCTTCGACGGCATGGTGGTTCAGGAGGATTACTACGAGCACGGCAAGGCCATCAACGTGGTCATTGCCAAACAGGAGCGTGCCCGCGAGCTCAATCTGGTGGCGGATATGCGCCTCGATCCGCTGACCAGCGATATCGTGGTGGATCTCAGCGGTGATGTCCGGCCGGACGAGCTTTACCTGAGCCTGGTCTTCCCCACTCAAAATGACCGCGACCAGACCTTTGTGCTTGAACATGTCCGCAATGGCCGCTACATCACACAAGGCCCGGACAATCTGCGCCATCGCTGGTATTTGCAGATTCAACCCGAACGTCAACAGGATGACGCCGAATGGCGGCTGATTGGCGAAGCCACCTTCCCGACTGAAGACAGTATTGAGCTGCGTCCTGGCGGTCGCTCGGAGAGCTGATGGCCGACACCTGTTACCACTGTGGCAACCCGGTGCCCGACGGGGCACCCTGGTGTATCGAGATTGACGACACTTCCCACCCTCTCTGCTGCCCTGGCTGTGAAGCCGTCGCCCATGCCATCATCGAGGGTGGCCTGGAAAGCTACTACCGCTACCGCACCGAACTCCCCGAACGGCCGGACGATCGTCAGACGGCCAATGCG
Organism: Halomonas sp. BLK-85; assembly: GCF_044792155.1. Lineage (NCBI taxonomy): Bacteria > Pseudomonadati > Pseudomonadota > Gammaproteobacteria > Oceanospirillales > Halomonadaceae > Halomonas > Halomonas sp. BLK-85. The sequence goes on from NZ_CP087731.1 coordinate 2,603,757, forward strand.
GATACCTGGCAGGTATTCGATGACCCTGGCCTGCAGGCCAAGTTCGTTCATCCTGACGGCGATGAAGGCCAGGTACGCGCCACGCTGGCGGTTGACGGGATCACCTGTGCCGCCTGTGCCTGGCTGATTGAACACCGCCTCAACGCCTTGGAAGGGGTTACCAGCAGCGCTGTCAACCTGACTCACCACCGCGTACGCATCAGCTGGAACCCGGACATCATCCAGCTTTCCCGGCTGCTGGCTGAACTGGCAGCGATTGGCTATACCGCCCAGCCCTACGAGCCGGACCAGGCCCAGTTACGTCTGCAGAAAGAAGAGCGCATGAACGTGCGCCGCCTGATCATTGCGGCCGTTGGCATGATGCAGGTGATGATGTTTTCCATTCCGATCTATGTTGCCGGTGCCGACGGCATGTCGGAAGATTTTTACGTGCTGTTTCATTGGCTGTCCTTTGCCCTGGCCACTCCGGTGGTATTTTTCTCCGCTCAGCCTTTTTTCAAGAATGCCCTGCGTGATCTGCGCACCGGCGTACTGGGCATGGATGTGCCGGTATCCTTGGCGATTGGCTGCGCCTATGCGGCCAGCGCCTACGCGGTCATCTTCGATGTTGGCGAGGTATATTTTGACTCGGTTGCCATGTTTACCTTCTTTTTGCTGTTCAGCCGCTACATCGAGGCCCGCGCCCGGCGCCGTAACGGCCAGAGCGGCAATGCGCTAAGCAGCGTATTACCCGTATCCGCTACACGCCTGGAAGCGGACGGCAGCGAGCGCATTCTACCCGCCAGCGAACTGCGCGAAGGTGACCGGGTACTGATCAAACCCGGCCATGGCGTGCCGGCCGACGGTATTATTGAAGAAGGCGACTCCAGCCTGGATGAATCCATGCTGACCGGTGAATACCTGCCGGTAACCCGCCAGACAGGCGAACGCATTGTCGGCGGCAGCCAGAACATGGAAAACCCCTTGATCATGCGCGTCACTCACGCCGGCAACGATGCCCGTGTGGCCAGTATTGTCGACCTGACCGACCGCGCCTTTGCCAGCCGTCCACGCCTGGCCCAGATGGCCGCCCGTATGGCACATCTGTTTGTTCTTCGCCTGCTGGTGGTCACCGTCTGCGTCACCGCCGTCTGGTGGTGGATCGACCCCACACGGGTACTCTGGGTGATGCTGTCCGTGCTGGTGGTTACCTGCCCATGCGCCCTGGCCCTGGCCACGCCCACCGCCCTGACCGCCGGGCACGGCCAACTGCGTCAACGTGGCGTGCTGATTACCCGTGCGGATGCCCTCGAGTCGCTCTCCAGTGCCACCCGGGTGATTTTTGACAAGACCGGCACCCTGACCCGCGGCGAGATGCAGCTGACCGAGACGCGCCTGTGCAGCAGCGATCTGGATGCTGAGCGCGCCAGAGCGATTGCCGCTGCTCTGGAGTCACGCTCCGAACACCCGATTGCGCGCGCGTTTCGCCCTTACCGGAATGCGACCCTGCAGGCGACTGGTCTGCGCAGCCTCACCGGCCAGGGGCTTGAAGGCGCCATTGAGGGCGCGCTATGGCGGCTGGGCAAGCCCGCCTTTGCCTGCCAGGAGGCCACGCCAATCGCTCCCGGCCCGGGCCAATGGCTGTTGCTCAGCGAAAACGCTATGCCCAGAGCCTGGTTCCGCCTGTATGACGGCGTGCGCGATGATGCCGGGGAGACCATTGCCGCCCTGAAAGCCAACGGTATTGCCGTCGAGCTACTATCCGGCGACACGACCGCAACGGTCAAGGAGCTTGCCGAACAGCTTGGCATCGCGTCCTGGCAGGCCGGCGCCAGCCCGGAAGGCAAGCTTGCTCACCTTCAGGCCTTGCAGGAAAAAGGCGAATGCGTCGTCATGGTGGGCGACGGCATCAATGATGTTCCGGTGCTGGCCGGCGCGGATGTGGCCATTGCCATGAACGGCGCGACCGACCTGGCTCGCACTCGCGCGGATGCGGTGCTGCTTAATCCGCGCCTGTTGCGCATTGCCGATGCCGTTGACATCTCGCGGGCGACCCGGCGTATCATGCGCCAGAACATGATCTGGTCAGTGTGTTACAACTTTACGGCCCTGCCGCTGGCCGCCCTTGGATGGGTGCCGCCCTGGCTGGCAGCGCTGGGCATGTCATTCAGCTCGCTGATAGTGGTGGGCAATGCGCTGCGCCTGAGCCGCTGGAAAAGCCGCCGGCCAACGCCTGCTGTAACCCCTACTCCCAAACCGGTATCCGCATGACCATTCTCTATCTGCTTATCCCACTGTCGCTTATTCTTCTCGGGCTGGCCGTCTGGGCATTTTTCTGGGCGGTCAAGCATGAACAGTTTGACGACCTTGAGGGCCCGGCCCACCGCATCCTGTTTGATGAGGATGAGAACGACCTGTCTCAGGAAGAACGCCAGCGCCGCCAGCAGGCACGCGAGAAAAAAAGCGCCAGCCGCAAGCCACCCAACGACAGTGAACAACCATGAACCCGACAGGCTTTGACCTGCCCCCCATGCTGGCAGCCTTCATTTTTGGCTTGATGGGAGGCGCTCACTGCATTGGCATGTGTGGCGGTATCATGAGCGCCCTGACCTTTGCCGTTCCTCCCAGCATGCGCCAGCCGGCTCGCCTGGGCGGGCTTTTATTAAGCTACAACCTGGGCCGCATTCTGAGCTACATGATCGCCGGTGCCAGCGTGGCAGCGCTGGGCACCCTGCTTTCGCTGTCTCCCAGTGCCGGCATGGCGCTACAGGCCTTTGCCGCTGTCATGCTGATCCTGATGGCGCTATATATCGCCAACTGGTGGAAGGGCCTGCTCAAGGTGGAGGCCGTCGGGCGGCGCGTATGGAAACATATTGAACCTTTTGGACGGCGCTTGATGCCGGTGGTCAAACTCCCCCAGGCCTTTGCTCTGGGCGCCGTATGGGGCTGGCTACCCTGCGGCCTGGTCTATTCCATGCTGGCCTGGAGCCTGGCGATTGCCGACCCGCTGGAAGGAGCCTTGCTGATGGGCGCCTTTGGCCTGGGCACCCTGCCCGCCCTGCTGGCGACCGGGATTGCCGCACGACAGCTGAGCGGGCTGATTCGTCATCCCACTACGCGCAGTATCGCCGCCCTTAGCATCATCGCGTTTGCGCTGTGGCAGCTTTATGACCTGGCGGTATCCCATAGCTACTGAACGCCCGGGTCATACAACCGACAGGGGCCTCCACCTTGCCTTGGCTGACCCGCCCTTACCGGCTTTCCAACGACACGCGTGCTTCCTTGACGCAGCTCAATTCTTACCGGACTCACCAGGAGTAGGATGGGGTTTAATCCCTGTTTTCCTGGTAATGGAGTTTCGTCATGGCCGTTCACGCTCTCGCTGCTACCTCAACCGCTGACAGAGCGGCAACGCCCACTAACCCGGGCTGGGATGAAGCGCTCTTGCGCCGCTACGATAAAAGCGGACCGCGCTATACTTCCTACCCCACGGCGCTGTCGTTTCACGATCAGTTTGGCGCCGATGATTTCACCGCCGCGCTGGAACGCAGCAACGCCACTCGAAAGCCGCTGTCGCTTTATGTACACGTGCCTTTTTGCCGCAAGATCTGCTTCTATTGCGCCTGCAACAAGATTGCTACCAAGAACACCGCGCTGGCCGAGCCTTACCTGTCACGCCTGGACCGGGAGATGGTGCTAACCTCGCAGCACCTGGATACCACCCGCAACGTTGAACAGCTGCACTGGGGCGGCGGTACGCCCACATTTCTGACCCTGAGCCAGATGAGCGACGTCATTGATCGTCTGGATGCGCGCTTTGGCCTGTCATCCTCGCCAAGCCGCGACTACGCCATCGAGATCGACCCCCGCGAGGCGGATGTATTCACCCTGCGCCACCTGCAATCACTCGGCTTCAACCGCATCAGCCTGGGCGTGCAGGACCTTGATCCTGTGGTACAGAAAGCCATCAACCGCGTCCAGCCTCGCGTGCTGACGGAAACCCTGATGGAGGAAGCCCACCGCCTTGGCTTTCGCTCGCTGAACCTTGATCTCATCTACGGCCTGCCACATCAGAGCCAGGCGGGGTTTGCCGATACCCTGCGCCAGGTGATAGATCTTAACCCGGCACGCCTATCGGTATTCAATTATGCCCACATGCCTCAACGCTTTGCACCGCAGCGGCGCATCAATGAAAGTGACCTGCCAAGCGCCGAAGAGAAGCTGGATATCCTGCATACCACCATTGATATGCTGACCAGCGCAGGCTATGTGCATATCGGTATGGATCACTTTGCCCGCCCCGATGACAGCCTGGCCGTGGCGCAACGTGAAGGCAGCCTGCAGCGCAACTTCCAGGGTTATTCAAGCCATGCCCAGTGTGACCTGGTAGGTCTGGGCGTATCAGCCATTTCGCGGGTCAATGATGTCTACGCCCAGAACCCGACGGACCTGGCAAGCTATGAGCAAGCGCTGGACAGTGGCCAGCTGGCCACGGTCAAGGGTTTACGCCTGAACACCGATGACCTGATTCGCCGGGACGTGATCGAACGCCTGATGTGCGATATGCAGATCGACCTGGCCGAGGTGAGCAAACGCTGGAACATTGATGCGCCGCGTTACTTTGCTACTACCCTGGCGCGTCTACAGGGCCCGCTGCACGATGGCCTGATGGAACAGGAAGGCGACCTGCTTCGCGCCACACCCATCGGTCGGTTGCTGATCCGTCACCTGGCCATGGCCTTTGACGCACATCTACCCGACGATACCACTCAGCGATATTCGCGGATTGTTTAGGCTTGTCGGCATGGGCTCTTGCTTTCATAATGAAAGCGCTATCTTTCCAAGGAGGAGCCCATGCCGGAACCCATGACCCGTCGGCGAGCCCGGCTCAATGAGGCGCGCTGCCAGACATGCAGTCTCAGCTCGCTATGCCTGCCCCTGGCCCTTGAGCTGGATGACATGAGCCAGTTTGATGCCATCATCCGTCGGCGTGCGCCGTTGAAAAAAGGCGAGCCCCTGTTTCGTCAGGGAGACCGCTTCACCAGCGTGTTTGCCGTGCGTTCCGGCAGCCTTAAACAGCTGACCACCGAAGGTGGCGGCACCGACCAGCTGACCAATTTCTATCTGCCCAGCGAACTGGCCGGGCTGGACGGGATTGATGAACAGCACTATCCGGGCAGCGTGGTCGCGCTGGAAACCACCACGGTCTGCGAGATCCCTTTTGACCGCCTGGAGTTGCTCGCGGCCGAATTGCCGGAATTGCGAGGTCAGCTGTACCGCAGCATGAGCAAGGAGCTGCGCGATGACCGGCGCATGATGCGACTGCTCTCGCGCAAGACCGCCGATCAGCGCCTGGCGACGTTCCTGATCACGCTGTCCGAGCGCTTCCGGCGCCGTGGCTATTCCCCCTACAGCTTCCGGCTTTCCATGTCTCGGGCAGATATCGGCAATTACCTGGGGCTTGCGGTGGAAACCGTCAGTCGCATACTCAGCCGTTTCCAGAACCAGGGGGTCGTCGCCGTTTCCGGCCGGGAAGTGAACATTCTCGATATGCCGCTGCTGCTGACCCTGGCCGAAGAAGACATCGAAGACGCCGGATAACCCTCAGGAACCGACCTCAAACGCCTGGATACGGTCGGCCATCAGGTCGGCCTGCTTGGCTTCAAGACCGGCAAAATCAAACAGTTGACGATCCGCCAGTTGGGACGGGGCAACATTGGTTACCGCCCTGAACATGCTTTCCAGCCGCCCGGGGTGCTTTTTATTCCACTCTGCCAGCATTTCCTTGACCACCTGGCGCTGCAGGTTGGGCTGCGAGCCACACAGATTGCAGGGAATGATCGGAAAGGCCATCTGACTGGCAAACTCGGCAATGTCCGCTTCCTTGCAGTAAGCAAGAGGGCGAATAACGATATTCTTGCCATCATCTGATAACAGCTTGGGTGGCATGGCTTTCAGGCTGCCACCAAAGAACATGTTAAGAAACAGGGTTTCCAGAATGTCTTCCCGATGATGCCCCAACGCCACCTTGTTGGCGCCAATCTGTTCGGCAAAGCCATACAGGGAACCGCGCCTCAGCCTCGAGCAAAGCGAACAGGTGGTCTTGCCTTCCGGGGTTTTCTCCTTGACCACCGAGTAGGTATCACGCTCCAGGATATGATAGTCCACCCCGAGTTTTTCCAGATATTCGGGCAGGACATGTTCAGGAAAACCCGGCTGCTTCTGATCCAGATTGACCGCGACCAGAGAAAAACTCACCGGCGCGTTACGCTGAAGGTTGCGCAGGATCTCCAGCATCGTGTAGCTGTCCTTACCGCCGGAAAGGCACACCATTACCTTGTCACCTTCCTCGATCATGCGGTAATCAATAATGGCATGACCGACACAGCGACGCAGACGCTTTTGCAGCTTGTCGAATTGGCGTTTCTGTCGCGCCTGCTCAGCGCTATGACGCGACGCTGTTTCGCTCGGAACAGGGTCGACTCGGTCAGCAGCGGCATTGACCGCTTGCGGTGAAGACATCATGGTTGGCATAGACAGGGCCCGGACAGTCGTGCTGCAGCATAAAATATTCAACGGCTATTTCAGGCCGCGTATTCTAGCAGCTATTCTGCTCATTGCCGACGGCCTGGAATGCCCCTTTCATCATGAATATTCAAGGTGATAACGGTGGGACAGGCGCTGCTTGAGATCCTTGACGATATGCAGGGCTTCACGCATCAGGTCACGTTCCAGCGAAGAAAGCTCCTGCACCACGACCCGGTCAGAGCGCTTGGTAACATTCGCTTCGCCCTCTTCCAGCTGCTGCTTCAGACGTAACTCGGTAAACAGGGCCAAGGCTTCCCCCAGGTCGTCGGCAAAGCGACGTTTCAGGCGGCCATCCTCGACCAGGGCATCCAGCCGGTCGAGCGTCGATGTGGCCAGTATCCCGCGTTCCAACGCCATGGTGCGTACCCCATGCACAATGGGAAAGATACCGCCTTTCTTGATATCGATTCCGTGTTGACGTTTCTTCAATGAACCAAACAGGGTCAACGGAGTAGAAAAGCGCAGCGTGGTGCGCGCGAAGTAGGAAAGCAGTAACTCATCCTTGGCCCCGGCTTCAAACAGGGTGCTGCGCACACGCTCCAGCAGCGCTGGATTACCGGCGACCGCATGGGCATCAAGCATGATGGCCAGCTTCATCAGACTGTCTCCGTCGCGCGCCTCAACCCAACGAGCAATCCGCTGCTGCCACTGGCTGACCGTACCCACCCACTCCGGGTTGGATACCATGATATTTCCCGGGCAGGGGGGGTATCCCAGCTTGATCAGGGTATCGGTCAGACGCTGCATGTCATCTTCCAGCCCCGGCCATTGAAGATGGTCCTCCAGAATCAGGCCATTATCCTGATCGGTTTTCAGGATCTGTTCACCGCGCCCTTCGCTGCCCATCACCATCAGGCAGCTATCAGCATTGAATTGAGGGTCAACGGTAAACTGCCATGCCTTGCTGATGATCCGCCCGTTCAATGCCGCCAACAGGTCCATGGCAAAACGCAACTTGACCCCTTGCGCCATCAATGCCTTGACCAGTTCAGGCGTGCGCTGGCTGGCCGCTGCCAGAGTCTCCAGGTCACTGGCCTGCTCGACCTGCAGGCTGACCACATAGCTGCGGCTGGAAAAGTAGCTGAGCACATCGGTCAACTCAACCACGCCCTTGACGGTCTCACGCTCAACCACCACCACCCGGGATACCTTGTGGCGCGTCATCAGCACCAGGGCTTCAAACAGGTATTGTTGCGGCGTGACCGTTACCAGAGAGAAATGGGCGATATCCACCACAGGGTTACTTTGCGCCCGCCCATCCATGACCAGAGCATTCAGCAGATCTGTCTTGGTGACCATGCCGGGTGCGCCCTCATGCATGACCAGAACGCTATCAGCATGCCGCTCGTTCAGCTGCCTGACCGCGTCAGTTATATCGGCATTGGCATCCATCATCACTGGCTCGCGCATGCATTCCTTGGCCTGGGCCAGCATGAAGCCTGCCATGGTCACTCCGCCTTCAGCGCGCTTTTCGGTCATCAGGCGCGCTTTGTGCGCCAGGGTCTGACGGAAAAAATCACTGAAATCAGGATAATCAGCACATAGCTGCTGAAAGAGTGCCTTGGGCAGCAGATAGCACAGGCACTCCTGTTCTGCGATAAAGCGGTAACGGCTTTTTCCATTCAGGATACTGATCGCACCAAACAGGTCGCCCGCCGTGTAGTGACCGATTCTGGACGTCGATGAAGGCAAGGTAGGATCAACTTCAGCCACTTCCCCCCTGTGAATCAGAAAAACATGCTCTCCCGTTTGTCCTGTTTCAAGAATGATCTCGTCACGATCGTAATACACCATATCCAGACTACGGCGCACCTCTTCGCGGCCCGTCTCGTCGAGCATGTTAAAGGGGGGTTGCGTCAGATCCACTTCGACCATGATGGTCACCTCATTGGTTGGCGTATTCAACGTCGTAACACTGCCAGGCAGTATGCATAGCGCGCTGATCGTCGCGGGTGTTAGCTGGTAAACCAGCATCAGCTGGCGCATCTCACTGCTGCAAAAAAACGACCGCTGACGCCACTATAAAGTATTGACTCAGTACTGCAGTATATCCAGACGATACGCGCAAACTGCCAGAAAGTGTCACTCGGCAGGCCCACCAGAGAATTCCCGAACAGCTACCCATAGTCCGACTGGAGACACCGGATCGCCCGAACAGCTTACAAAATAGCAACTCTCAGGCCTTCTAGACTATTGTCCCATAGCCTGCAGGATGCCTTTAAGATCTCTATAAAATTATCTATAAGCCAATAAAAACAATGACTTGAAAATAAAGCTTTATCGTATCATGAGCTTTGATACCAAAGTCTGGGATTTATTTTCATGCGATATTGCCCACTATGATGGCGAGTCATTCAGGGTCAACGCACGTTACACGTTATCTTCACATGGTATTGCGACCTGATTTTCCCGCTCACGACGACACTTCAAGAAAGATAAGGAAGGGTCAGCGTTTTCCGGAAAAACAGACATGTGGGATAACCACTTGAGTGACGCCCCAACGTGCGATTGCCCTGATGGGCCAAACGCTATGGGTTAACTTTCCAAACCTATAAATCACAAGTGGAGAGCAACACAATGGCAGATGATAAATCCAATGCTGCTGAATACTGGAAAGCGAACGTCCGTACCATTGTCGGATGTCTCGCTGTCTGGGCATTCGTTTCATATGGCTGCGCTATCCTGTTTCGTCCGCTTCTGGCGGGCATTCCGGTAGGGGGCACGGATCTTGGCTTCTGGTTCGCCCAGCAAGGTTCCATCCTTACTTTCATCGGGATCATCTTCTTTTATGCCTGGAAGATGAACAAGCTCGATGAAAAATTTGGCCTGGGGGAGTAAGCCAATATGAGTCAGTTTTTAATCAACCTTCTGTTTGTTGGGGCCTCCTTTGCGCTCTATATCGGTATTGCGATATGGGCGCGCGCAGGTTCGACAAAGGATTTCTATGTTGCCGGTGGCGGTGTTCACCCGATCACCAACGGTATGGCAACTGCGGCTGACTGGATGTCAGCGGCATCGTTTATTTCCATGGCCGGTCTGCTGGCCTCCGGCGGTTACGCCAACTCAACCTTCCTGATGGGTTGGACAGGCGGCTACGTCATCTTGGCCATGCTGCTGGCCCCTTACCTGCGAAAGTTCGGCAAGTTTACGGTACCCGACTTCATCGGCGACCGTTTCTACAGCCGTACCGCGCGTCTGGTAGCGGTTATCTGTCTGATTGTCGCATCCGTTACCTATGTTATCGGTCAGATGACCGGTGCCGGGGTTGCTTTCTCGCGTTTCCTTGAAGTCTCCAACACCTGGGGCATCTGGATAGCAGCACTGATCGTCTTCCTGTACGCCGTCTTCGGTGGCATGAAAGGCATAACCTACACCCAGGTGGCCCAGTACGTGGTACTGATCATTGCCTATACCATTCCAGCGGTGTTCATTTCGCTGCAGCTGACTGACACGGTCATTCCGGGCATTGGCATGTTCAGCACCCACACCGAGTCCGGCATTCCGATGCTGGAAAAGCTCAACCAGGTTATCAATGAGCTGGGCTTCCAGGACTACACGGCTGACGTGGATAACAAGCTCAACATGGTGCTGTTTACCCTGTCGCTGATGGTCGGTACTGCAGGTCTGCCCCACGTTATCATCCGCTTCTTCACCGTCCCGAAAGTGGCTGATGCACGCTGGTCCGCTGGCTGGGCACTGGTCTTCATCGCCCTGCTTTACCTGACAGCGCCTGCGGTTGGTTCCATGGCGCGCCTGAATCTGGCGACCACCGTCTATCCGGAAATGGCCGGCCAGGTAGAAGACTACGAATCCGCGGCTGAAAACGCCCTGGTTTATGAAGAGCGCCCAGGGTGGGTCCGCACCTGGGAAGAAACCGGCCTGATCACGTTCGAAGACAAGAACAACGACGGTCGCGTCCAGATCTACAACGAAAGCAATGAAGACTTTGCTGAAACGGCCGAAGAACGTGGCTGGAACGGCAACGAACTGTCGGTCAACAACGACATCCTGGTACTGGCTAACCCTGAAATTGCCAACCTGCCCCCCTGGGTGATCGGCCTGATTGCTGCAGGCGGTATTGCTGCTGCCCTCTCAACCGCAGCCGGGCTCTTGCTGGCGATTTCCTCTGCGATCAGCCATGACCTGATCAAGACCATGATCAACCCGAAGATTACCGAAAAAGGCGAGATGCTGGCAGCGCGTATTTCCATGGCCGGTGCCATCCTGCTCGCTACCTATCTGGGCCTGAACCCACCCGGGTTTGCGGCACAGACAGTGGCCCTGGCCTTCGGTATTGCCGGTGCATCACTCTTCCCGGCACTGATGATGGGTATCTTCTCCAAGCGCATCAACAACGTCGGTGCGGTTGCCGGCATGCTGACAGGCCTGATTGCCACCCTGCTGTACATCTTCACCTACCTGGGCTGGTTCTTCATTCCTGGCACCAACATGCTGCCCAACACACCGGATAACTGGATCCTCGGCATCTCGCCGCTGTCCTTCGGTGCGATCGGCGCCATGTGCAACTTCGCAGTGGCCTTTGTGGTGGCCAATGCGACCGCAGAACCGCCGCAGGAAATCCAGGACCTGGTGGAAAGCGTACGCTATCCGAAAGGTGCTGGCGGTGCAGTGGATCACTGATTCATAGAGTGATCCAGGCATCATCAACCCGAGCAGGATATCTGTAAGTCGTTCGGGTTGATCACACATCGGGCTTCCCTCTGGGAAGCCCGATTGCGTTTAAATACCCTCAACGCAGCGAAGATTTGGCATAATGGTAGATTGCCCAACCCAGTTTTTCACTCCAAGGATTACCCTATTATGATTTGGCATCTGATCGCCGCCATATTTGCTGGCCTCGCGGCTGCAGGTATCGGTCTTTTCCTGCGCACCCTCAGCGGCAAGCGCCTGCCCACATGGATCATTCCCGTATTTGGCGGCCTGGGCATGTTGGGCTACCAGGTATCAACGGAATACGGCTGGTTTGAGCTCAAGCAACAACAGTTGCCGCCTTCAGCCGAAGTCGTCTCAAGCCAGACCAGCAGTGCGATATGGCGCCCCTGGACCTTTGCCTTTCCCATGGTCACCGAGTTTACCGTTGTCGATCATAATAGCGTTCGCATCAGCGACGGCGACACGCCGGTCGCTGACTTCATCCTCTATCACTTTGAACGCCACTACACGGAAACCGTGATCCCTCAGCGCTATGTGCTTAACTGCGATTCCCGGGAGCTGGTACCCATCGAGGATGACAGCGGCGAACCGGACACTCAGGCTACCCGCACCCTGCGTCAGGATTCAGGCATCTACACTGCCATTTGCCCGACAGGCAGCTGACGCCCTGTATTTCACTGACGCTGCGGCCAATTTCTCCTAGAATGGGTCTCAATCTGTCAGCCATCATCTGACACTAGCGGCCTGACGCCTGTTTTCGTATTTGCGGGGAAAAGAGATGTTTCACGGCGGACTTCTGGTGGCCGTATCGCTTTTATATATCGCGGTACTGTTTGGTATTGCCTGGTACGGTGATCGGCGTGCCCGCACTCATGGCGCCAGCCATAAACGCCCGATTATTTACAGTCTGGCCCTGGCAATCTACTGCACCTCGTGGACCTTTTATGGCGCCGTTGGCCAGGCAGCCACCAACGGCTGGTCGTTTGCCAGTATCTTTATCGGCCCGATTCTGACCTTCCTGCTGTTCTGGCCAGTGCTCGCCAAGATGATCCGCGTTGCCAAGCATCAGAATGTCACCTCGATTGCCGACTTTATTGCTTCACGCTACGGCAAGGCCCAATCGCTGGCCGCCTTTGCCAGCCTGGTGGCCCTGTTTGGAACCCTGCCCTATATCGCGCTGCAGCTTAAAGCCGTGGCCTCCTCCTTCAGCATTCTGACCGATGCCAGCGATGCAGCCCAGGCCCCCCTGTTTACCGACACGGCCTTCTATGTGGCCATTGTCATGGCGGTCTTTGCGATTATTTTCGGCACCCGTCATACCGACGCCACGGAACATCATGAAGGCCTTATTCATGCGGTTGCCTTTGAATCCCTGGTCAAGCTGCTTGCCTTCGTGGTGCTTGGCAGTGTCGTTACCTGGGGCATGTTTGACGGTCTGGGCGAGCTGATGAATTTTGCCGAAAGCCAGCTTGAACTTCAGCGCCAGCTGGCCAGTCAGGATTTTGGTCAGGGTTTCTGGGCCCAGACCCTGTTGGCCATGCTGGCGGTGCTGTGCCTGCCGCGCCAGTTTCATGTTGCCGTGGTGGAAAATACCCACAGCGACGATGCCCGCAAGGCGCGCTGGCTTTTCCCTCTGTACCTGGTCGCGATTGCCTTCTTTGTAGTGCCGCTGGCCGCGGCCGGCCTGTGGATGTTCGGCGACACTGGCATGGAGCCGGATAGCTATGTGCTGGCCCTGTCAATGGCCTCTGGCCAGGACTGGCTGACGCTGCTGACGTTTATCGGCGGTTTTTCAGCCTCCACCGGCATGGTGATTGTGGCGGCTGTGGCGGTCTCGATCATGATTTCCAATGAGATCGTGATTCCCGCCCTCTTCCGGCTGCGCTGGTTTGATACCCAGGCCCGAGACTATGGCCGCCTGGTGCTACGTGCACGGCGCCTGACCATTATTGCAGTCCTCGGCATGGGCTACGGTTTTTATCAGCTGATTGCTGAATTTACCTCACTGGCTTCTATCGGCATGCTGTCGTTTGCCGCAGCGGCCCAGTTTGCACCGGCCCTGATTGGTGGCCTGTACTGGAAGCGTGGCAATCGTTTCGGAGTGATTGTCGGCATGAATGCCGGTTTCATTATCTGGACCTACAGCCTTCTGATGCCGGCCATGATCAATGCCGGCGTATTGCCTGACACCTGGCTGCTGGGCGGCCCACTCAACCAGCAGTGGCTGACACCCACGGCCCTGTTCGGCCTGCAACTTGGCGACCCCTTTACCCACGGCGTCATGCTGTCCCTCGGGCTGAACCTGTTCTGCTTCATCTTTGTCTCACAGGTGACGTCCCAACGCGTGGTTGAACGCATCCAGGCTTCGCTGTTTGTCGATAGCGTGGAAACCCGCCAGACCTCTGTCAACCGCCCCTGGACAGGGGCCACCACAGTGGGTGATCTCAGGGTTTTGTGTGAACGTTTTCTCGGCGCTCGCCAGGTGTCCCGCGCCTTTGACGATTATGCCCGGCGCACCGGCAAGCCGCTTGAAGACAGCACCCGCGCCTCGATTGATATTATCCAGTTCACGGAACGCTTTCTGGCCTCGGTACTGGGAGCCTCTTCGGCCCGCATCGTCGTCAATTCAGCCCTCCAGGGGCGCGGCATCGGTATCTCGGATGTCATTTCCATTGTGGATGAAGCCTCCCAGGTACTCGAATTCAACCGCGCTCTGTTGCAGGCGACCATCGAAAACATCAACCAGGGCATCAGCGTGGTGGATCAGAACCTGCGCCTGGTGGTGTGGAACCAGCGCTATCTGGAGCTTTTCCGCTTCCCTGATCACCTGATAAGGGTGGGCGCCCCTATCGACCGCATCTTCCGTTACAACGCCCACAACGGCGAATATGGCCCCGGCGACCCGGAAGAACACGTACAACTGCTGCTGGATAACATCCGCGAAGGGCAACCGCATCGCTATGTGCGCTATCGCCAGGATGGCAGCGTTCTGGAAGTACAGGGCAACCCCATGCCGGGCGGTGGCTTTGTGTATACCTACCAGGATATCACCCAGCAAAAGCGTATCGAAGAAGCCCTGATACGCTCGGAAAACAATATCCGTATCTACACCGATAATGTGCCGGCCCTGATTGCCTACTTTGACAAGGAATGCCGTTATCTGTTTACCAACCGCGCCTACGAACAGGCCTTCGGGATTGACCGCAACGCCGTGATCGGAAAGCGCAATGACGAAGTACTCAGTCGCGAACAAGCCGAAGAGCGAGCGCCCTGGGTGGCACGCGCCCTGAACGGCGAGCGGGTCAGCTTTGAAGTGTCGCTGATGTTCAACGACAGCATGCACTACATGCTGGTCACCTACACACCGCACTTCGGCGATAGCCAATCAATACTTGGCTTCTTTGCCCTTTATCAGGACATCACCGAACGGCGCCAGGCAGAAATCGCCCTCAAGGAAACCAACGAGACCCTGGAAGAACGCGTGCGGGAACGCACCCAGGCGCTTTCCGAAGCCAACGCCGCCCTGCGTCAGGAAAACCAGGTGCGCGCCGAAGCGGAACTGGCCCTGCGCCAGGCCAAACAGCTGGCAGAGGATGCCAATGCGTCCAAGACCCGCTTTCTGGCCGCCGCCAGTCATGATCTGCTCCAACCGCTCAATGCTGCGCGTCTGTTTACCTCAGCACTGATCCAGGGGCAGCATGACAACAATACCCAGCGCACCATCCATCACATCGACAACTCCCTGCAGGCCGCCGAAGAGTTGCTCAGCACCCTGCTGGATATCTCCAAACTGGATGCCGGTGCCCTGACCCCAAGACGTAGCCACTTCGCACTGGCGGATATCTTCCAGCCGCTGCGCGCCGAATTCGATGTCATGGCGGAAGATCGCGGCCTGGATCTGGATGTCGTATCCACCCGCCAATGGGTCGACTCCGACCCCCAGATGCTGCGCCGAATAGTGCAGAATTTCCTGTCTAATGCGCTGCGCTATACCCAGGAAGGCCGGGTGCTATTGGGCTGCCGCCGTCATGGTGACCGACTGAGCATCGAAGTATGGGACAGCGGTCCGGGCATTCCCGAATCCAAGCTATCCGAGATATTCCAGGAGTTCCGCCGACTTGATCAGGCCTCTCGGCATAAGGAAAGCGAAAAGGGCCTGGGGTTGGGGCTGTCAATTGCCGATCGCATGTGCCGGGTGTTGGACCACCCCATCAAGGTACGCTCCCGGGTTGGCCTGGGCACCGTCTTTGCGATCAGCGTGCCGGTAGTAGCCGCGCGGGAACAGAGCAGTATCGAAGAGCCCGGCCGACGCCGTGCCAGCAACAAACTCTCGGGCACCCGCATTGTCTGCATCGACAATGAATCCCTGATTCTCGAAGGCATGAGCGCCATGTTGAGCGGCTGGGGGTGTGAAGTTTTTACCGCCACCAGTATCGGCGGTGCCAAGTCCATTCTGCGTAATATGGACGGCGACCCGGATGCGATCCTGGCCGATTACCATCTGGACAATGAAGTGACCGGCATGATGGCGCTTGAGGCCCTGAGCGAACGGCTGGAAGGCGCCGTGCCCGGCATTGTGATTACCGCCGACCGCACTGAAGCCGTTGCTGAAGAAGTCAAGCGTGCCGGCTACCAGCTACTGCTCAAACCGGTACGCCCCGCCGCCCTGCGCGCCCTGCTTACCCGCACGTTACAAGCCAGCCGAGCGGGGGAAGCGTGAATCGTGAATCGTGAATCGTGAATCGTGAATCGTGAATCGTGAATCGTGAAAAGTGTGGTGTCATTCCTGGGACCATACCAACTACTCACTACTCACTACTCACTACTCACTTCTCACTACTCACTACTCACTACTCACTACTCACTACTCACTACTCACCATTATTCAAGAAGACACTTTCGGCGGTTCAACTTCCAGTTTCTGGGCGGCAATCACCGCCTGGGTGCGGGAGTGCACGCCAAGCTTACGCAAAATGGCCGTGACGTGAGCCTTGATAGTGGCCTCTGACACACTCAATTCATAAGCAATCTGCTTGTTGAGCAGGCCTTCGGTCAGCATGTTCAGCACACGGAACTGCTGAGGAGTCAAAGACGCGATGGCTTCAGCAAACTTGGTTTCATCCTCGCTGCTTTCATCCAGTACGCCTGCCAGCGCTTCCGGCAGCCAGACCTCACCGTCAAGAATCTCCCCAACCGCTTCGGCAATCAGCTGCAATGACGACGACTTGGGAATAAAACCGGAGGCACCATAATCTATCGCGCGGCGCACGACGTAGGGCTCATCGCTGCCTGACACCACCGCTACGGGAATATCCGGCATCTGGCCACGCAGCTGAATCAGCCCGGAAAAACCGTGGGCACCAGGCATATGCAGGTCGAGCAGAATCAGGTCTGCATCCGGATGGCGGTTGACCACGTCGGCAGTGGCTTCCATGGTGTCGGCTTCAACGATCTCCGCCTGTGGCGCCAGTTGACGCAGCGCCTGGGTCAGCGCAGCGCGAAACAAGGGGTGATCGTCTGCAACAATGAATTTTTGAGCTATAGCCATGGATATTCCTCCGGTTCTTAAGCAGCCAGCGTATTGCCGCGACGTTAGGCTTATTCTGTGTTGGCATGGTACCCCATGGCGTTCTTCATTCCCAAGCACCACAGGCACAAATTGTTATATTAGCAATGAGAAAGCGATGCATATTTATTTAATATAATGCTAATAAGCGGCCCTGCAAAATATCCCCTACAGAATGGCTGAAAAAACAGACCCACACAAACAAACGTGCCGGCTAAATAAGCCGGCACGCTGACTATCAGTCTTGAGGCAGGCGAGCCAGAAATAGTGCTCGCCCTTCGCTGAGTAAACTCGCTAAGCGACAGAGCGCTATGACTTGACAGCGCGATGCTCGATCAGCTCATCCACAACGCTCGGGTCCGCCAGCGTGCTGGTATCACCCAGGCCATCACATTCATTGGCAGCGATCTTGCGCAAAATGCGACGCATGATCTTGCCTGAACGGGTTTTCGGCAAGCCAGGGGCCCACTGGATAACGTCGGGAGAAGCAATCGGGCCGATATCCTTGCGCACCCATTTGGTGAGCTCCTTTTTCAGCTCATCAGTAGGCTCAGCATCATCGTTCAGGGTAACGTAGATGTAGATACCCTGGCCCTTGATATCATGAGGGAAGCCAACCACAGCGGCTTCTGCTACCGCCTCATGCGCCACCAGGGAAGATTCGATCTCGGCGGTACCCATACGGTGGCCCGATACGTTCAGAACGTCATCGACACGCCCGGTGATCCAGTAATAGCCGTCTTCATCGCGGCGGCAGCCGTCACCGGTAAAATACATGCCATCGTAGGTAGAGAAGTAGGTCTGCACAAAGCGGTCATGGTCGCCCCAGATAGAGCGCGCCTGACCTGGCCAGGCATCCAGAATCACCAGGTTACCCTCGGTGGCACCTTCCAGCAGATTGCCTTCGTTATCCACCAGGGCGGGCTGAACGCCAAAGAATGGGCGTGTGGCTGAGCCGGGCTTCAACGGGGTAGCGCCCGGCAATGGGGCAATCATGATGCCGCCGGTTTCCGTCTGCCACCAGGTATCCACGATCGGACACTTTTCATTACCGATTACCCGGTAGAACCACTCCCAGGCTTCCGGGTTGATCGGCTCACCGACTGACCCCAGAAGACGCAGGCTATCACGCTTACTGGAATCCATGACGTCGTCGCCATGGGCCATCAGCGCGCGCACGGCAGTTGGGGCGGTGTAAAGAATATTGACTGAATGCTTGTCAACGATCTCGCCCATACGGCCATGACTCGGGTAGCTGGGCACCCCTTCAAACATCAGGGTAGTCGCACCGTTGGCCAGCGGCCCGTAGACAATATAGCTGTGACCGGTGACCCAGCCCACGTCTGCCGTACACCAGTAGACTTCACCTTCCTGATAATCAAACACATACTGGTGGGTCATGGCGGCGTAGGTCAGGTAGCCACCGGTTGTATGCTTGAGGCCCTTGGGCGCCCCGGTAGAGCCCGAGGTATAAAGAATGAACAGCGGGTCTTCAGCCCCGACGGCTTCCGCGTCACACTCGGTTGACTGCTTGTCGACCATGTCGTCAAACCACAGATCGCGAGTGTCGTTCCAGTCCACGTCACCGCCGGTACGCTTCACCACCAGAACGTTCTTGCACACATCCGTATCGTCGCGGGTCAAGGCAGCATCAACGTTCTCCTTGAGCGGCACATGCTTGCCGCCTCGTACAGATTCGTCAGCGGTAATCACCAGCTTGGAATCCGCCCCGATAACGCGCTGGGCAACCGCATCCGGCGAAAAGCCACCGAAAACAACCGAGTGAACCGCGCCAATGCGGGCACAGGCCAGCATGGCCATGGCGGCTTCCGGAATCATCGGCATATACAGGGTGACGGTGTCACCCTTCTGAATACCCAGTTCCTTCAGCGCATTGGCGACCTGATTGGTGCGCTCATAAAGTTCACGGTAGCTGATGTGTTTGGCATCGGCCGGGTCATCCCCCTCCCAGATAATCGCGGTCTGATCGCCCCGGGTGGCCAGGTGGCGATCCAGACAGTTGGCGGCCACGTTAAGCTGGCCATCCTCGAACCAGCGAATATCGACGTTATCGCGGGCATAGGACGTATGCTTGATCTGGGTGGGTGCCTTGATCCAATCCAGGCGTTTCGCCTGCTCGGCCCAGAAGCCTTCCGGGTCATCCACTGACTGCTGATACATGGCCTGATACGTCTTTTCATCGGCCCACGCATTGGCGGCGATTGATTCGATCACCGGATAGACGTTCTGCTGTTCGCTCATGAAATTGCCTCTGTCCGTGAAAAATGCACTTTCTATTGAACCAAGCCCCTTGATCTAGCCTTGAACAAAGCGTGTTGCCAAATGCATTAAATCAAGCTTTTGATAGAAACGGCTTAAAATAGCCCAACGTCAGAAAGTGGCTTTGGGAATGTTACCGGCTGGTTATTATGATGCTGTTCCGGCGTTAAAATAGTGTTACTAGCATAAACCCCACGGCGCCAGCTTCCCTTTAGACATTGGTATTAACATTTTTTCTTTTTATAACAATGATTTATGTCTAGCTTTTTGGCAATTCCTGGCCACAATAGACCAAGGTCTGAGCGCATGACCGGCAGCGGTAGCGGCGCCCGCGGCGCACCTGCGCATGACGCCGGGCGGTAAACCAATGGTGACTCCCCTCCTGTCCCCGACAGCCACATTGATAGAGGTAGGGCCGGGGCTGCGCTTTACCGATATCAAAGCGGTGGGTCACCCGGGGTGGCAACCCGAACAGGCTCACCATTACCTGTTGCCATTCACGGCCGTGGGGTTTGAGACGCGGGCCATCCTGTAGATGAAACACCAGCCAATGGGCCATTTCATGCGGAATCACTTCCTCAAAGAAAGCCTGACGGTTGTCAACCAGCAAGACAGGGTTGAAGCGCAAGCCCCCACGCCCAAGATGCGCCTGCCCGGCGCTGGCGCCTTTAAGATCAAACCATACCTGTGGGCAGGGCAAGGCCGGGTAGACTTCCCGGCAGCGCTGCAAGGCCTGCATCACTCGCTCCCTTGCCGCCTGATACAGTTCGCTATCATTCATCTCGTCCAGCTGGTTTTCTGGCCAGGCTGGCAGAGGCAACGCCTTGTTTAATGGTAAACTGGCCATCATAGATCCTGTTATGTTTTCCAGCCATGCCCATTTGCTAGTGAGGCTTTGTATGTCCAACCGTCCTGATGCTTCCGAGACAGCGTCTCAACCCTCCCTTCCACCGCAACCCCTGCTGGAAGATGAGGCGCTTGATCGCCTGGATGAGTTTCTCGATTCCGACAAGGTCGACGAAGATGCCCTCGATCTGATTTCTGCCCATGGTTTTATGTTGGCACTGGCCGTGGCGCCCAGCGAGTTGCCAGCCCAACAGTGGCTGACAGAGCTCTTTCAGGGGGAACCGCACTATCATGATGATGCCGAGCGCGATGATATTATCAAGCTCCTTACCGATCTTCGCCATAACGCCATGGCCGTACTCGAACAGGGCGGCCTGCCTGAACTGCCTTTTGAGCTGACACTGGGCGGTCTGGCAGCGGAAGAAACCCCGATTGGCGACTGGTGTGCGGGCTTCATGGAAGGTGTCTTCTGCGACGAAGCCGCCTGGTTCGCTGAAGACGAAGAAGCCGCAGCCACCCTGCTGCTGCCCTTCATGCTGCTGTCCGGGCTGTTTGAAGAGGAACCGGATATGGCGGAACTGGCCAAGGATACCCAGCGCCAGGAAGCCCTCGTCGCCCAGCTCCCTGAACTGGTGCTGGACCTTTACCTCCACTACAGAGTGCCGCCAGAACCCCCCAAACCCTCGCCTCGCGGCAAACAGGCCCGGGGCAAGCGCCAGCCCCGTTCCTGAGGGTCGTGAGTGGTGAGTAGTGAGTGGTGAGTGGTGAGTGGTGAGTGGTGAGTGGTGAGTAGTGAGTGGTGAGTAGTGAGTGGTGAGTGGTGAGTGGTGAGTGGTGAGTGGTGAGTGGTGAGTGGTGAGTGGTTGATATGACCCCATTTTTGTAGACACTTGAGTTTAGCTGTTTGCTGCATAGGCGTTAGGAGTGAGACCTCCTAGCGTCATGTGTCTTCTCATTTTTGGATAGAATTCATCAATATAGTACTGAATCTCACCAGCAATATCGCTTCGTTCCAGAATGCCTAGCCGCTTTGTCCATTCCTTCTTGAGCGAGGCAAAAAAGCTTTCTGCACAGGCATTATCCCAACAATTTCCACGGCGAGACATGCTGATCGTGACCTCACGGTCGTTAAGCCACGTCATTACCTCTTCGCTGTGATATTGAGTGCCTTGATCGGAATGAAAAAGCAATTCCTTGCCAACTGGTTGAGAACGCTTCCAGGCTGACTCCAAGGCTTTTAAAACAAGGCTTGAACTGTTCACTGCCCCCTGTGCATAGCCAACGATTTGGCGATTGCCAAGGTCCATGACAGCCGCCAGATAGAGCCAGCCTTCCTTGCAGCGAATCTGAGTGATATCCGAGACCCAGACTCTGTTGGGTTTACCTACGGCAAACTCCCGGTTCAATAGGTTAGGCAAAACAGGTAATTTTGACACACTGCGTCGATATCCAGGCTTCAATGCGGTACAGGAACGGTAGCCTGCGTCTTGAAGCAGACGCTGAACCTGGTTCTTTCCGCAGCGAAACCCTTCGTCCTGAGCTTCCAACCATAGCTTGCGATAACCGGGCACGTTCTTCATTTTCTTAGCACGCTCTAGCAAAAAAGACGTGATGCTTTGATGGCGCTTTTGCATTCTTCCAGGGCACCGTTGGTGGCCCTTCCAACGATAATACCCTGATCGAGAGACACCGAGTACTCCACAAGTTATTGAGAGCGGCCACCGCAAGTGACGGTGGGCCTCAATAAAAGCAAATTTTACTTGCCGTGCTTGGTGAAGTACTCGTCCGCCTTTTTTAAGATTTCAGCCTCCAGCTGGGAGCGTTTTAGCTGCTTTTTCAGCTTCTTAATTTCACTTTCGAGCTCCTGAACGCTTTTCTCAGGGCCGACATTGGCAATTTTTTTATCAGACGGTGTGTTATCCATAGTCAACTCCTTGCGCCAACGACTTAATGTATTCGGATGTATACATAGTTTGGCAGCAAGCATCGTCTGTGTCTGTGGTGAAGTCAGAGACGTTTGCACCGCGTCACGCTTGAACTCGTCAGAATACCTGGGGCTACGCTTGTATTTCATAACACCTTCTCTCTAGAAAAAAGGTGTCTACTTTTTCAGGGGCACTCCAGGTTGAGTGGTGAATCGTAGGGTGGATTCCCGGCGTCATCCGCCGGGCAAACAGGGATCTATAAACGCTGAGCCTACCGGCGGATGATCGGCGCAATCCACCTGTCATCGAAGCAGGCAACACCGTCGACATAAAGCAGGCCAGATCCACATTGATAAACTCGTGAATCATGAATCAGCGCTTCAATGAGCGGTGAACATACAGATCATAACGGCTGGTCTTGCCTTCAATCACATGCTGCGGCGCTGGTCCTGCGATCGGTGGGGCCTTACGTGGCCGCTTGACCACTACCCTGTGGGTGGCGGTTGCCAAAGCGGCTTCCAGCAAGCGAGGGGCATCTGCGTCATCACCTGCCAGGGCGCGAAAAAGGCGCATCTCCTTCTTGACCAGGGCTGACTTTTCGCGATGCGGAAACATAGGATCAAGGTGCACCACCTGAGGCGCAAAGCCGGCTTCAGCCACCAGGGTGGCCAGCGACTGGGTGGCATCTCCCGTACAAAGCCGCATTCGGGCGGCAATCGCAGCGGTTTCCTGATCACACTGAGCCCGTTTCAGGCCGTCATCCAGCAGGGCGGCAATAGCGGGGACACGTTCAATCAACAGCACCTCGGCACCCAGGCTGGCCAACACAAAGGCATCACGCCCCAGGCCTGCGGTAGCATCCACCACGCTGGGGGTAATACCGCTGGCCAGCCCACAGGCCTTGGCAATAAGCTGCCCGCGGCCCCCGCCAAACTGACGACGGTGAGCAACCTTGCCCGCTGTAAAGTCTACCTTCAACGGCTTGCCAAAACGTTTTTCATCCCCCACCAACACCAGGCCTTCAGAGCCCTGCTCAAGCGCCAGCCCGGCGGGAAGTGCCATGCTGGCCAGCGTCATGCCGGCTTTTTCCACGCGACATCGTTTCGCAGGTAGACCGGTTGCACCTGCCAGGCAGGCTGTCCGTGCCCTGCGGCAACCTCGTCTGCGGCCAGCCAGGCCATCTCTTCGGCGCGCGGTTCCAGGTCATCCAGGTGTTGCAGCATGGCGGCCTGCACCTCGGCCGGAAATGCCTCCCAGCGTGTAAAGCCTGACCCCACGCCGACCCACTCAACCTGATCATTGGGCAACTGCAAGCGTTCAGGGGCCAGGACGGCTTCGTCACTCAGCGGCGTCAGCTGATCCTGCACACATTGCCAGCTGGCACAATAGATTTCGCCCATGCGCGCATCCAGCGCAGTGACCAGATGCTGAAGATGAAAACGCCGATGCGCCTGAAGCGCCAGCGCTGCCAGCGTCGACACCCCCACCAGGGGGCGATCAAGCCCGTAGGCCAAACCTTGCGCCGTGCCGGCAGCAATGCGCAGCCCCGTAAAAGCGCCAGGACCGCGCCCGAAGGCAATCGCATCCAGCTGGGTGGGCGCCAGGTCCGCCTCTGCCAACACCTCGTTGATCATCGGCATCAGGCGCCGGGTATGCGCACGCGGGGTCATTTCAAAGCGGGCCAGACAGGTCGTCTGCTCAGCATCACGGCGCAACAGGGCAGCGGAACAGGCGCTGGAGGATGCGTCCAGTGCCAGTAAGGTTAACGACATAGCAGGGTCACTCTTGTCGGGGTCAATCAGGGATCAATGGCGTCAAACATGGACGCTATCAGCAATAACGACCTTATTATAGCCGTCGTACCCCAAAACGACGATGGCTCGCACAAGGCGAGCCATCAAAAAAAACACAAACATGGCGACGTTATCATGACGTCTGTCAGGAGAGCGCTTCCTTTACCTGACGAGTAATGTCATCGACGCTACCCACGCCTTCCACTCGGTGATAGGCCGGCGCAGCCTCAGGGTCTTCCTTGGCCCACTGCTGATAGTAATCCACCAGAGGCGCCGTCTGCTCATGATAGACCGCCAGGCGGTTACGCACCGTGCTTTCCTGGTCATCCTCACGCTGGATCAGGGCTTCACCGGTCACATCATCCTTGCCCGGTTCCTTGGGGGGATTGTAGTCCACATGGTAGACACGACCAGACGCCGGGTGAACGCGACGGCCTGCCAGGCGATTAACGATCTCTTCATCCGGCACGGCAATTTCCAGCACGTGATCAAGCTTGACGCCCGCCTCTTTCATGGCATCCGCCTGGGGGATAGTGCGGGGGAAACCATCAAACAGGAAGCCGTTCTCACAGTCCGGCTGGCTAATGCGCTCCTTGACCAGGTCAATGATGATGTCGTCTGATACCAGACCGCCGGTATTCATGATTTCCTTGACCTTGAGACCCAGTTCGCTGCCATTCTTGATGGCCGCGCGCAGCATATCACCGGTAGAGATCTGCGGAATATTGTATTGCTCACAGATAAACTGGGCCTGAGTTCCCTTGCCTGCGCCCGGGGCGCCTAACAGGATCAAACGCATGTAACTACTCCTTTATAATAGGTAATCAAAATCTGGATCGTACGCCAAGGCATACCAGGGCGGCATTGCAACAAGCCAACGATTGTTGCAAGACAATACCGATGCCGCCTCCCGGGCACAACTCCCCAAAAGCCTTATCCCCGAAAGCCTTACCTATTCACCCGGCGCAGACCTTTCAGCTGGCACTCAGAACCCTGTCAGCATCGCATTGCCAACCTTCAAGATAGCCCATCACTCAGAACAGGCCAGCCTCCTTGGCCAGCAAGGCTGCCTGGGTACGATTCTGCACACCAATCTTGCGATAAAGGGTTTTCATATGCAGTTTGACGGTAGGCTCTTCAATTGATAGCGCGCGGGCAATTTCCTTGTTGGACAAACCGTCGCAGAGTTTTTCCAACACCTGGAGTTCACGGCGGGTCAGCTGCTGTACCAGTGGATGCTCCGGCGGCGCTTCCTCTTCGGCGGTCATGAAGTCATGAGGCACATACTGTTCCCCCATGGCCATAAAACGCACCGCATTAACCAGAGAGCGTGCCGGCAACGTCTTGGGCACAAAGCCAGCTGCGCCGATTTCCAACGCCTCAAAAGCCACATCCCTGGGTGCAGTGCCAGACATGATCGCCACTCTGGCACCCTTTGCAGCGTCGATCACTCGCTTGAGACCTTCCAGGCCATTCATCCCGCGCATGGTATAATCCAGCATGATGAAATCAAACGTATCATCCTCGGCAATCACCCTGAGGGCATGCTCCAGGTCACGGGTGGACGTCATGTCCATACCTTCGCGAGTGAACCATAGTTCAAGGGTATCCCTGAGAAGGTCATGATCATCAGCGATCAGAATTCGCATTGCTGCAGCCTCTTATTTTCAACGGCTAACAAGACGTTCAACGGTGCCTATCAGCCGTTCCTTGTTGACCGGTTTTTCAATACATGCGTCAAACATTTTCCCCGACAGTGGCCGGATAGATGCTAGCGCGGTAATCAGCAACACAGGCAACCCGGGCGCTTGCTGACGCACCTGACAGGCCAGTTCGTCGCCACTCATCTCCGGCATGTCATAATCAGTGATCACCAGGTCCCAGACACCCGGATCATCCCTGAGGGCCTCGACCACATCAGCGGGGGCATTGGTAGGCGCCACTTCCGCGCCCGCTTCTTCAAGCATTTCAGTGATCACCGTCAGCACCGCCTGCTGATCATCCACCACCAGCACGGAACGCCCTGCCAGATTGCCGGATAGCGCAGCGGGGGATGGCCGCTGAGCCTTTTCCTCGGCTGCTTTCTCCGGCCAAAGAATAAGAAAATGGCAACCTTCGCCCAGCGTGCTGACGACTTTCAGGGCCGCCTGATTAGCCGTCACGATTGACGCCACAATGGCCAGCCCCAGACCGCTTCCCTGATCGCCCTTGGTCGTCACATAACGCTTGAAAACCAGCTCCAGCTTGTCTTTGGCAATGCCCGGCCCCTGATCCTTCACCCCCAGGGCCATATAGCGTCGTTCAGGGTCCGGCTGGCCTATCAGGCATTCACCAGCCAGATCATCCACCGTTGCCACGCCCAGCGACAGGGTGATCACTCCTTGCATGCGTTCCTGCATGGCATCCCGGGCATTGATGCCCAGATTGAGCAGCAATTGCATGATATCCGTAGGGTCAGCCAGCACTTCCAGCGTTTCCTTGCAGAGCCTTACCTCAAGCGTCAGAGGTGGACGCAGGTTAGCCTGTAACAGGTCCGCCGCCTGGCGAACGGGAAGGTTCAGATCAATCAGGCTACGCTCTGGCTGCCTGGCACCCAGCGCGAGCAGCCGACGCACCAGGCCACAGGCCTGATCAACGCCAGCCTGAATTCTGCTCGCGCCGATGGCCGCCATACTGTCAGCAGGCACATCGCTACCGATCAGGGAGGCATTACCACCGATGGCCGCCAGCAGATTATTAAAATCATGCGCAAGCCCCGCCGCCACCTGGCCGATCATTTCCCGTCGCTGAGCGACCTGAAGCTCGCGTTGCAGGCGCTCACGCTCTTCAACTTCATGCAATCCCATGAGGATAGGCTGCGCCAGTGCCGCAATACGCTCGACCACTCTCAGGTCGCTTGCAGAGAAATGCCCGCTCTCTTTGACACCCAGCAGGAGGGCACACCGATTGGACACGCCTGCCAGCGGCAGAGGCACCATCAGGAGTGAACGCAAGCACCGCAATTCTTCCGGCAATACTGGAGAGGTTCCCAGGGGTTGCAATGATGCCATCCGCCGGGCTTGACATACGGCGTCTGATACAAGGGGTACGTGCAGCCCCAGGTACTTTTCGTCAGCAGATGCCTGAACGTGGAACCCAGTGTCTGCGGCGACTAAAAGGCAGGCAGGGCAAGCCTGATAGATGGACCCGAGGTTGACCAGAAGCGCATGCAGCGCAGCAGAGGATGAGCGGGCATTACTGAGGACTGTCAGGGCATCAAACAGTATGGTGCGCTCTCTGAGGACTGCCGCCTCACGTTGGCGCAACGAATCAGTTTCGGCGAGTGCGAGTCTTAAAAGCTCTGATTCCTCAACCAGGCGCTGATTGACCCGCTGGAGCTCACGACTCTGCTGAAGCGGGTTGCCTTTTGCGGTTTCCACGCCATCCTGATGCGCGTCAGGCGTCTCTAAAAAAGCACCTTGGGTCGGCAGATGAGAAGACATGAAACATCCAGGCAAGATTGAATAGCCTGATGATAACGTAAAAAAAGCAAAATAAATCCTAACGAAACGTTCGTTAACACTACAGCCAATATGAATATTTAACAATGGTTTACAAGAATGACAACCTGCTGCTGATGACGCTATTGCGTGAATGAATCAAGGCCTCAATGCCCAAAAACAGTGCAGGAGATCATCAGATTTCCGTGACGTGAAGGCCCCTTGGGAAGCTGCCCCTGCTCCCCAAAGGTAAAAATGCCCAACCAGGGTACGCCCTCCAGGCTTTCATCAATGCCTGCCTTCACCTCATGCATGCGGTCCTGGATAGCCAGCATACATCCTCCACAAAACACCACCAGAGCGCCGGCGGGTTCGGCCTCAAGGTTACCGCGCGCAAAGCTGGTAACTCGTGATGCTCTGGAAACCAGACTTTGCGCGGATCCATGCATTTGCCAGAGCTGATCTCCTTCATCAAGATCAGCAAACATCTCAAGGCTACCGTCCGGATGAGCAATGGCCGGATGCGCGAGGAGGTGAAACGGCACGCCCGCCACTTCATGGGTTACCCGCCCGAGCGGCCAAAAAGTTGCCTCGGCCAGCACCGACAGGGGGGTATCGCCCGCCATGGGCACCCGTCCTTCTGTCCATTGATGATACACGGCTGCAGCAGGCTGGCCATCAATCTCGATCAGACGACGGCCCTCTACACGTGTCACAGTCCCCTGCTCTACCAGCGGCGCATAACCGCTGTTGTAGGAAGAAGACATCCCGCCTGAAGGGAACATCACCGATACCACGACGCCGTTATGGCAGGTTCCGCCCGGGCCAAAAAGCGACCACTGGCCGCTGATATCATTATCCGCTGCGGTTCCGCCATAAACGGGCAAGTCATCGCCGAACATTGACCGTAAGCCCTTCAGAACGGCTTCTTCATTGCCTGCCGTCACTGTCAGCCAGACCATATCGGGCACTTCCCCTGCACGCCCCGCCATCTCGAGCGCGTTGAGGGCCGCCTGCTGGGCAGCCACATCAGGGCTGACGTCAAAAGACTGCGCCGAGGTACCATAACTGCCATAGGGGTCAAAGATAGCCAGGGCACCCAGACCTTCACCATCGAGGGGCGGCATGCAATGATTTGACATGACGCCCAGACAGGAAGATCCACCATGCAAGGCAGTTGCCGGAAAGG
The DNA here is from genome assembly GCF_044792155.1 of Halomonas sp. BLK-85. NCBI lineage: Bacteria > Pseudomonadati > Pseudomonadota > Gammaproteobacteria > Oceanospirillales > Halomonadaceae > Halomonas > Halomonas sp. BLK-85. The sequence goes on from NZ_CP087731.1 coordinate 2,632,076, forward strand.
CAGTTGTCATCATGGCCTGCAGATCAGACGCACGATGACCTACGCCGTAGTGAACAGACATAAAATCCGGTTTACCGCAGCCAGCCCTGTCGATTTCTGCTAACAACCCCTGGAAAGAATCCTTGCTGGATGCTCCAGGACCAGGCTGAATGCTGATGATTTTCATTTATACGACCCCAAATAGATTAAAACTATCAAATATAAAAAAAGACAGCGATCGCAATTAAGGATTACCCACCTATCCCAATGGATATACGTTGCGTTACACAATGATAATCTTAAAGGCCGATAGATACCGTACGTAACGGCTGGGCTATCTTGGGCAGGTAATCGGGGTCGGTAATCGGGGTCGGAATGAAGCCAAACGCCAGCCTTACCGTTTGGCCTTCCCCACGGGTGACGTTCAGTGACACGCGCCTTCAATCCTGACATCATAGCTGATCGTGCCCTGCGCCCCAGGGGCGAGCTGGCCGTCGAACTGCCAGGCCACGCTGCCCTGATAGCCGACAGCGTTGGTACCAGCCGGGGTGGCCAGGGTGCAGCTGGTCAGGTTGCCGGGCAAAGCCACGCTGGCGGGGCACTCAGCCTGAGCTGCCAGGGAGGTAAAAGCCGGGGTAGCGTCGTTGACCTCAAGATCGGCCATTGGCGTGGTACCGGTGTTGGTATAGCGGATCTCGTAGCGCAAGACGTCGCAGGGCTCGCCTTGGTTGCGGGTTTGGAAGTCGCTATCGCCATCATCTGTAGTGTCTGGTTCGCCATCTACGCCAATATTACGCACGCGCTTTTCAAGGCCTAGCTGGCCGGTTTGCACCCGGGTGATATCGGTGACCGCGACGCTATCGGTCACGGTGCTGTTGTCATCAAGCGTCAGCGTCTGGGTCGCGGTTAGCGCTACGCTGTGCTGGGCGCCAGTGGGGGCATCGGCCGGGGCAAAGACGCGAACCAGCAGGCACCGCTGTTCTTCGGCCTCTACATTAACGGTTAGCGGCGCGCTGAAATCCGCTTCACCGCTGCAGCTCGGGTCTCGGAGGACCTGCTGGCTCCAGGCCGGGCTATCCGGTGTGCTGGTCGGGTTGGCCAGGCTGAACGCCACCTCGCCGGCAGTGGTGGCGGTAAACTGGTGGCGGTAATCAATGACATTGCCGGGGGTCACGCTGCCCTGATTATCCGGCACCAGCCGGGGAGAACCGACCTTGCCGAAGTTGATACCGTCCCAGGTGGTGCCTGGGGCCGGCACTGTAAAGGTCATCTCGGCATCGTCGAGAGCGCTCAGGGTAATATCACTGTCTGCGGTGCCGTCAGATTCACTGATGGCGCGAAAACCATCCGGCGTCTCGGCCACTAAACAGGCACCCTTCCCTTCATCGTTGACGCTTAACGATAGGGACCACTCGCCGGCGCCGTTGGTCGTGGTCTCGGCCAGTACATCGGCATCAGGCCGGCACTGACCATCAGTGTTATCGAGTGCTTTAACCGCAACCCCGCCCAGCCCGGCTTCATCACCGTTGACCTCACCATCGTGGGCAGTGCCGCCAGTGGTGCTGTTCAGGCCATTATCATTGAATACCCGGCCGCCAATCCGGGTGGTTAGATCCACGCTGGGTGGAGACGGTGCCTCACAGCCCAGCGTGGTTGGGTCTTCAGCGCTTAAATCTTCAGGCCCAATTATTTGCCAACTGCCCCCTGTTTGACGGTACTCGATTACGTACCCTCGGGAACTAACCCAAGGGTCACGATGGCCCATAACAAAGGCATTGCCGCACTCACCCACCGTGACTTCTGCGGTATAGCCCTGAATCTTGGAGTCACCCGCGCGAACCCAGGGTTCATTGACACCAAATTGATAGGACGCATCCCCGATAGGAAAATCGTCTGACGCTGGATCCCCGAGCAATCTGTTGGTACCGAAATCGTCATCCGCTGGTGTAATGCCGGGATTGACAGGATCGACCCAGTTGCTTCTATCATGATCATCGGATACCACCCACCAGACTTGATCAACCGCGTCACCCACGGGACTCAAACGCACTTCAACCATCTCGCCCGCTGGAATGTTCGGATCAAAGCGGATCCAGGCATCATTGCGCTGAACTTCACGCCTTCGCGTAGTATCGTCAATAAGTCTGAACTGAGTAAGGTTCCGTGTGCCTGTTCTACCCCAACTATCCGTGGGCAATCCATCGCTATCAATAATGCCAAAATCACCCCGGCTACTGATGGGCAATTCTCGATGGCCATTCCCCTCCCCATTTTCATTAGTTCTGATTAAAGACCGGTCAGTGATCGACCCATAGCGATAATTGACCCTATCGTCAAATTGAACATCATGAACCGACGCCTGGCCATAGGCAGGCACAGAGGTACTCAACATGGCTGCCAGCAAGCCAAACACAGGCAATAATGCCCAGCAGCGTAAGCCATATACACCCTGACCCTGAATGCCGGCTGATCGCCGGCCTGCAACCAAAGACGCCTGATCAAGATCGTTCATTTCCGCACCTTTAACCCAAATATCAAAGTGGCCTTTTCACCGGCAGCAAGGGAGCCCACATTGACATCAATGGGGCCAGTGCCGCCGTCCACGGGGGCATCAATTTCATCAGTACAGCTGCCGGTCGGGGCCATGCAGTTTGCCGTGGCGACGTTGTAGACCGTAAACGACTGAGTGCGGTCGCTGATGGTGACCTTGTTCATGGTCGCGGCTCCCTGATTGGTGGCCACCAGTTCGTAGGCCACACAGTCGCCCGGGGCCACCTCAAAACCGGTAAACACAAACTCAAACTCGCTGCCTGAATCCGGCTGGCCGTCGCAGTCAGTGTCCGGGGCCTGGCGCTTGGTGATGATGATATCGGTGTTGTTGGCGGTGGTGGTGTCGGTGGCGGTGTCGCTGACACCCTCTGCGGCAACTACTTCCAGGGTCTTGATATTCACCGTACCCAGGGGGACCTCGCTGGGCGCGAAGAGGCGTGCAAATACTGTCACTTCTTCGCCGGGGAGTAATTCTCCCTCTGTGCCACTGTTGGTGGCCAGGGTATCGCCGTCATTCAGGCGGGTGTCATCGGCGCTCCACTCGCCGTTGCCGTCGGTGTCTTCAAACAGCACCACTGACCAGCCATCGTCAAGCGGGGTTGCCGACAGCTCCAGCTGGGTGAGCGGCACATTGCCGGTATTGGCCACCTGGTGGGTATACACCACGGCACTGCCGGGTTCTACCTGGCCGAACTGATCCGGCGTCAGGCTGATGGCAGGGCCTGAACTGACCACTACCTGATCGTGCTTGATGTCTTCAGCGCCGCTGGTCTGGCTGAGGGCACGAAAGTAAACGCTGACTTCGGTGCCACCGGTGGCGTCATCCGGCACGCTCACCTCGGCGCACACCTGCTGGCTGCCACCCCTGGGGATCAGTGCCGTTGAGGAAATAGCCTGCCCCAGGGAAGAACAGTCGCCGTTGCCGCCGTCATTGAAGAATTCCACCTGCCAGCCATCGGGTAACTGGTTGGCCTCAAAGGGGCTAAGTGTGTCGCTATAGGCCAGGGCGTAGCTGTCCTGGCGGGCGCCGGTGTTGTTGATAAAGAGGTTAAAGGTGGTGGTATTGCCTGGTGCTACGTTATTCGTGTTTATCGGTCCACTTGCAGGATCAGCGCCTTCACCCGGGGCGCCGCCATTTCCGTCAGCTTCTGCATCATTGGTGATATCCACCGAATTTTCGGAGATTGCTGTCAGGCGGTCAGTTACCGCATTGCTGACGCTGGCATCGGTATTGGAGGTGGCCACCTTGGTGACATCAAAGGGCCCGCCCAGTGCATCCGGTGGCACAGTGGCCTTGAGCACCACCTTGATACCACAGGCGTTGTTGGCCGTATCAGTGACAAAGCGCGCCGGGCAGTTGCCACTGCTGTCGGGCACCGGGATCGGGCCGGTGTCCAGGGTGCCGCTGCTGGTGGTATCGGTCAGTGGGGTGGCGCCATCGCTGCGTAGCAGCTGGAAGACGGTGCCGTCCGGGAACGATGACTCGGTGGTAAAGCTGACACTGTTATTGCCGGGTTGTACCTCGATATCAAAGCTGTCGACACCGTCACCGGTGTTCCAGATGATGTTATCGAATTGCGCCGAGCCGCCCTGGCCTATCGATGCCACTTCCACCACGTTGTCAGCGTCGGAGGCGTCGTCTGAGCCAAGCGAGCTGTCAGCCTGTGTATTGTTGGCCACCACGCCGGGGTTCTGGGCTATATCGGTGATGGTGAACAGCGCCGTGTTGGTATCAAACTCGCCAAACGAATCGCCGTCTTGGTTCTCGTAGGCGTAGCTGGCGGTGTTGGCAATCACACTGGTGGCCGGGATGTCAGCATCGATGCTGACCTCAAAGCTCAGAGACGCTTCAGCGCCCGGCGCCACGCTGGCAAGGGTGGCGCGGACAAGGTCCGTACAGTCCGTTGACCCTGAATCGTAGGCGCAGAAATCAATGGCCTCGCCTGCCAGGGTCTGAGTTCCGTCATCATCATCGGTCAGCGGTGTGGTGGGCTCCAGGCTCCAGCGGGCGGAGTCAGCCACGTAGGTCATGCCGCCAGCATCACCGGTGGTGAAATTGCCCTCGAGATCACGGTACTCGGTGGGCAGCTCATCCTCGATGACCAGGTTGGTCGCCGTCTGATTGGAGATATTGCGATACCGCAGAGTGACGGTGTAATTACCACTGGGGGAAGCGCCCTGGTTCTCACTCAACGACTTGACCACATCAAACACCGGGCCATCCGGGAATAAGACGCTGTCGGTGTTGGATACAACCTGGCCAGGGTCTTCGCTACTTTCTGCGCTAATATCCAGTGCAGTCAATGTTTGACCAACCGTGCCTGTCGGCGTTGCTTCGATAACGAAATCCAGCTGCTCACCGGCCGCCACGACACGCGTTGAGCTTGTCCAGCAGAAGTTACCACTGCCATCGTCAGTGGTGTCAGTGCTATCAAACAGCGGGTCACCGCTATCCGGTTGGCCGTCATTATTGGCATCCGGGTACAGCGCCCAGCTGCTGACGTCAGCATTTACATTCACCACACACAGCTGATAGGTGTCATCCACGTTACCGGTGTTGCTCAGGGTATGCGGGAAATTGACCGGCTCACCGCTGACAGCGGGCTTTGTCTGATCCGTATCCAGGGTGAACGCCGGTACGGCCTGCACCACGGTTTCCACCAGGTTGGAGGTAACCGACTGCGCCTCGGCGGTTTCGGTACAGGCATCATCCAGACAGCTCTTGAACGAGGCCGACGCCTGGTTGCTGATAATCGTACCTGCCTGCGGCGCAGCCGCCTGGCCAGCGGTTGCAGCCCCCAGCACCACCAGTGCCAGGCCAACGCTAATAAAAAATTTGTGCGTGGCTTTCATTGGGTCACTCCACCGGTATGGGCGGGGTAAACGTATCGCCGCCGCTGGCATCAGGGTCCAGGCTCAACACCAGCGGGCGGCCCTGGGCATCAAGCAGCAGCATCTCGACACGGCGATTGATGACGCGATCATCCACCGCCATGCTGTCGAGTATCGGCGCCTGCTTGCCTGCCGGGGTGGAGCGCATCCGCGACGGCGCCAGGCCCTGCTCGGTGAGATACGCCACCACGGCCTGACGGCGACGTTCGGAGAGTTCGCGATTATAGGCCTGAGAACCGCGCTGGTCGGTAAAGGCGCGGACACTCAACTGCAGTTCGGGGTGCTCTTTCAGCAGCGCCAGGTTATGGTCGAGCCGCTGGCGCTGGGCAGCGTTCAGTGCTGCCTCATCAAAACCGAAATACACCGCCGGTTCCCACTGCCGGGTGTTGTCTTCCGTAATGGTCACGACGTGCGGTTCTGTGGTGCAAAAGGCATCATATTCCGCATACAGGGATTCAGTAGAGGCACACCCTGTCAGGCTAAACAACGCCACTATTACGGCCGCCAATGGTGTCTTGCTCATTTCGACTCTCCCAGATAACTGCGCTGTTCGGCGGCTGTTGCGCCAAGCCAGTCAAGATCATTTTCGTCAAACTTGAATTCAAAGCCGATATACAGGCCTTCAGCGTTATAGCCTTGCGGGTCAAGGTCTTCATCCGTGAAACCGCTGACGTTGTAGCCAATGCCCAGGCGCAGGTTGCGGCGCACCAGGGCGTTGAGACCCAGACCATAGCTGTAGCGCAGCTCGTCGCCGCCTTCTGTGGCCAGCACGCCGCCGTGCAGGTCAAGATCAAAGCGGCGGTTGATATCCCAGATAATACGGCCATCGGCGATGTAGGCCTCGGTGGATTCACTGAAGGCATCCAGCTCGGTGGTCTGCCATTTGCCGCCCAGACGTCCGGACAGAATCAGGTCATCATGGGCCTGGTAGTTGTGGTGGTTGGACAGCAGGTGAACGGTGCTGTCGTTGCCGCTTTCTCCGCCCCACTTCTCCTTCCACTTGTACATGAAAAGGGTATGGTGACGGTTATCCATCAAGGGACGGCGGGCGAAGCCCAGGGTGACGATATTGTCGCCATCGCGCTCCTTGTCATCAAAATCCTGCAGGCGCAGATCATTACGCACCACGCCGGACCAGTCCTGGTTGAGACGCCAGATATTCGCCGCGCTCAGGCCGTAATAAGTGCGGTCATTGCCAAAGCGGGTTTCAATCCGCGCCAGGGTGCGGCGGTTTTCATCGCGCAGGTCTTCCACTGCCACCGACACCGCGGTGCTGTTCTGGTCATCATCACCATCCACCGCATTGATCCATTCAAAGGAGGGGCTGACGGTCACACCCTCTGTCACTTCAAGGTCTGAGCGGACCCCGCTGGCCACGGCAGTATCCCGGCCGTCCTGAGCGCCTTCCAGGCGGTACTCGGAAAACACATCGGTTGTCTGGGTCACGCTGGAACGGGTACCCACCGACAGGCGCTCAGACTGGGTATCGCTGCTCAACTGGTTGATCCCGGTCAGGCTGTTCTTGAAGTCATAGCGGGCATAGACGCTGGTGTTATCGGTTATCCCCAGCTCGGCATCCGCGGCTATGCGCTTGCGGTCACTGCCTTCCAGCGCCTGTTCATACTCGGCGCCGAGCGACAGGGGCCGTTCGCCAAGGCGCAGGTTACGCTCAGCGCCCAGAATGGCGGTGGTAAAACGATCCGTCTCGTCGTCTTCCTGCTGCTCGATGCGCCTTGCACCGGCCATCAGCCGCGTCTTGCCCAGATCCAGCTCGCCCATCAGGCCGACACTGGTTTCCTTGTCGGAAGATTCAAGATCATCGGAATGGATGGCTTCAATGTTGGCCGCCAGGTTGGAGGTAATCGGCTGGCGATGCGCCACGCGCGCTTCCTCACGGCCTTCACTGATGCCGCCGGCACTGTTGGAAAAGCCTTCCTCGGCCTTGGCCCAGCGCACATCGGTGCTGCCGCCGTTTTCCCACTGGCGCTGAACCCCGACGCTCATGGCATCGCCTTCGCTGTCGTCCTCGCGATTGGACATGCTGGCCACAGAGCCGTACACCGTATTGCGGTCATCCAGCTTGTAACGCGCCGTCAGGCTGCTCAGGTCAAAGCCGGTTTCCTCATGATCGTCATCGGTGTAGCTGACGCTGACATCAATTTCGTCGGTAAACTGATGGGTCAATCGCGCGCCCAGAATGGTGCTGGTTTCGTCACTGCTGTCTTCCAGCTCATAGTTGGCGCGGATCACCACCGGGTTGTTGTCATCGTCAAAGGACGGAATGACATCAAAGAAGCGGATATCCCCGGTGAAGTAGTTGATCGAGTAATCCACATTGCGCCGCAGCGTGCGGGTAGAGAGCGTCAGCCCGGGATTGTTGCGGTCGCGCACCACCAGCTCCAGGGTTTCGGAGTCACGCCGCGGGCGGTTGCTCAGGGTAAACAGCATGGCGGTGCCGTTGCCGTCGATTTCCTCGGACACCTGGTCATAGTCTGACTCGGCACCAAACAGTTGCAGGCGGGTGCTGTCATTTTCCAGCACGGCATTGATACCGGTCAGGTTACGCTGCACCCGGCCAAGGTCATCATAATTACCGCCGGAATCGGTCAGGTAGTCGCCCCACATCAGGCTGTTGCGGTCCTTTTCCAGCTTGGCGTAAAGCTTGCTGGCGCTGCGTGCATCATAGCCGCGCACCGAGGCATCGCCGGCAATCGGGTAGTAATCGGCCGGGTTGAGGTCGCGACGGATTTCATCTTCCTCATCGAGCTGGTTTTCGCTGTCGTAGGCCAGGGTAAGGTGCATATCGCCACGAATTCCGCCTTTGATGAAAGCGGCCGCGCGCTTCTCAGTGCCTTCCACCGGGGCGTCACTGGCCAGTGAGGTAGGTCGTTCGCCATTGCTGCTCGTATGGCCGAAGGTTTCACGCCCCTGAATCAGGCCGGTGGCAATCAGCGGCCGCATGGGCGCAATCTGCTCGACCTCGGTGCTTGACGACATGTCATCGAGACTGGCCTTGATATCAATGGGGCCGGTCTTTTCGGTGCTGCGCAGGTTGACCAGGGCCTCGCCGTTGCGCACGCGTACCTGGAAGCCGGGGTTATCGGGCTGAAGGTCTTCTTCCCGCCAGATACCGCGGGTGTTCTCAAGCGTGACAAAGTGGGTGCCGCGGGCCAGATTGCCATTGGCATCCTTGACGATCACCTGCACCGGCACGCTGGAGCGGCCACCGTCGGCAGGCAGAGTGCTGGCAGCGGTTTTCAGCGCCAGCGAGAAGGCACCCGCCGGGCGGATGATCTCGGTTGCCGCCAGTTCACGCTCGTTACCGAAGGCATCCTTGGCTTTCACTTCAACCTGGTTAGTGCCTTCTTCCAGGGGCACGCCGTACCAGCTGATGACAGCCGCGCGCTCACGACGGTTGAGAATCTGTTCCCCCAGGTACTGATCGCCCAGGTCTTCACCGTTAACAAACAGGCTGGGGGTCAGGCCTCCGGGTACCACGACCTGCAAGCGGCCATCGTTGCTGATGTTATCCCGGGGCCAGAGGAACTCACCTGCTTCCGCCTGATGGCGGGTAATCTCAGGGGCTACCTCCTCGGTCGCGGGCATCTGTTCATCAACAGTGTCCAGCTGAGGCACCCGCTCGGCATTACTAGCGGCGCGCTGCCGATAGCGCTGCTCGTAGTCGTCGAGGTTATCCAGCATGCCGCCCACGGTGTAGACGCCGCTGCCCAGGTCACCGCTGCCATCGGCATCGTTCTGGCGGCGGCTGCGCTGATTCCGGCTCAAGGGGTCAAAGCGGGCAGCATCCTCCAGCATCCATTCACCGTCAATCTGGTCCATGCGCTGCTGGAGCGCGTCACGCAGATCACCGGCTTCTTCAGGCGAGGGGCAGGCCGCCGCGAAATCCGCGCGGTGCATCTCACCGCCGCGCAGGTCGACAAAGCGGCTTTCGCCATCCGCCGCATGGCGGTTATCAATCGGTTTGAGGGTAACGCCTTCTGGCAGGGTCAGGGTGTCGACCTTGATGGTGTGCAGTTCCGGCCGACGGTCAAACAGGCTGTACTGGCCGTTCTCGTCGGTAATCACCCAGGAACCGTCCTGCAGGTAAAGCTTGACACCGGCGATAGGCCATTCCCCTTCGCTCTGCTGGTTGCTGCAGTCGCTATCGACGTAGACCTTGCCAAAGATGATGGCGCGGTCAGACAGAACGCCCTCATTGCGCACCTCTACCTCGGCTTCATCCTGGTTGGAGGTATAGGTAAAGCCGGAACGGGTGTTGGCCTGGGCAAGGGCGCGGTTGATGCCGTCACTGTCCACGGCACCGGCCGAAAGCCGCATGGCATAGTTGAGCGTCACGCTAGCGCCGGATTCGAGCACAAAGGGCTGCAGGCTATCGGCGTCATCCCGGGCCAGGCGGAAGGTCATCTGGCTGCCCAGGTCTCGCTGCGGCTCAGGGATTTCAATGCGTTGGCCGTCTACTTCCAGCCAGGCGCTGTCCGCAATATAGCGGAACCCATAGGCCGGCGTATCATCAATCAGCACATTGAACAGCGCGTCATCCGAGTTGTTGGTGATATCCACGCTGTAGGAAATGACATCGCCTACCGCCCCGATATCCTCATCCGCGCTCTTTTCCACCACCAGGTTACCGGCAAGCTGGGCGTCAGTGGGGTCGAGGGGGATATCCAGGAAAGCACTCGCACCGCTGAGCAGGAAGGCGCCTGCCAAACCGCCGGCATTGCCAAACCCGCTGAGGCCATAAGAGCCTTCTTTGACGTTAGAGAAAAACTGCCGGGCTGCCTCGGTGCTTGTCTCGGAGGGGAAGTTATAGCCTTCCGGGGGGTCGACATCCAGGTAATAGCAGTATTCCGGCGCTGCCTTGGGGAACTGGTATCGGCCGACACGGCTGATACGCCCACGGGTATCGGTGACATCGGCGCGCAGGCGTTCATCGGTGATCGGGTTGACGGCGCGGCGGAAGTCACTCTCGCTCAGGTCGCTACAGCTACTGGCGGCACTCTCCGCCAGAGGCTGGCGTGACTGGAAAAGAGTGACCTTGGCACCGCTGACCCGCTCGCCGGTGCTGGCATCAAAGACGTTACCAAAGGGGTTGACGGCTGCCCGGTCGGTAACGGTTGTGGTGTTGAGAACACTGCCATCAGCGGCAATGCTGGGCACGTCATAGGACACATCAAGGCGATCATTGGCTTGCGTGTTCAACACACAGGCGTTGCGGATGGCATCATCGCTGGTGGTACTGGCTGAATAGCGGGCCAGGGTGCCCCTATCGGCATTTGCCGGGCAGACACGGCCATCGCCCTTCAGGGTATCACTCAGCACCAGCGGGAAGACGCTACGGAAAACCCCCGAGTTGGGCGCGGTCTCCTGGACCACCACCCGAACATCATCACCGGTGAGCTGTGAACGCACGGTGGGCGTAAACAGACGCTCGCCGTCCGGCGTCTGCTGGAAATATTCGGGGTCGGTGGGCCGACAGGTTCAGCTGGGAAGCGGTCAGGCGCAGATACACGCCGTCTTCCAGCACCTTATCGCTGTCTTCAGCGGGCAGTGAGTAAAGGGCGGTATCGATAAAGTCGTTATCGTCGCCGTGATCGGGCGTGGCGCCGTCGCGCAGCACCTGATTGGACGGCCGCTGAAAGCTGATGCCCGGCCTCACACTGCCGTTCACCTGGTTACATACCTGGTTACTTTCGACGTTGGGCCGGGTATCGCCCTGGTAGTCAATGGTGGCGCGGTTGAACAGCACGGTGCCATCAGCGATACCTTCGTTAACGGTGACGTCAAAGGCAAAATCGCCGGACTGGTTGGGGCGCATCTGATCGGCCGGCAGAATCAGACCGATGCGTTGCGCCGAGCGACCGTTCCAGTTCTCATACGTGACCCATTCGTCTCTGGCCGCGCCGGCCTCGCGCACCACCATCACCCCCTGGCGGGGGGAATAGGAAGGCTCATTACCGGGCACCAGGCTGGTGTTGGGGGGAATGACGTCTTCGATCACCACCCCCCCTACCGCATTGCCGTCGACCAGCAGAGTGCGCGCTGGCGGGTTGGCATTGCCGTTATTGGTGAAAGCAATCTGATAACCGAACACCTGGCCTTCATCCAGCGGCGCCGAGCACACCTGGCTGGCGGTCTTGTTGAGCACAATCGAGGCGCCGTCCTGAATTGTTACGGTGTCGGTAACGCTATCGGCAACATCACCACTGGTCTCGGAGATCGCTTCCAGGTTCAGCCTGAAGACATCGTCCAGGTTTGCTGAAGCGGGCACGCTGACGGTTATCACCAGATCCAGGCTTTCCCCGGGGAGTAACCGGGGCAGGCTGTCTACCGCGGGCTCGCCCGGGTCGGCCAGGCCGTTGCCGTTGACATCGATATGCACCGATAATCCGTTGAGGTCGCCGTCATCGTCGCCCAGGTTGTCCAGCACCAGGCGGTATTGATCCGGCAGGTTCCCGGTATTGCTCAGGGTGTGCTCGAAATTGATGCGTTCACCGGGGGCACCAGGGCGCTGCTTGTCCGTATCCAGCGCCAGATTGACCTGCTCGGCCACTACCACGCTGGAGACGTTGGATAGCACCCGTACCGTCTCGCCTTCCAGCGGATCAAAGTAGGTCATCTCGGCCTGGTTGCGCAGCACCGTTCCCGGGGTCGTCTGGGCCAGTGTCAACGCGCTGCTGGCCATCAGTATCAAGGCCATCAAGGCTGTCACCAGGAAAGGCGGTAATATCATACGTGATTACCCTGAGTGCTAATGGTCGGCAGGCTAAGCCTGGGGCTTTCCAGGCCGCCGCACGCGGCGGCCTGGAAAGCCCTCCCCTGAGGGGAGGGCCTTGGTTGACGGGTGAAGAGTTAATCGACCTTGACGCAGAACTGGGCACTGGCGCTTGCACCAGAGGCCAGGTCACCGATTTCCCAGGTCAGATCATCACCGTTCTGAATAGCTGTAACGGTTGAGTCATCTGCCTCTACCAGCGTGGTGAATTCAGTGACCGAGTCGTTGATGGTCACGTTCTTCGCTTCCGTGGTGCCTTCGTTGCGGGCTTCAAGGTTCCAGACCACACATTGCCCTGGCTCTACCTGATCTTCAGGCTCGGCTGCAAAGTTCGTGCTGGTAGTGTCGTAGGGCATTTCCGAACCACAATCACAGGCCGTATTCACGTAGGCGCTCTTTTCCAGACGCACCTGGCCAGTGATCACTTCGGTGGTATCGGTGGCAATATCACTGATGCTGCCATCCGCTGTGGTGGCTGTGAGGGTATAAGTATCCTTATCGCCCTGGCTGGCGTTGGCCGGCGCGAAGACAGTGGTCTTGACATCCAGACGCTCACCTGGCTCCAGGGTCACAACGGTATCAGCGCCGCTGTTATCGATAGTGACCTCAACAGGTGTGCCATCCGGCGCGCGCACAAAAACGTCGCCATCAGGAATATTGGCAATGTTTTGCCAGGAATCAGGCGTTCCGTCTCCAGTGGTGTCCACAAACACCTGGGTGTTATTGCTAAAGCCGTCCGCATCATTCTCGGTGGTCAGCGTGACGTCTTCGGTGGTGTTACCGCGGTTGGCAATCTCGTGGCTATATTCCACGCTGCCGCCGGGCTCGACCTGGTTTTCACCGCTCGGGGTGACGGCAATATTGCGCTCGCTGTCCACATCGACGGCGTCCAGCTTTTGGTCGGACTGGTTGGTAGCGTTGGACTCGATCGTAAAACGAACCGGGTAGTCGCCATCGCCATCAGAAGGGCTTATTGAGGTATCGGCTCCACCATCCGTAGCGTCAATACCTTCTACTGTTCCTTCAAAGTCAGCCAGAGCCTGATCGGTGACCGAGGAGATCTGGACTTCTGCTTGATAGTGATAAACCGCACCGGCTGGCAGCAAGGGCGTGGCTGTAACAGTTGCACCCGCATTGCTGCCATTATCAACATTACCGTCTGCATCGGTATCAACCCCGAGCTCCTTAAAGGTAACGTTCCAGCCTTCGGGGAGGTCCGCTTCCAGCACGAAAGAATCCGAGCTGCCACCGTTATTGGCTGCAAACAGATCGAAGGTGACGGTATCGCCCACACCGGCTGACTCTGTGGTGATTGGCGCCGTATCGTCATACGCGTCAGCATCGTCAGAGCCAGTTAACTCTGAAGAAAAGCTGTTGGCCAGATCGATGCTGGGAGCGGTGATGTTGCCCAATACTTCCAGCTTTTGATCTGAAGCAGGCGAATCGCTGGGGTCATTGGCCGAGGTAACCGTCGTGGTCGCAACAAAGTCGCCTGTCCCTGAGGCATCCGAAGGCAGTTTGGCGCGAACGGTAATCTCCAGTGATTCACCCGTTGCAAGGCTGCCCGTATCGACATTGCCGTCGCCGTTGGTATCGGTCAGCGGCGAGGTGTCGTTACCGTTGTAGAAGGTAAAGGTGGTGCCTGTAGGAAATGCCACAGCAGGCGATGGTACCGCTTCAGAACCGGTGTAGCCTGCACCCGCGTCGTTTTCAATGCTCAGCTCAAAGGTGTCATCACCGTTACCGTTGTTGGTAATCACGTTGGTAAAGGAAACGGTAGAACCTGCCGCGGCTTCGTTGACTCTGGCCTGGTCGTTATCTCCATCAGCGTCTGTGCCAGTATCATCGCCGGTATTGTCGCCGGTATCAGACGCATCAGGCCCAAAGGTCTGTTCGACTTCGTCGCTGGTTTCATTGGAGGATTCCGGGTCATCCGGAACACCGTCTCCGTCACCATCTTCACCCGCTACGAAGCGGTTATTGGCTTCCGTACCGGCTTCCAGGCCCTCTTCAAATTCGACGGTGAATTTGATCGAGACTTCAAGGCCCGGGCCCATCTCGGTGTCAGTGAAGAAAAAGCCTTCTTGATCCGTTTCACCATTAATGTTGTTACCGTTCATATCGATGCCGGTAGGTTCATCAATGGTGTTTATAGGCACAATATCTGCAGAATTAGTAAAGGTGGACGAGTCGTAAAGGTCGGTACCTGACAGCAGGCCATTTAACTCTACAGAACCGCTTACAAATTCCGCATTAGCTGGAATTGTGTCAAGAATCACCACATCTTCAGCGGCGCTGCCGGTGTTTTTCACCGTCAGGGTGTAGGTGATGGTGCCGTCGTCGTTCACTTCAGACTGCTTGGTTGGCACAATGACCGGGCCGTCGGTGACGGTCACGGTGTCCTGGTTGGTGCCATCTAAGCCGTCGCCGTTATCGCCTTCATCGACGACATCGCCACCTCCATCAGATACTACCGTCAGCGTTGATTCGATGGTGTCACCAGCGGGGGCATTCGACGGCACCGGCTTGGCAACCACCAGATCGGCACGCTCGCCGCCGCTCAGCGTCAGCTCGGTAACTTCCGGCTCGCCGGCATCGGGAAGGCCGTTGCCGTTAAGGTCTTCGTAGACGGTGTATGGCTGGCCGTTTTCATCGTTGACACCCTCAAGACTCTCAATTGTAAAGGTATCTTCAGTGTTACCGGTGTTGGTCAGCACGTGCGGGAAGTAGACGGTGGTGCCCGGCGCGCCGGTTTTCTCGTTGTCGTCTTCCAGCGTGGCACCATAGACTTTGGCCACCGTCACGGTAGATTCGTTGGACTGCGCCGAATACGTGTTACCGTTCTCGTCTTCGTAGGTGACGGTCGCGATATTGTTGATCTCGGTGCCGGCGGGGGTGAGCGCCCTGGCCTGCTGCGCCCAGGCCTGGCCAGAGGCAACGGTCCCCAAAGCAAGCCCGGCGACCACCATCGCCAATGGCGTTTTCCTGAAATGTAGATTCATGATGTTTTCCTGAATGTGTTATCTGGGGTTAGTGCAGTGTTGCGATTGGTGAAGCTACCCAGGCCTGGGTACTCAAGAATCATCGCGCTCCTGTTTACTGAGGACGTTGAGGATAAAGCCGCCGGGAACACCCGCCCGGCTTACCCCATAAACATTAACCAGCGGATACCTCATTCCACCTCGACGCGGTAGACGTAGGTTTGCGTCTGCTCGGGGGCAATGCTTTCCACCGGTTCCCAGCGCAGCTGGGTGTAATCTTCCGGCGGCACCACCTCTTCCTGCTGATTACCGTTTTCGTCTGTTACAACACGGGTGTAGGGTTCGCTCTGAAAATCGTCACCAGCGCCAGCACTGACAGTGAACTCGGCCGCCACGCTGGCGTTATCCGTGTCACCCACGTAGCGCGTGTTATCCGGGATCGGCCCGTTCACCACCAGCCCGGAAAGCGTGCGGTCAGAGACGTTGGTGAACAGCAGGCGGTATTCGATGGTGTCCCCCGGGCCGGCTTCCTCGGCCGGCATCAGCCGCTCCTCGCCGCCCTCTTCCACCACCAGGTAGCTTTCCAGGCTGCTTTCAAGTGGCGTTTCCTGCGCCCAGGCAGCGGTGGCAAGCAGCAGGGAACTCAACAGGGCGCTGCCTAAAAATTTGCACTTCATGCACATCACCTCGGTATTCAATGTTCTCGATTGTCGTGTCAGCGTTTTAATAAACGAGCCAAAACACACGCAATACTCAGTGGCACTGTGATTGTTTAATGCCTCACAAAAAATGCCGGCCTAACGCTATAAAGAGCCAAGTATCAGGCCCAATCAAATAGCTAAAAAATCAACTAACGTAAATTTTTTGATTTTTATTTTATTTAACAATTGAGCTGTTTCGGGATAACATAAAAGACTCTCTGAGCATCAATATTTCCGCGCTCGTATGTATTGCCTAGAGCATTTGCATGATGGTTTTTACTGATAAAAATTACCAAGGTAAGATAGGATAAATCAGAACTAAAAAGGACAAAGGATGGCGTTCGGGTATTAGCCAACTACCCGAAGGGACAGGTCGTATAACGGTGAGTGTATTTATTGAGAAACGATAAATGAAAATTTTAATTTACATTTATATAGGCCTGCGGCACTGAGTCTTCTGAATCAATACCGGGTTCAGCCGCTGCTGTTACTGCCGGGTGTATATCTGGCGCAGAAAAAAGCCCCACCGGAGTGGGGCTTTGCTGTGCCAGGCTGGAACGGTCGTTAATATTACAGCAGCATACGGCGGATATCGGTCAGTGCATCCGCCAGGAAGGCGGTGAAACGCGCGGCATCGGCACCGTTGATGGCGCGGTGGTCATAGGACAGCGACAGCGGCATCATCAGGCGCGGCTGGAAGGCGGCACCGTCCCATACCGGCTTCATCTGGGATTTGGAAACGCCCAGAATGGCCACTTCCGGCGCGTTCACAATCGGCGTGAAGGCAGTCCCCCCAATCGAGCCGAGGCTGGAGATGGTAAAGCAGCCGCCGGTCATTTCATCGCGTTTGAGCTTCTTGGTCTGGGCTTTCTTGCCAAGCTCAGCCATTTCCTTGGCAATCTCGATCAGCGATTTCTGATCGGCGTTGCGCACCACCGGCACCATCAGGCCTTCTGGGGTATCCACCGCCACCCCGATATGCACATACTTCTTCCAGACCAGCGTCTCGCCGTCACCCTTCAGGCTGACATTGAACTGGGGAAACTTCCTCAGTGCAAAGGCACAGGCCTTGACCATAAAGGGCAGCGGCGTGAGCTTGGCGCCCTGAGCTTCCGCTTCGGCCTTCATGGCCTTGCGGAAGGCTTCCAGTTCGGTGATATCTGCTTCATCAAACTGGGTGACGTGAGGCACGTTCAGCCAGCTGCGATGCAGGTTGGTCGCGCCCATCTTGAGCAGGCGGCCCATTGGCTTTTCTTCCACTTCACCAAACTGGCTGAAGTCGACTTCCGGAATCGGTGGGATGCCGGCCCCACCCGCAGCAGCGGCCGGTGCCGCGCCAGGCTTGGCACTGGGCGGATTGGCCAGCGCCTGCTTGACGTAGTTCTGCACGTCTTCTTTGAGCACGCGCTCTTTAGGGCCGGTGGGCTTGACCAGGCCAAGATCCACGCCCAGCTCGCGGGCCAGCATACGCACCGCCGGACCGGCATGCACCAGTTTGGCATCACGCGGCTTCTGCGCGGCCACCTGGGCTTCCGGGCTGGGCGCTGCCCCAGCGCTGGCTGCCGGGGCAGGTGCCGGCGCGGGCTGTGAGGCAGCGGCAGGTTCAGCGGCTGCCTGTGGAGCTGGCGCTGCGCCGGGTGCGCCGGCCACTTCGATATAGCCGATCACATCGCCTTCGGAAACCGTATCGCCTTCCTTGACGGTCAGTTCCAGCAGCTTGCCCTTGTAGGGGCTGGGCACATCCATGGAGGCCTTGTCGGACTCCAGGGTGATCAGGGCGTCTTCCTCGTCAACCTCATCACCGGCAGCCACGCCTATCTCGATAATCGGCACATCCGACGAACCGGATAAATCCGGTACGCGGATTTCCTTACGCTCCGGTGCGCCACCGCCTGAAGCCTCAGGTGCGGCCTGCTGTGGCGCGGCGGGCGCCGGTTCGGCAGCGGGCTGAGGTGCATCACTGGAAGCAGGCACGCTGTCAGCGCCGCCACTGCCGCCAGCAATTTCCATCTGGCCGATCACATCGCCTTCAGAGACGGTATCGCCTTCCTTGACGGTCAATGCAATCAGCTTGCCGCCATGCGGGCTGGGCACATCCATGGAGGCCTTGTCGGATTCCAGGGTAATCAGGGTGTCTTCGGCGTTGACGTCATCGCCGGCGCTAACCGCCACCTCGATGATTTCAACATTGTCCGAGCCGCCCAGATCGGGCACCTTGATATCGACGGTCTGCTTGCCGCCCGCGGCAGGGGCCGCTGTCTTGGGGGCGTCACTGGCGGGCGCGGCGGCCGGCTCAGACGCGGACTGAGCCGGTGCGGCACTCTCTCCACCAGCGCTCCCGCTGCTGTCGCCACCGCCTTCGGCTTCAACTTCAACGATGGCGTCACCTTCGGAAACAGTGTCGCCTTCCTTGACCAGCACCTTGATGACCTTACCGCCCTGGGGGGCGGGCACGTCCATGCTGGCTTTGTCGGATTCCAGGGTGATCAGGGTGTCTTCCGCTTCGATAACGTCGCCTTCTGACACCGCAATCTCGATGATTTCAACATCGGTATCACCGCCGATGTCGGGGACTTTGATGATTTCGCTACTCAAGGTCGCGCTCCTTTAAAATCGGATCAAGTCGGCGGGCGATGCCCGCCGGACTGCGGATCAGCTGGTCAGCGGGTTGGGTTTATTAGGATCAATGCCGTATTTCTTCAAAGCCTCACCGACCTGGGTGCGTTTGATGTCACCGCGGTCAGCCAGCGCCTTGAGTGCCGCTACTACAACGAAATAACGGTCCACCTCAAAGAAGTAACGCAGCTTTTCACGGGTATCCGAGCGGCCAAAACCGTCCGTGCCCAGAACGCTGTACTCGGTCGGCACCCAGGCGCGAACCTGGTCGGCGTAGAGCTTCATGTAATCGGTAGCAGCCACCGCCGGACCATCACGGCCTTCCAGGCACTGGGTGATATGCGGCTTGGGCGCCTCGTCATCCGGGTTGAGGAAAGCGGTGCGCTCCAGCAGCAGGGCCTCGCGACGCAGCTCGTTAAAGCTGGGTACACTCCAGATATCCGCGCCGATGCCCCAGTCCTTTTCGAGCAGTTCGGCACCGGCTTCCACTTCGCGCAGAATGGTGCCGGAGCCGAGCAGCTGCACGCGGCCCTTGTCACCCTGGGTTTCACGCAGCAGGTACATGCCCTTGATGATGTCATCCGTGGGCACGTCGTCCAGCGCAGGATGCTCGTAGTTCTCGTTCATCACCGTCAGGTAGTAGAAGCAGTTTTCCTTATCGACAAACATCCGCTTCAGGCCGTCCTGCATGATCACCGCGACTTCATGAGCATAGGTCGGGTCATAGCTTCTGCAGTTGGGGATGGTGGAGGCCTGGATCAGGCTGTGGCCATCCTGATGCTGCAGGCCCTCGCCGTTGAGGGTGGTGCGCCCGGCGGTACCGCCGATCATGAAGCCACGCGCCTGCATGTCACCCGCGGCCCAGGCCAGATCACCGATGCGCTGGAAACCAAACATCGAGTAGTAGACGTAGAACGGCAACAGCGGAAGGCTGTGGTTGGCGTAGGACGTGGCCGCGGCGATCCAGGCGGACATGGCGCCTGCTTCGGAAATGCCTTCCTCCAGGATCTGGCCCTTCTGGTCCTCGCGATAGAACATGATCTGGCCTTTGTCGACCGGCTCATATTTCTGCCCTTCCGAGGTATAGATGCCCAGCTGGCGGAACATGCCTTCCATGCCGAAGGTGCGCGCTTCGTCAGGCACGATGGGCACGACCTGCTTGCCGATGTTCTTGTCCTTGACCAGGCCGGTGAGCACCCGCACAAAGGCCATGGTAGTGGACACTTCACGCCCCTTGGAACCGCCCATCTGTGAGGCAAAGGCCTTGTCGTCGAGGCCGGGAATCACCAGCGGCTCGAATTCATGGCGGCGCTGGGGCAGGAACCCCCCCAGACGCTCACGCTGCAGATGCATGTACTTGAGCTCGGGCGAATCATCGTCCGGCTTGTAGTAAGGCACCTCCTTGAGCTGTTCATCGGTCAGCGGAATGCCAAAGCGATCTCGGAACGTCTTGAGCGCTTCGTATTCCATGCTCTTGACCTGGTGGGCCTCGTTGGCCGCTTCGCCGTCACCGCTGCCCATGCCGTAGCCCTTGATGGTGTGGGCGAGAATCACCGTCGGCTTGCCATTGGCGTTGTTGACCGCCTCATGGTAGGCCGCGTACACCTTGAAGGGGTCATGGCCGCCGCGGTTGAGCTTCCAGATATCATCATCGGACATATCCTTGACCATGGCTTCGGTCTCAGGATACTTACCAAAGAAGTGCTCGCGGGTATAACCGCCACCGTTGGCCTTGTAGTTCTGATATTCACCGTCAACGGCTTCATCCATGCGTTTTTGCAGGATACCTTTCTTGTCCTGCTCGAACAGCGGATCCCAGTGGCGACCCCAGACAACCTTGAGAACGTTCCAGCCCGCCCCGCGGAAGACGCCTTCCAGCTCATCAATGATCCGCCCGTTACCCCGGACCGGGCCATCAAGACGCTGCAGATTACAGTTGATCACGAAAATCAGGTTATCCAGGTTCTCGCGGCCCGCCAGGGAAATCGCCCCCAGGGATTCAGGCTCGTCACACTCACCGTCGCCCATGAAGCACCAGATCTTGCGATCCTGCATGTCCTTCATTTCCCGTGAGTGGAGGTACTTCATGACGTGGGCCTGATAGATGGCCATCAGCGGCCCAAGGCCCATGGATACCGTCGGGAACTGCCAGAAATCGGGCATCAGCCAGGGGTGCGGGTAGGACGACAGGCCATCGCCATCAACTTCCTGACGGAAACGGTCCATCTGGTCTTCGGACAGACGCCCGAGCAGGTAGGCACGGGCATAGACACCCGGCGCCACGTGGCCCTGGATATAGACAAGATCACCGTCAAAATCGCCTTCAGGGCCACGGAAGAAGTGGTTGAAACCGACATCATAAAGCGTTGCCGATGACATGAAGCTGGCAATGTGACCGCCCAGGCCAGGCTTGGCGCGGTTGTTGCGAATGACCTGGGCAATAGCGTTATAGCGCACCATGGAACGGATGCGCCGTTCCATGAACAGATCACCCGGCATGGGCGCTTCGCGATGAACCGGAATGGTGTTGCGGTGCGGAGTCGTCACCGAAAAGGGCACCTTCATACCATCCCGGCGCATGCGATCCGCCAAGAGAGTCATCAGGTGTCGGGCACGTTCTTCACCCTCGCGATCCAACACCGATTCCAGGGAATCCAACCACTCCTGGGTTTCGAGCGGATCGAGATCTTCTTTTGTCTCCAGACTCATTGAGGTCTCTCCGAATGACGATAAATGACAAATGCCCCGCAAACCAAAATGGGGCCTGATCTGTGTTTAAAATCGGCGACTCAGCAACAAAGACACCGACCTGACAGTTCAATGTAGACCCTGAACCAGCACCCTTGCCAGCGATTCAGGCAGAACAACAAAATGTAGTAAACCTACCAATATAAACTAATATATTACCCTTTCGTATAGCAGAAGATACCGGAAAGTCACCGCACTGCCAATTATGGATCCAGACGAAACTGTACCAAAAACAGCATAATGCGCTGCAGCAAAAACAAAAGATTACAGAACCCATTGTGCAGCATCATTTTTTTTAACGTTGTTAAACTACCGTTTTATTACATATTTTTTCTAATCGGGGCTTCATCCAGGCTTAATCTTGCCTAGGCATTGGAAAAAGTAGGCCCAATCAAAGGCAGGCCCAGGATCAGATTTTCGAAGCGGTGCTACCCTGGCATGGCTGGTAATCCGTGACAGATCAAGCGCAGGATGTTTGACACCCTGCTCATGCACCAGGTTGGCCAGGGTCGTGTACTGCGCCTGCCTGAAAG
Source organism: Halomonas sp. BLK-85 (assembly GCF_044792155.1). Taxonomy (NCBI): domain Bacteria; kingdom Pseudomonadati; phylum Pseudomonadota; class Gammaproteobacteria; order Oceanospirillales; family Halomonadaceae; genus Halomonas; species Halomonas sp. BLK-85. Next base: position 2,653,869 of record NZ_CP087731.1, read on the forward strand.
GTGTCTCATCGTCACCTTCCAGCTCTATGCCGATAGAAAAATCATTCAGCGCCTGCCGCCATTGACCACGGCGCGCATCCCACCAACAGGAGCGACCGGCATGCCAGGCGCGGCGGGTCGTCTCAACAAACTGCACGCACTCGCCGTCGCGACGAATCAGAAAATGAGCCGAAACCCTTAATTGCGCAATGCCGGCAAAATACGGGTGTTCCCGGGCATCCAGCCGATTGGTAAACAATGCCTCGATGGCATCTCCACCAAACTGCCCCGGCGGCAGGCTGATGGCATGCAGTACTATCAGGGATACCTCACCCGAGGGGCGCTCATCGGCATTGGGAGAAGGCACGTAGCGTCGGGCTGACATAGGGGGCGAGTCTTGATCTGAAAACTTCAGCATCGACTGCAGACTCCATTCTGTTAAATAGGACAATGACGTCTCGGGACCTGATTCACTATACTTGTCAGCAGACCATCAATGCCAAGGGAATTCACACCGCCATGCACTACTATACTGCCCTCGCTGAAGAAATCCGCGCCAATGCTGCCCACCTGTTGGCAGAGGATGTTGGCCCCGGTGACATGACGGCACAGCTGATTCCTGATTCACAGTGGGCCAGGGCCCATGTGATTACCCGCGAGCCTGCAGTGTTATGTGGCGTTGCCTGGGTCGATGAAATTTTTCGCCGCCTGGATGGACGCATTGTGCTGGACTGGCAGGCGGCTGACGGTGATCACCTGGAACCGAATCAGGCCTTTCTGATGCTTGAAGGCCCAGCCCGCAGCCTGCTGACCGGTGAACGCGCTGCCTTGAATGTATTGCAGACGCTGTCCGCCACGGCCACCGCCACCCGGCACTATGTGGATTTACTCGCCGGCACGCATACGCGCCTGCTTGATACACGCAAGACACTGCCCAATATGCGCCTGGCACAGAAGTACGCCGTGACCTGTGGCGGTGGGTATAACCACCGCATCGGGCTATGGGATGCCTTTCTGATCAAGGAAAACCACATTGCGGCCTGTGGGGGCATTGGCGCTGCCGTGAAAGAAGCTCGCAAACTGGCCAGCGACCTGCCGCTGGAAGTTGAAGTGGAAACCTTTGCTGAGCTTGATGCCGCTCTGGAAGTCGGCGCCGACACCATCATGCTGGATAATTTCTCGCTGGAGGAACTTCGCGAAGCGGTCGAGCGTACGGCAGGACGCGCCACTCTTGAGGCCTCAGGCAACGTTGATGCCACCACGCTACGAGCCATCGCCGAAACCGGCGTTGACTGCATTTCCAGCGGTGCGCTCACCAAGGACATCAAGGCCATTGATCTATCGATGCGGATAACCGAGATCCATGGAGAGACGTGAGACAGGCAATGACCTCTAGGGTGGATTCGCGCAGCCATCCACCAAGCGCTTGTAGGGTGGATTCGCGCAGCAATCCACCACCCCGGCGACGCCGGGACGGCGGTGCCCGTTATTACCATCATGATCAGAGCGTGAGCGACCCGTAGGGTGGATTCGCAATTCAACGACTCACCATCCACCCTCAGGTTTCGACTGCATTCAGCTGTTTGCGTAAGCGGTAGCGTGTTAACAGTTCGCCGCCGCGTTCGACCATCTGTTCACCCAGGTTTTGCCAGTGGCGGCGCTGAAGGCGATCAACCAGCATTGCACTGGCTTCGATTTCAATCGCCGTATGGCCGTCCTCCAGCAGCAGGCGTTCGGCATGAATCAAGAGCGTTGTCCCGATGCCACGGCCTGACAACGATGGCCAGACATAAAGAGTTTCAACCCGCCCATTACGTCCGTCCAGCTCGATAAAACCTACACAGCGATGATCACTGGTGGCCACCAAGGTTGAATAGAGCAGGTGACGCGCCGCCCAGGCGCTGGCTTCACGGGGGAGCACATTGGCCCAGGCACGACGCTGAGCCAGGGTGTAGTGATTGGCGGCCCCCTGCATTACCGCATGATAAAACACCTCTGCCTGATCAGCGGCATCGCGCACCAAGGCCTGGCGATAAACAATCCTAGAGGCGTTTGTCGCGGAAGTCGGAGCCAACACGTCTGCCATCTTTGCGTCTCCAGTTAGTATCAGGGCGTTTGTTTTTTTGGCCGTCAGAGGCAATCGAAATAAAAAAAGAGCTTATACTGATAAGCGCTCATCTGCCAGGACGGGCCCTCAGCCAGCTTATTTTGCAATCAGATCATTACATACCATGCCTGACCCGACGAAAGCTTCACATTTCAGCTTAACACCGATTGGCATTATCAGCAGTGATTACCCGGACAAGTTTGGCGTTCCCCGCCAGCCCGGGCTGGTTACCGCCGCCAGCGCCACGCTTGAACTTGTCTCACCCTATGATGACCCGCTGTGCGTGCGTGGCCTGGAGGATTTCAGCCACCTATGGGTCAGCTTTATTTTTCATCGCAATCCTGAACGCTGGTCGCCCATGGTTCGACCGCCTCGTCTGGGGGGTAACAGAAAAGTAGGCGTCTTTGCCAGCCGAAGCCCCAACCGTCCCAACCGGTTAGGGCTGTCGCTGGTTGCCCTTGAGCAGATTGATACCCGCAAAGGGGTTCGATTACACCTGAAAGGCGCCGATCTTGTCGACGGCACACCGGTTATAGACATCAAGCCATACCTGCCCTGGGCAGATAGCGGTATCAATGCGCGCGCGGGGTTCGCGCCTGCCTCTCCTGGCCTTCTGAACGTTCGCTTTTCCGAGCCAGCGGAAAAGGCCTTGCAGATGCGCCATGACGGTCAGGCACTGCGTGAACTGATTTGCCAGGTGCTCGAGCAGGACCCACGACCCGCCTATCATGACGACCATTGCGAGCGGGTGTACGGTTTACCCCTACGCGATGTGGATGTGCAATTTGAGATGGGCCAGGGCACTGGCGGCAAGCGGAGCATTTATGTCTTGCGCATAGCATCACGAGGCTAATCCAGCGCTTCGGAGGGCAGCTTGAGCACAAAGCGGCTTCCTTTACCCAGGGCACTCGAACAGTGAACCGTCCCGCCGTGGTTCTCCGCCACTGTCTTGACGAGTGCCAGACCAAGGCCATGGCCTTTGATGCCACTTGGACCCTCGCTGCGATGGAAATTATCAAAAATCCGCTCGGTCTCTGCCTCGTGAATTCCCGGACCGTTGTCTGTCACTTCCAGCGTTACCCAGTGTTTATCTGCTCTCACAGACACCCAAACCTGGCCATCTTCATGGCCGTATTTGATAGCATTTTCCATCAGGTTAAAGGCAGCACGCGCCAGATAGCCTTTATCACCGAAGACGGGCGCGCCGTCTTCATCATTGAATTCGCTGTTGAGTGTTATCCGCTTGGCACATGCAAGCGGTCGAGCCTGATCGAGCACCTCCATTATCAGGTCTTCAAACAGAACAAAGTCTTTTTTCATGTCAAACGACTGAGCCCGCGTCAAACCGATAAAATCGTTGATCATTGACAGGCTCTGCCTAAGACTCTGTTTGATCTGCCGATAAAACCTCGCTTCAGGTAAGGCATTGCCATTTTCCTGCTGAGCATCAATTAACGCCAGTGCGCGAGTCTGCGGTGCTTTCATGTCATGAGAGAGAAAGTTCAGCATGCTGGCACGCTGAGCTTCAATCTCGACTTCACTGGTCAGATCCACCAGCCACACCAGCCAACCACCCGGCATTGTGGTCGTTGATGTTGTCAGACGACCCATTTCCATTCGATAGGTATTACCCTCCAGATCCTTACACAGCCCACCACTCAACATCGATGGCGACGACTCTTTATCAAAAGCGATAGGCGGCCACAAACTGGAAAAACCGCGCTCGTCCTCAAAGCAGACTACGTCCGGAAGGGCTTCAATATGTTGAATAGGCTTGTCTTGTGTTTCCCTGCCTAATTGTACTGCCTTAAGGTTGGCTAGCAGCACAGCACCATTTTCATTGAGTATAAAAATCGGAAGCGGCAGCGAATGCATGACATCAAGCACAAAACGCCGACCGTTCACCAGGCGTGCCATCGCAAACTCCAGCGATTGCAGCTGTTGATAAAGTTTGGCTCCCTCAGGCAGTGCCAGGCTGTATTGCTGGTAAGGCAGAATGGGGGGCTCTTTGTACAGCACCTTTAGCTCATGCTCAAACCAGGCCAGTAAAGTGGCCTGAGTACGCCAGATAATCACTACAAACGAGAGAGCCAAGGCAATCAGGCTGGCAGAGGGTGGCCACCACCAACCCAGGTTCAGGGCCGCCAGTGAAGCACATAGCACTCCTATCGATAGCCCTACGACAACCGCCAACATGAACCGGAAACGCAACCACCAGGCAAGCAGCATCAGCAGGATGATGGGTAAACCGGCTAACAAGGCACCCAGCAGAGGCTGTACTTGATAGATCAGCTTGTCGTCACGCAGGGCATCCAGCAAATGTGCATGTACTTCCACGCCTGGCATCATGTCATGGGAAAGCAGTGACATGTTATAACGATCGCCCATGCCGATAGCGGTCATGCCTATCAGCACCGTGCGGCCTTCAAGAAAGGATCCTGGCAGACGTCCTTCCAGTACATCATGATAGGAAACAGACGGATAATGGTCAGGCCATCCACGGTAGGGAATCCGAACCGGGGTTGAGTCAGGTAACTCCTCAGAGGGTGTGGTCACACTGGCCATCAGCTGTCGCCATTGCGTGTTCCTGCGCGCCTTCTTGAGCATTACCTGACGAGCAACGCCATCATTGTCGAGAAGAATATTAATATGCCCCACAGCGGCCGCTGCGGATTCAAGAGCCGGTATGGGCATCAAGATATCCCGATATGGGCCACCTGGTGGCTGCTCTGACAACAGAACAAGCGGCAGATAGACATTGCCATGCGCTTCCATCGCGTTCGCAAGTGCCACATCATGTTGCGGTTCGCGGCTGGGTTCAGCCAGCAGGATATCCATCACCACCGTTGCGGCGTTGGCGGCATCAAGCCTGTCAATCAATCGGGCATGAATATCGCGTGGCCAGGGCCAGCGCCCCAGTCGTTGCAGGCTCGGTTCGTCAATCTCAATAATCAGGATATCACTGGACGGTGGTGACGACTGCAGTGATAACCAGGCATCATAAAAGTAATTATCCGACAGCAAAGGCGACATGCTGTGAATCAAAAAAGCAACAGGCAGTAAGAGACTCACCATAGCCCACCAACTTTTTACAAAGCGCTGGTGAAGCGTCCGGGTCGCTCCGATTCCTGACAGCTCGTGATTACTCTGTCGCATCAAGTGCGCCACTATCGATAACGTGGGTAACGTTATCCTCATCATCAAGTGAGACCACTCGCCAGAAAACGTCGCCCTCGGGTACGTTTCTTAGTAGGATTTCACCCGTAGTGACAGGCGGATAACTGACCAAAGGTCGATCAAAGGACGGGTCAAAAGACAGCTCAAGCCTGCTGGGTGTATTTTCCTGACGCTGCCAGTCAAAACGCCACGCATCATCCAGCCGCTCAACACTTACACCGTTTGAAAAATGCTGAATCAGGTCCTGGGAATATTCACCCACGATCCCCAGCTCATCAACGGCCGCAACACGTAGGTAGTAGTCCTCAAAGGGAAGGGATGGAAAGGTGAATTCTGGCGACGTGCTGCGCTGTTCAGCTATGACATCCAAGGCCGTGGCATCACGCGCAAGCTGTGCCCGGTAACGCCTTGCCTGGGGCACTGATTCTACTGAAACGACAAGATCTCCGACTGCCAGGGACCTTGCATCCAGTAATTCCGGGGGCATCAGCAAACCAACAACCTCAATGTCACCCTGGTCGGAAATACGCGTTCCCTGCCCGGCATTCAATTGCGCACGCCGTGCAGCTTGCTGGCTCCTTGCCGCAACCTTCCCCTCATAGACCGAAGACACCATTGCTTCATCGCCATGACTGACGGCAAAACGTGTGCCACGCACACCCAGTACACCGCTGGTCGTTTGAATAGTATAAGGACGCTGAGAGTTCTGTCTCGAGGGCACCTGAGACTCTACCTCGCCTTGCTCAAGAATGAGGCGTATACCCCGCTCCCCATCGCGGCTAACCATAACAAGTGAATTGGAAGGGATAACAGCACGCGCACCATCACTCATTTCCAGCGTCAATGACGCGCCCCTACCTGTTTCAACAACATCGCCTTCGTCGACAATGATCCCTTGCTCAAGGGGTTCTCGCCGACCATCCACCACGCGCCAGGCATCACCATTGAGATATAGCACGGAGAGCGGAAACGCATCCTGAATGTCAATATCAACCAGGGTGCCTGGCTGTAGCATTTCTGGATCTTCTATCGTGTTGATTTGTTGGAGAAACGGCCAATCATCCGGGTTATCGAAATAAAGTTCTGCGATATCCCAGAGGGTTTCTCCAGGCTTTACCCGATGCACCCTGGCGTCTTGATCCTCGCCAGGGGCTATATCTGACATAACTGAATCAGACAGTTTCAATTCGGTACCCAGCAAGCCGGGCTCCGTGTTATTGGAATCTGCATCAGCAGCTACCAGTGGAGCAACCAGAAACAACAAAGCAACGAGTGAAAGCCTGGTGAAGAAATACTGCAGACACTGAAGGTAGATGAAGCAAAAAACACCCCTTTCAGTATGATGAAAATTCTTCATGATAACGCCTCAGTGATCAACGTAACGGATAATGTAACAGGACGCTTGCGTGCATCCGGATGATACATTAAAAGTAACTAAATATAAAAAACCGCATACAATGATCACCCAGCGTTTCCAGTCGCTACTCAATCAGCGTATTGGAAACCCAGCCCAGCATAGGGCCCTGCTCACTATCGAAATGCACCTGACTCCACCCTTCAGTACTGCCCAGAACATAGACATTGGAGCCACGCACCAACTGCCCCACACGCTCATACGCTGTGCTGTTGCCAGCACGAATATTCACCCTGCTGGCGGCAATTTCTTTCACTTGAAGATTTTTTCGACTGATATTGATATTTTCCAACGCCAGTTCATTGCCTCCTTGCGCTGCGTTTACGAACCAGAAGACCGCCCAGGCATGATTGCGCTCTACGCCACTGCCTCGAGCATACATAGCCCCCAGGTTGTTCTGGGCAAACGGATCATTTTGCTTTGCTGCGCGCTCATACCATTCAAAAGCCCGTTCAAGGCTTTGTTCTACACCACGCCCATTCTCGTAAAGGTTACCGATATTATTCTGAGCACGGACATGTCCCTGCTCTGCGGCCAGCGAAAACCACCGCGCTGCCAACTCAGGGTCTTCATCCACGCCCATCCCTTCCAGATATATCAAGCCCAGCTGAAACTGAGCCGATACATCTTCAGCTTCCGCCGCGCGCTGTAACCACTCGACAGCGTCTTCAGGCCCCTTGCCGTCAATTTCTTCACGCATGAACATGCCAGCAAGGTGCACCTGCGCATCCACCGAGTCGTTATCTGCCGCGAGCCGGAACCATTTGTAGGCTTTATCTGAATCCTGCTTGACCCCTTCGCCGCGCTCAAACATTGTGCCCAGGGCAAACTGAGACTCACCATCTCCTTTCTCAGCAGCCGTTCGCCACTCATGAACTGCCGAGGCAAAGTTACCGCTCTTATACTCCTCCATCCCTTTTTTATAGTCAGCATGGATAGGTGGAGATAACAGAGCCGCGTAAGCCCCCATGAAAGCAACAACAAAAAAGGCTTTTGGTCGTTTGATAAACATCATGATGAGCGCTCTTATATCACAATGCTAACAGGCATTACCCGATAGCATCAGAGTCTGGACCTGGCTGCCCCTGGATAAAAAATATCCAGGAGGCACTAAAACTTATTATTTAGCAGGCTCTATATCCTGAACTATATCAGCCAGAATACGCGCATAAGTATTACGCGCTGTTCGGGTAATGGCTAACCTGTCCTGTAAGCGCTGCAATTCATAATCAGTAACACGTAGATTTTGTAGCTGCTCACGTCCTTTTTGTCCGAGGCTCTCAAGAGCATATTCATTGCCATCAATCGTGACGGTTGGCTGCTGGTTACTATCTCCTACAGCCACCGCCTCTTTCTGTGATGAGATATTATTTTCGTCGAGATTATTATCCGTCATATTGTTATCACCCTGACTTTCAACGGTTGACTGCGTTTCAGTTGTCTCTGATTGCGTATTTTTACGACGTGTGTTGCGAGCCTTGCTCATGATCAATCGCTCCGTTTTATTCAGCAGGTTCAGCAGTTGTCTCGTCTGAAGACACGTTGATCCGCTCATGAGTCAACACGCATAAAACCCCTGTCTGGGTTTGGTGAATCTGATAGTTGGTATCGCAGTAAAGCGCCATGGTGTTAAGCAGACGTCTATCCCTGACCAGAGGGTTCTCCACATCAGCCTCACTCAGCGCCAGGCGGGCCATGAACATTTCCCCTGCGGGACAATTCAGCGCTTGCTCATCGCTGGACGCTACGCAGACAGAGCTCTGGTCAATATCCGCGCTACTCTTACCGTCACCCTGCTCCGCCAATACATTGATGCTAAAAACAGAAAGCACAACTGCTGCGCCAACTGTCAAAATGAAGGTGGCGAAATAGCCCAATAGTCTCATGCTACTTTTCCTTAAAGTACGTCTGAAGGTTTCAAATACTGAACGGAACAAACAGGCCGCTTAACAACCTGTTAAGCGTTTAACAGTGCCTGAATATTTCATTTCCAAGAATAGGCTTAAACAAATCCCATTAAAAGAGTTTGATAAGCTGAAATTAAGAACTTATGTAAATCATTAAAATCTAATTTACTATCCAATAAAAACAGGGCATTTGGCAGCATCTACCGCCAAATACCCTGTTGGTTCATTGCAGACTAGCGCTGCAGTTCTGTGACGTTAATTTCAACGCGACGATTAGGCCGTAAGCATTCCCTCACGGCAGCCGTTGCACGAGCACCCGAGCATTCCACCACCGGGTCAGCTTCACCGCGCCCCAGCGTGTCTATATTACCGCGCATGATGCCTTTGCCCGCCAGATAACCGGCAACTGTATCCGCGCGAGACTGGGAAAGTCGCATATTATAACTTTCACTTCCGAAGCGGTCGGTGTAGCCAGCAATCATTAGCCCAGGCAATTCAAAGTCAGCCAACGTCTGTTCCGCCACCCGATCCAAGGCACGACGCCCTTCCAGCGTCAGTTCATCACTGTCGAAATCGAAAAGCACATCACCTGACAGGGTTAGCAATCTATCTTCTTCCACCTCCTCTACTTCAATAGGCGCAAGCAGAACCGGGCACTGCTGATCACGCCAACGCGTGCTTTCAAGTGACATATCTTCATCGTAAATGACTTTGTACTGGCACGTTATATAGTCATTTCCTTCACCTTCATCGGTGTAAAGATTGAAAACATAGTCCCACTCTCGAACACCGAAGAAGCCTTCACTGAAGTGTGGGTCGCCAAGTAAATGACGAACCTGATGCTTACTCTGGCCTTCGCGGATACGCAAAATATCATCTGGCTCAACAAATTTGCCGCCGTCGTACCACTTATCATTCAGTGCCGGCCAACCATCGCCCGCGTCAACAATATCGGCACGATCGTTATTTGGCGGGCTAGCACAACCCGCCAACGTCAGGATTGTGGCCATACTGGCGACCCCGAGGGCCGCCTTCAACATTGGATTAGTGTGCATCATATGCTCCCGTTATCCCTTACCAGTGCCAGCCAGCGCCGACGCCTGCCCCAAATTCGCCCTGCGAATCACCGGTAACCTTACCCTGGATAATCCAGCGGCCATTATCCGAAAGACGTGATACGCCTACCGCAACAGCAGACTCGCCTCCATAGGTACCAGCTCCAACGGACACCATGCTTTCACCAGACCGCCATGCCTGAGGCACAGAGCTTGCTGCAATAGCACTGGCTGAACCGGCGTTAGCGTTTTTCTCAACGTCATCAATACGGCCATTGACGTTGTTGATCTCGTTCTGGAAACGCTGCCCCAGCTCGTTCATCTGGCCAACGTTAACGGCATCACTTGCTTCTACGCCGGGCGCCACATTGGTGATCACCTCGCCACCTGCATCGACACCGTCACGCGTCACGCTGGGGCCATCTTCAATGGTCAAGCCATTGTCGTTGATGGTCGTTCCGCCTGTGGTAACACTGTCCACATCAAGATCCCGTTCGAGCGTTACCTGAACACCCCTCTCCGAGGTCTTGGTGGTAATGTTCTGGTCGCCACTGACAGTCAGGGTTTCGTCCAACTTGCGGTTGATTGTCTTGCCTTCATCAGCCGCGAAGTCGCGACCACCCGTCAGGGATTCGTTGATGTCTCCCAGGCCCTGCTGCACATCCCACAGCTGGCTACCATTCACGGCATCGGTGCTGTTCTCACTGATATCTCCACGACCCATACCGGTGATAACGGTGTTGCCATTCTCATCGACGTTGCCCTGGTCGATATCGACGCTGCCGACTTCAATGCTGTCGAAGTCCACGTCGCGCTGGGTCTCCACGGTGTAGATCGTCTGACCGTTATCGCCGTCAGCCTCGCTGACGTTGATATTATCGCCAGCTTTCACCTCGGTTGATGCGGCAGCCACGCCATCCTTGAGCTGGCTGACGTTCACCGCATCGGTGTCTTCCTCACCCGGCGCTACATTAGTGATGACGCTATTGCCGGCATCAATACCACTGGAGGTCACGCTTGGGCCATCAGCGATGACCAGCCCTTCGTTACCCAGCTGAACATCGTCGCCAACGCTTACACCATCACCATTCATGAGGGTGTCACCCACGCTGACGCGGCCGTTATCGCCATCCAGGGTGACCGCCTCTTCCCCTTCACCCAGGGTTATAGAGTCGTTGAGGGCCACTTCGATCCGGCCATCCTGATCTTCGCCGGTCTGGGTGACGGTAATGTTATTGTCACCGCGGAAGTCTACGGTGCCATCAGGCCCTATGTTCACTGAGTTCTCACCTGAGCCACTCAGATTCCATCCGGCGTTGGCTACGGTATAGACCTGACCCAGCTGTTCCTGTGTCGCCGCTTGGCCACCGGTGTAAGTGGCGTTCGGGTCGAAGGTGGTGTTGGTCAATCCGCCAATGGTGCCGGTATTGGCATCAATCGCGATTTCGTTAGCCGGTCCCGTGGTTGGGTTAGCCGACAAAGTGATCCTACCCGCTTCTACCTCGGTAGTTGCCGTCGGGTTCTCAGTGCTGTCATTCACCACCAGTCCATCTGTATCGAGCGACGAATCTCCCGCCTTGACGCTGCCGTCGCTGCCCAGATCCACATTTTCAGCCAACTGAACCTTCAGACCACCTTCATCATCCTGGGTGATGCCGATATTGTCGTCTGTCAGCGCGTCGGTATCCGCGCCACCGGTCAGACCCAGTGTTTCGTTGAGCTTACGCTCAACCACTTCGCCGTCGTCGCCAACAAACTTCAGACCGTCGTTGAGTGTGGCGACTTCTTCTTCGCCTTCAGGCCCTTCGTAGACAATCCGCGTGGTGGTTTCACCGTCGATACCGTCTACACCTGGCTCACCATCGGCAACAGTAATGTCCGCACCGGCACCGTCTTTACCTGTGATACCGATAGAGCCGTCTTCACCGTTGAGGACAATGCCGTCCTCGCCGTCTTCACCAGTGACGGTGATAGAACCTGCGTCACCGTCTTCGCCGATGGTCAGGTCATTGCCCAAGCCCAGCTGCAGTTCGCCTGCTTCGTCATCCGCGGTGGTGGTGATGTTGCCGTCCGGGTCGGTGACGGTGATGGTCTCGCCCAGATCCTGCGTGACTTTATCGCCGTTAGTGTCTGCCAGTCCGAAGCCGCCGCCGTTCTCCGCGGTGGAGACCTCTTGCAGGTCACCCACGTTGACCGCATTGGTAAGATCGTCGCCTTCAGCAGTCGCCAGGGGAGTGCCGTTCAGGCCGCTTTCAACGCCGGTGATCTGGTTGTCGCCGCCATCAATGCCGTCTGCGGCAATGCTTGGTGCCGTCTCATCCCGATTACCGTCTACATCCACAAACTCAACGCCGTTCTCATTAATGGTGAATCGGTCATTACCATTCGAGTTGACAAAGGTGGCGCTGTCTAGACCAGTTAGGTTTTTGGCCAGGGCAACGGTGATGTTGTTATCGTCGACCTGCGTCATGATGTTCTGGCCTTCGTCGAACGCTGACCAGTCGTCATTGTCGGCCGCACCGGTGATATCTACCTGGGTATTCAGCTCGGCATTGTGAACATCGCCGTCATTCGCGCCGAACTTCAGACCGTCGTTGAGTGTGGCGACTTCTTCTTCGCCTTCAGGCCCTTCGTAGACAATCCGCGTGGTGGTTTCACCGTCGATACCGTCTACACCTGGCTCACCATCGGCAACAGTAATGTCCGCACCGGCACCGGCTTTACCGGTCAAGCCTATGGAGCCGTCTTCGCCGTTAAGGACAATGCCATCTTCCCCATCCTGGCCATTGACGGTGATAGAGCCTGGCGCTTCGTCATCGCCGATGGTCAGGTCGTTGCCAAGACCAAAGTCAATCTCATTGTTATCCACGGTGGTGATGATGTTGCCGTCTGCACTGGTGAAATCAACCGTTTCTCCCAGTTTGACGTTGTCATCAGCCGTCGTCAGATTGGTGTTATCCGCGGTGATTTTAAAGCCGGTGTCGATCAGGTCGTTATTGACGTCTTGAAGGTCGCCCACGTTGACCGCGTTGTTGAGGTCATCGCCGGTGATGTCAGCCAACACCTGGTCGTCAAGACCGCTGCCAACGCCGGTGATCTGGTTGTTACCACCGTCGATGCCATCTTCGGCAATGCTCGGCGTATCGACACGCTGATCGCCCGCGTCGTCAACAAACTGGACGCCGTCCTTATTGATGGTGAACTGGTCGTCAGCGCCCGGCTCGCCGAAGGTGGCGCTATCCAGCTCGGTCAGGTTCCGGGCCATCACCAGGTTCAATTGGCCTTCGGCACTGTCAACCCGGAGGTTGGCACCGGAAGCCGCATCGCCATCAGCCAGCTCGCCTTCGATGTTGAGCGTGTCGTTCAGCTCTTTGGCAATGGTCTCGCCGGTGTTACCCGCGAAGTTCAGGCCGTCATTCAGGGTCGCCACGGTCTCGGTAATCGGGTCACCGTTCTGGTCTGTGCCTTCGTAAACGATACGGGTAATACCGTCCGTACCGGGGTCACCGTCAACACCAGGGGCACCGTCTTCAACGCCAATGGTGGCCGCAGGCGCACCGTCTGTGCCCGCTGGGCCCGTCAGACCGATGGTGCCGTCTTCGCCGTTAAGGGCAATGCCATCTTCCCCATCCTGGCCATTGACGGTGATAGAGCCTGGCGCTTCGTCATCGCCGATGGTCAGGTCGTTGCCAAGACCAAAGTCAATCTCATTGTCATCCACGGTGGTGATGATGTTGCCGTCAGCACTGGTGAAATCAACCGTTTCGCCCAGTTTGACGTTGTCATCAGTACCGTTGTCGGCAGCGATGTTAAAGCCGGTGTCGATCAGGTCGTTATTGACGTCTTGAAGGTCGCCCACGTTTACCGCATTGGTAAGGTCATCGCCTTCAGCATCGGCCAGGGTAGTGCCGGTCAGGCCGCTTTCGACGCTGGTGATCTGGTTGTTACCACCGTCGATGCCATCTTCGGCAATGCTTGGTGTGCCAACACGCTGTTCGCCTGCGGCGTCAACAAACTCAACGCCATCTTTATTGATGGTGAACTGGTCGTTAGTGCCCGGCTCGCCGAAGGTCGCGCTATCCAGCTCGGTCAGGTTCCGGGCCATCACCAGGTTCAATTGGCCTTCGGCACTGTCAACCCGGAGGTTGGCACCGGAAGCCGCATCGCCATCAGCCAGCTCGCCTTCGATGTTGAGCGTGTCGTTCAGCTCTTTGGCAATGGTCTCGCCGGTGTTACCCGCGAAGTTCAGGCCGTCATTCAGGGTCGCCACGGTCTCGGTAATCGGGTCACCGTTCTGGTCTGTGCCTTCGTAAACGATACGGGTAATACCGTCCGTACCGGGGTCACCGTCAACACCAGGGGCACCGTCTTCAACGCCAATGGTGGCCGCAGGCGCACCGTCTGTGCCCGCTGGGCCCGTCAGACCGATGGTGCCGTCTTCGCCGTTAAGGGCAATGCCATCTTCCCCATCCTGGCCATTGACGGTGATAGAGCCTGGCGCTTCGTCATCGCCGATGGTCAGGTCGTTGCCAAGACCAAAGTCAATCTCATTGTCATCCACGGTGGTGATGATGTTGCCGTCAGCACTGGTGAAATCAACCGTTTCGCCCAGTTTGACGTTGTCATCAGTACCGTTGTCGGCAGCGATGTTAAAGCCGGTGTCGATCAGGTCGTTATTGACGTCTTGAAGGTCGCCCACGTTTACCGCATTGGTAAGGTCATCGCCTTCAGCATCGGCCAGGGTAGTGCCGGTCAGGCCGCTTTCGACGCTGGTGATCTGGTTGTTACCACCGTCGATGCCATCTTCGGCAATGCTTGGTGTGCCAACACGCTGTTCGCCTGCGGCGTCAACAAACTCAACGCCATCTTTATTGATGGTGAACTGGTCGTTAGTGCCCGGCTCGCCGAAGGTCGCGCTATCCAGCTCGGTCAGGTTCCGGGCCATCACCAGGTTCAATTGGCCTTCGGCACTGTCAACCCGGAGGTTGGCACCGGAAGCCGCATCGCCATCAGCCAGCTCGCCTTCGATGTTGAGCGTGTCGTTCAGCTCTTTGGCAATGGTCTCGCCGGTGTTACCCGCGAAGTTCAGGCCGTCATTCAGGGTCGCCACGGTCTCGGTAATCGGGTCACCGTTCTGGTCTGTGCCTTCGTAAACGATACGGGTAATACCGTCCGTACCGGGGTCACCGTCAACACCAGGGGCACCGTCTTCAACGCCAATGGTGGCCGCAGGCGCACCGTCTGTGCCCGCTGGGCCCGTCAGACCGATGGTGCCGTCTTCGCCGTTAAGGGCAATGCCATCTTCCCCATCCTGGCCATTGACGGTGATAGAGCCTGGCGCTTCGTCATCGCCGATGGTCAGGTCGTTGCCAAGACCAAAGTCAATCTCATTGTCATCCACGGTGGTGATGATGTTGCCGTCAGCACTGGTGAAATCAACCGTTTCGCCCAGTTTGACGTTGTCATCAGTACCGTTGTCGGCAGCGATGTTAAAGCCGGTGTCGATCAGGTCGTTATTGACGTCTTGAAGGTCGCCCACGTTTACCGCGTTGTTGAGGTCATCGCCGGTGATGTCAGCCAACACCTGGTCGTCAAGACCGCTGCCAACGCCGGTGATCTGATCGCCACTCACATCCAGAGCACCGTCGACATTGGTGAGCACTGTGCTCGTGGTCGAGTCCGTAGCATCCCCAATGGTGACCTGGTTGAACTCAACATCATCTGCCGTGGCCACTTTGATCACCTGATCACTATCACGGGTAATCGCGATATTTTGGCCATCGACAAACTGAACGGCTTCACCCGGCGCGACGTTATCCGCGGTTTCAGCATTAACCTGAACGTCCCAGCCCGCAGTGGCAACATCGCTCACTTGCTTCAGCTGGTCTTCAGATGCCGCCTGGCCAGAGATGAAGTTATCCGGATCGAACGTGTCATTGGTCAGGCCGCCAATGGTACCTGCGTCACCGTCGATCGTGACCGTATTGGTCGAACCCACATCGATAGAGCTGGCCAAACCAAAGTCAATTTGGTTGTCGGTAACCGTCGTAACGACGTTGCCATCTTCACTGGTGTAGTTGACCGTTTCACCTAGTTTGACGTTGTCATCAGTACCGTTGTCGGCAGCGATGTTAAAGCCGGTGTCGATCAGGTCGTTATTGACGTCTTGAAGGTCGCCCACGTTGACCGCGTTGTTGAGGTCATCGCCGGTGATGTCAGCCAACACCTGGTCGTCAAGACCGCTGCCAACGCCGGTGATCTGATCGCCACTCACATCCAGAGCACCGTCGACATTGGTGAGCACCGTGCTCGTGGTCGAGTCCGAAGCATCCCCAATGGTGACCTGGTTGAACTCAACGTCGTCAGCCGTGGCCACTTTGATCACCTGATCACTATCACGGGTAATCGCGATATTTTGGCCATCGACAAACTGAACGGCTTCACCCGGCGCGACGTTATCCGCGGTTTCAGCATTAACCTGAACGTCCCAGCCCGCAGTGGCAACATCGCTCACTTGCTTCAGCTGGTCTTCAGATGCCGCCTGGCCAGAGATGAAGTTATCCGGATCGAACGTGTCATTGGTCAGGCCGCCAATGGTACCTGCGTCACCGTCGATCGTGACCGTATTGGTCGAACCCACATCGATAGAGCTGGCCAAACCAAAGTCAATTTGGTTGTCGGTAACCGTCGTAACGACGTTGCCATCTTCACTGGTGTAGTTGACCGTTTCACCCAGTTTGACGTTGTCATCAGAACCGTTGTCGGCAGCGATGTTAAAGCCGGTGTCGATCAGGTCGTTATTGACGTCTTGAAGGTCGCCCACGTTGACCGCGTTGTTGAGGTCATCGCCGGTGATGTCAGCCAACACCTGGTCGTCAAGACCGCTGCCAACGCCGGTGATCTGATCGCCACTCACATCCAGAGCACCGTCGACATTGGTGAGCACTGTGCTCGTGGTCGAGTCCGAAGCATCCCCAATGGTGACCTGGTTGAACTCAACGTCGTCAGCCGTGGCCACTTTGATCACCTGATCACTGTCACGGGTAATCGCGATATTTTGGCCATCGACAAACTGAACGGTTTCACCCGGCGCGACGTTATCCTCGGTTTCAGCATTCACCTGAACGTCCCAGCCGGCATTGGCCACGTCGCTGATATCTTTCAGCTGGTCTTCCGTCGCCGCCTGGCCGGAGGTGAAGTTATCCGGATCGAACGTGTCATTGGTCAGGCCGCCAATGGTGCCGGTGTCGCCATCAATCGAGACAGGGTTGTCAGACCCGACATTGATCACGTCCGCCAGGCCAAGCTGCACACCGTCCGCCGAGGTGGTAGAGGTAACGTTGGCATCACCGTTGACATTAATGGTGTCGCCTAACGCGTAGTTATTTGACGTAGCACCGTCACCAAAGTTGAGACCTTCATTGATCGCGGTGGTGTTGTTGGTGATGTTGGTCGTGTTGGTGTCCACGTTTTCATTGGTCGCGAACAGCTGGCTGCCGTTAATCGCGTCAGTGGAGGTATCGCTTATTTCACCGTCTGCCACATTGGTGATCTGATCGCCACCCACATCCAGAGCACCGTCGACATTGGTGAGCACTGTGCTGTTAGCTGGGTCAGTGGCATCGCCAATGGTGACCTGGTTGAACTCAACATCATCTGCCGTGGCCACTTTGATCACCTGATCACTATCACGGGTAATCGCGATATTTTGGCCATCGACAAACTGAACGGCTTCACCCGATGCGACGTTATCCGCGGTTTCAGTATTCACCTGAACGTCCCAGCCGGCATTGGCCACGTCGCTGATATCTTTCAGCTGGTCTTCCGTCGCCGCCTGGCCGGAGGTGAAGTTATCCGGATCGAACGTGTCATTGGTCAGGCCGCCAATGGTGCCGGTGTCGCCATCAATCGAGACCGGGTTGGTAGACCCGACATTGATCACGTCCGCCAGGCCAAGCTGCACACCGTCCGCCGAGGTGGTAGAGGTAACGTTGGCATCACCGTTGACATTAATGGTGTCGCCTAACGCGTAGTTATTTGACGTAGCACCGTCACCAAAGTTGAGACCTTCATTGATCGCGGTGGTGTTGTTGGTGATGTTGGTCGTGTTGGTGTCCACGTTTTCATTGGTCGCGAACAGCTGGCTGCCGTTAATCGCGTCAGTGGAGGTATCGCTTATTTCACCGTCTGCCACATTGGTGATCTGATCGCCACCCACATCCAGAGCACCGTCGACATTGGTGAGCACTGTGCTGTTAGCTGGGTCAGTGGCATCGCCAATGGTGACCTGGTTGAACTCAACATCATCTGCCGTGGCCACTTTGATCACCTGATCACTATCACGGGTAATCGCGATATTTTGGCCATCGACAAACTGAACGGCTTCACCCGATGCGACGTTATCCGCGGTTTCAGTATTCACCTGAACGTCCCAGCCGGCATTGGCCACGTCGCTGATATCTTTCAGCTGGTCTTCCGTCGCCGCCTGGCCGGAGGTGAAGTTATCCGGATCGAACGTGTCATTGGTCAGGCCGCCAATGGTGCCGGTGTCGCCATCAATCGAGACCGGGTTGGTAGACCCGACATTGATCACGTCCGCCAGGCCAAGCTGCACACCGTCCGCCGAGGTGGTAGAGGTAACGTTGGCATCACCGTTGACATTAATGGTGTCGCCTAACGCGTAGTTATTTGACGTAGCACCGTCACCAAAGTTGAGACCTTCATTGATCGCGGTGGTGTTGTTGGTGATGTTGGTCGTGTTGGTGTCCACGTTTTCATTGGTCGCGAACAGCTGGCTGCCGTTAATCGCGTCAGTGGAGGTATCGCTTATTTCACCGTCTGCCACATTGGTGATCTGATCGCCACTCACATCCAGAGCACCGTCGACATTGGTGAGCACCGTGCTCGTGGTCGAGTCCGAAGCATCCCCAATGGTGACCTGGTTGAACTCAACGTCGTCAGCCGTGGCCACTTTGATCACCTGATCACTGTCACGGGTAATCGCGATATTTTGGCCATCGACAAACTGAACGGTTTCACCCGGCGCGACGTTATCCTCGGTTTCAGCATTCACCTGAACGTCCCAGCCGGCATTGGCCACGTCGCTGATATCTTTCAGCTGGTCTTCCGTCGCCGCCTGGCCGGAGGTGAAGTTATCCGGATCGAACGTGTCATTGGTCAGGCCGCCAATGGTGCCGGTGTCGCCATCAATCGAGACAGGGTTGTCAGACCCCACATTGATCACGTCCGCCAGCCCAAGCTGCACACCATCCGTCGTGGTGGTAGAGGTAACGTTGGCATCACCGTTGACATTAATGGTGTCGCCTAACGCGTAGTTATTTGACGTAGCACCGTCACCAAAGTTGAGACCTTCATTGATCGCGGTGGTGTTGTTGGTGATGTTGGTCGTGTTGGTGTCCACGTTTTCATTGGTCGCGAACAGCTGGCTGCCGTTAATCGCGTCAGTGGAGGTATCGCTTATTTCACCGTCTGCCACATTGGTGATCTGATCGCCACTCACATCCAGAGCACCGTCGACATTGGTGAGCACCGTGCTCGTGGTCGAGTCCGTAGCATCCCCAATGGTGACCTGGTTGAACTCAACATCATCTGCCGTGGCCACTTTGATCACCTGATCACTATCACGGGTAATCGCGATATTTTGGCCATCGACAAACTGAACGGCTTCACCCGATGCGACGTTATCCGCGGTTTCAGCATTCACCTGAACGTCCCAGCCGGCATTGGCCACGTCGCTGATATCTTTCAGCTGGTCTTCCGTCGCCGCCTGGCCGGAGGTGAAGTTATCCGGATCGAACGTGTCATTGGTCAGGCCACCAATGGTGCCGGTGTCGCCATCAATCGAGACAGGGTTGTCAGACCCGACATTGATCACGTCCGCCAGGCCAAGCTGCACACCGTCCGCCGAGGTGGTAGAGGTAACGTTGGCATCACCGTTGACATTAATGGTGTCGCCTAACGCGTAGTTATTTGACGTAGCACCGTCACCAAAGTTGAGACCTTCATTGATCGCGGTGGTGTTGTTGGTGATGTTGGTCGTGTTGGTGTCCACGTTTTCATTGGTCGCGAACAGCTGGCTGCCGTTAATCGCGTCAGTGGAGGTATCGCTTATGTCACCGTCTGCCACATTGGTGATCTGATCGCCACTCACATCCAGAGCACCGTCGACATTGGTGAGCACTGTGCTGTTAGCTGGGTCAGTGGCATCGCCAATGGTGACCTGGTTGAACTCAACGTCGTCAGCCGTGGCCACTTTGATCACCTGATCACTATCACGGGTAATCGCGATATTTTGGCCATCGACAAACTGAACGGCTTCACCCGGCGCGACGTTATCCGCGGTTTCAGCATTAACCTGAACGTCCCAGCCTTTGTTGGCATTTTCCAGGCTGTCTTTGCTGTCCTGGCTGAGGTCAACCGCGTAATCCGTCACGTTATCAGCGTCAGGACCGTCTGAGGTCACTGTAACGGCGTCTGAACCGTTACTGACCGTGGTGCCGTCAGCATCCACGGTGTAAATGGTGCCACCATCAGGGTTATCTGAGGTCGTAACGGCAGTGTTGGTGCCCGCTTCTACTTTGGACTGTGAGGCAATTAACTGACTGACGTTCACCGCGTCATCATCCTGGGTACCCGCTGCCAGGCTTGTAATCTGACGGCTTCCCACATCTACCGCTGATTGAGTTGCCTCAGTAGCATCAATCGCCACAATATCAACAGCTGTTGCCCCAAACGGCTTATAGCCGGTCTCGCCAGCAGCCGTGTCAGCTAACGAACCTGCACCAAGGGCAACGCCTCCTTCAACAATCGCCTGGGATTGCGTTCCTATGGCAATTGAATCCACTTCATCTGCTTGAGACTCGGTACCTGTTGCAATTGAATCCTCTCCATTTGCTTGAGACTCGGTACCTGTTGCAATTGAATCCTCTCCATTTGCTTGAGACTGGGTACCTGTTGCAATTGCGTTGTTGGCTCTGGTAACCGAGTTGGTCCCCGTTGCAATTGCGCCAGTCCCCCTGGCTAGAGCATTGGTTCCACTGGCCTGAGAATCTGTGGATCTGGCATCAGCATTGGTTCCACTGGCCTGAGAATCTGTGGCTCTGGCCTGAGAATCTGTACCAAAGGCTAGTGCGTTTAAACCGGTCGCATGAGCATCCGAACCTAGTGCAACGGCACGATCTCTGGTGGCCCACGCGCTCTGGCCGATAGCGATACCTTCTTCCGCAATCGATTCTGCATCAGTACCAATGACAATAGAGTTATCCACGCTATTGCCACTGTTAGGGTCTGCCTGGGCATTAGTACCCATCGTGATGGTGTTTTCACCCTGGCTTACAGCACTCTGACCGATCGCCACACCACCATCACCGTACGCATCTGAGTTATTACCCAGCACCGTTGAATTTTTACCCAACGCAGCAACGTTAAAGCCGATCGCAGTGCTTTGCTCTTCGGCTGCATTAACCTGATGACCTGCCGCCAACGAAAAGTCACCCGCTGCAGTTGCAACCGGGCCGATTGCTGTTGCATTAACCCCTGTCGCACCGGAATTGTCTTCGTTCTGTAATTCACTGGCATTGACACTAAAGTATTCAACAGCGTTCTCAGCTACGGTTTCATTAAGCTGACTAACGCTAACGGCCTGATTGGCCAACTGCCCATCTTCAATGTCAATGGTTCCATCCGGGTTATAGATAACGGCATCACCCGGCAAAACGCTGATAGCACCGCTTGAAACAGCATTAATAGCCTCAGCAACCGTACCGTATTGCTGGTTATTTCCACTTCCATCCTGTAGCTCTATGACATAGCCACTATAGGTTCCATCATCTTCCAGGGTGACATTACCCCCCACCAAATTTGCAACGCTCTGTTGAGACGCCTCTAACTGGCGAACGTTGATGGCATCGTAGTCGTTGGCGCCATCCGCAACGTTGACAATACGCCGCTGTACACCTCCTCCAGATCCTCCAGAGTTGCCAATGGAGAGGACCGTGCCGTCAAATGCACTGCCTGTGATATAGCCAGTACCGGTTTCATCACCTGCTAACGCTTCACTGCCTGTTCCCAGGGCAATGTTTCCACTCGATGCAACCGTGTTCTGGCCAATGGCAACACTGCCCTCGCCGGCATCAGCCCCTGAGCCGAAGGCAGTACCCTGAGATAACGCTGACGCGTTATAGCCCAGGGCAGTACCATCGGTCTCCGCGGATGAATCTGCACCCACCGCGGTGGCGCGGGAAATAAGCTCTGTCGCTGTCAGGTTATTGGCATTATTGCCGATGGATGTATTGAAATTACCTTCAGCAAAAGTGCCAGCCCGATTACCCAGCGCGGTGTTCTGATCACCAGTTACATCCGAGCCAGTTCCAGAACCAATGGCAATATTTTCGTTACCATCGACGTTTTGCCCAGCTTGATCACCGATTGCAATGTGCGATACACGGTCATCATTGAAGCCACCTATTGAGCCCTCACCGGCTCTAAAACCGATTGAAATGCCTCTTTTTGTATAAGCTTCAGCACGATCACCTGCAGCGAAAGAGTTATTGCGCCGGGCTTCTGCATTTGGGCCAATCGCAATGGCGTTAAAACCGGTCGCCTGTGCATCGTCGTCATTAGAATTAGCGCGAAAATACTTGATGCCTTCACCTTCAGTGAACAGATCGAAATCTATCGAATCCACCAGATCCTTCACCGGTTCGAACTGGCCAAAATTGACCGCATCACCCGCTGCTACACCATCCGCCACGTTACTGATGACGTTGTTACCTGCGTCAATACCGTTTGCTGTGAGGCTTGGCCCGTTAGTAATGGTAAGGCTGTCTACCTCTAAATCGGGGTCAAGCTCAAGGGTAAACTCAGCAATATCATTCGTAGCATCATTGGCCTCTACTAGAGAGACAAGCAGGTTATCTCCGGTGATGAACCTGATGACATCAGGATCCAGGGTAGTTTCTACCGTTTGCTGCGCTGAGAGAGGAAGCGATGTCGCCATCAGGATAGCCGCGACCAAAGGGGAGGGAACAAATCTACTGAGACTTGCAAGCACACTTCTTCCGGTAGCGGCTACAGCACCAATCCGACCACGGGCACCGTTCGCTTTATCGACACTACGGGCGGCTTCAGAAGTAACGACGACACGACCCAGGGTCCGGTTCCAGACAAGCCTAAATACTCTATTCATGATTTGCTCCGCATTCTTTATCAGGGTGGTGGGCAGGTCCGTTCCTGCACCACTGCCATCCTTGACAGGATCAGTGACCTACAACCTTGCTAACGGCCCCGATTAGCCAGGGCTAGTATCAAGTTGAAGGCATTTTCGATCTCCAGACACCCCACATCAACATTACTTAACAATTGTTCACCCAGGCATGAGATAGTCAGGTCATCAACTTGCTCGCGGTTGACCACCCGGCTTCAGCAAGCCTGATGCCAGAAATGCGCAGGCTGCTGCCACCAGGCTTTTGAAGGAAGTACTGCGCTGGCTAACGCGTATACGCTTCTTGCATAGAAGCGGTTAAGACCCACGCGCCTGATACCCCGGGATGGATGGCTGAGCTGAACGCGGAGAGGATGTTCTTTGCACGAATGTTGGCGTTTTTTACCGTTAAAATTGTTACGCAGGTGCTGAAAGACAGGCATGAAAATGAGCGGCAAGATTGTCGATACATGCGTCTTCATGGGCGATTCATGCTTCCAACCGCTGCCCTCAATGTTAACCAAGACTGTATGGAAAGCAGCGCTATGCTTGCAGACGCGGGTGACACCCTATTGAGTCGTTGCGCATTACCGCTAGAGGAGAAATGAAACGGGCGGATTGTGTCAATGCTATAGCATGCATGACTTGCATAACTTTAAGTTAGCCGGCTAATTTTTATACTCGGCAGCCCGTCAGTCACCGCGCAAAAAATTGACTGGAATAGCCGTTTTCAACCTGCGCTGTCAGCTTTTTATGGGTGATTTTTTCCACCGCGATATAAATCATTGTTTACAATGCTGATGGCTTTATTTTAATTCGGATTGGAAATTAGTCGATACATGACGCGCTGCAATTCCTTAAGAATATTTAATAAACTCGATATTTTTCCACGCTTAAAAATTATAAACCTTTGTTATTTAGTGGTTATTTACAGGACGACCGGCTATGCAGATAGCCCGCGGCGTGGCTATAACAGCGCTGTACGGGGAAGTTACTGTCACTGGCATTATGGGCAAGAATGAAGTATTTTTTCCGAAAGTTAACCGCTTTTAAATAAGAACCGACAGGGATAACAATCTTACTTAATGTTAAATATTTACATTAAGTTAATTTTTTGGCGCGCCGACTCAATTTTAGGGAAAAATGTTAGCGGCACCTTCAATACCATCTGGAATAAAGCTTATGCGTATAGCAATCGTAGAAGATGATACTGTGATGATAAGGCTGATCCATAGCGCCTTACAGAGTGGCTTTGAGGAAAGGAACATTAGCGTGACCATCACGTCCTTTGAGTCTGGCAAGGATTTCATCCGAGTGGCCAGCCGGGAGACTTTTGATATTGTCTTTCTTGACTGGCACTTGCCTGACGGTACGGGGATTGGTCTGATCGACTGGATGAAAAAATACCTTGAAGCCCTGCCAGCCGTTTTGATGGTGACTCAACGTCAGGAAGAGCGTGATATCATTGAAGCCCTCAATGCAGGAGCCGATGATTTCATCAGTAAGCCCTTCCGTCCGAAGGAGCTCGCCGCCCGGGCGTTTGCGGCCATTCGGCGTCGTTCATTGCGGACATCCGCCACGGCACAACAAAGTGAACTGGAATTCGGCGGCATCAGGCTCAATTCCAACCGTGAAGTCGCTTTTGTCGCGGGAGAAGAAGTCGCCTTGACGCGTCAGGAATTCCGCCTGGCCTACCTGTTACTCAACCAGTTAGGTAGCCCACTCTCGCGTTCCTATCTGTATGAATATGTCTGGGGGCGTAGCAATGACCCGAATACGCGCACCCTGGATGTGCATATTCACCGTGTGCGCAAGAAGCTCAAGCTGACCGCCGAGCATGGCTGGAACCTGGTGTCTGTTTACGGTTACGGCTATCGGCTGCAAGCTGTCAATGCCCCCAATGAAGACAAGCAGGATTCGCTAAGAGCAGGCTAGGGCCTGGTGACGTTTCCTCCCGAACCGGGGGAAGATATGGCCCAGAGCGAGGCTGACATGTCGATTTACGCCGCTGTGCGGGAAAGTGAAAACGCCCTTTATCACGTGAAAGGGCGTTACCGTCTTGCGCTGGGTACGGGCCTTGCCCGTTAGTGCGTAAATTGAACGCCTAACCGCCGGCCGACTTCTTCGTAGGCTTCAATCACGCCGCCTAACCCTTGACGAAAACGATCCTTATCCATCTTTTCGCGCGTAGTGGCATCCCACAGGCGGCATCCATCGGGTGAGAATTCATCACCCAGAATTACCTGACCCTTGAAGATACCAAACTCCAGTTTATAGTCGACCAGCAGCATATCGCCTTCAGCAAAGAGCTGCTTGAGCACATGGTTAACCTTGAAGGTCAGTGCCTTCATTCTGGTTAGCTGCTCCGGCGTTGCCCAACCGAAGGTTTCTGCCAGGGATTCGTTGATCATGGGGTCGCTTTTCTCGTCATTCTTGAGAAACAGCTCAAATGTCGGTGGCGTGAGGGCCATCCCTTCTTCTACGCCAAGACGCTTGACCAGGCTGCCTGCCGCCACGTTACGAATAACGCACTCGACCGGAATCATGTCCATCCGCTTGACCAGGCTTTCTGTGTCGGACAGGCGTTTTTCAAAATGAGTCGGAATGCCGGCATCTTCCAGACGCGCCATGATGAACGCATTAAACACGTTATTGACGCACCCTTTACGCGCCAGGGATTCTTTTTTCTTGCCGTCAAAGGCACTGGTGTCATCACGAAAATGCATGATCAGCAGATCAGGGTCGTCAGTGGTATAAACGGATTTTGCCTTGCCGGCATAAAGCTCTTGGCGCTTTTCCATGGTAACTCCGAAACGGGGCATAACGGGGGCTGATATAGACATTCAAACGGCAAATGGCGTGCTGCCATTTGCCGGTCAGTGTGCCTGTTAATGTGTATGTGGTTAAGACTGGATGGCCGCTTCAGCGCAGGTAGCCCGCAACGCGCTCCAGCAGTTCGCGCTGGTCATCGGCCGTAAAAGCACGTTCGCTGGCGTTGATGGCACGTAGTACGGTTTCGTTTCCGTTGTCCTCCAACTCCAGCCGGATGTCCTGGGACATCTGGCGAACATCGGCGCTGAAGACGATTTGCAGCGGATTACGATTGCGCTCACTCAAGGTCATGTAGTTGACCAGGAAGGCATACTCATTGGCATTGGCTTCCAGAAGGTTGCGTTCGCCTTCCACGCTGAAATCCTGCTCGATAAAGTGGTTGATTTCGGCCCACACCGGCTCAACCGGATGGGGAATCACCACTTCCCAGCGCTCGTCCTGCTGGCGAAACACCAAGGCATCTTCTTCATCCATGCGCTGCGCCTGCCAGGAGGCTTCACTGGCGCTATTGCTGGCACTGGCACTGCGGCCTTCAAAATAGCGTTGCAAGGCATCCAGGCAGCGACTCGACGACTGCCCGCCCTGTTCGCAGCGCACTTCCGTGCTGCCCGAACGCAGTGCGCGCTGCACACTGAGCTGGCCCTGATCGGTCTCGATACGGCCACGGTCATTATCAACCGCCGTAACATTCATGCCGCGGCTGCCAATAAAGCCTTCCAGTTGGGGCCAGACATCGGCCGGCGCTGCATTGACGACCAGCCACTGTTGATCGCCGATCTCGCGGCGCTCGACAAATTCGGCCTCCATGCGGCTACCTACCCCCATCGCCTGAGGGGGGCGCACATCGGCCACCTGGTCGACGCTCCCCAGCATGTCAGCCCGTGGAATGGGCAGCGCATCACCATAACGCCTGGGGTCTCGCGTGTCTGGAAGCATCAAGGGTTCACCCAGCTCGATATCGGCGTAGTCCAGATTACGGTCATGGTAGAAACCATCGCGCGCGCAGCCTGACATCACAAGGGCAGTTGCCAGCGCCAGCGGAATCCATTTAAGCGCGCGTTTTTCAAGCACAGAACTCATCATGCCACCTTCACGTTTGACAAAAGGGCTGAACACCTCGACCTGCACTGGCGAATGCAGAGTTAACGGAGCTCAACTTGGTTTTCTTCAATAACGCCCGCCAGTTGCAGGGCTTCGCTCACCGTGGCGTGGTATTTGTCCGACAACCAGGTCAGCGGCAGCCGGATACCGGCTTCAGCATAGCCCATACGGCCCAGTGCCCATTTGACCGGTATCGGATTGGCCTCGATCCCCAGATTGGTATGTAACGGCATCAAGCGCGTGTTGATCTGGTGGGCCTTGTCGGCATCACCGGCCACCGCGGCAACACATAACTCATGCATGGCCCTGGGTGCCACATTGGCAGTGACCGAGATATCGCCGTGCCCCCCCATCAACATGAAGTCACAGGCCGTGGCATCATCGCCGGAGTAGAGCATGAAACCGCTGCCCTTAAGGCGGGTAATCAGGTCTTCAGCGCGCTCAAGATTGCCGGTGGCATCTTTCAGGCCAACAATGTTGTCGAGCGCCGCCAGACGCAACACGGTTTCATTATACAGATCGGCGACGGTTCGGCCCGGAACGTTATACAGAATAACCGGCAGTTTGCTGCCTTCTGCCACCGCCTTGAAGTGCTGGTAGAGACCTTCCTGGGTCGGCTTGTTGTAGTACGGGCAGACCGACAGACAGTAATCTGCCCCGACATCACCGGCATAGCGCGCCAACTCTACGGCTTCCGACGTGGCATTGGCGCCGGTGCCGGCAATCACCGGAATCCGGCCATCAACCTCTTCCACTATGCTGCGGATCACATCGAAATGCTCGGCAAACGACATGGTGGTGGGCTCGCCTGTGGTACCTGCAGCGACAATGGCATCAGTGCCGTTTTCCAGATGGAAGTTCACCAGACGACGTAGCGCCTCCCAGTCGATGTCGCCATTGACCTTCATCGGCGTCGCGAGGGCGACAATGCTGCCTGTGATCATCCGTTTATTCCTCAACTACAAAATTATGAGAGCGTCACGCGTGACGGGCTGTAATGGATTATGCGGCTGCGTCTCTCAGGAACGCCAGTCATACACAACATCCATCCGATAAACCTCGAATGGTACTCAGGCGACTTCAAGGTGTACAGCACAAAACATCAGGCCTGACGCCTGATGGACTGTTTTTTTGGGCGCTTCTGAGCCGTAACGTTTGAACCGTTTGATCTAATTCGTTCCATTCTAACCGTGTTTTGACCCTGAGGGGCAGTGCTCCCCCCCATTGACGACCCTCGTTCTCAAGGCGTGCAAAGGCGTTTGCAGCCTGCAACACCACCCGCAGCCAGCCGGGTGTCTGTATCATTAACCTTGATCTGTTGTAGGCTTGCTTTTTTATCACTCACTCACATAAGGAGTCAGGCATGGGGGTTACTTTAGGTCAGCCCGTTGATGATTTTACCGCCCAGGCGACGGGGAACAAGGCGGTGACACTCTCTGAACTGCGTGGCCAGCAGGTGGTGGTGTATTTTTACCCCAAAGCCAGCACTCCCGGCTGCACCACTGAAGGCGGTGATTTCCGTGACCGCAAACCACAGTTCGATGCGGCCAACACCGTTATCCTGGGGGTCTCCAGGGATGGCATCCGCGCTCAGGAAAACTTCAAGGCCAAACAGGGTTTCAATTTTGAGCTGGTGTCCGACAAGGACGAAAGCCTTTGCCAGCTTTTCGACGTGATCAAGCTGAAGAAACTCTATGGCAAGGAGCATCTGGGCATTGAGCGCAGCACTTTCCTGATTGATCGCGAGGGTAACCTGGCCAGCGAATGGCGCGGGGTCAAGGTACCAGGCCATGTGGATGAGGTGCTGGCTGCGGCCCAGGCATTGCATGCCGCCACCTGAGCGCCATTGAAGGTGCAGTTTCCGGCCGTGATGTCATCGCGAACGGCCGGAAACCGGGCTTTGTTACAGCGGCGCTGAGTCTTTTACCGCTGCGCGTTCAGCCTCCCTCTCGTGCAGGCCCCGCGGCCAGGCATACACCAGGGCCTTGAGCAGCGTGGCCAGGGGGATGGCAAAGAAAATCCCCCAGAACCCCCAGATACCGCCAAAAAACAGCACCGCGACGATAATCGATACCGGGTGCAGGTTGACCGCTTCCGAAAACAGTACCGGTACCAGAACGTTGCCATCCAGCGCCTGAATAATACCGTAAGCGATCAACACATAGGCAAACTGATCACTGATGCCAAAGTGAAAGCCTGCCACTGCGGCCACTGGCAACGTTGCCACGGCGGCGCCGATGTAAGGCACCAGCACGGAGAAGCCAACCAGCACCGCCAGCAGGGCCGAGTAAGGCAGGCCAAAGAAGGTAAAGGTGAAAAACGCCACACAGCCAATAATGATGATCTCGATGAACTTGCCGCGAATATAGTTGGCGATCTGGGCATCCATTTCGTGCCAGATCCGCGTCAGCAAGGTGCGCTTTTGTGGCAGCAGGGAAAGCGTGAATCCCACCAGCACTTCACGGTCCTTGAGCATGAAAAACACCAGAATGGGCACCAGTACCAGGTAGATGATCAGCGCCATGATATTCCCCAGCGAGGCCAGCGAGAGCGTAATGGCACGCTGACCCAGCTGGCTGATTTCACGGCTGGCAACGCCAATCCAGCTCTGCATCTGGTCGGGCGTGATCAGGTTGGGGTAGCGCGACTGCAATTCATCCAGCCAGCTCTGGCCGCTGGCAAACATGCGTGGCGTTTCCTGTACCAGCCCGACCATCTGATTCCAGATCAGCGGCATCAGAATAAAGGCCATGGTTAACAGCACGCTGATAAAGGCCAGGAATACAATCACCACAGCGAGCAACTGCGGGACGTGACGGCGTGTCAGGGCGCTGACGGCGCCCTGCAGCAGAAACGCGATCACTAATGCGGTCAAAAATGGCGCCAGCATTCGGCCCAGCCATATAATCGCGGCGAAACCGGCCACCAGCACCAGCAGCAAGGTCAGCGCTTCCTCGTCGGACAGGTAGCGTTCCACCCAGCCTTTCAGAATGGTCCGCATGGTCATGTCGCGCGGCTCCCTGCCTTGCGAATCCAGTAGTAGTAAACGTCGTCACGCTGCTCACGCGCTTCCAGCGTGTGATCGCTCTGCTCGGTAAAGGACGCCATATCGCGCCAGGAACCGGCATCCGTCGAGCGCACCTCCAAAAGCTGCCCGTCACTCAGGCCGGCCAGCGCCTGCTTGGCTTTCAACAGCGGGAGTGGGCAGTGCAGGCCACAGGCATCCAGGGTGGTATCCGCTACCGGGTACGCGGTGGATTCAAATATTGGCTGATCAGACATTTTTACCCCTCAGGTTTGCCTAAAAGCTGTAATAACACGTTATTGTGACATATTCGATAGCGCGACATGGAAGCATTCCTGCGATTATCAGGCTATGTTGATCATGTTTAACGGCACTTTGCCGGTTGAAGCCATGTCCAAGAACCGTCTCCACCGTGCTCACCCGAGAGGATATCATGCGACGCTTTGGTTGCTTCACCACTCGCTGGCTATGCATCATTACCCTGACGGCCAGTAGCGTTTTTGCCAGCGATGCCAGCGTGGCACAGCGTTTGACGCAAAACGATACACAGCTGCCCACCCTGCGCTCGAGCAGCGATGTGGTCAGCAACGAGGAAATCCGCCTCGGTCAGGCCTGGCTTCGCCAGTTTCGTGCCCAGGTGCCGCAGTGGCAGGATCCCATCAGCCATTACTATCTGGATGGACTGATTGCGCGCCTGGCGCCCTACAGCCAGCTCGGCGGGCTCAGGGCACAGACGATTATGGTCGACAGCCCCTCCTTGAATGCATTTGCGGTGCCGGGCGGCATTATTGGCGTGAATGCCGGCCTGTTTGCCTTTGCCGCTGATGAGGGCGCCTTTGCGTCCGTTCTGGCCCATGAAATGGGCCACCTTTCCCAACGTCATTATGCCCGCGGCAGTGCGCGCGCAGAACAGAACCAGCTGCCCGCCATGGCCGGTATGCTGGCCGGCCTGCTATTGGCCGCCAGCGGTGCGGGCGACGCCGGTATGGCGGCTGCCATGAGCTCCCAGGCAGCCGTCATGCAGGATCAGTTGGCCTATTCAAGACGCTTTGAGGAAGAAGCCGACAGAGTGGGCCTGCAGACCCTGGCCGACGCAGGCTATGACCCCGAAGCCATGGTGCGGATGTTTCGTGACATGCTCAACATGGCTCGCCTGCAGGGCAGCACGCCGCCCGAGTTTCTGCTTACTCACCCGATCACTGACAATCGCCTGAGTGACACCCAGGCTCGCGCCGCCCGGCTTGAGGTCAGTCACCGCCGTGACAACAGCCTGCTGTACGACATGATGCGCGGACGCGCCCTCTTGCATATTCACGCCAATAATCCCCAGGACGCCGTGACGCGTCTGAAGGAGGAAGACCCGGACCCGGATGCCGTTCGCTACCTGGAGGCACTGATCATGGCCGAGAATGGCCAGACCGACCAGGCGCTTCAGGCAATGGACCGCCTCGCTCGCCAGCATCCCGATTTCACCGCCCTGCCTGCCTCAGCCGCTGAGGTTGCTTTTGAAGCACGCCGCTACGATGACGCCATTTCGCGCAGCCAGCAGCTATTACGCCTGATACCCAACTACCTGCCGGCGCAACTGATCATGGCGGAAGCCCAGCTGCAACGCGACCCGCAGGCAGCCTTTGCGCAGTTACGTGATATCACCACCCAGCACCCCGAGACTCCCTACGCCTTTGACCTGCTGGCCGATGCGGCAGGCAGAAGCGGACACAATGGCTGGGGGCACCTGGCACGGGCGGAATACCTGCAGCTGACCGGTCGGGTGGACCGCGGCATACAACAGCTGGACATTGCCCGCGATACGGCCGAGCAGCAGGGAGACGACAATCTGCTGGGCCGCATCGCCCAGCGCAGAGAGGCCTTTATGGACTATCGGGAAGCTTTGGACAAATTCTGAGGGGAGAGCGCAGGCACTGAGGTAAGAAAGCCATCGGCCACTGCCGGGCAGTGGCCGATGGATACGTCTGGCATGGCATCATGCCCGCCCGGGTCAATCAGGCCTTGAAGTTCAGCATGCGCTCCAGAGGCTTGAGTGCTTTTCGCCGCAGGGCATTACTGACCAGCACTTCCCCGCTGCCGTTGCGCAAGGCGCTGGCCAGATTATCCAGGCCGTTCATCGCCATCCAGGGGCAGTGGGCACAGCTGCGGCAGGTGGCGCCATTGCCTGCCGTGGGCGCCTCAAACAGGGCTTTGTCGGGAACGGCTTGCTGCATCTTGAAAAAGATACCCCGATCCGTGGCCACAATCAGCTTGTCATTGGGCAGGGTCTGCGCGGCCTTTATCAGCTGGGACGTCGAGCCCGCCACATCCGCCAGATTCACCACGCCTTCGGGTGATTCCGGGTGAACCAGCACCGCCGCCTCCGGGTGAAGCCGCTTGAGGTCCTCGACCCCCTTGGCCTTGAACTCTTCGTGCACAATGCAGGCGCCATCCCACATCAGCATGTCGGCGCCTGTCTTGTTCTGAATATAGCGACCCAGGTGCTTATCCGGCGCCCAGAGAATTTTTTCTCCCCTGGCCTGCAGGTGCTCAATGACCTCAACCGCAATGGAAGAGGTGACCACCCAGTCTGCCCGCGCCTTCACCGCTGCGGAGGTGTTGGCATAGACCACCACGGTACGATCGGGGTGCTGATCACAGAAGGCGCTGAACTCATCTGCCGGGCAGCCAATATCCAGCGAGCAGGTCGCTTCCAGCGTGGGCATCAGCACGCGTTTGTCGGGTGAGAGGATCTTGGCGGTTTCGCCCATGAAACGCACGCCTGCCACCACCAGGGTCGTTGCAGGGTGGTGGGCACCAAAACGCGCCATTTCAAGTGAATCCGCCACGCAGCCACCGGTCTCCTCTGCCAGCTGCTGAATGGCATCGTCGGTATAGTAATGCGCGACCAGAACGGCGTTGTGCGCCTTGAGAAGCTGTTTGATTTCAGCGACGCGGGCCTGGTCCTGCGCGGGAATCTGCGTGGGGCAATAAGCTTTGGGTAGCGATGTTTCCACCGCTGCCTGAGAAGTCATAATCGTCATCGTGTCTACCACTGTGACAAACAGGGAATCCCCCTGTTGAAACCAATCATACCCAGTGTCATCCACACTCGGCATGCCCGGGTGGCAGGGCTTTGCGTCTATCGCGCTGCACTGCCGATTTAGCACTGGCAGGCATCATGGACAGATTAATACCAGCGCGGTGTGCCTGAGTTCAGCACAACATAGGCTTATTCTGGTAGAAAGCGGTTGTATTGTGCAAGCAAAATGTCAGCGTGGCGTCCTACATCGATAACTGCCCACCTACCCTGTTTCAACCCGGTTACGCCCCTTGCTTTTAGCCTGGTAAAGCGCCTGGTCAGCGCGGGCATAAAGATGCTTGAAATCCAGACCGCTCTGGCAGCCGGTGGCGACGCCAAGGCTGACCGTAATTGATGTCGCGCTGCCCAGCTCCAGGTGAGTCAAGCTCGCGACTGCAGCGCGCACGCGCTCTGCCAGCTCACGGGCGCCATCGGCGTCCGTATCCGGCATCAAGACACAAAACTCCTCGCCTCCCATGCGGGCCAGAACATCTGCCCCGCGGATTTCACCTTGCAACGTTCTGGCAAATACCTGCAAGACACGGTCTCCGGCAGGGTGACCGAAGGTATCGTTCACCTGTTTGAAATGATCAATATCCAGAAGCGCCAAGCTAAGCGGGCGTTCATTTCGTTGGCTTTGCTGGCACAGGCTGTCGGTAAAATTCAACAGGTAGCGGCGATTCCCCAACCCTGTCAGCTCATCCACCTGGCTGAGGTGCATGACTCTCTGGTGCTCACGCTTGAGCCTTAACAAGGCCACCAGGATGCCGGCGACCAATAGCAGAATCACAAACACCAGTACGGCTACCGTTTGCCCCAGACGCTCCATGATGATTCGCTGCTCGCCAGCCTCTGAGTGCAACAACTCACTCAGATCACTGTAAGCCATGGCCAGATCGTTTTCGATCATTTGGCCCTGATGCAGCAAGATTTCAGGTGATCCACCTGAGGCGATCTCATCAAGCTGCTGCTGCATCTCAGGCAGACGCTGTTTAACATCTTGCAGCCGTGCCAGGGAATCACGATAGTCTGATTCGGAAAGACGACTGGCATTCAGGCCAAAGCTGACCCCATCTACATGTCGGGGAACACGCCATAAAAGATTGTCCAGACGGCTGGCAGCGTCAGGGTCGCCGGGGTGTTCGCGTAGATCCTCCAGGGCTGTCCGCAACAGAACAGTATGCAGTTGCGGGCGAACAACATCAGCAACCAGCGCCGTATAGTTAGCGCCCACAAACTGACGAGCCTGAAAGGCATAAAATGCAATGGCAATGGCACAGGTGCCTGCCAGGAGGGTGAAACCCAGCCCTAACTGCCAGCCCAGTGACTTGCTTTCCCGGCGTTTCATTGGACAAAGATTGCGCGAATCGACCAGATCCAGTGGGTCATACTGGCCTTTCCTGCTTCAACCGCCTCTGCCTCAGCCGGGACGATCAGCATGGTGGGGCCAAAGTCAGTCAGCGTCAGGGGTTCCCCCTCAAGACGGGTAACCAGCAGGTAATCCTGTTGCTGAAGATCTTCCGGCGATATGAAAACGGTGTAATCATCATGGGCAATAAAACGCAGCGTCGCAGTTTCATCAATGCCCTGGGCAGCCATCAGGTCTTTCAGCCATACGCCTGCAAAACGCCCATGCGGACCGGCAAAGTGCTGCAACGTTGTTGCATGCAGCGGCACGGATTCGATATCAGCGCGGCTGAGGGTGCGGCGCTCTTCCGGGCCATGCAGGGTAAGAACGGGAGTGTCATCCTGCGAACCAGAAAGCTTGCTGGGTGAGACGTCAGCCGCCTGAGCAGTTAACCCCATGACACTGGCGGTAAGGGCAAGCACGGCAAACACTCGACAACATAAGGAAACCATGGGCAAGGCTCTGAAGGTATCACGGTGAATTAAACCTAACGGCAGCATAGCAGGGATGGCCACTCACCGCTCGAACGCGAGGGTTGCTGTCACCAATAGCCGTGTCAGTTTACCCTGTCATCCATTAGCGGTTTCTTTCAAGTCATTCCGTGTGCAGGTAGGATTTAATGGCGACGACATAACGATTATCCAGTCCGATGGCGAACGGCTATGGCACTTTTTGCACACATAGCATTGCCTCGTCCGCCCGTTAATGCAGACGCCATTGCTTGTTGCCAAAGGAGGCACCTTGATGCGGCTCTCCCTGACCCTGGCGGGGCTTACCCTGCTCGCCACCCTGAATGGGTGTGGTGATTCCAACACTTCTTCTGATGACGCCAGCGAGACGTCTGCCCGGACGACACTGGCGCCCCCGTCGGAAACCGGCATTCTGCAGGTGGCAACCCGCAACGGCCCGACAACTTACTTTATAGACCGCCATCAGCAACCCGCAGGCCCGGAACATGACCTGATCAAGGCCTTTGCCGACGCTCAGGATTGGGAACTTGAATGGACAGTGCATACGTCGACATCCGCCGTGCTGGAGGCTGTCAGCCAGGGCGACGCCCACATTGCCGCGGCGGGCCTGACCCTGCTGCCCTCGCGCTCAGAGATTCTGGCTGAAGGGCCCGTACACACCCGGGTTACCGAGCAACTGGTCTGCCATCGCGATCTGGCCCCGATGCCTGGCTCGCCGGCGCAAATGGCTGACCTTGATATCGTGGTGACTGCTGACTCGAGCTATGTCGAAACCCTTGACCGACTGGCCGGCGAGCATGAAGGCATCGTCTATGAGCAGGATGATCAGCGCACCACAGAGTTACTGCTGAGTGCCGTGGCCGAAAAGACCCTGGATTGTACCGTCGCCGACTCCAATATTGTGCAGATGGTCAGGCGCCACTTTCCAGGCCTTGAAATTGCCCTTGAGCTAGGCTCTCAGCACGAACTTGGCTGGTACCTGCCCCAGCAGCAGGCAGCCCTGGCCGAGAACAGCCAGGCATGGATGGCCAGCGAACAGGGCAAGCAGGCCATTGATGACATGCGCCACCACTATTACGCCTACATCAGCGAATTTGACTTTGTCGATCTCAGGGCCCTGAACCGGCGGATTGAGGAACGCCTGCCTGCTTACATTGATCAGTTCATCGCCGCTGAGGAAAAGACCGGCATGCCTGCTGACCTGCTGGCCGCCCTCGCCTACCAGGAATCACACTGGGACCCAGCGGCGGTATCGCCCACCGGGGTGCGCGGCATCATGATGCTCACCCAGAACACGGCTGAATCACTGGGGGTCACCAACCGGCTTGACCCGGCGGCCGCCATTGATGGCGGCGCCCGCTATCTGGCCGACCGGCACGCAAGGCTGCCTGACAGCATTCCGGAACCCGACCGCCTGTTTCAGGCGCTGGCCAGTTACAACATTGGCCGCGGCCACCTGCTGGATGCCCGCACCCTGGCACGCGAACTGGGCAAGGACCCGGATTCCTGGGAAGATCTGCAGACTGTCCTGCCCCTGAAAGCCGACAAACGCTATTACCCCAACACGCGTTACGGTTATGCACGTGGCTACGAGCCGGTTCACTATGTGCAACGCATTCGCAACTATCGCGATGTCATCGCCACGGCCTTTGAGTAATACCGCCAATGAGGTTTAACGCCGTTGACGCTTTGGGCTACGACTGTTTTTCATTACCACCAGCCGCGCTATTTTTTTAAGAGTACGCTTTTTCCACGCAAACTTGATAAATGGAACTGGTAAGGCTATTTTTTTGTCCATACAATAAAAGCTATGAACATCGACTTTGACCCGGATAAAAGCCTTCGAAATGATCAGGAACGCGGCCTTCCTTTCACTGCGGTAGAACACTTTGATTGGAATGGCGCCATTTTTTTGGAAGACATCCGTTTTGACTATCCTGAACAACGCTTTATTGGCTTAGGAAAGATAGGGGAACGCGTCCATGTTGTTTGTTTTACCCCTATCTCAGATGGCATCCGGGTTATTAGCCTGAGAAAAGCGAACCAGCGAGAGGTGCGTCGCTATGAAAATGCAACTAACGAATAAAGATGGCGAAGTCAGGGAGCTAACCGATGCGGACGTAAAGCATATGCGCCCAATCAGTGAGGTACTGCCTGTCTCTTTGCAACGAGCAATAGGTCAGAGAGGACGCCAGCAAGCTCCCACCAAGGTAAAAACGTCCATACGTCTTTCTCCGGAGGTGATAGAGCATTTCAAAGCTGAGGGGGAAGGTTGGCAGCGGCGTATAGATCAGGCACTTAAAACCTATATCCGCGAGCATGAACAAGGTTAACCGTCTTGGCAGCTCGCACCTTGGTTCACGTTGCAGAGAGAGAGGATGGTTTGTACTGGGAGCTGCTGACAAACACGCACAAAAAAAGCGCCTTTCGGCGCTTTTTTTCATCAGGAACAACCACGTTCCGATGCTGAATCTGGTGGGTCGTGTAGGATTCGAACCTACGACCAATTGATTAAAAGTCAACTGCTCTACCAACTGAGCTAACGACCCTGACAGGGTTCGATTGGTGGGTCGTGTAGGATTCGAACCTACGACCAATTGATTAAAAGTCAACTGCTCTACCAACTGAGCTAACGACCCCCCGAACGGATGCATATAGTACGGATACAACTGGCTATTCGCAAGCACTTTTCACTATTGCACTGTCTTTTTTGTCATTTTCAGCGCCGTTTGGGTTTGCGCATGGCCTGCACCGGGCGCCGCTTGTTCCTGTCCCGGCTCCAGCGGTTTTTCTCATCGGGTGTCAGCTCAGGCACCCTGCGCGATTCAAGCGCTGCCAGGGTCGCCAGATCATCCACTTCTGCCTGGGTCAGCTCTACCCACTCGCCAGCCTTTGCGCGCTTGTCGAGGAAGATATTGCCGTAACGGACGCGCTTGAGCCGGCTGACCGTCAGCTCCTGGGACTCCCAGAGGCGGCGCACTTCACGGTTGCGGCCTTCCAGAATCACCACGTGAAACCAGGTGTTGATGCCTTCGCCGCCAAATTCCTGCACATCGGTGAAACGCGCCGGGCCATCTTCCAGCATGACGCCATCCACCATGGCTACGAGGTGCTCTTTCTTGACGTCACCCATCACGCGAACCGCGTATTCACGCTCAACTTGGGTGGACGGATGCATCAGCCGGTTGGCCAGCTCGCCATCCGTTGTGAACAGCAAGAGGCCGCTGGTATTGATGTCCAGACGCCCAATCGCAATCCAGCGCTCACCTTTCAGGCGCGGCAGACGATCAAAGACGGTGCGCCGCCCTTCCGGATCCTTGCGGGTACACAGCTCGCCTTCTGGCTTGTTGTACATGATGACCCGGCGCGGTACGTCATCTTCGGCCATCAGGGTGATCGGGCGCTCGTCAAAGGTGACCCTGTCCTGGGTTTCAATACGGTCACCCAGGGTAGCGACCTGGTTGTTGACGCGGACGCGGCCATCAGTAATGGCTTTTTCCATTTCGCGGCGTGACCCCAGACCGGCGCGCGCCAGCACTTTCTGGAGCTTTTCACCGCTGGGGGCGTTATTCGTATGATTCTGACTCATGGTCATCTGACCTCGTTCTCTCGTTCTGCGCGGGCAGCTCGCTTTGTGGCTGAGGCTGCTCGCGTGCCGCTAGCCGTGCTTCCAGATCGGCAAAGCTCAGCGGCTGGGTTAACGCCGTCTCGGCGTGTGGGTCGGCAGTCTCTGCCGTCTCAGGTGGCGCATCCTGCACCGTTTTGGCGTCGGCGTCCAGCAGCGCCGCGTCACTTTCGGCCATCAGCTCATGCATGGGGGGCAGGGCGTCCAGGGTTTTAAGGCCAAAATCATCCAGAAAGGTGCGTGTCGTCGCCAACACGGCCGGCCGACCGGGTACGTCTCGATGACCCACCACGCGAATCCAGCCCCGCTCGGTCAGGGTCCGCATGATGGTGGTACTGACCGCTACCCCGCGCACCTCTTCAATATCAGCCCGGGTGACCGGTTGGCGATAGGCAATCAACGCCAGGGTTTCCAATAACGCTCGGGAATAACGCTGGGGGCGCTCATCCCATAGCCGCGATACCCAGGGCGACAGCCTGGGGCGAATGCGCAACTGATAGCCTGAGGCAGTTTCCAGAAGCTCCAGCGCGCCGCGGGAATGGCGCTCGCCCAGGCGTGATAGCGATTGCCTGAGCTCGTTGCGTGGCGGGCATTCAGCATCACGAAACAGCGTTTCCAGGCGTTCCAGCGAGAGGGGCTCACCGGCAGCCAACAACGCCGCCTCAAGAATATCATCCAGCGTTGTCGAGACGTCACTCATGCAGGCTCCTCGTCATAGGCACCATCCTGGTAGTCGCGGGCTCGCACATGAATGGGGGATAGCGGCGCATTCTGGACAATATCGATCATCGCCTCCTTGGATAGCTCCAGGATGGCCATGAACGTCACCACCACGCCAGCCCGACCTTCTTCAAGCGTGAATAATGCTTCAAAGTCGGTGTAGCGGCCAGGAGCCTGATGTAACTGGTCCATGATCGCCAGCATGCGTTCGCGGGTTGACAGCACTTCACGGCTGATATTATGCGTCTTGGCCAGATCCGCACGTTCAAGCAGGGCTTTCAAGGCCCCCAGAAGCTCGTCCAACTCTACTTCAGGATGGATCACCCGGGATTCCAGCGATGGCAAGCCGGCATGCACACTGAACCAGTCGCGGCCCATACGTGGCAGGGTATCGAGAGATTCTGCCGCTTCCTTGAGGCGTTCGTACTCTTGCAGGCGGCGGATCAGTTCGGCGCGCGGGTCTTCTTCGTCGCCGTCCTGTTCTTTAGGTGGGCGCGGCAATAGCGTTCGCGATTTGATTTCGGCCAGCATGGCCGCCATCAGCAGATATTCGCCGGCCAGCTCGATCTGCATGGCTTTCATCAGCTCCATGTATTCAATGTACTGGTGGGTGATGGCCGCCACGTTGATGGTCAGGATATCCAGATTCTGGCGACGAATCAGATACAGAAGCAGGTCCAGCGGCCCCTCAAATGCCTCCAGGAAAACGCGCAGCGCTTCCGGTGGAATATAGAGGTCTTCCGGCATCTGGTTAATCGGCTCATCAAACAGACGCGCCACTGTCTGTGACACCTGCTGCTCGGGCGCTTCCTGCGTCGCGTCCATAGTGGTCTGCGGGCTCTGAAATGAATGGAGGATGGCATGCACTTAATCGCGGTGAAGACTCAGGCAACCGCCTGACGGTGCTTGGTCATATCACCCTGCCCTGCCAGCAGGCCTTCAATGGAAATGTCCTCATCAAGGACATCCCAATGAATCCCTCGTGCGCTTAGCGCATAGCTGGCTAACTGCTGCGGCGTCGCCCTGAGTAATCGTGGGTACCAAGCCAGCGGCACCCCTAAGGTGCGCCCATCATTTAAAGCCACCCAGAAGTTATTATCGTCAAAAGTCACATTTTTAGGAGAAGTAGTCATGCCAAGAAGCCTCCAACAAGCTGCAGTGTTCAATGATCATCTGAGTGATAATACGCAATTGTTTCGCATCAAATCCGTCGTTACTCGCCAGCTGAACCTCAGGAGCCAACCCGAATTTTGCTTCTGACGGTGATTCTATGAAGCCTCGGCTGCCTTGCGAAAGCGGCCTTGGTAATCAAACAGTTTATCGCGAATCTGGACGTGTCGCCCAACTTTGCGCCCGATGACAAAATCCGGGGCGCGCAGACGGCGTTGTTCAGAGATCACTTCCTCCGCTGTCAGCGGTTGCCAGCCAGAGGCCGGGGCGCGCAGATGATCACGCAGATAAGCGGCATAAAAGGCGCGGCGCTGAGCCGGGGTTTCCAGGGCAAACCACTCGGCCAGACTGGCGCCATCCTCATCATGATAGATCACTTTCAGACGTGGCAAGCCGCGCCCGTTGGTGGTGGCTTCAAGTTGCATGCCACTGACCCTCAGCACCTGGGCATCTTTGAGCTTCAGCGCGTCCTTGAGTTTGTCATCGGCATCCACCAACAGGGTCTGGCAACCATGGCAGCGCCGGGCGGCAATGTCATTTTCTGCGCCGCAGTCGCTGCATACCTTAAAGCGGAAGCGAAAATCGCATTGCTGCCTGGCCACCGGCCTGCCGCTGTCCTCTTCAATCAGCCCCTGGCAGCGGCGGCCAAAATGCTCGATCACGAGATCGCCCTCGTGCTTGCCCCAGAAGAGGTTAGCATGGCCACAGGCGGGGCATTCTACCTGCACCGGCTCGCTGTCGCTGTCCGGTTTGGGTGAGCCGACCTCCGGCGCATAGAGATCCCAGGGGTTACCCGCATAGTCGAGAATCAGGCAGTCCGTTTTACCGGGCGAAAGGCGCAGCCCACGCCCGACAATCTGCTGATACAGGCTGACTGATTCAGTGGGGCGCAGAATCGCGATCAGATCCACATGCGGGGCATCAAAACCGGTGGTCAAGACGGCTACATTCACCAGGTATTTGAGCTGTTCAGCCTTGAAGGCCGCAATCAGCCGGGTGCGCGCCTGTGACTCTGTCGCCCCGGTAATCAGGACGGCCT
This sequence comes from Halomonas sp. BLK-85, assembly GCF_044792155.1. Lineage (NCBI taxonomy): Bacteria > Pseudomonadati > Pseudomonadota > Gammaproteobacteria > Oceanospirillales > Halomonadaceae > Halomonas > Halomonas sp. BLK-85. Next base: position 2,695,190 of record NZ_CP087731.1, read on the forward strand.
GTTCAGCCGGCAGGTAGCCGAGTATTTCCTCGGCGTGAGCCACGGTGGCGGCAAAAATCATCACCCCACGGCGGTCGGCGGCGTGATGGATGATGTCGGCGATGATCTGCGGCGTGGCCCGGTTACCCGCCACCACCCGATTGAGTTCTTCATCGCGGAACGCCCCTGAGCGGCCCGGCTGGAGGGCAGAAAAATCATAGTGCGCCACCGCCATATCCCGACGCACCGGTGCTGCCAGATAATGCTGCTTGACCATCAGACGCAGCGGCTGCTCAAACACACAATCGCGGAAGAAGCTGTCTTCATCGCCACGCACCATACCGTGATGATGGCGATAGTAGATAAAGCCTTGGCCGAGGCGATAAGGCGTGGCGGTCAGACCCAGAATCTTGAGCTGCGGATTGTGCATTCTGAGGTGCTCGATGACCTGACGGTAGCTGGCGTCTTCATTGGGCGAGACGCGATGGCATTCATCAATCACCAGCAGGGTAAAGCGCGCATCACTGAAGCTTTCCAGGTGGCGTACCACCGATTGCACTGAACCAAACACCACCTGGCGTTCAGCCTGCTTGCGCTTGAGCCCGGCGCTGAAAATATCCGCTTGTAGCCCATACGCCTCATACTTGGCATGATTCTGCTCTACCAGTTCGCGCACATGGGCCAGCACCAACACGCGCCCACGGGCCATTCGCGCCAGCTCGGCAATCAACAGGGATTTCCCACTGCCCGTGGGCAACACCACCACTGCAGGGTCACTGCCAGCGCGAAAATGCGCCACCACCCGGTCTACCGCTTCACGCTGATAAGGGCGCAGGCTGGGAGGACTGCTGAGCGTCACGTTAATGCACCCAGTCTTCTAGCATAAGACCGTCAACAAGGATAAATTCACGGGTATTGTTGGTCACGAGTACCACATCCAGCGCGATCGCATGGCCTGCTATCGCTGTATCGTTGTTACCTAGGGGTGTTCCACGCGCCGCTAACTGCTGCTTGACAGCAATGGTCGCATCAACAGCTGCTTTGCTCCACGGCTCAACCGCATCAAGTCTGCTGACAAACGCATCAATCAGTTGTCGATGTTTTGGCGACGCTTTTTTGCCTACCTGGCCGTAACGCATTTCAGCATAGGTAATCGCTGAAATGACAATACGGTGCTGTTGCGCTGCCTCATCTGCCAGCCTTTGTAAAACGCACGGCGGCATTTCACGCATGATAAATGAGCAGATACAGGTATCCAGCATGAAGACTTTCATGGCGTGAACCGATGCTCGTCGCCAATGACATCCACTCTGTCCTGCAGAAAGTCGCTATCCGCTTTTTCGGATTCACATAGCGTTAACCAACTTGGGCGCAGCGGACGCAGGATAATGGTGTCGCCCTGCTGGATAATTTCCAGCTGCTGCACGCCTTTAAACTCCATGTCCTTGGGCAAGCGAACCGCCTGATTACTGCCGTTACGAAAAATGGATACTGTGCGCATTTCTGCCTCCTGGTATTTCTATTGCCCACCACAAACATCGCTGACATAGGCTTAGCATAGGCCAGCTATCCAAGCATAGCAAAACAAAGGCGACCCTGGGGTCGCCTTATGAAGGTAGCTGACAGACATAGGTTAGCCGAGCCAGACCCGGGCGTTGCGGAACATGCGCAGCCAGGGGGCATCTTCACGCCATTCCGGCGGGCGCCAGGAGTTGGTCACCGCACGGGTCACCCGCTCCGGGTGGGGCATCATGATAGTCACGCGGCCATCTGACGTCGTCAGGCCGGTAATCCCTGCTGGCGAGCCGTTGGGGTTAGCCGGGTAGCGGGTGGTCACCTGGCCGTAGTTGTCGATGTAGCGCAGCGCTATCTGGCGGCTCGACTGCATGTTGCGCAGGTGCGCGGCATCACGGAAGGCGGCGCGGCCTTCACCGTGAGCCACCGCAATCGGCAGGTGAGACCCTTCCATCCCGGCCAGCAGGATGGAAGGACTTTTCTCCACCCGCAGCATGGCCACCCGCGCTTCAAACTGCTCAGATTCATTGCGCACAAAATCAGGCCAGCCCTCCGCACCGGGGATCAGCCCTTTGAGCTGAGACAGCATCTGGCAGCCGTTACATACCCCCAGAGCAAAGCGGTCGTCACGCTTGAAAAAGGCGGCAAACTGCTCCCGCGCGCGCGCGTTGAACAGCACCGATTTTGCCCAGCCGCCGCCGGCGCCCAGCACGTCGCCATAGGAAAAACCGCCGCAAGCCACCAGGCCATTGAAGTCCTCGAGCGTCACCCGACCGGCCAGGATGTCACTCATGTGCACATCCACCGCATTGAAGCCGGCTTTGTCAAAGGCCCAGGCCATTTCAACCTGGCCGTTGACGCCCTGTTCACGCAGTACGGCCATCGCTGGCCGGGTGGTGTTGATAAAGGGGGCGGCGATGTCGTCGTTGATATCAAAGCTGGGCGTGGCTGAAAGACCGGGATCACGGGCATCCAGCAGGTTATCAAACTCGTTCTTGGCACACTCCGGATTATCGCGCAGTGCCTGCATGCGGTAGCTGGTTTCCGACCAGGTACGCTGGGCCAGCTGGCGGGTAGTTTCGAGCAGCGGCGTTTCAAACAGGGTCACTCGCACCTGATCGTCGTAACGCGGACGGGCAATCACGCCGCAGGTTTCGATGCCTGCCATGGCAAACTGGGTCAGTACGGCTTCTGTATCGGCGCGGCTGACCTGAATCACCGCGCCAAGCTCTTCGGCAAACAGCGCATTAAAAGCTTCAACCGGCTCGTCGATCAACCAGTCGAGCTTGATCTCCAGCCCGGCATGGGCCGCAAAGGCCATTTCCAGCAGAGTCACCAAAAGACCACCGTCACTGCGGTCGTGATAGGCCAGAAGTTTGCCATCCCGATTCAGCCCCTGAATCACCTCGAAGAACGCCTTGAGGTCTTCCGGGTCGTCCACGTCCGGGCATTCATTACCCACCTGGCCATAGACCTGCGCCAGCGCCGAGCCGCCAATACGGTTCTGGCCGTTGCCCAGGTCGATCAGGATGAGATCGGACTCCTCCTGCGCCAGATTGATTTCTGGCGTCAGCGTGGCCATGGCGTCGGTCACCGGGGCAAAGCCGGTCACCACCAAGGAGAGCGGTGACGTCACACTTTTGTCTTCCACCTCGCCTTTGGCATCGGTGTCCTGCCAGGCCGTGCGCATCGACATGGAATCCTTGCCCACCGGAATGGCAATGCCCAGTGCCGGGCACAACTCCATCCCCACGGCATGCACCGCATCAAAGAGCGCCTGGTTTTCCCCTGGGTGATTGGCGGCACTCATCCAGTTGGCAGACAGCTTGATATCCCCCAGCTTGGCAATCGGGGCGGCCGCCAGGTTGGTGATCGCCTCCGCTACCGCCAGACGGGCACTGGCGGCCGGGTTAATCAGCGCCACCGGCGGGCGCTCGCCCATGGCCATGGCCTCGCCGGCAAGCGTATCGAAACTGGCTGTGGTGACCGCCACATCGGCGACCGGCACCTGCCAGGGCCCCACCATCTGATCACGCGCCACCTGGCCGGTAATCGAGCGGTCGCCGATGGTGATCAGAAAGCTCTTGGATGCCACGGTGGGCAGGCGCAGGACGCGGTCCATGGCCTCACGCAGGTCCAGGTTATCCAGCATCAAAGCCGAGAGTTCAGGCGTCTTGCGCTTGAATTCACGCAGCATTTTGGGCGCCTTACCGAACAGCACGCTCATCGGCAGATCTACCGGCTGGCTCTCGAAGTGACCATCGCGCACTTCCAGATGATGCTGTTCCAGCGCCTCGCCGACCACGGCGTAAGGGCAACGCTCCCGCTGGCAGAGGGCATCGAAGGTATCGAGATCTTCTGCCGCCACTGCCAGTACATAGCGTTCCTGGGCTTCGTTACACCAGATTTCCAGCGGGCTCATGCCCGGCTCAGCGTTGGGCACGGCACGAATGTCAAAGCGCCCGCCACGGCCAGCGTCCTTGACCAGCTCCGGCAGGGCGTTGGACAGCCCGCCGGCGCCCACATCATGAATAAAGCGAATCGGGTTGTGGTCGCCCAGCGCCCAGCAGCGGTCAATCACTTCCTGAGCCCGGCGCTCGATTTCCGGGTTTTCGCGCTGCACCGAGGCAAAATCCAGATCAGCGCTGGAAACCCCCGAAGCCATGGACGATGCCGCGCCGCCGCCCAGGCCAATCAGCATGGCTGGGCCACCCATCACAATCAGCTTGCCGCCCACCGGGATATCGCCTTTCTGGACGTGCTGGGCGCGGATATTGCCATAGCCCCCCGCCAGCATGATCGGCTTGTGGAAACCACGCCGCTCGATGCCGCCGTCATTGAGCGATTCCTGCTCATAAGTGCGAAAGTAGCCGGTCAGGTTGGGGCGGCCAAATTCGTTATTGAAGGCGGCACCGCCAATCGGGCCGTCCAGCATGATCTGAAACGCCGATTGCATGCGCTCAGGCTTGCCGTAATCGAACGCTTCCCAGGGCTGAACAAACTCTGGAATGCGCAGATTGGAGACGCTAAAACCCGACAGGCCGGCTTTTGGCTTGCCACCAATACCGGTGGCGCCTTCATCGCGGATCTCACCGCCGGAGCCCGTCGCCGCGCCAGGGAAAGGTGCAATCGCCGTCGGGTGGTTATGCGTTTCCACCTTCATCAGGATATGGATGGGCTCCTGGTGGGTAGCGTACCGGGCCTGCTGGCTGTCAGCGCCAGTGAGGGGCGCAGGGAAAAACCGTCCGGCCTGGCTGCCCTTGATCACGGCCGCGTTATCACTGTAGGCGGAAAGGATGTTTTCCGGCGAGGAGGCAAAGGTATTCTTGATCATCTTGAACAGCGAATAGGGCTGTTCAGCAGCGTCGATCACCCAGTCAGCATTGAAGATCTTATGACGACAATGTTCCGAGTTGGCCTGGGCAAACATCATCAACTCAACGTCGGTCGGGTTACGCGCCAGCTCGCGGAAGGCGTCGACCAGATAGTCGACTTCATCCTCGGCCAGCGCCAGGCCCAGTTCAACGTTGGCGCTAGCCAGCGCTTCACGCCCACCGTCGAGAACATCCACCTTGCCCAGCGGCGCCGGGTCATGCCGGGCAAACAGCTGGGCGGCATCGCTGGCGTTATGCAACACGGTTTCCGTCATGCGGTCGTGGAGCAGCCCCGTCAGTGCCGCAAAGGTCGCCTCATCCGGTGTGGCGCTGAATTTCAGGCGGTAATCAATACCCCGTTCGATGCGGGCAATGTCATCCAACCCGCAGTTATGGGCAATATCCGTGGCCTTGGAGGACCAGGGAGACTGGGTACCGATACGCGGCACCACCAGAAAGCGCGCCGCCCCGTCAGTCAGCGTCGGCCTTTCGGTAGAGGTCTGGGAGTGGCCATAGTCGAGCAGCTTTTCCAGGCGTTCATGCGTAGCAGGCGAAAGCTCAGTGCGATGATCAACAAAGTGAACATAATCGGCCGATAACGCCTCGACCTCAGGCGCGTGCGCCTTAAGCAAGGCCAATAAACGCGCATGACGGAAGGCAGAAAGGGCTGACGAGCCGCGCAGTTCGAGCATATCTTGGAGCCTCTAAAGCAGGAGTTGCAAGCAGGAAACACTGGCGCCGCTTGGCGGCATTTGACGCTATGATACTGGAAAGCAGAGGGCATACGAAATCAAGTTGGTGACAGCCTGGCGGGAGCTGGGTATCGTGTGCCCATGATAGACATTCGAAAGCGGCCATGCTGACTCGCATACACTCGCCCATGACATTATTTTATCGCCTGTGCCTGGCACTTTCGAGCGCCTTACTGTTGGTAATGATTCCCGCGGTTTCGAACGTGTCTGTATTCCTGCCTCCCTTTTCTTCAACTGCCGGGAATGAGCACCTGACACTGGTTAAAAGTCGCGACTTTGTGACCTTTCATACCCGCACTTCGCCCACCACCTATTACGAAGGCCGGCATGGTCCGACAGGGTTCGAGTATGAACTGATGCGCCGCTTTGCCGAGCGCCTGGGGGTCAGCCTCAACCTGGACGCCAACCACCACCTGGACAGCATCCTGCCAGCCGTTCGTGCACGAGGCGATATTGGTGCGGCGGGCCTACCGCTCACGCCTGACACTCAAGGCATTCAATATACCCACCCGATCATCGAGATGCAGCCGCTGGTGGTTTACCGCCGTGGGCTGAACGGGATTGATTCCGTGGCTGACCTGGCTGACCTCAACGTCGGCACCCTGAATGGATCAGGATTGACGGCGGCTCTTCAGCGTTTGAAGCAGCAATATCCGGACCTCACCTGGAAGGCCTCCAGTGAGATTGAGGTTGCCGACCTGCTCGCCAGTATCCAGAGCGGCAGCCTGGATGCCGCGGTTATTTTTGATCACCAGTTTCGTGTCAACCGCTTGTTCTTCCCTGACGTCGAGCGCGGTTTTCTGCTGGGTGAGCCAGTGTCCATGGTGTGGGCGCTACCCAGCGGCCGAGGCCTGGAGCTGATTGATGCCGCCAACGACTTTATCCGCGCACTACATGACAACGGTGAACTGGAGGCATTGATCACCCGCCACTTTGGCCACGATGACTATCTGGAATATGTCGGTACGCGCACCTTTCTGTCACACCTTGATTCTCGGCTGCCACAATACACCGAGCTTTTCAAACAGGCTGCCCAGCAAACCGGCTTTGACTGGAAACTGCTGGCGGCGCTGGGTTATCAGGAGTCTCACTGGGACCCGGATGCGGTCTCCCCCACCGGGGTGCGCGGCTTGATGATGCTGACCAACGCGACGGCCAAGGACATGAACATCAGCAACCGGCGCGACCCGGCACAAAGCATTGATGGTGGCTCGCGCTACCTGCGCCACGTAATGGACAGGCTGCCGGAAAGCATCACCGGTGAAGACCGTCTCTATATGGCCATGGCCGCTTACAACGTGGGGCTTGGCCATCTTTACGATGCCCGCAAGATCACCGACATGCGCGGTGGGAACCCGGATCTTTGGGTAGACGTACGCGAATCCCTGCCTCTACTGCAGCACCGCGAGTGGCATAGCAAGACACGCCACGGCTATGCCCGCGGCGGCGAGCCGGTGATCTACGTACGCAATATCCGCCGTTATTACGAAATGCTGGATTACGTTGAGCGCAGCCGGGAGCAGTTTTTCCAACTGGAACAGACAAGCATTGACGATGCGTCCGGATTGGACCTTGAGATGATGCCGTCGCTGGAGCCGCCTAGCGACGTTCGCTGAAAAAGCGTTTCAGCAGCCGCCTGGCGGGAACGGCCAGGACACCGCCGCTTACCTCAATGGTGTGGTTAAACCAGGGTTGTGCCAACAGGTTGGCTTTTGACTCCACCATGCCGGTGCGCGGTTCAGCAGTGGCATACACCAGACGAGCAATGCGTGCATGCACCATGGCACCGGTACACATCATGCAGGGTTCCAGGGTAACGTACAGGGTGGCGCCTTCCAGCCGATAGTTACCGGCGGTCTGTCCGGCGGCGCGCAGGGCCAGGATTTCCGCATGGGCGCTGGGATCACAGCCGGATACGGGCGCATTGTAAGCGCAAGCCAGGACCTCCCCATCTGCCGAGACGACCACTGCTCCCACCGGCACTTCACCTGCCTCAAACGCCAGGTGGGCCTGATCAAGCGCCCGGTGCATATAGAATTCATCGCTGCGCATGGCATCAAACTCCGCTATGGTAGACAAACGAACGTATGATAGAGACTGTGGACGCTACGATTGATGTCGTCATGACTTCGTCAGTAACAGCCCATCTCAACTGACATGATTCAACAGCAATGCCTGACAGGATATACCACTATGACTGACTCGCCTCGCACCGGTCTATCAACACAAGCATCACTCGACAAGCTTGTCAGCCTGATGTCCCTGGAGCCCCTGGAAGAGACCCTTTTTCGTGGTCAGAGCCAGGACCTGGGGTTTCCTCAACTGTATGGTGGCCAGGTGCTTGGGCAAGCCCTGGCAGCCGCCAGCATGACGGTACCGACAGATCGCCAGCCGCACTCCCAGCATGGCTATTTCCTGCGCCCCGGTGACCCTCACCGCCCCGTGGTCTACCAGGTTGACAAGGTGCGTGACGGCGGCAGTTTCACTACCCGCCGAGTGACGGCCATCCAGAAAGGTCGGCCCATCTTCTTCTGCAGTGCCTCCTTTCAGACGCCGGAACCCAATCCGCTGGCTCATCATAGCCCGATGCCGGACGTGCCCACTGCCGAGGCGCTGCTTGCCAGCGGCAAGGCGCAGCATAGCCGCTTCCCGGGCCACCCTATCGAGTTCGTCTATCTTTCGCGCAGCGACGCCCGTCAGGCGCCTGCCCATCAACAGCTGTGGTTTCGCCTGGCGGGCCAACTGGCCGAAGAGCCGGCCCTGCACCGCCATCTGCTCGCCTACGTGTCGGATTTCAACCTGTTGACCACCGGCTTGCTGCCACACAGGATTGACTATAAAGACCCCCGACTGCAGATCGCCAGCCTTGATCATGCCCTCTGGCTACATCAGGACGTTCGACTGGATGAATGGCTGCTATACACCACCGATTCTCCCTGGACAGGCGGCGCCCGTGGCCTGGCGCGCGGCCAGATCTACCATCACCAGGGGCAATTGGTCGCCTCCACGGCTCAGGAAGGCTTGATGCGCCTGCACGATGCACCTGTACGCTGAGGTTTATCGCTGAGAATTAACGCTCGCAAACCGTCAGGCACCGTAGACGTCGTTGACGCTCTCCAGCGGATAGTGGGCGGGATACGGTTTGCGGGCCACCCCTGAATCCACCGCTGCCTGAGCCACCGCCGCCGAGACCCTGTCCAGCAGGCGGACATCCACCGGTGTGGGAATGATGTAGTCTCGCCCGAAATGCATTGAATCCCGTTCATAGGCCTCCAGCACGGCCTGGGGCACCGGCTCGTGGGCCAGGTCTTTGAGGGCGTGAACGGCGGCCAGTTTCATGGCTTCATTGATCCGGGTCGCGCGAACATCCAGGGCCCCCCGGAAGATGAACGGGAAGCCGAGCACGTTATTGACCTGGTTCGGGTAATCGGAACGCCCGGTGGCCATGATCACATCCGGGCGGGCATCACGGGCCACCTCAGGATGGATCTCTGGATCCGGGTTGGTGCAGGCGAAAATCACCGGATCTGGCGCCATCATCGTGACCTGCTCGGCCGACAGCAGCCCGGGGCCGGAAAGCCCGATAAATACATCCGCGCCGTCAATGGCGTCGTCGAGGGTACGCATACCCGTATCTCGGGCAAACTCAGCCTTGTAGGCATTGATCTCTTCGCGATCGGCATGGATAACGCCCCGGCGATCCAGCATCACCAGATTTTCCCGCTGTGCGCCGCAGGCAACCAACAGGCGCATACAGGCAATCGCTGCGGCACCGGCCCCCATGCAGACAATCCTGACATCCTCGATTCGCTTACCGGCAATCTCCAGCGCATTCAGCATCCCGGCCGCCGTGACAATGGCGGTGCCATGCTGGTCATCATGAAAGACTGGCACCTCACAGCGCTCAATCAGGGTTCTCTCGATGTCAAAGCATTCAGGCGCCTTGATGTCCTCAAGGTTGATACCCCCCCAGGTGCCGGCAATCCGCGCGACGGTGTCAATGAAGGCCTGGGGCGTTTCCGCGTCAACTTCCACATCCACCGAGTTGATACCGGCAAACCGCTTGAACAGCACCCCCTTGCCTTCCATCACCGGTTTGCTGGCCAGCGGCCCCAGGTCACCCAAGCCCAGGATCGCACTGCCATTCGAAATCACCGCGACCAGGTTGCCTTTACCCGTATAGCGGAATACATTCTCCGGGTCGCGAGCGATTTCACGCACCGGTTCGGCCACGCCCGGGCTATAGGCCAGCGCCAGATCGCGCGCGGTGGCCGCAGGCTTTGTCAACTCGACCGAGAGTTTTCCGGGGACAGGTTTAGCGTGATAATCCAGAGCATCCTGCTTGAAGGCATCCGTCATGATGAGAGGTCCGATTGAAGGCTTAGAGGGCGTCGGCACGGCAACAGCAACATGCGTATAACGTTACTGACAACGCAAAACAGGCATTGGAGAATATAGAAAAACCGTCATTGCCTCAAGTTGACACCCGATAGCAAAAAACCCCCAGCCATGGGCTGAGGGTCTGATGAAAAGCGGGTTATGCCACACGCAGGGGCATCTGCCATAACGCGGTTGAGCGCTGATCAGCCGCGTTTTACGGCAGCACCAAAACGCTTGTTGAAGCGTTCTACACGGCCACCGGTGGTTGCCTGCTTCTGCTTGCCGGTATAGAAGGGGTGGCAGTTAGAGCACACGTCCAGAGAAAAGTCATGCCCGGACGTTGAGCCGACCTGAAAGCTGGCACCGCAAGAACAGCTTGCCGTTACCGTGTTGTAATTCGGGTGAATACCTTGTTTCATCTTAAGCCTCGCGAAGCTGTATGCCGCCACCTGATCACTTGCCAGGCACCGCATACGGGTTTGAAATCGATTAACCGGTCAAGCCGCCAGAGCTTTCTATTCTCAGGCGGTCGCATATCTTAGCAAACCTGACGCCGGAGGCCAATTGCCGCGTTCACCTCTTTTATCGGCACCCGTGCTGCGTGTGGCACTGCCCTCGCCGCTGCGCCGGCTGTTTGATTATCTGCCGTCAGCCACGCCACCCACAGAGGGCTGGCAGGAAGGGCTGCGGGTTAGCGTTCCTTTCGGGCGCCGTCATGTGGTGGGCGTGATTGTTGAACTGGCCCACCACAGCGAGCTCCCCAGAGAGCAGCTGAAGTGTATTCATGAGGTGCTGGATGACACACCACTACCCGCCGACTGGCTGTGGCTGTGCCATTTTACCGCCCGCTATTATCAGCACAGCCTGGGCGATACGCTGGCCAACGCCATGCCGGCGAGATTACGTCAGGGCCACCCCATGGCCGGGCGAACCCAGACGCTCTGGAAACGCAGTGCCGATGCCGCCGAGCAACATGACTTTGGCAGAGCCCGCCGCCAGGCAGCACTCTGGGACCTGCTGGGCCAGCACCCCAATGGCCTGGCCAGTCGGGTGATCAGCGCTCATGGTTTTACCCAGGATACCCTCAACCGCCTGGCCCACAAGGGGTTGATTACCTCAACCACCCAGGCCCTGACGGCGGCAACCCCTGCGCACACTCAGCAACCACTGGCCAATCCGGCATTGCCCCTTAATCGCGAGCAGGCGGTGGCCCTGGCCGCCCTGCACGAAAAGCTGGATGACTTTCACCCCTGCCTGCTGGAAGGCGTGACCGGCAGCGGCAAGACCGAGGTCTACCTGCAACTGATTGACGCCGTTGTCAGCAAGGGCCGACAGGCCCTGGTCCTGATCCCCGAAATTGGCCTGACGCCCCAGACTCTGGCGCGCTTTCGCCAACGCTTCAATGTGCCGGTGCTGGCGCTGCACTCCGGGCTGACCGACCCGGAGCGTCTGGATGTCTGGGAAGCCGCTGCAGGTGGCCGTGCGCTGATTATCATCGGCACTCGCTCAGCCATTTTCACCCCCCTGGCTCGCCCCGGGGCGATCATCGTCGACGAAGAACATGATGGCTCCTACAAGCAGCAGGACGGCCTGCGCTACCACGCCAGGGATCTGGCCGTTGCACGCGCTCACCATCATCGCATACCGGTATTGCTGGGCAGTGCCACCCCGTCACTGGAAAGCCTCCATCAGGCATTACAGGGGGTCTACCGGCACCTGACGCTGACCCAGCGGGCCAGCCGCCATGCCCCCGCTCGCCTGGAGCTGAACGATCTCCGCCATCAGCCTTGCCGAGGTGGCCTGCTGCCGGGCACCATCAAGGCGATCAGGCAGACCCTCGAAGCGGGCAAGCAGGTGCTGGTGTTCATCAACCGGCGCGGTTTTGCGCCCACCCTGGCCTGCCACGCCTGTGGCTGGGTGGCCGAGTGCCATCAATGTGATGCCCGCATGACGCTGCACCGCCAGCCACCGCTTTTGGCCTGCCACCATTGCGATGCCCGCCGGGCATTGCCTCCTGCCTGCCCGGAATGCGCCAGCGGCGATCTGCGCGCCCTGGGCAGCGGTACCGAACGCACCGAGGAGACGCTGCAGGGCCTGTTTCCCAAGGCTGATATTCATCGCATCGACCGCGACAGTACCCGGCGCAAGGACAGCTTTGAGCAGATCATGAAAGACGTCTCCCGCGGCGACCCCTGCCTGCTGGTGGGCACCCAGATGCTGGCCAAGGGCCACCACCTGCCCCACGTCACCCTGGTCGTGGTCATCAATGCCGATGGCGGCCTGTATGCAGCAGACTTCCGCGCCCTGGAGCATAGTGCCCAGCTGTTGGAGCAAGTAGCCGGACGCGCGGGTCGCGCCGCCGACCCAGGCCGTGTGCTGGTGCAAACCCTGCACCCGGATGACCCTCACCTTAACCAGTTGGCCGCACACGGCTACGCCGCCCTGGCGCGCCACTTGCTCGCCGAACGACGCAGCGCCCAGCTGCCGCCCTTCAGCTTTATGGCCCTGTTACGGGTAGAAAGCCCCCAGGCCGAGGCTGCCACACAGCTGGTCAGCGAGGCCGCCCAGCAGGTACGCGACTGGCTCGAGACCCAGCCTGTTCAGGTGCGCTGCCTGGGACCGATACCCGCCCCCATGGAGCGCCGCCAGAACCGCTACCACCTGCATGTGATGTTAAGTGCAGCCAAGCGCAGCCACCTGCACCAGGCTGCCCGCTTTCTGGTGTACTGGCTGGAAAATAACCGCGAGGCTCGCCGGGTGCGCTGGTCACTGGATATTGACCCGCAAACGCTCAGCTAGCCGACCTGATCGTGGGATGATGTTTGAAAGTCACCCACAATCGTCGATAATACGTGCGTTTATGATGCGCACGCGCACGCCGCCACCGACGTTACCGGATACTCACTTATGAAAGACACATTGATTACCCTGCTTGAAGGCGCCGTAGCGGCACTCAAGCAAGAGGGCGTGCTCCCCCAGGACGTTCAGCCAACCATCAAGGTTGACCCCACCAAAGACAAGGCCCATGGCGATTATGCCACCAACCTCGCCCTGATGCTGGCCAAACCGGCGGGCATGAAGCCTCGCGAACTGGCCGCGGCGGTGGTCAATGCTCTGCCCGCCAGCGACGCTGTGCAGAAAACCGATATTGCCGGCCCCGGTTTTATCAACTTTTTTGCGGCCACCGATGCTGCGGCCCAGGTCGTCGCCCAGGTGCTTGACTGCGGCGATACCTTCGGCCGCAGCATGCTTGGCCAGGGCCAGAAAGTGCAGGTGGAGTTTGTGTCTGCCAACCCGACCGGGCCCCTGCACGTCGGCCACGGCCGTGGTGCTGCGATTGGCGACTGCCTGTGCCGTCTGCTGGAAGCCACCGGCTATGACGTCACCCGTGAGTTCTATTACAACGATGCCGGCGCCCAGATCACCAACCTCGCGCGCTCAGTACAAGCCAGGGTCAAGGGGCTTTCACCTGACCACAGCAGCTGGCCGGAAGACGGATACCGCGGTGATTATATTATTGATGTGGCGCAGGATTATCTGGCCGGCAAAACCGTCAGCGCCGATGACCGTGAAGTCACTGCCAAGGCCGATCCGGACGACCTTGACGCCATTCAGACCTTTGCCGTGGCCTGGCTACGCCGCGAGCAGGACCTCGACCTGAAGGCCTTTGGCGTTGAATTCGACGTCTACTTCCTGGAGTCCTCCTTGTATGAGGATGGCAAGGTGGATGCCACGGTCGCGAGGCTCACCGACAATGGCCATACCTATGAGGAAGACGGCGCCACCTGGCTGCGCACCACCGCGTTTGGCGATGACAAGGACCGCGTCATGCGCAAGCGGGAGGGGGGATATACCTACTTCCTGCCGGACGTCGCCTACCATCTCGACAAGTGGCAGCGTGGCTTCAAGACGGTCGTCAATGAGCAGGGCGCTGACCACCACTCCACCGTGACCCGGGTGCGGGCAGGCCTGCAGGCGTTGGAAGCGGGCATCCCCAAAGGCTGGCCGGATTATGTGCTACACCAGATGGTCATGGTGACCCGCTCTGGCGTTGAGGTGAAACTCTCCAAGCGCGCCGGCAGCTATGTCACCCTGCGTGACCTGATTGACGAAGTCGGTCGTGATGCCACGCGGTTTTTCCTCGCTGCGCGCCGCGCCGACTCCCAATTAACATTTGATATTGATCTTGCCCGTTCTCAGTCGAACGAAAATCCGGTTTACTATGTGCAGTACGCCCATGCGCGCGTATGCAGCATGTTGCGCAAGACCGAGGCCGCCCAGCAGCCCTTTGATCATGACCTGGCGTTGGCCAACCTTGCCTTGCTCGACAGCGATCAGGAAAAGGCCGTCTTCAACCGCCTGGCACGCTTCCCTGAGGTTGTCGAGGTGGCCGCCAGAAACCGTGAGCCCCAACAGATCGCGCAATACCTGCTTGATCTGGCGGGTGATTTTCACACCTGTTACAACGCCGTCAAAGTCATGGTAGACGATGACACCCTGCGCAATACGCGCCTGGCATTGGGTCTGGCAACCCGCCAGGTGTTGCGCAACGGCCTCGACCTGATGGGTGTCCGTGCGCCAGAGGAGATGTAAGCAATGCCCAGCCCACGTAAACCCCCTTCCCGTCGCGGTGCTACCACGCAACGCAGCAGGACGACGAAAAAAACCTCTCCCAACGGCCGCCTGCCTGGCTGGCTGTGGGGGCTTGGTGGCCTTGTCGCGGGGTTTTTCCTGGCGCAGCAGCAACATGGCACTGCCCCCTGGCAGGATGCCAGCGACGCCCCCCAGGCAACCGTTATTTCCAAGGAACAGCCCGATGACGCGTCAGCGGAGGAGGGACAAGACGGTGAGGCGACGTCCACACCGACCTTTGAATTCTATACCCTGCTGCCGGAAACCGAGATCATTGCTTCCGATGGCGCGGTTCCCTCTCGCGTTACCCAGCCCGACCCGACGCCAACCGAAGAGACTGACACCGCTTCGGACAGCACCGCCAGTCAGCTGACGGCTGACGAACAGGTCGTTGCCCCGGAGGCCCCCATTGAAGAATCAACGCCGGTCAGCAACGATGACCCCATCGC
Organism: Halomonas sp. BLK-85; assembly: GCF_044792155.1. Classification (NCBI taxonomy): domain Bacteria; kingdom Pseudomonadati; phylum Pseudomonadota; class Gammaproteobacteria; order Oceanospirillales; family Halomonadaceae; genus Halomonas; species Halomonas sp. BLK-85. The sequence goes on from NZ_CP087731.1 coordinate 2,710,271, forward strand.
CGAGCTGATCGCCGCCAATACAGAGACGTCAGACAGCGCAGAAACGTCTCCTTCGCCTGACGCCGCTCCTCAGGAGGAGCAAAAGCGCTTCATGCTTCAGGCAGCGTCGTTCCGCTCCGAAAGTGATGCCGGTGAGATGCGCGACCGGCTGCGTAACCTTAGCCTGCTGGCGCATATCAGCGAGGTCCAGGCCAATGGCGATACCTGGCATCGCGTTCAGGTTGGCCCTTACGATGACACGCGCGAGCTTAATCGTGCCCAGGACCTGATGGGCACACAGGGGATCGAGCCGCTGCTGATTCAGCTGCAGAATTGAGCGCCATTCACCTGTTTACAGCAACACTGGCCCTGCGGGCGGTTGATTTTTCATCAGCCGCCCGCATTCTGTTGTGAACATCCTTTTTCACCGGCTGCTGCATGGTAGCCGTATCGTCATCGGGAGCACGCCTCCCACAAGGAGCTCACTCCATGACTACGATTGTTTCTGTGCGTCGCGGCGACCAGGTCGCACTCGCCGGCGATGGCCAGGTCTCTCTGGGCAATACCGTGATGAAAGGCAACGCCAGCAAGGTACGCCGCCTGTATCGCGGCAAGGTGCTGGCCGGTTTCGCCGGGGGCACGGCCGATGCCTTTACGCTGTTCGAGCGTTTTGAAGCGCAGCTGGAGAAATACCAGGGCCATCTGACCAAGGCCGCCGTAGAGCTGGCCAAGGACTGGCGCACAGACCGCGCCCTGCGCCGTCTGGAGGCCTTGTTGGCGGTGGCTGACCACAGCGCCTCCCTGATCATTACGGGTAACGGCGATGTGGTGGAGCCCGAGCGCGGCATTATTGCCATCGGTTCAGGTGGTAATTACGCGCTGGCCAGCGCCCGGTCACTGCTGGAAAATACTGACCTTTCCGCGCGTGAAATCACCGAGAAGTCCCTGGAAATCGCCGGTGACATCTGCGTATTCACCAATCACCACGTCACCATGGAAGAGCTATAAACCATGACACAGATGACTCCCCGTGAGATTGTTCACGCCCTGGACCAGTACATTATCGGCCAGAAAGATGCCAAGCGAGCCGTGGCGATTGCCCTGCGTAACCGTTGGCGCCGCATGCAGCTGGACACCGACCTGCGCAGTGAAGTCACCCCCAAGAATATCCTGATGATAGGCCCGACGGGCGTCGGCAAGACCGAGATCGCCCGTCGCCTGGCGAAGCTGGCCAAGGCCCCTTTCATCAAGGTGGAAGCGACCAAGTTCACCGAGGTGGGCTATGTCGGGCGTGATGTGGAATCCATCATTCGTGATCTGATGGAAGCCGCCCTCAAGATGGTGCGCGAAGACGCCAAGGCAGAGGTCAGCCACCGGGCCGAGGACGCCGCCGAAGACCGCATTCTGGATGCGCTGCTCCCCCCGCCGCGTGGTCAGGAAGACAAGCCCCGCGAAGAGAATGCGACACGCCAGTCGTTCCGCAAGAAGCTGCGCGAAGGTGAGCTTGACGACAAGGAAATCGATATCGAGCTTTCCCAACAGGGTGCCAGCGTCGATATCATGACCCCGCCGGGCATGGAAGAAATGACCAATCAGCTGCAGAGTCTGTTTTCCAACATGGGGCAACAGAAACGCGAAACCCGCCGGATTGCCGTCAAGGACGCTTTTGGCCTGTTGCGTGATGAGGAAGCAGGCAAACTGGTCAATGAAGAAGATATCAAGGCCCGAGCGGTTGAAGCGGTGGAACAGCACGGCATCGTCTTCCTGGACGAAATCGACAAGGTGGCCAAGGGCAGTGGCCAGTCCAGCGGCGGCGAGGTCTCCCGCGAGGGCGTCCAGCGCGATCTGCTACCGCTGATCGAGGGCTCCACGGTGTCCACCAAGTATGGCATGGTCAAAACTGACCACATCCTGTTCATCGCTTCCGGTGCTTTCCATCTGTCGCGTCCCTCGGACCTGATTCCTGAGTTGCAGGGTCGCCTGCCGATCCGCGTCGAGCTGGATGCCCTGACCCCTGGCGACTTCAAGCGCATCCTGACCGAGCCATCCGCCTCGCTGACCCGTCAGTATCAGGCACTGCTGGCCACGGATGGCCTGGATGTCGAGTTCACCCCGGACGGCATCGAGCGGATAGCGGAGATTTCCTGGCAGGTTAACGAAGGTACCGAAAATATCGGCGCACGCCGTTTGCACACTGTCATGGAACGCCTGCTTGAAGAAGCCTCTTTCAAGGGCGGCGATCTTGACGGGCCGCTGGTCATTGACGCTGAGTACGTTAACGCCCAGCTGGGTGAGCTGGCGGTCGATGAGGATCTTTCCCGCTATATCCTCTAACAACGTGATGGATTATTGCCAGCTTGTCCGCGCTTGACGGACAGGCTGGCGTTGCATTTGCAGGAAAATCTTGCACGGTTATTGCGTGTCTGCGTATGGTAGCGATTACGCTGACATCCACATCTTCATGAGGCATCCCATGGACGCTCCCATTCCTACCCGCGTTCACTATCACCGCAAGGCCCGTGAGCTTGAGCTTGGCTATGCCAGCGGCGATACCTTTCTGTTACCCATCGAACTGCTGCGCGTTTACTCGCCCTCCGCGGAAGTGCGCGGCCATGGCGGAGACACCGCAGTCCTGCAGGTAGGCAAGAAATTTGTCGGTCTCCAGAACATTACCCAGGCGGGCAATTATGCACTCAAGCTGCATTTTGACGATGGCCACGACAGCGGCCTGTTCACCTGGAACTATTTATACGAGCTGGGCACTCATCAGGAGGCTTACTGGCGCGACTATCTGCAACGTATGGAAGAAGCGGGCGCATCCCGCGAACCCCTGGGGATTGAAATCAAACAGGTATAACCGACACCAGGCGCAGACAAGCCTGGCCTGACAAGGCTACAATAGCGGCAACTTTTTAACGACGGTTGCAGCCGTGCATTGACACACCGTCAGGCAGGCCTTCACCGTCTCGAATTCGGGAGCCGCCCCTCCATGAGCCCCACAGAAAAACATACGACTCACTTCGGTTACGAAGAAGTACCCGTTGATGAAAAAGCTTCCCGCGTCGCTGACGTCTTTCATTCCGTGGCTGCCCGCTACGATGTCATGAATGATCTTATGTCGATGGGCATTCATCGTCTCTGGAAACGCCTCACCATCGAGCGCTCTGGCGTTCGCCCTGGCCATCAGGTGCTTGACATTGCCGGTGGCACGGGCGACCTGACACTCAAGTTCTCACGCATGGTCGGGCCCCGCGGCAGGGTGGTATTGGCCGATATCAACGCTTCCATGCTGGGCGTCGGGCGCGACAAGCTGATGGATAATGGTGTCGGCAGTAATGTTGAATACGTTCAGGCCAATGCCGAATGTCTGCCCTTCCCGGATAACAGCTTCGACTGCATCACCATCGCCTTTGGCCTGCGCAACGTCACCGACCAGGATGCCGCCCTGCGCTCCATGCAGCGGGTGCTCAAACCCGGCGGACGTTTGTTGATACTGGAGTTCTCCAAGCCTGAAAACCCTTTATTATCAAAAGCTTATGACGAATACTCTTTTCGGCTACTGCCGCGTATGGGCCAGATAGTCGCAGGGGATGCTGAAAGTTATCGCTATCTGGCAGAATCCATCCGTATGCACCCTGATCAGGATACCCTCAAGGCGATGATGGAAGCCGCAGGCCTGGATCGTGTCGAGTACACCAACCTGACCGGTGGCATTGTCGCCCTACACCGTGGCATCAAACTATGAAGCAGGCCATTATCAAACACACAATGAGGTTGGCATGCTGGTAACCCCCGCCCTGCTGCTGGCAGGCTGCGAACGTATGCTCAACACCTTGCTGGCTCGCGACCCTGCCTCTCCGCAGCGTCTGGATGCCATGGCGGGCAGCCGCCTGCTAATTCGCTTTGAGCAACCCAGGCTGGCCCTGTTGATGGCCTTTCATCCGTCTGGCGTTGACCTGCTCCGCGGGGAAGATATCGACGAGACCAGCGCTGATGCCGTGGTTGAACTGTCGCCCGAAACCCTGTCGGAATGGGTCAGCGGCAGCTCTGTCGAGCGCTTGATGTTTGAAGGCAGGCTGTCGGTGCGCGGGCGCATTCAGCTGCTGGAAGCCACTCAGGCGCTTTTCACTGACCTGGATATTGACTGGGAAGGCGAGCTGGCCAACTGGCTTGGCGATATTCCAGCGCACTCGCTTGCCGAAGGTTTGCGCCGTGCCGGCCGCTGGGGGCTTCGCGCCAGCAACGAGCTGATGGCGGACGTTTCCGAATACGTGTTCGAGGAAGCCAAACTGCTTCCCGGTCGCCAACAGCGTGATGTATTGCGAGATCACCTCAGCGAGCTGGAAATATCCACCGACAGGCTGGAAGCACGACTGAACCGCCTCCACCGACGTCTGACCCAGCGCTTATCACAAGGAGATTCCGGCTCATGAGCCTGCGCCTGCTGCGCATTGGTTGGGTGATTGCCCGCTACCGCCTTGATACCCTGATCCCGGTGGCGCGCCTGCCCTGGTGGATGCGCCTGTTGATGAGCATTTCACCCCTCAGGCTGTTCCCTCTGGGCGAGCGCCCGCGCAGCGAACGGCTCCGGCTCGCGCTTGAAGCGCTTGGCCCCATCTTTGTCAAGTTTGGTCAGATGCTCTCAACACGCCGCGACCTGTTGCCAGCCGATATTGCTGATGAGCTACAGCGCCTTCAGGATCAGGTGCCGCCGTTTCCGGGTGACGCGGCTGTTGCCCGGGTAGAGCAAGAACTGGGCATGTCGCTGAGCGCTGCCTTTGCCAGCTTCAGCCGCACGCCTCTGGCATCGGCATCGATTGCTCAGGTGCATGTTGCCGAGTTGCACAGCGGTGAAGAAGTGGTGGTCAAGATTATCCGCCCGGGCATCGACAGGATCATGGGGCAGGACATGGCCCTGATGTATCAGTTGGCCAGATTGGTGAGCATTGTTCCCGAAGCTCGCCGCCTGCGGCCGGTGGAGGTAATCCGCGACTATGAAGCCACCTTGTTTGATGAGCTTGATCTCTACAAGGAGGCCGCCAGCACCTCTCAACTGAAACGTAACTTCAAGGATTCACCGCTGCTGTTCGTGCCGGCTATTTACTGGACCTATACCCGGCGCCATGTGATGGTTCAGGAACGTATTCGGGGTGTCCCTGTGGCCAATACCGATACCTTGCGCGCCCGGGGTACCAACCTGAAAAAACTTGCAGAACGTGGCGTTGAGATCTTTTTTACCCAGGTTTTTCGCGACAACTTTTTCCATGCCGACATGCACCCGGGGAATATCTTTGTTGATTGCGATGACCCGGAAAACCCGCAATATATCGCGATCGATTGCGGCATTGTCGGCAGCCTGACCCGGGAAGATCAGGATTATCTGGCGCGCAACCTGCTGGCTTTCTTCCGTCAGGATTATTACGAAGTTGCAGCGCTGCATATCGAGTCCGGCTGGGTGAGCGAAGATACGCGTGCCAACGAATTTGCCGCTGCCATCCGGACTGTATGCGAGCCCATTCTGGAAAAGCCGTTAAAGGACATCTCGTTCGGACAGGTGTTGCTGGGGCTGTTTCAGACGGCCCGGCGGTTCAATATGGAAGTGCAGCCCCAGCTGGTGCTGCTACAGAAAACCCTGCTCAATATTGAAGGGCTCGGGCGTCAGCTTTATCCGGACCTTGATCTGTGGAACACCGCCAGGCCGTTTCTGGAAAGCTGGATGAAGGAGCGCTCTGGCCCTCGTGGCGTATGGGACTCGCTCAAGCGCCAGGCACCCGAGCTGGCTCACCAGCTGCCTGAGCTGCCAGTGCTGGCGCACAAGACTCTTAGCCGGATGGAGAAAGAACAGCGCCAGCGCCACCATCAGGCCAATGCCATCACGATGATCCAGAAGACGCTGTCCCAGCAAAATAAACGCCATTACCGTCTCAAGCTCGGTCTGATCCTGCTTGCCATTGCCCTGACCTGGCAACCTCTCAGCCAGTGGGCCAGCGTACAGGACTGGCCGGTTCTGGTAGCAGCGGCCATCGGGCTTTTGCTATTGGTGTGGCACTAGACTCGCCAGGGAGCTTGCCTCTCTTTTCAGTGTCAAATCACAAGGACACATTATGACCAAGACGCCATTACCGGCCGTTGACGATACCGTCCTCGATGCCCTTTTCGAGGTACTCAGACAGCGTCGCCACGCAGCTCCGGACGACTCCTATGTGGCTTCCTTGCATTACAAGGGATTGAACAAGATACTTGAGAAAGTGGGCGAAGAAGCGACGGAGACCCTGCTTGCTGCCAAGGATGCAGAAAGTGGCGAGCCATCCAAACAACAGGCGCTTATCGCCGAAACGGCAGATTTGTGGTTTCATAGCCTTGTCATGCTTTCTCACCTGGGCCTGGATCACCAGGCTGTGATTAATGAACTGGCACAGCGCTTTGGCGTCTCGGGCCACGACGAAAAGGCCTCTCGCAACAAGGCCTGATTGTTATAACATCTATTTTCCGGTTGATTTGCCGAGCACACATGAGGACTCGCATATGTTAGGTGGCATCAGTATTTGGCAGTTGCTGATTGTTCTGGGGATTATCATCCTGATTTTCGGCACCAAGAAGCTGCGTAATGTCGGCACCGACCTGGGGGGCGCGGTGAAAGGCTTCAAGAAAGCCATGCATGATGAAGAAAAAGCCGATGGTTCAAAAGATGCTGACGAACCACAGGCCAAGGTCGGGCATGAAGAAAACGGCAATACCTATGACGTTCAGGCGCAGGAAAAGCCCACTGAACACAGCGAAGAGCGCAAATAAACCATGCTGGATATCGGTTTTCTTGAGCTCTTGATCATCGCCGTGGTTGGGTTGTTGGTACTTGGCCCTGAGCGCCTGCCCCGGGCTGCGCGTACCGCCGGGCTTTGGGTCGGCAAGATAAAGCGCTCGGTATCCGGCATGCAGCGTGAAATCAGCGCTCAGCTTGAATCTGAAGAACTGCGCCAGAAACTTAATGAACAGCAGAAAAAGCTCGACGACAGCCTCAGGAAAGCCAAGCAGGACGTTGAGAATATCGCTGAGGCTCCCAGCGCGTCCGACAGTGACAAGGCTTCACCCGACAAGGATCAGCGTCTGGCGGATGCATCGGCACGTATTGACGATGCCCTGGACACCGTGCGGGAAACCAGCACTTCAACTGCGGATTCAGGCCCCCAGGATGCATCAACGGCCGAGGCGTCTTCTTCACAGGCGTCCCCGTCCTCTTCCAGGACGTCGTCCCATACGACGTCGACTCAACAGGATAGCAATCCCCGATGAGCAGCGGTGACTCTCAGGATCAACAAGCCAAACAGGCACAAGCCCCCTTGATTGAACACCTGATCGAACTTCGCTCACGCTTGATGCGTGCCGTGGTCGTGGTGCTGGTGATCTTTCTTGGGCTGTACGCTTTTGCCAATGATATCTATACCTTTATGGCCCAACCGCTCATGGCGCTGCTACCCGAAGGGTCACAGATGATTGCCACCGAAGTGGCCTCCCCTTTTCTGGCGCCCTTCAAACTGACCCTGGTCGTGGCGGTATTTGCCGCCGTGCCCTTCATTCTTCATCAGGCATGGTCGTTTGTCGCACCCGGGCTTTATGATAATGAAAAGGCGCTGGCCATTCCGCTGCTGGTGTCAAGCGTGGGGCTTTTCTATGCTGGCGCCGCCTTTGCCTATTATGTGGTGTTTCCGTTACTGTTTGCCTTCTTCACCCAGACAGGGCCAGAAGACATTCAGATCATGACCGACATCAACCAGTATCTGAATTTTGTGTTGAAGCTGTTCTTTGCTTTCGGAGTAGCGTTTGAAATTCCGATTGCCACCTTCCTGCTGATCTATAGTGGCGCCACCAGCGTTGAAAGCCTTTCCAGAAAACGCCCCTACGTGATTCTCGGTTGCTTCGTGGTCGGCATGCTGCTGACACCCCCCGATGTTGTTTCGCAGAGCCTGCTGGCCGTTCCCATGTATCTGCTTTATGAGGTTGGCCTGCTGTTTGGACGACTGGTGCGCCGCAAGCCCGCCCAGGATGCAGATGACGAGCTCGGCGAGAACAGTTAACGTTTTCAGCGTCCTGTATCCGCGCCTGAAAACCCGGATACAGGACCCGTCATCAGCCCATCATTTCATCAATGCGCTCGACCAGCTTGAAAACCCCGGTAGCGGCTTCACTGATACGTGTCGCCAGCATATAGGCTGGAGTGGTGACCACGCGGTTTTCGAAGTCGACGACAATCTCTTCAACGCTGCAGCTACGGTGCAGGCCCCCCATGGCACTGATGGCACCGGCAACCCCCGGGTCATGGCCAACAGTGACGGCAATCCCTTCCCCCAGCAGGCGCGGTACCATGACCGGTGCAATACAGATCAGCCCGATTGGCTTACCATCTTCGCGGAAGGCATCAAGCACGTCCTTGAGGGGCGCCAGTACCTGCATGCTTTCCCCTTCAAGCGCAAAATCGCAGAGGTTCTGTGCGACGCCGAAGCCACCGGGTACAATAACACCATCAAAGTGTCCGGCATCCAGCTCGCTTAACGGGCTGATATCCCCTCGCGCCAGCCGGGCCGACTCTTCCAGCACGTTGCGCGTTTCGCCTTGAGAGGCTTGCTGGGTGACGTGATTGATCACCTGATGCTGATTCAGGTCCGGAGCAAAACAATGATAGCCGATGCCCAGCTGATCGAGGCGCAACAGCGTCAAGGTGGTTTCATAGATTTCAGAGCCGTCGTATACACCGCACCCGGCCAGAATGACTGCGACCTGTTTTGTCATGAGAAGTGACCTCTTTTATAGCGTTTTGTTAATAGCCGTCTACTTTAGGCAGTTTATGTGACAGTCACAAGCCAGCTTTCGCCCTATCACTGGATTGATATACTCTGAACAGATACTGATTGACCGTACTCACCCCGCTTCCCAGAGACGCAAGGAGAACAGCATTGACGACCAACACCCAGCGTCATTTTCCTGCCACACGCATGCGCCGCATGCGTCGTGACGCTTTTTCACGCCGCTTGATGCAGGAAAACAGCCTTTCTGCCGCTGACCTTATCCTGCCGGTGTTTGTACTGGAGGGTGAAAATCAGCGTCAGGCCATTCCGTCCATGCCCGGCGTTGAACGCCTGTCTCTGGATCTGCTGATCGAGCAGGCTCGGGAGGCTTATACGCTCGGCATTCCGGCCCTGGCGCTTTTTCCAGTGATCGGACCGGAGCAGAAAACCGAACTTGCCGAGGAAGCCTACAACTCGGCGGGGCTCGTGCAGCGCAGCGTGCGAGCGCTCAAGGCAGCCCTCCCCGAGCTTGGCATTATCACTGATGTTGCGCTCGACCCCTACACCAGCCATGGCCAGGACGGTATCATTGATGAGCAGGGCTATGTGATCAATGACCGCACGGTCGACACCCTGCTAAAGCAGGCGCTTTCTCATGCGGAAGCCGGTGCGGACGTGGTCGCTCCCTCGGATATGATGGATGGCCGCATTGGGTCGATACGCCAGGTACTCGAGCAGGAACACCTGCATAACGTCCGCATCATGGCCTACAGCGCCAAGTATGCCTCCCACTACTATGGCCCCTTCCGGGATGCCGTCGGCTCAGCCGGCAACCTGGGCAAGGCCGACAAGCGCACCTACCAGATGGACCCGACCAACAGTGACGAAGCGCTCCACGAAGTGGCTATGGACATTGCTGAAGGTGCCGATATGGTCATGGTCAAGCCGGGCATGCCCTATCTGGACGTGGTTCGGCGCGTAAAGCATGAGCTTCAGGTGCCCACCTTTGCCTATCAGGTCAGCGGCGAGTACGCCATGCATCGTGCCGCCTTTGATAACGGCTGGCTGGATGCCGACAGCGTTATTCTCGAGTCCCTGATGTGCTTCAAGCGCGCCGGTGCCGATGGCATTCTCAGCTACTTTGCACTCGACGCTGCACGGCTTCTGAAGGCCAATGGCTGAACTTGAACGGCTGTCCATTTTGCCCTGCTCACCAGATGACCCTTGGGTGACACCCATTTGTCATTTATATCGTCCATACTGAAATGCAGAATGGTCAATTTGAAGAATCAGGAGCAGTGATGGATACCACCGGTGGACAACAACCGCAGACAGGAACCGAATCCATGGCTGGAGAACAAGACACCCCTACCTTGCGTGTAAATCGCACGACAACCGGTGTACAGGCCAGGGACAGCCAGCTGGAAACCGATCTGGATGATCCTCAGCTGTATTTCAACCGTGAGCTTTCTCACTTGCAGTTCAATATCCGTGTGCTTGAGCAAGCCCTGGATGATGCACACCCGCTGCTGAACCGCTTGATGTTCCTGCTGATTTTCTCATCCAATATGGATGAGTTCTTCGAGATCCGGGTAGCCGGCCTGAAGCATCAGATCGCCCTGGGTGATGACACCACAGGGGCCGATGGCCGCCTGCCCAAAGCCGTGTTGAGCGAGATTTCACAGATTGCCCACGAGCAGATCGCCCGTCAGTACAAGATTCTCAACGATACCCTCTTGCCGGCCCTTGAGGCCCAGGGCCTGAGATTTCGGCGCCGCAGCCAGTGGACCCAGGCCCAGAAAGAATGGGTGCGGGCAATGTTCAACAATGAAATCATGCCGGTCATCAGCCCTATCGGGTTGGACCCGTCTCACCCCTTCCCACGTCTGGTCAACAAAAGCCTGAACTTTATTGTTGAGCTTGAAGGCAAGGACGCCTTTGGCCGCGCCGGGGGCATGGCCATTCTGCCTGCGCCGCGCTCGCTGCCGCGCCTGATGGCCTTGCCCAAAGAGCTGTGTGAAGAAGGCTATTCGGAATATGTCTTTCTGTCCTCGATGATTCACGCCCACGCCGAAGAACTGTTCCCCGGCATGCAGGTACGTGGCTGCTACCAGTTCCGCCTGACCCGCAACGCGGATATGACCGTCGACCCGGAAGAAGTGTCCGACCTGGCCTCTGCGCTGCGCGGAGAGCTGCTCGCCCGCCGCTATGGCAGCGGTGTGCGCCTGGAAGTGGCGGATAACTGCCCGGAAGACCTGATCAACTTCCTGCTGCGCCAGTTCAACCTGGAACAGGAAGATCTCTACCGGGTAGAAGGCCCGGTCAATTTGACCCGCATGATGGCCGTGCTGGGCGACGTTGACCGGCCAGAGCTGCTTTACCGCCCCTATACGCCCGGCGTTCCCAAGACACTCAAAAGTGGCAGTCTGTTTAACGCCATCCGTAAGAGCGATATTCTGCTTCATCATCCGTTCCAGTCATTCACCCCCATCGAAGATCTGCTCAGCGAAGCAGCCCGCGACCCGGATGTGCTGGCGATCAAGCAGACACTTTACCGCACGGGGGCAGAGTCTCCGATTGTCAGTGCCCTGGTGGATGCAGCAAGCCAGGGTAAGGAAGTGACCGTGGTCATTGAACTGCGCGCGCGCTTTGATGAAGCTGACAACCTGCAGCTTGCCTCGCGCCTGCAGGAAGCCGGGGCCATCGTCATCTATGGGGTCATGGCCTACAAGACCCATGCCAAGATGATGCATATCGTGCGGCGTGAAAAAGGCGCGCTGCGTCACTATGCGCATCTGGGCACCGGCAACTACCATTCCAAGACAGCCAAGCTTTACACCGACTATAGCCTGCTGACCGCTAACGAGGCCCTGTGTGCCGACGTTCACCGGGTGTTTCAGCAGCTCTCCGGCATGGGCCGGGCAAGACGCATTGATACCCTGCTACATGCACCCTTTACCCTGCATGAGCGGCTGTGCGAGATGATTGATCGTGAAGCCCAGAGTGCCCGCAAGGGCAAACGCGCCCATATCATCATCAAATGTAACTCATTGACTGAGCCAAAGCTGATCAAGGCCCTTTATCGCGCCTCACAGGCAGGGGTTGAGTGTGACCTGATCATCCGCGGCATGTGCTGTCTCAAACCGGGTATTGAAGGGGTCTCCGAGAATATTCGCGTGCGTTCGATCATTGGCCGTTTTCTGGAACATACCCGGGTATTCCATTTCCATAACGATGGTAAGCCGGAGACCTGGTGTTCCAGCGCTGATTTTATGGCGCGCAACATGTTTCATCGGGTGGAGACCTGCTTCCCACTGCTGGATAAGAAACTGGCCACCCGGGTACGCAAGGATCTGGAAACCTATCTGGTGGATAACTGCCAGAGCTGGCTTCTGCAACCGGACGGCAGTTACCAGCTTCAGGGCCATGGCGAGGGTGCACCCATCAGTGCACAGGAGACCTTGCTATACGCCTATGCGTCGAAAAGCTGATAAGCTGACCGTATGATCGAACTACGCCACCTACGCACCTTGCTGGCCTTGCGTGAAACAGGCTCTCTGGTAGAAGCAGCCGAGCGGGTGCATCTGACCCAGTCGGCCCTATCCCATCAGTTAAAAGACCTGGAAAACCGCCTGGAAGCGGCACTTTTTATACGCAAGACCCGGCCCGTAGAGTTTACGCGGGCAGGCCTGCGGCTGCTCCATCTGGCCGACAGTATCCTGCCGGAAGTGCGTCGTGCCGAGCGGGATATCGCCAAAATGGCGGGCGCGGAACAGGGGCGTCTGCACATGGCCATCGAATGCCACAGCTGTTTTCAGTGGCTGATGCCCACGGTGGATCATTTTCGAGACCATTGGCCTGAGGTGGAAATTGATATTCCCGGCGGCCACCATTTTGACCCGTTACCCGCTTTGGCCCGTGAACAGCTTGATCTGGTGATCACCGCCGACCCACAACCGTTGGAGGGTGTTCACTATGCGCCGCTGTTTCGCTATGAAGGCCTCCTGGCCGTTGCCCGCCAGCACACATTTGCACAGCAGCGCTTTGTCACGCCGGGGCAACTGGCCGATGAAACCCTGATCACCTATCCGGTTGAGCACACTCGTCTGGATGTGTTCAGCCATTTTCTGACCCCGGCCAATGTACGCCCCAAAGAGATTCGTACCGCGGAACTTACCCTGATGATGATGCAGCTGGTGGCCAGTGGACGCGGCGTTTGTGCGCTTCCCAACTGGGCGTTGACCGAGTATCTGCAGCGCGATTATGTCGTGGCCGTCAAGCTGGGCGAACAGGGCGTGTGGAACACCCTGTATGCGGCCATTCGCGAAGAAAGCCTGGAAATGCCCTGGATGGAGGATTTTCTGGATACCGCGCGCGCCACTTCCTTTGCCGTACTTACCGGGATCAAGCCAGCGAATCGCGACGTGGAATCAACAGCGTAAACCGCGCGCCTCCCAGGTTCGGGCTGGTATCCGCGGTAATACTCCCGCCATGTCTGATAATGATTTTCTGAACAATCGACAGCCCCAGGCCATAGCCACCCGAACTTCTCGCGCGACTGTCGTCAAGGCGGGTAAAGGGCTTGAAAATCTCTGTGCGCGAATCATCCGGCACCCCGGGGCCATCGTCTTCTACATCAATGCGCACCAGGTGTGATTCGTTCCAGATTCGCACCTCGACCCGAGTACACCCATGCCGACAAGCATTGCTGACCAGGTTCTGTAATGCTCGCTGTAAATAGCGCGGCTCAGCACTCAGCTCAGCATCCTGACCGGGCAACAGAGTCAGCGTCATGGTCTCGTGCAGTGGCGCCAGAGTATCCAACACGCGTTCCACCATGGCGCGACAGTCCACCAGTGACGTTTCCATCGCGGTCGCATTGACGGTATCACCGTCCAGGCGTGCATAGGTAAGAATCTCATCTACCAGCTTGTCAAGTTCGGCAATATCGGCGTCGATACCCTGCAGCTGACGCTGAACAACCGGCTTGTCATTCATGTCCTCTACCATCTGTACGGCAAAACGTATGCGTGCAATGGGCGTGCGAAGTTCATGGGAAACCGCACGAATCATTTCCTGCTGGCCACGCAAAAGGGTCTGCACCTGACTTGCCATGACGTTGAATGCCATACCCAGGCGTCCGAGAAAGTCCCCCTTGTGTACCTTGACACGCGTCTCCAGACGACCACTGGCAATTCGCGTGGCGGCCAGTTCCAGCCGCACCATTCGCGATTCGATATTGCGCATGATCTGATAGATCACCAGGGTAAGAATCATCATGACGCTTAATAGAAGCATCAGATACAGATGTAAGGGCAAAGGCTCTTCATCGACGACAAGCTCGGCTTCCAGCCATGGGGGCCTCAGCGGAGAAGTATCTGAAAGGGAGGTTAACAGAGTAATGTCGAGCCGCTCTCCGGCAAGACGCGTGACCACCTGACCGCTGACCAAGGCTTGCTGCTGCTGGACGGAAAGGGCTGACGGTAGCCGGTCAATCAGCTCCAGCGTCCAGCGCGTGCTGCTCAACGCCTCAAGACGTTCGGCACGGCGCGCGCCACTCAAGCCTGCCAGCCCTTCAGCAGCGAGTGCCACTGTCGACTGCCAATGCTGCTCTTGCCACTCATCCAGCGTCAGGCTGAGCAACCAGGGAGAATTATCCAGACGTTGGCGGAGCCGCCAGGGAGCAGCGTCAACCAGTATGGCGCCGCGATCCAGACGCTGCTGTTCAAGAAAAGTCAGGCTGGCGTCTGCCACCGGTACCAGATCAAGCGCGACCCCAGGCCCAAGCCGCTGGCTCAGCGACGGTAGACGCCGTTCACGTTCAGCCACTGACAGCGGCGCAAGTTCAGCCATCAGTACTGCCATGGGAAAATGCGCCAACTGCGCCCGGTAATCGTCGTGGCCAACTCTCTCGATGACAATACGTCCCAGCATTGCCATCAAGAAAATTACCAGCAACGTCAGCCCTAAAAGGATATAGAAGCGTAAAAAGGACCCACGTTGCTTAATCCTGTGCATAATCCACTCAACCTGCCCCTAGCTATCTTTTACAAACAGATAGCCTTTGCTGCGCACGGTCTTGATGCGGTGGGGCTGGTGTGGGTCGTCACCAATCTTTGGGCGGATGCGTGACACGCGCACATCGATCGAACGATCCTGGCCATCATATTTAATACCGCGCAGCTGGGTAAAAATTTCCTCGCGCGTCAGGACGTGGCCAGCATTGCTGGCGAGCAACCATAGCAGGTCAAACTCTGCGCTGGTCAGGTCAATGCGGTCTCCCGACAGCCAGGCCTCGCGGGTGGCGTTGTCGATTTCAAGATTTTCAAAACGCAGCCGCATTTCGCCGCTGGATGATGGTTGGTCAGCCCGACGCAACAGGGCACGCATCCTGGCCAGCAGCACCCGTGGCTGGACCGGTTTGGAGACGTAGTCGTCAGCGCCCATTTCCAGGCCAAGCACTTGATCCATATCATCGGTACGTGCTGTCATCATCATGATCGGGCCAGAGAAATTGGGCCTCACACGCCGACATATCGATAAGCCATCCTCACCGGGCAACATCAGATCCAGAAGCACCAGATCCGGCTGGAGTGTCAGAATACGGTCCACCCCTTTGGAACCATCGGCTTCGAGTGACACCTGAAAACCGTTCGCTTCCAGATATTCGCGGGTCAAATCGGCAAGGCGCTTATCATCTTCAATAATCAGCACATGATCCTGGTCGGGAAAATCAGGTGCCGCAGGCTCCTCATTCCCTAATGCTGCAAATTGCTTTTCTAAATCATCGACCATTTTTAGGTTATGCTCCACTTCATACGTTTGCGCTCCTTGGGAAGCCCGCCCAAGAAATATATATTTACAATATATCAGGATACCTCAAAAAGCCTATTACGCCTGCTTTAATCCACTTGAAACGAATATTTTTGTGCATTTCAGCCCTCATAGGTGGACTTGAAACACGTGCAACAGGCGACTAAGGTAGTTATGTCAAGAAATGTCAACCTGCGAGGAGACACCGACAATGCCTGACAGCAAACCGAAAAGCATCATCAAACGTGTCTATGTCCCCACTCAGATTTATGACTTACCGAACGGCGAGCGTCTGAAGGTTCCCGGACATTACAGAATGCCGGTAAAAGAGGAAAATAACGGTTAAGCGCTCAGGATGCAGAAGGTAACCATAAAGGTCCCTCTGACGAAAGCCTCTTTTTCAATCAGGCTGAGGCTGGCTAACCCTTAGGTCCCAGCAGCAACCAGGCAATAAGCCCCACCAGCGGGAAAAATAGAAGAATCAGGATCCATAGCAATTTGGATATGCCACCTGATTCACTTTTGGCCACCTTGATAATGGCCCAGATCAGAATAATCAACCAGATCAGGCCCAAGAGCCCGCCTATTTCAATACCCATTGTTCATCCCTCTTTTTTGTCCAACCTAAAAATATGAGCTCGATTCGTCTGTCTCAACGTGTTTGTAGCTATCACCTGCTACTCATCCGGACGGTAGAGTGTCATTTCCCCCCGCTGTATCTGGATGTTCAGCAAGCCAAGAAAGCTCATGCCCAGCAGCACGATGTCCTGCTCGCTTTCCGGGCTTATCGAGCCTTGCACATCCGCCATGTGAATCCCTCCCAGGCGCACTTCATCAAGATGCGTCAAGGCCCCTTCCACGCGACCATTGGCCGTGTGGAACCAGGTACTACGCCCAGGCTCGAGCTCCAGTTCATCCGCCAGATGTGCGGGCACAGCCACGTAGGTTGCCCCGGTATCCAGTAAAAAGGTGACTGCGTGTCCATTAATGAAACCAGGGGCTTCAAAGTGGCCAGCGCGGTTGCGTTTCAGCGTCAGCGGCTTGCCTGGCTCAGCGGTGTCCAGAATATGCGTATTAGGGTGCAGCATGGCTTGCCAGCCGCCGTGCACCCACCAGGTGCCTACCGCCATGAGCAGCACCCAGAACAACAGCATCATTATCAGACTAGTGCCATACTCACGCCATCGCATTCACTGTTTCTCCTGGCCGCTCGGGGTTTTCCGCCACTTGCAAATACGCGCGCAATTCAACGTCAACAGACCCTAATGACCTTGCCATTGCTGTGCCGCTTCACGGCCACGCGGCTCATTCACACTGATACATATCACCATGGCGAGCACAAACAGCAGCGCACACAGCAGAATAGCCCCCTGTAACCCTACAACGGCCTGCAAGCCGCCCAGCATCAAGATGCCGAACACACCCGCCAGCTTGTTGGCCAGCCCCCAGAAGCCAAAAAACTCTGCCGATTTGGAAAGCGGTGAAAACACCCCCACCAGGGCACGGCTGGCTGATTGGCTGGACCCCAGGCTCAAACCTGCCAGGGACCCGACTACCAGAAAGACATATTGTGCCTGCCATTGCCACCCGAACAGATGGTTAACCAGGGCCGTGACCTGTGGAGTCGCCCAGATAGCAATCACTGCCGACACCCACAACAGCAAGGTCAGCTGGTAAGTGCGCTTGGCGCCGATGCGATCCTGTACCCAACCCAACCCCATTGCGCCGACGGCCGCGGTTACCTGAACGATAATGAACATGATATTACGGACACTTTCGTCCCAACCAATCACCTGGGCGCCGTAGATAAACGCAAAAGCAATAATGATGTAGACCCCAGCCATGGAAAACAGCAAGGAAACAAGGAATCGGCTGAGATCCTGAAAACGATGGAGTTCATGCAGGGTAGTGGTCACCCGCCGCCAGGCAATCTGGTGATAGTTAGACACCACCGGCTGTGGCAGTCCGCGTTCTTTCAACCACACAAAGGTTGGAATAGCGGCAAGCAGGAAAAAACCTGCAGCAAAAGGGCCCACCCAGCGAATCCGCTCAAAGTTTTCAGCGCTGGCCTCGCCCAGCACCAGCAGGGTGAAGCCTGCCGCGCACAGGCCTCCGATGTAGCCCAGTGCCCAGCCAAAACCGGAAATCTTACCCAGAAATTCCGGCGGCCCAAGCGCTGGCAAAAAGGCGGCAATAAAGGACTCTCCCATGGAATAGGCGTAATTGGACACAATTATCAGCACCATACCCAGCCATACATAGCCAGGTTCCACAAAGAAAAGCAGCGCCGTGGCCACCACTGTGGCCAGGTAACTGGCAAACAGGAAGCGCTTCTTCTCGGCGCGATAATCCATTATCGCGCCGCACAGGGGAGCCGTTAGTACAACCAGCAGAAAACTCACTGCCAGCGCCAGGCTCCAGAGCAAGTTGGCAAAGCGAAAGTTATCGCCGCGATCACCGACAATGACGGTCGTGAACAGCTCACCAAAGACCACGGTAATGATCAGCAGGGTGAAGGCCTGATTGGCAAAGTCGAACATTGCCCAGCCAAGGATTTCACGCCGGGAGGCCAGGGGACGGCCCTGTGTCGGCAGGCTTCCAGCATCGGGGTCAGGGATCATAGAGTCAGCAGTCATGTCAAGGCGTCAGCAACAGATGCGCCAGCACCGCTATCAGGCCCACCAGCAGTGCCACCCCTACGGCAACACTGACCGCAAGGTTCAACCAGCGATCAAAAGCGCCAGAGGGTTGTGTTCGGCGGGTTGCGCCTCGTCGCAGCTGTCGCATCATCAATCTCCCAGGCGGTTACTTGTGTCATGCGGCCCGCACGTTTATCGCGACAAACCAGCGATCAGCATCCAACACCATCATATACAAGATCGACCTAAACAACAGCCGCGTGACACAAGGTGAACTTGCGCCTCAATTGATGTTCCAATGGGGCAAATGGCTAATCTGGAGACATCAATGCCACACAATGACCGCGAGCAACGCAACGCCGCCTGGCAGGCCGCCAATCAATGGCGGGCACGGGCCGCTCAAACGCGCCCCACTGGCCTGCTCGGTTCCATCAAGCTGTTTTTCATCTGGCTGGCGGTAGGCGCACTCATGCTGGTTGCCGTACTGCTCGGGCTAGTTTTCATGCTGGTCGGCTGGGCCATGATGCCGTTTTTACGCCGCAAGATGAATAAACGCATGGACGAAATACGCGCCCAACAGGCTCAGGATATCGGCAGCGGCAGTGCACAAAGTCAGGAGAAGACCTCCCAACACACCCTGGAAGGCCACTATGAAGTCAAAAGCGGCGACCGCCACAACTCAGACAAATCTTCGTAGTCTACCCAGCATGATGCCTGATAAGCGCGTTTGACCTGCGGGCTTTGAAAGCATCCAAACGACGCAAGCCTGGCAACACTTCACTGCAAAAAGTCATTATGGTATGAATAGCTAGCTACGTATGAGTATACATGGCGGTAGATTGGTAACGTCCATTATGAGGTGAGCATTGAACAATCCCCTCGGCCAGGCCCCCTTGTTGAGTATGTCACTGGGAGAAGTGAGGGAATCCACGTCTTCCACTGAGGTATCCCTACAAAAAACACTCCAAGCAATCCGCAAGCACCTTAATTTGGAGGTCGCTTTCATTTCCAGAATTGAGGGTAATCAACGCTCGCTGGAACTGGTCGACAAGGCCGATGACGACTTGCCTGTCAATGCCGGTGACAACGGCCCCTGCGAAGACAGTTATTGCCAACGCGTGATTGACGGGCGCTTGCCTGAGCTGATCCATAATGCACAACAGGTACCTGAAGCTTTACGCCTTGAAGCCACGCAACGTTTACCCATAGGGGCTCATCTCAGTGTGCCCATCCGTATGCCGGATGACAGCATCTACGGGACCTTATGCTGTTTCGACCGTCAACCTGACGCCACGCTGAACAGTCGTGACCTGGCCATGATGCATGTATTTGCCGAGTTTGCCGCCGATCAGCTGGCCCATCAGGACAAACAGCGCCAGGAAAACAGGGAACTCACATCGCGCATCAACCATGTGTTGGAGCACGGGCTTCTATCCTGTGTTTTTCAGCCGATGCATGACCTGCTCAATCAACGTATTGCCGGATATGAAGCGCTCACACGATTTAACACCACCCCTCAACGCTCCCCCGACAAGTGGTTCAAAGAAGCTGCCAGGGTCGGCCTGCAGGAAACTCTCGAAGTAACCGCCATACAGCATGCCCTTGAGCACTTCCCCTGTTTGCCGGATTCCACCTACCTGTCTCTCAATGCTTCACCGAGCACCATCCTATCTGACCGTCTACGTGAGGTATTAGCCCCCTATCCGCTGGATCGCCTGATGCTTGAGGTAACCGAACATGACGTTGTTGACGACTATACCAGCCTGTGTCAGGCGCTGAGTGACCTTCGCGCACAGGGGTTACGCGTAGCCATTGATGATGCGGGTGCCGGGTATGCCAGCTTTCGTCACATTCTCGAGCTGGCTCCTGACATCATCAAACTGGATAAGTCCCTGACTCGCGACATTGACTCACGCCCAGAGAATCAGGCCCTGGCTGCCGCCCTGGTCGGGTTTGCTTCCAAAACACGCAGCCGCTTGATTGCTGAAGGCGTGGAAACCCAGCAAGAACTCGACACCTTAAAACATATTGGCGTCCAGAAGGTGCAAGGCTACCTGCTGGGAAAACCCGGCCCCTTGCTTTATAGCGGCGCGTAGAACCATGCAAAGGCAGCCGCGAGAGTCAACGGCATGACGATCAGGCTACCCAGATTGCCAATCAGCACCAGAGACGCGACATGATGCGGCGACAGCTTGTACTGTTCGGCAACCAGATAATTCAATACAGCAGGCGGTAAGGCTGCAAATACCAGCAAAACGGCCAGTTGTAACGGCTCAAGCGGTAATAACCACATCAAGGGCAGGGCAATGACCAGCCCGGAAAGCGGACAAAGCAGCGCCCCCAGCATGCCGGTGCGCCAGTCGCTGAAATCAATTTCCAGCAGGCGAACCCCGAGGGCAAACAGCATAAGCGGAATACACACTCCCCCCAGCATATGCATGGCTTCCAGCAACCAGCCCGGTAGCGGCACACCCCCCATGTTGACCCCGAGCCCGAGCAGACTGGCAAACACTATCGGCATTTTCAGCAGACGCCACAGCGGGGTTCTTGGGTCCAGCATGTAAAGCCCGACCGAAAAATGCAGCAGCATTTCAACAATGAAGACCACGACGGCAGCCGGTAGCGCCTGTTCCCCAAAGGCCAGCACAATCAGCGGTACGCCCATGTTGCCGGAGTTGTTGAACATCATTGGTGGCAGGAACGTCTTCACATCCAGCTTCAACCATTTGACCAGCGGCCACAGCACCAGGCCGGAGCCCAGCACCACGCAGGCGGCGGCCAGGGCAAGCCAGGCATAATCCGCCAGCGGTGCCTGGCGGTCAGCCAGCACGGCAAATACCAGCAGTGGTACAAAAAGCTCCATATTGAGGGTATTGAGGCTACGGATATCCGGCGTCCGGAAACGTCCATAAGCAGCGCCGCATCCCGCTATCAGAAATACCGGCAGCAGGGTCGCCAGAATATGATTGAGCACTTAGTCTTCCTCGCCCATGAAGTGGATCCATAACTGCCTGACGGTTGCCCGCTCCTCGCTGAACGCGTTAGCGTCAAGTACGGCTTTTTCTCCCGTCAGGGCGGCGCGATGCGTGGTACTCCGGTAAGCCAGGTAGGCCTCTCGCAGCTGCACCGCTTGCTGACGGGGTAAGTAGTCACTTTCTTCCAGGGTTTCCAGAATACGGATATTGTCGCTATGGGCCAGCAAGGCGGGGACCTCATGGGCAAACGCCAGGACGGCGTATTGGCAGATAAATTCGATATCCACCATGCCACCGGCATCCTGCTTGAGGTTGAAGGTATCGGCTTTCTTGCTGGCCAGGTGATCACGCATCTTGTGACGCATCTTGACCACATCAGCGCACAGCGCCTCCCGGTCGCGAGGCTGAGCGAGGATGTCGCCGCGTAGCGCGTTGAACTTGGCGGCCAACTGCTCATTGCCTGCCACCACCCGCGCGCGCACCAGCGCCTGATGTTCCCAGGTCCAGGCGTTGTCGCGCTGGTAATCAGCAAAGGCGTCCAGAGAAGTCACCAGCAGCCCGGCGTTGCCGGATGGGCGCAGACGCATGTCCACTTCATACAGGCTGCCTGCTGGCGTCACCGCCGTCAGCAGATGGATGACCCGCTGCCCCAGACGCGTGAAAAACACGGGTGTATCAATCGGTCGTGGACCATCTGTCGCGCCCTTGCCGTCACTGTCGTGCAGGAACACCAGATCCAGATCAGAGCTGTAGCCAAGCTCGATTCCGCCCAGCTTGCCGTAGCCGACAATCAGAAAGTCCGGCACTTCCCGCTGCATCCCCTCAGGGGTACCGTGCTTGCGCGTCAGGTGCTTCCAGGCCATGGCCAGGACAGCATTCAGTATGACTTCGGCAATATAGGTCAGGTAGTCACTGACCTTCATCAGATGGCGGGTGCCCGCGATATCCGACGCTGCCACATGAAGCGTCTGGGCATGTTTGAACACCCGCAGCGCCTCCAGCAAGGCTTCCTCATCGTCTTCGGGAATACGGTTGAGCGTCTGGCGCAACTCATCGGCCAGACGCGTCTTGTCTGCGGGTGTGTAGAGCGATTCCGGGTTCAGCAATTCATCAAGCAGAATCGGGTAGCGTGCCAGGTGCTCGGCGATCCAGGGGCTGGCGGAGCACAGGTGCATCAAGTGTTCCAGTGCATGGGGATTTTCTCGTAACAACGCCAGGTAGGCGGTGCGCCGTAACACCGCTTCCAGCAGGGGCTGAACGCGCGGCAAGGCGGTGTCTGGGCGGTCACTTTGCGCCAGTGCATCCAGCAATAACGGCATCAGGGCATCCAGGCGCTCAAAACCGATCCGCTGCATATTCTGCACCTGACGGGAATGATACAACTGATGCAGCCGTTTCAGCGCATCCGCCGGTTGACTAAAGCCCGCCTCCGACAGTTTGGCCTCGGCGACGTCTTGGTCCAGCTCACCGCGCCACAGCAGGCGCCACTGTTCAAGCGCCTGGGCCTGGCTATCATGGGCATCTTCAATGTCATCTTCCGGGTCGGCAATCACGGCGTCAAAATGGCGGCGCACCCGGGCGCGGGTCTCATCCAGACGTGCCATCACGGCTGGCCAGTCCTCCATCTCCAGCGCCAGGGCAACCCGCTCACGGTCAAGGTCATTATCCGGCAGGCGCTGGGTCTGGCGGTCTTCCAGGCCCTGAAGGATGTGCTCAAGGTCACGCAGGAAAGCGTAGTCCGGCAGTAGTTCGTCCACCACCGGCTGGGGCAACAGGCCCAGATCCGGCAGGCGCTTGAGCGCTCGATGTAGTGAGGTGACCTGCAGCTCGGTATCACGCCCGCCGCGGATCAGTTGAAAGGCCTGAACCACAAACTCGACCTCACGGATACCGCCGGGGCCTAACTTGATGTTGCCTTCAATGCCCTTGCGCTTGACCTCCCGGTTGATCATTGCCTTGAGTTCGCGCAGCGATTCAATCGCGCCAAAATCCAGATACTTGCGGTAGACAAAAGGCCGCAGGCTGGCCAGCAGCTCGTCCCCGGCATCCCGCTCACCGGCTACCGGGCGGGCCTTGAGCATGGCATAACGCTCCCATTCGCGCCCCTGATCCTGATAGTAGGCGGAAAGCGCTGCAAAACTGCCCACCAGGGGGCCACCATCGCCCAGCGGGCGCAGGCGCATATCGACGCGAAAAGCAAAACCATCCGCTGTGACCGCATCCAGTGCGGCAATCAGCTTCTGCCCCAGCTTGGTAAAATATTCCTGATGTTCCAGTGATTTGCGCCCGCCCCGGGTCTCACCGTTTTCAGGGAACGCAAAAATCAGGTCGATATCCGAGGACAGGTTAAGCTCACCGGCGCCCAACTTTCCCATGCCCAGAACGACCAGCCGCTGTTCGCTGCCATCCGCGCGCAAAGCGGGATACCCCCAGCGAGGCGCCAGAAAGGTTTCCAGCCAGCCAAGCGCGGCCTCCAGGCAAATCTCCGCCAGGGTCGTCACTGCCGCAGCGGTATCCCACATGGTGTAACCTGCAGGACGATTCAGATCCCGCCACACAATACCCAGCATACGGGCGCGGCGAAATCGCCGGATGACACTGTGCATGGTCGCTTCGTCTTCGGCTTCATCGAGGCGCTCTGTCAGCCAGCTGACCTGAAGATCACGCGCCGGCGTGGCATCCAGCTCGCCTGCCGTATCCAGCTCAAACAGCACGTCAGGTGTCCGCGCCAGGGTATCCAGCGCAAACGTTGAAATGCTGATGACCCGCAAAAGCGCAGCCCAACGTTGCCTGGATAGCCCTGCCCAGTTTTCCGACGGCGGCTCCTGCCCTGTCATCGAGGCAATGTTGTCAGCCTGGGCAAGGGCTTCGTTCAGTCGCGTACGCGCCTGTTCAGCTGGCGACTGTAAAGGCGTTGGCAGTGTATCAATCGCTAGACAATGATCATCCAGTTGCATGTATTTCTCCTCAGGTCGACTTACCCGAAAAATTTCTGCCAGGCCAGCAGCCCCCAACACAGCCCGGCCAGCAACAGCGCCAGCATCACGGCTGCCGAGCCGATATCCTTGGCCCGCCCGGAAAGCTCGTGCTTTTCCGGGCCAATCCGGTCCACCACGCTTTCCACCGCACTGTTAAGCAACTCAGTGATCAGGACCAACAGACAGGAGCCCATCAGCATCAGCCAGCTAATCGGGTCATCGGCAATCCACCAGGCCAGAGGCAGTAATACGACGCTCAGCACCACTTCCTGGCGAAACGCGGCTTCATGGCGAAACGCCGCCCGCAACCCCTTGAGCGAATAGCGGGTCGAGTGCACCAGGTGCTTCAGGCCTGTTTGACTGGGTTTCATGGCGTTTCCTTGCGTCTCCTGACGGGTTTGGTTTTTTCAGTGACCGCTTGATCGGCATCAGTGCGTCAGAATCATGGCATCCAGATCCTGAGACAACGGCGCCAGCACATCCGACCAGCTTAAATAGGGCGTGCGGGCATTACCATTGACCAGCACACTGAACACCCCCCAGCGCCCAGAGGCCGTGCGGAAATAACCGGCAGCGGCGCGGACGGCAAACGGCTGGTTCAGGGTGCCGGTCTTGATCATGACATTGTTCTGGAACGTTTGCGGACCACGCCGGATAAAGCGCATGACACCGTTCACCGGCGACTGGAAAGCGGCGACAAAACTGGGAAAAAGGGCTGTTTCATGAAACATCGATTCCAGCATCACATTGACGCCGTGGGCACTGGTGCGGTTGCCGGTGGTCAAGCCACTGCCGCTTTCAAAGGTCGCCGAGCCATGGCCCGGCAGGCCCCTGGCAAAGCCTTCCAATGCCTGCCCTGCCTGATGCAACTCAGCCCGCGGCGTCTCCACCAGGGTCAGCGCCAGCACATCGGCCATATAGTTGTTGGAATAATTCATGGTCCGCAGCAGCAGTTCCTGAAGCGGCTTGCCCTCCACGACGGCGAGCGTTTGTGTCCATTGTGGCAGGCGTTCCGCACTGACCCGGGGCGCATCTGTCATGGCGATACCCGCCCGAGTGAGCATGGCATGTAGGGTCTGTGCGGTTTGGGCGGCACTGTCACTGGCACCACGATAGATATCCCGCGCCCTGGCGTTGGTCGAGATCTGCCCGCTGATGCGCATCAGATCGCCATTGGCGTCTGTTACACGCTCCACGCTTAGCTCGGTGCCACTGTTATCCGGTTTTGTGATGACGCGATTATCGACCCGCACCAGGGAAGACGGGCCATCGCAGTGAGTGATTCGGGCCGCTTGCCCTGAGCGGCTGGCAGGGGCCACATTCACACACCAGTTACCAAAGTTGACGCCTGCCGATGACAGGGGCGCGCTATAGCTGTTATCAACCCGGGTGCGAGCCTCACAGCGATCAGTGGTCAGGCATTGTACCGGCCCAAACCGCCACTGGTTGACTACCAGGGCACCACGCACCTCACGCACACCCGCCTGCTGCAGGCGTTGAACCAGACGCCAAAGGTCTTCACTGGTCAGGCCCGGGTCGCCACCTCCGTCAAAGATGAGGTCCCCCGAGAGTACGCCATTGTCATCCAGCTCAGCCAGACTTGCCAGGCGAGTGGTAAAACGGTGCTGAGGGCCAAAACGGCTTAGCGCCGCGGCCGCCAGGTACGCCTTGGTGACCGATGCCGGCGAGCGTAACGCCTGTGGATTGATCTGCCCAAGGGTGGCTTTGGGCGCATCGATCAGACGTGCTTCAGCGCTGATGACAAAGCCTTTCTGCTGCAACTGGGCAAGGCGTGAAAAATCTGCCAGCGCCAAGGGGCTAATCAGCATTGCGCTCATGGCCACCAGGGCGCCACCCATACCCAGGGCCCGCCAGCGGCTGAAAAATGGCTTGTCTGTGGTGTGCTGCTTGGCGAACCTGTGCGTCTTCATAGTAACGCCTGCCCTATAACGGTCGTCGGTGGATTGACTCAGTGCACGCTCATCTTTGAAAACACCTGCAGCACGACAACGCCGGAAACAATCAACCCAAGTCCCAGCACACCCGGCAGGTCCGGACGCTCACCAAATACCACCATACCGACAAGGGTCACCAGCACAATACCCAGACCTGCCCAGATCGCATAGGCCATCCCGACAGGGAGCACCCGCAGCGCCAGCCCCAACAGATAAAATGCCAGCCCATAGCCGAATACGACCAGAAGACTGGGCCACAGCCGGGTAAAACCATCCGAGGCTTTCAGCGCACTGGTCGCCACCACTTCAGCCACCACGGCCAATACAAGATAGATAAAGGTCATCGCGATTCCAATGCAACGGTGAGTCTCCACAGGGTCTGGCCACTGCGGGCGTACTTCGCCTCAAAGGGCGTGAGGTAGTCGTCATGCGGATCATGGCAAGCGATATCGGCCGACTGGCCGGTCACCTGCGCCACCGCCTGGGCAAATTCTTGCACGTATATCGACCAGTTGGAGCGCAGATCCAGGTGCCCGCCCAGGGCGAGCAGGGCGGGCAGTACCGGGTGGCCGTGCCAGCGCATTTTCAAATGAGCCGCCTTGGGATAAGGGTTAGGGTACAGCAGAAAGTGGCGTTGTGGTGCCCAACCTGCATCAAGCGCCAGTCGCCAGAAATCGACCAGATCCGCGCGTACCAGGCAGGCGTTATCCGGCACGGCCCCATGGTCACGCCCGAGCCGGTCCGCACTGCGGTCCACCCCGATAACGGCATGCTCTGGAAAGCGTTGCGCCAACCGCCGGGTAGACAGCCCCACCCCACAACCGGCATCCAGTATCAGCGGCGCAGCCTGAGACTGCAGCCACTGGTCGGCCTGCTCGAACGCTCGCCGGTTATGATCTGCCAAGGGCTTACGCAGCGGATGCTCAAGCGCTCGCGCCACCCTGCGACCCACGTCTTCATGCGGCCCTGTCTGATTGGAAATCACCGCGCGGGAAGCGTACTGCATGGCGATTCTGCCCCTGAATTGATAAAAAAAGGAAGATTATACCCGTCTGGCGGGGTTCCAGCATGACGCCATTGCATGCCCGGTGCTATGATCATAAGCCAGTCAATGACCAAGGTTATACAACAGACACTGATAAGATGCTGTGTCTGATGGCATAAACGGGTCACATCTTAACAATGTTTTTAATGACGTTCTTCATGACGTCTAAACAACTACCGCACCACGAGGAACCCGGATTGTCACACTTACCGGTGATTGTCGGCATGGGCGGCATCAATCCCGCCGGCAGAACCTCGGGCCATCAGGCCTTTCGCCGCACCGTACTTGATGCACTGCCTGCCGATCAGCAACGTCAGACGCTGCAGAGCCTGGCAGCCTTGATGCGTCTTGATACATCAGCCGACGGCACGCCGTTGCCAGATGCTGAACTGCGCGACGCTGTGCTGCGCCACACCTTGATACGCCGCAACGAAGACCCGCGCTTCAATGCACCAGGAATGCCGGCCAATCGGCGTGCATCGATGACATTGGATGCACCCTTGCGCGTCGAACTCAGGCGCCGCGAGCTACCTGATCACCTGCCTGCCTACTGGCAGGTGCGCGAGCTTGATTCCAGGCGCGTCGAAGTCAGCGTCCCGGCAGGTGATCTCAACGTGCTGCTGCCAGACAGGCAGATGCCCCGTGTCCGCGCGGCTGGCCAGTTGCCCAGCGGCTTTGATCCTGCCGCCCTGTATCGTAGCGTGCATCATCCACGCGGGCTCTCCATGACTATTTTCAGCGCCAGCGACTGTCTGGGCGCCAGTGGCTTCGAGTGGGAACAGCTGAGCCAGCAGCTGGACCCCGATCAGATTGCGGTGTATGCCGGCAATTCCATTGGCCAGCTGGATGAACAGGGCTGGGGTGGGCTGCTGAAGAGCCTGGTCAGCGGCCAGCGCGCCACCTCCAAACAGATGCCGCTGGGCTATGGCCAGATGCCCGCTGACTTCCTCAATGCCTATGTGCTGGGCAGTGTGGGCGGCACAGGTGCGGCGCTGGGCGCCTGCGCCAGCTTTCTGTACAACCTGCGCCTGGGCATTGACGATATTCGCGCTGGCCGGCGGCGGGTTGTCATGGTGGGCACTGCTGATGCTCCGATCACACCGGAAATCATCGAAGGCTTCCGCGCCATGGGTGCCCTGGCCGACGATGAGAGTCTCAAGGCGCTGGATGCCATCAGCCTGCTCAGCGATGCCGACTATCAGCGCGCCTGCCGCCCTTTCGCGCGCAATTGCGGTTTTACCATGGCGGAATCCAGCCAGTTTGTCATGCTGATGGATGACACCCTGGCGCTGGACACCGGCGCCGATATTCTCGGCGCGGTGCCCGAGGTATTTGTCAACGCGGACGGCTATAAACGCTCGATTTCGGCACCGGGTATCGGTAACTACATCACGCTGGGCAAAGCGGCCTCCCTGGTGCGTAGTATCCTGGGTGAACAGGCGCTGCAACAGCGTACTTACCTGCATGCCCACGGCACCAGCACACCCAAGAACCGCATTACTGAATCCCACGTCTTTGATGAGATAGCCCGAGCCAACAGCATTACCCAGTGGCCGGTGGTTGCCGTCAAGGCGTTTGTCGGCCATTCACAGGGGTCTGCCGCCGGTGACCAGCTGACCAGCGCCCTGGGCAGTTTTGCCCATGGCCTTCTGCCGGGCATTCCCACCCTGGATGCCGTCGCCGATGATGTGTATGCCGAACGTCTGGGCTTTTCATCCGCCAGCCAGGCATTCCAGGCGGATGCGGCCTTTATCAACGCCAAGGGCTTTGGTGGCAACAACGCGACCGGTGTGGTGCTGTCGCCAGAGGTTACCGAGCGACTGCTTGTCCAGCGCCATGGCAAGTCAGCGGTCAGCGCCTGGAAGGCTCGCCGTGACAGCGTGCGCCACACCGCCGCCCAGTACCTAAACCAGGCAGACCGTGGCCTTTACCAGCCACGCTACCAGTTTGGCGAACAGGTCCTGGAAGGGCCTGAGCTGGAGGTTCATGCCGACCACATTGCGATACCCGGCTATCGACAGGCCGTATCATTGAATGTTGATAATCCCTTCGGTCAACTGACAGATCCGTTTTTTGAAGACCCATCGCCAGAGGACGCGCCATCGTGATGAATATCGCCGTCTATCCAGGCACTTTCGACCCGATTACCAACGGCCACTTCGATCTGATCGAACGCGGTGCACGGATGTTCGACAAGATCGTTATCGCCGTTGCCGAAAGCCCCGGCAAGCGCCCCACGCTGGACCTGGAGATCCGCAAGTCGCTGACTGCCCAGGTGTGTGCAGGGCTTCATAACGTTGAAGTCATCGGCTTTTCCTCGCTATTAACCACCATGATGTACGAGCAGAAGGCCACCATCATCCTGCGTGGGTTGCGCGCGGTGTCAGACTTCGAATATGAGCTTCAGCTGGCCAATATGAACCGCGCCCAGAACCCTGAGCTGGAAAGCGTCTTTCTTACCCCAGCAGTGGAAAACTCGTATATTTCGTCGACTATCGTACGCGAGATTGCCAAACTCGGCGGAGATGTCTCACCCATGGTACATCCAGAGGTCGCACAGGCACTGTATAGGCACTACAATAGTTGACCATCAGTCTATTGTTGAGTAAAACACTCAGGTATATGCCATTGGACATACCAGTGGCAAAACCTTACGCGAGGTAACCCCATGGCCCTGATGATTACCGATGAGTGCATCAACTGCGATGTCTGCGAACCGGAATGCCCCAACGATGCCATCTCGCCCGGCGAGGAAATCTATGTGATCGACCCCAACCTGTGTACCGAATGCGTGGGTCATTACGATGAGCCGCAATGCCAGCAGGTATGCCCGGTGGACTGTATTCCTCTCGATCCCGACAAGCGCGAAACACACGATGAGCTGATGGAAAAGTACCACCAAATCACCGATAAATGAGCCATTGAGCGATGAAACTGCGTCTACCTGCTGTTGACTTTCACCCGATATGACCCTGTTTCTGACGTGACCAGCCGCTCATCCGCTCCACCGCGCCAGCGCATCTGGATGCTGGCGTGGCCAATCATCCTGTCCAATATTACGGTCCCCCTGCTGGGGTTGGTGGACACCGCTGTGGTGGGCCACCTGCCGGATGCCCGCTATCTGGCATCCGTCACCCTGGGGGCTACCCTGTTCAGCTTTCTTTACTGGGGATTCGGATTTCTGCGCATGGGCACCACAGGCTTGACGGCTCAGGCGGTGGGCCGGGAAAGCGACAGCGAGGTGCGCAACCTGCTGGGCCAGGCACTTATCCTGGCGATGGTTATCGGCACTTTACTGATTGTCTTTGCCACCCCCCTGGTATCTCTGGGCCTATGGCTTCTCGATGGCAGCGCAACCGCTACCCCGCTGGCACGCGAATATGCCCAGATCCGGATTTATTCAGCGCCAGCGGTGCTGGCCAATTACGCCATACTGGGCTGGTTTCTCGGCCAACAGAATTCACGCGTCACCCTGATGATTCTGGTGCTTACCAATAGTGTCAATATTGTGCTGGATATCTGGTTTGTGGTCGGGCTGGAAATGACGTCTGACGGCGTGGCCTGGGCCAGTGTGCTCGCCGACTATTCGGCGCTACTGCTGGGGATCTATCTGGTCAGCCGTCAACTCAAGCAGCTTGACGGGTATTTCCTGAAAAGCCAGCTACTCGCCTTAAGCGCTTACCGGGCGCTATTTCATGTCAATGCCCATCTTTTTGTACGCACCCTGGGGCTGCTGTTTGCCATGGCCTTTTTCACCGCTCAGGGTGCTCGCCAGGGCGACACCATACTGGCAGCCAATGCGGTCTTACTACAGTTTATCCTGCTGGTCAGCTATGCCTTGGACGGTTTTGCGCACGCCGCAGAATCACTGGTCGGGCGCGCCTTTGGCAAGCGCGACTGGGTGGCTTTTGCCACCACGATCAAGGCCGCCGCGCGTTTTTCCTTCTGGACGGCCCTGGCCGCTTCGCTGGCGTTTGCGCTGGGCGGCAACACCCTGATTGCCTTGCTCACTGGCCTGCCCGAAGTGCGTGAAACCGCCGCTGTTTACCTGCCCTGGATGGTAGTCATGCCGCTGTTGGCCGTCTGGAGCTACCTGCTGGACGGTGTGTTTATCGGTACCACAGCCGTGGTAGAAATGCGCAACAGCATTTTTATCGGCCTGGCGGTGTACCTGCCTGCCTGGTGGCTTTCCCAGCAGCTTGGAGATTGGCACAATCACGGCCTGTGGCTCGCCTTTACCCTGTTTACCCTGGTGCGCTCCGCCGTACTGCTTGGCTACTATCGCCATTACCGGCTGACCCGCTGGCACGACTGACCCCGGATTGACGATGGACAAGACAGACTCGCCTCGATTAACGTTAACGTCTTAATGATCATTAAACGTCGCGATACAACCTCGACCCCAATGTCCAATAACGAGAAGCGAGCACGCCATGTTGAAGTTTGTTTCAAAACCTGCCGTCAAGCTGGTGGAGCGTTATCTACCTGACCCTTACGTCTTTGTTCTGCTGCTCACCATTATCGCTGCCTTCGCGGCCATTGCCGTTGAGCGCCAGACGCCGTTGGACGTGTTGCGCATGTGGGGTGACGGTTTCTGGAACCTGCTGACCTTTTCCATGCAAATGTTGCTGGTGCTGGTCACCGGTTTCATGCTGGCCAATTCACCGCCTGTGAAGCGCTTGCTGCAAAGACTGGCCAACGTCGCCAGGACCCCTGGTGGCGCCATCATGCTGGTGACCTATGTGTCGCTGGCCGCCAGCTGGATCAACTGGGGGTTTGGCCTGGTCGTCGGCGCGCTGTTTGCCAAGGAACTGGCCAAGCTGATCCGCGTTGATTATCGCCTGCTGGTGGCCAGCGCCTATTCCGGCTTTGTGGTCTGGCATGGCGGCCTGGCGGGGTCAGTACCCTTGACCATTGCCACTGACGGCCATTTTACCGCTGACCAGATCGGCGTGATTGGCACCGGGTCAACCATTTTTGCCTTTTTCAACCTGGCCATCGTGGTGTGCATGTTTATCGCGATTCCGCTGGTCAACCGCTTGATGCTGCCCGATGACAAGGACAGCGTTTATGTCGACACCGAACGGCTTAATGATGATACCGATGCACAGCCGATGAGACTGACCCGCCCGGCAGAACGCCTGGAAAACAGCGTTACCCTGGCCTGGCTGGTCGGCATCCCGGGGCTTCTGTTCATGCTCGACCACTTTCTGCTGCGCGGTGGCGGTCTGAACCTCAACGTGGTGAATTTCCTCTTCCTGTTTCTTGCCATTGTGCTGCATCGCACGCCCCGCAGCCTGCTGAACAGCCTGAATGAGGCCATCAAGGGCGGGGCGGGCATCGTCATCCAGTTTCCGTTTTACGCCGGCATCATGGCGATCATGGTCCAATCCGGGCTGGCCACCAGCATGTCGGAATGGCTGGTTTCCTTCGCTACCGAGACGTCTCTGCCTTTCTGGACGTTCCTGAGCGCGGGCATTGTCAATCTTTTCGTCCCCTCCGGTGGCGGCCAGTGGGCCGTGCAGGCACCGGTGATGCTGCCCGCCGCTGAGGCACTGGGCGCCGATATTCCGCGCATTGCCATGGCGGTGGCCTGGGGGGATGCCTGGACCAATCTGCTGCAGCCCTTCTGGGCACTGCCGGTGCTTGCCATCGCGGGCCTGAAAGCCAAGGACATCATGGGCTTCTGCCTGATTCAGCTGTTTATCACCGGGGCGATCATTTCCGCCGGCCTGGTCTGGTTCTAGGGAGCCTGCGATGTCAACGCAAACATCCGCGCGGGAGGCACAGCCTCCCGGCCAGCGCGACCTATCAATGACAGTGCTGATGACGCCTGATATGGCCAACTTCAGCGGCAAGGTGCATGGCGGGGCTATCCTGAAAAAGCTTGATGAGGTTGCCTACGCCTGTGCCAGCCGCTATTCAGGCCACTATGTGGTCACCCTTTCCGTGGACCAGGTACTGTTCAAGCAGCCTATTCATGTGGGAGAGCTGGTCACTTTTCTGGCCTGCGTCAACTACGTTGGGCACTCCTCAATGGAAATTGGCGTCAAGGTGGTGGCCGAGGACATCCGCCACAAGGTCATTCGCCACACCAACAGCTGTTATCTGAGCATGGTGGCGGTTGACCCGCAGGGCAAGCCTGCTCGCGTCCCTCCACTCACCCTGGAAACCCCCTTGCAGAAACTGCGTTTTGAAAAAGCGGAATTGCGCAAGAAACTACGCAAACAGGCCGAACAGGAAGAAGCCCAAACCCACCGGAACCATCAGGCTGCCCAACCGTGATTGAAGTCCGCCGGCTTAGTCAGCCGCATCCTGCAGCACGCGTCCGCCTTCCTGCACATCCTGACCCACACCGGATACCGTGTTGCAGCCGCTCAAGGCACCCAGCAACACGAGTACCAGGGTACTGGCGAATAACGTTTTCCTACTCATCAATGATTGCATTGAACAGCCTCTATATTGTGAATGATTGTTTCTGACACGCGTTCAAGCGCGCCGTACCCCTTCAGCATAGAGCCTGTAGTGACCTGGGGCCAGAGACTGTTATGCTTGTGACGAATGTGCTGATAACCAAGGAGCTGTGATGAATGATATCGCCCTCGATGAACGGCTTGAAGCAGACACCTTTCCAGTGACTGAGCTACCGCTATGCCGCGTTCTGTTGATGAATGACACCCGCTTTACCTGGGTGATTCTGGTGCCACGTCTACCGGGGGTCAGCGAAGTATTTGATCTGGATGAGGAAAGCCAGCAGCAGCTCTGGCGAGAAGCATCAGCACTGGGAGCCGTCATGAAGGATGCCTTTGAGGGCGACAAGGTCAATATTGCCGCTTTGGGCAATGTTGTCAGCCAACTGCATGTTCACGTCATCGTACGCCATAAAAACGATATCGCCTGGCCGGGGCCTGTCTGGGGCATGGGTAACGCCGAGCCCTATACTGCCGATCAACAGGCCAGCGTGCGGGCCCAGCTATTGGCTGAAATTGACGTATTGAATCTGGCCTAGGGTCTGTGGACCGCCTGGCCGGTGAGTGGGTTGGCACCGCGCGTCGGTTCATTGAGCAGTGGCGACCCCACTGGCTGGGTGGCGCTAGTGGCAAACAGTGATAACCCGAGCACCACAATCACGCTGCCCCCGGCCAAGGCCAGCCACGCCGCCAGCCGCTGGCCCAGCTGGCGTTGCTGGCCTGCCAACCTGCGCCTGGCCCAATCGCGCGCAACAATGGTCGCCAGGGCCAGCAGGGAAACCGTCAACCCAGTACCCAACGACATCGCCAGCACGGCGGCCATGCCGAGCAGCACATTGCCCAGCAAGCTGGCAGCGCCCACCATCAGAACGGCGCCGCTGCAGGGGCGAATACCGATGGCCAATACCGTCATCAGGGCGGTGCGCTTGTCCAGCGCCTGCTCAGGCTCAATATGATGGGCACCATGGCAGCAGTGATGGTGGCCTTCTGACCCATGAGCATGGTCCGCTGGGGATGACGTATGCCGGGGCGCATAGGCAACCCGTAATTGACTGACGGCGCGCCAGCATAGCCAGCCGCCCAGGGTGGCCACCAGTAGAAAGCTTACATGCTCAACCGTTGCGACACTGCCCATGGCCTGGCGGGTCACCCAGCCCAGCAGGTAAACCAGCACCACCACCAGAAGAATCGCGGTTACCCCCTGCAACAGGGCAGCCGCAAACGACAACCCCAGTGCCCGGCGGACGGCACCGCCGTGAGAGGCAAGATAGGTGGCCAACACCGCCTTGCCATGCCCTGGCCCGGCGGCATGAAAAACCCCATAGCCAAAACTCACCCCCAGTAGCACGCCCCAGGTAGTGGCCGTTGGCGCCTGAGCAAGCTCGGTCATCGCCAGGGTCAGGGAGCGATGCAGATCACGCTGCCAGGCCAGCAGCTGGTAACTCAGCGTCTGAAAAGCATCGGTGGAAAGCGAGTATCCAAGCAGGCCAATACACACGATCAGCACGGCGAAAAGGGGGAAATAGCGAGATATTACCGGCATGGCAGCTTCCTGACAGTCAATCAGCACAATCGTTATATTATAACAAGAAAGCCATGATCACTCATCGTCAACAGGCCCTAGCGACAATCCATCAGACCGGTTTCAGCGAAATAGCGTCCCAGCCCCGGCTCGCCCTGCTCATCGACATCCAGCATTGCGGCACGCATCACCATCTCGGGATCCGGGTCGGCTGGCGTTACACTCACCGCGCACCCCGGCATTGGCTGCTGCAACGTCAGGGCATTATCGTTGATACGCTGCTGGGTATCCGCTTCGTGAACGACTTCAAGATAATAGGTCGGGTCAAATACCTGATAACTCAGTTGTGAACCTTCCAGCGGCTGGGGCTCGGCGAGCGGCAGGCGAAACATGAAAATCAGGCGGCCGTCGCCGATACGAGTGGTGTATTCGCTGACGTCACCTGTATCAACCGCGTTACCATCACGCTGTATCTCGGTAAAATAACCCATGGGTGCGAGATTATCGCGAATTTCGCGTCCCAGTTCTGCCAACCCTTGTTCCATACTGGCGCCTTCCACCTGACCCAACTCTTCCATCACGACCAGGCTATAGAAAGGATCCATGCGCCAACGTTGCTCAAGGGCGGTCACTCGGCCCTGCTTATCACTGATCACCTTGACGCTCAGATCAATCCAGCCATGGGGATGGCCCTGGGCAACCGAGCTCACCAGCAGCACGCTGACAAGCAGGCTCAGGCGAACGGCTCGCCTGATGATCATGCCCCTGTGAAAAATCTCGTGTCGGGTCATTCAGAAACCGTCCAGCATCAAATATTACTCATCAGCGCTTCAAGGCATCAGCGCCTGCTGCAGTGGCGCACAGAACGCGGTATTGCTGGCATTGTAAGCGTCACGCAATCGCCCCTGGCTATCAATAATGCGCACATCGCGGGTTATCTGCACAGCCATATCGTCCACCACAAGGCTGACATCTTCAATTTGCAGTGCATTGGCACGACGGTCGCCGCCCAATTGAGTACCGATCCCCAGCCCGAAGCGACTGCTTCCTCCCGAGCCGATACCACCAAATACGCTTAAACCGCTGAAAAACCCTCGCTCGTCGATGCGGTCGTCCTGCTTGTTCAGCGGGCGTTCGCGCCAGGCGCTGATAACCCCCAGGGCGCTATCAGTACTGCGCAGAGTGAACCCTTCTTCTTCCAGGACATTGATACTTTTGCGCATGATGGAGACCGTATCGGCTTGCCCATGAGCAAACCGGCATTCCATAGCAGGAACTGATACCGCTTGCGTCTGTTGGTCAGGAGATGTCTGACAGCCTGACAGTGCGACAATCAATAAACTGACTAATCCGATACGTTTCATGGCGTCTTCCTTGTCATGCGCTATGCAATGGTTGATCTCCCAACGAATATGGGCGTTACTCAGACACTGTCATCGCCTTACAGCCTACTCAACAGTGACCTGATCGGTAAGGACATCATGCATATCCTACTCTGCCCCGACAGCTACAAGGAAGCACTCAGTGCCGAACTTGCCGCCAATGCCATGGCGCGTGGCGTGCATAAAGCCGTTCCACACGCAGATATTATCCGTTGTCCCCTGGCCGATGGCGGTGAGGGGAGTCTTGAAGCACTACTTGCAGCCACGGGCGCCCAGCGCATGACCACTCAGGTTGAAGATGCCCTGGGTCGCCCTATTAACGCCCACTGGGGATGGCTCGATACTCAGCGCACCGCCTACATTGAGCTGGCCGAGGCCAGTGGCTTACAGCAACTCACACGGGCAGAACGGGACGCCCGTATCACGTCTACCCGTGGAGTGGGCGATTTGCTGCTGGCAGCGCTTGATCAGGGCGCTGAGAAAGCGTTATTGCTGCTGGGCGGCAGCGCCACCAATGACGCAGGCGCCGGTATGCTCTGCGCCCTGGGTGCCCGGCTTCTGGATAGCCAGGGCGACCCCCTTCCCCCGGGCGGCACCGCCCTGCAACGGCTTGCGACGCTTGATCTGAGCGGCCTGGACAGGCGTCTTGAAAGCCTGACAATAGACGCCGCCGTGGATGTCGACAACCCCTTACTGGGGCCACAGGGGGCCAGTGCCATCTTTGGCCCCCAGAAAGGCGCAACGCCCGAACAGGTTGAGACACTGGACAAGGCACTGGCCCGCTTTGCAGATATCAGCGCTGAACACCTGAGGTGCGACCTCCGCGCCCTGCCCGGCGCGGGCGCGGCCGGCGGCATGGGGTTCGCGACACGCGCCTTTCTGGGCGCTTCGTTAAAACCCGGCATTGAACTGATCATGGATCAGGCTGGCATGGCGGAACATCTGGCCTGGGCTGATCTGGTGGTGACCGGTGAAGGCCGCCTGGACGGCCAGAGCATGGCGGGCAAAACGCCGATCGGGGTCGCAAGGGCGGCCAAACAGGCAGGCAAACCGGTGATCGTCCTGGCAGGCAGCCTGGGTGACGGCTGGCAGGCAGCATACCCGCAGGGCGTGACTGCTGCCTTTGCCCTGGCGGACGGCCCAATGAATCTGGCCGATGCCATGGAGCAGAATGCCTCCCTGCTTGAAGACCGTTGCGAAAGCCTGCTGCGGCTGTGGGTCGCAGGCCCTTGAAAGTCCATTGATACGCCAGCATGTAAAGATGTAATAAGCATAAGACAGCTCTTACGCTCAATTGTCATCATTGCTTAAAAAAACGACCAAGGAGATACCATGAGCGATACCAACAGCATTGGCCTACATTCAGGAAACGCCAGCCAACTGGCAGAAAAACTCAACCACCTGCTGGCCAACTACCAAGTTTTTTATATGAACGTGCGTGGCTATCACTGGAACGTCAGAGGTACTGAGTTCTTTCAGCTACATGAGAAATTTGAAGAGCTTTACACTGACTTGCTGGTCAAGGTGGACGAGGTAGCCGAGCGCATCCTGACCCTCGGCCACCAGCCGGTGCATGCCTATTCCGATTACATGACGCTGTCCAGCATTCAGGAAGACAAGAACGTCAGCGACGGTCAGACCTGCGTCAAGGGCGTGCTCACCGGCTACCAGACGCTGATTGAGCTGCAGCGTGAAGTGCTGGCACTGGCCTCGGATGCCGACGATGAAGGCACCGCCGCCCAGGCCGGCGATTACATCCGCGAGCAGGAAAAAACCGTCTGGATGCTGGGGGCCTATCTGGGTAAGTGATTGATCCTGACAGCCCGATTATAAACCACGGCGTCTTTTAGGCGCCGTTTTCTGCCCGGAACTGATTGATTTTTTTGTCAAACGCTCTCGATCATGCTTCAGGCGCGATGCGTGAATACGCCTGAACACTTCGTGCTCCGGAATATTCTCACGCAGCGTTGTCAGCACCTCATCGGTCAACGACCTGAGCACGTGCAGCACATAACGTTTCGCTCCTGTGGCGTTAGCCAGCTCAATGGCTTACGATCCTGACTGCTCAGCAGGCGCTCGTAATACAGCGTGCTGATCTGGCGTTCCAATGCTCGTACACTCCATCCCTGCTGAATGGCTTCTTGCTGGTACCAAAGGCGCGCGCTGGCATTTTCGATGCGAGAAAGATGGTTATAATGTGACCCGCTCAATTTGCGAGACACTGTCTCTCGTTTTGAGAACGCCTCAGAGAACCGCCACATATTGCGCAAGTTAATAACATCAAAGCCCTTGCCAAACTCACGGGTCAGTTCGCCGGAGAGCCGCTGAAGCTGCTGTTTGCCATAGGCCGCGCGGGAGTCGCCTTGTTGCTCGTCTTCCACAATCAGGCGGCCAATCTGCCAGTAAGTCTGCACCATGGTACTGTTGACTGCCTGCACCACCTGCTGGCGGGCAGTGGCAACCAGCTCGCGGATCTCAGACACCAGCCGGAGGCTGAGATCGCCCTGTGGTTCCTTGTCGTGTTCAGGCAGCATAGTTCAACTCTTTTAAATGCCAGCTTCCTTTTTCATGATGACTTTATTCCTTTGCAGCAGCTTCCAGCAGCGAAGTGAGCAGTGCCCAGCATTCGGTGACGGCTTC
This sequence comes from Halomonas sp. BLK-85, assembly GCF_044792155.1. NCBI lineage: Bacteria > Pseudomonadati > Pseudomonadota > Gammaproteobacteria > Oceanospirillales > Halomonadaceae > Halomonas > Halomonas sp. BLK-85. The sequence goes on from NZ_CP087731.1 coordinate 2,749,449, forward strand.
GAGTTCGACGCGTTCATCCGGCGAGTGAGCGCCACGGATGGAGGGGCCAAATGACACCATGTCGAGGTGTGGGTACTTACTGGCGATAATCCCGCATTCAAGCCCGGCGTGAATGACTTTGACGTGAGGCTCGCAGCCTAAAAGCGCCTTATGTTGCGCATTGAACAGCGCCAGCATGGCGCCGTCAGGGTCTGGCACCCAGCCGGGGTAGCTGTTTTCTGCCTTGACCCGGGCGCCCATCAGGCCAAACAGGGCCCTGAAGCGGTCAATCATGGCGGTGGCAGCGCTGTCATGCAGCGAGCGCACCAGGGCGCACAGATGAAAGCGCCCGTCTTCCAGGCTGAGCACCCCCAGGTTGTTGGAGGTTTCCACCACACCGGGAACATCGGCACTCATTTTTTCCACCCCACAAGGCGCGGCGTGCAGAGTAGCCACCAGCATGGCGCTGGCATCATGACTCAGCGCTTCTCCATCCAGGTCAGTAGGTGCGGCTTTCAGGGTCACGCCAGGGTCGGCACTGCCCAGTTCACGCTTGAACACCTGTTCAAAGACTGCAACCTGTTCAAGAGCGTCATCCCAGGCGTCTTCGGGCAGGGCCAGGGTGGCAAAGGCTTCGCGGGGAATGGCATTGCGCAGGGTGCCGCCCTGATAGCTTTTCAGGCGGGCGCCGATTTCATCGAGTTCCCGCAGCACGCGCATCATCAGGCGGTTGGCATTGCCCAGCGGCTGGTGAATATCCATCCCTGAGTGGCCACCTTGCAGACCGGTCAGGGCAATGGCCAGTCCACACTCATCATCACGCAGCGGCGCGCCGGGCAGTTGAGCATCCACCACTACATCGCTGCCCCCGGCACAGCCAATATACACATCGCCGCGTTCTTCACTGTCCAGGTTGATCAGCCGCTGGCCGGTGAGCCAATCGGGCGCCAGGTTCAACGCACCGCCCATGGAGGTTTCCTCTTCCAGGGTGAAGAGCGCTTCCAGAGGGCCGTGCACCAGCTGGGTATCTTCGAGCACCGCCAGTATAGCGGCTACGCCCAGGCCATTATCAGCCCCCAGGGTAGTGCCATCGGCATGTAGCCAGCCGTCCTTGACGTAGGTGCTGATCGGGTCGCGGCTGAAGTCGTGGTTATGCCCGGCGTTTGCCTGGGCCACCATGTCCAGATGGCCCTGGAGGATAACCCCCTTGGCGCCTTCGTGGCCGGGCGAGGCGGGTTTGCAGATGCGCAGATTGCCGAAGCTGTCGCGGTCATGGGCAAGCCCCAGCGAATCCGCCCAGGCTTCCAGCAGGGCGACCAGAGCCGCTTCTTCCCCAGAAGGGCGCGGCGTATTGCACAGGGTACGGAAATGGCGCCATACCGGCGCTGGCGTCAATGCTTCCAGATGTTCGTTCATAAACACTCATCGTGAGATTAGTCGCGCTACTTTACACGTCCCTGAGGCATCAGGAAATGTTTCGGGACGTGCTCAAAAACAGGATCAGACATCCTTCAGCACGGCCGCGACGGCCTTGCGTAGGGCCGCCACCGAGGCTTTATGACTGCTGGCCAGCGGTTGATTCTGCAACGCCCAGCGCGCGAGCCCCTGCAAATCAGCGTGCCTGCTTTTTTCAACCCCCTGCTGAGCCGCATGAATAGCCAAGGCCTGCAAGGCGCCACGTGCCAGGCGTGGGTCTCGGTGAGCAAAGGCCAGGTCACTGATGTCCTCAAGGTGGTGACGTTCCAGGGGCCTGCTCGGCATATCGGCCAGCAAGGGCACCACAACATCCCCCGGCAGCTCGGAAAGCTCAAACGCCAGCATGGCCAACAGGCCGTCATGCAAACGTTGGCGCAGGCTGGCAATTACCTGCGCACCGTGGGGGGTTAATGCCTTGGCCACCATCAACGCCACCTCGCCTGTGGTGGTATCTCTGGAAATGCCTAGCCTTACCGGCGTAAACCCGGCCGCCTGCCAGAAAGCCAGTAATCCTGCTTCGGCGCCAAAGGTGGCCCCACACAGCGCGCGGCCATCGCGGCGCGCCTGGTCAACACTGTGTGCCAGCAGGCAGCTGGCCACCCCCTGGCGGCGCACCTCAGGGTGGGTGGCAATCCGGGTGACCCGCCGCCAGCTTGCCGTCAGCGCTTCACGGCAGCCGGCATGGGCCGCCAGCGACTGGGCCAGCAGATGCCCCTGAGGGCGACGCTCTCCGCGGGCCACCTGCTCGGCCAGATCAGCAGGAAAGCCGCCTTCATCGCGGGTGACTACCACGCCGCGTGGTGCCGTGGGATCGCCCTGCAGACCCAGCTGGGTGGCCGGGCCATCGAGCAGCTGGCGAATGTCGCTGGGCGTGGTGCGGTAGTGAGACTGCACCAACAGCCCGAACAGCGCTTCAAGCGCCGCGTCATCGCGCCCCAGTGCCGCCTGGGAAAGCCACTGGAATTGGCGATTCGCCGAACAGGGCGGCAGGTCGGCCTTGAGTAACAGAAGCTGGTTGAGAGTCGCTTCCAATGGGTCGCCAGGGTTCCAGCGCACCGGGGTTTCAAGGCTGATGTTCCGCCACTGTGGTGCGTGGCGCTTAAGCTGGTCACGAAAGCGCAGCGCAAAACCTCGCCCGGAGCCCTCGTACCCATGCACAGTGGTCGCAAAGGCAATGCGTGGAAAAGCATTGAGCCAACGTCCTAGCAGCGCGGCGGGAATGGCGGCGGCTTCATCCACAAACAGGTAGCTGCCATCCCCGCCCAGCTCGCCCTGGGTCACCGCCTCGGTCAGTGCATCGGGGGCAATGAACTGCACGCGCTGGCCGCTGGCTAACTGCAGGCTGTGCGCTGACGGCCAGCTTGCCTCAGGATAAAGCGCGGCCAGCCGTTCGAACACCGGCTGAACCGCCCCGGGCCGCGGGGCGGTGATACACAAATGCGCGACACCCTTGGCCAACAGGCGTCCGCAGGCAATGCCCAGAGCAGCACTTTTGCCCCGCCCCCGATCGGCGGTGATCACCAGGGGACGACGGCGTTTGAGATTGACCAGCGCGGCCACCGTCTGGGCCTGGTCTTGGGTCAGGCAGTCCAGATCAGCGGGGAGCGGTGTCTGCGCGCTCATTTCTGGCAGGCGAGGAAGCTCGATATGCGAGTCAGTCAACCATCGAATCACCTTGTCGTCATTGGAAAGCAGCCGTTTCAAGCGTGCCAGATAATGTGCACTCAGCCCTTGATAAGCATGAGGATAATCAGCAATACGACGATAATCCGGGTCGGGGGCTGTTGCCCAGTCGTCCTGCGTCAACAGCACCAGCAGCCCACCGGCGACCACTGTGCCCGCCAGAGCACCTACAGCATCCGGATCAAACCCTTGCCGGGTATCAATAATGATCAACTGGTGCTCCTGGCCCAGGCGCGTACGTGCCTGCCCGGCATTGATCGCCGGCTGGCAGGGCGCCGCTTGCCCAACCCACAAGGGCGCCTGCCACTCCTTTGCCTGCCATAATGCCACTGCTCGTTGCTCGACATCGTCGCCCGCTAGCCACAACCATTGTCGCCAGCGATACCTCTCCAGGCGTTGGCAATGCATCAAGAGGTCGTCCAGCGCCATTATTCGAGCGTTCTGCGTTCGCATCTCGGCTGCCCCCTTGAATGGCGATTTTCTACAACTTTCGTGTGGATTTTTGACGCTTTTCAACGCTGACAACGCCTCAGTTTACCAATAAGTCGTGTTATTCCTAACCTACCGATCGGGCCATGCTAACAACAAAGGCAAGGCACCAACCCGGGGCCATGTGGCCGCATACAAGCCTCGCCAGGCCTTCGACGGATGGAAAAAAACACGGGATATCCGCTGCGCACAGGCAGGCAGCGCCCAGGCGATAGCGTGAGGCATTGTGGCACCGGCCGCTGTTCGACAAAATAAGCCGCTTACGTTAACGTTAACTTGCAATATTTTTTTGCAGTTGTATTTTCCTGCTAGAGGCAGTCTGAATGCTGGAGACAAGCGCCCTGATGCGTATCGGGGTCACCTCCAGCGGTGTCGTAAAACAACAGCTACAACGCCAACACATATCAGGAAGCTAACAATGATCAAGATGACCAAAATGACCCAGTTTACCGTCACTGGACTCGCTGCTGGCATCGCCATGGCGGCCATGGCGACAACCGCTCATGCACAACAGCAGTGGACAATGACCACCACCTGGCCGGACAACCTGGATCTGATCAAGATCGATCAGCACTGGGTTGATATGGTGAACCAGCTGGCCGGTGACGACCTACAGATCAACTTCCGCGCCGGTGGCACCCTGATGCCTGGCACCGAAGTGTTTGATGCCACCGAAACCGGCGCCATCCAGGCCGCAGGCGACTGGCCAGGTTACTGGGCAGGCCGCAGTCCGGCTTTTTCGCCACTGGCCACCACCACCAGCCTGTTCAACGGCGTCGACTACCTGAACTGGATTCAGCAATGGGGTGGCTTTGACCTCTACCAGGAAGTCTATGGCGACTACAACATGGTTTACCTGCCCTACGGGATCACCAACAATGAGTCGGGGTTCATGGGTAACACGCCGATCGAAAGCATTGCCGACCTGGAAGGCAAGCGCCTGCGCCTTTCCGGCCGTGACCAGGGCCGGGTACTGGAGATGCTGGGTGGCTCTCAGGTCACGCTGGCGGGTGGCGAAGTCTATCAGGCCATTGAGCGTGGTGTGATCGATGCCGGTGAGTTCTCGACGCCCGGCGTTGATTACAATGCGGGCTTCTCCGAGGTAGCGGATTACTGGTCAACACCGGGCTGGCACCAGTCAGCAAGTGTGTTCGGCGTCATGATCAACAAGGACGCCTGGGATGAACTGTCCGAAGAAACCCAGGACATCCTGAAGATTGCTTCTGAGGCTACCATGGCCTGGTCGCTGGCCTGGTCGGAGCGGACCTCCACGGATGCGACTGTCAAATTCCAGGAAGATGGTGTTGAAATCACCAGCCTTTCCGAGGAAGACCTGGCGGAAATCCAGGATGCCACCAATGAAGTGATCTTACGCGGTGCCTGCGAAGACCCGATGCATGCCAAGGTCTACCATTCCATGATCAGCTACATGGAACATTACGCCAACTGGCGCGATGTTACCGTGCCCTTCAACATGAGCCGCGAGATCGACAACCTGCCATCACTTGAAGAAATTGAAGCCTGCCTGTAGGGCTCAGGGTATCCGCTCCGGTCATCTCCGGGGCGGATACTTTTGTCTGGCTGCCCTTCTTGCCACTATTTTGGAGATCTCCCCAGATGCTTGCGATCGCAAAAGCCATTGATGCACTCAATGAGCTACTAGGGCGGATTATCGCGCCACTTGTGGCGATCATTACCATTATTGTTCTCTATGACATCGCCATGCGGTTTTTTCTTGGCCGCCCCAGCGACTGGGCCTTTGACGTTACCAAGATGCTGTTTGGCGCCCACTTCATGCTGATGGCGGCCTACGGCCTGCGCCATCACGCGCACGTCGAAGTTGACGTGCTTAAGCGTCTGCTGTCGCGCCGAAAGCAGGCAGTGCTTGAAATATTGGGTTATGCCATTTTCTTTGTGCCTTTTATCTGGCTGCTTATCACCTACGGCTGGCACTTCTTTGAGCGCTCTCTCAGCCGCGGTGAAACGACCTATGGCATGGTATCCATCCCTGTTTATCCTGTGAAAGGCGTGATCGTATTTGCCGCCGTACTGATTCTTCTTCAGGCGCTGGCCATCGTGTTACGGGCTATCACTGAGTTACGCAAGGAGACACCCGCATGAGCGCTGAAATGCTGACGCTGCTGATGTTCAGCGGCCTGCTGGTCGGGCTTTTCATGGGTCATCCGCTGGCTTTTGTACTGGGTGGGGTTGCCGTGATCGGGGCCTACTTTGGGCCGGGGGTCAATACGCTGGGTATTATCATCAACAATGTATATGGCAACGCCATGGATAATTATGTCCTGGTGGCCATTCCGCTGTTTATTCTGATGGCGCGCTTTCTGAACGACTCCGGTGTTACCGAGAAGATGTTTGATGCCATGCGCCTGCTACTCGCCAACCTGCGCGGCGGCCTGGCGCTGACCGTGGTGATTGTGTCTGTCCTTCTGGCGGCGACCACCGGCATAGTCGGGGCCTCGATTGCTGTCATGGGCATGATTGCTCTGGTGCCCATGCTGAAATACGGCTATAACAAGGAACTGAGTACCGGTGTCATTATGGCAAGCGGTTGTCTGGGCATCCTGATCCCACCCAGCATCATGCTGATCCTGATGGCCAGCTATTCACCGGTGTCTGTGGGGGCTCTGTTTGCCGGTGCCCTGGTGCCTGGCCTGATGTTAGGCGCCATGTATGCTCTCTATGTGCTGATTATCTGCTTTATCAAACCGTCCTATGGCCCCAGGGTACCCGCTCAGGAACGTGCCGAGGTGAGCACCAGGCAACTGCTGATCATGCTGGCCAAGTATGTCTTGCCCCCCATGTCACTGATTCTGGGGGTACTGGGGGCACTGTTTACCGGCGTCGCCACGGCGACAGAAGCCTCGGCTATCGGGGTATTCATTGCCTTTTTACTCTTCATGATTTTTGGCGACCGCAAGCTGTCCACCTGCTTTCATACGCTGATTTCAGCCAGCAAGACCACCACCATGGTGATGATGGTGCTGGTGGGTGCCACGGCCTTTACCGGGGTGTTCTCGATTGGCGGCGGTATGACGGTCATCAGTGAGCTGGTGTTATCAATGCCGGGTGGCACCGTGGGCGCTCTGCTATTGATGCTTTTCCTGGTCTTCATCCTGGGCATGTTTCTCGACTGGACCGGCATCGTGTTGCTGAGCTTCCCGATCATGCTGCCTATCATTGAGTCCATGGGCATTGATGTGCTGTGGTTTGTAGTGATGGTGGCTGTGGTCCTGCAAACCTCATTTTTGACCCCTCCCTTTGGCTACGCCCTGTTCTACCTCAAAGGCGTTGCTCCTCCAGGAGTGGAAATTGTTGATCTTTACAAGGCGGTCATCCCCTTTGTTGCCATCATTCTTTTCGCCTGCCTGTTGATGGCTTTCTTTCCTGGCCTTGTCACCGGATTACCCGCCCTCTTGCTGGGCCGGTAGTCACTGGCTTGAAAATAGCGTCACATAACGCCTGCGCTGTTCCAGCGCAGGCGTTTTTGTTTTGAACGATGAAGAGCCGCACACTAAAAATTGGTAAGACCAATATGGCTTCTATTTCAGACAAATAATCATGCATCAGCCACTGATTAGACAAGTCGCCCTTCAAACCCATATTGGTCAGACCAATAAAGGCTTTTTTCAGACGGTAAGCTCATCAAGAAAAACTTCAAAAGCACTATCTATTAGTCTAAAGCCTGCGCGTATGCGCCGGCTCGGGATAGCCCCCAAACGACGCAATATAACAACATTTAGCCTATATTCAGTGTATTTATAACGCTTTTAATCGGCGTTTTAGCGAAGATCGTTAAAAATCCGCTTATCTCAATACGGGCAACAAGTTGAATAGTGTTGAAAACGTCACTTGAGCGTCTGCATCGCTCGCTATAGCCTCATCAAGGCAGTTTAGGGCCTGTTGACGTTTCATCACGGCCGCGACATAGGTCCTTTTGGTGCAGAGCAAGGCGTGAGGAGCGTGGTTGGGTGGCTCCCAATCAGCGACGAACAACGCAGGGCTGTGCCAAAAGGACCCTGTCCCTTCGGGTTGCGCGCCAAAGAACGCCATGCGGCGTTGCGCCACTCGGTAAGGGCACCACCATTGCCGTCGTGTCGCGCCTTGCCTGACGCCCTTTGGCGCAGCAACGCGGTTCGCGATGAAACGTCAACAGGCCCTAGCCTGTATACACAATAATCAGTACAAGCGGAGAAAGGTTCATGAAAATTATGACCCGCACCACAGCATCAATGCGTTTCAAACTCGCCGGCACCGCCGCCGCGGTCATCATGGCGACGGGCACAATGGCAACCGCAGCCAACGCGCAGGAAAGTGTTCGTTGGCAGGTACCCATTGCGTTCCCCTCCAACCTCGTTGGCTTGAGCACGCCGGTTGTGCATCTTTCTGAAAGCCTTGAGGCTGTATCCGGCGGCAATATCAACCTGCGCTACTACGAGCCAGGTGAATTGATTCCTCCGTTTGAAATTCTTGATGCCGTATCTGAAGGCCAGTACCCGGCCGGTTTTACCTGGGTGGGCTATGACCAGGGCAGCATTCCATCATTGCCGCTATATTCGGGCGCACCGTTCGGTATGGAACCTTCCTCTTATCTGGCCTGGCACTATCACGGTGATGGCCACGAGCTGCTCAAGGAAATCTACGAACCCTACAATGTGCACCCGCTGCTTTGCAGCATGATCGGCCCGGAAGCCGCTGGCTGGTTTGCCGATCCGGTTGAATCGCTTGACCAGATGGATGGGCTGCGTATTCGCTTTGCGGGCATCGGTGGCCGCGTCATGGAGCGCCTGGGTGCGTCCGTTACCATGCTGCCGGGTGGCGAGCTTTACCAGGCCATGGAACGTGGCACCATCGACGCTACCGAGTTCTCGGCCCCTGCGGTTGACCGCATTCTGGGCATGCAGGAAATCGTCAATAACTATTTAATGCCAGGTTGGCACCAGACGTTTACAACGGCTCACCTCTTGATCAACAAGGATTCCTGGGAAGGCCTGGAAGATGCCACCCGCGCCCAGATCGAGATGGGCTGCCGCTCAGCCACCCTGTTCGGCCTGTCTGAAAGCGAGTGGGAAAACCCGCTGGCATTGCAGGGCTTCGTAGAAGAAGGGGTTAACGCTCAGGTTCTGCCGGAAGAAGTCCTCCAGGAACTGCGCTCTATCACATATGAAGTCCAGCAGGAGATCGCAGAGGAAGACGAAATGTTCCGTCGCGTCCTCGATAGCCAGCAGGACTGGATGCGTATCCACGGCGAGTGGCGCACCAAAGGCTATCTGCCGAAAGAATATTACCTGCCCGAGAACATCCAGCAGCTGGACTAACCATCTGTGACACCAATGGCCGGGGCATCATCACGATGCTCCGGCTTTGTGCATGCTCAGACACATGGGACTGATACTATGTCGACGCCATCCCAGGATACGTCAAAGACGTTTCCCACCAATGCATTAAGTTTCCGGCTGGATTCGATGATTGCCTTTACCGGCAAGCTGCTTTCCTGGCTGTGGGTTGTCACCATCGTGGTCGTCCTGACCAACGTGTTCAGCCGTTTTATACTCGGGCGCGGCTCCATCGCGCTTGAAGAGCTTTCCTGGCATTTTTTTGGTGCCACCATGATCATGACCCTTTCCTATGCCATTGTGACTGATGATCACGTCCGTGTGGATGTTCTGCGAGAACGCTTTTCGCTGCGTCTGATGGCGTGGGTGGAATTGCTGGGTATCACGCTTTTGATGTTGCCACTGATGTATTTCATTACCGAACAGTTGATTGAATACGCTTATCGCTCCTTTGAACAGGGCGAAGCCTCCCAGTCACCCAGTGGCTTGCCTTACCGCTTCATCCTTAAAAGCACCCTGCCCATCGGCATGATACTGATTAGCGTTGCTTTGGTGTCGCGCCTTCTGCGCTGTACCACCTATCTGTTCAAGTTTCCTCGGGAAATGCGGCCAACGCACCCGACCGACTTCCGCTAACGCCTGATACCGGGGATTAATATGGGTATTGAAGAACTTCTCGTTCTTGGCATGTTTGCCAGTTTCATGGGGCTTTTGCTACTGGGTTTTCCGGTTGCCTGGTCGCTTGCCGGTATCGGCTTTCTGTTCGCTGTCATCGGCCACGTTATGGTCGAGTATTTCGACGCCAACCTGTGGTTTACCTGGGGGGGCACCATTGGTGTTCTGAGCCAGCGCTTTTACGGGGTCGTGGCCAATGAGCTGATGGTGGCACTGCCGCTGTTTATCTTCATGGGCATTATGCTGGACCGCTCCGGCATTGCCGAACGCCTCATGGATTCGCTGGTGCGCGTTATGGGCGGCCTGCGCGGTGGCTATGCCGTTACCGTGGTGATTGTGGGTATTCTGCTGGCGGCTTCAACCGGTATCGTCGGCGCCTCGGTCGTCCTGCTGGGGATGCTCTCCATCGGCCCGATGCTCAAGGCCAACTATAATAAATCGCTGGCGGTCGGCACAGCCTGTTCGGTCGGCACCCTGGGGATACTTGTACCGCCCAGCATCATGCTGGTGCTGATGGCGGATCGTCTGGGCACCTCAGAAGCCTCTGTCGGGCGTTTGTTCATGGGCGCACTGATTCCTGGGGTAATGCTCGGCGTCATGTATATCGCCTTTATCCTGATTGCCGCTTATCTCAAGAAAGACCTGGCCCCTGCCCCCAAGGATCGTGAACCTCTCAATGCGCGCGCATTGTGGGAAGTACTGATTGCTGTGCTGCCCCCCATGGCGTTGATCGTGGCAGTCCTCGGCTCGATTTTTACCGGCTTTGCTACTACAACGGAAGCGTCAGCCGTCGGGGCACTGGGGGCCACCTTGCTGGCGCTTAGTAGCCGCCGCCTCAATTTCAACGTCATGTCCAGTGCGCTTTATCAGACGACCCGCACCACAGCATTCATTTTCGGTATTTTCATTGGTGCGACCGTTTTTGCTGCCGTGCTGCGTGGCCTGGGTGGCGATGATGTGATCCGCGATGCCGTCACCGGTTTGCCGTTCGGTACCGCTGGCATCGTGCTGACCATCCTGTTCGTCGTCTTCTTGCTGGGCTTCTTCCTTGACTGGGTGGAGATCACCCTGATTATTTTGCCACTGGTCGCCCCTGTGGTATTCAGCCTGGGCGTTGAACCGGTATGGTTTGCGATTCTGTTCGCCATTTGCCTTCAGACCTCGTTTATCACCCCACCGGTCGGGTTTGCGCTCTTTTATATCAAGGGCGTCTGTCCGCCCTCAATTCAGACCATGGACATTTATAAAGGCGTCGCTCCTTACGTATTGTTGCAGCTTCTCGGCCTGATGCTGGTGTTCTTCTTTGAACCGCTGGCCACCTGGTTACCCAACCTGGTTTACAGCAGATAAGAAACCGCTATTGTCTGCACTTAGCCCCTTGCCCAGCAAGGGGCTTTTTACTTTCCGGAATATATCGATGGTAGGCTGTAGAATGCTTGGTGGCGGCATGTCGCATGGATTTCACATCGTTAAGTCAGGTGCTAGATGGTATGATTAGCATTTGATACTGGTTCGCATCGCCATTGCGGGTGCCCGCAGAATCTCTTACTGCCATTAATCGCCAGGGACTTTTTTGACGCCCACCAGAATCCACGTCTAGCGTCATTGTGTTCGCTGAGTCCGCGATAGTGACAGGCAAATGCCGACCCGTTTCACATCTTTATACCTTTAAGGAGATAACAGTTGTCTCAGACTGCCGATCGTGGATTCGACTCGCTACTCAAACGTCTGGTTAGCCGGCTGAATGTCTGGTCATTGATTCTGTTTGGCATTGCTCTGGTGGTGGCGCTACCCGTTATCATCATTTTTGCGCATATTTTCATGCCAACCGACGGGATATGGCAGCACCTGGCCAGCACCGTGCTGCCCCGCTATCTGACCAATACCTTCTGGCTGGTGCTGTTTGTGGGCACCGGTACCCTGCTGATCGGGACCGGTACCGCCTGGTTGGTGGTCATGTGCCGCTTTCCGGGTAAACGTATTTTCGAGTGGGCGCTGCTACTGCCACTGGCTGTGCCCACCTACGTGATTGCCTATGCCTATACCGATTTTCTGCAGTTTGCCGGCCCGTTACAGAGTCTGCTGCGCGAAATGTTTGGCTGGGAGTACGGTGACTATTACTTCCCCAATATACGTTCACTGGGCGGTGCGGCCACCCTGATCACGCTGGTGCTATATCCTTACGTCTACCTGCTGGCGAGGGCGTCGTTCCTTGAACAGTCGGTGTGTGTGCTGGACGTAGGCAGAACACTGGGACGCGGCCCCTGGCACCTGTTTACCAGTGTGGCAGTGCCGCTTTCGCGCCCCGCTCTGGTCGGGGGTGTTTCCCTGGTGCTGATGGAAACCCTTAACGAGTTCGGTGCCGTGCAGTTCTTTGGCGTGGATACCTTTACCACCGGTATTTACCGCACCTGGTTTGGCATGGGAGAACCCACTGCGGCGGCCCAGTTGGCAGCCTGCCTGCTGGCATTTGTCATAACGCTGGTGCTGCTTGAGCGCTGGTCCCGCGGCAAGCGGCGCTACTTTCATACTACCAACCGCTACCAGCAACTGCCTGAATATGTATTGCACGGCTGGCGAGCGGCCGCGGCAGTGTTATTTTGTTTTGTGCCCGTATTGATTGGCTTTTTGCTGCCGAGCGGCATACTGCTCGAAATGGCCATTACGGACGGCGACAGTCTGCTGGGCACGCGCTTTTTAGAATTTGCCTTCAATAGCCTGATACTGGCCTCACTGGCAGCTGTTCTGGCCGTCGGCATGGCCATGCTACTTAGCTACGGCGTGCGCATTCACAACACGCCGTTTGCCCGTTTCAGCTCTCGCATAGCCGCCATGGGTTATGCCATTCCTGGCTCGGTGGTGGCCGTGGGTATTCTGATTCCCTTTGCCTGGCTGGATAACACCATCAACCTGTGGACCCGGGATACGTATGGCGTCATTATCGGGCTGATTTTCAGCGGGTCAGCTTTCATCCTGATCTACGCCTATGTGGTGCGCTTTCTGGCGGTGTCTTTCAATGCTGTGGAAGCCAGCCTGGGGAAGGTCACGCCCAGCATGGATGCCGCCTCCCGCACGCTTGGCCAGACAGCCGGCGGTACCCTGCGACACATACATACCCCACTGATGCGCAGCAGCCTGCTGGCGGCGGGTATTCTGGTGTTTGTGGATGTCATGAAAGAGTTGCCGGCCACTATCATATTGCGCCCGTTCAACTTCGACACCCTGGCGGTGCGCGCACACAACCTGGCCGCCGATGAACGCCTGGCAGAAGCCTCCACGTCCTCATTGGCCATTGTTGTCGTCGGGATTATTCCGGTGATTCTGCTCAGTATGGCCATGCGCCGTGCCCGCCCCGGAAGCGGGCACTAGGCCGCACGACTCACGCTTCACGACTCACCAAGCATCGTTACTGAGGGAAAACAAACACCTGGGAGAGGTCGAGGTGAATATCCACCGGCTGACCTTCCCCGGGCAGGAAAAGCCCGGAGACCCGCGCATGCAGGTGCGCTTCATCGCCGATGTTATTGTGCGCACACAGGTGTATCAGGCTGGTACGTCCCAGCAGCTTGGCCATGATAACGTGGCTGTGATCATGCGGCTCTGCCGGCAGGTCGCGCTCAACAATGCGAAGCGCCTCCGGGCGGATCATCACCTTGGCGGGGCTCCCTTCAGGAACCCCCCCCGCTTCAACCTCACCAACCGGTGTTTGCACCTTGCCATCCTTGACCACCCCATCGAGCTCGTTGACCTCACCAAAAAAGGTCACCACAAAGGGGTCATTGGGTGAACAGTAAAGCTCCCTGGGCGTTCCGGTCTGAATGATCTGACCGTCACGCATCAGGGCAATACGGTCGGCCATGAACATGGCTTCTTCCGGATCATGGGTCACCAGAAGGGTTGCCGCCCCCACTTTCTTCAGCACGTGCAGGGTATCATCGCGGATCTGATCGCGCAGGCGCGCATCGAGACTGGAAAACGGCTCATCCAGGAGCATCAGCTGCGGGCCGGGCGCCATGGCACGTGCCAGCGCCACACGCTGCTGCTGACCGCCAGACAGCATATGCGGGTAGGTGTCGATGTAGTCCGCCATGCCCAGCTGCTCTAGCAGTTCAATCGCCCTGGGGCGGCGTTTTGCTGCAGGCAGCTGCTTCAGGCCAAAGGTGACGTTTTCCACCACACTCAGGTGTGGAAACAGCGCTGAATCCTGAAAGGCCAGCCCGACGCTGCGTTTTTCTGGTGGCAGGTGACGCATACCCGGCCGGGCAATGACCTGGCCGTTAAGCTCAACGCTGCCTTCCTGAAGGGCTTCCAACCCCGCCGCGATACGCAGCAAAGTCGTCTTGCCGCAGCCCGAAGGCCCCAGCAGGCAAACCACCTCTCCAGGCTCAACTTCAAGTTCCACGCCTTTGACAACCTGGTTGCCATCAAAGGAATGACGCACATCATGCAGCGCCAGGGCATTTGTCGGCGCGGCGATTTCTGCTGCTTTCACTGTTGCCGTCATGACTCTCCGCCATCGTGTTGAATGTAACGCCTGCAAAATGCAAAGGCGTATTAAAACTGAAAGTTATTCTCATTCTATTTTCTATCTGAACATAATGCACCTGCCAGATGCGCATATACAGCGGTTTATCTCCTAAAGCATAAGCCAGTCTATCCCTGTTGGCGGCAACAATCGTCAAAAGACAAAAACGGATGATTTTCTTTCTCATTTACTTGACGTCGCCACCCAGGACGCTTACATTGACGAAACTGGTAATGCAACTTATTATCATTCAGTAGTTATTAGGCATTGAATACGACCAATCGTTCCTTGCCCCGTTCACTGACAATCTGTTCACTGATAAGAGGAAGCTGATAGATGAAAACTGCTGGCGTAAAAACTGTTCGCGCTGTTGCCCCCTTGGCTGCCGTCATCGCAGGCAGTGCCTTCGCAAGCCAGGCACTGGCTGATGAAGTGAATATTTACTCTGCCCGCCACTATGATTCTGATGAAGCGCTCTATCAAGCCTTCACCGACGAAACCGGCATTGAGGTCAATGTGATCGAAGGCGGCTCCAGCCAACTGATTGAGCGTATCAAGAGTGAAGGCGTCGCCAGCCCGGCTGATGTGATGCTTACTGTTGACGCCGGTAACCTGTGGCGCGCGGAACAGGAAGGTATTTTCCAGAGCGTCGACTCTGACGTGCTCAATGATCGCCTGCCGGACAACATGCGTCATCCGGATGGCATGTGGTTCGGCTTCAGTGAGCGTGCCCGCGTTATCTACTACAGCCGCGACAACTTCGACCCCAGCCAGATCAGCACCTACGAAGAACTGGCAGACCCGCAGTTCGAAGGTCAGATCTGCATTCGCTCTTCCAACAACATCTACAACCAGTCGCTGATGGCTTCACTGATCGAGCATCACGGTGAAGAAGCTGCCCAGGAGTGGGCAGAGGGCGTCGTGAACAATATGGCACGTGACCCGGAAGGTGGCGACACCGACCAGATTCGTGGTGTTGCCAGCGGCGAGTGTGACCTGGCCGTGGGTAACCACTACTATTATGTTCGCCTGCTGCACTCTGATGATGAAGCTGATCGGGAAGTCGCGCGCAGTGTCGGTATTATCTTCCCGAACCAGGACGGCCGTGGTACCCACGTCAACATTGGCGGTGCCGGTGTCGCTGAAAATGCGCCTAACCGCGAAAATGCGGTTCGTCTGCTTGAGTTCCTGAGTTCTGACATGGCTCAGGAAGCCTTTGCAGAAGGCAACCACGAATTCCCGGTGGTTGAAGGCGTCAAGAAAAACCCGGTGCTTGATTCCTGGGGCGATTTCAATACAGATGATCTGAACGTCAACGTGCTGGGTGAAAACAACCCGGAAGCGATCCGCATCTTTGACCGCGCAGAATGGCGTTAACCTGTACGTAAGCTGACTTGGTAAATCAATCGCCCGCAGCTGAGGCTGCGGGCGGTTTTGTGTGCGGGGGTGGGATTGTCATTCGTGAACGGGGTAATCGGAAATTCACCTTGACCTTTGCCTGATGGCGCCCTGTGAGTGATGACGACGTAATCTTTATGGCGTCAGCGTCTCTACCTCAAACGCTACTATCTGCCGCTCGATGCTGGAAAACTCCACCCCAACCAGATGAATAGGCTTACCACTGGCCCGGTACTTGTCGGCATAGCCCTGTGCTTTGATCTGCTCCAGCGCCTTGCCTTGAGGCACCTGTTCCACGACCTTGAATTCAAACAGATAGAGGTGGCCACCGAAGTCGACACTCATGTCCACCTTGCCTTTATGGCTGGCATCTTCCACCGTCACGCCTACCCCCAGTGCGGCAAAATGGCTGTAGAAGACACTCGCGTAATGGCCTTCATAGCGGGCAATCGGGTTATTGCGATACCCGTCGTGGGGCAAGCCAGCAAAAAGCGCTTTCAGGTGGGTTTCCAGTGCACCAAGGTCATGATGTTGCAACGCACGAAACAGGGTCAGCCGTTCTCTGGCAGGCTCCTGAACACCCAAGGCAGGCAATAATGCCTGGTTAAGGCTGGTGGCCACTTCGTGATTGGGATAGCCAAGCGTGTAAAGCCAATAACCGGTCATCGGCTCTTCTACTGAATGCACCGTGAGATAGCCGGTCTGGAACAGCAACGCTTCCGTGGCGATATGATCGATATCAAAGCGCCCCAGCAGTTCAGCTTCGGTCTGTAACTGACTAAGCAAAGGGGTAAAAACACCGCGCTGTTTGAGGATATCGATCAGAAACGTGGGGGTGGCCGTTTCGAACCAGTAAGGGCTGAATCTGCGCTTCTGTAATAACAACAGTACATCAAAAGGGTTATAAACCGAGTCAACGTTTTGGCCACCCCAGCGATAGCCGTTATACCAGTGGCGAATAGCCTCGCGATCAAGGTCGAGGAGTTCGGGTGCAAACACCGTATCGATATCCTTATCGGTGTAGCCACAAATAGCCGCATAAGGCACATCCAGGGTGATATCGTTAAGGTTGTTAAGCCCCGAAAACAGGCTGACCTTGCTGAACTTGGAGACCCCGGTAAGCAGCACAAAATGCAGGTGAGGGTCGGCATCCTTGAGTACGCTATAGAGGTTTTTCAGCCCCTCGCGCAGCTCGCGGGCAAGTTCAGGGCTAAGCAGGTTATCCAGAATGGGCTTGTCGTATTCGTCGATCAGTACCACAACCCGTTGGCTGTGAGCACGGTGAGCATGTTCAAGCAGGCTGGCAAAGTCGTCGGCAATCCTTTCAGGGGGGCTTGCTTCAATCCTCAGACTGGCGCGCTGTTGCTGCAGTTGGTAGCGAATATTCGCGTCCAGATCTTCACGGCTGGTGACCACACCATTGGAAAAGCTGATGCGTACCACAGGATAGCGTGTCTGCCAGTCCCATTTATCGTGAATATAAAGCCCTTCAAACAGGGCCTCCCGACCTTCAAACAGGCAGCGTAAGGTATCCAGCAGCAGGCTTTTGCCAAACCGCCTCGGGCGGGAGAGAAAGTAGTACTTGTTCTGATTGACCAGCTTCTCGATAAAGGGCGTTTTATCTACGTAATAGTAGCCATCTTCACGGATATCCGAGAAGGTCTGGATTCCGATAGGGAGTTTACGACGCTGATCAGATGGCATACGAGCCTTCCTTATCATCCTGTTGATGGCAGTCTAGCATGCTGGAAAACGTATACGTGCGTTGTTGCTGGTTGGGGTGTGTGGCAATGCTCTCCCATCCATCAGCCCCATCAACATGCCTGTGATACGGCCGTGGTCAAGCACCTCAGTGCGCCTCATCCCAGTTGGCGCCGCTTTCGGCTTCGACCGTCAGTGGTACGCTGAGGCTGGCGGCCGCTTGCATACGCGCCTGAATCTGAGCAATAAAAGAATCGACCTGAGACTCTGCCACTTCGAACACCAGTTCGTCGTGCACCTGCATGACCATCAGGGCATCAAACTCCCCTTCTGCCAGCCAGGCATCCACCTCTATCATGGCCCGCTTGATGATATCGGCCGCCGTGCCCTGCATGGGCGCATTGATCGCTGTGCGCTCAGCACCCTGGCGACGGTTGCGGTTCTGGGAGTGAATCTCGGGGAGATAGAGACGCCGCCCGAAGACGGTCTCGACAAAGCCATCCTCTGCCGCCTGGCTGCGAATGCGTTCCATATAGCGGGCCACACCGGGGTAGCGGTCAAAGTAGCGGTCGATATAGGTTTGCGCCTGGCCACGTTCGATATGCAACTGACGCGACAGGCCCCAGGCGCTCATTCCGTAGATCAGCCCGAAGTTGATTGCCTTGGCGCTGCGTCGCTGGTCGTCGGAGACCTTTTCAAGTGATGTGCCGAACACTTCTGCGGCCGTTGCGCTATGGATATCCTTGCCCTCGGCAAAGGCCGTCAGCAGCCCCTTGTCTTCGGAAAGGTGTGCCATGATGCGCAACTCGATCTGGGAGTAGTCGGCCGCCACAATGCGGTAACCCGGGCGGGCAATAAACGCCTGACGAATCTTGCGGCCTTCCTCAGTGCGGATGGGAATGTTCTGCAGATTGGGATCAGACGACGACAGGCGCCCCGTGGCGGTTACTGCCTGATGATAGCTGGTATGTACCCGCCCGGTGCCTGGGTTGATCAGCCGCGGCAGCTTGTCGGTATAGGTGGATTTCAGCTTGGCCAGGCCGCGATGTTCCATGATGACCTTGGGCAGCGGATAGTCCAGCGCCAGCTCTTCAAGCACGGCTTCCGCGGTGGAGGGCGCACCCTTGGGGGTTTTCTTGATCACCGGGATTTTCTGTTCCTCAAACAGAATCTCCCCCAGCTGCTTGGGTGACCCCAGGTTGAACTCCCGCCCGGCCAGCTCAAAGGCCTGTTTTTCCAGGGCATGAATCCGCTGTTCGAGCTGCTGGCTCTGGGCATGCAGTCGCTCGGCATCCAGCGCCACACCATTGCGCTCGATGTGTGACAGGACCGGCACCAGCGGCAGTTCAAGGGTATCCAGCACCTTGGCCAGCTGCCCTTCCGCCTCTACCCGAGGGCGCAGCGCGTGCTGCAGACGCAGGGTAATATCCACATCCTCACAGGCATAGGGCGCCGCCTGTTCCAGGGCAACCTGATTGAAAGTCAGCTGCTTGGCGCCTTTGCCAGCGATATCTTTAAACGACGTCGTGGCTTCACCCAGGTAGTTCAGCGCCAGCGAATCCATATCATGGCGAGTGGCGGTGGCATTCAGCACGTAGGAAGCCAGCATGGTATCTGCCAGCGGGCCAGCCAGATGAATACCCATACTGGCCAGCACGGACATATCGTACTTGAGGTTCTGGCCGATCTTGACCTTATCCGGGTGTTCCAGCAGGGGCTGCAGGGCGGACAGTACTGCGTTACGATCCAGCTGGGCAGGCGCATCCAGATAATCATGGGCCAGCGGAATATAGAAGGCTTCCCCTGGTTCCAACGCCAGCCCGACGCCGACGATCTCGGCATCCATATAGTTCAGGCTGGTGGTTTCAAGATCCACACAAAACCGCGCGGCTTTCTCCAGCCGCGCCAGCAAGGCGTCAAAGTCTTCCTGAGCGGTAATTACCCGGTCGCGACGTTCGGCAGCGGGGGTAGCGATGGGCGACGCATCAGGCGGTTCGACGGCAGCTTCTACGGCCTCATCCTGCCCATTGAGCAGCTCATTCAGCCATTGTTTGAATTCCATTTCCCGGTACAGCTCGGCCAGCTGCTGCTGGTCAGGCTGGGCAATCTCCAGATCATCCAGCCCGACCGGCAGTTCGCAATCGGTCTTGATAGTCGCCAGCTGATAGGAAAGAAACGCCTGGTCACGGTGTTCTTCGAGCTTTTTAGGCAGCGTCTTGGCCCCCCGGAAGCTCAGCGTCCTGACGCCGTCCAGGTCGGCATAGATGGTATCGAGACCTCCACCCATCCCCTTTAACAGGCCAATCGCCGTCTTTTCACCCACGCCCGGCACACCCGGAATATTGTCTACCTTGTCGCCCATCAGGGCCAGGTAATCAATGATCAACTCAGGCGGCAGGCCGAACTTGGCTTCCACACCCGCTTCATCCAGGGTTTCATCCTTCATGGTGTTGACCAGGGTGATATGCGCGTTGACCAGCTGCGCCATATCCTTGTCGCCGGTCGAAATCACCGCATCACGACCGGCCTGGGTGGCGTGATAGGCCAGAGTTCCTATCACATCATCGGCTTCCACGCCTTCAACGCACAACAGCGGTAATCCCAGCGCCTTGACACAGGCATGCAAGGGCTTGATCTGGCTGCGCAGGTCATCAGGCATAGGCGGGCGATGGGATTTGTAGTCGCTGTAGAGATCATCGCGGAAAGTCTTGCCCGGTGCATCGAACACCACAGCCATGGGGCTGTCAGGATAATCCTTGATCAGCCGTTTGAGCATGCTCAGTACCCCTTTGACCGCTCCCGTGGGCTGCCCCTGGGAAGTGGTCAAAGGCGGTAAAGCGTGAAATGCACGATACAAATAGGAGGAACCATCCACCAGCACAATCGGAGCGCGCGCCATAACCAGAAATCCATCTGCCGAGAATAATGCCCATCATGATAACGCGCCCGGCAGTCCGTGCCGAATGGAAACAGCACCTTTTAATGTTAACGTGTGAATGCTGCCAAGTTACCCCTCAAACCGCTACAATGTTGACCTTGGCAACCTGGGCGAGACTTTCATGGCTGTATTTACTCCGCTTAGCGACGCACAGGTCGCAGCGTTTCTGGAAAAATTCGATGTCGGCCCGCTGCACACTCTGAAAGGGGTAGCGGCCGGCACCGAAAATTCGACATTTTTTGTGACCACCGAACACCGCCAACTGGTGCTGACCCTGTTCGAGCAGGGCGAACATGAAGAACTACCCTTCTTTGTTGACCTGCTGGATTATCTCGACGAACACCGCCTGCCCGTGCCCGGGCCGGTGCATGACCGTGATGGCATTGCGCTGCATAGCCTGGCAGACAAACCTGCCTTGCTGTTTCCGCGCCTCCCGGGGCGCCACCCTGAAGCCCCCAACCTCACGCAATGCCGGGCGTTGGGCGAGACGCTCGGGCATATGCATGCCATCTCCCAGCACTTCCCCGGCCGCCGCCCCAATCCGCGCGATCTGCACTGGTTGCAGGCCATGCATCACAAGGTGCTGGCCTATATCAGCCCGGCCGATCAGACGTTGATGAAAGACGAGATCGACGAGTTCGAAAGTGTCCTCAGCCAATACGGCGAACTGCCCCAGGGAGCCTTGCATGGCGATCTGTTCCGCGACAACACCCTGTTTGACGGTGACCAGCTGGGCGGTATCATTGATTTCTACAATGGCTGCACCGGTGACCTGCTGTTTGATCTGGCGATTGTGATCAATGACTGGGCCTCTGATGAGAATGGCCATCTTGACCGCGAGCGTTACGACACCCTTCTCAATGCTTATCAGTCGCGCCGCCCGCTGCATGCCGATGAGCAGGCCGTCTGGCCGATCATGCTGCGTATGACAGCGCTGCGCTATTGGCTGTCACGGCTGCTGGTGGTTTACGTCGACCCGCCCGCGCACGACCTGACGCCCCACGATCCCCAGCGCTTTGAAACCATTCTGAAGGCAAGGATTGCCCACGGTGCGCTGCCCTTGCCCGAGGCAACCTCATGAGTTCTGCGGCATCCGCCAATAGCCTTGCCAGCACGCCTGCCATGCGCGCCCGGCGCACCTGGAATATTGACCAGTGGGGCAGCGGCTACTTTGATGTCGATGACCAGGGCCACACCCTGGTGCGGCCGCTCGGCTCCGCCACGCCCGGCCCGGCGCTGCCGCTGAATGGCCTGGTGCAACAACTCCTGGCCAGCGGGCTGCGCCTGCCCGTGCTGGTCCGCTTCAGCGATATTCTGCATGATCGGGTCGAACAGCTGTGCGGCGCCTTTGATCAGGCCATGCAGGACGCCGATTATCAGGCAGGCTACACGGCGGTCTACCCGATCAAGGTCAATCAGCAGCGCCGCGTAGTGGAAGAGATCCTCGCCACCGCCGAGCGCGGCAATGGACGGGTGGGCCTGGAAGCCGGCAGCAAACCGGAACTGCTCGCCGTACTGGCGCTGTCTGACCGGGATTCATCGCTGATTGTGTGTAACGGCTACAAGGACCGCGAGTATATCCGCCTGGCACTGCTGGGAGAGAAGCTTGGTCATCGCGTCTATCTGGTGGTGGAGAAGCTGTCCGAGCTGACCCAGGTGCTGGAAGAAGCGCGAGCACTTAACGTACAGCCTCGTATCGGCCTGCGCGCCCGGCTGGCCTCGATCGGCAAGGGCAAGTGGCAGAATACCGGCGGAGAAAAATCCAAGTTCGGCCTCACTGCCAGCCAGATCCTGCAGGTGGTTGAGACGCTGCGCGGGCAGGATGCCCTGGCCAGCCTGCAGCTGGTGCATTTTCATCTCGGCTCCCAGATTGCCAATATTCGCGATATCCAGCGCGGCCTGCGCGAATGCGCGCGTTTCTACCAGAGCCTGGTGGCGCTGGGCGCCCCGATTGACTGTGTGGATGTCGGCGGTGGTTTGAGCGTTGACTACGAAGGCACCCGTTCACGCAGTGACTGTTCAGCCAACTACTCCATGGACGAATATGCCCGCAATGTGGTCAACGCCTTTGCCCAGCTTTGCCAGGAAACGGGGCTGCCCCAACCGCACCTGATCAGCGAATCCGGGCGTGCCCTGACCGCCCACCATGCGGTGCTGATCACCAATGTGATTGATGAGGAACGCATCGACACAGCGCCACCGTCACGCCCGGAAAGGTCAGACCCGCAGCTGGATGCCCTGTGGCGGGTGCTTGACCAGCTGGACACCGATCAGGAACCCCGCATTCTGGTCGAGGCCTGGCACGACCTGCTGCAGGCCGTCAGCGAGTTGCAGGACCGCTTTGTGCTTGGCCTGTGTGACATGCCAGTGCGGGCTGAGGGCGAACGTGTCTATACGGCCGCCTGTAGCCGCTTGCGTGAACAACTGGATAGCCGCAACCGGGCCCACCGTGAAATCCAGGATGAACTGGCAGAAAAGCTTGCCGACAAGCTGTTCGTCAACTTTTCGCTGTTTCAGTCGGTACCGGATGTATGGGGAATCGAACAGATTTTTCCGGTACTGCCGCTCTCCGGGCTGGATCAGGTGCCCAGCCGGCGCGCAGTGATTCAGGATATCACCTGCGATTCCGACGGGCGTATCGACCAATATGTTGATGGCCAGGGCGTCGAAAGCACCCTGCCACTGCCGGAATGGGCCAATGAGGACCAGCGCTGGTTAGGTTTCTTTCTGGTGGGGGCCTATCAGGAAATTCTCGGTGATCTGCACAACCTGTTTGGCGATACAGACTCGGTTGATGCGGCCCTGGACGCCCAGGGCAACTGGGTGCTGTCCAACCCCTTGGCGGGTGACCGGGTGGCCGATGTACTGGCCTATGTCAACTTTGATGCTGACAAGCTGCAACAGCGCCTGATGGCGCAGCTGGCTGCCAGCCAACTGACGCCCCAGGAGCAGGCCGGGTTTGCTGACAGCCTGCGTGACGGCCTGAATGGCTATACCTATCTGCAATAGAGACACTCACTCAACGACGCTGGCGGTGACCTCCAGGCCACCGGTCAGCGTCATACGCAGATGCGCGCCACGCGGCAGCTCACCGACGCCTGCGGGCGTCCCGGTCAGCACGACATCGCCCGCTTCAAGCGTGAAATGACGGCTCATTTCAGACACCAGGGTCGGGATCGGAAACAGCATGTCCGCCCCTTCGCCGTACTGGCGCTCCTCTCCATCAATTTCCAGGCTGAACGCCAGTGCGTTCCAGTTGGGTACCCGGGTCAGCGGCAGAAAGGCCGACATCGGGCAGGCACCATCAAAAGCTTTGGACACCTCCCAGGGGTGGCCACTTTCCTTCAACCGGGTCTGCACATCGCGCAGGGTCAGATCGAGTGCCAGGCCAATCCCGACAATCGCCCGTTCGGCTTCATCCTGGGTAACATCGGTCAATGTTTCGCCGATCAGCAGGGCAAGCTCAATCTCATAATGCACCTCACCACGCGCGAAAGGCGGTGATAGCGGCGCATCAAAGCCTGACGCACTGGTTGACGGCTTGATAAACAGCAGCGGCTCGGAAGGCACCGGGTTTTCAAGCTCCTTGACATGATCTGCATAGTTGCGACCCACACAGACAATCTTGCCCAATGGATGGGGAAATGTCTGGCCATCAGTGAACTGAGGAACAAAGCGCATGGCGGATAGTCTCCTTCTCGTAATAACTGCCGCCGTTTAACGACAAACATTCAGTTTAAACCTGCTGGAGCCTGCACGGGTTATGACGACCCAGCACGGACCTCAGCCGGTATGATGGCGCACCAGCCAGTCTGCCGGTGTATCATTACCGCTCAGACGGGCACCGGTAAGCTGGTACCATTCTTCTTCGGTCAGGTAAGCCTGGCACCAGCGTCCCAGCGCTATTGCCGTCGCCTCACTGCCCTGGCGATTTGTATGATAACTGTTGGCCATGTCCAGAAGATCCTGACGCGCTGAACGGGCACGCGGTTGGCTGCCATGTACATTGGCCAGCGGATAGCGTCGATCATACGCTGCATTGATAAGCGCGTTAAGCCAGTAATCCAGCTCCCGCGCCTGTATGCCGCCGTAAACAGCCAACGTTAACCTCCCTTGAATACATGGCCACGAATTCCGCTGTACTCGCATGGGAACCTGATCGCAAGACCCTTCCCATTCAAGTGTAAAATGCTATTTCGGGTATCGTAACGTATTTGACCGTAAAACGCCTGCCTGGCGGCTGACGGCCCAACCATGACCATGGCCCCCACAAACCTGTCAGCCGGCCGGGCCAACCTCATTCATCCAACAGGAGTCATTGTATCCCTGTCATGCAATGGCCACGCCTGTGCCCATTGGCGCTTTTGCAGAGGAGATTGCTGTTTCAGTTGATACTCCGCCCGGCTGGCGGCGGCGCGATCCGGGAAGGGCTGGGCGCCAAGCAGTGCCAACGGCGGGTTGGCGCGGGTGTAGCGGGCGCCTTTACCGTCGCAGTGGGCCTGGTAGCGTTTTGCCAGATTATTGGTAATGCCAATATAGGTGCCCCGGCGGCACTCCAGCAGGTAGAGATACCACTGGCCATCGGTACTCTCGGGTGGGGTGCCAGGGTCGCCCTGATGATAGGGCTGGCAGCAGTCAGCGAGTGGGCGAGCGCTACCGCAAAGGCAGTTGAGCGGTTTGGATGGTGCCATGGCTAGCTTTCTCTGACCCTTTGCCTGGATGACAGATGTTTTGTTTCGGTATTCATCGATAATTCGGTATAGTGGAAACGCAAGAATATCACACGGAGTAAGCATCACGATCGATCATCTTTCCAACTAGCAATGGAGGTTCTCCTATGAAGGTCTTTAAACCGGAATGGCAGTGCACGTTTAGCGTAAACGAAGGCGCGGAAGAATCGGCAAACTGGAAAGAGAAAGTGGCGTGGCGACTGCGGGGCATGGCTGACTGGCTTGATCGCGGTGGCCGTACGTTGAAAGTAGCGTACAACGTAACCCCGGCAGTCAGTCAGGATGAAGTGGATACTTGTCTGGGTAAAGGGTTTGAAGTGACTCAGCAGCTGTTAACCCAGCTGGCCCACCAGCAAGCGTGTGAAAATGTTATGCGTCATGCCAAGGCGGAACTTTACGACGAGCAACCTTCCGTACAAGGCTTCTGACCCGCCCGTATTGAAACTTGTCATTAAACGCCGTGTTTTTAATGCTGTATGGCGCAAGGCCCCACCCGCTAAATGCGTGTGGGGTTTTTTTGTGGCCATCAAACTTCACACATCCCGGTAGGGTGTTTCCAAGGCACGGCCCATCCGGTGCATAAAGGCCACGCAGGCCTCCAGCTCACTTTTATCAATGTACTCATCCGGTTGATGCGCCTGGGCAATGCTGCCAGGGCCGAGAATAATGGCCTGCAACCCCACCTGCTGAAACTGGCCCGCCTCGGTGGCGTAGGCCACTGCATGCTGGCAGCATGCTTCGTGCAAATGCGCGCTGGCCAGGCGCAGCACCTGATCGTTGTCGTGATCAGCCAGGCCAGGCACCGTCGTGTTCAAAGCCTGGGTGTCGATGGAAAGCTGCTTTCCCGCGGCACGCAGTTGTGTGATCAACGTCTGGCAATAGGCCTCGAACCGGGCAAAGATGTCGTCAAAGGTATCGGTGGGCAGATGACGGATCTCCCACTCGAACTGGCACTCACGGGCCATGATGTTGATGGCCGTGCCGCCTTTGATCTTGCCCACATGCAGGCTGGTATGCGGCACATTGAAGGCGTCATCAAGTCGCCCTTCGTCGATCAGGGCAGCCATGGTGTCTTCGATAAAGGTAACCAGCCGGGCCGCCACGTGAATCGCGGATGTCCCCTGGTTGACCTGACTGCTATGGGCTTCACAGCCAGTGACCGTGGTGCGCAGATTGGTGGCACCTTTCTGGGCCACCACGGGCTGCATGCCGGTCGGCTCCCCCACGATAACGTGAGCGGTGGTGGAATAATGGGTATGAAAGCGGCGTATCAGGTCCGGCGCACCCACACAGCCGATTTCCTCATCATAGGAAAAGCCGAAATAGATCGGCTGTTCGAGCGCTGCCCGAGACCACACCGGCACCATGGCCAGCGCACAGGCAATGAAGCCCTTCATGTCACAGGTGCCACGCCCATAAAGACGCCCGTCACCGTCATCGCGCAGGGTGAAAGGGTCACTGGACCAGGGCTGCCCGGTCACCGGCACCACATCGGTGTGGCCGGAGAGCATGACACCGCCGGGGGCATCCGGCCCGATGCGTGCTATCAGGTTGGCTTTCTGGCCGCACGGGCTCATGACACGTTCGCTTTCCACCCCGTAGCCTGCCAGGTAACCCTCCACAAACTCGATCAGTGCCAGGTTGGACTCACTGGATGTGGTGTCGAACGCCACCAGGCGTTCGAGCAGATCTATTGCCTCTTGCATCACTCACCTTCTCTTGAACGGCAGGCATCATGCCAGTGCCACTGAGACTACACGGCCAGACAATCGGCGCCAACACTGCCATGATTTTTATCAGAGCGCTGGCGTCATCTGTGGTTCATCTGGTATTCATGAAAGTGTCATCTACAATAATTAGTGTTGCTAGACAACTTAAACCAAAAAAATAGCACGCGGTATAAAAAGGAGACGTCATGTCACGCTTCAAGTTTCAGGCCCTCGCTCTGGGCGTCATGAGTGCCAGTTTGAGTTTTTCCGCCCAGGCCGCCACCGAGGTGACCTGGTGGCACGCCATGGGTGGCCAGCTAGGCGAAATCCTCGAAGGCATGACCGAGGAGTTCAATGCCTCCCAGGATGATTACCGCGTGGTACCCAGCTATCGCGGCAACTATACCGAAACCATGACAGGGGCCATTGCCGCCTTCCGTGCTGGCGAACAGCCGCACATCCTGCAGGTGTTCGAAGTTGGTACCGGCACCATGATGAACGCCGATGGCGCCATCTACCCGACCTACCAGCTGATGGAAGATCATGGCCGCGGTTTTGACCAGAGCGCCTTCCTGCCCGCGGTTGTCGGCTATTACACGGATACTGACGGCAACATGCTGTCCTTCCCGTTCAACTCTTCCACACCGATCATGTACTACAACAAAGACATGTTCGAGGCCGCTGGTCTGGACCCTGAGCAGCCGCCCACCACCTGGCAGGAAATGGAAGACGCTAGCCTTCAGCTGATGGAATCCGGTGCCGCCTCCTGTGGCTTTACTACTTCCTGGCCCAGCTGGGTGATGCTGGAAAACTTCTCCGCCTGGCATGACCTGCCACTGGGCACTCAGGAAAACGGCTTTGGCGGTATTGATACCGAATTTGTCTTCGACAACGAACATGTCGCGCGCCACTGGGATAATCTCAAAACCTGGCAGGACGCGGGTGCCTTCCAATGGGGTGGCCCGGGTTCCGGCCCGGACTCCGAGCCCATGTTCTACTCTGAAGACTGCGCCATCTTCTTTGGCTCTTCCGCTTCCCGTGCAGACGTCGCCGCCAACGCCGAGTTTGACGTCGGCTTCGGCATGCAGCCCTACTACGACGACATAGAAGGTGCCCCGCAGAATTCAATCATCGGCGGCGCCACCCTATGGACCCTGCAGGGCCATACGGATGAAGAGTATGCCGGCGTTGCCGCCTTCTTCGACTACCTCTCCCAGCCGGAAGTCCAGGCGGAATGGCACCAGCAGACCGGCTACCTGCCAATCACCCAGGCCGCCTGGGATCTGAGTGAAGAGCAGGGCTATTACGCCGAAAACCCGGGCGCCGATATTTCGCTCAAGCAGATGACCCTGAACGCGCCAACGGAAAACGCCAAAGGGCTGCGTTTCGGTAACTTCGTGCAGATCCGCGACATCATCTCCGAAGAGATGGAAGCGGTGATGAGCGGCGACAAGACCGGCCAGGAAGCCGCCACTGAAGCGGTGGAGCGGGGTAACGACCTGCTGCGCGACTTCGAAGCCGCCAACCAGTAAGCCGCGTAAACGGAACCACCGCCTGGCCGCTGGCCGGGCGGTGGTTTTGCTGTTTTCATCCACCCCGCTGACGATCAGGCGCGATGTACGCGTGCCGACCCCGTCATAAAAACGCGCTGCAAAAAAAGAGTCGCCCATGCAAACCAAACGCATGACGTTTCCCGGCCACTGGCTGCCCTATGCCCTGCTGGCGCCTCAGGTCATCATTACCCTGATTTTCTTTATCTGGCCAGCCGGCCAGGCCATGTATCAATCGCTATTGCGTGAAGACGCCTTTGGGCTGAAAACCACCTTTGTGGGGCTGGAAAATTTTGCTCGCCTGTTCCGTGATGGTGCCTACCTCAACTCACTGTCGGTAACGGCGGTGTTTGCGATTGGCACCACCCTGCTCTCCATGTCGGTGGCCCTGTTGCTGGCCAGCACGGTTAACCGCATGATTCGCTCGCGCAGCACCTACACCACCCTCCTGGTCTGGCCGTATGCCATTGCACCGGCGATTGCCGGGGTCTTGTGGTGGTTTATCTTCCACCCCTCGATTGGGGTCATCCCCTATGTGCTGGATATGGTTGGCTATGACTGGAACCACCGCACCTCAGGGGCAGATGCCATGCTGCTGGTCGTGTTTGCCGCTGCCTGGAAACAGATTTCCTATAATTTCCTGTTCTTCCTCGCCGGCTTACAGTCTATCCCGCAATCACTGATTGAAGCGGCCGCCATTGATGGCGCCAGCCCCATCAAACGCTTCTGGACCATTATATTTCCGCTGCTGACACCCACGACCTTCTTTCTGATGGTGGTTAACGTGGTGTACGCCATGTTCGACACCTTCGGGATCATTCATGCCACCACCGAAGGCGGGCCCTCCCAGGCCACCAACACCCTGGTCTACAAGGTCTATTCCGATGGTTTTGTGGGCCTGAACCTGGGCTCATCCGCCGCGCAGTCGGTAATTCTGATGGCCATCGTGGTCGCGCTGACAATTGTCCAGTTCCGTTATATTGAACGCAGGGTGAATTACTGATGCTGCCAACACTCGCCTCTCACTCGCTTATTCCGCAGGAGTGCCACCATGGTTGAGAACCGCCCCTGGGCCAATGTCTTTGCCCACCTGATGCTGATCGGCGGTGTGGCACTGGTGGTATTTCCTGTGTATATCGCCATCGTCGCCTCGACCCAGGCGCCCGGTGACCTGCTGCGCGGCAGCCTGCCGATGTGGCCGGGTTCCCACGGTTGGGAAAACTACAAGGCCATGTGGAGTACCGGGCTTTCCCGGGCCGGCGCGCCACCGGCGGGCCAGATGCTGTGGAACAGTTTTGTCATGGCCATGGCCATTACCATCGGCAAACTGAGTATTTCGCTGCTTTCTGCCTTTGCGATTGTGTATTTCCGCTTTCGCTTTCGGATGTTCTTCTTCTGGCTGATCTTTATTACCCTGATGCTGCCGGTAGAGGTGCGCATTATCCCTACCTATCAGGTGGTGGCGGATCTCAGCATGCTCAACAGCTTTGCCGGGCTGTCGATTCCGCTGATTGCCTCGGCCACCGCCACCTTCCTGTTCCGCCAGTTCTTTATGACAGTCCCGGAAGAAATGCTCGAAGCCGCCCGGGTGGATGGCGCAGGCCCCCTGAAGTTCTTCAAGGACATCCTGATGCCGCTGTCCATCACCAATATCGCGGCGCTGTTTGTGATCATGTTTATCTACGGCTGGAACCAGTACCTGTGGCCGCTATTGATCACCACGGACCCGGATTACTACACCATCGTCATGGGCATCCAGCGCATGACCTCCGAAGAAAACCCTCAGTGGCACCTGATCATGGCCGCCGTGGTGCTTGCCGCCCTGCCGCCGGTGCTGGTGATTCTGTTTATGCAACGCCTGTTTGTGAAAGGCCTGACCGAGACGGAGAAATAACCATGGCCAGTATTACCTTGGAAGGGCTTAAAAAAACCTACGGCGGCAATGTTGATGCGGTCAAGGGGATTGATCTGAGCATTGAGGACGGCGAGTTTGTGGTCCTGGTCGGCCCGTCGGGCTGTGGTAAATCAACCCTGTTGCGGATGGTCGCGGGGCTTGAAAGCATTACCCAAGGCACCCTGAAAATCGGTGACCGGGTGGTTAACCGTCTGGAACCTGCCGAGCGCGATATTGCCATGGTGTTTCAGAACTATGCCCTCTATCCGCATATGACGGTGTATAACAACCTGGCTTACGGGTTGAAAAACCGCAAGTTCAACAGGGAGCAGATCGAAGCGCGCGTGCAGACCGCCGCCAGGATGCTGGAAATTACCGACTTCCTGCAGCGCAAGCCACGCCAGCTGTCCGGCGGCCAGCGCCAGCGGGTGGCCATGGGTCGCGCCCTGGTACGCGACCCGGCGGCCTTTCTGTTTGATGAACCGCTTTCCAACCTGGATGCCAAACTGCGCGTGCAGATGCGTGTGGAAATCAAACAGCTCCAGCGCCGCCTGAAAACCACCAGCCTGTACGTCACCCATGATCAGCTGGAGGCCATGACATTAGGCGACCGCCTGGTCGTCCTCAATGGCGGGCAGATTGAGCAGGTCGGCACGCCCATGGAGATCTATGCCCGCCCGGCGAGCATGTTCGTGGCCGGCTTTATCGGCTCACCGGCAATGAACATGCTGCCGCTGGACTACCTGCACGTACAAGGCTCCGGTGCACTGCTGCATGACCTGCCCGAGAATACCGACACTGTTGGCATTCGCCCCGACGACATGCTGTTGCAGGCACCCGACAGCCCCCACTTTACCGTGGAGGCGACGCTGGTTCTGTTTGAAGCCGCCGGAGCGGAAAGCCATCTCTATGTGCAACTGGCCGATAGCGCGCAGCCCACCGTGATTCGCACGTCCGGTCAACCGCCGGTCAGCGAGGGAGATACCCTGACCCTGCATATCGCCCGCGAAGCGATACATCCGTTCAATAGCGCCAGCGGCAAACGCACCGGCGGTTAATTCAACTGCGTGACCGTTTGATGTCAACGGATCAGCTTTTCCAGCCACCCGTCAGTTGATGCCAGCGGCCTCCCGACTTTATCAATAAATTCAGGGTAATAGAGCTTTTATTGACCCACGGCCAGTCAGAATCACGTGGATTTCTGGTCTGATAACACCACCGATCGCTTTGTCGGAATGGCGCTTCAACGGAGAAAAAACGTATAGTCAGGCTGTGCTATGAACAAGTATTGCCACCCACAATCGGTTTGTAGAGATAAGTGGCATACACATGTTTTCTCGAACGGTCGAATCAATAACAAGCGGAGAAGCCCACTATGGTACGTAAAATTA
The DNA here is from genome assembly GCF_044792155.1 of Halomonas sp. BLK-85. Lineage (NCBI taxonomy): Bacteria > Pseudomonadati > Pseudomonadota > Gammaproteobacteria > Oceanospirillales > Halomonadaceae > Halomonas > Halomonas sp. BLK-85. The sequence continues at coordinate 2,780,938 of NZ_CP087731.1, forward strand.
CAGCAATAACGGCTGCCTGCGTCGCACTGACCTCCATCAGTGCCACGGCCGACCAACTGGATGAAGTGATCAAGCGGGGCACGCTTAACTGCGGTGTGGTTCTTGACTTCCCACCCATGGGCTACCTGGATGAAAACAATGACCCAGCCGGGTTTGATGTCGATTACTGTCATGACCTGGGCGAGGTGCTGGACGTCGATGTCAATATATTGAACCTGACCTGGGGCGATCGGATTCCTTCCCTGGTATCCGGCAAGACTGATGTGGTCATTGGTTCCACCTCGGACACTCTGGAACGGGCCAAGTCGGTTGGCTTCACCTACCCCTATTTCGTATTCAAGTTCCAGGTGATCGCCAACAAGGACAAGGATATTGAATCCTTTGATGACCTTGAAAACCTGCAGGTCGGTGCTGCACTGGGAACGACTTACGAGACTGAGTTCCTGGCCTATGCCGAAGAGCAAGGCTGGGATGAGGATAATTACACCTCATTCAAATCTGAAAACGATGCCTTCCTGGGCCTTTATCAAGGCAAGGTAGATGCCATCATTTCCACCAACACCAACATTGCCACCAAGCTGCAAGGTGATGAATTTGCCGACTTTGAAGCAGGCCCCTATGTGCCTAACTACGATGATGTGGTGGGTATCATTGCCAAGCGCGACGAAGTTGCCTGGATTAACTACCTGAACCTCTTCCTGGTGCGCCAGATTCGTGATGGCAACATGAACGACGCTTACAACAAGTATTTTGGCTCGGATGCTCCCGCCGATCTGATCCAATCCTTGAGAGACAACAAGTAACGATGCATACGGCAGCCGCCAAGATGGCGGCTGCTCATACGCACACCCCTGAGGTCGTCCATCCACTCATTAAAGTGGCCAAATATGGAATATAATTTTCATTGGAACACTGTGTTCCAGAAAATGCCTGAATTGCTGAACGGTGTTTTCGTCACTTTTCATGTATCTGTGCTTGCCATGTTAATCGGTGTGGTCATTGCCATCCTGTTGGCGATTACCAAGATGAATAACAGCAAGCCGTTTTGTTACGTGGCAACCGTGTGGGTTGAGATCGCCCGAAATACACCTGCCCTGTTTCAGATTTATATGGCCTATTTTGGGCTTGGCGCCCTGGGAATTCATCTAAGCCCTTATGTAGCAGTGCTCAGTGCCCTGGTCTTTATCAACGCCGGCTATCTGACGGAAACCTTCCGCGGTGGCTTTTCGTCTATCCCTGACACTCAGTTCCGCGCCTCCAGATCGCTGGGAATGAGCAGTGTTCAGGCATACCGTTACATTATTCTCCCGCAGATGCTCAGACGTATTTATCACCCGATGACCAATCAGTTTGTGTGGTCCATCCTGATGAGCTCACTGGGTATTCTGGTCGGGATGAGCGAGCTTTCCGGCACCACTCAAAAACTGCAGTCGCAGTCATTCCGGACACTTGAATTCTTTATCGTGGCTGCCGTGCTGTACTTTGTTCTCACCAAGCTGGTGCTGTTCGGGGCATCGCTCCTGTCGCGCCGTCTGTTCAAGGGAGATATCGGATGAACTCACTGTTCACTCCCCTGTCATGGAGCGATACCGGCTACATTCTGACCGGTGTCTGGAACACCGTGACCATCTCGGTGGTGGCCATTGTGATCGGCACCCTGCTCGGCATCCTGGTCGGTTTTTTACGTGCCGAAAGCAACCGGTTCGTCAATGTTCTGCTTGGCGGGATACTCGACGTTTTCAGAAGCGTGCCGCTGATTATCCAGCTCATCCTGTTTTCCACCTTTGTGGGCGCCATTGGTCACCCCTTGGGGCCCTTCGTGGCGGGCTCCATTGTACTTTCCATCTACACCATGGCATTCATGACGGAAGTGTTTCGCGGTGGCTTTGAAGGGGTTAGTCAATCCTTGCAGACCGCGGCCCGCTCGCTGGGGATGACCTATTGGCAAACCGTCTACCACATTCGTTTTCCGATTGGTCTACGCGCCGTGCTGCCTTCCTGGCTTGGCGTTGCCTTGAGCGTGATCAAGGATTCCGCTCTGGTGTCGGTGATTGGCTATATGGAGTTGCTGCGCACCTCGGAACAGCTCATCTCACGCACCCAGCAACCGCTCATGATCCTGATTGGCGTGGGCCTTTTCTACTTTATTATTTCTTATCCGCTGTCGTATTACGGGCGGCGCCTTGAAAGGAAGATGGCATTATGATCAGCGTCCAGAATGTTCACAAATCCTTTGGTGACCTGGAGGTTCTCAAAGGCGTCAGCCTGGATGTCCCCAATGGCGAAGTGGTGAGTGTGATTGGCGGCTCCGGTAGCGGCAAGTCAACGCTGCTTTACTGTATCAACGCCATCGAATCCATCAATTCAGGCAGGATTCTGGTGGATGACGTTGATGTCCACAGCAAAAGCACCAACAAGGACAAGCTGCGCCAGAAACTGGGCATGGTGTTTCAGCAGTTCAATGCCTTTCCGCATATGACCGTGCTTGAAAACGCTGCCCTGGCACCCAGGATCGTCAAGAAAATGAGCCGCGAAGAAGCCATCGAGATTGCCAAAAAGGAGCTTGAACACGTTGGCCTGGGGGATAAATTCGACGTCTACCCAACACGCATGTCCGGAGGCCAGCAGCAGCGCCTGGCGATTGCCCGAGCCCTGGCAATGAAACCCGACTTCATGCTGCTTGATGAGGTAACGTCAGCGCTGGACCCCGAACTGGTTGGCGAAGTACTCGACACGCTTCGTCTGTTGGCCGAAGAAGGCATGACCATGATCTGCGTCACCCATGAAATGGGCTTTGCCCGCGATGTGTCTGACCGGGTGGCGTATTTCCATCAGGGTGTGATTGCCGAGATCGGGGATGCCAAGCAGGTCATCGGCGACCCTCAAAACCCTTTGACCCAGAAATTCTTGTCCAAGGTGCTTTAGGCACCGGCAATACCACTTACCAGGGTAGCTCTTCGCCATTGGAATGCCAGAAGCCCCCGGTATTGTCGAGCGTCAGGGCATCAATACGCGCCACGATACCGGCGGCAGCGTCTTCCGGTGAGATTACCCCGCCAAAGTTGACCATCCGGGTTTTGACATACCCCGGATGCAGCTGAGCCACGGCTATGCCCTTTGGCTTGAGGTCCATCGCCAGGGATTTGCCAAAGGCATTGAGTGCCGCCTTGGAGGCGCGATAACCGTAGCGACCACCCGAGTCGTTATCCGCAATCGAGCCCATTCGGCTGGTGATATTGGCAATCTTGCTGCCGCTTTTCAGCAGTGGCAGCAAGGTTTCACAGACGCGCAGCGGCGCATAGGCATTGATTTCCATCTGGGTGCGGATACTGTCGAAATCCAGGCTGCCCAGGGATTCATCCTGCAAAAGCCCGGCGTTGTTGATCAACAGGTCCAGGGTTTCGCCCGCCAACGCATTGGCCAGGGCCGCAACACTGTCTGGCTGGGTGACATCAATCCTGTCGATCACTTTTGCGGCCACCGCCTGCAGGTCATCAGACGACTCGCGGCAGGCACCAATCACCCGCCAGCCGGCTTTGTGATACTGCTCGGCCAGCGCCAGGCCGACGCCTCGGTTTGCACCCGTAACAAGCACAGTGTGTTGCATGCCAGACTCCTGAAACAATGTGATAACAGTCTTTATCGAAACTGAAATCCACCAGCAGGTCAAGCGGCCCGGCCAGTCGCCCCACGCCTTGCTTACGCATCAAACGCCATACACCAGCACAGGAAACCCAATGACATGATCACCCAGTACACACTGAGCAGTGAGGCAAACGTCACCTACAACCCGACAGACAAGGTGCCTGTGTACCTGCTGCGTCACGGGGAGACCGACCTGAACGCCCGTGGTGTGCTGCAGGGTTCCATCGAAGAACCGCTGAATGCCGTGGGCCGCCAGCAGGCGCAGGCGGCTGCTCAAACACTTTCAGGGCTGGGGATTGCACGCATTGTCAGCAGCCCACAGAGTCGCGCTAGGCAAACGGCGGATATCGTTGCCGCAGTGCTGCATTCAAGCATCGAGGAAAATGCCCTGCTGCGCGAACGCGACTGGGGTATTTACGAAGGCCGACCGATTGGTGAACGTGATGAAACAGGCGCCGGTGTCGAACTTCTCAGCCATCTGAATGCTCGCGCCTGCCAGGCGTTTGAAAGCATTACTGCCGACCTGACCGCACCTTGTCTGGTGGTTGCCCATAGCGGCCTGATCAAGGCATTACTTGCGCAGCTATGCGGCCAGGCCCCAGACGTTGTCCGCAATGGCGAAATCATTCAGCTTATGGCTCAGCGCAACGCTTGAGCTTTGCCGGCTTTTCCTCCCTCATTCCTGGATCACTGCCTTCAAGGCGCCGCTTTAAGCGAATATAAATAAAAAATATTCGCATTCATATTTACATCCCAAATGAGAATGATTATATTGCGCTTGCTGGCATTCGATACATCGAGTGCCGCAAGCGCACTGCGTAGCACTGAAGGGCATTGGGTCTTCGGTGAGTAAAGGATGCAACCATACCGTCATTAAACTGCTTTATTTCAGTCACTTTAACGACACATAACCCAGTTAAGTTGTTCGCATGGAAAGCAAAGATGGCTCTCTGGAATACTCCGACTAAAGCGTTGGAGAAATTATAAAGAACTGGATAAAGACCAGTCACCACTATTGTTGCTGGAAACTTCCAGTAAACGGGATTAACACAACCAAGCATTCAAGGGTTTTAACCATGAAAAAGACACTACTCGCTCTCGCTGTATCTCTGGCGTCTGTATCATCTGCCCACGCGGTAACTGTTTATGACAACAATGGCCTGACATACGAAGTTAACGGTGACTTTCAGGTGCAGCTTCGTCAAAAAGCCGGCGAAGATAAAGATTCTGATATCGAGTTTGACGACCTGGAGATCAAGAACTCTGTCAGCTATGAACTCAATGACGATATGACGGCGTTTGGTCAGATGGATTTTGACTTCAAGGGTATCGCCAATGATGATGACGGCGAAGCGGACCTTGAAGAAGCTTACGTTGGTATGGCGTTCAACAACATTGCCGTCTCAGTGGGTAAGCGCCCCACGGCAGGTGATGAGTTCGGTGTTGAGAAATCCATTGAACTGGATGAAGCTGACGGCGACCGTTTCGATGCCGTAGCCACCAGCGGTGATGACGTTATTCACGTTGAAGCTGACTTCGACACAGTGACTCTGATGGCGTCTTACGAAATGGCCGCCAGGGGTTCTGACAAGGCAAACGATAGTCACTTTGACCTGTTTGCATTGACTGAAATTAACGGCCTGGAACTGGGCGCTGGTTTTCAGCAATGGAACGAAGCAAACGGTGACGGCGGTAATGGTGTCGACACTTACGGTATCAGCGCTGCCTATGACTTTGGCATGTTCGAGCTCGGAGCTGATTACAGCTCCTCAGATAGTGATGAAGAAACCAACAAGCTCAACGCGTCACAGTACAACCTGGCCGCCAGCTTTGCGGCCAACAGTGATACCACAGTTGCATTCGGCGTAACTGATACGTCATATGACAATAGTGTCAATGAAGAAGACTTCATGGAGTACTACGGCAACATTACCTACAAGTTCCCGACGCAAAGCAACGTGCGTGTTTTTGCTGAAATCAAGAACACCGATCTTGATGGCAGCGACATGGGCTACCTGGCCGGTATGCGCGTCAAGTTCTGATCGTGTATGACCCGCTCTGCTCCGGGCGGGGTGTGATGTAGGAAGACTGTTTCGACGTTTCTATCAGAATGGTGACGTTTTGATGGGTTGGCCGGTGCACTTGCACCGGCTTTTTTATTTTCCCTTCCCTGAATTAGTACCTACCAGCCAGTGCTGTCATTGCTTGTTCATCTCAATGTAGTGGGCATGTCATTGTTGTACGCCATGCTGCAGGCATACCAAACAACAGAGCGACGCGCATGCGGCTGTGTATTGTCAGCGAAACCTGGTTACCGGAAATCAATGGCGTTGCCCATACCCTGGCCAGACTGAGCCGGGAGCTAGATCAGCAGGGCATCAAGATTGATCTGGTACGCCCACGCCCTGCCCCCCTGCCTGGTGAGCAGCCCGTGGCTTCACGCCAGGTGCCTGTGAACGCTGAGATGCAGGTAACGCCTGTGTCGCTACCCGGCTATCGTGACGTACAGATCGGCCTGACGACCCCCCAACGGCTGCAGCGCTTTATGCAGGCGAACAGCCCCGATGTGGTGTACCTCGCCACCCAGGGGCCACTAGGCTGGGCAGCTCGCCAGGCAGCGCGACGCCTGGGCATACCGCTGATTGCCGGCTGGCATACCAATTTTGATCACTACTGCGGTGATTATGGGCTGGGCATGTTGACCTGGCTGACCCGGCGCTACCTGCGTTACTTCCACAACGCCTGCTCCCTTAACCTGGTGCCCACCGAGCCTCAGGCACGCGCCATGCGCACTGCCGGCATCCAACGGGTAGAGGTGCTTGCCCGGGGCATTGACAGCCAGCAGTTTGCACCCAGCCTGCGCGACCCCGTGCTGCGTCAGCAATGGGGGGTGAACGAACACCAACCCGTTGCGCTTTATGTGGGGCGGCTGGCCGCTGAAAAAAACCTGACGCTGCTGCAGGAAGCCTACCAGGCCATGGCCAATGTGCGCCCGGACATGGCGTTTGTCGTCGTGGGTGATGGCCCGGCACGTCAGCAGCTGGAAGCGCAGCTGCCCAACGCACACTTTACCGGCTTTATCCATCAGCAGGCGCTTGCCCGCTACTACGCCAGTGCCGATATCTTTGTGTTCCCGTCGCTATCGGAAACCTGGGGCAACGTGGTCACAGAAGCCATGGCCTGCGGCCTGGCAGTCATTGCCTACCGCCAGGCGGCGAGTGCCACCCTGATTCAAAGCGGCCATAACGGCCTGACCCTGCCCGTTGGTGATGCTGACGCTTTCTGTCAGGCGGCGGTCAGCCTTTGCCAGCACCCGGCAGACTATGCCCGCTATGGACGTATGGCCCGCCTGCGCGCTCGTGAACAAAGCTGGCCGGGTATTGCCAGCCAGTTTATTAACCACCTCCATCAAACTCAGGAGATGCATCATGCGACCTCGGCTTCTTGGCGTGTTTGACCGTCTGGACCTGATTGAATGGCAGTTTTGCCAGCGGGCCACCCGACTCTCCCTGTTTCGCCCCTGGCGGCTGACCCTGCAGGCGGCCAGCAAACTGGGCGACTGGCCCGTCTGGGTGGCCTTGATCATTGCTCAACCCTGGCTGGTCCCTGACGGTGGCCTGCGCCTGATGCAGTACACCGTGACGGCACTGGTGGCGATAGGCGTCTACCGCCTTGTCAAGACACGCCTGTGTCGCGAGCGGCCCTTTATTACCTACTGCGGTGGCATTCAATGCAGCGAACCGGCCAGGGATCGTTACAGCTTCCCCAGCGGCCATACCATGCATGCCGTCATGTTTTCGCTGCTGGTGGCGGCACACACCCCCTGGCTGCTGCCCATTGTGATTCCTCTGGCGGTGCTGATCGCTATTTCCCGGGTTGGGCTGGGGCTGCACTATGTCAGCGATGTGCTGGCTGGCGCCGTAATGGGCTATGGGTTTGCGTTGTTGAGCCTGGCGATAATGGGTTGAGGCTTTCTTGCACAAGCGACTGGTGTGAATGACGGGCAGGACGCGCATTTCAGCGGTAAAAACGTTAATGTTTCATTGATGCGGATTGAACCATTGACCGAGGGAATACGCGATGCTGACTGTCTACCTGTCCCACGGCCTTGAAAGCGGGCCAAATGCCATGAAGATGCAGGCCCTGAAAGGCGTGATAGAGACGCTTGATGACTGCGAGGCGGTGGTGATGGATTACCGCAACATGCCAGACCCGGCTACCCGGCTGGAACACCTGTATGCCACTCTGGATGCCCGTTCCGAACCGGCCACCGACTGGGTGATGGCAGGCTCCAGCCTCGGCGGCTGGTTAAGCGCCATGGTCTGCGCGCGCTACAAGACCCGCGGCTGTTTCATGCTGGCGCCGGCGCTGGGTCTGCCCGACTACCCACAAACCTCCCCCACCCTGCAGCCCTGCCATACGCATATCATTCACGGCTGGCAGGATGACATTGTGCCGCCCGGCCCGGTCATCGACATTGCCCGACAGCAGCACCTTCCCCTACGCATGGTTGATGACGGCCACCGCCTGCACGCCAGTATGCCGACCATTCTTGGCGACTTTGATGCCTTTCTGAAGCAGTGCCTGAGCGACGACAGCCGCTGAAAACTGGTTTGAAAGCGCAAAAAAGACCCGATAACGTTAGACATAGGCAAACAAAACCTCTACAAATAATATACACACATACGGAGGTGAACCATGTTCGGTTTATTCAAGAAAGACCCCGCCAAGAAGCTACAGCAGCAGTACGAGAAGAAACTCGAAGAGGCCATGCAGGCCTCCCGCAATGGCGATATGCGCGCCAATGCCACCCTGACCGAGGAAGCCAACGCCCTGCTGGCTGAAATCAATAAACTCAAAGCCCAGGACTGAGCCCATGTTGCGCCTAGCCCCTGCCTTACGCGCCTTATGGCTCGTACCACTGGCGAGTGTTTCCGGCATATCGCTTGCCGCCACAGACAGTGACCAGTGTGCTCACCCCGGCCAATGGTGGCAGGGCGGGCAAGCCGTTACGGCGAACAGCCTGTTTGAACAGGCCGCCGACCAGGATGTCGTGCTACTGGGGGAATACCATGACAGGATGAGCCACCATCGCTGGCAGCTGCATACCCTGGCGGGGCTGGCCGCCCACCGCGACAAGATGGCCATAGGGCTGGAAATGCTGCCGCGTGACGCCCAGCCGGCCCTGGATGCCTGGGTGGCGGGTGAGCTGTCCGAGGCGCAGTTTCTCCAGCAGAGCCAATGGCAAGAGGCCTGGGGCTTCGACCCTGACCTCTATTTGCCCATCCTGCATTTTGCCCGTATGCAGCAGATTCCGCTGCTGGCCATCAACATCAAGCCGGAGCTGCGCCGCCGGCTGGCCACCGAGGGGTTCGATGCCGTCAGCGCCGAGCAGCGTTTCAACATCGAAGCGCCGGCGCCCGCCAGCGACGCTTACCGCCAGCGCCTGGAACAGAGCTTCCAGATGCACCCCACCAGCATGGGCGCTGAGGGCCATGGGAATGAAGATCAAGAAGGTGATAACGCCTTTGAGACCTTCCTTAACGCCCAGCTGACCTGGGATGCCGCCATGGCCGATGGCCTGGCTTCCGCCGTTGACGATGACACCCTGGTGGTCGGGCTGATGGGCGTGGGCCACCTGGCATACGGCGACGGTGTTCCCTACCAGCTGGAGGCCATGGACATCACCGATACGCTGTCGCTGATGCCCACCCCCCTGGAAGCCTGCGAGCCGCCTGACAGCCAGCTGGCGGATGTGCTTTATCTGCTGGGCGATGAAGCGGCCGCAGAGACACCACCGCCCCGCCTGGGCGTGCAGATTGCACCGGGTGAGGATGGCGTCAGTATTGTTGCCATCCGAGAAGATTCCCTGGCCCATGAGGCCGGGCTTCAGCCAGACGATACAGTGACGCAGGCTGCCGGGCAGGAGGTACGTGCCCCGGGGGAACTGATTGCCACCGTTCAGCGTCAGGCACCGGGCACCCTGCTGCCCCTGGAGATCCTGCGTGACGGCAGCCGCCAGGAGATACTGGTACGTTTTCCACCCGCTGCACCCTTGAGGTAACCCGATGAGGCTGTTTGCCCTGTTGTGTAGCCTGGGGGTGTGGGCCGGCCTGTGGACGACAGGCGCCCTGGCGACAGCGCCAGCACCACAGGCAGATATCGAGAAATCTTTTCAGGTAGCCCTGGACCCGGGAGAGCGCTCGATCAGCGGCACCCTGGTGCTTCGTCTGCCCGAGGATAGCGATGCCGAGCCACTCACCTTCACACTGGCCTCCGGCCTGAACCTTGAGCGGGCCGAACAGGCTGAAGAACCGCTTGAGTGGGAAGAGACCGGCTCAGGCCGCTATCGGCTTGAGGCGCCTGCCCCGCAGTCACCGATCACCCTGAGCTGGTCAGGCCAGCTTCCGGCTCAGCTGCCTGGCGGCGGCTATTGGTCTGAAGATAACCTCTGGCTACCCGGTCAGCTGGCCTGGTACCCAAGGTTGGATACCAGTGCGCCCTTTGCCGCCGACATTGAGGTTTCCACCCCGGACAGTATCGAAACCGTTGTCAGCGGCCACTGGCTGGGCACCGCCAGCCAAGACAACCAGCGCCAATCACGATTTGCTCACCCCCAGGCCCGGCAGTTATCGCTCGCGGCCGGTCGCTGGCAGGCAGCAACCCGTGACATTGCCGGCGACGGCACTGAAAGTGTCACGCTTCGCACCCTGTTCCCGGAGAGGCTAAGCGCTGGCTTTGCCGATACTTATCTGGACGCCGCCGAGCGTGCTCTGCTGCTGTTTCAGCAGCGTCTCGGCCCTTACCCCTATTCAAGCTTTACCATGGCCGCCTCATCGCGCCCCATCGGCTTTGCCTTTGCCGGTTTCACCCTCTTGGGCGAGCAGGTCATCGCGCTGCCCTTTATTCCGCATACCTCGCTGCCTCATGAACTGATGCACGGCTGGTGGGGCACCGCCATACAGGCCACACCGGGCCAGGGTAACTGGAGCGAAGCCCTGACCACCTACCTGGCCGACTACGCCATGGCGGCACAAAAAGGCGAAGAAGGCGCTCTGCGCCAACGCTGGCTGACCGACCTTAACGCCCTGCCGGATGCCGACCATCTGGCCCTGCAAGACTTTGGCTACCAGCGCCAGCCCCAGGACCGCCTGATTGGCTACCAGCACGGCGCCATGCTCTTTCATATGCTCGAAGCGCAGATAGGCACATCGGCCTTTGACAGCGCATTGCGCCAACTGATTGACCAGCATCGTTTCGGGCAGGCCAACTGGCAGGCTATACAAGACGCTTTTGAAGACACTTCCGGCCAGGCGCTGGGCGGGTTCTTTGACGCCTGGGTGGCGCAACCCGGCCGCCCGACGCTGGGCATGAACACCCCCCGCCTGGAAGAAACGCCAGAGGGTTACAGGGTCACGTTCAACCTGAGCCAGACGGCGCGCCAGCATGACCGCCATGACGATGAGGAACGGCGATGGCCGCTGCGACTTCCGGTAGACATTCACTATGCGCAAGGAGAGACCGATCGCACCTGGCTCAACCTGGAAACGGCCAGCGAGCGTTTCACTCTCGATACCCGTGAACGCCCCACCCGCATGGTCATCGACCCGGATTACCAGGTGTTGCGACAACTGCCCAACGCGCCGGAAACCCTGCGCGAGCTGAGCCTGGCCACAGAGACCCGCTGGCTGCGCCTGGGTGCCTTCCAGGAGCTGCCCCTGCCGCGTGGCGCTACTGAACTCGACAGCCTGCCGGATGACCTGACGACCACCCCGCTGTGGGTGATCGGTACGCCGGATGAGATTGCAAAGTGGTGGGACGACCAAGGCCTTGAAGCCCAGGCTCAACCCCCCGCAGAACAGCCGCAAGACGCCCCTGACGGGACGCTATGGCGTCAACCCGGCACCCAGCTGGGCATCATCAGCGCCCCCACGCCGCAAGCCGCCATGCGCCTGGTGCGCGGCCTGCGCCACTGGGGAAGCGCCAGTTACGTTGTACTCAACGATGGCGACACCCAACGCGGCACCTGGGAAAGCGAGCCTGCCTTGCAGCATACTTTTTGACCCATGCTTTGCCACCAGCCATTATTCATCCGCCAGCGCGGGCAGCAGCGCCTTGAGTTTGCGCGTCAGGGTATTGCGCCCCCAGCCCAGCAGTTCGGCGGCCTCGCCCTTGCGCCCACCGGTGTGTTTTAACGCCGTCTCGATCAGGATGCGTTCAAAATCGGGCACGGCTTCTTCCAGCAGGTGCGTATGCCCCTCTGCCAGGGCCTGATCGGCCCAACTGCGAAAGGCACTGCGCCAGTCCCCGTGCAGGGTACCTTCCAGGGTATCCGCATCGCGCAGCTCGGGCGGCAGGTCTTCCACCAGTATTTCCCGCCCGGAGGCCATAACCGTCAGCCAGCGGCAGATGTTCTCCAGCTGGCGCACATTGCCCGGCCAGGGCAGATGGGTCAGATGGGCTTCCGCCTCGGGTGTCAGCACCTTGATATCCGTTGACAGCTCCTTGGCCGCTTCGGCCAGGAAGTGCCGGGTCAGGCGGGGAATATCCTCGCGCCGCTCTGACAGGCAAGGTAAATGCACCCGGATCACGTTAAGGCGATGGAACAGGTCCTCGCGGAAACGCCCGTCTTCCACCAGCGATTCCAGGTTCTGGTGGGTGGCAGCAATAATCCGCACATCAACCCGCACCGGCGTATGCCCCCCGACCCGGTAGAACTCACCGTCCGCCAGCACCCTCAGCAAGCGCGTCTGGGTTTCGGCGGGCATGTCACCGATCTCATCCAGAAACAGAGTGCCGCCGTTGGCCTGTTCAAAGCGGCCCTGACGCTGGGCCGCGGCACCGGTGAAGGCGCCTTTTTCGTGGCCGAACAGCTCGGACTCGATCAGATCACGCGGAATCGCCGCCATATTCAGGGCAATAAACGGCTTGCCCGAACGCGGGCTGTGCTGATGCAGCGCCTGGGCCACCCGCTCCTTGCCGGTGCCAGATTCACCGTTGATCAGCACGGTAATATGCGAATGCGACAGCCGCCCGATGGCGCGAAACACCTCCTGCATGGCCGGGGCTTCGCCAATGATTTCCGCGTTCAGGCCTTCCGGCACGCTGACCGGCTGCTGGCGCTCGCGGGCATGGGCCACCGCCCGGCGCACCAGCGCCAGGGCTTCATCAACATCAAAGGGTTTGGGCAGGTATTCAAAGGCACCGCCCTGATAGGAGGCGACGGCACTGTCCAGATCCGAGTGGGCGGTCATCACGATAACCGGCAGATCCGGGTGGGCGTCACGGATCCTGGCCATCAGATCCAGGCCGTCAATCCCCGGCATGCGGATATCGGTCACCAGCACATCCGGCGGCTCGGCAATCAGGCGCTCCAGCACCGTATCCGCACGCTCGATACATTCAACGTCCAGATCAGGCTGCGCCAGGGCGCGCTCCAGTACCCAGCGAATCGCGCGGTCATCGTCCACAATCACCACACGAGCAACATCGGTCGAGTGAACTTCAGTCATGGCGCTTCTCCGGTGAAATCAACCAACAAATCAGTAGATGGCCCCATCAGGCCGGGCCATCCATAAACAGGGGAATCAGTAAACGAAACTCCGTCCGCCCAGGCCGGGACTCGCACTCGATCAGCCCCTGATGCTGGTGCAGGATCGACTGGGCGATCGACAGCCCCAGGCCGCTACCTTCAGCGCGCCCGGACACCATGGGGAAAAACAGCGTTTCCTGGAGACTGTCCGGCACCCCCGGCCCGTTATCAATGATGCCCACATCGCACACCAGCCGGTGCCGCTCGGCGCCCAGGGTAAACTGTCGCCGTGCCCGGGTGCGTAATACCAGCCTGGGCGCCTGCACACTGGCATCGTTCATCGCCTGAACCGCATTACGGGCCACGTTGAGGATCGCCTGGATCAGCTGGGCCTCGTCACCGGACAGGTCCGGCAGGCTGGGATCATAGTCACGCTCAATACGCACCTGGGGGTGCTCGGCAATCAATAAGGCACGCACCCGCTCCAGTACCTTATGAATATTGACCGGTGAGTGCTTCACCATGCGATTGGGTCCCAGCATGGAATCCACCAGATCGCGCAGGCGGTCAACTTCTTCAACAATAATATGGGTAAATTCCTTCAGCCCCGGATCAGAAAGATCCCGCTCCAGCAGCTGCGCTGCGCCGCGAATGCCGCCCAGCGGGTTTTTCACCTCATGGGCCAGGCCGCGGGCCAGCACCTTGATGGTTTCCTGGCGGGTCGTCAGCGCTTCCTCACGGGAAATCTGCATCAGCCGGTCACGAGGCTCAATTTCCAGCAGCAGCTCATCGGCGGACAGCGGTGTCACGGTGTAGTCCACTGTCAATGGCTCACCGCTCATCGGGATGACCCGGGCCTCGCGCTGGGTAAAGGGATGAAAGGCATCACGGGCCTTGATCAGGACATCCTCAATCGCCTCCTCCTCGCCCAGCAGCCCCTCCAACCGCGACCCCATCACACGACTGATACTCACCGCCAGCAAGGCTTCTGCTGCCGGGTTCATCCACCGCACCTGCAGCTTGCCATCCAGGAGCAAAACGGCAGTGGTGAGGTGGTCAAGCAAGCGTTGGTACATATCACTACCTGTGATCGAGTGGCATGGTGATGGAACTGCAAAAAGCGCGCCAACCTGGCGCAGCTTACTGACACAGCGTTAAGCCAGGGCTGGCCGCGCTTACACGGGCTGTTCGCGACCAGAATGCCCGCCATGATGCGCCCACTAAAGCACCATTATGGTGCAACATGAAACCGCACCATCGGGGTCTGATGGCGCACCCGCCCCTGGGCATCCAGCAATTCAGCCTGAAGCTGGTGCACGCCGGCAGGCAGATTGGCCATCCAGAAAGCCTCGCTGTGCATCGCGCTCTGGTTGATTTCACCATTAAGGCGCAAACGCAGCTGGTGGTCGTCACGCAGCGCCGGGCTCAGATCAATCTCGACCGCTGTGGCAGCGCTATTTAATCGCGCCTGATGGGCAGGATAGGCTATGGTAAAGCGATCATAAGGCATGAAGGGCGGGCCGGGAGCAGGCTTGCCTGATGGCTCAGAAGCCGGTGATGACGAAGCGACACCCGGCAGCGGCGCCAGCTCCACAGCTTCACCACCCCGCGCCGGGTTATCGGTAAAGGTGACGCGGCCTTGCTCATCCACCACCCGATAAACCGCCTGGGCTGCCAGCGATGGCGCTCCAACCAGCAAGGCCGCCCCGAGCACTCCCGCGCAAAGCCGCTGCCATTGCTTTTCTGCTGTGTGTTTGGCCATTACCGCCCCCTAACAAAAAACCCCGCCGAGGCGGGGTTTATAACGGATCACGTCGGGTTATGCCCCCTGGGTGATCATAGCAGCTTAGTTCAGCATCAGTGCTTATATCAGCAAGGTGCTTAGCAGCTGTAGTACATGTCAAACTCGATCGGGTGCGTGGCCATACGCATACGCTCGACGTCTTCCATTTTCAGTTCGATGTAGGCATCGATCATTTCATCGGTGAACACGCCACCTTCAGTCAGGAAGGCGCGGTCAGTATCGAGGGCTTCCAGCGCCTGATCCAGGCTGTGCGCAACGGTCGGCACGGCCTTGCCTTCTTCCGGCGGCAGGTCGTAGAGGTTTTTGTCCATGGCATCGCCAGGATGGATCTTGTTCTTGATACCATCGATACCGGCCATCAGCATGGCTGAGAAGCACAGGTAGGGGTTGGCGGTCGGGTCAGGGAAACGCAGCTCGACACGCTTGCCTTTCGGGCTGGCGGTATACGGGATACGGATGGACGCGGAACGGTTGCGGGCGCTGTAGGCCAGCATGACCGGCGCTTCAAAGCCCGGCACCAGACGCTTGTAGGAGTTGGTTGAGGCATTGGCAAAGGCGTTCAGGGCACGGGCGTGCTTGATGATGCCGCCAATGTAGTAAAGCGCCATTTCAGACAGGCCCGCGTACTCGTCACCGGCGAACTGGTTCTGACCTTCTTTCCAGAACGACTGGTGAACGTGCATGCCGGAGCCGTTATCACCCACGATCGGCTTGGGCATGAAGGTGGCCGTCTTGCCATAGGCATGTGCCACGTTGTGGATCACATACTTCATTTCCTGAACTTCGTCGGCCTTCTTCACCAGGGTGTTGAACTTGACGCCGATTTCGTTCTGGCCGGCGTTGGACACCTCATGGTGATGCACTTCTACCGACTGGCCAATCGCTTCCAGGGTATTGCACATGGCACTACGAATATCGTGGAAGCTATCCACCGGGGGAACCGGGAAGTAGCCGCCTTTGACACGCGGGCGGTGGCCCAGGTTGCCGCCTTCCACCTGACGGTCAGTTGACCAGGCACCTTCTTCTGAAGAGATCTTGTACATGGCGCCTTCAATATCGGCCTTCCAGTGTACTTCATCAAAGATAAAGAACTCAGGCTCCGGGCCAAAGAAGGCGGTATCGCCCAAGCCGGTAGACTGCAGATAGGCTTCAGCGCGCTTGGCAATAGAACGCGGGTCACGATCGTAGCCCTGCATGGTGGCCGGCTCGATGATATCGCAGCGCAGCACCAGGGTAGCGTCTTCGGTGAAGGGATCCAGGTACGCTGAACCGTCTTCCGGGCGCAGGATCATGTCGGATTCGTTGATGCCTTTCCAGCCATTGATGGAGGAACCATCAAACATCTGGCCATTTTCAAAAAACTCTTCATCCACGTCACGCGCAGGAATCGTCACGTGCTGTTCCTTGCCGCGCGTATCAGTAAAACGCAGGTCGACCCACTTGATGTCGTGTTCTTCGATGAGTGCAATTGTCTTGGTTGACATGGTGTCCTCCGGTTTAGGCGTAACTGAGCGTATCTGGGCACCTGTTGGTACCTTGCGTATTACCTGAAGCTTCAGGCAAGACGCAGAACAGGCCAAACGCGGTGCAAAGTTAAATCGGCTACTGTTTTAGCACGTCCAGGCATCCGCTGCCTATGACCTTAGCCGCTGACATTTATAATGCAGGTTGTATGCCAACCACGCACCAATAAAGGGTATAAAAAAATAAACTCCTGTTTTAGATGATATTTATCCGCTTTTTCAAAATCACTCAATGCCACATAAAAGAGCAAAACGTATTTCCCAACGCCTAAATGCCACTAAAAGGCGACCCATCCCAGTATTAACGCACCAAAAAAGCACAGATAAAACCCATATTGCACCATATAAGTGCAAAAGGCTTGCAGAAGTGACGACCAGGCCCTTGACGCCTCCTCTTTCCCCTAATCCGGATGTGCTCTAGTGTGTAGGTAAGGCCAACCGCGCAGCCTGACGCTTTCAATCAGCCACCAGCCTGGCGGACTTCACACTCTTTCCAGCCAAGGAAATAACCATGCACAAGCACATCGAATGGGACCCCACCGACGGCGACAGCGTCACCGCCAACCTCAACCCCGACACCCCTTACCCGGGCGAGATCCTTTCCGCCCGCTACAAAGGCTGCAATGTGCGCGTCAAGGTAGAAACCTACCGCGAGGATGACTGCGTCAGCGTCGCCAGCGTTGTGGCTCTCATCACCCCCAGCGGCAAACGCAAGGAAAGCCACCACGACCTGCAACTCGGCGACATCGTCCGCCTGCCGGATGACAAGCGCAGCATTGAACGCTGGCATGAAGAAGATCAGCAAGGGGATGAATAAAGAGGCGTTGATGATGCTTACCACCGATTCATCAACGCCACCCCGTCATTCCCGCGTGCTTTTAACGGGATTCCATGTTGATCTTGGTGTTCTTGCCGCTGCAGGAAAGCCAATCTTCCTACACGCATAAGGAAGAAGCACAAAAGTCCCCGGCAGCATCACCTGCTTCGCACAGCGCTTGCGCAAATTCAGAGTTGCCTGTGCGCCAGCGAACAATATCGTCATTAGCTGTATAGAAGGCTTGTGATGAATGAGCACTTAGATGGAAACAACCGCGAAGGGCCTTGTCATTTTTCGCTGATGCCGCGGTCGGCGGTGAAACGCCTGGATTGGTTGTGCTGCCGTTGGCGGTGCTGTGGCTGTCGGGCCCACCACAACGGTAGCGTCAACAATGTTAAAAACCCATTGTTGGTTTTAGAGGACTAAACACCTGGATTGTGTTGTATCTCAGTAGAGGAGACGTTCATTGCAGCGAACGTCTCCATTTAGCAGCCTTTACCAGAGAAATTACTGTTTCATGCAAGCCTTTCCGCTTGGCCAACAAAAGCACCTTCTCCCTGACATGACACTGCATACGACATAGTCACTGCATGCCGCCCATACACAGGTATTTCAGTTCCATAAATTCATCCAGCCCGTAGTGGGAACCCTCGCGGCCCAGCCCGCTTTCCTTGATGCCGCCAAAGGGGGCTACTTCGGTGGAAATGATGCCCTCGTTGATGCCTACTATGCCGGTTTCCAGGGCCTCAGCGACGCGCCCTATGCGTTGCACGTTGTTGCTGTAGAAATAGGCCGCCAGGCCAAACTCGGTGTCGTTGGCCATGGCAACGGCCTCGGCTTCAGTCTCGAACTGAAACAGTGGTGCAACCGGGCCAAAAGTCTCGGCCTTGGCAATCTGCATATTCTGGGTGACGCCTGTGAGTATGGTGGGGGTGTAAAAACACCCGGCAAGACCTTCCAGGCTCTGGGGGGTGCCGCCACACAGTATGCTTGCGCCCTTGTCGGTGGCGTCCTGAACATGCGCTTTGACCTTGTCGAGCGCGGCCTGATTGATCAGGGGCCCTTGGTCGGTGTCGCCCTCAAGGCCGGCGCCCACTACCAGTTTGGCCACGGCGTCAGCGAGTTTTTCACTGAATGCCTGGTACACGCCAGACTGCACGTATACTCGGTTGGCGCACACGCAGGTTTGCCCGGTGTTGCGGTACTTTGATGCCATCAGGCCGGCCACAGCCGCATCAAGGTCAGCATCGTCAAAGACGATAAAGGGCGCATTGCCACCCAGTTCCAGGCTGACTTTTTTAACGGTACTGCTGGCCTGAGACATCAACAGCTTGCCCACCGGAGTGGAGCCCGTAAAGGTGACCTTGCGGACCTCGGGGTGGGTGGTCAGCGTCTTGCCTATGTCGGGCGCCTGCGCTTTTGAGCAGGTCACCACGTTGAGCACACCGGGGGGAATGCCGGCCTGCTCGGCCAGTTCAGCCAGTGCCAATGCACAAAGCGGGGTGTCTTCAGCAGGCTTTACCACCACGGGGCAGCCGGCTGCCAGGGCCGGCCCAACCTTGCGGGTCATCATCGCAATCGGGAAGTTCCATGGGGTGATGGCGGCCACCACCCCGATAGGCTGCTTGATGACCATGATCCGCTTGTCAGGGCCGTGGCCTGGGATGACATCACCATAGGCGCGTTTGGCTTCTTCTGCGAACCATTCAACAAAGCTGGCGCCATAGGCGACTTCGCCCCGTGCTTCTTTCAACGGCTTGCCCTGCTCAGCCGTCATCAACCGGGCGAGCGCTTCCTGATTGGCCATGATCAGATCAAACCAACGCCTTAACAGCCCTGCCCGCTCTTTGGCGGTGAGCGCTCGCCACGCTGGCCAGGCGGCGGTAGCTGCGTCTATCGCCCGACATGTGTCGGCCTGGTTCATGTCTGGCACATTCGCCAGCGTCTCGCCGGTGGCCGGGTTGATCACCGCAAAACACGCGCCGGTTTCGGCGAGCACCCATTGGCCGTTCAGGTAGGCATTTTCGCGCAGCAAGGGAAACTCGCTAGATACCTGGTGGGTTGAATGAGCCATGAAACACCTCTTGTAAGAAAGGGTTGGTCGGTGCAGTCAGAGCAGGTAGCTTTCTACCACGTCTCTGACAAACACGGCGTAGTCATCGACCGCTACGTTCTGGTCGCGATACTTTCTGCGCTTCAGGTACCAGTCCTGAAGTAGGGCCTTGATCATTGAGGCTACCAGGCGAACATTGCGTGCCTGATACACTCCAGCCTGTATGCCATCTTCAATCATGCCCAGGAAAATCGCCTCGATTTCGAGTTCAATCGCAATGGCGTCGCGCTTTTCTTCCGCGGGCAGGCTTTTCGCTTCCATATACGAAAAATAGAACCAGGCTCGCATCATCTCACTTAGGTAAAGATGCGCTTTGATCGCTGCAAACAGGCGGCTGCGTTGCTCTTGAATGCCGTTGGTATAGTGAAGCAGCGTCCAGCGAGTCAGCACAAAACCATGGCTCTGTATCAGATGAATCAGGTCATCCTTGTTACGAATGTAGGCATAGAGCCCACCCATACTCATGTCCGCATCGGCACAGAGGTCACGCAGGGTCATTGCATGAAAGCCTTTTGAGTTGGCAAGGCGCAGGGTTGAATCAATGATCCGAGTCAGGTTCTTGACCGCGGTGGCCTCCTTCTTGATGCTGATCCTGTCCTGGTTCTGGCGATAGACGTCACGGATCACATCTTCCTTGGACAAACTAAGCTCTTGCCGAAAGGCCTCATAATGCTCGATTTTAGGGGCATCAAGATTGCCTCTTGCGTCTGAGCCATTTTGATTGCTGGGTCCAGTATTGTAAGCCACGCTGCGCGTCTCCTTATGCTATGGCGTGCATGATGGCCCCCTGAGGGGCCTTGCGTTTCATGCTACCGACAGGAAGCGGTCCTGGGTTGCCTGATCGGCTCGCAGTGCCTCACTGCTTGAGGCATGCGCCACTTGGCCTTTTTCAAGTATGTAGGCGCGTTGGGCATGTTTAAGGGCAAACCTGACGCTCTGGTCGGTGAACAATATCGTGGTGGTATGGCTCAGATCGTCGATCAGCTCACCTATCTGCTTCACGATGACAGGGGCCAGCCCCTCATTGGGCTCATCAAGCAGCAACAGCGATGGCTGGATCATCAGCGAGCGGGCTACCGCCAGCATCTGCTGCTGGCCTCCGGAAAGCGTCGCTCCATCCTGATCAGCGCGCTCGCCGAGCATCTCGTATTTATCCAGGATCCCCTTGACTGTCCAGTGGGCGGCAGTACCTTTACGACGATAGGCCGCCACCTCCAGGTTATCGCGTACCGTCAGCCCCGGAAAAATACGCCGATCCTCGGGCACATAACCAATGCCTCCCCGGGCAATACGATGAGGGGGTTGTCCCTGTATCGGGGTACCTGCATGAATCACCTCACCTGAACGCGGTGGCGTCAGCCCGACAATACTTTTCAGCGTTGTACTCTTGCCGGCGCCATTGCGACCCAGTATGCAAACGGTCTCACCTTCTTCAAGCTGGAGGGTGACCCCTTGCAATGCCTGACTTTCACCATAGAAGGTCTGGATATTGCGTACATCGAGCATCATGGGCTGGCCTCCTCAACCGCTTCGTCTTCTTCTTCGCCAAGGTAGGCGCTACGAACCTCAGGGTGATGCTTGACTTCTTCGGGGGTGCCAGCAAACAGCTTTTCGCCCCGATGCATGACCAGTATCCGATCGGCCAGATCAAACACCACCCCCATGTCGTGTTCGGTGACCAGAAAGGTGTACTCGCCGCCACTGGCCAGATGCTTGATCAAGCGGGTGGTGCGCCGGGTTTCATCCGGGGTCATACCGGCCGTGGGCTCATCGAGGAGCACAAGCTTGGGCTGAGTGGCAAGCACCATGGCTATCTCCAACAGACGTTTATCGCCGTAACTGATCACTTGAGCCAATTGATTGTAGAGGCCGTCGATGCCCAGCCGTTCAAGATAGACCATCGCTTCCTTCTGAACAGCGGTGTTGCGCGCGGCAATATTGAACAGCCGGCGGCTATGCCTGTGGTAGGCAGTCAGCACCACTTCCACATTTTCGCGTACCGTCATTTCCGGGAAGATATTATTGATCTGGAAAGACCTCGACACGCCCATCCGGCTGATCTTATGCGGGGCAAGCCCGGTGATATCGGTGCCATCGAGCGTGATCCGCCCTTCAGTGGGCATCATGCGTCCGGAGACCATGTTGTAGAAGGTGGTTTTGCCCGCGCCGTTAGGGCCAATGATGGCAATGGTTTCCTTGGGCGCTACCTCAAGGTTAATGCCGGATACGGCCGTTACGCCGCCAAAGCGCTTGGTCAGATTGTCAATCGACAATAAAGGCGTTGTCATTTTTTGACCTCCATCCACCAGTCAACGGCTGTACCAAGCAGCCCCTTGCGAAAAAAGATCACCATCAGGGCCAGAATGATGCCGAGCACCAGCATCCAGGACTGGGTAACACTGGTGATCCAGGTTTCCAGCAGTACAAAGACGGCGGAACCAATGAAGGGCCCCAGAAAGTAGCCGGTGCCGCCCAGTATCGCCATCAGGATCGGCTCGGCAGACATCGACCAGTGCATCAGCTCAGGGCTTGCAACGCGCAGGAACGGGGCCATCAGCCCGCCCGCCAGGCCTGCAAAGGTGCCGGCAATCACAAAGGCCGCCAGGCGATAGGTGCGCACATTCAGGCCCGCAAACGCCACCCGTTCAGGGTTCTGGCGGATCGCCTTGAGGATCATGCCGAATGAGCTTCTTGAGATCATGAACAGCACCACGCTGGCCATCGCGACCAGGACCAGGACCACCTGATAGTAAACCGCAGGGTCCACCAGCATCAGATCAATCCCGAGACCAAAACTCCCCAGGGTAAAACCTGCCAGGCCATCACTGCCATTGGTCAGTGAGCGCCACTGGTAGGCGGCGGCAAACACCATCATGCCGAAGGCCAGGGTCAGCATGGCAAAATAGACTTCATTGAGCCGCACACTGAGGTAGCCGATCACAAGCGCCAGCATGCCGGCCACTCCCATCGAAACCAGCAGACAGGCCAAAAACGGCCATTGAAGATGGATAAGGATAAGGGCAGTAGCGTAGGTACCGATCCCGAAGAAGGCCGCATGCCCAAAGCTCAACATACCGGTATAGCCGAAAATGAGATTGAAGCTGACGGCAAACAGCCCAAGAATCAGAATCTCTGTGAATATAAACACATAGAAAAAGGAGGCAATCCAGGGCACTGCCACAAGGCCCGCGATCACCACGGCCAGCAACACCATCAGAAGAGTATTTTTCATGAGGTTTTCCCCTTCCCGGTGATGCCATTGGGCATGAACAACAGCACCAGCGCCATGCCAACAAAGGGTAGCAGGAGGTTAACTTCAGGGAGATAGCGACCACCAAAGCCATGAATCAGACCAAGAATAAGCGCACCGATCAAGGCACCTGGAAAGCTTCCCAGGCCACCAATCACCACTACGATGAAGGACTCTATGATGATCTTGTCGCCCATCCCAGGGTCCAGCGCACGCATGGGGGCGGCCATGACACCGCCCATAGCGGCCAGCCAGGCACCAAAGGCGAAAACCCCGGTGACCACCAGACGCGTGTTGATGCAAAGTGCCTCGGCCATATCGCGATCAAGGGCGGCGGCACGCATGATACGGCCCACCCGGGTGCGGTTGAACAGGTACCAGAGGCCTGCCAGCAGAATCAACCCGGTCACAATCACAAACAGACTGTAAGTCGCCACGGAACTACCCAAGAGTTCAACCGAGCCAGCCAGCATCTCAGGGGGCTTAACAACGTGAATGCCACTGCCCCACAGCAGGCGGACGCTCTCATTGATGATCAGCAGCACCGCAAAGGTCAACAGCAAGCTGTCGGAAATGTCACGGGAATAGATGAACTGCAACAGAACGCGATCAATCACGACTGCCAGTGCAGCCACCCCGAGCGGCGCGAGCAGAAGCGCCGCCCAGAACGGCATTCCAACCAGATTGATCAGGGTAAAGGCCAGGTAAGCCCCCAGCATATAAAGCGCCCCATGGGCAAAGTTAATGATGTTGAGCACGCCGAACACTATGTTCAGACCAACCGCAATAATGAACAGTAACAGCCCTATATCCAGGCTGTTCAGTAACGCCGCTATGAAACCAGACATGGATCACCTCAGTAGTGAAAACCGTGGCCAGGACGCCTTCCTGGGCGCCCAGGCAGCTAAGGAGAAGACTTGCTCAGAGTTTGCAGCCGGTTTCTTCGATTGAGCGAGCGACGCTTTCGCCTTCAAAGATCTGCAGATTGGTCAGAGTGCGGATGCCGTGCTCTGAGTGCATCGGTCCGGAAACGCCCCAGTTAGGGCTGACCATGGCCTGGTTATCGCCTTCACGGAAGGTCACGGTGCCGTTGGCGGCCTCCATGCTCATTCCGCTGAGCGCCTCTGCAACAGCACTACCGTCGGTAGTGCCCGCGGCTTCCATTGCCTGCTTGTAGGCATAGATGGCGGAGTAGGCACCTTGGGCGTTATAGCTGGGTGGGCTGTCGTAAGCATCCATATACGCGGATACAAAATGCTCATTGAGATCGTTGTCGTAGCCTTCATACCAATAGCGGGTAGAAAGGTGAACGCCTTCCGGCATTTCGTCACCCAACGCCGAGAGTACTTCGGTGGCGGCCCCCACCGTGAACATCAACTCAAGCCCTTGATCAAAGAAGCCACGGTTGTTGGCCTGACGGATGAAGTTGACCAGATCGCCTCCCCATACCGATATCAATACGCCTTCGGCATCCGAATCCATGACGCGATCAATAAAGGGGGTGAAGTCTTCTGCGCCAAAGCGCGGAAAGTTGGTTTCCGACATCAGGTTGACGTCGGGGTTGATATCCTTGAGGTAATCACCGAAAAACTCCCAGGATTGATAGCCAAAAGCGTAATCAGGCCCGATCGTGGTCCAGTTGGTAGCATTTGTCTCGGCGGCCACCATGGCCGCGGCCTTCATGTTCTGGGCCACGTTGACGCTGATCCGGTAGGTAAAGGGGTTACACAGCTCACCGGTGACATCCGGGGTGGCGGCGTGGGTGATGATCAAGGGTTTATGGAGTGAGGGCATGGTCGGCACCATGCCTTGGGCGACGCCGGAGCTGTCCAGCCCGACCAGGGCGGCGGCATCTTCAGAAAACACGAGTTTACGGGCCGCCTGTATGGCCACTGACGCCTTGCCCTGGCTGTCCTCGTAGAGCATCTCGATGTCACGACCGAGAATCCCGCCATCGGCGTTGATTTCTTCTACTGCCAGATCAATGCCGCGCTGGGCAAACTCGCCGTAGGTGGCTGCACTGCCCGAGAGAATATAGATACCGCCAATGCGGATCGGATCCTCTGCCTGACTGATCGTCGCAGCACCCAAGGTGCCGGCTGCCGTCATCGCGATCAAAAGGGGTTTGATGGAAAATGCTTGCATGATGGTGCTCCTGTGTACTTATCGTTGTTGTCACTGGCTGTGGTTTATCACGTTCGGTCTTTCTGCTTCCGATCATGGAATTTATTGTTATCGTTGCGTTAGCCGTGGCGTTTATAAAACGCTCTGCTCGGCATCGATCAGATCCTCCTGTTGATAGTGTCAGTGGTTATCGGGAGTCGATATCCCTGGGTGTGGCTTCCGTGCGTGAGGCATCCTCGATCAGGCGATCCCTGAGAATGTTCTTGCGGACCTTGCCGGTCACCGTCTTTGGCAAAGCACCAAATACCACCTTGCGCGGGGCCTTGAAGTTAGCCATGTGATCACGGCAGAAGGTGATCACGTCTGCTGCCTGAAGCGCACTGTGGTCGGCCGGATCAATAAAGGCACAGGGCACCTCTCCCCATTTATCATCGGCCATGGCAACCACGGCGGCTTCGCGTATCTCGGGATGGCGATACAGAACTTCCTCGACCTCAAGGCTTGAGATATTTTCGCCGCCAGAAATGATGACGTCCTTGGCCCGATCGCGAACCTCGACATAGCCGTCAGGGTGGGTTACAGCTAGGTCCACGGTATGAAACCAGCCGCCGGCGAAGGCTCCGGCTGTGGCCGCCGGGTTTTTCAGATAGCCTTTCATCACGGTATTGCCACGCACGCAGATTTCACCCAGGGTACTGCCATCGGCGGGCACTGGTTCGCCGGTATCCATGTCCAGGACGCTGATGTCATCAAGCCCCAGAGTGGCAACTCCCTGGCGGGACATCTTGAACGCGCGCTGTTCGTCAGACAGGGCCTGCCATGCCGGCTGCTCAACGCACAGCGCGGAGGGGCCGAAAGTTTCGGTAAGCCCGTAAAGGTGGGTAATCTGAAAGCCGATGGCATCGGCCTGGCGAATCACGCGGCTGGGCGGCGCCGCCCCGCCAAGGGCGAACCGGGTGGGATGACTCAATACCTGCTGACGCTGGCCAAGATCCTCTAGCAGGATGTTCATGACCACCGGAGCGCCGCACAGATGAGTCACCCCATGGGTTTCGATACGTTGATATATCTGCTGTGGATCGATCTCTCGCAGACAGACATGGGTGCCGCCCACCGCGGTGATTGCCCAGACATAACCCCAGCCGTTGCAATGAAACATCGGTAGGGTCCATAAGTAGGTCGTGCCGGCATTCATGTCAAACGCCATGGCATTGGACAGCGCCGCCAGATAGGCGCCTCTGTGATGATATACCGCGCCCTTGGGATTGCCGGTGGTGCCTGAGGTGTAATTGAGGCTGATGGGATCCCATTCATCCGCTGGCCGCCGCCAACCAGTGTCTGCAGAACCTTCCTCGAGCAGTGCCTGATAGCTCAGCTTGGCATGGCCTTGATGTTCACCACCGTCACGCTCGACCGCCACGCAAAGCAGTGAAGACAACCAGGGTGAATCAGGTTGTTCCAGTGCTTCCTGGACCAGGGTTTCCCACTGGGTGTCATAGATCAGCGCACAGGCTTCGCTATGGGTGAGGATAAACGCAAGCGTTGCCGCATCAAGGCGGATATTGATGGGTACAATGACCGCACCCGCCATAGGGATGCCGTAATGGGCTTCCAACATTTCGTGACTGTTCGGGCACAAGACCGCCACGGTATCACCTGCTGCGACGCCGCGCCGGCTGAGGGCGTGACCTAGCTGGCAACAACGGCGGTACAGTGCCTTATAACTGATCTGACCATCATCATCGATGACAGCGGGTTTATCCGGGTAGATATGCGCGGAACGTTGCAGTAGCCCGATCGGTGTCAGCGCCGAATAATTGGCGGCCGTCTTCTCGAGGTCGGCGTACTTGCTCATTGGCGTGTCATGGCTGTAATCAGGATGAGAAGTCATCAGTCATCGCCTCAGGTAGCCAGGGTTATTGACGGCCAGGCGCGCATCTGTCAGCGCACGCAGCAAGGCTTGCAGGGTAGCGTCAGCGACCGACACATCACGCGCACGAATCAGGTCGGCCAGCGCCTGTTCCGGGTTATCAACTGCAAGATCAACAGCACGGGACGAGGCATTGAGCGCCACAAAATCCTGGACGTCACTTTCGATGGCTGACGCCTGCTCACCGTCATTTTCAGTCAGTTCACGGGCCACCATGCCGATAGCGTTGACCGCCATGAGGGCATCATATTTGCGCTGACCCTCAAGCTCTGGAATCACGGATTCCTTTAGCACCCGTCGCGCTTCTTCAAGCAGGTCTTGAGGGAGTGGGCGGTGCATCATGACGTAGCCTCCAATTCCTGAATCTGATCCAGCAAGTCTGATTCCATCTGGGCCACCATGCGGCCGGTGAGCACCAGCTCCAGTGAACGCTGCTGGCCGGAAAGATGGCGTTCAGCCTGCTGCAGGGCAATCATCGCCCAGCGCACCAGAGCCATGACTTCCCAGTAACTAACGGTGGACGCCTCAACCGGGTGCCCGGACGCTTCTCGGTAGCTTTCCAACAGGTCATGACGGTGGCCGACGCCACCCACCTCGAAATGGCTCGCACCGAACCGCCAGCTGCGGCAGCACAGCCAACCCAGGTCTTCAGCCGGATCACTCCAGGACGCAAATTCCCAGTCAAGTACTGCCGTCAACTGATCACCGTCCATCATGTAATTGCCGGTTCTGAAATCGTTGTGGCAAAGCACAACTGGGCCAGCGGGGGGCACCTGGTCAGCCAACCAGTTAAGTGCCCACTCCAGCACCGGGTGAGGTTCATCAATTGCGCCAAGATAGCGGCGATATTCACTAATACGGTGGATGGCTGGGTGTGTAGGCGATGGCGATGGCAACGGCAAGAAGTCAAGGCCTTCATGAGGCGGACGCACACGGTGGAGGTTGGCAAGCTCGATGCCCAGCCGGTGAACGATATCGCGGCGCTGCTGATCGCTGAAAGCTGCCTTGATCAGCTGGCGTGGCGAAGCACTGCCATTTGCTCGGCTCATGACGTAAAACGTCTGGCCACTGATTGACGGATCTTCACATAGCCACAGTGGTTCCGGGGTGGTGACACCAGCGCCATGAGCGGCTTTAAGCACCGCATATTCCTGCACTCGGTTGAGGCTGAAAGCTATACCTGAAGGGGCATCCTGGCGTACCACAAACGCCTGGTGACCTGGCCTGTCGCCGCCGTCAAGTTCCAGAGTCAGGCCAAAGTTATCCTGAATGGCACCGCCGGAAAGCTTGTCAAAACCAATGACAGTTGCCTTGCGTGCGCCAGTCTGGTCGGCAATAAACGCTGCAAAAGCGTCAGCTGTTGGTTCTCCAGAAGACGCTGGGTGCCTGGATGCAGTCATCATTGCGTCTCTCCCCAGCGCCAGAAATCGGTGCCTTCCACAAGCAGGGTTTTTGAGAACACCATTTTGTGAACTTCTGAAGCACCGTCGACCAGACGAGCCTGCCGCGCATAACGATAGATCCATTCAAGCGGAGTATCTTTTGAATAGCCATGCGCGCCACACAGCTGAATGGCGGTATCAACGGCCTTGTGCAAGGTATCCGCCACAGCCACCTTGGCCATGGAGACCTCCTTGCGCGCAAAACTCCCCTGATCCAGGGTCCAGGCAGCATGCATGGTCAACAGCCGGCCTACCTGAATGTCCATGGCAGCCGCGCCCAGCATGGTCTGAACGCCCTCTCGCTCAGCCAGCCGTTGACCAAAGGATTCGCGTGTGTCGACGTAGTCAGTGGCCACTTCAAGCGAGCGGCGGGCAAGCCCCAGCCAGCGCATGCAGTGGGTAAGCCTGGCGATACCAAGCCGGATCTGGGTAACCTTGAGACCATCCCCCACCTCCATCAGGCGGTTATGATCCGGAATCCTGAGACCGTCAAAGCGCAGTTCACAGTGGCCACCATGTTCCTCTGGCCCCATGATGGGTATCCGGCGGACGATATCCCAGCCCGGGTCATCCCTGTGGAACATGAAAGCTGTCAGACCCTTGCGGGGGTCGTCAGACGTCTTGGCTATCAGGATGAAGTGACTCGCATCAGCGGCACCGGTGATGTAATGCTTACGTCCGTGAATCAACCAGTGATTGCCCTCTCGCGTCGCCGTGGTCTGCATCATGCCCGGGTCTGAGCCACAGCCAGGAGGAGGTTCGGTCATCGCAAAAGAAGACCCCACCCGGCCATCGATAATCGGTTCAAGCCAGCGTTCTTGCTGAGCGGCAGTGGCCACCTTGGCCAGTACCATCATATTGCCGTCATCCGGCGCCGCTGAGTTGAACACTACAGGGCCGAAGATAGAACGATTCATTTCTTCATAGCAGGCTGCCATTCCACAGGTATCCAGCCCCTGACCACCCAGATTTTCAGGCATCTGCAGGCACCAGAGTCCCTGTTGGCGTGCTTTGGCACGCAGCTCGGCAAGTCGATCAAGTGCTATATTCTCGTGTTCATCATAAGCACCCGGGTCTTGTTCTAGCGGCAACAGTTCGCTTTCCACGAACGTCCGCACCTGGCGACGGTAGGTTTCATTTTTTGGGGTCAGCGTAAAGTCCACGATCTCTCCTTAAAGCGAGGATTGAAGATGCCCGCCATCCACCACCAGGGTGGCGCCGGTCATGTAGTCGGAAAGCCCTGAGGCAAGAAACAATAAGGGGCCCGCCAGGTCTTGTGGCTGACCAAGACGACGTTGTGGAATCCTTCGAATCATTGCCTGACCGGTTTCGGTAGCAAAGAAGTCGCGATTCAGATCTGTCTCGACGTATCCCGGTGCCAGTGCATTGACCCGAATACTGTAACGAGCCCACTCAAGCGCCAGCGCCCGAGTGAGTTGCTCGAGGCCTGCCTTGGCGGCTGTGTATGCAGCTACCTGACCAGCCACACGGTGACCGAGAATGGAGGAGATCATGATAATGCTGCCCGGCCGCTCAATTGCCGACAGCCTGCGGGCTGCCTCGCTGGCGACCAACCAGGATCCGGTCAGATTGGTGTCAATGACCTGACGCCAACTAGCCGTATTAAGATCAAGTGCTTTCGAGGTCGTCGCCACGCCCGCGTTGGACACCACGATGTCTGGCACCCCGATATCGTCCCCGATGGCGTCAAATGCAGCGATCACGCTGGACTCATCGGTCACATCCATGGGCACTGCATGTACCCGACCGGCGTGTTCGGGGAAGCTTTCCTGCAGAGCCTTGAGCGCGTCGAGACGACGTCCGCTCACCACCAGAGTGGCACCCGCATCCAGCAGGCAACGGCTGAATTCCCTGCCCAGACCGCCGGCGGCACCGGTCACGAGCGCTATTCGGCCTTCCATACTCAGCGCGCCGGGTGAAACGTGAGAGGCTTGGCGAGATTCGCCGGGCAGCCCTTGATCAGGATCATGTGTCATTGTTGTTGTATCCGCGTTTTTGTTGTGTTCGCGTTGATGCTTAAAAAATAGAACGAGCGCTCGAAATATTCAAGGAATTTCGACAATTTCTAACAAAGAGGTTGCGCCCACCATTGCCTATGCGCCTGCAGGGCGTACAATCCGATGTTTTTGGCACATGATTCGAAACGCCAAAACGTTATGTTATAACTTATTTTATGCTATCGTAATTGCCTGTTAAGAGGATGCCTGATGAGTGAGCACTCACATCGACATAACCGCGAGGGGCCTTGTCATTTTTCCCTGATGTCGCTGTCGGCGGTGAAACGCCTGGCATTGGTGGCGCTGCCGTTGGCGGTGCTGTGGCTGCTGGTTGTCTGGGCAGGTGGCTGGGCATCATGAGCCATAAGACACCCTCCCGCCTGATACTCCACGACCTGCACCTGGCCCAGGCGCGGCGCAGCGTGCTGGCGCATGTTTCCGGTGAGTTTAAAGCCGGGGCAATTACCGCCTTGATTGGTGCCAATGGCGCCGGTAAAAGTACGCTGATTCAAGCCATTATGGGCGAGCTCAGCCCCATAAGCGGCGAGGTGGTATGTGCCATACCGCCGGAGCGGCGGGCCTGGCTGCCCCAGCAACTGGTGCTGGACCTGACCTTTCCAATGAGCGTGGAAGAGCTGGTGATGACCGGCAGCTGGCCAAGCCATGGGGCGCTGAAGGGCTATTGCGCGGCGCACTATCGCAAGGGTCGCGACATCATGGCGCGCCTGGGTATTTCGCATCTGGCCCATCGCCCTTTGGGCGAGCTTTCCGGCGGCCAGCGCCAGCGCGCTCTGATTGGCCGCACCCTGATGCAGGAGGCGGAGCTTCTGCTGCTGGATGAGCCCTTTGCCAACGTGGATAGCGAAACCGTGAGCGTGCTGGTGCCTATTCTGCGCCAGATGGCCGATGACGGCATGACGCTGATTGTGGTGCTGCACGATATGGATCATTTGCAGCGCCTGGCAGATGAGGTGCTCTTGCTGGAAGGTGGCCACGCTTACTGGATGCTGCCTGGCGAGCTGGTGTCGGCGCACAGGCCGGTCAACCCCTTGCCGTTCACGTCTGGAGGGCATTATGTGGGAACTGCTTGATAGCTGGCTGATCGCGCCCTTTGATTATGGCTTTATGCGCCGCGCCGTGGTGGCGGGGTTGGCGCTCTCGCTGGCGGCGCCCACCCTGGGGGTTTTTCTGGTGTTGCGGGGCATGAGCCTGATAGGCGATGCCATGGCGCATGCCATTCTGCCGGGCGTGGCCCTGGGCTTTCTGCTGGCGGGGTTTTCGCTGCCGGTGATGAGCATCAGCGGGATTATCTTCGGAGTTTTTGTGGCGCTGCTGGCCGGGGCGGTCTCCAAGATGGGCGGGCAGCGTGAGGATGCGGCCATGGCGAGCTTTTTTATTATCTCGCTGGCGGCAGGCGTCATGCTGATTTCACTGGGTGGCAGCAGCGTTGATCTTACCCATGTGCTGTTTGGCTCGATCCTGGCGATCAACTCCACGGCCCTGCTGTTGATTGCCAGCATCAGCACCCTGATTGTGCTGATACTGGCGGTGATTTTCCGCGCCCTGGTGGTCGAGTGTCTGGACCCGCTGTTCCTGCGCGGCCAGGGGCGGCGCAACCAGTGGATTCACAGTATTTTCCTGGGTTTGCTGGTGCTCAACCTGACGGCGGGCTTTCAGACCCTGGGCACCCTGATGGCGGTGGGGCTGATGATGCTGCCGGCCACCTCGGCGCGCTTCTGGAGCAAGCGGCTGGAAGGCCTGATCGGCATTGCCATTGTGCTGGCGATGCTGGCCAGCACTGGCGGCCTGCTGCTGTCGTTCCATTTTGATCTGCCGTCCGGGCCGAGCATTATTCTGCTGGCGGGCACAGGCTATCTTTTATCTGCCTTGTTCGGGCGCTACCACAGCCTGGCTGCCCGCTTGAGGCGCAAGACGACCCCGATTGAAACACAATCGTTAACCTAACGCTGCCTGGCAGCGGTTGCTTTACAGGAGTCAAGATGATGCCCTCTTCTTTATCACGCTGGTTAGTGGGTGCGGGCACCCTGCTCGCGCTGCCTGCTGCCATGGCGGCGGAACGTGTCAATGTGGTCACCAGCTTTTCGATTCTGGCGGATATGGTCGAAAACGTCGGCGGTGAGCATGTGGAAGTGACGTCTCTGGTCGGTGCCGATGGGGATGCCCATGTCTTCTCTCCCAGCCCTGGCGATGCGCGCTCTTTGGCGCAGGCGGATCTGGTGGTGTTCAACGGCTTGCTGTTTGAAGGCTGGATGGAACGCCTGATTGATGCCAGTGATTATAGTGGGCCCCTGGTAACCGCAACCCAGGGCGTTGATGCGCGTGCTTTCACTCCTCAGGCAGAGGATGAGCACTCGGAACATGATGAGCATAAGCATGACGACCATGGGCATGACGACCATGGACATGACGACCATGGGCACGACGACCATGGGCACGACGACCATGGGCATCACGATCATGAAGGCCATGCCCACGGCAATGAAGACCCTCACGCCTGGCAGGATATGCAGCAGGCCCAGGTTTATGTGGCCAATATCCGCGATGGGCTGATTGAAGCCGATAGCGACAATGCCGACACTTACCGTGCCAATGCTGAGCGCTACCTGGAAGAAATGGCCGAAGTGGATAGTGAGATGCGCGACCTGCTGAGCGAGATTCCGGCATCGACCACGATTATTACCGGGCATGATTCGTTTGGGTATTTTGCCAACGCCTATGGGTTGCGCTTTCTCTCACCGGTCGGGCTTTCTACCGAGGCGGACCCCAGCGCTGCCAGCATTGCCGATCTGGTGGATGTGATTGAGGATCAGGATGTGCAGGCGCTGTTCCACGAGAACATGACCAATCAGTCGATCATTACCCAGCTGGCCGAGGAAACCGGCCTGCCGATTGCAGGCACCCTGTATGCAGATGCGCTGGCCAGCGAGGGTGAGGCGAGCACCTACCTGGGAATGATGCGCCATAATGCCGAGGTGCTGAATGCTGCACTGGCGCAGCCGGGCCATGATGATCACCACGCCAGCAACCATGACGACCATGACGACCATGACGACCATGACGACCATGACGACCATGACGACCATGACGACCATGACGACCATGACGACCATGACGACCAGCATGATCATTGACCGTGAGACAGACATAACAATGTAAACGATTGGATACCGCCCTCGGGCGGTATTTTTTTGGATTGCATTTCACGCAAGAGACGCCGAAACTTGTTTCCCGAACCCTGCCATTCCCCGATTGCAAGAGCTCAAGCCATGCGTGTAAACGCCGATTTTAATGACTTTGCCTGTATCACACCGGAACGCTATCAATGGGTCACGTCCCCCAGTGCGGGTGTGGAACGGATGATGCTGGACCGCATTGGTGACGAGGTGGCCCGCGCCACCAGCCTGGTTCGCTACGCGCCTAACACCCAGTTCAGCCGCCATACTCACGGCGGCGGCGAAGAAATACTGGTGCTTGAAGGCGTTTTTGCTGATGAGCATGGCCGCTACCCGGCGGGCAGTTACCTACGCAACCCTGTGGGTACGGGGCACACGCCGCGAATTGGCGATGAAGGCGCCCTGATCCTGGTCAAACTGCACCAGTTCGACCCTGACGACATCCTCCAGCTGGCCGTGCCGGCCCACCGCCTGCCCTGGCAGCCTGACCGTCGTGCAGGCATCACCTACAAGATGCTGCATACCTATGGCGGTGAACGGGTCAGCCTGGAGCGCTGGGAGGCAAACACACAGGTGACTTATCCGCCGCTGGGTGGCGGCCTTGAGCTGTTTGTGCTGCAAGGTTCGCTGATCAGTGATGGCAATGAGTACATACAAGGCAGCTGGTGCCGTTTCCCCTGCGGTGCTGCCCCACAGCTTGAAGCTGGCAGTGAAGGTGTGCAGCTATATCTTAAACGTGGCCACCTGGCGGTTGTTAACGCGCCAGACCAATAAACGGCAGCAGCGTCAGCAGCACGATCAGCGCCACCCCCAGGATCACCAGGGTGAACTGGACGGGATGCTGTAGCAGGCGTTGCCAGAAGCTGGATACCTCGCCTCTGGCCAACGCCTCTGCGTGTTCGCGGCGGGCCTTTTCCAGGCGGCTTGTCTGATAGTCCTTGAGCACAGCTTCTGCGGCTTCTTTCTGGCGTCTGTCGCGCAGCCAGATGGCGTCTACCCCCAGACGGAAAAACCCCGCCTGGGTCTCATAGGTATCAAAGCCGTGTTCTTCCAGCAGCTGGCGAACTTCCATGGCTTCTTCATCGGTCACATGGCGCAACCGGAACAGCAGATGTGCCATGCTCAGTCGCCCTTGTTGGCCATGCGGTCTGGCTGTATCACTTCGATCCAGTAACCATCTGCATCCTTGACGAAGATCACGTCCTGCATCTTGCCCTGGTCAGCGCGTTTGACGAAGGTGACATCGTGTTCGTCAAACCAGGCCTGGGCGGCTTCAAGGTTCGGCACGCAAAAGCAGATGTGCCCAAAGCCCTGCGGTTCGGCGTTGCCATCATGGTAGGCAAAATCCGGCTGATCTTCCGTGCCCCAGTTGTGCGTCAATTCCAGCAGGCCTTTCTGGCTGAAGGTCCAGGCCGTGCGGGCTGAAGTATCGTCCGGCACCTCGTCCCCGTCTTCCAGGTTGGCCAGGAAGTAGAGAGAAAACTGCATCTCTTCAAAATCCAGCCGGCGCATGACCTGCATACCGAACACTCGGGAATAGAATGCCAGGGCACGTTCTGGGTCCTTGATGCGTAGCATTGTATGGTTAAGACGAAAGCCCCTGGTTTCTTCAGGCGTTGGCGCCACGCCAGGATGATGCTCACCGCTGAAAGCCATGTCAGACTATCCTTTTAGGCTTATACATGAAGTTGCTCATGTAATATATAAAATATATTTTCATAGACGTATCTTTGCAGTATGCAGGCAATACACTGAAACACGCAACGGGCGAGCCAGCCCCCTTTTGGAGTCGATTCGATGTCACGTGACCGTAACGTATTGGGCGAACCGCTGACCCCTTGCTGCCATGACCCGGTTACCGGGTTTTACCGCGATGGCTTTTGCCGTGTCGGCCCTAATGACCATGGCGTGCATGCCGTGTGTGCCATGGTGACTGAGGAGTTTCTGGCCTTCTCACGCGCGCAGGGCAACGATCTGGTGACCCCTCACCCGGAGTTTGGCTTCCCTGGCCTCAATCCTGGCGATCGCTGGTGCCTGTGTGCCAGTCGCTGGAAGGAAGCAGCCGTAGTGGGCCTGGCTCCTCCGGTTATTTTATCTGCCACCCATGAAAAAGCCTTGGATGTTATCCCCCTGATTCAACTGCAACAACACGCCCTGGATGCGGTTCGTTAGTGAATTTAACGCCGGGATGGCTGGCAAAGATTGACGATTGCTCTACACTGATTTATCAAAAGCTGTACAAAATATTTTACGCAGTTCCGTCTGCAGGAGTTCATCATGACGAGTATCGATTACCAGATAGGCGACCGCCTAAGCTATCGCCAACTGGCACATGCGCTACATAATGGCTTTTCACCCATCGTTGAGGTGGAATCCATGGACGGCATCTATACCGTCCGTTTCCACCACGCCAATGGTGTATCAGAACTGAGTGACAACGAGGGTCGTGTTGTGTCGTTTCTGGGCACTGGTGAAATCCGCGACAAACTGGGTCAACTCGGTCTAGAGCATGGTGTGCTGACGTTTGCTGACCAGTGCGGTGATGAAATGATCGGGGTTCCCGGCCGTGCCATGTCGCCGGATGAAATGCTGACCTATGGAACACGCATCGCTTTTAAATGAAGAATTCGCCAGCCTAGCGATGTTCAGTTAGACTTTTGCCTTGAAGTAACGACAGGGGCGCTTGAACGGTCACCTTGGCCTGACGACCAAGATAAGACAGCTTCAAGCTGAGACGCACCCTCACTACCTGATCCGGATAATACCGGCGTAGGGAGTCGTGGGGGCGAATGCTCCCACTGCCTCCCGCCCGGGAGGAATGTATGACAACAGCGCACCTGGGCCAACACCTGGCCTGCCTCCATCAAACTCCCCCCTTAACGCATTGCATCACTAACTATGTGGCGATGAATAGCAGCGCTAACATCCTGCTGGCCCTGGGAGCGTCACCGGCTATGCTGCATGCTGAGCAGGAAGTGGCTGAGTTTGTAAAACTTTCTTCAGCGCTTTCAGTGAACATTGGCACAATTTCCGCTCCCTGGGCCACTGGTATTCAGCTAGCTGCCCGCACGGCTCAGGCGTCTGGTACGCCCTGGGTGCTGGACCCCGTTGCCGTCGGCGCCACCGCCTACCGCCAGCAACTTTGCGCTGAGCTGCTCGCCTTCAGGCCCACTGTGATACGCGGCAATGCCTCTGAAATTCTCAGTCTTAATGGCGTTGCCAACCCGGGACGCGGCGCCGATAGCACGGCGAGTTCAGACGATGCCTACACGGCTGCTCTCCAGTTGGCCAGGCAACAGGGCTGCATTGTGGGCGTCAGCGGTGAGACGGATATCATCACCGATGGGCAGCGATCATTACGCCTGTATGGCGGCCACTCCCTGATGCCCAGAGTCACTACCCTGGGCTGCGGGCTGAGTGCTGCGGTAGCAGCGTTTGTAGGCGCTAACCCATCATCGCCGTGGATGGCGACTGCCGCCGCCTTTGGCTGTTTTGCTCTGGCCGGCGAGCGAGCAGGCCAGAGGGCCAAGGGCCCAGGGAGCTTTACCCCTGCTTTTCTGGATGCCCTTTATCAGCTGACCCCTCAGGATCTGGACACCTGTTTGAAAATGGAGCCAATGAATGTCGCTTGATCTCTCACTGTATCTGGTAACGGATGCAGGCTTATGCACTGAAAAAGGCCTTGAACGTACCGTCGAAGAAGCGGTAACCGGAGGGGTAAGCATTGTCCAGTTGCGCGACAAGCAGGCCAGCGATGTGGCCATGATCGAGCAGGCCAGGCGGTTGAAAAGCCTGTTGGCAGGAACCGGTGTTCCACTGATCATCAATGACCGCCTTGAGGTGGCGATTGCCAGCCAGGCGGATGGCCTGCATGTCGGGCAAACCGATGCCACCATCGAGCAGGCGCGTCAGGCCCTGGGAAAAGAGGCGATTATTGGCCTATCCGTCAACACCTTGACACAACTTTCCAGAGCGCCGGCCAGCCTGCTGGATTATTTCGGTTTTGGCCCTGTGTTTGCCACCCCCAGCAAAGGGGATCACGAGCCGCCTATCGGCTTTGATGGCCTGGCCGCATTGGTCTCGGCAAGCCCGCTGCCGGGGGTTGCCATTGGCGGGCTGAAGACCGCGCATATACGCGCTGCCAAGCGCAGTGGTGCTGCCGGTGTTGCGGTCATTTCGGCTATCTGTGGGCAAACCTCACCTCGCGACAGTGCCCAACATCTGG
Source organism: Halomonas sp. BLK-85 (assembly GCF_044792155.1). Taxonomy (NCBI): domain Bacteria; kingdom Pseudomonadati; phylum Pseudomonadota; class Gammaproteobacteria; order Oceanospirillales; family Halomonadaceae; genus Halomonas; species Halomonas sp. BLK-85. The sequence continues at coordinate 2,818,555 of NZ_CP087731.1, forward strand.
CTAGGCAGTGGGCCGACGCTTGAGGCTGGTGCGGCGGTCGTGGTGGGCAATCGCCAGGCCGCTGCCTATGATCAAGACGCTACCCACCAGTACCCAGATATCCGGGAGTTCGCCCCAGAACCACCAGCCCAGCAGAACGGCCCACAGCATGGCCGTGTAATCAAAGGGGGCGGCAATGGCTGCCGGGGCGTGACGAAAGGCCTGGGTAATAAACGCCGTGGCGCCAACGCCTAAAACACCTGACAGCAGAAATCCGGGCCAGTGCCATGGATAAGGCGTTTGCCATACCCAGGGGAGCGTTAGCGCTGTCAGCAGCATGGGAATCAGTGTCATATAGAACACCATGGCCCAGAGGTGCTCGCGGCCGTAGCGGCGCGCGGTCACCATCATCAGCGCATAGCAGACCGCCGCCGCTATCATCACCAGCGAGCCCAGCTGGAAGGCTTCACCCCCCGGGCGTACGACAATCAACACGCCCATAAAACCGACCAATGACGCCACCAATACGGGCAGTTCGATACGCTCCCCGAGCAGGGGAACTGACAGCAGAGTGACAAACATGGGCGCCACAAAGGCAATCGCCGTCGCTTCTGCCAGCGGAAGCATGGTCAGCCCCCAGACAAAAAAGCCCATGGTGCCGGTATAGATCACGCCACGCACCAGATGTACCTTCGGCCGGCGGGTTTGCAGCTTGCGCAGGCCTCCCCCGAAATGCGCCAGAAGCGCAATCAGCGGCAAGGAAACCAGGGTACGGAAAAACACAATCTGCAAGGGTGAGTGCACTTCTCCCAGCCATTTCGACACAGCGTCGCCCAGGGCAAGACACAGCACCCCGGCACACATGAACATGATGCCTTTGAAAGAAGTGGTCATATCAGGGCAGGTCTCGATGCATAAACAGAAAACCCCGCGAGGTTACCCAGGCGGGGCTACCGCTTCACGTTAACACTACAGGCTAGCGTTTACGACCATGCAATCCATGCCATGCGAGCGCAGTTGCAGACAGGCGTTTCGTGCCTGCTGTTCTTCAAGAGAAACGACACGGGCACGAAACAGACGGCGCTGGCCGGGCACCGGCTGCACGGCAACCTGACCGTTGACTTGAGTACCTAACTGCTGCGATGCCTGAGTGGCCAGTTGGCGCGCCAGCGCTTCTTCACTGAATGCACCGAGCTGTACACCCCAGCCCGCCTGACGCTGTGGGGGTGATACGGGCGGTGTGGTGATAGTATCCATGGCAACCGGTGCAGCGCCACCAGCGCCTTCACCTGCCCTGCCAGCACTGTCTGAAATGACAGCGCCGTTATCGACACTTGCATAGGCAGGCTGTGAATAGCGCTGTGGCACTGCATCAAACTGCATGTATTCACGCGAAAAATCAGCATTGGCCAACCAGCTGCTCTGGTCACGCAGGCTGGCACGCAGGAAACTGCGATCCAGCAGGTCAGACATATGCGCGTCACGTGACCGGGATGAAAAGCCTCCCATGACGATACCGACCAGGCGGCGATTACCCCGCGTCGCGGTAGTCGCTACATTAAATCCGGAGGCGCGGATAAAACCGGTTTTCAGGCCGTCTGCCCCAGGGTAATTGCGCACCAGGCGGTTATGGCTTTTGTGTGTCTTGCCATTGAAGTTGAACGATTGCAGCGCAAAATAGTGGTAATACTGTGGGAAGTCGTTCATCACCCGTACGGCAAGACGCACCATGTCACGGGCCGTGGTAACCTGACCGCTGTCGGGGAGGCCCGAGGCATTTTTAAATGTCGTGGCGGTCAGACCTAGCCCCCGGGCGCGTTCGGTCATCTGTCGCGCAAACATTCTCTCCGAGCCCCCTAGTGCTTCTGCCAGCACGGCAGCCACGTCATTGGCAGAACGAACCGACAAGGCGCGAATCGCCTGATCAACCGTAATAGTGCTGCCCGCAGGCAGCCACAGTTTGACGGCCGGCTTGGCCGCAGCGTAAGTCGATACGCTCAGCGGTTGATGCAGGGAAAGACGACCGCTCTCCAAGGCTTCAAAGGTCATGTAGAGTGTCATCATCTTGACCAGGGAGGCCGGGTAGCGTCGCTCATCAGGATTCTCAGCGTAGAGCACTTCGCCGTTATCCAGATCAACCACCATACCGGCATAACGCGGATTTGCCTGTGCGCCAGACGCCAGCAACAGCCCCCCCACCACAACAGCCAGCACGATAAACGCGCCAGGCCAGGTGGCACGACGATACTGAGTCCTAGAGCAATTGCCAGCCTGCATGATCAAGACCTCTGAGTTCCTTGGTGATAACAGCCTATCCGTTCAATGGTTGAGCGTAACGATGATAACGCCTATAGAGAATAGCGGTTTTTCAGCTTTCTGTATCTGTCATTGAGGCCCACCGACAATATAAATTACACACAAAAAAACCGGCCTGATAGTCTCTCGCATTATGCCAGAGATATCAGGCCGGTTTTACCGTCACCCTTGCGCCGAAACGGAAATTAATCTTCGGCGGCGACGTCTTCCACCATGGGGCGGTCTACAAGCTCGACGTAAGCCATTGGTGCGTTATCACCGGTGCGGAAACCACACTTGAGAATACGGATGTAGCCACCCGGACGCTCGGCATAACGCGGCCCTAGCTCGTTGAACAGTTTACCCACGGCTTCCTTGGAACGCGTGCGGGAGAACGCCAGACGGCGGTTGGCAACGCTATCCTGCTTGGCCAGAGTAATCAGCGGCTCAATGACGCGACGCAACTCTTTGGCTTTTGGCAGGGTTGTCTTGATAACTTCATGCTCGACCAGAGATACAGACATGTTCTTGAACATAGCCTGACGGTGCGAGCTGTTACGATTTAAATGACGACCACTCTTACGATGACGCATGGTTGTGATTCCTTACCAAACTGGGACTCAAGATGACGCTCACGCGGAGGCCTTGTCGTCCTTCAGGCTTGCTGGCGGCCAATTCTCCAACCGCATGCCAAGGGACAAGCCACGTGCTGCCAGAACATCCTTGATTTCATTCAGGGACTTCTTGCCAAGATTGGGTGTCTTCAGCAACTCAACTTCAGTGCGCTGAATCAGATCACCAATGTAATAGATATTCTCGGCTTTCAGGCAGTTCGCGCTGCGAACAGTCAACTCAAGATCGTCTACGGGGCGCAGTAGAATCGGATCAACGTGATCCTCTTCTTCTTCGACTTCCTGCTCTTTATCAGCTTCAAGGTCGACGAAGGCGGCCAACTGCTCTTGCAGGATGGTCGCACTGCGGCGGATAGCCTCTTCTGGATCCAGGGTGCCATCTGTTTCCAGATCGATAATCAGCTTATCGAGGTCAGTACGCTGCTCGACACGGGCTGCTTCAACGGCATAAGAAACACGACGCACAGGGCTGAAAGTAGCATCCAGCTGCAGGCGGCCGATCGCCCGTGATTCATCATCTGAACCACGTACGTCAGCTGGCTCGTAGCCGCGCCCCAGTGCCACTTTAAGCTGGATTTTCAGCTCGGCACCTTCGTTTACGTGCGCAATGACGTGATCCGGGTTGACGATTTCAACGCTGTGATCAAGTGCAATGTCGCCAGCAGTGACGACGGCAGGGCCCTGCTTGTTCAGCGAGAGCACCGCCTCGTCGCGGCTGTGCATCTTGATCGCAACATCTTTAAGGTTCAGAAGGATTTCGATGACATCCTCCTGCACTCCTTCGATGGCACTGTATTCATGCTCGACACCTGCGATTTCAGCCTCGACCACGGCAGCGCCGGGCATTGACGAAAGCAGAATGCGACGCAGTGCATTTCCAAGAGTGTGGCCAAAGCCGCGCTCGAACGGTTCGAGTACGATCTTGGCATGATGTGCGCTAATTTCTTCGACCTTGATGTCGCGGGGACGGAGAAACTCTGTCACTGAACGCTGCATAAAAACACCTTTCAGGCTGCCAAACGGGTTCTGAGCACTCTGGAAAGCCGATGGGACAATCCAGAATAACCGGGCGGGTCAGGCACCGCGCCCGGACATGAAGAAGCCAGTCAAGACTTACTTCGAGTACAGCTCGACGATCAGATTTTCGTTGATGTCAGCAGTCAGGTCACCGCGTTCAGGCAGAGCCTTGAAAGTGCCTTCCATCTTCTTGGCATCTGTTTCGATCCAGGACACATCGCCACGGTTGGCCGCCAGGGCCATGGCGCTTTGAATGCGAGCCTGATTCTTCGCCTTTTCGCGAACGGAAACAACGTCACCTGGCTTGACCTGATAGGACGCCACGTTGACGGTTTTGCCGTTCACAGCAATTGCCTTGTGGCTGACCAGCTGACGTGCTTCTGAGCGGGTCGAGCCAAAGCCCATGCGGTAGACGACGTTATCCAGTCGGGATTCGAGCAACTGCAACAATACTTCACCGGTGGCGCCTTTCAGGCGGGCGGCTTCTTTGTAGTAGTTACGGAACTGCTTTTCGAGTACGCCATACATACGACGTACTTTCTGCTTCTCGCGAAGCTGCAAGCCGTAGTCGGAAAGACGCTGACGACGCTGGCCGTGTACACCCGGAATCTGTTCGGATTTACACTTTTTCTCGAAGGGAGTCACACCACTCTTCAAAAAGAGGTCTGTGCCTTCACGACGAGACAGTTTGCACTTCGGTCCAATATAACGAGCCATGAATCTGTCTCCTTAAACGCGGCGTTTCTTAGGCGGACGGCAGCCATTATGGGGAATGGGCGTCGCGTCAGTGATGCTTTGCACGCGGAAGCCGGCGGCGTTGAGCGCGCGCACGGCGGATTCACGACCGGGACCTGGGCCTTTGACCAGCACGTCGACGTTTTTCACACCATACTCGGCTGCAGCAGTTGCTGCACGTTCGCTTGCTACTTGAGCAGCGAACGGGGTGCTCTTGCGAGAACCACGAAAACCCGAACCACCGGCAGTTGCCCATGACAGAGCATTGCCCTGGCGGTCTGTGATCGTCACGATCGTGTTGTTAAAAGAGGCATGGATATGCGCTACGGCGTCCACTACCTGCTTTTTAACCTTTTTACGGTTATTACGCGGGTTAGCCATGTTGATGTCTATTCCTGTCTTTACGCCAGAACGTGCGTGTTATTTGCGGATCGGCTTACGCGGGCCCTTACGGGTACGCGCGTTAGTCTTGGTCCGCTGACCACGCAGCGGAAGACTACGACGATGACGCAGACCACGGTAGCAACCCAGATCCATGAGACGCTTGATATTCAGCGTGACATCACGGCGTAGGTCGCCTTCTACGGTATACTTACCAACTTCAGAACGAACGGTATCCAGTTCTTCACTGGACAGGTCCTGAATCTTGGTAGTCGGTACGATACCGGCTGCAGCACAAATGTGCTCAGCACGGGTACGACCGATCCCGAAGATGTAGGTCAGCGAGATCGCCGCATGCTTGTTGTCCGGGATATTGACGCCTGCAATACGGGCCATCAGCTTACTCCGAAGTTTGAGCGGCTTGCTCGTTTGTTCATCTTTAAAAGGCGCAACAGAATACCTCTACCTGAGCAGAATTGCAAGTAATGCATCCAGCTCGGCAGCAGGCACCCTGACGCCAGCATGTTCAGCTCAGGATTAACCCTGACGCTGCTTGTGCCGAGGCTCCGAGCAAATAACGCGGACAGCGCCATTGCGACGGATGATCTTGCAGTTACGGCACATTTTCTTTACGGAAGCTCGAACTTTCATCGATCTTTCTCCAAAAACCGTCTCGCGGTGCGCCCTCGACAACGGTTGCCGAGGGGCTTCCCTCACGGGTATTAAAGCGTTGGACATCGCCTCAGCGCATGATGCCGCCGCTGCCGTAGCCTTTCAGGTTGGACTTCTTCATTACTGAATCGTACTGATTGGACATCAAGTGCGATTGCACCTGCGCCATGAAGTCCATGATAACCACCACGACAATCAACAGGGATGTACCGCCAAAGAAGAAGGGGACATTCCAGGCCACAATCAAAAACTGGGGCATCAGAGAAACTGCGGTGATGTACAGTGCACCGAACAAGGTCAGACGTGTCATGACCTTATCTATGTAGCGAGCAGTCTGCTCACCTGGACGTATACCCGGCAAAAAGGCACCTGACTTTTTAAGATTGTCAGCTACATCTTTGGGGTTGAAGACCAGCGCTGTGTAAAAGAAGCAGAAGAATACCACTGCCGCCGCGAAAAGCAAGATATATAGCGGTTGCCCCGGGCCTAGCGCCTGCGATGCGCGCTGTAGCCATTCCATGCCATCACCCGCCCCCATCCACTGACCGATCGATGCCGGAAACAGCAGGATACTGGAAGCAAAAATAGCCGGAATGACCCCGGCCATGTTGACCTTCAAAGGCAGATAGCTGCTTTGGCCTGCATACATCTTGTTTCCCACCTGACGACGTGGGTAATTCACCTTGAGGCGGCGTTGGCCGCGCTCGATGAACACCACGAACGCCACAGTGGCGATACCTAGTGCAGACAAAGCCAACAGCGGCAGTACATTCCAGGCGCCTTCATTACGGGCAAGCTCGAAAGCCTGGCCGATACCACCAGGAAGCCCGGCGACGATACCGGCAAAGATCAGCAGCGAAATACCATTGCCGATGCCTTTTTCGGTGATCTGCTCGCCCAGCCACATCATGAACACCGCCCCGGAAACAAAGGTTACCACGGCGGTGAAATAGAAGCTGAAGTCAGCGCTGTAGGCAATTCCCTGACTAGCCAGGCCCACCGACATACCGGTGGCCTGGATAAATGCCAGTACCACCGTACCGTAGCGGGTGTACTGGCTAATCTTGCGGCGGCCGGCTTCCCCTTCTTTCTTGAGCTGTTCAAGATGAGGGGAAACCGCAGACATTAGCTGCATGATGATCGACGCGGAAATGTAGGGCATGATACCCAGCGCGAGAACACTCATGCGCTCCAGTGCACCCCCCGAGAACATGTTGAACATGCCCAGGATGGTACCCTGTTGCTCCCTGAACAAGGCAGCAAGCTGGTCAGGATTGATACCGGGCACGGGAATGTGGGCACCGATACGGTAGACCACAATGGCGAGGAGCACGAAGCGCAGACGCGCCCATAGTTCACTCAGACCGCTGCCCATCGCCGGCATATTTCCTGACTTGGCCATTTAGTCCTCTACCTTTCCGCCGGCGGCTTCGATAGCAGCCCGCGCACCCTTGGTGCACTTGATGCCGCGAACGGTAACCGCCTTGTTGAGATCGCCTGACAGGATGATCTTCGCATGCAGCGTAGAATCCTTCAGCACGTTGGCATCTTTCAGAGTGTCCAGCGTGACGTCATCACCGGCTACTTTTGCCAGCTCGGCCACACGGACTTCTTCAGAAACCAGTGACTTGGCAGAGGTAAAGCCAAATTTTGGCAGACGACGCTGCAACGGCATCTGACCGCCTTCAAAACCTGGCTTGACGCTGCCGCCACTGCGTGATTTCTGGCCTTTGTGACCACGGCCGCCGGTCTTGCCCAGACCGGAGCCGATACCACGGCCAACACGCTTTTCAGCCTGCTTTGAGCCCGGTGCCGGGCTCAGAGTATTGAGTTTCATGGATTACTCTCCCTCAACGCGCACAAGGTAGGTTACCTTGTGGATCATGCCGCGTACGGCAGGGGTGTCTTCCAGTTCAACCGTATGCCCGATGCGACGCAGACCCAAGCCCATGATAGTGGCTTTGTGCTTGGGCAGAATGCCGATGGTGCTGCGGACCTGGGTAACCTTGATCGTTGCTGCCATGGTGTTCACCCCGTGATCGCTTCGACAGACAGGCCACGCTTGGCAGCCACGTCTTCCGGTGCCTGCATTGACGCGAGACCATTGACGGTAGCACGTACAACGTTGACCGGGTTGGTAGAACCGTAGCACTTGGCCAGTACATCATGGACGCCAGCCAGCTCAAGCACTGAGCGCATGGCACCGCCTGCGATGATACCGGTACCTTCGGAAGCCGGCTGCATGTAGACCTTGGAAGCACCGTGACGGGCTTTTACCGGGTACTGCAGCGTGTGGCCTGCAAGGTTAACCTTGACCATGTTGCGACGCGCTTGTTCCATCGCCTTTTGAATGGCAACCGGCACTTCACGTGCCTTACCACGACCAAAGCCGACACGACCTTTACCATCGCCTACAACGGTCAGAGCGGTAAAGCCGAAAATACGACCCCCCTTGACCACCTTGGCGACGCGGTTGACCTGCACGAGCTTTTCCTGCAGATCACCGTTTTGCTGTTCGTTCTTCGCCATCGTAAAACCCTTTAGAATTCCAGGCCGCCTTCACGTGCGGCGTCGGCCAGAGCCTTGACGCGACCGTGATAAACAAAGCCAGCACGATCGAAGGCCACCTGGGTGATGCCTGCTTCTTTTGCGCGTTCGGCAATCAGGGCGCCGACTTTCGTCGCGGCCTCTGTATTACCGGTTGCACCCTCGCGAAGCGCCTTGTCCAGCGTAGATGCACTGGCCAGCACTTTGCCACCATCCGGCGAGATAATCTGCGCATAGATGTGACGCGGAGTACGGTTGACGCACAGGCGGAACGCGCCTAGCTCGCGGATCTTGGCGCGAGCACGGCGGGCACGACGGAGACGAGATTCTTTCTTCGCGTTCATAACCCTGCCTTACTTCTTCTTGGCTTCTTTGCGACGCACCTGCTCGTCGGCGTACCGAACACCCTTGCCTTTATACGGCTCAGGGGGACGGAAGGCGCGGATTTCCGCGGCGCACTGACCGAGCTTCTGCTTGTCCGCGCTTTTCAGCACGATCACGGTGTTTTTCGGCGTTTCCGCTGAGACACCTTCAGGCAGTTGGTAGTCGACCGGGTGCGAGAAGCCCAGTGAAAGATTGAGCGTCTGGCCCTTTACCTGGGCACGATAACCGACGCCAACAATTTCGAGGGATTTTGTAAAGCCCTCGGATACGCCCGTGACCAGGTTCTGAACCAAGGCGCGGGTAGTACCGGCCATTGCCCAGCTTTTCGCCGATTCGCTCGGCGCGAAGGTCAGCTGGCCGTCTTCCTGTGCGATCACGACATCATCGTGAACCGGCATGGAAAGCGTACCTTGACCACCTTTGACAGTCACTGTGCCTGCGTCAAGCTTGATATCAACGCCGGCGGGCAGTTTAACCGGATATTTCGCTATGCGGGACATTCCAGCCTCCTAGAATACGGTGCAGATGACTTCGCCACCGACACCCGCCTGGCGCGCAGCACGATCGGTCATCACACCATTTGAGGTGGTGACAATCGCGATACCCAGACCATCGGCGACCTTGGGCAAGTTGTCCTTGCCCTTGTACTGGCGCAGAGACGGCTTGGAAACCCGCTGGATGTGGTCGATAACCGGCTTGCCCTCAAAATACTTGAGAGTCACGGTCAATTCGGGCTTGCTGCTCTCAGCCACTGAATAATCAGTGATATAGCCCTCTTCTTTCAGCACGCGGGCCACTTCCACTTTCAGGTTGGAGGACGGCATGGTTGCCGTCTCCTTGGTGGCCATCTGCGCATTGCGGATACGGGTAAACATATCCGCCAGAGTGTCTTGCATGCTCATTTAATGTGCGCTCCTGATGATTCTACGTGGCACTTACCAGCTGGACTTTTTAAGACCAGGGACGTCGCCACGCATGGCGGCTTCACGCAGCTTGTTACGGCCAAGGCCGAACTTGTTATAGAAACCGTGCGGACGGCCGGTAACGCGGCAGCGATTACGCTGACGTACCGGGCTTGAATCGCGCGGCAGTTGCTGCAGCTTGAGCTGCGCGTCGAAGCGCTCTTCGTCGGAAGCGTTAACGTCCTGGATGATTGCTTTGAGTTCAGCGCGCTTGGCAGCGTATTTGGCTACCAGGTTCGTGCGCTTGAGCTCACGCTCTACCATGCTTTTCTTTGCCATGATCCAACCCTTATTTTTTGAAGGGGAAGTTCAGCGCACGCAATAGTGCACGACCTTCCTCATCGGTGTTGGCGGTAGTGGTGATGGTGACATCCAACCCCCGGATACGATCGATCTTATCATATTCGATCTCCGGGAAGATGATCTGCTCACGCACACCCATCGAGTAATTGCCACGACCGTCAAAAGACTTCGGGTTCAGACCACGGAAGTCACGCACGCGTGGAATCGCGATGTTGACCAGACGGTTCAGGAAGTCCCACATACGCTCATTGCGCAGTGTAACCTTGACACCGATCGGCCAGCCTTCACGCACCTTGAAGCCCGCGATGGACTTGCGTGCCTTGGTCACCAGCGGTTTTTGACCGGAAAGCTTCTCCAGGTCGCCGATGGCATTATCGATCAGTTTTTTATCGCTGACCGCTTCGCCGATACCCATATTGAGGGTCACTTTCGTGATCCGGGGTACCTGCATTACGTTGGCATAGCTGAACTCTTCTTTCAGTTTAGCTACAACCTCGTTTTGATAACGTTCTTTCAAGTTCGCCATTTTGCTACCCGACTCACGTTAGGCGTCGATCTGCGTCTGCGTCGACTTGTAGATACGTACCTTGGTACCGTCTTCCTGGACTTGGAACCCGACGCGATCCGCCTTACCGGTCTCCGAATTGAAGATGGCTACGTTGGACGCGTGAATCGGAGCCTCACGCTCAACGATACCGCCCTGATTTCCCGCCATGGGATTTGGCTTGGTGTGACGCTTGATCATATTCACACCGGACACCACAAAGCGGTTTTCTAATACCCGCTTGACGGTGCCACGCTTGCCTTTATCCTTCCCGGCGATGACGATGACTTCATCGTCACGTTTGATCTTTTGCATATCCGCCTCGCTCCTTACAGCACTTCAGGCGCCAAGGAAATGATCTTCATGAACTTTTCATTACGAAGCTCACGAGTGACCGGCCCGAAAATACGGGTCCCGACCGGCTGTTCGTTGGTGTTATTCAACAGAACCGCCGCATTCCCGTCGAAACGGATCAGCGAACCGTCAGGACGACGGACGCCGCTCTTGGTACGGACGACAACCGCTTTCATGACCTGGCCTTTCTTGACCTTGCCACGCGGAATCGCCTCTTTTACTGATACTTTGATGACGTCACCAACGCGAGCGTAGCGGCGGTGTGAACCGCCTAACACCTTGATGCATTGCACCCGGCGCGCTCCGCTGTTGTCAGCGACATCCAGCATTGTCTGAGTCTGAATCATCGGTTTTCTCCAAACCTAATCTGACTGCACTGGTTGAACAGGCGCAGGCAATTAACCTTTAGCCTGCTCGACCACCTCAACGAGGGTCCAGGCTTTCTTCTTGGACAGCGGACGGCTCTCTTGGATAGAGACCGTGTCGCCAGCCTTCGCCTGATTCGACTCATCGTGGGCGTGCAACTTGGTGGAGCGCTTTACGTATTTTCCGTAGATCGGGTGACGCTCACGACGCTCGATCATTACAACGATGGATTTTTCCATCTTGTCACTCACCACTTTACCAGTGAGTGTACGGGCTTTCTTTTCTTCGGCCATCTCAGTCACCTGCCTTCTCGTTAAGCACAGTCTTCACGCGGGCGATATCCCGACGGACCTGCTTGAGCAGATGAGTCTGGCTCAGTTGGCCGGTGGCCTTCTGCATGCGCAGGTTAAACTGCTCGCGGAGGAGTTCGAGGAGCTGTTCCTGAAGCTCTCCGACTGACTTTTCACGAATTTCTTGGGCTTTCATCACATCACCGTCCGTTTCGCAAAGGTGGTGGATATGGGCATTTTCTGGGCGGCCAGCTCAAACGCTTCACGCGCGAGCTCTTCCGGCACACCTTCAATCTCGTATAGAACCCGACCCGGCTGGATCTGGGCTACCCAGTACTCGACTGAACCTTTACCTTTACCCATACGAACTTCGAGTGGTTTCTTGGAGATCGGCTTGTCAGGGAATACGCGGATCCAGATCTTGCCGCCACGCTTGACGTGACGTGTGATCGCACGACGGCCAGCTTCGATCTGGCGCGCAGTGATGCGGCCGCGACCGGTAGCCTTGAGGCCATACTCCCCGAAGCTAATCTTGCTTCCGCGCTCAGCCAGGCCGCGATTACGACCTTTCTGCACTTTGCGGAATTTTAAACGCTTGGGCTGTAACATCGACTCACTCTCCCCTTACTTGGAACCTTTCTTCTTGGGCGCGTTGCCGGCGGGCTGTTGCTTGGCCCTGGCACGTACTTCCTCGATACCGCCGAGGATTTCACCCTTGAAGATCCACACTTTGACGCCGATAACGCCGTAGGTGGTGTGAGCTTCGTAAGTGGCGTAGTCGATATCCGCACGCAACGTGTGCAGCGGAACGCGACCTTCGCGGTACCATTCAGTACGTGCGATTTCAGCACCACCCAAGCGGCCTGACAGCTGGATCTTGATACCGCCAGCACCGAGACGCATTGCGTTCTGTACCGCACGCTTCATAGCGCGACGGAACATCACACGGCGTTCGAGCTGACCGGCAACATTCGCCGCTACCAGTTTGGCATCCAGTTCCGGCTTGCGAACTTCTTCGATGTTCACATGGACCGGCACGCCCATCATCTCGCCGAGATCACGACGTAGACGATCAACGTCTTCACCTTTCTTGCCAATCACGATGCCCGGACGGGCAGTATGAATGGTAATACGGGCGTTGTTAGCTGGACGCTCGATATTAATGCGGCTCACGGAGGCGTTTTTCAGACGCTCTTCCAGGAAGCTACGCACTGCGAGATCATTATTGAGCTTATCGGCGTAAGCGCCGCGCTCGGCATACCAGACAGAAGCATGGTCTTTGACGATGCCCAGTCGAATGCCTGTTGGATTGACTTTCTGACCCATCTGGTCGACTCCTACTTCTCGGCTACCTTGACGGTGATGTGACAGGTGCGCTTCAAGATACGATCCGCACGCCCTTTGGCACGCGGCTTGATACGCTTGAGCGTCATGCCCTCATCGACGCAGATGGTCGATACACGCAGCTCGTCGATATCCATGCCGTTATTTTCTTCCGCGTTTGCAATGGCGGACTGCAGCACTTTCTTGACCAGTTTGGCAGCCTTCTTCGGTGAGAAGGTCAGCAGGTCGAGTGCCTCGGCGACCGGTTTACCGCGCACCTGGTCAGCCACCAAACGGGCCTTCTGGGCGGATAAACGAGCGCCACGCAACTTAGCTGTGACTTCCATCTCTCAATCCTCTCTGGCTTACCGTTTGGCTTTCTTGTCCGCTACGTGCCCACGGTAAGTGCGGGTGGCAGCGAATTCGCCTAGCTTGTGACCAACCATTTCCTCGGAGACATGCACCGGGACGTGTTGGCGACCGTTATGTACTGCAATGGTCAGACCTACCATGTTCGGTAGAATCATCGAACGACGCGACCAGGTCTTGATCGGTTTACGATCGTTCTTTTCCACTGCAACCTCGACCTTCTTCAAAAGATGAAGGTCAATAAAGGGACCTTTCTTTAGTGAACGTGGCACAGCCGTTACCTCTTAATTTCTTGGCAAGTTCAATCACCGGGCCTTGCGGCGACGGATGATCAGTTTGTCGGTGCGCTTGTTCTTACGCGTCTTATGACCCTTGGTCGGGACACCCCATGGCGTGACCGGATGACGGCCACCACTGGTGCGGCCTTCACCACCACCGTGCGGGTGGTCTACCGGGTTCATCGCAACACCGCGAACGGTGGGACGTACGCCTCTCCAGCGCTTCGCACCGGCCTTGCCAAGTTGACGCAGGCTGTGCTCAGAGTTGCTTACTTCACCCAGGGTCGCGCGGCACTCGGCCAACACTTTACGCATTTCGCCGGAGCGAAGGCGCAAGGTAGCGTAGTTACCTTCACGGGCCACCAACTGAGCGCTAGTACCGGCGCTGCGAGCAATCTGCGCACCTTTACCCGGCTTGAGTTCAATACCGTGGACGGTAGAACCCAGCGGAATGTTGCGCAGCGGCAAAGCATTGCCTTTCCTGATCGGCGCGTTAACACCTGATTCCAGCACGTCACCCGCGCTGACACCTTTCGGTGCAATGATGTAACGACGCTCGCCATCGGCATACTTCAGCAGTGCAATATGTGCACTACGGTTGGGATCGTGCTCCAGACGCTCAACGGTGGCCGGAATGCCATCCTTGGTGCGCTTGAAGTCGATCAGCCGATAGTGATGACGGTGACCACCGCCCACGTGGCGGGTAGTGATGCGACCGTAGTTATTACGACCACCGGACTTGGACTGCTTTTCCAAAAGCGGTGCGTAGGCACGGCCTTTGTAAAGCGTCTCGCCAACAATCTTAACGACGTGGCGACGACCGGCGGATGTGGGTTTGGTCTTGACGATTGCCATTATCCGTACTCCTGCCCTTATTCGGCGCCAGAGAAGTCTTCGAGCGTTTCGCCCGCGGCCAGGGTGACATACGCTTTGCGATACCCTTTACGCATGCCAACGCCATTTGCGGTACGCTTCGTCTTGCCTTTGACATTCAGCGTCTGGACACTGGCGACTTTCTTGTCGAACAGTGCTTCAACCGCTTTCTTGATCTCAGGCTTGGTAGCGTCGCTCGCCACCTTGAAAACGTACTGATTACGCTCAGCTGCCATCGCGGCCTTTTCGGTCACGTGCGGCCCGAGCAGAACCTTGAATACGCGTTCCTGGTTCATGCCAGCTTCTCCTCGAATTTACGCAGGGCGGAGACGGTGACCAGCACCTTGTCAAAGGCGACCAGGCTCACCGGGTCAGCAGCTGCAACATCCACCACATCAACATGCGGCAGGTTACGTGCAGCCAGGTAGAGCTTCTCGTCAACGTCTTCAGTGACGATCAGGACCTTTTCCAGGTCCAGCTCTTTCAGCTTGGCAGCGACCTGCTTGGTCTTGGGCGCATCAACGAGAAACTCTTCCACTGCCACCAAGCGCTCTTGACGAACGAGCTCGGACAGGATGGAGCGCATCGCTGCGCGGTACATTTTGCGGTTAACTTTCTGGCTGTGGTCCTGAGGACTCGCCGCGAAAGTTACGCCACCACTGCGCCACAGCGGGGAACGGATGGTACCGGCACGTGCGCGGCCTGTACCCTTTTGACGCCATGGCTTCTTACCACCACCACGCACGTCAGAACGATTCTTCTGAGCGCGGGTACCCTGACGACCGCCGGCCAGATAAGCCGTGACCACCTGGTGAACCAGCGCTTCATTGAATTCATTGCCAAATGTGGCGTCGGCTACTTCAACGGTACCCGCACCTGCAGCAAGATTCAGATTCATTGGTAAACTCCCCTTCAGCCTGCTTTCACGGCGCTGCGAACGATGACATTACTGCCGGTTGCGCCCGGAACAGCACCCTTGATGAGCAGCAAGTTACGCTCGGCATCGACACGCACGACCTCAAGGCTCTGAACGGTGCAGCGGACATTGCCCATCTGACCGGCCATTTTCTTGCCCTTGAATACACGCCCAGGAGTCTGACACATACCGATGGAGCCCGGCGCACGGTGCGCCAGCGAGTTACCATGAGTCATGTCTTGGGTACGGAAGTTCCAGCGTTTAACAGCACCCTGGAAACCTTTACCCTTGGAGGTGCCGGTCACGTCTATCTTTTGACCAGCTTCAAAGAGGGATACGGTGAGTTCGCCGCCTACCTCAGGAGCCTGCTCGCCTTCTTCAAGACGGAACTCCATCAGAGTACGACCGGCCTCAACACCTGCCTTGGCAAACTGACCCGCTTGCGCTTTGGTGAGGTGCTTGGCCTTGCGAGAGCCTGTTGTTACCTGAACCGCTGCGTAGCCATCAGTTTCCACTGACTTCACGCGAGTAATGCGGTTAGGATCAACTTCAATAACGGTTACGGGCACAGATGCACCGTCTTCGGTAAAGACGCGGGTCATCCCGGCCTTAGTACCGACCAAACCGATAGTCATTCTCAGTTCTCCTATAGTGTACGGGGCTGTCACCCGCTATGGCTGCCCTTTCCAGAGCATTCCACTAGCACATTGTGTGGCGCCTCACGGCGCGGCGACTGCTGCTTCTGTTATCTTGATGCCTTACCCTGGGGCCAAGGCCAGAAAGCGCTGGGTCGCAAGTGACTAGTGTATTTAGTCGAGCTTGATTTGCACGTCTACGCCGGCAGCGAGATCGAGCTTCATCAGGGCATCAACTGTTTTTTCAGTAGGCTCGACAATGTCAAGCACACGCTTATGGGTACGAATCTCATACTGATCACGCGCGTCCTTGTTGACGTGCGGAGAGATCAGGATGGTATAACGCTCACGATTGGTCGGGAGCGGGATCGGACCACGCACCTGAGCACCAGTACGCTTTGCGGTATCAACAATCTCCGCAGTGGACTGGTCGATCAGGCGGTGATCGAACGCTTTCAACCGAATGCGAATCTTCTGGTTCTGCATTAGCCCTAAACTCCAATGGATGTCGACGGCGCGAGCCGTCTACCCACGCATTCAAAGGATGCGCATTATAGGCACAGCGATAGCAGAAGTCAAACACTTGCATCACTGCGCAGAAAAGGGGGCTCTAGAAGAGCCCCCTTGGGTACTTCCGGGTCTATTTACTGAACGATCTTGGCAACAACGCCAGCGCCGACAGTACGACCACCTTCACGGATAGCGAAACGCAGACCGTCATCCATCGCGATCGGTGCAATCAGAGTAACAACCATCTTGACGTTGTCACCTGGCATGACCATCTCGACACCTTCCGGCAGTTCACAGGTACCGGTGACGTCAGTGGTACGGAAATAGAACTGCGGACGGTAGCCCTTGAAGAAAGGCGTGTGACGACCACCTTCTTCCTTGGACAGCACGTATACTTCGGCTTCAAACGTGGTGTGCGGCTTGATGGTGCCGGTCTTGGCCAGAACCTGGCCACGCTCGACGTCATCACGCTTGGTGCCACGCAGCAGGGCGCCGACGTTCTCGCCTGCACGACCTTCGTCAAGCAGCTTGCGGAACATTTCAACGCCAGTAACGGTTGTCTTGGTGGTGTCGCGGATACCCACGATTTCCACTTCTTCACCGGCCTTGACAACACCACGCTCTACACGGCCGGTAACAACAGTACCACGACCAGAGATAGAGAAGACGTCTTCGATCGGCATCAGGAACGGCTGGTCAATCGCACGCTCCGGCTCCGGGATGTACTCGTCCATTGCCTTGATCAGGTTGGCAACAGCGGTCGTACCCATACCATTTTCGTCTTCACCGTTCAGTGCCATCAGCGCAGAACCGGTGATGATCGGCGTGTCGTCGCCCGGGAAGTCGTACTCGTCGAGAAGTTCACGAACTTCCATTTCAACCAGCTCAAGCAGCTCCTCATCATCGACCATGTCTGCCTTGTTCAGGAAGACAACGATGAACGGAACGCCAACCTGGCGAGACAGCAGAATGTGCTCGCGCGTCTGCGGCATCGGGCCGTCAGCAGCAGAACATACCAGGATAGCGCCATCCATCTGCGCCGCACCGGTGATCATGTTCTTGACGTAGTCAGCGTGCCCCGGGCAGTCGACGTGGGCGTAATGGCGCACTTCAGACTGGTACTCAACGTGAGATGTCGCGATGGTGATACCGCGCTCACGCTCTTCCGGCGCATTATCAATGGTGTCGAACTCACGCCAGTCGCCGCCGAAAACTTCAGCAGAAACGCGTGTCAGAGCCGCTGTCAGGGTTGTCTTACCGTGGTCGACGTGACCGATGGTGCCAACGTTGACGTGCGGTTTGGAACGTTCAAATTTTTCCTTAGCCACTGCTATAACCTCTTTATAAGCTAACGGTTAACCGTTTTGATTGATGACGGCTTCTACGACGCTGGAGGGCGCCTCGTCGTATTTCGCGAACTCCATGGAGTAGCTCGCACGGCCCTGGGTCTGTGAGCGCAGGTCGGTTGCATAACCAAACATCTCGCCCAGCGGCACCATTGCACGGATAACTTTACCTGAAGAGGAGTCATCCATGCCCTGCACCAAACCGCGACGACGGTTCAGGTCGCCCATGACGTCACCCATAAAGTCCTCGGGAGTCACGACTTCGACCTTCATCACCGGTTCCAGCAACACGGCCTTGGCCTTCCTGGCGCCTTCTTTGATTGCCATGGAAGAGGCAACCTTGAACGCGGTCTCATTGGAGTCCACGTCATGGTAGGAACCATCGAACAGCGTAACCTTGACATCAATCATCGGGCAGCCCGCGATGACACCGTTCTTGAGCTGTTCGTAGGCTCCCTTCTCCACCGCAGGGATGTATTCCTTGGGAACCACACCACCTACAATTTCCGAATTGAATTTGAAGAAGATTTCATCATCTCCTTCGCCTTTCTCTTCGGCTGTCAGAGGCTCGATGCGCATGACCACATGACCATACTGACCGCGACCACCCGACTGACGTACAAACTTGCCTTCCTGCTCGACACTGCCACGAATGGTTTCGCGATAGGCCACCTGAGGCTTACCGATGTTGGCATCAACCTTGAATTCACGGCGCATGCGATCGACAAGAATATCAAGGTGCAACTCACCCATACCAGAGATAATTGTCTGGCCGGTTTCTTCGTCGGTCTTCACCTGGAAGGACGGATCTTCCTGAGCCAGCTTGCCCAGAGCGACACCCATCTTTTCCTGGTCAGCCTTGGATTTCGGCTCAACGGCTACGGAAATAACCGGATCCGGGAATTCCATACGCTCAAGGATGATCTTGTTATTGATATCACACAGGGTATCCCCGGTTGTGACATCTTTCAGACCGATACAGGCAGCAATATCGCCCGCACGCACTTCCTTGATCTCTTCACGCGAGTTGGAGTGCATCTGCACGATACGACCGACGCGCTCTTTCTTGCTCTTGACCGAGTTGAAGACACCGTCGCCAGAATTCAGCACGCCAGAGTAGACGCGAATAAAGGTCAGGGTGCCCACAAAGGGGTCCGTCGCAATCTTGAAGGCCAGGGCAGCAAACGGCTGGTTGTCGTCTGCTTCACGGGTTTCTACCGTGCCATCCTTGTCATCGAGCTCACCTTCAATCGCCTTGACTTCTGTTGGCGACGGCATGTACTCGATCACGCCATCCAGCACGGCCTGAACGCCCTTGTTCTTGAAAGCAGAACCACAGGTCACCAGGACAATCTCATTGGCGAGGGTACGGGTGCGCAGACCGGACTTGATTTCCTCAATGGTCAGCTCACCGCCTTCGAGGTACTTGTCCATCAGCTCTTCGGACGCCTCTGCAGCACACTCGACCATTTCTTCGCGGTATTTCTCTGCCGTTTCCTGCAGCTCCGCCGGAATATCAACGAGATCGTAATTCATGCCTTTGTTGGCTTCATCCCACAGGATAGCCTTCATCTGGATGAGGTCGATCACGCCCTTGAAGTCTTCTTCCGTGCCCCAGTTAATCTGGATAGGCACAGCGTTGGCACCCAGACGCTCTTTCAGCTGGTCAACCACCATGAAGAAGTCAGCGCCGGTACGGTCCATCTTGTTGACGAAGACCATGCGCGGCACTTCATACTTATTGGCCTGACGCCAGACGGTTTCCGTCTGCGGCTGCACGCCGGATGAGCCACACAGAACGACAACCGCACCATCCAGAACACGCAAGGAACGCTCGACTTCGATCGTGAAATCAACGTGTCCCGGTGTATCGATGATGTTGATACGATGTTCGTCAAACTGCTTGCTCATCCCCTGCCAGAAACAGGTGGTTGCCGCCGAGGTGATGGTAATACCACGCTCTTGTTCCTGCTCCATCCAGTCCATGGTAGCGGCGCCATCATGAACTTCACCCACCTTGTGTGACAGGCCGGTGTAAAACAGTACACGCTCGGTTGTCGTGGTTTTACCCGCGTCAACGTGCGCGACGATACCGATATTACGGTAACGATTTAATGGGGTCTTGCGTGCCACGGTGGTAGCTCCCGTTGGTTGGCGATGCTCGAAAACTGACTGCCGCTGATTTTTATACACCAATGCCGCCATCCAGTAGATGACGGCGCCTGGTACATAGATGACTCAGCATCAGCCTAGGCAGCGAGCTTAGAAACGATAGTGAGAGAATGCCTTGTTGGCTTCAGCCATACGGTGCACGTCTTCACGCTTCTTGACCGCAGAACCCTTGCCTTCTGCGGCATCCAGCATTTCACCCGCCAGACGCTGCACCATTGTTTTCTCACCGCGACGACGCGCCGCGTCGACCAGCCAGCGCATAGCCAGCGCCTGACGACGGGACGGACGAACTTCTACCGGCACCTGATAGGTCGCACCACCGACGCGGCGCGACTTGACTTCGACCATTGGCTGGATGGTTTCCAGCGCCTTGTCGAAGATTTCCAGCGGCTCTTCTTTACTACGCTCGGCAACCTTGTCCAACGCACCATAGACGATGCGCTCAGCTACGGACTTCTTGCCGCTGAACATCAGGTGGTTCATGAATTTCGCCAGGCGCTCACTTCCGAATTTAGGATCCGGCAGGATGTCGCGCTTTGCTGCAATTCTTCTTCTAGGCATGATAAGCCCTCAATTAAGGATCCTTCAGGTAAACTCGAGACTCGTTGCTCATCAACCGCTCGACCTTACTCTTATCAGACCAACAAAAATTCAGTTATCGCTTTAATAAACTACGTCTTGTCCGCTTTACCTGTCTGACACAGCCAGCAGGACGTTACGACTTGGGACGCTTGGTACCGTACTTGGAACGGCCCTGCTTACGGTTCTGAACACCGGAGGTATCCAGAGCACCGCGCACGGTGTGATAACGCACACCGGGCAGATCCTTTACACGGCCGCCACGAATCAGGACAACTGAGTGTTCCTGAAGGTTGTGGCCTTCACCGCCGATATAGGAAGACACTTCGAAACCGTTGGTAAGGCGCACACGGCAGACCTTACGCAGAGCCGAGTTTGGCTTCTTCGGGGTTGTGGTATAAACGCGGGTGCAGACACCACGCTTTTGCGGGCATGCCTGAAGCGCCGGCACGTCACTTTTTGTGACCTGGCGCTTGCGCGGCTTGCGCACGAGCTGATTAATCGTTGCCATAGCTGTAGCTGACTCCAATGGTTGCCTTGCCTTGCAGTGGGTACGGGCGGACCCGCCCCACTATTGAAGGCTGCGCATTCTAATCGTTATGCCCGGGCAACGTCAAGAGCAACTTGACGGCCAACCCGGGCACAACAGGTTTAGAGCTCTTCGTCAGAATCCAGCGCGGTCAGCTGAGCACCCAGTTCCTGCTCGACTTCAGAAGCCGATGGATTGAACAGGCGATCAACGTCTTCACGCTTGCGACGACGCTCGGCGTGGTGGGTCAGGCCGGTACCGGCCGGGATCAAGCGGCCCACCACTACGTTCTCTTTCAGGCCGCGCAGATAATCCCGCTTGCCTGTCACCGCGGCTTCTGTCAGCACGCGCGTGGTCTCCTGGAAGGATGCCGCCGAGATAAACGACTCCGTTGCCAGACTTGCCTTGGTAATACCCAACAGCATACGACTGTACTTGGCCGGGAACTTGCCTTCTTTCTCGAGTCGCGCGTTCTGTTCAAGAACACGCACCAGTTCCGCCTGATCACCGTTGATAAAGTCGGAATCGCCCGAGTCGACAATTTCAACCTTGCGCAGCATCTGACGCACGATGACTTCGATATGCTTGTCGTTGATGCCGACACCCTGCAGGCGGTAAACCTCTTGTACTTCCGCTGTGATGTACTTGGCCAACTCGCTGACGCCGAGCAGACGCAGAATATCGTGCGGATTGCTGGGGCCATCGGAGATGACCTCGCCCTTTTCGACCTTCTCCCCTTCGAAAACAGCAATCTGACGCCACTTCGGAATCAGCATCTCAAACGGGTCGCCCTCGTCCGGGGTAATGGCCAGACGACGCTTGCCCTTGGTTTCCTTGCCAAAGCTGACGACACCGCTGATTTCGGCCAGGATGGACGACTCTTTTGGCTTACGCGCTTCAAACAGGTCAGCGACCCGCGGCAGACCACCGGTGATGTCCTTGTTACCCGACGCCTCAACCGGAATACGCGCAACCACCTCACCGACACCAATGGTGGCGCCGTCATCGACCGAGATGATCGACTTGCCAGGCAGCAGGTATTGAACCGGTGTATTCGCGCCGGAAACGGCGACGTACTCACCCGCGGCATCTTTCAGCATGATCATCGGACGCTTGTCACGCCCCACCAGGGGACGCGCCGCAGATTCAATGACCTCGATTGACGACAGACCGGTCATTTCATCGACGGTACGGTGCATGGTGACACCTTCGTCAAGGTCAACAAACTGCGCCTGACCTTCCACCTCGGCAATGATCGGGTGCGTGTGCGGATCCCATTTGGCAACAATCGCACCGGCATCCACCACATCCCCGTCACGCACTGAAAGCTCAGCGCCGTAAGGCAGCTTGTAGTACTCGCGCTCACGGCCGTGGTCATCAGCAACGGCCAATGCACTGGAACGGGAAACGACAACCAGCTTGCCGTCGTTACGTTCAACGTGCTTGATGTTGTGCAGACGCACCTTGCCACCATGCTTGACCTGTACGCTATCAATCGCTGAGGACCGCGAGGCCGCACCACCGATGTGGAAGGTACGCATGGTCAGCTGGGTGCCCGGCTCACCGATAGACTGAGCAGCAATGACGCCGACAGATTCACCGATGTTGACCTGATGGCCGCGCGCCAGGTCACGCCCGTAACAGGACGCACAGACGCCATGCGGGGTGGCACAGGTAATCGTCGAGCGAACAATGATCTCGTCAACACCCATGGTGTCCAGGGCGTCGCACCACTTCTCATCGAGCAGGGTACCACGCGGAATCAGCACGTCATCCGTGGCCGGGTCCACGACATCCTGCGCCACCACACGACCCAGCACGCGCTGGGACAGCGGTACGATGATGTCACCGCCTTCGATGACCGGATGCAGAGTCAGACCATTATCAGTACCGCAATCGGTTTCGGTAATGACCAGATCCTGGGCAACGTCCACCAGACGACGGGTCAGATAACCGGAGTTGGCGGTTTTCAGTGCCGTATCCGCCAGGCCTTTACGCGCGCCGTGGGTCGAGATGAAGTACTGGAGTACGTTCAGACCTTCACGGAAGTTGGCCACGATCGGGGTTTCGATGATCGAGCCATCCGGCTTGGCCATCAGGCCACGCATACCCGCTAACTGGCGGATCTGGGCAGCCGAACCACGCGCACCGGAGTCCGCCATGATAAAGACGCTGTTGAAGGAGTCCTGCTCCACTTCGTTGCCGTCACGATCAATGACCGTTTCTTTTTCGATACCGTTCATCATCGCCTTGGCAACTTTATCGTTGGCCTTGGACCAGATGTCGATCACCTTGTTGTACTTCTCGCCGGCGGTTACCAGGCCAGAAGAGAACTGGTCTTCGATCTCTTTAACTTCGGCTTCTGCGCCATCCACGATGGCGGCTTTCTCATCCGGGATGACAAAGTCATTGACCCCGATGGAAGCGCCTGACCAGGTGGCGAGACGGAAACCGGTATACATCAGCTGGTCAGCAAAGATGACAGTGGGCTTGAGACCGGCCCGGCGATACACCTCATTGATCAGATGCGAAATCGCTTTCTTCTTCATCGGCCGATCGATCAGATCAAAAGGCACGCCTTCAGGCAGGATGCGGAACAGCAAGGCACGGCCCACTGTGGTGTCGTAGATACGACGGTGAGACGTTCGCTCACCGGTCTCTTCGTCCACATCCACTTCGTCCAGGCGCACCTTGACCTTGGCATGCAGCGACAGAGACTGGGTACCAAAGGCACGCTCTACCTCGTTGAGGTCAGACAACACCATGCCTTCGCCTTTGGCGTTGATCTTCTCACGGGTCATGTAATAGAGACCCAGAACAACGTCCTGCGACGGCACGATAATCGGCTCACCGTTGGCCGGTGACAGCACATTATTGGTGGCCATCATCAAGGCCCGCGCTTCAAGCTGTGCTTCCAGGGTCAGCGGAACGTGCACCGCCATCTGGTCGCCGTCAAAGTCAGCGTTGTAGGCGGCACACACCAAGGGATGCAACTGGATCGCCTTGCCTTCAATCAGCAGCGGCTCAAACGCCTGAATACCCAGACGGTGAAGCGTCGGCGCACGGTTAAGCAGCACCGGGTGTTCGCGGATAACGTCGGCGAGAATATCCCAGACTTCCGGTAACTCGCGCTCCACCATTTTCTTGGCGGCCTTGATCGTTGAGGCATGGCCCAACGACTGCAGCTTGGAGTAAATGAACGGCTTGAACAGCTCAAGCGCCATTTTCTTGGGCAGGCCACACTGGTGCAGACGCAGGGTCGGGCCAACGGTAATAACCGAGCGGCCTGAGTAGTCAACACGCTTACCCAGCAGGTTCTGACGGAAGCGTCCCTGCTTGCCCTTGATCATGTCCGCCAGAGACTTCAGCGGGCGCTTGTTGGAACCGGTAATGGCACGGCCACGGCGACCGTTATCCAGCAGGGCATCCACTGCTTCCTGCAGCATACGCTTCTCGTTGCGCACAATGATATCGGGCGCATTGAGGTCCAGCAGACGCTTCAGACGGTTGTTACGGTTGATCACGCGACGATAGAGATCGTTCAGATCCGATGTCGCGAAGCGGCCGCCATCCAGGGGTACCAGCGGACGCAGGTCCGGCGGCAGCACGGGCAGCACTTCCATGACCATCCATGCCGGCGCGTTACCGGAATGGTAGAAGGCCTCCAGCAGCTTCAGCCGCTTGGAAAGCTTCTTGATCTTGGTTTCCGAGTTGGTCTGCGGAATCTCTTCGCGCAGGTGATTGATCTCTTCTTCAAGATCGATGTCCTTCAGCAGTTCCTGAACGGCTTCGGCACCCATGCGGGCATCAAAGTCATCGCCAAACTCTTCAAGCGCTTCGAAATACTGCTCATCGTTGAGCAGCTGACCACGCTCCAGAGTGGTCATGCCCGGGTCAATGACCACAAAGCTTTCGAAATACAGCACACGCTCGATATCCCGCAGGGTCATATCGAGGAACATGCCGATACGCGATGGCAGAGACTTGAGGAACCAGATGTGAGCCACCGGCGAAGCCAGCTCGATATGGCCCATGCGCTCACGGCGCACGGCGGCCTTGGTGACTTCAACACCACACTTCTCACAGATGATGCCGCGGTGCTTCATGCGCTTGTACTTGCCGCACAGGCACTCGTAATCCTTGACCGGACCAAAGATCTTGGCACAGAACAGGCCATCCCGCTCCGGCTTGAAGGTACGGTAGTTGATGGTCTCGGGCTTTTTCACCTCGCCGAACGACCAGGAGCGAATCATGTCCGGCGACGCCAGAGTAATCTTGATCGCGTCAAACTCTTCAGTCTGTGACTGCGATTTGAGGACTTTTACCAAATCTTTCATTGGACAGCTCCTAGCTCTCTAACTCGATATCGATGCCCAGCGAGCGGATTTCCTTCACCAGCACGTTGAAGGATTCCGGCATGCCTGCCTGCATGGTGTGGTCGCCATCCACGATGTTCTTGTACATCTTGGTGCGGCCTTCGACGTCGTCCGATTTGACGGTGAGCATTTCCTGCAGCGTGTACGCGGCGCCATAGGCTTCCAGAGCCCACACTTCCATCTCACCGAAACGCTGACCACCGAACTGCGCCTTACCACCCAACGGCTGCTGGGTGACCAGTGAGTAGGAGCCGGTAGAACGGGCGTGCATCTTGTCGTCTACCAAGTGGTTCAACTTCAGCATGTACATGTAACCGACGGTCACCGGGCGATCAAAGGATTCGCCGGTACGCCCATCATAAAGGGTCATCTGGCCGGAATCCGGGATATCCGCCAGGCGCAGCAGGTGTTTGATCTCGTGCTCCTGCGCCCCATCAAAGACCGGCGTTGCCATAGGCACTCCGCCCTTGAGGTTTTTCGCCAGCGCAATCACTTCTTCATCCGTCAGCGAACTGATGTCCTCTATACGGGTGCCCGGCGTGTTGTAGATCTGGCCGAGGAAGTCACGGATTTCTGCTACCTGCTGTTCACGGGCGTCACGCAGCATGGCATCAATCTTCATGCCAAGACCGCGGGCAGCCATGCCCAGGTGGGTTTCAAGAATCTGACCGACGTTCATCCGCGATGGAACACCCAAGGGGTTCAGCACAACGTCGACCGGCTCGCCGTTATCATCAAACGGCATATCCTCGATCGGCATGATTGCCGAGATAACCCCCTTGTTACCATGGCGCCCAGCCATCTTGTCACCTGGCTGGATGCGACGCTTGACGGCCATGTAGATCTTGACAATCTTGAGGACGCCCGGTGCGAGGTCATCGCCCTGGGTCAACTTGCGCTTCTTGTCTTCAAAGCGCTCGTCCATTTCCTTGCGACGGCTCTCAAGCTGCTCGTCGGCCTGAGCCAGCAGTTCATTGCAGGACTCATCCTGAATGCGCAGCTTGAACCATTCCTGACGAGGCAAGTCGTCCAGATAGGTATCGTCGAGCACATCACCTTTCTTGAGCTGCGGGCCGCCATTGACGACCTGACCGACCAGCGTCTGCTTGAGGCGCTCGAAGGTGGCGTCTTCAGCGATCCGGTAGGTTTCCTGCAGATCCTTGCGGACTTCATCCAGCTGCATCTGTTCGATGGCAATAGCGCGCGAGTCCTTTTCGACGCCATCACGGGTGAACACCTGAACGTCAATCACTGTCCCTATCATGCCGGTCGGGGCGCGCAAAGACGTGTCTTTCACATCCGAGGCTTTTTCACCAAAGATGGCACGCAGCAGCTTTTCTTCCGGGGTCAACTGGGTTTCGCCCTTGGGCGTCACCTTACCGACCAGGATATCTCCCGGGCCGACTTCGGCCCCGACGTAGACAACACCGGCTTCATCCAGTTTGGAAAGTGCCGACTCGCCTACGTTGGGAATATCCGCAGTAATATCTTCAGGTCCTAGCTTGGTATCCCGTGAGACACAGGTCAGCTCCTGAATGTGGATAGTGGTGAAACGGTCTTCCTGGGCTACCCGCTCGGAAAGCAGGATGGAATCCTCGAAGTTGTAACCGTTCCAGGGCATGAAGGCGATACGCATGTTCTGGCCAAGCGCAAGATCCCCCATATCGATAGAGGGGCCATCGGCCAGGATATCGCCACGAGCCACATCATCACCCGGGCGCACGATCGGGCGCTGGTTCATGCAGGTGTTCTGGTTAGAGCGGGTGTATTTGGTCAGGTTGTAGATATCAACACCGGCTTCACCGCCGATGATTTCATCTGCATTGACACGTACCACCACACGACGAGCATCAACGGAATCGATTACGCCACCCCGTCGTGCAACGGCACAGACACCTGAGTCACGGGCAACAAAGCGCTCCATACCGGTACCTACCAGCGGCTTGTCGGCACGCAGGGTGGGAACCGCCTGACGCTGCATGTTCGCACCCATCAAGGCGCGGTTAGCATCGTCATGCTCCAGGAAGGGGATCAGGGCCGCAGCCACGGAGACCACCTGACGTGGCGATACGTCCATCAGCGTGACCTGCTCAGGGCGCATGAAGGTCGTTTCACCGCGGTGGCGTACCTGAACCAGGTCGTCACTCAGCTTGTTGGTTTCGTCCACGCCCGCTGATGCCTGGGCGATGACGTAGTCACCCTCCTCGATCGCCGAGAGGTGAACGATATCGTCGGTCACCTGACCCGCATTCACCTTACGGTATGGCGTTTCCAGGAAGCCATAGCTGTTCGTGTGGCTGTAGGTCGCCAGTGAGTTGATCAGACCGATGTTCGGGCCTTCCGGCGTTTCGATCGGGCACAGACGACCGTAGTGCGTGGCGTGAACGTCACGTACCTCAAAGCCGGCGCGCTCACGGGTCAGACCACCCGGGCCGAGGGCAGAGACACGACGCTTGTGGGTAACCTCGGATAGCGGGTTGTTCTGATCCATGAACTGGGACAGCTGGCTGGAGCCAAAGAATTCCTTCACCGCTGCCGCCACCGGCTTGGCGTTGATCAGATCCTGTGGCATCAGGCCTTCGCTTTCCGCCATGGAAAGGCGCTCTTTAACCGCGCGCTCAACGCGTACCAGACCGACGCGGAACTGGTTTTCAGCCATTTCGCCAACACAGCGAATACGACGGTTGCCCAGGTGATCGATATCGTCAACGTCACCAAAGCCGTTACGGATATTGATCAGCTCACGCAGGACATCCAGGATGTCCTTCTTGTCCAGTACGCCGGAACCCGTATCTTCTTCACGACGCAGACGACGGTTGAACTTCATGCGTCCAACATTGGAAAGGTCGTAGCGGTCTTCAGAGAAGAACAGGTTGTTGAACAGCGTTTCTGCTGCATCCTTGGTGGGCGGTTCGCCCGGACGCATCATGCGATAGATTTCAACCAGTGCTTCCAGGGCCGAGCCAGTGGTATCCAGTTTCAGCGTATCAGAGATGAAGGAACCACAGTCCAGATCATTGGTGTACAGCGTTTCGATATCCGTAATCCCGCCCTGAGCGATCACTTCCAGCACTTCAGGCGTGATTTCGGTGTTGCAGGCAACGATCAGCTCGCCGGTCTTGCGATCAACCTGATCCTTGGCCAACGTCTTGCCGAACAGGTATTCCATCGGCACATCGAGACGCTCCAGACCGGACTTCTCCAGCTGGCGAATGTGCTTCTGGGTGATTCGGCGGCCTTCTTCGACAATCACGCTACCGTCGGCATCCTTGATGTCGAAGGTCGCGGTTTCACCACGCAGGCGTGAAGGCACAAGCTCAACAGAAAAGCCGGACTTCTCGATGTGGAACTTGCTGGTCTCGAAGAACTCGCTGAGGATTTCTTCAGTACTCATGCCCAGGGCGCGCATCAACACCGAGGCCGGCAGCTTGCGGCGACGGTCAATACGCACAAAGACATTATCTTTAGGATCAAACTCGAAATCCAGCCAGGAGCCACGGTAAGGAATGACCCGCGCTGAATACAGCAGCTTGCCAGACGAGTGGCTCTTGCCTTTGTCATGATCGAAAAACACACCGGGCGAGCGGTGGAGCTGGGAAACAATTACCCGCTCGGTACCGTTAATAACGAAGGTACCGTTTTCGGTCATCAGGGGGATTTCCCCCATGTAGACTTCCTGTTCCTTGATATCCTTGATCGCCTTGTTGGATGAGTCGCGATCGTAAATAATCAAGCGAACCTTGACACGCAGCGGCGCGGAATAGGTCACACCACGAAGCTGGCATTCCTTGACATCGAATGCCGGCGTGCCAAAGCGGTAACTGACATACTCCAGCGCCGCGTTCCCCGAGAAGCTCTCGATGGGAAACACAGACTTGAACGCCGCGTGCAAGCCCACTTCGTGCCGCTCGTCGGGCGAGCGGTCTTGCTGGAGAAAACCGTAATAGGAATCAAGCTGGATGGCCAACAAGTAAGGCACATCCATTACTTGGGGCAGTTTGCCGAAATCCTTGCGGATGCGTTTTTTCTCAGTGTATGAGTAAGCCATCTGTATTCCCCAGCTTGTTCACCATGGGTGACCGGTGCGTGGTCATCTGCCCCGCGGGCGTTTCAGACGCAGACAGCAAGCGACCATAAGGTAAGCTCGCCGTCAAAAATCTAGAATTCGTTGCGTTATGATGACGACGCCTGATATTCATGCATTGTCGTATCAGTGACGCGTCTGCTGCAACAGCGCTAATGCTGTTGTAACAGAAAAAGGCCGGCAGCGGGAATTTCCCGCCGCCAGCCGCGGAAGCTTACGCAGCGCGTAAAGCCCGAGCCATCGATTACTTGAGCTCGACGCTTGCGCCCGCTTCTTCCAGCTTAGCCTTGGCTGCTTCGGCATCGTCTTTGGACATGCCTTCCTTGATGGTTGCCGGAGCACCATCAACAGCGCCCTTGGCTTCTTTCAGGCCAAGACCGGTAAGTTCACGAACGGCCTTGATGACGTTAACTTTCTTGTCACCAGCAGCGGTCAGTACCAGGTCAAATTCTGTCTGCTCTTCAGCGGCTTCTTCGCCGCCGCCACCCGGGCCAGCAACCACTGCTGCTGCAGCAGAAACGCCGAATTTCTCTTCCATTGCTTCGATCAGTTCAGCAACTTCCATCACAGACATTTCAGCGACGGCGTTGATGATATCATCTTTGGTCAGTGCCATTGTTTCATTCCTAACTTTGCGGGAGTCTCGGTGACCCGATAACTCAGGGTTCA
This sequence comes from Halomonas sp. BLK-85, assembly GCF_044792155.1. Taxonomy (NCBI): domain Bacteria; kingdom Pseudomonadati; phylum Pseudomonadota; class Gammaproteobacteria; order Oceanospirillales; family Halomonadaceae; genus Halomonas; species Halomonas sp. BLK-85. Next base: position 2,848,675 of record NZ_CP087731.1, read on the forward strand.
TTGTTCGTAACAGGCAGCGCTATGCCGCCCACAGAAAGCGTGGCTTATGCGGCTTCTTCCTGTTTCTGGTCGCGCAGCGCGGCCAGGGTACGAACCAGCTTGCCAGCGGAAGCTTCTTTCATTACCGACATCAGCTTGGCGATTGCCTCATCGTAAGTCGGTAGGCTTGCCAGACGGTCGATGTCAGCAGCCGGGATCAGCTCGCCTTCGTAGGCCAGTGCCTTAACTTCGAAGTTCTGATCCTTTTTGGCGAACTCTTTGAACAAACGAGCAGCAGCGCCCGGATGATCAGTAGAGAATGCCAGCAAGGTAGGACCTACAAAGCTCTCATTCAGGCACTCCCATTGAGTACCTTCGAGGGCACGGCGTGCCAGGGTGTTGCGAACAACACGTACCTGAACGCCATTCTCACGCGCCTGCTTGCGCAGATCGGTCATCTTGCTGACCGGCACACCGCGAGAATCGGCAACTACGACGGAGAGTGCGTCCTTAGCCGCTTCACTGACCTCGGCAACAATCGCTTTCTTGCCTTCTAGTGCTAGTGGCACAGTGATCACTCCTTCGTGCCGAAACCTGAAAGCAGGTTCCGGTGGTTACCATCTCTTCCAGCGCACTGACGTGATTACCCGCCGTGATAACGCTGGAAGCCTGAGGGATGGTGCTCACCAGAGATCGGTTCAGCTAAAAAGCGTCTACCAACTGGCGGCAACACCATCTGCGCAGGTGACTCTCATCATTAAGATACGCTTGACGCGTACCGCCTGCGGTCTTTGACGGTGCCCTGCAGACAGAACGCCTGGCACAGGGACCGCAAAGTTCTTGCTCTTTCTGCCGTCTTGACAACAGAGTCACTGACAACGGGACTATCCAGCTTACAGATAAGCCGAATGATCAACCGTCAGACCGGGACCCATGGTTGAAGACAGCGTCATTTTCTTGAAGTAGATGCCCTTTGAAGCGCTCGGCTTGAGCTTCTTCAGATCGCCAATCAGGGCTTCAATGTTGCCCTTGATAGCGTCAGCATCAAAATCAACCTTACCTACAGTGGTATGAATGATACCGTTCTTGTCGGTACGGAAACGCACCTGACCAGCTTTGGCATTCTTGACCGCTGTCGCCACATCAGGTGTCACCGTACCCACCTTGGGGTTAGGCATCAGGCCACGCGGGCCCAGAATCTGACCGAGCTGACCGACAACACGCATGGCGTCCGGCGAGGCAATGACGACATCAAAATCCATCACGCCTTTCTTGACCTGGTCAGCCAGCTCATCCATACCCACAATGTCAGCACCCGCTTCTTTTGCGGCGTCTGCGTTGGCTCCCTGGGTAAAGACAGCAACCCGCACGTCCTTACCAGTGCCATTAGGCATGACGGTAGCGCCACGCACAACCTGGTCGGATTTACGCGGATCAACACCCAGGTTGACCGCAACATCCACGGACTCCTTGAAGTTGACCGTAGAAAGCTCTGACAACAGTGCGACGGCTTCTTCAACCGAGTAGACCTTGCTGGAATCAACCTTCTCACGAATCAGCGTGGCACGCTTGGACAGTTTAGCCATGATTACAGACCCTCCACGTTTAGGCCCATGCTGCGAGCACTGCCCGCGATGGTGCGCACAGCGGCGTCAAGATCGGCAGCCGTCATATCAGGCTCTTTGGTCTTGGCGATTTCTTCCAGCTGCTCACGGCTCACCGTGCCAACCTTCTTCTTGTTCGGCTCACCCGAGCCGGACTTGATACCCGCTGCTTTCTTGAGCAGCACGGCAGCAGGCGGCGTCTTGGTGACGAAAGTGAAGCTGCGGTCGGAATAGACAGTAATCACGACAGGCGTTGGCAGACCGGGCTCGATATCCTGAGTCTCGGCGTTAAACGCTTTACAGAATTCCATGATATTCACGCCGTGCTGACCCAGTGCAGGACCAACGGGCGGACTTGGGTTAGCCTTACCAGCTGCAACCTGCAGCTTGATGTAAGCCTGTACTTTCTTGGCCATAATTTACTCCAGTTGGGTATAACGCCTTGCGGCTCCCCGATGACATCTGACCGCCCTGTGACGACCAGCAAAAAACTGACAACCAACAGTCAGTAACAGACAAATCACCGCTGGCAACCAAACTCAATTGGCTCGCCAGCGGCGTAAACCTATTCTTTTTCTACCTGCGAGAACTCAAGCTCAACCGGCGTTGAACGCCCGAAGATCAGCACACTGACGTGAAGACGACTCTTTTCGTAGTTGACTTCTTCAACGACGCCATTGAAATCCGCAAAGGGACCATCGACCACGCGAACCGACTGACCTGGCTCAAACATTGTCTTGGGACGCGGCTTGTCCACACCGTCCTTGACACGATTCAGAATAGCATCCGCCTCACGGGTAGTAATGGGCGCCGGCTTTTCCTTTGTGCCACCGATAAACCCCATCACCCGTGGTGTTTCGTTCACCAGGTGCCAGGTATCGTCTGCCATTTCCATCTCGACCAGCACATAGCCCGGGTAGAATTTGCGTTCACTCTTGCGACGCTTACCATCCCGAACCTCGACAACTTCTTCTGTCGGCACCAGAATTTCGCCAAAACGATCTTCCACACCGTACATTTTTACCCGCTCAAGGAGCGAACGCATGACATGCTTTTCAAACCCGGAATAGGCGTGAACGACGTACCAACGCTTGGACATGAAAACTCCTAACCGATAACGCCGGACATCGCCCAGCTGAGAAGCGTGTCAATCAACCACAACATCAGGCCAACCACGAGGACAGCCGCCAACACGATAGCGGTTGTCTGAACTGTTTCAGGGCGCGTTGGCCATACAACGCGCTGAATCTCTTTCTTGGCTTCTTGGGCCAGAATGACAAGATTCCTGCCCTTACCCGTCATCAGCGCGACACCCCCGGCCGCAGCACAGAGCACAACAACGCCAATAACCCGGTAGAGCAAGCCCACGTCAGCAAAATAGGTATTACCCACCACGGCTGTTAACAAAAGCGCTACGACCGCTGCCCATTTGAGCCCGTCATGACGCGACTGCTGCTCCTCAGCGCCATGCTTTAAAGAATTAGGCTTCATAAAACGAGACTCCCTAGGGTACAGCGAACGATAAAGGAATTCTTGAGGGGCACGCCAACTTGAGGGAAGCTGGCAGGCCAGGAGGGAATCGAACCCCCAACCTGCGGTTTTGGAGACCGCTGCTCTGCCAATTGAGCTACTGGCCTGTATCGTGCTGAATAAACAAGCAAGATGCCTGTTCAATAGCGGGCGCCATCATAGCGAAGGACTCACCGCTTGACAACCCTTCAATGCACTTCCAGCACACTTAATGTATCCGGCACGCTGAAAATGGCGACAAAAAAAGCGAGCCAGGCTCGCTTTTTCCAATTTATGGAGCTCATGGACGGAATTGAACCGTCGACCTCACCCTTACCAAGGGTGTGCTCTACCCCTGAGCTACATGAGCATATCATACATGATTCTGTGCAAGCCTTAGTATTAGGCCACCAGCACAAAATCTACACAGACACTGGAGCGGGTGGCGGGAATCGAACCCGCACCATCAGCTTGGAAGGCTGAGGTTCTACCATTGAACTACACCCGCCTGACAGCAACACGATAGTGAAGAGGCCGATATGACCCGCGCTGCCGTGAATCAATTCTGGTGGAGAGGGAAGGATTCGAACCTTCGAAGCTTTCGCGGCAGATTTACAGTCTGCTCCCTTTGGCCACTCGGGAACCTCTCCAACATGGCGGCACATTGTGCCTCATTCCAAAAAGGTGTCAACCTTTTAGTCGACGACTTTGCCAAAGGCCACAGGCTTAACATGGCAAAGCGCTTACCAGGTGCAACTTCTCTCCGGAACGCGCAGCATTGTGTCAAAACAGCATTGAGAATGCAAGCCCCGCACGTATTTTTTCCAGGGAAGCCGGGGCTGGCACCTCGGGGGCGCCTGACATCCGCCCCCCTCGCTCTGCGGGCGTCAGTGGAAAACTGGCCTCCAGCCCGCCGTAGACCATATCTGGCCATACGGCATGAGGCACTTGAACCCCTCTGGAAACGACTCGGGCATCTCCACCGGTCAACAGCATCGGCAGCGACACGCCCTGCCGATCACAAACCTCACTATAAATGCGGTTGATGGCGCTGACAGCGGCCATATAAATACCATGATTAACCGCTTCCACCGTACGTCTGCCCGGCTCCAGCAATTCAGCCGCCTCGCTTTCCGGGTCAATGGCCACGTTGCGTGTCCCCAATTTGAGACTCTCTTTCATCAGTCGCAAGCCAGGAATGATATACCCCCCCAGGTGATACCCACCCGGTATAACGAAATCAACGGTTATGGCGCTGCCGCAGTCCACGGTGCAGCAGGCACCGGCCAATTGATACCCTGCGAGCGCTCCCATCCAGCGATCAACGCCCAGACGCAGTGGCTCTTCATAGCCATTGATGACCCCCAGGGCTTCGGGTTCCGGTGAAGCAACAAACACACGGGGAACCCTGCGGCGCAGTAACGTGACGGTGTCATCCAGCACGACTTTACGCGCCACGCTGGAAATGCGCACGGATTCCACCACGTCAAGATCCGGAATATCCGCGCCTGGCCGCCACTCTTCGCGCGTCCAGACAGCGCCACGCGAACGGATCTCGCTGCTATCAACATCTTTCAGGCGCCACTTGGACAGGGTGTTGCCAATATCAAGGTCAAGAATCATAGGCGCCTGCGTATACTGATCTCGCCGCCTGCAAGACGTCGCGATTGGCCATTGTCTTCACTGACCCAAAGGTTACCGCTGGCATCCACATCACCTGCCGTCGCTTCACAGCCCTGCTGGCCCTGCAAAACATGAACAGGTTGGCCCGCAAACGCATGGCGTCGGTTCCATTCAGCCTGCCAGGCCTGAAAGCCACATTTCTCGAACGTTGACAGCATGGCCAAAAGCCCCGCCAGCAGATCAGCCGCCAACTGATTACGCCTGAGGCTCGGACAAACGTCTTTGAGAGCCGCCACCGGCTGACCAATCACCTCGCGCTGAGCGTCATTCATGAACAGGTTCAGGCCAATACCCATAACAACTTCACACGGGCCGGCGGCATCACCGGTCACCTCGACCAGCACACCCGCCAGCTTGGCAAGCTCACCGTCACGATCCGGCAGAAGTATGTCATTGGGCCATTTCAGCCTGGGATGAATGCCATAGGTCTCCAGCACTTGAGCGATCACCACACCCACTGCAAGGCTCAGCCCCTCCAGCGCCGTCACGCCACTTTCAAAGCGCCAGCCGACCGACAATATCAGGCTCTGGCCCCAGGGCGTCACCCAGCTGCGGCCACGCCGGCCACGCCCTGCCGTCTGCGACTCCGCCAGACACACCTCGCCATGGCCGGCCCCCTGCTGAAAGCGCTCACGCAGGCAGGCATTACTGGAGGTCAGCTGATCCTCTACCAGCAGACGGGTCAGAAGATGACGGGCATCGGCCGGCAGGTGCGCCACAATGGCGGCACCGTCAAGCGGCTCTATCGGGTGAGCAAGCCTGTAGCCGCGGCCTTTTACAGCCTCTACCGCAACCCCCATGGCGTCGAGTTTCTTGAGCTGCTTCCATACGGCTGCACGGGAAACCCCCATTGCATTGCCCAGCTGCTCGCCGGAATGCACGCTTCCATCGCTTAGTAGACGCATTAAGTTACCGATGGTCATAGTCATGCCCATGCCGGGAAAAAGGCTATCTTACCGGATGCGCTGACCCAGCGAAAACACAAGCATGCTCGACCATCTGTTACAGTGGTCGGGTTATCGCGTTGATAGGGCACTCATCAAGGCCCTTTTAACATCATCCCGAGAGCAGCGCTGAATACAGTGCTGGCAGTAAACCGCTTCGTACCTCTATAATACTGCCCTATTTTTCTAGCAGGATCGTGTCGTGATCGAGAACCTCCGCAACATCGCCATAATCGCCCACGTTGACCATGGGAAAACAACCCTGGTCGACAAGCTCCTGAGTCAGTCGGGCACCCTGGACCGCAAAGCCGAAGGGCAGGAGCGGATCATGGATTCCAACGACCAGGAAAAAGAGCGTGGCATTACCATTCTTGCCAAGAACACGGCTATTCAATGGCAGGATGGCAAAGGCAATGGCTATCACATCAACATCGTGGACACGCCCGGACACGCTGATTTTGGTGGTGAGGTCGAGCGCGTCATGTCCATGGTCGACTCGGTGCTTCTTCTGGTCGACGCCGTTGACGGTCCTATGCCGCAAACCCGTTTTGTCACCCAGAAAGCCTTCGCTCAGGGCCTGAAGCCGATTGTCGTCGTCAACAAGATTGATCGTCCCGGTGCTCGTCCGGACTGGGTGATCGACCAGATCTTTGACCTGTTCGACAACCTCGGCGCATCCGATGAACAGCTGGATTTCCCGATCATCTACTGCTCGGCATTGAACGGTATTGCCGGCATGGACCCGGAAGAACTGGCTGACAGCATGGACCCCATGTTCCAGTCGATCGTGGATATCGTTGAGCCGCCAGCCGTCGAGGTTGATGGCCCCTTTCAGATGCAGATCTCGGCGCTCGACTACAACAGCTATGTAGGTGTCATAGGTCTTGGCCGTATCAAGCGTGGCGCCGTCAAGCCCAATCAGCAGATTTCAATTATCAGCGTTGATGGATCTACCCGTAAGGGCAAGATCGGCCAGGTGATGACCCATATGGGTCTTGAGCGCGTTCAGACGACCGAAGCAACCGCAGGTGATATTGTCTGTGTTACCGGCATCGAGGACCTGGCGATTTCCGATACGCTGTGTGACCCGGCGGCCGTTGAAGCACTGCCGCCGCTCTCGGTGGATGAGCCGACCGTCTCCATGACCTTCCAGGTCAACGATTCACCCTTTGCAGGCAAAGACGGCAAATTTGTCACCAGCCGCAACATCAAGGATCGCCTGGAGCAGGAACTTATCCATAACGTGGCCTTGCGTGTGGAACAGGGCGACACCCCTGAGAAATTCAAGGTGTCCGGACGCGGCGAGCTGCACCTCTCCGTACTGATTGAAACCATGCGTCGCGAAGGTTTCGAGCTGGCGGTCGGGCGCCCTGAAGTCATCATCCGGGAAATTGACGGTGAAAAGCAGGAGCCCTACGAAGAGGTCATCATCGACTGTGAAGAGCAGCACCAGGGCGCCATCATGGAAGAGCTGGGCTACCGCAAGGGTGAGATGACCAACATGAACCCGGATGGTAAGGGACGTGTGCGCCTGGACTTCATTATTCCCGCCCGTGGCCTGATCGGTTTCCGTGGCCAGTTCCTGACCCTGACGTCGGGCACCGGGATTCTGACCAGCCGCTTTGACCATTATGGCCCGCTCAAGCCGGACGCCTCGATCGAACGCCGCAACGGCGTCATGGTCTCCATGGTCTCTGGTAAGGCGCTGGCCTATGCCCTTTATGCACTTCAGGAACGCGGCAAGCTGATCATCGACCATGCGACCGAGGTTTACGAGGGCATGCTGATCGGGATCAACAACCGCGCCAACGATATGGTGGTCAATCCGACCAAGGGCAAGAAGCTGGACAACATGCGTTCGACCGGTAACGATGAAAATATCGTGCTGACGCCGCCGATTAATTTCACTCTTGAACAGGCCATCGAATTCCTGGATTCCGATGAACTGGTGGAGGTCACGCCAAGCCATATCCGCCTGCGCAAGAAACTTCTCAAAGAGAACGAGCGTAAACGCGCCAGCAAGAGCTGATCACCAGCAGTAAGGTTATCAGCCAAACCCGCACAGCCACTGTGCGGGTTTTTTTATGCCAGAACCGACATTTACCTCAGCATCAGCGCCTCTCTGCGCGATTAGCCAAACGCTGCTCTTAACGCACCCTAAACGCAGCGTGGCTAGAAAGATGCGCAAAACTGGCGCAAAGTGAGCATTTGGGCGTGACCCTCTTCATCAAGCTTGGTTTAATACGCGCGCGTTAATTCATACGTTTGTTACTTACTTCTCACTGACCACACACTCCATCGCAACGGATATATCTGCACATGAGCGGCCAAAACGTCTGGACACACAAAGGTACATTTTTATTAGCGGCGGTCGGCTCTGCCGTTGGCCTGGGTAATCTCTGGCGGTTTCCCTATCTTACCGGTGAAAACGGCGGCGGCGCTTTCATTCTGGTTTACGCCTTGACCATCTTCGCGGTGGGTATTCCGATACTTATTGCTGAAATAATGCTCGGACGCACCAGCCGACAAAGCCCGATCATGGGCATGCGCCACCTGACGCGTACCCATCAGACATCCCGCGCCTGGGAAAGTATCGGCTGGTTGGGTGCCGCCTCGGCGTTTCTGATTCTGAGCTTTTACTCTGTGGTGGCCGGATGGTCGCTGCACTACACCTGGCAGATGCTGACCGGCAGCCTGGCCGGTGCCGATGCAGAAACCATCGGCGCGGGCTTCGACAGCCTGTTAGCGTCCCCATGGCTGATGACGCTTTACCATACACTGTTCATCATCCTTTCTGCGCTGATTGTCGGCATGGGCATTCATAAAGGCATTGAAAGCGGGCTGCGGATTATCATGCCTGCGCTGTTTGTGATTCTGTTGGTAGTCCTCGGCTACAGCATCGTCAATGGCGATATCGGCGCTGCCGCCGAGTTCCTTTTCACGTTCAGCCTGGCCGACCTGAGTCTTGAAGGCTGGCTGCAAGCCATGGGCCAATCCTTCTTTACCCTGAGCCTGGGGATGGGCGCCATCATGGCCTACGGCGCCTACATGCCCAGCGATGTGTCCCTGACGCGCACTGCCTTTGCCGTGGCCTTTGTGGATACCGCCGTCGCCCTGGTGGCCGGGCTGGCCATTTTTGCACTGGTCTTCGGCGCCGGGCTGGAAACCGGTCAGGGTCCCGGGCTGATGTTTGTCACCATTCCGCTGGCGTTTTCTGAAATGCCGTTCGGCAGCCTGATTGGCGGCGTTTTCTTTATCCTGGTGCTGGGCGCAGCGATCAGCTCGTCAATATCCCTGATCGAGCCGGTCGCCGCCTTTCTGGTCGAGCGGTTCGACAGAACCCGCCCACAAGCAGTGGCTATCATGACTCTCGGCAGCTGGGCGCTGGGACTTCTGACCGTGGTCAGTTTCAATGTCTGGTCAGAGGGCACCCTTTTCCATACTCTGTTCGGGCGCAGCGCTTTTGACTTTATCGAACTGCTGACCAATATTTTCATGCCCCTTGGCGGGCTTCTGATTGCCCTGTTTGCCGGCTGGGCACTCACCCAGAGCGAAGTCGCCAAGGAACTGGGTGGCAGCCCTGGCTGGTTCAGCGTATGGCGTTTTCTGGTTCGCTTTATCGCCCCGGCAGCCGTTGCCTTTGTGTTTCTGCGCACCTTGCCGCAAGTAGACGGCTACCTGTTACCTGCCTTTGGCGCCCTGACGATTGTATTGGCGGTTGCCATTGGCCGTAGCCTCCTGGTCAAACAGCCGCCGGCGGCGTAATGACAGGCTGCACTGAACTCCGTTCAACGCCACTGGCGGCAAGCGCCGTCAGTGACTGAGGATTTGCTATGACACCGCTTATCGAAGTGGAAAACGTTAACAAGGCCTTTGGCGGCCTGAAAGTGATTAACGACTGCTCGATTCAGGTCGCCAAAGGGTCGGTGACCGGCATGATCGGCCCTAACGGCGCAGGCAAGTCAACCTTGTTCAACCTGATTGCCGGCGCCTTGACGCCCGATAGCGGCCAGATACGTCTGGCGGGCGAGGATATCAGCGCCCTGAGTGCCGATCAGCGCTTTCACAAGGGTTTGCTGCGCACCTTTCAGATTGCCCATGAGTTCAGCCATATGAGCGCTCTGGAAAATCTGATGATGGTGCCCCCCGGCCAACCCGGTGAAAACCTGTTTGCCACCTGGTTCAAGCCGGGCGTGGTGCGCGCCCATGAAGCCAGGGTCAAACGTCGCGCATTGGACGTCATCGACTTTGTCGGGCTTTACCACGTGCGCAATGAGCTGGCGGGCAACCTTTCCGGCGGCCAGAAAAAGCTCCTTGAGCTGGGCCGTACCATGATGACCGATGCCAAGGTCGTGTTACTGGATGAAATTGCTGCCGGGGTCAACCGCACCCTGCTGGGGGACCTGATCGGTAACATTGAACGGCTGAACCGCGAGATGGGCTATACCTTTCTGGTGATTGAACACGATATGGAAATGATCGCCCGCCTCTGCGACCCGGTGATAGTGCTCGCCCAGGGCAGCGTCATGATGGAAGGCAGTATCGAAGACGTCCAGAGCAACCCTGAGGTTATTGAAGCCTACTTTGGCGGCGGCAGTGCGGCCTGAATGGATGGTCCGCCTTGCCTGCTTTCACCATAACAACGCTAAGCATGAGATAATCACACCATGCCATTACTAGAAGCGCGGGACGTGCACGGTGGCTACGGCGGCATGAACATCCTCAACGGGGTCAACATGCTGCTGGAAGCCGATCAAGTCGGTGTCATTGTCGGCCCAAACGGGGCGGGCAAATCCACCATGCTGAAAGCCGTCTTCGGCCTGTTGCATGTCAATCAGGGCGATATTCTGCTCCACGGCGAGCCGATCCAGAACCTGGCCCCCAACAAGCTGGTTCAGCGCGGCATGGGCTTTGTGCCTCAGGAAAAGAATGTTTTCCCCAGCCTCTCGGTTGAAGAAAACCTGGAAATGGGCGCTTTTCTGAAGCCTGCCAACGTCAAACGCATGCTGGCCAAGGTGTATGAATTTTTCCCGCCGCTGGCTGAAAAGCGCCGCCAGCCGGCAGGTGAATTATCCGGTGGCCAGCGCCAGATGGTCGCCATGGGCCGCGCGCTGATGGCCGAGCCAACGCTGTTGCTGCTGGATGAGCCTACAGCAGGCCTCTCACCGCTTTTCATGAACGAGATTTTTGACCGGGTCAAGGAAATCAACGCCGCCGGTGTAGGCATTCTGATGGTTGAGCAGAATGCCAAGCAGGCCCTGGCCATTGCCGATAAAGGCTTTGTTCTGGCCGCCGGGCAAAACCGCTTTACGGATACCGGAGCGGCCCTACTCGCCGACCCGGATGTCGCCAAAAGCTTTTTGGGCGGCTAGCCCGGGAGAGATACGCGTGAACGAACTGGTCTTTTTTATCAACAACGTGATTATTTCCGGCAGTGTGACCGGCTCCATCTATGCCATTGGCGCCATCGGGGTCACGCTGATATTCAGTATCATGCGCTTTGCCCACTTTGCGCATGCCGACATGATGACCTTTGGCGCCTTCATGGTATTGCTGCTGACCGCCGCGTTTCCTGCAGCGGGCGCCAGCTTTGGGGTTCCCACGCCCCTGATCATGCTCCCCCTGGCCATGGTACTGACCGCTGCCCTGGCGGTGGGCATTGATAAAGCCTTCTACAAGCCGCTACGCGCTCATGGGGTCAAGCCGATTGTGCTGGTGATTGGCTCTCTGGGAGTCACTCTTATGCTGCAGGGCTTGATCCGCCTGTTTGCCGGCACCAGCGGGCAAAGCCTTTACGTGGATGACCGCAAGGAAATCTTCCGCCTGGCAGTGCCTTTTGACGGTGTCAGGGCGCCGATTGTGATCACTGAACCCCAGATCTATCTGTTTATCCTGACGCTGATAGCCGTTGTGGCCCTTCATCTGTTCCTGAGTCGCTCGCGACTGGGCAAGGCCATGCGTGCCATGTCAGACAACCCTGACCTGGCTCAGGCATCCGGGATCAATACGCAGATGATTGTCGCCGTCACCTGGGTGATTGCCGGCGGCCTGGCCGCCATTGCCGGCACCCTTCTCGCCCTGGATGTCACCTTCAAGCCCGATCTGAGCTTCTTTATCCTGCTGCCGATCTTTGCCGCCGCCATCGTCGGCGGCGTCGGGCATCCCTATGGCGCAATTGCCGGTGGCTTTGTGGTCGGCTTTGCCGAGACCCTGGCGGTATTCAACTGGAACATTCTGCTTCGCCCCTTTCAGGACAGTCTGCCCGCCTGGCTGGAACTGCCCAGCAACCTGGCGTTTGTGAGCAGTGAATACAAGATAGTCGTGCCGTTCTTCATCCTCGTGGCCATCCTGGTGTGGCGCCCAACCGGACTCTTCAAGGGCAAGGTGATCTGATGACAACCCCAAGTACGCAACCCTCTCGGGATACCGCCAATACGCCTCGCGATACGACACCCGCGCGCAGCTTCCCGGTGCGTGAGCTCGTGCTTTTCTGTGCCCTGCTGGCCGCCGTTCTGGGCGTTTACGCCATGATGGGCGCGGCCTACAGCACGCGTATGCTGGTAGAAGCCGCCTGTTACGCCATCCTTGCCCTCGGCCTGACCATACAGTGGGGCTATGCCGGCCAGTTCAATGCCGGTGTGATGGGCTTTGTCGCTCTGGGCGGTTTTTCTGCCATGTTGTTCAGCGTGCCGGTCAACGAGGAATTCTGGGGAACGGCGCTGCCCGGCGAGCTTGGTCAAGTGCTGCTGTACGGCGTAGCCGCCGTCTTTGTGGTACTGGGTGTTTCCCGGCTGGACCGGCTCGGCGTTCCCAGAAAACTGCGCACTCTGCTCACGGTGCTGCTGGCGGTGGTGCTGTATCTGCTGGTGATCAGCCAGCTGCGTGAGGTCACCGAACAGATAGAAGATACCGCTGGCTTTATCGGTGGTTTCGGCCTGCCTGCCTGGACAGGCTGGATTGTCGGCGGTGCCCTGGCAGGCGGCGTGGGCTACTTCATCGGCCATGTCTGTCTGGGGCTGCGCAGCGATTACCTGGCGATTGCCACCCTCGGCATCGCAGAGATCATCAAGGCGTTTCTGAAAAATTCCGACTGGCTGACCCGCGGCACTGCCACTGTGTCGCCACTGCCCTGGCCAACCCCGGGACCGTCAGAGATTGGCTTTACCCTGGCCCGCGCCGTGTACCTGTCGATGACCGCCGTCATCATTGCGATTATTTTCTTCCTGCTGCACCGTGCCTACCACGCCCCCTGGGGACGAATGGTACGGGCCATCCGCGACAACGAGATTTCCTCGGCGGCCATGGGCAAGGATATCAACCGTCGACGCCTGGAGATTTTCGTGCTCGGCTGCATATTGATGGGCCTGGGCGGCGGCATCCTCGGCACCTTCAATAGCCTGTTCGACCCTAACGGCTACCTGCCCCTTAACCACACCTTTCTGGTCTTGGTCATGGTGATTCTGGGGGGGCCGGGTAACAACCTGGGCACGATTTTTGGTGCCGTTGCCGTCTATATCATCTGGCTGATGTCTGAACCCCTGGCCCTGTTTGTGATGGAAATCGCTGTCAGCCTGGGTGAAGGCGCCTTCGGTTGGGAGGCACCCAGCAACATGGATAGCCGCGCCCTGCAGGCCCGGGTACTGGTGATTGGCCTGCTGATTACGCTGGTATTACGCTATGCGCCCAAAGGGCTGTTACCGGAAAAAATCACCCACCATAGCTGAACGGCAAAGGCGTCAGCCTCGGCCAATATCCAAGGTATCAAAAAAACCGCCATGGCCCATTACAGGGCATGGCGGTTTTCTGTTTGGCGCAAGGTCCATCACGCGTGTTGGATATTGCAACCATTGCCCAGGGGTTAATCCAGCCCCTCTTACAGGTCAACAAAACCCTTGTTGGTAAAGGAGCCGTCTTCTACCACCATCTCGACGACCACGCCCGGCACATCACCGTTTTCATCAAATTCCTGAGTGCCGGACGCCCCTTCGTAGTTGATCTCGGTGCCAGCGGCAATCAGCTCAACGGCTTTCTCCCACTCACCGGGCAGAATCACCTCGCCCGGCGCGCTGGAAACGCTGCGCAGCGCCTCGGAAAGCCCTTCACGCTCAGCGCTGCCATTCTGCTCAATGGCCAGGGCAATCAGGAAGGCCGCATCATAGGCTTGAGCAGCAAACACCGCGCTGGGGTCATAGCCGGCTTCTTCGGCGGCAGCTTCAAAGATGTCGACGCCTGGAAGGTCAGGGCTGCCTGGCCGCGTGGCAATCATGCCATCCAGCACGTCTGCGCCAATCGCCTCCACCAGGCTGTCGCCCACCATGCCGTCTGCACCGACATACTGGGTGAACATGCCGCCTTCATAGGCCTGGCGCAGAATTGTCTGGCCGGATGTGTCCGCATAGGCAAGCACAACCAGCGTCTCGGCTCCGCTGACCGACAGTGAGCCCAGCTCGGAGCGATAGTCGGAGCGGTTATCCTCGTGCCCCAGGCTTTCAGCAATGGTGCCTCCGCCGCCTTCAAATGCCGTGGTAAAGGCCTCGGCAAGGCCGCTGCCGTAATCGTTGTTGACGAAGGTCACCGCGACATAGTCGATGCCTTTATCCAGCAGCAGCTTGGCCAGCATCTCTCCCTGGAAAGCGTCCGAGGGCACGGTGCGGAACACCAGGTCGTTATCGTCAATGTCGGTCACTGCCGGGGCCGTCGAGGCTGGCGAAACCATCAGTACCCCCCCGGGCACGGCAGCGTTATTGGCTGCGGCGATGGTGGCACCGGTACACAGGGCACCCACAATGGCAGTGACTTCCTCGGAATTGACCATACGATCAGCCGCGTTGGAGGCCGCCGAGGCATCAGAGCAGGTGGTATCGCCGGTTGGCATCACCAGTTCTTCGCCACCCAATAGCCCACCCTGGGCATTCACCTGTTCAACGGCCAGGCGGGCACCATCGCGAATCGGGGGTGTCAGGCTCTCGATGCCGCCTGTAAAACCACCCAGAAAGCCAACCTTGACTTCTGCATTGGCCACGCCTGTTAGCGCCAGCGTAGAGGCGGCAACAGCACTTGCAAGTAAGCGTTTGTTTATCATCTTGTTTCGCGCTCCTGTTGTTACGTCCAGATAATCGCAAGCTCAGGTAGTCAGCTCAAGTCGCAAGCCCACCTGCCCAGCATACGTTAGGGTTGGTGGATCAAGAAAAACTGCCCCTATCAAATTTGAAACTAAATCCAACAAAACACAACTGCCTTTTTTAACGTTAGGGCCTCAAACGCAGGTGCTTCTTCAACCGCTAGGCTGCCCAGCCAAAGCCCAGGATCGGCATGGCCAAGGCAAACATCGCCAGGCAGATGATCACGACCGCAATCAGGCTCATCACCGCACCGGCACGCAGCATGTCCAGCACGCGCACCTTGCCACTGGCAAAGACTACCGCATTCGGTGGGGTGGCCACCGGCAACATGAAGGCGCAGGACGCGGCCATCGCCACCGGCACCGCCAGCAATAGCGGGCTGGCATCCAGGCTGACCGTCAGCGCCGCCGTCAACGGCAGAATGGCCGCCGCGGTGGCACTGTTGCTGGTCACATGGCTCATTGACATGACAATCACCACCACCATCAGGATCATCGCCCAGGTGGGCCAACTGCCAAAGACCGCCAGCCCATTGGCGACGATGCCGGCAAGCCCGGAGCTTTCAATTGCCGTCCCCAGGCTCAGCCCACCGCCCACCAGCAGCAATACACCCCAGGGCAGATTCCTGGCGCTGTCCCAGTCAAGCAGAAACTGGCGCTGACCCCAGCGCGCCGGCACCACAAACAGCAGGAGGGCGCCCATCACTGCAATACCGCCATCGCTCAGCGTCAGCCCGCTCCATTGCTCCAGCAGAGGGCGGGTAATCCAGGCCAGGGCGACCAGGACAAACACCATGGCCACGCGTACTTCCGGGCCACTCATACGTCCCAGGTCCTGTGCCTGCTGACTGAGCATGGCATTGATGCCACTGAGCCTGGAATGAGGCACCGGGTAGAGGCGATAAGTCAGCAGCCACCAGGCTATCGCCAGCATCAGCAGCGCCGGGGGAATGGCCACCAGCATCCATTGGGCAAAGCCGATGTTGATATCGTAGTTATCACCCATGAAGCCTGCCAGCAGCGCATTGGGTGGCGTACCAATCAGGGTGCCCATCCCGCCAATATTGGCCGCCAGGGCAATACCCAGCATCAGGCACAGCCCGACCGCCCGCTGCTGCTGTGTGTCCAGTTCGTCATCACGTTCCAGCAGTGACAGCACAGAAATCCCGATGGGCACCATCAGGGCGGCCGTCGCCGTATTACTCACCCACATACTGAGAAAGGCCGTAGCAGCCATAAAACCGGCCACCAGGGTATCCGGCCGCTTGCCAGCCAGTGACAGCACGCCCAGAGCTATACGCCGATGCAGGTTCCAGCGCTGAATGGCTTCTGCCAGCATGAAGCCGCCGAGAAACAAAAATATCAACGGGTTCGCATAAGGCACGGCCGCCGCATTGATATCGCCAACGCCCAACAGGGGCAACAGGGCCACTGGCAATAATGCCGTGACGGCCATCGGCACGGGCTCCAGAATCCACCATACGGCCATCCATACCGTAAGCGCCACCACGCTCCAGGCAGGCGTTGGTATGTGTGCCGGCGGCCCGACACCCAAGAACAGCAGAGCCATCAAGGGCCCAAGCAGCAAACCGACAGTCACTTTTGCTCGTTCAGCCCTGCTCACTCATCCTCCTGCTGACGAGCCAACTGGCGTTTACGCAGTTTATTGCGCCGATAGAGACGTATCAGAGCAATCCACAGGGCGGCAGCAATCATCAGGGCCAGCGTGACTCCTTGCCACAGGCGCGCATTATCGCCAAGCACTGTTTCAAGGGTGATAATCAACATCAAGCCAATTGCTTGTGACGCAATGGCCAGTGCTCTCAAGGTATCGAAGGGTTTCTGAGCCATATTTTCTCCGCATCTTAAGGGATGGCATGGTAGGGTTTCGCTGCGTTGACTAGTGTAACGATTATTGGGAACAAATTATGAACGCCATTGCCCTTGGCCCTTTTTTACTTTCTTTACCGCGTTTATATGCTTTTGCCTGCGCGCTCTTGCTGTTGGTAGCGGTACGCTTTCTGCTCAGGCTGCCCGCTAACGTACAACAACGCTGGTTTACCGGCCTGATACTGGTGTGGCTGATCAGCGCACGGCTGGGGCATGTGGTGCTTAATCTGGACAGTTACACGGACACGCCACTGGACGCCTTGATGCTCTGGAAGCCCGGCTATGAGGGATTATGGGGCCTGTTGGGCGGCATCCTGTGGACAGGCTGGATGCTGCGTCATCGCTTGAAGGCCATGATCTCCACCATGGTGATGTTGATGGCGACGTCCGCCCTGTGGATGGCACTGGTGCTTTTCTCTCCTCTCGGTGGCAGTTCCGCTTCCATGCCGGTACCTGATCTTACCTTGCAGGACATTGAAGGCAATGACATTCACCTGCCTTCATTGGCTGACGGCGAACATAAGGTGATTTTCAATCTATGGGCCACCTGGTGCCCGCCCTGCCTGCGGGAAATGCCCTTGCTGGCAGAGGTGGCCACTCGTGAGGATGTCCATGTAGCCATCGTTAACCAGGGTGAAGACCTCTTACCCATAGTGCGCTACCTGGATGAACAGGCGCTCAGTTTCCGCTATGCGCTCCTCGACCCCGAACAGCGCCTGATGACCGCGTTTGAAACCCCGGGCCTACCCACAACACTGATGTTTGATCGTCACGGGCAGGTCATTGAACAGCACGTTGGAGAGCTGACCCGCGCCCAGCTGGATCAATGGCTGGATAACTGATCAAGCCGGAGTGCCAACTGCCCAAAAGCCCGTGGCACGCTCACGACACTGCAAGGCCAATTAACATTGTTGGGCCGTCACCGCCTTTGCGTTAGAATCCCCCGCCCTGACCCCTCCGTCGGTACCCCGCCGACGGCTTTGACCCGTATCCACATCCGTTGAGGCAACATGAGCGATTTTTCTCCAGGCCAGCGCTGGATTAGCGACGGCGAGGCCGAACTTGGCCTTGGCACCGTGCTTAACTGTGACACCCGTAGCGTCACGATTCTGTTCAGTGCCTGCCAGGAAACCCGCACCTACAATACGCGGCAGGCTCCGCTGACCCGGGTTCAATTTGGCAGTGGCGACCGCGTCACTGCTGCAGAAGGCTGGCAGATGCTGGTGGACGAAAGCCAGCAGCATGACGGCCTGATCTTTTATATCGGCAGGGACGATAACGGCGAGCGGCGCGAGCTTTCCGAAGCCAAACTGGCGGACACCATGCGCTTTGACCAGGCGCGCGATCGTCTGTTGACCGGCCAGGTCGACCGCAACGACTGGTTTGACCTGCGTTTTCGTACCCTGCACCACTTCCAACGCATCGAGCAGCACAGCGCGCTGGGCTTTTCCGGCCCGCGCATTGATCTCGTTCCTCATCAGCTGTATATCGCCGATGAAGTGGCCAATCGTCACGCGCCGCGTGTCCTGCTGGCCGATGAAGTCGGGCTGGGTAAAACGATCGAAGCAGGCTTGATACTCCACCGCCTGCTGCTGGCGGGTCGCGCCGAACGGGCGCTGATCCTGGTACCCGACAGCCTGACGCATCAGTGGCTGGTGGAACTGCTGAGACGCTTTTCATTGCAGGTCACCCTGCTGGATGAACAGCAAAGCCAGGCGCGTGGCAGCGAGAACCCCTTTGATAGTGGCCAGCTGATTCTGGCCAGCCAGGGCTGGCTGTTTGCCAACCCTGCCCGCCAGCAGCAGGCCCATCAGAGCCACTTCGACATGCTGATTGTCGATGAAGCCCATCATCTGGACTGGAGCGCGGAGGGCAGCGGGCCAGGCTATCAGTGCGTGGAACAGCTGGCTGACGATATTGACGGCTTGCTGCTGTTGACCGCCACCCCGGAGCAGATGGGACTGGAGAGCCATTTTGCCCGCCTGCGCCTGCTTGACCCCGAGCGCTACCACGACCTGGCACGCTTTCGTGAGGAGGAGCGCCACTATACTGAGGTGGCCGCTGCCATTGATGCCCTGGATGCCCTGCCCGGCGATGCTGATGCCCGCGCCAGCGTGGATGCAGTGGCCGACGACCGTGACAGCCAGGCACTTCTCGCCACGCTGACACATCCGGAATCCGACGCCGCACAGCAGGACGCGGCCCGTTCCCAACTGCGCGATGCCCTGCTTGACCGCCATGGCACCGGTCGGGTGATGTTCCGCAACAGCCGTCGCCACGTCGGCGGCTTCCCTGAACGCCGGCTGCACCGGGTGCCGCTGGCCCTGCCATCTGCCTACCGCAGGGTCATCCGCCGCCTGGAACGCGACGAGGACTACCTTGACGAGTTGCTGATCGAAACCGGCATGGATCACCCGGATGTGTTGATCTATCCGGACGCCATGTACCGCGCGCTCCCCAACGACCCGCTTAATGGCGAAGACTGGTGGCACATCGACCCAAGGGTCAACTGGCTACTGGAAAAACTCAGCGATGACAGTGAACAAGGTTTTGCCAACGACAAGGTGCTGGTGATTGCCCACCAGCGTGAAACCGCTGAAGGCATCGCCGAAGGCTTGCGCGTGCTGGGCGGCTACCACGCGCCCGTGTTTCATGAAGACCTGACGCTGATTGAGCGCGACCGCGCCGCGGCGGCCTTTGCCGACGATGAAGAGGGTTGTCAGGTACTGGTATGCTCGGAAATCGGCTCGGAAGGGCGTAATTTCCAGTTCTGCCGTCACCTGGTCATGTTCGACCTGCCCCAGCACCCTGACCAGCTTGAACAGCGCATCGGGCGACTCGACCGCATCGGCCAGCAGCACGCGATTGAAATCCATGTGCCTACCTTTGAAGGCAGCCCGGGCGAGCGCCTGCTGCGCTGGTACAACGAAGGCATGAACGCTTTCAGTGCGCCTACCGGTATCGGCAGCGACCTGTTTGCAGCCTTTGGCGATGCCCTCGCTGACGCCCTGCTGGACGATGAGATGCTGGATGAAATCGTCGACGAAACCCGCACCCTGTTCACCGCCCAGCTGGCCGAACGGGATGCCGGACGCAACCGCCTGCTGGAACTTAACGCCTGTCGCCCGGCCCGGGCCGACAGCGTGATCGAGGCCGTGCGCGAACTGGATGAAGATAGCGCACTGCCCCGTTATGTCGAGCGCGCCCTGGACATCTTTGGCGTTGACAGCCGCGAGCTGGGCAAGGATCTGCTGGTGCTCGAACCCGGTCAGCATATGCTGGAAGGCCTGCCCGGGCTGGTCAAAGGCGAGGAGGGGTTCACCGCCACTTACCGTCGAGATCTCGCCCTGGCCCGCGACGACATTCAACGCCTTTCCTGGGAGCACCCACTGCTGCGTGAAATGATGGGCCGGATCATCGATGGCGCCATGGGCAATACGGCCCTGGCACTACTGCCCCATCCCGCGCTGCCGAGTGGCCGCCTGCTGGTTGAGCTGATTTTTCGTACGCATTGCCCCGCGCCCAAGCGCCTGCATCTGAACCGCTTCCTGCCGCCGACGGCCGTTCGCGTGCTGCTGGACGAATCCGGTGCCAACCTGACCGGCAGGATCTCTTTCACCGGGCTGAGCAAAAACGTTCAGAAGGTCAATAAATCCATGGCCCGCGAACTGATCAAAAGCCGCCATGATCAGCTGCGAGGATTACTGTTACAGGGGGAAGAAGAAGCAGACCGCGAACTGCCAAGTATCGTTGAAGCCGCCGAAACCCGTATGCGCGGACAGCTTGACGCAGAACTGGCGCGCCTGACTGCGCTGGCTGAACACAACCCGACGGTACGCGAGGCTGAAATTGACGCCATCCGTCAGGAAAGAAAAGCGCTCAGCGATGCCATCGAGGCCACCCGCCTGCGCCTGGACGCTGTGCGCGTGGTGATTACCGCCGACCCGAAAAAATAACCTGCCTGCCACGCCCCATGGATGGGGCAGTTCGATATATTCTGGCCACGGACATTCACGGAAAACACGGACGAAAACCTTAAAACATTTTTGGGTTTGACCTTATCCCTGTCCGTGTCGTCCGTGAGTGTCCGTGGCTACTATTACTGTCTCACTCACTCCTCACTTGTGCAGGATCGCCTCCAAAGCCTTGTCCAGGGTCGGGTACTGGAAAGTGAACCCCGCTGCCTCCAGACGTGCCGGGCGCATATCCGCGCCGGTCAGTAACAGCTGTGACATCTCGCCAAAGCCAAGCTTTAATACCGGTGCGGGCACCGGAAAGATCGCCGGGCGTTTCAGCGTCTTGGCCAGGGTGCGAGTGAATCCCGCATTAGTCACGGGGTGTGGTGCACTGGCATTGAAAGGCCCCGTCAGCGACTTATCCTCCAACAAGAACAGCATGGCCTCGACCAGATCATCGCGGTGAATCCACGGCATGAAGTGCTTGCCATCCCCAAAACGCCCGCCCAGACCCAGCTTGAATGGCGGCAGCATCTTCTCAAGGGTACCCCCACCAACCTCCAGCACCAGGCCGATGCGCAGTATCGCCAGGCGCACACCCAAGGCTTCAACCTCTCGGGCAGCCTCTTCCCATTTGACACACAGTCGATGGGCAAACTCATCGTTAGGTGATGTATCTTCCGTTACCTTGTTGGCTCCCTGATCACCGTAATATCCCACCGCTGACGCGGATAACAAGGTGTGCGGTAACGCCTGGCCGTTTTCCTTGATCTGTTCGCACAGGGTCACCAGCTGATGGGTCGCCTTGAGGCGTGACTGGACCAATTCCTCTTTCTGGGCGTCACTCCAACGTTTGGCGGCAATCGACTCTCCTGCCAGATTAATCAGCGCCTCCGGTGGCGAATCGGCAAATGCCTGGGCATTTTCACGAATATCGCAGCCCTCAGGCAAGCGCGAGCGGACTTTGTCGGGTGTCCGTGAGACAACCTGAAGGCTATGCCCCTGTTCGGCCAGACGCTTGCAAAGGCGTTGGCCAACAAAGCCGCTTCCGCCCGTAATCAATATTCGCATGATGTGCTCTCCTTTCACTGCCGCCAGTGCTGATGCAATGGGGATAGAATGTTATTTTATTGTACGATACCTATACCAGTCTGCTACAATAAAAGTGCTTAAAAACTATTTCAGTATTGTCATTGTCAACGGTGTTGACACCGCTGTGATCAAGGATACGTTACATGGCCGCTTCTAACATGTCCGGTGCAGCTATTTCCTCTCACTCACCTGACAGTGCATCGTCACACACTGCCATTATCGGTGCAGGGCTTGCCGGACTTGCCTGTGCCCAAGTGATGGTTGACGCGGGCGAGCAGGTCACCCTGTTTGACAAGGCGCGCGGGCCGGGTGGGCGGATGTCGAGCAAGCATCGCCCGGAAGCCATTCTGGATCTGGGCGCACAGGCCTTTACCGTGCGTGATGAGGCCTTCAATGAGGAAGTTGCCCGCTGGCAGGCAGCTGGCTGTGTTGGCCAATGGCCTGAACGTATTCACCGCGCCAGCCCCACGGGATGGCAGCCACACCATGATGGCCAGAAACGTTTTACTGGCCTACCCAGCATGAGCGCTATTACGCGCCACCTGACCGATTCGCTGGTTGCCAGGGACGTTGCACTGCATTCCACCACTCCCATCACGGCCTTGATCAGGAAAAGCGAGGGCTGGTGGCTGGAAGGCAACAACACGGAATTGTATGGCCCTTATACGCAGGTGGTAATCAGTGCGCCGCCTCCCCAGGCATCCATTCTGGTACAACCCTGGGATACGCAACTTTCTGAACTCTGTCAAAGCCTGGTTCAGCGCGGCTGCTGGGCCGGTTGGGCGGTTTTTGCAGCGCCCCTACCCACCCCGGTGGGTATCAAAAAAGACTGGCAGATGGCCCGGGTGGATCACCCCGCCCTTCGCCTGGTTTGTCGCAACCAGACCAAGCCAGGCCGAGAAAACCAGCCGGAAAGCCTTAGCCTGCTGGCCAATCTTGAATGGAGTGAAACCCACCTGGAGGCTGCGCCGGAGGCCATTACCCAGTCGCTGCTTGAGGCCCTGAAAAGCCTTTACCCTGCCCCCCTCAAACTGCCCGAACTGTTGGATAGCGGCGCCCATCGCTGGCGTTATTCCCAGCCAGACAAGGACAATCCGTTCCCCGAACACGGATATGCTCGCAGCGCCATCGGCCTGGCCCTGTGTGGCGACAGTCTGCGCGGCGGACGGGTAGAAAATGCCTGGCTGTCTGGCCACCGTTTAGGCTTGTCGTTGCTTGATGCTGACAACACCACGACCAGGCCACCAGGCTAGACGGTTGCACATGGAAAGAGAGGTTGTACCTTGCAGCGACAAGTTGTACAAATAGAGCATGTATAATACGCGTCAATTTTTTGCTTTATGAATCAATTGCGTTGAGAATTGAACGCAAGTCACACCAAACACACTGTGTATTTTGCATAAAATAACCAAGAGGCAATGGCGCCCATGAGCAACAAGGCGACCCACCCACCCGACACACCGCTTTATCCAATCCGGGAAGTTTCCCGATTGACAGGTGTGAACTCGGTCACTCTGCGCGCTTGGGAGCGCCGCTATGGGTTGATCCGTCCCCAGCGTACGCCAAAAGGCCATCGCCTCTATGCGCAGGATGACATCGCCCGCATTGAGCGTATCCTGCAATGGCTTAACCGCGGTGTGCCGGTCAGCCAGGTCGGTGACCTTCTTGACCAGCCTGAAGCCGTTGAACCCCCGGCACCCACCAGCGGTGACTGGGAGAGTCAGCGTCAACAACTGCAAGGCACTATCGAATCACTGGACATGGCGCGGCTTGACCCGCTCTACCACCAGAGCCTGGCACTCTATCCACTCAGCGTGGCCATCAATGAGCTTTGGCAGCCGGTCATCATGGCGCTGGAAGCCCAATGGGAACGCACGCCGGATGCCCTGGTGCGTCGTACGCTGGAAGCCTTCCTGCGCAATCAGGTCGGCATTCGCCTGCACTATGCCAATCAGGCGACTCGTGGGCCGCTGATCCTGCTGAACAGCATGCCTGATGATCCTGGCCCACTATGGATTCTGATGGTTGCGCTGATTGCCAGTGAACAAGGCTACCGGGTACAGATACTTGATCGTAACCTGCCTCTGGATGACCTGCCTCAGGCAGTGTCACGTCTACATGCGTCCATGGTGTTACTGACCAGCGGCCAGCCAGAAAGTGACCACTACATTCATGATCTGCTGCCCCAGGCGGCCAGAGGGTTGAATGTTCCTGTCGGCATATGCGGTAACGTGGCTCGCCTGCGTGAAAACGATTTTTCCAGTGGCGATCTTCACTTGCTGGGCAATGATCTACCCCAGGCCATTTCGCGTCTGCGCCCGCTGTTGCGCGAATCCGGCATCCTTTAACAGACATTCTGATATTCCGCGACAGGAGACACCATGGCGCTGCAGTTGGTTTGGTTTCGTACCGATCTACGTATCCACGACAACAGCGCATTAGCCGCTGCGGCAAAAAAAGGCCCTGTGGTGGCGGTTTTCCTGCACAGCGTTGCACAATGGCAGGCCCACGGCCACGGCGCCAACAAGATTGATTTCTGGGCGCGTGGCGTTGATGCCTTGAAAAGCGCCCTGGCAGGGCTGAATATTCCGCTGCTTCAACGCGATATCAGCACGTTCGATCAGGCCCCGCCGGTGTTGACCGAGCTTGCTCACCAGTTGGGCGCTGAAGGTGTGCACTTCAATCATGAGTATCCGCTTAACGAACAGCATCGCGATCAAGCGGTCATGGCGCATTGCCGATCAGCCGGGTTAGGCGCGCACGGCTACCACGATGCGGTCGCCTTTGCCCCCGGCACCCTACTTACCGGTAAGGGCGACTACTACGGGGTATTCACGCCCTTTTCCAAAGCCTGGCATAAAAATATCCAGGCTGAACAGCTGGCGCTGCGCGACACGCCTGAGCCTCAGGCACCGCTGGATATTCAGAGCGAGGCCAGGCCTGACTTGCCTGCCATGGCGACCCGGCCGGTAGAAAGGCAACAGTGGCCCGCCGGTGAGCAGGAAGCGGCCGACAGACTTGAGCGATTTCTGCGCTTTAGAGGCCGCTATTACCAGTCCCAGCGAGATTTTCCTCACGTTCGCGGCACCAGCGAGCTTTCTGCCTACCTGGCGTTGGGGATGATTTCCTGGCGCCAGTGCATGCAGGCCGTGCTGAGTGAAAACGGCAGCCTGGCCGACGGCGATACCGGCCTTGTTGCCTGGGTAAGCGAGCTGATCTGGCGGGAGTTTTACCAGCATGTCGCTGTCGGCTTTCCTCAGGTTTGCCAACATCAGCCGTTTCAGGCCCATACTCGGCATCTGGCCTGGCGTGACGATGACGACGCCTTTGCGGCCTGGTGTGAAGGGCGTACCGGCTATCCGATTGTCGATGCAGCCATGCGCCAGTTGGTCAACACCGGCTGGATGCATAATCGCCTACGCATGATTACCGCCATGTTTCTGAGTAAACACCTGCTGATCGACTGGCGCCGCGGCGAAGCGTTCTTTTTACAGCACCTGGTTGACGGCGAGTTCTGTGCCAATAATGGTGGCTGGCAGTGGGCAGCCTCTACCGGTACGGATGCCGCCCCTTACTTCCGAATCTTCAACCCGACAACCCAGTCCAGCCGCTTTGATCCGGAAGGCAACTTTATTGCCCATTGGTTGCCTGAACTGGCATCTTTACCCGCCAAGGCGCGCCACTCCCCGCCCAGGGATCTATTGACCCAGCTTGATTACCCGGCGCCGATTGTGGAGCACAAGATGGCCCGCCGGCGGGCGCTGGATGCGTTCAAGGCCCTGAAAGACTGAGGGCCGGTTTATGTCACCGCTATGCTTACCGGAGTTCGTCATGTCACAGGACACGGCGCTTGATGCGTTCTGCGCCTTCTTCAACAAACTAGACAACACCTGTACAGAAAAGCTATACGAGGTATATACTGACAATATTATGTTCAGCGATCCCTTGCATAGCATAGAAGGACGTGAGGCGCTTGAAGCATATTTTGCCAACATGTACGCCAATGTCAGTGAGTGCCGGTTCCAGTATCATCATCGTCAGCGTCAGGGCGAAACGGCATTCGTCACCTGGACAATGCATTTTGCTCACCCAAGGTTAGCCGCGGGGAAGGTCATCAGCGTTGACGGCTGTTCATACCTGACCTTCGAAGATGATGGCCGGGTATCACGTCATCGCGATTACTTCGATGCCGGCGCCATGCTGTATGAAAATGTCCCCGTACTGGGTGGACTGATACGTCTATTGAAACGCCGCGCCGGCTGAGCCGCGCAACCAAGGAGAGAGTCATGAGCCGATGGTCAACCCCTCAGCGTATCTGGCTGACCGGTGCGACATCCGGAATAGGTGAGGCTGTTGCCGTCAAGCTGCTTGATGAGGGCCATCAGGTAGTACTCAGTGCGCGTAACGCCGACAAGCTTGCCGCACTCTGCGGCGAGCGGCCTAACGCCATTGCTCTTCCACTGGACATCAGCGACCGGTCAGCCGTTCTTGACGCTGCCCAGCAGATTGAAACCCGTTTAGGCGCGTTGGATATCGCCCTGCTCAACGCCGGCACCTGTGAATATCTGGATGCCCGGAACTTTGACATGGACCTGGTCAAGCGCGTCTTTGATGCCAACCTCTATGGCACCCTGTATTGTGTGGAAGCCGCCTTGCCGCTGCTGCGCACAGCCCGCCAGGAAGGCGGCAAGCCACTTCTGGCGGCCACTTCAAGTGCGTCTGCCTATGTGCCCTTGCCCCGCGCCGAGGCTTACGGTGGCTCCAAGGCGGCCATCAGCTATTTTCTGGAATCCTTGCGCCTGGGGCTTGATCAGGAAGGTATCCGGGTCAGCCTGATCCATCCTGGCTTTGTCAAAACGCCCTTGACCGACCTCAATGATTTTCCCATGCCAATGCGCATTTCTGCCGAACAGGCTGCCGAGGCACTGCTCAATGGCCTGGCCAAAGGTCATCTTGATATCCATTTTCCACGCCGATTCACCTATATCGTCAAACTGCTGGGGGTTCTGCCCCCGCGTTTACGCCATGCCGTTGGATTGCGCATGACCCGCTCGCAAGGAGAGCCATGATGAATCAGCCTTTCTCTTCACAGGTTAGCCCGCTTCAGGCCTCCCAGCGTATTGCCGTGGTGGGCAGCGGCGTCAGCGGCATGGCCGCGGCGTGGTACCTTTCTGCTCAGCATGAGGTCACCCTGTTCGAATCCGCCGAACGCCTGGGTGGCCACACCGCCACCATTGATGTGGAAGTACCCGGTCAAGACGGCCCGGAATACCACGCCATCGATACCGGCTTTATTGTCTTCAACGACTGGACCTATCCGCACTTCCAGCGCCTGCTGGAAACGCTGGGGGTCCCGGCCCAGCCTACCGAGATGAGCTTTTCGGTGCATGAAACCGATCAGGATTTTGAGTATAACGGCCATACGCTGACGTCGTTGTTCGCCCAGCGGCGTAATCTGTTACGCCCCTCTTTTTATCGCCTGCTTGGCGACATCATGCGCTTCAACCGTGAGGCTACCAAGGATCTTGACAGCGAGCGCCTGCCAGATGGCATGACGCTGGGGGAATACCTTGACCACAAAGGCTATGGCGAGGCCTTCCAGCGCCGCTACCTGCTACCCATGGGGGCCGCTATCTGGTCCGCCAGTATCAGTGACCTGCGCGCCTTCCCGCTGACATTTTTTGTGCGGTTTTTCCGTAACCACGGCCTGCTATCAGTGAATCACCGTCCTCAGTGGTATACCCTCATCGGTGGCTCACGGCAGTATATTCCTGCCCTGACCGCCCCTTATGCGTCGCGTATCCGGCTGAACACCCCGGTCAAGGCGATCACTCGCGATAACGCCGGCGTTACGCTGACCACCGCAGACGGTAATGAACGCTTTGACCAGGTAGTATTGGCCTGCCATAGCGACCAGGCACTGGCCATGCTAAGTGACCCGACCGAAGCCGAACGTGATGTGCTTGGCGCCATGCCTTATCAGGATAACGAGGTGGTACTGCATACCGATACCCGCTTGCTGCCGCGCCGCCGTCGCGCCTGGGCCAGCTGGAATTACCGTCTGGATCAGCGCGATGCCGGTGAGCGCGTGTCGGTGACCTATGACATGAACATCCTCCAGCGCCTGGAGTCCGACACCACCTTTTGTGTCACCCTGAATGACAGCGACAGTATTGACCCGGACAAGGTGCTGGGCCGTTTCACCTACGCCCATCCCCAGTTCACGCTGGACGGTTATGCCGCCCAGCAGCGCCATGCCGAGATCTCCGGCGTTGGCCGCACCCACTTCTGCGGTGCCTATTGGCGTAATGGCTTTCATGAAGATGGCGTCTGGAGTGCCTTGCGGGTGGCCCGGGCCCTGGGCTGTGACGAGGCCGCCCAGCCTCCGCAGACGCCAGATGCCCTGCCCGCCCATGAGCTGATGCCCCAGCAAGGTATTGGCGAGGGGGTAGGATGACAGCCGGCAGCCCGCCACGTTCACGCATCTATCGCGGCCCCCTGCGCCATCGACGCTTTACCCCGCGTGAGCATCATTTCAGCTATCAGGTATGGATGGCCTGGCTGGATCTGGACGAGCTGCCCGGCCTGTTCGACGGCGTGCCCGGTTTCAGTGCCCGACGTCGGGCATTGGCGCGCTTTCGCCGTGAGGATTACCTCGCCCCGGTCGAGCTGCCCCTCAAAGAGGCCGTTCGTCAGGAGCTGACCCGTCAGCTGGGCGAAGCCCCCCAAGGGCGAATCTGTATCCTCACACAGCTGCGCACACTGGGTACTGTCTTTAATCCAATCTCCATGTACTACGCCTTTGATGAACAGGATCGCCTGGCCGCCGTGCTGGGGGAAGTCACCAATATGCCGTGGCGGGAACGCACCTGCTACGCCTGCCGGGTTGATCCCGAACGTCACAGCCATGGCGCCATCTTTGCCAAGGACATGCACGTTTCGCCGTTCAACCCCATGGATATGACCTACCGCTGGCGCTTCAATACACCTGGCGACAAGCTATTGATACATATGGAAAACTGGCATAACCAGCCGGCCGACCACGCGCCTGCCCGCCAGTTTGATGCCACCCTGATGCTCGAAGCGGCCCCGGCGACTCGCCGGGTACTGCTCTCAACCCTGGCCCGCCAGCCGTGGATAAGTCTGAAAACCGTGGCCGGCATTCATTTTGAAGCGTTGCGCCTCTGGCTGAAACGCGTACCCCTTTTTGACCATCCGCAACGCAAGGAGACGCCGTAATGACCCGTTTGCGCTCGTCACGCTCTGCAAACCCCAATATTGTTTCATCTGCGTCTCTGGCGGCGTCATCCGCATCCACCGGCGCGCCCGCCCAGAGCGATTCTTCCCAGACACTCCGAGAAGGCAGGCTGACTCGCTGGCTCAAGCCACGCCTGATCAAGCAGCTGGATGCCATGCAGGGCGGCCAGATTACCCTGATTGATGGCAGCCAATCCTATCATCTGGGCCAGGGCGGCCCCTTGCACGTAACCGTGGTGATACGCCACTCCCGTGCCTGGAAACGCCTGGCGTTTGGCGGCACCGTAGGGGCTGCTGAATCCTATATGGACCATGACTGGGATGCCGACGACCTGGTGGCACTGATTCGCCTGTTCGCCATCAACCTGGATCAGGTCAACGGTGAAATGGAAAACGGCAGCGCGCGCATTACTCGCGGGTTATTGAACCTGGCCTACCGTTTTCAGCGCAACAGCGTTACCGGCTCCAAGCGTAATATTGCCGCGCATTATGATATCGGTAATGACCTGTTTGCAACCTTTCTCGACCAGTCTCACTGGATGTACTCCAGCGCGGTCTTCCCCTACCCGGAAGCCAGCCTGGAGGAAGCCTCTACCTACAAGCTGGATATCATGCTCGAAAAGCTTGATGTCCAGGCCCACCATCACCTGCTGGAGATCGGCACCGGCTGGGGAGGGCTGGCCATTCATGCGGCCAGGAGTCGTGGCTGCAAGGTCACCACCACGACCATTTCTGAAGAGCAGTACAACCACACCGCCGAGCGCATCAAACAGGAAGGTCTGGAAGACCGGATCACCCTGCTCAAGCAGGATTATCGCGAACTTGCCGGCACCTTTGATCGGGTGATTTCCGTTGAAATGATTGAAGCCGTCGGCCATCAGTATCTGGATACCTATCTGGCCAAGATCGACAGCCTGCTTAACGCCGAAGGCCAGGCCATGCTGCAGGCGATTACCATTCGCGACCAGCGTTTTGAATCTGCCAAACGGGATATGGACTTTATCAAACGGTACATCTTTCCTGGTGGCTTTCTGCCGTCGCACCACGCCATGCTGTCCAGCGTGATGCGCAAGACGTCACTCAACATGGTGGCGCTGGACGAAATCGGCCAGCACTACGCCCGCACCCTGCGCGAGTGGCGGCAACGTTTCGAGGCCAGCCTGGAGGCGGTACGCGCCCAAGGCTACGACGAACGCTTTATTCGCATGTGGCGCTATTACCTCTGCTACTGCGAAGGCGGCTTTATTGAGCGCTCGATTGGTACCTGTCATCTGGTGCTGGCCAAGCCTCAGGCCAAACCGGCACCGTTGACCGGCGCGCCATGAACAAGGCATCCGCGCCGCGCTGGCCAAAGCTGGTTTTCAACCTGATAGGGTTTGAGACCGGCTGGCTTTTGTGTGTGCTGGGAGGCTCCTGGGTGGCGCTGGCCACCGGCCTTGTGCTGATTGGCGGGCACTTGCGGTTTATTGCCCGCCCTGGAGAATGGCGCCTGCTGGCAGGCTTTGCAGGATTAGGATTACTGCTGGATGGCAGCCTGACGCTGCTGGGCGGTTTTGATTTCAGCGACCATAGCCAGCTATTCGGGTTACTGCCGCTGTGGTTCTGGATGCTCTGGCCACTGTTTGCCACTCTGCTGGCGCATTCGCTGACCTGGCTATGGCGCCTGCCCTGGCTGGCTGCCTTGGCCGGCGCTGTCAGTGGACCGCTTTCCTACTACGGCGGCGGTGTGCTGGCCGGCGTCAGTCTGGCACCCTGGCTGCTCCCCGTGCAGGCGCTGATCTGGGGGGTGCTATGCTATCTGTTGGCGCGCAACGCCGAGCGCCTGGGACTGGTGAGCCGGGTATGATTGTCGTTATGGCTGACGTCTGGCACTCAGGAAGCTTCCATATAGGGCAACAGTGTCTGTCTCACTGAAGATCGCCCGCCAAGCACAGTTTTTTATTCTGTCTACACTCATTTTTGACAAAGATACCATTCACCTAAAGGCTACCTTACAAAAAAAAGACACAGTCATAGGCATAACCATGGACTTCGTTCGTTTTTATTCCTTATTGCATCGCAATACAGGCTGATAGAATTGTGCGGCTTTTTGCCACCCCTTATATCAACCACTCTCTTTCATCCCTTTGGGTGAAAGACGCTAAGGATAAACTCACTATGACGCCCTTGAACGAACCTCCCAGCCAGCCGCGATGCCATCGCCGCTGGCTTTTTTTGTTGGCTCTATGCACCTTTTCAGCGCTGATGCTGTTCAGTCCTGCGCTGCTGGCGGCTACCGGCGAGCTTGACCTGACCAGTACAGGCGTGGGCTTTTTTGCCATTGCGGTCTTTGTGTTGGCGTACATGCTGGTCATCGCCGAAGAAAAGATCCATATGCGCAAGTCCAAGCCTGTGTTGGTAGCCGCCGGTATTATCTGGGGCCTTATTGGCTGGGTGTATGTCCAGAACGGCATGTCGGCAGATTCCGAACACGCGTTTCGTGTGACACTTCTGGAATTCACCGAGTTGATGCTGTTTCTGCTGGTGGCGATGACTTATATCAACGCCATGGACGAGCGCAAGGTGTTTGATGCGCTGCGCTCCTGGATGCTGCGCAAAGGCTTTAACTATCGCAAGCTGTTCTGGCTGACAGGTGGCCTGGCCTTTGTGCTCTCGCCGATTGCCGATAACCTGACCACTGCCCTCTTGATGTGCGCCGTGGTCACCAAGGTGGCCGAGGGCGACAAGCGTTTTATCAACCTGGCCTGTGTGAATATCGTCGTGGCGGCCAATGCGGGCGGCGCTTTCAGCCCCTTCGGCGATATCACCACCCTCATGGTCTGGCAGGCCGGTATGGTTGAGTTCCAGGAGTTCTTTATCCTGTTCTTCCCCTCGCTGGTCAACTTCCTGGTGCCCGCCATCGTGATGAGCTTCTTTATCAAGGATGCCAAGCCGGAAAGCGTTTACGAAGACGTCTACCTGAAACGCGGCGCACGTCGCATCATCTTCCTGTTCCTGCTGACCATTACCACGGCCGTACTCTGCCACACCCTGCTGCACCTGCCGCCGGTGCTGGGCATGATGACGGGCTTGGGCTACCTGCAGTTTTTTGGTTATTACCTGCGTCGCAGCCTGCCGCGCTCGCTGGAACGCAAGCGTGAACGCTACAGCCGCCGGGGTGACCACAAAAAACTGGAAAATCTGGGCAGCGTGGTGCCCTTTGATGTTTTCAATCGCGTGGCGCGAGCCGAGTGGGACACCTTGCTGTTCTTCTATGGGGTCGTCATGTGCGTAGGCGGCCTTGGGTTCATGGGCTATCTGGCGATGCTTTCTGAAAGCCTCTACCTGGGCTGGAATGCTACCGGTGCCAACATCACCCTGGGGGTGATCTCGGCGCTGATCGATAACATTCCGGTGATGTTTGCGGTACTGACCATGGAGCCGGATATGTCTCATGGGCAGTGGCTGTTGATCACCCTGACGGCGGGTACTGGCGGTAGCCTGCTGTCGATTGGTTCAGCGGCGGGTGTGGCGGTAATGGGTCAGGCCCGCGGCGCTTATACCTTTATGGGCCACCTGCGCTGGACGCCGGTGATCATGCTGGGTTATATCGCCGGTATTATCGTTCATATGTTTTTGAACTCAGGAAGCTTCGCCCTGTTTGGCTGACCGCCTGACCAGTGACTGACGCTGGCGCCCCTGACGGATTTCTGTCAGGGGCGTTTTTTTAGCGCGCTTTTTTAACCCGGCACCCATGCCGCATCAGCGTCTCTGTGGTTAGAATGATGCTAGATCCGTTTCTTGTGCAGGAGTCACCATGTCCGCTTATCCAGATCCGCTAAACAAGGTCCTTGTTCTTCATGGTCCCAACCTCAATCTGCTGGGCAGCCGGGAGCCCGACATCTACGGCTATGAAACCCTGGATGACGTCAACAATGCTCTGCGTGAGAAAGCCGTGCTCGCAGGCTGGGAGCTGAACTGCCTGCAAAGCAATCATGAAGGCGTGCTGATTGATGCCATCCAGGCGGCGCGCACCGATGGCACCCGGGCTATCATCATCAATCCGGCCGCCTACACCCATACCTCGGTCGCGATTCTGGATGCGCTCAACGCCTTCACAGGCAAGGTGATGGAAGTGCATATTTCCAATGTTCATCAGCGCGAGACTTTCCGCCAGCATTCCTACGTGTCGCTTCGCGCCAACGGTGTGATTGCCGGGCTGGGCACGCAGGGCTACCAGGCAGCGCTGGATGCCATCCTGCGCGCAGCCGGGCAGTAACCACCTCAGGGAGCCACAGATGATTATCTTTAACACCCAGGTCGCCGCTGAGTGGGTCGACTATAACGGCCATATGAACGATGCCGAGTATGCCCGGGTATTTTCATTGGCGGTGGAGGCGTTGATGGATCATATCGGCCTGGATGAAAGCGGGCGGGCCGAACATGGCTATACCATTTATACGCTGGAAACCCACCTGTGTTACCAGCGTGAAACCCATCAGGGAGAGCCCTTGAACGTTTCGCTGGCACTTCTGGACAGCGACGCCAAGCGCTTACACGTGTTTTTTGAGCTGCATGACAGCCAGGGGCGGCAGCTGGCCACCAGCGAGCAGATGCTGATGGGTATGGATAGCACCTCGGTACGCCCAGCGCCCTTTCCCTCGGCTATTCAGGCCGCCATTGAGGCGCTGTCCCGCCCGGCAGAACCTCCGGCCATGGCAGGCAGAGCCATTGGCATTCGCCGTTAACCGCCCTGGTGCCCTCAGCAATGATAGTGCCAGATCCACTGTGCTGCAGGCACCCGAGTATCATCAGGTGCTTACACTGTCGATCAGCTGCCGGCCAGTTCCAGCACCCTGGCAAACTGTTCTTCGCTCAGTACGTTTCGCCAGTGGTCGGCACAGTTGGAGCGCATCATTAACAGCTCGGATTCCAGCTGACCGATATAGGCGGCCTTTTCAGCACGGGCCTGTGGGTCAGCGCCTGTCAGAATCATGCTACGTAGCTCGCCACGCTGAGCAATGACACGGTCTTCAAGGGCTTCACGCACGGCCGGGCTGCTGGCCAGCCAGTCTTCAAGTGCCGCCTGCTGCTCGGCATTCAACTCAAGCTCCTGGGCATTTTTGGCAACTACCGGCGTCAACATCACAATCGGCGTTGAAAGCTCAGCGACATCACGTTTGGCATCTTCGGCGTTGGCGGTTGAAACGCTCAGGCTGAGCAGGGCGATACAGGCAGTGGTCAATACTCGCTGGGAAAAAGGCATTCAGGTCTCTCCTTGGCTGTTGAAAAGACCTTTAATTTATAACCTTATGCCATCTACCACGATGTGTGAGATTGTCACACCCTGAGGGGGTCTCAGTCATTGTCATTGACGCCGGCACCAGCGCCGCCTCGGGACGCCTCTGATGACTCGACCAGAATACGGTGCGCCAGCGCCTTCAGGCGTGCCCAGATGGCATCGTCCACCTCGATACCCTCCTGCAGGGAGCGCTCGCGACAGGCCATCAGGTCGGACTCCGAGTGACGCGCCAGCAGATCCAGGTCGTGGTCAGCGCCCAGAGAAGGAAGCAGCTCAACGTGGTTGGCCATCACCAGGGTGATGCCGTCGTTGGGCTCGTTTTCTTCCGGCACATCGCGCACCGAATAGATACGCACTTCAGGCGTGGGATGACCGGCCCGAAAGCCCACGACCTGCTCGGTCAGCGGCACCTGAACATTACGCCAGAAAGCCGTGATATTGATGCCCCGCCCGGCCAGGCGGGACAGGTAGCCCATGATCAACTGCCGGTTGTGGCAGCGGCGGATCTTGACCACTGAAAGCCCCCGCGCACGGGCCTTGGCAAAGCCCAGCTCGGTGGCCAGGCTGATGCTGCGCAGCACGCTCTGGCCGTGGCCATCCAGCACCGCCAGGTCACCGTCCTGGTAAATCACCTGCGGCAGGGATTCCGGGTCTTCTTCCAGCAGGAAGTCCAGCCCACGGTTGAGCTGGTCAATCGCATTAAAACCATGGCACTGCATCCAGGCCACCATGTCCGCGGCATCGGCGGCATCGCCGTCTTCAAAACCGATCCCGGTGAAGGCCTTGCGGCACAGCCCCTGTAGCTCATTGAAGGAGACTTTCATGGGCTTTGTCCCTGCACAGGTTGATGGTTACAAAGTGCTGCGGCTGGCCCTGCCTGTGGCGATAGCCCTGCAGGGCCGACAGCACCGTTTTCACGCTGCGGCTGCAGCGGAAAACTCCAGTCATCGAAGCGGCCAAGATCCTGCGGCTCGGCGTTGAGCTCTTCCACCAGGGGTGCGCCCTGGAACAGGGTGATGCGTACCCAGCGGTCCGATTTCGGGTCAAAGCGGCTGGCGCCGAAAAATGCCAGCTTGGTGCGCAACAGGTGCATGGGCTTCATATCCTGATGCCAGAGATTGGCGTGGATATCGCCATAGGTATCCTTCACCAGGGTCTGCACCCGGCGGATGATTTCCTTGTGGCGTGGCCTGGCCAGCAGGAAATCCACCACCTTGGCCCGGGGGTTGTCCTCGAGAAACTCGCAGATGGCCGCATGGCTATGGGCAACTCTGGGTCCAATAGCAATCAGCATTTCCTTCTCGGCGCCGGCTTCTTCATGACGCACACCCAAGCGTGGCTCTTCCTTCTCCACGGAGCGGTACCAGAACCAGTAGCTGCCTTCGCGGCTTTGGTAATCATGCGCCAGTGCCCAGTTGTAATGGGTCTCGATCAACTGGCGCAGGCGAATCAACGGCATGTCCGGTTGAAGGTCGAGGTTTTCGGTTACCCCCATCTGCTCCTCCAGTGGGTCAACCCGCTCTGGATACAGCTCGATCAGCAGGGTATTGATCAGCTCCTGGGCTTCAAGCGACAGGGTGCGCTCGCTCCAGGCCGTCAGCTGCGCCCACAGATCGTCTTCCAGAGGAGCACTTTCCAGCCAGGCCAGCACATCCGGCAGGCTGGCGACGGTCTCGGCATTGCGTTCGGTCTGTTCGCCATCCTCGGTGACGGTTTCTTCAAGGTGCTGCAGGGCGCGCCGGGTCAGCGCCAGCATCCGCTGGCGGTCTTCCTCGCTGGGTAACTGGCGCTGGGCCAAGGCCAGGGCGGTTTCCCGCTGATTGACCCACTGGGCAATCAATTGCGGGTGACTGATCAAAAACGGCGCCATGCCCAGGCCGGTGGAATTGCCGATACCCAGATAACGGCGCAGCTCGGTGGCCAGGGCACAGGCGGTTTGCGGCGCCTGACAGCGGGCCAGGTGCTCGACCTGCTCAATCGAGAAATGGCGCAGCAGATAGACGCCTGCCATCTGCGCTGAAAAAGGCCGGCGAAAATCCGGGTTTTCATGCAGGCGGGCAAAATCGGCAATGCCGAACTTGCCGTTGCCATAGACCGCCGTCGTGCGATACAGATAGCCGACCCGGGTCAGCCACTCGGGGTCGGGCTGCTCGCCCTTGGCCAGCGCTTTTACAAAGTGGGCAAAGTTGCGCAGGCTTTTATTGGCGCGGGAAATCACCAGCACCCTGGGGTGCTGGCGGCCGGCTTCCTGCAGGGGTACGTTGGCCGCCATCTGTTCCAGCAGGCTGGCGTCCACATCGCCTTCAATCAGGCCAAAGGTGACATCCCAGGCGTCCGCAATTACCCGGTCGGAGCGGCGCGAATCATCCAACGCCTGGGCAAACATCACCCCGTGATAGCCCCCGTAAGGCGTCTGCAGGCGATAGATGGCGGTGCCATAACCGTTTTCATCCAGATCAAACCGCTCGCGGCTGACCTGCCAGCGCTGACGCCCCATCTGGCGCACCAGGCTGCGCACAAAACTCAGGCGGCAGGCATGCAGGCTGCCCAGACGCTCCAGCTGCATGACGTCATCGGCACAGCGCAGATTCAACGCCGCCAGCCCCCATTCGCGGTTACTCATGAACAACCACCTTCTTGCGGGTGCTCAGCCCCTGCTCGCGCGCCATGGCGTAGGCTGCTTGCGGGCCCAGCCACAGCGAGGGCAGCAGCACCAGGGAAACGGGAATCGCGGTAATCACGATAAACTGCTGCAGCACACCGATCTGTCCGGCGCCCATATACAGCAGGATGGCCGCCATCAGTGCCATGGTGATGCCCCAGAAAATCCGCACGGCGGTGTGCGGCTGATCATGGCCGGTACACACCACGGCAATCGCATAGCTCATCGAGTCACCGGTAGTGGCGACAAAGATGGTGGTCAGCAGCAGGATCGCCAGCGCCATGACAACACCCCCCGGCAGCGCCTGGGCCACGGTGAGGGTCGCCACATCAAACTGGAAGTTGTTGAGCGCCTCGGCCAGGTCAATTACACCGCTTAGCTGGTAATGGATACCGGCTCCGCCCAGCAGGGTAAACCAGACGGTGGTGGCAATCGGCGCCATCACCGCCACGGCAAGAATCATCTGGCGAACGGTTCGGCCACGGGAAATACGCGCCACGAAAATCGCCATCAGCGGGCCGTAACCGATAAACCAGGCAAAAAAGAACACCGTCCACCACTGCATCCACCAGCCCGGCGCAGTTTCCGAGGTCATGGTGGCCATGGCAAAGAAGGAGCTGATATAGACACCGAACCCCTGCAGATAGGCGTTGGTAAAGAACAGCGTCGGGCCAAACACAAAGATGACCGCCGCAATCGCCAGTGCCAGAAAGACGTTAAAACGGCTGAGCAGCTGGATGCCTTTATGGATACCGGTCGCCGCCGAGGTGACGTATACAGCGCCCAGCACAACAAGGATCATCAGCTGGGTAATGTAGCCTTCACTGATTCCAAACAGCTCATGCAGGCCAAAGCTGACCTGGGTGGCCAGAAAGCCGATCGGGCCAACGGTGCCCGCGACCACCGCAATCACGCAGCAGGCATCAACCACACCGCCGACCCAACTGCGCATCAGGCGATGCCCCAGTACCGGGTAAAGCAGGGTACGCGGCTGCAGCGGCAGGCCGCGGTCGTAGTGCCAATAGGCCAGCACAATCGCCGTCAATGAGCCGAGCACCGCCCAGGCCAGA
Organism: Halomonas sp. BLK-85; assembly: GCF_044792155.1. NCBI lineage: Bacteria > Pseudomonadati > Pseudomonadota > Gammaproteobacteria > Oceanospirillales > Halomonadaceae > Halomonas > Halomonas sp. BLK-85. Next base: position 2,886,723 of record NZ_CP087731.1, read on the forward strand.
AAGCCCCAGTGCATGAAGGACTGCGCCAGCGCACTGGCAATCGCCTCCACCGTGCCGGCTTCGCTATCAAAGGCCGGCGGCGTCACCACAAAGTGATACACCGGCTCACCGGCGGCAAAAAACACCCCGCCCCCGGCCAGCAGGGTACACATGATGATCGACAGCCATTTGAAGGTGCTTAACTCAGGCGACTCAAGACCGCCCACCCTGGCACTGGCCGCCGGTGACACTGCCAGGCCAATGGCAATAAAAAAAGTCAGTAGCAAAAGCAACTGGAAATACGCGCCCAGCACGGCGGCGGTCCAGGCAAAGCCGCTTGAAATGGCGCCGGCAACGCCCTCGGTATTGATCAGCGAAAGAACGACAAACAGGATGACAAAGCCGCCGCTAAGCCCAAGCACGACAGGGTCGCCGAACTTGCCAAGCCCTGAGGCATTCTCCTTGTTGTGTGGCGTGTTAGAGGAAGAGTCCATGGGGAAACCTCATTATTGATTATTGTAGGTTGTTATCGTTAAGGGGTGGCCCATCAGCCCGGCCATTCCAGGCATCTAGGCCATCGGGGTCGTGGTGCGTTCCAGCAATGCGACCCAGTTGCGCCCCATGATGCGGGCGACATCCTGCTCGGCGAAGCCTTTGGCGCGCAGGGCCTCAATCAGGTTGGGAAAATCGCGGCTATCGCGCAGCCAGGCCAGCGGCCTGGGCCAACCCGCATTACTGGCGCTGCCCTCGCCGTAATCCATCTCTTTTGACCAGCGACCGTTACGCATCCATTCCAGCACCGCGGTCGGCTGGTTCTGGCACAGGTCGGTTCCAAGACCGACATGCTCAATGCCCATCAGGTCAACGGTGCGGGCAATCATGTCGCAGTAGTCCTCCAGGGTGCAGTCCGGGCCGTTCTTCAGGTGGAAGGGATAGGCCGAAAAGCCCAGCAGGCCATCGTTTTCGGCAATCGCCCTGAGCACCTTGTCCGACTTGTTGCGCTTGGCATCATGGAAGAAGCTCGGGTTGGCATGCGAGATAATCACCGGCCGCTCGGAAAGCTCGATTGCGTCCAGGGTCGAACGCTCGCTGCTATGCGACATATCAATCACCATACCGATCCGGTTCATCTCGCGGATCACCTGACGGCCAAAGCGGGTAATACCGCTGTCCTCGCTCTCATAACAGCCGCAGGCCAGCAGGCTCTGGTTGTTATAGGTCAGCTGCATGATCAACAGTCCCAGTTGACGCAGCACCGCCACCATGTCGATATCGTCCTCGATCGGCGAGCAGTTCTGGGCGCCAAAGAAGATGCCCACCTTGCCCGCCTCATGGGCGCGCTCGATATCGCCCGGCGCATGAACGGGCATGATCAGGTCGCCATGCGCTTCAAAACGGCGGTTCCACTCACCAATGCGGGTCAGGGTCTCGCGCAGGGTTTCGTGGTAGACCAGGGTGGCATGGACGGCATCCACGCCGCCCTCGCGCATCTGTTCAAAAATCTCCCGGGACCAGTTGGAGTACTGCAAGCCATCCACGGTCAGCATCTGTCTGGACATGCGCGACTCCTTACGCCTTGACGTAGCAGGTCTTGACCACGGTGTAGAACTCACGCGCATAGCGCCCCTGTTCACGCGGGCCGAAACTGGAATCCTTACGCCCACCGAAGGGCACGTGGTAATCCGTTCCCGCCGTCGGCAGATTGACCATGACGCAGCCGGTTTCAGCGTCGGCTTTGAAACGGGTGGCCAGGGCCAGGGAATCGGTAATGATGCCTGCGGTCAGGCCGAAGTTGGTGTCATTCAGGGTGGCAATTGCCTCGTCCATATCCGCTACCTTGATCACACAGGCAATCGGGCCGAAGACTTCTTCACGGTTGATCGCCATCGCGTTGGTGGTATCCACAAACAGGGTCGGCGCCATGAAGTAACCGTCGCTGGCACACGCGACCCGCTCGCCGCCAAAGGCCAGGGTGGCCCCCTCGGCCTGGGCGCGCTCGATCCAGTTCAGATTGGATTCAAGCTGACGTTCATCGGCCACCGGGCCAATCTGCACGCCCTCTTCCAGAGCCGGGCCGACCTTGGCGTTGGCCAGACGCGCGCTGAGCCTGTCGACAAAGGCATCGTGAACCGCGGCGTGAACAATCAGCCGCGAAGAGGCGGTGCACTTCTGGCCGGTGCCGGAGTAGGCGCCGTTGAAGGCTGCTTCCACGGCCAGGTCGAGATCGGCATCTTCCGCCACAATCAGAGCGTTCTTGGAGCCCATTTCCAGCTGGCACTTGACCAGGTTGCCGGCGGTGGCAGCGGCCACCCGACGGCCGACGTCCAGTGAGCCGGTAAAGGTCAGCGCGTTGATGGCGGGGCTGGTGATCAGCGCCTCCCCGACGCTGCCGCCACTGCCCATCAGCAGGTTGAAAGTACCCGCCGGCAGCGCCTGACGGCTGATAATCTCGGTCAGCGCCCAGGCGCTGGCGGGCACCAGGTTGGCGGGTTTGAAGATTACGGCGTTACCAAACGCCAGCGCCGGGGCAATCTTCCATACTGCTGTTGCCATGGGGAAGTTCCAGGGGCTGATGACGCCTACCACGCCTACCGGCTCACGGCGGGTATCGACTTCCACCCCGGGGCGCACGGAATCGACCCGATCATCCAGTTGGCGCAGCACTTCGGCAGCGTAGTAATGAAAGAACTGCGCCGAACGGGCAACTTCGCCCATGCCTTCTGCCAGCGGCTTGCCTTCCTCACGCGACAACAGGCGCCCCAGCGCTTCCTTGCGCGCCATCAGCTCATCGCCAATCGCCATCAGCACGCCATAACGCTGCTCAAGCCCGGTCTTGGCCCACTCCCGCTGGCCAAGGCGCGCCGCCTCGATGGCTTCTTTCACCTGAGTGACACTGGCCTGGGCATAATCACCGATGACATCGGTCAGGTCAGAAGGGTTGGCGTTGGTAATATGGCGGTCGCCGTCGACCCATTGACCGTTGATATAAAGCGCGTGGGGGGATGACATAAAGCGTTCCTTCAGCAGGGTGATTAACAAGCATTTGACGCCATGCTAGAGAAGAGACGAAGATAAGGATAATCAATAATGCAGATAAAATGATCAGCAAAACTTACCGCTCTGAATGGCTGAAAACAGACCATGCTTCCCGACCTGAAACTGGCGCCCATGCGCTATGTATTGGCGATTCTTGATACCGGTGGTTTTCATGCTGCCGCCCGCCAACTGCACCGCAGCCAGCCGGCCATTTCCATGGCAATACGCGACCTGGAGGAGCGGCTTGGCCAGCCGCTGTTCGAGAAAGGCGGCGGTAAGGCTCAGTTAACCCCCTTTGGCCACTGGTGCGTGCCGCGCTTTCGCGAGCTGGTGGCCCACCACGACCGCGTCTGCCGGGATGCCCTGGCGATTGCCCGTCAGCAGCACGGGCGGGTGGATATCGCTGCCGTGCCTTCGGTGGCCAGCCGACTGATGCCATCACTGCTGGCCGGCTTTCTGCAACGCTACCCGGGGATTGATATCAGCCTGCAGGACGGCCACTCCGAACGGGTCAACGACATGGTGCTCAAGGGTGACGTCGAACTCGGCATCACCAGTCTCTGGTTGCCCGATGAAGCGCTGAGCTTTGAAGCCCTGCTGCACGATGATATTGGCGTGGTCTGCCGCGACGACCACCCGCTGGCGCAGCAGGCGGCATTGCACTGGCGGGCACTCAAGCCCTATACGCTGATCCGCAACGGTACTTCGCGCCTGCTGGAAGGCTCACCGGCGGCAGAGCTTTTGTCCCATAGCACCCTGTATATTTCCAATATGATCTCGCTCACCGCCATGCTGGAAGCCGGCATCGGGGTAACCACACTGCCCAGGCTGGCCTTCCAGGAAGAGCATGAGCGGCTGCGCTTTATTCCCCTGGCCACGCCGCACCTTGAGCGCCAGATAGGCCTGTTACGCCGCTCAGGGCTAAGCCTTTCGCCTGCCGCCGACGCCATGTACCGGTATTTGATGGCCCAGCTTGGAACACCAGCCAAGCGTTGAAAGCCGCCGTTAACGCCTCTGTCGCGCAGCTTGCCGACTTTGCATCTAAACTCGCCAGAGTTGGCTGTCTTTTGCCCCGGAGGCCCTATGGATTACCACGCTTACCGCCATGCCCTTGCCGCCCAGCTGCAAGGCGCTGAACTGCCCTTCCCAAACGCAGAATTTGCCGCCCGCCTGGCACATACCCGCCGCCTGATGCAGGCCGCTGGCCGTGATGCCCTGTTGCTCACCGACCCGGCGGATATTTTCTACCTGACCGGTTATCACACCTTTGAAGTCTCGGTACACACCGCCCTGGTGGTTACCGCTGAGCGCATCACCTTACAGGTGCCCTCGATAGAAACCGGTCCGGCGGTGGTCACCGCCACTGTGGATGAGATCCTCGGCTATCGCTGGGAAGGCATTGATGAGGTGATCGCCCCCTTGGCCGACCTGCTGGCGCCTTTTCAGGCCATCGGCCTGGATGCCTTCAGTGCAGGCCTGCGTTTCGGCGTCACCCAGCCGTTACAGGCGCGTCTTGGCAGCGAGCGCTTCCACCCGGACGGCGGCGAACTCCTTGACGGCCAGCGGCTGGTCAAGCGGGCGCTTGAGCTGGATTGCCTGCGCGAAAGCGCCCGGATAACCGCCGCGGGCCTGGCGGCGGCAGAAGCCATCATTGCCCTGGGCATGACAGATAACGATATCGCCGCTGAAGGCGCTCGCGCCCTGATTGCCGAAGGCAGCGAATTCATGAGCCTGCAGCCGATTGTCACCAGCGGGCAACGCATCAGCGTGATTCACGTCAACCACAAACGCACCCCCATTGCCCCCGGCGACCCGGTGTTTCTGGAATTCGGCTCGGCTTATCAGCGCTACACTGCCCCCATGATGCGCACCGCCGTGGCCGGCCAGGCCTCTGATGAGATGCAGGCGGTGCGCGATATCTGCCGGGACATTTATGAAGCGCTGATTCAGGCCATGCGCCCCGGCAACACCTTTGATGATGCCGCCCGTGCCGCGGAAGCCGTACTGGTGCCTCATGCGCAGCGGCTGTTTTTCTCCGGGGTCTTTGGCTATGCCGTCGGTGCCCAGTTCCCGCCCAGCTGGGTGGAAGGCACCGGCTATATTGCCCGTGGCCAACAGAACGTCTTCGAGGAAAACATGGTATTCCACCTGCCCATCTGCCTGCGCCTGCCCGGCCAGTGGGGGATCGGCATCAGTGATACCGTGCTGGTTACTCACCGAGGTGGCGTGGCGCTGACCAGCAATGACTGGCAGATCAATCAGAAACTGTGACGGGCATAAAGGCCACCTACCCACGCGTATGCGGCGTTTTTTCACAGCCTCAATGCTTGTGATAGCGCTACTTGGGCGCGTAGGTTATCTACTCCTAACCCACCACTTATACGGTCATTATCATGCGTTCTGTGCTTTTTACCCTTGCTCTGATGATCGCCCCACTGAGCCTTGCTCAGGGCGAAACCCCGTCAAGCCCACTTCAAACAGGCGATGCCTTCCCCTCATTGCAGCTACCGGATGCTTTCGGCAACGCGTATCAACTGCCTTACCCCGGCGTTCGTCACGTGCTGTTCAGCGCGGATATGGATGCCAATGACCTGATGAAGCAAAGCTTTGGCGAACTGGAAAAGGGCGATTTCACCGCCGCCGGCCTGGTATATGTCGCCGATATCAGCGGCATGCCACGCCTTGTCGCCCGCCTGTTCGCGATACCGTCTCTGCGTGATTACCCCTTCCGGGTGCTGCTCGCCCGCGAGGCAGAACAGCTGGCCATGTTGCCGCGGGAAGAAGGTGCCGTCAGCGTCATCTCCCTGACTGCCGATGGCAGGGTCGACAACATCGATGTTGCCCTTGATGAATCAGCATTGGCAGACCTGTTGACAACGTCGGCCCCTTGATTGTCGCTTGCTACGCATTCCTGCAACCAGCCTCTGTAAATGGCGTATCGGGGCCTGTTGGTCAGCCGCTTGCTTGCCAAGGAGCACAAATGTAAATTTTTAGTTAAGGCTTGTGTTCAGAGCGACCTGGCGACAAATATATTAGCAGGCAAATATTCTGCTCATCAGGAGGACAGCAAGATGGCCCCCACACCGCGACTTCAGCCAGATTTCGCTTACCTCAACAATCCGGCACGCCTTGAAGCACTGTACCGGCTGAATATCATCGATACGCGCAGTGAAGAGGTGTTTGACACTATCACCCGCTTGACGGCTACCCTTTTCGGCGTGCAAGTGGCCACCATCCACCTGGTGGATGACCACCGCCAATGGGTGAAAGCATCATCCAATGGCACCCGAGCGCCAGATACGCCAATAGGCCAGACATTCTGTGAACGCACCGTGGCCGAAAGGTCCATGGTTGTGATACCCGATCTACAGCAAGACCCTGTTTTCCGTAGCAGTCATTTCGTCACTGGGCCGTCAAGCTTGCGGTTCTATGCTGGTATGCCCTTGGTCACCCGAGACAATCAGGTGATTGGTACCCTTTGCCTGCTGGATTCACGGGCCAACCTCTATGAATCCTTCTCTGAACGTGACATCAGCCTGTATCACTACCTGACCGATATCGTGATTCGCACCATGGAGCTCCGGGAGAGCCACATGAGTGCCCAACAGCGTTTCCTGCAAGCCAGTGAGGAAGACGGTGTCACTGGCCTGATCAACAGCCGGGGCCTTCTGGCCCACCTCAGTCAGCAGCTAACCCAAAATGACGGACCTGAAGGCGTTGCAGGAATGATCGAAATTCGCTTGCAAGACCTTGAGCGCATTCGCTACGCCTATGGAGCTGTCTTCGCCAACCAGCTGTTACAGCAGGTCGCCAGGCGCATTCAGAACGCCCTTCAGCCTGAGGACCTTCTGGCAAGAAACACGGATATCAGCTTTCTGGCCACCAGAGTGTCGGTCGCCTCGACGGAGCAGCATGCCAGGCATCTGATTATCACCTGGGCCGAGGAACAGGCACGCGCCTTGCTGGATGCCTTGAAAGAGCCTTTTACCCATCAAGGTGAGCGCCTGTACCTGGTCGCTCACCTCGGTCTTGCATACTCAACGGATAGCGACACCAGTGGATATGCCGTACTGGAAAGGGCGGATTATGCCGCGATACAGGCACGCAAAGAAAGCAACGTCAGCGCCATGTGCTGGAGTGACCCGGACCAGAGGAAAGAATATAAACGGGCGGTGGCTATCGAGTCTCGCCTGCGCAATACTATTGAAAAGCAACAGCTGGCGGTTGTTTTTCAGCCGATCGTGGACCTTCAGGGCGACAACAGGATTGTAGGCGCGGAGGCGCTGGTCAGGTGGCCGCAGTCGGGTGAGCCAGTCATTGGGCCGGACATTTTTGTAACGCTGGCAGAAGAGTTGGGGCTGATTGGCCAGATGGGGGCCTGGGTATTTGAAAACGCCTGTCAGACGCTAAAATACTGGAATGACGTCTGTGGCCAGAACCTGTGGATGTCACTCAACGTATCACCCAGGCAACTCCAGGACCCTGATCTGGTCTCCCAACTTGAAACACTCACCTCGAAGGCTGGCCTGATGCCTGCCCAGATAAAGCTGGAGATCACCGAAAGTGGCCTGATAGAACACTATGACCAGGTGGCTCAACTTCTTGAATCGCTGTCCAACGTCGGTTTTCAGCTTGCTCTGGATGACTTTGGCACAGGGCATTCGTCATTGAGTCGACTGATCCACTTACCCTTCAACATCCTGAAGGTTGATCGTGCATTTGTCTCTGACAGCCCCGATGGGGCGGGTGCCGCTGTGGTGGCCAGTTTATCCGGGCTGGCCAGATCCTTGAACCTTGAAACCGTCGGCGAAGGGGTCGAAACAGACGATCAGGAACGCTTTCTCCGCCAGCTGGATTATCGCTACGCTCAGGGTTATCGCTATGCCAAGCCGCTGACAGCCGCCGATTTTCTGGAAGAATTGATCAAGCAGGCCCACCGTTAGCTTGAAAGGGGATGAAAAAGAGTGACACGGTAGTACTAACAGGCACGATAGTGTTAAAGGGGAATTTACAGTTAGGGCATCAGCATGAGTGATAGGCAGGGTGAAGGGCTCCCTGAGGGCAACGATGACAAAGGTGCACTACAAAGCGATCTTGAGGCATTTTTTGCCGTATCGCTTTCTCTGATGACCATTACCGATCTTGACGGGCGATTCTTGCGGGCCAACCAGGCGTTTCATGAACTTCTCGGCCACGATCCCGCTAGCATGGTCGGTGCGTATGCCATTGATTACCTCCACCCCGATGATATCCCACAGACAAAGGACGCCTTCAGCCGCCTGGCAGAAGGTGCTACCGTAATCAACTTTGTTAACCGCTTTCGCGACGCGGATAACCGTTACCATTCATTGGAGTGGCAGGCGCGGGCCCGGGATGGCAAGGTCTATGCCTCGAGCGTTGATGCCACTGAGCGATTGGCGCTGGAAAATCAGATCGATGAAGACCGCACCTTCCTGCAGGACGTGATCGATGCCTTGCCAACGCCGATTTTTGTCAAGGATTGGCAGGGCCGCTTCACCATTGTCAACCAGACGCTGGCCGCCGTTTTTGGCGTTCCTACTGAGGCGATTATCGGCAAGACCGACGCCGACTTTTCACCGCGCCCAGAAGAAATCGAAGCCTTTCTGCTTGATGATCAGGAGGTATTGAACAGCGGTAAGTCCAAGTTTATTCCAGAAGAGCCGGTGACCGACAGTAACGGTCAACAGCGCTGGTTCCAGACCACCAAGATTCCCTTGCAGCTCAATCTGCCCCCCGAAAAGCGGCGACTGGTCGGGGTAGCCACCGATATTACCCATCGCAAGCAACGTCAGGATAAGGCGGAACAGGCCAGCCAGGCCAAAAGTCTGTTTGTGGCCAACATGAGTCATGAAATTCGCACCCCGCTCAATGCCATTATCGGCTTTGGTGACCTGCTCAGCCAGTCTTCATTAAACGCCTCACAGCGTGAGTGTCTTGACAATATTCAATCGTCCTCTCAGCTGTTGCTGGGCATCATCAACGATGTGCTGGATTTCTCCAAGATCGAATCCGGCAAGCTGGAAATGGAGAACCGCCCTTTCCGCCTGGAGGAGCTGCTGGAACAGCAGCGAGCGTTGTTTGCCCGTCAGGCTGATGAAAAGGGTCTGGCGTTTGTATTACGCCGTGACCCCCGTTTACCAGAGGCCGCCTACGGGGATGCCCTGCGTCTGAAGCAGGTCATGACCAACCTGGTCAGTAATGCCATCAAGTTCACCCACCGCGGAACGGTCAGCGTTGAACTGAACGGTGAATATGAGTCGCACCGGCAGTGCCGGCTATGCATTGAGGTGACCGACACCGGTATCGGCATGTCCGAAGACCAACTTGCCAACCTGTTCAATGCCTTTACCCAGGCTGATATATCGACGACCCGACGCTATGGTGGCACCGGCCTGGGACTGGTGATCAGCCACCAGTTGACGGAATTGATGGGCGGCCAGCTAACGGTGGACAGCGAGCCTGACAAGGGCACGCGGTTCAGGGTCGCGCTGCCCTTGACCGTCGCCAGCATGCAGGACAATCCCGGCTCCCAGGAAATGGCTCACCTCTCGCTTGAAGGACGCCGGATTCTGGTGGCTGAAGATAACAGGATCAATCAAACGCTGATCAAGCGCATCCTGACCCGTTTTGACGCTGAAGTAATCCTGGTCAACAACGGCCAGGAAGCGCTGGATGCCTGCTGGACCCAGACATTTGATGCCATCCTGATGGACCTGCAAATGCCACAGATGGACGGTTTTGACGCCACCCGCGCCATACGCATGAACGGTTTCAGGATGCCGATTATTGCCATTTCTGCTTCCGTATTTGCCGATGAAAGGCAGCGTGCCGAGAGAGCTGGCGTTAATGCGCACCTTGGGAAACCCATCGATGCTGATGAGCTGGGTCGCCTGCTGGATAACTACCTTAGAGATTGTTGACGTTTCAACGCCAGCAAAGACATCCCGCTCAACCCGGCCTGCCTCGGCTTGTCAGGCTGTCAAGAGCTTGCCAATGACAGGTAATGATAGAGGGTATTATGTAGCTCGGCGACTTTGACGGGCTTGGTGATCACCGCCTGCATACCTGAATCCAGGCAACGCTGGGCATCTTCCGGCATGGCGTTGGCAGTCATTGCCAGTATCGGCAGGGTTTCACCCCTTGCACGCAGTTGCCGTGTGGCTTCGGTGCCATCCATCACCGGCATCTGCATATCCATCAGCACCAGATCAAAACGCTGGTGGGCGAGGATATCCAGCGCCTCCTGACCGTTCTCCACCACGCTGACCTCGTGGCCAAGCTTGATGAGCTGTTTGCGAGCCAACATCTGGTTAACCGGATTATCTTCCACCACCAGTATTCGGGCATACAGACTGGGGGCTTGCGGCACCTCAGGTACCAAGGGTTCCACGGGCTGGGCGGTGAAGGTGAGCCGGAAAGAAAACCGGCTGCCGCAGCCTGGTTCGCTGTGCAATTCGATATGGCCACCCATCGCTTCGACCAGCTGCTGACTGATCACCAACCCGAGACCGGAGCCTTGGCGGCGCCGGGATAATGAGCTGTCTACCTGTGAAAAAGGCTTGAACAGTTCGGATTGCTGCTTCTCACTCATGCCGCAGCCTGTGTCGCTGACGCTGAAGCAAACATGCAGCTGATCATCATCTCGCTGAGCGGTCACATCCAGTGCCACACTGCCTTCATCGGTAAACTTGAAGGCGTTGTTGAGCAGGTTCATCAGTACCTGGCGCAAACGGTCTGGATCGGCCACCACGACCCCCAGCGCCTCAGGTCGGTCACAGTAGAACGTAACTGAGGTATTTTCAGTACGCAGTTGGTAACCGCTGCAGAGCGTTTGCAGGCACTTGTCCAAGGAGAATGGCCGAGGCTCCAATGCCAGCTTACCCGCAGCAATGCGTGAGTAATCCAGTATATCGTTGATCACGGTGGAAAGCGCTTCGGTGCTTGCGCGCAGGGTGTTCAGGTAGTCGCGCCCTTTGTCAGTGCGCACAACCTCTTCTTCAATCAGATCCGTCAGGCCGACGATACCATTCAGCGGCGTGCGCACTTCATGACTGACCACGGCCATGAAATCGGATTTGGCCTGGCTGGCTTTTTCAGCCTGCTGCTTGGCTTTTTTTAGCTGGGCGTTGCTTTCAGTCAGCGCACGCTGGCGCGATTCCAGCGACAGACGCTGATGGCGCAGTTGAAAGAACAGAATCAGACCGGCCAACATGGTCAGGGCCACCAGTACCAGCGATGAACGTATCAAGGTATACAGGGCTTCACGGTCGCGTTGGCGCTGGCCGTCAAAATGGAGATTGGTGCGCACCACCAGTGCGTTGGTCGCTTCCTGTAATGCAACCAATCTTGGGCCAAGCGTTTCACGCTGGGCAGGCAGGGATGCCGGTGTCAGCGCCTGCACCGCCTCGTCAAGCGCCTTGATGTCGTCCAGCATCGTATCAATGCTATGGTCGCGCAATTCGACCCTGCGTATCAGTTCGGCCACTTGCCCACGTTCAAGCACCCTCAGACGACTGTAGAGAATATCGTAGGCAAGTTTGAGATCCGCCAATGAATCAGGGGTTGCCTCAAGCAGGGCAATACGTACATCCCTCAATTCGCGATCAAGCTGGTAGGCAGCCCAAAGGGCATTTTCCAGCAAGCGCTTATCCGACGCCTGATGTTTATATAGGGCAATGCCTCCCAACGTCATGGACGCAAGAAAAAGCACGCTGATGCCCAATACCGACCAGAATCGCTCGCGAACCACGGCACACAGAAATATCTTGATACGACCTATTTTCATCCAAGCCATCCGGTATTGCACTCAGTACATCGGCTCAGGGTACCAGCAATCGATTGACTTGCCAGACAGAGCGCGAATAGATGGTTTCCTTGTGCAGGTCAGCGTCACTGTCAAAAGGATAAATGACAAAGACCGGACCTTGTTCGCGTACGCTCATCGGCTCACCGTTGGCATGCGTGGCGAGGATCACATCATGCTCGTAGAAATCCGCTACCGGTATTTCGGCTTCGTAATCATTCAAGGCAATCGCAATCACCTCATCTCCTTGAGCATCAACGGCTTCAAGCACTGACCTTGCCAGCGGGCCGCTGAATGTCATGGTCTGGTCATGCCAGGGGGTTGCCGTGACCGTGGTATGCATACCCAGCTCAGAAAACATCGCATGGTCAAAGACGGCCTGGTCATCCTGATTGGTAACGCCGATATCACCACTAACGGTAAGAATCACCTCACCCGTGGGGGGCTCCAATGCACTACTGGTTGATACCATGGCTGCCCAGACGGCAGCGCTACATAACATACAAAGCGCCATGCGCTGGAAAGGCCGTACCATAGACATAACGATTTCCTCATTTGACAAGCTTTTTAAATTGTTTTTAACACTTAGCAGTAGCAGATGACAGCATTAAAAAAGACAGTGATTAAATCAATTTGCAACATTAACTTACAGTTAGCTCCCATTGCATTACGCAATTCCGGGACGTGAAATGCAAATTATTGCAACGTCTTGCACCCTCATCCTCTATGAGCCCGGTAAGGGTTAATGGCATTGGATTAAGCCGGCTTTGTCGGTGCTAGGGCATACTCGCGTCAGAAGCCGGCCGTGGCCACGTTCACGATTCAGCCCGCAAGACCCGCAGGACTTCACCTTTAAGACGCTGGAAATCAATCGGTTTGGTGACGTAGCCTTGCATCCCGTGGGCAAGATAACGTTCCTGATCTCCCTTCATGGCGTTAGCCGTCAGGGCAATGACCGGCGTCTGCGGTAAATCATGCCGGCGTTCAAACTCGCGAATGGCTTGTGTTGCCTCCACGCCATCCATCACCGGCATCATGATATCCATCAAAATAATATCGAAGCGACGCTGGCAAGCCTTTGCCACCCCCTCCTGGCCATTCGCGGCCAGCTCGCACTTTGCGTTGAGCTTATCCAGCAGTTTGATGGTCAGCTTCTGGTTGATACGGTTATCTTCCACCAGCAGAACATCCAGGGGCGCCTGTGTTTCACGGTCATTCCCCCCTTTCACTTTGGGGAACCCTGAACCGGTCTGGGCATCATCACTCTCGGACAATATCTGCTGCAGGCCTTCAAGGGTCAGCGGCTTGCTAAGATACCCCGGTATACCCAGCTCAGTGCAGCGCTGAGCATCTCCCGCCAGCGCTGATGACGTTGCCAAATACAGCGACGATGGTGGGACAAGCGCTTCTTCCAGCAGCTGGGCGGCCAGGTCATAGCCACTCACTCCCGGCATATCCACATCCAACAGTACCAGGCTGAAAGAGCGGCCTTCATTATGCGCATGGCGCAGGCGGAACAAGGCTTCCTGGCCGCTGCTGCAAAGCTCGAATGCCACACCGAGCGTCTTCATCATGGCACTGAAGACATCGCGGTCCACCGGCTCATCCTCCACAAACAGGACCCGGTGGCGCTGAGCATCAAAGGATGCCTGCATGGCTTTGACGGGTGGCTGCGACAACGTCAGGGGCGCCTCAAAGGTCACACAGGTTCCCTGGCCTGGATGACTGGTGACAGCAATCCTGCCGCCCATAAGTTCCACCAACTGGCGGGTAATGGCTAGCCCCAGGCCGGTGCCCTCAAAGCGCCGATTGGCATTGCTGTCAACCTGTTCAAACGCGTCAAAGATCCTGTCGACCTGCCCTTCAGGAATGCCAATTCCAGTATCTGTGACGCTGAAGGTCAACCAGACAGGCTGATCAGGAGTGTGTGTCGGCGCCGGGGATGTCGGCTGTACATCCAGACGAACGTGCCCCTTGTCAGTAAACTTGAGCGCATTCCCCAACAGATTATTGAGCACCTGCTGAAGGCGCACCGGGTCTACCCAGACATAGCGCGGCAAGGCGTCATCCAGGTGATAGAAAAGCTTGACGTTCTTGACCATGGCTTTGGGTGCCTGTGTCTTGATCACTTGCCCCAGGTAGTGATAAAGATCGGTGCTCTCAAGATTCAGATCCAGCTTGTTGGCTTCAATTTTGGAAATATCCAGCAAAAGGTTGATGATTTCCAGCAGATGCTCGGCGCTGACCCGAGCCAGGTTGAGATATTCCTGCTGATCTTGTTCCAGGGGCGTTTCCAGCACCAGCTCCAGCATGCCCATCACGCCATTCATCGGCGTGCGGATTTCATGGCTCATGTTGGCCAGAAATTGGCTCTTGGCCGTATTGGCGGCTCTGGCTTGCTCAATCTGATGTTGCAGCTCGCTTTCATACAGGCAGGCACGGGCGGCAACCGCGAGTTTTTCCATCAGCTTGGCAAGCGACATCAGCAAGCTGTGCGAGAATCCTTCACCTTTGCGATACAGCTTCAGCACACCAAATTCCGGCAGCGAAAACACATAGCGCTCGCCCTCCCCGCTCAGGTCAGCGATCCGCATGGGTAGGCTGTCTGAAAAGCTAGCAAGCTGCTGACGGTTTTCAGGCAGCTGCAGGCTGGCAATGAACGCCTGGTGTTCTGGGTCCTTGTTGAGCGTACGGGGGATGCATAGCACATAATCCCAGTTCAACCACTCCTGTTCAGTCGTGCCCGACACCGAGCGGTTTCCTGACGCTGGTGATGGAGACGTGGTGAACTGCAGCACACAGGCACTGACGCAGTTCAGCGAGCGCAGCATGGTACCAACGCTTTGGCTCAACATTGGTCCAAGCTTCAACCCTTGCCCGATCGACAAGGAAATTTCGTACAATAGCTCGGTTTCTGCCAGCTTGTTCACGCCGTTTCCAACCTGTTACTGCTCAATGATCGAGACCATGCCTGTTGAACAGGGCCACTGGCGAGGCGTGCTGACGCCACCTTTGAAGGAATGATCAACCCAGCAAGCCCACTACTATTGTCTTATTATAGAAATCAAGGTAATCATTGCCGCTGTTGGCGATTTCACCCAGTGTGAAAGCACCAAATACCGCCTCACCCTGCGCGACGGCTTGCAGTTCCTTGGTCATGTCGTCGCCCAGGTATAGGACGCGCGAAATACAGTCAATCAGCAGCCAGTCAGTAGACGCCAGCGTTGACCCCTGATAAGCGGCCAGGGCCTGTTCGCGGGCATGGGTTGCCGCCGCAATCAGGGTATCCGGATTACCGTTGAGCAGCCTGACCATACAGCCTTCCGGCACTTCCCCTACACAGGTCAATTCACCCTTTTCGTTCATCATCAAGGGGTCGCGTACGACCATTTCAGCGCCAAGGCGGGAAATACCCAACGGGTAGGATTTGGCCACCGAGAAGAAGTCATCAATGCTGAGGTCCTGGCCGCTGTGAGCGTGAATCATTCTCGTATAAAAAGCCGCAGCAGGCTCCCAGTCGATACTCTTTACGACATTGCGCTCGCTGGACGTGACGGTAAATGCCTCACTGACCGGCTCCCAACCGTGAGTCACACCAATGCTGCTGGGAACCGGCAGAAGCGCAACCAGCGCGGCATCTTTTTTCAGGCCTTGTGGCGTTATCACGCAGGGGCGTTTTTCAAAGCTCAGCGACCCCGCACCACCGCCAATAAAGTTGTGTTCCAGTCCAAAAGTGTAAAACAGGCTTTCAATCAGGGCGCTGATTCGCGATGCCAGGCCATCAACGATCACCAGGTAAGTCTGCCCTCCACAGGTTTCAGACCAACGCTCGGCCAGAGGCAGCAGCGCTTGTTCATACTCGGCATCCGCATCGCTAAGCCCTTCAATCACGCCTGTTTCAGGCGCCGACGCAAGCCCTACCAACAACGTCCCTTTGACATGGTTGCCGCCCTGATAAGCAATCTGTGGAAAGATGCCTCCGAAAACCGGCACTTCCGATGCTTTCAACAGTGGGTCGACGTCATCTGGCTGCCAGCCGTTTTCATCACAGGCCAATACCAGTATGGCGGCGACGTCGACTCTGGCTGCCAACGTCTGCAGTGATGTCGCAAACCCCTCCACGGATCCACTGGAATCAAATTGTAATTGCATGGTGATTTCCTGTTAGCAGACCAAGGGTCAGGATGGTGGTGTCTAGTGCATTTTGTGAGTCACTGTCTGTCAATTAGTCAATCAAACGTAGACGCTGGTTCACATACTCGGATGGTATGGTATCAGTTGACCACCATGGCCCTGGCATGCGCTTGCAGGAAGGCCAGACAGGCTTGTGGCTCCATGGGCCTAGCCAGCAGGAACCCCTGAATGTCATCCACATCAAGTGCATCCAGGTAGTCACGCTGGCGCTGGGTTTCCACGCCTTCGGCAACTGTTTTGATCCCCAGGCCCTGGCTAAGCGCCGTCAGCGAACGCACAATGGCCCGATTCAGGCGAGCGTCAGCGATATCAATAATAAAGCTACGGTCAATCTTCAGCGTATCCATTGGGAAGCGCAGCAGGTAAACGTAGGAAGAGTGGCCGGTGCCAAAATCATCAATGGCAAGCTTGAAGCCCAATTTCCTGAGTTCATACAAGGTCAAAAGCGTTGCTTCCGGATTAATCATGGCCGTGCTTTCAGTGATTTCCAATTCCAGCTGCCGGGGCTGAATAGCATACTGGGCGACATGCCTGGAAAGGCGCGAGGCAAGCCCGAACTGCTCAAACTGGCGCGCCGAGATATTGATGGCCATGCCAACCTCAATGCCTTCAGCCTGCCACTGGGCCAGCTGCCGACAGGCCTCCTCGGCAACCCAATCGCCCACATCAATAATCAGGCCGCTTTCCTCCAGCAAGGGAATGAACTCACCTGGCAACACCACCCCGCGGGTAGGATGACGCCAGCGCAGCAGCGCTTCAACGCCGATAAAGCGGCTGGTGGAAAGCTGTTGTTTCGGCTGATAAACCAGAAAAAACTCCTGATTTTCCAACGCCTTACGCAGGTCATTCTCCAGGCTTAGCGCATGATTTTCCTCAGAGGATGCAACATCCCGATAGAACATGACTTTCTGGTTGCCTGCGTGATCGCGGCAAAACCGCTGGGCCAACAGGGCCGTTCGCAGCAGCTCATCGCTGTTACTACCATCCTGGGGATACAGGCTTACACCCGCGGTAAAATCAACGAAGACCTCTTCACTTTTCACGTGATGAGCGCGAGCCAGCGGCTGCAGCCAATGCTGATAATACGCCCGCATCTGTTCGCTATCAGTATGGGGAATCGCCACGGCAAAAGTATCTGCCTCCAGACGGCACATCAAAGCCTCATGGCCCACGATGTTTTTGAGGCGCTTGGCAAACATGGCCAGCACCTGATCGCCGGCTTCGATACCCAGTGCATCATTAATCCGGTGCAGACGGCTGATATCAATCACGCCAATTGACCAGACCGTAGGCTTTCGATCCGTCAGTTTCTCATCCAGCAGATTCAGGAACAGCCGACGCTTGGGTAAATCGGTCAGCTCATCATATTCGGCAAGGTAGAGCGCCTTATCCTCAAACGCCCGCAAAGCAGTCACATCCTGAAAGGCACCGATCAGTTGGCCTTCCTGGGTTTTAGGGTCACTTTGCAGGCGAACAATACGTTCGGAATGGCCCAGATACAGGGTGATCTCAAGGTTCAGGCCATCCTGACCCTCGCGGGCGACTTTCAGTGCGGTATCAAGACGCAAGCCATCGCTAGCATTCAGCAGCTTCAGCAATGCCTGGCGACTTTTCGGCAAGGTGGCGCAGTTCAACACCTCAGTTGCATCCTCAGACCACGTCAGCGCGTCATTGCTGAAGTTCAGCTGCCAGAACCCCAGGCTCGCCAGCTTGCAGGCACTGGCCTGCTCAATCTGCGCCTCGCGCAGAGCCTTTTCGCGCTCGGCCCCGCGCAAGGCATACTTCACCCGCTCCACCAGCAGCGGCAGGTTGATCGGCTTGGTAATAAAGTCGGTCGCTCCCGAGGTAAAAGCCTGATCAATCGATTGAACATCATCGGAACCGGTGAGCATCAGCAGCGGCCGCTCACGGTTGGCGTTACCGGCCTCGCCATTGCGTACCGCCTGAACAAATTCAAAGCCGTTGCGCCCGGGCATACTGACATCGACCAGAGCGAGATCCGGGTTTTTATCTTGCATCAACAACATCGCCTGCTCCGCATCCATGGCCTGGATGACCTGATAGCCGCGCTTTTTAAGGCCTGACGATGTCAACAGGCGCACAGTGGGATCGTCATCCACGATGAGAAGTGTCGGTACTGGCGCCATACGGTTACCTTGGTACTGTTAACGCAAGAAAGGATAGGGGTAGTATTTGCAAATAGTCTAAACTGTTTTGACGCATATTTTGTTAATATTTGTCATTACTGTAGTTAACATATACCTGTTTATTGGCCTTTGCATGCCTTTTAAAGAGACGTCGCGAGAAGAGAGCATTTATGACACTCGACACCCTGCAAGAATTTGATACTCGCGCCGGGCTTGCCTTTGCCGACGCCGATGAGGAACTTTATCGTGAGGTGCTGGCCATGTTTCTTGAGCAGCTTAACGATGAGTTTGCTCCATTACCAGAGCAACTGCGCCAGAGCAGCAATGAGTTGCTGGCGCGCCAGGTGCACACTCTTAAGGGCTCGGCGGGATCGGTAGGAGCCACGCGTATTGAAGCCGTGGCCAGAGAGATGACGCAAGCTTTTGAAGCAGGCAATGTGCCTGATGACTCGCTGCTGCATGCTCTTCAAACCTCGATGAAGGCTGCCCACGAGGAGCTGGCAGCCCTGCTGAACTGATCGCCTTGCTCACTGAGCAAACGAAAACAAACAACCTTGTCAGCTTTTCCGTGTTGCCCTGGTATTCTGCCCCTGGCGCCACAGCTTGCGCCCGAACAGGACAGCGGCGGTGAGCCCCAGAGCGGCAACGCCCAGCATCAACCACATCATCGGGCTACCCAGATGACTGTGTACCTGCGTCGGTGCATGACCTGGGTGCGCCTGGGCGCTGTTCATCACTAGCAGCGTCATAAAGCCTGCCAGGCTAACCAGAGTGGTGACGGTATGTTGGCGGGGTATGAGCATTTTCTTTCTCCTGAACGTTATTCATGATTTCAAGCACTGGCGGCTGACGGGCGGCGCTCATCCAGCATGCCTTTATCGAGAATGAAGCGGATAATCTCTTCAAGCCCGTCGCCGTCATAGAGGTTGGTAAACACAAAGGGGCGTTCGCCGCGCATCTTTTTCGAGTCGCGCTCCATCACCTCAAGAGACGCATGTACCTGCTCGGCAATGTCAATCTTGTTGATAATCAACAGGTCTGACTTGGTGATACCCGGCCCGCCCTTGCGGGGGATCTTGTCACCCGCAGACACGTCGATCACATAGAGGGTCAGGTCGGAAAGCTCAGGGCTGAAGGTGGCCGACAGGTTATCGCCGCCGGACTCCACCAGCACCAGCTCCAGCTTGGAGTGACGCGCCTGAAGGTCATCAATCGCGGCCAGGTTCATCGAGGCATCTTCACGGATGGCAGTATGCGGGCAGCCACCGGTTTCCACCCCGAGAATACGATCCGCTGGCAGGGCATCGTGCTTGAGCAGAAAGTCAGCGTCTTCACGGGTGTAGATATCATTGGTGACCACGGCAATATCGTAGTATTCGCGTAGCGCCAGGCAGAGCTGCTTGAGCAATGCGGTCTTCCCCGAACCAACCGGGCCGCCGACGCCAACGCGTAAACAATGGGTCATGATGTTCTCCTTCTTGAAACGGCTTGTTAAACGTCTAGCTTCTGAATAAACGTGAATACTGGGTTTCGTGCAGGGCACTGGCCAGGGCCACACCGGGCAGGGCGGGGCCGAGGTCTTCATCGTCAAGTGGTTGGGCCTGATCCACAGCGCCCACCAGCTCACGGCGCAACGCTTCCAGCACCCGCTGGGCGGCGGTATGCCCCAGCGGCAGGGCCTTACAGGCCACGGCCAGCTGGTTTTCCAGCCAGGCCCAGCCAAACCCCAGCTGGGCCTGATGTACCGGCACCCCACGCAGGTAGGCGGTATAGGCAAACCAGGTGACATACCCCGCCTGATCAGGTAGCAGATTGTTATCCGGCAACAATGCCAGGCTGCCCAACAGGCGTTTGAGAGAGGCCCCCAGACGGCTGTCTTCGGCTGCCAGCTCAGCCGTTTCGCGCGTCGCCGCCAGCCAGTCGTCCCATTCAGCAACCGCAACGTGGTCGCCCAGCTCAAAGGCACTGAACAAACGCGCAATCAGCGGCAGTTCGCAGCGGGTCAGGCCATCTTCCAGCACCCCGGAAAGCCACTCGGCCAGGCTGGTTTCGTCCTCGACCCAGCCAAGTTCAAAGGCACTTTCCAACCCTTGAGAAAACGCAAAGGCGCCAATCGGCAACGCCGGGCTGACCAGCTGCATCAGGCCAAGCAGCGCCAGCTGATCATCCTGGTGGGCAGGCACGCCCGGTTCAGTGAGCATGTTCATGGTGGTGCTCATGGGAGTGACTGTGTACGTGTTCGTGCTCATGGCCGTGCTCATGATGATGCGCATGTCCGCCGATGCCCTGGTAGGCGCCTGACTCAGGATCGAAGGTGGCCTCGTGATGTTCCAGCCGGGCGCCGAGCAACGCCGCCAGCTCTTCCAGGACGTGGTCCGGGGGAAAGCGTACCCAGCCACCCTCAGCATCCTCCCCCAGGGCCAGCTGCACATGACGGTTACCCAGGTGGTAGGCCAGCCGGGCCAGCGGCAGGCCGTTGCTGACCCTGGCGGTGACCACCGGCTCAACGGCCGCATGTACCCTGACGACCTCACCACTCTCAGCCTTCAGGCCCTCGCCATCACGCAGCACCGGGCCACGGTCAAGAAACAGCCCCAGCGGCTGGCCGCTGTCGCTCTGCGCTTTCAGGCGACCGCGAATACGCAGCTCAAACGGCAGTGTCAGGGTATCGCTGGCAGCACTGGCGTCTATTGGCCCCAGGCGTTCTATCAGTTTCAACATAGCG
This sequence comes from Halomonas sp. BLK-85, assembly GCF_044792155.1. NCBI lineage: Bacteria > Pseudomonadati > Pseudomonadota > Gammaproteobacteria > Oceanospirillales > Halomonadaceae > Halomonas > Halomonas sp. BLK-85. The sequence continues at coordinate 2,907,628 of NZ_CP087731.1, forward strand.
GCTCCTCGCACAAAACAGGGTGGAATAAAACCGGCCTAGAACAGGTGATAGCGCTGGGCCAACGGCAGCTCCGTGGCCGGCTCACAGGTCAGCAGCTCACCGTCACAGCGGACTTCATAGGTCTGGGGGTCGACGCTGAGTTCGGGGCAGGCATCGTTGAGTTTCATGTCCTGCTTGCGTACCTGGCGCACGTTCCTGCAGGCGGCCAGGGAACTTTCCAGCCCCAGCCTTTCTTTAACGCCTGCATCCAGCGCGGCCTGGCTGACAAAGCTCAGCCGCGTCTTGCTGGCCGCGCGGCCAAAGGCACCGAACATAGAGCGGTAGTGCACCGGCTGAGGCGTGGGAATGGAGGCATTAGGGTCGCCCATAGGGGCAGCGGCAATCATCCCACCCTTGATAATCATCGCCGGCTTGGTGCCAAAGAAGGCCGGCTTCCACAGCACCAGATCGGCCAGCTTGCCGACTTCCACCGAGCCAACTTCATGGGCAACCCCGTGGGTCAGCGCCTGGTTGATGGTGTACTTGGCGATATAACGCCGGGCGCGGAAATTATCGGCGCCCCGGGTTGCATCTTCCGGCAGGAGGCCACGCTGTACCTTCATCTTGTGGGCGGTTTGCCAGGTTCGGCAGATGGATTCCCCTACCCGGCCCATGGCCTGTGAATCCGAGGCAATCATCGAGATAACCCCCAGATCATGGAGAATATCCTCGGCGGCAATGGTTTCGCGGCGAATGCGCGAATCGGCAAAGGCCACGTCTTCGGGGATATTGGGGTCAAGGTGGTGACACACCATCAACATGTCGAGGTGTTCATCCACGGTATTGACCGTATAGGGCCGGGTTGGATTAGTGGAGGACGGCAACACATAGGGCTTGGCGCAGGCGGTGATGATATCCGGCGCATGGCCGCCACCGGCACCTTCGGTGTGGTAGGTGTGAATGCAGCGTTCCTTGAAAGCCGCCAGGGTATCCTCCACAAATCCCGATTCATTGAGGGTATCGGTATGGATGGCGATCTGCACATCGTAGCGCTCGGCCACGCTCAGGCAGTTATCAATCGACGCCGGGGTGGTGCCCCAGTCCTCGTGCAGTTTAAGGCCTATAGCACCCGCTTCCAGCTGGGCTTCCAGCGCCTCCGGCAGGCTGGCGTTGCCCTTGCCCAGAAAACCGGTATTCATCGGCATTTCATCCACGGCCTGCAGCATCTTGCCGATATGCCATTCACCCGGCGTACAGGTGGTGGCATTGGAGCCGGTGGCCGGCCCGGTGCCGCCGCCCAGCATGGTGGTAATGCCACTCATCAACGCTTCTTCTACCTGCTGGGGGCAGATAAAGTGGATATGCGCATCAATACCACCCGCAGTGAGAATCTTGCCTTCTCCGGCGATGACTTCCGTACCGGGGCCGATGATCAGCTCGACATCCGGCTGGGTATCCGGGTTACCGGCCTTGCCGATGGCTGCAATCCGACCTTTCTGAATGCCGACATCCGCCTTGACGATGCCCCACCAGTCGAGAATCAAGGCATTGGTGATGACCGTATCCATGACAGCCTCGCTATGCTGCTGGCTTTGTCCCATGCCATCGCGGATCACCTTGCCGCCGCCAAATTTCACTTCATCGCCGTAGTGGGTAGCATCCTTCTCAACCTCGATCCACAGCTCGGTATCGCCCAGGCGTACCCGATCACCCAGGGTGGGGCCATACATATCGGCATAAGCCTGACGGCTGATCTTGTTGACCGGCTTCATTGGCCTTCTCCTTGCTGAGCCTCTGTGTCCAGGGGGCCCATGATCTCACCGCGAAACCCATAAATATGCCGCTTGCCGACAAAGGGAATCAGAGTAACTTCACGGGTCTGGCCGGGTTCAAAGCGGATAGCGGTACCCGCCGCCACATCCAGGCGCAGGCCACGGGCCTTGCTGCGCTCAAACACCAGCGCCGGGTTGGCCTCGGCAAAGTGGTAGTGCGACCCTACTTGGATCGGCCGGTCGCCGGTGTTGGCCACCTCAAGCGCCACGCGCTCGCGGCCTGCACACAGCTCAATGTCACCGTCTTGTAACTGATACTCTCCGGGAATCATGCCGGCTCCTCCTGAAGGTTGATGATTAGCTAATCGGCGTATGGACGGTGACCAGCTTGGTGCCATCCGGGAAAGTGGCTTCCACCTGGACCTCATCCACCATCTCAGCCACGCCGTCCATGACATCGTCACGGCTGAGAATCTCACGGCCGTAGCTCATCAGGTCAGCGACACTTCTGCCGTCACGGGCACCTTCCATAATCTCAAAGCTGATCAGCGCCACGGCTTCCGGGTAGTTAAGCTTGAGGCCACGGGCACGGCGGCGCTCGGCAAGCTGGGCGGCCGAGAACAGCAGCAGCTTGTCTTTATCGCGTGGGGTCAATTCCATCGGGCATGTCTCCAGCAGTCCATCGGGTCAGGTTAACCAGATACGGGGGGTGTGGGCGTCGCGCGCTACCCAACGCGGGCGCAGCAGCTGCCAGGCCTGTTCGCACAAGGCCCAGGCTTCATTTCGGCAGCGCCCCAGGTAGCGCAGTAACAGAACATCGTGGCGAACGGTGACCGCCCAACGCGGGTTATCCGGCAAGGTACTTCTGAGTTCATCAATCGCGCTACTCGCATCATTGACACCCACCGCCCACAGGGTGGCCTGTACCGTCGCACCGCCTTGCCCCCAGCGCCCGCGAAAGCGCGGGTGAAGCGGGTCCAGCGGCTGGCGCTCCAGCCATAGCGGCTTGCCATCCAGAGTAAGACGAAACTGCTGTTCAATGCGCCCGGAGGCATAGGGCAGCTGGCTGGCGGGGCGGCCCAGTGCCATGACTTCCCAGCCCAGGCAGCGGGCGCTGCCCTGCAGGGCAATATGGGTGCGCTGGGTGCCTTTGGAACCATCAAAGGCGATGGTTTCCTGAGGCAGCCACTCAAGGATGCCGCCATCCTCAACGTTTAGCGTTGTCTGCTGGTGCCAGGCAACGCCCTGGCTGTCGGCCTTGTAAAGCTTGTTGGCGGCGGGGGTGGTCAGCAGCGCATGGGCACCGGGTTCGATATCCGCGCGAATGGTCAGGGCATCACCACTGACAAGGCCCCCGGGCGGATGGAGAACATAGACATGGCAGGCCTGGGTACGCCCTTCCGGATAAAAGGCGCGCTGCACCCGTAAAGGCCCCTGATGGCGCGCCTGCACCAAACGGGTGATCTCATCACGGTTAACAAAGCGCAGTGCCAGAGACGCCGCCCAGTGGCGTTCGCTATCAAAACGATGCCCGGACGTTGGCAAGGATGGCGTACCCGAAACAGCCGCAATGCTCATAAAGGTCCCATTCGCTAAAGAATCTGGCCAGAACAGTGCAACCGCCGTACCAAAACGCCCAGTTAAACCTTTTTTATATTTATTTCAACAGGTTAGAGTCATCCTTCCGGACGTTAAAGCTTTATTTACGCACCAAAAAAGAGCAGTGCAATTTTGTCAGTGCACTCTCTTGGTGACATGCGCGATTCTGACCCCGAGTGTTTGTCAAACCGTCAGGTGCTGCTTGATCAGTTCGTCGGAAAGCTCGCCAATATCGCCTTTGGCCACCGGCCGACCGCGATCCATGATCACGAAGCGGTCGGCGTATTTGCGTGCAAAGGGCAACTTCTGCTCGACCAACAGCACCGTCAGGCCGTCTTCTGCGATCAGCTGGCGGATCACCTGACCAATCTGGGCGACGATGTTGGGCTGAATGCCTTCTCCGGGTTCATCAAGGATCAGCAGGCGCGGTTCGATCACCAGGGCGCGGCCAATCGCCAACTGTTGCTGTTGACCGCCGGACAGATCACCGCCACGCCGGTGCTTCATCTCCTTGAGCACGGGGAACAGCTCGTAGACGCGCTCGGGAATTTTCTTCTGGCCATCGCTGCGTGCGGCAAGGCCGGTGCGCAGATTTTCTTCCACCGTCAGCAGCGGGAATATCTGCCGCCCCTGGGGGACAAAACCAATGCCCAATCGCGAGCGCGCTTCAATGGCTTTTTTGGTCAGCTCGATATCACCGCTTTCCCCCTGGTAACGCAGCTGGCCGCTTTTGACCGCCACTTCTCCCATGATGGCCTTCATCAGGGTGGTCTTGCCCACGCCGTTACGTCCCATCACGCAGGTACATTGCCCGGCGGGCACTTCAAGATCCAGATCCCAGAGGGTGTGGCTTTCCCCGTAAAACTGGTTGAGTTGTTCAATTGCCAGCATCAGGCCGCCTCCTCGTCGTCCACGCCCAGATACACTTCGACCACCCTGGGGTCATTGGATACCTGGTCCATGCTGCCCTCGGCCAGCACACTGCCCTGGTGGAGCACTGTCACCTGGCGGGCAATCGAGCGCACAAAGCCCATATCGTGTTCAACCACCACTACCGACTGCTGGCCGGCCAGGCGGGTCAGCAGCTCGGCGGTGCGTTCCATTTCCTGTTCGGTCATCCCGGCCACGGGTTCATCCACCAGTAGCAGGCGCGGGCGCTGCATCAGCAGCATACCGATTTCCAGCCATTGCTTCTGGCCGTGGGAAAGAATTCCGGCGGGCCGATGGCGCAGCGCCATCAGCCCGACGGTGGTCAATACTTCCTCGATACGGTCCTTGATCTCGCCGCTCAGGCGTGCTGTCAGGGTAGGCAGGATGCGCTTGTCGGCAGACATCGCCAGCTCCAGGTTTTCAAACACGCTGAGTGCCTCAAACACGGTAGGCTTCTGGAATTTGCGGCCGATGCCCAGACTGGCGATATCCGGCTCGTTCATCTGCAGCAGATTATGGCGGCTACCAAACCAGACGCTGCCCTGGTTGGGGCGCGTCTTGCCGGTGATGATATCCATCATGGTGGTCTTGCCCGCCCCGTTGGGGCCGATAATGCAGCGTAACTCGCCATCATCAATCGTCAGGTTGAGGTTATTGATGGCCTTGAAGCCATCAAAGCTGACGGTGACATCCTCCATATACAGAATCGGCCCGTGGCGGACATCTACCGGCGACGCCTGAGGCGCCATGAAGTCGAACACCCTGTCCCGGGTGGTAAGCGATTGCAAAAAGCTCATGCGGTGGCCTCCTTGGGTGGGTGGTCGTCACCTTGCTTACGCTTGAGATAGCGGAATAGCCCTGCCACGCCTTTGGGCAGGAAGACGGTGACCAGCACAAACATGGCCCCCAGCGCAAACAGCCAGGCATCCGGCATAATGCCGGTGAAGACGGTTTTGGCATAGTTGACCAGCAGCGCCCCTATCACAGCGCCATACAGAGTGGCCCGCCCGCCCAGGGCGACCCAGAGAACAATCTCGATCGAGAAAATCGGCGAGAACTCGCTGGGGTTGATGATGCCCACTTGCGGCACATAGAGTGCGCCGGCCAGGCCCGCCAGCATGGCGGAGACCACAAACACAAACAGCTGGAAGCGTTCGACCCGATAGCCCAGAAAGCGCGTGCGTGCCTCGGCATCCCGGGTGGCCACACTGACCCGCCCCAGCTTGCTGGTGACAATCGCCCGGCACAGGATATAACCCAGCGCCAGAGCAATACCGGTGGCGATAAACAGCCCCAGCCGGGTGGCATCGCTGCGCAGGTCAAAGCCCAGCAGCTCGCGGAAATCGGTCAGGCCGTTGTTGCCGCCAAAGCCCATCTCGTTGCGGAAGAAGGCCAGCATCAGCGCAAAGGTCAGCGCCTGGGTAATAATCGACAGGTAAACCCCGGTGACCCGGGAACGAAAAGCCAGAAAGCCGAACACCAGCGCCAACAGGCCAGGCGCCAGCAGCACCATCAGAAACGCGAACCAGGCCATGTCAAAACCCAGCCAGTACCAGGGCAGGCTGTCCCAGCTGAGGAACACCATGAAATCCGGCAGGATGGGGTCGCCATAGGTGCCGCGATCGCCAATCTGGCGCATCAGGTACATGCCCATGGCATAGCCGCCGATGGCAAAGAACGCTCCATGGCCGAGGCTGAGAATCCCCAGATAGCCCCATACCAGATCCACCGACACCGCCAGCAGCGCATAGCTCAAGTACTTGCCCAGCAGGTTGACGGTAAAGGCGCTGACGTAAAGCGGGTGCCCCTCGGGCACCATGACGTGCAGCACGGTGACCAGCGTCAGGGCCGCCAGCAATACCCCCAGAAACAGCTGAGTGGCGCGCTCAAAAAACGGGCGGGTCAGCCAGAACCGCTGTGCAGAATCCATCGCTTGCATTGCCTAGCCCTCCGCCGCGCGGCCCTTCTGGGGAAAGAGCCCCTTGGGTCGCTTTTGAATAAACAGGATGATGAATACCAGCACGATAATCTTGGCCAGTACCGCGCCCGCCCAAGGCTCGATGACCTGGTTAATCACGCCCAGCGACATACCCGCCACCAGGGTGCCCCACAGGTTACCGACCCCGCCAAACACCACCACCATGAAGGAATCGATGATGTAGTTCTGGCCCAGATTGGGGCCGACGTTGGTCAGCTGGGAAAGCGCCACACCAGCAAGCCCGGCCACGCCCGAACCCAGCGCGAAGGTCATGATATCGACGCGGGTGGCGCGAATGCCCATGGAACGTGCCATGGCACGGTTCTGGGTCACGGCGCGCACTTCAAGGCCCAGACGGGTGCGGCGCATGATCAGCATCAGGGCGGCAAACACCACCAGGGCAAAGCCCAGTACATAAAGACGGTTAAGGGTCAGCGAAAGCGCATCGTTGACCACCAGAGAGCCGCTCATCCATTCCGGAGTGATCACGGTACGGTTCTGCGGGGATATGACGGTGCGCACCAGCTGCTGGAGAATCAGGCTGATGCCAAAGGTAGCCAGGAGGGTTTCCAGCGGGCGACCCTTGAGGAACTGGATCACCCCGCGCTCAATGGCGATACCCGCCAGGGCAGACACCATGAAACCGGCAGGGATCGACAGGATAAGCGCCATGCCGGGCTGACCCGGCAGCAGCTGCTGCATCATCCAGGTGGTGTAGGCCCCCAGCATGATCAGCTCGCCGTGGGCCATATTGATCACCCCCATCACCCCGAAGGTAATCGCCAGGCCGATGGCCGCCAGCACCAGCACCGAGCCTAACGACAGCCCGAAGTAGAGGGTTTCCAGGCCACGATTGATTTTCAGGTTTTGCTGGATGTCGGCAATCGCAGCGCTGGCCGCATCGGCTACCAGAGGGTCATCCGATTGAGTAGCACGGTTCAGCGCAACGCGCACCTGGCTGTTCAGGCTGCCCGCCAGCACCTCGATCGCGTCTACATCACCCTGGTTGAGGCGGTAAACCGCCAGCGCCTGGTTCAAGCGTTCGCGCACAGCCGCTGAAGGTTCTTCGTCGAGGCGGTTGGTGAGCGGCGCGACCTGGGCGTCCTCAACATCGCCAATCAACCCTTCAGCGGCGTCAAGACGGGCATCCTGATCGCCGTTATAAAGCTCGACCAGCGAAATTGCCGATCGCAACTGGCTGCGCAATGCGTTGTTGATCGTCAGGCGCTCGAGGTTGCGTCGGCTCACCTCGCCCATCGCCTCACCGGTCAGCGCATCTTCAATGGTGACGTCCAGGCCCGCCGTTTCCAGGGCGATCACAAAGCGCCCATCATCCTTAAGGCGCTGCAGGTCACTGTCCAGCATCGCCTGCAGCCACACATCGGCGCGTGGCTGTTCACTTTGGATAATGGCATTAATCGCGGCGGCTTTATCGTCGAATGAGCGCGTATCCAATGCTTCGAGTAATGCTTGACCGTCCGGTTCCTGAGCGGCTCCCGTCATCGGCAGCCAGCTTAGCAGGCTAATCAGCAGGCAGGTGACGATCCTTGTCGTAACGACGTAGCAAGGAATCCTCATGGGTGAGTCCTTTGAGTGGCGTGTCCTGCACGCTGGCCCTTATCGGACAGCGCACAGGGGAATGAGTCAGGTGTGGAAATGAACCGAGGGGACGGTCTGCGCCGCCCCCGGCCTATCAGTCCTCAGCAAGCGTTTATTCGGCCTGCTCTTCGGCTTCGCTACCCATGCAGCGGTTTTCCGCCACATTGTAGTTGCCGCATTCCATCGGCTTGCGCCAGTCACTGATCAGGTCCCGCGAGCCCGGCAGGTAGTCCGACCATGCATCGCCGGCCACGGTAGACGGTGTTTCCCAGACCACCGCAAACTGACCGTTGTCCTGAATCTCGCCGATCATGACCGGTTTGGTGATGTGATGGTTGGGCATCATCGCCGCATAACCACCGGAGAGGTTGGGCACACTCACACCAATAATGGCATCCTTGACCGCATCAACATCAGTGGTGCCGGCTTTCTCGACCGCTTCGACCCACATGTTGAAGCCAATGTAGTGCGCCTCCATGGGGTCGTTGGTTACCGCATCATCTTCGCCGGTGTGATCGAGCCAGGCGTCGATGAAGTCATAGTTGGCATCGGTATCGACACTCATGAAGTAGTTCCAGGCCGCCAGGTGACCCACCAGCGGTTCGGCATCGATCCCGGTCAGCTCCTGCTCGCCCACGGAGAAGGCCACTACCGGAATGTCCACCGCGTCGATACCCTGGTTACTCAGCTCGCGGTAGAACGGCACGTTGGCATCGCCGTTAACGGTGGAGACCACCGCGGTTTTCTTGCCCTCGCTACCGAAACGGCCAATCTCCGAGACGATGTTCTGCCAATCGGAATGCCCGAAAGGCGTGTAGTTGACCATGATATCCTCGTCTGACACGCCAAACTCTTCCTGCAGGTAGGCTTCGAGGATGCGGTTAGTGGTGCGCGGATAAACGTAGTCGGTGCCGGCCAGCACCCAGCGCTCTACGCCCACCTCGTCATGCAGGTAGTTGACCGCCGGGATTGCCTGCTGGTTGGGAGCGGCGCCGGTATAGAAGACGTTTTCAGAAGACTCTTCGCCTTCGTACTGCACCGGGTAGAACAGCAGGCCGTTGAGTTCTTCAACTACCGGCAATACCGATTTACGTGATACCGATGTCCAGTTGCCGAAGATGACATCAACCTCTTCCTGCTCGAGCAGCTCGCGGGCTTTTTCTGCAAACAGCGGCCAATCGGAAGCGGGGTCTACGACAACCGGCTCGATCTCGCGACCCAGCAGGCCGCCTGCTTCGTTCTGCTGCTCGATCAGCATCTCAACGGTATCCTTGAGCACCGTTTCGCTGATCGCCATGGTGCCGGACAGCGAATGCAGGATACCCACCTTGATCGGATCATCATCCTGAGCAAACGCCTGGGTGCCCGTTGCGCCAATCGCAGCCGCCAGCAACGTCATGGAAAGCTTGCGCTTGACACCTGAATAGCAAGATGTGCCAGAAACACTGTGAGAGAGAGGTTGATGAGAGTTAGAAACGGTCTGTGAAGACATGCAAAGCTCCTCGCCCTGAACACAGGGCCTTGAAATGATGCATCCAGTACACGGATGCCTGCAAAGTCCTACAGCCCCAGCAAGGAGCGCGCCATAATCGCCTAAATGAGTTAATTTCCATTTAATTCAATTATTTAGTCAACACTAAAAATGCCAGAAAGAGCTTTCTTTCAAGCCACTCAGGAGTCACCCTGCTTTTTTATGGTGCGCCGCTGGCGGGTACTCGTTTTGCATTGCACCAAAATACAGCTTTGGAAAGGCTGCAGAATATGACGCAATGTATCTTGCCTATCGGGTGCCAAAGAGCTGCTGACAAAAACAACATTGTCCACAAAGATGACAATATAAACCTGTGTAGCGTCTTTATCCTGTCCAAATTTAGTTGGCACTTTCCTGCCAGCCACACCTTTTACACACCGAAAACACTCTAGCTGCTTGTATTTAAAGTATAAAAAAAAGTTGGCTTGCAGTTTGCAGAGTGTGTTTAACGAAACTCAGTTAATCGTTAATTCACCACCAACGAGTAATAGGCCGATAGGTACAAGCGCTGGGTATAAACATCGCTTGACGCTTATCGCTATGCTCTTCAAAGGCAGGAAATCAAAATGGCAACCGCAATCTCCGATAACGCAACAGTGACACAGCACCTGCGCCCGATAGACCGTGATGGTCTTCTGGGCTTTGCCGAAAAAGGCCGCCAGAACCCGCAGATGCGTGGCACCAACAAGGTTCATACCGTCACTGAAGGACAGTACCGCACCATTAGCCATGTTAATCATCATCAGGTTGTGGTGGATGAACCGCTGCATTTATTTGGCCAAGATACAGCCCCGGCGCCAGGTGAAATCGTGCTATCCGGACTGGGTGGATGCCTTGCCGTCGGTATTACCGCCGTCGCTACCTGGAAGGAAGTCACGCTATCCAAACTTGAAGTTTTCCTGGAAGGCGACATTGGCAACCCTGCCGCCTGGGGCGCGGGAGGCGCCGAGATGATTCCTTCATTGATGGGCTTTCAAGAGATTCGCGTCAAGGTGCTGATAGAAGGCGATGCCCCGCGTGAGCAGCTTGCCGAAATTGTCGAGCACGCAAACTTCTATTCCCCGGTTGCCAATACAATGCGCAACCCGGTTAATTTCCATATAGCGCTCGCTGACTAACATCATCTGAACCCAGGGGGTGACATTATGATAGTGGATCGTGAACAAGTAACGGGCATGATCATTTCGGCGAAAGTCAGCAAAGGTATTCAATGGGCTGACGTCGCCAAACAGGTTGGATTGAGCAAGGAATGGACAACGGCCGCCTGCCTAGGCCAGATGACGCTGGACAAGGTGCAGGCACAGAAAGTAGGGGAAATTTTTGACCTTTCTGATGAAGCCATCGCCTGGCTTCAAATTGTGCCTTACAAGGGCTCCTTGCCTACCGAGGTACCCACCGACCCTCTGATTTACCGCTGGTATGAGGTGGTCAGCGTTTATGGCACCACTATAAAGGAACTGATCCACGAAGAGTTCGGCGACGGTATTATGAGCGCTATTGATTTCTCCATGGATATTCAGCGTGAAGCTGACCCCAAAGGCGATCGCGTCAACGTGGTTCTTTCAGGCAAGTTCCTGCCTTATAAAACCTACTAACCCTCAGCAGAGGTTTTTTAAAATAATGCTTAAAACAGTTCTTAAAAACAGCTCTTAGACAACAGCTATCAATAGCCCCTTTTTAAAAGGGGCTTCTTTATAACTCAGTTGCCATTGTTTCCTTGCACCTGTTTGGGCATACAGACAAGAGTCGCGTTTTGCATTTCACTATTTTTCATGTGTAATCAGAACGACTGATATTAAGTTTTTTCAACCGATAGCTTAGCTGGCGAGTGCTCAGTCCCAGCTGACGTGCCGCCTCTGTTTTGTTACCGCGCGTATGTTTTAGCGCTGCTAAAAGAATATCAGGATTGGTATCTTCTACATGTTGGTAAGGCCGACTAACGCCGGTACTTGCAAACCCTGTTCTTGGGTATTCTTGCCGTTCAGAACTATCTGGCTTATGCCTGGGTGCCTGCTGATCAGGCGCATAACCAGTAGATGAGCTTTCAATGCCCGGTGAAGCAGTGGTGTTGTAGCGCTCGATCTGGGATTCATCGTGCAGGATATGTTCTATCTGCTCAACAGTGATCAGACTGCCATGGGCCATCAAGACGCTGCGTTCCATGATATTTTCCAGCTGGCGGATATTGCCCGGCCAGGGATAGCTTTCCAAACGTCGCACAACCCCCGCTTCCAGCAGTAATTGACGTTGATATCGGCGGTTGAAAACATCCAGAAAATAATGCGCCAGCAGGGCCACATCGCCTTCTCTTTCGCGCAGCGGCGGCAGACGCAGTGGCACCACGTTAAGCCGATAGAAAAGATCCAGGCGAAAGTCGCCGCGATTAACGGCTTGCTGCAGATCCATATGGGTTGCCGTCAGGATTCGAATATCCACATCAATCTCTTTATCTGCTCCAAGGCGCTGAACACGGCGTTCCTGAAGCAGCCTTAACAGCTTGCTTTGTAGCTCCATGGGCATATCGCCAATTTCATCCAGGAAGATGGTGCCGCCATGAGCTGCTTCAAATTTCCCTGGGCGACTGCGCACAGCACCCGTAAAGGCCCCTTTTTCATAGCCAAACAGCTCCGCTTCCAGCAGATTCTCTGGAATGGCCGCGCAGTTGATACAGATAAAGGCCTTGTCGGCCCGCTGGCTATGGGTGTGGATAAACCGCGCAAAACGCTCCTTGCCCGTTCCGGATTCCCCCTGCAGCATGATGGTGGCATCACTGCTGGCTATCTGCAGTGCCAGATCGAGTGCTCGCTTCATTTGAGCACTGCTACCCAGCATTTCCTGGTCATTTTGTTGTTTCAGAGCCGAACGCAATGCATTGTTCTGGGCTTCCAAGGTTTCCGTGCGCTGCCTGACCAGATCCTTGATACGCAGAATCTGCCCAATCATTGCCGCCACAATATGCAACAGATGAAGGTCTGTTTGAATGCCACGTGGGCGATGGCGCAACCGGTGGCAGGCCAAAACCCCAATGGGCACTTCATCCAGCAATATGGGCACTGCAATAAAGGACACCGTATCGTTTGGCAGTGCCTCTCGGGTGACCGCACGAAACAGAAAATCGTCTTCTTCATCAATATTCTGTACGACGCTAACCCGCCCACTGGCCATCACCTTGCCGGTTATTCCCTCATTCAGTTGATAGATACCGCGCGCTTTCTCAAATGCCTGGAGCCCATAGGCGTAAGCAATCCGCAGCGTCTGGGTGCCAGTGTCTTCCAGCACAACCCGGCCTCGATTGAGACCGGCAAGCTGTGATAAAGAGCGCAATACGGCGGGAATGGTGATCTCTGCTTCCAGTGAACTGCCCAGTAAATGCGCCGCCTCCGAGAGAATCAAGGTGTCCTGATTGATATCCTGGCTTCGATTGGGCGAGATTTCATCGCGCGAAGACGACGACGGCATTTATGTCTCCTGGTGGCTACTCTCTGGACGCTTGGATCAAGATCAATTAGCCATCGCTGTTTTGCCAACCAAAATAGCGAATTAAGCTAACAATCAGACTATCCAGAATATAACCAATAACGCCGATAATAAGAACCAGAGCGGCGAGCAGATCATAGGCCAGAATGTCGCGGGCATCGTTGATGGCATACCCCAACCCACTGGTAACGCCCAGGTATTCGGCGGGCACCAGCACCACCCAGGCAATACCCAGTGCCAGACGGAAGCCAGCCAGAATATCCGGCGCGACGGCGGGCAGAATCAACCGGCGTAAACTAGCTAATGGAGAGGCACCGAAATTGCGCGCAACCTTGAAGTACATCGGGTCAATACGCTGCACCGCAAACGCCGTTGAGAACAGGATTGGCCAGACGGCCGCCATAAAGATCAGAAATACAATAGCGCCATCCCAGGTGCTGAAAGCAAGAACTGCAATCGGCATCCAGGCCAGCGGGCTAACCATGCGCAACAGCTGAAACGGGAAGCCGGTGATCTGACGCAGCACCGGAGAAGATCCCACCAATATTCCCATGGGTACCGCCACCAGCGATGCCCATAAAAGCCCCATCCCGATACGGTAAAGGCTGGGCAGCACGGTATCGAGAAGATTGCCGGAGCTCACCAGCGTCCATGCTTCGGGCAGGACCTGCTGAGGCGCAAAGCCCACAAACGCCCGGGTATCCGGGTTGCTGGCAATCATATAACCACCTAGCCACCACAGCGCCAACAAAGCGCCCAGCCCGATAACCGGATAGCCTATACGTTTCAATAGTTCAAAGGCCTTCTGCCCGGAATCATCCAGTGTCATACCTAGCATCTGATTGCTCATAGCTGAATCCTCTCTTCCCGCTCCCAGCGCTCTTCCATTGGAGTGCCCGGTAGATGTGCCTCGGGGTATTGCTCCATTGCACGGCGCACAAAGTCATAGTTGACCAGGTCACGGGCGACTTCATCAGGGTCAAGGTTATCCAAAAAGGTGGTATCACCACTGACCAGGGTATTGTTCATCGCGCTAACCAACTGCCGCGTTGCTGATGCGTAGGGGTAAGGGGCGAAATCAATCCGGCTGTTGCTCCATTCAGGGTGGCGAATAGCGTTAGGTGACTGGTAGTCCGCTGCATCGTAGTGGGTCATGGCACGCACTACTACATCCTCCGGCATGGGCAAGTAACCGCGCCCATCACGGGAAAGCATGCGGGCCGTTGCTTCTTTATTCTGCTGTGCATAAATCGAAGCACGCACCAGCGCATTGAGGACTTTCTGCGTCCACTCCGGGCGTGCATCGACTTCCTCTTCGTTCATGCACACAACACAGCATGGATGGTTTTCCCAGATATCACCGGTAAAGCGTAGAAGCGTTCCACCTGCCAGCAGCTCACCTGCAGCATTGAAAGGTTCAGCGACAGTAAAGCCATCAATTCGGCCAGCGGCCAGGGCTGCCGGCATATCCGGGGGTGGCAGAATCAGCAGGTTGACTTCATCACTGGCCAAAGGTGTATCTTGATCCTGAATAACCGGTTTTAAGCCCGCGTTACGGAGCGCCATCTGCAGCAGGGTGTTATGAATCGAGTACCAATAAGGCACCGCAATCTGAGTTCCGCCCAGATCGGCAAAATCTTGCGCCTGGCTTTTGCCGCTCACCAGCAGTGCTGAACCATTAACATGCGCCCAGGCCATGATCTTGACCGGGAAATTGTTGTTATAGCGCATCCACACCGGAATCGGGTTGAGCAGATGAACAAGATTGAAACGTCCTCGGGTAAACCCTTCGACCAGTGGCGACCAGCCACGGATCAGTTCTGGCTCGGCAACATCCAACCCTTCGTCTTCAAAATACCCCATCGCATGCGCTACCAGTAGAGGCGTGGCATCGGTAATCGGCAGATAGCCAATACGCAGCTGTTGATCGTCATTGGCAAAGGCGCGAGGTATCATGCCCGGCATATGCATGGCGGTGGCTAAGCCTCCTACCGTTGCCATACTGTCCAGTATGAAACGGCGCCTACCCTGGTCGGTCTTGGTGTATTCGTGGCGATGATGAGGGTGACAGTCACATGGCGACATAATGAAATTCTCCGGATTTAGGATAAGCAATGGCAAAGGACAACAAGCTCGGCTGGCCAGGCAGTCAGGCTGATGAACGTTGGGTATTTTGCGCACTCGTAAGAGGTTCCTGGCGCCGGGTAGACGCTTGGGGCGACGTCGTCAACGCAGGCTCAGTGTTATCCACCGAATGCTGAAAGCGCGTCATCAGGTCATCGCGCAGTGCTACAAACTGCGGATCAATAACGTTGCGGGGATAGGGTAAGGTGATATCCATGACGCTACGGAAAGTGCCAGGATTGCGACCCATCAGCACCACTTGATCGCCCATGGTGAGCGCTTCATCGATATCGTGAGTAACCAGCACCAGAGTAATATTCTTTTGCTGGGCAATCTGGCGAACTTCAAGCTGCAAACTCCGCCGCGTAAAGGCATCCAGCGCTGAGAAAGGCTCATCGAGCAGAATCACGTCAGGCTCAACCGCCAGGGAGCGTGCCAACGCCACACGCTGTTGTTGCCCGCCTGAGAGATCCTGCGGGCGCGCATCACCTTTATCAGTCAAGCCAACCAGCTGGAGCATTTCATCAACACGTGCATTGAGGTTGTCTGTCTGACCGGTAAACTCCAGCCCCAGTGCAACGTTTTGACGAACGCTTAGCCACGGGTAGAGTCCCGGACGCTGGAACATCATGTTCCACTCCGGATGCGGCGCGGTCACCTGACGCCCATTGATTCTCACACAGCCTTCACTTGGCATGGTGAGCCCTGCCAACATGTGTAATAAGGTGGATTTCCCGCAGCCGCTCTCACCGATCAAGGCGGTGCTTTGTCCTGCAGGGATATCGTGAACCAGGTTTTCCAGCACCCTGGCGCCATGAGGGCTGAATTGATGGCTGATGCCATTGATTTGAATTGATGCACCCATATTGAAAGTTCCTGCCCAGTATAAAAATTAACTGGAGTAAACCTAGCAATATGCATGCCTACATAAACTAAATCACTGCTTTGTATTGATTTATCTTTATTAAAATGATTCCTGATCTTACCGCCTTCCTTCTATTCGTGCGGAAATAACCTTACTGACATGTTTTATGTCAAAAGTTATGTCAACAATGTTCACAATGACAATATTGTCAGCGCACTTTTCCATTCTTAGTCATACACCCAACACGCTATAGAACATCCGCCGCTGCCATCAGGCAAGAATATAAGCCATAAAAATCAAATCACTAACTTTCAAAATAACAAGGTGGCACAGGAATTGCGTTAAGCATTCGCAAAGTTAGGCGCGACGAGAGTTCAAGTAATACCGGTTTGACTGACAGCCGCCAGTTAACTACATAAAACACTCTCGTCACTAAATAGCGCACCGCTTGCTCCTTCATTGTTCAATTTTAGAGGTTTACGCATGAACGCCACTATTGATATTTCCACACTTTCATCATCACGGACTCTTTCTGACGTCAATGCTTTGATTAAACAGCAATTGGCGCCTCAAACAGTCGCTATTGATCGCCAAGGCGTTTATCCCGCTGAATTCATGTCATCGCTGGGTAATGCTAAGGGCTATCAACACCATTTGCCGTCGTTGAACCAACATGGTCCGGATTTCTCACAGGCCATTGATGTCATGCAGGCAGTATCGCGCGAATGCATGTCCACCGGGTTTTGTGTGTGGTGCCAGGATGCTCTCGGTTGGTATATAGAACATGCGGATGATGCCAGCGTGCGTGATCACTGGCTGCCACGCGTCGGCAGTGGTCAGCAGTTAGGCGGCACCGGGCTTTCCAACGCCATGAAGCACTTTGCCAGTATCGAGCCTCTCAAGATCAAGGTGAAACGCGTCGATGGCGGCTATGTTGCCAATGGCACCCTGCCCTGGGTGTCCAACCTTAGTGAGGGCCATGTCTTTGCTGCAATCTTCCAGTGTGATGAGCGCCAGCAAAATATCATGGCCATCGTCGAGTGTGGTCAAAACGGCTTTCAACTGCGCCAGTGCGCCGAGTTTACGGCGCTGGAAGGCAGCGGTACTTATGCCTGCCACTTCAATGACAGCTTTATTCCTGATGCCAACGTTATCAGCCACGATGTGCGCTCACTTATCCCGCGTATCCGCGCTGGTTTTGTGCTGTTGCAAATGGGCATGGGCCTTGGCGTCGTGCAGGGGTGTATCGATATCATGCGCCAGATGCATGAGACCCACCACCATGTGAACCGGTTTCTGGATGAACAACCGGATGCTCTGGAAGAAGCGCTTCAGGATGCGCGCAAGGCAACGTATTTCCTTGCCAATGAAGTGCATGGCAACGCCAGTGACTCTCTATTTGCGGATGTATTGCAACTGCGTCACGCCGGTTCTGAACTGTCGCTGCGTGCCTCCCAGGCGGCGATGCTTCACGCAGGAGCCCGCGGCTATCTGGCTGATGCGCCTGCTCAGCGCAAGCTCAGAGAATCTTACTTTGTGGCCATCGTCACGCCGGCCATGAAGCATATCCGCAAGGAATTGAACCGCCTGCAGGCAGCCTGATCGGCGATCAATAGCGCATCTCATCCAGGTAAAACATTATGACTCACGAGATTGACCCGCCCTATCAGCGTTATCTGTGTATTGTATGTGGCTTTATCTATGATGAAGCTGAAGGTGACCCTGATGGCGGCTTGCCGCCCGGTACCCGCTATGACGATATTCCTGATGACTGGGAATGCCCAGACTGTGGCGTGACCAAAGCCGACTTTGTGTTGATTGAAGCGCCCGATGACGCTGCAGAAGCAGAGGATTCGTCTTCTGTTGCGCCGACTACTCTGGGGTCTGCCAATCACCCTGAACAACTGGTGGTACTGGGCGGCGGCATGGCCGCCTGGGGCGTTATTGAGCAAATTCGGCGCACCAGGCCTGAACTCCCCATCGTCATGATCACCCATTGCAACGGCGATGTTTACTCGAAGCCCCAACTATCAGCGGCGGCAGCGCGCGGAGTAACGCCTGACGGCCTGGTGACTGCCTCAGGTGAGCAACAGGCACGCCGATTGAACGTGCAGTTGATTGCTCGCACACGCGTACTGGGTATCGAACGACAGCAAAAACGGATTATCACGCCACGCGGCGGCATTGCTTATAGCCAGTTGATTCTGGCGTTGGGGGCACACCAACCCAAGCCGGATATTGCCGGTGACGGCGCTGAACAGATCCGCCAGATCAACGATCTGGGCAGTTACCGCGCGCTACGCCAACGTATAGACGGTCAATCCGCTACGGATGTCGTCATTCTCGGTGCCGGGTTAATTGGTTGTGAGTTTGCAGATGATCTATCCAGTGCAGGCCACCGTATTACCCTGATCGATAATGCCGCCTATCCGCTAGCACGCCTGCTACCTGAAGCCATCGCCCAAAAACTTGCCGAACGCCTGACGGGCAAGGGGGTGAATTTTCACCTCAACACCACATTGACCTCTGTGGAGCGCCAGGCCGACGAGCCAGACCGCCTTAAGTTGACCCTTGGCAATGGAGTAACCTTCCCTGCTGATACTCTTATCAGCGCACTTGGCCTAAGCCCCAATATCGCCTTGGCATGTGACGCTGGGCTAAAGGTTAACAAAGGCATTTTGGTAGATGATCAACTGCGTACTTCAGACCCGGATATCTATGCTCTGGGTGATTGTGTTGAATATCAGGCGAGACTGCTGCCTTACGTCAAGCCGTTGAATCAGCAGGCGAACGTGCTTGCCGAACAGTTTGGTGACCAGACAGCTAGATATAACGGAGAACCCTATACCATCATGATCAAGACACCCTGCTGGCCTCTGGCTGTTCATGTCTCAGACGAGCCAGGTGCCTGGGTGGAACAGGAAAGCGATGTTGACGGCATGACGTTTATTTACCTCAGCGAAGACGAGCGTATTACCGGTTTTGCCTTGGCAGGTGAACATGCAAGTCGCCGCAACCAGATGGAGCAAAAGCTGGTTTGACAACCATGACATGTAAAACATCAACGCCACCCAAACAGCGCTTGGGTGGCGTTTTACTGATGCTCTACTGTAAACAAAAACGGATAAACAACCGCCGGTGAATCGGCTTACCAGGATTTATATGGCAGGAATTTTCCGTTCATGGTGACCAGGACACGATCGCCTTTCGGGTCTTCGATCTTGTCCACTTCCATGGTGAAATCAATCGCACTCATGATGCCGTCACCGAACTTTTCCTGCACCACATCCTTGAGCGTCTCTCCGTAAACACCTACCACTTCATATAAACGATAGATAAAGGGGTCTTGTGGAATGGCTTCATCCCAGGTCTTGGTGGGGAAGGCCGTCAACGCATCGACCACCTCGGCATCCACCGCCAGGGTATCTGCCAGTTTTTTGGCCATATCAGGGGAAGCGCTGTTCATTCCATAACAGGCTGATGCTACCCAGACGGGCGACATGCCCACAGCACTGGCAATATCATCCCAACTCATTTGGTGGCGCGCTTTTGCAGCGAGCAGGGTGTGACGCATTTCAAGTTTATCCATGATGAGCCTCCTTGGGCGTTAACGAGACAAGGTTTTCGTGTTTTTTACGGGCACCGGATACAGGTTCATCCGGGGATGAAGGCGTATCTTCCAGCTCTTCCAACTCAACCGGATCAACGGATACCGGGTAGTTCAATCCATCCGAACCATTTTGCTGAGTACGCATTTCGCCTGAGCGGTTGACCAGGAAATCCACCAGATAGTTACGGATACGATAGAAATGCGGATGCTTGATGATATCCGCCCGTTGGCGCGGCCGGGGTAAATTGATACTCACCGATTCAGCAATTTTTGCCTGCGGGCCATTGGTCATCAAAAATATCCGGTCAGCCAGAAAGATCGCCTCATCCACATCATGGGTGATCATGAATACGGTCTGCTGATCCTGGCCCCAGATCTTGATCAGCTCGTCCTGAATAACCCCACGGGTCAATGCATCCAACGCCCCGAAAGGCTCATCAAGCAGCAGTAGTTTTGGCTGTGTAGCGAAGGCGCGGGCGATACTCACCCGCTGACGCATTCCCCCCGACAGCTGCGCAGGCTTACGCGTCACCACTTCTTTCAACCCCACCATGGTCAGGTATTTCATGCTGTGATCGCTGACTTCACGGTCGCTCCAGTCAGGCCAGCGGGCACGCACGCCAAAGCGCACGTTTTCCAGCGCCGTCAGCCATGGCAGCAGGCTGTAGTTCTGAAAGACCACGCCGCGCTCAAGGCTTGGGCCAGCAATCTCTTTACCTTCCATCACCATGGCGCCGTCTGAAAACTGGTCAAGCCCGGCCAGCGAATTCATGATGGTCGATTTACCGCAACCCGAGTGGCCGATAATGCAGACGAATTCGCCTTTATGTAGCTGAAAGCTGATATTTTCGAAGACAGTGAGTGGCTCGCCTCCCTTCTGGTTGGCGGGAAAGCGCTTGGTTGCTTGCTGTACCTCAACAAAGGCATGGTTCATCGTCGACTCCTGTTATCCGGCATCGGTGTATTCAACGCTGGGTTATTCAACGTAAGTGAAAAAGCGCGCGACATAGGCAAGCGACATATCCAGCAACATACCGACGACCCCGATCATCAGAATGGAAAAGATCACGCTGGTGAGGTCGAGGTTATTCCACTCGTTCCACACGTAGTAGCCAATACCCGTACCGCCTACCAGCATTTCAGCTGCCACGATCACCAGCCAGGCAATCCCGATGGAAATACGCATGCCGGTAAGAATGGTGGGCGCCGCCGCGGGCAGAATGACCTTAAAGGCAGTTTTCAAAGGCGATAGCTCATGGGTGCGCGCTACATTGACCCAGTCATCGCGTACACCGGCCACCCCAAAGGCCGTGTTGAGCAGCATTGGCCAGATTGAGCAGATAAAGATGACAAAAATGGCCGATGCCTCAGAGTCCTGGATGATGAACAGCGCCAACGGCATCCAGGCCAGCGGCGAGATAGGCCGCAACACCTGAATAAAGGGGTTCAGCGACTTGTAGGCCAGCGGAGACATACCGATCAGAAAGCCGATCGGAATCGCGATGGCGGCAGCCATGATGTAGCCCGCCAGCACGCGGTAAAGCGAATACGCCAGCTGAATGCCGATGCCTTTATCGTTAGGGCCAGCGTCATAGAAGGGGTTGGATAACTCCTCCCAGGCACGGGTGAGAATTTCAGACGGTGGTGGCACCTTGGCCGACTCATTGTCGCCCGCCATCAGCTGTTCATATTCGCTGAGTTCGCCTCCACCACCTATTATTGCCGTCTGGTTGAACCCTTCCCACAGACCGAGCCCGACGACCAGCAGCAGAACCGCCAGCATCAGGGCACGCATGTTGAGACTGATATTCCACTCGGTTGTTGTGCGATCCATGGTTATCTCCTGCCGATTTCAAAGCTGGCAAGGTAAGCTTCAGGCTGGGTGTAATCGAAGGTCTTACCCATAATCTGATAGTTACGCGCGGTTTCCTCGGGCGCCTCATAGCCAAGCTCGCGCATGACATCCTGAGCATCAGTGGCCAGGTATACGTCACGGGCAATCTGCTGGTAATCAATCTCGCCTTCCACATAGCCCCAGCGCTTCATCTGGGTCAGAATCCAGACAGCCATGGAGTGCCAGGGGAAGGGGTCGAAATCGATACGGTCGGGCACGTTCTGAACGTTACCCAGGCCATCAGCAAAGCGCCCGGTCAGTACCTGCTCAATCACCGTGACCGGCTGGTTCAGGTAATTGGTCGGTGCAATGGCAGAGGCAATCTCGGAGCGGTTATCCGGGTTGGACGAATACTGGGTGGCATCAATGATCGCACGCAGCAGGGCCCCATAGGTGTTGGGATTTTCGCGTGCAAAGCTGGCGCTGGTGGCAAAGGCGCAGCAGGGATGACCGTCCCAGATTTCCTTGGTCAGCAGGTGAATAAAGCCGATACTCTCGAAGACCGCCCGCTGGTTGAAGGGGTCCGGCGACAGGAAGCCATCGATATTACCGGCGCGCAGGTTGGCGACCATTTCGGGCGGTGGAATGACCCGGATCTGGATATCCTGATCCGGATCCAGACCATGCTCGGCCACGTAATAACGCAGCAGGAAGTTATGCATGGAATATTCAAACGGCACACCAAAGGTGAAGCCCTTCCACTGTTGCGGATCACGCTTGTCAAGATGATCATTGTGCAACACGATGGCCTGACCGTTGATATTCTCCACCGCAGGCATAATGAAGGGTTCCGGACTGGAACCTGCGCCCATGGTCATGGCCAGTGGCATGGGGGTCAGCATATGCGCCGCGTCATACTCACGGTTCAGTGATTTATCGCGGGCCACGGCCCAGCCGGCCGTCTTGATGACCGAAACATCCAGGCCATAACGCTCATAGAAGCCCATCGGATGCGCCATAATGATCGGTGTTGCACAAGTAATGGGCACGAAACCGACGTTGAGGCTGGTTTTCTCAAGCGGCCCCAGATTTTCTTTAACGGCCGCCTTGATCGCATCCATGGGCAGCAAGCTGGCAAGTGCTGCGGCCACCGTGCCGCCACCCACCAGCTTCATGAACTGACGGCGGTGCATGTCACTGTGACCGAACATGCCGCGCACCAGTGCACTTTCAACCGCGCGATCCAGCATGTCTTCTGAAGAAGTTGGCGCTTGCTGGGAGTCGACCGACTGCTCGGAATGAGTCACAGAGGCCGAGGAAGACGTGGGTTGGCAGCGCTGACAATCACACTGATGACCATGGATCAATGATTGACGATGATCAAAAGGGTCACTCAGGCTACTGAGACCTTCCTGACTGTCTTGCCGGGAACCGAGCTTATAACGATCGTTATCAGGCGTTTTCATGATAAGAGCCTCTCAATGCAACAATAATGGATATCCAATTATTTGCGAGAGGCATGCCAACCTCGATGAAAATCAAAAAAATAAACTAATATTCAATGGTTTACATACAAAAGAGACGCCAGAGTATTCTCTACAATGAATCACGATAATTCGTTAATTATTATATTTCGTCAGCTTTGTTCACGAAAAATCGTAATCAACGCTGCCGCCGGGTAAGCTGATCACCACCCCTGATAGACAAGAGGTACAGCGTGAGCACAAACACTAGGAGTGGTTCTGCCAAGTGGATGTTTGATAATGCGCCTTTGGCGACCATGATCATCGATCCGTTGGATGACCGGCTGATTGCTGCCAATCCGGCAGCATGCCAAATGCTGTCAATCAACAGCTCATCGCCCTTTCCGGCGCCTTTCAGTCATCGGCTTAGCGCCTCACTGCCCCTTTGGGTCAGCTTTACAGATGAAGTGTTAAGTCGCGGCACAGGATGGTCGGATGATCTGGTGATCCTCGACACCAAGCGCCAGCCCCACCACGTTGAGGTATACGCCAGCAGCACTCAGCATTCCTCCTGGCTGCTGCTGACCCTGATTGACCGTAACCAGGCAGAACACCGGCGTGCCAAGGCGGAGCTAGGCCGCCAACATCGTCTCGGGAAGGTGGGCTGGCAACGCGTCGAGCAGGTCTTTGAGCGTATTGAAAAGCAAAACCAGTTGATTCTGAACGCCGCCGGAGAAGGCATTTACGGCCTGGATGCCGATGGTAAAACCACGTTTGCCAACCCGGCCGCTGAGCGTATTCTGGGCTGGAGCGCTCAGGATATGGTCGGCCATGACGCCCATCTGATGTTTCACCATTCCCATGCCGACGGCAGGCACTTTCCGGTCCAGCAATGCCCCATTCATGCCTCCTTCAGTGATGGCCAGGTACATCGCGTTGATAATGAAGTGTTCTGGCACAAGAATGGGGAGGGCATCCCAGTGGAATACACCAGTACACCCATTTTTGAAATGGGCAGGCTGGTCGGTGCGGTGGTACTGTTTCGTGATATCAGCGAACGTTTACGCGCTGAACAGCAGTTGCGCGACGCCTTGATAGAAGTGGAATCCCTCAAAAAGCGTCTGGAACTTGAAAACCAGTACCTGCAGGAAGAGATCAAGGCGGAGCTGGATCATCAGAATATTATTGGCGACAGTGCAGCCCTGAAAAAGCTGCTGCAACAGATTGAAATGGTGGCGCCCACAGATGCCAACGTCCTGATCACCGGCGAATCCGGCACCGGCAAGGAGCTGATTGCACGGGCCATTCACGCAGCCAGCCAACGCAGCGAACGCCCCTTGATCCGGGTGAACTGTGCAGCCATTCCCCGCGACCTGTTTGAAAGCGAGTTTTTTGGTCACGTCAAAGGTGCGTTTACCGGCGCAGTCCGCGACCGTTCCGGCCGCTTCGAACTGGCCGACGGCGGCACCCTGTTTCTCGACGAAATCGGTGAGATCCCCCTGGAACTGCAGAGCAAGCTTTTGCGCGTACTGCAGGATCAACAAATTGAGCGGGTTGGCGAAAATCGCACCATGGAGGTGGATGTCCGCGTGATTGCCGCCACTAACCGCGATCTGCGCAGCATGATTGAGGCAGGGCAATTCCGGGAAGACCTGTATTTTCGTCTTCACGTCTTCCCGCTGGCATCGATTCCGCTGCGCCAGCGCAAGGAAGACGTGCCTCTGCTGGCTGAATACTTTCTGCAACGGGCCTGCCAGAAGTTCAACAAGCCCGACGTACGGATTGCCCCCGAACAAATGCGGGTCCTGCAGCGCTACCCTTGGCCAGGCAATATCCGCGAACTGGAAAACGTGATCGAACGCCAAGTGATTGTCACGCAAAGCCGTCATGTCACCTTTGATGAGCTACTGGAAAATGAAAATCAGACGACCGTGAACCCGGATACCAGAAGCGAAGCAACAGATGAAGTAAACCGCTTACTGAATGGAACGGGCACGCAGTTTCTGACCGAAAGTATGTTGCAGCAGTGCCAGAAAGAAAGTGCCCTGCTGGCCTTGAAGAATAGCCGTGGCAAAGTATCTGGCCCTGAGGGCGCGGCAGCCAAGCTCGGTTTACGACCCACCACGCTGGCGTCACGCCTGCGTAAGTGGGGGGTGGATCCGGGAGATTACCGCTGATCATTCAATGCGCGCGACCGGCTGATGATCTGGGTCAAGATACCAGGGCAGGCCCACTCGGGAATTGCGTTCCAGTTCGGCGATTACCTGGGCCCCCAGCAGCAGGATAATGGCGCCGATTTCCAGGCTGAGCAGGACAATCACCAGGGTCGCCAGGGAGCCGTAGACAACGCTGACAAAGGAAAGGTTGGCGAAGTAGTAGACCAGCAGTAAACGCACGGCTTCCCACAGCAAAGCAGCCACAAACCCGCCGACTACCGCTCGGCGCAGGGCAATCTGTACCACGGGAAGTACCTTATAGATGGCACTGAACAGCAGGAAAACGCCCACAAAACTGCTCAGGTTCAGCACCGGTTCAGACAGCATGGCCAATGGCAGCTCACGTTCAAAAAGCGCCACCACCAGCGTGTTCAGGGAACTGGCCAGGGTCACCACCAGTGTCAACATCATAAGCCCTGCCCCCAACACCAAAATAAAAGCATAAGGCAACATCACCGACACCCAGGCGCTGCGCTGGATGTGCGGGGTCTCGGGCGCATGAAAGATGATGGCCAGCGCATCTTCCAGCATGCGAAAGGCGAACGAGCTGAACAGCAGCAGCACCGGAAAACCCAGAATGCCCATCACATCGCCGGAATCCAGCAGGCCGCGCACCGCCTCCAGCAGGACATCCGCATGGGAAGGGGCCAGATGGCGCGCCTGCACCTCCAGAACCGCAAGAAGGTGCTGCTCATCCACCAGGTGGGTCAGTAACACCACCAGAACGGCAAACAAGGGCACAATGGAAAGCAGGATGTTATAACCCACGCCACCGGCCAGCAGGATGCCGCGGTTGTTGATAAAGTGACGCAGCACGCGCCAGGCAAAACGTGCCAGCCGGGGCAGCAACAGAAGGACGGCTTTCAGCAAGGGGGGTGTTTGAACCACGGTGTGTCGTCCTCTTAAAACGCATTAACCCACGATACGCTGCGCCCCCCCTACCCTGGCCACCTCTTTCGCTCGCCGTTTCTAACATCAGATCCGCTTAGGGTCTGTTGACGCGTGGCGTTCCAGAGTATCAATGACCCGCCTTGATCTTCGGCGCTTTACTGGCGATGGTTTTTTCCTTGATCCGCCATTTGATCTTGACTTCAACTTCCTGTTTGTCGCCTTCATCGCTGGCTCGCAGAGAGACCTGCAGCAGTTGCTGGGGCGACAGCACCAGATCATCATCACTTTCCTGAAAGGCCAGATGCCCTTCATTGATAGCCTTGGCCAGTGTCACCAGCAGCTCCTGAGTGGCCTCACGGTCAAGCAGCGAGTCATGGCTGAACTTGGTTTTTGACTTCATTGATGGCCCCCGTTGAGCCTTTGTTCAATTAACCCTTCTCGATTAAATCCCGGGTGGCGACGCCTTGCCCGTCCGCTTTCCCTTGCGCCCGGGCCTGAATACCTTAGCCACTGGATAGTCACCGCTCAGGCCCACCAGGCCGCGCTTTTTATCAATCAGGGTGGCACCCACGCCCATGCCCTCAAGCCCTTCGCTTTTGCGCGAGTTGGCATCCAGGGTGATGTCGGCCTCGATATGAATCAGATCATTCTTGAGCGAAACGCGCTGGCCGGCGTGCTGATTGATATGCCCGTGCACCAGCACCTGAATACCGGCCTTTCTGGCCACTTTGGCGCCGTGACGGGTCAGCGGCAGATCAGCCTTGCGATATTTGGTTCTGAAGGTATTGGCCAGCGAGCCATAGTAGAAGCTGAACAGGTTCTGGCTCATCAGGTTCTTTTTGAATGCCTGGTTGGCATGCTTGATGCCATGATTGGCCAGCAGTTCTGCCATATTGTCATCCAGGCCTGCATGCAAAAACAGAAAGGAACCGCGTTTTTTAACCAGCTGCATGCGGCGGAAAAACCAGCCAAACTCACCAGAGGGTTTGAGAAACAGGGAGCGGCATTTCATGGCCGCCGCATATACCTGCTGCAGAGAAAGCCCTTTTTTGGCGCAATGGCTCTCAAAGCTCTCGGCTTTTTTGCGCATCTTGCTGATTTCACGGTCAATGCCTTCTGGCGTCAGAAAACCCGCTGCGTAGAAAGGAAAATTTTCAAACCAGGCATCACTGGGAAACAGCGCCTTTCGGCAAGCGTCTTCATCGGGTATGTCCCTGTCCCATTGGCTATCCGCCAGGTACTGATCAAAGACCTCCTTGAACAGCGGAATGACCTTCTTGCCCATACGCACAAACAGGTGCTGGCTGCCGGTATCGGTGTCGCGTTTCAGCGATAGCAGACCCATCAGCAGGCGCAGGTCATGATTACCGGCCAGCAGGGTGACATTGGCCTTTAGGCGGTAGAGGTGCGCCAGGCTGCGCAACAGCATCAGATTGCTGGGCCCTTTATCCAGGCAGTCACCGCCCACGATGATTTCGGCCTGCTTGCCGAATCGGGTCAGTTCATATTCACACAGCTGGACACCGTCACGCTCGATGACCCCAGCGGCTAACAGTGACGCTTCAAAAGCTTCAGCATCGGCGTGGGCATCGGAGATAAACACCACCGGTTTGGCAGGCCAGGTAAAACGCTTTTTCTGCGCGCGACGCTGAAAAGCGGCTAACGCATCATCATGGTTGACGGACGTCGGGTCATCCGGCCAGGGCGCCCACTCGGTTGGCAGCTGGCTCAGCACAGCATTGTGATAGGAATGCCTGCTGACCTGTGGAATAAGATTGAATGCTGTCATGGTCGCCATCATCTTCTAGTCGAGAGGGTCCGCCGCCTGACGGTGTTTCCAGTTGCCATAAAGCCGACTCCAGCCGTCGGCTTGTCTTTCAAAAACGACCGGATGACCGTGAAACATGCTCAACCGTTTAATATCGCTGAAAGAGATGACATCCAGATGATAGCAGGCATGGCGGATAGAGGCACCGTGGCCCACGATCAAGCGAACGTGGCCATCGGCGGCTGAAGGCAACCCCTGTAGATGGCGGGCAACCCGCTCGCCGGCCGCCAGCAATGACTCGGCCCCCTCAAAGGGTAACCTGAAGTGGCTGGCGGATTTCCAGCCTTCGGGCAAAGGCGCCAGGCGTGGGTCCTGGGCGACAATACGTTCGATTTCACCAACGCTGAGATTGGCCACAGACCCCACGCTGCGCTCACACAGGGCAGAAAAGCTGCTGACGGACGCCGGCTCGGTAAACAAAGAGGCAAGTTCCTGGCGAAAGATATCCGCTGTCTGCCAGGCTCTTAACAGCGTCGAGCAGTGAATGTCGCTATCTAACTGCAATCCTGACGCGGCCAGCCAGTCGCCGAACGCTCGGGCTTGTGTTCTGACCTCGGCCTCGCCTTTCGCCGTCAGTGGGTAAGGCTGCAGCGCACTGGGCGTCTCCGCCCGCTGGGCATAATCACCGTGACGAACCAGCGCCAGCCGCTGCACGCTCATGCCAGCAGGCCTTCTGCCTCAAGCAGCTCGATGGCGCGGTCGAAGTCCACTCCACCGGTCAGACGTAATACCTTTACACCGGCCAGCTGACGGGCGTAAACGTCACAGGAAGGTGCCTGTTCAGGGGGAAAGTGGCCATCGTCAGATTGAAAAAACGGCCCCGAACTTTTACGCAGACCTTCCAGCGCCTCAGGCGTTTGCTCAATCTCCACGCGGCTTAGCCCGGTGGGCATGACGGAAGACAGCGACCAGTCAAGCAATACCAGCGTGCCCAGCTTGCTTGACAGTGCCGCTTTACCCTCCCCATAAAGCGCTGGAATCAGGACATCATGTTTGTGCTCAACGTCCCAGAGTTGCGCGGCAGGCATCTGTCGATAGCGTTCACTCTCAGCCGGGCTCAACAGACTGGCGAGCCGCGGAGAGCTGACCAGGGTGCCCGGGTTCACCCGGGGGTGTTTGGCTACGCCCAGCACCTCGGTGACGGTTGCTTCGGGCTGCGATCTGAACAGGATACGGTCATTGGACAGAAAGCGAACGCCGGTTTTTTCCAGGGCTTTCAGCATCAGGGTCGACTTGCCGCCCCCTGAACTGGCCGCAATGGCCGTTGCCTGACCATCAACTGTAAAAGCGGCGGCGTGCCCCAGCAGATAACCGCGGCGCTGCTGAACATTGAGAAACTGGTTGTTGATAAAATTGACGACCTGAGAGAAATGCCGATTCAGATCACCCATGGCAAGCGGAGCGTCGAGGGTCTGGAGAAATACCATGCCGGTGCGGACTTTATGAATCCAGCGGCCCTCAGGCGCATCCCGGTAAGCCTCTTTCAGACCATTAGGGCCGGGTTTATGGCGCGTGACCGGTGTCCACTCCATGCCTTGGGTGTTAACCGCCTGATCGATCAGAAACACGCTTAGCAACGGCTGGTCGTGACGCACAGTACTGGCGGTCAAGCCTGAATAATACTGGTCAAGTAACGTAAGCGTTTGAGGATTGTCTGCCCATATCTGGATGTTCAGCCCCTGAAACGGCAGTAACCGATGCGCCGTGCAGTTGGCCTTAAGGCTGGCCATGGACAGGTAATCAGGGGCGACAGGATTGAGGGTCATCAGGCGGGCTCCCGGTTATCAGCCTGCAGTTCGGCAAGCACGTAATCACACAGGGTTCCGGCGGCATCCAGGCCGCAGCCCTTGAGCGCGCCGCTGAAACCGCCAAAAGCGGAAACTTCGAACACCACAGGCCCTTCATCGGTCAGGGCGATATCCACAGTGGTGAAGCTCAGCTCAAAACAGGCCTGTGCCTGACGGCCAAGCGCAATCAGTTCCGGGCCGGCATGATAGGCCTGGTACCTGCCCCCACTATGAATGGTGGTGTTCCAGGTATTGGCGCCGCTCACGCGTGCATAGGTACACAGGTACTCGCCGCCGATAAACACCATGCCCAGATCCTGACCGCCCAGATTGACGAATTTCTGCAGGTAAAAAAGCCCGTGACTGTCTTTGAAAGCCTCCAGTTTGCGCCGATTGGTCGATTCATCATTGGCGCCATCCAATACCACCATGCCACGGGCCTTAGTGGAATACAGCGGCTTGAGAATCGCCTTGCCGAATTCCCTGACCGCTTCCAGCGCTTCATCGGTGTTTTCAGTTACCCGAGTGGGCGGCAGGCTGACATTGCCCGACGCCAGCGCGGCGGTGCCCTCAAGGCGGTTGATCAGTCGGCTTATCTGTTCCGGGCGGCTGAAGCAGCGCACGCCATCGGCTTCCAGACTCCCCAGCATGCGGATCCGGTCATCGGCAGCCGGTGAATAGGTCTCACTGACCTTTTTGATGATGACGCCATCCAGTTCATTGAGCAGCATATCGCCATAGCGTAACTTGCCCGTCTCAAGTTCCAGGACGACCTCGGCCATATCCACTACGCAGCGATAGCCGGTACGCGCCTCCAGATGGTCGGCCAGGATATCGGTCGACCATTTCCCCGGCGTTCCGATGACGGCAATCCGCTTATCAATCATGGAAAATATCCTCAAGGGGAAGCTGGTAGGTATCAAGGGCGTGGGGGTTCACCAGGGTGATTGCTTCCAGCAGATAGCTGGCTCTGAGCGCCAACGCACTGGCAAACTGCCTGTCGTAGATAAAGCGAGTGGAGGTGGCAAACGAGCGCCCCAGGGCAATCGCCAGACGCGCATCAAACCCTGTGTCCTTGTTGCTCTTGGCAAATCGCCGGGCAAACTGATACAGCTGGTGGATCAGGCCCATCAGCTCAGCCCTGGGGGCGGCATCCAGAATCGGCAGTCGATAGATCGATACCATCAGAACGGAGAGGTCCTGGACATAATCCGAATACGACGCGCGGTGCAGGTCGATAAAGTAGATGCGGTCCTTGATATCGTCATAAATGATGTTATCAACGTTGAAATCACCGTGAATCAATACGGAAAACGGCGCTTTCAGCTGCTTTTCCAGGCTGCCAACGTGGTCAATCAGCTGGTCAAAGCTTGGGCGCGACAGCCCGCAGATGCGCTGACCTTCATTGAACAGACCAGGATGGGTATGCTGACTTTCCGGCAGGCGTTTACGCAGCTGCTGCATATAACCGGGTTGTGCCGTTTCAGCGGTGCGTGAACTTTTCCAGATCTTTCTCAGGGTTTTCTGCAGCTTATCGGTCAGCTGACGGGCGGCGTCCCATTGATGGTTCAACAGCAGCGATTCAAGCGTATGCCCGGGCAGGTGCTCAATCACCATGGAGCTTAACTTATCGCCTTTTTCAACATGGTGGGAAAGCACCGTTGGCGCCACCTTGGGGTAGACCTCGTTCCACTGGTCCACGCCGGAGAGCTCTTCAATCACCTTCTTGCTCTGGCCCTCCTTGTAGACCGCCATGACCTCACCCGAGTCAGCATGCTCCGCCTTGAGGGTGGCAATGGTACTGCCACTGCGGGTCAGTGCCAGACGCTCGACGCTGAAACCGGCGTCCTGATCGGCCATGGCGTGTGCCGCCTGCCTGAGCTGCTTGTAGTTCTGCAGCCGCACCGCAGGGCCAAAATTGGCCGCCAGCAAGGCATCTGCCAGCGCCGATAGCAGATACACCATGCGCCGAATCTGGAAATCCAGCACCGCACAGGCACCGGTGCTGGACGTTTCCGGCAGGCGGGCGAGCAGCTTGGGAATCCGGCGACCTATCTTGAGTCCTTGACGGGTATTGGCGTTATCCAGCTTGATGGTCACCAGCTTGAGCGATTTACCAATTGATCGGATCACCTTGGCGTAAGCCTTCAGATTGCCCTTCAGGTCATCCTTGAGATCGCCCTTCAGATCCTTATTCGACAGTTTTTCCAACGACCTGATATCGGTCACTTCCAGGCAGGCATGGCCCAACTGGTCAAGCAGACTGGCCAGACGTTCCAGAGATTTGGATTGTTGGAACCCGGTACCAGCCACCTTACGCCTATGCACATCCATCGCTACCGCAAGTTCGACCTTTTCCAGCAGGGTGCTCCGGTAACCTTTTCGATCAATCAGGCGCTGTGCCACGGCCCCTTTGGGCTGAGTCACATAAACTTCAACTAAATCAAAGTGATTTTCAACTTCGAATCGGAGAAAATAAAAATGCTCCAGTATGGTCGTGTTGATAGCCAGCCTCACCGTACAAGTGCCATAGGGACAACGATGATACTATAAGTAATTTTCTCATTCTTGTGTGTTACAACTTTCTTAAATTTCAATGATTTGGATAAGCCTTCAACGACCTGAAAGGACACCGGATGAAAAACAGCCAACAACAGCCCCTGTGCCTTCAGATACCCCGCGACCCTGCTCGGGGCCAGGCGCTGCGTCTGGCCAGATACCGCAAGGCACCCGAGCTTGGGCCAAAACTGCTTTTCTTCAGTGGCGGTACTGCCTTACGGCGCTTCTCCGAAATATTGACGGACTATACCCACAATTCCATTCACCTTGTCACTCCTTTTGACTCCGGAGGCAGCTCTGCCGAGCTGCGCCGGGCCTTTGCCATGCCGGCAGTGGGCGACCTGCGTGCGCGCTTGCTGTCGCTGGCAGATGATTCGGTGACCGGCCACCCGGACGTGGCCGCCCTGTTTTCCCATCGCCTGAACGGGTCGGCGCTTGAGCAGGACCTGCTGGATCTGGTCAATGCTAAACATCCGCTGATCAAGGCGATTGCCGAACCCATGCGATCTCTGATTCAAAGCTACCTTGCCGCCTTCAGCCAGCAGATGCCGACAGATTTTGATCTCGCCGGCGCCAGCGTAGGCAACCTGATCCTGACGGGTGGCTACCTGATCCACAACCGCTCGCTGGATCCGATTGCTTTCCTGTTCGGCCAGCTGATCAAGACACGCGGCACGGTCCGCACCACCACCGACGTTGACCTGCAACTGGAAGTCGAGCTTGAGAATGGCCGCACGATTACCGGTCAGCATAATTTTACCGGTAAGGAAACCGCCTGTATCGATTCCCCGATCCGCGCCATCAAGCTCACCGGGGAAGCCGATGATATTGATACCCTGGATGCTTCCAGGGTCTGCAAGGAAACCCTGACACTGATTGATTCTGCCGAGCTGCTGGTGTTTCCACCGGGCAGTTTTTACAGCAGCATTATCGCCAACCTGCTGCCCAAGGGCGTCACCAAGGCCTTGCATAAAAACCCGTCACCCCGAGTTTATGTACCCAGCCTGGGCACCGACCTGGAGACACTTGGCATGACGCTGGCGGACCAGGTTGAGGTACTGAACCAGCACCTGACAGGCAAACCGGCGGCCAAGACACCCGTCAGGCATCACGCGCGAGGCGCCATCGACTTTGTGCTATTTGATTCCCGCTTGCTCAAGGTCTCACGCGATCAGCGCAACCGCATCAGTGACGAGATGGGTGCCCAACTGCTGGATACGGACCTGGCTAACGAAACCGGTGACGCCCACCTCTATGACGATACCAAGCTCGCTCAGGCGCTGCTCGGGCTGACCTGACCCCTTGTGCAAACAGACTTCAACGACCACTGTAGACGCGCTCCTATTAGTCAATCTCACAGGAATCTGTATGGCACTTATATTTAAAACAGCCGACGAGCAGCATCGCTGGTTCGCGGTCGATGACGGGGTCATGGGCGGTGTTTCGCAGAGCACCTTCAGCGTGAACGAGGGCTGCGGCTGGTTTCACGGAGAGGTATCACTGGAAAACGGCGGGGGGTTTGCTTCTGTGCGCCGCCAACCTGATGAATTTGAAGTTAGCCTTACCCGGGCAGCCGGTATTCGCCTGACCGTCAAGGGCGACGGCCGTGCCTACCAGCTGCGCCTGAAAAGCAGACAGTTAAGTGACGCCTGTGCTTACCGGGTGATCATGACGCCGCCAGCCGATGAATGGCAAACCCTGACTTTTCCCTGGCAGGCGTTTGACGCTATCAGGCGGGGCAGCCTGCTCACCGACGCCCCACCCCTGGAGGCAGACAGCATTACCCAGCTCGGTTTTCTGATTGCTGACCGAACCGCTGGCCCCTTCTGCCTGGGGGTCCAGCGGTTGGAACTGTCAGATCATCTTTAGCGACTGTCCGACTTATCGGACTGAGACTCGGATTCCGATTCAGTTTCCAGCTCAGTTTCTTCTGAGTCTTCCTCCTGAACAGGGTCAGGGTCAGGGTCCAGCGGCTCTCCTTCCTCATCCACCAACTGATGATCATAGGCGGCCTGGAGACCCGTATCCTCCGGCTGCGGCTCTTCCGGTTCTTCCGTATCGGCTACCGCTTCCTCACTCTCGGTGATGCTCTCTGTCCAATCCGCAAAGTAGTCGATATGCCCGGGATATATCGGCGACAGCACCGCCACCAGAATGCCGGCGGTAGCGAAAATCGAAAAGGCTTCGGCATAACCGACACTTTCCACCAGCATACCGATAACCGGAGATCCGGCTGCCTGCCCTAACGCACAGGCCATGAAGGGCAAGACAGGGCCGATTGATAACCGTCCCGGCAGCAGGCGGATACCGGTCATTAGATAAAGGCCGGTCAGGCTCATATAGGCCAGGCCAAACACCAGCGCCGAGAATATTGCCAGCCCCAGATTGCCGGGGCTGGCTGCCAGCAGTACCAGGCTGGATGCCAGCATCATCAACATCAGGGCCTGAGTGATGGGTGGGTTGTTACGGTCAGCCAGGTCACTGACGACAGCGCCCCCCAGGCCGGCAAGGCCAGCGGCAAACCACAGCCAACCGGTATGATTAGAGGCCAGAGCCCCCAGGTTGACCGCCAGATCCGGCGCAAACAGCCAGTAGGGTGCCGAAACAAACCCCATGGCAAAGGCAAACAGGGTCAGCCGGATCAGGCGCGACCACTGAGATCGTGTCAGACTGGGGGGCGGCGCAGCGTTCGCGGGTATGACCCTTGAAACCGAAGGAATGAAGTACCAGGCCGCCACGACCCCAAGAAGGGCCAAAAACGCAAAGCCTTCATAGGTGATCCGCCAGGCATCAGACAGGAAAACAACCGTCGGCACTGCCACCATGATGCCGATGCTGGTCCCGGCATTCATGATCGAGCTGACCCGCCCATGCATGCTCCGGCTGACCACGGACTGCATGGCGGCGGTCAGGGCAGGCATCATCAAACCGGTGCAGATACCGCAGACAAACACGCCAACGCCCAGCATGATGGCATTCACCGATTCACTGATCAGGCCAAGGCCAACCACCCCCAGGAAACCGGACAGCACCGCCAGATAACGTGCCCCCATGAGATTGGCTGCAAACGGCGCGACGGCGGTCGCCAGCACAAAGCTGATAAAAGGCAATGCACCGATGATACCCACCAGGTAGGCTGATAGATCAAGTTCTGCACTGATCGAGGGCACAAAAAGCCCGAAGGCAAAACGTGCCAGACCATAACTGATGGCCACCAATGCCGCACCGAATAAGGCAAATCCCATGCTCGACAACGCTCTCATTGCGGGTACTCCTTACGGTGATCGTAATACCAGACGGTCGTCCTGAGACCAGGTCGCATTCTCTCAGCGACATTCGCAATGAGCAATGCAAGAATCAAGCCCCCAGCCGGAATCAATACGCCAACCAAAGGTCAGTCGTACACGTTAGTTACCGGCAATTTTCAGGCCACCCCAAACATTTTGTCATCTTAACCGTTTACAATCGGTCTCTACTGAACCCGGTTTACTGAAACCGGGTTTTTAGAACACCATCCCTGCTACAAGGATGCTGCCATGCGCGACGATACGCCTTACAACCAGACAGAAGAGCAACTCCTGCAGCTTCAGCGGTTACTTGAGACGTCTGATGGATCAGGTATCGACGATCTTCTGGCGGGCATGGATGTTCAGGACATTGTTCGTACCCTTGAATCCTTTCCGGGCAAGACACGCGACCTGCTCTGGGAGTTTGTGCCAGAGGCCGTGGTCGGCGAAGTGCTGGCCGAAGTGGATGAAGACATCCGCGCTGATTTCATCGAGCCTTTATCCGCTGACGACATCGGCCAGATTGTCAAAGGCCTGGATGCTCAGGACGTTGCTGAAGTCCTTGACGTAGCTGACGACGACATCAGAACCAGCGTCTATGCCAGCCTGGATGAAGGCATTCGCGCCCAGGTTGAGTATCTGCATACCTATGAAGAAGATGTGGTGGGGCGCTACATGGACCCTGAAACAGTTAACGTCAAACAGGGCGTCTCGCTTGAAGCCGTGCAGCGCTATATCCGCATTCATCACCTGCTTGATGATGAATCCCAGCAGATCATGGTGACTGACAAGGACAAGCGCCTACTCGGCACCCTGACGCTGATTGACCTGATCAAACAGCCTCAGGAAGCCGTGATTGATCACTATATGGACGAGCCCTTTACCTTGAGCGACCAGATGAAGGTAAACGAAGCGGCCTCGATATTACGCTCGAAGGAACTGGCGTTTGTGCCTGTCTGCAACAGGGAAGGCATCCTCGTCGGGCAATTGAACGTCGCCGACGTGCTGGAAATTACCCAGGACGATGCGGATATGACCCTTAAACACATGTCCGGCGTCAGTGATGAAGAGGAAGTGTTTACCCCCATCATGCGCAGTGCCAGAAGCCGCGGTATCTGGCTGGGGATCAATCTGCTGACAGCCTTCCTGGCAGCCACAGTGATTGGCCAGTTTACCGAGGTGCTTGATCAGATCGTCGCATTGGCCATTCTGATGCCGGTGGTAGCCAGCATGGGCGGCATTGCCGGCAGCCAGACGTTGACGGTGGTTATCCGCGGCCTGGCGCTAGGCCAGCTGGCCGGCAACAACAAGCGCTGGCTGTACAACAAGGAAATGTGGGTAGGCATGATCAATGGCTTGATCTGGGCACTCGTCGTCGGAGCGATTTCCCAGCTCTGGTTTGATAACCCCATGATTACCCTGGTTATCACCCTGGCCATTTTTATCAATATGAGCCTGTCCAACCTGGCCGGCGTATTGATACCTCTGATCTTGCGGCGCCTGAAAATCGACCCCGCCCTATCCGGCGCGGTCATCCTGACCACGGTGACCGATATTGTCGGCTTCCTGTCCTTTCTGGGCCTGGCGACGCTGATTATCCTTAAATAACTGGTGGTACTAGAACACAAGGAGGGCAAAATGCCGGCGGATAGCGACCTGAACCTTCGCCTACGTCATTATCTCAACGGGCTACCACCTCAGGCGCTGCCTATTACCTACCAGCAGGCCGCCGAGGCACTTGGCCTGTCACCGCCGCGTACGATTCGACGCGTGGCAGTAGCACTTGAGACACTGATGCAGGAAGACGTGGCCGCCGGTAGGCCAATCCTGGCCACCCTGGTGGTCAGTCGCCGTGGCGACCTGCCCGGCGCCGGTTTTTTCGAACTTGCCGTGGCCCTGGGGCGCTTTCCCGCCAACCCGGCAGAGCACAGGGCAGCCTATCAACGTGAATTTGCAGCGGCCATGGCCCAGAGAGAATGACGTGCCTTCTGCTGTCTGAGGGCCTTGACGATCAGGTGCGTCAACCCCCTCCTTCAGCCCGGTTTTCGGGCGCTGAAATCAGGATACACATTCACCACTTCAAACTCGTCCCCATGCTCACACGACAGGGCATCGGCAATGCCCCCCGCATTCGCCCAGGCGCTTTCCGAGTTAAAAGCCTCAATCACCTTCACCACTGCCTGCTTGGTGCTGGACTGCTCGATTATGACGCGATATCGGTTCATTACTTAACCTCACTCACAGGGGAGACATCACGCGATCGTGCCACTGATCGCCGTGAGATCTGTGTTCACAGTTCACACTCTATCTCACCTACCTTGGCCTTCGGTAGTAAAGCGCTCGCCGGTGACGAAAAGCCTCCCTGATTTGACCGCGCCATTATTGATAGTTTTCCATGGCCAAGCCAATAAAATGAATTCTATTCATTATTAAAGGGTGAAACCTTCATTGGTCACGGCGGATATCGGGCTGTCAGAATAATTCCTCGATAACCCCGGAACACCCTAGAGGCATTTCTTCATGGCGAACGACCTTATTACTCAACGACTCGATCAAGGGCCGCTGATCTGCGCGGAAGGCTTTCTGTTTGAGCTGGAACGGCGCGGCTATCTTTCTGCTGGCGAGTTCGTGCCTGAGGTGGCCCTGCTACGCCCGGACGCCCTGGAAGCCCTGCACCGTGATTTCCAGCATGCCGGCTCCGATATCGTCCAGGCCTTCACCTATAACGGCCACCGCGAAAAACTGCGCGTGATCGGCAAGGAAGACAAGCTGGAGCCTCTTAACCGGGCAGCGCTAAAGATTGCCCGCAAGGTGGCCGATGACCAGGAAGGCAACCTGATGGCCGGCAACATTTCCAACAGCAACATCTGGGACCCTGAAGACGCCGTTTCCCAGCAGAACGTTCGCGCCATGTTTGATGAAATGGTGCAGTGGGCCGCCGAGGAAGGCGCTGACTTTATTATCGGTGAAACCTTCTATTACGCCGATGAAGCCCAGGCGGCCCTGGAAGCCATTCGGGCCAAGGGCTTACCGGCGGTGATCACCCTGGCCCCCATGGCCGAAAACCGCATGATGGACGGGCCGGGTATTGTCGAAACCTGCCAGGCACTCGAGCAGAACGGCGCCAGCGTGGTGGGCCTGAACTGTTTCAGAGGCCCCGATACCATGCTGCCCTGGATTCAGCAGATTCGCGACGCCGTCTCCTGCCACGTGGCCGCCCTGCCGGTGACCTTCCGCACCACCGAACAGGAACCGACCTTCTTCAACCTGTCTGATCATCAGGGGTGCAGCTGCCCGTCTCCCCATGGCCGCCCCTTCCCGACGGCACTGGACCCGCTGTTCTGCAACCGCTATGAACTCGGCGCCTTTGCCCGTGATGCCTATGCCAGCGGCGTCAATTATCTTGGGGTCTGCTGCGGTGCGGCGCCCATGCACATTCGTGAAGTGGCCATGGCGGTAGGTCGGGAACCCGAGGCCGCCCTGTTTGCCGAACGCATGCACAACCACTTCATGTACGGCAGCCACGAACGCCTGCCCTCTCATATTGCCGCTCTCGGCGACAAAGCCTGAGCAAAAAGTGAATCAGTGCCGGTCGTCTTTCCAGGCGACCGGCCAGTGGCAACCAAAAAACCACCTTATTGGTTCAAGATACTCGCCAGAGCCGCCGCCATCCATAAGCGTTGAAACGTATAATAATGTTACTTTTCGCTTGATGGGTGATCTCCTGCGTTTTGCTTTGTTACTGCGCGTGCGATGATGCCTTTTATGCGCAAACGGTTATACACCTGCGCGTAGGCACAGGAGAATCTCGGAATGCGCGCACTAGCAGGTATCCTGGTTTTGATGGGGGGCATCGCAGGATTGGCCGTTTGGGGAGCCACCCATCAGGCGAGAGGAATTGAAGAGAGAATAGACACCGAGGCGCAGCGCCTTGTCAGTAAAGCCCCTCACCAGATGGATGTCGCCGTGTCAGGACGAGACATTACAGTGACCGGCGTGGCCATTCAGGAGGAAGAGCGTGCCACGCTGCTAAGCGCACTCGACAAGATCCAGGGGGTACGCAGAATACACGATGCCATTGACCGGATCGACACTGCCAGACCCTATCTTTTCCTTGCCACGCGTAAAGGGGGTGTTACCACCGTTAATGGTCACCTACCCGATGAGCGCCTGCGTGGCCACATCAAGAATACAGGGGTTGATGGAAGCGAAACGCTGGCGATTGCCCGGGGCGCCCCCGAGAACTGGGTAATTGCCGCGACCTCCGGCATCAAGGCACTGAACAGACTGGAAAACGGTCTGCTGCGGATTCAGGACACGCGCATTCACTTGACCGGCACCGCCTCGGCACCCGATCAGCGTCGTAACGCGCTTGATCACCTGGCGACACTGCCAGGCACATTTGCCACCCTCACGCGTGTTGATATGCCTGATGACGCTACCCTGCGCCACAACCCGGCTACCGGTAACGCTGATCAATTCCTCAATGGGTACGGGCTGGCCCAACCTGATGTCACACCGGGCCTGGCGAGCTGCACACGCCAGTCAGATGCCCTGCTGAAAGCCAACAGAATTACTTTTGTATCCGGTTCTGCACAGCTCGAACCGCGTGCAGTCGATACCGTCAATCAGCTTGCTGCTATCGTCAGCCGCTGCGTTGACGGCACCGGGTTCACGGCTGAAATTGGCGGACATACCGACAATACCGGCAGCCAGGCCATCAATCAGGCGATCAGCCTGGATCGGGCGCAATCGGTCAAGCAGGCACTCGAGTCACGCGGAATACCCGGCGAGGCGCTCGATGCCGTGGGTTATGGCCAGCGCCAACCTGTTGCCGACAATGATAGCGAGGCAGGCCGCGCTGCCAACCGGCGTACGTCCATTACCTGGTCTGACCGCAAGTGAACGGACACGCCATGCATCAGGGTCCTCGGCCCTGGGCCGCAGAGTGACAAGAAAAGGGGAAACACAATGCTCCAGGATCAAGTTTTTCTGATCATCGAGATGGTCATATTGATTGTTCTTGCCGCGCTGCTGGGACTGTTGGTTGCCTGGCTGATATGGGGCCGCCATAAGGAACCCCACCGGGAGTCCAGCGCTGGCAATGAAAAACAGGCCATACAACTTGAAAAGGCCCTACAGGATTGCCAGAGGAAGCAGGCCGAAAGAGACACCCGACGGGCAGCGCTGCAAGAGGATCTTGAGGCTCTGGACAAGGTAATGCGCGACACTGCCCGATAGCGTATCGGGTCATCAGGCTCTGTTGGCCGCCTGCAGGCAGCCACCTGGATAATAAAGGGTAAAGGCAATGTTCAAGGATTGGGGATTTCTGGTCACAGAGATGATCGAGCTGTTGATCATCGCAACCCTGCTAGGGCTGATAGCAGGCTGGTTGATATGGGGGCGCCAACATCGGCCAACCAACAGCAACGATGCCCTCAGGCAAGGCGTTACAAGACAGCAGGAAACCTTGAGGGCATGTCAGGCTCATCTGGCGGAGACGGACACTGCCCTTGCGGCCCTACAGGGAGACCTTGATGCCCTGAACACTGCACTGCAGGATGCTCTGTCTTCGTTACAGGCCGTCAATCTCATCGGCGCCGATGACGATGTCATCGAAGAGGTCGATGACCGCTTCAAGCCTGCCGTGCTGGCGAAACCAAGAAACGGCCAACCCGATGACCTCAAGCAGATTCTCGGCATTGGGCCAAGGCTTGAACAGCGGTGTCATGCCCTCGGCGTATTCCATTACGACCAGATCGCCCGCTGGACAGAAGCAGAAGTGGCCTGGATGGATGCCAACCTTAATGGCTTCAAGGGGCGCGTCAGCCGCGATCATTGGGTACAGCAGGCAAAGCAGCTGACCCGGGAACATCCCTCAAAAACCGCCTGACCCTCATCAGATTCCAGAAAACGTGCCCCCTGCTCGTTTACTTGCGCTTGTTGTGTGCGATATAGCTTACACAAGGTGTCGGCTTTTACTGACATAACCAAATAATAATTTGGAGTAGTATAAATTCGTTAAAAGTTATTAACTTTTAACAACATATTAAAACCAAGCAAAGCTTTACGTTCTTGTCTTTACGGCTTGCGCAGCAAGTAGTGACGTAGAGTTTCGGGATTCACTGGCCCATTCCATCAGATAAATAATAAGGTCAGTACACTCAACACCAAGGAACTTAAAACATGAAGTTTGTAACAATTTCTGCGGCTGCTCTAGTTGGCAGCTTTATGATTCTGGGCACGAGCAATGTTTCTGCCAATGAAGATATCAACCCTTGGCAACATTGCGGTATTGGTGCAGCCATCTTTGATGACAACGAGACTGCCGCGGCTCTTTCTAACGTTATATGGGACCTTGGTACCACTGCGGTGACCTCTGCCACCATCTCACCCGACACCTGTAATGGTCAAAACGTCAATGTTGCAAAATTCATCGATGCAACTTATGAACAGTTGGCCATGGAAACTGCCATGGGTGACGGTGAGCATCTCTCTGCAGCCCTTGACCTGATGAACTGTGGCAGTGATTCAAGCGCAAGCGTGATTACCCATCTGCGTAGCGATCTTGAAGATGCCAGTGCAGCAACAGGTTATGCCGACCAGGCACACGCTGACAAAGCCTTTCAGTATTACAACAGCCTGAACCAGGCTGCCGCTGACTGCGCCACCAGCTAAGCCATTTAAGGGGCCGGGAAAACCTCTGGGCCCCTACTCTCCCTCCCTCCAGAATCTCTACAAGGATAAACCGATTATGCGACGCCTTCTGGTGGCGCCACTGATGTTGTTATGTCTGGACATCAGTGTCGGACAGGCTTCCGATGCACCATTATCGGAGCATCCTCAATGGCTATCGCTGCTCCATTTCGATAATAACAGTCTGTTCAGCGAACCACGCAGTGCCGTTCTGGATGGCAACTTTTTCCTGGCAGACAGCGGCCACCAAGATCCTGCCGCTGAACTCGATGCAACATTAGCGGCACTCCGCAGTGCCCCAGAAGAGGGTAAACCCCATGCCCGCTGCCGTTTTCCTGCACGTGCCCTTTGGCTGAGCAGCCAGACCGGCGAGCGGTGGCCAGATGCTGATTGCCCAGAATGGGAAACCTGGCAGCAACAACACGCCGGTGCCGAGGTAGGTTTGATGTTTGCCTCTGGTTACCTGGGCAACCCTGCCTCTTTCTTTGGCCATCTGATGATACATCTGGAACAGCAAGGCGCGCAGCAGGATGCTCCATTGTCGCGGCTTCTGGATACCAGCCTCAACTTCGGTGCCAACGTGCCCGAGAATGAAAACATTGCAGCTTATATGGCCAGGGGACTATTCGGTGGTTACGAGGCAAGATATTCCCGTGCGCCTTTCTACCGTAACACTGCACTTTATTCCGAACGCGAAATGCGCGATCTCTGGCACTATCAGCTATCACTGTCAGACACCAGGCGACAACTTTTGGTGGCTCACTTGTTCGAAGTGATCGGCCAGAACTACGACTACCTTTTTCTGAGCGAGAATTGCGCTTCGCGCATCGCCCGCACGCTGGAACTCGTTATCGAGGAAGACCTGACGCCAGACAATGCTCCATGGGTGGCTCCTGAAACGCTGGTTCGTGCCATCAGCCAGGCAACCATCGAGGGCCAACCATTATTAAAGAAAACACAGCATGTGCCCTCACGAAGGCTGCAAACTGAATGGCGCTTTCAGGCATTGACTGCGCAGGAGCAGGAAGCGGCTCAGGCGTTATGGCCTGCAATTGACACACTCAACCTCTCAGCGCCTGCTTTTCAAGAACTGAATACTGCCAGTCAGACAGCCGTATTGGATACGTTATTAGGGCACGCTGCGTTCCTGCGACAGACTGGCGATGAACCTGAGATAGCCGAGCTTGAGAGGCAGCTGCTACAGGCTCGCCTGAAACGTCCAACTTCAGGCAGGCAAGCAAAACCAGGTGACCGGGTGCCGCTACATGACGTCAATTCACCCGCTCTTATACGCCTTGAAGGTATATATAATGAAGAGCTTGGCGCAGCAGGCCGGTTAACCTTTCGGCCTCTGCAATATGACCTGCTCGACAGCAATGATACCCGCATGCCCAGCGCTGCTTTAGAAATAGGACGTATTGAAATTGATGTCGACCAGGATGAGCCAAGGCTAAGTCGCCTGGTACTGTTTGATGTTACCAACTTGCACGCGCGCAGCGTTCCCTTGCCGGCACTACCCAATGTGGCATGGCACGCCTCGGGTGAGATCCTACCCAGTCATCTGGGCTGCCAGCATTGCCTGGAAGGTCAGGTGACTCTCCTGGCCGGAAAATCCCATCGGCTAGGTCGCCATCTGCCATTCGTCATGGTCGGGGGTCGATTGCGCAGCGAACGCTACCAGGCGGGCCCTTTACCCGTCGTCAGCCAACTGGGTGTACTGTCAGACTGGGGAGCGGGTCACAGAACATTGCTCGAGATCAATCACGCCAATGCATTTAAAGGCGCGGATAGCCGCCGTACCTACCTGAAACTCCAGCACCGTCTGGCACTGGGAGATCAGATGGACATGCGTGCCGGTATTGAAGCAGATGAAGACGCTCACGAGGTGAGCCTGGGTTTTTCATGGTATTTCTAGGATCTGTTGACAACTCATTGTGATCTGGGCCGTGCTGAGCCAGGCAGGACACAGCACACCAGCAACCAATAGACGCCTCCTAGGCTAGTTGCGGTCTGGGCCGGGCGTAGGATACATTTGCTCAACGACACGGGGTGCCCTGATAAGACACCAGGGCTGAGATAACACCCGCTGAACCTGATCCAGTTCATACCGGCGAAGGGATGTCATACACGCGGCCATTCATGTCCTCGGTAGGCATCCTTGCCATTTACAGGGAACCTGCCCAGATGCCTACATCTCTTGCGTTACCGCTTCACCAACACGTTGTGCTGATTACCGGCGCCAGCCGCGGCCTGGGCGCATGCCTGGCGCGTACCTTTATGGCCGAAGGCGCATACGTTGCCGTGAACTACCTGAACAGCCGCGAAGCGGCACAGGCCGTGGTGGCACAGGCGCCGGAGCGCGCTCTGGCCATTCAGGCGGATGTGCGCGACCCGGACGCAGTAAGCGCCATGTTCAGCGCTGTGCAGGCCCATTTCGGAAGGCCGGTAACCACCCTGATCAATAATGCACTTCCGGACTTTTCGTTTAACGGCGATGCACGCCCCACCGCCGACACCCTGAACTGGGAAAACCTTGATCAACAGCTGCAGGGTACGGCACGTAGTGCACTCAACACCATACAGGCAGCGCTGCCAGGCATGCGTCAGCAGGGCACCGGGCGGATTATCAATATTGGCACCAACCTTTTCCAGAACCCGGTGGTCCCCTACCACGACTATACGGCGGCCAAGGCCGCGCTGCTCTCGCTTACGCGTACGTTGTCCAACGATCTGGGGCCTGACGGCATCACGGTCAACATGCTGTCGGGTGGGCTGCTGCGCACCACGGATGCCTCTGCCGCGACGCCTGAGGCTGTTTTTGACCTCATCGCTGCGAATACGCCCTTGCGCCGGGTCACCACCCCGGAAGAGTTTGCCGATGCGGCCCTGTTTTTTGCATCGCCCTGGAGCCGAGCGGTCACTGGCCAGAACCTGGTGGT
The DNA here is from genome assembly GCF_044792155.1 of Halomonas sp. BLK-85. Taxonomy (NCBI): domain Bacteria; kingdom Pseudomonadati; phylum Pseudomonadota; class Gammaproteobacteria; order Oceanospirillales; family Halomonadaceae; genus Halomonas; species Halomonas sp. BLK-85. Next base: position 2,952,592 of record NZ_CP087731.1, read on the forward strand.
GGATGGCGGACTGGTCAAGAACTGATATCGCCAGGGTGATGGCCGCGTGAATGATGGCTCAGCGCTACACATCACCCATGGCCTGGGCACGAATAGCATCTGCCGCATGGGTTCCGGATAGCAGCGCGCACTCACAGCTGCCCATTCGCGCACTGGTACTGGTGTAGTCCCCACAGAAAGCCACTCGGGAGGTGGGACAAAGCGATAGTGCCCCTGGCAAAGGCTGCCCCTCGGGAAAGGCATTACCCCAACGGTGCAGCAATGGGCCCAACCCATAGCGCGATTTTTCAATGACTGGCATCCCAGGGATGTCGCCTAGCGCGGTTAACATTTCATCGACAATGGCCTCTTCTCGAGCGCTATCCGATGAGGCATCACCCACCCTTGCCGCACTGGATGAAGCCCCATATACCCCGGCATTGCCCCGGGCGTAATCGATCGTGGAGTGCAAAACCACCGAGCAACTCTCCGGGCCACACGGCTGGATTGAAATCTTGGCCAGAACACTGTGGTGCTCGACCCGGCCATCATTGAAACCCAGACGCTGCCATTGCTCAGCCTCATTACCGGTGCAGTGCATCAAGACTGTGAGCACCGGCGCTGCCGTTTGCCCGGCGATGACCGCAAGGGCTTCGTTTAACTGCGCGTCTGCAAGCTGCGAAGCCACTGCGACAAGCGGCGGCTCACCCCCAAAGGTGTCCGACCAGCGTGGATGGGCGACACCACTACCGGCCACCACCAGCCAGTCGGCACGCCCGACCTCTTCGGCGTTTTTATCCCGAAGTATCCAGGGAGCCTCCTCGCCATCTGATCGCGATAGCCCCCTGATCATGGTTGAATACGCTGAATTGATGCGCGGCAGGCGTGCGTTGTGATCATCAAGCATCAGAGCCCCGGCGATGGCGGCCATCTCGCCGTTGATACCGGTAATCAGCGCTTCACCGGCCAGCCGCTCACGGCGCTGGCAAGCGCCGGTGTTGCCATCGAGCACACAGCGAACCCCCGTATAGGGCGTGATGCCATCACCCAATGATGACAACAGCTCCAGCCCCTCAGAGGTCGTGATATCCGCATAGGGCGCTCCGTGGTTGATGCCCAACGCCGGGATCGCCCGTGTCTTTCGGGTTGAAGCCCGGCCACCGGGGCCACGGCCGATCTCGTAGAGCGTGATGCGGTCAAGTTGCTCAGGCATCGTCAGTGACAGCTGTCTTGCCGCGGCAGCGCCGGCGATGCCATTGCCGATGATGGCAACGCTGAGACCAGGCTTCGAAAAAGAATCAGAAGAGGAAGAGACCATTGATATAGACACCTTGTATATCAGATATTTAAAGAATGCCTTTCGCGCTTAACCGGGCACAAGGATGACACACATTTGACACTACCAAAAAAAGGTCTGCGCATTAACATAAGCCTCTGAAAGGGACACTATACGTATGGGCGCCGCTCAACGCGAAGCCCCCTGGCCATTAACGTTTCCGGGAATGCCGCGCAATGACGCGACAAACGCTTTGATTTGAGGTCATAGGCGATAACCATCAGGGTAATGTTCTGGCAGCGCATGCGGGATACCCCCGGATATAAGGAGATGCGAATGGCGATAACCTGGAATGAAAGGCCCCAGCTTCCCAAGGCCGACGGTCGTATTGCAGCGATTGATCTGGCCCGCGGCATCGCCATCGGCTTGATGATCGTCAGTCACTCCGTCAGTGGCCTGGTCGGCATTCGTAACGTGCCGGAGTGGGGCATGGTGCCGATTCACCTGCTGACCAAATTTTCCTCATCGCTGTTTATTCTCGTGTTCGGGGTGGCCCTGGCGGTGGCCTTTCTTGCCCATGTACAGCGAGACGACTGGCCAAGGCGGCGGCTGAAACTCTGGCTGCGCGCGTTGGAAGTCTGGTTCTGGTACCAGGCACTGCTGATCGTGGAAATGCTGCCCTTCAACACGCCCAGTGAAATCGCCGACACCCTCTTCTATGGCGGCTTCGGTATCTGGGTGGAGATTCTCGGCTTTTACGCCATCGCCCTGCTCTGGGTGCCCTTGATCCTGCCGCTCTGGGCGCGGGCCCCCCTATGGAGCCGGCTCGCTGTCATCGCCCTGCTCACCGCCCTGGCCACCTGGCTGCAGGGGCTATCATTTGGCGGCAACGACACCCTCAAGGCGTTGCTGGTCGACCATCAGGACTACTACGCCTGGGGCCAACTGAGCCGCGCGCCGCTTATCCTGATGGGCCTGTTGCTCGGCGAGGCGGTGCTGCGCTGTTCAGGGGTACCAGCGCTGCAAAAACGCCTTTTCCTGATTCTGCTAGGCCTTGGCGCGCTGATGATCGGCGGCTTTTATGGCCTGGCGCTGAGCGGCGGCGATGTTCACGCTGCCATGTTGGCGGTGGCCAATAATGAGGGCAAACACCCGCCCGGGCTGGCCTTCATGCTGTTCAGCCTGGGGGGAGCGCTGGTGCTGTTCGCGCTTGCCCTGGTCGGCGGCAAACAGGCAGCCAAGGCACTGATGCCCATCACTCTGGTAGGTTCAGATGCCCTGAAGGCCTTTATCTTTCATATCGTGGTGATTTTTCTGATGCTGCGCTTTGTGTGGCAAGGCGAAGGCGCCTACCGCTACCCGGAGGCCCTGGGAATAGGTGGTTTACTGATTTTGGGGGCCGCCGCGTGGATCTGGCTGACCCGTACCATGGCGGCGTACCGTTGATCAGCGCAGCGGATCGCCGGCGTCTAAAACAACCGGTAATGAAAGGAGACAGACATCTTACAACCAGCCAGTCAAGACAGGAGAAAACGCCCGTTACGCTTTTTGAGGTTAGCCGGGCGAGCAGGCCTGGCCGCGTGGGTCGCTTTCTCCACATTCTTTGCCCCGGGCGCCGCGTCCGGCTATGAGGCGCATTGGTATCATGAAATTGATAAACGCAGCGCCTGGCAGCCTGATCTGGATGCCCGCCTCAAGGAGGTAGAGGCGCGCTTTGCCGGTGATATCGGCGTTTATGTGCAAGATCTGGCCAGCGGCGAGGCCTATGCCTGGCGGGCCGACCGGCCCTGGTATCTTGCTTCGCTGATCAAGGTACCCGTGGCCGCCGAGGTACTGGGCGCAGGCGTGCCGCCCCAGGAGCGCCTGACCCTGGCGGAAAGCGACTATGTAGATGGCGCCGGGCCAACCAACTGGCACGACCCCGGCACCCCTCTCTCGGTGAGCTATCTGCTTGAACACATGATCAGCGTCAGCGATAACACTGCCACCGATATACTGATTGATCGCGTCGGGCTTAATAACGTCAATCAACGCGCCCGGGCCATGGTAGCTGCCAGTGGCGGCGACCCCGAGGCGCTAGGGCCCATTACCCGGCTGGTGGAGGTGCGCCAGGGGGTTTATGGCCAGCTGCATCCCGATGCCCGCTCTTTAGGCGGTATGGACTTTATCGCCCTGCGCCAATCACCGGTGAGCCAACGCCACCAGGCGCTGGCAAAGCGGCTGGATGTGTCACCCCAGCGCCTCCACCAGCCCGATTATCATCATGCATTTGACGCCTACCATGCCACTGGCGAAAACACCGGCACATTGAAAGCTTTTGGCGATGTACTGGCAACCCTTTACCACGGCGCAATGCCCGACATTCAGGGCACTCCCCGTGCCAAGCTGCTTGCTCTGATGGCCAGCACCACCTCCGGAGAGAAACGCCTCAAACAGGGGCTGGGTCAGCAGGTACACTTTGCCCACAAGACCGGCACCCAGGACAGGCGCAGCTGTGATGCAGGGCTGGCAGCGCATGACGCCAAGCCTGGTAGCGCCTGGGCCGTGGTGGCCTGCACTCAGGGGCCGGATGCTGTCAGTCAACATGAGCAGGCGCTGGCGGAAGTGGGACAGGCCCTGCGACGCAGCGGCGCTCTGGGTACCCCCTGGTAAGCCAGCGTTTTTCGGGGGAGTTAGCGAAAGCTTTGGTATGTCAGCAAAATATGTGTACTGTGGCAGAGTCTCAGGCGTCGATATGGCTGAGGCAACGTCTCGCTAATGGTGGCCCTCTAACCAATGGGGCCCTGCCACAGCCATCAGGAAATATCGGCAATTACCCTGCGGTCATCACAGGTAGGTAGCAATCTTGTCTTTAAGTGCCAGACGCTGTTTACGGGTGTCTTCTTCGGTATGCGTAGCGACAGGTTCAAGCTCTGTTTCCATGCGATGAATCTGGCGGTTCACTTCATGGTAGTCCTCTACCAGCTTCGCAAAGTGCGCGTCAGACTGTTTCAGGTCATGGATGCGCTCAGCATGTTCAGGAAATTCTTCTGCAAGCTCATGTGGCGTGTGGCTCATTTTAAAACCTCATCTGGGTGTTATTAAAAGCGTCAACCTCCACCGTAACAGTGGCGTTGTTTGCCCGCCAAGCCTTTTCTTATCCAGCAGCTACTCCAGAGACTTTCAGTAATCTTCTTGATAAAGCTTGTTTACAGATAACCTAAAACTAACCGCATCATTTTCAAAATGATATAATACTTAATGCCCGCGCTCGCAGAATAAAACTTACAAGACATCTCAAATTTAGTTGACCACTACACAAGGTTAGGCCGAGGTTTAACCAAGGATCACCACGTTTAAAAAATAACGCTCAATTACTTTTTGTAACATAAATAAATAATCTAGGTTCGGCGTATTTAAAGACGCAATCTGCCCGTTTACTAGGGGGTAAAAAAATGTTAATACTTCATGTTTCGCACCTACGCGAGAGGTTCTTATGGCTGTTCATAATTACATACTTGTCGTATTGCGAACTCTGCATGAGCCTATTGAAAGTGATTATCATGACGTTTTAAGGAAGCATGGTTATCATCTTGAGCTCGTGGCGCCTGAACAGGATCCGCTCCCATTGATCCAGAGCCGCCCCCCCATAGCTGCCTGCTTTCAGTACGACTATCCAGATCTCAAAGGCCTTTCGGGCCTGCGTGATACCAAACAAGCCTTTCCTTCTACGCCTCTGCTAATGGTCACTCAGGCTCACTCCGAGCAGCTTGCTGTATGGGCCTTCCGCGCCAGGGTATGGGATTACTTCGTTCACCCATTAGATATGACGCGATTCTTGGCCGTTTTGGATACGCTGCGAGGCATGCGTCTGCCGGAAAAAGCAGTGTCCGTCGATCGCACTGTTGCCGAGGTCCAGAGCAACATTCCGCCTGAGGCACGGCATCACTGCTCGGGATCCGTTAATGATAATGCGCGCGTGCAGCTTATCATCTCGCACATCGACCTGAACCTTCACAACAAGATTACCCAAGCCGACGTAGCCGAACTTTGCGGGCTGAGCGGCTTTCAATTCAGCCGCTTCTTCAAACGGATGACCGGAATCACCTTTCAGGAATACCTTCTAAAGCGGCGTATCATCGAGTCCATGCGGCTGTTGGACAACCCCAAGGTCTCTATTACCGACGTCTGCTTCACGGTAGGCTTCCGCGATCTTTCCTACTTCACCCGCACCTTTCAACGCTATGTTGGTAAGCCGCCGTCTCGTTATCAACTGGAGGCGGCAGAATCGGCTAATGCAGTATCGAAGGTTAAACCCTCTCCTCCAACGTCGGCCCTGACAGATTTCACGCAGCTACTCAAATAGCACCCCCCGTAGACGCAAATACGTCGCTCATGAAATAAATTAAATAAAAACAGTAACTTTAAAGCGAATGTAACGCCAGCCTTTGTCTCGGCCATGATGAAACGTCAACTGGCCCTAGTTCACCAGTACCGGTATCTGTGCCAGGATGCCGAAGTTTTCGCCTCCGGTTTGCCCCTTGGGTTCCTGGTAGCTGCAGCTAGGCAGAAAGTAGATAGATTTCTGTCGCCACCCGCTTTCCTTGGATTGGGAGTCCCAAGTGGCCAGACTCCCGTCCGCATCTCTTAGATTCATCGTTTCCACAAAATCGTCCCAACGCGCAGCGCCACTTGAATTGTCATTACTCCAGGTGCCCGGGGAGCTGTCATCGACATCTCGTGGAGGCAACTCCATCTGCGTTGGCGCATCGTCGTCAATCTTATTGCTTTGATCGACGATCCAGGCAATATTCAGGTCCACTGCGCCCACCAGTGGATTACTGGGAGCGACGCCATTCTCGCAATCCACAACGGGCAAGGTCATGCTCCATAAACGTTCTTTATCGGTTTCCTTCTCCCAGCAATCGTACAATGCTTTGAAAGCGGCCTGCACCTGACCGTTGTTGGTAGCAATGTCCTCGCCGAAGTTCATCTCTTCAGGATTACCGTCGCCACAAATCAGGTTCTTGAGTTCATTAGAATTTGTAGCACCGCTATCACCATGCTCGAAATTCGTCCAGCCGCCGGTCTGGTCTCCTTCGGGAATGAAGCGTCCCACATCACAGGAATACGCATCACCTTCAAGCAGGGCCTGACGACACATGGCAATCGGTTGATCGACATCTTCGGGCCTAAGAGAACCGGCGAAGCCGATATAAGCAACCGAACTAGCGGTTACCTCGACCTCGCCAATGCCCAGCACCTTGGCAAAAAACGTCTCCACGGGCGTTGCCTGACGCCCTGTCTCCACTTTTACTGCATTAATAAAATCTATATTGAGATCAAGCTGTTCTGTGGTCTGCTCATCAAGGTCGACAGGATCCGGTGAAGGGTTGGGGGTAAATGCCTGGTTGGCAAAACTCCAGTGCCCTCTCTGTGCGCTTAATACCTCCACCTTGTTGTTCTGGCTTTGATTGTCCTCAGCCGCCAGGGTTGCGAGCAGGTCAGCGCTATCGATGACTTCGTCACACATGCCATCATTGACACGGCTGCCATCCTCGCAATAAAGAAACCGAGCGCCCGCCAATGCCCCGGCATCCGCTGAATTTTGCAATTCATTTCTGGCGACGAAGAGATTACCCACATCGATTGCCAGCGCTGCAAAACCTAACAGCCCGAGAAGTGAGACAAGCACCAACACCGTTGACACACCCTGCTGGCGTTTCCCCACCCCTGAGACTTGGCTTCCTGAACTTCCGCTTTGTGTTTTCATTTTTATTCCGCCCGCATGCTGGATACGGCTTGTATTTCAATGAGGTCACCCAAAGTACCCACAAAACCTGGCAATAGAAGAAAATCGTAAGGGTAATCAATGGTAACGACCACCTCACTACCCGGTGACATACCGGAGTCAGATCGGGAAATATCAATTTGCATATCTGCCGGGCCACCCAGAGAAATTAAGTTCTGTTCAGCATAGCGACAAACAGCTTCTCTAATAGATTCATCTTCACCTTGTTGAGCCTCGCCGCATTGAAACGTACTATCTAACGGTTCATTACGAGGTTGAGGACGAAAAAGTATGCCGTTTCGCGCACCCTCTCGGCTGGCGTTGGTTAAAATAGCCTTGTCGTACAACGCCACACTGAACTCAATGATGCCGAACAGAATGATGAACAGCAGTGTGGACGAAATGGCAAACTCAACGGTCTCACTACCTTGCTGTTTGCGTTGAGAGCTACCTTGCAATCGATACCTGTTCATGACGCCTGCCTCCGCACCTATCCAATCCCAGTGATGATTGATCCAACCGACTGCTACCGCCGCATGAGCTTGTCCAGCGTCTGGGCATTCTGACTGGCGGTGACGTAATAGGCTGGCGAGAGTCGCATGGCTTCCTCAAAGAACCCCATGGCGTCGTCGTAGCGGCCTTCAAGCATCGAGATATAGCCGATGTCATTGAACGCCTCGGCGCGCCCACCATTGCGTGCCACCGCCTCAACGGCGGTTTCAAAGTCGCCTTCTCGCGCATAGACCAGGCCAAGGTTTCGCCAGGCCAGTTCATAGCCGGGGTTAACACCTACAGCTCGGCGTAACGAACGCCGCGCCTCTTCCCAATCGCCTGCCAGGTAGCGGGAATAGCCCAGATTGTTTAACACCAGCGGGGTATCAGGGCTCATCTCCAGCGCCTTCTCGTAGTGGCTCTGTGCCAATGCGTAGTCACCACGCATATCGGCAATCACGCCAACCGCGTTATACGCCTGCCAAGGCGCGTTACCCTGGGATACCAAGGGTTGCAACTGTTGCTCGGCAGCATCGAAAGATTGCTGTTCAAGCAAGGTAACCCCCAGGGCGGTACGCGCGCCTAGATGACTGTCATCCACTTCCAGTGCCCATCGATAGGCTTGCTCGGCCAGATCATGATTACCCCGGCTGTGATGAATGATCCCAACCCGGTAAAGCGGGTCGGCCTTGGGGGTCTCTTCCATACGTAAGCCGCGTAAATACTCGAAAAGCGCCCGATCAGGATCCTGAGCACGCAATGCATCTGCCCCGTTCGAGTAGGCTTCCTCTGGCGAGGCAACCGGAAACGCCGTGCTGTACTCCACTGAAGAGCCTTCGCTGTCCAGAGCGGCATATGGATCCGAGCCTGCCGGCTGATTGCTGGTCGCACAGCCACCGAGCCCCAAGGACACCAGCAATACACAACTCGCTTGTTTGACTTTATTCATCATTGACGGACTCCTTAAGTACTCAAACAGTGCGGCAAGGCCGCCTGACCATCACAATCCATTCCGTGAAAATGCAGCGATAACCCCCAGTATCGGTGGCCCAAGCGTAACGAGCATGAAACTTGGTAAAATACAAAATATCAGAGGAAACAACATCTTGGTGCTCACCTTGGCGGCACGTTCTTCGGCCAGCTGGGTGCGTTTATCACGCAGTTCCACAGCAAAGAGGCGCAGGGTTTTGGCGATGCTGGTGCCAAATCGCATGCTTTGCAGAAGGGTGGTAACCAGGCCGCGAATGTCATCGACACCGGTGCGTTCTTCCAGATCGCGCAGTGCCGTTCTATTATCCATCCCGGCTCCCATCTGAAGGGTATATAGGTGTAATTCATCAGCAAGATCTGGGTGGCTAATCTCCAGGTCACGGGCAACACGCTGTATGGATGCTCCCAGACCCAACCCCGCTTCGCTGCAAACCACTAGCAGGTCGAGGGCATCGGGCAAGCCACGGCTAAGCCGCTTCGAGCGCTGTTTAATCGCCCGATCCAGCCAAAAACGCGGCAGCAGATAGCCGGCTATTGCCAGAATTGCAATCAGCAAGCCACCAATATGCAGCGGGATACGCAGGAAGGGCAGCACGAGCAGCATGATCAAGGGAGGCACCACCGTAAGCAGCAAACGTACACCGAAGAAGAGATTCATAGCGCCAGGCGAGCGCTTGCCTGCCCGTCGCAAGTCCAGCGCGATGCGGCTGCGGATTTCTTCCTTGGTGGGTACCAGGCGCTCGCCCATGGGGCCAAGCCACTCAGTCATGCCTGACGGCGCAGAGGTTGATTGCTCGCCGGTATTTGCTTCCAGGCTCCGCAGCCGACGCCGCAAAGGATCGGACACCCCCATCACCACCATGGTCAGTGCAATAAGCAGGCTAAAGATGGCCAGCCCAAACAAAGCAGCAAATCCCACCTGGGCTGCTGCAGGATGATCAAGCCACGTATTCAGTGGCTGCAGCCATGTCAGGAGCGTTTCCATTGCATTTCTCCTCAGACCTCGACGCGGACAATTTTACGCAGCCATAAAATGCCGATGACCACCATGACAAACGCAACAACGACCAGCTGTCGGCCCAGGGGGTCCTCGGTAAGCATGGGTATGAATTCAGGGTTGATCAGCGTGAGCAGCCCCACCATGACGAACGGCAGCAGCGACAGGATCCAACCGGCCATTCGCCCCTCCGCGGAAAGCGTGCGCACTTTGCGCTGGAAACGGAAGCGATCTCGCACCACAGCTGCCAGGTTGTCGAGCAGTTCGGCCAGATTGCCGCCGGTTTCCTTCTGGATCAGCACCGAGGTAATAAAGATCATCACCGTTACGCTCTGCACACGCCGCAGCAGCCCCAACAGGGCACCGCGTACGTCGCCACCGTAATTGATCTCCATGAAAGCGGTGCGGAACTCTCCGGCAATAGGGTCGGCCAGCTCTTCGGCCACCAGATTCATGGCATCACTGAACGGATTACCTGCCCGCAAGGCTCGGGCCATAATCACCAGGGCATCGGGTAGTTGTTCTTCGAAGCGCGCCAGGCGGCGCTTGCGGGCTCGCAGTAGACGCATGAAAGGCAGGGCTGCCACCGCCAGACCAAGCAGCACGCCCATCTGCGGTTGAGGCAACACCAAGTAACCGATCACACCACTAATGCCACCCAGGCAGACAGAGTAGAGCACCACACGATAAGCAGGGGTTTGCTGACCGGCCTGTTCGATGAGCTGATGTAAGCGCTCCATGCCAGGAAGGTGCTCCAGCATCCGCTCCAGAGGGGAAAGCTTCCTGAAATACTTGCTCTGAACGATCGTGCTGCTGCCTTGCTTGGCGTCGGTGGAAATCGCCCGCAGCCGTTTCTTCAAGCGTTTCTGCGCCTGCCGGTTCTCGCCAAAGGCGGGTACCAGAAAACTCTGCATCAATAAAAATACGGCGATAAACACCATGCCAATGACAATCACTTCATCGGAGAGGCTGATATCCAGCAGGCTGCTCAGATCCATGGCCGCTGCCCCCCCGCTGTTGGTTGAAAGATCTCGAGACCCGGATCCAAGCCACGGCGCTTGAGATAGTCATGAAAGCTGGGCACCATACCGGTGGCGATGTAGCGACCTTTCACCTTACCGTCGGCATCAATGCCTTCACGCTCGAAGCGAAATATCTCTGACATGGTAATGATTTCGCCTTCCTGGCCATTGACCTCCTGCACACTGACCAGACGCCGCACGCCATCCTCCTGGCGCTCGATTTGCACCACCACGTCGATGGCCGAAGCAATCTGCGAACGCAGCGCATGCGCCGGCAGCTGGTAACCGCTCATGGCCACCATGTTTTCAATCCGTGTCAATGCATCACGGGGAGTGTTGGCGTGGATAGTGGTAAGGGACCCATCGTGGCCAGTGTTCATGGCCTGCAGCATGTCGAAGGCTTCGCCGCCGCGCACCTCGCCTACCACGATACGGTCGGGCCGCATGCGCAAGCTGTTGCGCACCAGGTCACGCTGGCCGATCTCGCCTTTGCCCTCAATGTTGGGAGGTCGCGTCTCCAGCCGACCCACGTGAGGCTGTTGAAGCTGTAGCTCGGCGGAGTCTTCAATGGTCACGATGCGCTCGTCGGGGGGAATAAACCCGGACAGCACGTTAAGCAGCGTGGTTTTACCCGCGCCGGTTCCTCCGGACACCAGCACGTTCAGGCGCGCCTTAACCACTTTTTCCATCAACCTGGCGATTTCTGCCGAAACGCTGCCGTACTCAATCAGGCTGTCAATATTCAGGCGCTCTACCGCGAAGCGACGAATCGACAGCATGGGGCCATCAATGGCCAGGGGCGCAATCACAGCGTTAACCCGCGAACCGTCCTTGAGGCGCGCATCCACCATCGGCGAGGATTCATCAATGCGCCGCCCCACGCTTGAGACAATACGATCAATAATGCTCATTAGGTGCGCGTCGCTGTCGAAGCGTAAGGCGGTCTGTTCCAGCTTACCGCGCCGCTCCACATAGATGGGCGTGGTGCCGTTAACCAGAATATCCGAGACGGTCGTATCGGCCAGCAGCGTCTCCAACGGGCCCAGGCCCAGAACCTCGTCCTGCAGTTCGGTGACAATGCGCTGGCGCACTCCGGCATTGAAAGGCAGGGTTTCCTGTTGCATGAGCGACTCGCACACCTGCTGCACCTGCAAGCGCGCTTCGCGCTCAGCCAGGCTACTCAGCAGGGTGAGGTCCATCACTTTGACCAGCTTACGAAAGAGCTTCTGCTTGTACGCCTGCTCTTCCTGCGAAAGTCGCCCGGCGCCGCGGCTGGCCCAGCTGGACCGAAGCTCGCCATCAGTTTGCGGTATCGTGCGCTCGTGCAGGTTCATAGCTGTTCTCCTGATGGATAATCCGTGCTCTTGTTATGGCCGCCGCCTGAGTTCATCATCTTCCTGGTAACGCCCAGCGCAGAAAAGAACGTTTCCCTGCGGATTTAGCCCCCGGTGATGAAGCCTCCAAGGGCGCCTCCAGAGCCTGGGCCAGCAACTTGAGCTGGCGTGTCAGCGGTGCTTTCGGCGCCAGATCACGCAAAGGGCTGCCCACATTGATACTTTGGCTGGCACGCTTGAAGTCATTGGGCAGTGTCCGTAGCGTCAGGCCCGGCAGTGCATCACTGATGGCTCCTAGCCCAATGTCGCTTTTCTTGTCAAAACGATTCACCACGATGCTGATCCGCGAGGCGGGAATCATCAGCTCATGAACCATAATGTCGCGCAAGCGCTTGGCATCATGGAGGTGTGCAACGCTTTGCTGCATGACCATCAATACATTGTCAGCACGCTCCAGCACGCATGCCGTCGCACCGTTAAGCCAGCGGGGCAGGTCAACCACAACCTCATCATTGGCGCTGCTCAGCACCTTTAACAGCTGCTCAACCCTGGTTTCGGGCACTTCCCCCAGGCCCAGATGGTCACCCGGTGATGAAGCCAGCAGCGCTAGCCCGCTCTCATGGCGCTGTAAGTAGGCTTCCAACGCGAGTGCATCAAGGCTGTCGACGGACTCCAGGGCGCGCACCAGGCCATGGTCAGGCACCAGATTGAAATACAGCGGCAGGGAACCAAACTGGACATCCATATCCACCAGCACCGTGCCGAGTCCATCGCGGGCATGGCTGTGAGCCAGATTGGCGGCTACCAGGCTGGCGCCCGAGCCGCCTTTGGCATTGATCACGGCGGTGGTGCGAATGGCCCGCGCCGCCTCTACAGGACGATCACGCGTCAGTTCGCGCAGAAACTGGATAATCTCGCCGTCGTCGATTGGCGGCGAAAAGAAATCGCGGGCACCGGCGCGCATCGCCAGACGAATCAAGTCCACGTTGCCCTTGGGCCCTACTACCATCAACGGCGGGCGATCACTGGCCGGTCGTTCGCATAGCGCAGTCAGCTCGGCTTCCCAGTGATGCTCTCCCACTATCAGTATCGATGCATCTGGCGCGGGTGATACCCCTTCCAGGGGATCGATACTATCCTGCCTCATTAATCGGGAAGTCACCTGAATGTCCCCTTGGCTACACAGCAGCGCCTCAAGGGCGCTTAATTCGCCCTGCTCCCTTCCTGCCAATAGTATCTGGAGCCGTTTGCGCATCTTGTTACCTGCCTGTTACTGAAAGAGTGAATCGCCTATGGGGTGGAACTGGGGGCCTCACCGCCCCCTGAGGCCGGAAGGCGATAGACGCGCATGGCATCAACTGCCTTTGCCCCCTGCAAAGGCGGCACCTCGTCGCCGGGCTCGTAAGTCTGGAGCGCTTTGGTGTGGCGCACGCTGTCACCAAAAGGCGGTAGATCTTCCCCTGGACGCGGCGCCATACACCCTGCCAGTGCCAGAATGAGAAAGCCCCACCCTACTGCGCTCACTCCGGGTCGGATAAACCGCTCGGCAGTCCTGCGCAAGGGGTGTCGCGTAAAGGCTCTATCAAGGCTTGTCATGGTGTTCTCCCTGGCTGGGTCGCCGGTACGGTTGAAATAATGATGCTGGTGGCGATTAGAGATCATGGCCAAAACGCCCCTCAGTGCCGCCCTCATCGCGGTTGGACATCAACTCCAGGTCGAGACTTGACGGGCGAGGCCGCGGGTTATCATCCGTATCGACAGGCTGAAAGCTCCCCAGCAGGTAAAATTCCAGATCGCTGGGCGGCACAAAAGAGCCGGTAGGCAGGCGCACCTCTTCAGGCCGGAAGGAGCGGGCCAGGCGCGGGGTGACAAAAATCACAAGCTCGGTCTGCTCCTTGACGAACTCCTGACTGCGAAACAGCGCACCCAGCACTGGCACGTCGCCCAACCCCGGCATCTTGGAAACGTTCTCGCGAAGGCTCTCATTGAGCATGCCGGCAATGGCAATGGTCTGGCCGGTGGCCAGTTCCACCGTCGAGCTGGCACTGCGCTTGGTCAGTGCCGGCACAAAGAATTGGTTATCTACCCCGCTACCAACGCCCACCTGTAGGCTGTTGGCGGGCACCAGGTCGGAAACCGAGACATCCACCTTGAGGTTGATGGTGCCGGAATCCAGCACCACGGGCAGAAAGCCCAGCCCCACACCGAAATCGTTGTACTCGATCGCCACCTGGCCATCACCCTGGGGTACCGGTATCGGATACTCACCACCGGCCAGAAAGTCCGCTGGCTGGCCGGTCAGTGTGGTGAGATTGGGCTCGGCGAGAATCTTGGCGACCCCATCGCGGCTCGCCGCATCCAGCACAAGGTTGAGCAGATAATCAGCGCGCTGATAGCTGGCAAAAATACCGGTATCGGCGATAGTTGCAGTGGCCGGCGCAAACTCGTCGATGGCAGGGCCAATGGGTGTGGCACCGCTGCTGTTGAAAACATTGCCTACGCCGGCATCCGGGAAGCTTGCCCCGCCGCTAACCCCACCGATTCGCAGCGCCGAGGACCCGACATTAAACACATTGAAGTTCGCCTCAAGGCGTTTGACCAGCGAGCGTGAAACCTCCGCAACTTTTACATCCAGCATGACCTGCTGGGCACCGCCGACCTGCATCAGGTTAAGCACCGCGCCTTCTTCACCGCCTGCAAAGCGGTTCGCCAGGCGCATGGCGGTTTCCAGACGCTCAGCGCTGGACACTTCGCCACTGAGGACGATGCCATCCTGAGCGGAGCGAACTTGAATATTTTCGCCCGGCAGCAGTTCATGCAGCTGGCTTTTAAGGGTCTCAAGGTTATGGGTGATAGTGACGTTGATCGCCCCCTCGACGTTTTCGGAACGATCCCACAGCACCACGTTGGTGGTACCGGTAGACTTGCCGAGGACATAAAGCTGGCGTGAACCCATCACCACGATATCGGCAATGTCAGGATTACCCACCGAGACAACCCGCACAGGCCGAGGGAACTTCAACACCTGCCCCTTGTTGATCGCCACGGCCACCGATACCTCACGCCCCTCCATCGGCATGGCAAGGTGCCGAGCATTCGCGTCATCGGCCCGCGGCTGAGCCATGAGCTGCATACTCCCCCCCACCGACAGCATCAACGCAAGCCCCAGGGCCAGCCATTTGAATGCCCCGACCATGGCGCTCCTTGGCACACCCTGTGTCGTCATCGCCTGGAGACTCGACCCGCGCAGCATCGCGTGGCGGTAGTTGAGCATGTTGCTGATCATCATAGTGATATGTCCCCTAATGGATGCTGCGTGTGCTGCAGAGATAAACAGCACCGGCACCTATGTTTTTAATTCCTGACGTTGACTGAACTCGACTGAGTGCCGCGTAGCACGGTGACACGCTGTTGCACCGGGGTAGTAGACCGCTTGGGTGGCGGCGCCGGATCTTCACGCGCCACATCTTCTGTTTCTGGGACGTTCAATATCGAGCGTTCTGCCGCCATCATGTCGTTATCGGCGTCTTCTTTTTCCAGGGGGTTGCGAAGCGTGAGCTGCACCTTGCCTTCCTGGGTGGCCTGAACCAGCTGTTCAGCCTGTTCAGTGGTTACCGCCAGGGTCACCGCGCGGACGATCACCGGGCCGTCACGTTCCTGGCCGGCAATCTGGTCCACAGCCAGCACCTTGAGGTTTCTCAGCACGGTTTTTGTTTCGACGCTGTTGCGGCTGCCATTGCGTTGGGTGGAGAGCACATCAACGAAGTTGCCAGGCAGTAGAAAGCCCGCCACCCCCACGACATCATCAACACGCACGCTCATTGCCCGCATGCCAGGATCAAGCATCGAGGCCAGGGCACTACCGCCCATGTGCTCGGACACCCGTTCCTCAATCACCACCTCGCCACTGTAGATCACCTGATTGCTGACACGCCCCACCACACTGTCGATATCGGTGAAGCTGTTGGACGGCACGACATCTTTCGGCATGTCGACGACTTTAAGGTCAGAGGCTTCTACCGTGGCGCCAAAAGGCACCTGAATTGAGGCGACAACGACCTGAGCGACATCCGCCAGTTCCTCCTCGCCGTCTTCTTCCATGATGTTCAGGGCCACTATAGCCGCCGCCAGCGCCATGATCAGCGAAAGCGCGAACATGACAAAAATACCTTTGCGTTTCATGGTGCATCCCTCATGTTGGCGGTGCTTGCATCCTCGGCAGGTGAGAATTCACCGAAATAGGTTTGCCAGGCCCAGCGCAGAATCTCGCGGTCCGGGGCGGAAAGCCCCTGGTACTCAAGCTGATCCTGGGCGAGGCTTAAAATGTCACGCGGGTGGCAGGCAAGCAGCGGCACATCCTGCCGGGCGTGAAGCTCGTCGATGACGAACTCGGCCAGCGATGGTTCAAACGGCAGCCCCTGCGCCTTGCACTGCTGCTCCCAGAGGGTCAGGTAGGCCACCCGCTCCAGGGGGGCAAAGCGCACCTTGTAACCAATGCGGCGCAGGAAGGCGGCATCGGCCAGCGCGAAAGGATCAAGGTTGGTAGAGAAGACCAGCGCCACATCAAACGGCACGCTGAAGTGATAGCCGTTGGCCAGCGACAGGAAATCTCTTCGCTCTTCCAGCGGCACAATCCAGCGATTGAAGAGTTCGGTAGGCGACATGCGCTGGCGGCCCAGGTCGTCAATCACCAACATGCCATTGTTGGCCAGCAGCTGCACCGGGGCCTGATGAATGTGCGTGGTGGCATCATGCTGGACGTCCAGACGTTCCATGGTGAGCTCTCCACCGGTAACCACACAGGGGCGATAGCAGCGCACATAGCGTGGGTCGTGGCCGCTTTCCAGGTAAAGCTGTGCGGCAGTCGATGGCTCCGCCGGGTCTTCCAGGCTCTGGTGTACCGCGGGGTCGAAGCAGCGCATGGCCTTGCCGCCCACCAGAATGGCGTGGGGCACCAGTACGTCGCCTTCCAGCAGCCGCACCAGGCGGCGGGCAATATAGCTTTTGCCGGTGCCGGGCGGGCCGTGGATAAACATGGCACGACCGGAGTGCAGGCCGGGGCCTAACTGGTCAAGCAGGGCGGTATCAATCACGGTATCGGCAAAGGCTGCCATCACGGTGGCGCGGTTAATCCCGACATTGGTCAGCGATTGCTCCCGCACCCGGGCGTTGTAGGCCTCCAGAGTGACCGGTGCCTTGCCGCTGTAACCGTCGCGGTTGAACGCCTCGAGTGCCGAGGCGCGGCCGCGTTCGGTAAGCGCAAAGCGCAGCGCCCCACCGCCTCCCTGGCCGCGGACTTCAGCACGGCCTTCCTCGCGCAGAAAACGACACACTTCTTCCACAACGCTGCCGGCCAAGGCCGTCTCGCGGCTTAGCTGACGCAGGTCGAGAACGCCCTGCTCAAAAAGCTGCTTGGCCAGCAGATCCCCCAGGAAGAGCAGCGACAGGCCGGTTTCCGCTACCGTGCCGGGGCGCGGCGCGCGGTTGGCCGCTGCCTGGCTATCGGAAATGCCCTCTTGCTGTTGCACCCGTTCCTGAAGCATGGCCAACCTCACACAATGTTACTTTTGATAAAAGAATGGCCTGACGATAGCCGCTGCACGTTGAGACGTCTCTAACCAACCACTAATTCAGCGGCCATTGCCAGATCATCCACCCCGTCGTGCCTATTGCAATTGCGACCGCGAAAGGAAACTTCTGGCCCATTACTTCACCCTTTTCCGGCGCAATATAAAGGGGCCTTCCCGTGGCAATAAACGTCTTTGCCATCAGCCCGTAGCGCGCCATGGGCGACGCCGTTTGGCGAAACAGAACCGCGAACAGGATATAGCCAACAGCAATAGCCGATCCCGCCAGAATACTGGCCAATGCTGCCTGAAAGGTGGCTAAAGGGCCCAGAAAAGTACCCACAGCCGCCATTAACTTGGCATCACCAGCGCCTGTAAAGCCCATCAGATAGCCAGGCATAAAAACTACAAGCCCCACACACAAGCCATAGGTTGCAGTCAATAAGCCATTCAAACCTGTTAGCGACACCTGCAATAACAGTCCAACAGCAGCTCCGCATAGAACAATAGCGTTTGATATCCTGCGCTGAAGAATATCTTGAGTGGCAGCAGTCCAAACCAGAATGATTAAAAAGAAAGCTAAAAAAAGCGAAATGTACACATTAATACTCAAAAACTATAAAGGGGTGAAGAGGCACACCCCTGTGCAAAGAAATTAATAATCTAGCCTAGCTTGTACCTACTTCATCAAACCCTGCAGTAATATTTGTGAATGCTTCAGTAATCCGGTCGCCTAAAGCCGCATATCCAGCTACAAATGCCGCTACGATCAAGGCACAAACCAGCACCCACTCAACCACTTCCGCGCCTTCTTCGTCTTTCCAGAAACGCTCGACCCCTTGCATTAACGTGTTCATGTCTTTTCTCCCAGGTGTTCGACAATCAACTTAAGTTACTTGAGTTACGACGCAACGGCCTTTCCGACCGCTTACATGGCATAGCATCACCGCTACTCTAAAGTTACGCTTGGATAATTTTGCACAACGCTATAAGTATCTTGCAGGCAGGCGGAGGCGTGGCTTTTGGCATCGCCACAGACGGGAACGCGACGATCATTTTTGTATAAGGTAAAAAACTGATAATTACAGTATTTAGGCCCAGCTTCAGCAAGACAACGCACCTTGTACAAACAATGTATAAAAATAAAATAATGTAAAATACTTTCGTATATATTGCCCGGGTAGCAGGCACTCAGAGCAGGGAAGTCATAACGGTGGCCTCATGACCCTTAGCCCGCATCCGTTTCCTGATAACGCTGGCCGCAACGCCACACAAGACGCTACTGCAGCTGTGGTAAGGGGATTCAAGAGAGGGGCAGCCCGCATCTGCGGGCTGTTGAGACAGTGCTTGCTATTAGGTATGTATCTGTGGGTTTACACAGCCAGGCGGCATCCGGCCAATCTCCGGTTGCAACACCATTAAAAACTATCTGAACCAACTAACACCGATGCAAAACGATTTGGAATAGGCGCTTGTGGGTACCAGTGTGGGCAATACATCAAAACCACAAAAAAAAGCCCACGCAGTAGCGTAGGCCCTTGGCAACGGGGGGTTTAAATAGGTTGGCGCGCCCGGCAGGATTCGAACCTGCGACCCTCGGCTTCGGAGGCCGATACTCTATCCAACTGAGCTACGGGCGCACAGTGGTTGCGTATGCTACCTGTGCGGGCGGTTGGTGTCCAGCGGTGTGCTGACGATGTATTGCCAGATTAGTGCGTGCTGGTGCATGCTTCTGACGTGTTGAATGATTCTGGTCTATCCCTTATCAAAAACATGAGATTCCTATAATGAAAAAATTAGCACTGAATACGCTGGCACTGTCTGTTTCCCTGGCCATTGTTGGCAGCGCCAACGCGGCTGACTTTGATGATATGGAGCCGGTCACCCTGCGCCTGGCGCATGTGGTGAACGAGCAGGATGGTTTTCATATTGCCGCACTGAAGTTTGAAGAACTGGTGGAAGAACGCACGGAAGGCAAGGTGGATGTCGAGATCTACCCCAACGCCTCGCTGGGCGATGAGCGCACCCTGCTGGAAGGCATGCAGATCGGCACCGTGGATATGGGCGTGATCACCAATGGCCCGGTAGCCAATTTTGTGGAAGAGATGGCGGTGTTTGAGCTGCCCTTCCTGTTCCCTTCCAATGAAGCCGCGTATGCGGTGCTGGATGGCCCGATTGGCCAGGAGCTGCTCGACAAGCTTTCCGAGGTGAACCTGAAGGGGCTGGCCTATGCCGAGCGCGGCTTCCGCAACCTGACCAACAGCGAGCGCGCCGTTAACTCGCCGGCTGATCTGGATGGCCTGCGTATCCGCGTGATGGAAAACCCGGTATACACCGATACCTTCCGGGAGCTGGGCGCCAACGCCATCCCCATGGCCTGGACAGAAGCGCTGACCGCCATGCAGCAGGGCACCATTGATGGCCAGGAAAACCCGGTCAACGTGATTCATTCCTTTGAGCTGAACGAGACACAGGCGCATATGACGCTGTCTCGCCATACCTATGCGCCGGCGATTTTCGTGATGGGTATGCCGGTATGGAGCCAGCTGCCGGAAGCCGCGCAATCGGTTATTGAAGACGCCGCTCTGGAAGCCGCCGAGCACGAACGCCAGATGAATGCCGAGATGGAAGCGGACCAGCTGGCCGCCCTGCGTGAAGCGGGCATGCAGATCAATGATTCGCCGGATCTGGGCGCCTTCCAGGATGCCGTCGCACCGGTATATGAAAAATACGGCGAACAGTTTGGTGATTACCTGCCCCGCATTCAGGAGGCGCTGGCACAGTGATGGCCAAAGCACAGCCGCTACTGGCGCTGTTGCAACGCATTGAACGCGGGCTGGATGCCATCATCCAGCCCGCTGTTTTTGCCTGCATGGCGGCCTTGATTGGCGTGATTACCCTGCAGATTATCTCCCGGGTGCTGTTTACCGCCGTGGGCTGGACAGAGGAAGTCGCCCGCTTTCTGCTGATATGGATGACCTTTCTGGCGGCCACCCTGGCCTTTCAGCGCGGCCGCCATATCGCCGTGACCTTTGCCGTCGATGCCTTGCCTCTGGCGGCGCGGCGGGTTGCCCGGCTGGTGGCGCTGGCCGTGGTGCTGGCCTTGCTGGTCAGCCTGATCGTCATCGGTTATCGCTATATGCAGGTGCAGAGTTTTCAGAAATCCGCCTCGCTGCGCATTTCGATGACTTATATCTATGCCGTCATGCCGGTGTGTGCCGCCCTGATGGCCTGGTACACCCTGGTGGATATGCTTGAAACCCTGATCCACGGTGAGCCCCGGGTGGTCAAGGAGGGCACCCCATGACGCTGGTGCTGTTCGGGCTGTTTTTCCTTTTTATGCTGCTCGGCGTGCCGATTGCCTTTGCGATTGGCGCCAGCACCCTGTATGCACTGTCTCAATCCGGCGTGCCGCTGATGGTGGTGACCCAGCAGATGTTTCAGGGCATCAACTCCTTTGCGCTGGTGGCCGTGCCGATGTTTATCCTCGCCGGTGACCTGATGGCCCAGGGCAAGGTCAGCGAGAAGCTGGTCAACTTTGCCGATGCCCTGGTGGGCTTTATGCGCGGCGGGCTGTCGATTGTTTCGGTGATGGCGGGGATGTTCTTCGCCGCGATTTCCGGCTCCGGCGCGGCCACTACCGCGGCGGTAGGCTCCAGCCTGGTGCCAGAGCTCAAGCGCAAGGGCTATGACCCGGCCTCCGCGGCCAGCCTGATTGCCGCCAGCGGCACCATTGGCGTGGTGATCCCGCCTTCGGTGCCCATGATCATCTATGCCGTGATTGCCCAGCAGTCGGTGTCCAAGCTGTTCCTGAACGGCTTTATTCCCGGCGTGGCCATGGGGCTTGGGCTGATGGTGATTGCCATCACTCAGGCTTACAAACGCCAGTACCCCCACGGCACGGCGCTGTCGCTGGCAACAATCTGGTGCACCTTCAAGGATGCCAGCTGGGGGCTGATGACGCCGGTAATTATCCTCGGGGGGATTTTCTCGGGGATTTTTACACCCTCAGAGGCGGCGGTAGTGGCAGTCAACTACGCCCTGGTGGTCTCGCTGTTTGTCTACCGCGACCTGACACCCAGGGCGGTCTACCAGGTGCTGATCCGTTCGGCGATCACTACGTCAGTGATCATGCTGGTGATTGCCATGTCGGCAGTGCTGAGCTGGACGCTTTCCAGCTGGCAGGTGCCCGGTGCGATT
Source organism: Halomonas sp. BLK-85 (assembly GCF_044792155.1). Lineage (NCBI taxonomy): Bacteria > Pseudomonadati > Pseudomonadota > Gammaproteobacteria > Oceanospirillales > Halomonadaceae > Halomonas > Halomonas sp. BLK-85. The sequence continues at coordinate 2,974,219 of NZ_CP087731.1, forward strand.
GCCCAATCGGTGCTGTCGCTGTCAGAAAACCCTTACGTCATCATGCTGTTGATCGTTGCGGTCATTCTGCTGACCGGGGTGTTTATCGAGACCGCCAGCGCCCTGATCATTCTCACCCCGGTACTGCTGCCATTGATCCTGCAGTTGGGCATTGACCCGATTCATTTCGGGCTGATCATCGTTATGGGGCTGGCTATTGGCATGATTACCCCGCCGGTGGCGATCAACCTGTACGTAGCCTCCTCCGTCACCCGGCTACCGCTGGAGCAGATCACCCGGGCAATCATTCCGTACCTTCTCGGGCTGATCGGCGTGCTGCTGCTGGTGGTGTACGTACCCATGCTGATGGGCTGGTCAGGCCATTGACGCTGAACGCCTATTCAGCCGTCATTTCGGCCAGGTGGCCTGTCTTGTCCAGGCGGTATTCCGCCAGATCCCGGGCCAGGTGCAGCCCCCCTGAATAGGCGCCTGCCGCTTCCCGGCGGAGATCCTCGATGGAAGGCGACCCCTGGCTGCCAGGCTGATAGCGTGGGCTGAAATGGGTCAGCACCAGGTGTGGCAGCTGCACGGATTCAGCAAAAGCCGCCACGCGCCGGGCATCGCTATGCCCCACCTCACTGGCTTTATGGGCCAGGGCCTGGCTGTAGGTGGCTTCGTGTACCAGCACCTGGGCCCCCTGGCAGGCGTCACGCAGCAATGCCGGTTGATCATTGTCGCCGGCAATCACAATTTTTCTGGGCGGATGAGTGGGTGTCAGAAACGCATCGCTTGTCAGGCGTTCACCTGCCACCTCGATATCCATCCCCTGCTTCAGCTGGCCCCATAAAGGGCCTCTTGGCACCCCCTTCTGGCGCAGCTTTTCGACATTCAGCACCGCCTCGGGGTGCTTCTCTGTAAAACTGTAGGCGTAGCTGGGCACCCGGTGTGACAACCGGGCGGTGGCTACGGTGATTTGCCCGAATTCGACGTCGGGCAGCGGGTCGCAGCTGATGAATTCCAGGGCAAAAGGCAGCCCCAGCTGGGTCTGTTCGAAGGTGGCTTCCAGCCACGCTCTGATAGCCGCAGGGGCCACGATGGTCAGCGGCGCCTGCCGGCTGTGCATGGCCGCACTGGCCAGCAGGCCGGGCAGCCCATAGCAGTGGTCGCCGTGGATGTGGCTGATAAAAATGGCTTTCAATGAGGTGAGCGACAGTTTGGTGCGCAGAACCTGATGCTGGGTGCCCTCACCGCAATCCACCAGATACCACCCTTTACCCTGGCTTTCCCGCAGGGCGAGCCCGGACACGTTCCTTGCCTTGGTAGGAACCCCCGCCGAGGTACCCAGAAATACCAGATTCATTGCCTGCTCCCCTGACATTGCCCTGACGTTGCGGTTGTAAGGCTCGACTTACGTCTAACCACTTGTTATTATCATGCCCGAAATCCGCGCCATTCAATGAATGGCGCTTTTTTTTACACGTCTTATTGTTGACGTTTTTAACGGCTGAAGCACGCCAGCCTGGCCGTTATCCGCTCTTTGGTCTTTTTCAAGACCCTCCTGAAGCCTTGTCGCTTACTACTCCCCTGCTTTAAACAAACCAACATAAACGGTGGCCTTGATGCCTCACTCCCCGAACGAACCTCCTCAACCTGGTGGCCTCCGCGCCCTGGGTGATCCTGTTGTCCTGATACTCAGCGTTGGCTTTATTATCGCCTTTCTGCTGATGTCGCTGTTTGATATCGACCTGGTGGCTGACAGCATCAGTTCGGGCTTTGCCTGGACAGCGCTGACCCTGGGCACCTACTTCCAGCTATTGCTGATCGCGACCTTCTTTATCGCCATCGGCCTGGCCCTCACGCCCGCTGCCAAAGCCAAGATCGGCAACCTTGATACGCCGGAAATGAGCACCTTCAAATGGCTCTCCATCATTCTGTGTACCCTGCTGGCCGGCGGCGGCGTCTTCTTCGCCGCGGGCGAGCCGGTCTATCACTTTGTGGTTACCCCGCCGGCCTTTGATACTGAAGCCGGTACGGCGGAAGCGGTCAGCGGTGCCCTGGCCCAGTCCTTCATGCACTGGGGCTTTCTGGCCTGGGCGGTGCTGGGCTCGCTGACCGCCGTGGTGCTGGCCCATGCCCACTATGTCAAGGGCCAGCCGCTGCAGCCGCGCACCCTGCTTTTTCCGGTGTTCGGCAAGCAGTTGATGCAGGGCCCACTGGGCGGCATTGTCGATGCCTGCTGTGTGATTGCCCTGGTCGCCGGCACCGTAGGGCCGATTGGCTTTCTGGCCACCCAGGTCAGTTTCGGCCTGCATGAGCTGTTTGGGCTGCCGGAGGGTTATATCGGCCAGCTGATCATCCTGGCGCTGCTGGCCAGCGTCTATGTGGCATCGTCACTGAGTGGGGTTCACAGGGGCATTCAGATGCTCAGCCGCTTTAACGTGTTTCTGGCCCTGGCGATTGGCGCCGTGATTGTCATCTTTGGCCCGACGCTCTTCCTGGTGAACACCTATGCCGCCAGCATGGGCGCCTACGTGAGCGAGTTCTTCAACATGGCCACCATGACGGCAGATACGGCGCCGGCCTGGTGGATGAAGTGGTGGACGGTCTTCTTCTTTGCCTGGTTTATCGGCTATGCGCCCCTGATGGCCATTTTTGTGGCACGCATTTCCCGTGGCCGCTCAGTGCGCGAGATGATTCTGGCCGTCGCGGTTCTGGCCCCGATTGCCACCACCGTGTGGTTTACCCTGCTGGGCGGCTCGGGCATCTATTACCAGCTGACGGGGGTGATTGACCTGACGGAAGCGCTCAACAACTTCCAGTTTGATGTCGCCACGCTGACCGTCGCCCAGGCGCTGCCCGGCGGTACCCTGATGGCCCTGGCCATCCTGCTGTTGACCACCATATTCGTGGCCACCACCGGCGATTCCATGAGCTACGCGATTGCCATGGTCAGTGCAGGCCATGACCGGCCCAACGGAATATTGCGTGCCTTCTGGGGAATTGCCATGGCGCTGATGGCGGCCATCCTGCTGTACATGGGCGCAGGGCAGATTGGCGTCCTCCAGCAGTTCATCGTGATTACCGCCATTCCGGTATCACTGATCATTCTGCCCTCGCTGTGGAAGGGTCCTCAGGCGGCCTACGCCATGGCGCGTGAACAGGGCATTATCGACTGATCAACGCACCTGCCCGCTCACCCCCCAGCCGCTGTGGGGTGAGCCTTCCCGCCTTCATCTATCAAGCAGTTTACGCCCGGCCTGTGCCAGCAGATCATCAACGGGCTCGCGCACATAGTCATGCTGAGGGTAGCCCTCATCCACGACCTTGCCGTCCCAGGCCACGATATCCAGATCCATGGTCCGCGGGCCGGATTTGATCGGCCCACGCACTCTCCCCAATCGATCTTCCACCTCTTTCAGGTACGCCTTGAAGTCGGATCGTTCAAGCGAGGTCGCGACCAGCACGGCACTGTTGAGGAAATCCGGCTGAGCCTGGAAACCCACGGGTGTGGTACGGATCGGCTGGGTACGTGCCAGCAGATCGCATTCTTTCTCCAGTATCTTGATGACCTGGGCAAAGTGATAGTCGGGGTCAATATTGGACCCGATCGAGATGACGCATTCGTGCCGGTCGGGGTTGGCCTGTGCGGGCGCTTGCGACATGATCAACATCCTCGAAGATTGAAAAGAATATTAGCCTAACGGTTCCTGCTTTTTGTGCAAGTGCTGTACAACTTATTGACAAACGCTTGCCTCACGCTGACAGTATGAGCCACTTTCAAATGCATTTTTTTACCAACGAGGACACCACGATGAGCGCTCAGGCAGCACTGATTACCGGCGGCGCCACCCGCCTTGGCCGCCACTTTGCTGAAGCCTTGGCATCGGCTGGCTACGATATTGCCTTGCACGTCAATAGCTCCCGCCAGGAAGCAGAAGAGGCGGCAAAGGTTATCCGCGAATCCGGCCGTGCCTGCGAGATTTTCAGCTGTAACTTTCTAAGCAATGCCGCTGAGGATGATCTGGGCGAGCTTGTGCGCCGCGTCAAGGCCCGCTTCCCTCATCTGGGCGTGCTGGTCAACAGCGCGTCCGCCTATGAGCCTGCCCCCATTGCCCAGACAGACATGGCCATGCTGGAAACCCAGTTTCGCGTCAATATGTTTACCCCGCTGCTGCTGACCCGCCATTTTGCTGATGCGGTCGACGAGGGCCGGGTGGTCAATATCATCGATAACAAGGTGACCTATCACCAGTATCCGTATGCGGCCTATCTGCTGTCAAAGAAGAGCCTGGCCGACATGACCCGCATGGCAGCGCTGGAGTTTTCCCCACGCCTGCGGGTCAACGGGATTGCCCCCGGGGTGGTGCTGCCGGCTTCCCAGCGCACCAGCGATTACATCCAATGGCGTATCGAGGGGATTCCGGCGGATCGTCAGGGGCATCCGGACCATCTGGTGCAGGCCTTGCACTATCTGCTGGATAACGCCTTTGTCGTCGGACAGATCCTGTTTGTCGATGGCGGCGAATGCATCAACCTCGAGGGCCGCCACTCGGAAAACTATCCTGGCTGACCCCGTCTCGGCGTTAACCAACAAGGCCGTCTTGTGGACGGCCTTGTTAATCACCACATCTTTCGCTGGACGCTCATTAACCTTCATCTCCTGAAGGGTTGGCATTCGACGCGTCAACGGATGTCTGGATGCTATGTTTTGGATCATCCTGACGCACGTCAATCTTCTTGTCGGGCATGGCGTCCAGCACGCGGATGTTCGCCGCGGGAGATTTGCCAGCCTTGTCTGCACCGAAATACATGGTGGTGTGCGGGAAGGGAATCTCGATGCCGGCCTGATCAAACCGCAGCTTGACCAGACGATTGTAGGCGCGCCCTACCGCCCATTGATCGCCCGGCGTTGTCTTGATGACCACCCGTATATTGACCGAGCTGTCGGCCAGTGCCACCACGCCAGGTACCTCCAGGGGTGCCAGCAGTTTGAAGCCGTGTTCTTCGCTGGCTTTCAGATCCTCAAAGGCCAGGTGCAGCTGCTCCACCGCTTCATCGATGCTTTCACGATAGGCAATGCTGTACTCACCAAGATGGTTACCGTAATCACGCATGTAGTTGGAGACGGTATCCACACTGGAAAATGGCACGATGTGATAGGTACCGGAAAGGTCACGAATGCCCACTGAACGGATACTGAGTTTTTCTGCCGTGCCGGTAATGCCGCCCACGGTCACCACGTCGCCAGCGTTCATGGCGTTTTCCACCTGAATGAAGATGCCAGTGATCACATCCTGCACCAGCTTCTGGGCACCGAAACCGATGGCGAGACCCAACACACCGGCACCGGCGATCAAGGGGCCGATGTTAATACCGATTTCCGACAGCACGATCATGCCGGTCAAGGTGACCACGGCAATTGCCAGGGCGTTACGGAACAGGCTAAGCAACGTCCTGGCTCGTGCCGTCGGCTCTCCGCTGCCGGTATCCGGGTTCAGCTTATGCTCGATCAGGCTGGCAAGGCCCAGCCAGATGCCAATGGACAGGATAAGTATAAAGGTGACATTAATCAGTTTGCTGATCAGCCGGGTACCACTTTCCGAGGCATACCAGGCAGGCAGGTCAAAGGCCCCCCAGGCGTCCAGCACCACCATGATCACCAGGATGGCGATAATGCTGCGCAGTACCCGGAGTCCGTTAGGCACGTAGCTGTTCAGACGTTTTTCCAGCAGCGGCAGTTTCTGACGCAACTCGCTGGAAAGCGTGATACGCCGCCCGATGGTCTGGGTCAGGAACGACGATATCAGGATACCTGCGACCACGGCTGACAGGGTCTGCAGCGTGGCAAAAAGCACAAAGGGCAAGGCATCAACGGGACGCGTCAGGGTCAACACAAAGACCATCAGGAAGTAGAGCAACGCAAACAGATGCCAGGTTCGGGCAAACAGCTGCAACGTGACACGACTGGCGGTAAAGCTGGAGCTGCGGGCAAGGTCATTGATGTTGTCGCGCAGGCGCACGCGGTTTTTGAGTATCACCGTCACCGCATAGATGAAGGCAAACACCATGATGAGCGTACCCAGTGCCTGACCCAGTGTGGGTGCCAGGTAGTAATTGACCAGGGGTACCGCCACCATCAGCCCATAGCCCACCATACCGACCAGGCGTGCCAGCCAACGGTTCCAGTAGGAGGCTTCATTGGCTGGCACGGGGAGCAGACGCAACCCCTCATAGCGTGAGGAGAACAACATCCGCACAGCGGCCTTGATCAGTTCGATCACTAGGAAGGCATTCAGAAAAAGGGAGGCCCGGGTGGACAGATCGCCCGTTTGACCGATGGCGAAGGTAGCAATCAGATTACCTCCGACATAGGCAAAGGCCACGATCAATACATCAATCAAGGCTGCCACGGCCACGCAGAGAATCAGACGCAGCACGGGTGTCAACCCGTAGCCATCCCGAGACCAGAGACTGAGCTTTGAGAAAAGGGGACGGCATACCTGGCGAAAAACAACGAACAGGATAAATGTCGCCAACACCACCATCCCCAGATTGATACTGGCGTCAATAAAGGCGGACGAGTCGAAGGTTCCTCCGCCTTCTCCGGTAAAGAGACCGGTAACGATATAGAGTGCCTGTTCCAGCTGTTCGCCGACGTCACTGACGATCTTACTGGTCATTTCAGCAATCTGACGAGGAATGGAGGCCTCCTCGTCATCACTGCCTTGCGCAGCCGATGACGACTCATCCCCGACACCGGCTGCCTGGTTGCGCAGTAGATCGATCAGCTCCTGACGTGACTGCCTGTTTTCAAGCAGATCCGCCAGGGTACTGTAGGACGCCTGATCGTTCTCAGCGGCATTATCTGCTGTTTGCGCCAGTGCTGGTGTTGTTAGCGTAACGAAGGTCATCAACAGCCAGATGCCTAGCCAGGGCAAAAGTCGTAGTGGCATCACTTAGCTACCTCATGGGTGATTGTAATGTGTGATTGGATTTTACAGTTTAGATTAACACGCTCTTATGTGACATTTGCATAGCCGATGGCCAAATCCCTCAGCAAAGTGGCGCTAGCCAGTGATGCGCCAAAAGCAGCACCACGGCATAGCGGCCCCCCTTGGCGATCATTATCCACAAAACCGCTCGCCACCAGGGCAGGCGAAAAACGCCCGCCAGTACCGTCAAGGGGTCACCGACGACGGGCAACCAGGAAAGCAGCAAGCTGACCTCACCCAGCCAATGATACCAGCGCTCTGCCCTGTCCAGGCCTTCGGGGGTGGCCGGAAACCAGCGCCGATGCTGAAAGCGCCGTGCGTAGCGGCCCAACCAGACATTCGTGAGGCTGCCCAGCGTGTTCCCCGATGTCGCGACCACCCACAGCCAGACAACCGGCTCCCCCAGACACCACAGCCGCGCCAGCCAGATTTCCGACCCACCGGGCAGCAGGGTGGCACTTGCCAGGGCCACCAGAAACAGGCTCAGCATGCCAGTGCTAACCGCTTGGCGGCAGCATGCACGCTGTCGTTACCAGGTTGCCGGAAGATGACCACCCAGCTGGGCGGTCACTTCGGCCGCCGTTGAGCTTACCAGCTGGCCCAGCTCAGCCAGACGGGTATCCGGAATACGCGCCACCGGCCCGGACACCGAGATGGCCGCCAGCGGGTGCCCGTGCTGATCATGGATACAGGCCGCGACGCAGTGCAGGCCAATGGCATGCTCTTCACGGTCACAGGCAAACCCCTCACGGCGGATGCTGGCCATTTCCTGCGCCAGAGCCCTTGGGGTAGCCAATGTATTGGCCGTGACCGGTGTCAACTCGTAGCGCGCCAACAACTGATTGCGCTCATCATCGGCCATCCAGGCCAGCAGTGCCTTGCCGACCCCGGAAGCGTGCAGTGGCGCCCGCGAGCCCAGCCGGGTAATCATGCGCATCATCTGCGGGGATTCATGTTGGGCGAGAAACACGGCGGCGCTGCCATCACGGATGCCGAGATTCGCGGTTTCCCCGCTTTCTTGGGTCAGGCGGCGCAGATAGGGGCGGCTGGTGGCAACAAAATCCCGGGCTTCCAGAAAGCTGTTGCCGATACGGAACGTCTTGACGTCAATCCGCCATAGACCCTGCTCATTTTCCTGGCTGACAAACCCCTGGCTTTGCAACGCCTGTAGCAGCCGATGGGTGGTAGAGGGCGCCAGCTCGGCCATTTCCGCCAGTTCAGAAAGCGCCAGCCCACGCGGGCTTAACGACAGGTATTCCAGAAGTGTCAGGCCACGCACCAATGACTGACTATGGCCACCGCTGACCTTGTTATTGCTGGCGGGTCGTCCGGCGGTTCTGCGCTTTACCTCATTCACTCCGCTGTCTCCTTTAGGGTGTTCCCTCGGCGCTGCTGTCCAAAGAGGTATCAGCCTCTTTCACGGGCAGCGCAATGGACACAGGATAACGCGGCAGCCGCCTGGCTGTCGCGTTTGCGGAAATGTTTTCCATTCGGGAGCCGCCGGGCGCCTAGCGGTGCTTCCACTCAGGATGGCGCTTGCCAATAAAGGCATCAATGCCTTCTGCCACGTCTTCTGCCAGCATGTTGCAGGCCATGGTCTCACCCGCAAAGGCGTAGGCTTCTTCCAGCGGCATGGCCAACTGGCGGCCAAACATGGCCTTGCCGGTACGCACAGCCACCGCGCTCTTGGCGCAGATCTTGTCAGTGAGCTCGGCCACGGCCGCGTCCAGTTCAGTATCTTCGGCCACCCGATTGATCAACCCCCAGTCCAGTGCAGTGTCGGCAGTGACAAAATCGCCGGTCAGCAGCATTTCCATGGCGCGTTTGCGTGCCACATTGCGAGACAGTGCCACCGCTGGGGTCGAGCAAAACAGGCCCACATTGATGCCCGAGACAGCAAAACGCGCGCGCTTTGCTGCCACAGCCAGATCACAGCTGGCGGCCAGCTGACAGCCCGCAGCCGTGGCAATGCCCTGCACACGGGCGATCACCGGCACTGGCAGGTTGACAATCGCCTGCATCACCTCGCTGCAACGTGCAAACAGCGTCTGGTAATAGGCCTTTTCGGGATTGGCACGCATCTGCTTGAGGTCGTGGCCCGCGCAGAAGGCCTTGCCTTCAGCGGCCAGCACCACGCAGCGCACGCTCTCATCCGCGGCGATATCCGTGAGTGCCGCGTGCAGGGCAGCCAGCATATCCTCGGAAAGCGCATTGAAGCTTTTGGGCGCATTCATGGTCAGCGTGATCACGCCTTGGGTGTCTTCACGCAGCAGTAATGAGGCCGAGGCGTCATTACTGGCCGCGGCGGTTGAAGGACTCGTTGTCGTTGTTGTCATCAGGCGATACTCCCTCAGCGGTATGGATGATGCTGGCAGTCTAGCGCTTTCATACCGCTCTGCGGGCAACCTGCGACGAAAGGCGAATGCCCCTGCCGCATAATGCGCCCGACAACCCTTGTCAGGATGTGCGTCGGAGTGTCTTGCTCAGGTCTCGGCCGATAGGGTGCGGTTCGCCCCGCGCCTTGGCCAGATCAATCTGGCGCTGGCGGGCACGCGCCGCTGCACGGGTCTTTTCGGGCAAGGTATCAATGCAGTGGGGGCAGCTAACGCCCAGCTCAAACGCCGCGCTGGCACGGTCGTCAACCGACAGCGGCTGGCGACAGGCATGGCACAGGGTGTAATCGCCCTCACTAAGGTCGTGGCGCACGCTGACGCGGTTATCAAACACAAAGCAGTCGCCGCGCCACAGCGACTCGTCTTCCGGTACTTTCTCAAGATAGCTGAGCACGCCTCCCTTGAGATGATAGACGTTTTCAAAACCTTCCTTGAGCATGAAGCTGGAGGCTTTTTCACAGCGAATGCCCCCGGTGCAGAACATGGCGACTTTCTTGTGCTTTTCCGGGTCGTAGTGTTCCCGCACATAGTCGGGAAACTCGCGGAAAGAGGCCGTTTGCGGATCAATGGCGCCTTCAAAGCTGCCGATGCCCACTTCGTAATCGTTGCGGGTATCAATCACCAGCACCTCAGGGTCGCTGATTACCGCGTTCCAGTCTTCCGGCTCAACGTAGGTACCGACAGTGTCGTTAGGGTCGATGTCCGCCACCCCCAGGGTGACGATCTCTTTTTTCAGCTTGACCTTGGTACGGTAAAACGGCGGCGTATCGCAGAAGGACTCTTTATAGAAAGCCGGGTTATGAGCAATGTCCGCCAGGCGCGGATCCCTGCTCAGCCAGTCTATCAGGGCGTCGATGTTTTCCCGGCGTCCGGCTACCGTGCCGTTGATGCCTTCCCTGGCCAGCAGCAGGGTGCCTTTGATCTGGTTATCCAGCATTACCTGATGCAAGGGTTCGCGCAGCTCGGCGGGGTCGTCCAGGGTGACGAATTTATACAGGGCCGCCACCACAATCGGCGGGGGTTGCGTCGTAGGGGTCATGATGCGCTCCAGGTGGTCGCCCGCGTAAAGGGCGGACCGGATCAAAAACGCGCATTTTACGCGGAACAGGCCGCTCGTGCATCCCGTAAAAACCGCAAGGCCCTACCTGACGGGTAACCGCAGGCAGGGCCTTGTCAGCGGGCTAGTGCCCGTCGGGTCAGTGCGTTGAGTATCAGCTGTTCTGTGCAGAATACAGCGCACGCAGTTTCAGGGTGTGATCAACCTGCTTGAGGGCTTCCAGCGCCGGTGGGCCATAGGCCTTGTCCACATCAATGACCACATAGCCAACCTTGTCGTTGGTCTGCAGGTACTGGCCGGAAATATTGATATCATTCTCGGACAGCACCCGGTTGATCTGCGACAGCACCCCCGGCACGTTGTCGTGGATGTGCAGCAGGCGATGTTTGTCCGGGTGGGCTGGCAAGGCGACTTCCGGGAAATTGACCGACGTCACGGTGGTGCCATTATCCGAGTAGGTAATCAGCTTCTCGGACACTTCAATACCGATATTTTCCTGGGCTTCCAGCGTGGAACCACCGATATGCGGGGTCAGGATAACGTTTTCCAGACCGCGCAGCGGGCTTTCGAACTCTTCGTCGTTACCCTTGGGTTCGACCGGGAAGACGTCAATAGCCGCACCGTTAAGTTTGCCAGACTTGACCGCTTCCGCCAGCGCATCAATCACGACCACGCTCCCCCGCGAAGCGTTGATAAAGACCGCGCCCGGCTTCATGGCGGCAATTTCTTTTTCGCCCACCATCCAGCGGGTGGAAGGCAGGTCGGGCACGTGCAGGCTGACGATGTCAGAGCGCCCCAGCAGTTCTTCCAGTGACCCCACCTGGTTGGCATTGCCCATTCCCAGCTTGGTGACCACATCGTAATAGATGACATTGAAGCCCAGGGATTCTGCCAGCACAGAGAGCTGGGCACCGATGTTGCCATAGCCGACAATACCCAGGGTCTTGCCACGCGCCTCATGGGAGTTCTTAGCCGATTTCAGCCAGCCACCCTGATGGGCCCGGGCACTTTTCTCGGGAATACCACGCAACAACATGATGGCTTCAGCCAGCACCAGCTCAGCCACCGAACGGGTGTTCGAGTACGGCGCGTTAAATACCGCTATGCCGCGCTTGAGTGCGGCTTCAAGGTCAACCTGATTAGTGCCGATACAGAAACAGCCCACCCCGACCAGCTTTTCCGCTGCCGCAAACACGCGCTCGTTGAGCTGGGTGCGGGAACGGATACCGATAAAGTGCACATCACGGATTTTCTCGATCAATGCCTCTTCATCCAGCGATGTCGGCAGATGTTCGATATTGTGATAACCCGCGTTATGAAAATTGTCCACCGCAGTCTGGTGGACGCCCTCAAGCAGCAGGATCTTGATCTTGCCTTTTTCCAGGGACGTTTTGGCCATGGCTGAATCAACCTCTTGGTCAGCGGCTCGCGCCGTGGTTAGGTTCACAAAGGGGGCATATATTAGCACACCCACAGCGGGCAAGTAGCTGCCAAGGGATGAAAAGTATCCTCTAACGGCATGAAAACCGCACAGATTGATGCCAAGGTGGGCAGACGCGGCATGGGTTCCTCGGTGTATACTAGTGCCAACGCAGGTTGGTGCATATTGAAGCGCCGACAGGATCCAGGCAGATACGGTAGGCTGGCCATGAATGACCCTAACACTTCTTCATCACAAGACTTTGCCGCCACGGTCGAGCAGCTGGAAAGCCTCGTTGAGCGGCTGGAGTCTGGCGCCCTGTCGCTGGAAGACTCCCTGAGCGCCTTTGAACGCGGCATCCGCCTGACCCGCGAAGCCCAGCAGCGCCTGGATGAAGCGGAACTGAAAGTCCGCGCGCTTAGCGAAGACACTCAGGGCCGCCCGGCAATGGAACCCTTTGACCCGCTCGAACGCGCTGACCAGACCAGTACCGACGCGCCTGACAGCGACACCGGCCACAAGGATCACCCCCCATGGTAGCCGCTACTTCCTCTCTCGCTGCGCTGCGCCAGAATGCCCAGACGCGCGTTGACGCCACCCTGAACGGGTTATTTGAGGCGCGCAAGCCTGCTGCCCCGCGCCTGGATGCGGCCATGCGTCACGGCCTGCTGGTAGGCGGCAAGCGCCTGCGACCGCTGCTTGTCTACCTTTCCGGCCATGCGCTCGGCGCTGATGAACGCTTACTCGATGGTCCCGCTGCCGCTATCGAGTTGATCCATGCCTACTCGCTGATTCATGATGATCTGCCCGACATGGATGATGACGATTTACGCCGTGGCCAACCCACGGTACATAAAGCCTATGACAATGCGACGGCCATTTTGGCCGGTGATGCCTTGCAGGCCCTGGCGTTCGAAGTGCTGGCCCGACAGCCACACCCGCGACTCGGCCCCATGCTTCACACCCTGGCGCAGGCAGCCGGACGGGATGGCATGGTAGCTGGCCAGGCGTTGGATCTTGAAGCCGTGGGTGGCCACCCGGATGTGGATGCCCTTGCCTACATGCATGCCCATAAGACCGGGGCGCTGATTGAGGCAGCGGTGCGCCTGGGTGGGCTGGTGGCGGTTGAGGCAGCGGACCCTCGCCTGGAGGCCCTCGACCTTTACGCTCGGCGTATTGGCCTTGCATTCCAGATTCACGATGACATTCTGGATGTTACCGGTGATACAGAAACGCTAGGCAAGGTATCCGGTGCTGATCTCGCCCGTGCAAAACCCACTTACCCGGGGCTGCTCGGACTCGTCGGCGCACAACACAAAGCCCGCCAGCTGACCGAGGAAGCGCTTGCTGCACTGGCACCGCTTGGCGAGACCGCCGCTCCGCTGGCCGAATTGGCCCATTACATGATCGAGCGCGACCATTGAAAATGACCACCGTTAGCAACACGATATCGTTACCAAAGGTCTTTGAAAGCGGTCCCTGAAAACGGTCCTTACAAAAGAGTGCCCATGAAGCTGTTCGATGAGATTCCCCGCGAGCGCCCGGCCACGCCGCTGCTCGACTCCTTTGATCACCCCGCTGCCTTGCGGGCCATGCACCTGCGCCAGCTTGACCAGCTGGCGGATGAGCTACGCGCCTACCTGCTGTATAGCGTGGGTGTCTCCGGCGGCCACTTTGGCGCTGGCCTGGGTGTGGTAGAACTGAGTGTTGCCCTGCATCACGTCTACCACACCCCTGAGGACCGCCTGGTCTGGGACGTTGGCCACCAGGCCTATCCCCACAAGATCCTGACTGGGCGCCGCGAGGCCATGACCAGTATTCGCCAGCATGGCGGGCTGGCGGCCTTTCCACGCCGCGCCGAATCCGAATACGACACCTTTGGTGTCGGCCATTCCAGCACCTCGGTGTCTGCCGCCCTGGGGATGGCGCTGGCCGCCAAGGCCCAGCAACACCCCCGGCGGGTGTGTGCGATTATCGGCGATGGCGCCCTGACCGCTGGCATGGCCTTTGAGGCCCTGGCCCATGCCGGCCATGTGGACGCCAATCTGCTGGTTATTCTCAATGACAACGAGATGTCGATCTCCGAGAATGTGGGTGGTATCGCCACCTATCTCGCCCGGATGCTGGCCAGCAAGCCCTACCTGAAGATGCGTGAAGAGAGCAAGAAGGTTCTCTCGCACCTGCCCGGCGCGCTGGAACTGGCCAAACGCACCGAAGAACATATGAAAGGCATGGTCAGCCCGGCGACCCTGTTTGAAGAAATGGGCTTTAACTATGTTGGCCCGATTGACGGCCACGATCTTGATACCCTGACCCAGGTGATCGAGAACCTGCGGGGTCTGGACGGCCCCCAGTTTCTGCATATCAAGACCTGTAAGGGCAAAGGATTTCTGCCTGCCGAGGCTGACCCCATCGGTTATCACGCGATTACCAAGCTGGAACGCCCGAATGCCAGCAAGCCAACGCCCCAGGCACCCAAACCTTCCTCTCCCCGGCCTGCACCACGTAAGTACTGCAATGTCTTTGGTGACTGGCTGTGCGATATGGCGGCAGAAGACGGCCGCCTGATGGGCATCACCCCGGCCATGCGCGAAGGTTCTGACCTGATACGCTTTTCCCGTGAGTACCCAGAGCGCTACTACGATGTGGCCATTGCTGAACAGCATGCGGTGACTCTGGCCGCCGGCATGGCCTGTGAGGACATGAAGCCGGTAGTAGCCATCTATTCCACCTTTCTGCAGCGCGGCTATGATCAGCTGATCCACGATGTCGCCGTACAGAATCTGGATGTCACCTTTGCCATCGACCGTGCCGGCCTGGTCGGCGAGGACGGCCCCACCCACCACGGCAGCCTGGACCTGGCCTACCTGCGCTGTATTCCCGGCATGGTGGTGCTGACCCCGGCAGATGAAGCCGAATGCCGCGCCATGCTGAGCGCTGCCTATTACCATGCCGGGCCCGCGGCCGTGCGTTATCCGCGTGGGACGGGGCCCGGCAGTGAGGTTCCGACACACCTCGACCCCCTTCCCCTGGGGGAAGCCCAGTTGCGACGTACCAGCCAGGCGGACGGCATGCGCATTGCGCTGCTGGCCTTCGGCAGCCTCAATACCGCCGCTGCCGAAGTGGCCGAGCGTTTGGATGCCACCCACCTGAACATGCGTTCCGTCAAACCGCTGGATCGCAACGCTGTCCTCCACGCCGCCGATGAGCACGACCTGCTGGTGACACTGGAAGAGAACGTGGTCGCCGGAGGGGCAGGAAGTGCCGTCAATGAACTGCTGGCGGCTGAAGGTGTTCAGGTGGAAGTGCTCAACCTGGGGCTGCCAGATGACTTTGTGGAGCACGGTACGCCCGCTGAACTGCTCCGCGATTGCGCCCTGGATGTCAATGGCATTGAACACGCCATCCGTGCGCGACTGGCGTAACTTTGCAATGTTTAACGTTTAGATAGTTGAGAATATCATGATATTTCTGATCATCGTGTTTGGCCTGATCGGCCTGGCCTTTGGGGGGGTTATTGGCCTGCTGATCGGTGCCGGGCTTGGCTGGGGGCTGGGCCGATATATCGGCCGCCGCCTGAACGCTGCCCGACGCCAGATTCAGGAGGGCTTTCTGGAATCGATCTTCTCGGTCATGGGCTGTCTGTGTCAGGCGGATGGCAAGGTGACCGACGATGAGCTGAGCGTTGCGGAAAAGCTGTTCGACCAGATGCACCTGCAGGGAAAGGCTCGCGCCAACGCTCAGGCAGCGTTTGAACGTGGCCGCGCTGACAGCTTCGACCTGGAAGCGGAGCTGGCCAAGGTTAACCGCCTGACCCAGCGTCAGCCGACCTTGCGTCAGGTCTTCCTGCAGGTGCAACTCACCGCCATCGCGGCAGATGGCCAGCTGCACCCCGCCGAGCATGAGATGATCCTGCGGGTCGCGCGAGGAATTGGCTGCAGCGACACCGAAGTTCAGCAGATTGAAGCCATGCTCCACGGCGCGGCTGCCAACTCACAGGGCGCCAGCAAGGAAGCGCTGGAGGATGCCTACCGGGTATTGGGCGTTTCGGACCAGGCCAGCGATGCCGAGATCAAGAAAGCCTACCGCCGCCTGATGAGCCAGAACCACCCGGACAAACTGGCCGGCAAGGGCTTGCCAGAGAGCATGCGCGAAGTGGCCCAGGCACGCACCAGCGAAATCGGTAATGCCTATGAACGGATCCGCGAGGCACGCGGCACCTAGCCGGTATTGATGCACGGTGACCGACAATAGCGTCAACAGGCTTTTTAAAGGACCTTATAAGACAAAACGTCATTGTAGACGGCAAGGTAGTGACACACGCTTCCGCCCATGACGAATAAATGCCAGATTGCGTGGTTGTAGGGAATCGCACGGACCGCGTAAAAAATGACACCCAGGGTATACACAATGCCACCCGCCGCCAACAGCACGATGCCTGTCGACGATAAGCTGGCGGCCATGTCTTCCCAGACCAGCACGATCATCCAGCCCATGACCAGATAGACCGTCACGCGCAGCAGCGCCAGACGGTTTGGCCAGCGCCATACGCAAAAAATACCCATCAATGCCAACGACCATACCAGGGCAAACAGTAGCCAGCCCGTGGAGCCACGCATATTGACCAGCAGGAAAGGCGTATAGGTGCCTGCAATGAGCAGGTAGATCGCACAGTGATCAAGCAGCTGAAAGCGCTGCTTCCACAGCCGATGCGGCAAGCCATGATAAAGGCTTGAGGTAATATAGAGCACCACCAGTGTGGTGCCATACAGGCTCAGGCTGACTATCTTCCACGGGTTGATGTGGGTTGCCAGGCTCGCGGATATCACCAGGGTAAGCAGACCTGCCAGGCTAAGAACGGCCCCGATGGCGTGGGAAATACTGTTCAGGCGCTCTTCAATAACGCTGAATTCGCCTTGTGTTTCTGGCGCGTTGTGCATGGATCTCTCCCGGTGGCCGATTATTCGCCGCCCGCACTCTCCAAGCCCCACGTCTTGAATTGCGCGATCACCCCGCTCCTGAAGTACGCTTCATCACCCTTACCCCTTACGCTCAATATCCACGTCACTGGCGTGTTTGAAGTCTTCCAGCGCCATCATGTGGCCAAGCTTGCCCGCCTTGGTGGTCAGATAGTGTTCGTTGTGGGGGTTCAGGCCGGTGGTGATCGGCAAACGCTCCACCACATTGACGCCGTCGCGGGTCAGCGCATCCACCTTGCGGGGATTATTGGTCATCAGCTTGAGGGCGGTGATGCCCAGATGGTCGAGCATGGGCACGCATAAATCATAGCGGCGCATATCCGCGCCAAAGCCCAGCCGCTCATTGGCTTCGACGGTATCCGCGCCTTCATCCTGCAGATGGTAGGCGCGGATCTTGTTGAGCAAGCCAATCCCTCGGCCTTCCTGACGCAGATAGAAGAGCACGCCGCGGCCTTCCTCGGCGATGCGCTTTAGCGCCTCCTGCAGCTGATAGCCGCAATCGCAGCGCATCGAAAACAGCGCATCGCCGGTCAGGCACTCAGAATGAACACGCCCCAGTACCGGCGAGTCGCCGGTGACATCGCCCAGCGTCAGGGCAATGTGGTCCTTGCCCGTTGCGTCATCCTCGAAGCCATGCATGGTGAATGTGGCCCAGGGAGTGGGCAGCCGGGAAGCAGCAATAAAACGAATCGTCACAGGTTACCTCGGTGTCAGCACACCCGTTCAGGTCTGGCGGTGTCTAAAGTTGTTGGCCATGTTATCAGGAAGTGGGCGTCTTTGCCGCGCATTCCCCGGCGTCTTGCCATATCATCCGGCGCCCCTGCTGACCTATAATTGCGTCACTGTTTACTTTTCCAAGAGCTATGTTATGACCTCAGCGTTAAAGAATGACCGTTTTCTGCGCGCCCTGGCGCGCCAGCCCGTCGACCGCACGCCTGTCTGGATGATGCGCCAGGCCGGGCGCTACCTGCCGGAATATCGCGCCAGCCGGGCCGATGCCGGCAGCTTCATGGATCTGTGCCGCAACCAGGATCTGGCCTGCGAAGTCACCCTGCAGCCGCTGGCGCGCTATCCGCTGGATGCCGCCATTTTATTTTCCGACATTCTGACCATTCCGGATGCCATGGACCTGGGTCTGTATTTCGTCACCGGCGAAGGCCCTAAATTCAGGAAGACGGTACGCACCCCTGCCGAGGTTGACGCCTTGAAAGTACCGGACGCCGAGCGTGACCTTGATTATGTCATGAACGCTGTCTCCACCATACGCCGTGAGCTTAATGGCAGCGTGCCCCTGATCGGCTTTTCCGGCAGCCCCTGGACGCTGGCCACTTATATGGTCGAAGGCAGCTCGAGCAAGGATTTCCGCCACGTCAAAACCATGCTGTACGATACGCCGGATGCCATGCATCAGCTGCTTGACAAGCTGGCCCATGCGGTGACGGACTACCTCAACGCCCAGATTCGCGCGGGTGCCCAGGCGGTACAGATTTTTGATACCTGGGGAGGCACCCTGTCGACCCCGGCCTACCGTGAATTTTCACTGCGCTATATGGAACAGATTGTGTCCGGCCTGATTCGCGACCACGATGGCCGCCGCGTGCCGGTGATTCTGTTTACCAAGAATGGCGGCCAGTGGCTGGAAGATATTGCCTGTGCCGGCGCCGATGCCCTGGGGCTGGACTGGTCAACTGAGCTGTCTGATGCACGCGCCCGGGTAGGCCATAAGGTGGCCTTGCAGGGCAACCTTGATCCCAACGTCCTGTTTGCGCGCCCATCGGCCATCCGTGCCGAAGTTGCGCGGATACTGGAAAGCTATGGCCACGGCCCTGGCCATATATTCAATCTGGGCCACGGCATCAGCCAGTTCACCAACCCGGACAACGTGACCGCCTTCATGGAAGCGCTGCACGAACTCAGCCCTCAGTATCACAGGGAGATCAGCGTTCAATGAACCCGATTGCTGACAACCAGTGGTTTACCGAGGTCTTTGACCGCCACGGCAGTGCCTTTTCATTGAAGGTCAGCGAGAAGCTACTGAATGTACACAGCCCCTATCAGCACCTGGAAGTCTACGCCACCGAGACGTTTGGCAATCTGATGGTGCTGGATGGCTGTGTGATGCTGACTGATCGCGACAATTTCCTGTATCACGAGATGATTGCGCACCCGGCGCTGTTCACCCATCAGCAACCTGAACGGGTAGTGATCATTGGCGGCGGCGACTGCGGCACCCTGAAAGAAGTGTTGCGCCATCCGGGCGTCCGTCACGTTACCCAGATTGACATTGATGAAGAAGTCACCAGAGCGGCGGAGCGCTTCTTTCCGGCACTGGTAGACGCCAATGACGACCCCCGCGCTGAGCTACTGTTTGCTGACGGCGTCAAATGGGTCGATGACGCGGAAGATGAAAGCATTGATGTGCTGATTATCGACTCCACTGACCCGGTTGGCCCCGCAGAAGGGCTGTTCAAGACCGATTTTCTGACCCGCTGTCACCGCATCCTGAAACCGGGTGGTGTCATGGTGCAGCAGAGTGAATCACCGCTTTACCACAGTGGCTCCATTATCCGGGAGCTACGCCGGGATATGCGTGACGCCGGTTTTTCCAGCGTCGCGACCTTGCCGTTTCCCCAGCCGGTTTACCCCTCTGGCTGGTGGAGTGTTACCCTGGCAGGCAAAGACTGCTCGGTCGAAACCTTCCGTGAAACGGCGGCGGGCGAACATGCCATGCCGTTACAGTATTACACGGTCGACGCCCACCGCAGTGCGCTGGTGCTGCCTCCTTTCATGCGCCAGGCGCTGGGTGAAACGCCAGACGGCTGATCCATTCTGGCCAACGCATGCACCTTTTTGGTGAAGACAAAGGTCTAAACGGTACACTTGCGAGCAAAAATGTTTCGCAAGTGTGTCTCTGACAGAGAATAATTTGCGTTGAAAAGCGCTGAATCCAGAACCATACCCTTGATGGCACTTTCCTTGCTAGGTTCTAGACACATGCCTTGGCATGCAGTCAACAAAAGAAATAATGATACTTAACCACGTAAGGTGAATTCCCATGCTAAACAAGAAAAGTCTGGTTCTTGCAGTGTCCACGGGTGCGCTGGCGCTGGCCAGTATGTCCAATGCCCACGCATCCACACTTGAAGACACACTGGAAAACGGTGAAGTTCGCTGCGGTGTCAGTGATGGCCTTCCGGGTTTTTCAGCACCCGACGACGATGGCAACTGGCAAGGCCTGGACGTGGATGTCTGCCGTGCGGTCGCCGCTGCTGTACTGGGTGATGCCGATGCCGTTGAATATGTATCCCTCAACGCCGTAGAACGTTTCACCGCGCTGCAATCCGGTGAAGTCGATGTGCTGTCGCGTAACACCACCTGGACCACCACCCGCGACACCACCTTGGGAATCAACTTTGCTGGGGTCAATTTCTACGATGGTCAAGGGTTTATGGTCAATCGTGACCTGGGCATTACTGACGCCTCGGAACTTGATGGGGCTGCCATCTGTGTTCAGGCAGGCACGACTACCGAACTCAATCTGGCCGATTACTTCCGTGCCAACGATATGGAGTTCGACCCCATCGTGTTTGATACCTCAGAGCAGACTGTTGGCGGTTACCAGGCAGGACGTTGTGATGTCCTGACCTCAGACACGTCACAGCTGGCCGCCCTGCGTATTCAGCTGGACGACCCGGACAGCTCTGTAGTGCTGAGTGACGTGATCTCCAAGGAACCGCTTGGCCCCTCGGTGCGCCAGGGCGATGATCAGTGGTTCAATATCGTCAAATGGTCGCTTTCTGCCATGCTTAACGCAGAAGAATATGGCATCAGCAGTGAAAACGTTGACGACATGATGGCCTCTGAAGATCCCAATATCGCGCGCCTGCTCGGTCAGGATGGCAACTATGGTGAAGGCATGGGACTGGAAGCTGACTGGGCCTATAACATCATCAGCCAGGTAGGCAATTATGCGCAGAGCTACGACCGTAATGTCGGCATGGATTCACCCTTGCAGATTGAGCGCGGTGTCAATGCGCTGTGGATCGATGGCGGCGTGCAGTACGCTCCGCCCATCCGTTAAGCGTCTCGTATGACCCAGGCCCGCCGCAAGGCGGGCTTCTTGATCGTGTTTTTGTGCCTCGGAGACGCTACCCATGTCTGTAAAATCCACGCCTCGCCCGGCAGGCCAAAAGCCCCCTTTCTGGCGGGACCCGGCTAAACGAGCGCTTATCTTTCAGCTACTGCTGATTGCTGCCGTTGCCGCCTTTCTGCTTTATATTATTGGTAATACTCAGGACAACTTATCCGAACGTGGGATCACCACCGGGTTTGGTTTCCTGAGTAATACCGCCGGCTTTGGCATTGTTCAGAGCCTGATCGACTATTCCTCGCAAAGCACCTATGGGCGCACCTTTGTTATCGGCCTGCTGAACACCCTGCTGGTAGGTGGCCTGGGCGTGTTAGCCGCCACCCTCATCGGCTTTACCGTCGGGATTGCGCGCTTATCACCTAACTGGCTGATTGCGCGACTGGCCAATATCTACATCGAGACTTTCCGCAATATCCCTCTGCTGTTACAGATTTTTTTCTGGTATTTCGCTGTCTTGCGTACCCTGCCAAGTGCGCGGGAAAGCATGGCCTTTGGCGAGGCCATTTTCCTTAATGTGCGCGGCCTGTACCTGCCCCAGCCGCTGTTCGAATCCGGATTTGGCCTGATTCCTGCAACTTTTCTGGTGGCCATAGCCATGAGTATTGCGCTGGTGATCTGGAACAAGCGCCGCCATGAAGCGACGGGCAAGCGAATCCCCGCGGGCTGGCTGGCTGTGCTGTTGATTTTTGGCCTGCCGCTGGTGGTGCTGATCGCGACCGGCGTGCCGGTGACCTGGGAAATGCCCGAGCTGCGTGGTTTTAACTTCCGCGGCGGCATTACCGTTATCCCCGAGTTTCTTGCCCTGTGGCTGGCACTGTCGATCTATACGGCCTCGTTTATCGCCGAGATCGTCCGCTCAGGTATCCAGGCCATTTCCCACGGCCAGACCGAAGCGGCTCAGGCCTTGAGCCTGCCACGTAACCTGGTCCTCAAACTGGTCATCATTCCACAGGCCCTGCGGGTCATTATTCCACCCTTGACCAGCCAGTACCTTAATCTGATCAAGAACTCGTCACTGGCCACGGCGATTGGTTACCCCGATCTGGTCTCTGTGTTTGCCGGCACAACCCTCAACCAGACCGGGCAGGCAATTGAAGTGATTGCCATGACCATGGCGGTGTATCTCACCATCAGCCTTTTGGTATCGATGTTCATGAACTGGTTCAACGCCCGCGTGGCGCTGGTTGAACGCTAGGCCTGCTGAGGATAACAGAATGATTCATAATCGTGACATGATCACCGAGCGGCCGGCTCCCAAAAGCGTGATTGGCCCAATTGCCTGGCTTCGCGCCAACCTGTTCAACGGCCCGATCAATTCGCTGTTTACCCTGATTGGCCTGTATATTGTCTATCTTCTGTTCGTACCCAGCGTACAGTGGGCCTTTATCAATGCGGACTGGATAGGGACCAGTCGGGACGATTGCTCCCGCGAGGGCGCCTGCTGGGTGTTTGTAAATGCCCGTATCGGACAGTTTATCTATGGGCTCTACCCGAGTGAGGAAACCTGGCGGGCCAATATTATATTTGCCGGTTTCTTTGCACTGATTGCCTGGCTGGCCATTCCCCGCCTGCCTTTCAAACGCTGGGTGGCTATCTTCGCCCTGGTGGCTTTCCCGGTGATTGCCTATGTGCTGCTGCACGGTGGCTATTTCGGTCTGGAGCGCATTCCAACCAATCGTTGGGGCGGCCTTATGCTGACCCTGTTGCTGGCCACGGTGGGCATGATAGCCGCCTTGCCGATTGGCATCATGCTGGCCCTTGGGCGGCGCTCAGACATGCCGATTGTGCGAAGCTTTTGCGTGGTCTTTATCGAATTCTGGCGCGGCGTGCCTCTGATCACCATTCTGTTCATGGCCTCGGTCATGCTACCGCTCTTCCTGCCCGGCGATATGAACATTGACCGTCTGGTGCGGGCACTGATCGGTATCACCCTTTTCCAGAGTGCTTATATGGCCGAGGTGATTCGCGGTGGCCTGCAGGCCATCCCCAAGGGCCAGGAAGAGGCTGCCGCCGCTCTGGGGATGACCTACTGGAAACGCATGGGCCTGATTGTGCTGCCCCAGGCGCTGAAGATGATGATTCCCGGTATCGTCAATACCTTTATTTCGCTGTTCAAGGACACCACTCTGGTGATGATCATTGGCCTGTTTGATCTGCTGGGTATCGTCCAGGCGGCGCTGTCGGATTCCCGCTGGCTGGGCTTCTCGCTGGAAGGCTATGTGTTTGCCGCCTTCATGTTCTGGGTGTTCTGTTTCAGCATGTCGCGCTATAGCCAATATCTTGAACGCAAACTGCACACTGGCCACCGGAACTAGCGACACTGAGTAACCACAAGGTGACAGCAAACACCGCAGTGACAGGCGGCGTCTGTTAAACAAAGACTTAAAGACTGATTGATCAATATCAGTTTATAAAACAGGGTGAATATCGCTATGGCACAAACAGCGATCGACAACGCAGACCTGATGGTCGAGATGGACAATGTCAACAAATGGTTCGGCGATTTCCATGTGCTGCGGGATATCAACCTGCAGGTCAAGCGTGGGGAGCGCATCGTGATCTGTGGGCCATCCGGCTCCGGTAAATCCACCATGATCCGCTGCATCAATCACCTTGAAGAGCATCAGCAAGGCGATATCACGGTAGGCGGTGTGCCCCTGACCCGGGATATAAAGCGCATCGAGCAGATTCGCCGCAGCGTGGGCATGGTATTCCAGCACTTCAACCTGTTCCCGCATCTGAGTGTGCTGGAAAACTGCTGCATTGCCCCCATGTGGGTGCAAAAGAAACCACGCCAGGAAGCCGAAGCATTGGCCATGAAGTATCTGGAACGGGTGCGTATCGCTGAGCAGGCACTCAAGTATCCTGGCCAGCTCTCAGGTGGCCAGCAGCAGCGCGTGGCTATTGCCCGCTCACTGTGCATGCACCCTGAGGTCATGCTGTTTGACGAGCCAACGTCAGCCCTGGACCCCGAGATGATCAAGGAGGTGCTTGACGTCATGGTCGAACTGGCGGAGGAAGGCATGACCATGCTGTGCGTTACCCACGAGATGGGGTTTGCCAAAACCGTGGCTGACAGGGTGATCTTTATGGATCAGGGCCAGATCATCGAGGAAAACGCCCCACAGCCTTTCTTTAACAACCCCCAATCAGAGCGTACCCAGCTGTTTCTTAGTCAGATTCTGGGGCATTGATGCGTTCCCAGTAGGCGAACACCTGGTTACGGCCCGCTTCTTTTGCGGCATAGAGGGCCTGATCGGCCTGCGCCACTGCCATCGCCTGGCAGTGGCGTATGTCTTCCTGGTGATGCAATGCCTGCTTCATATCCAGGCACTCGGGCGTGCTGAAGCTGGCAATCCCGACGCTTACGGTCATGGACACACTGACCCTGTTGTCCTGAATATTCCCTGACGGTTCTTCCAGAGGCGCCAGCATGAAGCTGTCTTCAGCGATACTCCGGCGCAGACGCTCTCCTAACGCCAACGCCTGACCGTCATTCAACTCTGCAGCGATAACGGCAAATTCCTCGCCGCCCATTCTTATCAGGCAATCGTCAGGGCGCAGCTGCGCCTGCAAGCGCTTTGCAAGATCAACCAAGAGGGCATCCCCCGCCGGGTGACCATAAAGGTCGTTGATCTGCTTGAAGTAATCAATATCCAGCAATAGCAGAAAATGGCGACCGAGACTGCAGCGTTCAGACAGTTCTGTAAGACGGCGTCGCATGCCCCGTCGATTAAATACCCCGGTCAACTCATCCATTTCGGCGGCCACATTGGCCAGCACTTCACCCTGCTTGCGCTGACTGATATCAATCATCAAGCCTGCCAGGCCCAGCAAACGCCCATCTTCAGCCAGGTGCGCTTCAATGACCAACTCGTACCAGCGCACGTCGCCCATCAAGGTCTTGAGCCTGACATCGTGGCGACAGTTTGACTGGCCAGAGGAGAATCCCTGGCGTAAGCGCTCCCATAAGTGGCGGCGATCATCAGGCAATACGTGGGCCAGCAGACGCCGCAGTGGCAAGGTGGCATAGTCTGCGGGGTAGCCCAAGGCGTTCATTAACACCGATGAACACCAGGTTGCCTGGGAATTGGGGTCGACTTCCCAGGCACCACAGCCCGCGACGCGCTCGAGCAGGGCCACCTGACGTTTGCGGCTACTCAGCTGGTGGCGATAGATGGTCGAAGCGATCAGTTCCGCGGCCACGACCAGCGCCTGCAGGCCGGGGCCCGGCCAGTCAATTTCCCGCTCACAATCATCAAAGCCCAGAGTGCCCCACCACTGGCCGTTGACCATGATGGGCACCGTCACCATGGAGCGTATCTGCTGACTTTCCAGGTTGCTGCGTACGGAACCGGCCGGCAACTGCGAGACAATACAGCTATGCGCACTCCCTTGCTGGCGGCGAGCCACCATATCCGCATATTCGCTATCGTCAATAATGGTGGTGAAAAAGCGAAAGCGACGCTGGGTCAACTGCCGATAACGAGGCGCGGCGGCCCATTCAAAGACGTAATCCTGCAGAATGCCATCAGGAGAACGCTCAAGCAGCTGAAACACCCACACCCGACTGACACCGGATGCCTCCCCCAGTCTGGCCAAAAGCTGGTTAACACCATTACTCCAGAAACGTCGTTGCAGTAGCGCAGTACTTCCGGATGCCAACGCATCCAGCAGTTTTGCCACATCGGGCGACAAGGGTTCAGGTGCAGGCATGGGTAGGCTTACCTTGAAAATTAATGCTATTTAATAAAGCCTAGCATAATCTATTCTGCCGTGATGTTAACCCCTGATTACCCGACTAAGGTGATGCTGGCAGGTGCCAGCGAAAGCTGGTCGCGATGTCGGGTGAGCGGCTGTCGAGCGAGTGCTGTCAGCAGGATTTGCAGCGGGTCGCCGTGGCTGACCAGCAGGATGGTTTCATCCTCCGTGCGTGCTTCCCAGCCGTCTATCACCGCGTGCATCCGCGCGGCGACCTGACTGACCGCTTCAACGCCTTGCCAGCAGTGATCAGCAGACGCTATATCCTGCGCCCAGACCTCTGGGTAGCCCGTATCTGGCTGGGCATCAAATGCACCAAAAAACCGCTCACGCAGGCCCTGCTCGGCGATCATAGGCAAGCCAAAGTGCGCGGCCACGCGGGCGGCTGTCTGGGTAGTACGTAAAAAGTCCGAATGCACAATACGTGTGGGTATCGGCCACACCCACTTGCTCACCACCCCGGCCAGCTGCTCCTCGCCGTAGGGAGATAAACCATAGCCTGCCAGCCCTTTCTCAGGTGAGCTGATGATGATGCCGGCCTGATTGGCCTGGCTATGGCCATGGCGCATCAGCAGATAACGGTTGCGCCAATGACCGGCCGAAATGAAAGTGCTTGGACTGGGTTCAGGAAAGCTCATCATTCATCCATCAATTCGTATTGCACGCAGTGCACGCGCCTCTGCAACCGTAGTTTACCCCTAATTCGAGTTTGACCAAACGGCGAACGCTTGCCATGGTAAAAGAGCAACCAATGACAAGGAGGACACACAACGATGACCACCTATATCGTGGTAGCTGATGCCGCCCGCGCACGTATTTTTACCCGTGATGCGCTGGATCTCACTGAGCACGACAGCCTGGTGCATGCAGAGGGCAGGCTACATGAAGGGGATCTGGTCACCGACCGCCGCGGTGCCGATGTCCACGAGTCAGTCTCAACGTCGGTACGCTCATCTGATGAAGACGGGGCAGCCTCGCAGCATGAAAATGAACTGTTCGCCAAGAAAGTCGCCCAGCGCCTGTACAGTGCCCGCGTTGATAACAGCATGGCAAAACTGATTATGGTCGCGCCACCCAAGTTCCTTGGTTTGCTACGGGAAAAGTTAGATAACACCACGCATAAACTGGTCATTCATACGCTTGCAAAAGACCTCAGCAAGGCGTCGCTGGCCGATATCCAAAACGCCGTCAGCGATTTACGTTAACACTGTCATCAATGCTGTTTTTACAGAACCGGCGGTAACTCAATCTCATCGCTGCGCTGAGCATCAGCCGTCATCTCCCGGCAAACGCGTAGAAATTCGCGTACGCCGGGGGTCAGGTACTTGTGCCGGTGCCAGATAAATGTGAACTGACGCTTAAGATCCAGCTCCGGCGTCGGCAAGGGCACCAGGCTGCCGCGACGAAACGCATCGCGCAGCGCCAGCCGGGAGACACAACCAATGCCCAACCCCGATTCCACTGCCCGCTTGATACCTTCCGTATGCTCCAGCTCCAGCAGGGTGTTGAAACGGCTCCGACGATGGCGAGCGGCCTGCTCAAGCGTCAGCCGCGTGCCTGAACCTTCTTCACGCATGATCCAGTCCTCGCGCAGCAGTTCATCCAGTTCCAGCCGCTCACGCCCCGCCAGAGGATGGCGTGGTGAGCAGAACACGCACAGCTCATCGTTCACCCAGGGCTGGCTGATAATGCTTTCATCATCGCAATGTCCCTCTATCAGGCCGATATCGAGGGTATGCTGGCGCACCCCTTCGATGATGTGCCGGGTATTGCGCACCGCCAAGCGTGCCCGGCTGCCGGGGAAGCGTTGCATGAAATCACTGATCAACAGCGTTGCCAGATAATTGCCGATCGTCAGTGTCGCCCCTACATGCAGGGTGCCGACGCCTTGCTGGCCGCGCAGTAAGCCTTCAATTTCTTCACCGCGATCAAGCAGCGCCACCGCTTTGGGCAACAGCTGAAACCCCAGCGCATTGAGTTTCAGACGCTTACCCTGTCGATCCAGCAACTGGCAATCAAACTGGCGCTCCAGCTCGGCCAGCGCGGTGCTGGTCGCCGATTGCGACATGGCCAGCACACGGGCAGCATGCGAGACACTTTCGTGCTGGGCCACGGCGACAAAGACCTCTAACTGACGCAATGTGAAATGCATAAACATTGACCTATATCTAGATGCTGGATAAGCGTTATCAATATTATTGGCTTAACAGATATAAGGCATTTTTTTAGAATAGGATGCAACAGTAAACAAATCTTTTATTCATTTTTTGAATAAAAAAGCTTTTTTTAACGCCTTACCGGAGACACCATGAGCAAGTTTGCCCACGAAGAAGTTCTCAGCGTTCACCATTGGAACGACACCTTGTTCAGCTTTCGTACCACAAGGGAGCGCAGTCTGCGCTTCAAGAATGGCCAGTTTGTGATGATTGGTCTCGAAGTGGACGGCAAACCCCTGATGCGCGCCTACTCGATTGCCAGCCCCAACTATGAAGACCACCTGGAATTTTTCAGCATCAAGGTACCGGATGGCCCGCTGACCTCGCGCCTGCAGCATCTGGAAGTGGGCGACAAGATCATGGTCAGCCGAAAGCCGACTGGCACCCTGGTCACCGATGACCTTCTGCCAGGCCGTAACCTTTACTTGCTCTCAACCGGTACTGGCCTGGCGCCGTTCATGAGTCTGATTCTTGACCCGGAAGTCTATGAGCGCTTTGAAAAGGTCGTACTGGTACACGGCGTGCGGGAAACCTCTGAGCTTGCCTATGCGGACTTTATCACCCAGGACATGCCTGCCCACGAATATCTGGGCGAAGACATTGCTGAAAAACTGGTGTATTACCCAACGGTCACCCGTGAAGCGTTCCACACCATGGGGCGCCTGACCGACCATATCCGCACCGGTAAACTGTTTGACGACACTGGCCTGCCGGCCATCGACCCACGCCAGGATCGCGCCATGATCTGTGGCAGCCCCGCCATGCTGGATGATACCAGTGCCCTGCTGGACGAGCTTGGCCTGAATATCTCACCACGTATGGGTGAACCCGGTGACTACGTCATTGAACGGGCGTTTGTTGAGAAGTGAGTGGTGAGTGGTGAGTGGTGAGTGGTGAGTGGTGAGTGGTGAGTGGTGAGTGGTGAGTGGTGAGTGGTGAGTGGTGAGTGGTGAGTAGAAAATTCTGGTCGCTATAATCACTGCATCACTAATACAAAGCCCCTGCTGGAGATGATCCACAGGGGCTTTGTGCTGGTTTACAGGCTCTGGTCACTGGTTACAGTTCAACAACTGCTTTTCATTCACCTGATATGACCCCATTTTTGTAGACACTTGAGTTTAGCTGTTTGCTGCATAGGCGTTAGGAGTGAGACCTCCTAGCGTCATGTGTCTTCTCATTTTTGGATAGAATTCATCAATATAGTACTGAATCTCACCAGCAATATCGCTTCGTTCCAGAATGCCTAGCCGCTTTGTCCATTCCTTCTTGAGCGAGGCAAAAAAGCTTTCTGCACAGGCATTATCCCAACAATTTCCACGGCGAGACATGCTGATCGTGACCTCACGGTCGTTAAGCCACGTCATTACCTCTTCGCTGTGATATTGAGTGCCTTGATCGGAATGAAAAAGCAATTCCTTGCCAACTGGTTGAGAACGCTTCCAGGCTGACTCCAAGGCTTTTAAAACAAGGCTTGAACTGTTCACTGCCCCCTGTGCATAGCCAACGATTTGGCGATTGCCAAGGTCCATGACAGCCGCCAGATAGAGCCAGCCTTCCTTGCAGCGAATCTGAGTGATATCCGAGACCCAGACTCTGTTGGGTTTACCTACGGCAAACTCCCGGTTCAATAGGTTAGGCAAAACAGGTAATTTTGACACACTGCGTCGATATCCAGGCTTCAATGCGGTACAGGAACGGTAGCCTGCGTCTTGAAGCAGACGCTGAACCTGGTTCTTTCCGCAGCGAAACCCTTCGTCCTGAGCTTCCAACCATAGCTTGCGATAACCGGGCACGTTCTTCATTTTCTTAGCACGCTCTAGCAAAAAAGACGTGATGCTTTGATGGCGCTTTTGCATTCTTCCAGGGCACCGTTGGTGGCCCTTCCAACGATAATACCCTGATCGAGAGACACCGAGTACTCCACAAGTTATTGAGAGCGGCCACCGCAAGTGACGGTGGGCCTCAATAAAAGCAAATTTTACTTGCCGTGCTTGGTGAAGTACTCGTCCGCCTTTTTTAAGATTTCAGCCTCCAGCTGGGAGCGTTTTAGCTGCTTTTTCAGCTTCTTAATTTCACTTTCGAGCTCCTGAACGCTTTTCTCAGGGCCGACATTGGCAATTTTTTTATCAGACGGTGTGTTATCCATAGTCAACTCCTTGCGCCAACGACTTAATGTATTCGGATGTATACATAGTTTGGCAGCAAGCATCGTCTGTGTCTGTGGTGAAGTCAGAGACGTTTGCACCGCGTCACGCTTGAACTCGTCAGAATACCTGGGGCTACGCTTGTATTTCATAACACCTTCTCTCTAGAAAAAAGGTGTCTACTTTTTCAGGGGCACTCCAACCATTCACTATTCACCAATCACCATTCACCAATCACAGCTAACAAATCTAAACCGCGTCTTTGCCGGTTTCACCGGTGCGAATGCGGATCACCTGCTCAAGCGGCATGACAAAAATCTTGCCATCGCCAATCTTGCCGGTATTGGCCACCTGGGTGATGGCATCAATCACCTGCTCGGCCATATCGTCATCCACGGCCACCTCAAGCTTCACCTTGGGCAGAAAATCCACCACATACTCAGCACCCCGGTACAGCTCGGTATGCCCCTTCTGACGGCCAAAGCCTTTCACTTCTGTCACGGTAATGCCTTGCACACCGATATCGGAGAGCGATTCGCGCACGTCATCAAGCTTGAACGGCTTGATAATGGCAGAAATCAGTTTCATGGCGTCGTCCTCTGAATACAATGGGATTGAAATTGGTTAGCGCCGTCTGCTCATGGTGTAAGCATACGCCATGGTCAACAGAAACGATCGCAATCGATACCCGTTAGCATACACCGCCACCCGCCGATAATGAAAAACTGATTGGAAGCAGATGCTTCTATGGATACAAAAAAGCCCCCCGAAATGGGGGGCCAGCAAGTGGACGTCATTTTTACATGGCAATGCTTATTTACTGGAAGCACTGAACTCCGGATAGGCTTCCATACCGCATTCAGCGATGTCGACGCCTTCGTATTCTTCCTCTTCAGTGACACGAACACCCATCACCGCCTTGAGAATCAACCAGACAATCAGGCTGGCAGTGAAGACCCAGGCAAAGATGCCGGCCATACCGATGATCTGGGCACCAAAGGTAGCATCAGCATTGGTCAGCGGCACTGCCAGGCAGCCCCAGATACCGACCACACCGTGTACAGAGATCGCACCAACAGGGTCATCCAGCTTCAACTTGTCAAGCATCACAATGGAGGCCACTACCAGCAGACCACCAACAATACCAATCAGCATGGCGGCAAATGCAGAGGGCGCAGAAGGCCCTGCAGTGATTGCTACCAGACCGGCCAGACCACCGTTCAGTGCCATGGTCAGATCCGCCTTGCGGAACCACAGCTTGGCCAGGATCAGGGCTGCAATCACACCGCCAGCGGCTGCGGCATTGGTATTCACCATGACCTGCGCGACCGCATTGGCAGAGCCGACATCTGACATCTTCAGCTCGGAACCGCCGTTGAAGCCGAACCAGCCCATCCACAGGATAAAGGTACCCAGCGTTGCAAGCGGCAGATTAGCCCCTGGAATGGCGCGGATAGAGCCATCCTTGCCGTATTTGCCCTTACGTGGACCAAGCACCAGAACGCCCGCCAGCGCTGCTGCTGCACCGGCCATGTGAACAATGCCAGAACCCGCGTAATCAGAAAAACCGATAGCGCTGATCCAACCACCGCCCCATGTCCAGTAACCGGATACCGGGTAGATCACAGCCGTCATCACGACAGCAAAAGCCAGGAAAGCCCACAGTTTCATACGCTCAGCTACAGCGCCCGAGACAATCGACATGGCCGTTGCCACAAAGACAACCTGGAAGAAAAAGTCGGAGCGCATGGAATAGTAGGGCGCATCATCGCCACCGGCGGTGACAGCATCGACGCTGTTTTCGGCGCCAATCAGGAAACCCAGATTGGGGATAAAGCCGCCTGCGGCGCTTGAATACATCAGGTAGTAGCCCACCAGCAGATACATGGTGCAGGCAATCGAAAACAGGGCAATATTCTTGGTCAGGATTTCAGCCGTGTTCTTGGAGCGGACAAGACCGGCTTCAAGCATTGAGAACCCGGCGGCCATCCACATGACCAGAACACCGCATATCAGAAAGTAGAAAGTATCGAGCGCGTAACTCAGCTCAGCGAACTCGTTCATCGGACAGTCTCCATCAAGCTAGAATCAAAGGGTGAAAGCGGGGTTATACTGCGTCGCCACCACGCTCACCGGTACGGATACGGATTACATCGTCCAGCGGTGTCACAAACACCTTGCCGTCACCGATCTTGCCGCTGTTGGCGGCACTGCAAATAGCGTCCAGTACGCTTTCCAGACGAGAATCATCGACAGCGACTTCCACTTTCACCTTGGGAAGAAAATCGACGACGTATTCAGCGCCACGGTAAAGCTCTGTATGTCCCTTCTGACGGCCAAAGCCTTTGACTTCCGTCACGGTAATGCCTTGAACACCGTTGTCAGCCAACGCTTCGCGCACGTCGTCGAGCTTGAACGGTTTGATGATGGCGGTGATGAGTTTCATCCCGGATCTCCCTTGCGTCGTTAACAGAGGTTGGCGCAAGCAGCCGTCGCTGCCCGAACCAGGTGCTTGCCCCTCTACAATGCGCATAACGTGCCAACTCTGTATTTTTATGTTTAAATACAAACACTTATTGATAAAACTCTTCTTCCTGTGTGCAATCAGGGCGCACTCTGCCATCAGTCGGCACTGATCATGCACCAAAAAAGGGCAACCCGATTGCCGCACTGCATCATTTCAACTCATACGCCAGGCAGGGATTTTTTTAATCAAAAAGGCTCTGATACATGCGCATTGGCGCTGTGTTGCGTATCCTTGGAATAGCCCACTCAAAAGGAGAAGAACCATGATGCCCCATGACCGTATCGGCCAATTGGCTCAACAGATCGGCGAGCGCCTGCAGAATGCGTCACAAGCTCCGGAAGATATCCAGAAAGGTGTCCACCAGGTAGTACGCGGCGCCTTTGACCGCCTGGAACTGGTGTCACGGGAAGATTTCGATATCCTGATGGATGTACTACAACGCACCCGTACCCGCGTTGAAGCGCTGGAAAGCCAGGTGGCCGCGCTTGAAGCCGCACTGGATAATGATGAACACGCCACGCCCTCTGCGCAGACGCCCGCTGAAAGCAATGAAACACATCATAGTGAGAGCAACACCGGCGCACAGGACGATAATACCGGTGGCGACGACAAGCCAATAACATAGCCAGTTCGACCATTTTTGCAAATGATAATCATAATCGTTGACATCTTTTGCCCTCCTGCTAGCCTGATTGTCGGCAAGGCCCAAAGGCCTCGCCGACAATCACTCGGGCGATACCAGGAGAGGCAATGTCGACACCAAAGGGGCTGCATGAGGTATACCGCCATACATTGAAAGGCCTAAAGCCCCCTACTTATGGGCCCCCTCCCTGTACCAGGCTGTTAGCGGGTTACGCACTGCAGGATGTCTGCCGGTTGCGTCAACAGATCACTTTTTTTGGCCAGACACAGTTACAAAGCCATGACCTGAAGGCAACAGCATCGCTGTGGTCTAAATGGCATTTCAGCGTTCTGATTGCCGCCACACTGGCTTCCCATTGCCTGCTTGGCCGCCAGTTACCAGCAGCATTGGATCATGTAGCTGTCTATCCCTCCGTTGAGGGGTACACGCAGCGCCTGCATTTTGCACATTCTGGCGTCCCTGTTGCGGCGTCATCCCCCTTTG
Organism: Halomonas sp. BLK-85; assembly: GCF_044792155.1. Classification (NCBI taxonomy): domain Bacteria; kingdom Pseudomonadati; phylum Pseudomonadota; class Gammaproteobacteria; order Oceanospirillales; family Halomonadaceae; genus Halomonas; species Halomonas sp. BLK-85. The sequence continues at coordinate 3,007,963 of NZ_CP087731.1, forward strand.
AGCAATTTTCCCCGCTGCTTGATGCTCACCTGACACCCATTATTAACGCACTCGTGACACTGTCCGGCGTATCACCTCGGGTTTACTGGAACAATGCCGGCACCTACTTCGAATACTTTACGCAACGCTTTGCCACGCATCCTGACGTTGACTCAAAGCGCTTGAGCGATGCCAGCGCACTCCTTCATCAACCGCAACGCCCCGACGGCCAGCGCAACCCGCTTTACCAACCTCTATCCCCGGGTAGAAAGGGCTGTCGCCAGCGGCGTCTCTGCTGCTTGTGCTATCGGATTCCCGCCCTTGGCTACTGCGACAACTGCCCAATTGCGTGCACCCGACGGCAAGTCAAGCCCCTTAAACAATCAACGCCCATGCAAGGCATGGGCGTTTGACAGCACACCGATGAAACGCGAGCCCTCAGTAGCGCCAGGTCACATTGGCCATGAAGTGACGTGATGCACCGTAAAAACTCTGATCCCACTTCAGGCTGGTCAGATACTTTTCATCCGTCACGTTGTTGATGTTCAAAGACCCTGTCAGTCGCTCACTGAAATCGTAGCTGGCCATCAGGTCTACCAGTGTATAGGCCTCCTGGCGGGTTTTGCCATCTGCCAGATCACGCTCACGTTCGATCTCATCCTGCCAACGCACGCGCGCGCCTATTTTCAGCTGGTCCAGTGACGCCGGGCGGTAACTGGTAGACGCACGCACCATATGGCGGGGAATATAGGTATTTGCTGCCTGGCCGTCCGCGTCTTCTATGTCAATATAGGTGTATCCCAGATTAGCCTGCCAACCTGGTGCCAGTTCGCCCGCCAGAGTGGCTTCAAACCCTTTGCTGGTAATCCCGTCACCTTCAGCGTAGATGGCGGTGCCATCTGGCAGAGTGCCATTTGGCTGTGCCACGTTATCCTGGGTGATGCGAAATGCCGACAGCGTCGCATCAGCTCCCATATCAAAGACGTCTGCCTTGATGCCGACTTCCTGCGCCTCGCCATCAATAGGGTCAAGATACTCGCCACTGATGTCTGTTTCGGTCTGCGGTGAAAAAATACTGGTATAGCTGGCATACAGTGACGCATCCGGTGTGATGTCATAAATCACCCCAACATAGGGCGTCACCACGGCGTCAGCATCCGTTGCCTGTGATACCCCGTACTGTTCACCATAGGCATCAAACCAACTCACACGCGTCCCGGCGACACCTGTCCAGCGGTCAGCCAGATCCAGTTTGGCTGCCGTATAGAAACTGCGCTCCTTGATGGTCGCATCCCCGACAGTCGTGGGATAAGCAATCCACTCCGTCGGCTCAGGATAGGCACCGTTCCACTCATCCAGTGGAGGAAGGGGCGTTGTAGGTGAGGTCACCGGATAGCGGGATTCCTGCTGATTGCGGCTTTGACTCCAGTCAGAACCGACCACCAGCTGGTGTGAACGTCCGAAGGCATCAATAGTGCCTTTGGCATGCACATCGGCCACCCACTGCTCCAGGTGCCTTTCGTATTGACTCAGGGTGAGCTGACTGCTGTCAATCTGGCCACTGGCGGCATCAGGTGAGCCATAGATATAGAAAAGCTGGGTATCAGACAGCATATCCAGGTGTGTCAGGGTCGTTTTCAATGACCAGTCATTATTCAGTTCCTGGCTCAGCTCAATGAAGCTGCGATGGGTTTCACCATCCCAGTAAGACCAGTCCGGTGCTGACGAGGTGCTGCGCGAATAGTTCGTCGGGTTACCTGCCGTATCATAGCTTGGCAATGAGCCCCACATGTTGGAGTCGGTGTTGTTGTCCTGCCAGGTGTGGCCAACACTGAGCCGGGTCGTATCAGTGATATCGGCTTCCAGCACCCCGTATAGCAGGCCGCGTTCACGGCTAAGACGATCCAGATAGGAATCCGTCTGCAGGCCAGCGGCCACCAGGCGGCCGCGCACACGTCCGGCATCGTCCAACGGACCAGAGACATCGGCATCCACGCGCTGACGGTTCCAGCTCCCGGCGCTGACACCTACCGATGCCTGTGGAGAGGATGTCGGCCGCTTGCGGACAAAGTTAACGGTCGCCGCCGGATTACCTGACCCCGACATCAAGCCAGTGGCGCCACGCACCACTTCAATCCGGTCGTAGACAGCGGTATCCATATCGCCGTGAATATTATTGTAGGGCATGGGAACGCGCAGCCCGTCCACCTGAAAATTGTTAATGTCGAAACCGCGAGCGGTGTAATAGGTGCGGTCTGTCTCCAGGCGTTCAATGGTCACACCCGGTACGCTTTCCAGCGCCTCATTGACAGTGTTCAGCTGAAAGTCATCGAGCTGGGCACGCGTCAAGGTCGATGTTGACTGTGGTGTCTCGCGAGGCGTCAAGTCCAGTCGCGTAGGGGTGCTTGTTTGCGCAACACGGTAATCATCGCTCCCCTCTGTGACCAAGGACAACGCTTCGGCCTGCACAGTAACCGCTCCCAGATCCACCGTGTCGTCTTGTGCCAGAACAGAGCTGGGACCCAATAAAAGAAACCCCGAAGCGGCTCCGGCGCAGGCACGACGGATGCTGAGTAACAGGGGGTTCATCGATTCTGGATTGGAAATACGCGTAAGCACAGACGAGTACTGGTGAACGGGTTGCATGGATAAAGTGCCTCTATGAGATATCAATCGGTGAAAAATGCGAGCGGATCATAGCAATAATCACTAATATAATAAATAGCAAAAATTATCATTTGCTAATAATTTTGATAAGTATTCATGTTCATTTATACTCAGCGGCTCTTCTGCTTACTGCCGAAATCCAAACAGAGTAAATGCCATGTTTGACATCCATGCCGCTGGCTATCGCATCGCTGACCGAACACTTTTACAGGCCACCACGACCCGGTTTGTCCCAGGCCAGGTATGTGGCTTGATCGGTCATAATGGGTCAGGGAAGTCCACGCTATTGAAACTGCTGGCGCGGCAGCAAGCACCCAGCGACGGCGAGATCTACTTTGCAGGTCACAACATCACACAGTGGAGATCACGTGCATTTGCCCGTCAGGTTGCCTACCTGCCACAAAGCTTGCCACCTACCGAACACCTTACCGGACGAGAGCTGATCGCCATGGGCCGTTATCCGTGGCATGGGATTTGGGGGCGGCCTGGCAAACAGGATCTGAACGCCATTGAACAGGCACTCGAGCTCACCCAGACACAAAGGTTTGCCGATCGTCTCGTGGATACGCTGTCGGGGGGCGAGCGTCAACGCGTCTGGCTGGCCATGTTGCTGGCCCAAGGAAGTCAGTTTCTGTTGTTGGATGAGCCCCTTGCGGCCTTGGACATTGCTCACCAGGTTGACGTACTGGCACTCATTCAGCGCCTGACCCATGAACTGGGGTTAGGGGTCATCATCGTACTTCACGATATCAACATGGCTGCCCGTTACTGCGACCGGCTGCTGGCACTGCACAGCGGCAGGCTGCTGGCCGACGCCAGCCCTGAGCAGTTAATGGACAATCAGATGCTGCACGCCATCTACGGCATTGATATGCATATTGTGCCTCACCCGACAGCACATCACAGAGTTGCCGTGGTGGCATGATGATCCACTATTTCCGTGACATTGTGTTGCGCATCCTGGCTGGGTTATCTGCGTTCGCGCTGGCGTACACGGTATTGATGAGCAGCGCCTTCGCATCTTCCGGATGGGCAACCCTGGATTGGACCCTGGCGGAAACGCTGATGGCTATGGACGCTCCATTAGAGGGTGTTGCTCAGATAGATGCTTACCATGCCTGGGTCGGTGAACCGCAGATCCCTGAGTCTGTGGTTGATCTTGGCTTGCGCACCCAACCTAATCTGGAATTACTGGCAGACCTGTCGCCTGACGCCATTTTCATTTCCCCGATGTTTCACCGTTTGACCTCCAGGCTGGAGCGCATTGCTCCCGTCGAAACCTTCTCGCTGTATCAGGCTGACAGCGACACCTGGCAGGCAATGCAACACCTGACCCGTACGCTCGGTGAACGTGTTGGGCGTCAGCAAGAGGCGGAAAACCTGATTACCGATACCGCGACCCTGCTCCGCTCACTGCAAAGCAGACTGTCTGCCCCTGGGCCACTGCTGATTGTTCAATTCATGGATGACCGTCATGTGCGCGTCTTCGGTAAAAACGGCCTGTATGACGCGGTGCTTGAGCAGCTTGGCATTGCCAATGCCTGGCAGGAAGCCACCAATGCCTGGGGGTTTTCTCTGGTCGGGATTGAAACCTTGATTGATTACCCGGAGGCCCAGTTAGTGGTGATTGAGCCGCTTCCGGTGGGGGTGCAAGCAGCGCTGGAAGACAGTGGCCTGTGGCAGCATCTGCCCAGCGTGCAAAACGGGCATGCCATCACACTGCCGCCCGTCTGGAGTTTTGGTGGATTGCCGTCAGCACAGCGTTTTGCACGCTCTCTGGTCACTGCGCTAGAGGCCTCCCATGATCGTTAAGCACTATCGCCCGGCGACCCTGACACTAGCGTTTCTCGCGCTGGCCAGTATTTTGTTGGTTGCAGCGCTGCCTGCTCCTTTGCATGAGGCACTCACTTATATCTGGCGACCTGAAACCGCACTGACGCCGGTGCAGGCAGTGTTGCATTTCAGCTTCTGGCCGCGCCTTACCGTTGCCTTACTGGCGGGTGGTGCGCTGGGGTTGGCGGGTGCCTTGATGCAACAGGTTCTCCGCAACCCTCTGGCATCACCGACAACGTTAGGGGTAGCCAGTGGTGCCAACCTGGGCCTGATGGTGGCCACGCTGTTTGCGCCGGGATGGCTGCTATGGGGGCGTGAATGGGCTGCCATGGCGGGCGGCGGCGTCGTCATGGGGTGCGTGTTTCTGCTTGCCTGGCGCAGTCATCTTGCACCGGCTGTCGTTGTGCTGTCCGGCCTGGTGATGAACCTCTACGTTGGCGCTCTGGGCATGGTGATTCTGCTCTTTCACCAGGAAGCGCTTAAAGGGTTGATGATATGGGGCGCCGGTTCGCTCGCTCAGAATGGCTGGCAGGATGTGGCCTTCCTAACCCCCCGCCTGCTGGTTGGCATCGGTTTCGCCGCCTTGCTGGTTCGCCCATTACAGCTGCTTTCACTGGATGACACGTCGGCACGCAGCCTCGGGGCCTCACTCAAGACATTACGCCTGAGTGGCCTGGGGGTGGCCGTTTTTATCACTGCCTGTGTTGTCAGCGTGGTGGGTGTCATCGGGTTTATTGGCCTTGCCGCCCCTAACCTGGCGCGACTGGCCGGGGCGCGTCGTTTGCGCGAACGTCTTGTATACTCTGCACTGCTGGGGGCGCTACTGCTGCTCACCGCAGATCTTGCCCTGCAACAGATACCCAACCTCCTGCCCACCCTGATACCCACCGGTGCCGCGACAGCAGCGCTTGGCGCGCCCTTGCTACTGTGGCTTATCCCACGCCTGAAAATGGCGGCCACCCCTGACACACGCGGCGTTGCCGCTCGCGCGAGGCCACCACTGGGGCGAAGAACTGGCGTGATGCTGGCCATCATTTTGATAACCTTGGCCATGACATTACTACTTGGGCAAGGTGTCAACGGCTGGTCAGTGGCCTCCGTGGCTAATGATGCCTTGCTCCAGTGGCGTTGGCCACGAATCCTGGCGGCTGCCGGCAGCGGTATTCTGCTTGCGCTGGCGGGCACGCTTCTCCAGCGCATCACCTTTAACCCGATGGCAAGCCCGGAAGTGCTGGGTATCAGCGGGGGCAGTGCGATTGCGCTGATGACAGCGATCTATGTGCTGGCCGCGCCCGACACGGTGACACTGCTGATAGCAGGCACCTTCGGCGCAATGCTGTCACTGGGGCTGCTGGTGGCCCTGAACTACCGCAGCGGCTTTCAGCCAATCCGTCTGCTGTTGACAGGCGTTGCCATCACTGCGCTGTTTGAAGCCGTTCGCGCTTTTTTCCTCGCGGGAAGTGACCCGCGCAGCCAGCAGATACTCGCCTGGCTGGCAGGCTCAACATATTACGTCACCCCATCAGGAGCGATCAGTATCTGCCTGATGGCAGGTGTCGGCATTGGCCTTACCCTGGCGTTTAGCCGCTGGCTGGATATTCTTCCTCTTGGTGGAGCAACGGCCTGTGCTGTCGGCCTGCCGCTAAAGCCCGCGCGATTTATATTACTTACCCTGGTGGCCCTGCTGACAGCGGGTGCCACACTTGTCGTCGGCCCGCTTTCCTTTGTCGGTTTACTCGCCCCTCACCTGGCCAGAATGTTGGGATTTCAGCATGCCAGACACCACCTGGTTGGTGCGGCGCTGATCGGCGCCTTGCTTATGACCAGTGCCGACTGGGCAGGGCGACAGTGGCTGTTCCCACAGGAAATCCCCGCGGGGCTGGTGGCGTCTTTACTGGGGGGCGCTTACTTCATGTGGCGGCTGGCACGTTTTTGACCCTCTATTCAGGCAAGGCTAAATAAGCTAGTTTGATTATTCATACAGGATGCGAGGGAACGCCATGACGCTAGCGATTGTCGCCACCCGGGCCGGGCTGGGGCTGGAAGCCCCGCCGGTGCACGTTGAGGTGCATCTTGCCAATGGCTTGCCGGGGCTGACATTGGTGGGTTTGCCGGAAGCCGCCGTCAAGGAAAGCCGCGAACGGGTACGCAGCGCTCTGGTCAATGCCGGCTTCGATTTTCCCAACACTCGGCGAATCACCCTTAACCTGGCACCCGCCGACCTGCCCAAAGAAGGCGGCCGCTTTGATCTGCCCATTGCTCTCGGCATTCTGGCGGCCTCCGGGCAGATTCCGGTTGATGCGCTGGAAGGCATGGAGTGTACGGGGGAGCTGGCGCTGGATGGCAAACTGCGCGCCGTAACCGGCGTACTGCCTTTTGCCCTGGCCACCAAGGCCGCAGGCAATATTCTGATCGTGCCCCATTCCTGCGCGGATGAAGCTGCCCTGGCCGGCGAGTCGCTCAAGGTACTGCCCGCCAATTCACTCTGGGAAGTGGTCGCTCACTTACTCGGGCAAACCCCCATTCAGGCACACCGCCTGGCGACCCCGCCCACAGCCAAGGCACCCATTGCCGACCTGGCTGATGTGCGTGGCCAGCAGCAGGCCCGCCGCGCGCTGGAAGTCGCTGCTGCTGGGGGCCACAACCTGCTGTTTGCTGGCCCACCCGGCACTGGCAAGACGATGCTCGCCAGCCGCCTGCCCGGTATTCTGCCCCCGCTTTCCGAACAGGATGCCCTAGCCGTGGCGGCGGTACGCTCAGTGTGTGGCCTGGCGTTGGATGAACATTGGGGGCAACGTCCGTTCCGCCAGCCGCACCACAGTGCCAGCGCAGCGGCCCTGGTCGGCGGCGGTTCGAGGCCCAAACCCGGCGAAATTTCCCTCGCCCACAAAGGCGTACTTTTCCTCGATGAGCTGCCCGAATTTTCCAGACATGTTCTGGAGGTGCTGCGCCAGCCGCTGGAAACCGGTGAAATCCACCTCTCCCGCGCCAGCCATGAGCGCCGCTATCCTGCTGAATTTCAACTGGTTGCCGCCATGAACCCCTGCCCATGCGGGCATTTAGGTGACCCGCGCCAGCGCTGCCAGTGCACCGCCTCACAGATCCAGCGCTATCAGGCGCGGCTTTCCGGCCCGCTGTTGGACCGTATCGACCTGCAGGTAGAAGTCCCCGCCCTTCCGCCGGAGCAGCTTACCGCCCAGACCGAAGGGGAGTCCTCTGCTGCCGTGCGCCAACGGGTAATGGCCGCTCGCCAGCGTCAAATGGCAAGAGGCGCGCTCAACAGCCAGCTCAGCGGTAAGGCCCTGGAAGCCGCCTGCGATCTCAACGATGAAGAACGCGCCTGGCTGGCCGGTGTGCTTGAAAAGCTCAAACTCTCCGCCCGCGCCTATCACCGGGTACTGCGGGTCGCACTCACCCTGGCGGACCTGCAGGGCGAACCCAAACCCACCCAACCACATTTGATAGAAGCCATTGGCTACCGCCAGCTGGATAGGTTATTGAAGGGGGGTTAAAGGTTTAGCGCAGCGCGTTGACCGCCTCGATCACCCGCTTACAAAGGGCATCAAGCTGCTCGGCCTGTGCAGACTCCTTAAGCGCGCCGTTATCGTCGAAGGCATTGCCTGCACCGGGCAGCGTCATGGCTGGCGGAATCACCACCAGGTTAAGGTTATGCATCAGTTGCTGAACACCGGCCATGGCGCGAATGCCGCCCAGGCCTCCCGGTGAGGCGCCCAGCAGCCCGGCGGGTTTGCCTGCAAACAGCGCAAGCCCCGGCGTGTTGTCATCAGGGCGCGACAGCCAATCCAGGGTATTTTTCAGCAGCGGCGTAATAAAACCGTTGTATTCGGGGGACGCAATCACCAGGCCGTCATGCTCGGCCAGTATCTCACGCAGCTTGGCCGCGTTTTCCGGCATGCCTTGCGCTTCAATATCTTCATCAAACAAGGGGCAAGGATAGTCCTTAAGATCAATAAAGGTTGCTTCACCGCCCAGTGCCTCGATGCGCTTGGCCGCCAGTTGAGCAAAGCACTTGTTAAGCGAACCCGTGCGTGCGCTGCCTGCGAAGACCATTACTTTCGGCATGTGCATCTCCTATCTATGTGCAGTATTCAAATGGAATTAAAAAGTTATACATTGAAACGACACTCAAGGTAGCAAATATAACTTCTGTTAACATCCTTTCAGCTTAACTGATCCACAAAACGATCCAGTCGCACGAACAGTTCCTGGCGAATCGGCTCTGCCTCATTGACCAGGTGGTGACGTGCTTCCGGGTGGCGATGTATCTCTGCCTGCGGGAACTTTTCCGCCAGTACCGCCAGATTCCACTCCCAATCGACCGTAAGATCCTGTTCGCCCTGCAGAATCAGAGTAGGCACCGTAACCGGCGGGTAGGCCAGCAATTGAGGCATCCAGCGGCGCATGGCGCTGACCCAGCCCACGTTGAGCTTATCCGGTTGCAGTGGGTCTTGTTCACGCAGGAAAAGGGCGAATGCCTCGTCCGTTGAATTGGCACGGTATTTACGCGGAATTTCCTTGATAAAGGGGCTCATGACTCGATGCACCCAGCTTGATTGCGTCCATCCCCAGGGCCGAACCAAAGGCGCCAGCAAAACCAGACCCGCCCAGGATGACGGGTTGCCCTGAATCAGTGCATCAGTGGCCAGAATCGCAGCGCCGGTACTTTGGCCAATACCTAGCCAGGGTGTGGGCGCCAGGGATTCTGCCTGCAGCTGAGTCTGTAAGGCACTCAGGCAGTGCTGATAATCCTTGAAGTCATCAATCGCGGCCCGCGGGCCGCTGGAGAGCCCGTGACCCGGCAAATCCCACAGCACCACTCGCCAATTGCTGGCTAACAGGCGTTCAAGCAGGTGGCGGTAGAGCCCCAGATGATCAAAATATCCGTGGACAACAAAGGCCGTGCCTACAGGCTCAGGTGGGCTCCATACCTGGCACCAGAGGGAAAAATGCCCGGTGTCGATAAAGCCGGCATGGACCCGGCTGGTATCGGCCAGCAAGGTTTTCAGGCCATAGTGGGCGAAGTAGTCTTCAAGCGCCTGGGCGAGGGCACTATCCGGATACAAGGGCTTGAGTGAGGCTTCATCCGGTGAGCCGGAGAAAATCCCTGCAAGATGTTGAAAATCCTCTAAGTGCATGCTCACTCTCCTTGCCGAGCCGCGGCGGGTCTAACGTGAAAATATAATCTTTTGGTCGAGCATGACAGGGCTTTAACGGCTATGCTGTTTACACGACAGTGCATTTATGGAATTATTTTCCAAAATTGTAGTTTGTTACTCAAAATCCTATTGACCTGCGTGGCCAGCGTTTGCTTTCTGCTTGCCGCGCTTACCTGACAGACAGGAGAAATTTCATGAGCGAGCGTATCACGCATCACCGTTTACAGGTGGCCGCTGACCTGAACCGTTTTATCAATGAGCAGGCCCTGCCAGGCACAGGTGTCGATGCTGATGCCTTCTGGGCAGGCGTAGATGCCCTCTTCCATGATCTGACACCCAAAAACCGTGCATTGCTCGAAAAGCGCGATGTGCTCCAGGAAAAACTCGACGCCTGGCACCGTGAGAACCCTGGCCCGGTGAGCGATATGCCCGCCTACCGCAGTTTCCTGAAGGAAATCGGTTATCTGGCTCAGGCGCCTGCCAATGTCGAAACCACAACGGCAAATGTTGACCGGGAAATTGCCATTCAGGCAGGTCCACAGCTGGTTGTACCGGTCAGCAACGCCCGCTATGCCCTGAACGCCGCCAACGCCCGCTGGGGCAGCCTGTATGATGCTCTTTACGGCACTGATGTCATTTCTGAAGACGATGGTGCTGAAAAAGGCACCCGCTTCAACCCCAAGCGTGGCGCCAAGGTCATTGCTTACGCACGCGGCGTGCTTGACCGTGCCGCTCCGTTGGCCACCGGCTCACACCGGGATGCCGTCAAGTATGCCATCCGTGATGAGCATCTGGTGGTTACCCTGGAAGGTGGGCGTGAAACCGGTCTTCAGGATGCGGGCAAGCTGATCGGCTTCACGGGTGATGCTGCCAAGCCTGACGCCATCCTGCTGGCCAACAATGGCCTGCATGTGGAAATCCAGATCGATGCAGAGCATCCCATCGGCAAGACCGACCCCGCTAATGTCAAGGATGTTGTGGTTGAAGCTGCCCTGACCACCATCATGGACTGCGAAGACTCCGTCGCCGCTGTGGATTCAGAAGACAAGGTCGGGGTCTATACCAACTGGCTTGGCTTGATGAAGGGCGACCTGCAGGAAAAGATCGAGAAAGGTGGCAAGACCTTTACCCGCGACCTGCATGCCGACCGCAGCTGGCAGACCACCGATGGCAACACCGTCACGCTACCCGGCCGTTCGCTGATGTTTGTGCGTAACGTGGGCCATTTGATGACCACACCGGCGATTCTGGATGCCGACGGCAATGAGCTGCCAGAAGGTATTCTGGACGCCGTGATGACCTCGCTGCTGGCCCTGCATGACCTGAAGAAAGGCGCTGACCAGCCGCGAAACTCGCGCACTGGCTCGGTCTACATCGTCAAGCCCAAGATGCACGGCCCGGAAGAAGTGGCCTTTGCCAATGAACTGTTTGGCCGCGTAGAAGACCTCCTGGGCATGAGCCGTGACACCCTCAAGATGGGTATCATGGATGAAGAGCGGCGTACCACGGTTAACCTGAAAGCCTGTATTGCTCAGGCGGCGTCTCGGGTGGTATTCATCAACACCGGCTTCCTCGACCGCACCGGTGATGAAATGCACACCGCCATGCAGGCGGGCCCCATGGTGCGCAAGGGTGATATGAAAGGCGCGGCCTGGATTCAGGCCTACGAGAAGAACAACGTTCAGGTCGGCCTGGCCTGCGGCCTGCGTGGCCGCGCCCAGATCGGCAAGGGCATGTGGGCCATGCCGGATCTGATGCACAACATGCTGGAGCAGAAGATCGGCCACCCCAAGGCCGGTGCCAACACCGCCTGGGTCCCCTCTCCCACGGCGGCCACCCTGCATGCCCTGCATTATCATCAGGTTAACGTCACTGATATCCAGCGCGAGCTGGAAGCCCAGGGCGAGCCGGATTACCTGGACGACCTGCTGACCGTGCCGGTGGCCGAAAACCCCAACTGGTCAGACGAGGACATCCAGCAGGAGCTGGACAACAACTGCCAGGGAATCCTGGGCTATGTGGTGCGCTGGGTAGAACATGGCGTTGGCTGCTCGAAAGTGCCGGATATCCACAACGTCGGCCTGATGGAAGACCGCGCGACCCTGCGTATTTCCAGCCAGCATATTGCCAACTGGCTACACCATGGCATTGTTGATGCGCCGCGGGTTGAAGAAACCCTGAAGCGCATGGCCAAGGTGGTGGATGAGCAGAATGCTGATGACCCGACCTACACTGCCATGAGCGCTGACTTTGCGGAATCCACCGCATTCAAGGCGGCTTCCGACCTGATCTTCAAGGGCCTGGTCCAGCCGTCTGGTTACACCGAGCCGTTGCTGCATGAATGGCGCCAGGTGCACAAGGCCAAATAAGCCCTGACACAAGCAAGCCCTGACAGGCTGGCCAAAACGATTCTGACCTCAACGCCCCAGGCTCGCACCCTGGGGCGTTTTTATTTATGCTTAGATGACGTTGACGTTAACTGGTGAAACGCTAAAACGTCTTCTCATCATGATTGATCACTCGAGGAAAACAATAATGACCGTGATGACCGTTGAGCAGATAGAACGTTTTCTGGATGAGGTGTTTCCACAACGCACGGGGCGCACTGAAAGCGTTGGTGACATGTGCGCGACCCTGCGCCTGGCCATTGATGAACGGCATCTGCGCCCTGGCCCGCGGGTGTCCGGCCCGACCATGATGGGTTTTGCCGATGTGGCCCTTTATGTGGCCATCCTCGCCCAGATCGGCCCTGAACCCATGGCAGTGACCAGCGACCTGAACTGCCACTTCCTGCGCGCGGCCTCTGGCGAGCATGACATTATGGCCCACGCCCGTCTGATCAAGCTTGGCCGCCGCCTGGCCGTCGGTGAAGTCCAGATTTTCTCGGTCAGCGATGACACCCGGCCCGTCGCCCACATTACAGCGAGCTATGCGCTACCCGACAAACCTTCACGGGAACAGGGTGTCTGACTGACCCCAGCATCCAACCGGGAGTAACACCATGGCCAGGCTGACGCTACTCGCGCTATTGATCGGTACCATCATCAATAAAGGTGTCTGTGGAAGCAGGACCATGGAACTGCTTCATGTGTTAAACGGTTTCTTCTTCCAGCAAGGTTTCATAAGGAATGTTAAGCCCCTTATGCAGGTTTCGGATCATGCGCAAGCTCAGCCGACGGCGCCGGTTTAATACCTCAGATACCCGACCACTAGGGCCTGTTGCTCCATGTGAAACCGGATGGCCTCGATAGGGTCAGACGGCCCGATGGGGTAATGCTCATCTTCATAGCGCTCAATCAGCACGGAAAGCACTTCCAATTCATCGGTCTCTTCGCTGCCCGCTTCGGCATCCCAAAGGGCCTCCACCCGCGCAAAAGCACGGTTGAGATCGTCTTTATTGCGAATCGGTTGAATGTTCATTTATACGGTCTCCGCATCGACTTGATCATACTGTTCGTGAGTGCCCACAAAGCGTACCCAAGCAATTTGGGGTGCGGCGTAACGGATACTCACCATCACCCGATATTTATTGCCACCAATGTTGAACACCACACGGCTCCCCTTGAGAATACTGGCGGTAGCGATTTCCGCCTTCAACGCCTGAGGCGTTGGCCAACTGGAGTTCATCATCATCTGATACCGCTCCGTCAATGGCTACCCTTGCATGCCACCCCGCCCAGCGTCAGCCAGCCGCTGATCAGGAACACACCGCCCATCGGCGTGACGATACCAAGGCTCAACCCCGCCAGTGCCATCAGGTACAGCGAGCCGGAGAAACACAGCATGCCCAGCGCCCACAGCGCCATCACCCAGCGCTGGCCGGCCATCGGCTGCACATGGCGCCATACCAGCACAGCCATGATGGCCAGGGTGTGCCAGGCCTGGTAGCGCACCCCGGTTTCCACGGCGCTGACCAGTTCCACGCTGACCCTGGCACTCAGGCCGTGGGCGGCGTAGGCGCCGAGTGCGACCATCAGCGCGCCTGAAAGCGCCACACCGCACCAGGCCCAGCGATTGATCGGCTGCATACTGCGTTCTCCTGTTGTCTGATGTAAGGGGTTTGGCGGTTTTATACCCGCTTTTAAGGCTGCCTGATAGCGGCTAAACCGTTACAATAAGGCCTTTCAGGCTTTCCCTTGATACTCACTAGCTGGCAAGCAGGCTCTCCATGACAATGATCCATATCCGCCTGAATGGCGACCCTCATCCTCTGGAAGCAGGCACGCACCTCGACCAATTGATTGAACAGCTTGGCCTGACGGGGCGACGCATTGCCGTTGAAATCAACGAAGAAATCGTCCCTAAAAGCCAGCACGCCCAGACGCCATTGGCCGAGGGCGACCAGGTGGAGGTTGTTCACGCCATCGGCGGCGGCTAGCACATCCGCCTTACGTTTTTGCTTTCACAAGGAACCGCTATGACGCCATTGACTGACACTCCCTTGACCGTTGCCGGGCGCGAATTCAGCTCCCGCCTGCTGGTGGGCACCGGCAAATACAAGGATTTTGACGAAACCGGTGCTGCCATTGCCGAAAGCGGCGCGGATGTGGTGACCTTTGCCGTACGCCGCACTAATCTGGGTCAGGACGCAGAGGCGCCCAATCTGCTGGATGCCGTGTCCCCCCAGCGCTACACCCTGTTGCCCAACACCGCCGGCTGCTATACCGCCAAGGATGCCGTGCGCACCTGCCGCCTGGCGCGCGAACTGCTGGATGGCCATAACCTGGTCAAACTTGAGGTGCTGGGTGACGATCATACGCTCTACCCCAATGTGGTTGAGACACTGAAAGCCGCAGAGACACTATTGGCCGATGGTTTTGATGTCATGGTCTATACCAGCGATGACCCTATTGTGGCACGCGCGCTGGAAGCCATGGGCTGCTGCGCCATCATGCCGCTGGGCTCGCTGATTGGCTCGGGCCATGGCATCCAGAACCCGTATAACGTGCGCCTGATTGTCGAGCAGAGCAGCGTCCCCGTCCTGGTGGATGCCGGTATCGGCACGGCGTCGGATGCGGCCATGGCCATGGAACTTGGCTGCGATGGCGTGCTGCTGAATACCGCCATTGCCCATGCCCGCGACCCTTTACGCATGGCCCGCGCCATGAAGCAGGCTGTTGAAGCAGGCCGCGATGCCTTTTTGGCAGGGCGTATGCCACGCCGCCAGAGCGCCGACCCTTCTTCCCCCTTTGCCGGGCGTATCAATAGCTGAACGCTTGACTCAAGAGACACTGATGACAGACTCCCAACACCCCGCTGATACCACCACAGGCCCGCAAGACGCTGAGGCGCCGCTGCACCGTCGCGGCATCAAAAGCTATGTGATTCGCGCCGGCCGCATGACCCCGGCTCAAACTCGAGGACTCGAGGTTGTCTGGCCGCGCCTGGGGCTGACGCTTGCTGATGGGCGCCTGGATCTGGATGCCCTGTTCGAACGCCAGGCCCCCAGGGTAGTCGAAATCGGCTTTGGCATGGGCAATTCGCTGATCGAGCAGGCCGAACGCCATCCTGAGACCGACTTTATTGGCATAGAAGTCCACGCGCCTGGGGTGGGCAAACTGCTGGATGAGACCGATAAACGCGGGCTGACCAACCTGCGCGTTTACCGTGAAGATGCTCTGGCGGTGCTGGAGCAGTGTATTCCCGAGGCCAGCCTGACCACAGTACAACTGTTCTTCCCCGACCCCTGGCCGAAGAAAAAGCACCACAAACGGCGGATTGTGCAGCCTGCCTTTGTTGAGCTGATTCGCACCCGCCTAAAGCCCGGCGGCACCTTGCATATGGCCACCGACTGGGAAGCCTACGCCGAATGGATGGCTGAGGTGATGGACGCCGCGCCCGGCTATGCCAATACCGCCAGCCAGGAGACCGCGCCTTATGTGCCACGCCCGGCGTTTCGCCCGCTCACCAAATTTGAAGCCCGCGGTGAAAAACTCGGCCACGGCGTCTGGGACCTGATTTATCGCCGGAAAGATGAAACCTGCTGAATCAGTTTAAACGCCAGCATCAGGACTGATCCATCACTACCCTGTGCAGTTCGCCGCTGCCATTTTCAAAGGCGTCAATATTGTTCAGGGTGGTTTGCGCAATATTGGTCAGCGCCTCATTGGTGAAAAAGGCCTGATGCCCGGTGATCAGCACGTTATGAAAGGTGGTCAAACGCATGAACTGGTCATCGTCGATCACTTTGTAGGACAGGTCTTCGAAAAACAGCTGGTCTTCCTCTTCATACACGTCAAGGCCCAGGTAACCGATGTGGCCGCTTTTCAGGCCATGCATTACGGCCTGGGTGTCCACCACTCGACCGCGCCCGGTATTGATCAGCATTACTCCGGGTTTCATCCGGGTAATTGCTTCGCTATCAATCAGATGATCGGTTTCAGGGGTCAGCGGGCAATGTAGCGAGATGATATCCGCTTCGGCGTAGAGGGTTTCCAGCGGTACGTATTCCACAAAGGTTTTTGCATCCGGGTTTATAAACGGGTCACTCGCCAGAATACGGCAACCGAAACCGTGCATGATATCGGCGAAAATCAGACCGATTTGCCCGGTGCCAACAACCCCGACCGTTTTACCGTAGAGATCAAAGCCCAACAGGCCATCGAGTGAAAAGTTACCATCGCGCACCCGGCTGTGGGCTCTGAAGGTCATCCGGTTGAGGCTCAGAATCAGCGCCACCGCATGCTCTGCCACTGCGTGGGGCGAATAGGCAGGCACTCGCGCGACAGTGATGCCGAGACGCTCTGCTGCCGCCAGGTCAACGTGGTTGAAGCCCGCCGAACGTAACGCCACCAGACGCGTTCCCCCTTCATGCAGGAGAGTGAGCACGTCAGCGTCCAGGTGGTCGTTAACAAAGGCACATACGCCGTCAAAGCCCTGCGCCAGCGCCGCAGTGTCGACATTCAGTCGGGCGTCAAAGAAACTCAGCTCATGGTGTCTGGTGGCATTGGCACGCTTGAGGAATGTTTCGTCGTAAGGTTTGGCGCTGAATACTGCAATACGCATAGCGTTCTCTCTACCTTCGTCGTTGATGTCAACAACCAGAGTGCCCTGCCATGAGTACACGAAGCAAGGCCGCATAACTTAAGAGATGGACGCTATGAAAAAGAAAGCCGCCCCGATAGAGGCGGCAAAAAGACCGTGAATAGCAATGAGAGGGAGAAACCACGACAGGTAATAAGTGAAGATTCGTTACCTAGTGAGTGTCATGGTGCCAGCGCCTCATCAAACGCTGACAAATATAATATAATCATTCTCATTTACCGCGTCAACATTAATACGAATCTTTTTTATTTACTTTATTGCAGAGGCCTCTTAGCCCATTAACAGCTGGAGCCAGAGCGGCAACGTCAGCATTGCCAGAAGCGTCTGCCCGGTAATAATGGCTGCCATCAGTTCTCCATCTCCTCCTAGCTGGCGCGCCAGAATATACGCAGACGTTGCCGTGGGCAGAGCCGCAAACAGCAGGGCAACATCACGGGTGACAGCATCCAGCCCAAGCAGCCAGGCCACGGCAAGCACCAGTGCGGGGAGTAGCAACAGCTTGACGCTGTTACTGACCACCACTCCTTTGTCCAGGCGCAACAAAGCCGTCGGGCGCAGCGCTACGCCAACCGCCACCAGCCCCAGGGGCAGGGCCGCACGCCCCAGCAGTGTCACTGTGTCCTGGCTCCAGCCAGGCAAGCCGATACCGCTGAGATTCAAACCGATTCCCAACAGACACGCCAGGATCAAGGGGTTTTGTGCCAGGGCGGCAATACTCTTGCGCATACTGGCCTTGCCCAGCGTGCCTGCCGCCACAAAGCTGGCCACGCACATAACGTTGATCACCGGCACCATCAAGGCGACTGCCACTGCTGCCGTGGTCGCTCCCGCACTGCCGTGCAGGGCCGCAGCCCCCGCCACCCCCACATAAGTGTTGAAACGCAAGGCCCCCTGAAAGACCGAGGTAAAGGCTGCCGCCTCCAGATGCAACCAACCGCGCATGGCCCACAGCAGTAGCGCCAACGCACTCAAGGTGCCTAGCAGGGTGAGTGCCAAGCGGCCAATCGGTACTGAGGCCACATCGGCAGTGGCAAGAGTGCTGACCAGCATGGCGGGAAACAGCACGAAGTAGATGATCTTTTCCAGCTGTGGCCAGAACCTGACGTCTGGCCAGCGCCAGTAGCCAAACAGGGCGCCCAACAAGATAAGAAGAAACAAGGGGCCCAGTGCCCCGATAATACTGCCACCCTCCGCCATGACCCTCTCCTGACCTGCGACATCCCAGCACAGTGATATCGTGCCAATTGCTGTTATTATCTTTATTTAAGAAAACTTTCTTCGTGATGGCTGTGCATTGTGTGTCATTTAAGCCAGCCATACACGAGTTTCTCGGCTAACGTCACCATGGTTCTGTCATGAACACTTCCACCCAAACAGCTCGTGCTGGAGGTTTTCCAGTGCTTCAGGTACTTATCCTGGTCACTGGTATCGCCTTGGCCGCACTCAGCTGGTACGGTTTTTCGTACTGGTTACGCAGCGACGGGGATGTTACCTGGCATCCGCCCTCCAGCTCCTGCGACCTGCACACAGAAACCTGTTCAGCCCGGCTGGGAGACAAGGGGTCGCTCACACTGACTGTCGGTGTTGACGGGCGCATCGAATCACTGGAAACACTTCCCCTGACCGTTACCACCCAGGGAATGGACGTCAGCGCTGCTGAAGTTGATTTTATTGGTCGTAACATGGATATGGGCATTAACCGCTTTCCACTGTCCGCTACACAGAATGACGACTTTCAAGGCCAAGGGCAATTGGGTGTGTGTACGTTATCCGTCATGCCCTGGCGCGCCCGGGTCATCGTCGATACCCCGGATGGCCGATTGGGCACCTGGTTCGATTTTGACGTTATCCGGAGCTGATCCTATGTCATCCCCTGTTTCTCGCCGCTTCACCCTTCTGGTCAGCCTTGGCTTGCTTGCACTTTTTATAGCCGCTGCCGGCGCCTTTGCCCTCAATCACTACTTTTCCGGCCAGAACCCGCAGCCGACCAGCGGGCTACCCGGCGGTCCCATTGAACTGGCGTCTACTCGTGGCGATTTTTCCCTGGCCCAGCTGGACGACAATCAGGTTGCCATTGTTACCTTTGGCTACACCTATTGCCCGGATGTGTGCCCAATGAACCAGGCCGTCAAAAAACAGGCGCTGGCTGAGCTGTCCCCGCAGCAGCGTGAGCGTGTTGTCCCACTGATGATTTCGGTCGACCCGGAGCGCGATAGCCTGGAGCGGCTGGCGGAGTACACCGGCTTTTTCGGGGAAGGTTTTATCGGCGCCACGGGCACACAGCAACAGCTTGAAGAATTGGCCAGCCGCTATGGGGTGATCTGGCGGCGGGTGGAAGCAGAAAACTCGGCGATGGGCTATACCATCGACCACAGCTCATCGCTTTATGTGGTCGACCGTGAAGGCAGGATTCTTGAGCGTGTACTGTATTCGTCCAGCCCCGAAGGGCTGGTAACCGCATTAAGAACCGCGCTCAATAGTTAAATTACTCATTATTGTCGGCATTGCTGGATGACTGCAGGCGATCCAGCATTGCCATCAAGGCGCTGACCTGGGTTCCCTGACGGGTATCGTGCAGAGGATTAAGCTGCCAACTGCTTTCCGCAAAGCCCCACCAGTCCCAGCAGCCCTGCGGATTCGCCAGAGTGCTTTCAGCCTGTGGATAGAGAACAATCCGGCCGTGCTGGTCTGCCCATTCGTTCAGGCCAGTTCCCCGCACAAAGGTTTCACCAATCTGTTCGGCATTCATCTGACAACCATGCAGGGCAATGGTGACTTCGCAGCTACCTTCGTCACAGCCTGCCGGCAGGTAGACATAGCCGTTATCTGCCAGTCCCTTGGCATCGAAATCACTCTGGTCAAAGCGAATCAGCTCGCCCTGGTCGGCAGGCGTTTCAGCGGGTGCCGCGTCGGGGTGAAGCCAGTCGAGCATATCGGCGGCAATGTCTTCATCACAGGCCAGCAGATGACTGCCACCGCCAGACTGGCAATTCCCCAACGGCTGAGAGAGCGACTGCTTGTTGCCCGCCAAAGAAACCGGCCAGCCGTGCCCCGTCTGGGCGCTACGCGCCACCTTCAGTTGATCATCGCTGGACAGCCACTGTTCCAGCTGTTCGGCCAGCAGATCTCCCAGTTCCGGTTCAACCACCGTATCCTCTTCGCCATGCCAGACATAGGCCCGCAGGTCACCGCGAGAAGGCTCACTACCCACCTGATCCTGCTCGCGGTAATTGGCCCAACGGGTGTTCAGCGTCTCAAGCGATGGCGCCCCCCGGCGCGTCATCATGCACTGGTTAAGCGCCAGGCTGAGCGAACCCTGGGAACAGCTCCAGGGTCCTGCTGCCAATACGCCCATTCCCGCAAACCGCTCGGGCCAGGCCACCGCCAGCTGCAGTGCCATATAACCACCCGACGACACGCCGACCACGCTGGCGCCCGCGTCTGCAGCCCCCAGCGACGGTAAGGTGCCCGGTGGAGCATCGTCTTCCTGAGCAATGGCAGGCAAGGCGTACACGAGTACGGCTCCCAGCATCAGTCGTGCTGCTGCGGAGTGACGATGGCCGGTGGTCTTCAACATGCAGGGTTACTCGACATCAAGAAGTTCGACACGGAAGGTCAGAACGGCATTTGGGCCAATCGGGCCCTGGCCGCGCTCGCCATAGGCCAGGTCTGAAGGAATATAGAGCATCCAGGTATCGCCCACGCTCATCAGCTGCAGCGCTTCCTGCCAACCTTCAATCACCTGATTGGCCGCAAAGCTGACCGGCTCGCCACGCTCAAAAGAGCTGTCAAACACAGTGCCATCCAGCAGCATGCCTTCGTAGTGCACCTCCACCGTGTCCTCTGCACCCGGTGAAGCGCCATCACCTGATTCAAGTACTTCATACTGCAGGCCGGAATCAGTCTCCGTTACTTCCTCGCGTTCGGCATTCTCGGCCAGAAAGGCTTTACCTTCCTCCAGATTTTCGGCGGCCATGGCGCCGGCCTGCGCTTCGCGTTCGGCCATTGCCTGTTCCTGGAAGCTTGCCAGCGCCTCGGCCATTTCATCTTCGCTCAACGCCAGATCATTGTCTTCGAACACATCGCGAATGCCGTCCGTCAGGCTGTCCACATCCAGTTCGGCAATATCGGCCTGCATGCTTTCAGCCAGGGTGACACCCAGGCTATAGGCCAGGCGTTCTTCATCGGTTTCCGGTGCAGCAGCGGCAAACGGGGCCACCAGCAAGGTGCTCAGCAGGGCAGTCGAAAAAAACGTTTTCATGGTCTTCCTTATGTCATTGGTAAAAATTCTTGGCGGAAAGTCTTTGCAGACAGACTTTGACGACAGTCTTGGAAGGCAGCCCTTCAAGACGGTCCTGGAGAACAGATATCAAAGCGTAACACCCGCCGTCTCAGGGTGCATCTTCCTGAAACGACGGGTGACCCTTGTGACAGCAAACCACGCTGAAAGTTGAGGTTCAGACCACCAGGGTCGGGCAATGTGCCGCACCGGCAACCCGCTGGGAAACGCTTCCCAGCAGCAAGTTTTTCTCACCGTTGGTGCCTTGGGCGCCAATCACGATCAGATCACACTCCCGCTTGCGGGCAAAGCGCACGATCGTTCGCGAGGGGCGCCCGCCCTTGACAAAGGCACGCACCAGGCTGCCCTCCACGCCCAGCTCAATAGCATGGGATTTGGCATGCACGGCAATTTCGGTGGCATATTCCTTCAAGGCATCGTCCGGAATATCCACCTTGTTGGGACGTACCATGGAAAGAGACGCTTCCATCAAGCTGTGATGCTTGAAAACACACAGAAAATACAGTTCGGCACCGGTCAGCCTGTGTAGACCCACCGCTTTTTCCAGAGCCTTCAGGGCGCCCTTGGAGCCGTCTACCGGGATAAGTATACGGTTGAACATCAAGCTGTCTCCTTGTGGCGGTTTAACCACCTAGCGGAAGGCAATATCACGCAGGAACAACGCAATCTGCGGGAACATGATCAGCAGGGTGGCCGCCAGGATCAGAATGAAAATAAACGGGGGGGTGCCTTTGATCACCTCCAGATAAGGCCGCTTGAAGATCGCAATCGCAGTGAAGATATCGCACCCAAAGGGCGGCGTTGCCGACCCTATTGCCACCTGCAGAGTGATCAGTATACCTACTAGAACAGGATCCAGGCCGGTGGCAGCCACCGCAGGGGCAAAGATCGGCGTTAACACCAAAATGACCACGATGGGATCAACAAACATGCAGGCCACAAAGAAGGAGATACAGATGGCAATCAATACACCGGTGGGTCCTGCCTCATTCACCCCGACTGCTTCAAGAATGGTCTGCGGGATCTGGGCAAATGAAATGATCCAGGAGAAGCCGTTGCCGACCGCGACCAGAATAAACACCACCGCCGTGATCAAGCCGGTTGATTTGGCAATGGCATAGATATCATTCATCTTGAGTGAACGGAATACCACGAACTCCAGCAGTACCGCATAGAGTACACAGGCCGCGGCGGCTTCTGTCGGGCTGAAGATGCCGCCGTAGATACCACCGACAATGATGACCGGGAAGCCCAGTGGCCACAGCGCCATCTGCACCGCCTTGCCACGTTCACGCCAGCTAGACCTGGGCTCGGTGGGCACCTTCTTGACGATGGCATAGGTCACGCAATAGGCAGAGAACATCAGCAGAATCAAGAGGCCCGGCCCGATACCCGCGATAAACAGCTCACCAATAGAGGTCCCGGAAATGACCCCATAGATGATCATGCCGATACTCGGCGGAATCAGGAAAGCAATATCACTGGAGTTGATGATCAGGGCGAGGGTAAAGGGGTCGGAATAGCCAGCTTTCAGCAACTTCGGACGCAGCGGTGAACCCACCGCCACTACCGTGGCCTGAGTGGAGCCGGACACGGCCCCGAACAAGGTACATGAGGCCGCCGTACTGACCGCCAGACCGCCTTTGACGTGGCCAATGAACGACATCACCATCGCAATCAGGCGATTGGCAGACTGACCTCGGGTCATGATATCAGCCGCCAGAATAAACATCGGCACCGCGATCAGCGATGCCGGACGAATCCCCGCCATCATCTGCTGTATCAGGGTATCCATCTGGCCCAAGCCATTGAACATCATGTAAAAACCGATTACCGCCGCGGTAACCAGTGGAATCATCATGGGAAAGCCGAGCAGTAGCAGGGCTATCATGGTGCCGACCATTATCGTTGTCATAGCAGTTCCCCTTAGGCGCTAATACATGTGCGCGGACACATGGCCCAGCATCAAACCTCAGTTTCCGTGTCTTTGTATCCATCCACCACGCCGGTCGAGAGGTACACATCCCGACTGGTAAGGTTCTTGACGGCCGTCAGCAGGTATTGAATACCGGTCACCAGAAAACCCAGCGGCACCCAGATATAAATGATCCAGATTGGCAGCCGCAAGGAAGGCAGAACACGCCCTTTGCTGTACATATCGGCGATATACACCAGCGAGTAATAGAACAGAAAAAACATGACGGCAGAGGTAAACAGGGCGATAAAGATCATCAACACCTTGCGCCCGCCGACAGGCAGTGCATCGTAAATCGCCGACATACGAATATGTCGCCCGTGGCGGGCGGCGTAACCGATACCGGCAAAGGTGATCATGATAATCAGGATACGGTTCAGCTCGCCTGAAAACATGATGCTATTACCAAACACAAAACGGGCAACAACGTTGGTCACCGTATTAAGCGCCATCAATAGCACGCCCAGCGCCAGAATAGCGGCTTCTACCTTACTGATAAAAGTATCAATTACCCCAAGAATCCCCGGCAGGCCGGAGCGATAATTTTTTTCGGCTTCTTCTTCAGTCGTCATCGCCTGACTCCTTTTCACCACGCTATTCTTCAAGTCGTTTGCGTGAACTAAAAAGGGGCAGCCTTTGCTGCCCCTTTTCGTTACTGTATTAGCGAACTTACTCCAAGCGAACAGAAATCAATCGTTGGTGACAGCCTCAAGGTCATCCTTGAACTGCTGCAGCAGTTCCTCACCGCTTTCACCAGCCATTTCAATAAAGGCTTCCTCGACCTGAGGAGCGCGCTCACGGAAGGCCTGGATCTGCTCTTCAGAAAGGCGTGTTACCGTGACTTCATCAGAGGCTTCCTGGATCTTGGCAAGTGATTCTTCAGCCAGACCGGAGATATGCTCAATGGTATGATCGTAGGCTGCTTCAGAGGCTTCCTGCACCAGCTGCTGATCTTCATCAGACAGGCCTTCGTAGAAATCCTGATTGGCCATCATGGCAGTTGTGAACCAGCCATGACCCGTGAAGGTCAGGTGCGGGGACACTTCATAAAGGCCGCCGGATTCAATCCAGAAGATCGGGTTCTCCTGACCATCGATAATACCCGTCTGCAGGCCACCATAGACTTCACCCCAGGGCAGCGGTGTCGGCGTGGCGCCGAAGGCATCGTAGGTTTCCGACAGCAGCGGGTTGGTCATGGTACGGATTTTCTTGTTGTCCATATCTTCCGGCGAACTGATCGGTTCGTCGGTAGTGACAACCATCTCACCTTCCGGGTACATCTTGAGCAGTTCCAGACCCTCTTCAGCATAGAGTTCCGGGAACATGTCATGAATCGCTTCGCTTTCATTGAAGAACTGGATGACGGTTTCTTCATCGGTCGGCAGCAGATACGGTACAAAGAAGATCTGTGCTTCCGGGATCAGGGAGCCGGTGAAGCCGGGTGACTGGTTGACGAACTGAAGGATACCGTTCTGGGTCTGCTCCATGATGTCGTCAGATTCGCCCAGCTCGCCGAAACGATAGACTTCTACGGTGTGGTCAGAGTTTTCTTCGATATAATCCTTGAAAGCATGTGCAAAGACGTCCTGGACATCATCTTCATATTCTTCATGGGCGTAACGCCAGTTCTCCGCAGATGCAGCACCGGAAAGGCCTAACAATAAGGCACTTACGCTTGCCGTAGTAAGTAGCTTGGTAGTAACAGACTTGGTCGACTTCATGCGTTATTCCCCGTTTCAATGGTGCGCAGTAGGTGTCAGCGCAAACTGACCACCTGGTATCTGCGCATTGATCTGTTTTGACCCTGAAGCAAACGGCAACACTGTAGAATGTCTAATGATGCGTTGACTGACATTCAACACTACCAGGAAAAACCTGAACCGATTTACTGTCAGTATTGAACAAAAACAGCGTAAATTCAGGCTAGCGCGCCCTTATCAAGGGGTCAAGCCGCGACGCTATGGTTACCCAAGGATTTTGAATAGCAGGCAACGTAATATTTTCAGAACTGCAGGGGATATCAAAATGCGAACAAGTAGCGCTTAACTTCAGCCATTCAGCTAGCATTTGTGTCGAACGCGCTTTATCAGGCAGGAGTCTTGTTGCCTGTTGATGCCATTGCCCCCATGCCTGCCAGCGTTGAAGGTTTTCACGCTCAGCCAACAATTCTGCCTTTTTGATGGTGTTGCGCAGTTCGGTCACGCCGGAATCTGCCCCCGCCGTTAAGGCTTCATGCTTTAATGCCTGGCGCAACTGGCGCAGCACGGCGGTAATATCCCTTTGCCAGCGGGCTCTTTCGCGCCGCTCAATGGCTAGCGCTTGGGGATTGGCTTCGAGGCCGTGAATAAATAGCCAGCTATGAAATAATACTTCACACACATCCACACCCTCTTCATCCTGCAGACGCAGAAAGGCTGCCTCGACATCCGGCAAGGCATAAAAACGCAGCGCAAAGGACCACAGCGAAGCCTGCTGAAGCGCTGCCAATCGGGTAGAATTATTCATCAATTGCCAACCTCTTTTCGGGAGAACGCATGATCGCACTGCGCCAGGTCGCACTACAACGCGGCACACAACGGCTACTCGATAACGCTGATCTTACTCTTAATGATGGCGTTAAAGCTGGCATTATCGGCGCCAATGGCGCAGGAAAATCCAGCCTGTTCAAGTTATTGCTGGGTGAGCTGGGCGTGGATCAGGGCGAGGTTGAAATGAGTGGCAACCAGCGCATCGCGCACATGGCTCAGGAAGTGGATGCCCTTGACCGCGCCATTATCGACTATGTGATGGACGGTGACATTGCCTTGCGCCAGGCACAAGCCGACCTTGAGACGGCCCAGGCGTCCGGCGCTGCCCACCGCGAGGCAGAGCTACATGGCCTGATCGAAACCCTTGACGGCTACCGGGCAGAATCCCGGGCCGCACAGTTACTGGTTGGCCTGGGGTTTGTGCAGACGGATCTTAAACGCCCGCTGTCCGATTTTTCCGGCGGTTGGCGCATGCGCGTCAATCTGGCCCGCACCCTCTTCATGCCATCTGACCTTCTATTACTCGATGAGCCGACCAACCACCTGGATCTTGATGCCCTGCTGTGGCTTGAACAGTGGTTGACCCGCTACCCGGGCACCCTCTTGCTGATTTCCCATGACCGGGATTTTCTTGATTCTGTCTGTGACCATATAGTGCATATGCACCAGCAAAGCGTAGAACTCTACCGAGGCAACTACTCACGCTTTGAACGCACCCGGGCTGAAAAGCTTGCCTTGCAGCGTGCAGAAGCCGCCAAACAGCAGGCCCGGCGCGAAGAGATTGAACGGTTCATCAACCGCTTCAAGGCACAGGCCAACAAGGCCCGCCAGGCCCAGAGCCGGGTCAAGATGCTCGAACGCATGGGCGATATTGCCATTGCGCATGTGGATTCACCTTTCCACTTCCGCCTGCCTGCCGCCGATAAAACGTCACACCCCTTGCTGGTGCTTGATCAGGCGCAGCTGGGTTACCAAAGTAAAGAGGGTGATATTATCCAGCTCGATAAGGTCAATATGACCTTATTACCCGGCAGCCGGATCGGCCTGCTGGGCCCAAACGGGGCAGGTAAATCCACCCTGATCAAAAGTCTGATCGGCCAACTGCCCCTGCTGGCCGGCAAGCGTGTGCCCGGCGAGCACCTGAAGGTTGGGTACTTTGCCCAGCATCAGCTGGAGAGTCTGGATATCAAGGCAACCCCTTTCATGCACGTTCAGCGGCTGTCGCCCACCGCCAGCGACCAGGATATCCGTAACTTCCTTGGCGGTTTTGGCTTCGCCGGAGACGATGCCTTTGGCGAGGTGGCCACCTTTTCCGGCGGCGAAAAGGCCCGCCTGGCCCTGGCGCTGGTGGCCTGGCAGAAACCTAACCTGCTGCTGCTTGATGAGCCGACTAACCACCTTGACCTGGAAATGCGCGAAGCGCTGACCGAGGCGCTGGCCAGCTTCGAGGGCACCGTTATTCTGGTCTCCCACGACCGCCACCTGCTGCGTGCCAGTGTGGATGAATTCTGGCGCGTCGCCGACCACAGGGTTGAGCCCTTTGAGGGTGACCTGGATGACTACCGCCAATGGCTGAAAGAACGCCTTGAATCACAGCGCCGCGACGCTCGCAGTGATAAGGCGGATCATCAGCATCAGCAGGCCAGCGGAGACAGCCGCGAAGCACGCAAGGCTGCACGCAAGGCCGCAGCCGAGATGCGTGAAAAGCTCAGACCGATCAAAAAGGTCCGCGATCAGGCTGAAAAAGCCATGGAAAAGGAACAGAACGCCCTGACGGCACTGGAAGACCGGCTGGCTGACCCGGCACTCTACACCGATGCCAGCCGCAAAGCAGAGCTGACGGACGTACTCGCCAAACAGGCTGACATCAAAGCTCGCCTGGATGACGCCGAGCAGCGTTGGCTGGCGGCCGAGGAAGAACTGGAAACCGCTGAGGCGGAATTACTGGAAGCCGAGAGAGGATAAGACACGCTTCAGCTTTCGAGCATAAAGGTCACGGGACCATCGTTGATCAGCGCGACCTGCATATTGGCGCCGAATTCGCCGGTAGCCACCGGCGTATCCCCTGATTGCGCCTGAGCCACCAGATAATTGAACAGCCGCTCACCTTCTTCGGGCACAGCGGCGCTGGAAAAACTCGGCCGCAGGCCCTTACGGGTGCTGGCGGCCAGAGTGAACTGGGAAACCAGCAGCAGGGCACCGCCTGCCTGCTGGACATTGAGATTCATCTTACCTTGCGTATCGCTGAACACGCGGTAGTTCTGAAGTTTATGCAGTAAGATGTCGGCACGGTCTTGGTCATCGCCTTTTTCCACCCCTACCAACACCAGTAGCCCTTGGCCAATCTGGCCGACTGTCCTGCCCTCCACCTCGACGCTGGCTCGCGACACCCGCTGTATCAATGCTTTCATAGTGCCTCAAGGGGTTCATCTGAAACGTCGGGCTATTGGCGTGCCAGCAGTGCATCCCGGAAATCTTCGCCAAGCGGCGTTTCACCCAGCCAGATACCAAACATGGCGCTTGCCGCATCCGCGTCGCCGCCTTCAAACAGCACGTCACCGTTCAAGGCTAGCCTCAGCTGCTCGCCGTCCCAGCTCAATACATAGCGGTCACCTTCTTCCACACTGCGGTAACGAGCGTTCAAGGCCTCGATGTCTTCTTTGATCTGATCGAATTCATACTTTGTCAGATTTTTCTGAATCGTCTCCAGCGTGGCATCGGCGAAATCCTCAGCGTCAATATCATGGAAATACGCCAGCTCCAGACGTCTTGGCACATCACTCAGCGGCTGAGGATCCGTGACGCCTTCACCCTGGTAATAGGCCCCCGCATAGGCCGTCCAGATCATGTACTTGAACACACCCGTACCTAACAGCTCATAGCGCTGGCCATTTTCCTCTACCGTACGGCTGAAAGATTCGCCCTTTTCGGTGACGCTTTCCGCCTGTGCCATTGCGGTTGCCGCCAGAAGCAATCCGGCTACCAGCCAAGCGGCTAGACGTTTATGAATCCACATACAACCTCCACCAACGGGAATGAGAGACTCCTATACTTACCATTATTCAGCGTATAAGTTCCGCATAAAATAGACCCATTCAATACAACGCGGCGCCGTTCATACTTCGTCCAATCACCGAGAAAAAGGTGAATTGCGTCGTTCATCCGCCCTGTATTTCATCGTTTAAAGCGAGCCGAGTGAATGGCGGATGACGCCGGGCATCCACCCTACGACTCACCACCATTCATGGAAATGATGCACGGGGCCTCGGCCCTGGCCGACATCAAGCCGTGTACTGGCCTGCAGCGCAGCATGCAACCACTGCTTGGCGGCACGAACGGCTTCTTCCACCGGCGCCTCACTGGGCTGGTTGGCCAGGCAGGCGGTAATGGCCGATGACAGCGAACACCCCGTACCGTGAAGATTATCAATTGCCAGGCGCGGCGCCGGTAGCCAGGTAGTACTATTCGGCGTCGCCAGCAGGTCCGAACAGTCACCGCCTTGTAAATGGCCACCTTTAAGCATCACATAAGGCGCCCCCAGACAACACAGCGCGGGCATGGCAGCTTCCATCTCAGCGGTTGATTCAGGCGTACTGCCGCCCAGCAATACCGCAGCTTCTGGCAGGTTAGGGGTGATTACATCAGCCAGCGGTATCAGGATGTCGCGCACCGCCTGAATCCCTGCATCATCCACCAGCACATCACCGCTTTTCGCTACCATGACCGGATCCAGCACCACCCAGCGCGGGCGTCGATGCCCTATGCAGTCGGCAATCACTTCAGCCACGTCACGGCTGGCGACCATGCCGATTTTCACCGCATCCAGCGTCACGTCATCCAGCAGGGTGGCCATCTGTTCAGCAATAAATGATGCCGGCACGGGAAAGACACCGCGCACTCCCTGGGTATTTTGCGCCGTCAGGGCGGTGATCACACTGGTACCGTAGGTGCCCAGGGCCGAAAAGGTCTTCAGGTCTGCTTGAATGCCTGCCCCACCGGAAGGGTCAGAGCCCGCAATGGTCAAGACATTGTTGATTGATGACGCACCCGAAGATACCCGTTGAGTTGCCATAAGAGATCCTTGTTCACCACCCGATTGAAGGCCAGCCTGGAAGCCGGCGGCACATGATATCCAGATATAGTAAATAGATAGAGATAAAAGTAGCCAGATAAAAAAACGGCCGCCCGCAGGCAGCCGTGTTTATTACCGCCGAAAGACTTATTCGGTGGTATCGCCTTCCGGGTTACGGGCGTTGTAGTACGCCTGCTCGGAAATGGCATGGTAGTTGACCACCTTGTCCTGGAAGGTGCTGTAGGACTCATGGATACGGGCGGCCAGATCGCTGGATTCTGCCAGCTCAGCAACCACTTCCTGGGAGTGTTCGCGGGCCTGAGCCAGAACATCATCAGGGATGCGGCGCAGTTCAACGTCATGCTCGTTGACCAGGGTTTCCAGTGCATCGTTGTTACGGGCGGTATATTCATCCAGCACGTTGGCGTTGATGTCACGCACCGCCGTGGTCAGGATCGCCTGCAGGTCGTCCGGCAGTTCGTCCAGTGCCTCTTCGTTGACAATGGTTTCAAACATGACCGTCGGCTCATGCCAGCCCGGATAGTAATAATAGTCGGCCGCCTGATGAAGGCCAAACGCCAGATCATTGTAGGGGCCAATCCACTCGGTGGCATCAATGGCACCGGATTGCAGCGAGGTGAAAATTTCACCGCCCGGCATGTTGACGATCGCTACGCCCATACGGCTCATGACTTCGCCACCCAGGCCTGGCATACGCATTTTCAGGCCATCAAGGTCGTCAAGGGAGTTGATTTCCTTGTTGTACCAGCCGCCCATCTGCACACCCGAAGCGCCTGCCACCATGACATCCACCCCAAAGGGCTCATAGACTTCGTCCCATAGCTCCATACCGCCGCCGAAGTGCAGCCAGGCATTCATTTCCTGAGCATTCATGCCAAACGGTACAGCGGCGAAAAACTGGGCTTCGGGCGCTTTGCCTTTCCAGTAGTAAGAGGCCGAATGACCCAGCTCTGCCGTGCCATCGGAGACAGCATCAAACACCTCAAAGCCCGGCACCAGCTGGCCAGCTCCAAAGACTTCAATAGTCAGACGACCATCTGACATTTCGTCAACCAGCTCTGCCAGGCGCTCTGGCCCCTGGCCGACACCCGGAAAGTTTTTCGGCCACGAGGTGACCATTTTCCAGCTGAAAGTTTCCTGCGCCTGGGCCTGATTGTCCAGGCTGGATACGACCAGCATGCCTGTAGACATGGCGGTGGTCATGGCAACGGCTGCTGTCAGTGTTTTAACTTGCATATAAACCCCTTGTTATCAGTGTTTTTCGGGTGATGTGTACGTTACCCGATAGTCACGTACACCTGGCGCCAGATAATCATCACCTGCTGCATGAGAGTGCAGCAGGTGGTTAACTAAAATTAAAATGCACCATCTTGATCCCCGTCAAGCTTGCCATGGGGCAGCGTTGATAGCAGCCTCTGCTTTCAACTCAGTCCAATGAGCTCTCTGCTTGGCACTTCAATATTCAATCCAAGACGGTCTAGCCAAACTGGCTGGGTAGCCAGGTCGCCAGTTCCGGGTAGAAGGACAGCATCAGCAGCATCCCCAGCTGAATCAGGATGAACGGAATGACACCGCGATAGATCGCCGAGGTGGGCACTGATGGCGGCGCAACACCGCGCAGGTAAAATAGCGCAAAGCCAAAAGGCGGTGTCAAAAATGAGGTTTGCAGGTTGATCGCAATCATGATGCCCAGCCAGATCGGATCCAGCCCCATGGCCAGCAGAATAGGCCCGACAATCGGCACCACGACAAACGTTATCTCAATGAAATCAAGAATAAAGCCCAACAGGAAGATCACCAGCATCACGATGATGGTTGCCCCGATCACACCGCCCGGCATGCCTTCAAACAGCTCGGTGACCATGTGCTCGCCGCCATAGGCACGGAAGACCAGCGAAAACAGTGCCGCCCCAATCAGGATCATGAACACCATGGTGGTGACGTGGGTTGTGGAGCGCAGGACATCTTTCAGCGTGGCAATGTCAAGCTGGCGATAGGCCAAGGCCAGCACCAGAGCGCCAAAGGCACCCACAGCGGAGGCTTCGGTCGGCGTGGCAAAACCGCTCAGGATGGAGCCCAGCACGGCTACAATCAGCACCACAGGCGGCACCAGACCCTTGAGCAGCAACCAGCCGATGCCGGAGGTGTGGCCCAGTTCATCCATCAGTTCCTGACGATCCGCAGGCGGTGCTGTATGCGGGCGCAGCCAGGCAGTCGCCGCGATATACAGCATATACAGCACGACCAGGATCAGGCCAGGCACCAGGGCACCCATGAACAGATCGCCTACTGAAACAGTCTTGGGACTGAAGATCCCCATATCCAGCTGGGCTTGTTGATAAGCGGACGACAGGACATCCCCCAGCAGGACCAGAGCAATGGACGGCGGAATAATCTGGCCCAGGGTACCTGTGGCACAGATGGTGCCCGTGGCCAGCGACATGGAGTAATTGCGCTTGAGCATGGTCGGCAACGACATCAGCCCCATGGTCACCACAGTCGCGCCGACAATGCCGGTTGATGCCGCCATCAGCATGCCGACCAGGGTGACCGAAATACCCAGGCCGCCGCGCAGGGAACCAAACAGCAGTGCCATGGCATCCAGGAGCGTTTCAGCGACCTTGGATTTTTCCAGCAGCACTCCCATCAGCACGAACAGCGGCACTGCCAGGAGGGTAGTGTTGGTCATGATGCCGTATAGCCGGTTGGGCAGCGCGGCAAGATAACCGCCGTCAAAGTTGGCATCCACGCCCATGGCTTCAAGCCCGAGACCGAGGCCTGCAAATACCAGAGCAGTGCCCGATAGCGAAAACGCAACCGGGAAGCCAAACATCAGGACAATACAGATGACGGCAAACAGAATGAGCGGCATGAATTCCAGCATCAGATGCGCTCCTCCAGATGCTCGTCACCTGTCGATGGCGGTACAATCCGGCCCGTCAGGATGTAGGCATTGCGCACCAGCTCAACGGCACCCTGTATGAGCATGAAAAGGGCAAATAATGGAATCAGGGTCTTAAGCAAAAACACCGCAGGAATGCCCCCGTAATCAGGTGAGGTTTCCAGAATTCGCCATGAGTTACCGACGTAACCCAGACTGGAAACAATGATGAATACCATGACCGGCATCAGCAGGAAGACAATACCGCACAGGTTGATCAGCGCCTGTCGGCGAGGCGCCATCTTGCGGTAGAAGATATCAACCCGCACATGTCCGTCATGGCGAAGCGTGTAGGCAGCGGCGAGCATAAAGACAGCCGAATGCATATACATCACCAGCTCCTGCATGAAGACACTGTTGACCGAAAAAACGTAGCGTAGCAGTACAATGGCAAACTGAATCAGCATCATCAGGATGATCAGCCAGGCCAGGCTGCGGCCGAACCACTCTGAGGCACTATCCAGCGCGCGCACCAAAGGGGGGAGTTGTGAAGTCTGGGACATGGGCAGCGTCTCGTATCCAGCGTCAGAAAAAATCAGCGCCTGAGACCATACCTCATCCAGGTATAGAATGCAGTGTTAACAATCCACGCAGCATTCGCGTGGTCAACGCAGCGTCGTCTGCCTATGCCCTGGCAGGGCAGCTTGTTTTCAGAGTTTCCAGGCACTCGGCTGGCAGAGGAAGGTCCACTGCCAGCGGCAGATGGTCAGAAAACAGATGATCCAGCACCTGCACTTCCGCCGCTTCCAGGCTGCGCGAAAGCAGGATGTGATCGAGTGCGCGGCGAGGCTGCCAGGAAGGATAGCTGAGCAACGGCTTGACGGGATGCAGCGGCAGGGACTCGCTGAAACGTGCATGGGCATGAATCTGTTCCGGCGTGCAGTTCAGATCGCCCATGACCACCACATGGCGCAGCGGGGTAATCAGATCGCTCAGATAATTGAGCTGGCGGGTACGCCCCCGATGACTAAGGGCAAGGTGGGCAACAAACACATGCAACGCATCAGGCCCTTCTCCGAAGCGGGCGTGAATGGCACCACGCCCAGGCAGGGTACCGGGTAAACGGTGTTCTTCCAGCCGCGTCGGTTTAAGGCGAGACAGCAGGCCGTTGCTGTGCTGGGCGATCTTGCCGAGATTACGGTTGAGCTGCTGGAAATGATTCGGGAAGCCCGCACGTTCTGCCAGGTAGCGCACCTGATTGACACGCCCGGAGCGGAAGCTGCCGCCATCCACTTCCTGCAGGCCTACGATATCAAAACGTCCCAGCACTTCGCTGATCAATTCAAGGCGTTGATTGCGCTCGCGCTGGGGAAGAAAATGCTGCCAGCTTCGGGTCAGGTAATGATGATAGGCAGACGTCTGGATCCCCACCTGCAGGTTGAATGTCAGCAGACGCAGGTGGCCATCAGCAAACGATGGTAACCGGGCATCCAGTTGGCTCATGGGGGCAGGCACTCCGTTCAGAACGTCTTCCTGGCTTGATCATTCAGACTCAATCACTCGGCGCGCTCTTCACGAATACGGGCGATCAGCGTCTCGGCAATCTGAGGCATATTATCCAGGCTACCTGCACTGCTGGGCGATACCAGGTACTGGCCATCAATAATCAGTGCCGGCACCCCCATCAACTGCATATCGCGCATACGACCATTGGCACTGTTAACGTCACTGCGAACACCAAAGGACGTCAAGGCATCACGGGCTTCGTCTTCTGTCACCCCGTAGTTGGCAAAAAAGGCCGCAATATCGTCAGTGTCATTCAATGCCTGACCGTCTTCATGAATGGCAGTAAAGAAATCGGCATGCAGGTCCTCTTCAATGCCGAGCTGCTCAGCTGCATAGAAAGCGGTAGCATGGGTGTTCCAGTCACCACCCATGGTGGCCGGCAGCTTGACCACACGGACATCATCCTCAAGGGTTTCATACCAGTCAGTGACGGATGACTGTAGGCGATAGCAATGCGGGCAGCCGAACCAGAACGCTTCGGTTACCTCGATCTGACCCTCATCCACCACGGTTTCCACGGGGCTTTCCAGACGCTCATAGTGCTGGCCTTCGACCAGTTCCTGAGCACCTGCCACCGTTGAAAAGACCAGCCCCGTCGCCGCTACCATCAGCGCTTTTAGCATCATCAATTTTCTCCACTCAGCAAATGACCGATAAACCTGCACACAAAACAAACCATAAGACCGCTCCGGCAGCCTTATGGTTCACTTCTGATCGCTCGTCTTCGTGAAGCGCGCGCTTGTTGAAAACTGCAGCGTTGGATCGTCAGTGCAGACCCAGTACATAGTTAGCCACGGCTTCCATGTCGCGGTCACTCAATTTGGAGGCGATATCGCGCATGATGGCATTGGGGTCATTGTGACGTTCGCCTGCGGCAAAATCCTGCAGGGTCGATACCGTATATTCAGCGTGCTGGCCCGAAAGCGCTGGATAAACGGCCGTACCAAGGCCTTGTCCCGTTGGCGAGTGGCAGGATGAGCACGCCGGAATGCCTAGACCAATATCGCCTGCACGATACAGTTCCTGGCCACGTGCCAGAAGCTCGGCGTCATCTTCTGCCTGACCAACGTTGGGCTCCATTTCGGCGAAGTAAGCAGCGACATCCCAGGCATCCTGATCGGAAAAGTCGTCCACCTGCCCGGCCATCTGGGCGACTTCGCGGTGGCCATCGCGAATATCCATGATCTGCTTGGCCAGATAGGACATCTGCTGACCTGCCTGGTTAGGGAAAGAACCTACGGAACTGATACCTTCCTGGCCGTGACACGCTGCACAGCTTGCCGCCATTTCTTCGCCGGCACTCGGGTCAGCATTAGATCGTAGATCTTCTGATTGGGCTTGAACGGTGCCAACGGCACCCATGGTAATTGCTAGGACTGCCAGTAACTTTCTCATTGCTGTTCCACTATGCCGTTAGTTGGTGACTGGTACGCACCCCGGGCGCTGCCCGGGTTCAGCACACTACCAGGGTCAGCTCTGTCTGCCGCGACAGCCAGGTGATAAGACACGGACTGAATTGTCGCTGGCGGTTAGAGCGCGATGGTACACTAGCGCCCTAGGTCGCAGATATAATCAAACCACATTATAACGAATCACCCCAGCGGCGGGAATGCAAGTCATAACCTGCTTTAGGGGTATTTTTCGTCCTCATATTACGCTTCACGGCGCTTTTTAGCGCTTTATTTTCGCCAGGATGTCCACGATGACTGAATCTCCCGCTTCTTTTCCGGCTCTTAACTATACCACGGCGCGCTTTTTGACCAGCGCTCCGACCCTGGCTCAATGCCCTGAAGACAGTGGCACTGAGGTGGCTTTTGCAGGACGTTCGAATGCCGGAAAGTCCAGTGCGATCAACGCTCTTACCCATCAAAAAGCGCTTGCCAGAACCTCTCGCACGCCCGGACGTACTCAACTGATCAACTACTTCGGCCTGATGAACGGGACTTCCCAGCGGCTGGTTGACCTACCCGGCTATGGTTACGCCAAGGTACCTGAGGCCGTCAAGCTGGAGTGGCAGCACCACCTGGCTGATTATTTACGCGGTCGCCATACCCTGCGTGGCCTGGTTCTCCTGATGGACGTCCGACATCCATTAACCGAATTTGACCAGATGATGCTGGGATTTGCCGATGAACGTGAAATGCCAGTGCATATTCTACTCACAAAAGCCGATAAGCTGAAGAAAGGCCCCGCCAATGCATCCCTGCAAAAAGTTCGTTCGCAACTGCGCGAATGGGAAGACCTGGTGTCTGTGCAGCTTTTTTCAGCGCTGAAAAAAGACGGCATCACAACCCTTTCTCAACGCCTGGACCAGTGGTTGGCACTGCCCAAAGACATCTAACCTCTTTTTACAAACCGCGTTTTTCAAGCCAGGTCAGCAACTCGGCCAATTCCCTTACATGAGCAATCCGCTCGACTCGCTCTGGCAGTGCCTGATCAGCCGTTTCACTGACCCAGACGGCCTGCATCCCCAAGCGCTGGGCGGGCAGTACATCCTCTTCCCAGGAATCGCCAACATGCAGCGCCTGCGCCGGTGCTACCCCAAGCCGGTCAAGCGCGGCCAGGAAAGGCCTCGGGTCAGGCTTGGGAGCCAGTAACTCTCCTGCCGCAATGGCGATGGGGAAATACTCGGCCAGCGGCTGACGTTGTAAGTGGATATTGCCGTTAGTGATAGCAGCCAACCGGTAACGCTGACGCAGGTTACTCAACAAAGGAGCGACTTCGGGGTGCGGGGTCACCTGTACACGCAGACGGTGAAATTCGTTCATGGCCGCCGCGGCCCACATCAGGGCCGTACTGCGCGCAAGCCCGCTAGCCTCCAGCTGGGCTTCCAGGGCACGCAGGCGTAACCAGGTAAAATCGCCGCGTCGCTCTGGCACCTCAGCCACCAATTGCTGGCGCCGCGCCAGATAATCCGCCAGGCCCTCTGCATAGTTCACCCCCAGTGGCGCTAGCTGACGCGCCGCCAGCCAGGTTTCCAGGGTCTCCAGCAGCCAGCGATAGTGTCCCTCTTCGGTACGCGCCATGACACCGTGGTTGTCCCACAGGGTGTCATCCAGATCGAAGGTGATTGCTTGCAACATGCTTATGCCTCAGGGGGAGTATCAAGGTACTTGGAATGGCGACGGGCACGCGGGTGCGCGGCGTCATAGCTGGCGGCCAGGTGCTGCCAATCCAGCCGGGTGTACACCTGGGTCGTGGACAGATTGGCGTGACCCAGCAGCTCCTGCACCGCGCGCAAATCCTGGCTGGACTCGAGCAGATGGCTGGCAAATGAATGGCGCAAGCGGTGCGGATGTAAATGCTCAGGCAAACCACGCGCGACGGCCAGCTGTGACAGGCGTTTCTGAATCGCCCTGTGCCCCAGCCGCTGCCCGCGCTGGCTGATAAAAAGAGCCGTTTCATCCGCCTTGGCCAGCATATGCCGATGTGGCATCCAGGCCGCCAGAGCCGCCTGTGCACGTCGCCCTACCGGCACCTGGCGTGGTTTGGCGCCTTTGCCCATCACCCTGACGCGCTGCTGATCCAGATCCCCAGGTTCAAGAGCCGCTAGCTCTGCCAGGCGAAGGCCGCTGGAATAGAGCAATTCCAGCATTGCCTGATCACGACAGGCCAAGGGTGACTGATCATGAGGCGTATCCAGGCAACGGGCCAGCACATCAACATCCAGCGGGCGCGGCAAATGGCTGGGCGCTTTGGGTGTACGCAGCAGAGTTACCGGATTATCGGCCAGAATACCCTGTGTCACACAGTCTTCAGCAAAGCGTGACAGCGCCGAGCGCCGCCGGGCCAGGCTTCGCGCGGCCATGCCCCGACTTCGCTCGCTGGACAGAAAAGCGCGCAGGTTGGCCATGTTCAATTGCGCTGCATCATCAATCCCATGCGCCTGGGCAAATGCCTGAAGCGCTGCGAGATCGCGGCGATAGGCGTCCAGCGTGGCCGAGCTTGCATGCCGGGCCAGTGAGGCCAGGAAGGCGTCGACTTGTGCGCTCAATGCCGTCACATCGTCTCCTGATAGGCTTGTCAGTTGCCTGGCCCCAGGCGCACCAGGAGCCGCGCAGTGATATCACCCAGGTATTCGGTGAACAAGGTGTCCATGCTGGCACGATACTGTTCCGGATCCGGGCTTGCCAGCAGCAGGTAGCCTAGCGGCTCGCCCGCACTCAGCCGGGTAACGGCGCAGGAGCCAGCCTTTTTAGGCGCAGCCACATGCGGTAACAGGCACTTCCAGTCGCTGACGCCCAGCTTGGCGCAGCGGCTGGTACGACCATCCAGCAAGGCTGCCAGACGCGTACTGGTATGTTGGTCCAGAACATGGCGGGGTGGCTGTGGCGGGGTGGGCTCTGTATCGCTGAGCGTTGCAGGGCACCACAGCGCCAGCGCCGGGGTGGAAAAGCGTTCGCTCATCTGGGTTGCCAGCGCCTGGGCGAGCATGTCGCGATCCTCTGCGTCTACCAGCGCCAGCAGGGTTTCGCGCAGGCGACGGTACTGGGTTTCTGTATGTCGGGCGGTGTCCAGCAACTGCTCCAGGCGCCCCTCTGCGGATTCGGCGCGATGGCGCAGATCCACTACCAGCCGTTCCAGTAGCGAAACCGCTGCCCCATTAATATTGGGGTGAGGCACCTTGAGCTGCTGCAAAAGGCCTTCCCGGCCGACAAAAAAATCGGGATGGCGGGCCAGCCAGAACGCTACCTGTTCAGGGTCGAGCGTCTTACGCGGTTCAGGGGCTTGAGACATCACCGTTCTCCCTTTCAATCCATTTTCATTATTGTGCGACAACGCCGGGCTCAATTAAGGACAACACGCCCATCAAATACTCGAGTGGCTGGCCCCACCATGATCAAGGCAGCTTCGGGGTCCGGCCATTCAATCGACAGCTCGCCACCGGGCAGCTCGACTGTTACCGGGCTTTTTAACAACCCCTGACGAATGCCACTGGCCACCGCGGCGCAGGCCCCCGTGCCACAGGCCAGCGTCTCACCGCTGCCGCGCTCAAAGACCCGCAGGCGGATCCGGTTAGCTGAAACAACCTGCATGAAGCCGGCATTCACCTTGCGAGGAAAACGTGGGTGCGCTTCAATCGCCGGGCCAAGCCGCTCAACCGGCGCCGACACCACATCATCGACCTCCAGCACTGCATGGGGGTTGCCCATGGATACCACGCTGATCGAGAGCATTTCCTCACCGACTTGCAAGGTATGCAAGGGCTGGTCTCCGGCTGCCTCAAAGGGTACCACTGCAGGCGAGAAGCGTGGCCGCCCCATATCAACGCGCACCATGCCGTCATGCTGCACCTTGAGGAGCAAGGGACCTCCCGCTGTTTCGACGTGAATATCGCGCTTATGGGTCAGGCGCTGATCGCGCACAAAACGCGCAAAACAGCGGGCGCCGTTGCCACAGTTTTCCACTTCGCTGCCGTCAGCGTTGAAAATACGATAGCGGAAATCCATTGTGGGATCACGAGGAGGCTCAACCATCAGTAACTGGTCAAAACCGATACCAAAACGCCGATCAGCCAGCTGGCGGATGTGAGCAGGCGAAATACGCGCCCGCTGGGTCACCAGATCCACCACGACAAAATCATTGCCCAGGCCGTGCATTTTTGTGAAGTGTAACAGCATCAGGCTTCTCCAATACCGCCAGGCAGCAGCGATTCGCCCTCCCACAGGCTTTCCAACCGCTCACGGGCGCGCACCACATGGCAGGCATCGCCATCCACCATCAGTTCGGCAGGCCGCGGGCGGCTGTTATAGTTGGAGGCCATCACAAAGCCGTAGGCACCGGCGGAACGCACCGCCAGCAGATCGCCCTCGGCAATCGCCAGTTCCCGCTCCTTGCCCAGAAAGTCACTGGTTTCACACACCGGCCCCACCACATCATAAAGTGCGCTATCCCGCGCTTCACGAGTATCCACCGGGATAATCGCCTGCCAGGCCTGATAAAGTGCTGGACGAATCAGGTCATTCATTGCCGCATCAACAATGGCAAAGTTCTTGGTCTCCCCCGGCTTGAGAAATTCAACCCGGGTCAGCATTACGCCGGCATTGGCCGAGATCGAACGGCCAGGCTCGAACAGCAGCGTCAGCTTTTCCCCGCCTGCCCAGCGGGCAAGACGTGCCAGAAGCTGACTGGCATAGTCAAAGGGCTGAGGCGGCTTTTCGTCGCGATACGGAACGCCCAGGCCACCGCCCAGATCCAGATGATCAAGCTCGATACCACGCTCACGCAATCTGTCCATCAACACCAGCAGACGCTCAAGGGCATCCATGAAAGGGGCCGTTTCGGTCAACTGTGAGCCGATATGGCAGTCCATACCCACCACATCAAGGTGTGGCAGGCTGGCTGCCAGTTCATAGACCTCCAGCGCTTCATCAACCGGAATGCCGAACTTGTTATCTTTCAGGCCGGTAGAAATATACGGGTGCGTGCCCGCATCCACATCCGGGTTGACCCGCAGGGAGACCGGTGCCCGCTTGCCCAGCTCACCGGCCACCGCATTGAGGCGTTGAAGCTCAGGGCGGGATTCGACATTGAAGCATTTGATGCCCACTTCCAGGGCACGAACCATCTCGCCGGCCTGCTTGGCAACGCCGGAAAATACCACCTTGGCAGGATCGCCGCCGGCTTTCATCACGCGCTCCAGCTCGCCGACCGAGACAATATCAAACCCCGCCCCCAAGCGCGCCAGCAGGCCCAGCACGGCCAGGTTGGAATTGGCCTTGACGGCGTAACAGATCAGGTGAGGATGACTGCCAAGCGCTTCTGTATAGGCACGGAAGTGACGCGCCAACGTCGCCTTGGAATAGATATAACACGGCGTACCATGCTCTGCGGCAATCCGCGATAGCGGTACGTCTTCGGCGTAGAGTACGCCATCGCGATAGTTAAAGTGATCCATTATTCCTCCTGCTCGGCGGCGGGCGCTTCGGATGAGTCCGCTTCAGGCAAATGCAGTGGCCCTTTCTGGCCACATCCGGCAATTAACAGGCTGGCCAGAAGCCCAGCCAGCGCAACGCCGATGAAGCGCGGCGCGATGCGACGTTTGTTCACGGCTGATCCTTAAGCGTTTGCAGCACTTCGCGCGCCCGCTGCGCGGCGGCGCGAACCTGATCCGGTGCGGTACCGCCAATATGGTTACGCGCCGCCACCGAGCCTTCCAGGGTCAGCACCTCAAAAACATCGGCGTCGATGCTGTCAGAAAACTGCTGCAGCTCTTCCAGGGTCATTTCTGACAAGTCTTTTTCTTCCTTGAGGCCATAAGCGACGGACTGCCCGACAATTTCATGGGCATCGCGAAAAGCTACGCCATTACGCACCAGATAATCGGCCAGATCCGTTGCCGTTGAGAAGCCCTTGCGTGCCGCCTCAAACATGTTGGCCTTTTTGGGCTCAATGGCCGGAATCATGTCAGCAAAGGCTTTCAGGCAGTCGCGCAGCGTATCTACCGCATCAAACAGTGGCTCCTTGTCTTCCTGATTATCCTTGTTGTAGGCCAGCGGCTGGGACTTCATCAGGGTCAACAGGCTGATCAGGTGGCCGTAGACGCGGCCTGTCTTGCCGCGCACCAGCTCCGGCACATCCGGATTTTTCTTCTGCGGCATGATGGAAGAACCCGTGCAGAAGCGATCCGGCAGGTCGATAAAATCAAACTGGGCGCTGGTCCATAGCACCAATTCTTCGCTCATTCGCGACAGGTGCATCAACAGCAGGCTGGCAACGCTGGTAAATTCAATCGCAAAATCGCGATCCGACACGGCATCCAGAGAATTTTCAGCCGGTCGCGTGAAGCCCAGCAGTTCAGCACTCATATGACGATCAATCGGGTAGGTAGTGCCGGCCAGAGCGGCAGCTCCCAAGGGCAACACATTGATGCGCTTACGGCAATCCAGCAGGCGCTCATGGTCACGTGCCAGCATTTCCTGCCAGGCCAGCAGATGATGGCCGAAAGTAACCGGCTGCGCGGTCTGCAGGTGCGTAAAGCCGGGCATGATGGTGTCAGCTTCACGGTCGGCCAGCTCTACCAGCCCTTCACGCAGACGAATCAGCTCACCTTCAATCACATCCACGGCATCACGCATGAAAAGGCGAATATCGGTCGCTACCTGATCATTACGCGAACGGCCGGTATGCAACTTTTTGCCAACAATGCCGATTTTCTGGGTCAGCCGCGCTTCAATGTTCATATGCACATCTTCAAGGGGCACTGACCACTCAAACTCACCGGCATCAATTTCGCTACGGATCTCAATCAGCCCCTGAACAATCGCCTCACGCTCGTCATCCGTCAACACCCCGATGCGGGTCAGCATGGTGGCATGCGCGATAGACCCTTGAATGTCCTGATGCGCCAGGCGCTGATCAAAAGTGACCGAAGCGGTGAAGCGCTCTACAAAAGCATCAGTAGGTTCACTGAAGCGACCGCCCCAGGATTGATTGGTGGTTTGACTCATGACAACAGTATCCTGCTTGAACATTGAAATAATCGTTGGCAGAAAGTGTACCAGAGTCGCCCTTATCAGCGGCATGTCTGCAAGCGGGATTTTTCCTTGGCTGTCGAGTGCTTTATGATAAGAGGGATTATTGTTTTCATACGCCGTCATGGCGACTAGGGAGAAAAACGTGCAATCCATCACCAAGCTGCGTATCGCCACGCGCAAGAGCCAGCTGGCCATGTGGCAGGCTGAGCATGTACGTGATCGCCTGATAGCGTTCCACCCCGGCCTGGACGTCGAGCTGGTCGCACTCTCCACCAAGGGCGACAAGATTATCGACACGCCACTTTCCAAGATCGGCGGCAAAGGTCTGTTCGTCAAGGAGCTCGAGGAAGCCATGCTGGACGGGCGCGCCGACATTGCCGTGCATTCCATGAAAGACGTACCGATGCATTTTCCTGAAGGTCTGGGTCTATCGGTAATACTTGAAGGTGCCGACCCCACGGATGCCTTTGTCTCCAATCACTACCATCACGTTGATGAACTCCCGGAAGGGGCACGTATCGGCACCGCCAGCCTGCGTCGTGGGCTACAACTACGTGAACGCCGTCCGGATCTTGAGATCCTGAATCTGCGTGGCAACGTTCAGACCCGTCTGGGCAAGCTTGATGACGGTGAATTTGATGCCATTATCCTGGCGACTTCGGGGCTCAAGCGCCTTGGTCTGGAGGCACGGATTGCCCAGGCACTACCGCCAGAAATCTGCTTGCCTGCCTGTGGTCAGGGTGCTCTGGGTATCGAATGTCGACTGCATGATCCCGAACTTATCGCACTGCTGGCCCCGCTGGATGACCCGGATACAGCCACCCGGGTGCGCGCCGAACGCGCCATGAACACCCGCCTGGAAGGGGGTTGCCAGGTACCCATTGGGGGCCACGCCGTGCTCGACACGGATGCTGAAACCCTGTGGTTGCGCGGCCTGGTCGGCAACCCCGAAGGCACTGAAGTACTGCGTGCTGACAGCAAAGGTTCCATGCATGAACCGGAAGCACTGGGTATCAGGGTTGCCGAGGAACTGCTGGAACAGGGCGCAGGCGATATTCTTGCCGAGGTGTATGGCGCGCAGTGATGGCTCC
Source organism: Halomonas sp. BLK-85 (assembly GCF_044792155.1). Lineage (NCBI taxonomy): Bacteria > Pseudomonadati > Pseudomonadota > Gammaproteobacteria > Oceanospirillales > Halomonadaceae > Halomonas > Halomonas sp. BLK-85. The sequence goes on from NZ_CP087731.1 coordinate 3,051,574, forward strand.
TGTGCTGATCTTGCGCCCCGGCGAGCGTGGCGAGATGCTGGCCGATACACTGCGGCAGCAGGGTTTCAATGTTGAGCACCTGAACACGCTGACGCTGCAGCCACTGCCGGAAAACGCTGAATTGCGTTCACTCTGGCTGGATTTTGATCAGTTCCGTAAAGTTATCGTTATCAGTCCGTTTGCAGCCCACTGCCTTGAAGAGGCGCTGGATCGTTACTGGCCGCAACTACCAGCCGGCATTGATTATTATTGCGTTGGGCAGGGCACCGCTGACATATTACATCAACAGCTCGGCGTTCAGGTGCACGTCCCTGAGGCAGAACGCAATGAGGATACCAGTGAGGCTTTACTCGCGTTACCATCATTGCAGCAGGTCGACCAGCAGAAGGTGCTGATTGTCGCAGGCGAGGGCGGTCGTGATCTTCTGGCGGATACCTTGCGCGCCCGCGGTGCCCGTGTGACCCGCGCCAGCGTGTATCAGCGACGTTATCAGCCGCCGGATCCCAGCGGCATGGCACGACTTGAATCAGGAAATTTTCAGGCGTTGATTGTTACCAGCGGCGAACAGCTGCAACATCTGGCAAAATGGTGCAATCAGGCAGCCTTGAACCAACCGCTAATCGTTTCCAGTCGCCGTTTAGCTACACTAGCGGCAGATTTGGGGTTTTGCGCCCCAACGGTGGCAACGGGAGCAACTCCGGCTGCACTGACAGCCGCGTTGACTCGCACCTGCAACCCACCGGGTGCCGATGTCGATCAAGGAACTTAACAAGGGCTAGCGACAGATGAGCAAACAAACAAACGATCAGGATGACGCACAGAAGACGCCTGCCGAGGCTTCGCAGAGTGACGCGACATCGTCATCGTCTGCGTCTTCAGTAAAGACGGCCAATCAGCAACAGCGTCGTGGCAAAGGCAGTGCTAACACGTCTTCCAAGCCGAGCGGCCAGCAGAATTCAGCCAAGGGCAGCCAAAGTGCTGCACAGCCTGCCAGCACCCAGTCGGCCAAGACAGATAGCGCTGCCAACAATAGCGCTGCCAACAATAGTGCCACTACAAAAGGGAGTGCCGCTAACAAGGATAACGCCACTGCCAGCCCGTCGGCTGCCGCTTCCGGTGCAGGCACCCCAACTGACGCAGTCCCACAGCAAGGCAGTGGCGGCGGCGGCAGCAAAAGCGGCATTTTTGCCATTGTGCTGGTGGTTGTCCTGGCGGTTGCCCTGGCCTTTCTTGCCTGGGAGGGTTGGCAGCGCCTGGAGAACCAGCAGCAACGCCTTGATGAGCTTGCCCAGAAAACTGACAACAGCGCTACACAGGCAGACCTGGCCGAGTTGAATGAGCGATTGGAAAGTGGCGAAGCCGAGCGTAATCAGGCGCTGGAAAGCACCACCAACGAGATGCAGCAGGCCTTTTCAGAGTATCGCTCTGAGGTCAATGACACACTTGATCAGGTGCTCGACCAATTATCCCAGGAGCAGGATGCCGATGAGCGTGAATGGCTGCATGCCGAAGCTGCCTACCTGTTACGCCTGGCCAACCAGCGCCTGCAACTGGAACGCGACGTAGAAGGCGCTGCTGCCCTGCTGCGCACGGCTGACAGCGTTCTTAACAGCGCGGACAACCCGGCGTTGACCCCTGTCCGGCGTGAAATTGCCAGTGAGCTGGCTGCCCTGGATGCTGTTCCACGCGTCGACCGCACCGGCATCTATCTGGCGCTCAATGCCCAGCAGGAACGCATTGCCACTCTGCGCCTCGATCAGGAAGTTGAGGAGCAGCCGGTGTCGTCCAATATGGAAGAACCGCCCACCGGCACTTTCCAACGCCAGCTGGCACGCTTTGGTGAAGAGCTGAAAGACCTGGTGGTCGTGCGTGGCCACGACGAAGCCATGGAAGTGCTGATCACGCCCGAGCAGGAGTCCTATCTGCGTCAGAGCCTGCGCCTGATTCTTGAGCAATCCCAGCTGGCAGTCCTCAAAGAAGAACAGGAGCTGTTTGAAGCCGGCATTGACAAGGCACTTGACCTGCTTAACCGTTACTACGACACCTCGCGCAGCGAAACCCAGGGCGTAATCTCCCGTCTGGAAGAAATCAGGCAGACTAATGTGACGCCTGAACTGCCCGATATCAGTCGTTCACAGCAGGCACTGGCCGAATTCATCGAGAACCGCTATGAATCGCGCGGAGGTGAGTCATGAGAAAACTCGTTCTCCTCATCATCGCCGGTCTGGCCGTTGGCGCCTTTTTCGGCCACCTGATGATGTCGGTTCCCGGCTACTGGTTGGTACGCGTTGGTGATACCTCAGTGCAAACGTCCTTCTGGTTTGGTCTGGTGCTTCTGTTTGGCACCTTCATTGCCTTGCACTTTGCGCTGCGCCTGCTGACCGGCATTATTCGTCCGATGGGGCGCTTTCGCAGCTGGAACAGCCGGGCTCGCAACCGCCGTGCCATGAAACGCACTGTTCATGGCCTGGTGGCATTGACCGATGGCAAATGGAAAAAAGCGGAGAAGACCCTGGTGCGGGCCGCAGATGATTCCAGCACGCCCTTGGTCAACTATCTGTCAGCCGCCCTGGCTGCCCACTACCAGGGCAACCATGACAAGTCTCAGCAACACCTGAACCAGGCCCAGCTGACGACCGATGGCGCTGATACGGCTATTGGCCTGATGCAGGCTCAACTGATGATTGACCGTCAGCAGCCTGAAGATGCCCTGGCGATCCTCAACCGTCTCGACAAAAAGATGACCAACCATCCTCAGGTGCTCAAGCTGCTCAAGCAGGTGCACCTGAGCGTCAATGACTGGGACGGCCTGCGTCGTCTGATCCCCCGGCTGGCAGCCCAGAAGCTGATCTCTCCGACGGAACGCGAGCAGCTGGAATATCGCGCCTATCGCGAGATGATTCTTTTTGAGGCCAGAAATCCCGACGATATCGAACGAATTCGCAGCCTGTGGGCGGACATGCCGGATTATCTGCGTGGCAATACTGAACTGATCGTCCTGTATACAGATGCCTTGGTGCAGGCTGATGAAGATGCCATTGCCGAGCGGCTGCTCAACCATTCTCTGGACCATCACTGGGATGCGCGCCTGGTGACCCGCTATGGCCTGTTGAACGTGGATGCTAACCGCCAACTGGTGAAGGCCGAAAAATGGCTGCAGGAAAGGCCAAATGATCCTGAGTTGCTGCTGACCTGCGGTCGACTGTCGCTACGTACCGGCAAGTGGGAAAAGGCGCAGGAATACTTCGAAGCCAGCCAACGCCAGCGTCCCAGCGGGGTGGTATGTGCTGAGCTGGCGCGCCTGTATGCAAGCCTTGGCGAACATAACAAGAGCCAGCTTTACTATCGCCAGAGCGTGGAAATGCTGGCCAAATCGCTGCCTTCCTTGCCACAGCCCAAACAGCCGGAGGGAACATCTTCAGCGACAGATGAGGTTGTCGACGCCAAGGACAGCACCAAATCAGCCTGACGCCCACCTTCTCAGCGAAATTCTGTCGTTTTATATTTCGGGTGCCTTTACCGGCACCCGTTTTTTTTCACCATCAGGTACTGCACCCAGCCTGCCGCCATGATCCAGCCCATGACGCTGACGCCAAGATAAACCACTGCCAACCAGGGTAGCTCCCCTTGCCAGAGCACCCATACTTCGAGGCTGAACAGCGAAAACGTTGTAAAGCCGCCGCAAAAACCGCTCGTCCAGAATGCCTGCCAGCGCACCCGGGACAACCAGACGATCAGCGCTGACCCCAGTACGTTGACTCCCAGAGTCGCCCAGGGAAATCCTGATCCAAAGAACTCTATTGCCGTCATCGACATCCAGTAGCGCAAGCCTGCACCCAGTCCACTTCCCACCCCGACGGCGAGATACATCATCAGCGTGCGGTTCATGTGGTTATCGCCGCCATAATCCCCAGATGGCCGCCGGCGATCATCGCCAGACCACCGCCAAGGCTGACCACAAGATAGACGATCGCCAGCACAGGGTGGTACGTCCAGAGTCTCAGCACCTGCAGGCTCAGCGTTGACACCGTGGAATATCCGCCTAACAGACCGGCCGCCATCACGGCCCAAACCAGTGCTCCGGGGTTCTCTCCCGATGCCTGCCAGATCCCAAAGGCAGCGCCCATCATCAGCGCCGCCGTCAGGTTGACCGTGAGCGTGCCCCACGGGAAAACGCCACTTGCATAACGGCTGACGCTGCTGCCGATCCATAACCGCAGCATGCCCCCCAAGGCACCACCCAGCATGACCCCGATTATTGTTATCATATCCACCAATGACTCTCCGACTTTATGCATCCTCAACCGGCGTTTGACACACCATGACACTCCCTTTGTATCTGGGTTTACCCATGTGGGCCAACCAGGACTGGTGCGGCAGCCTTTATCCTCAGCATGCCAGATCAAACCTGCTAGGTGACTATTCAGCGGTTTTTTCCAGCGTTGAGGGCAATACCACGTTTTATAGCGGAGCACCTTCAACGTCAACGCTGAACGCCTGGGCGAGCCAGACACGCAGTGCATTTCGCTTCTGCTTCAAGTTGCCAGCAGCCATTACCCACGAACAGCGCCTGGCTGACCCGCAGGCTGCGCTGGACTTTCTCGACGCATTGGCACCGCTTCATCATCAGCTGGGGCCTACCATGATTCAACTGCCGGGCGATTTTGGCCCTCGTGACATGCCTCGCCTGGAAGCACTATTGAATATATGGCCACGCCATTTACCCTGTGCCGTTGAAGTCCGTCACCCAGCGTTTTTTCATAAAGGGGCGGCTGAGCAAGCGTTGAACCGATTGTTGATAACTTTTTCAGCTAACCGCGTCATGCTTGATGTCCGCCCGGTCTTTGCTACCTCGGCCGAGGATAGCCCGGGGCTTGCTCACGCCCAGCAGGAAAAACCCAGACTCCCGTTACACGTGCTTTCCACCGCTGGTCAGCCGGTCATACGCTTTATTGGCCATCTTGACAAACAAATAAATTCTGATTACTTCGCGGCCTGGATAAAACAGCTTTCCTTGTGGATAAATCAGGGGAAAACCCCTTTCTTATTTGTGCATACCGCGGATAATCGCCATGCGCCCGCCATGGCGCGATGGCTGTATCAACAACTCACAGCCCACACCGGATTAGCCGCTTTAGGTGCTTTTCCAGGCGAAAAGCAAGCTGATCTTTTCTAGTTATTTTTTTCAGTTGAGATCACTGGCCAGCCTGCCTTTGATCGGATAAATTGTCCGCCATGCTCGGAAAGTAGTGATTATTCGACGGTTGCTGTCGACTTATTCCGGCCTGCTGTTCAGCATACGCAATGTTACGCATCCATGATGCAACACATATGCCGTTATCAAATCGAACACAACTATTAAACAGGTGATGTATGGCGAAACATTCACATGCACAGTGGTCATCGCGAATGACCTTTGTGCTGGCGGCCGCAGGTTCTGCGGTGGGTCTCGGCAATATCTGGCGCTTTTCCTACCTGGTAGGTGATAGCGGGGGCGCTGCCTTTGTACTGGTCTATCTGGCGTGTGTCGCCCTGGTCGGCATGCCTATTCTGCTTTCCGAGTGGATGATCGGTCGTCGCGGCCAGCAAAACCCTATCGACAGCATGGTGACGCTGGCCAAGCAAAGTGGCATCAGCAAGTCCTGGGCGCTGATCGGATTCAGTGGAGTATTGGCAGGGTTCCTGATCCTGTCTTTCTACAGCGTGATCGGCGGCTGGTCGCTGAACTATACCCTGAATGCGGTCACCGGCACTTTCACAGGCCAGGACGCTGACAGTATCGGTGACATTTTCAGCAATATGCTGGCCAGCCCGGGTACCTTGCTACTGTGGCACAGCGCCTTCATGCTGCTGGTAGTGGGCATTGTCGCCCGCGGCGTTACTCAGGGTATTGAAAGTGCCGTCCGCTCCATGATGCCTGCATTGGTCATCCTGATGCTGATTCTCGCTGGCTACGGCATGACTACCGGCCACTTCGGTGAAGCCCTGGGCTTCATGTTCAGCCCGGACTGGGGCGCCCTGGATGGCGGCGTCGTACTGGCTGCCATGGGGCAGGCATTCTTCACTCTGTCGTTAGGCATGGGTATCATGATGGCCTACGGCTCCTACCTGGGCGAAGACGTCAACCTGTTGAGCACAGCGCGCACGGTGATCATTATTGACACCGCCATTGCCCTGCTGGCAGGTCTGGCCATTTTCCCGATCGTGTTTGCCAACGGCATGAGTGCTGGTGAAGGCCCGGGACTGATCTTTGTCACCCTGCCAATTGCGTTTGGCAACATGACCGGCGGTATTGTGCTGGGGCTGATGTTCTTCCTGCTGTTGACCTTTGCAGCCCTGACCTCGGCCATTTCACTGCTGGAACCCACCGTTGAAATGCTTGAAGAACGCACCGGTCTATCCCGCCTGACGGCCACCGTTATCAGCGGGGGGGCTGTCTGGCTTCTGGGCGTCGCGGCACTGCTGTCATTCAATCTGTGGTCGGAGGTACTCTTCCTGGGGCTGAATATCTTTGATCTGCTCGACACCTTCACCGCCAAGATACTGTTGCCGTTAACCGGGCTGGGCGCCATCGTCTTTGTTGCCTGGTGCCTGAAGCGCCAAAGCGTGGAAAAAGAGCTGGGCCTGTCTTCAACCGGCATCAGGGTGTGGAATATTATCGGCCGCTATATCGCGCCGATAGGAGTGATAGCCGTCTTCATTGCTGGCTTTATCTAACACCAGAACGCGTGAAAACGTTTCTGCGCCCTGTCATGGTTCACTCATGACAGGGCGTGTTTCATATGTGCGGGCCACCGGCTGAAACAGGCAGATGGCCTTGGAAAGGATGCGGAAGATTAATGCAGCTCAGGTTCCGGCAGATCTTCGATTTCCTGGGTAAGCTGCTGAAACTCCCGATGCAGCTCGATACCTCGCCGGGCGCGCAGGCTGCGCTGGGCGGAAACGCGCTGGCGTTCAGCATGTTCATTGACCTGCATGCTCATGAAGATATCGAGCAGCTCGCTTTTGACTGAGGTGACTCGTTCGATATTACGCATGATCGACGTTCCTCCAGGTGAATATGCCTTCGTCCACCTGCACCTGCCACGCCTGTTGCTATCCATGACGCCTACAGCATGATGCAGTGCGGCACTTCAATTATTACTATAACCTAGTTGACAAAATGATGAACCTTTACGAAAAAAATGCCCAACGCTGTTTAAACGACAACATTCTAACAAATATATTAGTAGATGATAACACTGCCATTTTTGTAAAGGAATCAGGCATACTGACGCCTGGAGACCCCCTTACTGTCCTTATCCCCCAAAGGCGAATCTGACAGGGTCAAAAAAAAGACTGTTAATCATTAGAGGAGCTGAATGTGAGCCGCGCCCTGTTCGATGAAATGAGACGCCGTATGGAGCACTTCCGTCGCTCCGAGCAGAAAGTGGCGCGCTTTGTGCTACGCAACCCTGACGAAGTCATTCATATGCGCATCGTTGATCTGGCCACTGAGGCCAAGGTCAGCGAGCCAACAGTGGTGCGTTTTTGTCGGGCCCTGGGCTGTAACGGCTTTCAGGATTTCAAGTTACAGCTCGCCCAGATGCTGGCCACCGGTAGCCAGTTTGCCCAATTTTCAATGAACGACAGCGACTCGGTGGCTGAATTCTCCTACAGTATCTTCGATTCGACGGTAGGCACCCTGCTGTCAGTCCGCGACCGCCTTGATAACGACGCGCTGGGCCGTGCGGTCAATGCGCTGGCCATGGCAAACCGGGTCGAGTTCTACGGTTTCGGGGCTTCCGGGGCGGTGGCCTTTGATGCCCAGCACAAGTTCTTCCGTCTGCAGATTTCCACTTCCGCCTATGCCGACCCGCATATGCAGAATATGTCGGCTGTCACGCTTAATGAAGGCGATGTCGTCGTGGCGATATCCCAGACGGGCCGCACCAGGGCCCTGGTGGCCAGTGTACGTCTGGCCCGCGAGGCTGGTGCTACGGTGATCGGCCTGTGCCCGAGCGACTCCCCCCTTTCCGAGGAAGTTACCCTGCCACTGTATATCGATGTACATGAAGACACCGAAATCTATACGCCGATGAGTTCACGTATTGCCCACCTCGTACTCATCGATGTACTGGCGGTCGGGGTTGCCAAGACCCGAGGACCCAAGCTTGCCGAACAGCTCAAGGCGGTTAAAAAAAGCCTGAACCCGTTGCGCTTTCCGGAAGACAACTGATCCTGTGGTAGAATCCCTGTTCATCTTTCGACCTCTGCAGTGGCTTCTATGGACGACGTGACGGCGATTCTCGATCAGCTTAATGCCGATCAACGCGAGGCAGTCAGCGCCCCGCAAGGTAATTCACTGGTACTCGCGGGCGCCGGTTCCGGCAAAACCCGGGTATTGGTGCATCGCATCGCCTGGCTGATGCAGGCAGAAGGTCTCTCGCCTTATGCGCTGCTGGCGGTAACCTTCACCAACAAGGCCGCCCGCGAAATGCGCACCCGGCTGGAGGCCTTGCTGGGTATTTCCCTGCGTCATGTCTGGGTCGGTACCTTTCACTCCATCGCCCACCGCCTGCTACGTACCCACTGGCAGGATGCGCGCCTGCCCCAACACTTCCAGATCATTGATTCCGACGATCAATTGCGCCTGGTTAAACGTCTGCTGAAGGATTACGCGATTGACGACGAACGTTTTCCGCCCCGCCAGGTGCAGGGCTTTATTTCAGGCTGCAAGGAAGAGGGGCTGCGCGCCCATCAGGTCGATGTGGCAGGCGATGCCTACATGGGCCAGATGGTCGAACTTTACGAGCGCTATCAGCTGACCTGTGAGCGCGGTGGCCTGGTTGACTTTGGTGAACTGCTGCTCAGAAGCCTGGAGCTTCTGCGCGACAACCCTGCCCTGTTGGCCCATTACCGCGAGCGTTTCGGCCATGTGCTGGTCGATGAGTTCCAGGACACCAACACCCTGCAGTATGCCTGGCTAAAGCTGATGACCGGCATGCAGATGCCGATGACCATCGTGGGCGATGATGACCAGTCGATCTACGGCTGGCGGGGTGCCAAGGTCGAAAATATACGCCGCTTCGAGCAGGAGTTCCCCCAGGTTAAAACCATACGCCTGGAGCAGAACTACCGCTCAACCAGCGCCATTCTGGAGGCCGCCAACTTCCTGATCGGCCATAACAGCGATCGCCTGGGCAAGAACCTGTGGACAGAAGGCGCCGAAGGCGAGCCGATTTCGGTCTATGCGGGTTTCAACGACCTGGAAGAAGCACGCTTTATTGTTGATACCCTCAAGGAACAGGTCGACAAGGGCATTCAGCGCAGTGACGTGGCAATTCTTTACCGTTCCAACGCCCAGTCTCGTTTGCTGGAAGAAACCCTGATCCGTCAGGGCGTGCCCTATCGTATCTATGGTGGCCACCGCTTCTACGAGCGACTTGAAATCAAGAATGCCCTGGCTTACCTGCGCCTGCTGCTGAACCGTGATGATGACGCCTCATTGGAGCGGGTCATTAATGTGCCTACTCGGGGTATCGGCACCCGCACGGTCGAAATTATTCGCCAGCGCGCCCGCGAACAGGGCATCTCGCTATGGCAGGCGCTTCACGACAGCCTTCAGGATGCCACCCTCAGGGGGCGGGCAGGCAATGCCGTTCAGCAATTCACCAACCTGATCGAACAGCTCGATAATGATGCCTCAGGGCTTGTCCTGCATGAGATCATGGATCATGTCATTGCCCATACCGGCCTTATCGAGCATCACAAGAGCGAGCGCGGAGAAAAGGGCCAGGCCCGAGTGGAAAACCTCGAGGAACTGGTGACCGCTGCACGGGCCTTTACCCAGGGCGATGCCTTTGAAACCCCCGAAGCCGGTGAAGGCATGGCTGCACTGGAAGCGTTTCTTTCCGAAGCGGCGCTGAATGCCGGTGACCACGAAGCCGAGGAATTTGAAGACAGCGTCCAGCTGATGACCTTGCATTCCGCCAAGGGGCTGGAGTTTCCGGTGGTATTTATTGCCGGCGTGGAAGAAGGCCTCTTCCCCCACAAGATGTCGCTGGAAGAACCCGGCCGGCTGGAAGAAGAGCGCAGGCTCTGCTATGTCGGGGTCACCCGCGCCATGCACAAGCTCTACCTGACCCATGCCGAAACCCGCCGCCTGCACGGCAAGGAAGTCTTCCCGCGGCCATCGCGCTTCCTCCGCGAGCTGCCCCCCCATCTGCTGGAAGAGGTACGCATGCGCGGCCAGGTATCGCGCCCGGTCACCGCTACACGCAGCTCCCTCAGCCAGCAAAGCATTGAAAGCAGTGGCGATATTCCCAGCCTGCATGTCGGGCAAGGGGTTGAGCACCCGGTGTTTGGCGAAGGCATTATCCTCAATGCCGAAGGCGAAGGCCCCCGCGCCCGGGTGCAGGTCAGCTTTGAAGGCGAAGGGGTGAAATGGCTGGTACTCGGGTTTGCCAAGCTGACGCCGCTATAAAGCCTAGAGATATTCATAAGCATAAAAACGGGGCCTGCATGGCAGGCCCCGTGGTCTGATTCAGATTGCTTGGCGGAAATACGTCAGACGTTCACACCAAACGAGCTGGCCAGCGGATGCAGACCGCCGCCAAAGCCCTGGCCAATCGCCTTGAATTTCCACTCATCACCGTGGCGATAGACTTCGCCAAAGATCATCGCGGTTTCCACGCTATAGTCTTCGCTAAGGTCATAGCGGGCCAGTTCCTTGCCGTCCTCGCCATTGACAACGCGCATGAACGCATTGGACACCATGCCAAAGTTCTGCTTGCGGCTATCGGCGTCATGAATGGTTACCGCGAAGGCCAGCTTCTTGACGTCAGCAGGAACGCTTGAAAGATCAATCTTCACCTGCTCATCGTCGCCGTCACCTTCACCGGTCCGGTTATCGCCCTGATGCTCTACCGCGCCATTACCACCGACCATGTTGTTGTAGAACACAAAGTCGGTGTCGCTACGTACCTTGCCGTCTTCGCCACACAAAAAGACCGAAGCATCAAGGTCAAACTCCTGACCGTCGGTAACGCGCGGGTCCCAGCCAAGGCCGACGACCACGTGCTTGAGCCCAGGGGCTTCTTTGCTAAGGGAGACGTTACCGCCTTTGGAAAGAGAAACTGCCATATCTGACTCCTTTGTCCATATTGGATCGTTCACATTGAATCGTAAACGCCTGGCGGATTCAGTTGCCAGGCAATGGGTTACGCTGTGGCATTGACACCGTAGCGCTGGCACATGGCCAGCAGGCCACCGGCATAGCCCTGGCCAACGGCACGGAATTTCCACTCACCGTTATGCCGGTAGACCTCGCCGAACTCCAGGGCAGTTTCAGTGGAGTAATCTTCACTCAAATCGTAGCGCACCACCTCATTGCCAGTGTCGTTATTGACGACCCGGATAAAGGCGTTCTGCACCATGCCAAAATTCTGTTTACGGCTATCCGCTTCATGGATGGTCACCGTCACTACCAGACGCTGGATGTCGGCGGGCACCCCGTCGAGATTGACTTCGATCGCCTCGTCATCACCCTCGCCTTCACCGGTGCGGTTATCGCCCGTATGCACGACTGAACCGTCCGCCGACTTGAGCTGGCCATAGAAGATGAAGTCTGCGTCGCTGCGCACCTTGCCTTCGCTGTTGACCATAAAGACCGAGGCATCCAGGTCGAAATCGTTGCCAGAAGTGGCACGCTCATCCCAGCCAAGCCCGATCAGGATGTTCTTGAGCCCCGGGTCGGACTTGGACAGCGAGACGTTGCCACCTTTGGAAAGCGATAGTGCCATATGCGTGTCTCCTTTCGTGTGCTGTGACGTTTGCGTGCGTACTTTGAACAACTTTTAAAATGTGTGAATCACAAAATCACCTAGGGGTCAGGGCGCCATGACAACAAGACTGTCTGCCACCGTGTACTGGGCGACGATAAAGGCAACATAGCACACCGCCATCACTGCCCCTGCGATACGCCCGATCCTGCCCACAAAGAACAGAAAGGCGGCGAAGATCAGTGTCACTGCCACCACAGCGACCAGATCCAGGGACATAAAGCGAGGATCAATCAACAGCGGCCGTGCGATGGCAGAAATAGCCATGACTGAAAATATATTGAATATGTTGCTACCGATGATGCCCCCGACAATCATGTCATTCTGGCCCTTGCGCGCCGCCGCCACGCAGGCGGTCAGTTCAGGCAGTGAGGTGCCGAAGGCAATCAGCGTCATACCAATGACGGCTTCAGGAACATCAAGGGCAAGTCCGCCTGCCACCGCCCCCTGAACCAGAATTTCGGAACCCACCAGCAGGGTCAGTATGCCCACCAGCAGCATCAGCCCCGGGAAGCGACCGCCCGCATCGTGCTCTTCAACTTCATCTACATCGAGCTTACTGGCCTTGTACTGGTAGAAAACATAGCCGATCAGCGCTGCAAGCATCACCAGACCGCCCCAGGTAGGCAAAATGCCGGCGACTATCGCCGCCACCATGCCGGCAGTCGCGACAAGCATCACGACTGTATCAAGCCTTACTTCGGCACGACTGAAAATGACCGGTGCGATCAACGCTGCCACGGCAATCACCATGAAGACGTTGGCAATGTTGGAGCCGATGACATTACCTACCGAAATACCGGGAAACCCCGACAGGTTGGCATTCATCGAGGTAAAGAGCTCTGGCGCAGAGGTTCCGAAGGCCACCACGGTGGCGGCAATAAACAGTTTGGATAACCCCGACTTGCCTGCCACTGTGACTGCATTATCAACCGTCCAGTCTCCTCCCTTGATCAGCAGCCAGACGCCGAATGCGATAGCGCCAAGCGCAATGAGAGAAAGCTGGTAGGTACTGAGTTCATGCATGTGGATTCCTGAAAAAATGCAGCAATAAGAAGAGGATCAGTCAGGGTAAACAAAGCGCTTAAAGGTCGAATTCTTCAGGCTTGAGGCCAAGCTCCTGGGCGATTTCACGAACAACGGCCTTCTCGTCATCGTCAAAATCACCGTCAGCGGCACCAATGGCGCACACAACGCGAACAATGACCCGGGCCTGGTCGTCTTTACCGCGCACCTTGCTGATCGTTTGCAGCGCATTGGTCTTGCCAATTGCCTGATCAAATTCGAAATCACCCACCGCCTTGTTGAATACCTCGATCACCTCACGGATGTCGAAATGCTTCAGTTCATCAGAGCGTTCCAGAAAGGCGGCCATCTTCTGCTTTTCAGACGCATCCACACTCCCGTCAGCCGCAGCCACCAGTGCACAGCCTGCGACCACGGCTTCCATAAAGGAGCGGTTCTTGAATTTCGCGACCTCAGCGGTGAGGTTTTCGCGTGCCTTGGTGATATTTTCTTTCAGCCAGTTCATAGCCATCTTGTTTCTCCTTTCAGTCTTGCCTTAGGTATCTTGAGAGTCTGTCGTAGTCAGATGACAGACACAGCATCATCGGCCAGATCATTGACGGTGCGCCCTGATCCCGGTTTACCGTGGGCCGTCATCGTCCAACCCTCAGGCGTCCGGGTCATCGAGGCCATGATGACGCCGGTGTGGCCCCCCTGATCGGTCAGGGTGTAACGGCATAATTCTTCATTTTTTGCTTCGTCGACGAGGCGGCAAAAGGCATTTTCAACTTCATTGAAGGTCTGGCCACGGAAGCTGTTGACCGTAAAAACAAGGTGAGTGACGTTCGAGGGCAAATCGGTCAGGTTGACGTAGATAACTTCATCGTCGCCTTCACCCTCACCGGTCAGGTTGTCGCCGCCGTGACGAATCGCGCCATCCTTGGAGACCAGTTGGCCAAAGCTGACGGTATCAACAGGCGTTTTGGCCGCATCCAGCAGGATCACGCTGGCATCCAGGTCTATTTCACCGCCGCCACCACCGCCAAACAGGGACGCCAGAAACCCGCCGCTTTTCTTCTGAACCGGGTCCCATCCCAGTCCCATAAAGACCTTGCTCAAGCCTGAATCGCTGTTCTTGGCCAAAGAAATGGTCTGGCCTTTGCTGAGTGAAATTGCCATGATGACGGCGCTCCCGATAATGGTCCAATGGATTCAATGATAAGGAGATGCACATTGAATTAATAATCACTTAGTAATGATAATGGGGGTAGAGTTCCGCTTTTTAAAGCCATTCTGTCTGCTCATTGCAGGCCCATTGGTTCAATGCCTCCTGCAGCAACCCAGTTGATCGGTCCCGCTACTCAGCTGAGAGGGCTGTAGAATCCATCAGTTATCGGGTGACATTGATCAGATGATGGCATCTGCATGGCCGTAACGGCCTTGGTTCTGGCAGCCTCATCGACAACCCCGAACACCTCCTGACGCGCCACTGTGCGCCTTGCCCAGGCGCGATGGGTGGCAGGTTCGCACATCATTCCGCCCACCCTGAACACTGCCTGTGCCTCACTATCCAGCGCGGCACGCGCATGTGCAACGTCTTCTCTCGATACTTGAAAGGCGCGGTTGATAACCGGCGTTTGGGCCGGATGAATCACGGTTTTCGAGATAAAGCCGGCCGCTACATCACGCAGCGTTTCGCGTCGCAATGTGTCAAGGTCATCAATCACATCATAGACCGGAGCCGCCACCGGGTAGCCCGCTGCAATCAGGAGGCTGCTGGCCATGGAGAGAATCCAGCCAAGCGGGCCTTCCCAGGAGGTCACTCCTCGTTCACGGCGAAGCGCCAGGGTTGAGAGCAGATCATTGCCGCCCAGGCGGATGGCCGCGAGACGCGAGGCATCCTCCGGGTGATCATCCAGGATGTCACGCAGAGCGCATATCTTGCCAGGATCAAAGAAGCAGGCGCTTTCAAGCGTCGGCATGACGGCAAGCCCGGCGTCTCGCGTCAGCGCAAGCCAGTCAGGCAGTGTTTCTGGCACAACCTTGGGCGCGACCAGCCCTTCAATCGCCGTTCCCGCTGCCCGAGCGCTCAGCGCATACGCCATTTCCCTGTTCCGGGGGCGCAAGAAGGTACGCACCGGCAGGCGCTGGGGCAGGTCACTCATCAGCTGATCAAGGCAGCGGAGGCCATCGTCAACATCCTGGGCGGCCAGCGCATCCTCAAGGCAGAGAACGATTGATGCAGCCGGCGGTGGCAGGCGACCGTGGAGAATATCAGCGACCCGAGGATGTAAAACCGGCATGTAAAGGGTGGCCCCCAGCGAGTAAGCGTCAAAACGGTGCATGTCAGGACACCTTCTCGATCAGGGTAATCGCCCGGAAGGGGCCGGTAAGATCAGGGTTCACCTCTGTTTCGATGCCATCCTGCTGGCACAGGTGCACCAGCGCCGCCAGGTCCGGGTCATCGGCGTCACGCAGGTAAACCTTGCGCGGCCGACGACGCAGGACTGCCCGCGTGGCTTCGGCAATACCCGGCTTGATGCGGTTGAGATTATCAACCTCATGGCGCGCGGCAATGGCTTGCACACACGCCGCCGCTTGCTGCTGATGACGCCCGCGCAGCGCCGAATCGCGCTCAGCGGGGCTTGCCTGGGTCAGCGCAGCGTCAAATACCGCCATGACCCGATCCACAAACCCACGCGAACAGTCGATATCAGCAAGGTGATCCACCGTCATGGCGGCGTGAAAGTCGCCCGGGGCAAGCAGATCAGGACGCAGGATTGAACGGCTGATCAGGCCGGATACATTGGCGCCCAGGATGCCGCTGGGAATCAGCCAGTCGTCGTGAGAACCCGACAGCCAGGCGTGGCCTGAAGGGTCCGCCAACACCACAAGGCGCGGCGGCTGGCCCGAGAGCGCCTGCCAGGCGCGGGCTAGCTCGCCTGAAATTGCGCCCTTGCCGGTCCAGCCATCCACAAACAGGATATCGGCATCGGGGCGCTCGGCGCGTACGTGGGCCATCGCCGCTGCATCCAGCCCACGGTCACGGATGATCGATACGGCGTAATGCACAACATCAACGCCCAAATAGGTCAGGGCGCGCCTTAGTAGCACCCCATAGGGAATACCGGCGCGCACCAGGGAACACAACGACAGCGCTGGAGATAATTCACCGTCGGCAATATCTTGGCGGATGCGCAGGGCAATCCGGGCAATATCGGCGGCAATCCGCTCCAGATGGCGTTCCAGCGCCTGTTCGTAGATCGCCAGGTAACGGGCGTCCGGGCGGCGCTCTTCCGAGATCATTTCAGAATAGTGTGCCTGCCCGGCCTGGATCAGGCGCTCCTTTTCGGCAATATCCGTCGGCGCCATGCGGATTGGGGTAAGCAATAAGGTAACGTCTTCAGGGGCATAGCTGTGCTGAAGAGGCTTGCGGGGTTCGGGCATGCTTACTCCTTGCCAATCGCGCTGGCGACCTGGGACCCTGGCGGTATCATCATCATATTGGCCAACTGCATAAACGGCAGATCCGTCAGGCTATCACCCATGGCCAGAATGATACCGTGCCGAATTTCCGGGCGTATGTCGATCAGGTGGGCCACAGCGGCGCGCTTTGAAATGCCCTGGGGCGTAAAGCTCAGGTTATTACCATTGCGATGGTAGACAAACTGCTCACCCGCCAGGAGGCGTAGAAAGCCTTCGAGATCATCAAGCCAGGCTTCCTCGCCGTTGGACTTGACGCAGAAATAGATGGAGCGCCCTTCTTCACGCACGACCCAATGGCGAAAACGCCCGGCAGCATTGTGCTTGGCGGTCTCGGCGTTCAGGGCCTCAAGGCCCGCTTCAGCCGCGCCTGAAAGGCGGCTGATGTGGTGCGACCAGTCCCGCTCGATCCTGCCATCAGGGTCGAGAATCACCGCACCGTTAGACGCAATCTTCCAGCTATCAAACGCAATGCGACAGCGCGAGAGCGCTTCTGTCGAGCGTGCTGTTACCGGCACCAGGCAGGTGGCCTTGAGTAACCAGGCCGTCAGTGCGGCCTGGGAACCGGTCATATAGGAATGGTGACCATTGGTGGCCTCTGCCGCGAGGCGCGATGCGCAGACGGGTTCAGTCATCTTGCGTGCGGTCTGGAAGAGGGTATCGTCGAGGTCGGTAAACAGCACAGGGCGCTGGCCACTTTCGGGCCGCCCGGGTAGCGAAGCATCGGTGGGTGTCATGAAATAGCGCCTTCCCTGACCAGGTGTACCTGCTGATTCCCATCCACCACCCAACAGCGGCCCAGGGCCGATGTCAGCGCGTCGGGAACGCCGGAAAGCCCGGTTTCGGTAAACACTATCATCTCGTCCCACTCCCCCGGGTCGACGTTATTGAGGTACATGCTGATGCCGATACCGTAATGGTCGGGAAACGTGATCTGCTGGCGGATCACTGGGCCTGGCAGCACGGGTGAGCGGGTGGTGGAAATAAAACTTGCCGCATGGCCGTGGCGTTCCAGCTGCTCAGCCGCCAGAAACGGGTGCCAGACATGTTCGCCGGTGCCAATCACCAACACCCGCGACTGCGGAACCAGCAAGGGGCACAGGTGGCGGTCGATATAGGCGGCCCAGGCCAGCCTGTCGGCAGCCATGGCAGCTGGACTCAGCCCGCTTCGCGGCACCCCGAAGGCAGCGCTGGGGTCGGGTGCCCAGGGCGGGCAAACTGCCGCGCATGCGGGCGGAAGGCTGCGCGCCTGGCTGCCAGGAGCAGGAGACCAGGCATAACGCCCCGAGAGCAGCGCCAGCGCACTGACGGAGACGCCAGGCAACGCTTGCTTTATGGTCGTTATGCAGCCCCCATCTGACCAGTCCGTCAATGTGACCAGAACGATTTTCGACACAGCGACTCCCGCTTGATGAAGCGCCCCGACAAGCCCTTTAAAGGTGTTGCCAGTGGTCGTTTCATCATCTACCAGCACCAGGGTGACGTCTTCCGTATCGGGAAGCACACCGGCCCGGGGCGGCAACACCATATGCTCAGCCGCGTGTGAGTGCTCTTCACGGGTATTCAGCCAGGGGCTGACGCCTTCCGGGCACAGCCGTGTCGTGGGCAGATAGCCCGCTGCAAGGTGCGGGCGCTTGCGACACAGGCCATCGAAGACGCCCAGCCCCAGGCCAACGGCTGTTTCCGCATAGCTCATCACCAGCACCGGCCCGCTGCCCAGCGGTTCCAGCAGCTTTTCAGCCAGCTGATCCAGGGCGGCGCGGTGGCGGGCAGCGCTGACCGGTATATGGCGGCCCAGCACGGTCGAGACAAACAGAAAGGCGCGCTTGGGGTTCTGGCGCTCGGCGATCCGAAAAAGGGCCTCGTCCGTGCCGTCTCCCTCATGATCATCGATTGCAAGGGTCAGGGTGCCGGTACCCAGCAAATGCTCAATCATGACGATGAATTGTCATCAGACAGGAACGCATCCCGGGCGCGCTGGCTTTCATCGTTATCACGGCGCGCCATGCGTTCACGTTCCGCCTGGGCTTCGCGTTCAACCCGAGCGGCCTCATTCGCTTCGCGGCGGGCAGAAATCACACGACGAATCCGCCATGCCAGATAGCCAATACCTGCCGCCAGCAGAGTCAGAAAGACAATGTTGAAAATCGGCAAATGGCGATAGCCCGGTTCAACCTGCCAGACTTTGACAGCGTTCGGGAACATCGAAAAGATTGGCAAACGCCAGCCGTAATGACGAACGGCGACCAGGTTCTCTTCGTCCTGAGCAATCGACCGGGCGCGGGTATGCAGGTTGGAGCTGTCAAACTTGCCGTAGATAATGGCATCTTCATTGCGGTAGTTACGCGGTTCTCCCTGCTCTGTTTCTGTCAGTACGAAGTAGACGTCTGTGGTGCTGACGGAGCTGCCGGATTCGTTATCAGCGCCATTTTCCTGGGTATCTACCCGCTTGACGTCTGTGCCCACCAGGCGCACCACATCCACCTGTGGCAAGGCATAATGCAGGCCTGCGCCGATGGCGATGACAATCACTCCGATCAGAGCGTATCCAAGGCGTTTCATCTATGATCTCCTGTAAACTCATTGCTGGGGGTGGCGACATGTTAGGGTCTGAATATTATTCGCCATGATGCCAGTTTTCGCATCATCGTTCTTCTCTAATCCGATGCTAATCGACGCACCAAGGGATAACGCCATGGTTACTACGCTGATCGCAGGACAAAACGCCAAACTTGCTAACCAGAAACTCACCTTTCGCCTGCTTGTCGGTAATGTGCAGAACGTAAGCCTCGATGCCTCAGCCATTCTGCTGGCCAACACAGGCAAGGTATCCAGTGATGATGATTTCATTTTCTTTAACCAGCCCACCCACCCCTCGGGTGCACTGATTCAACAGGAAGGCGCTACTTTTGCGGTTGATCTCAGCAACGTCCCCGGCCATCTTGAACGTATCGCCTTTGTGCTGACCGCTGACCCCGGGCTGTCCGCATTATCAGACGGTTACCGCTTTGAACTGACCGGGACTACTGATCAGTTTGATTTTAGTGGCCAGGGTGCGGGGCGCCCCGAAAAATCCCTGATTGTCTGCGAACTGTATCGTCGCAATGGTGACTGGAAGGTAAAAGCCGTTGATCAGGGCTTTGCCGGTGGTATGGCGCCTCTGGCTGAGCACTTTGGCGTTGACGTTGAGGGGTCGCCTGACCAGGCATCGCCCACTCCAACAGCGGCCCCTACTCCGCCCCCCAAGCCCCAGGAAAAATCCTCCGTCAATCTCAGCAAAATCACCCTGGACAAGAAAGGCGACACCATTTCGCTGGAGAAAAAGTCCGCCTCCTTCGGGAAAATCCACATCAATCTCAACTGGAACCAGACCGCAGGCACGGGCAAGAAGGGGTTGCTGGGCGCCTTGATGGGCAAACAGGGCGGTATCGATCTTGATCTTGGCTGCATGTTTGAATTCAAGGATGGCACCAAAGGGATTGTTCAGGCCTTGGGCAAGCACTTTGGCAGCCTGGAACAGCCGCCTTACATTTTCCTGGATGGCGATGACCGCACGGGGTCTATCAACCAGGGTGAGAACCTCTACATCAATGGCAAACAGTGGAGCGATATCAAACGCGTCATGGTGTTTGCGTTCATTTATGAGGGCGTCGCCAACTGGGCTGAAACCAACGGCCGGGTCTCCATCAAGGCGCCTGACCAGCCGGAAATTGAAATCCAGATGGATGCCAGCGGCCGGAACGAGAATTTCTGTGTGATCGCAATGCTGGAAAACAACAATGGCGACTTAAGTATTTCCAAGGAAGTCAATTACTTCAGCAGCCATAAGCCCGCCGATGACCATTACGGGTTTGGCTTCCAGTGGAAAACCGGCAGCAAGTAAACAACCCGACATCACTGCCTTTGGCAAGCGCCTGAGAGACGTTGTGAGGCAGTGCCGCGCCATGATGGTCCTGCTTCAGACGCTTTGTTTGCCTTTCTGGCCTCAGCCATAACAGGGGTCTGGGAAAGCGATGCCGGGTCCTCCGCTTGCCCTGCAAAACCTGCTTGGCGCATACTCATTCATGGACACCGCGCTTATAGCGCTCAATAAAAAAACCGGATGTGGAGTTCTGCTCATTATGCAACGCCGTCACTTTCTTAAAACCGCTGGTCTGGGCGCTGCGGGTGTCGCCGCCGCGCCTTTTGTTTCTTCGGCTCACGCCCAGGAAACCATTACCTGGGACATGGTGACCTCATGGCCGAAAAATTTCCCTGCTCTGGGGACTGGTGCCAACGACTTTGCCGCACGCGTTGAGGCACTTTCCGGCGGGCGGATGCGTATCCGCGTTCATGGGGCGGGTGAGCTGGTGCCCGCGCTGGAAGTGTTTGATGCGGTATCGGCAGGCACCGCTGAAATGGGCCATTCCGCTTCTTACTACTGGCGCGGCAAGGTGGCAGCATCGCAGTTCTTTACCGCCGTGCCGTTTGGCATGAACACTCAGGAAACCAACGCCTGGCTGTATTACGGCGGTGGCCAGGAACTTTGGGACGAGGTATACGCCAAGCACAACCTCAAGCCGTTTGCCGTGGGTAACACCACGACGCAACCGGGCGGCTGGTTCAAGAAAGAGATTAACTCACTGGACGACCTGCAGGGTGTAAAGCTGCGCCTGCCAGGGCTTGCCGGTGAGGCCATGAACCGCATTGGCGTGACGACAGTGACGATTGCCGGCGGCGAGATCTTTACCGCCATGCAGACCGGTTCTCTGGATGCCGCCGACTGGGTAAGCCCCTACAATGACCTGGCGTTTGGCCTGCACCAGGTGGCCGATTACTACTACACCTCGGCCTGGAACGAGCCCAGTGCGGTGTTGGAAGGCACGGTGAATCTGGACGCCTGGAACGCCCTGCCGGATGATCTCAAGGCGGTGGTTGAGGAGGCGGCCCGTGCTTCCAACCTGTCGATGATCAGCGAATTCACCTACCGTAACGCCGAAGCCTTGAACACCCTGGTTAACGAGCATGACGTCAAGCTGCGCGCCTTCCCTGAAGACGTCATGCAGGCGCTTTATGACGCTTCTCAGGACGTTATCCGCGAACAGACTGAAAACGACGCCGATTCCAAGAAGGTCTATGATTCCTACCGCGCCTTCCAGGAACTGGTCCGCCCTGTTACTGACAGCGGCGAATTTACCTATCTGAAAAACCGTGAACGCGTCGGTGGCTGATTGCCCTGGTGATATCCACGCCACCGCAAAATGCAGTGGCGTGTTATTGATCCCGGGGAAAACCGTCAGATCGTATCGTGTACCGAGCGGATTCGGCCGTTGTCGTCCAGCGCCACCATCACAAAACGCGCTTCCGTCACCTTCTGGCGCTCATCCAGCCGCTGGCCACAGGGTGGACGAACCCACACCTCGACATCTATTTTAAGAGAGCTGTGACCAATTTCTTGCACCTGGGTAAAGACACTTACCATTGAGCCCACCCGCACCGGGCTTAGAAAATCCATGGCTTCAATGGCCACAGTGGCCGTGCGGCCACCTGCCTCTCGGCCTGCGGCAAGCTCGGCGGCCTGATCCATCTGGTTGACCAGCCAGCCTCCCGGGATATCGCCATAGAAGTTGGTATCCTGACGAGACGCCAGCAGTTTCAGCGTAAGCTGGCCCTTTGGGGCCGGTGCGTCATCCACGTCGTTAGTTACCTGATTGTCCAAAAGAGTCATATAAACGTCGCTTTTTAGGGTTATTGTTTTCGCGCAGGGCATAAAAGCTCATGTTACTTTTACTATCTGAGTCAGTAGGCAGACGGCCAACTATTTGTTGCATTGCAATAACATAGCAGCAGTTAACCACAAGAGGACCTTTGTTTGAACAGCTGCGCGACATCTTTCTTGCTTCTTCGCCGGCCAGTGCACGCCATCTCGCTTAGCGTACTGCTCATGTTGGCCCTCACCTCAGCCAATGCAATGGCATCGCCGGTCAGTGGCACCTTGAGTGCTGTCGGGTCAGATACCATGGCGGGCCTGATTCTGCGCTGGGGTGAAGTCTTGAGCCAGCGCCATCCGGACGTCAACATCCAGTTCCAGGCCAGTGGCTCAGCCAATGCGCCTGCAGCACTGATGGCGGGTACGACTCGGCTAGGGCCGATGTCCCGCCAGATGACGGACACCGAGCGCCAGGCCTTCGAGCAACGTTATGGTTACCCGCCGCTGGAACTCAAGGTCGCCCGCGATGCACTGGTGGTCATTGTCCATCGTCATAACCCGCTGGCCGAGCTGACACGCCAGCAGGTGGATGCTCTGTTTTCGACCACTCGCGAGTGCGGTGCCGACGCCGCCATCAACCGCTGGCAGGCGCTGCCCGCTACCCGTGATTGGCCATTTGGTGCCATTAGCCTGCACGGACGCAACAGCGCCTCCGGCACTTACGGCCTGTTTCAGCAAAGAGCTCTCTGCGGCGGCGCGTTTCGCCCCACGCTCAGCCAGCACCCCGGCGCTTCCGCCGCAGTCGCCGCGGTGGGCGAATCGCCAGGCAGCATCGGCTATGCAGGGTATCATCACCTGACGCCCAACGTTAAAGCGGTCAGCCTGATCAATGCCGACGGCCAGGCCATTGCACCCAATGAAAATAGTGTGCAAAACGGTGACTACCCCTTATCGCGCTATCTTTACCTGTATGTCAATGCGCCGCCCGAACGCCCCTTGCCTGCTGCAGAAAAAGCGCTGTTAGACTTGATATTTTCACCCGAAGGTCAGCAGATTGCCCGTTCAGCGGGTTTTGTACCGCTCAGTGAAACTCTTCGCCAACAGCAGGCAGACTGGTAAACAGTACGGGATAGACAGCCCGGCAAAATGTCATCTAAATGTCACAAAAAAGTCTTACGCTATGTGCTAGGCCATGACAAGCGTCCTATCAACCACCTTCTGCGACCTCAGCCTGCACCATGCTATCACCATGACCCAGCCACCACGGCTTTCATCGTCAGCTCCGCGGACACTTGCGGAACCGCGCTACCAGCGCCCCCATCGGCAACGCCTGGATCGCCTGGCGACATCGGTGATTACTGCGGGTGCCTTTGCCGTGCTGGCTGCCATCCTGGCCATCGGGATCTTCTTGCTATGGGAGAGCCTCCCTCTGCTGGCGATGGACGATATGGCGCTGATCAGCTCGCTTTCGCCACTGGCATGGGGAACATTAAAAGCTGCGCTGGCCGCCATGCTGTTTGCCCTGCCACTTGCGCTGGGCGCGGCTGTATATACCGCCATGTACATGCCCGCACGCCAACGCACCCGGATCAAGCCACTATTGGAAATGATGGAAGCCATTCCCGGTGTGGTGATCGGTTTTATTGCCGGGCTGATACTCGCGCCCTGGGTGGAACGACACCTGACAGTTACCCTGGTTCTGCTGGTCTGGCTGCCTGCTAGCGCCCTGGTGGCAGGCATGCTGTGGCATGCCCTGCATAAACGTTGGCGTCAGCGTCTGCCTTTCAGCAGCGCTGCCCTCTGGCTGATTCCCTGGTTTGCGCTGATGGTCCTTCTCGCGCTCTGGGCAGCCCCACTGGCTGAACAGTACCTGCTGGGAGAAGATTTACGTCGCTTTCTTGATTTACAGCTAGGCATCGATTACGCCACCCGCAACGCCATGATAGTGGGCGCGGCAATGGGATTTGCAGTGATACCCAGCGTCTACGCACTGGCAGAAGACGCTCTTTCGGATGTGCCACCTGCCCTGCTGGAGGGCGCTCAGGCGCTGGGAGCTGACCGCTGGCAGGCACTCTGGAAAGTCGCCCTGCCAGCGGCCGGGCCAGGCATATTTTCCGCGGTGATGATCGGCGCCGGGCGAGCCGTAGGTGAAACCATGATTGTATTGATGGCCAGCGGCAATACGGCCTTGCTGAGCGCCAGCCCGTTTGAGGGCATGCGCTCCATGGCCGCCGCCATCGCCATAGAGATGCCGGAAGCAGCACCAGGCAGTAGCAACTACCATATGCTGATCTTTGCCGCCTTACTGCTGTTTGGCTTCACTTTTGTGGTCAATACCCTGGCTGAAACGGTCCGATTGCGCTTGCGTACCCGCCTGAAACGTATGGGGGGTGGCGCATGACACGCATCTGGCCATGGCTATGCGCTGCCAGTGTGGCGCTCTCATTATTCATGCTAGGGCTCTTGCTGGCCCTGTTGCTGACCCGTGGTTTAGGTCATTTCTGGCCATCCACCCTGGAGGTAGCCACCCTGGATTCCGGCGAGCTGATTGCCGGAGAAGCCGTGCGGGAAACAGCGCTACCCCAGCGTGACGGCAAAGAGCGGCTCTACTTTACCGCCAATCGGGATATCGACGGCGCCCGCTGGCGCTGGGTAGCTATAGACAGCATCGCCTCACGACAGACGCCCACCAAGCTTTTACGCCTGCAGCGCGGCCCCTGGGGGGATTTTATCGGCTATCTCTCTGCCTACGAAGATGGCCAGCAACGCCTGGAAGGCGAAGCCGCCTGGCAGGCATTGGCAACTGCCCTGGCAGCCCCGGCCAATACCCGCCCCCCGGCGACCCTGGTACTGGAAACAGCAGACGGTCAGCTCATTCGACAGGCGCTGGCGGATATTCACCGCGCCCAGCGGCCCAACGCCATGCACCCAGGTGAAAAGCTGCGCTACTGGGCGCACGGGGTCTGGCAGTTTCTGAGTGAAGGGCCGCGAGCCGCCAATACCGGCGGGGGCGTCTGGCCGGCGATTTTTGGCACCGTGCTGATGGTGATTGTGATGTCAGTGATTGTCATGCCCTTTGGCGTGCTGGCCGCGATTTATCTGAACGAGATTGCCCATCAGGGCCGCCTGACCCGGCTGGTGCGGATTGGCGTACGCAACCTGGCGGGTGTGCCTTCGATTGTTTACGGCGTGTTCGGCCTGGGCGTATTTGTTTACGGTATCGGCAGCTCGGTGGACCAATGGTTTTTTGAGGACACCCTGCCGTCTCCCACCTTTGGCACCGGCGGCCTGTTATGGGCATCCCTGACGCTGGCGCTACTCACCTTGCCCGTGGTGATTGTCGCCACCGAAGAAGGCCTGGCACGCATTCCCGATAGCCAGCGCGAAGGCGCCGTGGCCCTGGGCGCGACCCGGCTGGAAACCTTGACCCGCATCGTTCTGCCCATGGCCATGCCGGCCATGCTGACGGCGGTCATTCTGGCGGTAGCCCGCGCAGCGGGTGAAGTCGCCCCCCTGATGCTGGTCGGTGTTGCCAAACTGGCCCCGCAGATGCCGCTGGATGGTGACTTTCCCTATCTGCATCTGGAACGCAAGTTCATGCATCTGGGCTATCATCTGTTTGATACCGCCTTTCACGGCGACGATGTTCAGGCAGCCATTCCGTTGGTCTACGCAACAGCGCTCCTACTGGTTACGATTGTGCTGGTCCTTAACCTAACTGCCATATTCTTGCGCCATTATTTACGTCGTCAGCGAGGTCAGCCATGTTAGCGTCCAATCAAGGTCACAATAACATGCCACGCCAGGACCAAAGCTGCCTGAGCATTGATGCCTTCAGTCTGGCCTACGCGGGCAAGCAGGCGCTGCACGAGCTGACGCTGGAGATACCTCGCCACCGGGTAACCGCCTTTATCGGCCCGTCAGGGTGCGGCAAATCAACATTGCTCAGGGCGATCAATCGCCTGCATGACCTCAACGATGAAACCTCGCATAAGGGTCGCATCATGGTGGAGGGCATCGACATTCATTCACCCGACATCGACGTGTCGGAATTGCGGCGGCGAATTGGCATGGTCTTTCAGACCCCGAACCCTTTTCCCATGTCGATTTATGAAAACGTCGCCTTCGGGTTGCGATTACAGGGTCGGACGGCCAAGCGTAAGCGGGACGACATTATTGAATGGGCGCTCACCTCGGCGGCACTCTGGGACGAAGTCAAGGACCGTCTGCATCAGTCAGCCTGGCAGCTGTCCGGCGGGCAGCAGCAACGCCTGGTGATTGCCCGTACCCTGGCCGTTCAGCCCGAGATCCTGCTGCTTGATGAACCCGCGTCAGCGCTTGACCCGGTGTCGACGCTGAAAATCGAGGAGCTGATCTGCAACCTGAAATCGCAGCTGACCCTGGTACTGGTCACCCATAACATGCAGCAGGCCGCCCGGGTGTCCGATTTCACCGCGTTTTTAAGTCAGGGTGAACTCATCGAATACGGGCCGACGGACCAGTTGTTTACCAACCCACGCTTGCGCCACACCGAAAACTACATTACCGGGCGCATCAACTGACAGGAAGGTCGGTGACCCTGGACCTTACCTGCTTATAATTAATTTCATCACCCCGCAACCGCCATCAGGAGCGCACTATGGAAATCAACAGCGAAAGCCACAGCCAGCATATCTCACGTCAGTTCAACCAGGAACTGGAGGAGCTGAAAACCCACTTGATGGCCATGGGTGGCCTGGTGGAAAAACAGGTGCAGGATGCGATAACAGCCTTGCTGGAAAATGACAGCAAACTGGCCACCAAGGTGCGCGATAATGACCGGGAAGTGAATGATCTGCACCTGCAGATTGATGAGGAATGTACCCGCATATTGGCGCGTCGCCAGCCCGCGGCCTCGGACCTTCGTCTGGTGCTTGCCGTGATTCGTGCTTCCTCTGATCTGGAGCGTATCGGCGATGAGGCCAGCAAGATTGCCCGCAATGCCATCTCGCTGACTGAAAGTAACAATGTCATACGTGGGCTGGTCGAGGTGCGTCATATCAGTGAGCACGTGCGCAAGATGCTGCGTGATGCACTAACGTCCTTTGCCCGCTTTGACCTTGAGCTGGCCATCGAGGTGGTCCGCGAGGACGAGCTGGTCGACGATGAGTATGGCAGCGCCATGCGCTCGCTGATTACCTTTATGGCCGAAGATGCCCGCTCGATTTCATCGGTGCTGAGTGTCATGTGGATTCTGCGCGCCCTGGAACGGGTTGGCGACCACGCCGATAACCTGGCAGAACACGTTGTGTATCTGGTCAAGGGCCTGGATATCCGTCACAGCGACCCGGACACGCTGGAAGCGACCGTGCTCGACCGCGACAAATCCTGAGCTTCAGGCCAGCGTTTGCTGGCCATCACCGCTGGGTACGTATGGGTAGACAACATACGAGCCGGCAAATAACCGAACGGGCCGCATCCAGCATGCGGCCCGTTTCGTCGCTCCCCTGGACAAGGAAACCTCGAATGATCAATGCGTTCACCGCCATCACCCGAGGAACACGCTGGGTCTATCAACCCGGCCTGCGGCGTTATATCTTCTTCCCGATAGTGGTCAACTTCATTGTCTACGCCGGTCTGATCCGTTTTGTATGGCAACGCTTTGACGGTTGGCTGAGCTACTGGATGAGCCTGGTGCCGGGCTGGCTGGAATGGCTTTCCTGGCTGATCTGGCCGCTGTTCCTGATCAGCCTGGTCGCAGTGGTGTTCTTTTCCTTTACCCTGGTCACCCATCTGATTGCCGCGCCTTTTTACGGTTTTCTGGCCGCCAAGGTTGAAGCTCGAGCCACCGGCAAGGCGCCTATTGACGACCGTGGCCTGATCCGCACGGCCGTCGATACGCTTAAACGCGAGGTGGTCAAGCTGGGGTATATTCTGCCGCGCATGCTGGTGTTGTTCGTCATCAGCTGGATACCGGTGCTCAATCTGCTGGCCCCGTTTTTATGGGCGCTGTTTTCAGCCTGGGTACTGGCGATAACCTATCTGGATTACCCGATGGACAACAACAGGGTGAGTTTTGCCGATATGCGCTCGCGGCTCTCGGCCCGCTGGTGGCACAGCCTGAGTTACGGGGGGCTGGTGATGCTGTTGACCCTGATACCGCTGGCCAACCTTTTCCTGTTACCCGGCGCCGTTGCCGGAGCGGTGTTGATGTGGGATGGCCACTACCGCTAATGACGAACCCCACTATGCACGACTCACCACCACTGCAGCCCGACATCCCGGGTCAAAATGGATGCCCACTAACGGCGCGCGGGCATGACGGGGATGAGGGAGATTCACGACTCACCCGCCTCGTTACGGGGAAGTGACAGCAGAAACGTGCCCCTTCCCCCGGGTGTGAATCAATCTCCAGCTGGGCATCGTGGCGCAGCAGCACGTGCTTGACGATCGCAAGACCCAGCCCCGTTCCTCCCGTCGCGGTGCTGCGGCCTTTATCAACGCGATAGAAGCGCTCGGTCAAACGCGGAATGTGTACTGGGTCAATGCCGTCGCCATCGTCTTCAACCGTTATATAGGCGCCCTGAGCATCACAGACCCAGTGCAGAGTGATCTGGCTGCCTTGTGGGGTATAGCGCACGGCGTTGAAGGCCAGGTTGGAAATCGCGCTACGCAGCTCCTGCTCGCTGCCCATCAACTGCGCATTACTGCCAATGACCAACTGGATATCATGTTGCTCTTTGGCCAGCGCCCGCGCATCGTCAGCAACTTTATGCAGCAGGGCATGCACGTCAATCGGCGCGTGATCGTCGCCGCCCTGATCAATTTCCAGGCGCGACAGCAGTAAAAGGTCATCGACCAGGTTCTGCATCCGGGTGGTCTGGGCCTGCATCTGACCAATACTGCGGCCCAGGCGTGGCGGCAACTGCTCGGCCAGGTCGGAGTAAGTCTCCAGGTACCCGGCCAGGACGGTGAGCGGCGTGCGCAACTCGTGGGAGACGTTGGCAACAAAATCGCGACGCATCTGCTCAAGGCGATGCAAGCGGGTAATATCGCGGGCCATCACCAGACGTTCATCGTCACCGTAGAGGGTAATCTGGTATTGCAGGATGCGCCGCTCGTCGATGGGCGATGCCAGGGTCAGCGGTTCGCCATAGTCACGGGCGTTAAAGTAGCCCACAAAACGCGGATCACGCAGCAGGTTGGTAATATGCTGGCCACGGTCCTGAGCAGTCTTCAGACCCAGCATTTTGGCGGCGGCGCTGTTCCACCACTCAAGGTCACCGTGACTATCGAGCATCACCACGCTGTCGCGCATGGCTTCGGAGGATTCCTGGATGCGCCCCAGGGTAGCGCGCAGGCGATTCTGGGTAATCCGCTGACCTTTCTGATAGCGATACAGCCGATCAAACAGCTCGCCCCAAAGGCCGGCGGCAGCGGGCGGCTCGTCATGGGGATGCAGGGTCAGCCATCGATACAGGGCACGCAACTGATAAAGGTGGTAGCCAAGGCAGGCGGCCAGGCCAAGCGCCAGCCCAAAGCCTGCGCTGCCGACAATCGCCCCCAGCACAAAGCCCAGGGCACTCAACCAGATTAAACGCCATATTTCACGGCTCCACAGACGCACCCTTACCCCCGTGCAGAGAAACGATAGCCGGTTCCACGCACCGTCTGAATCAGGTGATGGTGATCAATTAACGCCTTGCGCAAGCGGCGAATGTGTACATCCACGGTGCGTTCTTCCACGTACACATTGCCCCCCCAGACCTGATCCAGTAGCTGGCTACGGGTGTAGGCACGCTCCTGATGGGTCATGAAGAACTGTAGCAGACGATACTCGGTAGGGCCCATATCCACGGCTTTGCCATAAGCACTGACGCGGTGGCTGACCGGGTCAAGCAGCAAGCCTTCGATTTCGATCGGATCTTCCACACCACGCGGTGTGGTACGCCGCAAGACCGCCTTTAGCCGGGCGACCAGCTCGCGCGGTGAGAAAGGCTTGGTGATGTAATCGTCAGCACCGGCTTCCAGACCCTGGATCTTGTTGTCTTCCTCGCCTTTGGCCGTCAGCATGATGATCGGCATTTCAGCGGTGGATTCCTCACGTTTGAGCCGCCGCGCCAGCTCGATTCCGCTGGTGCCTGGCATCATCCAGTCAAGCAAGAGCAGATCAGGCTGATGATCGACCACCATGGCGTGGGCATCCTGGGCGTTGTCCGCTTCAAGCACACGATAGTCAGCCATTTCCAGCGCTACCGCAATCATTTCACGGATAGACGCTTCATCATCGACAATCAAAACGGTCTTGGCGGTCATTCCAAAGCCTCAAGGTGTTAAACAAGACATTTCCATGACGATCTCACCATGAGTTGATGACATTAAGATGACAAAAGGCCGATTAACGCGGGTTTAAGCCCCCGTGGGCCATAAACTGAGCACAATGCCAGCAAATACCAATAGCCCCGACCAGTGGTTATTGAGAAAGGCCTGAAAGCAGCGTTCACGCTCGCGCTGACGGATCAAAACCTGCTGGTGCGCAAAGGTCGCCGCCATGGCAATCAGCCCCAGCCAGAAAAACCCACCCAGCCCCAGCCGCCAGCCAACCGTTGCCAGAAGGCCCAGTGTTGCCAGTTGCAGCAGGCCAATGATCAAGCGGTCAGCCTGGCCAAACAGCACCGCCGTCGACTTGATGCCGATTTTCAGGTCATCATCACGATCTACCATGGCGTATTCGGTGTCGTAGGCCACCGTCCACAGCAGGTTAGCGCAAAACAGCAGCCAGCCTTCCAGGGGGACATAACCCAGCACTGCGCCACAGGCCATGGGGATCGCCCAGGAAAACGCCGCCCCCAGCACCACCTGCGGGAAATGGGTATAACGCTTCATGAAAGGATAGACAGACGCCAGCACGACCCCACCAATTGATAACAGAATCGTAAACAGGTTGGTGAACAGCACCAGCACAAAGGCCACCGCTACCAACCCTACAAACAGCAGCTGAGCTTCGCGCTCACTGATGCGCCCGTTCGCCAATGGGCGGGTTTTGGTGCGCTTGACATGACCGTCAAAATGCCGGTCTGCGTAATCATTGATCACGCAGCCTGCAGCACGCATGGCATACACGCCGCCAACAAAAATCAACAGCAATGAGCGCTCAGGCACGCCCCCGGCTGCCAGCCACAGAGCCCACAGGGTTGGCCACATCAGCAGCCAGGTGCCAATCGGACGATCAAGCCGGGTAAGCTGCAGAAAATCCGTCAGGCGGGCAAGCCCACCGGGACGCAGAAGTGAACGATCCATGCTGACTCCATTAAAAAGTGTGCGTGCCTGACCCGGGTACTCAAACGCCTGGGCAGCCAAAGACCTGAACCTGATAGCCTAGCGTGAAGGGCCTTCCAGTGCATCTGCCATGGCAGTCAGAAAATACTCCTGTACCAGCAGGGACATACCGGTGTGGGAAAAACATGACCGCCGCCCCCACAGGCCGCTGGCCGCCACAAAGCGCGGCGCATGGCGAGTCACCTCGATCGGCCCGCGCCGCAGATCGGCCTGCTGAAACAGCCAGCTGCCCAGCGAGCGATCTCCAAGCCTGTCCAGACGCTGGCCATGCAGTTGATCAAGGGGAGCCACCGAGCGCGCTACCACCCAGGGTATATCGTCCAGACACAAGGCTACTTCGCGCAGCCAGGCATACCGCCTGAGGGGCAGCGCCAGCGCTCTGGCTTCATCCACGCTGGGGTAACCTACCCCCTGGCGCAGCACCCTGACGCGAAAACGCCGCCCCTTGCCTGCATTGATCAGGCGTGCCGTCAAGGAATCCGTCGACGCCACCCAGCGCCACCAGAAAACCGACATGCCGGGACGAGCCGCTGGTGCAGGCATCCAGCGAACAGGCAGTTCCGGCTCGGGTGGCGGCAGTGTGAGGGCATGTCTTGAAAGCGTTGCGTTCAAAATCTGACTCTTTAGGATCAATGATCAGCGGTGCCGATTAACCAAGTTGATCAATCGCCTTGATAGACCCCGCCATGCAAGCGCTAGTGTACCATGATGAGACTTGATGCCATGGGCGCGATAACGCCCTGATAACACCACTTCAACAGGGAACAGTATGTCAACTGACGCCGATTTAGTGATTGTGGGTACTGGCATGGCAGGTATTGGCCTGGCCCGAGCATTACGCCGTGCAGGAGATACCCGTTCGATCACCCTGATCAGCAGCGATAGCGGTGACGATTACAGCAAACCGCTGCTTTCAACCGGTTTTGCCAAGGGCCTGCCGCCTGCCCGGCTTGCCCAACGCAATGCGGATGCACTGGCCGAGGAACTCAACGCCAGGGTACTGGCCAACCGCCCGGTCACGGCCATCGACCCCGAGGCTCACCAGCTAACCCTTCAGCCAGACCATGACACTCCAGGCGGCCAGCCAACACCGCAGCGTCTCGCATACCGTACCCTGGTACTGGCCACGGGAGCCGCTCCGCGTATGCCATTTCAGCTACCGGATGCCTGTGCATCACGCTGCTTCACTATCAACGACCTTGACGACTACCGTCGCTTCCACGCGGCCCTGGGTGATGCTCCAGCCCGGGTGGCGATTATTGGCGCCGGGCTTGTCGGTTGCGAGTTTGCCAACGACCTCCACGCTGGCGGACACCAGGTCACCCTGATTGCGCCGGAGCGTGCCCCCTTGCCGCGTCTGCTGCCAGAACGCCTTGGGCACGCCCTGGCAGAGGCCTTCAGCACAGCGGGGATCAGATTGGCGCTTGAGCAAAACCTGCACGATATCACCTGCCACGACGGCGGTGAGGTTCGTCTTACGCTGGCGCCTGCCTCCTCGGGCAGCACAACCGGCAATACCCGTATCGATGCTGATATTGTCTTGTTGGCCACTGGCCTGGCGCCACGTACTTCCCTTGCCGAAGCTGCCGGGCTGGAAGTGACACCCCGGGGCATTACCGTTAACCGCACCCTGCAAACCAGCCACCCTGATATTTATGCACTGGGAGATGTAGCCTGTGTTGAGGGCGTGAACGCCATGTATGTACAACCGCTACAGGCCAGTGCCCAGGTGCTGGCCACCACACTGGCCGGCACGCCGACTCCGGTTCACTTCGGTACCTGGCCGGTACTGGTCAAAACCCCGCTCCTGCCGGTGGTTGCCTACCCGCCCCAGAGCACGCCAACCCACTGGACAATCGATGCCGACGGTCACAACATGACGGCGCTGGCAAAGGACGCCAGTGATCAACTGCTCGGCTTTGCGTTGACAGGCAATTGCGTACGTCAAAAGGTGGCACTTTCCAGAGTGGCACCTCCACTGCTAGGCTAGTGAAGGTCAAACGCAGGGTTTTAGCGAAACACAATATGACACTTGAGCGCTGTTTTTTAAGGTCAAATTCCACTACCGTTTGATCTGTCTATTCTGACCACTTCTATGGAGACTGATAATGCGCAAACCTGAACTCGCGGCCGCGATTGCCCAGAATGCTGATATGTCCAAGGAAAAAGCCGGCCAGGTATTGAACGTCGTTCTCGACGAGATCACCAACAGCGTTGCCAAGGGTGACGACGTTGCGCTGATCGGTTTTGGCACCTTTACTGTGCGCGAGCGTGCTGCACGCACTGGCAAGAACCCCCAGACTGGCGCCCCGCTGGAGATTCCGGCCAGCAAGAATGTTGCCTTCAAGCCGGGCAAGGCCCTCAAGGATGCCGTTTCCTGATGAAACTCAAGCTGGTGCTGTGGTTATTGAGCCTGTTGCTAAAACGTGCCTTGCGTCGCAAGCCGCGTTTTCGCGAAAAGCTTGAGCGCATGCGCCGGCTGGATTGGGGTGTGGCCACCGAAGATCTCAGCATTTGCCGTTACTATCGGATGTCACCCGAAGGCATCACCTCCGCCCGCGGCCTGCCGGTTGATCTTGACTTGGAGCTGCGCTTTGCAGACGCTGACACCGCGCTCAAGATTTTAAGAAAGCCGACACAGCAGGCCTTTCTCGAGGGTATGATGGCCAACAAGGTCAGGGTAGTTGGTGATACTGGCGACATGACCCGATTACAATCCTTACTTAAGCATCTGTAACACTACTCGATCGATCATAGGCTCTGGCCCGTAACAGTGAGTTCACCCACTACGCCGCTGACTGATGACGGCGTGGTGATCAGCCTGTTATCTCTCCTATACTGTTGTTCTGGTTGTTGGCAATCACCGCTTATCACCCGACGCTATTGCCCTGTCCATGGAGTCCAGCTTACCGCCTCATGCCCATTACCCTGTCGCTACGTCGTCTTTGGACACTGGATAAGTTTGCCTACAGCCTGCGGGTATTTGTGGCATTCAGTGGCGCCTTGGCACTGATAGCGGTATGGGGCGACATCGGCTTTGTTATCCCACTGTTTCTGGGCATCATTGCCAGCGCCCTGGCCGAAACCGACGACAGTTGGCAGGGTCGGCTGCAGGCACTGCTCGTCACGCTTGCCTGCTTTGCACTGGTGTCCTGGATCATTCGCTGGATCTTTCCCTGGCCATGGTTGATGGCGTTATGGCTGGCAGGTGCTACCTTTGGCCTGATCATGCTCGGGGCCATTGGCCAGCGCTACGCCACCATCGCTTCTGCCACCCTGATTCTGTCGATCTACTCCATGATCAATATCGAGCAGCACGGCGGCGTGGATGGTGATGTCACGCTGCGACAGCTATTGCTGTGGGTGGGGGCTGCCTGGTACGGGCTGATTTCAGTGATCTGGTGCGCGCTGTTTTCCCGTCAGCCGGTCAAGCTCAGTATGGCGCGCCTGTATAAAGCCTTGGGCAAATACCTGATGCTGAAAGCTGAACTCTTTGAGCCGGTGCGCGGCGTGGATATCGAGGCGCGCCGGATGGCCCTGGCACGCCAGAATGGCGTGGTCGTGGAAGCCTTGAATCAGGCCAAGGACATGCTGCTGAGGCGCATGGAAGGTCAACGCGGCAGCCGCAAGCTGAACCGTTATCTGCAGGTCTACTTCATCGCTCAGGATATTCACGAGCGAGCCAGCTCGACCCACTACCCCTACACTGCCCTGACCGAAACCTTTTTTCACCACGACGTCCTGTTTCGCTGCCAGCGGCTGCTGGATCAGCAAGGGCTTGCCTGTCGCCGCCTGGCCAGGTCACTGCTGCTCAACCGCCCCTTTGATCACCGCCAGAGCGAGGAAGCGTTGACCGACCTGCGTGCCTCGATTGACAACCTGCGCCACCAGGACAGGCCCGAATGGCGCCCCTTGATGCAGCCGCTGAATGCGCTAGCAGATAACCTGACCACCCTCGAAAAGCAGATTGCCAGCGCCCACAACCCGGCCACCCGCCAGCCACGCCAGGACACTGCCCTGTTTGACCGCTCGCCGGGCACCCTGAAAGAAGCCTGGCAGCGTATACGCCTCAACCTCACCCTGGGTTCCCCCACTTTTCGCCATGCCATACGGCTATCAGTTGCGCTGGTCGCGGGCTTTTTACTGCTTCAGTGGCTGGACCCGGAACAGGGCTTCTGGATACTGTTGACCATACTATTCGTCTGTCGGCCCAACTTTGCGACGACCAAACGTTTCCTGTTCAAGCGCATTACCGGCACAGTCCTCGGGCTTATCGTGGGCTGGGCATTGATCAGCCTGTTTCCCCAGGCAGCGGTCCAAAGCCTGGTGGCCGTTGCGGCCGGGGTGGCATTTTTTGCCACCCGAGAAAAACACTATATGGTGGCCACGGCTTCGATCACCCTCTTGGTGCTGTGCGGCTTCAATCAGGTAGGCGACGGCTTTGACCTGATCTGGCCGCGGTTATTCGATACCCTGATTGGCGCCTTTATTGCCGCGTTGGCGATCTTCTTTATCTTCCCTGACTGGCAGGGACGCAAACTCTACCGGACCGCTGCCCGGGTGATGACCAGTCACCGCCACTATCTGGATGAGATCATTCAGCAGTATGCCACCGGCAAGCAGGATGACCTCAGCTACCGACTGGCTAGGCGCAATGCCCACAACAGCGATGCGGCCTTTTCCAGCCAGGTGAACAACATGCTCCACGAGCCAGGCCACTACCGCCGCCAGGATGCAGACAGCGGGCTGCGTTTTCTGCTGCTGTCGAACATACTGCTCAGTCACCTGTCCGCTCTGGGCGCACATCGCCACCGTATGACCGACGATGAGGATGACGCCCAATCCATTCCTGTCGCCAAACGCATCAGCGCCCTGATGGACTATATAGCGGGGCAGCTGGAATCTGGTACGCCATGCGGTGCGATAGATAGCGATATAGAGCGACTGCTTGAACATCTCGATGAGCCATCAGCCCCGCAAGCCAAAGCAGCCAATCTGTATCGTCCGGTACAAAGCCAACTGCGCCTGATTGCCACCCAGCTGCCTCCTATTGTGGATGTGGCCAACCGGTTGACGGCGAGCGCCTCCCCCGGCCGTCATTGAAGGGATTCATACCTGCCCGTAGCGCCCGGCGGCTTCGCCCAGCCAGCGGCGTACCAGCACCGCACTGACATGCGGGTCGCCCTGTAGCTCCCGGGCCAGGGCGCTCACCCTGTCAAGCAGGTCACCATCGCGCTCCAGGTCGGCAATCTTCATCTGCGCCAGACCGGTCTGGCGAGTACCCAGCACTTCGCCCGGACCACGAATCTGCAGATCCTTTTCAGCAATCTGAAAGCCGTCGTTGGTATCGCGCATCACGCCCAACCGTTCGCGGGCGCTTTTGGATAGCGGGGGGTGATAGAGCAGCACACAGAAACTCTCGGTACTGCCACGCCCCACTCGGCCACGCAGCTGGTGCAGCTGGGAAAGCCCCAGCCGTTCAGGGTTTTCAATAATCATCAGGCTGGCATTGGGGACATCCACCCCCACTTCAATCACGGTGGTGGCTACCAGCAAATCCAGCTCGCCCGCTTTGAAGGCCGCCATGACCTCGGCTTTTTCAGCGGCCTTCATACGGCCATGAACCAGTCCAATCGCCAACTCCGGGAGAGATTCCGTCAGCTCGTCACGGCTGACTTCAGCTGCCTGGCATTGCAGCGCCTCAGACTCCTCAATCAGGGTACACACCCAGTAGGCCTGACGCCCATCGCGACAGGCCGACCGAATACGCGCGACCACGTCCGGCCGACGTTCATCGGAAATGACCACTGTCTTGACCGGTGTGCGCCCCGGCGGCAATTCGTCAATGAGGGATACGTCCAGGTCGGCGTAGGCGCTCATCGCCAGAGTGCGCGGAATCGGCGTGGCGGTCATGATCAGCTGATGGGGCGTCAGGCCTCCACCCGCGCCCTTTTCACGCAGCGCCAGGCGCTGGTGGACACCAAAGCGGTGCTGCTCATCAATAATCGCCAACCCCAGACGCTGGAAGGTAACGTCTTCCTGAAACAGGGCATGGGTACCCACCACCATCCGCGCACGTCCGTCGGCAATCGCTGCCTTGGTATCCAGCCGCGCCTTGCCCTTGAGCTTGCCCGCCAGCCAGGCAACCTCAATGCCCAGCGGTTCGAACCAGCCCTTGAAAGCCTGGTAGTGCTGCTCTGCAAGCAGTTCAGTGGGCGCCATCATGGCCGCCTGGCAACCGCCCGACAGCGCCGACAGGGCTGCCATGGCCGCCACCACCGTCTTGCCGGAACCCACATCCCCCTGCACCAGACGTAGCATGGGGGCCGGGCGGGCCAGATCCAGGCCTATTTCTTCAATCACCCGCCCCTGAGCGCCCGTCAGGGCAAAAGGCAGCTGGGCGAGAAACCGCATCTGCAGATTGCGCCCAGTGGGCAGCACGGGAGCACCGTCTGACTGGATACGCAGGCGTACCTCTCGCAGGCTCAGCTGGTGGGCGAGCAATTCCTCCAGCGCCAGCCGCCGGGTGGCAGGGTGCTGGCCTTGCGTCAGCTGCTCCAGATCAATCTCCGGCGGCGGTTGGTGCAGAAGATGCAAACTGGCATGCAGGCCGGGCAGCTTGAAGCGCGCCAGAAGTGGCGCCGGAATGACATCCGGCAGGGCCTCAGGGTGGGCATCCAGCCGGCCCAGCGCTTCTTGGGTCAGCGCCCGCAAACGCGGTTGATTGAGCCCTTCGGTCGTCGGATAGATAGGCGTGAAATACTCTTCAACCGGCGCGGCTCCCGTACTGGTTAAACGATATTCAGGATGATAGATCTCCAACCCCGTTGCACCGGCCCGAGCCTCTCCGAAGGCACGCAGCCGCACGCCAGGGCGCAATTGCTGCTGCTGGGCGGGCGCAAAATGAAAGAACCGCAGACTCAGAATACCGCTACCATCACTCAGCCGGATGAGCAGACTGCGACGCCGTCCTTTCACCACATCGCTGGCTGTGATCTCGCCTTCTATCACCGCTTCCTGACCGGCATGCAGGCTGCCGATCGGCGTCAGCCGGGTACGATCCTGATAGCGCAGCGGGAGATGGAACAGCAGGTCACTGATCTTCTCTATACCCAGTCGCGCCAGTTTCAACGCCAGGGCTTCGCCGACGCCTTTCAGTGCCGTGACTGACGCGTCCAGGCCACTCATGACGGCTGACCCGTCTCACAAAGGGGTTTACGGCACTGGGCAATCGCCTGAATCAAGGCATCAATCGCCTTGGGCCTTGGAAAACTGGCGCGCCAGGCAATTGCGACCGAGCGGGTAGGCGCCGGAGGTGCAAAGGGACGGCTGATCAGCAGGGTATTGCCGTAGCTGTCAGTCCCCAGCGCAGACTGCGGCAGGACGGTAATGCCTAGCCGCGACGCCACCATATGACGAATGGTTTCCAGTGATCCCCCTTCGGCGATAAGAGTGTTATTGGGGCTGTTTAACTTATGGGTAATCGCCGGACAGGCTTCAAGAATCTGGTCGCGAAAGCAGTGGCCCTCGCCGAGAAGCAACAACCGCTCCTTGAGCAGGTCTTCCTTGTAGATGGTCGTGCGCTCGACCCAAGGGTGGTTGGCGGGCATCAGGACTTCGAATTGCTCTTCATAGATAGGCCGGGTGACGACATCGGTTTCATTGAACGGCAGCGCGACAATGATGACGTCCAGCTCCCCGCTGCGCAGCTTGGCACGCAGGGTGCCGGTCAGCCCTTCTTCTATATACAGTGGCATCTGCGGCGCGGCATCGGCCAGGGCCGGCACCAGGTGAGGGAAAAGATAGGGCCCTATGGTATAGATGGCACCAATACGCAGGGGGTTGGCGAGCTGATCTTTACCGGCGCTGGCCATGGTATAGATCTGGCTGCTTTGTTCCAGTACCTGCTGCGCCTGAGCAATGATCTTTTCCCCCAGCGGGGTGACCTGAACATTGGATTTGGAACGCTCGAACAGAGCCGCGTCGAGCTCTTCTTCAAGCTTCTTGACCGCCACCGAAAGCGTTGGCTGAGAGACGTGGCAGCGCTCTGCAGCCCGTCCAAAATGACGTTCCTGGGCAAGGGTTACGATATAACGCAGTTCTGTTAAAGTCATAAAGCGCAGTGGCATCCTCTCGTGGCAGTCACTGGTGTCGTCGTCACCCGCGCGACAACGTCCATTACTGGCCGACCGGCCAACGCCCGCCAACCCTCTTAGCATTCTAATGGAGGGAAGCGGACGCTAATAGGGATACTTTATCGCAGGAGTGAAACCAGATGGGATTCAGTGTATTGATCATTGGCTGTGGCG
The DNA here is from genome assembly GCF_044792155.1 of Halomonas sp. BLK-85. Classification (NCBI taxonomy): domain Bacteria; kingdom Pseudomonadati; phylum Pseudomonadota; class Gammaproteobacteria; order Oceanospirillales; family Halomonadaceae; genus Halomonas; species Halomonas sp. BLK-85. The sequence goes on from NZ_CP087731.1 coordinate 3,091,200, forward strand.
ATATTGGCACAGCGCTTGGACGCGAGCTGATTGACGAAGGCCACAGCGTTATCGGTGTACGCCGCAATGTTAAGGCGCTGGAAGGCAGCGGTATCCAGCCTATGGCCCTTGACCTTGACCACCTTGATGACAACGATGCCCAGGCACTGCCTCAGGCTGATTACGTTATCTATACCGTCAGTGCAGATCACTTCGAGGAAAGCGCTTACCAAAGCGCCTATCCACAGGGTCTCAAGCGCGTACTTGGCGTGCTTGAACGTCAGGAAACACCGCCCAGGCGGGTCTTTTTTGTATCCTCGACCAGCGTTTATGGCCAGCAGGAAGGCGAAACCATCAATGAACAGAGCCCGGCTGACGCGTCGAGCTTTTCAGGCATATTGATGCGCCAGGCCGAGCAGGCGTTGATCAACCATCCGCTGGCCGGGAGCGTGGTGCGTTTTTCCGGCATTTACGGGCCAGGCCGCGACCGCCTTATTCGTCAGGTGGCTGAGGGGCGTGTCGCGGCCGTTACACCCGTGATGTATTCCAACCGCATTCATCGCGATGATTGCGCAGGAATTCTCAAGCACCTGATGTATCTCGACCAGCAAGGCCAGGCGCTGGAAGATATCTATCTGGGCAGCGACTGTGAACCCGCTGCCCTGCATGACGTGATGACCTGGCTGGCAAAACAGCTCAAGGTAGACGCGACAGAAACCATGCAGTCACCGCTGCGTCGTCGGGCCAGTAAGCGCTGCGATAATAGCCGACTGATCAGCAGTGGCTATGCCTTTCGCTACCCCAGCTTCCGGGAAGGCTACCAGCAGGTATTGAAAAAAGGCGGGTTTCTTGACGCTTCCCCGTCAACCTCCTGAGCGACCTGATCAGTCGCCGACAATCATCACCGCTTCAGCTTCCACCTGGGCATTCTTGGGCAGCGCCTTGACACCCACCGCTGCCCGCGCTGGAAAAGGTGCCGTGAAGAACTCTTCCATTACCTTGTTGACGATAGCAAAGTTACCCAGGTCGACCAGATAGAGGTTCAGCTTGACGATATCCTGGAGTGATCCCGCGGCTTCCTCACAGACGGCCTGCAGGTTGCTGAATACCTGACGGGCCTGGGCTTCAAAGTCGTCTGAGACCATTTCCATGGTTGCCGGGTCCAGCGGAATCTGGCCCGACATATAGACGGTATTACCTGCCTTGACCGCCTGCGAATAGGGGCCAATCGCGGCAGGTGCCTTTTCAGTATTGATAACGGCTTTGTTGCTCATCTTGAGCACTCCTTAGGGGGTTGAACATCAGGAAGAAAGGCTTACTTGCCCAAGCGGGTAATTTTGCCCACATTGGGGAGGTTGCGTAGACGTTTGATAATGCGGGCCAGATGAACACGGCCTTTGACGGCCAGCGTCAGATTCACCGTGGAGAGACGCTCATCACGCTCTTCTATGCCGATACGTTCAATATTGGCGCCCGCATCGGTGACCAGACCGGCCAGTTCTGCTACCAGACCGCGACGACTTTCAATTTCCAGACGCAGCGCAACCGGAAAGTCATCATCAATACTCTCAGACCACTCCAGCGTATAGAGTTTGTCGGGGTCCTGCTTATCGGTAATGTTTCTGCATTCGGCACGATGCACCACCAGGCCTTTACCCATGGACAGATAGCCGACAATGGCATCCCCGGGCAAGGGGTGACAGCAGCGGGCAAAGCTTGTCACCATGCCCTCACTTCCGCTGATGACCACAGGTTCACCGTTATGGACCTGATGCGCATGAACGCCCTCGCCTTCCGCCAGATCCAGGCAACGCAGCGCGACGGCGTGGGCCACCCGCTCACCCAGGCCGATGGATTCAAGCAGTGTGTCCAGATTCTCGACTTCAAGTGCCTTCAGAACACGCTCGATGACGCCGTCCTCCAGCTCTTCCAGGCTGAGCTCGAACGCCGCCAGCGATTTATTCAGCAAGCGCCGCCCCAACTGAAGGGCTTCTGCCTGCTGCTGGTGTTTGAGGGCATGACGAATGGCGGAGCGTGCCTTGGCCGTACTGACAAAGCTGAGCCAGGCAGCGTTGGGACGTGCTGCCGGCGCTGTAATGATTTCAAGCGTCTGGCCACTTTCCAGCCGGGTTGAAAGCGGGGCCAGCTTGCGGTCAATCCGGCAGGCGATGCATTTATTGCCGATATCGGTATGCACAAAATAGGCGAAATCAATCACGGTAGCGCCCTGAGGCAGCTCCATGATGTCGCCTTTGGGGGTAAAGACGTAAATATCGTCGGGAAACAGGTCGTTCTTGACGTGCTCGATAAATTCCAGCGAATCACCTGCATGACGTTGCATCTCCAAAAGCCCCTTGACCCAGGCCCGGGCGCGCGCACGGCTACCTTCGGCTATCGGATGCGCTGTCTGCCCTGCCTTGTAAAGCCAGTGAGCGGCGATGCCATTATTCGCCATGGCTTCCATTTCTCGGGTTCGGATCTGCACTTCAATCGGCATGCCCCGAGAGCCAAAAAGCGTGGTATGCAGGCTTTGATAACCGTTGGCCTTGGGAATCGCGATATAATCCTTGAAGCGGCCAGGCACAGGCTTGAAAAGATTATGCACCACGCCCAGGATGCGGTAGCAGTCAGCCACGTCCTCGGTCACGATCCGGAAGCCGAATACATCCATGATTTCCGCAAAGGGTTTGCGCTGGTCTCGCATCTTGCGATAAATCGATAACAGATGCTTCTGCCGCCCCATAACGGTACTGTTGAGGCCTTCGTCGTCCAGGCTTTGTTGCAGGACTGCCTGAATTTCACGCATGGCACTACGCCGATGACCGCGGGCGTTGGATACCGCCCGCTTGATACGTTCGGCGCGCATCGGGTAGATGGCTTGAAAGGAAAGGTCTTCGAGCTCAACGCGGATGGTGTTGATTCCCAGACGACCGGCAATGCGTGCGTAGATTTCCAGGGTTTCACGGGCGATGCGGCGCTTCTTGTCCGGACGCAACGCTCCCAGGGTACGCATGTTGTGAAGGCGATCTGCCAGTTTGACAATGATGACGCGGATATCCTGCGACATCGCCAGGACCATTTTCTGGAAATTTTCCGCCTGAGCGACCGCCTTGTCTTCGAAGGTGATCTGGGTCAGCTTGGAAACGCCGTCAACCAGTTCAGCCACCGGTGTACCGAACTGTTCTTCCAGGGCGGGCTTGTCGACACCGGTATCTTCAATCACATCATGCAGCATGGCGGCCATAAGGCTCTGGTGATCCATGTGCATGTTAGCCAGAATGTTGGCCACTGCCAGAGGATGCGTCACATAGGCTTCACCCGAGCGACGACGCTGCCCGTCATGAGCCTGCTCTGCATAGTAAAAGGCGCGTTTAACCTGCTGAATTTCATCCGAGGGCAGGTAGCCCCCAAGACGATCGGCCAGGTCATCAATCGTAAACATGCAACGCGCCTCACATAGCTATCAATCGTCGGTGGAAACAGTCGCATCCGCTGTCGGACGTCGTGGTGCCGCCTCGACAGGCTCATCCAGTACGCTATGATTCACCAGACCGGCAGCAATTTCGCGTAGCGCCATCACGGTAGGCTTGTCGTTTTCCCAGGGCAGTTGGGCTTCCCGGGAACCACGCGCCAGCTGGCGAGCACGCTGGGTGGAAATCATCACCAGCTTGAAACGGTTTTCAACATGATCCAGGCAATCTTCAACGGTAACTCGTGCCATAAATAAAGCGCCTTCCTGTAATAACGGCGGAAAGCCAGCCAGCGCAATTACCGGAGGGTCTCCGCGCGGGCCAACTCGATAGACTAAAAAAGATATCCAGAACCCGATAGATTACTCGACGCTGGCCTGTTGTGACAAGAGTGCAGCCAATAATGGGGCATGTCGGTCGCGCATTGAGGCCAAGGTGAGGCGCTGACTGATCACCAGCGACCTGAGCTCTTGCAGCGCCGTCGTGAAATCATCATTGACCACCAGATAGTCATACTCATCGTAATGGGACATTTCACTGACGGCATCGTGCATACGCCGGGCTATAACGGCATGCTCATCCGTCCCGCGGCTGGCCAGACGATGCTCGAGTTCGTGAAGCGATGGCGGCATGATAAAGACCGAGACGGCATCCTTGACCTGCTCGCGCACCTGGCGTGCCCCCTGCCAGTCAATTTCCAGAATCACGTCCTGGCCTGCATCCAGCAGCACCTGAACGGCCTGACGGGAAGTACCGTAATAGTGATCAAATACCTGAGCGTATTCAAAAAAATCGCCCTGTTGAATCATGGCTTCAAAACCGGGCACATCGGTAAAGTGATAATTGACACCGTTGACTTCACCTTCGCGCCGCGCACGGGTGGTATGCGAGACTGATACCTGAAGGCCATCGAGACTCTCGATCAGCTCGCGTACCAGACTGGTTTTACCGGCGCCCGATGGGGCAGAAACAACAAAAAGCGTACCTTGGGACATGAAGCGCTTCCCTGTTGGCTAAGGAACTTGAAGGCAACCAGTGCAATCCGCCCTGGCGACATCTCCAGATCAAGTAGAATGTAGTGCACCATAAAGCGACATTATCGCACAACCATGCGCCCGACTGTAGCACAGGGCAAGGAGAGACCGCGTGACACCCACCGTGATCCATCAGGGCATGCAGGCACTCGCCAAAGCGGACCCGGATATTGCCAGAGCGGCTTCCTGGGTAGGCACACCACCCGCGCGAGAACGGGAAAAAGGCTTTGCAGCGTTTTTTGCCACCATTGTCAGCCAGCAGGTGTCCACGGCGGCAGCCAGCGCTATCATGCAGCGCCTTCATCATCAGTTGCCTGAACTGAGCGCTGAAGCCGTCATGGCCATGGATGCCCAGTGCCTGCGCGATGGCGGGCTTTCATGGCGCAAGGTGGAATATGTCAAAGGGCTTGCAGCCGCAACGCTGGCGGGCGATTTTGACGCCCAGGCGCTGGAAAGCATGGACGACGCTGCCGCCATTCAGGCCATCACGGCACTACGCGGATTTGGTCGATGGAGCGCTGAAATCTATCTGATGTTTTCCCTCAAGCGCACTGATATATTTCCCGCCGATGATCTGGCCCTGCGGGTTGCCCTGGGACGACTCAAAGGGCTCGAGGAGCGCCCGACCTCCGGCCAGGCGCGCGCACTGGTGGAACACTGGGCGCCATGGCGCAGCGTTGGCGCGCTGTTTTTATGGCACTATTACCGCGGCGCGCCAGCATAGCCCCTAGCGCACATCCGTCAGCCGCCCGATCACCGTGAGCTCCCCATCTTCCGGCTGCACTACCACCATATCTCCGGAGGCAACGCCACCGCCCACCAGGGCAGTAATATTGACCTGATGCGTCACCAACAAAAGGTTACCAGGCCCCTGCCAGTCCAGTATCCGCTGGCGAGCATCCCGGGTTCGCTGCTCTCGGGCGTGGCGTTCACTGGCAATGAAGAAAGAATCCAGCCAGTTCACTGTCTGCACCTCTCCCAGCGCCATTAACTCAGCGGTCTCCCGTACACGACACCAGTGCGAGGAATAGACAGCATCAATGGGGATACTGCGTGCTCGAAAGGCATCGCCAATCGCCACTGCCTGAGCGCGCCCCTGGTCTGACAGATTGCGCTGGGTGCTGCAGTTGCCGCGCTCGAAATTATCAGGGTCGCCCACACCGGGGGCCAGTGCATGGCGCATCAGAATCACCTGCCCACCTTCCTGTACCGCTTGCCAGGCAGTGGTGTTTGCCATGCTGACTGAAGGACCCAGTAAAGCAATTGATAGTAGTAAAAAGCCCAGCAACCCACGCAACGTACCCATGGTCAACTCCCTCTCATAGCGGCTGAAAACTCCCGCCTATCCACCTGGCACTCCGCCTAGATAAGGGGAACAAAGGGCACATTGATACAACCGGACAACGCGAGAGAGGCGGCCAGAATGAGTAAGAATCGCATAATGTTGCTTATCCTCTTTGGTCATGTAATGAAATCGTCAGCCTTAAGCCGGATTGGGTTCAATGATCATAGACTGCCATCGCGGGAACGACCATACTCGTCGTCAAAGCGCACTATATCGTCTTCCCCCAGATAAGAGCCCGTTTGCACCTCAATGAGATGAAGAGGAATCACGCCGGGATTTTCAAGGCGGTGGGGAGTACCTAAAGGAATATAGGTCGATTCATCTTCAGAGAGCAGAAAGCTTTTCAGATTATTAGAATCCTGATGCATATCGCCCTGAGTGACTTTTGCCGTCCCTTTCACCACCACCCAGTGTTCGGCACGATGATGGTGCATCTGGAGTGACAGCTTGGCACCGGGGTTCACAATAATTTCCTTGACCTGGAAACTGTTGGTGAGTGCGAGGGTTGTATAAGAGCCCCATGGGCGAAAAACAGTCTGGTGGAGCTCGGCTTCTTTACGCCCTTTCTCTTTCAGCCGATGAACAATATGTTTTGTCGCCTGGGCATCATGACGATCGGCAACCAGCACAGCATCCGCCGTTTCGACAATTACCAGATGATCAACGCCTACGGCCGCAACCAACCTGGATTCACTTCGTATCAGACTGTTCCGGACATTATCTGTGATCACATCGCCCTGAACAGCATTGCCATCTTCACCCTCAGCTGTCAGATCATATAGCGCATCCCAGGCGCCAATATCGCTCCAACCTGGGTCCATGGGCACGACCACAGCCTCTTTTGTATGCTCCATTACTGCATAGTCGATTGATTCACTTCGACAACGTGCAAACATTTCAGAGTTGATACGCAAAAAATCAAGGTCTTGCTGGCGCGACGCAAAAGCGTGTTCGCAAGCTTCCAGGATATCGGGCGCATACTGACGCAGGGCGTTGATGTATGCATTGGCCCCGAAAAGGAAGATACCGCTGTTCCATAAATAGTTTCCGTTTTCTATATAGGTTCTGGCTTGTTCAGGATCTGGCTTTTCTACAAAAGTCGAAACAGCAAACCCCTCTCCATCGGCTTGACCACGCTTTATATAACCATAGCCGGTATGCGCTGAACTCGGCGTAATGCCAAAGGTGACCAGTTTACCTTGCTGCGCCAGTCCAAGACCCTGCTTGATGGCGGTTGCAAAACGTTGTTCATCCTTGATGACATGATCAGCAGGCATCGACAGCAGCTCGGCATCTGGATCAATCTGCACGGCCAACAAAGCAGCTAGCGCTAATGCGGGCGCCGTGTTGCGGGCACAGGGCTCGAGGAGTATTTGCGCCGATACCCCTGATTGGTGCATCTGCTCGGCCACCATGAATCGATGCTGTTCATTGCAGACAATCAGCGGTGTGCCTGTTTCTTCCAGATTGGAGAGTCGCTGCGCCGTTTCCTGTAGCAGGCTGACACCAGGCCGATGAAGGCTCAGAAACTGTTTAGGGTATTGCTCTCTGGAGACAGGCCATAAGCGTGAACCAGAACCGCCTGACAGGATAACCGGATAGATCATGCTGACTCCTCAACGCCTTCTGCTGGTTTTTTAAACATCAACTACATTAGTATAATCATGTTTCATGCGAATATACGAAAAATCTTGCGCGATATTTCAGGCCCCAAGATCAGGATCTGGATATCGTTGACTTTCTTAAGAACTTTTGACTCACCGGGACTTACCTGCACCCGGATCTGTTGACGTTTCATCGCGGCCTTAAGGAAGTGCCAACTGACCCTAAACGCCGTCTCTCATTGCCAATCTTCCCGGCTCCGTGGGCGCGTCTGCAAACAGTGAGCGCAGGTTTGTGTTGAGGTAGCGGTCACTGAAATGAGCCTCTCGTGCCAACACCTTCAGATCAGGAATATTGATAGTGTGATGATTGCGGAAAATAATGGCATCATCACTCATAGCCGACAGCGTCCGGCTAACATGCACTGGCGTCATGCCCAGAAGATCACCCAGTTGCTGTTGGGACAGCGGTAGTTGAAAACTCGACCCACACCTACCCATGGTCTGTTCCAGGCGGATGTACATCTCGCACAGAAAGTGCGCCAGGCGCTGGCGAGCGGTACGTCGGGCCAGGGTCACCAGGCGCTCGCAAAGCAGTGCCTGCTGGCGGCTGGAGATAGCGAAAATAACTGTCGTCAGGGTCAAAGAGTGGCAGAACAACTCGAGCATGCGGCCATGAGTGACGCTGCAGAGTGCGCCATCCTCGATCATCGTTACCCCATCGAGGCGCTCGTTGAAGGCAAATTCGCGCAAACCGATGATATCCCCTGGAAGAAATATCTCCATGATCTGGCGAGTGCCATTCTCAAGGTGACGGTATGAATATGCCCACCCCGAGCTTAGCAGGCAGAAATCACTGGCTGCCTTACCCTCCTGCCACAGTGTCGAGCCGGCGCTGACGGCTTCAGGATACCTTTCAAGGTTGACAAGAATGTCCTTCTCTTCAGGACTCAGGCGTCGGTAATGTTCGAAATGGCGAATAATGCTGCTTTCCTCTGGCATCATAGGCGTTCTCCCTCGGCTGGGTTGTCCTGCATAACCCAGGTTATGGCAACTCTCTGGTATTTGACTCTAGGGTAATACAGGGATGTACGCGGGCATATCTGACTATTGATCTGACGGAACAAACCGCAGATGACCAAAGTAACCCCGTGCACACTGATAATCTTCTGCATACGTAAAAATCGCAAGGCCTCTTAACGGTGTCCATGCCGGGTGAGGGGAAGCCAGAAGGGTCAAAACCCAGTGACGTTACCTAGGAGATGATCAATATGGCACCTATCAGCACAAGTAACTCATACGCCGTTGTTCAGAAACAGTACTCCGATACTTCCGAACTTCCCGGCGCTGCATATACCACCCGGCGCGACCCCTACCCTTCGCGCTTTTCTGAATCGCCCAAGAAGCTCTGGCTTGAGCGTCATGAACCTGTGATCAAGGGCCGAGAACTTTCCGGCCCACTAAGCGCGGCGCAACTCGATGAGTTCGAGGAGAAGGGCTTTCTGTTTCTGCCCAATTTCATCCACGGTGCGGCGCTTGAAGAACTTCGTCAGGAAATACGCAAGCTGATGAATCAGGAGGAGTACCTTACGCGCGATTTCAGCATTACCGAGCCGCAAGGCAATGAAATGCGCTCGCTGTTTGCCGTGCACTTTCTTTCCAACACTCTCAAAAAGCTCAGTGAGGACCCTCGCCTGACAGGGGCTGTGAAGCAGATCCTCGGCGGAGAGACCTATATTCACCAGTCACGCATCAACTACAAACCCGGCTTTGCCGGCAAGGGCTTCAACTGGCACTCCGACTTCGAGACCTGGCACGCCGAGGATGGCATGCCGGCCATGCATGCTGTCAGCGCCTCCGTGATCATGACCGATAACCACGAATTCAATGGGCCGCTCATGCTGGTGCCAGGCTCACATAAGGTATTTGTTCCCTGTGTGGGTGAAACCCCGGAGAATAATTTCCGCCACTCGCTCAAGCGCCAGGAGGTCGGCGTTCCCGGGGAGCAGGCGCTAACACGGTTGATTGAAAAAGGCGGCATCGAGTCAGTGACAGGTGAGGCCGGTGGGCTGATTCTCTTTGACTGCAATGTGCTGCACGCCTCCAACGCCAATATGTCGCCCGACCCGCGAAGTAATGTTTTCTTTGTTTATAACCGTCGCGACAACGCCTGCCAGCAGCCCTTTGCCGCCCCCGGGCCAAGGCCTGAATTTCTGGCTCACCACTCCGATAAAAGCTGGTCGCCCTGAAGGGCTGACGACGCAATCAAGCGCCCTATGTCAAAAGCCCCGAATTTTCGGGGCTTTGGTGTATTAGCACAGGCTGGGTAACCAGCCGCACTTATAGCCAGACCCTACTCGATATTCTGGATCTGCTCGCGCATCTGCTCGATCAGTACCTTAAGCTCCACTGCGCAGCGAGTGGTGTCGGCGACCACGGACTTGGACGATAAGGTGTTGGCTTCGCGGTTGAGCTCCTGCATCAGGAAATCCAGGCGGCGGCCCTTGGGGCCTTTCTGGCCAAGCTGACGGCTGACTTCATCGACATGGGCACCCAAACGGTCCAGCTCTTCATCAACATCAGCCTTCTGGGCAACCAGCACCAGCTCTGCTTCCAGACGCTGGGGATCAAGCTCCGTCCTGGCACTGTGCAAACGCTCCAACAGCTGGGCACGCTGGCGTTCGAGAATATTGGGCAGCAGGCGGCGCACTGTGGCTACCTGCTCATTCACTGCTTCCAGACGAGAGGTGATCATCTCAGCCAGCTTGGTGCCTTCGCGGGCGCGGGCATCAATCAGTTCATCCAGCGCCTGCTCGAAAAGCCGGGTGGCTGCCGCCTGAAGGGTTTCCGGATCCAGGTGTTGAGTGGCCATTACGCCAGGCTGGTTGAGCAGGTCAAGCGTGGTAGGGGGCACGGCATCCGGCACCTGTTGCTGAATGGCCGTCAGGGCATCCGCTATTTCCTTCAGGCGCTGGATATTGACCGCGGGGGCCTGGCTTGCTTCAGCGGCCTCAAACCGCAGACTGCATTCCACCTTGCCGCGCACCAGGCGCTGGCGCAATGATTCGCGCAACACCGGCTCCAGGGCTCGAAACGTATCTGGCAGGCGAAAGTGAGGCTCCAGGTAGCGCTGATTGACTGAGCGTATTTCCACTTGCAGGCTGCCGAAGGCGGCGACCTGCTCAACACGGGCGAAGGCCGTCATGCTATGAACCTGGGCAATGGCCATAAGGGTTCCTTGGTTAATGAAGTTTTCATTCAGTCTACCTGATATTCCGCGCCTTACGCTGGCAGACGTGTAGAATACGGCCAACTGAGTTCGGCTATTTTTTTATTGATGACCATGAGAGGTGCTATGCGTCCTGATGTTGTTCGCCCCAGCGGCCGTGCCGCCGACCAACTGCGTGAAATCCGCCTGACCCGTGATTACACCCGCCATGCGGAAGGTTCGGTGCTGGTAGAGTTTGGCGATACCAAGGTGCTGTGTAATGCCAGCGTGGAAGCGGGTGTGCCGCGCTGGCTGCGTGGCAAGAACCAGGGGTGGATTACTGCTGAGTACGGAATGCTGCCGCGGGCGACCCATTCCCGCAGTGGCCGCGAGGCGACCCGCGGCAAGCAAGGCGGCCGCACCCTGGAAATCCAGCGCCTGATCGGCCGCAGCCTGCGGGCTGCCGTGAATCTGAAGAAACTCGGCGAGTTCACCATTACGGTGGATTGCGATGTTATTCAGGCTGATGGTGGCACACGCACTGCCTCCATAACCGGTGGCTGTGTCGCCCTGGTAGATGCCATTCGCCATCTGCAACGCGAAAAGAAGATCAAGGGTGACCCCTTCAAACAGATGGTCAGCGCGATTTCTGTGGGTATCTACAAAGGTGTCCCGGTACTCGATCTGGATTATCCGGAAGACAGCAAGGCCGACACCGACCTGAACGTAGTCATGACCGAAAACGCTGAAATGATTGAAGTACAGGGAACGGCCGAAGCCGGTGCTTTCAATCGCGCTGAACTGAATGCCATGCTCGATCTGGCTGAAAAAGCCGGCGCTGAGCTGCGTGCACACCAACGTGAAGCACTGGGAATTTGTGAATAGGCGTGAGCAGAGTAAGGTAGATAAAACAAAAGGCCAGCATTCGCTGGCCTTTTGAATACTACACGCATGCATGGCGATACAGGGAAGTGAGCGCTTACAGCGCCAGATCGTACTCGACAATCAAGGGGGCGAATTCGGAGAAGGTCGCCTCGTAATCGATCCAGGCATCCACTACATGGCGGCGGAAATTGGGGCCAACCAGTTGATAGTCGATCCGCCAGCCTTCCTGGCGCCCACGGGACACCTCCTGATCCAGCTTGGGCCAGCAGGTATATTCACCCGCGTCGCGATTAACCTCACGGAAAGTATCGATAAACCCGGTTGGGCCAAGTACATGATCCATCCAGGCGCGCTCTTCCGGGCGGAAACCGGATGTCAGCTGGTTATCTGACCAGTTAGCCAGGTCAATCGTCTTGTGGGCGATATGCCAGGTGCCACAGATAATATATTCCCGGCGCTTACGCGCCATCTTGCTCAGGTATTCCTGGTACTGCTCCATGAAGGCCTGTTTGGCCTTCTGGTCACTGCCATCGGGCATCAGGAAGGTGGCAATACTGAAACGGTCGTAGTCTGCCTGTAAAAAGCGCCCTTCATGATCGCACTGTGGAAACCCAAGGCCATACATGATCGCCTTGGGAATCTTGCGGCAATAAAGTGCCACGCCGGCAAAACCATCCTCCTCTGCGTCCAGAAAATAGCCTTCGTAACCTTCCGGATAGAGAATATGGTCGCCTAGTTCGAAACTTTTCGCCTTGATGTTCTGCACGCAGACCACGTCGGCATCCTGCTGAGCCAGCCAGTCCAGGAAGCCACGATCGACGGCATCACGAATACCATTGACATTGATGCTGGCAATTTTCATAGATCGTCCCTTTAGCGTCGCTGCTGTATGATACCCGACGTTTCGACGTTTGAGTAAATCCCCCACAAAAAATCGCGAGGATTATCGTGTCTGCCTCTCTACAATCGTATCAACGCGACTTTATCGCCTTTGCTATTGATCAGGGCGTGCTCAAGTTTGGCGAATTCACCCTGAAATCCGGTCGTATAAGCCCGTATTTTTTCAATGCCGGCCTGTTTCAGACGGGCGGTGCCCTGGCCAGGCTTGGGCGCTTTTACGCCCAGGCGATTGTTAATAGCGGCCTCAAGGCCGATGTACTGTTTGGCCCTGCCTATAAAGGCATTCCGCTTGCAGCCGTTACTGCCGCTGCACTCGCTGATCACCATGATCTTGACATGCCCTACGCTTTCAACCGCAAGGAAGCCAAGACCCATGGTGAAGGCGGCACAACCGTAGGTGCTCCACTAACGGGTGATATCCTGATTATCGACGATGTCATCACGGCAGGCACGGCCATTCGAGAGGTGATGACCCTCATCGAACAAAGCGGTGCCCGAGCTGGCGGCGTCATTATTGCCCTGAATCGCCAGGAGCGTGGTCAGGGCGAGCAAAGCGCCATCCAGGAAGTTGAAGCCACTTTTGGTATGCCGGTTGTCAGTATCGTTACTCTGGCACAGGTGCTGACCTACCTGGAAGAGCAGGCAGACCCCGACATGCAGGTGCATGCCAGAGCCATTCGCGCTTATCGCGCTGAGTACGGTAGTGAATGATTACCTAGCCGGGGGCGGCGGCACCAGCAAAGCCTAGCTGGCGCCAGGCCTCATAGCTGACCAGCGCCACGGCATTGGACAGGTTAAGGCTGCGATTATTAGGCTGCATGGGAATCAGTAACTTGTTTTCTGCGGCGATCAAGGCGTGGGCCTGCTCCGATAAGCCACCTGTTTCAGAACCAAACAGTAAAACATCGCCCGCGCCAAAAGAAGCCTCGCTATAATAGCGCGTGCCGCGGGTTGTCAGCGCCCACAGGGTTCGCCCCTGCATCGCTTCCACAAAGGCGGTGAAATTGGCATGACAGCGCACATTGGCCAGATCCCGGTAATCAAGCCCGGCACGACGCAGTTTTTTCTCTTCCAGATCAAACCCCAGCGGCTCGATCAGGTGGAGCTGGCAACCATTGTTGGACGCCAGGCGCATGATGTTACCCGCATTCGGCGCCATCTTTGGCTCAAACAGCGCGATGTCAAACATTGGTTCTTCCAGACATTGGCTTACCTTCCACATGTAAAGGATGCATTCTGCCATGAACCCCGCCATTGCCCAACGCTTGCGAAACCTCAACCCGCGCCAGCAGGAAGCGGTGCGCTATATTGATGGCCCCTGCCTGGTGCTGGCGGGGGCGGGGTCTGGCAAAACCAGTGTGATCACGACCAAGATTGCCTATCTGGTACAGGAATGCGGCATGAGCGCGCGCCGCATCGCCGCCGTGACCTTTACCAATAAAGCTGCCCGGGAAATGAAAGAGCGAGTCGGGAAAATGCTACAGGGCAAGGAAGGCCACGGACTGACGGTGTCGACCTTTCACACTCTGGGGTTGAATATCATTCGTTCAGAGCTCAAGACCCTGGGCTACAAGCCTGGCTTTTCGCTGTTTGACCCGGAAGATGCCAAGGCCCTGCTGCGTGACCTGATGAACAAGGACGCTCAGGTAGATGCGGAGCAGATCAACGCCGTACAGGGCAAGATTTCCCAGTGGAAAAATGACCTGGTACTACCCGGCAACGCGCTTTCTCTGGCTAACGATGATGACGAGCATTTTGCCGCCCGGGTGTATGAAGCCTATGTGCGCCATCTGAAGGCCTACAATGCCGTTGATTTCGATGACCTGATTCTGCTGCCGGTAGTGCTCTTGCAACGCGACCCGGAAGCCCTGGCCCGCTGGCGGCGCAAGATTCATTACATGCTGGTGGATGAGTATCAGGACACCAACGTTTCCCAGTATCTGCTGGTAAAACTGTTAATGGCAGAACGCGCGACCTTCACCGTGGTAGGCGATGATGACCAGTCCATCTACGCCTGGCGTGGCGCCCGTCCGGAAAACCTGATCACGCTGGGTGAAGATTTTCCACGCCTTAATGTTATCAAGCTGGAGCAGAATTACCGTTCCACGGGCACGATTCTGCGGGCGGCCAACACCCTGATCGCCAACAACCCTCACGTGTATGAGAAAACCCTGTGGTCTGATATGGGCGACGGCGCGTCCATTCGCGTCGTCGTCAGTCGCCATGAGGAAGCCGAAGCCGAACGGGTGGCCAGCGAAATCCTCACCCGACGCATCAAGGAAAAATCCGAATGGCGGGACTTTGCAGTGCTCTATCGGGGAAATTTCCAGGCGCGCCTGTTGGAACTCAAGCTGCAGCACTATCAGATTCCCTACAAGCTTTCCGGCGGAACCTCGTTTTTCTCACGCAACGAGATCAAGGACGCCATGGCCTATCTGCGGCTGTTGATCAATCCTGCTGACGATAATGCCTTTCTGCGTATTGTGAACGTGCCTCGCCGGGAAATTGGCCCGGGTACGCTGGAAAAACTCGCCAACTACGCCACCGAACGTAACATTGCGCTGTTTGCTGCCTGTCATGAACTGGGACTGGAACAGACCCTGCCGACCCGCGCCGTAGAACGGCTTTCACGCTTTACCCACTTTATTGATGGCGTGCGCCAGCGTATGGACAAAGGCGACGCCATTGCCGCCATTCGTGACATGGTGCGCGACATGGACTACGAAGCCTGGCTTTACCAGAATGCCAGCGCCCCGACCATTGCCGAGCGGCGCATGGCCAACGTTTGGACACTGATCGACCAGTTGGAAAAATCACTTAACCGCGACCCGGAAGACGTTAATGATAGCACCACCACAGAAACCGACGGTGTGGAAGCGGCTATTTCTCGTCTGGTGCTACGCGACATTCTTGAACAGCAGGCCGAAGAGGATGATTCCGACCGGGTGCAGCTTTTGACCATGCACGCGTCAAAAGGGCTGGAATTCCCCCACGTCTACCTGATGGGCCTGGAAGAAGACCTGCTACCCCACCGTAATGCTGTTGAAATGGATACGGTGGAAGAAGAGCGCCGCCTGGCCTATGTAGGCATTACCCGCGCGCGTCGCACACTGACGCTTACCCTGGCGCGCCAGCGCAAGGCCTATGGCGAACTGATGGATTGCCAGCCCAGCCGTTTTCTCGATGAACTGCCCGCCGAAGACCTGGAATGGGAAGGCCGCGCGGATAAAGAAGATCCGGAGAAAAAGCAGGCACGCGGCAAGGATGCCCTGGCAGGTATTCGTTCACTGCTAGGGTAAATAAACACAATCGGAACAAAAAATATCCACAGGGCGTATTATCGCTCGCCTGTGGATATCACAATGGGGTTGGACGTTAGTGTGGCAGCGAGTTACTGCACTTCGGATACCATGTAATCAACCACTGCCATGATTTCTTCATCAGAACCCTGGCTGGCACCGCGAGGCGGCATGGCTCCCTTGCCATTGAAAACGCTCTGATACAGGGTATCTTTACCTTGTTCGATACGAGGCTCCCAAGCTTCTACATCACCAATCAGCGGGGAACCGGCGACGCCGTTGGCGTGGCAGGCGACACAGCCCAGGCTGCTGTAGAGTGCTTCACCATCCAGACCGCTATCACTGTCAGTGGCCGCCTCCTGATCAGAAGCGCTGGCCATGTCTTCTTCTGTTGTGCCGTCACTTTCTTCAGCAGAGGATGCCATCTCTTCCTCTGTACCTGCCGCATCCTCTTCCTGTGTGGCTGCTGAAGCTTCCTCGGTCGCCGCTTCATCATCGCTTGAGGCGCTGCCGACATCAGAAACGTCCATCACCGGCTCAACCACATAGGCAGTCGCTGCTTCCATCTCTTCGTCAGACAGATCCGGGTTGCCACCCCGTGCAGGCATGGCCCCAATACCGTTGATCGAATGATCCAGCAGGGTTGCGAAGCCTTGCTCGGTACGCTCTGCCCAGGCTTCCTCATCACCTCGGATAGGCGCACCGGCGGCACCGGACTCGTGGCAGGCCGCACAGACGTTGCTGTAGATTTCACCACCGTCAATATCATCGCCACTGTCGCTACTGCTTTCTGCCGGGGCTGAGGCAGTACCACAGTCCTGACCCTGCAAGCAGAGTTGGCCAACCGGTGCCAGACGTTCCGCAATGGCATTACGCGCGGCTTCTTCCTGGGCGAAAGCACTGGATGTGCCTGCCATGACGCCAAAGGCCGCCAGCCCGCTCATGATCAGCTTAAGTTTCACTCTCACCACCTCTTGAGTTTTTCATCGAATGATTTCGTTACTTCTGTGTGCGGCGGTGCTGTCAAAAGCCGTGCACTGCCGAGACGCCAGGTTATTCAGGTAGACGTTCCAATGTGATTAGTATACCGACATCCTTGGGCGCAGGAAAATGCCACTCATGACTCTTATGTCGTATACAGCGTTAAATTCCGATACTGATCACGCCGTTTTCTCAGGTCTTGGCCAATCCGGTTTCTCCAGCTGACGGCTACGGGTCACCGCCAGAGCATGGTCCGCGACGTCTTTGGCAATGGTGGAACCAGCGCCTACGGTAGCACCTTTGCCAACCGTTACTGGCGCCACAAGAGCGGTATTTGAACCAATGAAAGCATTGTCATCAATCGTCGTCAGGTGCTTGTTGGCACCATCATAGTTGCAGGTAATCGTGCCTGCGCCCACGTTGACTCCACGCCCCAGGCGGGCATCGCCCACATAGCTGAGATGATTGATCTTGCTGCCTTCACCTACGTCAGTATTTTTGGTTTCCACAAAGTTGCCCACCTTGGCGTTTACCGCCAGACGCGTGCCGGGGCGCAGCCGTGCAAAGGGGCCGACCTGGTTCAGGCCTGCGGCAACGACCGTGTCAATCACACTGTGACTGTCAATCACGCTTTCAGCGCCAATGGTGCTGTTCTTGATCACGCAGTAGGGGCCAATATGCACGCCTTCCCCCAGCTCAACGTCGCCTTCAAACACGCAGCCGATATCAATGGACACATCGTGGCCGCACGTCAGGTTACCGCGGATATCAATTCTTGCCGGGTCGGCCAGGGCCACGCCCTGGTCCATCAGCTGCTCGGCCAGTTCGGCCTGGTAGGCGCGTTCCAACCGAGCCATCTGGGCGCGGTTGTTGACGCCTTCAACTTCCAAGGGGGTCGCGGGCTGAGCGGTCGTCACGCTGACACCTTCATTAGCGGCCATGGCAATCACATCGGTCAGGTAGTACTCGCCCTGGGCGTTTTCTGCCGACAGCTGAGGCAGCCAGCGCTTGAGCTGGGCGCTGGTCATGGCCATGATGCCGGTATTGCATTCGTTGATGGTCAGCTGTTCAGCACTGGCGTCTTTCTGCTCAACGATGGCGACCGCTTCACCGGCGTCATTACGCAGGATGCGCCCATAGCCATGGGGGTCTGTCAGCGTCACCGTGAGTAGCCCAAGGTGTTGCTCATCCACCCTGGCCAACAGACCTGCCAGGGTATCGCGGCGGATCAGCGGTACGTCACCATAAAGCACCAGCACCTTCCCCTGGCCTAGCTGCTCAAGCGTTTGCGCCACTGCGTGGCCGGTACCTTTCTGTTCGGCCTGCAGGGCGAAGTGCACATCGGCGCCCTCCAGGGCCGTCCGCAAACGGTCCGCGCCATGGCCAATCACCACATGCGTACGGCTGGGATTGAGCGCCTGGGCAGTTTCCAGCACATGGCTGACCATGGGTCTACCCGCCAGAGCGTGCAATACCTTGGGGGTTTGTGAGCGCATACGAGAGCCTTTACCGGCCGCAAGGATTACAACATCAAGCGCGTCGAGCATCTTATTCCTCCGTTGGGGTGTCGGGTGTCGCCTGCACGACTTCGATCGTCAGCTCATCCACCAGAGTGTCACCAAAGGTGCTAGCAAAACCGGGGCTGGCGAGACTCTTCCATTGTTCGCCATCGCGTACCAGCATCAGGACATCAAGATCGTGGGCCTGCGCGATGGCCATTCCTTCCTGTTCACCGGCCACCATCAGTGCCGTGGACCAGGCATCGGCTCGGGCATTGGAGTCATCAAACACGGATACAGAGGCCAGCCCATGGGTAATAGGGCGGCCAGTGCGAGGGTCAATGGTATGCGAAAAACGCTGGCCGTCCTGCTCGAAGTAATTGCGGTAATCGCCTGAGGTAGCCACCGTCATATCGCTGAGCGGCAGGACAAGCTGGGCGGTTTGCCGGCCGTCTTCGGGGACTTCAATACCAATACGCCAGGGCGTTTCTTCTTCGGGGTCACGATATCCCTGCGCCACCAGATCGCCGCCGAGATTCACCAGATAGTGCTCAAACCCCCGTTGACCAAGGTAGTCGGCCACCTGATCCGCCGCATAGCCCTTGGCGACGGCGGAAAGGTCAACAAACACACCCCGGGTGCGCTGCGCCTGATTGTCATCGGTATCAAACTCCAGGGCATCAGAACCCACCGTTTCCAGACGTGCTTCAAGCGTTTGATCATCAGGGACTTCTTCAGGCTGCGCTTCAGGGCCAAAACTCCACAGATTGACCAGCCCGCCCACGGTCACATCCAAGGCCCCTTGACTGTCCTCAGAGACGGATTGACTGATCGCCATCACCTCCACGGTAGCAGGCGAAAGCGACTGCCATTCGCCTACCGGTGCCTGGTTGAAAGCGACCAGTTCGGAATCATCCCGGTAGGTCGACATGGCCTTATCGACGTTTTGCAGTTCTTCCAGAAAACCTTCTTCAATATCACTGAGTTCCCCCTGGGTCAGCGGGTCTGCGATACTGATCTGGTAAAAACTCCCAAAAATGGCGCCTTCAAAGCGAACGGGGGACTCAAGCGGTCGTTCCTCTTCGGAGGAGCAGCCTGCCACCCCTAGCAGCCCGATTATCATCAGGCTTACCCACCCTAGCTTTTTCTGACTATTTATCATGCCATTCACCCTTTTCACTGTTGACTGCCAGACAGTTCCCGTCACAGGTTTTAAAGTACCGATTCTCAAAAATAAAAGATCCATAGCAACCAGGCGCCCAGCACTACGCGATAGATCACAAAGGGCTGCATGCCGATTTTGCGGATAAAGGCCAGAAAAAAGTGGATACACAGATAGGCGCTTAACCCGGAAAGCAAGGTGCCCATGATCATGGCGTTCCAGTCCATGGCATCCGGCTGGCTTGCCAGCTTGAAGGATTCAAGCCCGCCGGCCAGGACGATCACGGGGATGGATAAAAGGAAGGAAAAGCGGGCTGCTGCTTCGCGATTCATACCCATCATTAACGCAGCAGTGATGGTAATACCCGATCGCGAAGTGCCGGGGATCAACGCCAGCGCCTGGGCAAGGCCGATGATGATGGCGTCTTTCAGGCCTAGCTGGTATTCGCTACGTGTCCCGCGCTGCTTCCAGTCAGCGTAACCCAGCAGCAAGCCGAAAACGATCAGGCTCATGCTGATGATCAGGGTTGAACGCATGTAGCCTTCAATCACATCGTGGAGCACAAAACCAATCGCACACACCGGCAAGGTCGCCAGGGTGACCCATAATGCAAGCCAGGCATCGCGATCAACGCCTTTACCATTTAGCACCTTAAGGCTACTGCGGGTCATCGACGCAATTTCGCGCCGGAAATAAATCATCACAGCACTCAGGCTGCCAAGATGCAGGGCAACGTCGAAAGCCAGTCCCTGGTCCTGCCAGTCGGTCAGCACTGGCACCAGGATAAGATGGGCAGAGCTTGAAATAGGGAGAAACTCGGTGAAACCCTGGACGATTGCCAGGACGATAATTTGTAACCAGTCCATTGAAGCCTTGCCTGTTAATCGAAACCCGCGATAGTTGCCTGATTAAACCGACGGGCACCGCGTAATGACGACATTTGATTTGATCCATAACACCCGGCGGTCAGCCATAGTGGTCAAGGATACACGGCCTTGACAGGATTGTCCGTTGCCACTTGCAGGGACCTTTGCATTTCAAATACACGTATTTCAAACATGAGTATTTGCAAGTGGTGAGTTACAATATGGGTTCGATCGCCGAACAGCCCACAAGGTGGCGTATGCTTTCCAACCCAGACATCACACCGCAAGCGCATGACCATCAGAGTCGTGAAGCCAAGCGCGTCACGACGATTGGTGCCTGGCTCGACGCGACACTGAGCGCAGTCAAGGTAATCGTGGGTTTGTTGGTTGGTTCGGCAGCCCTGGTGGCGGATGGCATTCATTCACTTTCTGATCTGATTACTGATGGTTTTGTGTTTGCTGCCATTCATTATGGGCGTCAAGGGCCAGACAAGGACCATCACTATGGTCATGGCCGGATCGAAACCCTGACCACGCTGTTGCTGGGCAGCGTCCTTATTTTTGTGGCAGGGGGTATCGCCTGGTCAAGTATCGAGCGCCTGTTCAGTGGCACCCAGATCAATGCGCCAGGATTTGCTGCCATCGGTATTACACTTGCCGCCCTGTTGAGCAAGGAATGGATCTACCGTTACACCATGAAAGTCGCTCAGCGGGTACAGTCCAAGCTGCTCGAAGCCAACGCCTGGCACTCACGCAGCGATGCACTTTCGACTGCGGTTGTCCTGGTCGCGCTGGTTGGCGCCCAGTTCGGGTTTGGCTGGCTGGATGCCGTGGCAGCCATCATCGTCGGTCTGCTGGTTGGTAAGGTTGGCTGGGATTTACTATGGGAATCGGCGCGTGAACTCGTGGACACCGCCCTACCGACCGACGCCCAGCAACAGATGCATGAGGTAGCCTGCACGGTGCCAGGCGTTGATAGCGTTCACGATCTGCGCACTCGCCAGTCCGCCGGTTGGGCCATGGTCGATTTGCATATTGTGGTGGGGCCCAAAGTCAGTGTCTCCGAAGCCCATGAGATCGGCAATGAGGTCAGTCGACGCCTGCGTCATCAATTCCCGGCCCTGACCGATGTCATCTTTCATATTGACCCGGAAGACGACGCCGGCCAGGGTGACCCCAGCCGCTTGCCCGGGCTGCCTCTCCGCCCCGAAGTGGAAGCCGCGCTCAATGAGCGCTGGTATAAGCATCCGGTCTGGCGCACCCTGACCGATCTTCAGCTGCATTATCTGGACGGCAAGATATCTGTTTCTCTGGTGGTTGGGGGTACCGTCCAACAGCCACCACAGTGTCTTGCCAGCCAGCTGAAAGCCATGGCCAGTGACATCGAATGGCTGGGCAATGTGGAAATCCTGTTTATCACCCGCGCGGCCAGTAATGCGCCCTTTCAACAGCGCTGATCAGACCGCGACGCTCGTCAGTATGGCCGAGGCAATACTGAAATAGATCAGCACGCCAGAGGCATCAATCAGGGTGGTGACCAGAGGTGCCGATGCGGTGGCCGGGTCCACCTTGAAACGCTCGAGCACAAAAGGCAGGCACATCCCCATCAGGCTGCCAAACAGCACGATGGTTACCATGCTCAGAGCCACCACGATTGCCACCGCTTCACCTCCCCGCATCACCCCAATGGGCGCCACCGCCAGAGCCATGGTCAACCCCAATGCACCTGCTACCAGCAGTTCGCGGCCCAGCATCTTGCCCCAGTCTTTCACACCCACGTCGCCGGTGGCCATACCGCGCACCATCAAGGTTGCCGCCTGGGCACCCGCGTTGCCGCCTGAACCAATCAGCAGTGGCAGGAAGAACACCAGAGCCACCTGAGCCGCTATAATATCCTCGAAATAGGCGATCCCGGCCCCGGAGAACAGGTTGGCAAACACCAGCAGTACCAACCAGAACACCCGCTTGCGATACAGGCTCCACAAGGGCACACGACTGACGCCGTCTTCAAGCGCCCCAATCGACATCCCTTTATGAAAATCCTCTGTGGCCTCTGACTCTGCCACGTCCATGGCGTCATCATGGGTAACGATACCGACCATACGCTGCTCAGCATCAATCACCGGTAACGCCAAAAGGTCATAGCGCGCCACGACACGCGCCACGGTTTCCTGCTCTTCACCCACCCAGGTGCTGATGACTTCCTTGATCATGATGTCATCGACAATCGCCCCCGGACGAGCCACCATCAATTGGCGGAGCGACATGGTACCTATCAGCTGGCCATCCCGGGAAAGGATATAAAGCTGGTAGACAGTTTCTGCATCCGGGGCCGTCTGACGCACCCGCATCAAGGCTTGCGACACCGTCATGCCACTGGCTATGGCGACATAGTCAGAGGTCATGATGGCGCCCGCGGTGCCTTCCTCGTAGCTTGACAGACGTTTGAGGTCCTCCCTTTCACGATGAGCCATCCGCCTGAGCAAGGCTTCCCGACGATCTTCACCCAGCAGGTTAAACAGATCAGCACGTTCATCAGCGCTCATTTCCTCAAGCAGGGTAAGCACCTGACTATCCTGCTGCTCAGCAACAATGGCCAACTGATTATAACCCGCCAGATAGCCCAGCACATTGGCAGCACGTTCACTGGAAAGGGTGCCAAGCACGGCAATGGCGGCTGGCAAGGCGTCATCATCTTCAATCATGACGTCCAGCATTTCACCGATGTCCGCCGAGCGTATTTCCTTTAGACGTTCCGCAAAAGCGGCGTTATCAACATCACCATTGCTGTAGGCCTGGACAAGTTCATCTTTTAACACCATCAGGGTTTCATCTTCCAACGACATACCAACACTCCCTCGTCATTGCGTTTTCAAGATGATAACAGAGAAACAAAAACGCCCCCCAGACCCTGTAACGGGCCTGGAGGGCGTAGATAACACCGCAAGGCGTGACTACCCTTTACCTGCCTTTTTACGCAGTTGCTGGATAGTCCGCAGTTGGGCAACCGCTTCAGCCAGTTCGGCAGCAGCACGTGTGTAGTCAAGATCAGCAGACTGTTCATTCATGGCGCGCAGTGCGTTCTGACGCGCCTCTTCTGCCGCGACTTCACTGAGATCTGAAGCTCGGGCAGCAGAATCTGCCAGGATAGTGACCACATTTGGCTGTACTTCCATGAAGCCGCCGGTTACGAAGAAGTTATCTTCCTTCCCGTCGTCAAAGATGACGCGAATCGGGCCGGGCTGAAGCTCAGTCAGCAGGGGTGCGTGCCCCGGCAAGATGCCGAGGTCACCCATCAAACCAGAAGCAATCACCTGCTCAACGGAACCTGAGAAGATGGATGCTTCGGCGCTGACGATATTGCAAGTGAAGCTATTCGCCATAGCGAATCCCCCTAGTCGACGGGATTACTTCTGCATCTCGTTGGCTTTCTCGACGGCTTCATCGATGGTGCCGACCATGTAGAAGGCCTGCTCCGGCAGCTCGTCGTAATTACCGTCCAAGATACCCTGGAAGCCACGAATCGTATCTTTCAGCGACACGTATTTCCCGGGCGAGCCAGTGAATACTTCTGCCACGAAGAACGGCTGCGACAGGAAGCGCTGGATTTTACGCGCACGGGAAACGGCCAGCTTGTCTTCATCAGACAGCTCGTCCATGCCCAGAATCGCGATGATATCCTTGAGTTCCTTGTAACGCTGCAGAACGCCCTGGACACCACGTGCCACGTTGTAATGCTCTTCACCCACAACCAGTGGATCAAGCTGACGTGACGTGGAATCCAGCGGATCAATGGCCGGATAGATACCTAGCTCAGCAATGGAGCGCGCCAGTACCACGGTCGCGTCCAGGTGAGAGAAGGTGGTGGCCGGTGACGGGTCAGTCAAGTCATCCGCAGGTACGTAAACGGCCTGGACAGACGTGATAGAGCCTGTCTTGGTCGAAGTGATACGTTCCTGCAGAACACCCATCTCTTCTGCCAGTGTCGGCTGATAACCTACTGCTGAGGGCATACGACCCAGCAGTGCCGATACCTCGGTACCTGCCAGGGTGTAACGATAGATGTTATCGACGAACAGCAGAACGTCACGACCTTCATCACGGAATTTTTCCGCAATGGTCAGGCCCGTCAGTGCAACGCGCAGACGGTTACCCGGCGGCTCATTCATCTGACCATATACCAGCGCTACCTTATCGATAACGTTGGATTCGGTCATCTCGTGATAGAAGTCGTTACCTTCACGAGTACGCTCACCCACACCGGCAAAGACTGAGAAACCACTGTGCTCAGTTGCGATATTGCGGATAAGCTCCATCATGTTAACGGTTTTACCCACACCGGCGCCGCCAAACAGGCCAACCTTACCCCCCTTGGCGAAGGGACAAACCAGATCAATAACCTTGATACCGGTTTCCAACAGCTCTTCGGACGCTGCCTGGTCGGCATAACCCGGTGCCTTGCGGTGAATCGGCATACGTTCTTCTTCACCGATCTCACCGGCTTCATCAATCGGCTCACCGAGCACGTTCATGATGCGGCCCAGGGTGGCCTGACCGACAGGTACAGAAATTGCTGCACCCGTGTTGGTGATGTCGATACCACGCTTGAGCCCTTCAGTAGAGCCCATCGCAATGGTACGAACCACACCATCGCCCAGCTGCTGCTGGACTTCCAAAACCGTCTCGGCTCCCGAGACGTTCAGCGCGTCGTAGACCTTGGGCACTGAGTCCCGCGGAAACTCTACGTCAATCACCGCGCCGATGATTTGTACGATACGTCCGCTCATCTTGGTTCCTCTCAAAAACCTGCAAATGAAACCTTTTGCTGGAAGCGCCCATGCCAGGCAGCTTCCAAGGCGTTATACGGCAGCGGCGCCGCCGACGATTTCAGAAATTTCCTGGGTAATGGCGGCCTGACGGGCCTTGTTGTACACCATTTCCAGATCGTCGATCAGGTCGCCCGCGTTGTCAGTGGCGCTCTTCATGGCGATCATGCGTGCCGCTTGCTCACAGGCACCGTTTTCCACAACCGCCTGATAAACCTGCGATTCAATAAATCGAACCAACAGGCTATCGAGTAACGCCTTTGCATCCGGTTCATACAGGTAGTCCCAGCTTCCGGGACGGGCGTTTTCGTCGTCCTGCTCGTCTGCACCGATGTCAGTGGAAAGCGGAAGAAGCTGACGCGTTACCGGCTTTTGCGTCATGGTGTTAACAAACTCGTTATACACCACAAACAAGCGGTCAAGGCGCCCTTCATCGTATGCTTCGAGCATAACCGTGACGCTACCAATCAGATCTTCGACCGTGGGCGATTCGCCCAGGCCACTTTTGGCGGCCACCAGCGTACCGCCGTACTTGTTAAAGAAGCTGCCGGCCTTGCTGCCCAGCGCGCAGAACTCGATCTCTGCCCCCTGGTTGCGCCATTGTGCAGCGTCCTTCAGTACGGATTTGAACAGGTTAACGTTCAAACCGCCGCAGAGGCCGCGATCCGTGGAGACCACGATGTAACCAATGCGTTTCACTTCGTCACGCTCGACCATGTAGTCGTGCTTGTACTCAGGATTGGCATCGGCAATGTGGGCTACCACGTTGCGGATCTGCTTGGCGTAAGGCTGGCTCGCCTTCATCAGATCTTGTGCTTTACGCATTTTAGATGCAGCGACCATTTCCATGGCGCTGGTGATCTTCTGCGTATTTTTAATGCTCCCGATCTGGGTGCGTATCTCTTTTGCAGCTGCCATAGCGATCTACCCTTCGTTCGTGGCTCTCAGAAAAGGAGGCTGGCCCATCCCGGGGATGAGCCAAACGCTTTACCAGGTCTGAGTCGCCTTGAACTGTTCGAGACCCGACTTCAAGCCGCTTTTGATCTCGTCGTTGTAGTCGCCCGACTGATTGATCTTATCAAGCAGATCAGCATGCTCTGACTTCATGTAGTCATGCAAGGCACGCTCAAAATCGAGCACTTTGCTGACGTCCACGTCATCCAGATGGCCTTCGTTAGCGGCATACAGAGACAGTGCCATCTCGGCGACAGACATCGGTGAATACTGACTTTGTTTCATCAGCTCGGTTACCCGCTGACCATGCTCAAGCTGTTTGCGGGTGGCTTCATCAAGGTCAGAAGCAAACTGGGAGAACGCCGCCAGCTCACGGTACTGAGCCAGTGCCAGACGAACACTACCGCCCAGTTTCTTGATAACCTTGGTTTGCGCTGAACCACCTACGCGAGATACCGAGAGACCTGCGTTGATCGCCGGACGAATGCCCGAGTTGAACAGGTTGGTCTCAAGGAAGATCTGACCATCAGTGATCGAGATCACGTTGGTCGGAACGAAGGCAGAAACGTCGCCACCCTGGGTTTCGATGATCGGCAGCGCGGTCAGGGAACCGGTCTTGCCTTTCACTTCACCATTGGTAAACTTCTCGACGTAGTCAGCATTAACACGTGCCGCACGCTCAAGCAGACGCGAGTGCAGGTAGAAGACATCACCTGGGTAGGCTTCACGGCCCGGCGGACGACGCAACAGCAGCGATACCTGACGATAAGCAACGGCCTGTTTTGACAGGTCATCGTAGACAATCAGGGAGTTTTCACCGCGATCACGGAAATATTCGCCCATGGTGCAACCAGAATAGGCGGCCAGGAACTGCATTGGAGCCGGGTCAGCGGCGCCCGCTGCCACGATGATGGTGTGTTCCATGGCGCCATGCTCTTCCAGCTTGCGCACCACGTTGGCAATGGTCGATTGCTTCTGACCAATGGCAACGTAAACACAGGTCACACCCTTGCCTTTCTGGTTGATGATGGCATCAATGGCAATGGCGGATTTACCGATCTGGCGGTCACCGATGATCAGCTCACGCTGACCACGACCGATCGGCACCATGGCGTCGATTGACTTCAGGCCGGTCTGGATCGGCTCATCTACCGACTGACGGGTGATAACGCCCGGGGCCACCTTTTCAACGGCATCTGTCATCTTGGCGTTGATATCGCCCTTGCCATCAATCGGGTTACCCAGCGCGTCAACGACGCGACCAATCAGTTCAGGACCCACCGGCACTTCAAGGATACGACCGGTACATTGCGCGGTCATACCTTCTTCAAGCTGCAGGTAGTCACCCAGCACAACGGCACCCACGGAGTCGCGCTCCAGGTTAAGTACCATGCCGAAAATACTGCCGGGGAATTCAATCATTTCACCAAACATGGCGTCTTCGAGGCCGTGAACTTTCACGATACCG
This sequence comes from Halomonas sp. BLK-85, assembly GCF_044792155.1. Taxonomy (NCBI): domain Bacteria; kingdom Pseudomonadati; phylum Pseudomonadota; class Gammaproteobacteria; order Oceanospirillales; family Halomonadaceae; genus Halomonas; species Halomonas sp. BLK-85. The sequence goes on from NZ_CP087731.1 coordinate 3,118,677, forward strand.
TCGGAGACACCCACAATGGTGCCCTGATTACGGGCTTCAGATGCGACGTCAAGCTTATCAATCCGCTGCTTGATGATGTCGCTGATCTCGGAAGGATTCAGTTGCTGCATGCCATGTCCCTCAGACTCATGTGGTCAACGCTTCAGAAAGGCGGTCAAGTCGGCCACGTACCGAACCGTCGATAACGGTATCCCCGGCACGTAGAATGACACCACCAATCAGCGATTTATCCACCTGAGTAGTAATGGAGATTTCGCGATTGAGACGTTTTTTAAGCGCGTTTGTCAGCTTGGTTTCTTGCTTGCTGTCGAGCTTAAAGGCTGACGTCACGGTTACGTCGATGCGCTGTTCATGCTCTGCGCGCAGTTTTTCGAACTGCTCGGCAATCGCTTTCAGCGCAACGAGTCGATGCTGGCGAGCCAGGCTGGTCAGAAAACGCTCGAAGGTTTCTTCTGGCTTACCGGGCAGCATGCCCATCAGCAGTGATACCTTCTGTTCGTTTTCAAGCTTTGGGCTGCTCAGAAAATAGCGAACGTCTTCATTCACTACCACCTGGCTTAGAAAGCGCAAGGCTTCTGACCATGTATCCAGCGCGCTGTTATCACGTGCAAATTCAAACGCCGCCTTAGCGTAAGGACGAGCGACGGTAAGTAATTCCGCCATGGGTCACCTCCTTACAGTTCAGCAGCAAGCTCATCAAGCAGCTTGCGGTGTGCTTTTTCGTCGACGGAGTTTTCCAGCACGCGTTCAGCACCTGTTACCGCGAGATGAGAAACCTGAGCACGCAGATCATCCTTGGCGCGTTGAATTTCTTGGTCGATCTCAGCACGGGCACTGGTTATCAAACGTTCGCCTTCAGCACGTGCTTGCTCGCGGGCTTCCTCAACGATCTGGGCGGAACGCTTGTTCGCCTGATCCAGAATCTGTGAAGCCTGCTCTTTGCTTTCGCGCAGGGTCTGAGCTGCCTGCTCTTGCGCGAGTTCGAGGTCGCGAGACGCACGGCTAGCCGCATCCAGGCCATCAGCAATCTTTTTCTGACGCTCATGAAGCGCAGAGCTGATGGGTGGCCACACGTACTTTATGCAAAACCAGACAAAGATCGCGAAGGCGATCGTCTGCCCGATAAGCGTCATGTTGATATTCACAGGAATGTACCTCTGACAGTTTCGTGGCGACCGGAATCAAACAGAACCGAGCGGCTGACCGCTCGGCGTTCGTATCGATTAACCGGCAACAACGAAGATCAGGTACATGGCAATACCAACACCAATCATCGGAACGGCGTCAAGCAGACCGGCCATGATGAAGGTTTTGGTTTGCAGCTGGTCGCCCATTTCAGGCTGACGCGCGGTAGATTCAAGCAGCTTGCCGCCTAGCAGGGCGAAGCCAATGCCAGTTGCCAGAGCGCCCAAACCGATGATGATAGCAGCAGAGAGGTAAACCATTTCCATGATGATGCTCCTGATTTTAAGGTTTAGTTAAGGTTGAGGGTTAATGAAAGCGTTGCGTTGCTCGTTTTTAATGATGCTCGTGTGCGGCGCTCAGATAAACAACCGACAAGGTAGTAAAGATGAAGGCCTGAAGTGTTACCACTAGAATATGGAAAATAGCCCAGGGCACATCCAACAGCCAGATGGCCCAGAATGGCAATAGGGCAATCAGGATGAAGATAACTTCACCGGCAAACATGTTACCAAACAGACGAAGCCCGAGACCCAGGGGTTTGACCAGTAAGCCGATGATTTCAAGAACAAGGTTGAAAGGTATTAACGCCCAGTGGTTGAAGGGTGTCAACGAAAGCTCTTTAGCAAAGCCGCCCACTCCCTTTACCTTGATGCTGTAGTAGATAATCAGGCAGAAAACACCCAACGCCATGCCCAGCGTTGCGTTAGGGTCAGTCGTTGGGACGATCTTCATGTAGTCGACACCAAGACGAATAAACAGCTCTGGAAAATAGTCAACCGGGATAATCTTCAGCGTGTTCATCAGCAGGATCCAGACAAACAGCGTCAATGCCAGAGGGGCAATGACCGGATTTCTGCCGTGGAAAGTGGCACGGGTCAGATTTTCAATAAATTCGACAACCATTTCGACAGCATTCTGCAAACCACCGGGTACACCCGTCGTGGCCATTTTTCCAGCCTTGCGAAATACCCAGATGAACAGCAATCCCATGGCGATCGACCAACCCATGGTATCGAGGTGGATTGCCCAGAATCCCATCTCACGGGCTTCTTCTGCAGAATGAGCCAGCGACCAGCCATTTTCCGGGTGCTTGCCAAACGTCAGGTTCTGCAAGTGGTGCTGGATATAGTAAGTCGGTGAGACTTCGTTTCCTGCGGCCATAGAACGGTTACCTCAATCAATTGAGCGGTGCTTGGGCATCAGCCAAGGGGCTAGCCAATGCGTCAGGACGACCGCTACATAAGCACTAAAGAATAAAGCGGGGTTTGAGGGTGGCACTGTTATGAACACCATGATGAACAGAACCATCGTCAAACCGAACTTACTCATTTCTGCACCCAGCAGACGTTTGGCACTTTGCGAGGCACGAAGCCGTTGACTCAGTATACCAGCGCGGGCCACGAATATTGCATGCGGTATCAGTGCTACCATGACGCCCAGCAGAGATGATACAACGCCCGATCTACCCGAGGTCATCAGCGCCAGCAGAACAATGGGCAAAATAATAACCGACTGTGCTATTGCTAACCGGCGAATGTAAATCTGACGTCGTTGTACTTCCTTGCGTAGCTGGTGTTGCATGATGATTGTGATCCATTACTCAAGACGCCGATGCTGCACATGTGATTTGGTCACAATCCGCACAAATCTTGCGCGATTATAGGGAAGCGCTATCGACCCTTCAACCAAAGCGGGCGCTTTTTATCCGCTAGACAGACAACTTGCGACCAAAGGGGGAAGAATTGTCAACATCCCAGTGGTCTCACACCGATCATCCTAATCTTATTGAATATGCTCCAGAATACCGTCCAGTTCTTCCAGGCTGGTGTAACGGATAGTCAGTTTGCCCTTACCTTTCTGGCCGTGCTGGATCGATACCGGTGCGCCCAGACGCTCACTTAACCGGGTTTCCAGTCTTGCCACATCAGGAGACTGAGCCTGACGGCTTTGTGCCCGCGCTGGCTCACCCTGCGTTTGATACTTTTTGACCAGCGCTTCGGTAGCACGCACGGTCAGGTCATTATTGACCACTTCATGAGCCAGCTGGCGCTGCTGGACTGCTCCTAAAGAAAGTAGGGCACGGGCATGGCCCATATCCAGGTCACCGCGCTCCAGCAGGGTCTGGACCTCCGGGTCCAAGGCCAGCAAGCGCAGCAGGTTAGCCACCTGGGTGCGGGATTTCCCCACCGCATCTGCAATCTGCTGCTGGGTCAGCTCAAAATCATCGCCCAGACGTTTGAGCGCCATGGCTTCTTCCACGACGTTCAGGTTTTCGCGTTGGATATTTTCAATCAGGGCCAGCGCCAGTGCCGTATCATCACTGACATCGCGGATCACCGCAGGGATAACATCCAGTTCAGCCAGTTGTGCTGCCCGCCAGCGCCGTTCGCCGGCAATGATTTCATAGCGGGCGTCGCCCACCGGGCGGACAACGATGGGTTGCATAACCCCTTGAGCACGAATCGAATCAGCCAGTTCTTCCAAAGCTTCTGGCTGGATATCCCGACGAGGCTGATATTTACCTCGTGTTAGCTGGCCGAGAGGCAAACGTTCCAGGCGTTCCCCGTCAACACCGGACGTGTGATAAGCGTCTGCCAGTTGCTGACCGTCCTGCTCAGCCCGGGGCACATTGTCACTGGGGAGTTCCAGACTGCTACGACGCCGTGCACCAGCGCCAATCAGGGCATCCAGTCCGCGTCCCAACGCACGTTTTTGCGTCATTGCTTTCCCTCGTTAATCAACGGATTAAGTCTATGCGCCATAACCCCTATGCCAACCAGGTTCGGGTTAAAGTGACAGCCGCTTGATCAGTTCCTTGGCCAGTATCCGATACGCCTGACTACCGCGCGAAAGACGCGCATACCTGGTAACGGGTATGCCGTGACTGGGCGCTTCGGCTACCTTGATATTACGCGGAATCGTGGCTTTTAGCAGGGCATCACCAAAATACTCGCGCAACTGCTTATCCACTTCGCGGGTCAGGCTGGTGCGCTTGTCATACATGGTACGCAGAATCCCGGAAACGGCCAGCTGCGGGTTAACACTTTCCTTGATCTGTTCAATCGTATCAAGCAGCGCCGAGAGGCCTTCGAGCGCATAGAACTCGCACTGCAGAGGAATCAGCACCCCGTCAGCGGCTGTCAGGGCGTTGACTGTCAGCATGTTCAGCGACGGTGGGCAGTCAATCAGTATAACATCATACTCATCTGACACTTTCTTGAGAGCAGAGGCCAACCGGCTCTGAGGGTTCTCAGCATCAAGCAGCTCCACTTCAGCAGCGGTAAGATCACCGTTACCGGGCAATACATCAAACCCTGCACGAAGTTTGCCGATAATGATGTCCTTTGCCTGGGCATCCCCTACCAGCACATCCAGTACGCTGGCTTCCAGCGCGTGTTTATCAATGCCGCTTCCCATACTGGCGTGACCCTGTGGGTCCAGGTCAACAAGTAATACACGGCGATCCAGAGTGGCAAGGCTGGCAGCCAGATTAACGGCTGAGGTGGTTTTGCCAACGCCGCCTTTTTGATTGGTCAAGGCAATGATCTGGCTCACTTACACAACTCCTTTCGGGTCAGGATCAGTAGCTGCCGCTGAGCGGCATCATAGGGCACCTGCAACAAGTGATGGGCCTGTAGAGCAATATCATCAGGTAGGGTGTCAAGCTCATGTTCCACGCCAGGCCCTTTCATCGCTAGCCACTGTCCTTCGCTTGTCGGGAGTGCCCGTGTCAGACCAATAAAATCACCCAGACTGGCAAAGGCACGCGAAATCACCTGGTCAAAAGTACCGGCTGCAAACGTCTCCACCCGGGTCTGCACGGGGGTCACGTTATTAATACCCAGTTCCATGACGGCCTGACGCTGGAAGCGTACTTTTTTGCCATTGCTGTCAACCAGTGTCACTGCAAGATCAGGGTTGAGAATTGCCAGTACCAGGCCGGGAAAGCCTGGGCCTGACCCTACATCCAAAAGACGGGGACCGCTGACAAAAGGCGAGACCGAAGCACTGTCCAGCAGGTGACGGGAAACCATGTCACGGATATCCCTTACCGCCGTGAGGTTATAAGCCCGATTCCACTTGTGCAACAGAGCCAGAAGTCCCAGTAACTGATTGAGCTGTTCAGCCGTGGTCACCAGGCCAAGCTTGGCCAGCCCCTTATCCAACTGTTCTTTAACATCGTCGGTAAGTGAGTGTAGCAGGATATTCAAACCACTCATCCCGCCGCGACCTCACTGTTTTCGATCAGCCGACGTTTTTTCAGGTGGATCAGTAGAATCGAGACGGCAGCAGGTGTTACACCCGAAATGCGTGCCGCTTGACCCAGCGTCTGGGGACGCGTGTCTGCCAGCTTCTGACGAATTTCATTGGAAAGTCCCTCTACCTGAAGATAGTCAATGTCTTCCGGTAGCAACGTGGCCTCATGGCGTTTGAGTTTATCAATCTCGTCCTGTTGACGGTTGATATATCCCTGATATTTGGCCTGGATCTGCACCTGTTCAGTGACATCAGCTTCCTTGACTGCCTGACCCTCGATACCGGGCAGTTCAGCAACGTCCGAATAGACAAGCTCCGGGCGTTTGAGCAAATCGCTCAGGCGATATTCACGGCTCAGAGGATTACCAATCTTGGGTATCAGCTGTTCGGCAGCCGCCGAACCGGGTTGAACCCAGGTGGATTCAAGGCGCTGGTTTTCACGTTCAATGGCTTCACGTTTGCGGCTGAACATTTGCCAGCGATTTTCATCCACCAGGCCCAATTGATGGCCAATCGCCGTCAGACGCAGATCAGCGTTGTCTTCTCGCAGCAAGAGACGGTATTCAGCCCGTGAGGTAAACATGCGGTAGGGCTCTTTGGTGCCCAAGGTGATCAGGTCATCTACCAGGACACCCAGATAAGCTTCGTCACGGCGTGGCCACCAGGCGTCGAGGCCTTTAGCACGGCGGGCAGCGTTTAGCCCGGCCAAGAGACCTTGAGCGCCCGCTTCTTCATAGCCGGTGGTGCCATTGATCTGCCCAGCAAAAAACAGGCTGTGGATAAATTTGGTTTCCAGTGAGTGTTTCAGATCACGGGGATCAAAGAAATCATACTCAATGGCGTAGCCGGGCCGGGTGATATGGGCATTTTCCAACCCTTTGATAGAACGTACCACCCGCAACTGAATATCGAAAGGCAGTGAGGTGGAAATACCGTTGGGATACAGCTCATGAGTATCCAGCCCTTCTGGTTCGATGAAGATCTGGTGACTGGATTTGTCAGCAAAGCGATGCACTTTGTCTTCGATCGACGGGCAATAACGCGGCCCTATGCCTTCAATCGTTCCGGAATACATTGGTGAACGATCCAGATTGGCCAGAATGAGCTCGTGGGTCTGGGGATTGGTTTGGGCAATATGGCAACTCACCTGGCGTGGATGCATCGCCTGATTGCCCAGATAGGACATCACAGGAGTCGGTGTATCGCCAGGTTGTTCCTCAAGCTGTTTGAAATCGACGGTTTTGGCATCCAGGCGCGGGGGGGTACCGGTTTTCAGGCGGTCAACCCGTAACGGCAGAGCTCTCAGGCGGTCTGCCAGTGCGTTGGAAGGCGGGTCGCCTGCGCGGCCACCATGGCTGTTGTCCAGCCCGATATGCATGACGCCACCGAGAAAAGTACCTGTGCATAACACCACGGATTCGGCGTGAAAACGTATGCCGGTTTCGGTCACTACGCCTTTGGCAGTGTCATTTTCAACAATCAGGTCGCCTGCAGCCTGTTGAAAAATAGTCAGGTTGGGCTGGTTTTCCAGCAGACCGCGGATCGCTGCCTTATAGCGAATCCGATCAGCCTGAGCACGGGTAGCCCTCACCGCTGGACCCTTGCGGGCATTGAGAACTCGGAACTGGATACCAGCCAGATCTGTTGCCAGCCCCATTGCTCCGCCAAGTGCATCAATTTCTTTGACCAGATGACTTTTACCAATCCCGCCGATGGCGGGATTGCAGGACATCTGGCCCAGGGTTTCAACATTGTGGGTCAGCAACAGTGTTTGACAGCCCATACGAGCAGAGGCCAATGCGGCTTCGGTTCCCGCATGGCCCCCGCCGATGACAATAACGTCAAAGCGGTCGGGATAGTTCATGACATCTCATCCTGAATGTTGGGCGGCAACGCGTTGATTAAGTGATCGCCGCTGTGATCTGGCCGAACAGTATAAACCTCCTGTGGGTAACCGTCAGGTTTTTCCACACTGGCAGTGACACAACCGCCCTCTTTTAATAATAATGTAGATATTAAATAAAAGAACTTCTGTAAATGCTGTTACTACTGGTGTGGATAAAAACTGTGGTTAAGCAGTTATATTCTTTTAATTACAATTACTTATACTGTTGATAAGGGTGTATATGAGTTGCGTAGGACGCGGGTATAAAGCGTCATGATCCTGTGGATCAAATAGCAACTTACCCACAGGGCAAATTAAACCCTGTTTATCCACCGACCCGTACATGGGTTGTAAGCCTAGCTGTGAACAAGTGATCAATCTGGCGTTGCATCGCTGTAGTGACCGTCACAGACGCGGATACGCAGGTTGCGCAGCAGCTGACAAAATTTATTATCCACAGGCAAAAAAAAGCCTGTCACAGGGACAGGCAATAAATTAGCGGGTTTAGACGTGCCTTTCTGGGTGCCTAAAGCACCTTTCCGACAGCCTGTGTATTGATAGGGGTGTCAGTGTTTCAGCACCCTGGCCAGGAAGGATCGAGTACGTTCGTGCTGAGGTTGATCGAATAACTGTTGCGGCGGCCCCTGCTCGGTAATCTCACCCTTATGGATATAGATAACGCGGTCAGCGACTTCACGGGCAAAGCCCATTTCGTGGGTGACAATCACCATGGTCATGCCTTCCTTGGCCAGTTCACGCATGGCATCCAGCACTTCACCAATCATTTCCGGATCAAGGGCGGATGTCGGCTCATCAAACAGCATCAGGCGCGGTTCCATGGCCAGTGCACGGGCCAGGGCCACCCGTTGCTGCTGGCCACCTGAAAGCTGGGTGGGCGATTTTTCGGCCTGGTCAGCAATCTCCACCCGTTCAAGCAGGCGCATGGCCGTTTGCTCGGCGTCTTCACGATTCCAGCCGCGTACTTTCATCGGTGCGAGGGTGATATTGTCGCGAACACTGAGATGCGGAAAGAGATTGAACTGCTGGAATACCATGCCGACTTCAGTGCGGATTTTCTGCAGCGCCTTGGTGCTTTTACCAAAGGGCATGAGATCATGGCCATCAACGGTGAGGTTACCGGACTGAAACTCTTCCAGGCCGTTGATACAGCGGATCAGAGTCGATTTACCTGAACCGCTGGCGCCGATCACAACGACGACTTCACCCGGCACGATTTCCAGGTTGATATCCTTGAGAACATGCAGGCTGCCAAAGTGCTTGTTCAGTTTCTGCATGGTGACGATAGGCTGCGTCGAATCTTTCATATCTGCGTCCTTATTGTCCTGCCAGGCCTCTGCGCTCCAGTTGGCGCAGCAGGATTGAAAGCGACCAGGTGATTATCAGGTAAAGCATGGCCACCATCAGATAGACCTCCATGGCCGTGAAGGTAGTGGCGATGTAGATCTGCCCCTGGCGTACCAGTTCACCCACGCCGATCACTGAAAACAGGGAAGTATCCTTGATGCTGATGATGCCCTGATTGCCCAGAGAGGGGATCATGCGCCGAAAGGCCTGCGGCCAGATGACATAGCGAAACGCCTGGGTTCTTGATAGCCCCAGGGAGAGAGAGGCCTCACGCTGACCGCGCTCCATGGATTGAACGCCACCTCGCACGATCTCTGAGATATAGGCACCCGAGTTGACGGCAATGGCCGCAATACCTGCAGTCAGAGCGTTGATGGGACTGCCTATCAACTGTGGTAAGCCATAAAAGATAAAGAGCACCTGAACGAGAATCGGGGTGCCGCGAAATACCTCGATGTACAGGATGGCTGGCCAGCGCAGCCAGCGGATGGGGCTGATACGCAGAAGACCAAAAAATATACCGATAAAGAAACCGAATGCCAGGCCACCAAAAGAAATCAGTAATGTCCATGGAATACCCGGCAACAGATGGGGAATTGAGCCGAAAGCGGCGCCCCAATCAAACTGAAATGTACTATCCACGCGCGATCTCCAGAAAAGCGACCTTGTAATAAAGAGACCCTGAAATGACACAGGGCCGAGTCAGATAACCCGGCCCTGATCAGCAATGTTCCGGCATTATCCTGCGATTCGGATAGCCGTTAAGCGGTCAGTTTCAGACAGCCAACAGACATTGCTTATTCACTGTCAGGAGATTCGCCAAACCACTTGGTGTAAATCTCGTCGTAGGTGCCATCGTCCCGCATGGCGGCCAGTGCTTCATTGGCAGGCTCTAGCCATTCACTATCCTGGTTGAAAACGATGCCGTATTGCTGACCTTCATAGAGCGGTCCGACGACCTTGGTACGCCCTTCGCCCCGAGTTTCTGAGAAGTATGCAACGTTCGGCGCATCGTAGAAGGCGGCGTCCACGTTGCGCCCCAGCAGTGCCATATACATATCCGAGGTGCCCGGATAGGGGGTGATATCGGCATCATCGCCAAATTTTTCCTGCAGGAAGTCATAACTGGTCGAGCCAATCTTGGTACCAATCGACATGCCTTCAAGGTCATCAATGGTGGCCACATCGTCGTTATCGTCACGGACGATAATGCGCAGACCGGAATCGTAGTAGGGATCAGAAAAATTGACGATTTCTGCGCGTTCGTCAGTGATGGTGACACCGGCAATGGCAATTTCCTGGCTGCCCGTCTGAACAGCGGGGATGATGCCGGAGAATTCCATGGTGGTCAGGTTGACTTCAAACCCGGCACGCTCGGCGATCTCATCGATCATGTCCATATCAAAGCCGATCATTTCACCGGTTTCGGAATCCATCATTTCAAACGGAACGAAACTTGGGTCGGTGGCCACGTCGACGACGGGCATATCCTGCGCCATTGCGGCACTTGAGCTTCCAATCGCCAGTGCAATCGCGCTGGATATAAGGGTTTTGGACAGATTGGTGGTCATCGTATTATTCATGTGTTTTCCCCGTGCTCGGCATGTGAACCCACCACATGGGTTTAATGGGTGTAAATGCCTGATAAATTAAAGTAATAGTCTGACGTTGACCTATTAACCTTGGCGAGAAACGGACATGGCGTCAAGTTACGGGGAAGGAAACACATAAACGCTGAATAGACGAATGATCGTCTCCAGCCAGTTTTATCTGGCTGGAAAAATACTGGAATCTTCAGTTTATGGTCAGACCATGAAGGATGCCCCACAGCCACAGGTGGTGGTAGCATTCGGGTTCTGTATACGGAACCGGGCGCCGGCCAGGCCTTCTTCAAAATCCACCGTTGAACCGACCAGATACTGATAGGACAGCGGATCAACCACCAGGGTGGCCTCACCAAACTCAATGACAGTGTCGTCTTCTGCGATATTTTCAGCGAAATCAAATCCGTACTGAAAACCTGAACAGCCACCGCCCGTCACATAGACGCGCAGCTTGAGTTCAGGTTTGCCTTCTTCTGCCATCAGTGCCTTGATGCGTGTGCGGGCACTGCCGGATAGAAGCAAGGGGGTTGGGACAAAGGATTCTGCACTGCTCATGGATACCTCCCGTGAGCGAACGTTCGAGAGTTGAAACTGATTATGAATAATTCCCAGTAAAAGGGTCAACTTTTACCGGAAAAGATTTTTACTGTCCCATGATCAGGGTAGCAGTGCGGGTGCTTCAAGGCCGTGGGTTTCAGGCAGACCAAACATCAGATTAAGGTTCTGGATGGCTTGCCCTGAGGCGCCCTTGACCAGGTTATCAATTACCGACAGCACGATGATGGTATTACCCTGACGATGAACTGCCAGGCGACAGGTATTGATGCCTTTGACACTGCGGGTTTCCGGATGGTTGCCCACAGGCATGACATCAACGAAAGGTTCATGGGCATAACGTTGTTCAAAAAGTACCTGGAGGTCCTGAGGGTCGGCGTTCAGCTGCCCGTAGAGAGTCGCGTGGATGCCGCGAATCATTGGGGTCAGATGAGGTACAAAAGTCAGCTTGACGGCCTGGCCATGGATGTCACCCAGACCCTGACGGATTTCCGGTAGATGGCGGTGGCCACCTGCACCGTAGGCTTTCATTGATTCGCTGGCTTCAGCCAGCAGTGAAGGCACCTTGGCGCCGCGGCCTGCACCGGTTACCCCGGATTTACAATCGGCAATCAGCTGTTCAGGGTTGATCAGACCCGCTTCCAAAAGCGGTAAGTAGCCCAGTTGCACGGCGGTGGGATAACAGCCGGGTACTGCAATCAGGCGCGCCTGACGAATGGCATCACGGTGCATTTCAGGCAGCCCGTAAACTGCTTCACCGAGCAACCCTGGTGCGCCATGGGGTTGACCATACCACTGGCTCCACTCATCTGCATCGCGCAGACGAAAATCTGCGGAAAGATCAATCACCCGAGTGCCTTTCTCCAGCAGCTCGCCTGCCAGTGCATGGGCCACGCCATGGGGCGTGGCGAAAAATACCGCATCCATGGCGCCTAGCTGTTCGGCATCGGGTTCGCTGAAAGTTAACCGGTCATAGTGTCCGCGCAGATTCGGGTACATATCCGCGACCTTCACACCGGCTTCAGAACGAGACGTGATAGCTTCGACGCTAACGTCAGGATGTTGCGACAACAACCTGAGAAGTTCCACGCCGGTATAACCGGTTCCACCTACAATGCCCACGTTAATCATCATCTGCTCCTTACTGTTCTGAATCCCGGTCGTCAAGGATTTGTGTTCTCATCATGGAGACTATGATACACAAGAGCATGGATGAGAGAGAGGATAGGCCTGAACATTAGGTCAGGTCGTGTCTTCTGCACCTGACGGATAACGCTATTAACCACAAGGAAAAAGACGCGTGGCACGTTTTTCTCGGTCCAGTTTCAGCCTAGAAAATTTTCGTCGGCAGTTGGCCAATGTTGACGCCTTGCCCCAGCTTTGCGTGCTGGGTCTGTTTTCAGGCGTGATTACGGGTGCCTTGATGGTGGGCTTTAGGTTATTGCTGGAAACCGGGGCGGCGCTCTACATGCCGGACAATAATCCGGAAGCCTTTGAAGCACTGTCACCCGTGTTACGCGCGCTTCTTCCAATGCTGGCGGTAGTCTTGGTAGGCGTCTTTCTTTACCGTCAGAAAGTGGCAGCCCGCAAGCTAGGGGTTAGCCATGTTATCGAACGCCTGACGTATCATCAGGGGCGGTTCCCCTTGCGTAACTGGTTGAATCAATGGTGGGTCGGGGTGGTATCGGTGCTGGGTGGCCTGTCTGCCGGGCGGGAAGGCCCGGCCATTCACCTGGGAGCTGCGGCCTCCAGTGGGCTGGGTCTCAAGCTGCGCCTGCCCAATAACAGCCTGCGGGTGTTGGTGGCCTGTGGCACTGCCGCGGGGATCTCAGCCTCGTTCAACACGCCTATTGCCGGAGTCATCTTTGCCATGGAGGTGGTGATGATGGAATACACTCTGATGAGTTTCATGCCGGTCATTCTGGCGTCCACCATGGGTGCCCTGATAGCACAACTGGTCTACGGAAGTGCACCGGCTTTCAGTATTCCGGAAGTGGCGCTGGGCTCCTTTTTCAACCTTCCCTGGATTGTGATGATGGGGTTGATGATCGGCATTCTGGCGGGAATCTTCACCCGTATTTCACATAACCCCTGGATACAGCAACAACCCCTGTGGCTGCGCCTGGGGGCTGTGGGAGTCTTGACTGGAACATCGGCGTGGTTTTTCCCTGAAGTCCAGGGTATCGGCTATGACAGTGTAGCCGCTGCCCTGGATAACCAGCTGTCTGTATCGGTACTGATTGCCCTGGTGGCCATTAAGTTAGTGCTCACTTCGTTGACCGTTGCCGGCGGTATACCGATTGGTATTATTGGCCCGGTGTTGGTCATCGGTGCGGCCATGGGAACTTTATGTGGCCTGTTCATTGCCTGGTTATGGCCGGACAAAGCGGCTGCTCCGAGCATTTTTGCCATGCTGGGCATGGCAGCGATGATGGGGGCTGTCCTGCAAGCGCCATTGGCTGCCTTGATGGCGCTGCTGGAGCTGACTCATACGCCGAATATCATGCTGCCAGGCATGTTGGCGGTCGTAGTGGCCTGTTTGACTTCACGCCATCTGACGGGCTGCGAAGGATTTTTTATCAGTAGCCTGCGTTATGGTCTGCATCCCTTGCAGCAACCATTGATGCAGGCATTGTCGAGGGTATCGGTACCTGCCGTGATGGAGCGCAGCGTCGTCCGCACCGGGCGGATGATTACTGTTAAAGAAGCCCGCAAGCTGCTGGAAACCAACCCTGTCTGGTTGGTGATTGAACGTTCGAACCAGGAAAAACCCGTGCTGGCACTCAAAGCGGCGGAACTGGCCCGTTGGCTGATGGAGCACGACGCCAGCGAAGCGCCTGCTAATGAAAAACATGACAGGATAGATCTTTTGGAAATTCCGGGGAGACGCCTGGAAATGGCGCCGATCGCCTTGCAAGCAACCCTTTCCGAAGCCTTTATAAGGCTGCAGAATAATTCATTGGGCGCCTTGTATGTTGTCCATGGTTATCGTCCCAGGCAGAGGCGAATTTCAGGTATCATCACCCGAGGGGCCATTGAACGTTATTATCATTATACTGATCCGCGATCGATGGACAGTCATGAGGCCAACAAGCCTTGATCATCTTTTTTATGATAAGTAACAGCCGTTAACCTATTGCCATAAACGCTACCCCACTGAGAAGACCTTAAAGGAGTTACCATGTATTTATGGGCGAAAGCAATTCATCTGATAGCGATGGTGACCTGGTTTGCTGCCTTGTTCTATCTGCCACGGCTGTATGTTTATCATGCCATGGCACGTGATAAAGGCGAGACTACCAGCATGGAAACCTTCAAGGTCATGGAGCGAAAGCTTTACCGTGGCATTATGACGCCTTCCATGATTGTTGTGTTGATCTTCGGTATTCTGATGCTTTACATAAATCCGGCCTGGTTGAGCCAGGGCTGGATGCATACCAAGCTACTCCTGGTGGTCCTTTTGATTGCCTATCATCATGTCTGCCTGATTTACCTGAAACAGTTTGCACAGGATCGCTGCAAGAAAAGCCATGTCTTTTTCCGCTGGTTTAATGAAGCCCCGGTGGTGGCATTGATCATTATCACCATCCTTGCTGTGCTCAAGCCGTACTGATGTCACGCTCCCTTCCTCCTGTGGTACTGGTGTTGGCAGGGCATGATCCCAGTGGCGGCGCTGGCATAGTTGCTGACAGTGAAGCAATCAACGCCAGCGGTGGCTGGGCGCTGACCGTTCCAACGGCATTGACCGTCCAGGATTGTGACAATGTCCAGCAGGTCATGCCGGTCAGTGCTCATTCAGTCCTCGAGATGGTCATGGCTTTGAATACCCTGCCGATAGCGGCCATCAAGCTGGGGCTGATTGCGGATATCCAGGTGCTGGAAGCTGTTGAGCAGGTCCTGCGCCGCTTTCCCGGTCTTCCGGTGGTGGCCGATCCTGTTCTGAAAGCCGGCGGTGGAACCGAGTTATCCACAGCCGGTTTGAGTCAGGCCTATGTGGACAAACTGATGCCGCTGGTCGATGTGCTGACCCCCAACCGAGAAGAGCTGACTCGTCTGACATCCGGCTTGCCCCCATTTGCCAACGATACTGAGCGTGTGGTGTCCCTGATGGAGCAGGGGTGTGGCGCCGTACTGGTAACGGCCACTGACGATCCTTTACAAGGCTGTGACCGGCACAAGGTCGTGCATACCCTGCATACGCCAGACACAACGCGCCAATGGCAGTGGCCGCGCCTGGCAGGGCAATTCCATGGGTCGGGCTGCACCCTTGCTTCCTCATTGGCCGCGCGCCTGGCCGTAGGTGAGCGTTTACTTACTGCGTGCGAACAGGCGCAGCACTTTACCTGGCAAAGCTTGTCTCACGGGTATCATCCTGACTTGGGTCAGGCATTACCTGATCGTTTTTTTAATCCTCTGTTTTTTTGACACGACCCTGTTGAATTAGCGTCCTTGTATCATCCCGATTTGATAACACCTCAGAGATAAAAGGAAGAAGACGCCATGACCACGTCTGCAGAACTGTTTGAACGAGCCAGCCGTCATATTCCCGGCGGTGTTAACTCACCGGTAAGAGCGTTCAAGGGCATGCACCGTCCACCGGTCTTCATGGAGCGTGCCCAGGGCGCCTATCTGTTTGATGTCGAAGGTAGCCGCTATGTTGATTATATCGGCTCCTGGGGACCTATGATTACCGGCCATGCCGATCCGGATGTGCTGGCTGCTGTTCGCTCACGCCTGGATAGCGGCCTGTCTTTTGGTACCCCCACAGAAGCGGAAACCACCATGGCTGACCTGATCTGCGAGATCATTCCCAGCATGGAAATGGTGCGCATGACCAGTTCCGGCACCGAAGCTACCATGTCGGCGATTCGCCTGGCACGGGGTTATACCGGGCGTGACAAGATCGTCAAGTTTGAAGGCAATTACCACGGCCACTCCGATTCGCTGCTGGTCAAGGCCGGCTCCGGAGCGCTTACTCATGGTGAGCCGAGTTCCCCTGGCGTTCCCGCTGCACTGGCAGAGCATACCGTCACGCTTTCCTACAATGACCCGGATGGCGTTGAAGCCTGTTTTGAGGAAATCGGCGACCGCATTGCCTGTATTATCGTCGAGCCGGTGTCCGGCAACATGAACTGCATTCCACCTCAGCCAGGTTTCCTTGAAACCCTGCGCCGGGTCTGCAATGAGCACGGCAGCGTGCTGATTTTCGATGAAGTCATGACCGGTTTCCGTATTGCGCTGGGTGGCGCCCAGGCACGCTATGGCGTCACTCCGGACCTGACCTGCCTGGGCAAGATCGTCGGTGGTGGTATGCCGGTAGGGGCCTTTGGCGGCAAGCGGGAAATAATGGAAAACATTTCACCGCTTGGGCCCATCTACCACGCAGGCACCCTGTCCGGAAACCCACTGGCCATGGCGGCGGGGGTGACCCTGCTTAACAAGCTTCAGGTACCCGGCTTTCATGATGCCTTGACCCAGCGCGTTGATACGCTTTGCCACGGACTCAAGGAGCGCGCTGATGCTGCAGGTGTGCCGATGATCACCCAATCCTCCGGTGGCATGTTCGGGATCTTCTTTACCTCGCAATCCAGGGTGGATAACTTTGCCCAGGCAACCGCCTGCGATCCAGAAGCCTTCAGAAGCTTCTTCACTGCCATGCTGGATCACGGCGTTTATCTGGCCCCTTCCGCCTACGAGGCGGGTTTCATGTCCAGCGCCCACACGGCAGAAGATATCCAGCTGACCCTGGACGCCGCCGAGAAAGCTTTTGCTACCATGTAGTACTGGCCAACAATCACTCATGAAACTGACTCGTATCAAGCCGTTCCAAGGAGCGGCTTTTTCAGTTCATTTTGGAGACCCGTCATGACAGCACCTGCATCAACGCTGGTACTTGCCAGTGGAAACGCTGGTAAACTCAGAGAATTCAATCAGTTACTGTCTCCTCTGGGGTTGGATGTGCGCCCTCAGGCAGATTTTGGCGTGGGTGATGTGCCGGAGACCGGCCTGACGTTTGTAGAAAATGCCTTGATCAAGGCACGTGCTGCCAGCCAGGCCAGCGGTCTGCCAGCTCTGGCAGATGATTCCGGGCTGGAAGTTGATGCGCTTGACGGTGCTCCGGGTATTTATTCCGCGCGTTATGGTGGTGAACCCAAAAGCGACGAACGTAACAATGCCAAGCTGCTTGAAGCGTTAAGCCATTATGCAGAAGGGCAGCGTAGCGGGCGTTACTGGTGTGTGCTGGTTTACTTGCGTCACCCTGAAGACCCTGTTCCCATCATTGTTCAACGCAGCTGGGAAGGCGAGATACTGACGGGGCCACGTGGCGAAGGGGGGTTCGGCTATGACCCACTTTTCTGGTTGCCTGATCAGGGAACCACGGTTGCAGAATTACCGGCTGAAAGGAAAAATCGCTTGAGCCATCGCGGGCGTGCCCTGCAGGCACTGGTAGAGACGTTGCAGGTGGCGCATGGTTGAACAAATGTGCGAGCTTCCGCCGCTGTCGCTCTATATCCACACCCCCTGGTGTGTGCGTAAGTGCCCCTACTGTGATTTCAATTCTCATGAGCCTCACCATGATAAATTACCTGAAGCGGCCTATCTGGAAGCGTTGTTGGAAGATTTCAGGCAGGACCTGCCACTTGCGGCCGGACGCCCGCTGGCAGCAATTTTTATTGGCGGTGGCACGCCAAGCCTGCTATTGCCTGAGTTTTATCAAGAATTGTTAACCGCTATAGACAGTCAGTTACCGTTTGCTGGTGATATTGAAATCACCCTGGAGGCCAACCCCGGAACGACCGAGCAGGAGCGTTTTCACGGTTATCGTAAAGCGGGTATCAATCGGCTTTCGCTGGGTGTGCAGAGTTTTCAGCCTGAACAGCTGGCCGCCCTTGGACGTATCCATAGCGGAGATGAGGCGATAAAGGCGGTTGCTCAGGCACGTGCAGCCGGTTTTGATAATATCAACATTGATCTGATGCACGGGCTGCCTGGGCAGACCGTTGATGGTGCAATGGCAGATCTCAATCAGGCGTTGGCACTGGCGCCCGAGCACCTCTCCTGGTATCAGCTTACCCTGGAACCTAATACCGCTTTTCATTCTGCTCCGCCCGTACTGCCACATGAAGACATCCTCTGGGATATTCAGGACGCGGGGCATGAAGTTCTGGAACAGGCAGGGCTCAAACGTTATGAAATATCCGCCTACTCAACGCCAGGCAAGGCAAGCCGCCATAACCTGAATTACTGGCAGTTTGGTGATTATATGGGCATAGGGGCGGGGGCTCATGGCAAATTCAGCCATATTACCCGAGATGGCCAATGGATAATCGAGCGTCGCTGGAAAACCCGTCAGCCAGATGCCTATATGCAGCGCCGGGGCGATATGCGAGGCTTCCTTGCTGGAAAGCGGGCAATACCTGAACGGGAGCTTCCTCTGGAATTTGCCATGAATGCTCTGCGCCTGAGCGATGGGGTCTCCATGGCGACATGGCAGACACACACCGGGCAGCCTCTTGATGCGCTAACACAGACCCTTGAAAGTGCCAGCAAAAAAGGACTTTTAGAGGAAACGTCGGAAAGGCTTAGAGCATCGCCTCAAGGTCTACTATTCTTGAATGAGTTGCTGGCAGAGATCAGTGACGCATAATTTGCCCTAATCGGGCTGGCTCATGAATACCAGGAGTATGCAATGCGACCCTATCGATTACTGACACCCCTTGCGGCCGTCATCTTCATTGCCGGTTGTGCAACCGATCCTTATGGCGGTAACACTCAGCGTTCCAGCACCACGACCGGCACAGGAATAGGGACCGCGATTGGTGCTGCTGCGGGGGCACTTTCCGGAGATGGCAGCACCAGCCGCCGCGACCGCGCCCTGATTGGTGCTGCCGTTGGCGCTGCCGCCGGGGCGGGCATCGGCGCTTATATGGATCGTCAGGAACAGCAACTACGCCAGAATCTTGAAGGCTCGCGAATTGAAATAGATCGTCGAGGTGATGAAATTGTGCTCAATATGCCCAGCAGCGTCACTTTCGGCTTTGACTCAAGCGATCTTACTTCACAGGCCCGCTCATCTCTTGATGAAGTCTCCAATGTACTGCGTGAGTACACGGATACCCGAGTCAATGTGGCAGGGCATACCGACAGCACCGGAGATGCTGACTATAACCAGCGTCTTTCTGAACGTCGGGCGCAGTCGGTCAGCAATTATCTTAACCAGAATGGTGTATCAGGTAGCCGTTTGAATATCCGCGGCTATGGTGAAACACAGCCAGTGGCCAGCAATGATAGCGAACAGGGGCGTGCTCAGAACCGTCGCGTAGAGATCACCTTGACCCCGACAGAAGGTGCACGTGATTATCAGCAGCCCTGATCTTCTTCACCCTTTCTCCAGGGCAGTTCAACCCGCTATCCATCAGGTATAGCGGGTTTTTTATTATAACCACCCAGTTGATGCCGCATAGGCTGTATCCGCCACTACGTTATCAAAGGACACGTTATGCTTTCCTACCAACATGCCTACCACGCCGGCAATTTCGCCGATGTGCACAAGCATTTGACGCTTTTCGCCGTGGCGGATTATTTATTACGTAAAAAATCAGCGATTACATTCATTGATACTCATGCGGGCAGAGGCCTGTACCCGCTAGACCGACAAGAGACTCAGCGCCTAAAAGAATACCGCTATGGCATCTGGCCGCTCTGGCAAGCCCGCCAGAGGCTTGAAGATTCCTTGCTGGGCGCCTGGCTTAACCAGCTGGAAGCGGCTCAGCCATGTACGAATGCGCTCAGCCATTATCCTGGTTCCCCCTGGTGGTTATCGCGGGCGATACGCCAACAGGATGCGCTGAGCCTGTTTGAACTTCATCCCGGTGAGCATGAGCAGCTTAATACGCAGACACTTCCTGAACAGACTCAGCGAATTTTTGCCGATGGGTTAGCCGGTTTGGCCAAACGGGTGCCGGTTGCCACGCCCAGATTGTGTGTGTTGATCGACCCCAGCTATGAGCGCAAACAGGAATACCAGGAAGTGGCTGAAATGGCGGTTCGGGCCCTGTCCAAGACGCGTCATGCTGTCCTGCTTATCTGGTACCCCTTGCTTCCTTCCGGTGCTCACCAGGCCCTGCTGAATAGTTTGAAGGCCAGCGGTGTACGCAAACTATGGCGTAGCGAGCTCAAACAGCGCGCTCAAGGATCGGATCAATATGGCATGTATGGCAGCGGCATGCTGATTGTAAACCCGCCCTGGGGACTGGATGAGCGCCTGGCCAGTGCCATGGCAGAAATCACGCCGCTACTGGGCGAGCGGAGCCAGTATCACAGCGACTGGCTGGTGGGAGAATGACTTTTTATTTCCCGATGCAGAAACTGCCAAAAATTTCGCCTAACAGGTCATCCGCGCTAAAGTCACCGGTAATTTCGCCCAGCGCCTGTTGAGCGTCGCGCAGGTCTTCGGCCAGGAGTTCTCCGGCGCCATAGCCCTGAAGCTGGGAGTGACCTGCCTGTAAGGCATCATGGGCGCGATCCAGCGCATCCAGATGGCGGCGACGCGCTGAAAAGCGGCCTTCTGTTGTCGTGGCGTAACCCATGATGTCTTTCAGGTGCTGTTTCAGGTTATCCATACCTGTACCGGTCTTCGCCGAAAGGCGTAGGGTCGGATAAACGGTGGACAAATCAATTCCCGAGGCTTCCTGGCTGGTATCGATCTTGTTGCGTACCAGGGTCAGGCGCGAGCGATCTGGCAGACGTTCAACAAATTCCGGCCAGATATCGAAAGGGTCAGTTGCCTGGGTGGTGGACGCATCGACCAGCAGCAGTACACGATCAGCTTCCTCTATTTCTGCCCACGCGCGAGCCACACCAATCTTTTCCACTGCATCCGGCGTGTCGCGCAATCCTGCCGTATCAATAACATGCAGAGGCATACCATCAAGGTGGATATGTTCACGCAATACGTCTCGGGTAGTGCCTGCAATGTCGGTTACGATCGCAGTGTCCTGCTCGGTCAGAGCGTTGAGCAGGCTTGATTTTCCCGCATTGGGACGTCCCGCAATCACCACATTCATACCTTCTCGCATCAAGGCCCCCTGGCCTGCAGCTGCACGAACTTTTTCCAGTTCGGCCATCACTCCCTGAAGCTGGTGGGCTACATGACCATCGGCAAGGAAATCAATTTCTTCCTCAGGAAAGTCGATAGCAGCTTCAACGTAGACACGCAGTTCTATCAGTTGCTGAACAAGGGCATGCACCAGATTGGAAAACTCCCCCTGCAGTGAACGCACCGCATTTTCAGCAGCATGCCTTGAGTTGGCATCAATCAGGTCGGCAATGGCCTCAGCCTGAGCCAGATCCAGCTTGTCGTTCAGGAAGGCGCGTTCAGAGAACTCGCCGGGACGCGCCAGCCTGGCGCCCAACTGCAGGCAGCGTTCCAGCAACATGTCCATGATAACGGGTCCACCGTGCCCCTGTAGTTCCAGCACGTCTTCACCCGTAAAGGAATTCGGCCCGGCAAAATATAAGGCAATGCCTTGATCAATAATGCCCGCCTTGCCGTGGAAAGGGCCATAATGAGCCTGTCGTGGCGTGGGTGGATAGCCGAGTATGTTTCCAGCGATAGCGGTGCTATGTGGGCCTGATAGGCGGATGATACCGACGCCACCGCGTCCAGGCGGTGTCGCCAGGGCGGCAATGGTATCGGGGGTATACAGGGGTGCTGACATGACGCCCTCACAGATGAGTAAGTGTAGTGAGCTTATCCCGCTATAAACGCCAGACCCCCGCACTGGGCGGGGGTCTGGAAGGTATTGACGATACCCATCAGAAACATGGCTTAGCGGGTTTTCTTGCCTTTGCCAATGCTCGGGTCATTCTCAACCTTGCGCGTGATGTAATACTGCTGGGCCACTGAAATGATGTTGTTGACGACCCAGTAGATAACCAGACCCGCCGGGAACCACAGGAAGAAAAACGTGAAGATAATCGGCAGCATCTTCATGATCTTGGCCTGCGTGGGGTCTGGCGGTGTCGGGTTAAGCATCTGCTGCACGAACATTGATGCCCCCATCAGGATCGGCAGGATGAAGAACGGGTCCTTCACCGAGAGGTCCTGAATCCAGAACATGAAGGGAGCATGACGGAGTTCCACCGATTCCAGCAACATCCAGTACAGCGCGATGAAAACCGGCATCTGAATCAGGATAGGAAGGCAACCACCGAGTGGGTTGATCTTCTCTTTCTGATAGAACTTCATCATTTCCTGAGACATCTTCTGGCGGTCATCGCCATACATCTCTTTAAGCCGCTGCATTTCCGGGCCGAGTTTGCGCATCCGGGCCATGGATTTATAGGCTTTCGCAGAGAGCGGGAACAGTACCAACTTGACCAGTACCGTTAATAGAACGATGGACCAGCCCCAGTTACCAACGATGTCATGGATGGTGTCCAACACCACGAAAAGAGGGTTGGCAATAAACCAGAGCCAGCCATAATCCACGGTAAGCTTCAGGTTGGGGGCCACCTGCTCCATATAATCCTGAATCTTGGGACCCATATAGAGGGTTGCACTCAGATTGGCCTCATTTTCAGAGGCAACCTGAAGGGTCGGTCCAGCGAAAGCTGCAACATTGCGCCCACGTGAATCTGTGGTGGCGTAGTAGAGGTTTTGTTGATTCTGGGGGGGTGCCCATGCTGAAACAAAATAGTGCTGGATAATGGCGACCCAGCCCCCTTCAGCTTCCTGGTTGGAAAACTTGTTTTCCTGGATATCACTGAAATCCACTTTCTCGTAACGCGTCTCTGGCGTCGAGAAGGCTGCACCCAGGTAGGAATTCATACCCAGTGCCACGCCACTGGAAGGATCTTCACTGTTATCGCGAGCCAGTTGGCCAATAAAGCGTGCACTTACCGAAGATTCGGTATTGTTGGCGACATAATAGTCAACATCGACGGCGTAGTTACCGCGTTCAAAGGTCAAACGCTTGGTAATGTCAATGCCGTCAACGTCTGCCTGCAGATTCACCACTACCTGATCGTCGTCATCACTCAGCAAGTATTCGTTGCTCTCTGGGGTGAAAACGATTCGGTTGGCCTCGTCGTTGAGCTGTAGGCCGGAGCGTGCGACATAGCTGCGTGTCTCGTTATCCGATAGCAATACATAATTGCGATCGGAATCCAGGCGCAGCTTATGCTGAGGCAAGGCGGCATAGAGGATGTCACCACCGTGCGGGTCGATGCGTACATCAAGCACATCAGTGGCCACCGCAATAAAGTCTCGGCTATCGGTTGTGCTCTCGTCTGCAGACATTCCTTCTTCGATGTCCGCACTCTGAGAAGTACTCGAAGGTACAGTCAAACCGCCGTCGTCGTCCTGTGTGTCAGCTGACGTCGTACCATTGTCACTTCGCTGCACGACGTCGCTGGAGGACGAATTGTCAATCGGTTGACCGTAGTCCTGATTCCATTGCACAACCAGTAAATAAGCCAGTAAGGCTAATGGAATCACGAGAATAAGTCGTTTTACGTCCATGAGGGGTCTGCCCGCTGGGTGGTGAACATGCTAATGGTGCAGTGTTTTTTTACTCGACCTATGACACACAAAAGCCTGCCAAACGGCAGGCCTGGATCGAGCGGCGCTGTATGATCGTCAAGCGTCATGCTGAGTGCTTGTTGGTGATGCCTGTCCTGCGCACTCATACTGTCTCGCTTCACGCTGCAGCCGTTTCCACATGCCATGTAGCTGACGATGTAACGTGTCGTTGTCAAGGTCATGTACGCCGCGCCTTGCCAGAACAACAATGTCAAGCATTGGTAACTGATGTTGGCGTAATCGTACAGATTCTCTGACGAGGCGTTTGAATCGATTGCGCTGTACGGCAAGTTTCACGTTTTTCTTGCTGACTACAAGCCCAAGCCGAGGATGACCGAGCGTGTTCCAACGTGCAAGTGCCATCATGCCTTTGCCATGGACCTTAAGATCAGCGTGTTCGAAAACGTGACTGAAATCCCCAGCATTGAGCAAACGTAGACACCGGGGATAGCCTTGACGGAGCACACGCAATCCGGATTCAGGCGCTCAGACGCTTACGGCCCTTGGCACGGCGGCGCGTGATAATGGCGCGGCCACTTTTGGTTGCCATACGCGCACGGAAGCCATGCGTACGCTTGCGCTTGAGAACGCTAGGTTGAAAGGTGCGTTTCATAACTCGTTATTCCCACGTGGTTTTAGGACGGAACGTCAATTTCAGGAGCCCGGTCAAGTCAGTAACCATCTCGGGTACCGCTAATTCAAGACCGGAAATTGTAGAGCTTTAGATCGCCAGGTGCAATTTTTTTGTCTGGACAATCCTGTAATGGCTCATCGGCCAGTCCGAGGGTGGGCCTTCCAATGCAACGCAAGAAGCACATTATGGGCCAATTGTAATAATTTATTTTTTACCTGATGCTGTTATTAATAGTGGGGATAGAAATTGTGAGTAACTCAAAATAATGATTATTAATCAATACTTTGAAACATTAAAAAAACTGTGGATAAACGGTGCTTAAACGGTAGTTTAGCTGTGGTTCAAGCGTGTATAAATCGCGGCTCTGCCCCCCTATGGGGAGTTTTCCCCAGGCCATTCAAGGGTCTCAAGCCATAAAGACAAAGGGGTTATCCACAGATAAATCCGAGTGGATACTTGTGTGGATAACTTGCTTCTGGGGCGCTACAATATTTGGCCGTTTTCAACCGATGGTGAGTTGA